>NZ_JAMLJM010000009.1 GCF_023635005.1 Flavobacterium luminosum | reverse complement strand
CTAACGTTTTGCGGCTTTGCGAAGGAGCGGATTAGAAAGACTAAACTTTCAATTTTGAACTAACTTAAGCAAAACCATTTTTTCTATTTGCTAATTTACATTTTAAAAGCAAATAAAAAATGGTTTTGCGGATTAAATGCACAAACCTTGAATTAACCACTTAACCCGCTCTTTTGCAAAACCGATGTTGGCGGTAGTTTTTTTATCTTATTTTGTGTAGGATTTCTTTCAGTTTGGGTTCAATATTTAGTTCATCAAATAGTTTTTCCGATAAATTTAATGAGTTCTCAAAAGCCAAAATGATGTTTTTGGGATTTAAATCTGATGTTACTTTTTTATACGCTGAATACCAAATCGTGTCAATGTCCTTTTCGAGACTTTTAGTCGGACTTTCCCAATGTTGCGTTTTGCTTGTTCTTGCTCTTATAAGCCAAAGCAAGTATTTCTGCACATTTGATAAACTGTGATGAGCGTGAGCAAATTCTTCTCGTTTAATCAAGTTGCTTGTTGTCAGTACAACATTCAGTAATGATTGGCTTAACCACAAAATATTTTCATTTGTTATTCTTTCAGGCGATTTCGTTTTGATTTGATTAAGCGTTTTCCTTAAAAGTCCATCTTTGTCGGTTAGGTTCATTTGGTCAAAATCGCTAAATTCAACAATTCCGTCCCAAGATTTGATAATTTCAATTTCCTCCGTTTTTAAAAAATGGAATTCTCCTCTGACCATATTCTCGAAAATAGCAACTTCACTTCCATATTCGTTTGTAAAATATAAAGCCAAAGGATGAATTTGATTTACCCATTTTTCTGTCGAGAAATTTTCTTTATTTTTCAAGAAGATGTAAAATTCGATGTCAGAATATTTGTCTCCTTCGTTTTTGGTAAATGAACCATACATAAAAACGGCGGAAACATTTTCGTCTTGTTGAGCTATATATTTTGTTTTGTCAATCATTTGTAACTGTGTCATTTTTCTAATTTTTAAATGTTGATAATAGAAATTTTCACTACTTTTCGAAAGCAATGAAAAAGTTTTACGTTGTTTATTTTGGACAGTTACTTATAGCTTCATCGGATTATACTTTTTTATGTTCAACATTCTGTTTGGTAAAATTACCGCCAACGTTCTGTGGCTTGTTTTTAGGTGGCGATTTTAACACCAAGCCAACACAAATATAAACTAATTATTAAATTTTACAACGGCGTTTTCGGATTATCACTAAACCGCCACTTGAAACAAACCGCTGTTAGCTGTAGTTTTTATAAACTTCTCGATTTTCTTCAATAGCTTTTTTATAGGTTTCAGAATCGTTGAGTTTTTTTAGATCAGTGATTAGTCTGTCAATATATTCTATTCCTAAATTATGATAGTTTTGTGTTTGTTCATCACTTAGCTCAATTTCACGCTGTATATCAGCAATTCCACCTAAGAAACACCATAAATAATATTTGTCTTCTATTTTTTGAAAAATGTAATCCCAATCTTTCCAATAAATTAACTTTCCTCGGGTATTTTTGATATCTAAATAGATTGGGAAGGATGAGAATTCAGAAAATTTTCCAGGAACAAATCCAACATATTGTATATTTTTATCATTTAATTCTGACTCTAATTTTATGATTTGATGTTGCATTAAATTAAATTGAGTTGAAAATTTATCAATTAGTTCATTCGTTTCTGAAAACCTATCAGTTGATACATAGTTTTCTATTTTCTGATTCAATTTAAATTCTGTTAACTCAACTTTAGATATAAAACTATATGTTTTTGCATTAATTAAAAGTATCATTATGTAAATTAATTTTCTTTGGGTGATTTTGTTGCAGTAAAATTACAGCTAACGTTTTGCGGCTTTGCGAAGGAGCGGATTAGAAAGACTAAACTTTCAATTTTGAACTAACTTAAGCAAAACCATTTTTTCTATTTGCTAATTTACATTTTAAAAGCAAATAAAAAATGGTTTTGCGGATTAAATGCACAAACCTTGAATTAACCACTTAACCCGCTCTTTTGCAAAACCGATGTTGGCGGTAGTTTTTTTATCTTATTTTGTGTAGGATTTCTTTCAGTTTGGGTTCAATATTTAGTTCATCAAATAGTTTTTCCGATAAATTTAATGAGTTCTCAAAAGCCAAAATGATGTTTTTGGGATTTAAATCTGATGTTACTTTTTTATACGCTGAATACCAAATCGTGTCAATGTCCTTTTCGAGACTTTTAGTCGGACTTTCCCAATGTTGCGTTTTGCTTGTTCTTGCTCTTATAAGCCAAAGCAAGTATTTCTGCACATTTGATAAACTGTGATGAGCGTGAGCAAATTCTTCTCGTTTAATCAAGTTGCTTGTTGTCAGTACAACATTCAGTAATGATTGGCTTAACCACAAAATATTTTCATTTGTTATTCTTTCAGGCGATTTCGTTTTGATTTGATTAAGCGTTTTCCTTAAAAGTCCATCTTTGTCGGTTAGGTTCATTTGGTCAAAATCGCTAAATTCAACAATTCCGTCCCAAGATTTGATAATTTCAATTTCCTCCGTTTTTAAAAAATGGAATTCTCCTCTGACCATATTCTCGAAAATAGCAACTTCACTTCCATATTCGTTTGTAAAATATAAAGCCAAAGGATGAATTTGATTTACCCATTTTTCTGTCGAGAAATTTTCTTTATTTTTCAAGAAGATGTAAAATTCGATGTCAGAATATTTGTCTCCTTCGTTTTTGGTAAATGAACCATACATAAAAACGGCGGAAACATTTTCGTCTTGTTGAGCTATATATTTTGTTTTGTCAATCATTTGTAACTGTGTCATTTTTCTAATTTTTAAATGTTGATAATAGAAATTTTCACTACTTTTCGAAAGCAATGAAAAAGTTTTACGTTGTTTATTTTGGACAGTTACTTATAGCTTCATCGGATTATACTTTTTTATGTTCAACATTCTGTTTGGTAAAATTACCGCCAACTCGTAAATAGGCGAACCTTATTACGGGTGTTTTTTAGTTTTTTATTGTTTTTCAATAAGTTACAAAATACTATTTAAAAAAGTGTACTTCGTTTTTTAAAATAGTTTTCTTCGCTTGTATACAAATGTAATTATATTTATTAAATAAAAAAGTGTAATGAAAAACTTATAAATAATTATGATTCAATTCGGATATTTTTTCTTGACAATGCTTTTCTAGCTTATCAAAAAAAAGACTGAATTCAGTTTCAAATTCTGTATAAAATTCTTTCACTTCATGGATAGCTTCTTGCATGTGAACGCGTTGATGAGTTCGATGATCCATTTGAAATAAAATCATTTTTAAGCCTTCCAAAGTGGCATAACTATTAAACCAATCGCGCGCAATCATGTACGGAATCATTTTTTGTGTTTTTTCATTGAGGAGTCCATGATTTTTTAATAAAGATTGATAAAAGTTTTGAGTATAGTTTTTTAAATTTTCAGGGTGGTATTGTGACCAATTTTTCGCTAAAAAATGATCGTATACAATATCCATGATTACTCCGGAATAATGCCCGTATTTTTCATGAAGACGGTGTTTACTTTGTCTATAAATAGGATGAGCATCAGTGAAAGTATCAATGCTACGATGTAATAAAATTCCTTTCTGAATTTCTATAGGATAGTTTTGGTATTGATGCCCACGTATACCATCAGCCATAAAATTACCAATGCGCAAAAGTTCATTTTCGCCTGAAAGATAGGTATGTGCTAAGAAATTCATCTATTCATAGTCTTAAGTAATCAAATATACAAACTTTCAGTTGGTATTGGTATTTGTTAAAAAATCTTTTGCAACTGTATTTGATAGAACTTGGTAACCTTTATATTTGTATTTTGTAATTAATTCGTGTTTAAAATATGACGTTAATAAAATCTATTTCAGGAATTAGGGGAACTATTGGTGGAAAAGTAGGGGAGAACCTGACTCCTGTGGATGCTGTGAAATTTGCATCGGCTTATGGAACTTTTTTAAAACAAAATAGTAACAAGACGAAACTAAAAGTGTGTATAGGTCGTGATGCTCGTATTTCCGGTCCTATGATTCATAATTTAGTGGTAAATACTTTAGTTGGATTGGGGATAGATGTAATCGATTTGGGATTGTCTACGACTCCAACAGTGGAAGTGGCTGTTCCTTTAGAACAAGCGGATGGTGGAATTATTCTTACGGCTTCTCATAACCCGAAACAATGGAACGCTTTAAAATTATTGAATGCTAAAGGTGAATTTTTAAACGGTTCTGAAGGTGCTAAAATCCTTGAAATTGCCGAATCGGAAGCGTTTGATTTTTCAGAGGTCGATTTTTTAGGTGAAGTAATTCATAATGATGCTTACATGGACATTCATATCGATGAAGTCTTGAATTTACCTCTAGTAGATGTGGAAGCTGTAGCTCAGAAAAAGTTCAAAGTAGTGGTAGATGGTGTGAATTCTTCGGGTGGTATTATTATTCCGAAGTTGTTGGAACAAATGGGCGTTGAAGTGGTGAAATTATACTGTGAACCTAATGGTCATTTTCCTCACAATCCAGAACCATTGAAAGAACATCTGGGAGATATTTGTAAATTAGTCCAAGAAGAAAAGGCTGATTTTGGAATCGTGGTGGATCCCGATGTAGATCGTTTGGCGTTTATTTCTAACGATGGTGAAATGTTTGGAGAAGAATATACTTTGGTTGCTGTAGCCGATTATGTTTTGAGTAAAACACCAGGAAACACGGTTTCGAATATGTCTTCTTCTAGAGCTTTACGCGATATTACCGAAAAACACAAGGGAAGTTATCAAGCGAGTGCTGTAGGTGAGGTCAATGTAGTTGAGTTAATGAAAGCTACAAATGCGATAATAGGAGGAGAAGGTAATGGAGGTATTATTTATCCTGAACTGCACTACGGAAGGGATGCGTTAGTGGGAGTAGCATTATTTTTGACCTATTTAGCAAATCAGCAAAAGACAGTAGCTGAGTTAAGAGCGTCTTATCCACAGTATTTTATGAGTAAAAATAAAATCGAATTGACTCCTCAAATCGATGTAGATGCTGTATTAGCAAAGATGACTGAGCAGTACAAAGCAGAAGAGATTTCTACAATTGATGGAGTGAAAATTGATTTTGCTTCTGAATGGGTGCATTTGCGAAAATCAAATACTGAGCCTATAATTCGAATTTATACCGAAGCTTCTACGCAATCTGCTGCAGATGATTTGGCAGAGCGTTTTGTTGGCGAATTAAAAGTAATCGCTGGTATTTAAAAAAAAATAACCCTGAACTTATGTTCAGGGTTGTTTTTTAATGTCTTCCGTGTCCTCTGCCATGACCATTTCCTCTTCCGTGATCATGGTGGTCGTGATCATGATCATCATGGTGGCGATGATGATGTCTGTGAGCTTTCACTTTCTTAGGTTTTTTGTATTTTACAACATGAACATGGTTTTCTCTGTAAGGTCTTTCTCCAACAAAATCTAATTCAATTTGTGTGCTTTTACCTAGATTTATACCAATGAAAAGTTTTGGTAAAGTAGCACTCACTCTCCAATTAGAACCGCTAAGATAAATATAGTTGCGCGTGTTTAGATCATAATAGAAATTTCTATCAGGGAAATACACATATCTTGTTTTAGCGCGATAACCGTGTGCAGGTGCCCATGGTGGTGGTCCTTGTGAAAATAGATTGTCAGGGATAATTAAAAATAGAAAAAGTGCAATAATAAATGTTCTGCTTAAATTTTTCATAGTTGTTATAGGTTAAGTGGTTATAACGTCAAATATAAAAATTATTGTTTGTTTTAAAAAAACGTTTCAAGTTTAAATGTGAATAATCAATAAATAGGCCAAAATAAAATCTATGGCTATTCTGGATAAATTTAATTATTTGACCTTTTTGTTGTCGAGAAAATTTTCGTTGTATTCTATGGCACCGTTGCGGTCATAACGAGTAAAATTTCCATGTTTCATATTATTTTTAAAATGACCAATTTGCCATAAATCACCATTTTCACGATAAAAAAGCCACTCGTCTTCCATAAGATTGTTGATATAAGGTCCTTTGGCTTTAATAATCCCATTTTTATAGAAAAAGGTGAGCACATTATCCTCCAGAGTTGAAATAATTTGACCGTTACTATAATGTGTTTTTTGTTGCATCGTTTCTCTAATTTATGGTATTCTATTTAGCAATTTAACTAAAATTTTCATAATTCAATTTCTAGTTTTCATTTACAAAATTGACTAATAATGGTGCAATGAGTAATGAAAATGAATTGGTATGATTAATTACGAACTACAGGATAGCATAGAACAGCCAATTTTGGTTTTGGCCCATTCGGGACGTTTGGTAAACCATCTTTCATAATCCGGTTGTTCGTCATAAGGTTTTTGTAAGAGCGTAAATAGCTCGTCTATTAATTGATAATTTCCTTTCTCTGCTTCTTCAATAGCCAATTGAGCCATATAATTTCTAAGGACGTATTTGGGATTTACCTGATTCATATTTTTGCTTCGCTCTTCATCCGTAAGCAGTTCGTTTTGTAATCGGTTTAAATAAACGCTAAACCAATCCAACCATTGTCTTTTCATAGCCTCGGTGATTCTTTCAGGATAATAAAAAGAACTGGATATTTTATCTAAAGCAATACTTGAGGTATCTTCTTTTTTTATTGTTGAAAGTAATCTAAAGAAAATAGTAAAATCAGTAGAGGTAACTTTAAGATTTTGAGTAAGTTCTGTTAAAAATTTATCTTCATTTTCTATGGTGTTTTCTAATCCTAATTTTCGAAGCATCATTTGTTGATAACCTCTTTCAAAGTCGATAGGATATTGCTCTAAAATACGTTGAAGTCCATCGCTTTCCTGAAGTAATGGATACAAAGCATTAGCTAATTGATATAAATTCCATAAAGCGACTTCTGGCTGATTTCCGAAACGATAGCGGCGGTATTCACGATCCGTTGTGTTGGGAGTCCAATCGGGATCAAAATCTTCGAGCCAGCCATAAGGTCCGTAATCTATGGTAATACCATGAATCGACATATTATCAGTATTCATAACGCCATGAACAAAACCAACTCGTTGCCAGTGTAAAACCATAGCTAAAGTCGATTGTACTACTTTCTGAAAAAAGTCTAGATATTTCTGTTTTCCTTCGGAATAAATTTCAGGGAAATGGTGAGAAATGGTGTAATCGGTCAATTGTTGCAAAGTAGCTATATCGTTTCTCGAAGCGTGAATTTCGAAATTTCCAAATCTAATGAAGGAAGGTGCTACACGCGCAACAATAGCTCCTTGTTCGTAGGCAGGGTTTCCATTGTACAAAACATCACGTAATACCTTGTTTCCACTAGATATTAAAGATAGCGAGCGGGTAGTAGGAACTCCTAAATGATGCATCGCTTCGGCGCAAAGATATTCTCGTATTGAAGAACGCAATACTGCCAAGCCATCGGCAGTTCTTGAATATGGAGTTTTTCCAGCTCCTTTTAATTGAACGGTGTAGCCATTACTTTCAAATAAATTAATAGCTCTACCGTCTCCCAATTGCCCTGCCCAATTTCCAAACTGATGTCCACCATAACACATGGAATAGGGCTGAGTGTTTTTTAAAATAATAGCACCGGAAAAAAGATCAGTAAAATGATTTTTGTTTTCTTTAGTGTATTGTAAACCAATATTTTGAAAAACTTCTTTTGAAGTATGAATTAAAGTAGGATTAACGGGTTTCGTTGGAGTTACGAACGAATAACAAGCGCCAAAAACTTTACGTACTTCATTAGATGTTTCCGGATCTCCCGGTAAAGATTGGGTGAATGTATTTTGGGGTATGAACGGCATGATAATCTTCAATTAGAGGTTGGAATTTTACTTTTCAAAAATAGGGATAAAACAAAGAAAATAACGTTATAAAATTGGTAAAAAATGTATATTTGACACAAATTTCAACACAATGTCGACCAATACGGTAAATACCTCGTTAGAGCTCTATTTTAAACAGTTTAGAGATCAAATAATCGGAATCAATCAAGAGTTTCAATCCCCTTTTGGAACTCAAAAAATAATCTATACGGATTGGACCGCCTCAGGTCGTTTGTACCGTCCAATTGAAGAGAAAATCATCAACGATTTTGGACCGTTTGTAGCCAACACTCATACAGAAACCACGGTTTCGGGTACAGCAATGACAATGGCGTATCATCAAGCGCGCCACATTATCAAAAATCATGTAAACGCAAATGCAAATGATGTTTTAATTACTGACGGTACGGGAATGACTGGTGTGGTAAATAAGTTTCAACGTATTTTAGGATTGCGTGTATCTGAAAATTTAAAAGAATTCACCAATATCCCTCAAGAAGTACGTCCCATCGTATTTATTTCACACATGGAACACCATTCGAATCAGACTTCATGGTTAGAAACGATTGCAGATGTGGTTGTGATTCCAGCCGATGAGGAAGGTTTGTTCTCTATGGAGAATTTTAAAAAATTAGTGGAGCAATACAAAGACAGAAGTTTTAAAATTGCCTCGATGACCTCTTGTTCCAATGTTACTGGGATTCAAACTCCTTATCACGAAGTAGCCAAATGGATGCATCAAAATGGAGGTGTTTGTTTTGTAGATTTTGCTTGTTCAGGTCCTTATGTAACTATAGATATGCACCCCGAAGATCCTGAAGCTTATTTGGATGCGATCTTTTTTTCGCCGCATAAATTCTTAGGAGGACCAGGAACTTCTGGTGTATTAATTTTTAATAAAAATTTATACAAGAACAATGTGCCGGATTGCCCAGGAGGAGGAACTGTGTCATGGACTAATCCTTGGGGAGAACACAAATATATTGATAATATAGAGGATAGAGAAGATGGTGGAACTCCGGGGTTTTTACAAGTAATTAAAACAGCATTGGCTATTCAATTGAAAGAAAAAATGGGAGTCGATAATATTCTGCAAAGAGAACATGAGATTGTCGATTATATTTTTGATGAATTATCCAAAGAATCAAATATTAACATCTTGGCAGGTCAACACAAAGATCGATTGGGAGTTATTTCTTTTTACATAGACGATTTGCATTATAACCTAGGGGTGAAATTGTTAAATGATCGTTTTGGAATTCAAACCCGCGGTGGCTGTAGTTGTGCAGGGACGTATGGACATTATTTACTCCATGTAGATCAGGAAACCTCCAATGCGATTACTTGCAATATTGATTCAGGAGATTTGGTTCAAAAACCAGGATGGATACGTATGTCGATTCACCCAACGACTACCAATGCTGAGATTGAGTATGTGTGTCAATCTATCAGGAAATTGGCACAAAACCATAAGGAGTGGGCCAAAGATTATAATTACAATCCTGCAACAAACGAGTATCTACATAAAGAGGCTCAAAAAGTAGAAAAAGAATTGATTCATAAATGGTTTACCATATAATACACAAAAAAAGCTCGGTTTTTCCGAGCTTTTTTTGTGTATTATTTTCGATGTTTCCATCTTTTGTGTGTCCACAGATAGTATTCTGGTGTTTCTAATATTTGTGCTTCTACTTTACGAAGATAAGTTTCTGTGATTTGATAATCGGGTATGCTTTTGGTATTTCCTTCTGCTAAAACTTCGAAGGTCGCCTCGTAAAACCCACGTTTTACTTTCTTAACTTTCAAAAAAATCACATTCATATCAAATTGTTTGGCCAACAATTCAGCACCTACATGAACCGGAGTTTCGATTCCCATGAACGTAGACCAGTAATTTTTAGGAGATCTTCTTGGAGTTTGATCACTCGCAAAGCCATAGACACACAATCTTCCTTCTTTATGATCTTTTTGGATGGTAGCTTTGGTTTCTTTAGTAGTTACCAAATGAGCTTTGTATTTAGAACGGATGTCTTTTACTAATTTGTCAAAGTGAGGATTTGCTACTTTCTTGTAAATTCCTACTCCTCTAAAATTAATGTAATGATTCATGGAAATTAACCATTCGTAGCTGGCATAATGAGACGCCAATAGTACAATACTTTTTCCTTTTTTTTCTAGATCCAGGTATACATCAAAATTGGCAAAAGAAAATCTTTTTTCAATTTCTTCTTTCGTAATACTTAAAGTCTTTATCATTTCCAGAAACATGTCGCACAAATGCTGAAACGATTTTTTTTCGATGATTAACCGTTCCTGTTCAGATAAATGCGGTAAGGCTAAAGCCAAATTTTTTCGAACTGTATTTTTTCTGTAGCCAATGATGTAATAAACCAGAAAAAATACAACGTCAGATAAAAGGTATAACAATCGGAAAGGTAGCTTCGAAATAAGCCACAACATAGGATATATAATAGCAAATACTAAAAATTGCATAAGTTGATTTTTGGGACAAATATAAGTTTTATTCTGGTTTTGACCGTTATCTTGTTTCAAATGCTTTTGGTATCTTTACATAAAATTTAATCTATGAATCCTTTTTTAATAGCGATTATTGTAGCTAATGTCTTAGTAAGTTTTAAAGCCTTTAACGATCTATACTTTTTTAGAAAAAATGAATTTCACATTGGAAGCATCCGCGCCGGAGAACAATTCCGTATGTTTACTTCTGCTTTTTTGCATGCCGATGTTGCTCATTTGTTTTTTAATATGTTTACCTTATTCATGTTTGCTCCCGTAGTCATCGGATACATGGGAAGTTTCTCTTTTGTGTTAATTTACCTAGGGAGTCTAATCAGTGGTAACTTATTGACATTATATTTTCATCAAAATGATTATGGATACCGAGCTGTTGGTGCTTCTGGAGCGGTAACGGGAGTATTATATGCGGCTATTTTACTGAATCCGGATATGAGTTTGTATTTGTTTTTTATACCTATTCCTATACCGGCTTATCTTTTTGGTATTGGTTATCTGTTGTATTCTATTTACGGGATGAAAGCTAAAAATGATAACATAGGACATACGGCGCATTTTGGAGGGGCCATAGGAGGTTATGCGATAACTCTAATGAAAGTACCTTCTTTAGTAACGGATAATTTATTCATGGTGCTGCTTTTAGCGATTCCTATTGTTATTTTATTTGTTCTGGAGAAAACAGGGAAATTATAATTGGCACAACTTTTGAAAAACAACTAGAAAACGAAATATTATGAAAAATCTAATAGTAATTTTAGCTACCTTTTTTACAGTGATGACTCAGGCACAAATTTCAAAAGAAAATGCAATTCCTCAGATTAATGTGTCTGGTGAAGGAAAAATTAAAGTAACTCCGGACATTGCAACTATTACAATTGGTGTGGAAAATTCAGGAAAAGACGCCGCTACAGTTAAAAAATTGAATGATGAAACTATTGATAAAGTCATTAAGTACATCAAAAAAAATAACATCCCACAATCGGATTTTCAAACAGCGCAAGTAAGTTTGCACAAGTCTTACGATTATGTAAAAAAGAAATACAATTATGTTGCCAATCAAACTTTGACTGTGACGTTGAAAGATTTGAAAAAGTATGACGAATTTATGATGGGATTGACTGATACAGGTATTACTAATATTAATGGTGTAGAGTTTAAATCGTCTAAACTAGCACAATACGAAACAGAAGCTCGTAAAAAAGCTGCGGGTGTGGCAAAACAAAAAGCAATAGATTATACCGAAGCTTTAGGTCAAAAAGTTGGTAAAGTATTATTGATTACCGACAATTCAAACACCTATTATCCACAACCGGTTTTTAAAGCAATGCGAGCAGAGGCTCTAAGTGATAATAGTCCGAAAGAGACTTTGGCCATTGGAGAAATAGAAATCACAGCTAACGTCACAATTATCTTTGCTGTAGAATAATCAAAGCCTCGCAAAAGCGAGGTTTTTTTTTATGTTCTTTTTGAGGATAAACCCTTACATTTGTTTAAAGCATAAAATTCATCAATGAATATCAATCGAAACTCTATTGGTTTAGTTCTTTCTGGAGGTGGTACCAAAGGATTGGCACATGCGGGTGTTTTGAAATTTTTAGAAGAGCAAAACTTAAAACCTTCACAGATTGCTGGAACTAGTGCCGGAGCAATTGTAGGAGCTTTGTATGCAGAAGGAAAGTCGCCTGATGAAATTTTAGAGTGGTTCCAATCGATTTATTTTTTCAATTGGAAACATTTTACCTTTAAAAAAGCTGGATTGATAGACACGACGGCTTTCGAATCTTATTTTAAAGATGTTTTTGGAGACAAAACCATTGGCGATTTAAAAATAGAAACACACATTACCGCAACCGATTTGGTAAAAGGAAAACTAAAAGTTTTTGGTCATAAAACCAAAGTAATCGATGCTGTGTTGGCTTCTTCTTCTTTTCCCGGCATATTGTCTCCGCATGTAATCAACGGCAATTTATATAGTGATGGTGGGATTTTAAACCATTTTCCCACAGATATTTTACAAGGCCGTTCCGAATTTTTAATTGGAGTTTATGTAAGTCCAATTCAAAAAATTGATGCTAGCGATTTATCTTCAATTCGTGCCGTGACAGCCAGAGCCTTCGATTTGTTGTCGGCAAATTCTAATCTACAAAAATTCAATAATTGCGATTGGATTATTGAACCGGAAGAATTAGTCAATTTTGGCACTTTTGAAACCAATAAACAAAAAATGGAGATGATTTTCAACATTGGTTACGAGGCCGCTAAAGAATCTTTTGAAAGAATAAACAGTCTGTAGTCTCTCACTTTTTAAATAGATAGTTAAGATTTAACGCTATGATTTATAGAATCTTCCATAGCTAATATTTTGAAGAAGGCGGTTTCAAGACCTTGTTGCATTAAGGTCTTGAAACCGCCAGTATTATATAAGATTTATCAATATTCAAAAAACAATAAAGATTTTTATCAATACTATCGTTCAAGAGCTTCATTCAAAGACAATGAATAATTTTTAAGAAATAACGATAATTACGTTTCATTAGATGATTGTTATTTAATGAACTATGATAATAGACTTTGCAGTTCGCATGACTATAAAGTGGCAATAATAATGTCTAATGACTTATTATGTAATTATCTTGAAAGCAGAATTGAAACTTTAGATAAAAGCTGTAAAATAATTTATCCTACACCCATAAGCCAATTAAACTGGACTGGTTCAAAAGTGGAAGATTCTTCTTTTGGATGGCGTTTTGTTAATCCTAAAATGCAGTCCACGTACGGAACGGATCCCATGGGAATTACCGCAGAAAATCTAGTAGAAATGTATGGTATTTCTCGAGAAGACCAGGATAAATTCGCTTTGGCTTCTCAATTAAAAGCAGCTGCAGCTACCGAAAATGGAAGATTGAGCGAAGAAATAGTTCCGGTTGCCATTCCTCAAAGAAAGGGCGAACCGTTAGTTTTTTCAAAGGATGAATTTATCAGAGGAAATTCGACTTTGGAATCGTTAGGTAATTTAAAACCAGCTTTTAAAAAGGATGGAACAGTAACTGCCGGAAATGCATCAGGGTTAAACGATGGAGCAGCGGCAATTTATGTGGCCTCGGGAGAAGCGGTAGCGCAATACGGTTTAAAACCTTTGGCTAGAATTGTAGCTTCGGCAGTAACAGGTGTAGAACCAAGAATCATGGGAATTGGACCTGTTACAGCGACTCAAAAAGCGCTGAAAAAAGCGGGGTTGACTCTAGATGATATTGATGTAATGGAATTTAATGAGGCATTTGCTGCTCAAGCTTTGGCTTGTACTCGTGCATTAGGTTTGCAAGATGATGACCCTAGAATTAATCCAAACGGAGGTGCCATTGCTTTAGGACACCCTCTAGGTATGTCGGGTACTAGAATTATCTACACGGCTGCTTTAGAGTTACATAAAAAGAACGGTAAATATGCATTAGCTACCATGTGCGTAGGAGTAGGGCAAGGCTACGCTGTGATTTTAGAGCGAGTGTAATCTAAATAAATACGTCTCAATAAAAATGAGTAAAAAACAAGACATATTAAATGCCGCCCTTAAAGTCTTTACAGAACTAGGGACCAAGGCAGCTTCTACTAGAACAATTGCAGTGGAAGCTAATGTGTCTGAAGCTTTAATTTTTAAGCATTTTAAAAGTAAAGACAAACTCATTGAAGAAATTTTGAAATGTGGCTATCGAGAGGCAACCAAGCTAGTAGCAAAACATGTAGAATATGATTCGCCTCAAAATTATATTTCTAATTTACTGGATTTGCCGAAAGTTCTCGTACTAAATAACAAGGATTTTTGGCAGATGCAGTATAAAATTACTCCTCTTAATGCTCTTGCCATGATGCACCATCAACATTTCATGACATCTAGTAATGAAATGCTAGCAAAAGCCTTTTCCGAATTAGGTTACCCAAATCCAGAATTAGAAGCCGAAATTGTATTAGTAATTATTGACGCGCTTTGGAAATATATTGCTTCAAATGAGTTTGAAATGGTGCATATAGATGCTATAACTTGTTTGGTAAAACAAAAGTATGGTTTACTACCCTAATTGTTTAAATCTACGTTTTACCTAAATAATCTAATTAGGAAACTTTATTATTTCTAAAATTCTAAATAGTATAAAAACAAAAAACCAGTAAATAGAATTTACTGGTTTTATTTTTGTGGGGAGAGCAGGATTCGAACATCCTAACTAATCCGTTTATTTATAAGGGTTACAAGTAACCAAAAAAACAAGGGTCTCGATTTTGCATCTGTACTGCAAATAGCTTCAAATCTTATAGTGCTAAGATAGATATAATTGGGAATTTGACCAAATAAAATGCTGCAAATCAGGCCAAAATTTGAACATGTTTAGAAAGAATTTTGATACTATTTTGATGCCTGAATTTCTTTTTTTTACAAGTTTAGTGCTCACAGTGCGGCGAAAAATCAATTAAATCACCGCAAAAAAGCGGCGATAAAAAGAAAGGTAAAAGTTAGCATAGAATGAATCTCATACTAATAAAAATTATAATGCTTCATAATGTGTAGTTATAACTTTTCAACCCATTGTCCAATCACAGCAAGCATTTCTTCAAAATCCGGTTGCCCATTATAATAAAGTGCAGCAGTTTTTTCATATCGCTCTCTAAAACGATTTCTAAGTTCTTTATCAGTCAGTAAGAATGCCTCGTTTTCGACAATAGGGATGTCAAAATCAGGCTTTGGAAATCTTGCCTTTTTATGCTCAAGATATTCATTAGACCCAATAAATTCCTGAACCTGAATATTTCCAAGTAAACTGAAAATATCATAATATTGTCGCATAAGATTTTGACGTTCTTCGCCGGTTTCTTGTTCCTGTCTGAATTTAGTCGCTACGGTCTGCAATTTCTCCACAAAAGTATAGCCGGGGTGGTAGCAGGCAATATCTATTGCCCTGTTGTCAATAATATTAACATTACTCGTAACTGCTTTTTCATAAGCCCATGAAGATATTGTAATACTATTGTTTGGGGTAACTCTGTCAAATCCCGCTTCCAGAAGAATACCTTCTTTCAATCCAGCAATTTGATCCGTCATGGTTTCATAATGCAATCGTATACCGCCACTGCGATAGTTAGGAATGTCATCAAAATAAGTGTCTCTTTCAACTGAAATAACACTGTCAATTTTTATACTTTGTGAAAGCCAGTCATAAAAATTTTTCCGCGCTTCAATATTGTTTGGTTTGTTATTTTTCGGGTTTTCATTTATATTCATTTCAACAGGAGGCTTAATATGAATGTCAATGTCTTCCGAAAACCGGTGTATAATTCCGTACCCTTTAGAAAGAGAAGTTCCTCCCTTTAATTCAAATTGATAACCCTGTTGCTTGAGTCCATACAGCACATGCATTATCCAGTAATCTTTTTCTATAAGACCAGGTTCAATATTCATTTCATTGCCAACAATGCGTAGGAGTGCGGCAAAATCTTTATGGTTGTGCAAGTAATCAGACATATTAGGCAGCTATAACTGGTTCCAGCAGTTTTTTTGTTTTGGCATTGCCATAATCCACGAGCGATTTTTTTAGCTTTTTGGTATCCATGGTTGTGGCTCGTGAACGCACTTTTGCAAGCACTTCAGTAGGATCTTCCGCAAGCAGGTCAAGATTATTAAGTAAATCTACCAATAGAAATTCCGGTGTAGCCTTACGTGGAAAATGAGGCTTTACCCTAAAAGAAAATGTTTTTCCACCCAAAGTAAAATCACCATGGCGTTTGTGGTTGTAAACCGTTTTTTGGTTATAGAGCTGTGTGGTTCCTACACCCAGGGCATTATATGCGTTTAAGGAGGTAACTAAAAAACGACTGTCTTTCAGAAAAGAGCGCACCAATACTTCCTCTTCAGGTGGTGCTTGCCCAAAGGCGGTAGATTCAGGATAAAAGTAAAGCCCTTGCGAAAGCTTCTGCAAAGTCCCATCTTTCAAAAGTTCCTCCAAATGGCGGTCAACTGATTTAGACCACTTGGATAAATCAGCCCTCCGGTATACTTTTCCCTGTTTTAAATGTTTCTTTAGTTCCTGTAACTTATTCATAAGTACAAAGTTAGTAAATAATTACTATTTGTAAATAACTTTATTGAAAATTCATGCAAAACGAATTTTTTTATAGACAGCAAAAGTTGTGCCCAGTATCTATTACTAACAAAAATGACTTAATTAAATACTGTTTAAAGGATAGGGATGTATTTAAGTAAAAGTTTACCTCAATAATGCATTTGGTATGCTCTGAATCCTCTTTTGAGTTTTTTTGGTCCAGTTGTTTTTAATTACTTTTATGGAATAGTTTAAGCCTAAAATCGCAATAGCACTAATAATAACGGGAGGAAATTTACTTAACTGAAATCCTGTATTAATCCAATTTATAATAGCTAAACAAAAATAGATTATGGCTATAATGCGAATGAGTAGTAGTATTGATAAGCAAATTATGAAAAACTGAAAATCCAGTTTAATTCCTAATAAAGGATTAATGGTATCTAGCTTTTGTAAAACTGGTGTAAAGAATAGGGTAGCAGTGTAGAGCAGCTTTTTTCTCATGGCGGGTAAATAATTAGTTTTGGCTTATAATGTTACGAAGATATTTAATAAATGATAAAATTAAATATTTTGTCGCAAATAATTGTAATATCCTCAAAAATAAGAATTCATTATTTAGCTTCCCAAATAATACTCAATGCTAAATTTTTATGAGGAATGCAATGTTCTTTAAACCTTCTATATTCATCATCATCTTTGACATAATTAAACCAGTCCATAGGCCAAATATCTTCAGTTCCGGTTGGCTGTTTGCTTTGATAAAAATATTCTCCCATTACAGAATTCTCGGGAATTTTATCACTATATAATAAATATTTAAATGGAAAATCTTCGCTATTCCACCGCCATTTAATTTTTCCATTCTCTGCAAAGACTATCATAAGAGGATGGTTTCCAATATCGGCAAATCGAATTGCTGTAGCCGTAATACTCGTTTGAAAATGTTCTGACAAAGATTTAATAATTGAATAATCAAATTTTTTTCTTTGAATGTGTTTTTTAAACCTTTCTTCCGGCATTAATAAGCAAGAAGCAAAATAATCGGCTTCTCTTTCAATTCTAAAATGAGTATCTTCATAGTTTTTTGATGGGTGAGGTGATAATAACCCTTTTTTTAATCCAATTCTATGATGGTTGATGAAATAATGACCAAGCTCATGTGCTATAGTAAAGCGAGCTCTTGCTGTATTGGGCTTGTTACCTCTGGAAGTATTTATATGTATGAAAAACTTAGAGTCATCATAAATTGTCATTCCATCAAAACCATCACCATATGAATCAAAAAATAAATCTAATTCTTCTTCTTCGAGGATAAGATATAAGGGAGTAATTGTGTCAGGAAATTCTAAAGCTATTGATTCGGCTAAATGTTTAATGGTTAAGAGTGGGTTATTTGGTATCATCTGATTTTTTTCGATGTTTTCCATACATTTTATCAATAATATCCTGTGATAGGCCTTGAGTTCCTTTTCTTGCAGCCATTTTTAATTCTTTTATTTCATCTAAATTATCTTCATTGAAAATCCGAATAACAGACTTTTTACTTAATTGATTATTAATAATGGCAGAAACATCAATTGTCGCATCTTTTAATTTATAATCAAAACCGTCATATAGTTTTTCAAATAAATCTAGCTGAAGCTCATTAGTAGGGCATATAAAGCCTGTTGAGCATAGATAATGATCTAAAATTTCTAAATCGAAGATATGTTTATTATTTTCTGCCATTTCTTTGCTTTATATAATTTTCTACATGAAGATTAGCATCTCTTTTATACAATCTTATTGTTCCTTGTGTAAGTTCAAGTGTGTCCTGCAATTTTTTACTTATAGTTCTTGGAATATTTTTACCTGGCACTTCATATGCTTTATAAGTTAGGTAAATTATTTTATGTTTTTCGCTCAGACCAATAAAGGCACTATCTAAAATTCCTAACTTAATTTTTAAATTTTTTCTATCTTCTTTATTTTCACTAGCTGATTTTTTATCTACAAGTCCATCTAAATCAGTAATAATTGATAAATCTTCATCAATTGTTGGATCTGCACAAGTATTTTGTTCACCATATTTTACTAGTTGTGTGTACATTATTGGATACAACCACAATAATATTGCTTTATTTACATCTTTGCTTTTTGCTTTTTCTAAATTAAAGCTTGGGTATTTCCAAACTCGGGCAAAAGCACAATGTGCTATTTCTAAAGCTATAACCTCACTATAGCCAAATTTTGAAGAATATACTTCAGCCTTTTGAATTACATTTTTTTCAAATCGACGGCAAAATTCATAAAATGCCTGTTCCGCTTCATTTGGATATTCTGACTTAAAGGAAATATAATCCAGTAGCTCCGAACTGCACATTTTTTCAAAATCTATCTTATTATTTAACTCAGTTTCCATCTATATACCTAAAAGCGTTAGTAACGGTTTTGGTATATGAGTGAGGCTGGACTCATATACTTCTCAAATATAAGATTTGTGCCTTGAAATAGTAATACAACTTTAAAATTATTTTAAAAAAATGAAAGAAAAATTTGAACAAATTAAATTTATTATTGGTCGCTTTGATATATACATTGAAAGTACCCAAACAAAAAGCAACCTTTACCTTGCTTTGAATACAGCCATACTTGGTGGTATTATTACTATTGCAGCTTCAACCAAGCAGCAAGATGTTACAACTTTTTCACTTATCGTCTTAGGTATTATTGCGCTTCTGGCTGTTATAAGTATGACTATAACACTAATTGCTATAACACCATATTTGCATAGTGCTTCGGACAAAAGTAACTCAGTAATCTTCTTTCAGGATGTTGCAAATTTCACCTTTGATGAATATGCAGATAAAATCAATGACATTTCAGACAAAAAACTTCTGCTGGATTTAACTTGTCAAGCGTACAGCCTAGCTGGAGGACTAAAAGCAAAATATCAAAAACTTTTTTATGCAGGTAGAATGATCATCGTTGAGTTCGTTTTACTACTTATTTACGCAATAACACTAATAACAAAATTTATATAATTATGAATACATTTTCAGAATACCAGAACATTATTGAAAAGGCTCTTAACAGAAACGAAATCAGTAAAGGATTAAATGAGTCAAGAAGATATACAGGGCTTGCGGGACCAACTTCTCCTGGGAGATATACGTTTAGCGATTATGTAAGTAACAGGTCGCAGCTTTCTTTTTCTGCAGATTTGGTTGCAATAGCAAATAAAATGGGAGCTGTTCCTCTCAACAATCAAGTAATTGGTCATCACCCGCACTTCAGTCATTTAAAAGGAACTACAAATACTGAAAAACACTATATCATTTCTGCATTTATCGATATTAAAGGTTCAACCAATCTTTTCAAAAAGTACGATGAAGAAACGAATATGATTATTACAAATACCATCCAATTAGCTGCAATTAATGTCTGCCAGCTTTTCGGCGGATTTATCCAAAGGATTCAGGGTGATGGCTTGTTTGTATACTTCGGAGGGAAAAATGTTGATAAAAGTAAAGCAACACAACACTGTCTTACGGCTCTAGGATTATTCAGTTATTTCGTAAAGAATGATTTAAAAAGAGCATTTGAACAACATGGGATTGAAAGAATATTTACGAAAATTGGAATTGATTTTGGTGACGATGATAAAGTATTATGGGGTGTGGCTGGTAAAGATAACACCAGTGAGATTGCAACATATAGTTTGCATACCAGCTTAGCGGCAAAAATGCAGGCTTACGCCGGAAGCAATGAAATTGTTGTGGGGCAATATGTTAAAGACAAAGCTAATTTTGATTCAATGCTTTATACTGTGGTTGAAGAACAGAGATATATTTTTTCAGACCAGGATAACGCATTTTATTATACACAATATGTATTTGATTGGCTAAAATACCTTAAATCTTCACAACATATTGCAACCTCAATCGCTGGTGATATTACAATAAAACCTCAAATAGCAACCATCCCAAGTATAGCTTCATTAAAAGAAGTTGTGGGTGAAAACAGACCCTATGCAAAAATTAAGTTTAGATAAAGATCTTAAAGAAGTTTTGGAAATGTTTCCGAAGTTAAAACTATTTGAAAAAGATAAAAAGAAATTTATAAGAGGTGAAATCAACATATTTGATGCTGCGGATAATTATGTGGACAGTTTTGATATTAAAGTAACTGTTCCAAGGAATTATCCGTACGGATTCCCTTCGTTATTTGAAACCGGTAATAAGTTTGAGCATATTCCTGACCGTCATATCAGTGAGGATGGTAGTTGTTGCGTTTGTCCCTTGCAGGAATCAGATTTAGTCAGTCAAAAAGGGATTACTATCAAAGATTTCTTTTTGAAATATGTCATCCCTTATTTGGCAAATCAGTTATATTTTGATAGTGAGGAAGAATGGGCAAATGGAGATTATGAGCACGGAGTTGATGGAATCTTGCAATATTATAAAGAACTTTTTAAACTGAATGATATTGAGGAAGTAATTAACCTGCTGTCTTTTTTCAATACAAAAAAAATGAATAGAAATGATGATTGCTACTGTGGACAAAAAGCAAAATTAAAAAGATGCCATATACAAACGTATAACACTATCAAGAATTTGTCTAAAGTGCAAATTGAAACGGATCTATTTAGGTTAAAAAACTTGTCGAAAAGGTTAGCAAGAGAACAAAAAAATCAAAAAGTATAAATTTTAATTATTATATATTATGTCAAATTATCATGTTACTCAGAAAAAGGGTCAGAACGGGTGGAATGTTCAAAAAGAAAATGGACAAAAAGCATCAGCTATTGTACCTACCCAAAAAGAAGCTGAAAAATTAGCAAAGCAGTATTCTGCAAACTCAGGTGGTGGTGAAGTTAGAATTCACAGGCCGAATGCCGGACCAATCAGAGATAGTGATACTGTAAAACCGGGTAATGATCCACGATCAAGTAAAGATTCTAAAAATTAAAAAAATCCCGAGGATAAGTTCATTCTCGGGATTTTTTTAATCACCATTCCCCATTTTCTTTAAAATATTCTATTCCATTAAAAGCTGCAATTTTAGCTTTTTCTATGTTGTCAAATAATTTATGGCCTCTTGTATTGTCAATAGTAACTTTGTATTTTGTACTTAACTTATCTCTAAAAATTACAATTATATGATTTTCAATCTTTAAATATAGATTTCCTTTTTGACTTAATTTCCATTTCTTGTTACTCCAATTCTTACGTCTACTTGCACGATTCCTTAATTCTTTTTCTCGCCTTTCAGGATTAAAATAATCATTTGTCATATTTTGAGCACAAACACAGCCAACTCTAAACTCTTCATCAACTTCATGATGCTCTACAATGTGAACATATCTAATTCTTTCGTTTCCACACATCATGCAAGCTTCATAACCAGCTTCATCTTCTGATTGTCCATCTTCACGAACATCAATTACATCAATCAAACTCCAACCCTTATGTGGAACACCAGTTTGTTTCCAATGATTTGTCATTACTTAAGGAATCATGAAATGTTAATTATTTTTTATCAATATAGATTTTCCAAAAAGAGTTAATTTGGTTTTTTAATTCAGATAATCTTTCGATGCTATAAACTAAATTGTGTGCAGGTTCAATTTCTTCTCCTTTCCAATCTTTTTCTTTTTCAATTCTGCGCCCCATTTCTGTTAACCTGAAACAATACTGTTTTAAATTGTCTGCAATTCGATTAATTTCAGAAGCTAATTCTCCAAGATGTTCTTGAGTGTAATTTTTCACACTTAATGGATTTTCAATTGAAAGTTCAAAATCGGGCATTGTTACATGTAAAAACAGTTCTAATCTATTTATTATGTCGTAACCAGCCATATCTTTTTTACCTTCGATAATGTCTCGTATTGATGCACTAGATACACCACTTTTTTGACTAAATTCATTAGCTTCTCTATAACCAACAATTTTTGACAAGGCTTCTTTTATTCTTAATGTCTTAGTTTTACGGTCTTCTTGTATTGCTAGATAAATCCGATTAATTTCATCAACATTTGGTGTCGAATACATATATGTATCCCAATCATCTAAAGAAATTCCCACTCGGTAAGCTAACAATTGCCTTTCCCGTATTTGCTTTTTTATATCTACCCATCGAGTTTTTATTTGTTTCTCGTTTAGTTCCTTCATGTTTTCTAAAAATGAGTTTTATTGATTTACTAATGTAGCTATTTAAAAATTTACCTACAAAAAAAGACGCTTCAAAAGCGCCTTTCATTTTTCCTTCTATTTCTCCAACTATCATTATATCCACGATACTTCCGGCTATCATATAACTTCCCTCTCAAGTAAATACCTAAAACCCAAACCACAAGTAACCCTAAAATTTCATACCATTCCATAAACCAAAACTACAATAAGTAGGGCAGCGGTGGTTATGTTAAAAGTAAATGCTCCGTTTTTGACAACATTTTTTCTAAATATGATAAAAAATATTAAAATTAGAGCAATCTAATTAATATTATATTTCTAATTCTTGCTCTGGTTCGATTTCTACTTGTGCTTGAGCCAATAATTCATATATGTTCATTTCTGCATCTAAAACTTCAAACGAAACACAAAAAGCATAATTAGTTTCATTTTCTATGTTTTTATCCCATCCAAAATGACCAATAATCGCAAGACTGAATTCCTCAGCAAATTGTTGAGGTTCAATTATTGCCCAACTTTTTTGAACTGTTGAATTATTTCTATTAATACCATTGTTTGACCATTTAGGATTCTCTCTCAATATCCATTTTATTGCATCGGTACCTTGATCAATCTCTCCCGGTGTCCCATCTTCTTCCAAATAATCTAATGTGCGATTTCTAAAACTATTAAAGCTTTCATTATATTTTGAAGATTGCCATTCTAGCCAATTGGATAAATAAGAGTGAGAACCTTTTCTAGTCAATCTGGTTTTAGCAGTGAAAGCAAGTGTTACCTCTACTAAAATTCTAAACTCTTTTCCTTCACCTTTTATTTCATTAGGAACTTTTATGTGATACATGTCTGCTTTTCGAGGGCCTACTTTTCCATTTTGAATAAATGTTATTCTTGATTGGGAATTGTTTAAAGCACGATTAGCATCAGGTATACCGTAGCCATAATATCTAAAATCATTCTGGGTTGGATTATAAAAGCAATGTTCAGGTAATCTTGCACTTTGAATAATTAAAGCTCTGTACATTTGAGCAGACTCCATAGGATGTTCTGTTTGTAAACGAGAAGCGATATAGCTAACTTTTGGTGTGCTGAATGAGGTGCCATAAGAATCTTTACCAACTGCGTTTGCACCATGGTAGGTAGAGTTAACTAATTCAGGAGAAGTCGCTTCATGGCTAATCATTTCTGCTGAATTTTTATTTTTAACTAAGTCACCTCCAAATTCAACAACATCAGGTTTAATACAGCCCCACATTCCTAGACCTGTTCTTGAAAATGGAGAAATATAATCTCTTCCGGCTATCGATTTGTAATCATTATCTTCGAAATTCTCTTTTGCAATAGAACCAACTGTAATTGAAAAATAACTAACTCCAGGGTTTGCCAATTTTGATTCAACTTCATCGAGATATGAAGGATAATTTTTTCCAGTCGACAAATGCTCTTTTATTCCTTTGTTAAATGGATGGTTAGAACTAGCATAAAGATTTCCAGCCGCAACAATAAATAGTATATCGTTTTCATGAATGAGTTTATCCAAAGACGCTGCAAGTGCAGGCATATGTGTACCTTGATAGGAGATGTCTTCAGAAACAGATAAATTAAATATTCTTGTTTCTGAATAATCAGAAACAATTTGTGCCATTAAGGATGGCTCAAACTTATTTGTTGCAATTTGATTGTTTTTGTCAAGTATACGGGCGTTTTGAATGATGCTCTCAAGTTTAACTTCTCCAGTTTTAGGTATATTTAGTGGATATAGAACAGCTCCAGCTACCTTAGTGCCATGGCCACTTTGTTTGACATAATCTGCAACGGAGGCTTCACCATTTACATATGAACGAGAACTTTTATGATCAATTGATAATTCAATTAATCTATGGTTTTCCTGAATACCACTATCAATAACACATACTCGTGAGGCATTGCCATCTGGCGCAACTATTTGTATGTCGTATTCATCAGGAAGTGAATTACTTTTACTGACTATATTAAAACTTGGCTCTAGTTTTACTTCATATAAATATTGATAGGTCTGAACAATATCCTTTAGCCCATTACCACATATAGAAATTTTAAAATGTATGGCATCAGTATCATTATCCCAAATGTCATGTAGTTCACCGCTATATGAGTTTACATATTCTTCAATTTCATTTTCTCGTACAATTTGCTTGTTGTCCCTTTCAATTCTTAAATTTGTTTCATAAGCTTTGAATTCAGCCACTTTTTCTTGAAACTTTACTTCTGAATCAAAATTATCTCTTATAGGGTATTCTTTTTTATTTGGGATATAGCATGAAATTCCTAACTGGACAGTATAAATTACGTCAGGTTCGATGTCAGCCCAAATTAAATTAATTTCACCTTGAAGTAATTGATTTATTCGCCAACTATCATCTGAAATTAGCTCCCAAATTTGTGCTGCTTTATCTTTTCTTTGACCAGTCTCATTGATAAAAAATTCTACATTTTCAAGAAAAGATTCTAGATTATCTGTTGATGCACCTATGATATAACCATTATTTTCTTCTGATATAAGTTCAATTCCCCAGAGTTTGAAATTATCTATATCAAAAACTTCTGTATCAATCTTTAGAAAAATAGGAATGTCATTTTCATTAGGCATTTTGACCCCATCATTTTTTTTAGATTCTTTTAAATTTACCCAGTTTTCAATTAGCCCTTTTGCAGAATTTTTTAAATATTGTCCATGAACTTGCCTGTTTTTTTTTGTTAGCATCGGTAATAGCAACAGCTTCAGGATTTCGTGCTCCACCTATTTTAGGTTTGGGTCTGCCTTCTATCTTAAAAGGTAATTTGAGATGAGGAAAATCTGCCATAAATTATTTTTGATAAAGCATGTTTTCACTTAGCGCTTTTTCTAAATGTGTTTGTTGAAGTGTTTTTTCATTTGCTATTACAGCAATTTTAGCAGCATCATTTGCTATTTTCACAACTATAGCGGAATTAAATCCAATCATTTTATCGACCACTGTATCCCAATTTATATCATTTGATTTTTCTATTGATGCAAGGGTTTTTTTTGTTAATCTTAGAATTTCATCTTTTGTTGGCTTAGGCATTTCGATAATATCATCAAATCTTCTAAAAAGAGCTTCATCAAGAGCATTTTCTATATTGGTTGTTGCTATTAATATACCTTCTGAGTTGTACTCTTCTAAAAGTGTTAAAAGGATGTTTACTACCCTATGCATTTCACCTACGTCTTGCGAATTTGCTCTAGTTTTACCAACCATATCAAACTCATCAAAAAGTAAAACACATGGGTAATTTTTAATTCCATCAAATAAATTAGAAAGATTAGTTGCTGTTTCTCCAAGGAAAGAAGAAATAATAACATCAAAGCGAACTTTTAAAAAGGGTAAACCAAGATTCCAAGCAATCCTCTCAGCACTCATACTTTTTCCACAACCAGGAGCGCCATAGATTAGTATTTTTTGTCTGTATTTTAGGCCATGATTAGCTAATCTCTCCTTTGCAGCAAACTCCTTTTCAATTCGTCTGATTTTGTCTTCTGTTTCAAAAGGCAATACCATTTCATGACGAAGTTCATCTCGATCTATAGGTATTGCTAAAGGTAAATTATTACGTTTGTCTTTTGGAATAGTAATGCCACTTGGTAATATTCTCCTAAGTTCGCCATGAAAACTTTGAGTAGATTCAATATTTTTGTCTAAAATAAATTTAAGTTTTCCGGCAAGTTTAGTATGCCCTTTTTTCATTTCATCATCAATGATAAGAGATGCTACTTTTACCACATCATCATCCTTATCTCCTTCTATGGAGCGGAATAGCCTTAACATTAAATCCTGATTCATTTATCTTTTAATTTATTAATAGTAACAGTTTCCAAAGGTATAAATATAGCTCAAAATATGTTCGTAAAATGTAAATTATAATATATTAAGTAGATTATATTAAATGTAATGAGATATATCTTAGGAATTTTTTATTCTTTTTCCAAATCAAATTGAAAATCAAACAATTCTTTAGGATGTATCTCTAAGCCTTTTGCAATAGATATTATTGTTCCCATAGAAGCTCCATGTTCACCATTCAATACTCGGTAAACTTGTTTAGGTTCAATTTTTCCAATGGAGGCAACTGTCATCACATCTTTTTGATGTTTGATAAGTAGTTTTTGTAGGTGTTCACCAAACTTTATATAATATGCCTTTCTAATGTCTTTCACAATGTGAAAGTGCATTGAAATTCAAAAAAATAATTGTCAAATTTGACAATTGTAAAATAAATTCGTACATTTGACTTTTAGTAAAAATTTAAAATGATATAAATAATTATTATTTTTGCGATTCTTCAAATAAAAAATTGAAGCATTCGCTTTGAATCTCGCGTCGAAAAACTGGTAATTTTAAGCAACGAGATGATAAGTAAGATGCTCACGTCTATAGGCGTGGGCTCACTTATTGTTGCACGGTATACCAGTACCTTCGGCGCAGTAAGCTGAGTTCCACGCTTTTTTATGCGCTAAACTTTCCTTTTTCAAAGCAAAACTTCTCTTTCACAGGCTCGCAAAATCACAATAAAACCGGCTGGGTTCTCCTTGTCGTTATATGCCACTATGGCTTAGCTGCATTAAGCTAATAGTGGCATTGTTTTACAATGTAAACTAAAATGGTTGTGCCTATGGTGTAAATTCTCTTTATAATAAAAACCTCCTGTCCCAGTGTTGGCGCATCAGGCAGAAGGTTTACGCTAATAAAACTTTCGTTTAACTTAACTAATCCAATACTATGAAAATTTTTTCATTCAAGGGGTATAGGCAGTCCGTTTTTTGCTCTTTTTTTTGCATCACGGCAATAAACCTCTTATCGTCTGTTGCTTGGGGGCAGCAGGCTATCACAGTACAAGGGAAAATTTATGATAATTTATCCTCTTTACCCGGTGTCAATGTAACCGTTAAAGGTACAACTGTCCAAACAATCTCTAATTACGATGGAAGTTACACCATAAAAACTACAACAAAAGATACGTTAGTATTTTCCATGATGGGATATGCCAAAAAGGAAATTGCCATTCTTGGTCGCAATACTATCAATGTATCAATGGTAGAAGAAGCAACCTCGCTACAAGAAGTAAAAATCAATGCGGGGTATTATTCCGTAAAGGAAAAAGAACGAACAGGCAGCATTGCAAGAATGACTTCTAAGAATATTGAGAAACAACCGGTTACAAATGTATTGGCAGTAATGCAGGGTCTTATGGCAGGAGTAAGTGTTACTCAAACCACTGGTGTTGCGGGTGGCGGTTTCGATATTCAAATTAGAGGAATAAATAGCCTCCGTGCAAACGGAAACCAACCACTGTATGTAATTGATGGGGTGCCATACAGTTCAGACCCTATCGGTACTGGTATTACTTCTCCGGTATTACCAACGCAGCCAAGTCCCTTAAACAGTATCAACCCAGACCAGATTGAAAGTATAGAGATTCTAAAAGATGCCGATGCCACAGCAATCTATGGTTCACGTGGTGCCAATGGGGTAGTGCTCATTACCACCAAAAAAGGCAAGCAAGGTAAAACTCGCTTTTCGGCTAATGTGTCAAGCGGAGTAGGTACAGTTACCAAGTTTGTAGATTTAATGAATACAGAACAATACTTGCAAATGCGACGCGAAGCATTTACCAACGATGGCATCAGCCCATATCCTCCGTATGCTTACGATGTTAATGGTACTTGGGATCAAATCCGTTATACCAACTGGCAGGAGGAATTGCTGGGTAAAAATGCAAGTTTTACAAATGCGCAGGCATCGGTTTCAGGTGGTTCGACAGCTACGCAGTTTTTGGTAAGTGCCAGCTATAACAAACAAACTACGGTTTTCCCCGGCGATTTCGGCTATAAAAAAGGAAACGTTCACGTAAGCCTAAACCATGAATCCGAAAACAAAAGGTTTAAAATCAATTTCTCAACAGGCTACACCGCTCAAAATAACAACCAACCCGGTACAGATCCAACGCTAACAGCACTGTCATTGGCACCAAACGCTCCGGCATTGTACGATAGTGAAGGTAACCTAAATTGGGAAAACAGTACTTGGAACAATCCCTTAGCAGATTTTAAAGCAGTCTACACGGCAAAAACCTACGATTTAATCGCAAACACGTTGATGAGTTACAAACTAACAAACAGTCTGGAACTCAAATCAAGCTTTGGTTTTACCGATTTGAAGAACAACGATACGAATATTTCGCCTTCAAGCCGCTATGATCCGGCGTATGGTTTGGGAAGCGAATACTCAACATTATTTACAAGTCAGGCTACCCGTAAGTCCTGGATTATCGAACCGCAACTAAATTGGAGTAAACAATTCAGTTCTGCAAAACTTGACGTATTAGTGGGTACTACCTTTCAATCTCAAAAAGGCAACCAGTTAGTACAATTGGGGATTGGTTTTCCAAGCAATAGTTTAATCTATAATCTGGCTTCAGCCTCGCGTTTGTACACCATAGGTTCAGATGAATCGGTTTATAAATATCAGGCTTTTTTTGGTAGAATTAACTACAACTGGAAGGATAGATATATCATCAACATCACAGGTAGGAGAGACGGCTCAAGCCGCTTTGGTCCCGGAAAGCAATATGCCAATTTTGGAGCCATTGGTGGGGCATGGTTGTTTTCTGAAGAGAACTTTCTTAACGGAAATTCGCTCTTAAGTTTTGGAAAACTTCGTGCTAGTTACGGTATCACCGGAAACGACCAAATCGGCGATTACCAGTACCTCGATACGTATGCTTCAACAGGCGCTATTTATCAGGGCACAATTGGTTTGGAACCTACACGTTTGTTCAATCCCGATTTCGGTTGGGAAACCAATAAAAAGTTTGAAATCGCACTCGAAACAGGTTTCCTAAACGACAGGTTTTTTGTAACCACAGCATGGTACAACAACCGTTCTTCCAATCAGTTGGTGGGTATCCCATTGCCGGGAACAACCGGCTTCACATCTTTACAGGCCAATCTCGATGCGACCGTGCAAAACCGTGGTTTAGAGCTTAGTTTGCGAACAGTAAATTTTCAAAACAAAAACTTTGGATGGACAACCAATATCAATTTCACACAGGCAAGTAATAAGTTGTTGTCCTTCCCTGATTTGGAAAACTCAACATACAACTATCAGTTTGTAATCGGTCAGCCGCTTAACATTAAAAAGGTGTATCATTTTACTGGTGTTAATCCGCAAACCGGACTATACGAATTTGAAGACGTTAACGGCGATGGTGTAATCTCCGCGCAAGACGATAAACAGTTCATCCGCGATTTTAACCCTAAGTTTTTTGGAGGCGTACAAAATCAGTTCCGTTACAAACAACTGCAACTCGATTTCCTGTTTCAGTTTGTTAAACAGTTAAACTGGAGTCCGGTGGTCAATACATCCGTTCCGGGTACTATGTCCAATCAGCCGGCTGAGGTGGTTAATCATTGGCAGAGTCCAAGTAATACGGGAGCCTATCAGTTGTACACAGACGGTGCAAACGGTCAGGCGGTCGATGCGTTTTACCGTTATGTCGAAAGCGATGCTGCGGTGGTAGATGCTTCCTACATCCGTTTAAAAAACATTTCCCTCTCATGGGACGTTCCGGACAGTTTGTTAAAAGGTATGAAATGTCGTGTATACATTCAGGGGCAAAATCTGCTTACGTTCACATCCTACAACGGAGCCGACCCGGAGTTCAAAGCATCAGGTTACCTACCGCCTTTAAAAGTCTGGACAACAGGCTTACAGTTTAGTTTTTAATCTAATAACATCAGAGTATGAAATCGCTATTAACAAGAAGTTTGCGCAAGCAAACACAAATAAATAAAGAAGCGATACCATATATGACCGCTAAAAAATAAATTCTACATATATGAAAAAGTATTTATATCAATACCAACGAAAAGTAATGTTGTATTGCATCAGGACAAATATAGCAGTATCACTTTGCCTACTGATTTTTTTAGCCTCCTGCGACGATTTTGTAGAAGTCGATTTACCCAATTCACAATTAACCGCTCCGGCAGTTTTTGAAGATGCCGTTACGGCCAATGCAGCTATGGTAAGCATCTACGCAAAAATGAGAAGTCAAGGTTTGCTAACAGGCTCAGCAAGTGGGTTATCACATCTGTTGGGGAATTACACCGATGAACTTATGTTTTATGGCAACACCCAAAACGGAGCTGTAGCCTTTTACAATAATGCGCTAATCGCTTCCAATCCGGATGTAAAGCAGTTTTGGAACAATTCGTACAATCAGATTTACTGTGCCAATGCCGTTGTTGAAGGAGTAGACAATTCAGTGACATTACCGGCAAACGTGAAAAATCAGTTAAAGGGTGAAGCATTATTTTCAAGAGCCTTATTGCATTTTTATTTGGTAAATCTCTATGGTGATGTTCCTTATATCACTACCACAGATTACCGTGAGAATAGCGAGGTAGCGAGAACCCTTTCAAACGTGGTGTATGCAAAAATCATCGAAGATTTACAGGCAGCTATTACGCTGCTGCCTGAAAACTATCCCACGCCCGAAAGAGTCCGCCCCAACAAATATGCTGCACATGCTTTATTGGCAAGAGTGTATCTATACAATGAAAATTGGGAAGCTGCCAAAAACGAAGCTACTATGGTAATTGAAAATACAGGCCTTTACACTTGGGTAACTAATCTTGATGAAGTTTTTCTTAAAGAAAGTACCGCTACCATTTGGCAATTTTCCCCTTCTGAAAATGGTGGAAATGCAGAAGAAGGAGCAACCTTTATTTTTATAAGTGGACCGCCACCATTATCAGCTTTAACCGAAAACTTTATCAATGGTTTTGAAGTGTCAGACCAAAGAAAAGTTCGCTGGGTAAACGCAGTTACTGATGGGGTCACCACATGGTTTCATCCGTACAAATACAAACAACAAAACAGTACAGCAGGTTCGATAGAATATTCTGTTGTACTGCGTCTGGCTGAAATGTATTTAATCCGCGCTGAAGCTTATACTCACTTAGGAGATTTGGATGCAGCCAAAACAGATTTGAACAAAATCCGAAACACCGCTGGACTGCCGGACACCTCAGCAGTTACACAACAGGAACTACTTGATGCAATATTGCAGGAAAGACGGGTAGAACTGTTTACGGAATACGGGCATCGGTTTTTCGATTTAAAACGCTTCGGAAAAGTAAACGAAGTATTATCTCCGGTAAAAGCCGGATGGAGCACTAACGATGCGCTGTTTCCAATCCCCGAATCGGAACTGTTGTTAAATCCAAATCTCTCACCTCAAAACCCCGGTTACTAATGAAAACAATTAGCAATACTATAAAAATAATTTGGTTGAGTAGTTTGTTTGCTCTGACTTGCCCTGTAATGGGGCAGGTTGGGCAAACCCCAAAATTAGATTTAGAAGCTCTCTCGGGATGGAGTACCTTGGAATCAGTTAGTATTTCCGACATGGGTAATTGGATGAGTTATACCTTGACTTACGAGTCGGACAATGATACCTTGTTTGTTAAGAACGTCCACTCTCAAAAGACGATTGCTTTTCCCGTTGCCGGCAATGGTAGGTTTAGGGGTGAAGAGCAGTTTTCCTGTAAAGACCAAAGCGGTACATTTAAACTTCTTAATTTAAAGACCAACCGGATTGAAAAACTGGAAAATGTCCAAGAGTATGATTTTATAGCCAATGGGAAATGGATTGTTTTTATCCGAACCATAGAAAATAAGTCTCAATTAGAGATACGAGACACTAGCCTAAAGCTACTAAAAACAATTGCAGATGTTGGTTATTACAGCCTTAACCCTTTAAAAACGGCATTGGTGTACCAGCAAAAGCAGGAAAGTAATAACAAAGTGACCTATATGGCTTTGGAAGATGGTTTTAGGGAGTATGATGTTATGCAAAGCCAAACGGAAAGTTTTCAAAACTTTGTGTGGCACAGCAGTGGGACAAGTTTGGTGTTTGTGAATTCCATAACCAAGGATAGCGAGACTATCATTAACAAGCTAATCTACTACAGCCCTAATTCGAAAACAACTAAGGTTTTTGATGCCGAAAAAACACCTAATTGGCCAAAGGATATGGTTATTACGTCTTCGATTGCTGAGACGTTGGACATTGCAGAAGACGAAGGGCATGTTTTCTTTAACGTAAAAAAGAAGATGGACCAAAAAGTACCCTCAAAAGAAAAGGAGATAGAAATTTGGAATACAGCGGATAAAGACCTGTATGAATACAGAAAGCGTTATGGCAATACCGCTTCCCAAAACCGATTGGTGGTATGGGATTTGCAAAACAATATATTCAAGATTGTTGGAAGTGAAGAAATGCTAGGAGTAAAGCTCTTGCCTAATCAGAAAAAAGGAATTTTGATGGCTAATAACCTTTACAAACCGCAGCCTAAGTACACGCCGGATGCGGACTATTATTTGGTGGATGTGCTTTCGGCAGAGAAAACGCTACTGATTGAAAAAGGAGAAGGAGACTGGAGTAATATAGAATTTTCACCCAGTAGTAAATACATCATGTATTTTAAACAAGGCCATTGGTGGTTGTATGATATGTTAAGCAAAACCCATCGCAACCTTACACAAGATATAGCTACCCGATTTATGGATGAAGACAACGATATGCCGGAAGCATCAGAGCCCTATGGTATAGCCGCCTGGACAAACGATGAGCAGACAGTATTGATTTATGATAAGTATGATATATGGCAAATATCCTTAATTGACAATAGTTCAAAAAAGGTAACCGATGGCAGAAAGCAGGATATTATTTTTAGGTTTGACAAGCAATCGCTGCAGAAAACGTCTGCTGTATTTTCCAAACCGGTGCTGACGGTAAACCTTGAAGAAGAATTGATATTGCATGGCATCAAAAACGATTTTTCCAAATCGGGATATTTTGTTTTCCGAAAAGGAAAAGGAGTACAACCACTTGTTTTTGAAAACAGGAAGATAACCCAATTCAAAAGGGCTAAGGAAGGTAAGAACTATTTGTTTGTTCAGGAAAAATACAACGAGCCGCCGTCTGTGGTATTAGGTAATCAAAAGACAGGTAATGCTAAAGTGATCTTTAAAAGCAATCCTCAGCATGAGAACTACCGTTGGGGCAAATCGGAACTAATCGAGTACACTACTGCAAAGGGACAAAAGTTAAAAGGGATATTGTTCTATCCTTTTGATTATGACCCCAACAAGCAATATCCAATGGTTGTGCACATTTATCAAAGACAACTTGGAAGTCTACATGCCTATATGAACCCAAGTTTGTATAATTCTGCGGGGTTTAATAAAACCAATTTTACCTCACAGGGGTATTTTGTACTCTATCCTGATATTGTTTACCAGATAGGTAGCCCCGGATTCTCGGCTGTGGATTGTGTGGAGGCAGCCACCAGAGCAGCAATTGCTAAAGCACCTATCAACGCTGAGAAGATAGGCTTAATTGGACATTCCTTTGGAGGATATCAGACTAATTTTATAATAACCCAAACGGATATGTTTAAAACTGCGGTTTCCGGATGTGGGGTTTCCAATGCTGTTAGTTTTTACTTGTCGGTAGGTTGGAGTTATGCCAAGGGAGGTGCATGGCGCTTTGAGGAAGACCAGCTCAGAATGAAAAGTTCTTTATTTGAGAATAGGGAAGGCTATCATAAAAACTCTCCTATAGAATATGCTGAAAAAATAACAACTCCATTGCTGTCATGGACAGGAGGAAGCGATACCCAAGTCGATGCTGTCCAGAGTTTTGATTGGTATTCTGCTTTGAGAAGATTAAAGAAGGAGAATGTTTTACTGGTGTACCCAAACGAAGGGCATGTACTGGTAAATGAAAACTATCAAAAAGATCTAGCAATAAAAGAAATGCAATGGTTTGATTATTATTTAAAAGATGGCAAACAACAACCATGGATGATACCACAATAAAAAAGCAGCTCCTGTATGGAGCTGCTCCTTTTTAATCCCTAATAACTATTAGTTGTTAGGAATTTTGTACAAAGGAACTGGACAGTTTAGGCTAGTCGGATTCACTTTCCCCCAAAGGGTGGAAGACCCGAATTTGCAAACGTCACCAATTTCCGTTCTACACATAATTTCTGCATGACAAGGATCTTGTGCAGACAAGAATCGGTAGCCTTGCTGGTTAACCAATGTTTTAGAACTGGCGTTCATTGCGTTTGTGCTAAACGCTCCCGCAATACCAAGTGTAATGGCAGCTACTGGCATTACAATCTTTTTTAAAACAAGTGTTTTCATAATAAATAATTTTAAGTGTGGTGATCTACTCTTTTTCAGGTTTTCGATCTAATCCCTGATACAGGCCGGTATATTTTTAATAGTGTCTTTTAGTTGTAGGGTTTTATTATATCATTTCGAAGTTTATAGCGAATCAGTTTGCTTCCAATAAGTACATAAACATAGTGTCCCTTAACAATAAAACTTCTCATACTTTTTCCTTTGTCATGATAGATGTAAAAACTGGCCAGATAAGATTTTTGGGTTAAGTCATAGACATCGATTATGCTGGCTTGTTTCCACATATCCATAGATTCATATTGTCCCGGGAGTGCAGAATGGACAAAGAGGTATTTCCCATTTGTAGTACTTGTTTTGTTTACTATAAGAGGCGGTTCACTAAAAGTTTTAACCGTACCGTCATTTATTTTAGAAAATTTAAGATGAGCATGGCTAACAGTATCAATAGTATTGCCTCGGTATTGTAAACTTAAATTTGGGTCAGCAACAACAAACTCATTTCTGTATCGGTGTACATAAACCAACCGTTGTAAGGTATTATTATAATGAAGGCTACCATCGGTATCAAAAACGCCGTCAAGTTGTTTTAGTAATAATTTTTTGCCAAAGCCTTCGGTTTTAGTTTCTAAATTAAGAGTACCTAAAAGGTTCTCAGATGTTTTTGGAGCTAAAAACCTAACAGCTAATCTACAGGAATCAATGGGTTCAACTTGTGAAAAATAAGTGCCGGATGTCCATTGCAAATAACCATTCCAATCTTTTGTACTCCCTTTAAAAACATAAGGAATAGTACCTTCAAACAAATAGAAATAGGGCGTTTGAACTCTAATTTGTGGCGATTGAAAAGGTAGATTCTTTTCTTTTAAGTCAATCTTATTGCTTTGCTTATGTTGGAATGAGGTGTCAATTTGGGTAATCTGTAAAGGAGCAGTTATGTTACCTAAATAAATTTTAGAAGTGTCACTTCCGGCAAAATAATAAGAATTAAACTTTAAGTCCAGTTCCCTGTCAGGATTGGCCAAATGCTGCGGAAAACGTCGAATGAATGTATTATGATATTGAACAATATTTTCAGATAAAGAAAAAAGCAGGTAAACAAATCCTGTTCCTAGAAGAGTACAGGCTGTAAGGAATATATATTTATGGGTAAGTTTCATGGTACGAGTTGATTAAAGTTTTTTTTCTGGTTGAAAGAGTATAGCTAATCCGGCAAGTAGCACAAATGATAAATTGAAAATCAAATGTTGGTTCCATGTCATTTTTTCTAAAACACCACCACAGGAACATGGAATAAACTGGCTGAAGTTCAGTATAATGTAGATGTAGGCTGTAAACATCACCATAAGGGTAAAACCACTTAACAACCCATAGAGCTTGAGTTTAGGAAGCAACAGCATAACAGCAATCACAATTTCCAAAACAGGAACTCCTATTGCCACAGGTGTGGCAAAAGCACTTAAAAGAGGCGACTGCCCCAATTGAACCTTGAAATTTTCAAAATCAATTAATTTACTTACTGCTGCATAAATAAACAGTACAACATAAAGTAAACTAACAATTTCAATCAGGATTTTTTTAATATTTGTATTCAGTTTCATATCATTAACTGGTTTTGTTTAATGATGTAAAATTCTGAATTACAATTAATAAAGGCTTTTCAATTCGGGATAACAACTTATCCAAAAAGGAGAAATTACAAGCTGTCGTTTCCTCTTTTTAGATCATTGGGTGAATAGCCATACTTTTTCTTAAAAGCCTTCGAAAAATTAGGATAAGTATTAAAACCATTCATATATGCAACGCTCTTCAAAGGTATATTGGTTTGCTCAATAAGCAAGTGAACTCTTTTTAGTCGCTCGTCATTATAAAACTGGTAGATGCTGGTATTAAAGAAGTACTTGAAGGATTCTTTTAGTTTGTGCTCATTGGTGCCAAAAATCTTAGAAAGCTCTTTTAGGGAGGGAAGCGGATTTTCTAAATTCGATAAAATGTAATCATATAGCAGTTGCATTAATTTAGCATCGTCCCGTCTCGTTTTAGGTAATCGTATGGCAGAATCGAAATCCTCTTGGTGGTTTTCATTTTCCGCCGAATCAACTAGAATTGAATGAATAATAAAGCGGTTTTCATTTGATATTCTTGATATGCTGCTAAAGAGCGATACAACTTCCTTTTGGTCAGAAGTAAGATAACTCAACGAAAGGGTAGAAACCTTTTCATTGGCTAAGATAGTGGGTAATAATTTATAAAAATTTTGAGCTGAGGTGTCCGTTAAAAGTTTTGCAAATTCCTGTCCTTCAAGTAAGGTTGTTTTGTAATTTAAAAGGAAATAAGTTTCCGGTATTGTACTGCGAATAATAAAGTCCTCATCTACAATAAAACTCAAGCTAATCAGGTTTTGCTGTAAATGATGCGTATTGATGTAACCTTTGGGAAACAGTGTTTCCTGCATTTCCTCTGCCACCATATTGATAAGCACCGTTAAAGATTCTAACTCATCATCTTCCTCGGTTCGCGCAATCCGATGACTAAAGTTACCGCTAGCCATTTCAAGTAACATTTGTCGGATGCTGTGAATCCGTTTCTGATTGATTTCCCTTTGCATATGCTTTATAAATAAGTTTTCAAGAATGCTAATGCGTGTTCTTCATCAGTAAAAAATGAAGTGGGAATAGTAGGCTTGTTTATCTTTAGATAAAAATCACCCATAGTTTCAGATACTTGAGGATTGCCAAGAATGGCTACAGCTTTAGTAAGTACCGAACCAAATTGAGCTAGGTAATCCCTGCCGGCTTTATCCGAATCTTTTACACCCCTGATATCACATAAAACAGGATAAGTCATTTCATTTTGAAATTGGATCCGGTCAGACACGACTTTTCGGGCGACAGTTAAGGAAATAACTGTCTCCGGCTTATATTCAAAATAGAGAATGCCATGCGCAATGCAAAACCGTGCATGCGCATTTTCATAACAATCATGAGCTGCATTCATGATATATCAGATAAAATGTTACAATTCTGCAAAAGTAAAAATAATACTGAATTAAAAAACCTACAAAACAAGCTAAATCTCTCTAAAATCAATTACTGTTTGTCAATTCGGGAATATGAGTTGTCAAAATAGGAGTAAGGACAATTTACTATAAAACACATCAAAATTTATCTACAATTTTGGCGTCTTAATAACCCAAACGTAACACACTACTAATCAAAAGAGAAATGGCTAAAATTAAACACAACAACTTTATCGACACTGTAAATAGTGTCATATCGGGCGCTAAAAATGAAGGAGTACTTCATTTATATGCCGAAGATTCTTTCTTAAACGGCAGAACATTGCAAATTGCAGGGCAGCAGATGTTTCATTTCGGAACAACCGGTTATCTCGGTTTAGAACAAGATGAAAGAATTAAACAGGCTGCTATCAATGCAATTCAAAAATTCGGGACACAGTTCCCGCTTTCTAAAACGTACATTTCAAATCCATTGTACCGCGAATTGGAAGCTAAAATTGAAAAAATGTATGGTATAACCCCCGTGATTACTAAAAACAGTACACTGGGGCATTTGGCAGTTATTCCAACAGTGGTTCGCGATGAAGATGCTGTTATCTTAGATCATCAGGTACATTGGAGCGTACAAAACGCATGTCAGCAGCTCAAACTAAGAGGAATTCCAGTAGAAATGATTCGTCATAATAACCTCAACATGTTGGAAGACAAAATCAAAGAACTCACCAGTAGAAGCGGAAAAATATGGTATATGGCAGATGGGGTCTATTCAATGTTTGGTGATTTTGCACCTATACCGGAATTAATAGAATTAACGAAAAAGTTTCCGCAGCTACATTTGTATTTTGATGATGTTCACGGCATGAGTTGGAAAGGAAAAAATGGAACTGGTTATGTTTTCGACTCGTTTAATCAATTACCAAACAATGTTTTAATTGTTTCGACTTTAAGTAAAACTTTTGGGGCAAGCGGAGCAATGCTAATTTGTTCAGATGGGAAACTAAGAGAGAAAATCAAGAACTTTGGAGGACCACTAACATTTTCCGCACAATTGGAGCCAGCATCACTCGCCGCTGCGTCAATGTCAGCCGATATTCATTTGTCCCCCGAAATCACAGTATTACAAAATGAATTAACGGAACGAATAACCTATTTCAATTCATTATTAAAAGATTCAAATGTACCGCTAATCGTTAAAAATGATTCTCCTGTTTTCTTTATTGGAACGGGTATGCCGGCTACGGCTTACAATCTTACGCAAAAGCTTTTTAAGGAAGGCTTTTTTGTCAATCCGGGCTTGTATCCAGCAGTTCCTGTTAAGAACACCGGAATTCGTATAACAATATCAAGACACAATCAAAAAGAAGATATCAAAGCACTGGCAGATGCTTTACAATTTCACTTTCCAAAAGCTTTGGAAGAAACGGATAATAGTTTGGATAAAATTCAAAGAAGTTTTCGACTTGAAAAATCATGTCCTAAAGTTAAAATGGAAAACACCGATTCTGGGTTGTTGCATCTCCAGTTTGAAACGTCAATTCACAACATAGATAAGGAACTTTGGAATAATGGATTGGAAGGTCAAAGCGTTTTCGATTGGGAAGGACTATGCTATTTAGAAGAAGTTTTTCAAAATAATCCTAATCCACAAGACAATTGGGAATTTTACTATTGCATTGTAAAAGATACCGAGAACACTTCAGTTTTAGTCACTTTCTTCACTTGTGCGTTATGGAAAGACGATATGCTGTTACCGGAATCCGTTTCAAAACAGTTAGAAGAAAAACGGAAATCAAATCCACTGTACCATACTTCAAAAGTATTGAGCATGGGCTCGCTTTTTACAGAAGGGCAGCATTATTATTGCAATAACAGCCATTCTTTATATAACCAAGCAATCAAATTGTTGCTTTCAAGAGTAGAGGAGGTGTACCATGATATAAATGCAGATATGCTGGTATTGAGAGATTTTGAATCAAATAACAGTTGGAATGATTTGCTGCACAATCAGGGCTTTATAAAAGTAGATATGCCGGAAGCTTGTAAGATAACGGATAATACTTGGTCAACTGTTGAAGATTTTACCAAGAAACTATCACCTCGTTCCAGAAAACATTTTAATAAAGAAATCCTTCCTTTTGAATCCTGTTTTGATATTCAGGTAAAAAATAGCTTATCAGATTTAGAATTAGAGAAAGTATATCAGCTATACAATAACGTAAAAGACAACAATTTTGCAATCAACACTTTCACTTATCCATTCAGTGTTTTCAAGAAAATGAACGACTATGCTTCATGGGAATTTATAGTGTTATACTTAAAAGGAAATGATTCGACAGAACCTGAAATGGTTGGTGTTGTATTCGGATATAAAAATTTGAACAAGACTTATGTTCCAACGCTAATCGGTATGAATTATAGTTATGTTCAGGAATTGAATTTATACCGTCAGCTATTGTTTCAGATTATTAAGAGAGCCAATATTTTAGGGTATTCAAAAATAGATTTCGGCTTTTCGGCCACATTCGAAAAACGAAAACTGGGAGCGGAAATAACGCCAAAAACAGCCTACATACAAGCCAAAGATAATTTTGCATTCGAGGCATTAAACAGTTTGCAAAACGAAATAAAGTAAAAAACTAACAATGCTTACTATTAGCCAAACACAACAAATGAAAACGATTACAGCACACATTACTGATTTCAATCAAAAATGCAATGCCATTTTAGAGACAAACGATGATCATTTAAAAAAAGCAAACGAAGGTATTCAGTTATGTAACAGAACACTTTCGGTGCTAAAAGATAAAGTAGAGCAGCATGATTTTGAGAATGTGCCGGACGAAATTGAGTTCTTCAAAAATCACAAGTCCATTCCAATGAGTTACCTCATTTATTTTACGGAAGTCAGGTCGTGTGAGCTGCGCATGCCCAAAGCCGGTACTTCTTATAAGATTGAGTTTCTTCAAAAGGAACTAAAAAAAGTCAATAAGTTTTTCTATAAAAATGCTGATTTTGTGCATTATATGGAGCAAGGGTACAGTTACCTGGATCATCAGTTTTTTACAAGAAATCAAAGAGATAATTTTCCCTTTACACCAATGACCGACTACTATCAGTTTCCTGAATTTTCCACCTCTCAGGATATGCTTTGGTCTAAAGTAAAAGCTATGTACCGTTTCATCCACTATATAAGGGAAGCCCTGAAGAATCTAAAAGTTAACGATTCCGAAATTTTTGAAGAGAAAAGACATAAGGTTCTAGTTTGGACTGCTCCAAAAACGGCCTTGATTGAGCTTATTTATGCGCTTTATTCCAGTGGAGCGCTAAATCATGGCGCAGCCGATATTAATACCATAACCTCATCTTTCGAAGATTTCTTCAATGTTAAGCTGGATAATGTTTACAAAACCTACAACGAGATAAAAGAAAGGAAGAGCAGCAAAACCAAATTCCTTGAAGAATTAATGCTCAATTTGCAGCAAAAAATCAGTAAAGAAGAAAGTGTTTGAGGTTTCGTAGGTAATCGTAACTACGAAGTTTAGCATCTTTTTATTGTTGGTTATGAGTTTATTATGTTTTTAAAAAGCTAATAGTTGAATCCGAATTGGTAGTAGAATACTAATTCGGATTTTTTGTTGATGAATAAACGTAATACGACTAAAAAAGTTTGATTTCAATTGTCTTGTAAATAGGCATTTTTTAGCTTTTTGATGTTAAATTTTATCGTAACTACGATAAGCATTGGGAAAAGAAAAGAATAAAACGCAACAATTTTGTGCTGTTCGAACAAAGCAAATTAAGTAACAGGAAATGACGTCATTCAAAATCGTTTAACATTTAAAAAGCACTATGGCAGCAACAATTATTACAACAGAAGATTTAAGAGAATTCAAGAAGGAACTATTGGATGATATCAAAAAGTTATTGGATGTCAAATCTACTTCTACTTCAAAACAATGGCTAAAATCAAGTGAGGTTAGAAAACTACTTGGGATTTCTTCCGGTACGCTTCAAAATTATAGAATAAACGGAAGTCTTTCGTATACCAAAATCGGCGGCACCCTCTTTTATTCCAACGACGATATTGAAAAATTGCTTTCTCAAAACAAAATTAACACAGTTAGATAATTTCCCTCCTTTGGAGGGGTGCCCGTAGGGCGGGGTGGATATCTATCCCCTTGCGAGGAGGCACGACGAAACAACCTCTTATTCGCAAACCAAAAAACTTAGCATCTAAGAACCTCAGAACCTTAGCACCTCAAAAATTATGAATTACATAAAACACCTCACAGCTTATTTCGATAGGGTGGTAGACGATCATTCTCTAAACCCAACCCACATCAGTTTATACATCGCACTTTTTCAGTTCTGGAACCTTAATCGGTTTCAGAATCCCATAAGCATTACTCGCGATGAGGTAATGCGAATCAGTAAGATATGTTCAAAAGCAACCTATCACAAATGCATGCGGGAACTGCATGAGAAAGGCTATGTTATTTACGAACCATCCTACAATCCGTTTAAAGGAAGTATGCTTCAAATGGTCAATTTATCCCATGAACTAAAACCATTAAAACGAAGCAATAAAACCAATTCAAAAAATAAACAAGTTATTGAACAGGAAGTAAACAAGCAGCAAACAAGTAGTGAAACAGCTACTGAACAACCGCTGGTATCTTCTATAAACAATATAAACAATACAAACAATACAAACATTTTAAACTTGGGCAAAAGCAAAAATGACCTGAAAAAAGACGGGTTCAAAAATCAGTCAGCTATTAGTCTTTCCGAGCCTGTCGAAGGATCCAAAAAAAAGTTGCGCGAAAAAAAAGGTGAAGTAATAGAAAATGCAATCCCACCACAATGGCAAAATGTAGTACAGTTTTTCAGCGAATGTAATGTTCCCGAAATCGAAGCCCAAAAATACTATAATCATTTTCAAAGTAATGGCTGGCTGGTAAGCGGAAAGTCAAAAATGAAAAACTGGAAAGCGGCAGCTAGAAATTGGATGCTGAACAGTCAAAAATTTAACAAAACTAACACGCAACCTCAACCAAATCATCTTCATACCTCAATTCAGAAAAATTATGCAGAACCACTTTAGTTTTACCAGCACATTCATCGTAAAAGACAATTTTAGAACGTACAATTTAGAACAGTGTTTCAAATATCTTGAGCAACAAGGTAAAGAAGCCTATGGAAAAAGTTTCAGAATATATGATGAGGATAAACCGGTTATTTGCAAGTTACTCATATACGCAATCCAAGATGTTGAAAATGCATTAAAGTTGGGTTTAGATCTTAACAAAGGAATTATACTATCGGGTCCTGTAGGTTGTGGGAAAACATCAATCATACACTTAATAAAGCCGTTTGTACCACCCAGATATGACTATAAAATAAAGTCGGCAAGGGAAGTTTCTTTTGAATTTGCAAAACACGGTTACGAAGCTCTAAATTTTTATACTCAAAAAGCGACCAATCAAAACCGTTTGACAGGTTATTGTTTTGACGATTTAGGAGCCGAACAACAAATTAAGCATTTCGGAAACGATTGCAATGTAATGGCAGAAATTCTCATTAGCAGATATGAACAGTTTGTGGAAAACAAGACAGTAACTCACATTACGACTAATTTAACGGCATCTGAGCTCGAAAATCTTTATGGAAACCGTTTACGTTCCCGTATGCGAAGCATGTTCAACTTGATTAGTTTTGACAGAAATTCAAAGGACAAACGTTAATTATGCTGTCAAATTAATTAAAATGTTGGCTTTGAATTACAAAACAGTATGAGTTTTTTACAATTATTTAGTACAAATTGATTTAAATTGTATAAATTTGTTTCTGTTATTCAGCACAAATGAAAAAGTTTCACTTAGTTTTAATCTTTGTATTAGGCATTTTTTTAATGCCCAGTGAAGCATTTGCATGTGGTAAAGAAAACACCAAAAAAGAAAAATCCTGCTGTAGCAAAGAAAAATCAGAAACTAAAACTGAGAAAAAATCATGCTGCGATAAAGATGATCACTCTGAAAAGGGATGTAGTGGTAAATGTGGTAATTCAAATTGCACGTCCACTTCCAGTGCACATTTTAGTGTAATTACTTTCAACGAAATTGAAATCAAAAGCAATCTTTGCGTTGTAAGTGATAAAAAACAAAACTTTTTTCATAATGAAGTCAATATTTCATCTGGCTTCTGTTCTTTATGGCTTATACCTAAAATAAGCTAAATTCCTTTTTTGACAGCCATAGGTGTGTCAAATCCATAGCTATAAGCTATAATTTTCAAACAGTTTTAAAGAATAAATTTTTGCACTTTTTAGTGTAGCTAAATATATTTCTATTCCCTAAACTGTTTATTTATCCAATTTTATTTATCAATAAATCAGAGGATTCTTTGATTATATACATTATTTAAAGATGAAAAATTCATTTAAAAAAATAATGGTAGCAGTTTTTGTATTGCTATCAATTACAATCAACGCACAAATAAAAAATTCAAAAACAGAAACAGTTAAGATATATGGCAACTGCGGGATGTGTGAATCCATAATCGAAAAAGCAGGAAGTATTAAAAAAATAGCTAAAGTAGATTGGGATCAGGAAACCAAAATGGCAACTTTAACATATAATTCTAAAAAAACAAATCAAGACGAGATACTTAAAAGAATTGCACTTGCCGGATACGATAGCGATAAGTTCTTAGCTCCTGATGATGTTTATAATAACCTTCATGGTTGTTGTCAATACGACAGGGTTGCTAAAGTTCCTGTAAAAGAAACCACTAATACTATGGCATCCAATGAAGACCATTCAGCGCACAATAATCATAATGAAGCTTCAGTAGTTGAAAATCAAAATGATAATCAAATAAAGTTGGTCATTGATAATTACTTTTTGGTAAAGGATGCCTTAATTACTTCAGATGGTAATGCTGCGGCAACAGCGTCCAAAGGTCTATTAGCGTCCATCAATAATGTGAAGATGGAAAAGCTTGATATGGATGTTCATATGGTGTGGATGAAAGTGGTAAATCAATTAAAAGAAGATGCAGAGCATATTTCCGATACTAAAGATGTAAAGCACCAAAGAGATCATTTTGTTTCATTATCAGCGGATATGTATGCTTTAATCAAAGTTTCCAAATATGAAAAACCTGTTTATTACCAATTTTGCCCGATGTACAATAATGGCAAAGGAGCCAATTGGTTAAGCCAGGAAAATGCAGTAAAAAACCCTTATTATGGTTCAATGATGCTTACTTGTGGTAAGACTGTTGAAACAATCAAATAACCTTCAAAAAAACTATAAATGAAAAATTTATCAATCATAGCTTCGTTCGTTGGAGCATTATTTCTGTCTTCTTGTAATGACAATGACGACAAAATGGATATGGCCGTAAATATTGATTATCCTGCGGCTTATGTAATAAATGGTGAAGATGCTTCGGTTTCTGTAATTAAATTATCTACAGGTGAAGTTACCCAAACAATTGAATTAATGGGAAGTGGTGCAGATATGATTATGTGGCCACATCACATTTCATCACACCAAGATCATTTGGCTATTGGCGTACCTGGAATGGATTTTTCAGCAGGTCATACAGGCAGTACATCGGGAATGACAGGAAAAATGCTGATTATTAATGCTATGACTGGTAAAACGATAGAAAACATGAATCTTCCTGCGATGAACCACAATACAATTTATTCACCGGATGGCACAGAAATTTGGGTACCGCAAATGGATATGGATGGAAAAGTATTGGTGTATAATGCTACTACATATGCACTAAAAAATACAATAACAGTCGGAATGATGCCTGCCGAATTAACATTTTCATCAGATGGAGCCAAAGCTTATGTAGCAAATGGCGATGATGATAATATAACAGTGATAAACACCGCAACAAAAGCAATTATCACAACCATTGCCGTTGGAGACAATCCGGTAGGAGCTTGGACTGGAAGTAACGGAAAAATGTATGTAGATAACGAAGACGGGCAAACCATTTCTGTTATAGACGTGGCAACTGATACGGTTGACGAAACAATTGCATTAGGGTTTATGCCGGGAATAGCATCATATAACGGTATCAAAAATGAACTATGGGTTTCAGACCCGATGAATGGTAAGGTACATTACTATACTTGGGATGCAGGAATGGGAATGTGGATGCATGGAAGTTCATTTAATACAGGAGCCGGAGCACACGCAATTGCCTTCACAACTGACGGTAATACTGCATATGTAACCAATCAAACAGCCAATACTGTGTCAGTTATTAATACTACAAGCCATACAGTAACTAAAACAATAAACGTTGGGGTTAAACCTAACGGAATAGTTATTAAAATGTAAAAGCTATTAGATTAAGCCTGATTGTAATATTAGGCTTAATCTTCATAAAACAAAAAGGTTAAAATGATTTTAAATAAATGAAAGTTAAAACAAAATATTTCATAGCACTTCTTATACTGTTTTCATTTTCAATGAAAGCTCAAATTAGTATTGGTGATGAATTGCCAAAAGTTGTATTAAAAAATAGTCATAACCAAGAGATAGAAATTACTTCTTTCAAAGGAAAATACATCCTCGTAGATTTTTGGGCTTCATGGTGTCAACCGTGTCGTCTTGGAAATAAAAAATTGGTAAAACTCCATAAAGATTTAAATACTGAGAAAATCGAGATAATAGGAATTTCGATTGATGCAGATAAAAGCAAATGGATAAAAGCTATTGAAAAGGATAAAATAAAGTTTACGCAGCTTATCGACCCTAAAGGCTTTGATGCCAAAACTGCCATTTTGTTTGGAGTGGATGAATTACCGTCGAAATACTTGTTTAGCCCTGAAGGTAAACTAATTGCTAAAAACCCAACAGAAGAAGAAATATTGAAATTAATAAAAGAGTAAAATGAAAAAAATAAATAAAGTTTATGTATTGGTTGCATCTATGGTTTTGATGTTTTCAATGAAAAGTAATGCACAGATTTCAAAAGCCGAAATTAGAGCAACCGGACTAACATGTTCAATGTGTTCGAATGCTATAAACAAGCAACTTAAAAGCTTACCTGAGGTGGTTAATGTAGAAACCGATTTAAATACAAACACGTTCACCGTAACACTTAAAGAAGGTAATGAATTAAGTCCAAAAGTATTTAAGGAGAAAGTGGAGAAAGCAGGTTTTTTTATTGGCTCATTAGTAGTAACAGCAAAACCTGAAACCATAACTAAAAGCACTTACATTTTGGTAAATGACAAACCAAATAACGTGACCGAAATACAATTTCAAGTAGTTGACAAAGGCTATGTTACTGAAAAGGAATTTAAAAAATTATCCAAATCATATAAGAATGTAGAAACGTATGCCGCTAACAATGAGGATGATTTTCACATTAAAATTCTAAATTAATGAGAAAGGTAATTTTATTTTTTGTTGTACTAAGTTGCCAAAATATTTTTAGTCAAGAGTTATTTGTAGTTACTGATCCGGCAAGTAATGTCCCTGCAAACTCGCTTGCAGTTAATGTGATGCAGTCACTTTTCAAAGAGGAAATGAAATCAGGCTACAATTACCATTTTATGCCCGAAGTAACTTATGGTTTAAATAAAAATATTATGTTTCGTGGTTCCGCTTTCGTGAGCAATAGAAACGGCCAACTGGTTACTGAAGGAGGTAGTTTTTATTCAAAGTATCGTTTTTATTCAACAGATGATTTAAATAGTCATTTTAGATTAGCAGCCTATGGAAGATATAGTTTTAACAATGCTGACATCCATCAAGAGCAAATAGAAATCTTAGGACACAATACAGGATTTGAAACTGGAATTATTGCCACTAAATTGATAAAGAAAGTAGCTATAAGTTCATCCGTGAGTTTTGAAAAAGCTTATGACAACAAACCAAATTATCCTTTCCCGGATAATATTGGCGACAATGCTACCAATTATACGCTATCATTTGGTAAGTTGATGTATCCAAAAAAATATACCAGCTACAAACAGACAAATATTAATTTAATGGTAGAATTTGTTGGTCAGACAATTAATGAAAATGGTAAGTCATATTTAGATGTTGTGCCTGCAATACAATTTATTTTCAATAGTCAGGCGCGATTGGATTTAGCATACCGTCAAGAATTAATGAGTTCAATGGTACGTTCAGCACCAAATGGTTTTTATTTCAATTTATATTATACTTTTTTCGATTTAAAAAAATAAAGAAGAAATGAGTACAAAAAAGTTTATTCCTGCTCTGGGTTATGATTTTTTAAGTGATTATTACGATTTAGCTATCAAAATAACTATGCCCGAAAAAAAATTCAGAAACAAATTAGTAGATTTTATAAACCCTAAAGACAATGAAAAAATATTAGAATTTGGTTTTGGAACCGCGCAAAACATAATCATACTCAAACAACGATTTCCTTATAGTAATGTTCAAGGTGTTGATATTGACCCTAAAATTAAATCAATAGCTGAGTATAAATTAAATAAGGCAGAAATTGAAACACCACTTTTTTTGTATGATGGAAATAAGTTACCATTTGAAGATAATTCATTTGACAAGGTTTATAGTTCGCTTGTTTTTCATCAGTTAGACATGATTACAAAATTAAAGTGCTTGCTAGAGATTAATAGGATACTAAAACCTAATGGAGAATTAATCATTGGAGATTGGGGTAAAGCAAAAACAAAATGGATGCGGTTTTCTTTTTATTTAGTTCAATTACTAGATGGTTTCAAAACCACCACTGATAATGTAAACGGATTAATGATAAAATACATTACTGATGCAGGATTTAAAGAGATAAGCGAAATTGATTTTATTAATACATCAATAGGTACTTATTCATATTACAAAGCTTATAAAAATTAAGTTTCAATCAATTTCTTTAAACCAAAATTAACTCTAAAAAAATGAAAAATGAATAAAATTGAAAAAAGAAACAATCAAATACTTATTGCAATAGTAATTGCAATAATGCCAATAATGAATTTATTCGCACAAAACGGAAACAATTCTAATGGTCCTCATAATGGAACCATCAAAAAAGTAAAAAGTTATCATATCGAAACTTTAATTAAGGATAGCAAAGTATATTTTTTCATACTTGATGAAAAATTGAAACCATTAAGCAATACTGAAATAACAGGAACAGCTTCATTAATATTTGCTGATGGAAAATCAAAAAAAGTAGAACTAGCAAATGTTGGTATAGATACTTTTATTGTAAATGAAATAAGTGCGCATACTTATACTGATATTCAAGTAAGTTTTAAAATCAATGGAAAATCAATCTCTACTATTTTTTCTAAAGAAAGAAAGCTTGAACGGTTTTCTAAAGAAATAACTAAGCATTATCACGAACAAAGCACAGAACATAGCTACAAATAATTAAATAACTAAAAAATCACATATCATGAAAACACTTTTTTTAACCGCTATCTTAGCAATAACAATAGTTTCTTGCAATAACAAAAATAAAGAAACTGAGAGTCAAACAACAGAAACTTCTGCCAATTCAAACGAATTGTTTTCTTGTCCAATGCATCCTGAAGTTACAGGGAAGAAAGGAGAAAAATGCTCTAAATGCGGAATGGAATTAACAGAACCCGTAGTTCAAAAAGAAGTTGAGCATAATCACAACGAGAGTAATCATTCTCATGAAGATGCAAATGCTACTTCCTCATCGGCAGTTCAAAATGATAATGCATCTGTAGCAGCAACAGCCTTTTCAATAGATGAAATAGTCGTAAATTATTTAAAAATGAAAAATGCATTAACAAAGGATGATGCAAAAGGAGCGGCTAATGCAGGTAAGGCTTTGTACAAAACATTCAATTCAACAACTACAAACAGTATGTCGGCCAATCAAAAAAAGGAGTATTTAGACATTGTTGATGATGCAAAAGAGCATGCCGAACACATAGGAGATAATGCAGGAAAAATAGACCATCAAAGAGAACATTTTGCTATACTAAGTAAAGACATTAATGATTTAATTAAAATGTTTGGAACCAAGCAAAAATTGTATCAGGATTATTGCCCAATGTATAACGATGGAAAAGGTGCTATTTGGATTAGTGAAACGAAAGAAATCAAAAATCCTTTTTATGGTTCTCAAATGCTTACCTGTGGTAGTTTGAAAAAAACATTATAAAATGAAAAAGAGATTAAAAAAAGTAGGCATAGCACTTTTTTTGGTATTGATAGCGATACAATTCTATCAGCCTGCTCTAAATCAAAGTTCAGGGCAGGATTATACAAATGATTTTCTTATCACAACTAAAGCACCAAAGAATATTTCAAAACTAATTCAGACATCTTGTTACGATTGTCATAGTAACAACACCAAGTATTTGTGGTACGATTATATTCAACCTGCTAGAATGTTAGTAGAGGCACATATTAGTAACGGGAAAAAAGAATTAAATTTTAATGAGTTTGGCAGTTATTCAAATCGAAAGCAGCAAAGTAAGCTAGAAGCGATAGGTAAACAAACTAAATCGGGTGATATGCCTTTAAAATCTTACACATTATTACATCACGATGCAGTACTTAATGAAACCCAAAGACAAGAAATAATCCATTGGATTAATTCAATACAAGAAAACAGCAGTTCATCTGTAAATTAAGAAAAAATGGTAGAAAAGCTAATTACATTCTCACTTAGAAACCGATTTATTGTGCTGCTCGTGGCAGCCGGTTTATTTGGTTGGGGAATATACAGTGTTCAGCAGAATCCTATTGATGCTATCCCTGATTTATCAGAAAATCAAGTTATTGTTTTTACGGAATGGATGGGAAGAAGCCCGCAGGTAATCGAAGCGCAAGTAACTTATCCTTTGGTTTCTAATCTTCAAGGGATACCTAAAGTTAAAAATATACGGGGAGCCTCCATGTTTGGGATGAGCTTTGTCTATATCATTTTTGAAGACAATGTAGATACCTACTGGGCAAGAACCCGTGTGTTGGAACGATTAAATTATGCCCAACGTTTACTTCCACAAAATGTTGTTCCAACTTTAGGTCCTGATGGTACAGGAGTAGGCCACATTTTTTGGTATCATTTAGAAGCCAATGGAATGGACTTGGGAGAGCAAAGAGCATTACAAGATTGGTATGTGAAATTTGCACTGCAAACAGTTCCCGGTGTAGCCGAAGTAGCTTCTTTTGGAGGTTTTGAAAAACAATACCAGCTAGTGTTAGATCCGCTCAAAATGCAATACTATAACGTCAGCATGATGGAAGTTATGAATGCTGTAAAATCGAATAACAATGATGTTGGAGGGCGAAAATTTGAAATGAGTAATATGTCTTACATCGTAAGAGGTTTAGGATATATCAAGAACATTAAAGATGTCGAAGATATTACCATAAAAAATTATAATGCTGTTCCCATAAGAGTAAAAGATATTGGCTCAATACAAATGGGAGGCGATTTACGATTGGGAATTTTTGACGAAAATGGAAAAGGAGAAGTTGTTGGCGGAATTGTAGTGATGCGTTATGGTGAAAATGCTGATAAAGTAATACATGCTGTAAAAGAAAAAATGAAGGAAGTCGAAAAAGGTTTACCGGAAGGAGTTTCGTTTAAAACTTCCTACGACAGAAGTGAACTGATAGAAAAAGCCATTGCATCAGTAAAAGGAACACTAATTGAAGAAATGATTGCTGTATCTTTGATTATCCTTATTTTTCTTTTCCACTGGCGAAGTGCTTTAATTATCCTTATTCAGCTTCCTATATCCGTAGCAGTGGGTTTTATTTTACTTGAGGCTTTCGGCATCTCTTCCAACATTATGTCATTAACGGGTATTGCGCTGGCTATAGGGGTGGTTGTCGACGATGGTATTGTAATGGTGGAAAATTCATATCGTAATATTTCGGAGAAACAGGAAGAAATGGTTAACAGTAAAAAATCCGTCTAAGATGAAAGAGAAACTATCAAAAATATTCAAAAAAGAACAGGATCCATTGTCTTCAGATGAAAAACTTAAGATAATTGAAGCGTCCTCCAAATTGGTGGGGCCGGGCGTTTTTTATTCAACAATAATTGTAATTGCCTCTTTTTTACCAGTGTTTCTTCTTACAGGAATGGAAGGAAAACTTTTTAGTCCATTGGCCTATACAAAATCCTTTATTCTTATTGTCGATGCATTTTTGGCAATCACTTTAACACCGGTGCTAATTAGCTTTTTACTCAAAGGAAAACTACGTCCGGAAGAAAAAAATCCAATCAATAGTAAATTGGAAACAATCTATACACCAATACTAACTTTTTGTCTGAAATGGCGTAAAACGGTATTAGGTATTAATATTGTTGCTTTATTAATTGGAATGCTGATGTTTACCCGTTTAGGCTCAGAATTCATGCCTCCATTAGATGAAGGTTCCATTTTATTTATGCCAGTTACATTACCAGATGTGTCCAATTCTGAAGTAAAAAGAATTTTACAGGTGCAGGACAAACTAATAAAATCAGTGCCCGAAGTAGATCATGTTTTAGGAAAAGCCGGTAGGGCTAATACGGCAACTGATAACAGTCCGATAAGCATGATTGAAACTATTATTTTACTAAAACCTGAAGCTGAATGGAGAGAAGACAAAACAAAAAATGATATTATCACTGAAATAAATAATAAACTCCAAATTCCTGGAGTAACAAACGGTTTTACACAGCCTATTATCAATCGTATCAATATGCTTTCTACCGGTATTAGAACGGATGTTGGAATAAAAATTTATGGTGCAAGTTTAGATACTATTGATGTTTTATCTCAAAAAATCAAGAAAACGTTGGAAGGTACTTCCGGAATAAAAGATTTATATGCAGAACCTATCACAGGCGGTAAATATATTGATATTGAGGCAAAACGTGACGTAATTGGCCGTTATGGGCTTTCTATTGACGATATCAATAATGTTGTAGAAGCAGCTATCGGTGGAATGAAACTAACCACAACCATTGAGGGAAGACAACGCTTTTCTGTTAATGCACGATATGCTCAAGAATACAGAAATAGCTTGGACGCTTTAAAAAAATTGCAAGTACAAACGATGCAGTATGGTCCAATTCCTTTAGAAACGGTTGCTGATGTTAAGATAAGTGATGGACCTCCTATGATAAACAGTGAAAATGCGATGCTTCGAGGAAGTGTATTGTTTAATGTTCGGGAACGTGATTTGGGAAGTACGGTAAAAGAGGCACAGAAAAAATTAAACGCCATGATGACTAAAATGCCAAAAGGATACTATGTGGAATGGAGTGGGCAATGGGAAAATCAAATCAGAGCCAACAAAACATTAAGTCTGATTTTACCTATAGTGGTAGTTATTATTTTCCTAATCCTGTTTTTCACCTATCATTCCATGAAAGAAGCATTAATCACCATGATAACTGTTCCATTTGCTTTAATTGGCGGAATTTTTATGGTCTATTTTTATGGTATTAACTTGTCGGTAGCTGTAGCTGTCGGTTTTATTGCATTGTTTGGAATGGCCATAGAAACGGCAATGTTAATGACCATTTATTTAAATGAATCTATGAGCAAAATGGTGGCGAAATTCGGAAATAACAAAGAGGTTATCACCGAAGCCATATTAAGACAATATATTATTGATGGATCAGCAAAAAGGTTGCGGCCAAAACTAATGACCGTTTCGGTTTCATTATTTGGTTTGATACCTATTCTTTGGGCAACAGGAACAGGAGCCGATGTGATGCTTCCTATTACTGTCCCGCTCATTGGGGGAACAATTACGTCCACAATTTATGTTTTGTTAGTAACACCAGTTGTTTTTGAAATCGTAAAACTTCGTGAACTGAAAACAAATGGTAAAATAGAAATTTTAGATGCTAAGGAATAAATTTTATATAGCAATAGGTTGTTTGGTTTTAAGCTTTACCTCTAGTAACGCTCAAACACTTTCGTTGGATGAAGTTTTGAAAAAGATCGAAACAAATAATCCACAATTAAAAATGTATGATGCCGATATACAAAGTATGGAAGCAGCTGCAAAAGGTGCCAAAAGTTGGATGCCTCCACAGGTGGAAACAGGTTTCTTTATGACACCATACAATTCCAAAATGTGGAAGGCTGATGAAATGTCACCCGGAATGGGGTCATATATGTTGGGAGTCACACAAATGATTCCGAATGCCAAAAAACTGAACGCCGATTTTAAGTATATGAGCGCAATGTCTTCTGTGGAAAGGGAGAACAAAAACTATACGATTAATCAGCTCAATGCTTTGGCGAAAACAAACTATTTCCAATGGATTGTTTTGAATAAGAAGATAAAAATTGCCGATGATAATTTACTTCTTTTAGACTACATGATTAAGAGCATGGAGATACGCTATCAATACAACATGGATAAATTGCCAACGTACTACAAAGCAAAATCGCAATACAGTGCCTTACAGAGCATGATTGTTATGTTGCAAAATGACATAGTACAAAAACGAATTGTGCTTAACATGCTGATGGCAAGAGATAAAAATATTGTTTTTGATATTGATACAACCTATAAACTAACCGATTTCAATCTGATAAAATCCGATACAACACAGCTTTCCCAAAACAGAAGTGATATTAAGGCAATTGAAAAAACAATAGTATTAAATCAGCTGAAAATAGAAGCTGAAAAGACAAAGTTCTTACCGGAGTTTGGAGTTAAATATGACCATATGTTTGCTTTTGGGCAGCAACCACAGCAATTCTCTTTAATGGGAATGATTACCATTCCAATGCCTTGGTCAACCAAAATGAACAAAGCTAACATTAATAGTTTTCAGATTAAAAATGAAAGTCTTAATTGGCAAAAACAAATGATACTAAATGAAGCATTAGGTATGATCTCCGGAATGCAAACCGAACTGACAACCCTTAAAAAACAGTACGATATTGCCGAGAAAAATATTATACCGGCCTTGCGTAAAAACTATGACACGGCTATTATAGCATGGCAAAATAATACCGGTGATTTGTTTGTGGTACTCGATGCTTGGGAGGCGTTAAATATGGCGCAAATGGATTCGTTAGATAAATTACAGACCATTTTGGCAACACAAGTTGAAATTGAAAAACAACTGGAAACTAAATAATTATGAACCGATATTTAAAATACAGTTTAATAGCCATTGTGATTTTAGCGATTGGATTTGCAATATATTATTTTGCAACCAAATCGGATAATCATTCTGGTCACGAACAGCAAGCAGCGATTTACACCTGTCCGATGCACCCAGAGATTATCAGGGACAAACCCGGAAATTGTCCTATTTGCGGAATGACTTTAGTAAAAAAGGTAACAAACAATCGTGCAGAAGAAAGCAATTCGATTGACAATGTTTTAAAGCCAACGGATAATTTTATTGTTGGAAATTATCAAACCACGACTGCAAAAGACACAACAGTAAGCAGTGAAATTAATTTACCAGGTATTGTGACTTACGATCCAAATTCTTTTGTAAACATTGCGGCAAGGGCATCTGGAAGAATTGAAAAAATATACGTGAATTACAAATACCAAAAGGTAAATAAAGGACAAAAACTTTTTGATTTATACAGTCCCGAATTACTTACGGAACAGCAAAATTTCATTTATTTAATTTCAAATGATGTGGATAATACCTCAATTGTTGAAGCTTCAAAACAAAAATTAAAGCTCTATGGCATGAGTGGGAATCAAATTAATTCATTGGTTTCAACCAAAAGAACAAATCCGGTAATTTCAATTTATAGTCCTGCGTATGGAATAATTGATGCAACAGAAACAATGGATGTCAATAGCAATTCGATGTCTAATACAAGTGCTACTTCTGAAGTATTAAATGTTAAAGAAGGGAATTATATAGTAAAGGGAGAAACTGTTTTTAAATTAGTCAATACCGATAAAGTATGGGGTGTTTTTAATGTATTACAAGGATATAGCGGATTACTAAAGAAGGACCAACCCATTGCTATTACAACAGAATTAGATGAAACTTCCAATATTAATGCTCGTATAAATTTCATAGAAACTCAGTTTAGCGCAACAGATAAGTCCAATAGAATCAGGGTGTATTTAAACAACAATAGCTTAAAGCTACCTATAGGTTTACGTTTGCAGGGTAAAATAAAAACAAATCCGATTGGAGGGACTTGGTTGCATAAACAAGCTTTCGTCAGTATTGGAAATAAGAAAATAGTTTTTGTCAAAATGAACAACGGCTTCAAGGCTAAAGAAATAAAAACGGGAATTAAAATGGGAGATTATGTTCAAGTCATCAACGGAATTTCGGTTAATGACTCTATTGCCCAAAACGCACAGTATTTAATAGACAGTGAAAGCTTCATTAAAACCGAGTAAAAATGAAAAAGATAATAAACTACAGTATTGCAGTACTACTATTATTCATGGTGGTAATTGCTTGTAATACTAAAAATAAAGAAGACCATTCAGGACATGATATTGGGAAAGAAACTACTTTCTACACCTGTTCGATGGATCCACAAGTGAAAGAAGACAAACCCGGAAAATGTCCTATTTGTCATATGCCTTTAACTCCAATACAAAACAACGATACCAATGCAAACGAAATAAGTCTGAGCAAACAGCAAATACAACTGGGAAACATTACCACTCAAACTATTGCAGCAACACAAAACAATTTAGAACAAAGTTACACTGGAGTTCTAACAATTAATCAAGAGAAAATTAATACCATTTCAGCAAGAGCAATGGGTCGAATTGAAAAGCTATACTTTAAAACGATTGGTGATTATGTTCGTAAAAATGATGCCTTGTACTCCTTGTACAGTGAAGATATTGCAATAGCCAAACAGGATTATCTTACCGCTTACAAACAGCTTTCCATGCCGGGTGATTTTGGAAAGAACGCTCAAAATATGCTTAATGCTGCCAAGCAAAAACTGTTATTCTTTGGCTTGTCAAATTCACAAATCGAAAGTTTAAAAAGTAATAAGGTAATTTCACCCTATACAACCTTTTACAGTACCACAAGTGGTTATATTTCAGAGATAATGGCAACGGAAGGAAGTTATATGATGGAAGGTTTCGCTATAATTAAATTGGCTGATTTAAGCAATCTTTGGCTCGAAGCACAAGTAAATGTAAACTATGCAAAAAGTATTAAACTTGGACAAAATGCCAAAGTTTCTTTTACCGATTTCCCGGATAAAACGATTAATGCTGAAGTTAATTTTATCAATCCGGAAATCAATCCGGATACCCGACTGCTTTTAATACGACTGCAAGTGCCAAATCAAAATTTGGAATTAAAACCTGGTATGCAGGCCATCGTTAAATTAAACCAATCCAATATAAAAGGCCTTTTTATTCCGGTGGATGCGGTAATCAGAGAAGAAAATGCCTCTTACATCTGGATAGAAAAAAGTCCGGGAATATTTGAAAATCTTATGGTTAAAACTGGGATAGAAACCAATGGATTGATAGAAATTAAATCAGAGATTGATGCTTCAAAAAAGGTAGTAATTACTGGGGCGTATGCCATAAACAGTGAATATAAATTTAGAAAAGGTACTGACCCTATGGAAGGTATGAAGATGTAATATAAATAGTAAGGATGAACAATTTTAATCAAATAGTACAGCAGTACAAAAACGATACAGAGAGTGTTTATAATACTTGGTTTATTGATAATGACCAACGATTAAAAGCGTTCAGGACTATTCGTCGAGGAATTATTCAGGTTGTTGAAGATATTAAAAGCAAATCATTTCCAAATGATTTTAAAAACAGCAGTTTGGAATTTGTACTCAATTGTATTGCCGAGCAAAAGCAAGTTTTCGTAGGCGTTTCACATCCTTTTTATTGGAAACCAAAACTTAGAATTCCTGATATTTATGAAAATCAAACCAATAAGATTGCTTTTGGCCAATTCTTAGAAAATTGTATTAATGCAAAAAGCGAAGAGCAGGTACTCAAAGAGATTGTAAAACTGGATGACCTTAAAATAAAAGGATTAGGTCCGGCGGTTGCCAGTATTTTATATTTCTTGCATCCAACTTGGTTTCCACCTTTCAACACAGCAATTGTAAATGGTTTTAATTATTTGTTCAAGGATAAAAAAAAATTGGGGAGCTGGAGTGAATACTTAAAAATTAGAGAGACACTACTGGAAACAAATTCAAAATTCAAATCGGAACTATCCAATGATTTAGGTGCAATCGCAGGATTGTGTTTTGAAATTGGGACTCAAAAAATGCTAATAGGAAATGATGATTATCTGAGTGAAGAAGAGCGTCATAAATTCGAAAAAAACATAGTAAAACGCCAAAAAGAAATTATCGAAGAAAAAAAAGAAGATAATCTGCATAGTGAAATGCAATACCATCTATTGAAAATTGGGGCATCATTAGGATTCGATGTTACACCGGCAAGTAATGATAAAAGCAAAGCTTTCAACGGACAAAATTTTTCTTTTATCTCTATAAATAAATTCCCTGAATTACCTTGTGACAAAGACACTCAGAACACCATCAAACTCATAGATGTTTTATGGTTTGAAAAAGGAACTGACAACATTATCGGAGCATTTGAAGTAGAAAAAAGCACTAGTATTTACTCTGGGATTTTGCGTCTTTCAGATCTTTATTTCAGTATTTCTGATGGTGATGAAGTATTTTATATCATAATCCCTGACAGTCGCGAAAAAGATGTCATTCAGCAACTCAATAGACCTGTTATAAAAAATTCAAAAATGAATATTAAATACATTCTCTTTTCAGAACTAAGAACCAATTGTGATGCAATTTGCAAATTCGGTACAGACCATTCGATCATGGATAAAATAGCAAAAACAATTTAATAACTCAATGATGAAGCTACACATTAAAAATATGGTATGCAGCCGTTGCAAGATTGTGGTAAAATCAATATTTGAAAGTACAGGAATTACTCCTGTTTCAGTTGAGTTAGGTGAAGTTGAATTGAAAAATGACATTCAGGAAAGCAAAAAAAATGAATTGCTAAAAAGCCTTCGTGCAGTTGGCTTTGATTTGATTGATGATAGGAAAAGTAAAACAATCGATAAGATTAAAACATTAATCATTGATTTGGTTCAGAATAAAAACAATGATTTAAAAATAAATCTATCCGAGTTTCTCTTCCAGCATCTTCATCAAGACTATAATACCTTGAGCAACCTCTTTTCCGAAGTAGAAAACACAACAATTGAAAAATACTTCATTAATCTGAAAATTGAGAAAGTAAAAGAGTTGATCATCTATGATGAATTATCCCTAAGCCAAATAGCTTACTCTTTAAACTATAGTAGCGTTTCACATTTAAGTAATCAATTCAAAAAAGTAACCGGCTTTTCACCAACACACTTTAAGAATATAAAAACCATTAAACGAAAGCAAATCGAAGACTTATAAATCTTGCAAATCAAACCCAAAATTTTGCAAATACAAAAAGCAGTTATGATAGAAATTTGTATTAAAATAATATAAAGATGATACATACTTACAACATTACCGGAATGACTTGCGATGGTTGTCGCTCTAAAGTCGAGAAAGCATTGAATACTATTGATGGTATTGAAGCAAAAGTTTCATTAAGCCCACCAGTGGCCATAATTACTATGGACAAACACATTCCAACATCAAAGTTGCAGGAAGCACTGACGACTGTTGGAAAATACACCATAGAAATGAGCAATGATAAAACTACAGAAGATACTACAACTAATGAATCCGCTGCAAAGTCATGTTGTTCTACTCATGAGCATAATTATAAAAAAGAGGCTGTTATACCAACCAACGCCGCTGGTAAATATTATTGCCCAATGCATTGCGAAGGCGAAAAAGTCTATGACAAAGCGGGCGATTGTCCTGTGTGTGGAATGGATCTAGTCAAAGCACCTGAACTAACCGTAAACAAGACACTATATACTTGTCCAATGAATCCCGAAGTAATTAGTGAAACTCCGGGTTCCTGTCCTATATGCGGTATGGATTTAGTACCAATGGAACCAAGCGAAAGCGAAGACCAAAGGACTTATAAAGATTTGGTTAAGAAAATGAAAATAGCAGTTGTGTTTACAGTTCCCATTTTCGCCATTGCCATGATTGAAATGGCACACAATAATCCTTTATTGCAACTAATGGATGCGGACAAATGGAACTGGGTACAGCTTATTTTATCTCTTCCTGTTGTTTTTTATGCCTGTTGGGTATTTTTTGTCCGCGCCTGGAAATCAATTATTACTTGGAATCTGAATATGTTCACACTCATCGGAATTGGAACGGGAGTGGCATTTTTATTTAGTTTAGTCGGAATGTTTTTTCCGGATATTTTTCCAAGTGAATTCAAAACAGAACACGGAACTGTATTATTATACTTTGAAGCAACAACAGTTATTCTGACTTTAGTTTTGTTAGGACAATTACTCGAAGCAAGGGCACACAGCCAAACCAGCGGAGCTATCAAAGAATTATTAAAACTTGCGCCAACTGAAGCTACTTTGGTTATTGATGGCGGTGATAAAGTAATATCAATCCACGACATCAAAAAAGGCGATTTATTGAGAGTAAAACCCGGCGACAAAATCCCTGTTGACGGAAAAATAACCGATGGTGAAAGCAGTATCGATGAAGCTATGATTACTGGTGAGCCAATACCGGTTGATAAAAAGAAAGGCGATAACGTAATTTCCGGAACAATAAACGGAAACAAATCATTTGTGATGATAGCCGAAAAAGTAGGTTCCGAAACCTTGCTATCTCAAATCGTGCAAATGGTAAATGATGCCAGTCGTTCACGAGCTCCAATTCAGAAATTAGCAGATAGTATCTCCAAGTACTTTGTGCCAATTGTGGTCATTATATCGGCAATAACCTTTTTTGTTTGGGCAAAATTTGGTCCCGAACCGGCATTAGTATATGGCTTTATAAATGCTATTGCTGTATTAATTATAGCCTGTCCTTGTGCTCTGGGTCTGGCAACTCCCATGTCAGTAATGGTTGGTGTTGGCAAAGGAGCACAATCAGGCGTTTTGATAAAGAATGCTGAGGCTTTAGAGAACATGAATAAGGTTAATGTTTTAATTACCGATAAAACAGGAACCATCACCGAAGGAAAACCATCTGTCGAAAAAATTTATGCATCCAATAACAACGATAGTGACTTATTGCAAAGCATTGCTTCCTTAAACCAATATAGTGAACATCCATTGGCACAAGCTGTGGTAATTTATGCCAAAACAAAATCCATTTCTTTAATCGAAGTAAAAGATTTTGAAGCCGTTGCCGGAAAGGGTGTTATAGGAACAGTGACTAATAAAAAAGTGGCATTAGGCAATAAAAAACTAATGGAGCAAGTCAAGGCAACAGTTTCTGACGATTTAGAAAACAAAATCATTGCCGAACAAAAATTAGGAAAAACAGTCTCTTACATTGCCGTTGATAACATAGCTGTTGGTTTTGTATCTATAACAGATGCTATTAAAACTTCTAGCAAAGAAGCCATAAAAGAATTAATGAGCCAGGGTGTCGAAGTAATCATGATGACTGGTGACAATGTCAATACAGCTAAAGCAGTTGCTGATGAATTGGGATTAAAAACCTATAAAGCTGGATGCTTACCCGAAGACAAACTCAAAGAAATTAAAAAATTGCAGGCAGAAGGCAAAATTGTAGCCATGGCTGGCGATGGTATAAATGATGCGCCGGCATTGGCACAAGCCAATATAGGTATTGCAATGGGAACCGGAACGGATGTCGCCATAGAAAGCGCCAAAATCACGTTAGTCAAAGGGGATTTACAAGGCATAGTAAAAGCCAAGAATTTAAGCCACGCTGTTATGAAAAATATTAAGCAGAATTTATTTTTTGCATTTTTCTATAACGTGTTAGGTGTTCCAATTGCAGCGGGAGTTTTATATCCGCTTTTTGGAATTTTATTATCCCCAATGATAGCTGCTTTAGCAATGTCTTTCAGTTCTGTATCCGTAATCGTAAACGCGTTAAGATTAAGAAGTTTAAAACTCTAACAATAAATAATAACAAGAATGAAACTAACAAATAATATGGATAAATTCGGAACATTTGGTATGTTCTTAACAGCAATATTTTCTCCTTGTTGCTTTCCCCTTTTTGCATTTGCAGCATCAGCTTTAGGTTTAGGTAGTTTTGAGCTTTTTGGAGGATGGACAATGTGGATTTTTCAAGGTATGGTTCTAATCTCTATTATTGGTTTTTTTCTTTCCTATCGCAAACATAAATGTTTATATCCAATATTAATTGCAATTCCAAGTATGGTTATTATTTTTTACAGCTATTATTTTTGCAATAGTGAGTATCAAGTATATTTTTTATACACGGGTATGTTTGGGCTTCTTATAGCTACAATAGTTAATTATTACCAAAATAAATTAAATCAAAATTGTAAAACGTGTGGAATATATGACGGAAAAACTGTTGAATTAAAATCGACAATAACTTGTCCAAAATGTGGACACAAAAAAGATGAAATAATGCCAACAAATGCCTGTGAGTTTTTCTATGAATGTAAAAATTGCAAAACAAGATTGCGACCATTAGAAGGAGATTGTTGCGTATACTGTAGTTACGGAAGTGTAAAATGCCCGCCAATTCAAGTTGGAACTGGTTGTTGTTAAAATATAAAATATTACTTATGAAAATTAAATTATCAATTCTTATAGCATTTGCTACATTAAGTATAACTGCTCAAAATATAGTACGTTACGATTTATATGTAAGAGATACCATAGTAAACTATTCCGGAAAAGAAAAAAGAGCAATAGCAGTGAATGGTCAAATACCAATGCCTACATTAACTTTTACTGAAGGTGATATTGCAGAAATTTATGTACATAATGAGTTAGAAGAGGAAACATCATTACATTGGCATGGTTTGTTTTTGCCAAATAAAGAAGATGGAGTGCCTAATCTTACGCAAATGCCTATCAAACCGGGCACAACTCATAAATACACTTTCCCGATAATCCAAACCGGAACCCATTGGTACCATAGCCATTCGGGTTTACAGGAACAAATCGGAATGTATGGTATGTTTATTATGAATAAAAAACAAAATGACCCAACATTTAGAAAAGGAATAGATGATTTACCAACTATTCCAATAATTTTAAGTGAATGGACAGACATGAAACCAGAAAATGTACACAGGATGCTTCACAATGCAACGGATTGGTTCGCAATTAAAAAAGGAACTACTCAAAGTTATGCAGAGGCAATTCGAGGGGGGCATTTTAAAACTAAAGTTACAAACGAGTGGAAGCGTATGAACGCTATGGATGTGAGCGATGTGTATTATGACAAATTTCTAATAAATGGTAAAAATGAAAGTCAGTTATCTCAATTTAAGGCTGGCGATAAAGTACGTCTTCGGATAGCCAATGGTGGAGCATCATCATACTTTTGGTTAACCTATGCAGGAGGTAAAATTACTGTAGTGGCAAACGACGGTAATGATGTTGAACCTGTTGAAGTAGACAGACTCATCATAGCTGTTTCAGAAACATACGATATTGTAGTAACTATTCCGGCGGAAAATACTTCTTATGAATTTTTGGCAACGGCAGAAGATAGAACCAAGTCAGCATCATTATATATTGGTGGGGGTATTAGACAGTTAATATCTCCATTGCCAAAACTCAAATACTTTGAGGGAATGAAAATGATGAATGATATGATGAAAATGAATGGAGACTTGGATGATATGGGAATGCAGATGTCCTTGAACCAAATGGATATGAATGTGGTAATGTATCCTGAAATTACTGGGCAATCAGTTAAAAAGAGCGAAAATAAAAAAGACAATATGGCAATGCCTGAAAACCAATATAATAGTAATAAACTTTCTAACATTACCACTTTAAATTATGCAATGCTGAAGTCACCCACAAAAACAACTTTGCCAAAAGACGCTCCGGTAAAAGAATTGCGTTTCGAATTATCCGGTAATATGAATCGATATGTATGGAGTTTGGATAATAAAGTAGTTTCTGAAACGGACAAGATACTAATTAAAAAAGGGGAAAATGTGAGAATAATACTGCATAACGGCTCAATGATGCGGCACCCGATGCACCTACACGGTCATGATTTCAGAGTTATAAATGGGCAAGAAGAGTATGCTCCGTTAAAAAATGTCATAGATATTATGCCAATGGAAACAGATACTTTGGAATTTAACGCAAATGTTGATGGAGATTGGTTTTTTCACTGTCATATTCTGTATCACATGATGGCCGGAATGGGTAGGGTTTTTACTTATGAAAATCAAGCCCCGAATCCATTAATACCCAATCCTAAATTAGCACAGCGAAAATTATTTGCAGACGATAGGCAATTTCATCTTATGGGTGAGAATGATTTTGCCACAAACGGTCTTGATGGTGAGGCTATGCTTGGTAACACACGTTGGAGCATTGGTTCTGAGTGGAGATTAGGATATAATGACCATCACGGTTATGAAATGGAGACCCATATCGGTAGGTACATTGGAAAAATGCAATGGTTAATGCCATTTATTGGTTTTGATTGGAGATACAGAAAAATGGGTATTGATGAACATGAGAAAAATCTATTTAACCAAACAGATACCAAAGACAAGCGTGCAGTCTTCAGTGCAGGGGTTAACTATACTTTACCTATGCTTATTGTGGCACAAGCCGAAGTTTTCACTGACGGTAATTTAAGATTTCAGCTGGAACGTAAAGATATTCCAATCTCAAAGAGGCTTCGAATGGGAGTAATGTGGAATACTGATTTTGAGTATATGGCAGATTTGAGATATATTTTTACACGAAATATAAGTCTTCGCACACACTATGATAGTGATATGGGATTTGGAGCAGGAATGACTTTGAATTATTAGTTCAAAAAAAACGCTCCAGATAAATTAGGAGCGTTTTTATTAAAAATAAGTCGAAAATCCAAACTGAATACCTGCAGTTTTTGAAGGGTCATTGCCAAAAATATCCGTCTCCCAAATGTAACGGTAATTCATTCGGAAAACAGTTTGAGAGGAAGGTCTGAAACTGATTCCAGGAGTAATTGCCATAACATCATCGTGAATATTTTCGTTGGTTTCATTAAAGGTTCCAACATTATAATCGGTATATTCCATTCTGAAAGCTAAGTTTAATGTACTGTTTTGCCAACCTAAAACATCGCGTTTTAAAATGGGTTGAACGATGTCTATAAAACCACCTTTTTGTTTGGAACCAAACTGTTGCGAATAAGTGTCAGGAACATCTATATAAGCCCAAACCCATTCGGCATTAATGTAAGTTTTCCATTTCGGAACTATGGTGTTAAAATCCAAGGCGAATAAATCTACCCTGCGCTTTTTGTCAATTTGGATGCCATCTTCCTGAAATTTATTATAAACTCCTCCCATCCACGAAATACCAAATTCGCCTATTTTTCTGTGTTTTAAAGCGGTTTTTGCAGTAATCAATGGCACTCCGTTAAAATTTTCTTCAAAGCGCTCTTTATTTTCTTTGGCAGCCGGAAGCCAGGTTCTGTTCTGTGAGTTGGAGATAATTGTATCATCAAATCCGTTGGAGAAGTATCCTTCGTAAGCCCAAACCAAATTATTTTTGGCATACTTTCCGAAGATTCCGAAACCAACATTACTCCATGTCGACGGTATAATGGTGGTTGACGAAATAGGACGGTCAATAAATTCCCATTTTGGACCATCGTGATTTTGGTTAAAAGAACCTATCGGATTCATAATAATACCACCACGTAAATTGAATAGCGGGTGTAACTCTACATCAAGCGATGCAAATTCAATGTTTATTTCTTTTCCGCCTTCTTCAAACTCTATTTCTGATAAGAATTTGATTCGGTTCTTAATGGTTGACGATACAAAAAGCGTCATTCTCGGCATTTGGAACGACATGCCTTCTGTGATTCCGTTAGTAGCGAAATAGCTTGTATTAGCTTCAACATATCCACCTATTGAAATGGGTAATTTGCCTAATTTCAAAAACGGACGGGCATACACAGCATCCATATTCAAAGCTAATTTTGTGGTGTCTTTTTGTGTGGTTACAACTTTTGTAGAATCAACTTGAGCTTGTATAGAATAATTTAAAAGTAAAGTTAATGCAGCTATGTAGAGTAATTTCATTTTAGGATAATTCAATGTAAATGTTTTGTGTATCAGTTTGTACTTTAAATGCGGTTAATTGTTGCTCTGCGGGTCCTTGTATAACATCGCCGTTTTTTCCAAATTCACTTCCATGTGCCGAGCAGGTTAGTACATCGCCATTAACGGTGAGTTCGGCTCCTTGATGGGAACATCGCAGTAAAAGTGCGGTGTAAGTATCGTTCAGATTTTTGTAAATGATAATCGGGTAGTTGATACCTTCCACTTTACTCACAACATAATTTCGGTATCGGGTTGAATCTTTCTCAGTAATCTCAAATTCTTTTTTAGAAAGAATCAGTTGATTGTTTTTGATAGTAGAAGTCGCATAATGAGTAGTGCCACAACTTTGCATCATGCCTGATAATCCCAATACACCCAAACAGGAAAAACCACAAATCTTTAGAAATTCTTTTCTGTCCATACTATAAACTTTCAATAAATTTCACAAGCTTTTGCTTTTCCCCCGTTGTTAATTGCTGGTATGAATTTTTACTGTTCAATGCTTCTCCACCGTGCATTAAAATTGCCTGTTCAATACTTCTGGCTCTTCCGTCGTGTAATAGGAAATATTGTCCCCCTTGCGATTTTTTAGCCAAACCAATTCCCCATAAAGGCGGTGTTCTCCATTCGCTTGTCTGGGCCTGTCCTTCGGTATAACCATCATCCAATCCACTTTCCATATCGTGTAAAAGCAAATCAGTGTATGGATAAAAAGTCTTATTAGCCAATCCTGCGATGTCACTGTTTGGTGTTGTCCATTGTGGTTTATGGCATTCGGCACATTTTAAATTTGAGAATAAAGCTTCTCCAGCTTGCACTTCAGCATCGTTCTGATTTCTTCGTAATGGAGCTTTTAACGTTCTTAAATAAAACACTACATTGTTTACAGTTCTGTTTGAAACTTCTGGGTCAATATCTAACCCCGAGTAAGTATCTCTTGGTGAAAATGAAGAAGTAATTCCCATATCCTGATTGTACGCATTTACAGTTTGATGCAATAAATCAATGGCTGCCGCTTTTTTACCGAAACGACCAATATATTTTCCGTTATTTTCCTGATGAAACCATTTAGGTGAAAAGAAAGAAGGAGGTGTGATATAATTTGGTACACCTGAAATGCCGTCATTGTTACTGTCGAATGGGTCGGCAATTGCTAAAATCTGTGCATCGGTTAAGGCTGCTAAAAACCCTAAACCGGTATTGGCGGGAGGCATAAACTTAGCAGATGAAGCACCGCTCGGAATCTGTTCAGGTAAGTAACCCGGTAAAGCTCTGTTTTGTAATTGTGGTGCGCCCAAGTGCATGAATTGGTTACCCGATACGTCCGATTGTCCAAAGCGGGTTAGCGTTGTAAAAGGGTGACCTTTGCCATCTCCGGCATGACATGATACACAGCTTGTTGCTACAAATAAGGGGCCTAATCCAGTTTCTGCCGTAAATACTTGCTCATTAAAAGCCACATCACCTTCTAAGAATTCTAAACTTTCCGATGAAGACAATCCGTCAATCGGACCGTCTAAAATATCTTCCATTTCGGGTTCTTGTGTTAAAATGTCTTCGCAGGAAGTAGTCATAAATAATGATAATCCGATGATTATTAAAATTAGACAAATGTTATTTTTCATATATTGTTATTCTAAATATAAATTTAGACAAAACTAAAAAAATATTTCGAATCGCATCAATTTGAATTAAAAAAATTATTCAAACCTAAAACCATATAAATTTTATTACTATTTTTACACTCGTGAAATGGTTAAACATCATATTGTCAATTTACTTAATTGCTTTGGCGTCTATGCCTTGTGCTGATATGGAAATAAACAGCGCAGGACATTCTATGGAAGCACATCAAGCCAATCACGATACCCATTCACATGATAAAAGTAAAGATTTGTGTTCTCCATTTTGTGTCTGTAATTGTTGTGGCGCACAAATTTTGAGTTATTTCCCTTCAATCAGTTACGATTTTCCTTTAATTTCTTCGGTTATTAAAACCAAAGAACCTTTTTATACCTCTGTTTTTGCTTCCGATTTTTACGGAAGTATCTGGCAACCTCCTCAAATAGCATAATGATGCCCGAGTAATTTCGGGTTAGAAAGTTGTGGCTATCCCACAAATAGAAGCAAAAGCAATTTTGCTTATTTTCTAATTCATTATAATATTTCATGTTAGACAAAATCATACAATTCAGTATAAAGAATAAATTCATTATACTATTATTAACCCTAGTGCTGATAGCTTGGGGCAGTTATTCAGTTAAAAATTTACCGCTTGATGCTTTGCCTGATGTTACCAATAATCAGGTGCAAATCATTACTACGGCTCCAACTCTTGCCAGTCAAGAGGTAGAGCAATTAATCACTTATCCGCTTGAACAAGCCGTAAAAACAATCCCAAAAGTAATTGAACTTCGTAGTATTTCTCGTTTTGGGCTTTCGGTGGTTACTGTCGTATTTAAAGACGATGTAGATATTTACTGGGCAAGAGAGCAAATATTTCAACGGTTAAAACAAGCCGAAGAAAATATACCAAAATATGCAGGTTCGCCTGAGTTAGCGCCAATATCAACAGGCCTAGGTGAAATTTATCAATATGATGTTTATGCTAAAAAAGGATATGAGGATAAATACGATGCCATTAAGTTAAGAACCATTCAGGATTGGATTATTATTCCGCAGCTACAGGGGGTGGAAGGTGTTGCTGAAGTAAGTACTTGGGGTGGTAAATTAAAGCAGTACGAAATTGCAGTAAATCCAAACACACTCAATAGTCTTGGGGTGACAATTACTGAAATTTTTGAAGCACTCGAAAAAAACAATCAAAATACTGGTGGTGCTTATATCGAAAAAGACCAATACGCCTATTTTATTCGTGGGGTAGGTATGGCATCAGGAGTTAATGATTTAGAGAAGGTTGTAATTAAAAACCGTAATGGGGCACCAGTTTTAGTTAGAGATGTTGCAACGGTTAGAGAAGGTATCGCATTGCGTTATGGTGCATCGACAAAAGACGGTAAAGGTGAAATCGTATCAGGCTTAGCCCTAATGCTAAAAGGTGAAAATTCAAGTGCTGTTGTTGATAGAGTAAAAGAGAAAATGGTTCAAATCAACAAAACACTTCCCGAAGGTGTGGTGGCTGAAGCATTTATCGATAGAGGTAAATTAGTTGATAATGCTGTGGGAACGGTTACTAAAAACCTTTTGGAAGGAGCTTTAATTGTGATTTTTGTATTGATATTGTTTCTTGGTAATCTTCGTGCCGGATTAATTGTAGCCTCAGTGATTCCATTATCAATGCTTTTTGCAGTAATTCTAATGAATCATTTTGGTGTCAGTGGAAACTTAATGAGTTTAGGAGCCATCGATTTTGGTATTATTGTCGATGGTGCAGTAATTATTGTCGAAGCCACAATGCACCATTTGCAGAAGCTTAAAAGGCAAAAGAATTTAACCCAAGCCGAAATGGATAGCGAAGTATATAAATCGGCTTCTAAAATCCGTAATAGTGCAGCTTTTGGAGAAATTATAATTCTAATTGTTTATCTACCGATATTAGCATTAGTAGGTACAGAAGGTAAAATGTTCAAACCAATGGCTATGACGGTTGGCTTTGCAGTAATTGGAGCATTTGTATTATCATTAACCTATGTGCCAATGATGAGTGCAATGTTTTTATCGAAAAATACGGAGCATAAGCAAAACTTCAGTGATAAAATGATGGCGTGGTTTGAGAAAGTATATACACCATTTTTAGAAAAAGCATTACGATTAAAAAAATCAGTTTTAGCTATTTCATTAGGGTTGTTTGTTTTAGCGGTTGTGACTTTTCAAAATATGGGTGGCGAATTTATTCCAACCATCGAGGAAGGAGATTTAGCCATTAATGCTACCATTATGACAGGAAGCTCACTTACTCAAATGGTCGAAACAACAACAAAATATGAAAAAATATTAAAAGCAAAATTCCCTGAAATAAAAACCATTGTAACAAAAATTGGAAGTGGAGAAATTCCAACCGACCCAATGCCTATTGAAAGTGGAGATTTGATTATTGTACTGAAGGATAAAAGCGAATGGACTTCTGCCGATAATTGGGAAGATTTAGCCAATTTAATGAAAGAAGAAATGGAAGCTATTCCCGGAGCGAATATAGAAATATCCCAACCTATTCAAATGCGCTTTAATGAATTAATGACGGGAAGTCGAAGCGATATAGCAATCAAAATTTTTGGGGACGATTTAGAAGTTTTAGATACAAAAGCCAAAGAATTGATTTCAAAGGTGAATAAAATTGAAGGTATTGGTGATTTAAAAGCAGATAAAGTAACGGGACTTCCTCAAATTACAATCAAATATGATTACAATAAAATTGCATTATACGGCTTAAATATTGTTGACATCAATCAAATTATTCGTTCCTCATTTGCAGGTGAAAGTGCGGGTAAAATCTACGAGCAAAGCAAACGATTTGACGTAGTGGTTCGTATGAATGAAGCCAATAGAAGTGATATAACCGATGTAAGTAATTTATTTATTCCATTGCCAAACGGTCAACAAGTACCGCTTTCTCAAGTAGCAACAATAAGCTATGAACAAGGGCCTGTACAAGTATCTCGTGAAGATGGGAAGCGAAGAATTACCGTAGGTTTAAATGTGCGTGGTCGTGATATTAAAAGTGTTGTTGAGGAAATTCAACAAAAATTAGAAACCAATTTTAAGCTTCCTGCGGGCTACTATGTTACGTATGGAGGTCAATTTGAAAATTTAATTGAAGCTAACAAACGTCTTTCGGTAGCTCTCCCAATTGCTTTAGGATTAATTATGGTGTTACTGTTTTTTACATTCAATAGTGTGAAACAAGCAGGGTTAATTTTTACAGCCATTCCATTATCAGCTATCGGTGGTGTTTTTGCATTGTGGCTACGAGGGATGCCTTTCAGTATTTCGGCAGGAATTGGATTTATAGCCTTGTTTGGTATCGCAGTTTTAAACGGAATTGTATTAATATCCTATTTCAACCAACTCAAAACAGAAGGAATAACAGACCCATTACAACGGGTTTTAATTGGAACAAAAACAAGATTACGACCTGTTTTAATGACAGCTGCCGTTGCCTCATTAGGATTCTTACCAATGGCATTATCAACCAGTGGCGGTGCAGAGGTGCAAAAACCATTGGCAACTGTAGTTATCGGTGGATTATTTTCGGCAACATTACTTACATTAATCGTGTTGCCAATACTTTATTTATTATTTGAAAACGGAATCAAAATGAAAAAATTCAAAAAGCCGGAACCATTTGTAACAATGCTGGCTATAATGTTGAGTAGTGTTGCTTTTTCGCAGAGTAATCCAATTACACTGGAACAGGCAATCATAATGGCTAAAAAAAATAATATTGATTTAAAAATTGCCGATAAGGAAATTGAAAAACAAACGGTTCTAAAAAAGGCAGCTTTCCAAGTTGACCCTTTGCAGGTGCAATACCAAGGAGGGCAGTTTAATAGTGTTGATTATGACCATAATGTTACTATTCAACAATATTTCCCTATTGGAAAAATTACAAAAGCTAATAGAGAACTACAAGGAGAATTGGCAAAATTGGCGGAAAAACGAAAAGCATTATCTGAATATGAAATTGAAAAAGCTGTAACACTTGCTTATTATCAATATTTGTATGGGACTTCCATTCAAAAGTTGAATAATGAACTGAATGATATTTATACCAAGTTTTTAAAAAATGCTGAATTGCGTTTCAATACTGGTGAAAGTGGCAATATTGAAGTTATAAGTGCCAAAGCCAAAGTAAAAGAAATTGAAACTCAAAAAGCACAGTTAGAATATGATTTGGTTGTATATCAAAAACAATTGCAATACTTCGTTCAAACAGAAGAAAGTATTGTGCCAGATACTAATACATCATTGCAATATTCAAATGTAGCAACTGCAAATAATGATAAGCTGCAAGGATTAGTAAACGATTATTATACACAACAAATTTCTGTTTTTCAAAAAGAAGCCAATATTTTCAAAGCATTGCGGGCACCAAAACTGGGATTGGGTTATTTTGCACAAACCATTGATACGAAATCCTTGTTTCAAGGATTTATAGCAGGATTGCAAATTCCATTGTTTGGCGGTGTAAATAGAACTCGTGCAAAAGCATCCGAGATAAGTATTTCCCAAGCTCAATTAGAATTAGACAAAAGCAAATTGGCTTTGAAATTGCAGAAAGAAGAACTTCAAAATGAGTTTGAGAAACAGAAAAAAGCAGTAGTATATTACCAAAACGAAGGATTGCAATATGCTAACCAAATTATTGCAACGGCACAAAAGAGTTATGCCAATGGTGATATGAGTTATTGGTCGTACATCAGTTTCTTAAATCAGGCAATCGATATAAAAAAGCAAAATGCAGAAGCAATAAACGCTTACAATCAAAGTGCAATTCAATTGCAATTTCCGTCATTTTCTAATAATTAATAGTATTCCAAATGAAAAATATAATAATGAATAACAATTTAATCGCAAGGTTCAAAATTAATTTCTTGTTTCTTGTCTCTTGCTTCCTGTTTCTAACATCTTGTGGCGAAAAGAAAGCCGAAGAAGCACATGAAGAAGAAAAGTCAGAAAACGAAGTAGCTTTAACAGAAGCACAGTTTAAAACTATCGGAATTGAAACAGGTAGTATTGAAATGAAAAATCTTAATACAGTTATTAAAGCCAATGGCTATACGGCGGTTCCTCCACAAAATATGGCAAACGTATCTACGTTAATTGGTGGTGTAGTCAAAGATATTTATGTTTTGGAAGGTACATTTGTTTCAAAAGGTAAAACATTGGCAACCATTCAAAACCTTGAAGTTACAGAAATGCAGGAGGATTATAATTCGGCTATTGCTAACATTGAATACTTGCAATTAGAGTACAATCGTCAAAAAACATTGAGCGATGAAAATGTAAATCCCCGTAAAACATTTCAAGAAGTAAAATCGAAATTAGCAGTAGAAAAAGCAAGAGCACAGGCAGCAAAAAATAAGTTGCAGGCATTAAATGTCAGTTTAAGCGGAAATAGTTCGTTAATACCTATTGTTTCCCCTATAAGTGGTTATGTGGGTAAAATTAGCATAACCAAAGGAGCATTTGCAGAAACAGGCATAACACTTTTTGAAGTAGTTGATAACAGCCAAATGCACTTAGACTTAAATGTTTTTGAAAAAGATTTAGGTAAAATTTCTGTGGGTCAGGAAGTTGACTTCGTATTAACCAATCAATCAAATAAGTCCATCAAAGGTAAAATATTTGGAATCAATAAATCTTTTTCTAACGAAAGTAAAACGGTTGCGGTTCATGCAAAGATTAATCCAAGTGATGCAAAAGATTTAATTTCAGGAATGTATGTAGCTGCTAATATCAATATCACTAATCAAACTGTACAGGCATTGCCTAAAGATGCCATAGTTAGAAATGGTGATAAATATTACATCTATATTCAGGAAGAGCATCAAGAGAAATCACCAAAAACTAAAGCAGAAGACCATAAACACGAAGAGGGTGAAGCGCATACAGAACACGCCGAAGGAGAAGAAGAAGGACACAACGAAATTCACTTCAAAACAATTGAAGTTGTGCCGGGAACCACAGATTTAGGTTATACTGAAGTGAAATTTGTAACAACAATTCCAAATGATGCAAAAATTGTTATCAAAGGCGCATTCTATTTATTAGCTACTTCAAAAGGTGGCGGAGAACATGAGCATTAATGCCAGATTACAAATCTTGAAATAATTAGTATGAAACATCAGCATAAATATGACGAAAGTGGTAAACAACTTTGTTGTACACTGGAAGAAAAAATTAGCCTTAAAAGTGAGAAACATTCTGATGATGACGGACATAATCATGAGCATTCACATGAAAGCGAAAGTACTTTTAAAATGTTTATTCCGGCAATCATAAGTTTTACTTTGTTACTTATAGCCATTGGTTTTGATAATTATTTTCTGCAAGAATGGTTTTCCGGTTGGGTTCGTATAGGTTGGTATATTGTAGCATATCTACCTGTAGGGTTACCTGTGGTAAAAGAAGCTATAGAAAGTATGCGCAAAGGCGAAATATTTTCAGAGTTTCTATTAATGAGTATTGCCACAATTGGTGCATTTGCCATTGGTGAATTTCCTGAAGGTGTAGCGGTAATGCTCTTTTATGCTATTGGAGAAATATTTCAAACATTAGCGGTAACAAGAGCCAAAGCCAATATAAAAACCTTACTAGACCAACGTCCCGATGAAGTAAACATTGTTGAAGGAAATGTAGTCATAACAGTAAAAGCCGAAGACGTACAAATTGGCACAATCATTCAGTTAAAACCAGGAGAGAAATTAGGTCTGGATGGCGAATTACTTTCGGAAACGGCATCGTTTAATACAGCGGCACTTACAGGAGAAAGCAAACCCGATACAAAAAGCAAAGGAGAGACTGTTTTAGCGGGAATGATTAATTTAAATACCGTTTCACAAGTAAAAGTCACTACAGCATATACAGATAGTAAGTTGAGTAAAATTTTAGAACTGGTTCAAAATGCCACTGCACAAAAAGCACCAACCGAATTATTCATCAGAAAGTTTGCCAAAATCTATACGCCAATTGTAGTGTTTTTAGCTGTTGCCATTTGTGTTTTACCGATGTTGTTTGTGGCTGATTATGTGTTTAGTGATTGGTTGTACAGAGCGTTGGTTTTCTTGGTTATTTCTTGTCCTTGTGCGTTGGTTATCAGTATTCCGTTGGGTTATTTTGGCGGAATCGGTGCAGCGAGTAAAAACGGTATCCTGTTCAAAGGAAGTAACTTTCTCGATGTAATGGCAAACATCCAAAACGTAGTAATGGATAAAACCGGAACAATGACCGAAGGTGTTTTCAAAGTTCAGGAAGTGGTAATCAAACCGGAATTCAATAAAGAGGAAATTCTGCGAATGGTTAATGCGCTTGAAGGACAAAGTACCCATCCGGTTGCCACTGCCATACATCAATTTGTTGGAGCAATCGATAGTTCGATAATTTTACAAAATACCGAAGAAATATCAGGACACGGATTAAAAGCGACTGTAAACGGAAAAGAATTATTGGTTGGTAATTTTAAACTGATGGATAAGTTTTCGATAGTGTATGATATTGATCCGTCAAGTATTGTTTATACTTTAATTGCGATTGCCTACGATTCTAAATTTGTTGGATATATTACTATTGCAGATAGTATAAAAGAAGATGCACAAATCACTATTAACAAACTAAAATTTTTAGGAGTAAAAACCACTATGTTAAGTGGTGACAAAAACACAGTTGTTCAGTTTGTAGCATCAAAATTAGGTATTGCAAATGCCTTTGGTGATTTACTTCCTGAAGACAAGGTAAACAAGGTAAAAGAAATTAAAGCTAAAAACGAAACTGTTGCCTTCGTGGGTGATGGCGTTAATGATGCTCCTGTAGTTGCTCTGAGTGATGTAGGTATTGCAATGGGAGGTTTAGGAAGTGATGCCACAATTGAAACAGCAGATGTGGTTATTCAGGACGATAAACCAAGCAAAATTCCTATGGCGATAAATATTGGTAAACAAACCAAGAAAATAGTTTGGCAAAATATCGGTTTAGCATTTACGATAAAGGCAATAGTTCTAATTCTTGGAGCAGGTGGTTTAGCCACCATGTGGGAAGCCGTTTTTGCGGATGTAGGCGTGGCTTTGTTGGCTATTCTTAACGCAGTTCGTATTCAGAGAATGAAATTTTAGTGTTAGTTATATAATTCGAAAAAAGAGGTGTTTGCTGTAAAGAGTAAGCATCTTTTTTTTGTGTAAAAGTCATTACCTCATTCAGCTGCACAAAAACCGTCTTTAGTCCAGGTATTCCTAAAGCCGCTTCTTTGTTTGCTTCATTTCGTTAATTTCCTTTACTAAAAGGATAACCGTTTTTTATTTATTACATGGAATAATTTGCCACCCCTTAAAAAAATTACTGTCACAGTTTTTGGATCAAAAACACTTACGCTTCGCAACTTGTGCCAGTAATTTTTTTTCCCAAGCTGTGTTACATAATGCAGTCTTATAGTTCATGTCAGAGCTAGTTATTGTTTTTTTGGAAAGCCAAGAACTATAAGATGTCATTATGTAAAACAGCCGCGCAGGGTAGTGGCTCCAGGGCAACATTTTTGGCAGCTTCCATCGCACCACCCAGCTACCAAAAACACCGCCCTTCGCCACCACCATTAAGAACGTCCGGTTTTTCATAAGAAACTCTTCGGTTTTTCCGTACTTTAAAGAAAGTATATTTTTCCTGTTTTTATATTCGTTGCGTTTACATCGGTAGTACTTGCATTGCCTTTGTAAGTGCTGTAGCGTTTTCATAATACAATTCACTGTAAACTGTGACTGAGACTGTCCACTCAAGTAAGCAGCACCCACAAAGCCAAAAATTGCCCGCAAGAGTATTGTTTTTTCATTTGTCAGAAGCATTGCCTTAATTGCTTCTCCGCCGTCTTAATGCCAAAGCAATTCATAACACCAACTACCTTTTCATTCCCCATAGTTCACTATTCACTAATCAAGGCATCAAGCCGACACAAAAGCAATCACAAGTAGGTAGTTCACAAATAAAAAAACAATACCCTTGCTTCCGCTACTGCCACCGCACTATGTAGTGTTTTCATTGTTTTTTGAAGATGCTTTTTGTTTCCATAACACTAATCCTATTGTATACTGCCAACTGTTCACTAAACACTGTTTTGGCATCCTCAAAAATCAACCCCAAGAAAGAGTTTGAAATTTCAGTTCATTTTGAAACGCACTCTGGTTTTACTGACAAGTTTCTTTTATTCAAAATGCCCAAAAAATTCAAACCCTTTCAACACGATTGGCTCTCGATTCATGAAAATCAGAATTTCAAAAAGAAGCAATTCGTAATCAAAACAAAAAAGAGAAAAAAAGAAGGCAAAGATTAGTTCCGGTCTTCAAAAAAGCAAGTTCAAGCCCTACGGGTTTCTATAAAAATCTCCACCCATTCGGGTAGTATTTTTCCAGAAAAACTTGCTTTTCTGAACCCCTCCACAATGGTGTATGGCTTTCTTTTTTACTCTTTTTTCTTTTGAAAAAATTGTTGTGTAAAGGAAGGAACTGAGCATTAAACTAAAATCCGAAGCCATGACAAATTACATCGTTAAAACCCACAGAAAAGACACTATTTACGCCAAACCTCATTTATTTATCCTAAACAAAGGACTTAACAGCGGCAAACCGCAGAAAGAGCCATTTACAAACAGCTTTGTACTCATTTTTCAAAACGAAGAAGATTGCGAAAATATCTACTGGGTAACTTTCAGTTTATGGAAGTCAAAATTTTGGCATCAGTTTTTAATTGGTTCGGTTATTCCTTTTATACGATTACAGGAGTTTAAAAAAGAGTTGTTTCCAAGAGTAACAGAAATTTATAAGGATTACGAGCAACACAAAAAAAACATTCAGGCATTACGCCTTTTGGAATCAAAAGAAAAGCAATTTCAAGAAAATATCAATCTTATTAACGATTTGCGTAGAACAATCCTGTACAGGTACTGTAAACGATAAAATGAAAGCCATAAAATAACAAGAACAGCCTATGACACTATTTATTTTGTATCAAACAGATGTTTGGAAATCTAAATCATCGCGAATTTATTTTGGAATATTTGACAGCAGAATTAAAGCTGTCGATATTGCAAAGTATAACGGATTGTATACTTCAGATGCTGAGGTAGTAATTGAAGAAGTAACTTTAAATCAATTTCAGGAAGGATAGCATAAAAAAAGCCTAATCATGTAGCGATTAGGCTTTCTAATTATCCGGAAAAGGTTACCAATCAAAACCGGACTATTTATTTTTAAATTTTGTCAGTCTCTTTAAGAGTAGGGAGACTGTAAAACTTACAATTGCTCCGACAATTGCCAAAACAATCGTTTTTAAAACATCTTCGGAACTGATATTAGGCACAATACTTAAAACGGTTCCAGCTGCAGTTCCCGCATGGATTGAATTATTTGATTCCATCACGAGGTAAGTATTTATTTTCTTCCTGTAGGCGTTTTACAATTTCATGCTCACGTTTTGCATCATCATCAACCGTAACCTGACTAACAGCAGATAAAACAGTACCGGCGAGTGCAGCATAACCGGCTACTGTAACTATAATTGCTGGTAAGGCAACAGGAGCAGCAACAATGCTACCACTTACTGCCAATAATGCTAAACCTACGGTTCTCAAAACTCTGAAAAACTTTGGTGTTGGAGCCTTAGCTCTTTCAACTACATTCATAAATTCTCTATTTTAAGATTAGACACTATTACAATCCGCTTACAGAAACCAACGCTAATGGGTTAAACGCTCCATTTTTCAAAGGATACATCTGACCATTTACCTGCTGATAGAACTCAATTCCCAATGCTAAAAACAAAGGATGTGTACTATTCGCAGTTACCATATTCGTTTGACTGATAACGGCAGTTGCGGTAGTATCCCAAGGCAAAATAGCCGTTTCGGAATGAGCTTCAATAAAGGTTTCTGCTTCAAAATCAATTTCAGTACCTGCTGAAATAATTTTAAAGTGCGTTGTTCCGGTTGGTGCAGCAATCATATTAGAAGGAATGAATGAAGCCAAATCAACCTTAATAGTACCTGTTACTCGATCAATAGTTGCTACAAATGGAGCAAATAAACTTGTCCCCAATTTACCTCTAATGTTAAATTCAAAACCTGCCAGCAATTCTGCCTCACCATCAATAACGTTTCGTAAACCACGCTCACTGGTTGTGTCAGCCTGAATAACTTTTACCATTCGCTGCGTCAATCGGCTTACCATTCTACCATCGGCAGAATTCAAAAGCAAACCTCTTAATGATGTTCTCAAAACCTTACCGGCTTTCCCAGCTCTTCCAAACTCAGAACCGTTTTCTCTTGTTCTCTGAAAGGCTGGATCACTCGCAATTCTGCTCGCATCAATTCCGCCTTTTTCACGGGCCAAATGCCCGTCCTGTGTTTTATAAAAAGTAATATCCCCGATAGTACCCTTTAGTTTAATTATGCCTTTCTGTCTAGCCATAATATTTCAAATAGATTAGATTAATAATTCGTTTTCAAATTCATAAATCTTCATCTTGTTGCAACAATTTCTGAAGGATTCAAGGGCAAATGTTATAATTAATTCAATACTTTAATTAATCATATTAAACCAAATGACATCAAATGATATAAATGTCCATACCAAACATAAATGACCACTAAAAACGTCTCTGATAATTATCTATTTTAGCTCTCCAAGATAATAAATCAAGTATAGTAAAGCCATATCAAAAGCATAGATAAAGTATGAAATCAGAGCCTAAAAGAGTATGTATCTACCCAAAGGACATACAACGTATTACAGGGAAAAGTTATCGTCAAAGTACAAGACTTCTTCAAAAAATCAGAGACGGTCTGAATAAGACCAAAGACAACTTTGTGAGCATAGAAGAATTCTGCCAATATGCAGGCTTAAAATATGAAGATGTTGAACCCCATATTTTAGGTTAAAGAAAAATTAAATGAAAATATTCTAGGCGATAAACTTGTAATAAATCGCCTAGAATAATAATTAAGCTTGCTTGCTTTGAAGATTCTGCATTGATAATTTTTGCTTTAGTATAGCCATGTCATCGCTTACTCGTTTGTCTACAATCTTTGCATAGTGTTGTGTTGTTCTTAGGCTTTTGTGACCGAGCATTTTGCTTACGCTCTCAATGGGAACGCCATTAGTAAGCGTTACAGACGTTGCAAATGAGTGTCTGGCCATGTGGAAGGTTATTTCTTTTTGAATGCCGCACACGTCTCCAATTTCTTTTAGATAGCTATTCATCTTCTGATTGCTTAATACTGGCAGAATTCTATCCTCATTAATGCATTTCGGATGGTCAGAATACTTCTGTATTAATTCTTCCGCAATAGGGAGTAGGGGTATTTTAGATCTGGTATCTGTTTTCTGTCTGTTTTTGAATATCCATTTATTACCATCAATACCAATTCCCAAATGGTCTTTTCGTAATTGTTGCACATCAATGTAGGCCAAACCTGTAAAGCAGCAAAAAATGAATATGTCCCTTACTAATTCGAGACGGGCATTTATGAATTTCTTAGTGTAGATTTTTTGTATTTCTTCTTCGGTTAGAAACTCTTTATCGACCTCAATAACCTTTCCTTCGTATTTGCTGAATGGATTCTTTTCTAACCAGTCATTGTTTAGGCAAATCTTTATAATTTTTCTGAAATTACGGACATACTTCACAGATGTATTATTGCTGCAATTTTTTACGCTTCTTAAATAGAATTCAAGTTCGGTAATGAAACAATGGTCTACCTTGTCGATTCGGATATCAGAGACATTGTATTTCCATTGCAGAAAGTTTTGGATATGATTTAAAGTAATCTCAAAACGCTGCAATGTTCCTGGAGCATATTTCTTTCCTATAAGCTCTTTCATTTTGTTATTATGGTCTTGGAAAACCGGTACCAACATTCTATGATTCTTATTTTTCTCAAGCAGTATCGACTGGAAATTTTCAATGGATAGCTCTTCTTCTTTGTGTAGTAATTCCATTTCGGCACTCAAAACCTTAGATCGCATCATATCAAGGTAACTATTAATTGATCGGGCTTCTTCTGTATTGCCTTTCATTTTGGCTAGCTCAGAGGACCATTTGGTTTTTTCTATGAATTTTTTAGAGCTAAATTCAAGTCGTTGGCCATTTACAGTTAGTCGAACATAAATTGGTAATTTGCCGTTAGCATTCACTTTTGTGCTTTTAGCATAAAAATGGAGAGTGATTTTTGTTTTCATAATGGTAACCTTTTAATTATTATTCAATTTAAATTTCTGAGTAATAACAAACAAGATGTACATCTTTTGAACTGGGCATTGAACAGGTTGATAGTACTGTGTTTGCAAGGCTTAAGTGAATTTATCGAGACCCTAAATTTGAGTTTTTTTTCAGGGTCTCGATTTTATCCCTTAAGATTTAAGATTGAATGAATATTTTGAAAGTAGCTAAAAAGCAAAAACCCAGTAATTCCTAAGATTTACTGGGTTTTGATACCATTTGTTTTTTTGTTTGTGGGGAGAGCAGGATTCGAACCTGCGAAGGTTTCCCAACGGATTTACAGTCCGTCCTCGTTGGCCGCTTGAGTATCTCCCCAACAATTTCAATAATTGTTCGCCTTGTAAGCGGTTGCAAATATAGAACTGTTTTTCTGTTTTGCAAACAAAAAAGTAAGTTATTTTTAAGCTTTTTTCTAAGTGGTTGATTGTAAATAAAATAAAAAAGCTCAGGTTTTCCTGAGCTTTTCGTTCTTTGTATGAAATTTGGATTATTTTGCTAATAATTCCAAAATTTTGGCTTTTAATTCGGCTCCGTAAAGATTCTTAGCCACAATAGTTCCTTTAGAATCCAAAAGAAAAGTAGAAGGAATACTTTCTACACCGTACTCTTTTGCAATAGGCTCGTCCCAAAATTGTAAATTAGATACATGATTCCATTGTAATTGATCTTTAACAATGGCTTCTTTCCATTTAGCTGCATCTTTGTCTAAAGACACTCCTATGATGTTTAAACCTTTAGAGTGTAATTCTTTATAAAGTGCCACTACATTAGGATTTTCTTTTCTACAAGGAGCACACCACGAAGCCCAGAAATCTATTAGTGTTACTTTTCCTAAAGATTGCTTTAAAGAAATAACTTTTCCTTCAGGATTTTTTGCACTAAACTCTGGTGCTTTATTTCCTAATTCAGTTTTTTTTTTCCTTGAGCTCCTTTTTCAGACTCTTCAATTTGTTTTTTTATTTTTTTACCAACGGTAGTTTCTTTTAGTTCACTATCCAAGTTGTCGTAGAATTTTTTGATTTTAGCTAAATCAGGAGTTTGTGATCCAAACATTCCTTGAACAAAAATTAATGATAACATCGATTTAGGGTTGCTCTCGATGTATTTCTCGTTATAAGAAACTCTTTCGTTTTGGAAAGCCACTAATTCTTTGTTTAATTTGTTCATCGTTACCGTATCTTTTTTCTTTTCAGCTTCCTGATAGATAGGCATATTTTTTTGTCTGAAGTCTAAGAATTTTTTCTCGAAATCAGTATTAAATTTGATGTATTTGCTTAATTCATCATTGTTGTAAGTACCCGCTATTTTAGCTAAACCAATACTATCTTTATTAACCTTAGCAGAAATATTACCTTTTTCTACGAAAAGAGCAAATCCAGCATTAGGGATGCTTTCAAAACGAATTCCATGAATTACCGGTTCTTTGGCTTCACCTTCGAAAACGAATTTACCTTTTTCAATAGTAACTGTGTCTACTGATACGGGCATTCCTGTTTGTTCATCTTGTTTTTCTAAAAATACTTTTGTGCCATCGGCTAATCCGTTAATTTCTCCGGAAATTTTGTACCCGTTTCCAATAATACCGTTACATGAAACAGCAACAACTGAAAGGGTAACTAGAACTAATTTTTTCATTTGTTTTACTAATTTTGCAGGCAAAAATAACGTATTTGTATGTATTTTAAACTAATTTTAAATTTTATTTAATATTCCTAAAAATTGATAGAAAATACTACGAAAATTATTCCGCCTTCCAATACATTTAAAAATACATTTTGTGTTTTTACAGAAGTTTCCCGAACGGAAATACAAGGAAAAGAACCCGATTATTGCAGTGATTCAGGCAGTGTTTATTTTTATACTGAAAAGGGATTGTATCGTTTGTCCAATCATTGGGGACGTTTAGGGAATTGCAAGTGGCGTTTGATTGATAAAGGTCTTAATGAACACCCTAAAATTAAATTAGGATTTGCTCTTTGGAACGACTTTTATGAAGACAATCCATGGGATTTTTTGTATTATCTAGAAGTTGATTTTACCACGAAAACAGTACTATATCAGCATAAAAACAATCCACTTTATGATGGAAGAGCGGTATTACGTACTTCAGCCGATACTATGAAACGAATCCGACAAGCAAAAAATATTATTGAATTGACGAATTGGAGTAAGCATTTTGCAGTAGCTGATTTAGAGGAATTGCGAAAACAAATAGTAACGGATTTAATTTATACCAACCTTACTTTAGAAGAAATTAAAAGAAACTATTTATGAGTAGAAAAAATCAGGAAAATATTAAAAAATACAATGACAAGTTACACAAAGCTAAGTCAAAAGATAAAATAGCAAAAGTTGAGCGAAAAGCCCAACTTAAAGCCATTTTAAAAAAAAGTAAGGAAAGTGAAAATTAATCTTTCACTCCCAATTTAGTCAATATTACTTCTAATAAACACCATTTGGTGATGGAAGACTGTAATAAGTTAGCACCCACGAAAGCGGTAAACCAGTACCAGTTGGGACTTACATAATGAGCTAAAAGTAGGCTGATTAAAATAAAGGAACCAGCAAAAGCTCTAACGATTCTATTTTTCATATTCTATGGTTTTAATTGGATTAATTGTGTTTTTCTACTTCAAAGGAAGCAATATGTATTTTTGATAAACTTTCTTGTTGTTCGTTAAAAACCGCAGCTAGATCAAAAAAAGTGTTGACGTGTTGCTGATCAAGGAAAGCGTAAAAAACTACCGATTCGTTTTCATTCATTTCTGATCCAAACCAATTATCTTCAGTCTCTTTTTCAGAAATATCAATATAGCCCTTAACATTTTGGTACGAATATCCTTTAACTTGGGCTTGCTTCAACATTTTTTTGATGTCGTTTTCAAATGCTGCCACAGCGGTAATAACTAATAATTTCATATCTATTTGGTATTAGTTTAAAACAGGGTTTTTGCAATTGTTATTACAAAACCCCGTTTTTTTAGTTGTTTTCCCATTTTTTTCTTTCAGTCATGTAGTAAATCAATGGTACTACAATCAGTGTCAACAAGGTCGATACAATCGCTCCAGCTACCAATGAAATTGCTAATCCTTGGAAAATTGGATCAAAAAGTATGATCGAAGCTCCAATTACCACAGCACCGGTAGTCAGTAGGATAGGAGTAGTTCTCACAGCACCTGCTTCAATAATCGCTTGTTTGATTGGAATACCTTCATTCAATCGAATTTCAATGAAGTCAATCAATAATACCGAATTACGTACCATTACACCCGCTAAAGCAATCATTCCAATGAAAGAGGTTGCAGTAAAATAAGCATCTAATAACCAGTGTCCTAATACAATACCTACTAATGATAATGGTATGGCAACCATCATAACCATTGGGGTTTTGAAGTTTTGAAACCATCCTACAATTAGCATGTATATGATGATAATTACAACCATGAAAGCAGCTCCTAAATCACGGAATACTTCTAAAGTAATTTGCCATTCTCCGTCCCATTTTACGGTGAAGTTTGTCTCATCGGTAGGTTGTTCCATATACAATTCGTTAATAGAATACCCTTTTGGTAATTGCATAGATTTAAGTTTCTCTTCCATACCCAATATAGCATATACTGGACTTTCAAGAGCACCAGCCATATCTGCAGTAACATAAACCACACGTTTTTGGTCTTTTCTGTATATTGATTTAGCTAAGGTATCTTGTTTTACTTTTACCAAATCACTTACTGGAACCACATTCCCATGACTACCTTTTATTTTAAGATTTTGAATATCAGATAAAGAAGATTTGTCTTTATCGTCTAATGCTAATACAATACCAACTGGATCGTTTGAACGTTCGTCATATAAATTGGTCACAGGCATTTCACGTAATAAATACGTTAAGTTACCTACAATTTGTTGCGGAGCAATACCGTTTAGCATTGCTTTTTCTTTGTCAACTTCTAATTGATACTCGGTTTGAATATCTTCAACAGTCCAATCAACATCTACAATGTCAGTGGTTGTTTGAAGAATATTTTTAACTTGGTTAGCTACTTTAATTTGTTCTTTATAATCAGGTCCATAAATCTCTGCTACTAAAGTAGATAATACTGGAGGTCCTGGCGGTACTTCAATAACTTTTACATTGGCACCATATTTTTTAGCAATTTTATTAATTTCAGGACGTACTATTTTGGCCACATCGTGACTTTGTAAGCTTCTAGCTCCTTTGTCTAATAAATTAACTTGAATATCAGCCATATTGCTTCCACCGCGTAAGTCATAATGACGAACTAAACCGTTAAAAGTAATAGGGGCAGAAGCTCCAACGTAATTCTGATAAGTTACTACTTCTGGAACGGTAGAAAGATATTGTGCAATTTCTTTAGTTACTGCCGCGGTACGTTCAAGTGTTGTTCCTTCTGGCATATCAATTACAACTTGGAATTCGTTTTTGTTGTCAAAAGGTAACATTTTCACTGCCACTGATTTGGTAAAAAACATTAGGATTGATCCCAAAAGTAAGATACCGGTAATACCCAACATGGCCCATCTTTTTTTGCTGCTGTCCAACATTGGTTGTTCAAATCTTTTGTAGATTCTATAAATCCAACTAGTTTCTAAACCTTGCTCTTCTTTGTGTTCTTGTTCGTCTTTTTCATGTAATAAATGGTAACCCAAATAAGGAGTAACCGTTAAAGCAACGAATAAAGATAATAACATGGCAATTGAAGCTCCAATAGGCATCGGACTCATGTAAGGTCCCATCATACCTGAAACGAAAGCCATAGGTAAAATTGCAGCAATCACTGTGAAAGTCGCTAGGATAGTAGGGTTACCAACTTCATTGATGGCATAGATTGCCGCTTGTTTGAACGGTAATCGTTTCATCTTAAAGTGTCGGTGCATATTTTCAGCAATGATGATACTGTCATCTACCACAATTCCTACCACAAAAACCAAAGCAAACAAGGTGATACGGTTTAGTGTATATCCTAATATGTAATAACTGAAAAGCGTTAAGGCAAATGTTAGAGGTACTGAGAAAAATACTACCAATCCACCTCTCCAACCCATGGCCAGCATTACCAACACGGTTACAGCCAAAATAGCGACTCCAAGGTGCAGTAATAATTCACTTACTTTGTGAGAAGCAGTTTCTCCGTAGTTACGAGTTACTTCTACATGAACATCGTCAGGGATTAAATTGGTTTTCAATTGGTCTACTCTCTGGATAATTTTTTCAGAGATTTTCATGGCATCCGCTCCTTTTACTTTTGCTACCGAAATGGTTACTGCAGGGTATTCAGATGGATTTTTAGCATATTTTTCGTTGGCTTTTCCATAACCAAAAGAAACATAACTTTTTGGAGAGGAAGGCCCATCTTGAACCGATGCAATTTGTTTTAAGTAAACAGGCATATTTTGATTGACTCCCACTACTAAATTTTCAACATCTTCCGAAGTAGATAGGAATTGTCCTGTAGTCACCAAATATTCGGTATCATTTTGTGTAAAACTACCCGATTGAGAACTTCCGTTATTCGCTTGAATCATTTGCATTACACTCAAGGCATCCACTCCGTTTTCAGCCATTTTATCTTTATCTAAAACGACTTTTACTTGACGGTTTCTACCACCAATTTCTTTGGTAATAGCTACATCTTTTACTTTTTCAATTTCAGAGGTTACTTCCTCGGCCAATTGACGGATTTCGAAATCATCTAATTTTTCACTCCAAAGTGTCAAACCTAACATGGGTACATCGTCAATAGAACGTGTTTTTACCATAGGTTGCATTACACCTTGCGGGAACATACTTTGATTTTTGATCAACTCGTCATATAATTTCACATAGGATCTTTCAATATCTTCACCTACATAAAATTGTACAATCATCATGGCTTGTCCATTCATAGCAGTACTATGGATGTGTTCAACACCTTTGATGTTTGCAATAATTTTTTCTAAGGGTTTAACAACGCGGCTTTCCACTTCTGCCGGACTCGCTCCCGGATAGCCTACCATAACGTCGGCCATAGGAACATTAATTTGTGGTTCTTCTTCTCTTGGAATCAAGAACGAACTATATGATCCAATTATCATCAAGGCTACCATTAATAATATGGTAAGTTTCGAATTGATGAAGAAATTGGCTATTTTACCTGAAATACCTTCTTGCATAATTTTTTTGTTTTAAAGTTAAGGTTCAACATTTAAAGTCTTTTATACTAAACTTTAAGTGGTAATTACTTAACGCTTATTTTAGCTCCGTTATACAATTTACCATCTGCTGAAACAATGTAAGCCTCGTCAGTTGTTAATCCTGATAAAACTTCAACTTGATTGCCAAATGTTTTACCAATTTTTAACCATCGTAAGATAGCTGTGTTTCCATTGCCAACAGTGTAAACACCATTTAATTGACCTTGTTTTACTAAGGCGCTGGTTGGAATTAAAACCACTCCAGAAGTTTTTGTAGTGCTTTCAGCAGTTTTAGCTATAGGAAATTGAACGTTCACAAACATTCCAGATAAAATACTACGATCGGTTTGATTTAAGTTGATTTTTACCAAGTACTGACCACCAGTATTCTTTGCTGATAAGCTGATTTCAGAAACCTTACCAGATATTTGTTTGTTGATTGATTTAACATTGATAGTAACCGGCATTCCGTTTTTAATGTTAGTGATGTCACTTTCAGAAACCATAGCAGTTACTTGTAATCTTCCAGAACCTTCAACACTTACCAAAGGCATTCCTGGATTGGCCATGTCGCCTTCTTTTATAAAAGTATTGGTTACCACACCACTAAAAGGAGCAGTGATATTAGAATAAGAAAATTGAGCCATGACTTCATTACGCATTTGTTTTGCAGCTTCTAATCCTGCTTTTGCCATTTCATAACGAGCAGTCATGTCATCAAGTTCTTTTTGTGAAGCACTTTGTTGTGAAAAAAGATTTACAAAACGATCGTAATCTTTTTTGGCATTATTGTAAGCTGCTTGAGCTTGAGTGATAGAAGCATCTACTTGAGCCTTTTTAGCTTGAAGGTCAGTATTGTTCACACTCACTAACAGCTGTCCTGATTTTACGTTTTGTCCAACTCTAACATGTAGTTTGGTTACATAACCCATCATACGGGTACTCAAGTTAGCACTGTTTTCCGCTTCAATTTTTCCGCTGGCAGTGATAAATGGACTGTTATTGGTATCTAATTTACCATTAATAGTAACTGGAATGGCTGGTAAATCAGTAATTTGTTTTTTTTGATCACCGCCGCACGATACTAGGAACAGTGAAGATATTGTTAGGGTAGCAATTATTTTTCTCATATTTTCTCTGATTAGTCTAATTATATTGAATATTTAATTGTTTGTTTATCGGGTTAAGAATTGTAAATAATGTTTAGTGAAATTGTATTCAAAAACAGCTTGTAAATGTTCTAGCTCTTTTTGAGACATTTGTGTTTCTGAAAGAAGCAAATCTGTTGTTTTTTCAAGTCCTTGTGTGAAACGGTTTTGACGAATTCTAAAGGCTTCTTGTGATTGTTCGAAGGCTAATTTAGAAAGATTCACTTTGTTCTCGGCATCTAGCAATTGTCGGTTCGTTTTGTTAAGCTCTAATTGACTTTGTTTTTTATATTGTTGGCTTTCTACCTCAGCTTTCAAGAAATCGGCTTTAGCTTTTTCGGTTTTTCCAAAAGTTTTGTAACCATCGAACAAATTCCATGATAATTGAGCTCCTACCAAATATCCTTTTGCGCTAGTACCAAAAATACTATGGTCGTATAGTTCATAGCTTCCAAAAGCATTCAATCTTGGTAAAATTCCATATTTACTTGATTGAAACATTTTTTTGTAGGCTTCAGACGATTTAGATAAAGCCATAATATCTTTTCGACTCTCTGGAAGTGTCGTTTCCATTTTTTCAACAGTGATGTTAGGATCTAACGTTTCAGTAGGTTTATAGATTTTTCCCATGGCCTCTTCATTCAGTAGAAATGCTAAATAATCGGAAGCATTTTGCACATTTGATTTTGCGTATTGTAGCTGATTAGAAATTTCATTTACACGTACTTGTACATTCAAAACGTCTGTTTTTTGTAACATTCCATTTTTAAAATAGTTTTCTACAAGTTTTAGATTGGCTTGAGCGGTTGCACTGGCTTTTTCCAAAACGCTTACAGCGCGGTAGGCAAGTTGCAGTTGCATATAGGCTTTAGCACTTTCTAATTCTAAGTATTCTTTGGTACGTTCTGTTTGTAATTGATACGCTTCCATTTTAGCTTTAGCAGCTTGGCGACCATACAAACCGTCTAGATTCACTAAAGGTTGTTGGATCTCAAACTTAGTAGCAAAATTTTGTATTTGATCGGGATTATTTAACAAAGCCGGATTAAAATCAGACATAGTTACTATTTCTTGATTTAGTTTAGATCCAAAGGCCATTAAAGGATTGGTAGTAACGATTCCGGTATGCGAGGCTGTAATATTAGGTAAAAATACAGCGTTAGATTGACGATAGTCTGCTCTAGCCGATTCATAAGTTTTCTCGGCTATTTTGATTTGTAAGTTTTTCTCAGCTATTTTTTGAGTCAGTTCAGCTTTCGAAATGGAAAGGGTGTCTTGAGCAAGAGTTACTGCAGAAAAAAATAGACTGAAAGTTACTATATAGAGTCGCTTCATAAGATTGTTTTTTAATTATAGGTCAAAATTATGAAGTCAAAGTCACTAAGTATGTAACTATTGTCACAATGGGCTAACTTTTAGATGAACGGTACAAAAAAAGCGCTCCATTGAGCGCTTTTATCTATTTGATATTTAATTACTTATGCTTTTTTCGCAGCACAACAAGCTGCTTTTTTTTCTGTAGAACAAGATTTCTTTTCTGCAGTTGAGCAAGATTTTTCAGTTTTTGCCTTTTCTTTAGCAGTTTTAGTTTTTTTAACTTCTTGTGCAGAAACGCTTACAGATACTAATAAAGCAACTACAGCTACCGTTGAAAATATATTTTTCATAATTATTTTTTTTAAATGTTATTATTTTTGAATGTTGTTAAAATTATTTTTTATGGTTTTAAAAGTTAAACAGTAGCTTCCGGAGGTTGCCATATGCTGTTTTTAAAATAATCTATAAATAAAGATTGGCCATGTAAATGGGGTTTCAGAATCTCTTCTGCAAAATAATGACCTACATAGTCTGGATTTTCAAATAAAACAAACTGCCCTACATTGAAATTTACATTTAAAAAACATTTTTCTTTAGGACATGTTGGTTTTTTTTCAGAATTAGAACAAAAGGATGAACAACTCGTTACCATATGCATCTTAACCGCTTTAACCGAAGGTAAAACCGTCATAGCAAAAATGTATAGGCAAATTGTGTAAATCCAAATCTTCATTTATCCAAAGATAATAAAAAACATTTTCCTTTTAGAGAATGCACCGTAACTATATTAGTTAAGTGTTTTTCTTTTTTGATGTTACAAATAGATTAAAAACCAAACCTCCCATCAAAGCACCATATAAAGTACTATTCAATGGTTTAGAAGTAATAGCACAAGTGCCGGAAACGCAACCTATTTCTTTATAATACAAATAACCTACTATAGCTCCTACTAATACACCAAGTCCGGTAATCAGGTATCCTTTTTTAGACATAATTAAATACTTTTTTCTAGAATGGTTTTAATAATTTCTTCTTTAGATAACACTCCAGATTGTCTCCATAGAGGTTTTCCTTGTTGAAAAAGCATCATCGTAGGAACACCACGAACCTGATATTTGGCTGCTAATTCTTGATTTTTATCAACATCTATTTTAATAATCGAAACACGATCTCCCAAAGAAGCTTTAACTTCTTGTAAAATCGGACCTAGCATTTGGCAAGGACCACACCAAGTAGCAAAAAAGTCGATTAATACCGGTTTTTCGCTGTCAATAATATTTTGAAATGAACTATTCATGTCTTTTAGATTTATTGTTGGTTGGAACCGTACAACCATTTACACCACACCCTTGATTAAACAATGCTTGGAATAAAAAGAAAGCGGCGAATCCAAAGAAAAACCATTGACGAGTTTCTATTGCTTGAAAGATAAGAAATATACCGAAAGCTAGTCGAACCCATCGCATCAAATGCCAATTGGTAAAAAGTAACTGTTTCATTTTTTTTCGTTTTCGTTTGTGTTCATTTTAAAAGGTAAATACAAAGGGCAGAAGCCAATGAATGCCGTAATAAAAAAGACAAGTGCTATGAGTCCGAAAAAGTAAGACTGTATATCATTCATCCCTCCTTTATTGAATTGGTACAAAATAATTCCTGTAACAAGCAATCGCAATATACGGTCGGTATTTCCTAAATTTTTTTTAATCATTATTATAATACTTTACTTTGGCAAACAAAATCTGATTTTGGTAATCCAGTTTTGGAGATTGCATTAAATCCACCTTCAATTTCAGTGAAATTTCTATACCCGCGAGCTTGTAAAATAGAAGCAGCGATCATACTTCTGTACCCTCCTGCGCAGTGGATGTAAAAATGCTCTTGCGGATCAATTTCGTTAATCCAATTATTAATGTAGGCTAGTGGTTTACTATAGGCTTCATCTAAATGTTCAGCACTATATTCTCCTTCTTTACGAATATCGATTACTTTATCTTCTCCAATTTTTACTTCTTGGGCGAATTGTTCTGCGGTGATGCGTTTTACAGTATCTGTTTCTTTACCCGAAGTTTCCCAACTCGAAAAACCTCCTTGTAAATGACCTAAAATATTATCAAAACCTACACGGCTTAAACGAGTAATCGTTTCTTCTTCTTTTCCTAAATCACAAACAATCAGAATAGGTTGACTTACATCCGCAATCAGGGTACCAACCCATGGCGCAAAATCACCATTGATTCCTATGTTAATAGACTGAGGAATATGTTTTTTATAAAATTCATTCGGATTACGAGTGTCTAGAATAACGGCATCGCTCGAATCGGCTAATTCTTCAAATTCTTTTACAGACAAAGCATGCATTCCCTCATTCATCACATTATCAAAACTGTTGTATCCTGTTTTATTCATGGCTACATTCATTCCGAAATAGGCTGGAGGAGGCGTTAAACCATCCAATACTTCAGAAACAAATTCTGTTTCGGTCATGCTCGCTCTTAAAGCGTAATTTTTTTGCTTTTGTTCACCAATGGTAGAAACCGTTTCTTTACTCATGTTTTTTCCACAAGCAGATCCAGCACCGTGAGCAGGATATACAATAACATCATCTGGTAACGTCATTATTTTGTCACGTAGCGAATGATACAAAGTAGCCGCTAATTGTTCTTGTGTTAAGTTCGCTGCTTTCTGAGCTAAGTCTGGGCGACCTACATCACCAATAAATAAAGTGTCACCAGAGAAAATAGCATGTTCTTTTCCAGATTCGTCTAGTAAAAGATATGTAGTACTTTCCATGGTATGACCTGGAGTGTGTAATACCTTAAGAGTAACGTCACCAATCTGAAAAACTTGATTGTCTTCAGCAATAATAGCATCAAATTCAGGGGAAGCAGTAGGACCATAGACTATTGGCGCTCCTGTTTTCTTACTTAAATCTAAATGCCCCGAAACGAAATCGGCATGGAAATGAGTTTCAAAGATGTATTTTAAAGTCACACCGTCTCTTTCCAAACGATCCAAATAAGGATGTACTTCTCGAAGCGGATCAATAATAGCTGCTTCTCCGTTAGAAGTAATATAGTAAGCTCCTTGTGCTAAACATCCGGTATATATTTGTTCTATTTGCATAATTCTTTCATTAAAAATACTATACAAAAATAAGGTATATTTTTTTAAATGTAAGTGATATAAGTTACACTTTCATGAATTAGCTATCCGTTATAGTAGACTTGTGGGACAAACATACTGAGACAATGGCAATGTGGTTTTCTTTATTCCTTCAAAACCATCACGGACATCTTTAAAATTATAATATCCATTTTGTTGAAGAATAGAAGCGGCCATCATACTGCGATATCCTCCGGCACAGTGTAATACAAAAGGAATGTCTTTAGGAAAAGCATCTAGTTGGTGTTTGAGTTCATTCAATGGAATGTTTTGTGCTCCCAATACATGTTCCGCATTATGTTCATTGCGTTTACGAATATCAAAAAGCGGGCAAGAAGTCTTAGATAAATAGTCTTCCAATTGTGAAGCATCAATGCGCTCTATCGAGTTACTTTCCTTTTGATTCGCTTTCCAAGCATTAAATCCTCCCTCAAGAAAGCCAATAGTGTTGTCGTACCCAATGCGAGACAAACGAATAACAGCTTCTTGTTCTGTTCCTTCGTTGCAGATTAAAACAACAGATTGGTTGATATCACTGATTAATTCTCCTACCCAAGGAGCAAAATTCCCGTTTAAACCGATGTTCAAACTGTTAGGAATAAAACCTTTTGAAAATTCTTCGGGAGTTCGGGTATCTAAAATCAGTATTTGAGGATCTTCACATAAAGTTTCAAATTCAGTAATCGCAATAGGTTGTAAACCTCGTTCTAAAATAGTGTCAAGACTCTCGTAGCCATTAATATTCAAAGCCACATTTTTAGGAAAATAGGCTGGAGGAGTGGTTAATCCGTCTAGTAAGGCTTCTACAAATTCGTCCTCACTTAGGTTGGGATTCAAGGCATAGTTTGTTCTTTTCTGAATTCCTAGTAAATCTGTAGTTTCCTTGCTCATGTTTTTTCCACAGGCAGAACCAGCTCCATGATTTGGATAAATGATTAAATCGTCAGAAAGTGGCATTATCTTATCACGTAACGAACGGTATAGCATTCGCGCTAGTTTGTCTTGTGTTAAATCGGCAATAACGTGTTGTGCCAGATCAGGTCTTCCTACATCACCTATGAATAAAGTATCACCTGTAAGAAGACCTTGTTCATCGCCCTTTTCATCAATAAGCAAAAAACAAGAACTCTCCAGAGTATGTCCTGGGGTATGAATGAGTTTGACTTTGGCGTTACCAAAATGAAAAACTTCGTTATCATGACCGATGTATGCTTCAAATCCAGGTTTCATGTCTGTTGGGCCATATACAATAGTAGCGCCGGTTTTTTGTGCCAAGTCTACATGACCCGAGACGAAATCTGCATGAAAATGAGTTTCAAAAATATATTTTAAGCGGATTCCATCGCGTTCCAACCGATCCAAATAGGGTTGAGTTTCTCGCAATGGATCTACAACAATAGCTTCATTTCCTGAAGTAATGTAGTATGCAGCTTCTGCTAAACATTTGGTGTATAATTGCTCTATTTTCATGAGATTTCATTTATTGATTCAAACAAAAATAGGATTAAGCAAAAACTAAAAAGATGATATTTATCAGGAAAAGGGAAGGAATGGAACAAGAAATTCAAAACGTATAAAAACAATAATAAATTTCTTATAGAATGCGATTAACTCAGCCAAATTTCTTTTACAACAATGAAAATTCCCATGGCTAGTACAAACCAACCAAAGGCAGGTTTCAGTTTAGCTCCGTCTATTTTTTTTGATATAGCCATTCCAATAAACATCCCAATAACTGCAATTCCTGTAATTGATAATAGAAAAGGATAATCGAGTTTTACACCGCTGATGATGTCTCCGGTAAAACCTATCAAAGAGTTAAGGGCAATAATAAATAAGGAAGTTCCTACCGCTTGCTTCATGGGAATTCCGGCAAAAAATAACAAAGCAGGAATAATTAGAAAACCACCTCCAGCTCCTAAAAAACCGGTAACTAAACCAACACCCAATCCAATGCCACCTAATTTAAAATAATTCGGTTCTTTTGTGTTCGTTTTAGGTTGACCGTAAATCATCGCTCGGGAAGCCAATAGCATTAGTACCGCAAAAATCAGCATGATGAACATATTCTTGGTAATCATCAAATCTCCGAGAGTCCATAAGTTATCAGGAATAGAAGGGAGTACCAATTTTCGAACCAACAACAATGACAAAACAGAAGGAACTGCAAAATAAATCGCTTCCTTAAGTTTTAAAAGTTGTAATAAGTACTGTTTAATAGAGCCTATACTAGCTGTTATCCCGACAATAAATAAAGAATAACTAGTGGCTAATTCAGGATTAATTCGGAATAAATAGACCAAAATAGGAACAGTCAGAATAGAGCCTCCTCCTCCAATTAATCCTAACGTTATTCCAATAGCTATCGCGGCAATGTACCCTAAAATTTCCATGTTTACTGATACTGATATACAAAGGTAGGTGTAAAAAAAAGTTTAATCAGTAACTATTATCACATTAACGAAAACTTGGCAGCAGTTCGATATGGCTTCGATGAAGTCTAAGGAGATGGCGCTGTTCCATTTTTTTGAGCAATCGGGAAATAACCTCGCGAGAAGTATTGAGTTCCGAAGCAATTTCCTGATGTGATAATTTAATATCATTACACTGACAAGCTTCTCGGTGTCGTTTCAAGTAAAACTCTAAACGTTCGTCCATAGCCTTAAAAGCAATATTGTCAATCACTGTAAGCACTTCTTCAAAACGTCGACGATAGGTCTGAATCACAAATTCATACCAAGAACGATGACTGGCCATCCATTTCTCCATTACTTGCAAAGGCACCATAATCAACTCAGCATCTTCTACTACTTTAGCCATGATTTCGCTGGTTTCTTGTTTGGTAGCACAAATCATCGATAAGGCACAAGCCTGACCCGGTTGAAGGTAATACATAAAGAATTCTCCTCCGTCGTCATCCAAACGGTATACCTTCAGTTTTCCACTAACCACTAATACGGTACTCTTGATATATTGACCCGAACGAATCACAATATCTCCGGCTTTGAAGGACTGAATACTGGCATTTTTATCCAATTCATCCATCAGTTGTGGACTGAAATTCGGGAAATGATTTTTAATAAGGTCTTTCATAAATTCGAAGTTTTTCAGGCTGATAGTAAGATTACATACCATAAGTTGCAAAGACAAATATACGTTACAGTTTTTCAAATTGTATGTTTTTCTTTTAAAATCATACACAATCCAAAAATCTCTTGACGAACTCTCATATAAAGAAGATTAATTCTGCCGACGGATGATGGTATGTCAATCAGAAACATAGATATTGTGTATCTTTGACGCTTAAAGATTGGTACATGGAAATGAATTATTCAAAACTCAAAGCAACTATTCAGGCTGTCATAGATTGTTTGGTAGTAAAGGATCAAACAGGAGCAGCCCAAAAACTACAAGAAGCTAATACAATTTTGGAAGAGTTAACCGATTTTGCTGTACAAGACGAAGATTTGATTACTTTGAGTAAATACCGTTTACTATTAGAACAATTGGCACTTAAAAATGGATAAGAAATGTTATTGTGGTTCCGAAAAAAGGTTTAAAGATTGTTGCGAACCCTATATTCTGGGTACACAAAAACCACAAACGGCCGAAGCATTGATGCGTTCCCGTTATTCGGCATATTGTATACATCAGGCTGATTATTTGATTGCTACCACACATCCCAAGACAAGAAAAAGACACAACAAGAAAGAGATTTTGGATTGGGCAGTACAAAACCATTGGTTAAAATTGGAAGTGATTAAAGCAACAGAAAATAAGGTAGAGTTTAAAGCTTTTTATCTGGACCAAAGCACTCAGGCACACTGCCATCATGAACACTCAACATTCAAGAAAGAAGGGGAGCAGTGGTATTATGTAGAGGGCTATTAATCTTGGATTATTAAGTTCAGTACCTCAAAATAGTGTCAAGGGTGTTCCCCCTTTTGTTTTTCCCTGAAATACGAACTCGGAAACTATGTCAAATTGTTTGCGAGACGTATTAAAAATCCGAAGGGCAATTCTATCACACAAAAAAGAAAGCGAAGGGGAGTCAAATAGTGCATGAGCGATTTGAAGTTGTTCTTCTTGTAATCGTCTCCCAATAGAAATATGAGGTTCATTGTTTTTCAGTACAGTCGGGTATCGAAATTCTTCATGAACTTGTCGTAAAATATCCTTTAAAAACAGTTTCGAAGTAGCATCGGGAGCCAAAAAGAAAGCACCGTTCGGAAAAGTATCGAAATGGTTAAAACAGACTGTTTCGGAAGAGAGGTAACTAGCTATCGAATGAAGATGATGTGCTATTTTATCGCTCTCGTTTACGGGTGCTTCGAACTCATTAATGGTAAGATGAGCCATCGAATTTTTACTATGATACCAACCAATTTTAGAAGACAGATGCTCTTTCATCGCTTTAACTTCAAGAACAACGTCAGGACTGGGTTGTATGACTAAAGAATATCGAGCGAACATAAGAGCATCTGTTAGTTTTTGTATTATAAGAAATTAATCGCAGTTTCCTGATAAATCGCAATTCTGTCCTTGTACATTTAATGGAGTAATCTGACTGCTTTTCCACTCTTGATGGATTTGCGTTAAAATTTTTAGAAAACTCTCAGGAGGTAACGCACCACTAAATGCCGATTTCTCATTAATCACAAAGTGAGGAACTCCTCTTAATCCTACATATTGAGCATTGCGGATATCTTGTTCTACAGCTTCAGTAAAGGCATCACTATCTAATGCTGAAGCGGCTTCTTTTGTTGATAGACCTAATTCAGAGACGATGTTTAATAAAACGGATTCGTCTTCAATGTTTTCTCCTTTGCTGAATACCGCTTGAAACAATCGCTCTTCGAGTTCGTGAGCCTTTCCTTGGGTTTTAACCCATTGTAACAATCGGTGTGCTTTGAGCGTGTTAGCCCATTTCATGTTATCCACATCAAAGCTTAGTCCTACTTGAGTCGCCATTTGAGCCACCTGCTGATTCAGTTGTAAAGCAGTTTCTCTAGTCATGCCTTTGTGGTCTGCCAAAGCTTGGTGCGCATCTTTGGTAGGATCATACGAGATTTGAGGGGCTAATTGGTAGCTATGCCAACGAATTTCAATGTCTTTAGCATCAGGAAAGGAGGCTAAGGCTTGGTCTAAATTGTGTTTGGCTATGAAACAAAACGGACAAAGCATGTCCGACCAAATATCGAGGTTAAGTTTTAGATTCATTTTTTTTATTCAAATATACAAAATAAAATAGGCTTGGTCAAGAAAGTGGTTATATGCAAAGATGAACCTATTGTTGTAATTAATTTTGATTATAATTTTTCGTCATTTATTATGTTACTACTTAAGAATTAAATAATAAATGAATTCTTTTGACCTAAGTATTGAATAATTTGTAAGAATTATTGGTTATATTAAATATTGGAGTGCTGAATTATTTAATTTTTTCTTAATTTTTAATTAACCTCATTTAAATTTTTTACAAATATTAATTTTTTGTTAATATTAATTGTTCTGTTTTTGTAGATTTGCTTCCGCTTTTCAAATAAAGCAGTAAAAAGAATGAGTACCCCTAAAAGATTTGCCTTACTTCTTGTAATGTTTTTGTTTCATAATCTTTCTTTTTCACAATGTTTTGAAATTGAAAGTATTTTAGTCGATGCCTGTGACAATGGCACTAATGAAGGCTTCAATGAAATGTTCCGTATGAAAATCGGACCAACGGCACAGAATACCAGTAATTTTTCAGTGAATTGGCCTTCCCAAAGTTGGAAAACATTAGTTCAAAACGCTACTACTGCCGCTAAGGTAGCCCAACTCAATGCAGACATAGCAGCTGCAGGAGGTTGTGGAAGAATCTTAGAACCTACTGGAGGCGTTTTACCCGCTAATGCCACCGTGATTGTGGTAACCAGTTTTAATTTAGATACCACTTTAAATTCTTTCGGCCCTTTGAATAGTGATATTTACATGATTTTTCAAAATAATCCTACCACTACGGGAGGGCATTTTGCTAATTATAATGGTCCAGGAACGAGAACTCTATCGGCAAATTTTGGAAGTTGTTCAGACTCTGTAACGTATGATAGAACTAAACTAGTAAATATTTATGGAACTACAGGAGGTAATGATGCTGACAATAATGGAGCTACAGTTAATTTTACACCTTCCGGAACTGCCTCTTATGTAAATAATGGATGTAAAGCACCAGTAGCACAAAGTTTTACAGTTGATGCTGGTTCAGCTACGGTAACGGCTTGTGCGGGACAAACAATAACTTTATCCGGAACGGCTCAAGGACATGCGAGTGTTGCTTGGTCGGCACCTTCGGGGAGTTTTGCTTCACCCAATAATTTATCTACCAATTATACTGTTCCAACCACTGCTACTAATGGTAGTACGATCACGTTAACTTTAACGGCTACTAGTTCTTGTGGAACTAACATTACTGATACTATTACGGTTACTGTAAGTGGAGCTACTCTAACGCAAACATCAGCAGCTGGAACAGAAAACCAAACGGTTTGTGTGAATAATGCGATATCAAATATCCAATATACTTTTGGGGGTGGCGCTACTAGTGCAAACGTAACGGGTTTACCAGCGGGTGTTTCATTTGCTATTAGTGGAAATGTGGTGACCATCAGTGGTACGCCAACGACTACTACAGGTTCTCCGTTTACTTATACAGTAACTACCGTAGGAGGGACTTGTGGTACGACTTCACTAAATGGAACTATTACAGTAAATCCATCGGTTACGTTAACTCAAACATCAGCAGCTGGAACAGAAAACCAATCGGTTTGTGTGAATAACGCTATTACAAATATCCAATATACTTTTGGTGGAGGCGCTACAAGTGCAAACGTGACGGGTTTACCAGCAGGTGTTTCATTTGGCATTAGTGGAAATGTGGTGACCATTAGCGGTACGCCAACCACTACTACAGGTTCTCCGTTTACGTATACCGTAACTACGGTAGGAGGTACTTGTGGTACGACTTCTCTGAATGGAACTATTACAGTAAGTCCATCGGTGACTTTAACTCAAACTTCGGCTTCAGGAACAGAAAACCAAACAGTTTGTGTGAATAATGCTATTGCAAATATCCAATATACTTTTGGAGGTGGCGCTACCAGTGCAAACGTAACGGGTTTACCTGAGGGTGTTTCGTATTCCATTCTAGGAAATGTGGTGACCATCAGCGGTACGCCAACGACTACTACAGGTTCTCCGTTTACTTATACAGTAACTACCGTAGGAGGGACTTGCGGTACGACTTCATTAAATGGAACCATTACAGTAAATCCATCGGTTACGTTAACTCAAACATCTGCAGTTGGAACAGAAAATCAATCGGTTTGTGTCAATAATACTATAACGAATATCCAATATACTTTTGGTGGAGGCGCTACTAGTGCAAACGTAACGGGTTTACCAGCGGGTGTTTCATTTTTTGTTAGTGGAAATGTAGTGACCATCAGCGGGACGCCAACCACTACTATAGGTTCTCCGTTTACTTATACCGTAACTACGGTAGGAGGTACTTGCGGTACGACTTCACTAAATGGAACTATTACAGTAAGTCCATCGGTGACTTTAACACAAACATCTGCAGTTGGAACAGAAAATCAATCGGTTTGTGTGAATAATGCTATTGCAAATATCCAATATACTTTTGGAGGTGGCGCTACCAGTGCAAACGTAACGGGTTTACCTGAGGGTGTTTCGTATTCCATTCTAGGAAATGTGGTGACCATCAGCGGTACGCCAACGACTACCACAGGTTCTCCGTTTACTTATACCGTAACTACGGTAGGGGGTACTTGTGGCACGGTTTCAATGAGTGGAACCATCGCAGTGAATACGGCAATGTCTCTTAATCTAATCTGTGATGCTGCCAATTCAACCTCATCTTCATTAGCTTTCGATTTTAGTAATGTGGGTCAGACAAGTTTCACTTATAGTTATACTATCGATGGAGGAGCACCCATTACTGGAACACATATTTCTCCTTCTAATTTTACAGTAACTGGATTGACTTTAGGACAAACAGTAACTTTTACCCTGACAGCCAATGGTGTTTCTTGTGTGCCTCCTCAAACAGTAAGTTGTACAACAACCTGTACTAGTCCAACGCTGACTTTGACTTCAGCAGCAGGAACCAACAATCAAACGATTTGTGTCGGTACCGCTATTACACCGATTACCTATACGTTCAGTGGAGATGCTACTGGAGCCAATGTGACAGGATTACCGGCAGGAGTAACCTATACTACTTCAGGAAATACAGTGACCATTAGCGGAACACCAAGTACTACCACAGCATTAACATCTAATTATGTAATTTCAACTTTAGGTGGCGTTTGTGGAAGTGCTTCATTAAATGGTAGTATCAGTGTAAATACTAATCCTACTTTAGTACTTACTTCAACAGCAGGCTCTAATAACCAATCGGTATGTGTTAACACAGCTATCAATACAATAACGTATACCTTTGGTGGTGTAGCAACAGGTGCCAATGTAACAGGATTACCCGCTGGAGTAACAGCCACTACTTCTGGAAACACAGTTACTATTAACGGTACACCAACAACGGCGAGTGCAACGCCTTATACTTATTCCATTACAACGACTGGAGGTTCCTGTGGATCCGTAACTCTAAACGGAACAATCAGAGTTAATGCCTTGCCGGATCCTAGACCAACAGAGGGTTCAATTTGTGTGAATAGCTCTGGTGTAGCTACAGGTTCTTATATTTTAGATGCTAAATTAGATGAGGCTATGCATGATTTTGTTTGGTATTTTAACAATAATCCTATCGCTAATTCAAATACGGCTACTTATACTGCTACCGCAGTGGGTACTTATGGAGTAGTTGCTGTCAATACCGTAACAGGATGTACTTCTCCATTGGTTACAGCAACTGTTGGCGCTACCATGCCAGCGACGGGATTAACAATTACACAAAGCAATTACTTTAGTGGTAATGCCACTTTAACAGTAACTGTAATAGGAGGAACAGGTACGTATTTTTACCAATTGGATGGAGGCGTTTTCCAATCGTCCAATGTATTTACCAACGTAAGTTCGGGAACACATACAGTTACAGTAATCGATGCGCAGCAATGTAGTTATCTAACGAAAGATGTATTGGTTATTGAATATCCGAAATTCTTTACACCAAACGGTGACGGTTATCACGACAAATGGTTTATTGCAGGATTACAAAACACGGATGTGATTTATATTTTTGATCGTTTTGGTAAACTTATCAAACAATTAAAAGGAGAAGAAAAATGGGATGGAACTTATAACCAACAACCATTGCCTTCTACCGATTATTGGTTTACGGTAGATTATGAGGAGAACGGTGCGAAAAAACAATTTAGAGCCCATTTTGCCCTTAAACGATAAAGACTAAATCATCAATAGATACTAAATCCCTAATAGAATTTTCTTTAGGGATTTTTTTATGTTCCCTCATGCTCTTCCTTGTCATCCTATGTTTGTAAAAGGAAGTTCTTTGAAAATTTTATAAATTTATTTCAACAGAAGAAAGAGAAAGATAAAAGCTAAATTTTGTCATTGGTCAATTAAGACTGTTCAGCAT
>NZ_JAMLJM010000008.1 GCF_023635005.1 Flavobacterium luminosum | reverse complement strand
TTCTCGAAATTTTTAAAATATCAATCTAAAGATGTTTTTAAAATTTTGGGAAATAAAGAACAAAAAATCTAATATTTATCTTACTTTTGAAAATAACTAACCGTTGCGTTAGAAACTTGAAACCGCCTATGAAACCTAATTATTGAACTATAAATTAAAATGAAAAAAATCGGCGTATTATTATTAGTTATCATTGGACTTACTTTGATTGGATGTAGTGGATCTGATACTTATCGAGGGAATTGGAAAGGGATGACACCAAATGGCGAAAAAGTAGAAATTGTATTCGAAGCGAAAAAATTGACATTGAGTGATGATTCAAAAAAAAGTGTAACTCATAATTACAGTCAGAATTCCGTGAATATTGTGAACTCGATAGAAACCTATGGAATTAAATTAGACGATGGAAGAGGTTATCAAATAAACTTTCCGATTGCAAATGATGAAAGTATAGGTCTGATCAAAGACGAAAATAATAATGTACTCTATTCGATTAGTCGAAAAGAATATATAAATCCTAAAGATATTTATAAGTTAAAATAAAAAACTAAACCTAACAAGAGTTTGTCACCATTGCGAATTTTACGCCTATTTGGAGAATTAATGGTTAAAGAAAAATTTGTCTATATTTGTCATATTCTGTGAGTAACTAACTACAAAAACTAGCCATGCCAACATCACATAGTCTTTTAATACTATAAAACTATCTTTATCTCTAACATAAAAAATGAAAAAGCTAATTACAATTTTATTATTTGGATTTTTGACAATTTCTTGCTCAAGTGATCAAGATAATCCTCTGACGAATGAACCATTGATAACAGAAATGTGTGTGTCTGTCTTTCATTCTGGTTCCCTTTTTCCAAGTCAAGCAGAATCAAAATTTAATTTTGAATATAACGAAAATAAAAAACTTACAAAAAAAATAGGCGGATTCATGACTCTTTCCGGTTCTACTGGCTTTGGCGAATCATTTACAGACAAAATATATACTTCATTAACATACAAAAATAATACTGTTACTGTTGAGGATTATTATTCTTCTACAGAGTTTACCATTTCAAAAAACACTAAATATTTCACCTTAAATTCTTTAAATCAAATTGACATCAAAGAAATTCCAACTAGCACTAATAATAATTACTTATATAGAAAACAATTCTATTTTTATACAAATGGAAAACTCACCGAAATAAAAACCACTTTTCCTAATATGCCGTATGATGCAAATGATCCAACTGATTATATTTGGACATTTTCAGAAAAATTTTATTACGATACAAATGGAAATTTATCTAAAACAGAATATTTCGAACAAGAAAACGGGATAAATAAGGGAGAGAAAATTGTCAGAACATTTGAAGATTATGATAATTCAACTAATCCTTGCAAAAGATTATTTTTAATAGATGATTTTTTCTACCGTTCACTTTCTAAAAATAATTTTAGAAAATATACAGAAGCCCATTATAACAACAACACTCTAGAATATACTAAATCATCAACTTGGGCATTCTCGTATGATACAAATGGGCAAATAATTATAAATTAAAATCACTAGTAACAAGAGTTGACTGACATTATTGCTGGTTTTACGAATATTAAAAAAGTTTTAATCGCTAAATTAAAATTAGTTTATGTTGTTGAGTATGGTGAGTAAATACCCTATTGGAAAGCTAAGCTGGAAGGACGTTACAAATAATTTTACCTAATAAATTGCATATAATGACATTCCAGAAAAATATTGAATCTGTTTTATAGCAAATGTCTGACAATAATGAATATTATAAATTGAATATCAATAATAATCAAATGAGAAAAATAATAACAATACTTTTTACTTCTTTAATTTTCACTTCATGTCTTCCTGACAAATTTAAGGAGGAAGCAGGTAAAAAGTTTGGTGATCAACACTTCAAAACCGCCATTGCGCTGATTGAATTACACAAAGTTCGCGAAGGTGTCTATCCTAGTTCTTTAAAAGAATTAAAATATACTGGTGATTGGGACAATTTTATTTATCAAGCTGTAGAATACAAAAAACTTGATGATGGTTATGAATTAAACTTAGTCAATAATCCTTTAGTAGAAAATGAAAATTTAGATTATCCTGACGATTTTTGGAAAGGTTTAGGGATAAAAAAATCAAATATTAAAAATAAGCTGTAAATAATAAACGTTTTCTGCAAGTGAGCTTAGTGTTTAATGTTATGGTGTTTTCATATTTGACTTCAATTCTTACGGAACTATTTAAATTTATCATAATCACCACAAACTAACAGAGCGTTAGAATCTATACTATTAAAAACCTATTTTAAAATGCAAAAAAAAATCTATCTGGCTTTTATTCTAATATTTCCCTTTTATTTGATGGCACAAAATATAAATACCACTGAATACAAGATTTCAATGATTGGGAATTCACAGGAAATTTATCTAATCAAAGAAAATGATAATTATAGTGGTTTCATAATTAGTTCGTTCTACAAACCATCGAAACGATTTTTGGGTTTGACTTTAAGAAAACATGAAGCTCTAAATATAAAAACGGATTTAGATTCTGATTTAGTAAAAAAAACTATGTCGGAATTAAAAAACATGGGGATTGACAATCTTCAAAATTGTGAAGAAAACATTGATTGTAATAAAATAAATTTTCTAGATCCCGATTTTCTTGTTTTTGATATTAAGAATGGAGACTCAATTTCCTCTTATAAATTCAAGGAAGTATATCCAGAAAATAATTCAAAAGATATTATTGAGAAAAATGCCATAAGAAGAACTGCTCAAATTTTGATAACTGTTATTAATGAAAATTTAGATTTAAAAACACAATTCAAATTTGCATTAAGAAAAATGAAAAAACCTTATTGCTACGATTGTGGCGGCATATCTTCTTGCTGTGTAAAATAATACTGATACTTATAATCGTCTGTTATCATTACAGGTTTTACCGCTAGTTATTGCATTTATTTTATTTTATCTGGAATTGTAAATTATATTAATATTGAAAATGCTATTACAGAAAACCTAAATAGAATTTTCTTTGTTTATAGCAAAACGAATATTCAAATTTTTGATTCTTTAAAATTTGGCGTTTTATGTTGAATAACTCCAATTGCCTTGAACGTTTTATGGGATAAGACTAAAACTGAAAAGTCTAGTCAAAAATTATTATCGATTTTAGTTTTCTTAACTGTAATTGTAATTTATATCCTAATTAAAATCTTATTATTAAAATCCGAAATTGAAATTCTAAAAGTTGATGAATTTAAAAATTCAATAAGTCTGGAATCATCAAATTTCCCTTTACACTTCTTTTTAGCACAACTACTTGGATTATTGATAATAAACCTAATGTTAAAAAGAAAATAAAACACATACTGCTAATAGTAGTTTACTACAGTGACCAGTTAAAACACATCTTGAAAAATCCTACAGTTTTCAATTCGTTTATCTATATTTGCAATCCTAATAGCAAATGTGCTTTAGGCAAGTCGATTAGACGTTTAGTAATAGACTAAGACTACTAATCTAAACACTATTATTCACATAAAAATGGTGAATTTGAAACAGAATATATGGTAAGACCAATAATGTATGAAAATAAATCGATCTAAATGCGATTTCAAAAAAGTCTAGAATAGAGATAAATTGATGTTTTTTTCTCTCGCAAAATCTGTAAGCTTATAAAAAGAATATGCAGTTTTGAGATTAGTGACTTCTAAAAAGCTCTAAAACATTTTAAAGTATTAAAACTCAATCATACAAATATTAACAAACTAAAAAAATGAAAAAAAGACTATTATTCCTTTTAACCACAATTTTAAGTTTTAATTGCTATGCACAAATCTCTTTTGAAAAGGGGTATTACATTGATAATAATGATCAAAAAAATAATTGTCTGATCAAAAATATCGATTGGAAAAATAATCCCACTGAAATTGAATATAAATTATCCGAAAACAGCGAAACTAAAAACGTATCAATAAAATCAATTAAAGAATTTGGTATTGATAATATTTCAAAATACATCAGAAGTAAAGTAAACATCGACAGGTCTAGTGAGAACATCGATAATTTAAGCAGTGATAGAAATCCTATATTTCAAGAAGAAGAACTTTTCTTAAAAGTATTAGTTGAAGGAAAAGCGAACTTATATGAATACGTTGATAGCAATTTAAGGAGATATTTTTACAGTAACGAAAACTCTAATATTGAACAATTAATCTTTAAAAGTTATATAACTCCTGAGAATAATATTAGTGAAAATAATAGATTCAGACAGCAGTTATGGAATGATTTGAAATGTCCAAATTTTAAAATGAATAAAATTGAAAATTTGGAATATAAGAAAAATGCTTTAGTACAATTTTTTACTGAATACAATAAATGTCATAATAACGAATTAGTTTATTTCGAGACAAAACAAAAAAGAGATTTATTTAATTTATCAATCAGACCTCGTATAAATAATTCTTCTTTAAGCATACAAAATACCCTTTATGACTCTAGAGACACTAATTTTGATAATAAAATAGGATTTGGATTTGGATTAGAGGCTGAATATATTTTACCTTTCAATAAAAACAAATGGGCAATTGCAATTGAGCCAACGTATCAAAGTTACAAGTCCGAGAAAAGAACTAATGTAAACTATGTATCTGGAGGAGTATTAATAGCAAATGTTGATTACACTTCTATTGAAGTTCCTTTAAGCGTAAGACATTATTTCTTTCTTAATAAAAATTCTAAAATTTTCATGAATGCTTCTTTAATTTTTGATTTTAATTCAAAATCAACTATTAAATTTACTAGAAAAGATGGTTCAACTTTAAATACATTTGAAGTCAATTCAACAAACAACCTAGCGATAGGAATTGGTTACAAACAAAATGATAGATATAGTTTAGAAGCAAGATTTCAAACCAATAGAGAAATTATGTCAGACTACAATTTTTGGAGTTCAGAATATAAAACATTCTCAATAATATTTGGATATACATTATTCTAAAAAAAATCTAGAATAAGGCCAGTAATTAATTATAAGCCTTGCAATTATTAATCATATTCATCTGAAATAAACATCTTATCAATTTAACGATATACTATCTGAAATAAACCAAAAAAGCAAATAATAACATAGTTTTGCGTCCGAATTGAAATTTTAATCATTCCAAATTTGGAATAACAAAAAAGGAGGCAAACAATATAGTAATCAAAATTGCATAAAAAATGAAAAAACTAACTCTTCTTTTCACTGCTTCAATTTTATTAAGTTGTGGTGCATCAATCAATTCCAATTTCCAAACACAGAACAAACCTCTTACAATTGAAGATAAAGTAGCTTTTCTTGATGTTCAACACAAAGTACCTGAAACAGCTATAAAACTTGGAGATGGAAAATTTGGAGACACCGGTTTTTCTACTGACTGTGATTTTAATTCCAATTTAGTCAAAGCTAGAAAATTAGCAAGGCAAAACGGAGCTAACATTGTAAAATTAATAGAGAAAAAAACACCAGATATTTGGAGTTCTTGTTATCGCTTAAAAATTGAATACTATTTTTATGAAGGCAATGTTTCTGAATTACCTCAATACCAATTACAAATAAATTAATATTAAAAACTAACATTTAAATAACTAAATTAATCCATGAGAAAATCAATTTTCATTACAGCATTTGCTTCATCAATTCTATTATCAAGTTGTGCTACTATTGTTTCTGGTTCTAAACAATCAGTAAAATTTGCAAGTAACCCGTCGTCTGCAACAATTTTTATTAATGAAGTAGAAGTTGGAAAAACGCCTTTTGAAATTAGACTGGAAAGAAAAAAAGAACATCACGTGATGATAAAGTTAGATGGTTATAAAACTTATGAAACTAATTTAACAAAGAAGTTTAATGCTTGGTACATTGGAAATATTGCCTTTGGAGGCTTAATAGGAATAATAATTGACCCAATTACAGGAGCAATGTATAAATTATCACCTTCTGAAGTAAATGCAGAAATGCAAAAAGGAGTGGCTTTTAAAAGCGATAAAAACAATGTATATATTGCTGTAGCATTGGAAATTGACCAAAATTGGGAAAAAGTTGGTCAATTGGAAAAAATGTAATCTTACATCCTAAATGTTTGGAGAAATATCGGATTTACTTTTGTTTTACAAATAAGAATTTTAAATCCGCTTTTCACCAAACCAAAGTTATTCAAACCTAATAACAACCAAAAATGAACCGAAAAAAAATAGCCTATTTTGTAATTCTGGCGAGTGTAGTACTTCTAATATTAAACATAACAGAATTAAACTTTGAAAACCCTGCTGAAAACCGTTACTCTGGCATTGTTTCTAATTTATTGTTGCTTTTCGCAATGGTTTTAACCATACGTGACCTCAATAAAAACAAACAAAATTGATTTTTTAAAATAGTAATATTGATAAATAAATTATCAATCCATTTTGAAAACTAAACATTCTAAATTTTAGCATTTTTTAGTTTCTAATGGTTTCCTTTTAACCCTAATTTCAAAAAGAAACTATCCTCTTAATTAGGAATGTCCTTCCCTACTTTTAGATATATTTGCAAAAGCAATACCAAAATTCACTACAAACACTATACATTTGTGATCTTATGGGTAATGGCAAAAAAAGAAATCCTGAAATGAAAGACGATAACGTTAGAGCGTTTTTAAAATCTTTTGACATATTAACCAATGTTGAAATTGATGATTTTATTGAACTTTTAACCTATAAAAACCTCAAAAAATCAGAATACTTTATCAAAGAAGGGGAAACTTGCAAACAAGTAGCCTTTGTTTTATCTGGCAGTTTGAGATCCTATTATATATCCGATAAAGAGGAAGAAATCACCTATTGCATTACATTTCCCAACAGTTTAATGACGGCCTATTCGTCCTTTTTAACAGCACAACCAACCCAAGAAAACATTCAAGCCATCACCAATACAGAATTGCTTATCATTCCAAAGAATACGTTTGAAGAATTAGCGCAACAAAGCCCAAATTGGATATTTTTTTTAAAAACAATAGCGGAGCAACAGTACATTGAATTAGAAAAAAGAATATTCCAACTACAAAGAAGTGATGCAACCAAACGATATGCCGAGATGTTAAAAAATCAACCGGAGTACATCCAAAAAATCCCGTTACAATATTTAGCCTCCTATTTAGGAATTACACAACGACATCTTAGCAGAATTAGAAAAGAATTTTCCTTTTAGACATTTGTCCTATTTCTAAAATTCAATAGGATTTAGTTTTGCTCATCTGAAATTTTAAAATAAAAACAATGAGCAAAACGATTTTAATCATAGGCGGAACAGGTCTAATTGGAAAAACAATTGCTGAAAAGCTTTCACAAAGAGATTCTTCTTTAAACATTTTAATTGGAACAAGGAAAAAAGAATCAAAACCAAATTACTTGTCTCTAGATGTAAATGATCCAAATACTTTTGAAATATTAAACAATCATCCTATCGATTTAATGGTTGTTTGTACAAAAGATACCAATAATACTGTTTTGGAATATGCCGTAAAAAACAACATCAATTATATCGATGTTACGAAACCAACCAATGAATTAATTAAAGCCCATCATTTCATTGAAAATAAAGTCATTGAGAGTAAAATTGTCTTTAGTTCAGGCTGGATGGGTGGTATCGTACCTTTACTCCTATTTTCGAAGAACGTCACCGCGAATGACATAAAAAATCTCACGGTATACGTTTACTATTCCACTAAAGATAAAGCAGGCGAAAGCTCTGCCGATTTTATGGCGGAAAATGTGAATACCTCTTTTTCTTTTTATCAAGATAATGTGGAAATGAGGACCAAACATTTTCTAAATACAGAAAACCATGTATTTGATTTTGACGGACAAAAAAGAAAAGTCTTTGATTTTGATGTGCCCGATTTATACATTCTTCATAAAATAGAAAAGATTCCATCAGTCAAAGTAAAATTAACCTTCGATTCTAAACTCATTACTGCTGCCCTAGCAATAATGCAAAAAATAAATTTTTTCAAACTGTTAAACTTTAAAGAACGTAAATTGATTTTTGGAGGTAGTGGCAATGGTGATATCTCATCTTTTGAAATTGTTTTCACCACTCATAAATCAACAAGAGAAAAAGTAGCGTTAAAATGTCTAAAAGGCCAGTCAGAGTTAACCGCTTTTTCGACAGTGTTACATATTGAAAAACTTCTTCAAAACCCTATTCAAAATGGTGTATATTGTAGTCATCAACTTCATAATCCCAAAGAATTTATAGCCGCATTAACTTCAAATAAAAACATAATTATAGGTTAACTCCCATGAAAAAAATAGTAATCATCAATGGGCATCCCAATAAAGAAAGCCTAAACTTTGCATTGGCTGAAGCCTATAAAAAGGGAGCCTTAGAAAGTAATGCGGCTGTAAAAGAAATTATCATTTCTGACTTACAATTCAATCCAAATCTCGAATTTGGTTACCAAAAAAGAACGGAATTAGAACCCGATCTCTTGGAAGCTTGGGAAAAGATTAAATGGGCAGACCATTTAGTGTGGGTCCATCCCGTTTGGTGGGGTGGACTTCCCGCCATTACGAAAGGTTTTATAGATCGCCTTTTTCTGCCCGGTTTTGCCTTTCAATACAGACAAAATTCAATATTTTGGGATAAAAAGATTAATAAAAAGCAAAAGTACGCAAAGCGATTAAAACCGCTACTATACAATGCTTTATAAATGTGTAGTCTTAGTTTGGAACTCGGTGTCTGATAGGTTTTGGGCTTAAATTGACAAGGTTAGGTTACTAATTCGTTACCGATTGATAAAGGCAACTATATAGCTTAACTGATTATATTTCAGTCTTTTGCACCCTTTTTTATATTCCCTTGTAACTCAATGTAATTTAATTTTAAACGTTAAACATTTGAGTTATGGAGCAGACAAAAAAATCGACGTTCAAACTGCTTTTCTATTTGAAAAAGAACGAACTGAAAAAGAACGGTAATGCCCCGGTTATGGCACGTATTACCATTGATGGAACACCGAAAACTTTCGGGACAAAGTTAGAAATTAACCCTAATAGTTGGGATTTAAAACACGGACGGGTTCAGGGCAAAAGTGCCACAGCTTTGAGCATCAACCAAAAGCTGGACAATATACGGGGACGTATCGACAAGATTTATGAAGATATGCTGAAGCACGAGGGCTTTGCAACTGCCCAAAAAGTAAAGCTCTCTTTTCTCGGTGTTGGTGTAATGGATGATGCCATATTGAAAGTTTTTAACGACCAGAATGTTGAATTTAAAAGATTGGTTGATAAAGAGGAGCGTTCACAAGGAACTTACAACAAATACATCACTGTTTACAATCATCTTACGGAATTTATAAAAGAGCGTTATCACAGGGAAGATATGGCATTTCGGGAACTGACGGCAGATTTTATCCGTGAGTTTGACTTTTACCTCCGCTACGATAAGCAATGCGCCCATAACACGGTTTGGATTTACACAATGCCTGTTATTGCTTTGGCTGAACTGGCTATCAAAAAAGGGCTGATACGTGATAATCCTTTTGAGGATTACGAAATAAGTATGGAAGAAACCGACAGAGGGTACATACTGAAAGAAGACGTTGAAAAGCTGATGATGTGTCAGGTTCCGCATAAAAGATATGAACTTGTAAAAGATATTTTTATTTTCAGTTGCTTTACAGGATTGGCTTACGCTGATATTAAGAAATTGACAAGAAGCAATATTCAATCATTCTTTGACGGTCATCAATGGATTATCAGCCGGAGAAAGAAATCTGATGTTGCTTCCAATGTTCGGTTAATGGAAATCCCTAAACGTATCATTGAGAAATATCAGGGTACAACAAGGAATGAATTTATCTTTCCGGTTCCTACCAATGCAACCTGCAATACGCACATAGGTAAATTGGTTGAAAAGGCAGAGATTATCACGGAGCAAAAAGTAACCTTTCACACCGCAAGACATACTTTTGGAACAATGTTTCTGACCGAGGGCGTACCGCTTGAAAGCCTTAGCAAAATGATGGGGCATAAAAACATTTCCACCACACAAATTTATGCTAAAATCACAAGCCAAAAAATCAGCAAGGATATGGATTTGGTTACACCGAAATTCAAAGCAATGGAAGAGGCATTTATGATGGCAATCTAATCCGCTTTTATCTAACCACAAGAAGCAGAACTTAACGGTTCTGCTTTTTTTATGCCCATACTTTTTTATTACTCCTCCTTTGTTTCAGACTATTGAAGCCTGTTCATAATTGACATAAAAATTAGGAATAGAAAATTTCCACAATCAACCGGTAAAAAGGCAGCTAAGTTATAGCGGGCAGCCATCGCACACACCCACCAATAAAAAAAACGAATGAACGGTTTCCCCCTAAAGGAACCCCCATTAAATCATTTTTTTTCTTGGTCATCGCTGTTGCCCGCTTGGATTATCTGCTTTCTTTTTTCCGGTTTTTCTTTTGGAAAATATTATGCGAAGCGGAGCAGACCACAACAGGAAGCAGGAAGCGAGAAAAGCGAACGTAACAAAATGTCAAACTTTTAAAACAGAACGATTATGAACATCATCGGACGACTAACAAGGGATGCGGAAGTAAGAACCCTTAACAACGACAAGCAAGTAGTAAACTTTTCGGTAGCGAGCAACGAAAGCTACAAGAACAAACAAGGCGAGCGTGTAGAGCAAACGACCTACTTCGATTGTGCCTACTGGCTATCTGCAAACGTGGCAAGACTGCTGACAAAAGGCACATTGGTAGAACTCACAGGGCGAGTGAATACACGAGCGTGGATAGGCAAAGACGGCGAAGCACATTCGGGGCTGAACTTTCATACCTCACAAATCAAACTGCACGGAGGTAGCAGGAGAGCCGAAACCATACAAGCTACTGCACAAGCCGAGAACAACAAGGTTACAGCACAGGGAGCAGATGACGACCTCCCATTCTAACAACGAGTATTCAATCATTTTTTAACATCAAAATTTATCAAAATGGCACATAACATTCATTTCAACGAGCAAACAGGAAAGCACAGTTTCTTTTCAGTACAGCAAAAAGCGTGGCACGGTTTGGGGCAAATCGTAGAGCAATACCCAACGAGCGAGGAAGCTATCAAATACGCAGGGTTAGATTACGATGTCGTAAAATCCCCACTGTTTACCAAAGGTTCGGGCATTATCGAAACTGCCAACGGTATAGAAATAGGTAGCACCGAATTAGAAGTACCTAACTATTTCGCTAACATACGCACCGATAACAATGCAGTATTGGGTGTAGTCGGTAAGGATTACCACATTGTACAAAATCGGGAAGCCTTTAATTTTTTTGATGCTATTGTAGGTGGTGGCGAAGGTATCCTGTACGAAACCGCAGGGGCATTGGGCAAAGGGGAACGCATCTTTATCACTGCCAAACTGCCCGATTATATCCGTGTAGGCAATGGCGATGATGTAACGGAAAAGTACATTTTTCTAACCACTTCGCACGATGGTAGCGGAAGTATTACCGCAGCATTTACGCCTATCCGTATCGTATGCCAAAACACGCTGAATGCCTCACTACGCAGTATGACCAATGTAGTCCGTATCAAACATACTTCGGGAGCAAAACAACGTATCGAGAACGCCCACAAGATTATGGGGCTTGCCAACACATTGAGCAACCAATTAGAGGGCATTTTCAATAATTGGACAAAGGTAAAAGTATCAGACCGAGAAGTAAGAAAGCTAATCCAGTTGGCACTTTGCCCGAACAAAGAAACACTTGACCTTATCAACAAAGGGGCTGACGATGAAGTTTCCACCGTGTTCAAAAACGTGGTTGATAATGCGCTTCTATATGCTATGACAGATGATGCACAACAGATGAACACGACCAAAGGGACTTTGTTCGGAGCATACAACGCTGTTACAGGCTACTTTCAGAATGTACGCAATTACAAAGATGATGAAGCCAAATTACAGAGCATTGTATTGGGTGGTACTGCCCAACTCAAATCACAGAAAGCATTTGAATTGTGTACCGCATTTGCTTTGGACGGTGCGGAAATCCTAAACCTTAATTAGATAACAACAGGCTACCGCCTTAAATGGTGGTAGCCTACTATAAAACAACAATATGAAAGCATTACATAAAATGGACAACTTAGATAAAGGCGAATTGCTTTGCAGGCTATTCCCCGAAGAAATGGCGAACATTCAGAACGCCGTAAAAAAGCAGTGCGAATACTTTCTGAAAAATGAAATTACCATTCGTGAGGGTTGGTATCAAAAGGGCTTTTTTACCGCAGAATTTTGGTACAGGCTTGTGCAGGATGCACACAGGATAATCGAGAAGAACGAGGACAAACTTCTCAAAAAACCACGCTGGTTTGCAGACCATTTTTTTGACGGATACAACGCAATATTTGCGATGCACTGCCTTATCGAATATGCACAGACAGAGGACTGTAAACCCAATCTAAAACAGGCTATACACCTAATATTCGGAAGTGAGCCTTTATTAAAAATAACCTTAAACGATAAATAATTATGCCAAATTGGTGCAACAATACGGTTGTCTTCGAGGGGAAGCCTGAAGCAATCGAACAGGTAACACAGCTATTCAAATCAATGGCTGAAAGAGAAAGGAAAGAGAATTGCGGACAACTGCCCGATTTCATAGACGACAGTAACGGCGGATATTTCTTTGAGGTTTACGAAAGCGATACGGGAATATTCAATTATCAAACAAAATGGTCGCCAAATGCGGAAGCAGTTAAGCAGATAGCCGAGCATTACAACATAGATTTCCAATTGGATTATGAGGAATTAGGTTGTTTGGTATATGGCAGGACAATGTTTTCTGACAAGCTACTCATAGATATTTATCTGGAAGACGAAGATTTTGACAGCTACGAATTAGACAAGGAAACAGACACCTACCATTTTGAGGGCAAGGAGTACGACAGCGAATGGGAAATACTCGACACTCTATTAGAACGTAAAATCGAAAATCAGTTAAACACCATTAAAATTTAGAACGATGAAACTATCCGATAAAGCGACAGCACATATTTTGGTTAAAGCCAACACCAATAGCGAATGGGATAATTGCGAGTTTGCAATTATCCATCTATCCGAAGAATGGAAACAGGAACAGGCAAAACGGCTTGCATTGGTTAAGCCGTTAGAGGGCAATCATTATTTCTGCTCAATGAACTACTATGATACGGCAGTAGATTTTTATTGCACAGGCGAAGACGATACCCCGAACATTGAAGAAATGCTAAACGATAAAGAATGGGCATTTGTGGAGCTTGACGAGGGGGAGCAGGAAATGTTTACCGCACCCGAAAACCGATTGGACTGTTACAGGCTTGTATTGCGTGCAAACGGTACAGGCTACTATACAGCATACGGCAAGCACACCAGCGAGGAATTTTGGACGGAAGAATTTTCATTAATCCAATTAACGGCTTAATCAATAAACCCCAATTTCAATTTATGACACGTTCAAATCTTCATATCAAATTGAGCAACGGCAAATCTCTTATTTGCGTTGCCGACAGCAGCAGCGCACCCGAACAGGGATATATCGTTGAAAGGCTTTTTTTGCCTTTGTTATCCCTTGACAACAGTGAGCAAGAACTCGAAATGCTTACGGAGCATTGTACAATGGATGAAAGGCGGATAAACGCAGACTACCGCTATTTAATAGACCTTACCACCAAAGAAGTAAAGTTCTTTGAAGAGCATTACAGCTACACAAAAGACACGTTCAGGAAAGGCAAGGATATAACGGAACGTTATGACGAGTATTTAAAAACCATAAGCTAAAATAGCAGCCGCCTGACCCGAAAAGTCGGGCGGCAAAAAGACAGATCCTCCCGATGGTTGGGCAGTCTTTTTGCTTTAAATTGGTGCAATCCCCTTTAGCAAAATGCGCCCTTACACAAATCCTTTCTTTTCCATTTTACCAAACAGGTTGCGACATTATTGCTTGGGATATTCATTATCCCATAATTTATTATTGGGGGATTACTTTCTTTCGTGAGTTCTGCGGAAAAGAAAGTAACAAAGAAACCTGTTATTGCGGAAACTGTTTATAGTATTCTTTTGCAATTTCGGCTACGCCAGCACTAAAATAATGTCCTCCATCATTTATAACGGTTATGGCTTTTTTAAGTTCTTCGGGGTCTGCGCCTTTCAGTATATACCCTTTTACGCCACGCTGAAGCATCTTTACTACATCCTGTACATCATCATTAATGCTAAAAGCCAGGACTTTGGTTTGCGGATATTTTTCATTCAATGCTTTAGCGGTTTCAAAACCATTCATTACCGGCATATTTATATCAACAACCATTACATCGGGAACAACTTCGATTTCCTCCATTTTTTTCATTGCCATTTTTCCATTCTCGGCTTCAAAAAGTATTTCAAAACCGAAACCCATTAGAAAATCACAAATACCCTTTCTAAGCATATCGTGGTCATCTATCATCCCTACCTTTATTATTTGTTCTTTGCTCATTTTCTTTTTGCTTAGTTTGATGAGGTTAAAAAATCCGTTGGGAGCTTTAGATAAATTCGGAGTTCGAGTAACGTAAGGTATTCCTTTATCGACCTCAATGTCCCTGACTTTAAAACGGTCAAGCCAATCTTTAAAGTGTGCTATCTCGTTAGGTTTAAAATGTACAATTTCCCCGTTTTTAAGGGATATGATAAAAACATCAATGCAGAGAGAGAACGCTGATAATTGCGTAGCAGGGTGGTCAAATTCGGGGTAAAAAATATCCTTGCCGTCCATAACTCTTAATGTTTATCAAGTTAGTGGAACCTGCAAAAAAAAGAGGCGCAGGCAACCACACTTACTGGCATTAAGGCACTGGTACGCCTGACCCCCAAATAAGCGAGCGCCCACGCCATAACGTGAGCGTTCTTACTTATTCGTTCCGGGGTTTTAAAAATTACCAGTTTCTAATGCGGAACTTAAAGCAAAAACAACTTTAAGTATTTTCTATATTTTCGACAACAAAGATACTAAACTCGTCCTTTTTTGACAGCATATAATACAAAAAAGATTACAGTCAAACAATTTTTTGTGAAATGTAATTTTGCTCCAGTATAGTCAGGATATCGCTTTCCTTATAAATAATCTTACCGCCTATTTGTATATACGGCAGTATATTATCATCACGGTACTGCTGTAAAGTGCGTTTGCTGATATGGAGCAGCTTGCACACATCTTCGCCCGAAAGGTAAATTTCTCCGTTCATTACAGGGCGGTAGTTTTTCAATATGCTTTCGATACGGGTTCTTAGCTGTGTTATCATTTCCTGATGGGCAATGATTTCTTCATTGTCATTCGTGAATAAATCCATTTTCGGCAGTATTGTACGGTTGTCCGGCTTCGAGCAAAGCCTGTACATCCGAGCGTTTATAATAATTTTTACGGTTCAGTCTGGAATAAGGCAATAACCCTTTGTCCTTATACGTCTGCAAAGTCCGCTTGGTAATGTTCATCATCAAACACACTTCCTGGTTATCGAGCCATTGCTCTTGCGCAAAAATTGGCGTGTATTTCTGCGTGGCATTTTCGGTAAGTTCCAAAAGTGCTTTCAGCTCATTCTTCATTCCGTCCAGTGCGGATTTTTGTATTGCGATTACTTCCATTGTTTGCTCAATTTTGCTATGGAAGTTGAATTTATAAAGGCTTAGTACGGCATTGGGGAAAGTTGCAGGGTTTGGCTTTGAGAGGTAGCGTTTGGCGATTTACTAAGCCGTAAATAAAAAAATCGGATAGCTTTTGGGCTATCCGATTTGCTTAAAAAATGTATGCTGTAATAACTATCTGCGTTCGGCAGGTTGTTCTATTTTTACTTCAGGTTGTTGTTTTTCTTTTTTCTCACGCCAATAAACCCACAGCGACAACAGACCGAAAATAATCAGCCCGTAAGCTATCCATTTACCGACCCTTTCCACGAAATTAATGAAAACCGAACTTTCATAAGATGAGAAGCCCTCTGCTCCCATAGGGCTGCGCCTGTAAAACTTTCTCCGGTTAATCCAGTAGCGAAGTCCCAGTCCTGCAACCAAAAATATAATACCTATTACCAATGATGCAACCATACCAAAAATACTTTATTTCCACTGTTTGAATTTACGAAAAATATCCGTGGCATTATTCAATTTCAAACTCTTTCGGATACCGAACTACACCGCTTACATTTTGCAGCGCATTTTGCGATAGTTCTATTGCCATACAGTTTTCTTCAGGAACTTCAAATGGCAGCTTTATCCCAAATTCTTTGGTCAGCTTATAGCCAAACTTAGGGTAATAGTTTTCGTGTCCTAACAGCATCACAGAGCCAAAGCCCATTTTTTTTGCTATATCGTGGGCAGCTTGTATGAGTTTGCCGCCAATACCTTTTCCCTGATAATTCGGCAACACAGCAACAGGGGCTAACGCAAGCGAGGTGTAAGTGTTTTTATCCTTGTCTTCAATATTAATTTTTGTGAGCAATATATATCCCGCAATTTGATTATCTACTTCGGCAATAAGTGATAATTCGGGGACAAACGCATCAGAATTGCGTAACCGTTCCACCAAGAACTGTTCTTTATGGTCGCTCAATTCCTCGTTTTCAAAAGCCAGGCGAATGAGTTCAAAAACTTTTTTGAAATCTTCCTTTTCTTCCTTTCTAATTTTTATTTCCATAGTCTGTAAAATCAGCAGTTTTATAAAATGCGAAAACGGCTTACCCAAAAAGGCAAGCCGCTTTCATTGTTTATGGAAATAATAACTTACTCAAATTTGGTAAACCGAAAGGATAATACCCTTTTTCATTATTGCAAGGATAAGAAATTATTTCTTTAGCAACTATCGAATTTAAAATTAAAAACGGCTTACCCATCAGATAAGCCGTTATTTATGAATTGGAATACTGCTCTTAATCGCTGCTGTTAAACTGAAAAGTTATCTGCTTTTCGTTCCCGAAGCTGTCCGAAATCCAAACATCAAAAGATTGTGATACGGCAGACGTTGACGTGTAATACAGCCTGAACTGCTCCGTTGGTAACTGGTACAGGTCGTTGGGCTGATACGGCGGCTCATTGTAGTATTGCAACGTTCCCTGACCATCAAACTGGAAGTAGCGAAGAAAATACTGCGTGTTGCTGTAATTGCCTGTACGCTGTATGGTAATGCGTATTTCTACGGTTTGTCCGTTGGCAACATCTTTAGGCACTGGCATTACATTGACCTCGAAAGGAAAATTGTTCTGTATTTCGAGTTCATCATCTTTGCTGCAAGATACCAACGTAACCGAAGCTGTGAGGATTGCCAGGAATATATATAATGGCAGTAGCCCTGTTCTGAATTTATTGAATATTGCTATCATCGTTTTTTACGTTTTAAAAGTTAAACCTTAATCCCACACCTGCCGACGGTCGGAACTGTCGTAAATCCGTACCCCAAAAGACTTTTGTACGCCCTTGCAGGACTAATACAAATCGGTCAGAAAGGTACGTTTCAAAGGTCAGTCGTCCGCCAGCTCCGTAAATGAAATTGTCCTCGTCCAATATCTTCGCTCCGTCATACAACATCGGTTCGCCACGGTTGATGCTTTCATAACCTGCTACGGCGGTTATTCCGGCATTCAGCGTGATGTTCTTCCGGGCATCGCCCAAAAGGAAGAAGCTGTAACCGCCCTCGGCTGTAAAAGTTTCCTGCGGGATGCGGAGGTCTTTATAATCGTGGTATTGGTGCGTATATTCCAACGCCCAAAGCTGGTAATTGCCGTTCTTACCGTTCACGGTCATACCGATATTGATATAATAATCGTTGCCGATTTTATCATCGGACAGCACACCAACATTTACTTCCAACCCTTTCTGTTTCGGCAGCATTCGCTGTGCCTGTGTCGTTGTGATACCCATTAAAACGAGCATCACGGTATAGATATACTTTTTCATTTTATTACTGTTGTTTTAAATGGGTTATTAAAATTTCAGGTGCATATCGTCAATCAAACGAGCCTTGATTAAATCCGAATTTTCCACCTGCAATGTTTGATGCCTGCCGCCGTTCTTCTCGAAAATCTCAATCAGAAGTATCTTATCATCGGCAATGGTAAATTGGTCTAAGAGGAATACATTTTGCTCGGTAGATTTTCCTTTTATGCCGTCCAATGGTTTGTAAGTCCTAAGCGGTGTCAAAGGAATTTCCTGCACTACGGTACGTTTGGCAACCTTTTTATCCACCACTTTGAAATTGATAAAATCAATCTCAAACGGAACATTGGTTTTGTTACGCAGTTCGGTATGGAAATAGTATTTGCCGTTGTGTATGTAAATGCCTTTGAGGATAAACTGAATGCCGAAACTCTTAGCCCCGATATGCTTTACAATGCGCTTGTCTTTCTTGTAAATGGTTTCCAGTAACAAGCCTGCCAGTGAGGGCGAATTGTTGCCCAATTCTTCAAAAAGCACATCGTTTCCGTTGGTTCTATCTACTGATTTTTGCATTGTTAGCAGGTCATAGCTTGTTGCTTCAGGGTAGGAACTGTAATACACACTGAAACTGTAAAAACGTCCATCATTGGTAATTACTGAAAAATTCGTTTCCGGTTCAAAGTTCCTTACCGATGCTTTTACTCGTAGTACGTTTTCCGCATCTTCGGCTTTACCTGCAATCAGGTATTCGCTTCCCAAATCCACGTAACGAATGGCAGTCGGGAAAATCAAGTGCGAAGTTTTATCGTAGGTTACTTCCATTTTGTATGGTTCTATCTTGCCCAATGCAAGCGGAGTTCTGATGCTGTCCTGCGCAAAAGAATTTACGGCTAAGCCGATAGTCAGAGCAAATGCCCAAAGTGTTTTAAAAAGATTTTTCATTATAAAATTATTTTAGTTTAACATTATTGTTTTGATACAAGGAAGACCTGATGCCCTGCTTTGAGCGTAACCTTTGGTGTACGTACTTTCTTTGCGAAATAGCCCGAAATTCCTTGTACAATGCCTCTGCTTAAATCGGCAGCAACCTGTTGTCCGGCATTCTGCGTAAGCATCACGCTCGTTCCTCCTGTCTGGCTCATATTGCCCGCCATTTCGGTAAGTGCGTTCATTTCGGGCGAATACGGAACGTACAAGCCTTGCTGCCCGTCCAAATCGTAAATGGTAATATCTACGGGAATGATATTACCCTCCAGTTCTACCGAAGTAACCTTTAGCTGTAAACGACCGCCCTGAAACTTGGCATTCGCCGTTACGATAGTTCCTTTGGGAATGGTACGATTAGGCGTTTTGGCAGGCTCTAATAAACGAAGCCTTACGCCCGTTTCCCCAACAACGGTTTGTGCATCGTGTACGCAGGCTTTGATGCTGTTTTTCGGCTGTACCACCTGTTCAGTAGAACCTGCGGTATAGAAGCCCCTGTTTTTGGTCTGGTTTAAATCGTTCAAAAATTCGCTGTCTGTTGGCTCACGATACAAGGCTGATACGGTGTTTTTCCTTGTGGGCGTAAATGATACAAAATGCTCTTTTTGGCTGGCAGTCGAAGCTCCCGAAGCTGTACCGTTTGTGGGTGTGGCTTCTCCATTGCTGCTATTACCTTGCGGAAGATATTTTGCAGCCATTTGATAGGATTTCTCCATCAGGGCAAGCTGGTCATCTACTGTTGTTGCTTTAGGTACATCTTTATCAGCCAGTTTTTCTTTTAGCTCATCCAATTGCCTGCGGAGTTCCATTGTTTCTGCATTGTCGTTATTATAGAATGAGCCTAACGTGCTTTGTGTATTTCGGTAGCTGTTCAAGGCAGGATTGCCATAACGTCCCGAATTTCTGCCACTGCCATAGCCGTTGCTTTCTTCCTCTTCTACAAAATCTTCTTCGCTCTTGGCGTTGGCAGATGAGCTGTCCTCATTCCAATAATCGGATAGCGTGGTAAGGGCATTGCGTTTCTCCTGGTCTTTTTGTTCCAGCATTTCCTGCTCATACGCTTTGCCTTTGCTGTCGGGCATTCCTGCCCCGGTAGCTTGTGGAACAGCATCGTTCAGCCCGATGTTTTCGACCTCTTTTTTATCCTTTGACGGTTTAAAGATGAGGTACATACAGCCTAAGAAGACAATCGCCATCAAACCGAATATCAAGGGCTTTTTAAGGCGGTCTTTGCTGTTCTTTTTATCATCCAGCAGATTGGATGCTTTACTTTGGTCGCCTTCCTCAACGAGAATGCTGACCCTTTTTTCATTTTCTTTCATAAAACTGATTTTTTAAAATTGTTGATACACTATCCTGCAACCTTGCAGGATTTTTACTTTTGAGGACAGGGTTCTCGATATGCCTGATGTTGATGGTATCATTCGGCTTGCCCGTATCGTACACTACTTTGCCAATAACCCCTGCCGTAAGCAAGAGATAACCCACAAAAAAGTACAACGTGTATTGATGCTGCTTGCGCACTGGCAAAGCCCGCCAACGCTCATCGAGCTTATCAAAAAACCTGTCCATAGTTGCTCTTAATTTTTTCATACTTTAATGATTTTCGGTTATCGCATTTTAAACCGCCTTTTCGGGGAAGACAACTGTTCTTTAGGTTTGTCAGACACTTGGGCAATGGCTTCTTTCCTTGTCGGAACCGAGCTTGTAGAGAGGTCTGTCAGTTTGGATTGTTTCAATAATTGCCCGTATTGGTCTATCCTTTCAATATTCATCTTCTGTACATCAAAAAGACCGTCTTCATACTTTACCCACATATTGCATTCAACCTTTGGCTTATCATCGCCATTCCATTGCAGGTAAGTTGTCAGCATCATAATGTTGGGCAACATCGGTTTATCCATCCCATTTTTACAAGCCTCTAAAAACCTGCTGATGCTGTCTTTGATTTTGTCGGCATAAGCTGCCTCCGTTTGGAAATAACCGTCATACCCTTTATCGGTCAGCGTTTTTGCGAATGCGTCTAAATCAAGTAACTGTTTCATATCCTTAATTTTTAGCGTTCGATAACTTCGATGTCTTTGTTTTCTACTACCGCAAACTTTTCGATGTTAAATCCCTGCGGGTTGTTATCCGAACGAACGGAGTTGACGAGATAGCAGGAAGTAATCAGGTTACGGCGTGTTACGTTGCTCGAACGGATGATGAACTGTTTGGCATAGGTGCGCACTGCATAGGGGTAATTGTCGAAATTGCACACCACACTATCTACCTCAATTCGTTGCTGAACATTACCCGAAATGATACGGCTGTAATAGCCCTTTTCAGACAGGTCTTTGTAATAGTCGAAAGCTGATTTATCGGCAAGGTTGAACGCCCTGCTCATATTGCTTTCAATAGCGTTCTTATCGGGTGCAAGCGTGAAGAACAATTCGTGAAATCTCCTGACGTGTTCCCTTGCTTCCACAGGTCGGTTAATACTGGCATCCTGCGACAAGGCAAGCATCAGTGATTTGCCATTATCCAGCACATAGATTTTTTGCCTTTGTTCATTTGCAAAGCTGTACGATTTCCACACGGCAAATCCTACTACGCCTATGCAGAGAACGGCAAACACGATGGCATATAAACGTATCTGCCGAAAGCTGTTTTCTATATTTCTTAGCGTTTTAAATTCCATTTTTAAGAATGATTATTGTTTTACATTATTTTTTAAGTAACTGACCGCCGATGTTTCCAACCGTTGAACCAGCTCCGGCTCCGGCAAGGTTTCCTGCTTTCATTGCTGTTGAGTTTACATTGCGGGTAAAGTTTCCTGCGCCTCCAGCTTGGATTACCCAGCCTGTTACTGTCGGGATAGTGAAGTACCCGATGATGCCGATAATCATAAAGATGATGTACACCGTATTGGAGGTGTCGGGTATATAGGTCGGGTCTGAAAGCATTGCTATATCCTTTTCCAGTATCAGCGATTGTATCCTTGCCAGCATCGAACTGAACAAATCGGAAACAGGCAACCACAGGTAAACGCTCACATACCTCGTGAGCCACTGCGTGAGCGTGGACTGAAAGCCGTCCCATACGGAAATTGCAAAGGCAATCGGTCCGAGTATGGAGAGGACTATCAGGAAAAATGTTCTTATGGTATCAATAACCAAAGCCGCCGCCTGAAAGAGTATCTCCAGTAGATTGCGAAACCAATCCTTTATGGCTTTTTCTATTTGATAAGCACCCCTGTCCATATACATACCCGCCATCGTGCCGATGTCGGAGGGCGACCAGCCCAATTCATCCAGCTTCTTGTCAAACTCTTCGTCCGATACCATATAGGCGGTTTCGGGATTTCTGACCATTGCTTCATATTCCAGTTGGTCTTTCTGCTGTTGCAGCTTGTTCAGGTCAAGCACCTGGTCTTCGAGTATGGAATGTGTTCCCGTTACAACGGGGCTTAGCACTGCATTGATAGTTCCCAATACAATGGTTGGGAAAAACATAATGCAAAGCCCCAAAGCAAACGGGCGTAACAATGGGAACATATCAATAGGTTCGGCACGGCTTAAAGCCTGCCAAACCTTTAATGCCACATAGAATAATGCACCCAATCCCGCAAGACCTTTAGCCACTGCCGCCATATCGCCTGCAAGCGGCATCATATCGTCATAAAGCGAACGCAGGAGTTCGTGAAGATTATCCCATTCCATTGTTACCAGTATTTTTGGTTAGCAGTTCCGTATAGGTCAAGCACCCTTTTGGCATCGTTTTTCTTTTTCGCTCTCAGGTAGCTTACAGAAATATTTTTGTTGGTGTAATAGCGTACAAGACTGTGGTAGTCTTTTACTTCTTTGTACACACGGTCGATGATGTCCATACGCTCTTTGTCGTTCAGCGAAAGGCTGGATGAGGTTACGATTTGCTTCAGTTCTTTCAGCAGTTCGGTACTTTCATTGAGCAATGCGGAGTAGCCGTTACCGATAGCGGTCAGCTCTTGCGGCGAGAAATTGGGGTCGTTCATCATCTTGCCGAAATTCTGCACGTACATTTCCGAAACATCGCCTACCAGCAAAACCGTTTGCTGCACCTTACGGGCATCTTTCACAAGGTTGTTGACGGCTTTCAGCTTGTCGTAATATTCCTTGCCCTGTTCGTACACTTTCTTCACTTCGTTGAAGTTCTTAACCACATTGCTTACGGTGGAAGAAGTCTGTACGATTTCATTCGCACTGTTGAGAATGCCCGATGCAAGGTTTGCGGGGTCGGTTACTACCCATTGGGCTTTTGCGGACGGTGCAACGGCAAGCATTAGTGCCGTACACACCATAAAAAGGATTTTTTTCATTTTCTTGAAATTTTAAATTGTTAATGACTATTGATTTGAATTGTCACGCCGTTGCATAGCGATATGCTTAATGGCGAGTTCCACGTTTCCGTCCAGTTCAGCAGCGAGCTGCATTACTTCCATTTTTTCGGTTTCTTCGGTGGTATAGGCGAGGTATTCCTCCAAACTAACTTCGGTGGCATAGACTGCCGAGTGCGTACCACCTAAACCAATCCAGACTTCTTTGTAAAGCCTTGATGGGTCGTTGTTCATATTGATAGAAAGTACCTGCCCTTTCTCCTTATCGGTAAGCCCCAGCATTGCCTGTATATCGTCAAACTTATTCATATACTTGCGCTGGTCTAAGAGGATTTTACAATCGGAGTTGTTGATGATACTTTCTTTCACAATGGGCGACTGGATAATATCATCGACCTCTTGCGTTACGACAATCGCTTCTCCGAAGAATTTGCGAACGGTCTTAAAGAGGTACTTGATGTATTCCGCCATTCCCTCTTTGGCAATCGCTTTCCAAGCCTCTTCAATCAGGATGAGCTTACGGATACCTTTCAGTCGGCGCATCTTGTTGATGAACACCTCCATAATGATAATCGTGACTATGGGAAAGAGGATTTTGTGGTCTTTGATGGCATCAATTTCAAACACGATAAAGCGTTTGGAAAGCAGGTCTAACTGCTTGTTTGAGTTCAGCAGGTAATCGTATTCGCCGCCTTTGTAATAAGGCTCTAATACGTTGAGGAAATTGGCAATGTCAAAGTCTTTTTCCCTTACCTGCTTTTGCTCCAATACCTTGCGGTAATCGCCTTTTACATACTCGTAGAAGCCGTTAAATGATGGGTACACGTTTTCCGTTTTGATACGCTCGATATAACCGCTAACGGCATTGGATAATGCCACTTCTTCCGAACGGGTCGGCGGTTCATCGTCCCTTTTCCAAAGCGTTAGTATCAAAGTTTTGATACTTTCACGCTTTTCAATATCGAACACGCCGTCATCGGTATAAAAAGGGTTAAAGGCAATGGGATTGTCTTCGGTATAGGTAAAATAAACCCCGTCTTCGCCTTTGGTTTTCCCCTTAATCAATTCGCACAAACCCTGATAGGAATTACCCGTATCTACCAACAGTACGTGTGCGCCCTGCTCGAAATACTGCCTTACCATATGGTTTGTGAAGAACGATTTACCCGAACCTGACGGACCAAGAATGAATTTGTTCCGGTTCGTGATAATGCCACGCTTCATTGGCAAATCTGATATATCCAAATGGATAGGCTTGCCTGTAAGCCTGTCCGCCATTTTTACCCCGAATGGGGACGGCGAATTGTGGTAATTGGTTTCTTCGGTAAAGAAGCATAAGGCTGGCTCTATGAACGTGTAAAAACTTTCCTCTGCCGGAAAGTCGCCGGCATTGCCCGGCATTCCAGCCCAATACAACGTGGCAACATCCGTAGTGTTGTGGCGTGGCTTACACTCCATCAGTGCTAACGCACTACCGCAATCATTCTTTAGCTGTTTGAGTTCGGCAGGGTCTTCCGACCACGCCATAATATTAAAATGCGCACGAACAGAGGAAAGCCCGAACGAATGTGCTTCGTTCAGGTACTTTTCTATCCACTCTTTGTTGATTTGGTTGGCACGGCTGTACCGAGCCAATGAGTGCATATTCCTTGCTGATTTTTCAAACTTTTGCAGGTTCGCTTCGCTGTTATCCAAAAACAAATACTGGTTGTAGATATGGTTGCAGCTCAACAACAACCCCACAGGTGCAGCGAACGACAAACGGCAGTCGCTACGGTCGGTAGATAGCTTTTCAAAACGTGTATCTGCCGATACCGTTCCGGGCAAATCGTCCGTATCGGACAGGGTGTGCAAAGACAACCTTTTGTTTCCGATACGGACTTCTTCAGCACCGAGTGCGATGTCCTGCATCGGCGTTCCTGCTTCCCTCGAAAGGGTAAAATACTGTTCCAGCAATCCTTGCTTTTCATTTGTACCGATGATGTCTTCTTCGCTCAATCGTTGCAGGCTCACAAAACCGCTATCGTTCACAATACGCTCAAACTGTGCTACGGCTTCCATAAAGCGATGTATCGCTTCCTTATCCCTGATTTCCTTTGGTATGAGTGTGCCTTTGCAAAGCGAACTGAAGTTGCTTTGCATACGCATACGCTCTTTGGTGGTTTTTGTCAGGAACAGGTAGCAATAGTGGTTCAGGAATGGTCGCTCGTTGAAATGGCGTTGATAAGATTTCGATAAAAAACTCTGATCTTCCTGTGCCAAATCGGGGGCGTAGCTTTCTTTGATGTACCAATCCTGTTTGTGAATGACCGTAAAATCGGGTAAGGTCTTAATCGCCTTGTGCCAAGCGGAGTGAATGGCTTCATATTCCGCAGAAGCTACCGTGAACAGTTCCGGTAAACGCACTTCAAAACAGGCGGTAATGTCCGCATCTTTGGAAAGTATGCAGTTGTTCTCTACTGCCAGCAATGGAAATTTGCTTTCCAAAGTGGAGGTCTTTGCTACATTTCTCATACGGCTTTTGGTTTAGAAGTGAATTTTAAATACCTGTGTACAGGCTTGCGGCAGATGATGTATCGAGGATGCCGTTTTCTTGCACCCACTTTCATCAGCCCGTGTTCGCCGTACTTTTGGTTCAGTGAAAAGGTCTGCCATACGATGAGCGAAGCACCCCCTGCTCCGATGAACAGGCAGATGTAAGAGTTTACGCCTGCCATATACAGTATCATCACGAGAATAAGCGTACCGAGCAGTCCGCCTGCGAAAATGAACAGGTATTGCGCTTTCAATCCTTTGAACTCTACTGTACGCCCAATGCCTTTGTTAATATTGTAACTATTCATAAGCAAAGGATTACAGGAAGAATGAACGCAGGATGGTAGCGGCAACAATCAGGAAGATACACGCACCAAACCAGCTTGCCGCAGTCTTGCTCGTGTCAGGGTCGCCGGAGCTGAATTTGTTATACACCTTAACGCCTCCGATGAGCCCAACCACCGCACCGATGGCGTAGATTAATTGGGTGGCGGGGTCGAAATAGCTTGTTACCATTTGAGTAGCTTCGTTGATACCTGCCGAACCGTTTCCCTGTGCGAACGCACCAATTCCTGACAGCATCGCCACGGCTGCCAGCAAAACTTTTTTTCTCTGTTTTTCCATAATTGAAACACATTTATTTGTTACATTTTATCCCGCACCTTGCGAGCTTTCGGGACAAATGTCTTGTGGAAAAAGAGGCGTTATAAGAAAGTGGCAGTCAAAGGAAGTGTTTGGCTGTGAGTGGCTTTGTTGGTGGGAATTTTCAGAACGAGAGTGGAAATTTTCAAATGCTTTTTATACAATTTACAGTTGGTTCAATGCAACTTTTAAATTACATTTGTACATTCGTAATAAAGTCAATTTTAATCCTTTTTGAGATGAAAATATCAGGCAGACATATTGGAGAAATGCTGAAGGAAGCCAGAGAACAAAGACAGCTAACTCAAGAACAATTAGCCCAAAAAGTGGGTAAGAAAAGGAGTTACATTTCTAAGGTTGAAACTGATTATGGCAATAATATCAAACTTCAAACCCTTAAAGAGATAGTAGAAAAGGGATTTGACGGTACAGTTAAAATTAATTTGGAACTCTGATTTGTATATGGATAAATTATTGAAGAACGCTTTTAAAATGCAAATTCAATCCAAAGAAGGATTTGAGTTCGAAGAATTTATTGATGAACTGTTTCTTTTGAAATATGGCGTTGATAACTATACGCCCATTAGAAGGAATAAGGATAAAGGCAATGACGGTACTATTTTACCCGAACAAAAAATATTGGCTTGTTACGCACCAAGAAAATATAGCAAAACTGATTTTGAAACGAAAGTTTTAGGGGCAACAAACAAAGAAGGAGATTTCGAAAAATACCAGAAAAACTGGAAAGACAAATTTCCAAATTGGGAAATGTACGTAAACCACGAAGTATCACCGGAACAATTTACGCTAATTCAGAGTTTGGACGGCGATACTTCGATTAAGGGTATAGACCAAATTCTTTCTATTGTTGATGAACTTGTATCAAGTAAAAAAAGAAAACTTGCAGCTTATTTGGGGATTGAGAACTTTTTTATACAGGACTATATTCAGGAAATTATTAATGACTTATTGAATGCTTCAAGCGAAGAAGATAAGGCTCTGCATTTCGACAGGAAATCATTAGTCCCTCCCCAAAAGAAAATCGAACTCAACTTTGAGCAGGAAGATTGGGATGGAATGAACTCGGAAATGGTACTGGTTATGGCAGAATTTAACACGATTACCAATATACTTTCGGGATATAACGATGATGAGATTAATACCCTGAAAAGAAGAGTTATAAATGATTACAATAAACTTTCAGGAAATTTCAAGGATAGATTATATAATCTAACCGACCAATATACAACAGCATATGGAAACATTAAAGATGATGAATATGTGAAGTGTGTAAAATCTATATTGCTTTATATGTTTGAGCAGTGTTTAATAGGCAGAAAAACAGAAAATGAACTATGATATTACCGCAGCCAGAAAGCAATCTTAAAACCAATCTTATGGTATTGGGAGCAGATATTATTAGTATTATGGGCAATTCCCCTTTTAAAAACAAATATACCATCGTGGATGATATAATGAATAAGTTTTTAAACAGGGATAAAGATAGAACACCCGACCTTTTTCTGTATGCTTTAACCTTTTTGCATACAATTGGCAGTATTGAGAAAAAAGGATATAAAATTAAATTGGTAAAGAAAGAAAGCCAAGAAGAAAATCAAACAAGTTTATTCGACAATGTTAATTAGAATATATTCAGAAACCAACCTTATAGATGCTGTTCCATTTCACAATGGAATAAACATCATATTGGGCAAATACTCTGGGGATAAAGAAGCACGAGGGATTAATGGTATTGGCAAATCTACGTTGGTCAGGCTTGTTGATTTTACCTTACTAAGCGGTAAAGCAGAAAAAAGATTTGCTCAAAAAAAGTATGACTTTTTACGTGAGGATGAACACACGATTACTTTAGAAATTGAAGTACAGGAACAAAAATATTTTCTCAAGAGGGGCTTTGCCGATACAAAAAAAATATTTTTCGGGAAGCGACCGGATGCTCTCGATGAATATGAAAAATCTGAAATGCCGAAATTGCTGGAAGGGATATTTTTTCCGACAGAGAACAACGAAGTATTCTTTGAGGGAAAAAGATATGGAACGTTGATGGAATTTTTTGTTAAGGATGACTTGCAAAGTCAGCAGAGAGTTGACCCTTTAAATTTTGTTTCTTATAACGCCAATGCAAGAGAAAAGGCGTTGTATAATTTTTATTTGCTTAATCTCCCGACTAAAACACTTTTAAAATATAACGAAGTTTCTTCTGAATATGAAAGATACAATAATACAGTAAAATCATTATCAGAAAAGGTTAAGGCAGATACAGGGAAAGATATTCAGGAGTTTAGAACCGAGCGGCTAAAAATCGAAAAAGATATTGTAGCACTTGAGAATAGCCTGAAAGAGTACAACTTTCTTGCTAATCACAAAGAGATAGAGCAAAAGCTAAATCAGGTTATATCTGAAATTAACGAGCAATCTGTCATCTATCATAATACAAACCGTAAATTAGAAAAACTCAAATCCTCTTACAATGATGTAACATCTATCGACCTGGACAAAATTCGTAAGCTCTACAATGAAACCGTATCTACATTTGGCAACTTTGTAAAAAAGAGTTTAGATGAAGTTATAGACTTTAAAAAACAACTTCTGGCGAATAGAAATAAATATTTATTGGAAGAAGAAAAGAAATTACAATCATCAATAGACCAAAGTTTAACACAGCTTGAAAAATTAGAAAAGAACAGGAGCCAATTATTTTCATTGCTAAAAGAGAGAGGTGCATTGGACAGGATTGAGAGTACCTACGAAAGATTAGTGAATGAAAAAACACTTTTAGAACGGAACACCTCAATTGTAAGGGAAATTGACGAAATAGAGGAAATATTAGGAAATTCCAATATTGTCATTGCAGAATTAAAGAGAGATATTGTTAGTGAACTAAATAAGCAACAAACCTATCTTGATGAGTTGAGATTATTATTTCAGCAAATTCTTGAAAATGCTATCTATTTGGATGAAGAATTTGATAATTCTTATTTTAATATCACATTAAACTCTACTTCGCCAAGAAATCAGTTGCCATTTAAAATAAGTCTGGAAATTCCAAAAGCAGATGCTTTGGGACAGGAACGTTTGAAAATTGTAGCGTATGATTTAATGGTATTCTTAAAAAGCAGGATTGATAAACGCAATATCCCTGATTTTCTTGTACACGATGGTGTATTTCACGCCATATCATACAAAACAATATCCAATGTCCTGAACTATATGTACCACAAATCGAACGAGCTGCATAACTTTCAATATATACTTACTTTCAATGAAGATGAAATTGATTTAAACGGCGATGAAAATAAGTTTGGAAAGTTTGATTTTGATTGGTCAAAACAAGTGATTGCTGAATATTCAGATACCGAACAGGAAACAATTTTTAAACGATTTTTTTAGATGGCGAACTATCAACTACCTCCTTTAAAAGATGAAAGGTTATTTGAGGAACTTACTTGTGATTTATTCAATTTTGTAGAGAATACTTCGTCATATGAGAATACAGACTTTCAGACGTTTGGTGTAAAAGGACAAAATCAGAAAGGAATTGATGTCTTTTCTACTAAAACCAAAACGGTTATTCAATGCAAATTGAAGAGCATTGGAAGAAAGGATGAAACTATCAGGAAAAATCTAATTCAGGATATAAACACCGATTTAGAAAAATCGAGGGACTTAGCTATTGATTTCGACAAATTTGTTTTTGTTTCTACCTTCCGTGACGATGTGCAAATACAGGAATACCTCAATCAAATCAGAAAAGAAAAGGAACTTCCATTTCATTTATATTATTGGGGATGGGACACCGTTACAAAGCATATTGAACAATCAGAGGCTTTGCTACATAAGTATTTTCCAAAGTTTGTAAAAAAATCCAAGCCTGTAAAAGCAAAAATTGAATTACCTGACGGAGCATTGGGGAAAGAGCTTTCTAAGAAGAACTATATTGATTATTTAAAAAAAAGATATGGCGATTGGAAACAAATTGAACTAAGTAAAAAGGGAGAAAAATTCAACTGGGCTGCTTTTACTATTTCATTATCTAAAAGATATAAAGCATCAGGAATTAATTATATTGATGTTCGGCATTTTGATGATTTAGCATCCTATCTAAAAAGCCGGATTGATTGCACAATTATGGGAAAAGTGAACAAGTCTAAAGGAATAAAAAACTATTCTGCGTTTGAAGAGTTCTCGGAAAACGGAATTTAAAAAGACAAAGGGAAGTCTATAAGAACTCCCCAATGTCAAAATTCCCCAAATCATTTTTCCGCAAGGTGGAAGAACCGGGTTCTGTTTCAGTTGAAAGGCTACTATCCAAAAGCTCGGCTATCTTTCGGGAAGCATCCGCCACAGAATTTTCCAATAGGCTGAATAGTTCGGTTCCCTGTAATTTCTGAACTATGGCTACCGCTGTTTCCTTTTGGGCTGTTTCCAATTTTTCTTTTTGGAGCAATACCCCCACGGAGCTTAGTTCTTCGAAGGTAACCCCTTGGGCAAAACCGTCATCGCCATTGGGTATTCCGTACCTGTTCCAGTCTTCTTCCTCATCTTCCAAATCAGGTATATTGCTGAAAACTTCGTCCAGTTCTTCCTGCGGAATTTGAATGCTGACGTTTTCGTTTTCGTCATATTCAATGTCTAAATTATCAAGGTTTATCTCCACTTCCTCTATTTGGCTTTCATTGGCAGTGTTTGGCACTGAATGGCTTAATTTCGGTTTAGGCTGCCCCATAATATCGGGAAGGTGCGGATTGATTTTTCCCTTTGTCGGCTTTTGCTCCGACCTTTTCTTAATGACAATCTTGTCCTGCAAAAGCAAGGCAATGACTATCAGCAGGCATATTACAATTACAATCTCCATAGCTCCAATTATTAAATGGGTTTATACTTATCGTTATAGCTCTTGGTAATCTGTTCGCCAAATTCCTGAAAGTGATAATCCAACAGGTTATCCAAATAAGCGTAAATACTAATCTTGTCTTCACCAATTACTTGTATAATACGTGTCAGCTTTTCGTGAAACTCTGGTCGGATATAGACCGTTTTCCCATCACGGGCATTGGTTTCCGACTTTTTGAAAAAGATACTTTCGTAATCGGCTTCGGTTGCCTTTTTGGTCCTGCTCTTCTCTTTAACCGCAGGCTTTTCCCTTGTCGGTTCTTCCCGCACACTTACTTTCTGCTCCGGTTCATCGGCGGTTTCTGGCGGAAGCTGTAAGCCCTCTTTTTTTACACCATCTACCATCAGGTTCATCATCAGCTCCTCGTTAATATCGGGCGTTACTTTTTTCTTATTGTCTTTCTCCATAGGACTATAATTGAATGATTTTTAAAAATTCGCTCATAAACTCGTCCAACTGGCAGGCTTTCATCAGCCGCTCATCGGGCGGCATCAGGGTTGAGCGAAATATGGTTTTGCTGTTTACTTCGCTTTCCTTGCGGAAGCGTGTGCTGTTTTTGATTTGGCTTTGCATCAGGCTTAACCCTAACTGTTCGATAAGCTGATTATATATACCGTATAGCGGGGTACTTTCCCTTCCATCCACTTGGTTCCAAAACAGGTTAATGGTTTTTATATCGGTTTCTCCTTTCTTCATAATCACGTCCTGCAAAAGCTGTGTGAAAATGAGCGTACTTTCCATTACCACACGGTCTGCCGTAATGGGCGTAAAAATGTGGTGCATTCCTGCCAGTGCTTTCAGGATGCCGGGTGTGTTCACCGTTCCGGGCAGGTCAAAGAATACCACATCAAGTGGCACTGAAGAGCTGCTTACAAATTCGTGGGCTTCTTCCAGTACGCTGTTTGCCTTGTGCTGTATTATTGGATAGGCTTTTTTGTTGATAGTGGTAAATTGTTTGTACGCCAGCTTTTTCAAAGCCTCGTTTTCCATTATCATTTTCAAATCACGGTCTTTCATTTTCATCAGGCTGTGCTGTGGAAAATCCGCATCGAATACGGCAACATTGTAGCCTAACCGGTAGTGCATTGTACTTGCAACAAGCGTAGTAAAGGTGCTTTTACCTACACCGCCTTTTTGGGATGAAAAGGCGATAAATACTGGTTTTTGTTTTTCGTTCATATTACAACTGTTTTTACTTATTTATATACTCAATTACTTATGTCCGTATCTCCGCAGGCTTCTACCTATATCATCCTGTACATAGGCATATAGGTATGTAATTACTTAGGCAGGTATGCGCTCCATTAGCGATGTACCTGAATACTTCTTTAGGATTGTATGCAGATATGCAGGTTTGCATCTGCATATCTGCCGATATGCGTACCTGCATTTTTACTTGCTCAACTATCTGTTCAGGTATGTCGGCAGGTATTTTTCTATCTCCGTACAATTGCACTTAGCTACTTTTTTAATCAGGTACTTATGTTGTTACCTGCATACTTATCTGCGCCCTTATCTCTGTTTCTATGTACAAAGAAATGCAGATAGATAGGTGCTTATTTCATTGTGGCAGTGTTTGGCGTTCAAAGGCAGTATTTGTCCGGGTATCGCATTGCAATACTCTTAATAAGAGGTAGTTACTTTGTAGAATGATTTTTATTAACGGATTTATGCAAGCATATTTTGACAAATCGGAAAAAATGGGGAACGGCATCGAGCCGTTTTTCCCTGTTACATTCAATCCGTCCCGCAGGGCGGATTTTTGTGTTCAACAGAACACGGCAAGTTGTGTTCTCAGCATCTCAAAAGTATTTTCCGATGCAGAACAACTTGCCCTTGCAGGGGGCTGGAAAACACCTTCCGAAGTCAGGGTTTTGTATAGGTTAAAAATGGATTTATTATGAACGAGAACAACAAAAGACAAGTGAGAAAACCCATTGGTCGTCCACTTAAAACAGACCCAGCGATATTCAGGTATTCGCTTTCTCTTAACGAAGAGGAAAACGCCAAGTTTCTTGCCCTGTTTGACCAGTCGAATATGGATGTAAAGGCACACTTTATCAAATCCCGCATCTTTGACAAGACGATAAAGACCATTCAGATTGACAAAGGAACGGTTGATTTTTATATGCGGCTGACCTCTTTTCACAGCCAGTTCCGCAACGTTGGCGTGAATTACAACCAGATTATTAAGCTGCTTTACAAGAATTTTTCACAGAAAAAAGCATCGGCTTACCTCTTTAAGCTGGAAAAACAGACGGCTGAAATGGCGATGTTATGTAGAAAAATCATTGAACTGACCGAAGAATTTGAAGCAAAATACCTCAAAAACCATTCTAAAAAGTGATAGCAAAAATCGGTAGGAGCGGAAATTTATATGGTGCATTGGCATACAATAACCTGAAAATTGAAAAAGAAAACGGACAAATTCTGTTTGCCAATAAGATGATTGAAACCGCAAGCGGTCAATATACGGTTGCGCAATTAGCCCAATCTTTCGCTCCTTATCTGATAGCCAACCGCAATACCGAGAAACATACGCTGCATATTTCGCTCAATCCCGACCCGAAAGACATCGTAAATGATGATAAATTTCGGGAAATGGCACAGCAGTATATGCGGGAAATGGGTTACGGCGAGCAGCCTTTTATTGTATTCAAGCATACTGATATTGACCGCAGCCACATTCACATCGTATCGGTATGTGTGGACGAGCAGGGCAAAAAGATTTCGGACAAATTTGAGAAAATGCGGTCGATGAATGTATGCCGGGAACTGGAAAAACAATATCATTTAATACCGGCTACGGACAAAGAACGTAACCAGACTGATAAGGTTTTCCGTCCGGTAGATTATCGGGCGGGCGATGTAAAAAGCCAAATAGCTTCGGTCGTTCGCCACCTGCCGAACTACTACCAATACCAAACTTTGGGCGAATACAATGCCCTGCTTTCCCTGTTCAATATTACCACCGAGAAAATAGAGGGCGAATTACAAGGAAAAATGCAGCAGGGCTTATTATATATTCCGTTGAATGAAAAAGGCGAAAGAGCCGGGCATCCGTTCAAGGCTTCCTTGTTTGGCAAGAGCGCAGGGCTTCCGGCTTTGGAATTGCATTTTGCGAAATGCAAAACGGCATTGAAAGACAATCCTACCAAGCAGACCCTAAAATCTGCCGTTACCATAGCCCTGAAAACCACAAGCGATGAACAGGCATTTAAAAAGCAGTTAGGAGAACAGGGCATTAACATAGTAGTGCGCCGGAATGATACAGGACGTATTTACGGTATCACTTTTATTGACCACAATTCCAAAACGGTTTGGAACGGTTCACGTTTAGCAACAGAGCTTTCTGCCAATACCTTTAATGATTACTGGAATAACAACATTAAGCCGGAGATAAAAGAGCCTGATAAGCTAATACCGAAAATAGCAAGGACAAATGATGCAGATCTTCCTGCGGAAGAACCCCACCATTTGTTTGATTTTGTTACTACCGATAAAAATGAAGACGGGTTGGTTGAAGCGTTGGGCGGTTTGCTCATTCCCGAAGCACAGGGCGAGGATTACGAGGAACAGGATTTTGCCAATAGAATGAAAAAGAAAAGGAAGCGCAAACGAGGTCAGTAACAGGTTTTTCTTTGCCTATTATGTAGAAACTTTCAGCCCCAACGCATAGCTCCAATGCAAAATCTTAGGTGCAGTAGGTGTTTTGAATTGATAAATACCGTAGATGTATAATGCGGAAAGTACAAACGCTCCCCAGCTTAGCCCGATACACCATATACTATCTCGTTCTGTCACGCTGAACATACCAGCTACTATTGATTTTATAATGAATGCAGGAACAATGCAGCATAATAAAACACAGATAGCCCACGGTAATATCCATAGCCTCTGGTTCTTTCTCCGTAATCCTATAATAGTTCCTTTCAAAAAATAAACGATGCAGAAGATGAGGTAGGCAAATAATAGGGAGAATGCCCAAATCTTAAAGTTATCAGTTTCTTTGCCCCACAATTTTTGCGACAGCAAAAACCCGGCGTAAAAGAACACGCCGAAAATAGCCGCTATTTTTAAGCCGAAAAGAAAAAACTTTATTATCCCAGACATTAATCCGGTGGCAGCTTGGCTTTCACCTCTTTTCCGAATTTCATATTCTTCTTCAGTTTCTCCGGGATAAGCATCAGGATTATTCCAATTCATAGCATTCCTCTTTTAAATCTTGCTTGTTCCAACAGACGAGAATAGCAAAATGGTTTTCACGAGTATAAATTTAAAAAAAATCATTGGATTACCTGAACGGTATTGAAGGCTTTATAGCCTCTTAATGCCAAACACTGCCATTCACTGCCACATTCTTATAGCCACACAACACAGCTTCTAAATTCACGCCCGAACATTTAAAATTTTACAAAAATGCAGGGAGAAGACGATTTAAGAGGACTTGCCAAGATAATGGCTTTTATGCGGGCAGTAAGCATCATCATAGTGCTGATGCACCTTTATTGGTTCTGCTACGGTTTCTTTATAGAGCGTGGCTGGACATTGGAGTTAATCAATAAAATATTAGGCAACTTTCAGCGAACGGCAGGGCTGTTTTCGCATACCTTATATACCAAAGTCTTCGCTTTGGTTTTGTTGGCTTTGAGCTGTTTGGGAACAAAGGGCGTTAAAGATGAGAAGATAACCTGGTCTAAAATCTATGTGGCTTTAGCAATCGGTATTATCCTGTTCTTTCTGAATTTCCCTTTACTAAAGCTACCGTTATTAATCGCTACATTTCTGTATATCTTAACCACAGGTTTAGGGTATATCGCCTTAATGGTCGCTGGCGTTTGGATGAGCCGTTTGCTTCGCAACAACCTGATGGACGATGTTTTCAACAACGAGAACGAGAGCTTTCAGCAGGAAACCAAGTTGATGGAAAACGAATACTCTGTCAATCTTCCCACGAAGTTTTATTACAAAGGAAAATGGAACAACGGCTGGATTAACATCGTCAATCCATTCAGGGCATCAATTGTGTTAGGCACTCCGGGTTCGGGTAAATCGTATGCGATTGTAAATAACTACATCAAGCAGCAGATAGAGAAAGGTTTCAGTATGTACATATACGATTTCAAGTTTGACGACCTTTCTACCATTGCCTACAATCATTTACTGAAGCACAGGGACAAGTACAAAGTACAGCCAAAATTTTACGTGATAAATTTTGACGACCCACGCAAGAGCCATCGTTGCAATCCACTCAATCCCGATTTTATGACCGACATATCCGATGCTTACGAAGCGGCTTATACCATAATGCTAAACCTCAACCGAAGCTGGATACAGAAGCAGGGCGATTTCTTCGTAGAAAGCCCAATTATCTTATTGGCTGCCATTATTTGGTATCTGAAAATCTACGAGAATGGTAAGTATTGTACGTTCCCACACGCCATTGAATTGCTGAATAAAAAGTATTCGGACGTGTTCACGATTTTAACCTCTTACCCCGATTTGGAAAATTATTTGTCGCCCTTTATGGATGCGTGGCAAGGCGGCGCACAAGACCAGTTACAGGGACAAATTGCATCGGCAAAAATTCCTTTATCAAGAATGATTTCGCCGAGCCTTTATTGGGTGATGACAGGCGATGATTTCACGCTCGACATCAACAATCCGAAAGAGCCGAAAATTTTATGTGTAGGCAATAACCCCGACCGTCAAAATATCTACTCCGCAGCATTGGGCTTATACAATTCAAGAATTGTAAAGCTCATCAACAAAAAAGGACAGCTTAAAAGTTCGGTTATCATAGACGAATTGCCCACCATTTATTTTCGGGGACTGGACAATCTTATCGCAACGGCGAGAAGTAATAAGGTAGCGGTTTGCTTGGGCTTTCAGGATTTTTCGCAATTGACGAGGGATTACGGCGATAAAGAAAGCAAGGTAATACAGAATACCGTAGGCAATATTTTTAGTGGTCAGGTGGTTGGAGAAACGGCAAAGAGCCTATCAGAACGCTTTGGTAAAGTGTTGCAGAAACGCCAAAGTATGACGATTAACCGCAACGATAAATCTACCTCTATCTCCACACAGTTAGACAGCCTTATTCCCGCTTCCAAAATCTCAACTTTAACGCAAGGGATGTTTGTCGGTTCTGTATCAGATAACTTTGATGAACGTATCGAGCAAAAGATTTTTCACGCCGAAATTGTGGTAGATAATGAAAAGGTAGCAGCAGAAAGCAAAGCCTATCAAAAGATACCGCAAATCTTATCTTTTGTAAATGAGCAGGGCGAGGATAAAATGAAGCAGGAAATTGAAAGCAATTACAAACAGATAAAATCTGATATACTGAATATTGTAGTCAGCGAAATGGAGCGTATCAAGAACGACCCGAACTTACAGCATTTGGTGCAGGAACAATAGCCGAATAGTGAAAGTTCTTTAAATGTTTTGGCAACAATCGCAAGAAATGCAAACTACTTCCCTCGTTTTGTAAAGTGTATGCAATGTAAACATTCAATCTTTGCCTTAGTAAATTATTAGAAGTGCGGGGACAGCACTATAATCACTGTCGAAAATAATATGAAAGGTAAAATTGTAATGTTAAGTGCGGCTTCTGTTCTTACACTTGGAGCGGCATTGCACGTAGGACACCAACCACCTGCTGACGGTATTTGCCCTTTGGGAAAAATCATTCACGGCAAACAATCGAGAGTTGCCGAAAGCAACAAAAAGGCGATTGAGTTTAATGCCGCAACTGAAAAACTTGTTGTTAAAAAATGATGAACGCAGTTACAGCAAAGAGTAACAATATAAGGTTGCTCTTTGCTTTTTTTAATTTAATCAGCTTACATATAAAATTATGTTTCACTTACATTTAGCAGGTCTTTTGACCTTTGAATTATTGACGTTGATTGCAGCCGTTTTTTTGAGGATTTACATAGACAGGCATTCGCTTGGAAAATGGTATCGCCATTTCAGTAAAGTCGTTCTTGTGATGCTTCACCTCATCCTTGTTGCAACCATTGTTCACGGCATTATTCATCATTTTCATTCAGGGCATCATACACCGCCACACCACAACGGAATGGAGCAGCACTCAAACCATTAGCCTGTATTTTGATTACCTTTGTAAGCGATGTTTGATATTTCAACGGAACATAAAAAGAAAATCAATGCAGTTATCAACTTCATTCAGCAAAACCCGCAAGAGGAGCTTTCGTTAGCACAACTTGCGGGCATCGCTAATTATTCGCCTTTTCATTTCCAAAAAATATTTAAGCAGGTAACTGGCGAAAGCCCGAAACAGTTTATCATAAAGGTAAGAATGATAAATGTTGCCCATTATTTGCTCACACATACGCACAAATCCATTACCGAAATTGCACTGGATAACGGTTTTGCTTCATCTTCTACATTTGCAAGGAGCTTTAGGAATTTCTTTGGTATTTCGGCAGAGGAATTGCGGAACATTCCGTCAAAAGACCACACGACTATTACAAAGTACCTGAAGCATATAAAAATCAATGGGAACTTTTTCGTAAATGATAATAACGGCAGGGAAAAGGATTTGAGCATTGAAATAAAAAAAGCCCAATCGCTTAAAGTCATTTTTGTAAATGCACCTTTAACAGACATCGGAGAAATTCATAAGAGTTTCAAAAGAGTTATTCAGTTTGCAGAGGCAAGGGATTTACTGACTGTGAACACGCAATTTGTCGGCATTGTCAATCCACACGCAGGCATATATCAGGCAGGAATAACGTTACAGGCACATCAGGAGATACCCAAAGGCATTGATATACTAAACATTGACGGCGGAAAGTTTGCCGTATGTGGCATTACAGGCGATACAAAACAAATATTCCATACTTTTCACAGCTTATACGAATGGCTGCATCAAAGCCCTTACAGGATTAAACAACCTTTTGCATTTGAGATTTTACCGCAAAGCCCGCTGACAAATCCTTACGAAAATATGGAGAGAGCAATCCATATTCCTGTTGAGCCTGTGTAAAAGGCTTTTTAAATTTAAGCATCTGCCATTGTAATATTTTATTGGGGGCTAAATTCATTTTTTTGCACCGAATTATTACCAAATGAACTTATTTGTATATCTTTGCCATAATGTTGCGTAAATATATTGCCATATTGTTTTTAATTGCTGCCCAATTAGTTATTTTGGGGCACGGCATTGTATCGCACCACCACCACGCAGATATTGCCAATGACGGGCATCAGAATGGCAACAATCATCATAACAATAGTAAAGAAACACCTTTAGAGCTTGCCTTTTCGGGTTTTATACACGCTGGCGAACACGTATCTTTTACTAATTCAAGCGAAACCAGAATTGTTATTTCAAAGGATGATGTAAAATCAATCAAGGCTTTACCGATTGATTTCATTCCGCCTGTTGAATATATAGTTGTCTATCAGAAACACACGTTTCCACCTGATGGACACTTTATTTATTTACCACCGCTCCTCGGAGCATACACCCTTCGGGGACCTCCCTCTTTCATCGTTGCTTAACTTTCATTCTCTGAAAGTTAAAATTTGAGTTACGCCCAATCCTACGGGCGAATTATTTCTTTTTTAATATCAAATTTATTTTAACGATGAAAAAATCATTCATTATAGCGGCATTTGCTGCACTTGCGTTTACAGCTTGCAATAACAGCGAAAAATCTTCTTCGGATAATTCAAATTCAGAACAGGAACTAACAGCTCCGGCAGTCAATCAGGACAGCATTGACAAGGCTCACGGTCATTCCCACGACCCTGCGGGTAATCATACACCTGCTGACAGCACAGATAAATCTGCTGCGCAGCCTAAAGTTAATCAGGACAGCATAGACAAAGCTCACGGACACAAGCATTAATCCTTTTGGGGATTACGCTTAATCCGTGTGCATAATTGATTTCACAAACTGTACATCGTGAGATGTGTGTATTCACCTATGCACATCCTCGATGCTATGCTTTCAATTAACAAAAAATCCGGAAATGAAGTATATCAAAATTTTTCTATCAATAGCCCTACTGATATTGGTTTCAGGGGCGGCGTATGCTCACGGAGTAGATGAGGATACCCAGACATTTTTAAGCGGCAATTCGGGAGTAGCTTTCGTTCCTTTTCTGTATATCGGGGCAAAGCATATGCTCACCGGGTATGACCACCTGCTCTTTCTTGTAGGCGTTATCTTTTTTCTGTATCGCCCAAAAGAAGTACTGCTTTATGTGAGTTTTTTTACCATTGGTCACAGTATTACCCTATTGCTGGGTGTATTGGCAGATATGGCAATCAATGCCTATCTGATTGATGCCATTATTGCATTGTCTATCGTGTATAAAGGCTTCGATAATTTAGGAGGCTTTCAAAGGTTTTTAGGACGTCAGCCCAATACCAAAGCGGCAGTCTTAATCTTTGGACTTTTTCACGGGTTTGGTTTAGCCAGTAAGTTACAGGAATTGAGCTTTGACCGAACCGGCTTATTGACCAACCTGCTTGGCTTCAATATCGGTGTAGAGATAGGTCAGTTCATAGCCTTAGCCCTTGTATTGTTTATCATCACTAATTGGAGAAGGTCACCGAGTTTTCTAAAATTCTCAACAGTTACAAATATGTTGCTGATGGCAGCAGGCTTTTTATTATTCGGCTATCAGTTAGTCGGTTATTTTAACTCTTAACAAATATCAAAATGGCAGAAATAGCACATCAAATCTTAGATAAGAAATCCATTGTAAAGCAGGTCATTATTGCTTTGGTTATTGGAGCGGTACTCTTGGTAAGTGCCGTACTCCCGGCTGAATACGGGATAGACCCTTTGGGTATTGGCAAGGCAACAGGCTTTAGCAAGCTGTATGTTGGTGATGCAGGTACGGAAGCGTTGGCTTCGGGACCGCACAAGATACTAAAACTGGAAAATGTTGGCTCTCCGGCAGATGTTGCCAAACCAGCGGCGGCAGATAACCCGCCACCAGCCACTCAACTGGCAGAACGTACAGACGAGGTAAGCGTGGTTATTCCGGCAGGCGAAGGATTGGAATACAAAGTAAATATGTTGAAATACGGTCAGATGAAATATGAATGGATTACCGATAAAGGTGAGCTATACTTTGACTTTCACGGCGAAGTAAAGAACAACAGCAACTACTTTGAAAGCTATACTATTGCCTATTCCAATAATATGGTCGGCTCTTTAGTCGCTCCGTTTGAAGGTCCGCAGGGCTGGTATTTCAAAAACAATTCCAATGAGAACATTACTGTTAAAATCAAAATGAAAGGACAGTATCTTCTTAAACAATAAATATTCTAATAACATTATGATATGTTAAATAACATCATTCATTTTTCAATCAAGAATAAGTTGGTAATAGGATTATTTACCCTGGCATTAATTTGCTGGGGTTCCTATTCGCTTACCAAACTTCCTATTGATGCCACACCTGACATCACGGATAATCAGGTGATGGTCATTACTGTATCGCCTACACTGGCGGCGCAGGAAGTGGAACAGCTCGTAACCTTTCCCGTGGAGCAGACAATGGTCAGCATTCCGGGTATAAAGGATATGCGTTCCTTTTCCCGTTTTGGGCTTTCTATTGTTACCATTGTATTTGAAGAAAAGGTAGACATCTATTGGGGCAGGCAACAGGTACAGGAAAGGCTGACTATTGCAGCTAAAAATATCCCCGAAGGGGTGGGTACGCCTGAAATGGCTCCTGTAACCACCGGTTTGGGCGAAATCTACCAATACGTTATCCATCCCAAAAAAGGCTATGAAGATAAGTACGATGCCACAGAGTTAAGAACCATTCAGGACTGGATTATTAAACGGCAGCTATTAGGTACGCCCGGCGTGGCGGAAGTAAGTGGCTTCGGAGGGTTTGTAAAGCAATACGAAATCGCCATTGAACCTGACAGGCTTGCCAGCCAGAACATTAATATCTCCGATATTTTCACAGCACTGGAAAAAAACAACCAAAATACGGGAGGTGCATATATTGATAAAGGTCCGAATGCTTTCTTTATCCGAAGCGAAGGCTTGGTAAAGAACATTGAGGAAATCAAAAAAATTGTTATAAAAACCGAGGGAGGCGTACCCGTTTTGTTAAGAGATGTAGCCGAAGTTCGTTTTGGCAACGGTCCAAGATACGGAGCAGCCACACGTAACGGTGAGGGCGAAACCGTTACAGGTATCGTTATGATGTTGAAAGGAGCTAACTCATCGGAGGTTATTACCAATGTAAAAGAAAAGATTGCGGAAATTCAGAAAGGTTTACCCGAAGGTGTAGAAATAGAGCCTTTCCTCGACCGTAAAAAATTGGTGGACGGAGCTATTTCAACCGTTTCAACCAACCTTATTGAAGGGGCATTAATTGTAATTTTTGTATTGATACTTTTCTTAGGAAACCTGCGAGGCGGATTGGTAGTGGCTTCTGTAATTCCACTGGCAATGTTGTTTGCAATAGCAATGATGCGGGTTTTTGGAGTTTCAGGAAACCTGATGAGCTTGGGGGCAATTGACTTCGGGATAATCGTTGACGGAACGGTCATTATAGTTGAGGCGGTGTTGCATAGGATTACAGGTAGCAAGGAACGGTACGGTGGCGTGGCTAAACTGACACAAGACCAAATGGACGAAGAAGTTTATCAGTCGTCCCGTAAGATACGTTCCGCAGCAGCATTTGGCGAGATTATTATCTTAATCGTGTACCTGCCTTTATTAGCATTGGTAGGCGTTGAGGGTAAAATGTTTGGACCAATGGCACAAACAGTTTCTTTTGCCATTTTAGGCGCATTCCTGTTATCGTTCACTTACGTTCCGATGATGTCTGCATTGGTGTTGAGTAAAAAGACAACGCACAAAGAAAACTTTTCGGACAGGATGATGAAAGCCATACAGAAAGTTTATACACCTATCATTAATGGTGCGATGAAGCGAAAACTTTTGGTAGTATCGGTTGCAGTGGTATTGTTCATCATCACACTTATCACATTCAACAGAATGGGCGGTGAATTTATCCCGCAGTTGGACGAGGGCGATTTTGCAGTGGAAACAAGGGTTCCCGTGGGAAGCTCCATCACCCAAATGATAGACGTTTCCCAAAAAGCACAAACCATTTTATTGAAGAACTATCCCGAAGTAGAACAGGTAGTAAACAAAATAGGTTCGGGTGAAATTCCGACAGACCCAATGCCTATTGAAGCGGGAGATATGGTTGTTAAGCTAAAGCCTAAAAAAGAATGGACAAGTGCAGGCGACAGAGAAGAACTGATTGAAAAAATGCAACAATCTCTATCTGTAATCCCCAATGCAACATTCAGTTTCCAGCAACCCATACAGATGCGTTTTAACGAATTGCTTACCGGTGCTAAGCAGGATGTGGTTTTAAAAATATACGGTGAAGATTTAGATGTGCTTTCTGACCTTGCTTCAGATGTAGGTCGGAAAATAAGAAATGTTGAGGGTGTAGAAGATTTGTATGTGGAAGAAATTACGGGTTTACCACAAATCAGCATACAGTTTGACCGAGATAAGATAGCCCAATACGGAATGAACGTTGAGGACGTGAACAGTGCCATCGAAACAGGCTTTGCCGGTAAAGCAGCAGGTTTGGTGTACGAGGGAGAAAGACGTTTTGATTTGGTAGTACGATTGGATAATGCTTCAAGAGCAGACATTACAGATGTTCAAAATCTATTTGTAAGTACGCCCACAGGTCAGCAAATCCCTTTAAGCGAGGTGGCGAATATTGCTTACAAACCCGGTCCGGTACAAATACAGCGAGATAATGCGAAAAGACGGATTACACTTGGTTTCAACGTAAGAAACCGAGATGTAAAAAGCATCGTAAACGATATTCAGGATATTGTGAATGCTAAGGTTAAGATGCCATCAGGCTATTATATCACCTATGGCGGGCAATTTAAAAATCTCGAAGAAGCCAACGCAAGGCTGGCAGTAGCTTTGCCTGTCGCACTATTGCTCATCCTATTGCTTTTATACTTTACATTCCGTTCGGTAAAGCAGGGCTTATTAATATTCACAGCTATTCCATTGTCTGCAATAGGCGGTGTATTTGCTCTACTTATCAGGGATATGCCTTTCAGTATTTCTGCAGGTGTAGGTTTTATTGCGTTGTTTGGGGTTGCGGTTCTGAACGGGATTGTATTGATAGCGGAATTTAACCGATTGGCAAAAGACGGTGTAGAAGATATTTACGAAAGGGTGCGTATTGGCACTCGGGTAAGGTTAAGACCTGTATTGATGACAGCCGCCGTAGCCTCTTTAGGCTTTTTACCAATGGCTTTGTCCAGCTCATCAGGTGCAGAAGTACAACGCCCGTTGGCTACGGTAGTTATTGGAGGGCTGATAACGGCAACCGCTTTAACCCTTGTAGTGCTGCCGGTACTGTATATCTACTTCACTAAATCATCTTTCAAAATGCGTAAAAACAAAGCCTTACCTACCGCCATATTGCTATTGGGATTTTTCTGTTTCCCATCTGTAATGCAGGCGCAAGTACCATCCAATTCGGGAACGAGAGTGCTGACCTTGCAGCAATCTATTGACGAGGCGTTAAAAAACAACAACAGCATCAAGATAGCGGAGTATAACATCAATGTCCAGCAGGCTTTAAAAAAAGGAAGCGTTACTATTCCTAAGACAGAAATTTCCTATACGCAGGGCGTAGTGAGTAATCCTACCATTAATGATAATTTAATCAGTGTTACACAGCGTTTTGATTTTCCAACGGTTTACGGCAACCAGTCAAAGCTGGCGCAGGAAAGAATACAAAGCAGCGAAAAATACAAAGCTGTGACCGAAAACGACCTTGTAGAAGACGTGAAGCTGGCTTACCTGCAATACCAGTACATTTTGGAAAAAAGGAAGCTGTTGTTAGAGCAGGACACCATTTTTAGTAAGCTAAGCAAAGCAAGCGACGTGAGATACCGGACAGGAGAAAGTACAAGCCTTGAAAATGCTACTTCATCTGTACAGTACCGGCAAATTCAAAATGAGCTGGAAAAGAACGAAGCCGATATAAAAATTGCCAAGCAGCTTTTACAGACATTGCTCAACACAACCGATGATATCAGTATAGCAGATACCGCATTAGTTCCAAGAGATATATTATTGCCTATGGATAACGCATCTACTGCCAATAATCCCATCATTCAATATCTGCAACAGGAAATCAATGTAAGCCAAAGAGAAATCTCTTTGGAGAGAAGCAAGATGCTACCGGATATTATTTTAGGTTATAACGGTCAAACCTACAAAGGCTTGCAAACAATAAACGGTATAGACAGAACCTATACCGGAAAAGACCGGTTTAATTTTTTCCAGATTGGTGTTGCTATTCCTCTTTTCCCCGGAGGTTATAAATCCAAAATCAATGCGGCTAAAATCAACGAGCAGATTGCACAAAAACAGGTGGAACTGACAACGATGAACCTGAACGGACAATTAAAAGAGCTGGCGCAGGAGTATGTGAAATATCAGAAGTCAATAAACTATTATCAGACACAGGCATTGCCGCAGGCAGACCTGATTATCAACAACTCGGATAAAGGTTTTAGAAGCGGTGATATTTCCTATACACAATATTTGCAAAACCTTACGCTATCCAATAACATCCATTCGGAGTATATAGACAACCTGTATAATTTCAACAGGGTCGTTATTTCCATAGAAGCAATTTCAGGTAAAAATTAATCATTCAAAAAAATTAAAATAATGAATAGGTCATTTAAAAAATATATACCGCTCCTACTGCTATCAGCAATAGTGGTAGTATCCTGTAAGGATAAAAAAGAGCAAGCTGCCGGGGAGCAGACTACCGCAGAAAGCAAGGCGGACACAGCTTCTTCGGTCAGACAAATTACGTTTACTCCTGACCAGTATAAGCTATCAGAGATACAAACAGGTGCTATCGAATTAAGAAACCTAAGTAATATCATCAAGCTGACGGGAGCTATCGAAGCTGACCCTAACAGTATAGCCACAGTGTCAGCACCATTGGGAGGTTATATAAAAACAGCAGGGCTGCTACCGGGGCAAGCTGTAAAAAAAGGACAGCAATTAGCCACCATTGAAAACCCGGAATTTATTACCATTCAGCAGGAATATCTGGAAAGTATCGGCAGGTTGGAATATTTATCGCAGGAATACAAAAGGCAGCAGGAATTGAGAAACGAGGATGTGAATGCAGCAAAGACTTTTCAACAGGTAAGTTCAGATTATAATGTAATGAAAGCCCGTATTGCCGGATTAGAACAGCAAATGGCACTCATTGGCATCAGCAGCGCAAGTTTAAAAAGCAGCAATAAAATTTCCAGAACTGCGGGCATTTATGCACCCATTTCAGGTTATATCAAAAGCAGCAATACCAACATTGGTAAATATGCTGCCCCTACCGATGTGCTGTTTGAGATAACAGGTACAGATGCCCTGCATCTTGCCTTAAATGCCTTTGAAAAAGACTTGGGAAAAATTCAGGTTGGGCAAACGGTTAAGTTTTCATTATCTAATGAGAATGATTACCGCCACACAGCAAAAGTGTACTTGGTAGGTCAGGCAGCCGATGACAAAAAAATGATACCTGTGCTTTGCCGCTTTACCAAAGATGCAAAACTTTTACCGGGAATGTATGTAAAGGCGTGGGTAGAAACAGGAACGGAACAAAAGAGTGCAGTACCGAATGATGCCATTGTTCAGTTGGACGGTTTGGATTACATCATTATTCAAACAGCGGATAGTAAAGACGGCTATACCTTCCAGTTGGTACAAGTTGCCAAAGGTATGGAACAGGAAGGCTATACGGCTATCGAATTGCCTCAAAGTGTTAATCAGCAATCATTAAAGGTAGTTACTAAAAATGCTTATACCATTCTTTCGGCAATTAAAAACGCTGAAGAGGAAGAATAAGACAATGCTATCTACTGTATGAAATCAAGAACAAATAGAAGTCGGAAAACAAGAAAGAGGAAAAAATTTGTACCTCCTCCGAAAAGAAAAGGAGGTACAAATAACAGACCCCTATCTAAAAAGATGAAGTATGGTTTGATTGCCCTTGGGGTAGTATTGTTTATAGCATTGCTCATATTATCGGTAGTTATTTCAAACTTGGGTATATCCAAAGGGCATACCCATTAATATCATAACAATATGAACTATTTACAAACCTTTTTTTCCCGGCAATTTTTTTGGGAAATCATACGCATTATTACAGTGGGTATTGCCAGCCTGTTGTTTTATTTAGAAATTATACCACTTCCCGTCTTGCTGGCAGCTACGGCTTTTGGTTTATACGCATTGCTAAAAACTGCCATTCTCGAATTAATCAGGGAACGGAAAATAGGTACGGAGTTATTTATTTCCATTGCCGTAATCGTATCGGTCGTTGGTAAAGAATATTTAGCGGGTTCTGTGGTGCTGATGATTATCCTGATTGCCGAATACATTGCCAGTGCAAGCGGTGAAAGAGCAAGAGCATCTATAAAGGAACTCATCGGTTCTGTGCCACAGACAGCCATATTGAAAAAGGACGGTAACGAGCAGCCCGTATCTATTGCATCACTGACGGTGGGTGATATTGTGGTGGTAAAGGCTGGCGAAAAAATACCCGTTGACGGTAAGATAGTGGCGGGTTCGGGGTCTGTAAACCAAGCCCCCATAACAGGAGAAAGCGTACCCGTAGAAAAAAATTCCGGTACAGAAGTATTTGCAGGTACAATACTGGAGTTAGGGGCTTTGGACGTAGAAATGACCAAAGCGGGAAAAGATACGGTGTTTTCACGCATTATCGCTTTGGTAGAAGAAGCAGAAAGCAGTAAAGCCCCTATTGAAAAATTAACGGATAAGGTAGCGGCGTGGCTGATACCCGTTGTTTTCGTTTTTGTATTGGGTGTTTACCTACTAACTAAAGATGTAAAGCTCGTGATAGCCCTGCTTATTTTCACTTCGCCTGCCGAATTAGGCTTAGCTACGCCTTTAGTAACCATTTCTGCCATAGCAAGAGCCGCAAGAGAAGGAATACTTGTAAAAGGCGGTAAGTTTTTGGAAGAATTGGCGAAGATAAAAACCATTGTTTTTGACAAAACAGGCACATTGACCATAGGTAAGCCTACCGTAAACAGAGTTGAAATACTCGATGACAGCTTTACTGAAAAAGAATTGGTGCAATTAGCGGCATCAGCGGAAAACCGTTCCAGCCACCCCCTTGCCAATGCTATACTGATGTATGCGGACAATATGGGTGCTTCGTTATCAGAGCCTACGGATTTTGAGGTATTCAAAGGGAAAGGTATCAGTGCTACCATCAACAATAAAAAAGTGCTGATAGGTAACAAAACGCTGATGGACGACCATACTATTTCCGTAACCGTCAATAGCGAAAACCTCACCGATACGGCTATCTATATGGCGGTGGATGGCAATGCGGCATCTGTGTTTTATGTGTCAGATGCGATACGTCCGGGAGCAAAGGAAATGATTGAGGAATTGAAAAGAAGCGGTGTAGAAAACATCATTATGCTCACAGGCGACAATCCACAGACGGCAGCACACGTATCAGGACAATTAGGTATTACATCATTCAGGGCAGATATGCTGCCTGAAGACAAAATCAAGGCGATACAGGAACTACAATCCAAAGGCGAAAAAGTAGCAATGGTTGGTGACGGCATTAACGATGCACCTGCTTTGGTACAGGCGAATGTAGGTATTTCTATGGGCATAGTGGGTACACAAGCTGCAATGGAAGCGGCTGATATTGTATTGGTGGAAGATAAGCTGGAAAAAATAGCCCGTTCCAAAGCCATCAGTAAAAAAGCATTCAGGACAATTAAGGAAAATATCATCGGCGGTGTGGGTGTGGTACACGTTGTAGGTATCACATTGGTGTTAACGGGAGTTTTAGGACCGGTGCAGGCAGCCATCATCCACCTGTTACCTGATACGCTGGTGTTTCTTAATTCAATCAAATTACTTAGGGTAAAAATTTAATTCTTAATTATTCACTTTTTAAAAATCAAAAAAAATGAGAAAAATCAAATCAATCGGAATGGCTTTAGTGGTTGCTATTGCAACTTTAGCAATTAGCCCTGCAATGGCTCAAAGCGGACACGGTGCAGCTCCACACGGGGGTAAAATGGTAGATATTGACAACTACCATATCGAAATGGTAAAAGCCAACAATGCGCTTACTTTTTATGTGCTGGATGCCAATGCTAAAACGTTAACCAAAACGGCTACCGGCTCGGTAGAATTTGCTTTTGAAAATGGCAGTAAATCAACAGCTAATCTTATCGCAGGTAAAAATGGAGCATTGACAGTGGCATTGCCTAAAAATGGCATCCATACGAATTGCACCGTTACGATTACCTATGAGGGCAAAAAGTTGGTTGGAAAATTTAAAAATGAGGTTTCTGCTGCTGACAAAGCACACGGACATCAACACTAATTTTTCATCTAAAATTGGCGGTGAAATAATAAGGCTTTGTGGAATAAGACTTCCGCAAGGCTTTATTTCCATAACAAATCAACATAAACTATTAATAGGCTTCATACCCGACTAAAAAACGACCAAAGAAAAATAACTAAATGTCCTTATTCGTACTGCAAAATATTATCCACTACGCTTTGCACCTTCTCTTTCCGGGATTGGTTGCCTTCGTGTTTTTCAGAAAGGAATGGAAGATGGTCTGGATAATTTTGTTAGCAACAATGCTTGTTGATATAGACCACCTGTTTGCAGAACCGATATTCGACCCGAACAGATGCAGCGTTGGCTTTCACTACCTGCATTCGTATTATGCAATAGCAGTGTATTTCTTGCTCTTGCTGTTCGGCAACAAAATAGTCAGGATTGTTGCGCTGGGCTTATTGTTACATATGGCAACCGATTTTCAGGATTGTCTTTGGTAGATACCCGTTGAGTTTACAGGAAAATCCAAAACATTTTTAACCATATCGTAGCTAAAATTGAAAGATAAAAGAAACATAAAATTTGCAGGACTTTTTCTGTTGCTGTTATACCTGTTCGGCAACAGCCCTGCACTTATGTTTCACCACCACGATGAAATTATTGCATTTGAAAAAGCAACCAAATGTGAAAAAACTGTTTACTATTCAGATGGCAGCAATAGTTTCTGCGAACATAAAGCCCACCTTAGCAAAGTATTAAAGAAGTGTTTTCTTTGTGACAATCATTGTGTATCTGTTCATCTTTTTACCGCTATACAGTTTGTTTGCATTAATGTTGAACATCGTTCGGAATATACATTATATAAGGCAAATTTTTACGAAGCCACACTTCCTGAAACCCAAAACAGAGGTCCGCCAATAATTTGATTTTTTATAGAGGTAAGCAGCCGGAGCGTCTGTTTATCCAGCTCAAATTATAAGAATTAAAAAATCAGATTTATGAATTTAAAAAGCGTATTGCTATTGGTTGCCTTTGTTTCAGCAACCTTAAACATATTTGCACAAAACAGAATTTCCGGTACAGTAAAAGACCAGGAAAATAATAAAAATTTAGCCGGGGTATCAGTCTATATTGCTGATTTAAAAGCCGGAACCACAACGGATGTAAACGGTAATTATGAAATCAAAAACCTGAAACGGGGAACATATCTTTTAGAGATAAGTTTTACAGGTTATGAACCAATAATCGAGAAAATAACGATAGCACAAGATACGGTTATGGACTTTGTATTAAGTCCTGCCATTACGGAGCTGAACGAGTTAATCATCACAGGTGTAACCCGCTCGACAGAACTAAGATTAAGCCCTGTTATTGTCAAAGCGGTTGACGGCAACACCTTAAAACAAAACAGTGCTACCAACCTGATTGACGGTTTGAGAAACATACCGGGCGTAAACCAGATAACAACGGGTACGGGAATTTCAAAACCTACCATAAGAGGATTGGGATACAACAGGGTGATTACATTGAATAACGGTATTCGTCAAGAAGGGCAGCAATGGGGAGATGAACACGGTATTGAAATAGATGAGAATGCGGTGGACAGAGTGGAAGTAGTGAAAGGTCCCGGCAGCCTGATGTACGGCTCGGACGGTATTGCCGGAGTGCTTAACTTTCTTGCTCCTAAAGCCTTGCCAATAGGTGAGATAAAAACGCAGGTTTCTACGAATTACCAAAGCAATAATAACCTGATAGGCTACTCCCTTTCCAATGCAGGCAATAAGGATGGTTTACAATGGTTGGGCAGGTTTAGTAATAAATTTGCGGGCAACTATCAAAATGCCTACGATGGGAAAGTCTTCAATTCGGGTTTTAAGGAACTTAACGGCAGCTTGTTCTTGGGAATAAACAAAAGGTGGGGACACTCGCACCTCACCGTCAGCTCTTATAACAACACGCTTAATCTTGTAGAGGGCGAAAGGGACGAGTTAGGAAGATTTATCTATGAAAATGCCAATGGCGATGAAGTAGTTGCAAGCGGAAATGATTATAAAGGGTATAAGGTCGGTTTTCCACATCAGACCATCAACCATTTGGGCGTTTCTTCCAACAATTATTTCATATTGAATAAAGGTACAATTAATGCCGATTTCGGTTTTCAGAACAATAAACGAAGAGAGTATGAAAACCCCGCCGCTCCCAATGAACCGGCATTGTTCTTTGATTTGAACACACTTAATTATAATGTGCGGTATAATTTTGAAAAATCAAGAGGCTGGGAAACTTCGGTTGGTATCGGTGGTATGTGGCAATCCAACACCAACAGAGGGGAAGAATTTTTGATACCTGCCTATAATCTGTTTGATGCCGGAGCATTTCTTTTTACACAGAAAACTTTTGGCAAACTCACTTTAGCCGGAGGACTTAGATTTGACAACAGGTCTATGAACTCAAAAGAACTCTATCTTAATGAAGACGAAGAGCCTGTGCAAAGTACAGACCCCGATGCGGAATTAAAGTTCAGTGCCTTTAATAAAAACTACAATGGCGTTTCCGGTAGCTTAGGATTGTCTTATCAAGTCGATAAAAATTCTACGTTAAAATTCAATGTATCGAGAGGTTTCAGAGCGCCGAACAGTACGGAACTGTCAGCGAACGGAAGACACGAGGGAACGTTTCGTTATCTGTTCGGAACACCTGATTTAAAATCAGAAATCAGTCACCAGATAGATGTTGCCTATTTTCTGAACTCCAAACACATTACGTTGGAGCTTACGCCATTTGTAAACTTCATTCAAAATTATATCTATCTCGAAAAACTTGTTGCGGAAGACGGAACGGAAATTATTCCCGACCCTGTTGATGGTGCGCCAGCCTTTCAATATACAGCGGGCAACGCTACCTTAGTTGGTGGCGAAATTTATTTGGACATACACCCGCAACCGATAGAATGGCTGCATTTGGAAAACTCATTTTCGTATGTACAGGCTACCCAAAGCAGCCAACCCGAAAGCTCGAAATACTTGCCGTTTATCCCAGCCCCGAGATACAGGGGCGAAATCAAAGCCGAATTAAGGAATGTAAATAGAACGTTTTCCAACGCTTACATCAAATTTGGGATTAACCACTTCTTTCAGCAGGATAAGTTTTTCAGTGCTTACGGAACAGAAACAGCAACACCCGCATACACTTTATTGAGTGCAGGTATCGGAACAAATATTAAGGCGTTCAACCGGAGCGACTTTATGTCTTTGTTCATTAGTGGAGAAAATCTTGCTGATGTGGCTTATCAAAGTCATTTAAGCAGACTGAAATATGCTCCTGAAAATCCGGCAACGGGAAGAATGGGCGTTTTCAATATGGGACGTAATATCAGTGTGAAACTGATAATGAATTTTTAAGAAACCATAACGAAGCGGATAGAAAAAAGCACCGTCTGACGGCGGTGCTTATCCGCTTAATAAGAATAATTTAAAAATGTAAAATGGAATTACAATTATTAAAAAAAGCGTTTACAGAACCATTTAAAACATTACGGAACTCGACTTTCGCAAGGCTTTATTTTGCCCAAATCGCAAGTTTGTTCGGGGATGCCTTTACGTGGTTAGGATTGGCATTGCTTACCTATGAAATCAGCCCCGATAATGCGGCAGCTATATTGGCATCGGCTCTCACTTTGCGGGTAACGGCGTATATCATTTTTTCGCCCTTTGCAGGCGTAGTGTCTGAAAAATTAAAGCGAAAAAACATATTGCTGATAACGCAACTGGCAAGAATGGCAATTGTGTGTATGCTGCCGTTTGTAAATGCCGAGTGGCAGGTGTATGGGTTGATATTTGCATTGAACGTATTCGCTGCATTCTTCACGCCAACATACAGGGCTATTATCCCACAGATAGTAGACAAAGAAATATACAGGGAAGCCAACGGCTTATCAATGGCAACTTTTCAGTTGTTAAGCGTATTTGGTCCTGCATTGGCGGGGATATTTGCGGTATGGTTAGGAGCCAAGCAGATTTTCTTTGTCAATGGAGCAACATTATTCATTGCCATACTACTGATATTGACTATACCGGTGGCAGCACTGCAAAAAGGAGTGAATACCGATAGTACACCGCCCGGCAATACGTGGAGCGAAGTAATAAAAGGTATTCGCTTATTGTTTGGAAACAAGATTTTAAGGTTCTCTTTAAGTATTGAATTTATATCTGCTATTGCCGGAGCTATGGTATTGGTAAATACCGTTGGTTTGGTAAAAACATCTTTAGCTTTAGATGATAAGCATTACGGCTGGATAATGGCAATTTTCGGAGTAGGCGCAGCTATCACGGCTTTTCTGTTAGGCAGCCTTGATAAAACCAAAACACGGAGCATATCGCTGATAAGCGGGGCTGTCCTGATAGGTTTAGCTATCAGCTTTGCCAATTTTGTTCCGTACAACGGCTTGCTGTTCTTATGGGTTTTGGCAGGTATAGGTCAAACGCTTGCCGATATGCCGTCAGAAACATTAATAGGCGAAAACATTGCATCAGAAAATCAAGGTAAGGTGTACGGTTCTCACTTTGCGTTTTCTCATTTGTGGTGGGCAATAGCATACCCGATAGCAGGTTTTTTAGGCACACGGTTTCCCGAAAAAGAGTTCTTGTATGGAGGTATGCTTACGTTGGCTTTGGCGGTAATTGCTGTTTTAACCTTTAAATCATCGAAAGGAAATCGTAAAAAGGCACTTTGACCGATTAGCTAACCCTATGTAATGACATCAACTAATTCAATGTAGGTGTCCAATAGAAATTTCAAAATAAACAGGATGGATAAATTTTATAACGAAACGTTGAATAATCTGGAAGCCGCAATCAAAGAATTAGAAACTGAAACGGATTGCTCCATACAACAGATTGAAGTGATAATAAAACTTATCATCAAATGCCTGTCTAATGTGAAAGAATATGTATTGAACAGAGGATTTAAAAATGTAGAGGAAGAAATTCGTTTTTTCAAGCATCAAAAGCCCGCTATTGTTTCAAAGCTCATCTATTATAACGCTATCTATAAAATCGAAACAAAGAAACCTTATGGCGGTAAGGCAGTGAAGAAATACTATAATGATGAATTGGAAAAACTCAAAAGATATTTTGACAATAACCTCGAATTTTATAAATATTACAGAACCAATAATACTTTTATAGATGATAAGCTATTTGTACGGGGAAAGTATGACATTAAACTAAGTCTGGACACCTATTATTTTGAAGCGGACCATAATTTTTCCACTTCCCACGATTATAAGGCTGCAAAAATCATCGCCAATGACCTGATACAAGTATATCTTGAAGACCAGCTTCACAGCCCGATACATAAAAGCAAATCAATAGAATTACCTAACTTAAATTGGCGAGGCAGTAAAACTGCATTGACAGAATTGATATATGCCCTTCACGCTCAGGGTGTATTTGACAATACGGATATTAAAGTAATCGCCAAAACATTTGAAAGCATCTTTAATGTTGATTTAGGCGACTTTTACCATACATTTATGGAGCTGAAAGCCCGAAAAATAAACCGGACGAAGTTTCTTGACAGCCTGCGTGATGCGCTGATAAAACGGATGGATGAGCTGGAAGAAGATGAATATTAGAAATTGATAAAAAAGGAACGGGGACTTGCAGATCCCCGTTTTCTTTTCATAGTACGCCTCGTGGCAAATGGATACCTTTAGTTCTGATAATGCTTTCTGACACCTTTGGAGCTTGCTGCTTTTTTTCAGTTTGTTCCGCAGGTTCTTCTACTTGTTTAACAGGTTCTATGGAAAGCTGTATTTTCCTTTCTACGGCAGCCAGTTCAGTTTTAAGTTCGCTTAAACGGGTTTCTTTAGACCACGTACCGTTAACCACTTCCTGAAGCACAGGCAAATCTTTTTGGAACTCGGCAATATTCTCCTGTTCCTTTTTAATATAGACAGGCAGCTTTTCCAAAGCCCTTAAAAAATTCAGTGATGCCGTTTCGGGGTCTTTTGCCATAACACCGTTATTGAACGTGTATTTGATATTGCCCTCGCCCTGTACAAAAAATCGGTTCACACGAATATCCACGCCCTCTTTTTGGGAAACTTCGGTTTTTACCAATAGCTGAAAACCATACAGGCTACCGATTTCTTCATAATCGCCTCCTGTACGTGCTTTGTCCGCAAGCTGGTTAAGTTTTGCACCCGTCTGTTTTACATCGGCATTCGGCGATAAACCGTCCAGCACAAGAGCATTTACAACCGTACCGTCCTGCCGTTTTTGTAACCGTTGCTCTAAGTTTCCCCAATCAAGGCTCATACGGTCAAAGCGTGATTGGGCTTTGTCAAGTTCGGCTGTATAGTCTTCCAATTTATATTTGGCACTGTATTTAGAACGACTGTAAGCCTGCTTTTCGCTTTCCAGTCCGGCAATCTGCTTTTCTATTTTGGCTTTATCCAGCAAGTCGGTATTTCCTGAGAGAATTGCTACATATTCCGAGAAGTTCATACCCGATTTTTCGTCCATACTACCCTCGTCAAGGGTACGCTTACCGAGATTATTATTCTTTAGCTGGTCGATAAAAAGCTGTTTGTTGAATAGCAGGTTGAACTTATAGCTGTCCAGTGATTTTTCTACGGCATAGATAATTACTTGTACTTTGTTGTCCGCAAAATGCTTTGCAATTTCATTGCCTTTTCGGATAGCCCGCCCGTCCCTTTGGGCAAGGTCGCTCGGTCGCCACGGTGTATCCAAATGGTGTACGGCAACGGCTCTTTTCTGTGCGTTTACGCCAGTGCCGAGCATACTTGTTGAACCGAACAGCACACGGATTTTGCCCTCGTTCATTCCTTTGATAAGTTCCTTACGCTGCTTATCATTCTTAGCTTCCTGTATAAACCGGACTTCGTGTGGAGGTATGTTGTGGTCTTCCACGAGCTTGCGTTTAATTTCAGAATATACATTCCATTCACCCGGTTTATAAGTACCTAAATCCGAGAAAATGAACTGCGTTCCTTTTTGCGCATTGTATTGGTGGTAATACTTCGCAATGTTAGCGGCACAATGAGAAGCCTTGTTGTCGGGGTGGTCTTCATAAATATCGCTTACCATTCGCATATCCAACGACATTTTACGGGCGTAGTCCGTAGCAATCAGCATTTTTGCTTTTTCTTCCCGTTGAGAAAGCGGCTCTCTTCCTAATAAAGTGGCATTGCCCGTTTTGGCAAACTGCATCAGGCTTTGGATAAATGCTTCCTGGTCGGGAGTTGGCGGTATGTTGTATAACACCTCATTCTTTTCGGGGCGGTCAATTCCAATATCTTTCGCTGTACGGTAATCCGTGATTTCGGAATAGAATTGAGCCAGTTCCGGTACTTTGATAAAATAGCGGAAACGTTCTTTCGCCACGATATTATTAGCCACCGAAAATTCATAATCGGTGGTCTTACGGGCGTAAATAGCCGCCCACGCATCAAAAGAATGAATGCCTTGCTTTGCCAATGCTCTTGGGCGTAGGTATTTAAACAGCAGATACAACTCTGTCAGTGAATTGCTGATGGTTGTACCCGAAAGAAAAGTAGCACCCATATCCGCATCAATACGGTCTTGGATAGTGCGAATGGCAAAGAGCAGGTTCAAAGCCTTTAGGCTTCCGTCCATATTTCCCAATCCGGCAACCCTTGAATGGCGTGTATTAAAAATGAGGTTTTTAAACTGGTGGCTTTCATCCACAAACAAATGGTCTATGCCCATCATTTTGAAGTCCACCACATCATCTTTACGGTTCTCAATATCGTGTTGCAGGGTTTTCAGCTTTACTTCGAGATTTTCTTTTTGCTTTATCGCTCCGGCAAGCATCCCTCTGGTAACTTCATTTCCTTGCGATTGCAGCACATCGAGGTTACGCTCCACACTGTCCAGTTCTATTTCGAGAATTTCCTTTTGCATTTCGGGCGATTGCGGTATCATAGAAAATTGGTCGTGTGTGAGTATCACGCAATCCCAATCGTTGTTTTTAATATCACCAAAAATCCGCAAGCGTTTTTTAGGCGTAAAATCGTCAATGCCCGGATAGAGTATTTTAGCGTGCGGATAGGCGGTTCTATATGCTTCGGCAATTTCGGGTACGTTCGCTTTCAGCCCGATAATCATTGGTTTGTGAGCCAGCCCCAACCGCTTCATTTCCTGTGCTGCCGTACACATTACCAGCGTTTTTCCTGCACCTACTTCGTGGTCGCAGATAGCACCGTTGTTGAGCTTAATCATCCAAACGGTGTCCTTTTGGCTATCATACAGGTCTTGGATTTTTAACCCCTTGCGGTCTAATCCCGGAAACTCCTGATGTGTTCCGTTATAATTCGGTCGGACGAAACAGTTAAAGGTATCATTGTATTGGTCGGTCAGCCTGTTTTTAAACTCATTGTTTTGGGCGTGGAGCCACTCTGTAAAGGCAGTTCGGATTTCGTCAATCTTGGTGTTTGCCATTTGAATGGCTTCCATATCCCTAACCTTTACTTCCTTATCATCTATTGTGATTTTCTTGGTAATATCAGGCGTAGTATTGACAAGGGCGTGCCTCAGCAGGTTAATCCCGTCAAACGTTCTGCTCTCTGCCTTAACAGCATATTTGTCCCATATATGCACATTCTTCTGTCCACAGGTTACAGAAAAGTCATCGGAGCTTTCGGAATAATGTACACGCACATCCGTATCGAAAAGATGCGAAGCAAAACGGGCATAAACGCCAGTCGGTATCCAGCGTTCGCCGAGGTTAAAGTCCAGCTCTTCAAATTCAATTCGTCTTGGGCGGGCTTCTTCCAAAGCAGTAAGGCTTTCTTTGGCTTGGGCATCATCGGGATTGTTTTCGAGGTAGTTTCTTACATCCGCCGCTTTTTCTACCACGTTACCTGCAATCCAGCGTTCGGCGATTTCATATTCCTGTTGCAAAGGGTTATAGAAAATCCTGCCGTGTAAGGCTTCTTTCAGCACATCGGCAGTCATATTGCTCACTTCGGACATATAGTCCAAATCCACACTTCCGTATTTGTTCAGCGATGCCGCCAACGCTTCATCGGGATTGTCGGTAGCTAATGTTGTGATGGAAAAGCTGACCGGACGGCTGAATATATCCGCTTTGTGTACCACGCCGCCCACCACACGCTCCAGATAAGGCATTTCCTTTCCGGCACTGTCCGTTTTAATGAGCTTGATATTATCGGCGCTATTCAGATTGCCATACCTTTTGATAAAGGCATCGTACAATCGGTTAAGGTTTTCCCTTTCTTCTTTGTGTTCAGTTTGGTGCTGTGCTTCTTTGGTATAAAGCTGTTGGTAAACATCACGTACCTGTATATACGCTTCGGCTCTTGCTTTTTGCGTAGGAGGTAATTGCAACGGGTGGAAGACAGCCGTACCGTCTGCGGTATCTACACTTTGCAGATAACCCACCCAGCCATTATCTACCACAAGGCAATCGTTTCGGTGGAACGATTGCAGTTCGTTACTAAACGGCGCAGGTTCGGGAATGGCGGCAAGAACGGCTACGGGAATGGCTGGCTTATCAGCTTGGCCATTCCCGTTTTGTTGCGAAAACAAATCGCCGATTACTTCCTGTTCTTTGCCATTAAATGTTTTATTGCCATTTGAAACAGGAAGCGTGTAAGGTTGCTGCATTGCAGAACTGAACAGGTCGGGCTGGCGACTGATAGGCATTCGTTTTCTCTGGCTGGTCTGTCTTTTGGCTGATGTTGCTTTTTTTGGCGGAGCAAGGACAGCCACAGTTTCACCTGTATTTTCAAATAGGTCGAAAATGCTTAGCTGTTTTAATTCCTGCGGACTTTCCTGTCTTATCACAGGTGTCGTAAAAAGCTGTTGCTGGGGCTGAATGATTTCACGCTCAACAATGGGAGGCGGAATTACCGGCGTTGGAATTTGTATAAAAGGTTCATCGTGTTGTTCGCCTTTGTATAAAGACAAATTCAGGTGGTTACCAAAATCTTCGGAAAGCATCTCTTTGAGGGCATTTGCAATGCCCTCAACGCCGTCTTTGTGTGTATAGATTAATGCAGGTTGCCCGTAAGGGTCAGTATCTACTTTCCAATGCGTATGTATAATTCTTGTACCGTCCTCAAATAAAGCATTGCTGGGTGTACCATATCCTGTTTTGTTGCTTTGGCAAAACAATTCTTCCGCTTCGGTCAAATTTGGTTTTGCTGTATTCTTTTGCAGGATTATCAGGTCAGAGCCAACCTCTGTACCTGCATAATCTGTAAACAGATTGTTGGGTAAGCGGATAGCTGAAACCAAATTGTTGTTTTCCATTAATGCCCTGCGTATCGGCTCATTATTCGGGCTGTTCAAAATCCCCTGTGAGGTAATGAAAGCCTGCAAACCACCTTCTCGGAGCATATCATTTCCTTTCAAAAAGAAATAGTTATGAATGCTTCGGGCAGCTTGCTCCTTTGCGGGGTTTCTACTTCGGGAGTATGAAAGGTCAAATACAGAGGTATCACCGAACGGGATATTGCTGGCAACAACATCGTAACTGCTTTGTTCCTTTTCGGGGATTTCCTCAAAACCGCTTATGCGGATATTATTTGCGGGATAAAGCTGCTTTAGGATTTTGCCCGTTAGCAAATCTTTTTCGTAAGCAGTAACATTGGCTTTTTGATTTTCCGAAAAGGATTGTATAAATGAGCCGATACCTGCGGAGGGTTCGAGGAATTTATCAATCTTCAAACCGCTATCACGCAATACGGAAGAAACGGCATCTATAACCTCCGGCGGTGTGTAGAATGCTGTGAGTACGGAGCTTCGCATACTGTCCACAAATCGTTTGTATTGCTTTTCGTCTGTGGCATTTTCTTTTAAAACCTGATGCAGCTCCTGCGTAATAGAGAAAAGGTCGTGTTCGGTCTTTCTCCAATTGTTGATGTCCATCTCATATTCAACGGGGTTCAGAACGAATTTAAGACCGCCAAATCCGCTGTATTGCATCATTAGCAGTCTTTCGCCTACGGTGGCTTGTCGGTTCTCCTTTTCCAGTTTAAAAGCAATTCGCAGGGCATCAATATTCTGTTGGAGATGTTGCTTTTTACTGAAGCCCATTTTCGGTTATCCATATTGCGATGGTTCCCGTTATTTCGGTGTAGAGTACATCAAACTCATAACCGTAGGCGAAATCATCGGTCAGTTTATATTTGGCAAAAACAGGCTCGCAAACACGGAACATTTTCAGGGCAAATGGTCGAAGTTCCTCGTCTGCCATTAGGGTATCGAACTCATTGCAGACCACCTGAAAAATGGTATCGAACCTTGAAAAATGTAAGCCCTCAAAGAGAATGTAATTGGCTATTTCGTTGCACTGCTCAATAGCGTTTCCCGAACTGAAAGCACCCTCGTAAGCATTGGCAGCCCACGAAGAACGCTGGTCGATAAATTTGTGGTCGCTGGCTTTTTCAGGAAAGCCTGAATTAAGATGTTCTTGTAGTCGTAATCTGTAATACGACAAGTCTTTTTGCTGTGTACTCATACTATAATTTTGTTTAGAATTTTGCTTGAAGCCTAAAATTATAGCGGTAGATAAGTGCCTTTGAAGAAGTGGCAGGGTTTGGCTTTGTGTGGCAGGATTTGTCGCAATGAGCAATAAAAAACCTCTGAAAATTCAGAGGTTCATTTTATGGATTGTTTAGAATTTGGAGCATCCTGCCGACCTCAATATCCATTCTCGAAAAGGCAAACCATTTTTTGCCCAGGTCTTTGAGAGATGCCCCGATGTGGTATAGTTCTGCATTATCAATAATCAAAAAGCGGTCGTGAGCATCGGAGAAAACCTCAATTTCAATCGGAGCATACTGGCTGTTGTACCGTTGTACATCCAGCCGTAGCTGATTGCTGATAGTTTTGGTATAGATTGTAGCGGTTACATTTTCCTTGCGCTTGCCCAGCAAAGTCAGCACTGTATCGTCCACGTAGTTATCCAGCAGGATAATGGAGCTTTTGGCACTTCGTACAATATCCGACACAAAGGCGTAAGCATCGAAAACCTGACCGTTGTAGAAGATGCCATTTTCGCTGTGGAGCTTGTCGCTTTCCAATGCCTTAAAGATTTCCTCAAATTTTTGGTCGGCTTGTAGTTGTTTCAGTTCTATATTATTCAAACGATGAAACAGCGAAGCATTGCTGATAAGCATTTTCCGCATTTCTACAAAGGCATTCATAATCTCAATGCTGACCTTTACCGCTATATCACTTCGCAACAATGCGGACATCATTGCCACTCCTTGCTCACAAAATGCAAAGGGTAGCGTACGCCTCCCGCCCCGTCCAACGTTTGAAGTGCCAAATTGGTACTTCAAAGATTTTACTTCCTGTTCGCTAAGCTGAAAGCAAAAAGTTTCGGGAAAGCGGTTTTGGTTTCTCTTTACAACCCTGTTTAGGGCTTTTGTTTCTACCTGATAGAGCATTGCTAAATCAGCATCAAGAATAACTTGCTTATCCCTAATGGTATGGATAAGCGGTGCTATTTCCTTTTGGGATATGGTAATATCGGTCATTATCTTTTTGGCTTTTTATTATCAAACTCAAAAGAGGTTTTGCAATCGGCATCCAATACGATATAAGCATCGAATTTCTTTCCTGCCTTGCTTTTCATTCCTTTGATAAGATTGGTTTTCCCTTTATTCACAAGGTTTTCAATATCGGAAATACTGATTTGCACTTCGCACACATTGCGAAACTGTATCCAGCCGCAAACTTCATCGGAGCATTTAACAATCTTATCACGGATAATAAGCTGTTGGCTTTTACATTTCGGACAAACCAATTTAGGGAGGCTGTTTTGAGCAATGGAGGTTTGCAGCAATTCATCGGTAATGGACTTTGCAAAGGTTTCCGTTTCCTTTTGAAAACTTCCGGCATTCGCTTCGTTGTTCTCAATTTTCTGCAAAGCGAGTTCCCATTCTGCGGTCATAGCCACGTCCGCAATTTTTCGGTCTTTAACCAATTCGTAAACCTGCAATCCTTTTTCGGTTGGTATTAAAGATTTTTTTTCTCGTTGGATATAGTTACGGGTAAACAGTGTTTCGATAATGGCGGCTCTTGTAGCCGGAGTACCGATACCGATGTTTTGCAGGGCTTTCCGTTCTTCTTCGTTTTCGATTTCCTTACCTGCGGTTTCCATAGCCGACAAAAGCCCAGCTTCGGTATAAAGCACAGGAGGTTTGGTTTTCTTTTCGAGAATGGCAGCTTCTTTTATTTTAAGTTCATCGCCTTTTTTCAATTCGGGCAAATCCTGTATAGGTTCTGCATCATCTTCCGAAAAATTACCCTTAATCATACGCCAGCCTGCTTCCAAAATTTTACAGCCTTTTACGGTGAAATCATAGTGCATTGCCTGTAAGGAAACATCGGTTATTTCTTTGATGCAGGCTTGCGAAATGGCTTCGAGCAGGCGAAAGGCAATCATATCATACACCGCATTTTCGTCTGCACTCAAAACGGACGGGACTTTATCTGTAATCAACAATCCGTGGTGGTCGGTAACACGCAAATCATTTACAATACGCTTATTGAAACGCCCCCATTTAATTTTGGATAAAGCAGCTTTGCAGGTTTCCCTGTTCTGCAATGCCCTCACGAGGTTGGGAATTTCAGCCCACATATCTTCGGGGATGTATTTGCTCCCGGTACGTGGATAGGTAATGAATTTCTTTTCGTACAGGCTTTGAGCAATATTCAAAGTTTTTTCAGCAGAGAGGTTCAGCTTTTTGTTGGCTTCCTTTTGCAAGCCTGTGAGGTCAAAAAGCAAAGGCGGCTGCTCCGTTATATTCTTATTTTCTACGGAAGTAACTGTTACAGTATTACCATTCCTTTCAATAGATTTTAATGTATCATCTGCCAGCTTTTTATCCTGCCATTTGGTAGCAGAAATACTTTTAAAATCAATTTGCTCTTTGGAGTGGGATAATTGTATCTGCCAATATTTCTGTACGGCGAAATTCTTGTTATCTATATACCGTTTGCAAATCAAAGCCAGTGTAGGCGTTTGCACTCTTCCGAGCGAATAAATACCGTTGCCTGCGGCAATGCTCAATGCCTGTGTAGCATTGATGCCTACGAGCCAATCGGCACGGCTTCTGCCTTGTGCCGCCTGATATAATCCGTCAAATTCCTTTCCGTCTTTTAGGTTGTCAAAGCCCTGTTTAATGGCTTTTTCGGTCAGCGAGCTTATCCAAAGCCGTTTAAAGGGCTTACAGCATTTCAGATACTCATAAATGTACCGAAAGATGAGTTCGCCCTCACGACCTGCATCGGTTGCCACGATGAGGCTTTCACTTTGGTTAAACAGTTTTTCAATCACTTTTAGCTGTTTCAATGCACCAGCATCGGCTTGATAGCCTTTGTCTTTTTTGACTTTGCGAACGGTCAGCATAAAAGGGTTTGGAAGTATCGGCAAGGATGCTTTGTCAAACCCCGAAATGCCGTAATCTTCGGGCATTCCCAATCCTATCAGATGTCCGAATGCCCACGTAACAAAATAGCCGTTACCCGTAAGGTAGCCGTCCTTTTTATCGGATGCTCCCACAAGTCCGGCTATTTCCCTTGCTACGCTTGGTTTTTCTGCAATAATTGTTTTCATTATTCACTATCTTTTTACGCCTTTGGATTTTGCAGGTGCTTTGGGTTTGTTCTGTTGTTCCTGCTGTTTTTCATTTTTGGGTGTTTGCTGCCCCGATTTCAAAGGCTCTTTGATATTCTTGGTTGCTTCGTTGGTTTTTCCCTCGGAATTAACCGCAGTCTGCGTTTTGTGGGCTTCGGTTGGTTTCGCTTGGGCTTTGAGCTTGTCGGGATTTTGGAACGAGAAATCTGTTTTGCCAGTTTCTTTGTTGAGCGTGATGTAGCCCTGATATTTTTGTCCTTTTTTATCTATCAGACCATCTATATAAACAGTTTGTCCAGCTTTGAACTTATTGTATTGTTCATCATCAAGTTCCTTACCTCTAAAAGTTCTCGGAGCTTCCTGCGGTTGGCTTTGCTGATTGTTCTGCCGGTTTTCTTGTGTTTGCTGATTATTGTTACTTCTATCAAACAGAAACTCAACATATCTTTTATCCGCATTAAACTGTACATTGGCACTAAACTCATCGCCCTTTTTAGAAATCATTCCTTCCAAATAAAGCGATTTGCCTTCCATCAAGGTTTGTTTTTGCTCATCGTTCAATTTTACACCCTTAATCTCATCGGGAATTTTGACAAATTCGGTCTTCAGGGCAATCAGCTCATTGGTTAGCCTGTCCACGCTGATAATTGACGGCATCAATTCGCCTGTCTTGGAATTGGTCAAGTCAACCACACGACCCATATTCCCCGTTTCGAGCAGGTTTTTCTTATCCTCATCGGTAAACTTGTGTCCGAAAAACTCAAAGTTCAGGTTAGGCTCTTTCCTGATACCGTGTATCGCTGCCACTACGGTTCCGTCCGGTGCAGTCTGTAAAGACAAACGGGCATCTGTGCGAACAATAGCCCCGCCGAGGTTTACGCTTACAGGTACAAGGTCATTGGTCTTGTAACCTCTTAGCAACGGGTCTAAAAGGTTCATTTTTTCAAGGCGTTCTTTGCCTATTCCGAGATTGTTCATTGTTTCCCAATCAATCTGTTCCGGCTTGTAGCGGTATTCGCTGGTATCCGGTGTTGTCTGTGTTGTTGCCATATCATTTTTATTTTCTTGTTTTTGTTCATTTTCGGGTTCGGCTTTTACCTCGTTCTTTTTCATTTCCTTTTCGCCTTCGGGTGTAGGATTATCTACCTGCTTTTGCATTTCCTTAGCCTTATCTACGGCTTCATCAGCCGATACTTTGAAGAATGAAAAATTGGTCGGATTTTTTAACTGCCTCCAAAAGTTAGAGAAGAAGTTGGAGAACAAATCGCCGTGCTTATCCACACGCATAAACTGGCTTTGGTTTTCCTTTGTGGGGTCAGTAGTCTTCAATTTGCCGTTTTCGTCTATGCCGGTAACCGCCTGTATTTTATTCTTTTGCTTATCCAATACCAGTAATATATCCGATAACTGTTCGGGAGTTTGCTGTTTGTTTTCTGTTTCTTCGCTCATAATCTGAATATTTTAAAGTTCAAATGCCGAATGTATATGAAGCGTTTGCTCACTTGCCTGATATGGCAGTCAAAGGCAGTGTTTGTCATCCATTGGCGTTCAGTTTGGGTAAAGGCGGATTAAAACTTTCCCTGATGAACTGATGCACGTCAGACAGTTTGTAATACAGTTTGCCACTTATGGTGTAATAGGGCAACTTGCCGATGGAGCGATACCGTTGCAGGGAACGGTTGCTGATTTTCAGCATTTGCAGTAAATCCTGATTGTCGAGCAATTCCTCTCCGTCAATGCTGTTGCGTTTCTTTTGTAAGCTGTCTATATTGTCGCCCAGCATATCGAGGCGTTCCATTAGGCGTTCCATCCACGCCAAAAATTCCATTCTGTCAATGTTCATAACCGCACGTTTTAAGATTTACCTGATTTCAGCTTTCTACCTTTCTTGATATAGCTTTTGCCTTTTGCCATAAGCTCCTGTACAAATTCATCATTGCTTTGTATAGCATTGGCATTGAGCATATCCTTGATTGCTCCAATCGTATAGAAGTATTGCCCGTAAAGTTTTGAATAAGCTATTTCGCCTTTGGTACGCATACGCCACAAAGTCTTTTCGCTGATGTGCAGGTATTGGCATACCTCGTGGTTGTTCAGCCACAAGTCATCGTAGCTTGTATCATTTAACCTTTTGAGATAATCGGCAATCGCATTGATACGGCTGTTGAGCTGTTGCCACGCTTCTTCTTCGATAGTGATTATTTTCATTGCATTGCTATTAATGTTCACAATGCAAAATTGCTAAGGGTGGCAAAGTTTGTCTGCCAATGTCTGCCAATTGGTTTGACGGTTTTTTGAAAATTTTTGCAATCGGGAAAAACCCTTGTTTAATAAGGGTTTCGAGGGCTTTTGAATTATTAACTACGTTATTTTGCCTTCATTTGCCAATTGGCAGATATGGGTAAAAAAAAGCAGTACACATAAATGTACTGCTTTGAACCAATGCCTTTTAATAGTCAAAGGTCTTTATCCATATATTCTTCCAATGAAACTTTAAGCTGGTCTAAAAATGCCGTTCGGGAACCTGCACGGGTTTTCATTCTGTGGAAAGCGTGATGTATATCATTTACAGGAGTTCGGAACAGGATTTGAAAAATCAAAGCCAGTTTTCTGATACCGATACTTCCGTGTGAGATAGAACTGGAAGCATACAGGGCATATATCAGTTCGATAAGTGCGTTTTGCGAATTAGTCCACGAAATATCCTTATTCACATCGTCATTTAGTAAAACGAAGTCAGGATTTTCTTCGGGATTGATTTTGTTTAGCAAATAAGTATAGAGTAGTTCATTGGCAATAATATGGGCTATTTTGTTATCGTAATAAGTGGAAAAGCTAAGGTCTATTTCAAAAACTCCGCTATTTAAACCATCGTGGTAATTAATTTTTCCGAGCATAAAATAGCTGTGGTCACGGTCTGTTCTTCCTGCACGGTAGTACCTGTAAAAATAGGTATTGCAAATACTCTCCTTATATTCTGATTTGAGAGATTTTAATTCATTCTCGTAATAACTCTGATGTATTTTCCCTGTGCTGACCGGACAGGTCGTTTCAAATCGAAATACTTTATTGTAGTAGATGAGCTTTCCTAAGATTTGGGGTTTGATGTTCTTAAAAAAGTTAATTTCCTGCTGTTCGTTCTTAAACCCACTTTGCACAATCTTGGCTTTTACTTTAAGAAGCATTTCATTCAGGAATAAGGTCATTTGATACGCCTTTTCCGCCGTTGGCATCAAATCGGAAGCGAGTTTATCTTCTTGATACCTTATTTGCGATAATATTTTACTCAACAGGATTTCCATAGCTTAGTCTTTTAAAAGTTATCACTATCTGTTTCGGAATTACATCTATTGATGATGAACCAAAATTTGGAAAATATACTGGAATAAATATCACAGGTTCCCCACAGTGGGGGAATTTTTTTTCATAATTTTTGTATGAGAGGAAAGAAAAAAAGGGTAAAGCACCTATGTACTTTACCCTTTATTTTTTTATATTTGCAGTATTGATTTACAAGGTAATCAGATGAAAGCGAGTGCAGTAAGCACCATTACTAAATCGTTACCGATTGGATTTCCCACTCTTGTAAACTACTCTTTATTAGCCACTTTGGGCTATATTAATCTTTTTGAAATAAATTATTAAAAGGTAAAACAGCTCGAATTATCACCACAATTGACCAACCAAGCTGGTACTATTGGCTAATCTATGGGAGACCGAGTGTAAATCAGCTAAAAAAATCAACATTGCAGTTTTGTGGAATCAATTCTGTTAAAGTATCCTATTTTGGAATTATCAAAGATTCGAAAGAAGAAAAAAGAAGAAAATGGATTGCTGAAGTTGAAAATCTAGGCAAACGACAAAAATAAAAGCCAAAAACCTTAAAAAACTGTTTCACATTGCGTAAATTAATTTTGTTTGATAACGGGTTTTTAAGTTTCTTAAGAAGTTAATCTTTTCCAAATAATAGTTATGTCAAGTAATATTTGTTTACATTCGTTATATATTGTGATCAAAGGTAGTAACGTGGAGTCAAAGCAAAAAACGTTGATAATAAATTAAAAACTAAATTGATGAAAAAAAGCTTTTTTATGATAAGTCTACTAGTGGCCTTCGTTTCTTTTGGACAAGAAAAATCTGTAAAAGTAGTTGGATTGACTATAACAAATCCTGAAACTACTATTCAAAGTGATTCAATAAAAATTGTCTACCAAAATGAAACGAAACAGAATAAAAAACCAGCTTATTTCATAAATGGTAAACTGGTTAACGAAAGTATTCTTAGAACATTAAATCCAAATGAAATCTCTTCCGTAGCTGTTGAAAAAGGCGAAGTTGTAATCAATAATGTGACATATTATGGAAAATTAAAGATTGAAACAAAAAACAATTATCTTCCAAAACCAATCACATTAAATGATTTAAAAGCTAAATACCTTAAGCTTAAAGAAAAGCAGACTATTTTTAAAATTGACGATGCTATAATTAATGCTGATTATAATACTTATGTTGTTGATGAAAATTATATATTAAAAATTATTATTGAAACATTTGAAAACAAAGATGAAAAATTGAAACTAAATATCGTGACTCTGCTTACTAAATCGGAGAAGAATATTAAAAATGCAAAAGAAATAATAATTCGCGGTAATGATGAATTTTCGATAATAAAGAATTAGTCCATTGATAATCATTCAAAGTATAAATTTCACCTAACATCTCGCAACTTTAGAGATGTTAGCAGTGAAATGGAGTAGGCTAAACCATCTCAACTTTTTCAAGAAATATAACTTTGTTTAACCTAGGTTTGAAATCCAAATTGTGCTACAACTCTAAACCTTCAAAACTATAATTAATTACCCTCTTTCACGAACAGATTTTCGATAGTCAATCCCCCACTTCGCCAATTCATCAATAAGAGGTGATAAGGTTTTTCCATATTCAGTTATCGAATATTTAACCGTTATAGGCTTCGTATTCATCACAGTACGAGTTACCAGATTATTCATCTCTAAATCTTGAAGCTCTTTTGAAAGCATTTTTGTCCCTATCCCTTCGATCTCACGCAACAAATCCATAAATCCCAAGGTATCCCCTTCCATCAGAGTTCCTAAAATGTGAAACTTCCATTTTCCAGACAACAAACTCATAGCGTCACTAATCCCTTGCATCTTAATCTTGCATATAGGAGTTGCATTGATGGTCGCACTTTTTTTCATAAATACTTATTAACTATCTATTTCCAAAATTACAAAGATCGTTGGTAGTTTCCAAAAGGAAAGTAATTTCCAAAAGGAAAACAATACCTTAACTACAGTTATAGTTAAGTAGTTTTGTGTGCTCTTAAAGTAGGTAATACAATGAAACTTTTAACAATACTAGTAATCATGCTGACAAACCTAAATGGTCAAGCACAAACCAATAAGAATATGGAAAACAAAAACAATCCTCTTTTATGTGACCCTACAGAAGGTATTTGTGGAATAGGCGAAAGTACTTCTTCGGCAAAAGAAGTTAAAACACAAACCACAGAAAAACCGGTAAAAGTTATCTATTTCACGGATCCTATTTGCTCTTCTTGTTGGGGAATTGAACCACAACTACGAAAACTCAAATTAGAATACGGGAATAGCATAGAAATTGAATACCGTATGGGAGGCTTATTACCGGATTGGAGTTATAATAGCGGTGGAATCAGCAAGCCTTCTGATGTAGCCCATCATTGGGATGAAGTAAGCATATACTACGACATGCCTATTGATGGTGATGTTTGGTTGGAAGATCCGCTACAATCCTCTTACCCACCCTCTATCGCATTTAAAGCGGCTCAAATGCAAAGTCAAGAAAAAGCAATAGCCTTTATGAGAGAAATCAGAGAAATGGTTTTCTTGCAAAAAAAGAATATTGCTAAATGGGAAAATCTAGCTATCGCTGCTCAAAAGGTAAACCTGAACGTGGAGCAATTAAAAACCGATTACAACGGAAAAGCTAAGGTATACTTCGAAGAAGATTTGAATTTAGCCAAACAGTTTGGCGTAAGAGGTTTCCCGACCATGTTCTTTATTAGTACTACCGGAGAAAAAGAAACAGTATATGGTTCAAAACCGTATGCGTTCTATGAAACAGCCGTTTTAAAATTGCACGAATCCGCTACAAAAAAAGAATACATTAAAAACTGGGAAGTCTTATTTTCTCAATACCCTTCCTTAACCGCCAAAGAATATTCCGAATTATCGGGAACACCAAGAGCGGAAAGCGAAAAACAATTAAACGACTTGGTAACCAAAGGAATTCTCGAAAAATTCACCACCAAGAATGGTGCTCTTTGGACCATAAAAAAATAGAAACTGCTCTCAATATTTTGGCGAATTTTAGGTACTGTAAGTCTGATGTGTTTCTAAACAACGACCCTTTACTTCCTAAAATTCGCCATTTTTTATAACCTTGCGACCGATATAGAACGACATTTTCTACTATCATTCGTTTTGGTTCACTTCACTAATTTCCTCGATGGCTCTTTACTCTCCTTTTGGAATTATTGCTACAAATTATACAATCAAGTTAGGCAGTCCATTACCTTCATACTTCCATTGTTTACAAGAACTTTAATGTTAAGAATAACCTAGAGTCCTTTTTTTTGACATTCCTTTTTACTAAATTAGTAGAAGCATTATGCTATACCATCCAAAACAAAAAGCCTAGAGAACCAAAATTATAGAAGGCTAATAGTAATCTTACCAATCAACAGAAGTCTCCTTTTCATTGAATCAATAAAAAACAATAAACATGAAACAATTACAAAACAAAGTAGCTATAATAACCGGTTCTGGTTCAGGCATCGGTAAAGCCACTGCCCTACTTTTTGCTAAAGAAGGAGCAAAAGTAACCATCAGCGACATCAATGAGGAAGCTGGAAAAAAAGTGGTGGAAGAAATTCAACAAAACGGAGGAGAAGCCATTTTTGTAAAAGCGAATACTGCCATTGCGGAAGACAGCAAACATTTGGTAGCAGAAACCATCAAAGCATTTGGTGCACTCCATATCGCCGTGAACAATGCAGGCGTGGGAAGCGCTTTCAGCAAGGTAGCAGATATAGACCTAGCCGATTGGCAAAGAGTCATCGATATTAACCTTAACGGGGTTTTCTATGGGATGAAATACCAAATCCCTGAAATGATCAAAGCGAAAGGAGGAAGCATTATTAACATTGCCTCTATTTTGGGACAAGTAGCATTTCAAGGAGCGGCTGCTTATGTGGCCTCCAAACACGCTGTCGTGGGATTGACTAAAACGGGAGCCCTAGATCATGCACTAGACAATATCAGAGTCAATGCAATTGGTCCTGGTTTCATCTATACCGGATTGGTAAACGAAACCACGATGGGTAAAGAAGCCATACTAGCATTAGAACAAAAACATGCTTTACATCGTCTCGGCAATCCTGAAGAAGTGGCAGCCATGTGCCTCTTCCTAGCCTCTGATACGGCTTCGTTCGTTACAGGCTCTTACTATCCTGTAGACGGTGGTTATTTGGCGATGTAAACTAGAAAGTACCAATGCCTTTAATCAATACTACAAACAGTAACCGCTAAATAGCAACATAATGAACAATACGTTAAAAGAGATGTGGAATAGCCGTTATGCCCAGGAAGAATTTGCCTATGGCATAGAGCCGAACCAATATCTAAAAGAACAATTAGAGAAACTTGAAGTCGGAAGTATACTCTTTCCTGCCGAAGGTGAAGGACGCAATGCTGTCTTCGCTGCTAAATTGGGTTGGAACGTATCTGCTTTCGATATCAGTGTGGAAGGAAAAAACAAAGCCTTACGCCTTGCCGAAGCAAATCAGGTAAACATCGACTATCAGGTAGGCGAATTAGAGACGCTGCACTATACCTCTGAACAATTTGATGCCATGGCACTGATCTTTGCTCACTTTCCGCCTGAAAAGAAATCACAAATCCATCAAACACTCATTTCATACTTACGCCAAGGAGGAATAGTCATTTTTGAAGCATTCAGTAAAAAACACTTGGAGTATGTTTCTAAAAATGAAAAAGTAGGTGGACCAAAAGACATCAATGCTTTATTCTCGCTAGAGGAAATACGCTCCGATTTCAAAGATTTCGAAATTATAACCCTAGAAGAAAAAGAAATCGAACTCAAAGAAGGATTATATCATAATGGAATTGGGTTCGTAATACGATTTGTTGGTCGTAAAAAGTAAAGAAAACTTTAGTGTCGTAAAACAAAAAACTCCAGCTTTCGCTGGAGTTTTTATTTATTTAATGTATTCTATTTTTTGTACTTCTTCTAAGTTAACACTATCAAAAAAGCCTTGGTCTCTCATCCATTGGTCATTGAAGACTTTACTCATATAACGAGATCCGTGATCAGGGAAAATCGCTACTACAATACTGTTTTCATCAAACTCGCCTTCTTCAGCAAATTGTTTGATCGCTTGCATTACCGCTCCCGAAGTGTAACCAACAAACAAGCCTTCCGTTTTAGCAATCTGACGCGTCATGTGCGCACTATCCTCATCGGTAACTTTAGTATATTTATCAATCACGTCAAAATCGATAGCCGTTGGAATTAAGTTCTTCCCAATACCTTCAATTCTGTATGGATAAATCTCTTCTTTGTCAAATTCTCTCGTTTCATGGTATTTTTTCAATACCGAACCATAAGCGTCAACTCCTAAAACTTTAATGTTAGGATTTTGTTCTTTTAAGAATTTTGCGGTTCCAGACAATGTTCCTCCGGTACCGGTACACGCTATGATGTGAGTTATCTGCCCATTAGTTTGATCCCAAATTTCAGGACCTGTAGTTTTGTAATGTGCTTCAATATTCAAATCATTGAAATACTGATTTATATACACAGAACCTTTGGTCTCTTCGTGCAAACGCTTCGCTACATTGTAATAAGAACGTTCATCATCGGCAGATACGTGAGCAGGACAAACATATACTTTGGCTCCCATACTCTTTAACATATCGATCTTATCCGGTGACGATTTCGAACTTACCGCCAAAATACAGTCGTAACCTTTAATAATACTTACCATAGCCAAACTAAATCCTGTATTTCCGGAAGTAGTTTCTACAATAGTATCTCCTGGTTTCAAAATACCTTGTCGTTCAGCCTCTTCTATAATATGAAGTGCAATTCTGTCTTTGGATGAATGGCCGGGATTAAATGCCTCTACTTTTGCATAAAAATTACCCGGAATCTCTTCTGTAAGCTTGCTTAGTTTGATTAGCGGTGTGTTCCCTACTAATTCTAAAACATTATTATAAGCTTTTATTTCTTTTTTCATATAGTATACTTGCGGCTACAATTCTTAAAAATTTAAAGCCTCCAAAACTTTACAAATCTATAAATTATTTTTTAATTCCTTCTAAATCCAGTAAAAAACTAAATTCTTTGGCAATCTCTTTTAGTGCTTCAAAACGTCCTGAAGCCCCGCCATGCCCAGTATCCATGTTGGTGTCTAGGAACAAAACATTTTTATCTGTTTTTACCGCTCTTAGCTTCGCTACCCATTTTGCCGGCTCCCAATATTGCACTTGTGAATCATGCAAACCTGTTGTAACTAACATATTAGGATACGCTTTGGCTTCAACATTATCGTAAGGGGAGTACGATTTCATGTAATCATAGTATTCTTTATCGTTAGGATTACCCCATTCATCATATTCGCCTGTCGTTAACGGAATAGAATCATCCAACATCGTTGTCACCACATCCACAAACGGAACGGCTGCAATCACACCATTGTATAATTCTGGAGCTAAATTAATTACAGTACCCATCAACAAACCACCCGCAGAACCTCCTTCAGCATACAAGTGTTTTGGAGAAGTGTATTTATTTTCAATTAAAAACTTAGAACAGTCAATAAAGTCTGTGAACGTATTCTTTTTGTTCAACAACTTACCATTTTCATACCAAGGACGTCCTAAATCTTCACCTCCACGGATGTGAGCGATTGCAAAAATAAATCCTCTATCTAACAAACTCAAGCGAGTTGAAGAAAAAGTACAATCCATCGAATAGCCATAAGATCCATAAGCATATTGCAATAATGGATTCTTACCATTCAATTGGATTCCTTTACGATACACCATAGAAATAGGCACTTTGGTTCCGTCCTTAGCGGTAGCCCAAACACGTTTTTCTTCGTAGTTGTCTTTGTTAAACTTACCGCCCAAAACCTCTTGTTCTTTTTTCACTTCTTTGGTTTGGTTCTTCATATCAAAATCAATGATCGAAGAAGGTGTTTTTAACGATTGGTAACCATAGCGTAAAACAGTGGTATCAAAATCGACATTAGTTGAAGTGTAAGCCGTATACGTTTCACTGTCAAAAGGAAGGTAGTACTCTCCTACACCACTCCAAGGCATGATGCGTAGTTTTGTCAAACCGTTCTCACGTTCTTCAACTACCAAATAATCTTTAAATATTTCAATGTCCTCTAACAATACATTGTCGCGGTGAGCAATAACATCTTTCCAATTTTCTTTTTCTGTAGCCGTTTCCGGTGTTTTCATCAATTTAAAATTGGTCGCTTGATCCGTATTAGTCAACACGTAGAAACTATCGCCAAAATGCGAAATATTGTATTCTAACCCACGAGTACGTTTTTGGAACACTTTAAAATCGGCATCCGGTGTATCAGCATTCAGGATTTGATATTCGGTAGTCATGGTACTTTGAGAACCAATCACTAAATATTTCTTCGATTTTTCTTTGTAAATAAAAACACTAAACGTTTCGTCTTTTTCTTCAAACACCAATACGTCATCTTTAGAGTCTGTACCTAGTTTATGTTTGAAAATTTTATTAGAACGAAGGGTTACCGGATCTTTAGTAGTATAAAAGATAGTTTGATTGTCATTAGCCCAAACCGATCCGCCTGTACAGTTTTCTATTTTATCCGAAAGAATTTCCCCTGTCTCAAGATTTTTAACCTGAATAGTATAAATTCTTCGGCTCACTTTATCAACACCAAAAGTGGCAAACTTGTTATTAGGACTCACACTCACACCGCCCAATTGAAAATACGAAAGCCCTTTGGCCATTTCATTACAATTGAACATGATTTCCTCAGGAGCCTCTAAACTTCCTTTTTTACGAGAATAAACTGGATAATCTTGTCCTTTTTCATATCGGGTAATATACCAATAACCATTGTATAAATACGGAACCGATTGGTCATCTTCTTTAATTCTCGATTTCATTTCCTCAAACAAAAGCTTCTGAAAATCCTTCGTATGGGCGGTCATTTGCTCATAGTATTTGTTTTCAGCATTCAGATAATCAATCACTTCTTTGTCTTCCCTTTGGTTTAACCAATAGTAATTATCGATACGAACATCTCCGTGTTTTTCTAATTTCTTGGGAACAATCTTAGCTACCGGAGGCTGAATATTTTTTGACATTTTCTTTTGTGCAGTTACATTGTTAATTGAAAAAGCAAAAATAAGGCTTAAAAAAGTTATTTTAATGAGGTTTTTCATTTTTCTTTTAGTTGTTTAAATGAGATGCAATTTAGTAATTTTGCGTAACTAATTTAAAATTTAAAAGAAATGTTTGGAGATATCATGGGCATGATGGGCAAATTGAAAGAAACCCAACAAAAAGTAGAAGAAACCAAAAAGCGTTTAGACTTTGTTTTAATTGACGAAAAAAGCAATGACGGATTGTTAGAAGTTACGCTAACTGCCAACCGAAAAATCAAGAATATTTCCATCGCAGACGATTTGCTTAACGATAAAGAAATGTTAGAAGATTACTTGGTTAACGTTTTAAACAAAGCCATAGAGAAAGCGACCAACGTTCACGAAACCGAATTAGCTGCAGTAGCCAAAGAAGGCATGCCAAATATTCCAGGCATGGATTTGTTTAAATAAACTCCGATTTTTCTATCGCTACGAGGATTATAAAATTGATTGGTACGCGTTAATTTTATAAAAGATGTACAACTTCTGCATAAAAGATGTACAAGAATCACCCAAAAGATGTACGACTTTATACTAAAAGTCGTACATCTTTTGTTATATTTGTCTAGACTGTATCCAATAATCCAACCGAATACTCTCTTTTTATGGCCGTACACTTTAAAATGATTCCCAAGAAAAACAATTTGGTTTCGCCACCAGAAGTCAAATACTATCCTTGTGCAGTAAGCCAAGGCGAGGTGACACTAGAAGACCTTTCACGCATCGTCGCTAGTCGTTCCTCCATGAGCAAAGCCGATTGCTATGGCGTAATCATAGCCCTGAGCGAGGCTATTGGTGAGTCGTTAACCAACGGTAATATTGTAAAAATTGAAACTCTAGGAACCTTTCAATTAAACATAGCGGGAACAGCAACCGAAAAGGAAGAAGAACTGGGAAAAGCAGCGATCAAAAGTGCTAAAATAAGTTACAAACCTTCCAAACAACTGAAAAGCAAATTAAAGAAAATAACCTACAAGAGAATACGTTAATCGCCAAAAGATGGTTGCTTCAAAAATACATCATCAATTTGTGAAAATACTTTCAAAAAAGAAACGACAACAAACCCCTTGACTGTTCTATGGCTTTAAACAAAAGTTAAAATTATAACTTACTAATTCAAAAACAGTTACACCAAAAGTAACAGCAATCATACCGCAATAAAAAAAGCTAAAAAATCGATTCCGACTTTTTAGCTTCTTTTGGCTAGTTAGAACATAGCTAGAATTGTAATCGCTGTAACGCTTCCAAAACATATTCGTGCATCACTTGACGGTAATCCAAATGGGTCACCATACGCAGTTTACCTTGTCCCATAGAACTAATGTGAATGCTCTTTTCTTTCAATTTTTGAATAACAAATTTTTCATCCAAATGCGACTGTACCGTAAAAATTAAAATATTCGTTTCTACCGGTTCTACCGAAGCTACCCATGGCAATCTTTGTAAAATAAAAGCTAATTCTTTGGCTCTACGATGATCTTCCGCCAAACGCTCTACATGATTGTCTAAAGCATAGATTCCCGCCGCTGCCAAATATCCTGCCTGACGCATACCGCCACCAAAGATTTTACGAATACGTAACGCTCTTTTAATCGTAGCCGCATCAGATACCAAAACCGAGCCCACAGGAGCGCCTAAACCTTTACTCAAACATACCGAAATCGTATCAAACAACTCACCAAATTGTTTCGGTGACTGTCCTTTGGCTACGAGTGCATTCCACAAACGAGCACCGTCCAAATGGTATTTCAGGTTATGATCCAAACAAACTTGCTTGATTTCTTTTAACGTTTCAATGTCGTAACAGGCCCCTCCTCCTTTGTTGGTCGTATTTTCAATACTTACCAAGGTAGACAATGGCGCATGAAAAAATTCGGGATCGTTAATGGCATTTTTAACCATATCCGCCGAAATCATTCCTCGATGACCATCGAGCAAACTTAGAGAACAACCACTGTTAAAAGCAGCACCTCCCGCTTCGTAAAGATAAATATGGGACCATTTATCGCAAATAATCTCATCACCTGGATTGGTATGGAGTTTTAATGCCGTTTGATTGGCCATAGTACCAGAAGGAAAAAACAAAGCCGCTTCCATTCCAAACATACGGGCTACTTTCTCCTCTAAAGCATTAACCGTCGGATCTTGTTTATACACGTCATCGCCCACTCTAGCCTGATACATAGCGTGTAACATTTCGTTGGTTGGCTTAGTGACAGTATCACTAATTAAATTTATTTCCATTTTAACAAAAGTATTAGTAAATTTGCTAAGTATTTGTCCCCAATACTTACATAAAACCCAAGCGAAATAAATTATTCATTTAATTTATACTATTCGTTGTGTATACTATTGACGGATAAATTCCTTATAAAATTCAAAAATAAAAAATTTATATGACAAATGCCGATCAAATAAAAGGTATTGTAGAACGCCTAGGTGCGTTGAGGAGGTATCTTTGACATCGATGCCAAACTAATCGAGATTGCCAACGAGGAAGAAAAGACCTTTGCACCTGATTTTTGGAACAATGCCAAAGAAGCGGAAGTAATTGTTCGTAACCTTCGTTCCAAGAAAAAATGGGTCGAAGATTATGAGAAAGCCGTGAATCTTTGTGACGAGTTACAAATTGCTTATGAATTTTGCAAAGAAGGCGATTTGAGCGAACAGGAGTTGGACGAGCTGTTTGAAAAAACGCAAACGCACATCGAAAACATTGAATTTAAAAACATGCTTTCCGACGAAGGCGATTCAATGAGTGCTGTATTGCAAATTACTGCCGGAGCAGGAGGAACCGAAAGTTGTGACTGGGCCAGCATGTTAATGCGTATGTACATGATGTGGGGCGAAAAGAACGGCTACAAAATCCGAGAGCTCAACTTCCAAGAAGGTGATGTCGCTGGAATTAAAACGGTAACGTTAGAATTTGAAGGCGACTATTCGTTTGGGTACCTCAAAGGGGAAAATGGGGTACATCGTTTAGTGCGAATCTCACCGTTCGACAGTAACGCCAAACGCCATACGTCTTTTGCCTCAGTATATGTATATCCTTTGGTAGACGACACTATAGAAATCGCCATTAGTCCGGCTGATATCGAAATTACCACTGCTCGCTCCAGCGGTGCCGGTGGACAAAATGTAAACAAAGTAGAAACTAAAGTACAATTATTGCACAAACCCACTGGAATTCAAATTCAGTGCTCCGAGACCCGTTCTCAACACGACAACCGTGAAAGAGCCTTGCAAATGCTTCGCTCACAGTTGTACGAAATAGAGTTAAAAAAACGTTTGGAACAAAGAGCTGATATTGAAGCCGGTAAAATGAAAATCGAATGGGGATCGCAAATACGTAACTACGTGATGCATCCATACAAACTAATTAAAGACGTTCGTACCCAATACGAAACTAGTGACGTAGAAGGAGTGATGAACGGAAATTTAGATGAGTTTTTAAAAGCTTATCTGATGATGATGGGGCAAAAAGAAAATTAATTTACTTAAATTGTTTTACTATGCATTTGAAAAGATATTTTGACAAAGAAATTTGGAGTGAGATTGAATTAAAATCCCCTTTCAAAGAAAAATTCAGACTGTTTGTTTCCAATCATGGCAAGATAAAAAAGCTGAATCTTCAAACCAATGAAGAAAATCTTGTCAGTCAGAATACCACCGAAGGATATCCGTCTTTCAATATTACGGTTCACACCCCTCATAGTCCAAAAAACCAGGCCTACGTTGATGAAACAAGGGCTCAAATTGAAGGTTTGAAGCAAGAAATTCGAGACCTTCGTTCGCTGTTAAAACAATGCAAAGACAATGAAGAAGAATTTTTGAGGCTCTTAAAAGAATTAGAAGCCAAAAAAGAAGAACTGGAAATTGTTTGGAGTAAATACCAACAAAAATTCAGAAAATTAGAAGCCAAAAGAAAGAAAACGTTCAGCGGGCTCACCCATCGATTTGTGGCAACAGCATTTCTTGAAAAAGAATCACCAGAACACAATTTAGTAGCACATTTAGATTTTGACAAACTCAACAACCATCATTCTAACCTAAAATGGATGACCCGTGAGGAAAATGTGGCTCACCAAAAAAATAGCCCTTTTGTGATTAAAGCCAAAGCGGTGGCAGTATATCCGGGTAGAATTACAAGAGCCAAACTAACTGTTAAGGAAGTAATGATTCTTAAAAAACGAATGAATGAAAATGTCCCTCTTAGCAAATTAGCCAAGCGTTACAATGTAACCGAAACCCAACTCCTTCGAATTAAAAGAGGAATCAATTGGGCCAATGTGCCTGCTGCATTATAACAAAAAAACACCCCAAAAACACTTTATTTTTGGGGTGTTTTTTTATGCGTTATAATAAATAGAAAATGTATCCCAATTATTCGCCTTTATAAATCCCTACGTATACCTTGCCCTCTTTATCAATAGAAGCTCTATACATTCCCGGGGTATTAAACTCGAAAGAAATATTTCCTTTCTTGTCGATAGCAATCACTCCTCCATCGCCTCCTAAATTTTGTACTTTGTTCATGACCGTTTGAGTGGCTTGTTGTAATTTCATTTTCTTATATTCCAATAAAGCAGAGATATCATGTCCCACCACCGATCGGATAAAAAACTCACCCCAACCCGTTGCTGAAACCGCACATGAATTATTATTGGCATAGGTTCCTGCTCCTATAATTGGTGCATCACCTACTCTATTCCAACGTTTATTGGTCATTCCTCCGGTAGAAGTTCCTGCGGCTAAATTTCCGTATTGATCCAAAGCCACACAGCCTACCGTTCCAAACTTACTGTCTTTTTCTTGTTCTGCTTTTTTAGCTCTTTCTAAGGCTTTAAAAGCTTTTTCAGTATAAAAATACGAAGGATCCACTAGTTCTAATCCCTGCAACTTAGCAAACTCTTCCGCTCCTTTTTGGGTTAACATCACGTGAGGCGATTGGGTCATAACCGCATTGGCTAACAAAATGGGATTTTTCACGGTAGTCACCCCAGCCACAGATCCCGCTTTTAAGGTTTTTCCATCCATTATAGCAGCATCCAACTCGTTTTTTCCTTCACTGGTAAAAACCGCACCCTTGCCAGCATTAAAAAGTGGAGAATCTTCCAAAACCATGATTGTTTTTTGGACCGCCTCTAAACTTGTTCCTCCTTGTTTGAGAATAGCATACCCCGTTTGAACCGCTTTTTTTAGTGTTTCTCTATATTCGGCTTCCAATTCCGGAGTCATATTTTGTTTCAGAATGGTACCGGCTCCCCCATGAATAGCAATAGCAAAGTGGGACTCCTTGGGCGACTCTTGAATCGTTTTACAGCCAGTGACTGCTACCAATAAAAATACTATTAAATAAAAATGTTTCATCTTCAAAAATAAAAAAACTATACGTCCACTAATTTAGTTGTATTCCTTTAAAGAATAAAATATTTTTATTACTTTAACCCAAAATCACAAACTAATCAACTATCATGAGGAAAGCATTTATTGTTTTTAGCATTACCATTTTATCACTATTGGCCATTTTAATTTTCGTGAATTGGAAGTTCAGTTTTTTATTACTGATTTTCTTTCCTTTAATTCTCATGGGACTCTACGACATGTACCAGTCCAAACAAACCATCAAACGAAATTTTCCTTTGTTGGGAAGAATGCGTTACTTGTTGGAATCTATCGGACCAGAAATGCGTCAGTATTTCATTGAAACCGATACCGAAGGTAAGCCGTTTAATCGTTTACAACGCAGTTTGGTGTACCAAAGAAGTAAGAAAGAAACTTCTACGCAGCCTTTCGGAACACAACTTAACGTTTACGAAGTTGGCTACGAATGGATCAATCATAGCGTAAAAGCCATTCCGTTTCATGAAGTGAATGAAACGCCAAAAGTGACCATTGGATCTTCCCAATGTGCGCGCCCCTATGAGGCAAGCCTATTCAATATTAGTGCGATGAGTTATGGTTCTTTGAGTAAAAATGCCATTTTAGCCTTAAATGCCGGAGCCAAACAAGGTGGTTTTTACCACAATACGGGGGAAGGCGGATTATCTCCTTATCACCTGGAGCCCGGAGGAGATGTGGTTTGGAATATTGGTACCGGCTATTTCAGCACCAGAGACGCGGAAGGTAATTTTTCCTTGGAAGAATTCAAAAAAAGAGCGACTCTTGAAAATGTAAAAATGATTGAAATTAAATTCTCCCAAGGAGCTAAACCTGGACACGGAGGGATTTTACCGAAAGAAAAAGTGACTGACGAAATTGCAGCAATTCGTTTGGTTCAAAAAGACAACGACATTGTATCACCTCCGAAACATTCGGCCTTTACCACGCCTCTAGAACTCATGGAGTTTGTAAAACTGCTTCGAAAACATTCGGGAGGAAAACCTATCGGAATTAAAATTTGTATCGGAAACAAATCGGAGTTTATTGCAATTTGTAAAGCGATGGTCACCACACAAACCTACCTTGATTTTATTACCGTGGATGGTGGCGAAGGAGGTACTGGCGCTGCACCTCCTGAATATGCCGATCATGTAGGAATGCCGTTACGAGATGCTTTAGCCTTTGTATATGACTGCTTGAATGGTTTTGGAATTAAAGACGAGATTAAAATTATTGCCAGCGGTAAAGTGGTCTCTGGTTTCGATATTATTCGTTGCTTATCTATTGGTGCCGATTTGTGCAACTCGGCCCGTGGAATGATGTTTGCCTTAGGATGTATACAAGCATTAGAATGTCACACCAACACCTGTCCTACCGGAGTAGCGACTCAAGATCCTAAACTCACGAAAGGATTGGTTCCTGAAGAAAAAAGTATTCGTGTAGCCCGATTCCAACAAGAGACCGTTAAAAGCGCGATGGAATTAATGGCTTCGGCTGGAATTCATCACCCGAATGGAGTGACACGCGATGTGATTAGTACCCGAGTAGAACGAAATAAAATAGAAACTTACGCGGAAACTTTTCCGGAACTAGAACCTGGCTGTTTGTTAAACGAAACCACCGTTCCTAACGCCTACTGCTATTTTTGGAAAAAAGCGACTTTTCAATCTTTCTAATACCAAAAAAGGAGTTCCATACAAATACCGAACTCCTTTTTTAATACTGCGTATTACAACCTTTTCCGAAGCAACACGATTACCGTTGAAAAACTAATAACGGATATAAAAATGCTCTTTAATAGGTTGAATTTCTTGAGGTGATTTCACTTTCGAATTTACTGTTTTCCAGTCGTTTGTACCGTTCAATCTTACTTTTTTTCCTTTAATCATAACATCTACAGGCATGCTAAAGTTCTTCTCGTTAGTCACCCAACGGTACGCTACCCCTTTTTTATCTTTTCGGAATTCTAATTTTGGAATTTCGGTATAACGCAAATACTGGTTAAAAATAGGGGTCAACTCCATTCCCGATTCCTTGTTAAAGAAGTCAACTACGTCTTGATGGGTTATGATTTGTTTTTTAAAGGTTTCAGAATATTTCAACAACATACTCCACCATTTAGCATCATCGGCCACAATATGACGAAGCGTATTTAGTAATAAAGCTCCTTTCGGGTACATGTCGCCACTTCCTTCTTTGTTAACTCCATAGTGTCCAATAATAGGACTATCGCCTCTTACATTTTGTTGAAGACCGTTGGCATATTGCATCGCTTTTTCATAACCAAACTGACATTCTACGAAGACAATTTCAGAATATTGTGTAAACCCTTCATGTATCCACATATCGGCTATATCCTTAGACGTAATACTATTACCAAACCATTCATGTCCTGATTCGTGAATCGTAATAAAATCGAATAGTAGTCCAACGCCGGTATGAGACAAGTCGTTACCTAAATACCCTTTCAAATAACGATTCCCGTAGGCCACTGCACTCTGGTGTTCCATCCCCAAATACGGAGTCTCCACCAATTTGTAACCATCTTCCGCGAAAGGATACGTTCCAAATTTAGACTGGAAACAATCCATCATGGGTTTCACTTCTTCAAAATGCTTACGAGCTTTTTCTTCGTTAGCGCGTAACACATAATAATCTAGATCCAAGCCTTTGTGGTTGTCATGAATGTGCACATAATCGGCTACATTAATAGTAATATCATAAGTATTGATAGGATTTTTAACTTCCCAATCCCAGCGCGTATACCCATTGTTCAGGTCTTTACTCCCTAAAAATCTTCCATTTGAAACATTCATTAACCCATTAGGGACTGCTACGCGAACGGAAGTACCAAAATCAGGTTCATCACTTTGTGTATCTTTCACTGGAAACCAAGAACTGGCACCAAAACCTTGACAAGCTACGGCTATCCAATGTTTTCCGGCAGTATCCTTACTGAATACAAAACCGCCATCCCATGGTGCTTTTTTAGCGATAACCGGTTTACCTGAATAATAAAAACGAATGCTGTGTTCCGTTCCTGGATTTAATTTTTCCGGAAAGGCGATAAAAGTGGCTAGATATTCACGTTGAAACGCTAATTTTTTGTGATTATAGACAATACTGTCTACTTGTAAGTTTTCGAACAAATCGACCTGAATTTTAGCAGTTGGAGTCACTACTTTAAATGCAATGTCGTTATACCCTACGATCGACTTTTCTTCGGGGTTAATCATGATATTCAAATCATAGCGTTGCACATCAAAGGAAGTTCGTTCTGGGCGTAATCCTCCTTGTAAGGAATCGCGACGGGTAAAAGTTTCTTTGGCCACGGTGAGCTGTGCAAAAACCAATTGAAAACTGCTTACCAAAAGCAAAGTTGATACTACTTTTTTCATAAAGGGATAATAAAAAATCTACCATATAAAGATAATGGTAGATTTTGATTTTTAATTTATTTTAAGGAAAGTTTAATGATCATTGCAATCTAAAAAACTGAAATTATATTTGTTTCTACTTAGTTCATTACACTTGAATTACTCCTAGGTTAAAAGGCTTTTCAATCGGTGCATGATTAGCGGCTTCAATACCCATGGAAATCCATGTTCTAGTCTCAAGAGGATCGATAATAGCATCAGTCCACAAACGAGAAGCAGCATAATAAGGCGAAACTTGCTGATCGTAACGGGACTTAATTTTGTTGAATAATTCTTCTTCTTTTTCGGGAGTAATTTCTTCTCCTTTGGCTTTCAAAGAAGCGGCTTCAATTTGTAATAATACTTTAGCCGCTTGTGCCCCTCCCATTACTGCCAACTCAGCACTTGGCCAAGCAAATATTAATCTAGGATCATACGCCTTACCGCACATCGCATAATTTCCGGCACCATAAGAATTTCCTACAATGATGGTAAATTTCGGCACCACCGAATTCGATACAGCATTCACCATCTTAGCACCATCTTTAATAATTCCTCCGTGCTCCGATTTACTACCTACCATAAATCCGGTGACATCGTGCATGAATACCAAAGGAATTTTCTTTTGGTTACAATTGGCTATAAAACGCGTTGCTTTATCGGCAGAATCCGAATAAATAACGCCACCAAACTGCATTTCGCTAGGTTTCGTTTTCGATCCGGTAGTTTTAACAATCTTACGCTGATTGGCAACAATTCCTACAGCCCAACCGTCTATACGGGCATAACCTGTAATAATGGTTTGTCCGTAGCCTTCTTTATATTCGTCAAACTCTGAATTATCTACCAAACGTTTGATGATGTCCATCATATCGTATTGTTCCGCACGGGATTTAGGTAAAATACCATAAATATCTTCCGGATTTAAAGCGGGTTTTTGCGGTTTCACGCGGTTATACCCTGCTTTCTCAAAATCGCCCATTTTACCAACAATACTCTTAATTCTGTCTAAAGCAGCAGCATCGTCTTTCGCTTTAAAATCGGTTACCCCCGAAATCTCACAATGAGTCGTAGCACCTCCTAAAGTTTCATTATCGATAGTTTCGCCAATAGCGGCTTTTACCAAATAACTCCCTGCTAGGAAAATACTTCCAGTTTTGTCTACAATCAAAGCTTCGTCACTCATAATAGGTAAATAAGCCCCACCGGCTACACAACTTCCCATTACAGCAGCAATTTGGGTGATTCCCATACTGCTCATCAACGCATTGTTTCTAAAAATACGTCCAAAATGTTCTTTATCTGGAAAAATTTCATCTTGTAGTGGTAAATAAACACCCGCAGAATCCACTAAATAGATAATAGGCAAACGGTTTTCCATGGCTATTTCCTGAGCGCGTAGATTCTTTTTAGCGGTAATCGGAAACCAAGCACCGGCTTTAACCGTAGCATCATTGGCTACTACGATACATTGTTTTCCTTGGATGTATCCTATTTTCACTACTACCCCACCGCTCGGACAACCGCCGTGTTCTTGGTACATTCCATCACCTACAAAAGCGCCAATTTCAATTGATTTTTCATTTTTATCCAACAAATAATCAATGCGCTCTCTGGCGGTCATCTTGCCTTCGGCATGCAATTTTTCTATTCTTTTTTCGCCTCCGCCCAATTTCACTTTGGCTAATCGTTGTCTTAATTCTGAAAGTAAAAGTTTGTTATGATCTTCGTTTTTATTGAAGTTTAATTCCATAGTGTTGTGTTAATTATTTTCGTAAATTTGAGATGCTAAAATACAAAAACCATATCAAACCGTAGGATCTTGTATTAAGAAAATGTAACGAAATTGTTAATACGAGTTTTATATTAATTTAATCATTTCTTAACACAACCAACGTACTTTCGCACCAATAAAATTAGAAATCATGAACCTTAACAGTATCTTTCAATTTTTAGTCCCAAAAGACACTAAATTTTTCCCATTATTTGAGCAAGCTAGTAGTTCATTAGTAACATTAGCTGAAGTATTGCATGAAGCGGTGAACGTTCCTAAAGAAGAAAGGGAAAGTTATTTGAAAAAAATTGAAGAATTAGAGAACAAGATAGAAGGAATTACGCATAAAACTCAATTAGAATTGAGCAAAAACTTCATAACTCCTTTCGATAGAGAAGACATCAATGCCTTGATCAAAGCGATTAACAATGTGGCTGATAACATGCACGGAGCGGCTAGCAGAATGCGTTTGTATCAAATTGAAAAAATTACTAAATCAATTAGAAAGTTAACAGAAATCAATCTTGAGGCTTGTCAATTAATCCACACTGCAGTGAAAGATTTACAAGACTTAAACAATCATGCTTCTATTAAAGCGATTTGTAAAAAAATCAACAAATTGGAAAGCAAAGGAGATGTGGTTTTTGATAGAGCGGTAGCTGATATTTTCGAAAATGAATCGGATGCTATTAAAGTAATCAAATACAAAGAAGTTTTATCTGCTTTGGAAATGGCATCAGACAGATGTAAAGACGTTTCTAACGTAATTGAACAAATTTCTGTTAAACATTCTTAATGTCGATTTTTCGATCATAAACGTATGACTTTACTTATCATCATAATCCTTTTAGCCTTATTATTTGACTATATTAATGGCTTTCACGATGCGGCCAATTCCATTGCCACCATTGTAGCAACAAAAGTTTTAACTCCTTTCCAAGCAGTGCTTTGGGCAGCGTTTTTTAACTTTTTAGCGTATTGGGTTTTTGGATTTGGGGTTGCGGATACCGTGGCTAAAACGGCCAGTACCGCCAACATCGATTTAGTAGTAATTCTAGCCGGAATCTTAGCGGCTATTGCTTGGAACTTATTTACTTGGTGGAAAGGAATACCTTCCTCTTCTTCTCATACTTTAATTGGTGGATTTGCCGGAGCAGCCTTAGCCCATGGTTTTTCTGGAAAAGTTGCTGATCCAGAACATGCCGGATTGGCTATCGTAAACTGGTTTAAAGCAGCGAAAGAAGGAGAATTATTACCTTCAGGTGTATTGGTTGTTATTGCTTTTATAGCCTTAGCACCTCTTGTAGGTATGCTAATTTCTTACTTGGTATCTTTGTGGTTCATGTATTCTGCTAAAAAAAGTATCTATCCGAAACTTTTTACTTTGAGTTTTATGGCTGCTACTGTTGGGTTTCTTTATTACGTAATGAAACCGTACCACGAAATTAAAAAACCAAGATTCGAGTCTCAATTTTGGAGTGTTATGGGAGAGCCAGAAAACATCAAATGGCTTTTGGTGGGCTTTATCATCTTCAGTTTAAGTACAATCTGTTTACTATTTAGTAGTTTCTCCGCTGGAAAAGCAGAAAAAATTCTGAAAAAAACCCAATTGTTATCCTCTGCCGCTTTCAGTTTAGGTCATGGAGGTAATGATTCTCAAAAAGTAATGGGAATTATTGCAGCAGCTGTAGCCGTTTATATCAATACAAATGGTGTGGATGTAATGGCTATGCCAGAATGGCTTCAAGTTGTTTTACCAAATCCGGACAAAGGAATTGAAGCTAAAATGCCGGAATGGATTCCTTTAACGTGTTACAGTGTGATTGCTTTAGGAACTTTGAGTGGTGGTTGGAAAATTGTAAAAACCATGGGATCTAAAATTACTAAAGTAACTGCTTTTGAAGGAGTAGTTGCAGAATCTGCTGGAGCTTTAACCTTATTTATCACAGAACACTTTAAAATCCCTGTATCTACTACACACACCATTACAGGTTCAATCATTGGTGTTGGAGTAACGAAACGTGTGTCTGCTGTACGATGGGGAGTTACTATTAATTTATTATGGGCTTGGATTTTAACCATTCCCGTATCTGCCCTTTTAGCAGCACTACTATACTATTTCTTGAAAATTTTTCTTTAAAATAGCATAAACTATAAGGAAGAGACTAAATACTTAGTCTCTTTTTTTTTAAATTTGCTTTAGAAAAATAACAAACATTTAAAACGTACTTTACGTTCTGTAAACATTCATTATATAACATGAGAAACATTTCTCCTATACTATTATTAATCGCAGTTTTAACCTCTCATAATACGCTTTTTGCACAAAAAAAAGAGCACCTGTCAGGTTTCTCGACTTTATCTGTAAGCTACCGATTTAACCCGAAATGGTATGTGTATGGGGAAACACAAGCACGATCGATTGCCGATTTTTCTAAAATCGACTACTACGAAATAAAAGCCGGAGGAGGTTATAATTTTAATAAGAAACATCAGTTATTTGCAGGTCTAGGGTCTTACAACACTTATACCGACAGCAAAAAAACTAGAGAAGAATTTCGTGTTTGGTTACAATATGCGTATTCTGAGTTTATCTCTAGAGTAAGAATTGAACAACGCTTTAGAACAGAAAAAAGGTTTTTTCATGATCCGATAACCGATAGCAACACGAATGCAGAACGCTACAGATACCGTCTCAGTTTAATTGTACCTTTAAACAATGAAACGATTCAAGCTAAAACCTTATTTGTAAACACTTATGATGAAGTGTTTTTTTCCAGTGATGCACCAACATTCAGTAGAAATCGACTTTTTGGAGGTATCGGTTATCAAGCAAGCAACTCAATGGGAGTGACTGTGGGTTACTTATGGCAAAGAGATTTGAGTGCCACCAAAAACACCAATACCCATTTTTTGTTTTGCGGAATCAATTTTACACTAGCCCACAAAGAACACAAATCCTCATCAACCATAGTAACACCAGAGGCTGACTAAAAAAACTAAAAAGAGCAATTAATCAATTGCTCTTTTTAGTTTAAGGTCTTCAATATTTCTTTTCGTTTGATTTTACCTGTTTCGGTTTCTAAAAAAGACGGAATGAAATACATTGCTTTGGGTTTCTCGTATTTGGAAAGCGAATCGAAAACAGTTGAATCCAATTCGTAAGGCGCTCCTTCTATGACTAACACTAATTTCTCGCCGAGAATTGGATCCGCTATTGCTCCCACAAAAAAGCGACCGGAAAGTTTTCCCGAAAGTTGCTCTTCTATTTGTTCTGGAAATAATTTAATCCCTCCACTATTAATCACATTATCAATTCTTCCTTCCCAGATAAATTCGGTATCCGAAAGTAAAGTAACTACATCATTTGTGACGATGAGTTCGGGATTTAATAAAGGAGCAGCAATGACCAAACAATGACGAGCATCCGTTGAAATAGTAACATTAGGTAAAAGTTTAAACGTTTTCTCCCCTACTCTTTTTGCCGCAATATGGGTAACCGTTTCAGTCATACTGTAGGTTTCATAAACCGCTGTCATGGTAGATTGAAGTTGTGCCGCTAACTCAGCATTCACTTTAGCGCCTCCAATAATTATTTTTTTGATTTGATGTAACTGCTGCATCGATTTTTCTACCTGCAAAGGAACCATCGCTACAAAATCGTAAATCGTACTATTGCCTTCCATCGGGTTTGATTGAGGTGCTACTAAATCGATTGCTAAACCTAGAATAAAAGCACGAACCAACATCATTTTTCCAGCAATATATTTCACCGGAAGACAACACAAGGCTTTATCTCCAGGAGCTAACGTAAAAAATTCACCCGTAGCCAAAGCCGAATACATCATAGCTTGTTTCTTGATAGCAATGAGTTTTGGCGTTCCTGTAGTTCCAGAAGTTTGCACATTCACAAAATCGTTTTCATCAAACCATTGCAAGATAAAATGACCGGCATCCTTTAGATACTCTTCTTCTTGATTAAGATAACCTTCAGCAATAGCACAGAGTTCTTCTTTAGAAAAATGAACTCCATTAAACTTAAACTGATCATGAACAATGGAATACGCTGGAAGACTCATATTACTCTATATAAGGATTAGCATTCACTTTAGTTACCTTTCCGGTTAATTTTTCTTTCCAATTACTCCAACCATATTTATATGAAAAAACCAGCAATAGCAATGGAAATACCACAAAAACCGGCATAAGAATTTCAAATCCGATACTCGGGTTAGAAATATCTTTTAAAACTGAGTGCGTTTGAAAAGCAGTCCAATTAGCGGTTACCATCAACGCGGTAATCAAATTATTAGCCAAATGGAAACCCAACGCCAATTCAAGTCCTTCATCCATTAAAGTAATAATCCCCAAAAAGAAACCCGTTCCTATGTAATACACTAAAATAATATTCCCCATTTTGGTCACTTCAGGATTCGCTAAATGCATTAAACCAAAAATAATGGAGGTAAACAACAATGGAAACCATCTGTTTTTAGTCAAAACACCTAAACCTTGCAACAAATGCCCGCGGAATAAATATTCTTCGAAACTAGTTTGAAAAGGAATGAGAATCACAGCGATGAGTAAAAAAACGAAGAATTTAGACGCATCAAAATTCCATACATAATTCTCTGGAGAGCTATAATAACTTAACGCAGTAACGATGATTTGGAAGCCTCCCCAAATGGAAAAGGCAAAGAAAATACGCTTCCAATCAACCTTGCTTCTAGAAGTTGTAAACCGGATTAGACTTATTTTCTGAACGTATCTCACCCAAACAAACAATAAGATTAGTCCAAATACAAAAGACAACATCGTATCAATAAAGAAACGATTAACACCATTTTTATCAATCTCGTTCTGAATAATCTGATTCACATCAAGATTTAAAAGCTTAATAGCCATAAAATTGAGCAACATCATCCCTAAAAACAAAAACGGAAATGGCAAATACAGAATAAATTTGAATTTGGAAGTATTGAATTGTTCGATATACATTTCTGTGATTTTAAATTATGAAAATAAGTAGCAAAAGACCTATTTTTGTTACAAATTACAACATTTCAAACCAATAAAAAAAAATGATTACCATATACCATAATTCCCGTTGTTCTAAATCTAGAGAAGGCATCGCTTTTCTAGAAAACGCTAAAGTTGATTTTCAAATTATTAACTATTTAGACAATGTTCCAACTAAGGAAGAATTACAAGAATTACTTCGAAAATTAAACCTTCCGGCTATAGATTTAATTCGAAAAAAAGAAGCCATTTGGATAGAACAATACAAAGGAAAAGACTTATCCGAAGACGAATTAATTGAAGCCATGATTCAGAATCCGAAACTCATCGAAAGACCTATTATCGTGAATGGATCCAAAGCGGTAATTGGCAGACCCACTGAAAAAATTAAAGAAATTCTGTAATTTTTCTCATTTAACATTACTTTGGGAAAATAAAATTTCATGACTCTTATTTTTGCTTTTGTAAAACTAAAAACATGAAATTAATAGAAAAATCTTTACTTCTAGTATTCCTGTTCTGTTTTTCCTTGTTATCGGCTCAGCCAAGACAAGAAGGAAAAAGAGTAACTATTTCAGGAAAAGTTGTTGAAAAATCAACTTCAGCTCCTTTAGATTATGCTACGGTAACAGTACTTACAGGTACAAACCAAGTTGTTTCTGGGGCTGTAACGGATGCCAAAGGGGAATTCAAAATCGACATTCGCCCGGGCAAATTCACTATTAAAGTCGAATTTATGTCTTTTAAAACCTATGAAATAAAAGACAAAAACATTTCGGCAGACACTTTTCTTGGCACTATCGCCCTAGAAGATGATGCTAAAATGATCGACGAAGTAGTGATTCGTGCTGAAAGAACTTCTGTCGACATTAAATTAGACAAAAAAGTGTACACCGTAGGAAAAGATGTACTTGTTCGTGGTGGTACCGTTAGTGATGTTTTAGACAACTTACCTTCGATTTCAGTGAGTACGGAAGGTGCTGTGGCTTTACGAGGAAATGAAAACGTACGCATCTTAATCGACGGCAAACCATCTAACGCTGCTAGTGTTAACGATGCTTTACGATTAATCTCGGCTGACGCTATCGATAAAGTAGAAGTAGTAACCAACCCTTCAGCTCGTTACGATGCGGAAGGAGGCGGAGGAATTATTAACATCCTACTGAAAAAAGGTAAAAATCAAGGGGTTAACGGAACTTTCATCGTTTCAGCGGGAACTCCAGAAAACACTAGCGGTTCGGCTAATATCAACGTAAAACAAGAAGCGTTTAACTTCTTTACCACTTTGGGTTACAACAAAAGACTGAACCCAGGTAGTACTTTGATTAATCAGGAAAATTTAAATCCTGATGGAAGCTTGAGAAATTACACCGAAGAGCGTCGTACCAGCGATCGTTATGGTAAAGGAGCTAATATCAATTTTGGTATCGAATTAATGTTAGACAAAAATACTTCGTGGACCAATGCCTTCAACTACCGTAACAATAAAGGCAACAACGATGATAATGTATTTTATTATAATTATGACAACAATCTTGATTTCATCAATACCAGACAACGCTTCAACAGAGGACTTGGCGATAATGAAAACATTGAATTTACTACCAACTTTGTAAAGAAATTCAAAAAAGACGGTCATAAATTAACCATCGACGGAGCTTTTGGTACCGAAAATGAAGACGAGAATACTGATATTCAAGGACGAATCGTAGAAACCAATGCTTACGTATCTTCTGAAAAAACAAGAAGAAACAACAGACAAAACCGTAACTTAATCCAAGCAGATTATGTAATTCCGTTAGGGAAAAACTCTCAATTTGAAGCTGGATTCAGAGGAAACTATGTAGACTTTACGTCCGACTATCAAGTACAAGAAAGAAGAAGTTTTACGGATCCATACACTGATATTGACTATTTTACCAATACTTTAAATTACAAAGAAAATGTAACGGCAGGTTATACTCAGTTTGGTTCTAAAATCAGCAAGTTCTCTTTCTTATTGGGATTACGTTATGAGTATTCGCATATAGAAGTAAACTTCTTGAAAACAGATGATTTTACGACTAAAAAGTACGATAATTTCTTCCCTAGTGCTTTCTTAACCTATGAATTCAGTGAAGACAGCAATATTTCTGTGAACTACAGTCGAAGAATTACTCGTCCGAGAGATCGTTTCATCAATCCGTTTGCATCGTACACTAGTAACGTAAACTTATTTGAAGGAAACCCTGAAATTAATCCAGCCTTTACGAATGCTTTTGACATTGGTTTCCTAAAAAAATGGGACAAACTTACTTTTAATACGTCGCTGTATTTAAATCACACTACGGATTCATTCCAGATCGTACGAAGAAAACGAGGAGATGAAATTGACGGCTTACCGGTAGTGGTAAACAAGCCTTTCAACTTAAGTACAGAAGACAAAATAGGTTTTGAATTTAATTTGAACTATAACTTCAAAAAATGGTGGAAATTAAACGGAAACTTTAATTTCTTCCACAGTACAACCGATGGAGAATTCAACTATGTGGATGTGAACAACAACCCGGTAACGATTAATTTCGATAGAAAAGCGACAAGCTGGTTTAGCCGTTTGACATCAAGAATAACTTTACCGTATAAAATTGAATGGCAAACCAACGGAATGTATTTTGCACCTCAAAAAACGGCGCAAGGAACTTCTAAAGGAATTGCTAGTGCCAATCTTGGATTTAGCAAAGATATCTTAAAGGATATGGGAACGCTTTCATTCAATGTTAACGACGTATTCAATTCTCGTAAAAGAATTCAGGACATACAATTACCTGGTTTGAATTCATATAGTGAAATGCAATTCAGAAAAAGAAGTTTTACCTTTTCGTTTACGTACCGATTCAACAAGAAGAAAACTGATAAAGACTTCAGACCACGTCAAAATGACAATAATGGCGATGGAGACATCATGGGATAACAACCCACAAAAAAACCTCGACTGTGTCGAGGTTTTTTATTTCTGAAAAGAACCAAACTATACTGTAGCTTGTTCTTCTTCTTGTTCTGCAAGTCTTTGAGCTCTCTTTTCTTTGTAAGATTCCCATAAGTAACCTCCTACCCAGTAGAATACGAAATTAATTAAGAAAATCATTAACCAGAATCCCATAGTAAGGATGGCTAAAAATAAAAGAAAACCTAAGTACTGTTGAAATTCAAACATATTTTCCGGAATTTTGAATACAATTACAAATGTATGGGTATTTATTATGTTACACAATTTTTAAGCTAAGTATTTTAAGTAATTGAAACAAAACTTTTACACCATTATTTCTTCACATGCTTAAGAATATCATTCATCATATCGATCTGAACTTTTTGCAACTCGATTAACGCTTCTTCCTGATGCATGATTAAATGGTCTATTTTTTCATGTAACATTCTGATTTCTAATTCTGATTTGATATTAATCATATAATCATTCTTAGCGCGTTCCCGGTCTTTCTCCTCCTGTCTGTTTTGGCTCATCATAATTACCGGTGCCTGTAACGCCGCAATACACGATAGAATTAAATTCAGTAAAATAAAAGGAAACGGATCAAACCCTTTGTTCAGTAAAAAAAAGACATTGGTAATAATCCAGAGGATCAAGAAAACAACAAACGAAATGATAAAGGTCCAACTACCGCCAAATTCAGCTACCTTATCGGCCACGCGTTGCCCAAAAGTGTAATCTTGTGTTTTCTCCTCCAAACCATAAAGCAAAGAGGGTTTATCGCCCAGCGCTTTGTCTACCGTTTTTTCGAGTTCATTCAATTCGGATACCTCTTTTGATAAAAATTCAGAAATATATTGCTCTCTGAAAAAATTCAGTTCCGAGAGCGACATTTTACTGTTCTCATTAAAATCCGGATGCTCTTTCTTAATAAACTCTAAAATCGATTTTCGGAGATCTTCCCCCAAAACCATTTCATGGATATCAAACTCTCTATTGGAAATATTACTAACAAAACTTTTCATCTTAATACCATTTACGCCATTTAAAATAATACACCATCATCACAAATAACAAAAACATGCCGCCCAAGACCATGAAATAACCATATTTCCAATGCAATTCAGGCATGTTGTCGAAATTCATTCCATAAACCCCCACAATAAAGGTCAAAGGCATAAAAAATACCGATACTACCGTGAGTGTTTTCATGACTTCATTCATCTTATGATTCTGCATCGAAAAAAAGATAGACGAAGCACTTTCTAAATTCCCCAAATCGTATTCAATTTGTTCTAATAACTCTAAACTTTTTTGATACAAACGCTCGTAAAAACTGTAATTCTCCTTTTCAATAACATTAAAAACATTATCCTCTTTGGTCATTTTTATCGTATGTAACGAATCCCTTAGCGGTATAATAGCCCGTTTGAGAAAATGAAAATTATCGCGATGTTTTTCGATTTGCTCTAAAATGGACAGTTGGGTGCTCTTTTTGGTTTCGTTAATCAATTCTTCTACCTTATCCTCCTCGGCTTCTATGGTAATGTAGAAATTTTCCATAACTGCATCCAACAACAAGTACAACAAATAATCGGGTCCTTTATCCCTTACAATACCGGAATGCGATCTGATACGTTCCCTCAAGTGCGCAAAGAAATCGCTTCTTTTTTCCTGAAACGAAGTCACCAATCGGTCTTTTAAAAGAAAACTTACTTGCTCTACATTGATATTGTCGGAATCTTTAGCGGGTAACAACGATTTAATATTAAAAAAAAGGACGTCGTGATATTCGTCAATCTTAGTACGTTTGGTCGTGTTAAGAATATCCCCCAACATAAAATGATCCACCTTCAAATAATTGCCAATCTCCTGAATCTCTTCTACATCATTCAATCCGTGTACGTTCAGCCAATTGGTCTTATTCATATCAAACTGATGGGCTATATGTTTGAAACGCACATCAGAACATTCCATTAAATCATGTGTGTCATAAACAAACAACTGCATATCGGTTGGAACCTCCTTGTGAATTCCAGTATATTCAAGAACAGTAGGCACTACTTTCCTGCCTTTTTTGTATTTAATTTTTCGCACTCCCAAAGAATTTAGTAGTAATATTACAAAAATAGAAGTTAAAAAAAAAGCTGCCAGAATAAATCCTAACAGCTTTCCCGAATTAAAATAACTAACTTTACTTTAAATAAAATGAAAATCAAAGTGTGTGCTAATCAACACAACAGCGTCAATTCAATAATAACATAAAAACAGTAATCCTCTCAAATTTAAGCAATTATATTCAAAATCAACAATTTAAAAAGCATTTTTTTTAATGATAATGAATTTAATTCTTGCTTTAAATACTAAAAACGCAGCATTATAGTATTTTTACATAAATTTAAATACCATGAAAATTCTCATTAAAAACATAAAAGAATTACTTCAAACAAGGACAGAACCTATAAAATGGGTAGCAGGAAAAGAAATGGGAATATTACCCAAAATAGATCAGGCCTACCTCTTAATTGAAGACGACCGTATTGCCGATTTTGGCGCTATGGAAGACTGTCCAACATTGGAAGTAGATGAGACTATTGATGCTTCTGGAAAAGTAGTGTTACCGGCGTGGTGTGATAGCCATACGCATATCGTGTATGCCGGAAACCGAATCCGTGAATTCGTAGACCGCATTAATGGCCTGAGTTATGAAGAAATTGCCAATCGAGGCGGCGGTATATTAAATTCAGCGAAAAAATTAAACGAAACCAGTGAAGAGGAAATCTACCAAGAATCGAAAGTTCGATTGGAAGAAATCATGCGCCAGGGCACCGGTGCTGTAGAAATTAAATCCGGTTACGGTTTAACTGTCGAAGGTGAAATTAAAATGCTACGAGTAATTCAACGACTAGCTAAAGAGTATCCGGCAAAAATTAAAGCGACCTTTTTGGGAGCCCACGCTTTTCCTAGTGAATTTAAAGAAAATCATACCGGTTACATCGATTTGATTGTCAATGAAATGCTACCGAAAATTGCGGCAGAACATCTTGCCGATTACATCGATGCTTTCTTAGAAACCGGGTATTTTTCTGTTGAAGAAACCGAGCGTATTATGGAAGCCGGTAAAAAATACGGGTTAGTGCCCAAAATCCATGTCAATCAGTTTACCGCCATCAACGGAATTAAAGCTTGTGTAGCCCATAATGCTTTATCGGTCGACCATTTAGAGATTGTCACCGATGAAGATATTGAAGCGCTAAAAGGAAGTAAAACCATACCGGTTGCCTTACCGAGTTGTTCTTACTTTATCAGTATTCCGTATACTCCGGCTCGAAAAATGATGAACGCTGGCTTACCTCTAGCCTTGGCTTCCGATTTTAACCCAGGGACTACTCCTTCCGGAAATATGAATTTTGTGGTAGCTACCGCTTGCATAAAAATGAAAATGACTCCAGAAGAAGCCATCAATGCGGCGACGATAAATGGTGCTTATGCCATGGGAATCAGTGATAGCCACGGAAGTATCACCAAAGGAAAAATAGCAAACCTCATCATCACCAAGCCTTTGGTCTCTTATTATCAACTCCCTTACGAATTTGGAAGTAATCTCATTGAAAGTGTCATCCTCAACGGAAAATTACTATAAACAAAAAACGAACCCAAAAGGTTCGTTCTTTGTTTTTTAAACAGCACTAATTAGCTCGCTAATTCAGTATGAATAGTAATCGATCCAGAAAGAATTTTATGAACGGGACAAGCATTGGCAATGGTCAACATTCGGTTGCGTTGCTGTTCATCCAAATCTCCTGTAATGGCGACGGTTCGTTTAAAACTGCTGGTATTGGTTTCTCTATCAATCTCTAAAGTTACCGAAACAGAGATATTTTCTACTTTCCATTCTTTACGGTCAGCATACATGCGCAACGTTATGGAAGTACAAGAAGCCAAAGAGCCTGCTAACAATTCTTTGGGAGTAAAACCCAAATCCTGTCCCCCTTCGGCTAAAGGTTCGTCAGCAATAAGGCTATTTTTGCTGGTACTAATAATGGTTTTGTAATGCTCTTGTCCTGTGGAGGCTTTTACTTCTATCATAGCTATTTTTTATTAAATGGAGGTTGTGGTAAAGGTACGTAATCGGTTTCGTTAGGAACTTTAGGAAACTTTTGGTCTATCCAATTTTGTTTGGCCGTCTCGATAACGGAGCGGTCGCTATGGACAAAATTCCAAAAGATAAAATGTTCTTCCGGAAACGGCTCGCCACCAAAAATATACACTGTGGTATTGGCCGTCATTTCAAACTGGCACAATTGACTCTCTTTGGCAATCAGAATTTGTTTGTCGCCGTAGGTATTCCCATCACTAATAATAGACCCTTCAAGAATGTACATCGCACTTTCTCCGAACAAATCCTTACCTATATGCAACACGGTATCTTTGGTACTCTTGATTTCTATGAAATATAGTGGACTATACACCGGAACCGGGGATTTTCTACCAAATGCCTCACCGGCAATGAGTTTCATAGAGACGCCTTCCTGCTCCCAAGCGGGAATATCCTTGGCTTCCACGTGAGTAAACGTAGGATCGATATCTTCGAAGGCTTTGGGTAAAGCGACCCAAATTTGCAACCCGTGAAGGCTTTTCTCCGTATTCCGTAGATATTCGGGTGTTCGTTCGGAATGCACGACTCCTTTTCCGGCAGTCATCCAATTCACAGCTCCGGGTTGAATTTCTAATTCGGTTCCAATGCTGTCGCGATGCATGATCGCTCCTTCAAACAAATACGTTAAAGTAGACAACCCAATATGCGGATGCGGCGGCACATCCAAATTCTGATAGTCTTTCATTAACGCAGGGCCCATATGATCTATAAACACAAAAGGTCCGACAGCTCTTTTTTCGCGAAAAGGCAACAAGCGTCCTACCAGAAAATTACCGATATCTGCGGCTCTTTCTTCTATAATTAATCCAACATTCGACATGTGCTCTGTTTTATCTTATTCAACTAAGTTACAAAATGGAATTGACATCCGCTAGCCTTTCGGCTTTCTAAATCAATACAAGCGATTCATTAAGCACTTGACTTATAAAGTCATCGGAACTTCCATTAATAAAATCTCCGTATTTTCAGCATTAGCAGTAATAGTAAAGGCGTCTGTATCCCAGATTCCGAAACCATCTCTAGTCTCCAACAATTGGTTTTCAACAGAAGCACTACCACTAATCACGAAAACATACACGCCGTTCCCTTTCTTTTTTAATTGATATTGAGAAGTGACTTCATTATCAAATTTCCCGATGTGAAACCAAGCGTCTTGGTGAATCCAAACTCCTTCATCATCCGTATTAGGCGATAAAATTTGTTGGAATTTATTTTTTCTCTCAGCCACATTCAAAGTAATTTGATCATAACGAGGCTGCACATTGCGTTTGTTAGGATACAACCAAATTTGTAAAAACTTAACTCTTTGGTCTTTGTTTTTATTGTATTCGCTATGAAAAATACCAGTACCGGCACTCATTACCTGCACATCGCCACTCTTAATCACCGTGGTATTTCCCATACTGTCCTTGTGTTCTAAGTCGCCCTCAAGAGGAATACTGATAATTTCCATGTTATCGTGAGGATGCGTTCCAAATCCCATTCCTGGATCTACAGTATCGTCATTCAGTACTCGCAAAACACCAAAGTGCATACGCTCCGGGTTATGATAATTGGCAAAACTAAACGTGTGATAACTCTTCAACCAACCGTGGTTGGCATGTCCCCTAGTATGGGCTTTGTGTAAAATTGTATTTTCCATAATTTTAGAATCGGTGTTTGGAATATGATTGAACCCTAGTACCTCCGGTTTTTTTATTTCATCATTGTCGTTATTTAAAATATTACCCAACGTTGCAGTAGCCGCAAACATTCCGGTACCGAATAAACCTTTTTTTAAAAATTCTTTTCTGTTCATATCGTAAGTTGTATTTATTTTTTAACTATTTTGATTTGCAATAGCATCCGGAAATACCGATAAAACTTCGTTTCTAAGCAAACCGCTCCCACCGCCATAATGGGCTATCACCGCCGTTTCCGGATACAAAAAAGGAACAATGGTTTTAATCTTTCGTTCTACCTCGTCTTCAAGACCGCTGCTCAACAACAAAACATTCACTTCATGTTGTTTCAGGTACTCGAACATCGACTCTAATTCATTACAAGAATGAGCCGTCCAGTGATCTACCGAAGTAATTACTCTGACCAGAGTTTCCAGAATGATTTCATTTGTACCTATTACCAAAAAATGTAAATTCCACATAAGCATACTGATTTACCTTTCAAAAATACTACAGAACAAGGGCTGAACTTCTTAATCCAGATTAAGAAATCACTCTGCTAACACTAGAAATGGGAATACTCGAAACCGGTAAACATTATCATAGTGTTAACATTTGCTTTTTGAAAGATTTCGAATAAAGCTTTAATTTTACCAAAAATATACGGTATAAAAACCATGAACATTCCCGTTTCTATCCTAGAATTAGCCTTAGTGACTCAAGAAAGTACAGCAGGCGATACACTGCAAAAAACCAAAACCTTAGCACAGGCTGCAGAGCGATTAGGTTATCACAGATTCTGGTTAGCAGAACATCACAATATGCCTCATGTAGCCAGTTCGGCTACGGTGGTACTGATAGGTTACATTGCCAGTCAGACCCAAACCATCCGAGTGGGTTCTGGAGGGATAATGTTACCCAACCACTCCCCTTTAATCATAGCCGAGCAATTTGGTACTCTGGCGACGCTCTACCCGCAACGAATCGATTTAGGATTGGGACGTGCTCCCGGTACCGATACGGTAACGGCTCAAGCGATTCGCAAGGATTTTTTTGAACAAGCACAGCAATTTCCGGCCAATGTAAGTGCAGTGCAACAGTATTTTTCAACCGACAATACCGGTTCACCAGTACGAGCTTTCCCTGCGGAAGGAACCCAAGTGCCTATTTGGATTCTAGGTTCTAGTATGGAAAGTGCGGCATTAGCGGCAGCCTATGGCTTACCGTATGCTTTTGCGGGACATTTTGCCCCAAAACAAATGTTTCAGGCTTTTGAATTTTACCAAAACCATTTTGAACCTTCTGAATTTTTGGAACAACCCAAAACGATGGCTTGTGTGAATGTGATTGCTGCACCTACTAAAGAAGAAGCTCAATTGCTAGCCACTACTTTATATCAGATGTTTTGGAATTTAGTTCGGAACCAACGTCAGCCGCTACAACCACCGATGGCTAATTTCGATGCGCTAATGAATGATGTAGAACGTTACCATGTGAATCAAATGACGGCTTGTTCGTTTATTGGAGACAAAGAAACGCTAGTGAAGGAAATAAAAAGTTTCATCGAATATACCAATATCAATGAATTAATGATTACCAGTCCGGTGTATGATCCTGAGAAAAAGATACAAAGTCTGGAAATCACTAAAGAAGTGATGGATGAAATCAATGCTTCCTAACACTTCCTTTCAAAATTGTATTACGTAACCTGATATCCCTACTATGTTTACCCCTAAATCTCTTTGGTCTACCACCCGTTTCGTGCTTAAAATCGCCACTCCCTTGTCATTGGTGAATAGCATGATTCATAATTTCAATGCGACTCCTTTTTTTTCCGAATGGATGAAAGCCTTCGCATTTAACTTTATGATTACTTTACCCCAAGCCGTTCTCTATGTTTCCTTAGTGAAATGGTGGGCACAACGAAAAGAATCGAAGAAAGCATAAACAAAAAAGGATTCCTCTACACTTAGTGTTTGGAATCCTCATCGTTAATTTCTGTCTCACGGCCTTTAGAGTAATTATCCATAAAATGTTGCTCTAATTCCGCTTTATCTTTCTCGTTGCGTAAATAAATCCAACGAAGTAAAATACCTCCGGCTACCAACAAAAGCGCTATGATAATTGTGTTTGACATTTTTTATTTAAAGTTACTAAAACTTTGCATGCAGCAGGTTAACATAGTGTTATGTTTCCTTGTTGAAAAAGTAGTCTTTTATTGCACTCAATAGTAATTTACTTGAGGTATCAGAACCATCAAAAATAATATTTAGAGGTCTTCAATTCAAATATTCTATGGCTAGGGAGTACTATTTTTTGGCATTCGAAACTGAATTACCAAAGAAGAAAAAATAGTGAGGATCCCTATACTTAGAATAGCATAGGCTACCACATTACTACTTTCGTCGTACAAATAAAATAATTTATACCCTAAAATATATTAAATTCTACCCTTTTTTTATTTATTTGTGGTGCCCAAAAACGATTAACTAGTTTTATGTTTTTACTATTATCACTAACACTATTAGTATCCGTTCTCTTTATCCTGATCGTCTTCTCTGTCAATTACTATAAAAAAATACAAGAACTCTATTGGTTTGCCGTTTTCTTAAGTACAACAGTGGGCTGCTACACCTTTCATTTAATAGTGCTTCATGCGCATCCTAACAATAGTTGGTTAGTGTACTTGTGCGAAATACTCCCTTTATTGTGCATCATGCCGTTGTTTTATTTTTTCAATACCTTGTTGCAATTGCACTTTTTACCAAAATTCAAGTTGTATTTAATTTTTATTCCTTTCCTAGCGGGAATGATTTTAAAACTACCCTTTTTATAAGCGTCACTCGAATTATACCATAGAAGCTTTGGGGAATCTTGCCGGATTTAAAAACAAAACCACCTTTTACACCGCTTTCAAAACCCACATGGGAATGACACCGTTAAAATACCGTACAATCGCAGAAGAAAATGAATCGTGTTTGTGAATTATTACATATTCGCGGCAAAACCACTATTTTCTCCGAATCGTCCCTACTCAAATTACTCATGCTGTTTCAGTAATTCCAATAGCAATTCTTTTTCTGCTATAAAAGGAATCCCATACGTTCTTTGGGCATGTTCCGATTGAATAGTTCGGATGACTTCGGTTTCTGCATGAGCGCGACTTTTCAGTAAAGGATCGGTAATGTCAGGAACCATCGAAAGACTCTGATTGATAAGCCAAGCATACGGTTGAATACCGGCCCGCTTCAAATCGTTTTGCAAAGAAGCCGCCTCCCGCATTGGAGTGGTTTCCGGCAATGAAACCAATATGATTTTAGACAGTTCAGGATCTTGCAAGAACATATACGGCGTTTTTACCCTATCGGCATTCAACATGTTTCTCATGATATCCCGATGATAACTCCCCGCGGTGTCGAGTAATAATAAGGTGTGTCCCGTAGGTGCAGTGTCCATCACTACAAACTTTTTTCTAGCCTTACTAATGGCTTTAGAGAACGCGTGAAAGACTGCTACCTCTTCGGTACAAGGAGATTTTAAATCCTCTAACATGAGTTTTTTACCTTCCTCATCCAAGTCTTTTCCTTTTTGATTTACTATTTTTTCGGTATATCGTTGGGTTTCAATTTTAGGATCTATGCGTTCCACTGTTAACGTTGGTGGAAGTGCTCCCAATTGATCTATAAAATCCTGAACATGTGCTGCCGGATCGGTAGTCGTTAAGAGCACTTCAAAGCCTTTCTTCGCAAGCAAAACAGCTATGGCAGAAGCAGCCAAGGTTTTCCCCACTCCTCCTTTACCCATGGTCATAATTAAACCGTGTTGCTGATGGGCACTTAGCGATTCGGTTAACTGAACAATATTTTCCAACTGCAAAGGTGAAGCTTCTCTTTGGGCAATCGCTACGGTTTCTGCAATACTTTTTTGAAGGGTTTCATCAAAAAGAGAGCGCAATTTTTCAATCCCTAAAACATTATAGGGCAATAACGGAAATTCTTTGCTTTCCAATAGTTTTAAGTTCGCAGGAAGCGCTTCCAATTGCTCACGAGACAGTTTTTCAATCTTTTGAGCCAACACATCTTCTGAACTAAGCGCTTTAAAAACACCATTAATATACAAATACTGATGTGTCATGCCTAACGCCCGAATCTCATCACTAGTACGTGACGCTTCTTTCAAAGAGGCTTTATCGGCTCTGGAAACAATATAAAAAGTCGTACACGAAGGATCACGCAATCGCTCCACTACCGTATGGTATCTTTCCTTACTACTCTTTAACGCAGAGGTGGGTCCTAGGCAAGAAGCCCCTTCTGGATTTTCTTCGGTAAAACTCGACCATGCCGCTGGTAATTCTAACAAACGCAACGTATGTCCCGTAGGAGCTGTATCAAAAATAATCACGTCAAAAGCTCCTTCCTCGGCTTCCCCTGATACAAAACGGGAAAATTCATCAAAAGAAGCAATTTCTGTAGTACAGGCTCCGGAAAGATCTTCCCGTATTTTTTTTAACTCTTCTGCCGTAGCAATGCCTTCTAAAGGGGCAATGACCCTATTGCGATAGTCTTCCGCGGCATATTCGGGGTTGATATTAATAGCATACAACTGTTGTATTCCTGCCACAGCCGTAATTCGTTCGGTGACATCGCTCTCTAATACATCTTTTAAATTAGACGCTGGATCGGTACTCACCAATAATACTTTTTGACCCGCATCGGCCATAGCAACAGCGGTAGCACAGGCTAACGACGTTTTTCCTACGCCTCCTTTACCGGTAAAGAATAAATATTGTGTCATAAAATGTTGTTTATTTGACTTGGTCGCTAATATTAAATTTCAGACCGTATATCGCGCTATGTCTCTCATTCCTTAGTGTAAAATTCAAAACGCATTCTAACAAATATACAGAAAATAATCTTGGGTTATTTGGTCTTCGGGGCATTCTATCAAAAATCCCTCATATCTGTAGCTGTAAAACTCAAAGTCGGAATCGCTATTGCAATTGCATACAATAAAAAACGATGCAAACTAGCCTACCTCATCAGAAATTAATACCTTTAGAGTAGCCAATATGGTACTTTTAATGCATAAAATCCTTAACCGACACCCACACTATGGACCCTATTGAAATAAAAAGAATCACCGTAAACGAAAGAGAGCAGTTACAACAAATTGGGCGACAAACGTTTCAGGAAACCTTTTCGGACACCAACACCGAAGAGAATATGAAAACCTATTTGGAACAAGGTTTCTCCGATGAAAAATTAACAGCGGAGTTGACCAACAAAGACTCTGAATTTTATTTTGCCACCCACAACGACAAAGTCATTGGTTATCTGAAACTCAATTTCGAAGCGGCACAAACCGAATTAAAAGATCCCCAAGCAGTTGAAATTGAACGCATCTATGTCCTCAATGAGTACCACGGTAAAAATATAGGACAACGACTGTATGAAACCGCAATCGAAAGAGCAAAACAAAAAAAGGCCGACTATGTTTGGTTGGGCGTTTGGGAAAAGAATTATAGAGCCGTTCGCTTTTATGAGAAAAATGGTTTTGTGGTTTTCGGTCAACATATTTTTAAATTGGGTGAGGAAGAACAGACGGATTTCATGATGAAGTTGGTTTTGAACGATGCTTAATACTTAAATTAAAAGAAATACAGCCTAAAGCAAAAAAAAAGGACAGTGGTTGACGGTCCTTTTCCTATTAAGATTTACTGACTATGGCTTCCAACTTCTCCTCCAAAATAGGGGAATCAGGCAATTTAAGTTTAAAAACATCCGTCAAAATGGCTTTTAGTTCCGCTACCGAGGTCACGTGCTTCACCTCAGCCTTCCCCTCCAAGGAATAGGTCGAAAATTTATTGTCTGCCAAAGCATACCTTCCTTCATGCCCTGCTAGAGCCACCGTGAGAATATTGGTAAAAATATGTTTCGGGTGGGTAGAGGTGTACCAATTGGCTACTTCGAAATCAACAAAATGAGCCTCCTGCGCCGTAAACTTGTACATCGGTCGCCACTCCTCATGCAATAACGTTTGCATTATGTAATACGAATCCTTTTGGATAATACGAATGGTCTCGTGGGGTATTTGATGGACTTCCCCCAAGACAAACGGAACCGGTTGGGTTAAGGTTTGTGCCCCAAAGCCAACATCCACCAAATACTCCTGCCCCTCTAGGGTTACCTTTAAAAACAAATGCGTCTGCGCAGTCATCGTCTCCTCTGGCATATTCCAAACCACCCTACCCGCCAAAGGCACTACCTGAAAACCTATCTGCTGCAACACATGATACAACAAACTATTTTGCTCAAAACAATAACCCCCTCTCCCCTCGTGTACTATTTTTTGTTCCACCGAAGCGAGGTCTATCGCCACCGGCACTTTTAAAATAGGGTTTAAATTCTCAAAAGGTATTGTGGTCGCATGAAGAAAATTCAATTGTTGTAAGGTTTCTAAAGCGACTTTAGGTGTCGCCGTAAAACCAATTCTATTATAATAAGCAGCTATATCTATTGGACTTTGCATAGTATTTAGAATCCTTTATTTTAATTACAAACGTTTGTTTTGATGTCTTATTACGCTATTTATTTTTGTCCTGCTGAACTCGTTTGCTTCACCCGTTCGCTAGGCTCGAGTCAGCATCTCAATCTGACTTATCTTTTAGATGCCGAACTAAATTCGGCATGACAAATGATACGATGACAAATTAATTATTAAGCCCTCCACTCTTTAAACTGCCCTTCTGCCTGTTCCATAATTTCTTGAAGAATAGCGTTTAGTTCTAATATACTTACTTTTCCTCGCAATTCTTTTTTAACGGCTAAACGAATAGCAGCTTTGGCGTCTTCTTTATTCGTCCAGTCGATTTGTAGGTTGCTTTTTACCGCTTTTACTACGCTGTGGACTACGTCTTGAATGGGTCCTGCTTCGTTGATGATGTTTTTTTTGGCTGCTAGAATATCATAGAATGCCAACTCTTCATCCGACAAGCCTAATTCCGATTTACGTTTGTCTTCGTCTTGCATTTCTTTGGCACGTTCTACTAATTCGGCTATTGTGGTGTAGGAATCAATAGCGTTGGCGTGATAACGGTCAATTACTTTTTCTAATTCTTCTTTTAGCGAAGTATATTTCTTGATATTTTGAGGCAAACGCATTCTGATTTCGTCTTTCAAAATATTTTTTAAGAGTTCTATCTTAATGGCGATACTGTCTTTGTCTTTTTTAACGCCCAATAAAAACTGCTCGTCTAAAATAGAAATATCGGCTTTTTCAATACCTGCCATTGCAAATACATCGATAATATCATCCGATTCAATACTTCTACTAATGAGTTCTTTAATTTCGTTTTGAGTGGCTCTGCCGTTTCCCTTTGGTGTTTTGGCGTTTCGTATGGCTTTGGATACGTGTTGCGAAAACAAAATATCAATAGCATATTCCTGAATTTCAGGTTGCGATTTTACAATGGATAACAAACCTGTTAATTTCTTTTCTTCCATCATAAATTGGTCGGCTACCTCATCGTATTTCAATAACGCATTTAAGGCTTGTTTGACCAACAGCATTTTATCACTTTCACGCAAGGCTTTCCACTGACTGTAATCTATGGTTTCAGGCAGCATATTTTTACAAGCTTCTACTTGATTTAAAAACATATTCAAGGCTTGTTCCATATCAATGGTTGGCTCTCCTTTTCCTCCACCACCTGTATATTTATCGGTTGCTTTTCGTAACTGGTCGCCAATGCCAATGTAATCTACAATAACCCCCGAAGGCTTATCTTTAAACACACGATTGGTTCTGGTAATGGCTTGCATTAAGTTATGCCCTTTCATGATCTTATCGACATACATAGTATGCACACAAGGCGCATCAAAACCTGTTAACCACATATCACGAACAATTACAATTTGCAACGGGTCTTTCGGATTTCTGAAACGTTTCTTTAAAGCTTCGGTAGCTTCTTGCGTTCTGATGTGTGGATTCCATTCTACTGGGTCTTTAGAAATATTTCCTGTCATCACAACAGCAATTTCAGGACAACCTTCTAATTGTGATAAAGCATCGTACATTTTTACACTGTTTCGGCGACTCATACAAACAATCATCGCTTTCCCTGGTAAGGTTTCCGTACGATTGGTAAAATGACTCAATATATCTTTAGCAATCTTTTCAACACGTTCTTGCGAACCTGCCGCATCTTCTAAAGCCGCCCATTTCAAATTAGAACTGTCTTCTTGTTCCCAAGTTAAGGTATCAACATCCGAATCTAAATTTTCATTAGCTAAATGCAGTTTGGCTAAACGAGGTTCGTAATAAATTGGAACTGTTGCTTTGTCATCTACCGCTTGTTTGATGTCATATACGTGAATGGTTTCCCCAAACACTTCTTGTGTATCGGCATCTTTGCTATCTACTGGCGTTCCTGTAAAGCCTATAAACGAAGCATTCGGTAACGCTTTACGTAAATTAGAGGCAAAACCATCTAACAAACCGTATTGCGTTCTGTGGGCTTCATCGGCCATCACAATAATATTTTCGCGTTCCGATAAAACAGGATGTTCTAATTCGCCTAACGAATCTTCATTTCCTGATTTCAAACGGAACTTTTCTATGGTTGTAAAAATAACCCCACCACTTCCTGCCGAAAGCAGTCGTCTTAAATCATCGGTGGAATCGGCATGTTGTACATCGCCTACTAAGTCTTTGGCCAACACAAAGTTTTCATACAACTGAAAATCCAAATCGCTTCTATCCACTTGAACCACAATAGTTGGGTTTTTCAATTCGGGTAGGCTACGTAAGATTCCTGCATAAATAGCCATGGAAATACTTTTACCGCTTCCTTGCGTATGCCAAATCACCCCGATGCGTCCATCTCCATAAGGGCGTATTGCTTTTTTAGCTGCATCCACGGCAAAGTTAACGCCAAAGAATTGATGGTATTTCGCGCCTTTCTTAATCAAAGTGCCGTTATGGTCTTCAAAAAAGACAAAGTTTTTAATGTAATTCAGTAAACGTTCTTTAGGAAACAAACCAAATAACAACGTATGCATTTGAAAATCGTCTTCTACGATGGTAGTGCCATTGATACTTTTCCAAGCGGCATACCATTCGTTAGAAGCATTATACATACCGTGTTGGGCTACGTTACCATCGCTTACGATTGTGGCTACGTTGTATTCAAACAACAACGGAATATCTTTGGTGTAATGTTGGATCTGATTAAACGCTTCCTGCAAATTGGTGTTTTCATCAAACCAATTTTTCAATTCAAAAACGACTAAAGGCAAACCGTTAATGTACACAATCACATCAGGGCGGCGTTTGTTTTTGCCTTTAATACTGAGTTGATTCACTACCCAAAACGTATTCTTCTCTGGGTTTTGAAAATCGATAGGATACACATGCACCGCTTTTTCATTACCGTTGGCGTCTTGGTATTCGTAATCTAAGCCTTTGGTTAACTTCAAATGAAAATCACGGTTGCGATACAACAAATCAGCGCCTTTGTTATTGACAAACTCAGCCACAATTAACGGATACAACTCCGCAGGCAAATGCGGATGTTGCTCTTGTATAAACGCTAACAAAGTAGCTTTATCTACGACTTCATTTTCAGGAAACGTAAAAGTGGTACCGTGAATATGTTCATATCCCATATCGGTTAACCAGTCAATCGTAGCTTGTTCTATTTTGGCTTCTGTTGTCATAACTTAAAAATAATGCCCTAAAATAGTGTTTTTTTGATATAAATACTATATTTACTACAAAATAGGCCTATTTAAAATGATTATTATCCCTAAAATTCAAACACAATATCTTATAAAAGAAGAAGAAACTGACGGACATTCGCCATTGCGTTTCGTGTGTTCGAATGATGCTATTTATTTTTGTAAGTATATAACAAGCATTAATCATGTTGAAGTAAATTGTTTGGCTTATGAAATTGTAGCTCATTATTTACTTAAAAAATTAAACATTCCAACACCTGACATTGCTTTGGTAGAAGTTGCCGAGGGTACACTCATAAAAGAAAAAATTAAGCGTAACAAAAGATTAAAAGTTAACGATATATGTTTTGGATCTAAAAATTTAGCTACTGCTTCCGAAGTAAATGATTTACAAAAATGCAACAGTAGAAAAGAATTTAATTCTATTTTAAATCCAGAAGATATTATAAGAATTGCCATGTTTGACTTGTGGATTAATAACGTTGATAGAGGTAAGTTTTTTAATCCTGGGTTTAACTACAATTTACTCTTAAACAAGGTTGAAACCAAACAACAAATTGTGGCATTTGACCATGCTTTTATATTTGGAGGAATAAATCAAATAGGAATTTTTAATCCTAAAATGCCCTTTGACACTACCAACAAATTACACGAAACGGATTATTACAAAAGTGTCATTCGTTATTTTGATTATACAAAATTTGTAGAAATTGTTGATAATTTTGTACTTTTGTTGAAAACTAATCATCAAGATTGCATAAACCAAGTAATCTCGCAGTTAGAAGATATTTGGAAATTAACCCCAAGTTTAGCTCAAAAAATTCAGGATTACCTGAGTGATGAAGTGCTAATTGATAAGGTTAAATCCACAATAATAAGTAGTAAAACACCCATATAATGAAAACTTTTTTTAGTCTTGTAAGCATTCAAACCAACTCTTTTTCATTGGAAAAAGTAGTGGTTGGTGTATTGGCTATAACTGAAAAAAAGGTGTTTTTCGAATATTCAAAAGCAAAGATTCAACTTTTAGACAAACTTGCTCCTCATCATAACGGAATTAGTCAGTTTGCTTTAAAAACATTGCAGCAAATAAAAAGTAAAGTTGTTGAAACGAACAACTTAAAAGAACAGCAAAAACTCTTAGCTGCTTATGATGTTTTTACAGCGGATTACATCAACTATTTGAGCAAGTACAGCAACAATGTTTTATCATTTGCTAAACCTGAAGCTTTACCTGTTACTTTTACTCAAAAAGAGTTTAGTCAATATTATTTCAACTTTGTAGGTGAGTCTTTGTCAATTGATATAAAAAAACAAAATATCTCGTTTGCTAAAAAAATCAAACCTTATTTCGAAAAAGAAGGATTAGACGAAAAAGCAAACTTAAAATATCATTTTAATCCTCATACTTTTCAAGGAATTTTAAAAGCTACCGATGTAAGTTTGATTACTAAAAACGGTGCAATTAATGCTATACAGGTAGTTGATTTTAGTTTAGGCGAGCAAACTATTGTAAATCATTTGTATGAAACTAAAATCATACACGAAGCTTTACATAAATTTGTTACAAATGTAAATGGAGAAGTAAATAAAATTAAAATCGCCTTTGAAGAACCTGAAAAGAATACCAAACAACACGAATTGTTTGATTTGAGTTACAAAAATTACAAAGATACTTTTGAATTCATCACACCCGATGCGTTAGAAAAAGAAACAGAAAAAATTGCTAATTCTAACAACATCAAATTCTCAGAGTACTTACAAACATTAGAAATTTAAAAAGGGCTACAAGCCCTTTTATCATTTTAACAAACCTGCTGACGCAAGGAAGCATCCCACACTTTTTACTTTATCCTTTTTACTTTTAACTTTCCCTAAACTCTTTCAACCGCACCTCACCACTAATTAATTTAGGCAACAAGGTATCTCGTAATTGGGTTAGGGTTTGGTTTTCTGTTAGATTTTGAATAATAATTTCATGAGAACTAACAAACTCTTCAATAATATCGTTTAAGATAGATTTATCTATTGGTAATGCAATTTTAATGCTTTCAATATCAGATGTGCTAATATTTGGCTGAGCACTACCATAAGCCAAACCTTGCATTACTTTATAAAAATCGGAGGTCTGCAACAATTTACCAATAAGTATTGAAGCATTCTTTAAATCTTTATCTACTAATTTACCTACACGCTGATTCAACCATAATTCTTGACCATAATCAGGAACGGCTCCAACTTTTCCAACTTCTGCACCTGTCATTGCAATTAAGAAATCTCCTTTTGCTATTCTAAATTTGGGATTTATAGTTTTTGAAATTTCTTCTGAAATACACGTACAATTATTGATGTCTACAATATTATTGTTTATGTTTTTTATTTTTATAACTTTTACTCCAGTCTCTTGAAACCAAGCAGATTTAAAAGCATAACCTCCTAAAACAGAAACAATACAACCTAAACTTTTCACCTCCCAACCCTTAGGAATCCTACCCAACTCACTTTCCACAAACTCGCCGTCTTGAAACGGACCAAAATCTACAAACCAGTGTTTGTATAACGCCATAGCCATTTCTTCTAGGGTTTTGTTGATGGCTAGGTTGTTTTCGATTTTGTCGGCGATGGCGGAAAGTATGGCGGCGATGGATTTTTGTTCTTGTAAATCAGGGATTGTGACATCTAATTTATGAACATCATTTCTGTTTAAAGTTGGTACACTAGTACCTGAATTATATTCGTCAAAATTTAATGTCTTCAGAAAATAATAAATAAACTTTTCATCATTACCATGAAAATCTTTAACCCATAAAGAAGTATTTAGAGGCCAAAAATCTCCTTTGACAAAATGAACCTGTCCTAATGTTCCTGAACGACCAGTTGTAACACCTGGTCCTTTAACTTTAAATTCATTATGCCAAGTACTAAAGCCTGAGGCAGCAATAACGGGATATTTGCCATCAGTTCGTTTAGTATTAGGCAAATCAAATCCTCTTTGTAAAGTAGCAACTTTTTCAAGTTTATATGTTGTCCAGTTGTTTGGCATTTATTTATTTGGTTTTTGTTTTGTCATCCTATGTTTGTAAAAGGAAGTTCTTTGAAAATTTTATAAATTTATTTCAACAGAAGAAAGAGAAAGATAAAAGCTAAATTTTGTCATTGGTCAATTAAGACTGTTCAGCATGCTAGTTCC
>NZ_JAMLJM010000007.1 GCF_023635005.1 Flavobacterium luminosum | reverse complement strand
TTTTCAAATCAAGTAATAAATTATGGCACTAGATAAAAATCAAATTGCAAAACGTATTGCACAGGAAGTGAAAGACGGATACTATGTCAACTTAGGTATCGGGATTCCCACGTTAGTGGCAAATTATGTGCGAGAAGACATATCGGTTGAATTTCAATCGGAGAATGGAGTATTAGGCATGGGACCTTTCCCTTTTGAAGGAGAGGAAGATGCTGACATTATCAATGCAGGAAAACAAACCATCACGACTTTACCGGGAGCCAGTTTCTTTGATTCGGCGTTTAGTTTCGGAATGATTCGTGCCCAAAAAGTAGATCTAACTATTTTAGGAGCGATGGAAGTAGCCGAAAACGGCGATATTGCCAATTGGAAAATTCCGGGTAAAATGGTAAAAGGAATGGGAGGCGCGATGGATTTAGTTGCTTCGGCAGAGAATATTATCGTAGCGATGATGCATGTGAACAAAGCCGGAGAGTCGAAAATCTTAAAAAGATGCACGCTTCCATTAACAGGAGTAGGCTGTGTGAAAAAAGTAGTAACCGAATTGGCGGTATTAGAAATCACACCTAAAGGTTTCAAATTGTTAGAACGCGCACCGGGTGTTTCGGTTGAAGATATCATCAACGCCACAGAAGCCGAGTTAATCATCGAAGGAGATATTCCGGAAATGAATATTAATTAGGCATAAACGAAATTAAAATATTAAGACCTGACAGGTTTCTGAAATCTGTCAGGTCTTTACGATACATATGAGAGCAAAAGTAATTTTAAAACCAGGTAAAGAAAAATCTATCCAACGTCGTCATCCTTGGATTTTCAGTGGTGCGGTCTATGGCTTGAGTCGCGAAATAAGCGATGGCGAAATGGTAGAGGTAGTCGATTCTAAAAACAGTCATTTAGGAACGGGATATTTTAGCGATAAAGGAAGTATTGTAGTTCGTTTGTTAACCTTTGGCACAGAGACTTTTTCTGAAAACTTCTGGAAGGAAAAACTACAATCGGCTTGGGAATTACGTTTGAAATTATTGAATTTAGAAGTGACCAATGCCTTCCGTGTCATACACGGTGAGGGAGATGGGATTCCAGGTTTAATCATCGATTATTACGATAAAAATTGGGTACTTCAAGCTCATTCTTCTGGGATTTTCTATCAAATAGAACACATTGCAAAAGCCATTCAGGACAATTTTCCTGATTTTTGTGAAACTATTTATTGTAAAAGTTCCGGAACTTTACCCAATACTGGTACGGATTACTTTTTGTTTGGAAGTAAAGAAGAAACAGTAGCTAAAGAAAACAACATCCTTTTTGCGGTGAATTGGGTAGAAGGACAAAAAACAGGTTTCTTCTTAGACCAACGCGAAAACCGAAAATTACTAGGCGAATTTTCCAAAGGCAAAAAAGTATTAAATACGTTTTGTTACACGGGTGGATTTTCAATTTATGCGATGAGTGCAGGCGCGGAGTTAGTCACTTCCGTAGATATTTCCCAAAAGGCAGTAGATTTAGCGGCCAAAAACATGGATTTAAATTTTCCAAATGCCAATCATAAAGCAATTGCTGATGATGTGTTTAACTTTATGAAAGAAAATCATCAAATCTATGATGTAATTGTACTGGATCCTCCTGCTTTTGCTAAAAGCATTAAAAGTAAACATACCGCGACCCAAGCTTACAAGCGCTTAAATATTGCAGGTTTGAAAGCTTTGGCTCCTAAAGGAATTTTATTTACTTTTTCTTGTTCTCAGGTTATTGATGATGTGTTGTTTTACAATACTGTTGCTGCCGCCGCAATAGAAACAGGAAGAAACATTAGAGTTTTGCATAAATTGACGCAGGGTCCTGATCATCCAACAAACATTTACCATCCAGAAGGGCATTATTTAAAAGGATTGGTATTGTATGTGGAATAAATTTCTTAAATTTTGAATAGAAAAACTGTAATCATTGTCATGAAGAATCTCTACTTAAAATCAGAAGTATGAAGTTATCATTTAGAAAGCGAAAAGGAAAGGCAGTATCTGTTTTTTTAACTTATTTTGATGCGCGTCGGGGATGGAAAAGATCTTCTAATCCCCTAGAAATTTTAACACATATCGTTGAGAAATTACGACCAACCTCGTTAAAAGAAACGGTCAGTTTAAGTGAAATTATTACGCTTTTTATTGAACGCCCAGAGATTAAAAATGAATTCAGACGTTATTTGCGGAAATTAGTTGGCTACAAAAATTTTGAGTCAATTATATCTGATGCTGGGATTTTACAAGACACTGATTTTATTTATGAAGTAAAGAAAAGAATTGGCGCCAAATTCTTGCCCTATCAACCACCAAAAGATACTTTACAATACGTTTTTAACCAAGTTTTTTATTCAGAAACGGATCCAATTTGGTTGAGTCAATTATCAGAAACAGAAGTCGAAACTCTTTTTGAGATATTAGACTTTGCTACTATTTATGATTCGGTAGAAATTAATACTCCTTTATTTGAAATTTTTCAAGCTTTACGGTTATTATCACAAAGAGCTAGTGGAAGAGCACTAGAAACCAATGTAATCAAGATGGTTCCGGAGTATGCTAACTTAGAAAATCCTTTTACGACATTTGAGTATCAACTTTCAAAAATTGAAAAGTTAATATTTATAGGTTCTGCTTCACATTCAGTATCTTCTAGAAATGAAGTCTATCAAGATTTAATGCGTTTGCTTGATAATTGTTTTGCCTTTGTGGACAAGGCTTTTGAAAATTCTGCGAAATATGGAATTTCTCTACGAGTGAATCAGGATTTATTAAGAATTAGACAACAGCTTCAAAGAATTCAAACAATATTACCCATCTTGGTAGTTGACGAATCTGTCGATAAAAAGAGAAACACAATTAAGTTATTTCAACAATTGATAACGTTAAATTGTAAAAAGAACAACGTAAGAAAATTAATAGACGAAAGTACGCAATTGATTTCTTACGAGATTACGCAACATACCGCCAAAACAGGGGAACATTACATAACACACTCAAAGAAAGAATATTTTCAAATGTTGAAAGCTGCCGTAGGAGGTGGATTTATAGTAGGTATTTTGTGTATCGTTAAATTATTGTTTTCAAAAGTACTAACCAGCGATTTCGGATATGCTTTTCTATATAGTTTGAACTATTCCTTGGGATTCATTATTATTTATATTTTAGGTTTTACCTTAGCGACCAAGCAGCCTGCTATGACAGCAGCTTCGCTAGTAAAAGCGCTTGAGGAAGGAACGTTAAATACAACTGATGTTTCTGGAGATAAACATCAGGCTTTTGCTGTTTTGTTTGCCAGATTATTTCGCTCTCAGTTTATAGCTTTTGTGGGTAATGTGTTTACAGCTTTTCCGGTAACCTTATTAGGGGTTTGGTTGATAGATCTTGTGTTTCATGTGAATATTGCGGAAACAAAATGGACGAAATTGATCACAGATTTAAGTCCGGTTGATTCACTAGCGATTTTTCATGCAGCGATTGCAGGTATCTTTTTGTTTTTGTCTGGAATTATTTCAGGAAGTATAGCAAATCGCGATAAGTTTTATGAAGTATACTATAGAATTCAAGAACATCCTTGGTTGAAATTGCGTTTAGGAAAGCGTTTTACCAAGCAATTATCTAAACGGTATGAAAAAAATTGGGCGGCAATAGTTTCTAATTTTTGGTTTGGAATTTTTCTAGGTAGTACGGCATCTATTGGAATATTTTTAGGGTTAAATTTAGATATTCGCCATATTACTTTTGCTAGTGGCAATTTAGCATTGGCTCTTCACGGAGCTCATTATTCTATTGCACTCGAGCCATTGCTTTGGGGAATCTTCGGTATTGGAATCATTGGATTAGTTAATTTTTTGGTTAGTTTTTCTCTTTCGTTGGGATTGGCTTTTCGTTCCAGAAATACGCCTATTAAAGAGTTAAATCCTATTTTCGTCTCAATCAAAAATCATTTTAAAAACAAACCACTTAGTTTTTTCTTCCCTGTTGAAAAATAAAAAAACCTGCAAGATTATTGCAGGTTTCTATACTTTATGATTTCATTTTTTCTTAATGACTCAACGCCGAGAAGAAATCATTTCCTTTGTCGTCGGTAATAATGAAAGCCGGGAAATCTTTCACTTCAATTTTTCTCACAGCTTCCATACCAAGTTCAGGGAAATCTACTACTTCAACATTTAAGATGTTTTCTTTCGCTAAAATAGCTGCTGGGCCACCAATAGAACCTAAATAGAATCCACCGTATTTTTTACACGCATTCATAACATCGGCACTACGATTACCTTTGGCTAACATGATCATACTTCCGCCTGCCGCTTGGAATTCGTCTACATACACGTCCATACGACCTGCCGTAGTTGGTCCGAAACTTCCTGAAGGCATTCCGTCTGGAGTTTTAGCGGGTCCAGCATAATACACTGGATGGTTTTTGAAATATTCAGGCATTGGTTTTCCTGCGTCTAATAATTCTTTGATTTTTGCATGCGCAATATCACGAGCTACAATCAACGTTCCGTTTAATTTTAAACGTGTTTTGATTGGATATTTTGACAATTCTGCCAATACTTCTTGCATTGGACGATTCAAGTCAATTTCAACAGCAGGCTCTAAATGCGGTGCCGTTTCAGGTAAATATTGTTTTGGATTGGTTTCTAATTGCTCCAAGAAAATACCGTCTTTCGTGATTTTTCCTTTGATATTTCTATCTGCTGAACACGAAACTCCCATTCCTACGGGGCAAGAAGCCGCGTGTCTTGGTAAACGAATCACACGAACATCATGAGTTAAATATTTTCCACCAAATTGGGCTCCGATAGAACTTTCTTGACAAATTTCTTGCACGCGTTTTTCCCATTCTAAATCGCGAAACGCCTGACCGGCCATATTTCCTGAAGTAGGAAGATGATCGTAATATCCTGCAGATGCTTTTTTCACGGCTGCTAAATTAGCTTCAGCCGAAGTTCCACCAATTACAATAGCTAAGTGATACGGAGGACATGCCGCCGTTCCTAAATCCATAATACGCTCACGAATGAAAGCATCTAAAGATTTTTCGTTTAATAACGATTTCGTTTTTTGATATAAGAAGGTTTTATTCGCAGAACCACCACCTTTAGCTAGGAACAAAAACTCATACGAATTCCCTTTTTTAGCGTAAATATCGATTTGCGCTGGTAAGTTGGAACCCGAGTTTTTCTCTTCAAACATCGAAATAGGCACAATTTGCGAATAACGTAAATTCCTGTTTTGGTAAGTATTGAAGATTCCTTTAGATAACCATTCGCCATCATCAACTCCCGTATATACGTTTTCTCCTTTTTTTGCCATCACAATAGCTGTTCCGGTGTCTTGACAAGAAGGTAATTCGCCTTCTACAGCTACTACAGCATTTTGTAATAAGTTATAAGCTACGAAACGGTCGTTGTCTGTTGCTTCTGGATCGTCAATGATTTTTCGTAATTTTTCTAGGTGAGAAGAACGTAACATAAAAGATACGTCTTTCATAGCTTCTTCAGCTAACAACTCTAATCCTTTAGGATCTACAGTTAAAATTTCTCTATCGCCTAATTGTTCAATTTTTACGTAATCAGAAGTTAATTTTTTGTACTGCGTATCGTCTTTTAAAATAGGATACGGGTCTTGGTATATAAAGTCCATTGAAGTTATAATTTTTGTAATGTAAAGATAACAAATATTACTAAAAAAGCCGATGAAGTAATCGGCTTTAAATTTTAAGGTTTGGGTTGTTCAATTAATTTTTTTACTACATCAGATTGCCCGTAGAGTAATTTAGTCAACATGGGTTTCAGGTTTTCGGGGAATGAAACCCAAGGATTTGTTCCTAGGTAAATTTCTTTCAAAGCGGTAAGGTTGATGAATTCTTCCGGCAAAGTGCGAATTTGATTTTCATCTAAATCTAAAAGAGTCAATTTGGTTAATTGTCCCAAAGAATTAGGTACTTTTTTTATTAGGTTTTTCTCAATATTTAAAGTTTGAAGGTTGGTTAGATTGCCAATCTCTGCAGGAATAACACTTATTTTGTTCTGATTTACCATTAAAGTATTTAGGTTGCTTAATAAACTTATTTCAACCGGCAATACTTCGATCTTGTTATTGCTAGCATTTAAAATTCTTAAATTCTTAAAATTTTCAATTCCTGCTAAAAAAGTTTTTACGGTATTGTTGGAAAAATTGAAATCAGTTAAATTAATTAAACCGCTCATTTCAATAGGAAGATCACTCACTTTATTATTGCTAATATCCAATTTTTTCAATTTGGTCAGTTTAGCAATAGAAGTGGAAATGTATTCCATTTTGTTTTTGTTTAATTCTAGTTTTTCCAAATTGGTTAATCTACATATTTCAATCGGAAAACGCTGAATTTGATTGTTTGTAAGGTACAATTCCTTTAATTTAGTAAGTTTACTAATTTCAATCGGTAAAGAAACAATCTGGTTGTTCTTAAGATATAGTTTTTCAACGTTAACAAATCTCCCGATTTCAGGAGGAAGTTTGGTCATTTGCTTGTTCGACAAGTCTAAAATTTTTACACTGGCTGGATTGGGACAGTTAATGTCACTTTCAATATCGGGCTCGCTCTGTGCAAAAGTTAAAGTTGGAAACGTAAATAGTAATGTAGTGAAAACAAATAATATTTTTTTCATGATGGTAAATTTGGCTGCATAAAAATAGGAAACTTTTTATAAACGAGAAATGGAATATTTAATTTTAAAGAAAAATAAAATGAAAAAAACTTTGCTTTTATTGTTATTCGTCTCTTCGATTTGTTTGGCACAAAATAAATCTACAACAGAGGTCAATATTGTTTTAGATGGTTGGCATAAGGCTGCCGCCGCCGCTAATTTTGATGCGTATTTCGATTTGATGGCCGATGAATCTATTTTCATAGGTACAGATCCCACTGAAAATTGGAACAAAAAAGCCTTTATGGATTTTGCACGACCTTATTTTGCCAAAGGTAAAGCGTGGCATTTTACTTCTTTAGAACGAAATGTTTATTTTGATAATTCTGGAAAAATAGCTTGGTTTGATGAGCTGTTGCAAACCCAAATGAAGATTTGTCGCGGTAGCGGTGTTTTAATTAAGCAAGGTAAAAAATGGAAAATTAAACATTATGTATTGTCAATGACTGTACCTAATGAAAACACGAATGAAGTGGTTAAGATAAAAACACCAATAGAAGATTTATTGATGGAGAAGCTAAAAAGTAAAAAGGAATCAAATCAGAATTAAAAGAAAAGGGAGCCATTAGCTCCCTTTTTTATGCATAGATATTTTCTTTCAATTGTTTAAACATTTCAGTGGTCATGCTGTTTAAATCATAATCATTTTTCCAGCCCCAATCTTCTCTTGCACAAGAATCATCAATACTTGCAGGCCAACTGTCAGCAATTTTTTGACGGAAATCAGGAGCATAATCAATAGTGAAATCTGGATAATGTTTCTGAATTTCAGCAGCTATTTCCTTTGGTGTAAAACTCATTGCAGAAAGGTTATAAGACGAACGGATTTTAATTTGTTCAGAAGGTGCCTGCATGATAGCAATCGTTGCTTTAATCGCATCGTCCATATACATCATAGGTAAGGCTGAATTTTCAGAAAGGAAAGAAGTGAATTTTCCTTCGGTAATAGCTTTGTGATAAATGTCTACCGCATAATCGGTTGTGCCGCCACCCGGAGGAGTACCCCAACTAATTAATCCTGGATATCGAATACTTCTCACATCTACGCCGTACTGCTTATGGTAATATTCACACCATCTTTCACCGGCTTGCTTACTAATTCCGTATACAGTGGAAGGCTCCATGATAGTATATTGTGGTGTATTGTCTCTTGGTGTAGTTGGTCCAAACACTGCAATACTCGATGGCCAATATATTTTTTTAATTTTTCCTGCTTTGGCCAGATTCAAAACATGAAACAAAGAATTCATATTTAAGTCCCATGCAAAGGCAGGATTTTTCTCAGCGGTAGCAGAAAGTAGAGCAGCCATTAGATAAACATCGGTAATTTTATATTTCTCTATCAAATGCTCTATTTGATTGTAATCTAATGCATTCACGACTTCAAAAATCCCATCGTTCACCACATCGTTATTCAATTTTCGAATATCGGAAGCAATTACATTATTCTTTCCGTAAGTTTCTCTAAGTTTTTGTGTAAGCTCTGTGCCGATCTGTCCACAAGCTCCTATGATTAAAATTTTCGTGTCCATGCTTAAAAAGTTGTGCGACAAATATAGCGTTTTTAAAGATTTTTATCCGATCAATTCTTAAGAACTTTAACACTTATTGTCTAGCAAAAAACAAAAACCTTACCTTTGTTGTTATATTTTTTACAACGGTTTATGAAAGCATATCTTATCCTATATACAATAGTAATTTCAATCTTTATTTCTTGTAAGGATACTTCCCAAAAACATGAGGCGGAGATTATTAGAGCCAAAAAAGAGAAGGAACTAGTTTTTAGTAACATCAACAAAGCTTGGAATTTTAATCCAAGAACATTAACACCCGAATCACAAAATATTGCTTCTAGCTGGAACGAATGGCGATTGTTCTCCGATGAGTTGTATCAAAAACCCAAAGGAACAATAGGAGCTTTTCAACGAAAAACGACCAGTTTAGTAGCTAAAACAGAAGCCTTGCCCAACACTATTCCGGAACGACTAAACAAGCCTCAAATAAAGGCTCGATTAGCCGCATTAATAACCAAAGTGAAAGCGTTGCATACCTTTATCAGTTTAGATCGAATTCCTGAGAAAAAAGTATTAACATTAGTCAGTGATTTGAATCTAGAAGTAAACGCTTTTCAGGATCAAATTGAAGAAATTGTTCGTCGAAGTAAAATTCAAATGGAAGAAGGCGAAGCGATAATGATTCAACGTGTTGGTGGTAAAAAGGAAAATGCGGAAGAAAAACCAAATCCAAAACTGCAAAAAGAAGAAGTACAATCATTTGAAGAAATAAAATAAAAAGCATTGAGTACCGATTATATTAAGCAAATTTTTGCGAACCAATCTAAAATAGATAGTATTGCTCAGGCTATTTCCGGCGATAATAAAATTCAGGTAACAGGTCTGGTAGGCGCTTCGTTTCCGTTTGTGGTCGAAGCTTTGTTTCGGAAAAAAGAAAATTCTTTTCTATTGATCTGCAACGAAAAAGAAGAGGCGGCTTATATTCTTAATGATTTAGAAGAACTCGTTGGCGAAGACAATGTTTTGTTTTACCCAAGTTCTTATCGAAGACCCTATCAAATAGAAGAAACCGATAATGCGAACGTTTTACTTCGATCAGAGGTTTTAAATCGAATTAATTCTCGAAAAAAACCGGCTATCATTGTTTCGTATCCAGAAGCATTGTTCGAGAAAGTAGTCACCAAAAAAGAGTTAGAAAAGAACACGTTAAAAGTTTCGGTTGGCGAGAAAGTTTCCATCGATTTTATTAACGAAGTCTTATTTGAATACGATTTTAAACGCGTCGATTTTATTACGGAACCTGGCGAATTTTCTGTGCGAGGAGGAATTCTCGATGTGTTTTCATTTTCTAACGATAATCCTTATCGAATCGAATTTTTTGGTCATGAAGTAGATAGTATCCGAACATTCGATGTAGCGACGCAACTTTCGATAGAACAAAAAAATAAAATCACTATTATTCCCAATTTTGAGAATAAATTATTAGAGGAAAAACGTGAAAGCTTCCTAGAGTACATAAGTCCTAAAACTATTCTTTTTATTCAGAATACCGATTTATTGTTATCGAATCTGGATAAATTATTTTCTAAGGCAATTGATAGTTTTGAGAAACTTTCCAAAGACATCAAACACGCGACTCCAGAAGAATTATTTGTTAATCAGACTTCCTTCATAAAAAAAGCATTAAACTTTCCGGTCGTGGAGCTTAGTCCTAAAGCTACCTTCAGGATTCAGGAGTCTTTTCAATTTAATACTAAACCGCAACCGTCTTTCAACAAACAGTTTGATTTGTTGATGGAAAATCTGAAAAACAATCGTCAAAACGGAATTAAGAATTACTTATTTTGTGCCAATGAGCAGCAAGCTAAACGTTTTCATGATATTTTCGAATCTATGGACGAGCAAAATCATGAGCATTTTGTTAAAGATTACGAAACGATTGTGTTGCCTCTTCATCAAGGTTTTATCGATGAAGAAAATCAGATTGCTTGTTACACCGACCATCAAATTTTTGAACGTTTTCATAAATTTTCCATTAAAAATGGTTACGCCAAAAAACAAACCATTACACTCAAGGAACTTAATGCGTTGTCTGTTGGCGATTATGTAACGCACATCGATCATGGAATTGGAAAATTTGGAGGATTGCAAAAAATTCAAGTCGACGGCAAAACCCAAGAAGCCATTAAGCTAGTTTATGCCGATAATGATATTGTGTATGTGAGTATTCATTCGTTACACAAAATTTCAAAATATAATGGTAAAGACGGGGCACCTCCAAAAATTTATAAGTTGGGTTCAGGAGTCTGGAAAGCATTAAAACAAAAAACTAAAGCAAGAGTTAAACATATTGCTTTCAATCTTATTCAATTGTATGCAAAACGTAGGTTAGACAAAGGATTTGCATTTGCTCCAGATAGTTATCTGCAGCACGAGTTAGAAAGTTCTTTTATTTATGAGGATACACCAGATCAGTTAAAAGCAACGCAAGATGTAAAAGCTGATATGGAAAGTGATCGACCGATGGATCGTCTTGTTTGTGGTGATGTAGGTTTTGGAAAAACAGAGGTAGCTATTCGCGCAGCTTTTAAAGCGGCAGATAATAGTAAACAAGTAGCTGTTTTGGTTCCCACAACCATTTTAGCGTATCAACATTACCGCACTTTTAAAGAGCGTTTAAAAGATTTGCCTGTCAATATCAATTACCTGAATCGTTTCAGAACTGCTAAGCAGAAATCTGAAATTATTAAGGATTTAGAATCGGGTAAGTTAGACATTGTTATTGGTACGCATCAATTGGTCAATAAGAATATAAAATTCAAGAATTTAGGTCTTTTAATTATTGACGAAGAACAAAAATTTGGCGTAAATGTAAAAGACAAACTCAAAACCATAGCCGAAAATATAGATACGTTGACTTTAACAGCGACACCTATTCCGAGAACATTACAGTTTTCGCTGATGGCGGCACGTGATTTATCAGTGATTACAACACCTCCGCCTAATCGTTATCCTATAGAGACGCAAATTGTAGGCTTCAACGAAACGATAATACGCGATGCTATTTCGTATGAAATCGAGCGAGGTGGTCAAGTGTATTTTATTAATAACCGAATCGAAAATATTCAGGAAATAGCCGGTATGATTCAGCGTTTGGTTCCTAATGCCAAAGTAGGTATTGGTCACGGCCAAATGGATGGTAAAAAACTAGAAGAAATCATGTTGGCTTTCATGGAAGGTGAATTTGACGTTTTGGTGGCTACGACCATTATTGAAAGTGGTTTGGACGTGCCTAATGCCAATACTATTTTTATCAATAATGCCAATAACTTTGGATTGTCAGATTTGCATCAAATGCGAGGTCGCGTAGGACGAAGTAACAAGAAAGCCTTTTGTTATTTTGTAACGCCGCCGTATTCTGCAATGACCGAAGAAGCAAGAAAAAGAATGCAGGCACTCGTTCAGTTTAGTGATTTGGGTAGTGGTTTTAATATTGCTATGAAAGATCTTGAAATTCGAGGTGCTGGAGATTTATTGGGAGGTGAACAAAGCGGTTTTATCAATGAAATTGGTTTCGAAACCTATCAAAAAATTATGCAAGAAGCCATTGAAGAGCTAAAAGAAAATGAATTTAAGGAATTGTACCCTGAAGAAAGCGATATCGAAACCAAAGAATACGTAAAAGATCTTCAAATTGATACTGACTTTGAATTGCTTTTCCCCGATGATTATATTAATAGTGTAACAGAACGTTTGAGTTTGTACAACGATTTGGCGGTTATAAAAACGGAAGAAAAACTACAAGAATACCAACAACAGTTGCAAGATCGTTTTGGGAAATTACCGAAACAGGCTTTAGCTTTACTAGACAGTTTGCGTATCAAGTGGAAAGCCTCTCATTTAGGAATCGAAAAATTAGTGTTGAAACAAGGAAAAATGGTTTGTTATTTCATAGGAGACCAACAAAGTCAATATTATCAAACAGGACGATTCCATAAGGTTTTACAGTTTGTGCAGCAAAATAGTAATTTGTGTAAAATGAAAGAAAAAGAGACTAAAAACGGGCTTCGTTTGTTGTTGACTTTCGAGAATGTAAAATCAATTAAAAAAGCACTAGAATTAATAGAATTGATGTAAAATAAAAAACGCAAGAAATTAACTTCTTGCGTTTTTTTATTATTTAGTCAACTTTAGATCTTTTATAACTTTAAAGGCTTTATCTACAACATCTTCGTTTACTAAAATGGTAAACTCATTCGAGGTTGAAATAACTTCATAGATGATAATTCCTTCCCAAGCCAATCGTTGGAAAATAAAATAATAAATCCCAGAAACTGTTGTATTTTCTTTAGGTAATTTTACTGTTACAGAAGAAAGATTATCTAATTTTTGAGTGAGTTTTTCGCCTTTAAAATATTTGTCTACTAAATGAGCCAAACTTTCACTTAACACGATATTGGTTTCATGAACCCCTCGAGATGAGGTAAAAAAGATATCTGGCATCCCATTAATTTCGGCTATTAATTCGGCTTGTTTAGCAAAAATAGTATCCGAAACCAAAAAAGTATAATCTACTAAAGAAGAACGAACCGTTATTTCACCAATTCCTTTAAGGACTTTGGTAACTTTATGATTCACCTGAAAATCCAGATCTTCTGACAACCGTTTCAACGCCATGATAACAGCACCCTGCTTGATATCTTTCCCTAATTCGTTTTCTAATTCTTCAGAAATATTACGAGCCAAAGAAGTCAAATTAATGATTCCTTGCGATAAAGCACTCAGTAAGAACGGTTTGGTTTTAATGTAGTTTTCTACAACAGAAGATATAGTTTTCATCTTAAAACTGTTTTAAAATTTATACAAATTTACAAATAAAACAATTTGTTACAAAAACATTTAAATTAAATTTCAAAAGTGATAAAAAGCGTCTTCTAGATGTTCTATGTTAAATTTGTCTTTTTCTTTGGTAATGGCAATGATATCGAAACGAATTTCGAGATCTAAACCGCTTTGCTCTACATATTCGTCGATAGCTTTAACCAAAAGTTTGATTTTCTTTTTATTGACAAAATCTTCGGGAGAACCAAAGTCTACAGAAGAACGTGTTTTCACTTCAACCACAATAAGCCAATCTTTTTTTCGGGCGATGATATCTATTTCGGCTTTGCGTGCGGTAAAATTGGTTTCCAGAATTTCGTAACCGTTTTCAAGAAGGTAGCTAACGGCTAATTCTTCTCCTATTTTTCCTAAATCATTATGTTCTGCCATAAGAAAGTAAAATCAAATTTTTTTTAAATTTAACCTTGTTGAATCCAGCTATCGGTGAAGCGACATATTTTATTTGTATTCAAAAAATATTTTTGTGCATTCCGAATTAACATCCATCTCGATTTGAGATCCAAAAATCAAGGCTCGATTGTCCTGAATGTGACCTGCCGGGAAATTATACACGATAGGAATCTCGTATTTTTGGGTAACATCTTCTATAATTTGCAAAGCGTCTTTACCCCAAGGAGTGTCATTGTCCTTCATTTTGGTCATTCCGCCCACAATGATTCCTTTAATACTCTCTAGACATCCGTTGCGTTTCAGATTCATCATCATGCGGTCGATATGATAGAGGTACTCGTCTAAATCTTCAATAAACAAGATTTTATCATCACAATCGATGGCGGATGGCGAACCGAATAAACTGTATAAGATAGACAGGTTGCCACCTACTAATTCGCCTTTAGCCTTACCTAATTTATTCATATTGTGTGGCGGGATATCGTACTCTAGTCGCTCATCGCCAAATAAAGCAATTCGTAAAGTTTCTTTAGACGCTTTAGAAGCTTTGGCTACCGTTACGGGCATTATGGCGTGAATAGATTGATAGCCCATAGTGTTCAAATGACTGTGTAAAACCGTAACATCACTAAATCCTACAATCCATTTAGGATGCTCTTTGAATTTAGTAAAATCGAGTAAATCAATCGTTCTCACGGTTCCGTATCCTCCGCGGACACACCAAATCATTTTAATATTTGGATTATCTAATTGTTCCTGAAAATCTTTAGCGCGTTGTTCGTCGGTTCCAGCCAATTGGTTTAAATCCAAACCAATGGTGCTTCCTATTTTAACTTCCAATCCCCAACTTTTTAATAATGCAATTGCGGGTTTTAGGTTATCGTCAATATTTTTTCGCGCTGTAGCCACAATAGCCACGGTATCGCCTTTTTGTAATAAAGGAGGTGTAATCATCTTTTTTTGAGAATAGGATAAATTCGAAATAAGTATTAAAGCAATTAAATAGCGAAGCATTGCAACGGTTTATACTTTCAAAAGTAATAAATTACCAAAACTATACATGCATTCTTGGTTGAAAAAACCTTATTTTTGCAGTCAATTTGATTGAATTATGTTACAAAATCCAAAAAGATATACGATTACGGCAGCTTTGCCTTATACCAACGGACCTATTCATATTGGTCATTTAGCAGGTGTTTATGTTCCGGGCGATATTTATGCTCGTTTTTTACGTTTGCAAGGAAAAGATGTGGTTTACATCTGTGGAAGCGATGAGCACGGTGTGGCTATTTCTATGAAAGCTAAAAAAGAAGGTATTACGCCTCAGGAAGTCATCGATAAATACGACGGAATAATCCGTAAATCGTTTGAAGATTTTGGAATTTCATTTGATAATTATTCTCGAACTTCTGCTAAAATTCATCATGAAACAGCTTCGGCTTTTTTTAAAAAATTGTATGATGAAGGGAAGTTTATTGAAGAAACGACCGATCAGTTATACGACGAAAAGGCAGATCAGTTTTTAGCAGATCGTTTTGTAACGGGAACTTGTCCAAAATGTGGAAATGAAGAAGCTTATGGAGACCAATGCGAAAAATGTGGTACTTCCTTAAATGCAACCGATCTTATCAATCCGAAATCTACTATAACAGGTACTACACCGGTTTTAAAATCAACCAAGCACTGGTTTTTACCTTTAAATGAGTATTCCGATTTTTTACAAAAGTGGATCATTGAAGGGCATAAAAACGATTGGAAACCTAATGTATATGGTCAAGTAAAATCATGGATAGACGGAGGTTTAGAGCCAAGAGCCGTAACCCGTGATTTAGATTGGGGAATCGACGTTCCTGTGGAAGGTGCCGAAGGGAAAAAATTATACGTTTGGTTTGATGCACCAATTGGTTACATTTCTTCAACCAAAGAATGGGCAGCTCGCGAAGGGAAAGATTGGGAACCGTATTGGAAAGATGAAAATACCAAACTAGTTCATTTTATCGGGAAGGATAACATTGTTTTCCATTGTGTGATTTTCCCAGCAATGTTAAAAGCAGAAGGAACCTATATTTTACCGGATAATGTACCGGCTAATGAATTTTTGAATCTTGAAGGCAACAAATTATCGACCTCTAAGAATTGGGCGGTTTGGTTACATGAGTATTTAACTGATTTCCCTGACAAACAAGACGCTTTACGTTATGCCTTAACGGCGAATGCTCCGGAAACTAAAGACAATGACTTTACTTGGAAAGATTTCCAAGCAAGAAATAACAATGAATTGGCGGCCATTTTTGGTAATTTTATCAATAGAGTAGTGGTTTTAACTCACAAATATTACAATGGAGTTGTTCCATCGCCTAACGACTTCAATGAAGTTGATGAGCAAACATTGACTGAGCTAAAAGCATATCCAGCAGTAATCGCTTCATCTGTTGAGCGCTACCGTTTCAGAGAAGCTTTAGCCGAGATGATGAATGTAGCTCGTTTGGGGAATAAGTATTTGGCTGATGAAGAACCTTGGAAAATGGTAAAAACAGATCCTGAACGCGTAAAAACTCAAATGTATGTAGCTTTACAGATTGCTGCAGCTTTACGTGTTTTAGCGGAACCATTCTTGCCTTTCACAGCTAACAAGTTGGCCCGAATTTTGAAATTAGACCAATTAGCATGGCATAAAATAGCGGAGAGTTCCGATTTATTGCCAGCCGGTCATACTATTGGAGAAGCTGAAATTTTGTTCGCTCAGATCGAAGACGCCGAAATACAAAAACAAATTGATAAACTCGAAGCTACTAAAAAAGCGAATGTAGTGGCTACAAACACTAAAATTATGCCTCAAAAAGAAACAACAACTTTTGATGATTTTGCTAAAATCGATTTACGTGTAGGAACCATCCTTGAAGCTGAAAAAATGCCTAAAGCTGATAAATTATTGGTACTAAAAGTAGATACAGGAATCGATGTAAGAACTATCGTTTCCGGTATTGCGGAACATTTTACACCTGAAGAAGTAGTAGGTAAACGAGTAACAGTTTTAGTTAATTTGGCACCAAGAGCACTTCGTGGTGTAGAAAGTCAAGGAATGTTACTGCTAACTAACGATGCCAACGGAAAATTGGTTTTCGTAAGTCCTGAAAAAGATGGAGTAGAAAATGGGGCAACAATTGCTTAAAACTAGATATACCCTCGAGCAATCGGGGGTTCAATTTTTTTAAAAGTTATGAATATTAAAGTAATCGCTTTTGATGCCGATGACACCCTTTGGCATAACGAACCTTATTTTGACGAAGCGCAAGCCAAGTTTTGTGAATTGTTTCAAGATTTTGCCTCACGACAAGAGTTGTTACAATTAATCTTGAATCATCAGGTAAAAAATTTACCGCTATATGGTTTCGGGATCAAAGCCTTTACCTTGTCAATGATCGAGACCGGATTGTCGTTAACCAACCATCAATTAAACGGTAAAGCAGTAGAAAAAGTACTCAATATTGGTAAAGAATTATTAGAAAAACCTGTCGAATTACTACCTCAGGTAGAAGAGTTGCTTCAATCAGTACACGGAAGATACAAATTAGTCGTAGCCACCAAAGGTGATTTAAAAGATCAACATAGAAAACTTCACGATTCTGGATTGGGACATTATTTTCATCATATTGAGGTAATGAGCGATAAAACCGATTCAGATTACCAAAAGATGTTAGGTCGTTTAGACATAAAACCAGAAGAATTTATGATGGTAGGGAATTCATTAAAATCAGATGTATTGCCTGTGTTGAATATTGGTGGTCAAGCAATTCATATTCCGTATCATACTACTTGGGAATATGAAAAAATAGATTTTGAAATAACCCATCCAAATTTTAAAGCTTTAGAAAAAATTATAGATATCTTACCACTCGTATTGTGAAAAGAAAAATAGATATTTCGACTTGGAACCGCGCTTCCCATTTCGAGTTTTTTAGCCAAATGGAAGAGCCTTTTTATGGTGTGACCGTTTCTGTAGATGTCACTAAGGCCTACGAAAATGCTAAAAAATTAGGAATTTCTTTTTTTGTGTATTACTTGCACAAGACTTTAGTTGCCGTCAATGCCATTGAAAATTTTAGATACCGTATTATTGATGGCGAACTTTGGGAATACGATAAAATAGACGCTTCGTCGACGGTCATGAGAGAAGACAAAACTTTTGGATTCTCACTTATTGAATATGATTCAGATATTCAAAAATTCAATCAAACTGCACAACTTGAAATACAACGTATTCAGCAAACAACCGGTTTGTTTACACGAGAATTTCCAGAAACCAATCTCATTCACTTTTCCGCAGTGCCTTGGATAAACTTCACGTCACTATCACACGCAAGAGGATTTTCGTATCCAGACAGTTGTCCTAAGATTTCTTTCGGAAAATTGACAGAGAGTAACGAAAAGAAAACTATGCCGATGTCTATTCATGTGCATCATGGTTTAATCGATGGTTATCACGTGGGTTTGTTTATAGATGAATTTGAAAAACAGATGAATCTATAAGAATGTAGAATGAAGAAAATTATCAATTATTTTAATCAATTTCCGTATCAAATTTTTATAACAGATACTGCAGGAGCTTTAGCTTCAATAGTTTTCTTATTGTTAATTTATTATTTTGACAATTTTTTTGGTGTCTCAAAAAATGACATTCTTGTGTTAATTGTAGGGGCAAGTTTATTAGTGGTATATTCTTTCGTGTGTTTTCTTTTAAAACCAAAAAGAAGGTCGTTATTTTTAAAAATTTTGGCGACTGCAAATCTAATGTATTGCCTATTTACTTCATATATTTTTATTAAAAGAATCAGTACTTATACATTTTGGGCAATTCTGTACTTTTTGATTGAAATTTTAGTGATTATTTTTTTAGTTTCAATTGAATTAAAAATAGCAAATCAGAAAAAAGAGTAGCTGATTATCCGTTAAATTCCTATTAAATAAAACGGTAAATTTTATATTCTTTGTACCTTTGCATTTGTTAACAGTTTAACTTAAGAAATTATGTACCCAGAAGAAATGGTAAAACCAATGCGTGCTGAACTTTCAGAAGCAGGTTTTCAAGATTTATATAGTGCAGAAGCGGTAGAAAATGCTTTAGCTCAAAAAGGAACAACATTGGTAGTGGTAAATTCTGTTTGCGGTTGTGCGGCTCGTAATGCTCGTCCTGGAGCAAAAATGAGTTTAGAAGGAGCAAAAAAACCGGATCATTTAGTAGCGGTTTTTGCAGGAGTAGACAGAGAAGCAGTAGATGCAGCTCGTCAGCACATGTTTCCTTTCCCTCCCTCTTCACCAAGTATTGCCTTGTTCAAAGACGGAGAATTAGTACACATGTTAGAGCGTCATCATATTGAAGGTCGCCCAGCAGAGGTTATTGCCGAAAATTTAGCGGACGCTTACAACGAATTCTGCTAATTTTTCACCACCATACTAATGTCATTCTGAATGAGGTATTGCCTTTTTCAGAGTGACATTTTGATTTATTTTTACAAATTAAAGGTCATGCAAAAAATTATTTCTTATCCCATTTCTATAATCTATTATTTGTTGTTTGGATTTTGGTTAGTGTTGTTTCACCCGATTCAATGGATATGTTTAAATTTGTTTGGATATAATGCACATCGATGGAGCGTGGCCGTGTTAAATTTCTTTTTGGTGAGATCCACTCATGTTTTAGGAACCACGTATGATGTTCGTGGAATCGAAAATGTGCCGGATAACAAACCGCTTATTATTGTGAGTAATCATCAGAGTTTGTATGATATACCTCCTTTTATTTGGTTTCTTAGAAAATGCCATCCCAAATTTATCAGTAAAAAAGAATTAGGAAAAGGAATCCCAAGTGTATCCTTTAATTTGCGCCACGGGGGCTCTGCTTTAATCGATAGAAAAGATCCCAAACAAGCTTTGCCTGAAATAAAACGAATTGGAGAATATATTAATCAAAATAATTACTCCGTGGTGATCTTCCCTGAAGGAACCCGAAGTAAGACAGGAGTTCCTAAGCCATTTTCGGTAAACGGACTAAAAATGTTGTATAAATTTGCACCTGATGCTTATTTTTTGCCGGTAACGATTAACAATTCTTGGAAAATGACGCGATTTGGTCAGTTTCCTCTTGGGTTGGGGAATCGATTAGAATTTATCATTCACAAACCCTTAAAAATTACAGATTATTCTTTTGATGAAATTTTTGAAAAAACGGAAAACGTAATCAAAGAAAATATTAAATAAATACAATTATGTCAATACAAAATGTGCGTCGCGAAGTGATGCAATTTTTAGAAAAAAACATCGACTCGTTTGTCGAAACGTATTTGTTGCCAGTTGAAAAAATTTGGCAACCTAGTGATTTACTCCCTAATTCAGAAAAAGAATCATTTTTAGAAGAAGTGACTGAATTACGAGAGATTGCTAAAGAGTTACCGTATGATTTTTGGGTAGTACTAGTAGGTGATACTATTACCGAAGAAGCACTACCAACCTATGAATCTTGGTTGATGGATGTGGAAGGAGTTACTCAAAAAGGTGAAAATGGCGATAATGGTTGGGCCAAATGGTTACGCCAATGGACTGGAGAAGAAAATCGCCATGGAGACTTGTTAAACAAATACTTGTACTTGTCAGGAAGAGTAAATATGCGTGAAGTAGAAATGACTACGCAACATCTAATTAACGATGGTTTTGACCCAGGAACAGACAGAGATCCTTATAAGAACTTTGTTTTTACTAGTTTTCAGGAATTAGCAACCTATGTTTCACACAATCGAGTAGCTCAAATTGCTAAAAAGTTTGGGGATCACAAATTGTCTAAAATTTGTCGTTTGATTGCTGGAGATGAGATGCGTCATCATCATGCTTATTCTGAATTTGTGAATCGTATTTTTAAAATTGATCCAAGTGAAATGATGTTGGCTTTTCAATACATGATGAAGCAGAAAATCACTATGCCGGCACATTTAATTCGAGAATCTGGTGACGCCATAGGTACCGCTTTCGAAAAATTTTCAGAATCAGCGCAACGTATTGGTGTGTATACTTCTATGGATTATGTAGAAATTATGCAAAAATTAATCGAAAAATGGGAAATCGATAAAATCACCGGTTTGAATGACGAAGCAGAAAAAGCAAGAGATTATCTGATGAAATTACCGGCTAGAATGACTAAAATCGCAGAACGCCTAGTAGTTCCTTCGGAAGAAAAATTATTCAAATGGGTTCAGCCGGCACTGAAAGTCTAATGAGTATTATAGATCAGACCATACTTTTTGTTCAACAACAATTGTATAACGCCGAAGGGGGACACGATTGGTTTCACATTGAACGTGTTTATAAAAATGCCTTATTAATTGCTCAAGGTGAAGTTTGTGATTTAACCGTAGTAAAATTAGGGGCTTTATTGCATGATGTAGCCGATAGTAAATTTCATGAAGGAGACGAAACAGTTGGCCCGAGGATTGCTCGTGAATTTTTAGAAAGTCAAAACGTTTCTGAAAGTATCATAGAGCATGTGATTAATATCATTGAGAATATTTCGTTTAAGGGTGGGAATTTTGAAAAAAAGTTCACCTCTAAGGAATTAGAGATTGTTCAAGATGCCGATAGATTAGACGCAATAGGAGCTATAGGAATAGCACGTACCTTTAATTACGGAGGTTTTAAAAACAGAGCTCTTTACAATCCTGCTATTCAGCCTAATCTGAAGATGAGCAAGGAAGAATACAAAAAGAATGATTCACCAACGTTGAATCATTTTTATGAGAAGTTGTTGTTACTTAAAGATAAAATGAATACTTCAACAGGGCTTAAAATAGCAGAGGAACGCCATCGTTTTATGGAATTGTTCTTGTCGCAGTTTTATGCCGAATGGGAAGGAGAAAAATAAAAAGAGAACCAATTTTGGTTCTCTTTTTATTTCACTATTAGTCAGATTTTTTCAATTTTAGACAGACTAGTACTATTATTTTCCTGTAAATTCTGCTTTACGTTTTTCTAAAAATGCCGTAGTTCCTTCTTTAAAATCTTGGGTAGCAAAGCATTCACCAAATTTCTGAATTTCTACTTCAAATCCATTTACTCCGTCTTTAAAATTGGCATTCACCGCTTGAATAGCTTTAGCAATAGCGACAGGAGAGTTTTTCATGATTTTATTAGCGATAGTAGTGTACGTAGCAAATAATTCCGATTGAGGAACTACATGATTCACTAATCCGTATTGTAGTGCTGTTGCAGCATCAATCATTCCGGCTGTCATAATCATTTCCATAGCGCGACCTTTTCCAATTAATTGGGGTAAACGTTGCGTTCCGCCATAGCCAGGAATTACCCCTAAAGATACTTCAGGTAAACCCATTTTGGCATTATCCGAGGCAATTCGGAAATGACAAGCCATAGCTAGTTCTAATCCTCCGCCCAGAGCAAAACCGTTTATGGCTGCTATGACAGGGGTTTTCATATTTTCTACAAAATCGAAAAGAAGTTCTTGTCCTTTAGCTGCTAACACAGCTCCTTCTTTGTCTGAAAAATGAGCAAATTCAGCAATATCGGCTCCAGCCACAAATGCTTTTTCACCGCTCCCCGTAATAACAATAACCTGTACATTTTCGTTAGCATCCAACTGATGAAGCATGTGGTGTAATTCCTGAATGGTTGCCTTATTTAAAGCATTTAGTTTTTCCGGACGGTTGATGGTTACCGTTGCAATTCCTTTTTCGTGTTCGACTAAAATATTTTCAAATGTCATAATTAAACTATTGATTAATAATGGGTAATATTACTTTAAAGGTGGTTCCTTTGCCTAAGACAGAATCAAAGGTAATGGTTCCGTTATAATTTTCGATGATATTTTTAATAATCGCTAAACCTAATCCCATTCCGCTGGTTTTTGTAGTAAATTTAGGTTCAAAAATTCGATTCATGTATTCTTTTGCGATTCCCTTACCATTATCACTTACGGTAATTATAGCATTGCCGTTTTCGGATTTTACAGTGACTTTAATTTCTTTAAATTCCTGTTCTTCCGGAATAGCTTGAATGGCGTTTTTAACAAGATTGGTAATAATACGAATCAGTTGGGTACGATCAATCTTGGTAATGATTTCTTTTCCTTCAGAAGAAAATGTGATATAACTTTCATTAAAAATATCCAGCGCTAAATCGACAACATCTACTACATTTAAAGTTTCATTTTGTTGTGCAGGCATCGATGCGAAGTTTGAAAATGCTGAAGCTACTGCACTCATGGTATCGATTTGTTGAATCAAAGTTTTAGAAAAATCGGCCAACTTTTGTTTCGCGTTAGGATCTTCCGGATTAAAACGCATCTCGAAACTCTGTACCGTCAAACGTATGGGAGTCAACGGATTTTTAATTTCATGAGCGACCTGTTTTGCCATTTCACGCCACGCGCCCTCACGTTCTCCTTGCGCTAATTTATTGGCACTTTCCTCTAGCTCGTCAATCATGTGATTGTAAGATTGTATCAAGCGATCAATTTCATAACTGTTGGTAACTAAGTCGATTTTCTCGTTTTTCTCGGTCAATGACGTTTCGGTAAGTCGGTCAGAAATGGTTTTGAGTGATCTAGTAATGTAGCGGGATAAATAATAAGCAATCCAAATGGATATGAATAACATCCCTAAATAGACCATACCAAAAATTTTGAGGAAACTAGCAATTTCTTCTTCATAAAAAGCATCGTCTTCCACATAAGGCAAACGAATTATTCCTATGGGTTTATTTTCGATGTAATCCATCAAGTAGGTATACGAAAAGCGATAGGTGTTTAGTTCTCCTTCAGCGACAGAAACAAAACGGTTGTTTTCTGATACTTTGATTTTTTCAATAGTCGACTCCGATAAATTTGGTGAAATTTGTCCCCTGATGATAGGCGCTTTAGAGGTAATGACCAAATGTCCAGATAGATCATAAATATCAATTTCTATATTGTGAATGTCGGCAATTTCAAAAATTTTGTCTTTAAAAATAGACTGAAGGTTGAACGTTGCCAATGGGTGTGGAGTGACTTCTAGAACGTATTGTATGTGCTGTTTAATTTGATCTTCTTTTCGAAGCAGTCGGTCTTTGTGATATTCTTGATTTTCTATTTGAAAATGAATCACGGAAACGGCGGCAATTAAAATCGAAGAGATGAAGGTGATAAGAATCATCGCTAAAAAGATTCTAACACGCAACGACCAATTTTTGAATTTAAACAGCGTTTCCATTTAGTTGTTTTTTTCTCGAATACGTTTGTAAAACTTATACCCTAGCATTAATAGTACTGAAAAAAGTATAATCCCAATTACACCAAAAATCCAATTGACAGCATTTTTAAGAATTACTAGGAATACTACGGCAAATAAGATAATGGTGGCACCTTCGTTCCATAGTCTAAAAAAGCCAGACGTATGTTTGACTTCGTTATTTTGCAATTCAACGAAAATGCGATGACATTTGAAATGATACAAATACAATAAAAACACAAAACCTAATTTAACATGCATCCAAGGTTGGGTTAACCAAACTTTTCCAATTTCGGTAAAAAATAATAGCCAAAAAGCAAAAAAGCTGGCCAGTATTGCACTAGGCCAGGTAATTATGTACCACAATCGGTATTGCATTAATTGGTATTGTCGGATTAAAATGCTTTGTTCTGGTTCTGGTTTGTCTTTGGCTTCGGCATGATAAACAAACAAACGAACGATATAGAATAATCCGGCGAACCAGGTGATTACAAATATCAAGTGTAGGGATTTTAGGTATTCGTACATTTTTATTTGTTTTGAAAATCTTTTATCCAATTACTTAAAGTCGTAATCCAATCTTCTCTGTCGTTCAAACAAGGAACGGCCAAGAAATTTTCTCCGCCGTTTTCTTTGAAACTGTGTGCGGCTTCCATTCCTATTTCTTCTAAAGTTTCCAAACAATCAGAAACAAAGGCTGGAGTGACTACAGCTAAGTTTTTTATACCTTTTTGTGCCAATCCATCAATAGTTGCATCGGTGTATGGTTGCAACCAAGGATCTCTTCCCAAACGAGACTGAAACGAAGTACTGTATTTCCCTTCTTCTAAACCTAATTTTTCAGCTACTTGTCTAGTAGTTTCATAACATTGATGACGGTAGCAGAATTCATGCGCCGGTGATGGAGTAACACAACAAGAACCGTCTATTTTACAATGCGATTTGGTTATATCTGATTTTTTAATGTGTCTTTCCGGTACACCATGATAGGAAAAAAGGATATAGTCTTGTGGAAAATTTTCCAGATTTTCTTTGATGGAGTCAGCAAGATTTTGAATGTAATCCTGTTTGTTATAGAAAGCCGGTAAGCTTTCGAAGATCATATTTGGAAACTGTTTCTGACGAATTTCCTCTGCAAGAACTAAAATAGTTTCTGTGGTAGCCATTGCAAATTGAGGATACAAAGGAACGATTAAGACTTCATGTACACCTTTGTCGTGTAATTCTTTTAAACCGAATTCGATGCTAGGATTACCATAGCGCATGGCTAAAGCAACAGGCAATTCGACTTTTTGTTGTGTTTTTTCCTTTAAACGTTTGGATAACACAATCAGTGGCGAACCTTCTTCCCACCATATTTTTTTATAAGCGGCTGCCGATTTTTTAGGTCGGGTATTAAGAATAATCCCTTTAACCAATAGGGCTCTTAAAAGATAAGGGATGTCTATCACCCTTTCATCCATTAAGAATTGATCAAGGTATTTTTTTACGTCTTTTACATCTGTGCTGTCTGGTGATCCCAGATTCACTAACAAAACTCCTTTCATAAGAATCTTTAATTATTAAATACAAATATCTGAATAAGAATTATTCTTTTCGAAAATACTTCACTAATTGTCGATATAATCTCTTTTTCTATTCCCAAGATCAATGGTAACATAAATTTAATTGATAGTTAGATTTTATCATTGTCCACTGCCTTTGAATTTGATTACGAGAAGTTTGAAACAATACGAAATAGGTCCAATTGAACGTTTTTGATTACTAGAGTTATCCAATTCTAAAAGAGATAATCGAAAGTAAGGTAAACGGATCTTCGTTATTGAACTTTTTCTAATAAATATTTTTTTGGTGTCGTACCGAACTTCTTTTTAAAAGCTGTGATAAAATGACTGGCGGTACTATAGCCAATTTTTAAACCTACTTCATTTACATTGTAAGAACCCGAATCTAGTAAATTTCGAGCGTATTCCATTTTGTAATCGAATAAGAATCCGTAAACGGTATCGCCATAAATTTGTTTGAAACCCGCTTTTAGTTTTTTAAGATTCAATCCTACTTGGTTGGCCAATTCTTCTAATCCCGGAGGTTCCGCCATATTAACAATAATGATTTCTTTGGCTTTTTTAATCCGTTGCACATTTTCTTCGTCTACCAAAAATGGACATTGTTCTACATTGGGATCTTCATTCTTGTTAAAGAACAAACTTAATAATTCGTATCCTTTTCCTTTGTAGTACAAATTTTTGATGGATGGATTCAAATTATAGTGAAACATTTGATTGAGTACTATCGCCATAGAAGGAGAAATATTTTCCTCGCCATAATATTTTTTATCTCTGTTTTCTTCACTCAAAAAAGGAATTTGGTCCGCATCAGAAGTGAATAAACCATGAAATTTTTTAATCGAAATTAAAATGGAAATAATCCAGGAATTAGGTTCTACCACCACATCTAGCGGTAATTCTTTTTGTGGATTATAAAAAAGCAGTGATTTTTCTTCTACCAATTCTAAGGTATAATTACCTTGATTGAATATGAATTTTGCTTTGCCTTTTAACCCGAAATGAAATTGTATTAACCCGGTTTTTACCTGACGTTTGTAGGTTAGTGCCTCTTGAGTATCGTTCTGAAAACGAATTAAAATGAACTCGTTATCTATTTTTATTTCTTCCGTAAAGTTTAAAACTGCTTTGGTACTCATAGCGATACTTTTTATAAAGGAAATGAAAATTCATAGAACATTATTATTTAGAACCATTCTACACAAGTAATTCTCAAATGCCTTGTTTCATTACAAAAATAAAAGAAATAAAGTTCAAAATCTGTTTTGAAGTCAAAAAAACGTCGAGCGACACAAAAAGAACTTTTAGCGTTATTTTTATAAAAACTTACCACTTAAATTTGTTTATCAATTTGAACTTAGGGAATGACGAACAATTTGGAAGCCAAGACGACCTCTTTTTACGCAATAGGATTGAGTTATTTGAAAGCAGATGCTGATATAAGAGGTAAATTCAGTTTAGACGATAAAGCCAAAGAATCTTTGCTAAACCAAGCAGATAATGATGGTGTACAGAGTTTAATTGTAACTTCAACGTGTAACAGAACCGAGATTTATGGTTTTGCACAGCATCCATTTCAACTCATCAAATTACTTTGCAGTAACAGTCAAGGTACTGTAGAAGATTTTCAAAAAGTAGCTTACGTTTATAAAAATAATGAAGCCATTAATCATTTGTTTCGTGTGGGAACCGGTTTGGATAGTCAAATTTTAGGTGACTTCGAAATCATTTCTCAGATTAAAAATGCTTTTGTGGCCTCTAAAGAAGCCGGATTGGCCAATGCTTTTATGGAGCGTTTGGTCAATGCTGTGATACAAGCTAGCAAACGTGTTAAAAATGAAACTGAAATTTCTTCAGGCGCAACTTCGGTTTCTTTCGCATCGGTACAGTACATCTTCAAAACAGTTCCGGATATTGCTAATAAAAACATTCTGCTTTTCGGTACCGGAAAGATTGGTAGAAATACCTGTGAAAATCTGGTAAAACACACTAAACACGATCAGATTACTTTAATCAATAGAACCAAAGATAAAGCCGAAAAATTGGCTAAAAAGTTGAATGTTATTGTAAAAGATTACAATGATTTGCAGGTAGAAATCCAAAAAGCCGACGTTTTAGTAGTGGCTACCGGAGCACAAAATCCAACGGTTGATAAAACTATCCTGAATCTTAAAAAACCGTTGTTAATTTTAGATTTATCGATTCCTAAAAATGTGAACGAAAATGTGGCGGAGGTAGAAGGGGTGACTTTGGTACACATGGATCAGCTGTCTCAAATTACAGACGAAACTTTAGAAAACAGAAGAAAACAGATTCCTGCAGCGGAGGCAATTATTGAAGAAATTAAAGATGAATTCAACACTTGGGCTAAGGGAAGAAAATATGCGCCAACCATTCATGCTTTGAAAGAAAAATTGCATTCTATTAAAGACAAAGAATTGAAAACGCACCGTAAAAAAATACCCAATTTTGATGAAGAACAAGCGGAATTCATCAGCAATAAAATTATTCAAAAAATCACGAATCATTTTGCCAATCATTTAAAGGATGAAAATACTTCTGTTGATGAAAGTGTAGAATGGATCCAGAAAGTATTTCAATTAGAAAATAAAGAAAAACAACCATTGCTTTAATGGTATTACATAATGAAAAATAAAACCATTAGAATAGGTACACGTGATAGCGAATTAGCACTTTGGCAAGCACACACGGTTGAAAAAAAATTAAACGATTTAGGTTACCAAACAGAAATCATCGCGGTTAAATCTCAAGGCGATATTATTTTAGACAAACCTTTGTATGAGTTAGGTATCACTGGAATTTTTACCAAAACGTTGGATATAGCCATGATTACCGGTCAGGTGGATATTGCGGTGCATTCCATGAAAGATGTTCCAACTGTCTTGCCTCAAGGGATTGTTCAAGCCGCTGTTTTAGAACGTGCTAATACCGTTGACATTCTGGTTCACAAAGGAAATCTAGATTTTTTAGAAACAGAAGCCACTATTGCTACAGGAAGTTTACGTCGTCAGGCACAATGGTTGCACAGATATCCTAAACATCAGACCGTAGATTTGAGAGGAAATGTGAATACCAGAATGCAAAAATTGGCGGAGAGTGATTGGGGAGGAGCTATTTTCGCCGCAGCGGGATTAGAACGAATCAATTTAAAACCAGACACTTTTATCAATTTAGATTGGATGATTCCTGCTCCAGCGCAAGGGGCTATGATGGTGGTAGCTATGGCTGAAGATACTTTTTCTTTAGAAGCTTTGTCCGAATTGAATCACATCGAAACAGAAATCTGTACCTATATCGAAAGACAATTTTTGAGAACCTTAGAAGGGGGTTGTACGGCACCCATTGGTGCATTAGCCACGTATGATGAAAAATCGGATGAATTGCATTTTCAAGGAGCTCTGTTTTCTATCGATGGCAAACAAAAATTGGCTATTGACCAAAAATATGACATTTCAGAGTGGAAAAAATTAGGTTTCAATGCTGCCAAAGAAATTTTAGATAATGGTGGTAATGAATTAATGGCCGAAATAAAATTGCAATTAAAAAAATAAAGGTGAACGAAAAAATAGGCATCTTATCAACTAAAAAATTAGCATCCAATCAAAAACAATATTTGTTGAATGCTGCTTTTTCGGTTATTGATGAAGATTTCATTAGTATACATCCAATTCCGTTTGAAATTGAAAGTACCAATGATCTTTTGATTTTTACGAGCCAAAACACCGTTCAAAACGTTCTTAAATACAAAACCGAATTGATTCAAAAACCAGTAGTCTGCGTCGGTAATAAAACCAAACAACTTTTAGAAGAAAACGGTTTTACCGTATTAAACGCCCAACCAGAGGCTAGTGAATTGATTCAAATTATTGAAAAAGAATATTGGGATAAAAGCTTTACTTTTTTCTGTGGAACATCAAGATTAAACACGATTCCTGATTTTTTAAAAGAAAAAAATCTAAAACACAATATTGTGGAAGTTTATGAAACTTTGGAAACTCCGGTGAAAATTCATTCTAAAATGGATGGGATTTTATTTTTCAGTCCTTCTGGTGTTTCTAGTTACGTAAAAGAAAATACGATCACCACTGAAATTTGTTTCTGCATAGGCAATACCACGGCTAAAGCAGTTGAAGCACATTCAAAAAATATAATAATCGCTAATCAGCCTACCATTGAAAATGTGATTATTCAATGTATAAATTATTATAAAGCTAAGAGCTAACAGCTAAAAAAAGATGATAAAAAACGACTTATTCTTAAGAGCCTTAAAAGGAGAAACGGTTGAACGTCCACCTGTATGGATGATGCGTCAAGCCGGAAGATATTTACCAGAATTCAGAGCATTACGCGACAAATACGATTTTTTCACTCGTTGTGAAACTCCAGAGTTAGCGGCTGAAATCACCGTACAACCGATCCGAATTGTAAAACCTGATGCGGCTATTTTATTCTCAGATATTTTGGTGGTTCCCAGAGCTATGGGAATTGATGTGGAATTGAAAGACAACATCGGTCCGATTATTCCTAATCCAATTCGTTCCATGGAACAAGTGAACCAAGTATTTATTCCGGATGTGAATGAATCTTTGGGTTATGTTATGGATGCCATTAAATTAACGAAAGAAATGTTGAACGATGAAGTGCCATTAATTGGTTTTGCTGGTTCACCATGGACAATCTTTTGTTATGCGGTAGAAGGAAAAGGTTCAAAAAGTTATGATACAGCAAAAGGTTTCTGTTTTTCACAACCGGAAGCGGCACATGCATTATTGCAAAAAATCACCGATACGACCATTTTGTACTTAAAAGAAAAAGTAAAAAATGGTTGTAATGCGATTCAGATTTTCGATTCATGGGGAGGCATGTTATCTCCAGTAGATTATCAAGAATTCTCTTGGAAATATATCAACCAAATTGTAGAAGCATTAGCGCCAATAACTGAAGTAATTGTGTTTGGTAAAGGTTGTTGGTTCGCGTTGAACGAAATGTCAAAATCAAAAGCTTCGGCTTTAGGAGTAGACTGGACGTGTTCGCCTAAAAATGCGCGTTATTTAACCGGTGGCAATATTACTTTGCAAGGAAATTTTGATCCAAGTCGTTTGTTATCGCCAATTCCAACCATCAAAAAAATGGTTTACGAAATGATTGACGAATTCGGAAAAGACAAATACATCGTCAACTTAGGTCACGGAATTTTACCAAATATTCCTGTAGATCATGCTAAAGCGTTTGTGGAAGCGGTGAAGGAATATAAGAAGTAAATCAAATAGAATGATGGAAAAAAATATTCAAAATTTATATGATTTAATGGAAAAATTAGATAGAGTTGGGAGAAACGGTTATACTGGTTATGAATCAAATTCTATCTTAAATATTGCAGAAAAAGCAAAAAAATTAATTTCTGAATTTACTGATTTAGATGATGAATTAAAAAAAGAAGCGCTCTTTGAGCTAGATTTTATCATAAATTCTAAAATTACAATAGGGAAAAATGAAATTATGGATTTGATTCGTAAAACCAGCAGTCCAATTATTTCTATTTTAGATTTTTATGGAATTACTTTTTATTAAATGAAAAACAAATTCTACACCTACATACAAAACCTACAAGATCAAATCTGTAAAGGATTAGAAGATATAGATGGTATTGCTCAATTTCGTGAAGATTTATGGGAACGACCAGAAGGTGGCGGAGGTCGCACACGTGTAATTGAAAACGGTAATGTTTTTGAAAAAGGCGGTGTAAACATCTCTGCTGTTCATGGAAAATTGCCTGATACGATGCGTCAACTGTTCGGTGTCGGAGAAGCGGACTTTTTCGCTTGCGGATTGAGTTTGGTGATTCATCCAAAAAATCCGATGGTACCAACGGTTCATGCAAATTGGCGTTATTTTGAAATGTACAATGAAAATGGAGAAATCATCAACCAATGGTTTGGTGGCGGACAAGATTTAACACCATATTATCTGTTTGAAGAAGATGCCAAACATTTTCACCAAACTTGTAAAACGGCTTGCGACAAACACAATCCCGAATTTTATCCTAACTATAAAAAGAAATGTGACGAATACTTTTGGAACGCACATCGATTTGAAGCAAGAGGAATTGGTGGTTTGTTTTTCGATTATTTGAAAGAAACCGAAACCATGAAAATGGAAGATTGGTACAATTTTGTAACTGAAGTTGGGAATTCATTTCTTCAAGCATATGTTCCAATTGTAGAAAGAAGAAAAGATTTATCCTATTCTGAAGCACAAAGAACTTGGCAAGAAATTCGCCGTGGTCGTTATGTAGAATTCAATTTGGTTCACGATAAAGGCACACTTTTCGGTCTAAAAACCAATGGAAGAATCGAAAGTATTTTAATGAGCTTGCCTCCCCACGTACAATGGGTATATGACCATCATGCAGAAGTGGGAAGTGAAGAAGAAAAATTACTGAAAGTTTTAAAAGAACCTGTAGATTGGGTATGAGCAATCAGTAGTCAGAAATCAGTAGTCAGCAGAAAATGAGGGATTATAAAAAATTACAAGTTTGGGAAAAATCACACCAATTAACCTTGGAATTATATAAAGAATTGAAAGATTTCCCAAAAGAAGAACTATTCGGGTTAACGAGTCAAATGAAGAGGTCTTCAAGTTCTATTCCGACTAATATTGCTGAAGGAGCTGGTAGAAACTCAAATAAAGACTTTGCTAGATTTTTAGCTATAGCTTATGGCTCAACTAACGAATTAGAATATCAAATTATTCTTAGTGCAGATTTATTATTTCTTGAAAAATCAAAATCAGAAACATTTATAGATAAAATTCAAGAAATCAGAAAAATGTTACATGGATTAATCATTAAAATAAATAACGCTGACAGCTGATTACTGATAGCTGAAAGCAAAAAACTTAGAATTATGTTTCCAATACACAGAGGTCGTCGTTTACGAGTAAACGAATCTATAAGAAGTTTAGTTCGCGAAACCAGCTTGAGTCCGGCTGATTTTATGTTTCCGATGTTTATCATGGAAGGGGAAAATACTAAAGCAGAAATCCCTTCTATGCCAGGTATTTTCCGTCGTACCTTAGATTTAACGGTGGAAGAAGTGAAAGAATTATTTGCTTTAGGCATTCGCGCGGTAAACCTTTATGTAAAAGTTAGCGATGATTTAAAAGACAATACTGGAAAAGAAGCTTGGAACGACAATGGTTTGATGCAAAGAGCCATTCGTGCTATAAAAGCGGCTTGTCCAGAAATGATTGTAATGCCTGATGTGGCTTTAGACCCGTATTCGATTTATGGACATGACGGAATCATCGAAAAAGGCGATGTAGCAAATGATCCAACCAATGATGCGTTAGTAAAAATGGCCGTTTCTCATGCCAAAGCAGGTGCTGATTTTGTTGCCCCAAGTGATATGATGGATGGTCGTGTGTTACGTTTACGTCAAGGTTTAGATGCAGCGGGATTTCACAATGTAGGCATTATGAGTTATTCGGCTAAATATGCTTCGGCTTTTTATGGTCCGTTTCGTGATGCTTTGGATTCCGCTCCAAAAGATGTTGATGTAGAAGTACCAAAAGACAAAAAAACCTACCAAATGGATTACGCCAATCGTATAGAAGCAGTAAAAGAAGCCCTTTGGGATGTGGAAGAAGGCGCTGATATGGTGATGGTAAAACCGGGAATTGCTTATTTGGATATCGTTCGTGAAGTGAAAAATGCAGTGGATGTTCCCGTAACGGTTTTCCATGTTTCGGGCGAGTATGCTATGATTAAAGCGGCTTCCGAAAGAGGTTGGTTAGACCATGACAAAATTATGATGGAACAATTAATGTGTATCAAAAGAGCGGGTGCGAGTTTAATTTCGACTTATTTTGCGAAAGAAGCTGCGATTTTATTAAATCAAAAATAATATAGGATTCCACTAAACCATTTTATTATGAAAAAAATTTTAGCTCTTGTTTTTATAGGATTATTAATATCTTGTAAAAAAGAAAATCAAGAGAACTTTGGCAAACCTGCAGAAGTTGAAACTGCAACTACACAAAAACCAGAAGATTTAGGCAAGGAGATCTTCGACGGGAAAGGAGTTTGTTATACGTGTCATAAGCCTGATACAAAAACAGTAGGACCTTCTATTAAAGAGATTGCCAAAATCTACAGAGAAAAAGGAGGAAGTATTGTCGATTTCTTGCAAGAAAAAAGTGAGCCAATCGTAGATCCTAGTCAGTATGCCACTATGAAAACGAATTTCGCAATAACTAAAAATCTTCCGGAAGAAGAGTTAAAAGCACTAGAAGCGTACATGCTTAGTTTTTAAAAACAGAACAAAAATCAAGTCATCTTCGGATGGCTTTTTTTGTTTTAAATAATTACATTTATAACATGGAAACTGCTTTTATACAATCTCCTTTGGGAATCACAAAAATTGAAGGTGATGCAAACGGCATTACTCTTATTTCCCTATCAACCGAAGGAAGCGTATCGATTGAAATCCCTAAGGTGCTTCAAAACGCAGTAACCCAACTTCAAGAATATTTTGAAGGCAGTCGAAAAGATTTTACGATTAATCTTAATCCTCAAGGTACCGATTTTCAGAAAAAAGTATGGCAGGAATTACTAAATATTCCTTTTGGAAAAACAATATCGTACTTAGAACTTTCCAAAAAATTAGGAGATGTCAAGGCAATCCGTGCTGTGGCTTCAGCCAACGGTAAAAATCCATTATGGATTATAGTACCTTGTCATCGCGTCATTGGTTCCGATGGTTCGCTAACAGGTTATGCCGGCGGATTGTGGCGAAAAAAATGGCTCTTGGAACATGAATCTTCACAAAAACAACAAACATTATTTTAATACTTCCATCAATAAGTTTTTTCTTTTGATAAGAATCTTGCGAAAAACAAACCAACTAGCGGTAAAAAAATTTTCTTAAAAGAATCCGTTATAATTTTCTATATTCGTCAATATACAAACTAAAGACCAATGTTAGATAAAATTCAACTGGATAACATTTTGTTTCTGGATATAGAAACAGTGCCAGAATTCGAAAATTTTTCCGATCTGGATCAAACTCGCCAAGAACTTTTTGAAGCCAAAACGCAATACCAACGAAAAGACGATTTTACTCCCGAAGAGTTCTATGATCGCGCGGGAATTTGGGCAGAATTTGGAAAAATCATCTGTATTTCGGTTGGATATTTTACGCATAAATCAGATGTTCGTCATTTCAGAGTAACTTCTTTTTTTGGCGATGAAATTAAAATTTTGAAAGATTTTTCTAATTTATTACAAAATCATTTCAGTCAGCCACAACATGTTTTGTGTGGTCATAATGCTAAAGAATTCGATTTTCCGTTCATTGCACGCCGAATGATTATTCATAATGTTCCAATTCCTACGAAACTTAATTTGTTTGGTAAAAAACCGTGGGAAGTTCCACATTTAGACACGCTGGAATTATGGAAATTTGGTGATTATAAACATTATACTTCTCTAAAGTTGCTAACTAATGTGTTAGGTATTCCTTCGCCAAAAGACGATATTGACGGCAGTGAAGTGGCTTCTGTTTTTTATATTGAAAAGGATATCGATCGTATTGTTACCTATTGTGAAAAAGATGTAATCGCCGTGGCGCAAATTTTACTCCGTTTGCGTAGAGAAGATTTGTTGGTTGAAGAAGAAATTATTCATGTGTAGTGTTTTCACTTTTTTGACAATCTTTTCAGTATAAAAATTTAAATATCTTTACAAAAAAATTAAGGCATGGTTTTAAGCAGGTTTTGGCTCGTTATTTTTATTTCTTCGATTCTTTTTGTTGTAGTTGGATTATTTACCGGAAGCAGTTATTCGATAGATTATGTGTTAAACGGTAAAAAAGATGAACCAATTTTGGTCTCTGAAAAATATCTTAACGAAATACCGAAGTTTGTTGCTGATAGTATCGAAAAAGCACCCGAAATGACGATGGTGGTTGATAGAGATACTTCAAATCCGGATACAACTTATGTGTATAAGAGTCAAACGGTAAAATTATACAGCGGTGTTCAGAAATCGGACGGTTTGTTGCCTACCTGTAAAAACAGTTTAACCGATTTAATTATTCCTTTAATTGCTTATTTGGCTTTCTTCTGTGGATTAATGGAATTGTTGATCGTTTCAGGTGCTTCGGAAAGGTTAGCACGAAAATTAAGCCCTGTTTTTGCGAAAGTATTTCCTTCGGTACCGAAGAACCATGAATCTATTTCATACATGACCTTGAATTTTGCGGCGAATTTTCTTGGATTAGATTCAGCAGCGACTCCTTTTGGATTAAAAGCTATGGAAAGTTTACAGGAAATTAATCCTGAAAAAGATAAAGCTAGTGATGCACAAATTATGTTTATGTGTTTGCACGCTGCCGGATTGACTTTGATTCCAACTTCAATTATTGGATATCGTGCGGCTGAAAACGCAGCTAATCCTGCAGATGTAATGTTGCCATGCATCATAACTTCTTTCGTAGGAACTATTGCGGCCTTTATTTTAGTAGGAATAAAGCAACGTATTAATTTTAGAAGTGCTTCGTTGGTTTTGGCTATCACAACTATTATAGCTGCAATTGCTGGTCTTTTATTTTACATTAATGGATTAGATCTTATAGGTAAAAATTATTTTACTGGGAATCTTTCTGGATTGATGTTGATTTCCATCATTGCAATTACTTTGATTTTTGCATTTAAGAATGAGAAAAAATTCGCTGAAAAAGGGACTACTATTTTTGATACTTTTGTTGAAGGAGCTAAGAATGGATTAAATACAGGAGTGAAGATTTTCCCTTATGTGATGGGAATGTTAGTGGCTATTTCTTTCTTTAGAAACAGCGGTTTGTTTGAGATAATCAGTAACGGGATTTCTTTCGTCTTTTCGAATATTGGAGTAAGCAAACAAATTACCGATTCACTGCCAGTAGCAATGCTTCGTCCTTTTAGTTCTGGTGGTTCTAGAGGATTTATGATTGATGCAATGCGAAGTTTTGGACCGGACTCTTTAACGGGACGTTTGGCTTGTATTTTTCAGTGTAGTGCCGAAACTACTTTTTATGTTATAGCCGTTTATTTTGGATCGGTGAATATTAAAAATACGCGATACACTTTAGGAATGATGTTGCTAATTGATTTGATCTGTGTGATTACCGCCATTTTAATAGCCTCATGGTTCTTTTAATATAAACAAAGGGATAGTTTTTAGCTATCCCTTTTTTATTACTGTGTTTTTTGTTTAAAAATGTTGAATTACGACAGTTTTGGTGTTTACAAATTCCTTGATGCCTTCTTCTGCTAATTCTCTACCATATCCCGACTTTTTAACCCCTCCAAAAGGAAGCCTTGGGTCAGATTTTACCATTTCATTAATGAAAACCGCACCTTCGTTAAATTCCGGAATTCGGGTTTTAATGCTTTCTACATTTTGTGTGAATATAGAAACTCCTAGACCAAATTCCGATAAATTGCTGAGGGCAATAGCTTCGTCTAGTGTTTTAAAAGAAAGTAATACGGCTACGGGACCAAAAGTTTCTTCTTTGAAGACTGGCATCTCAGGAGTTACTTTAGTGATTATTGTTGGACTGTAAAAAGCACCTTCGCGTTGGCCTCCCAAGATAATTTTGGCACCCATACTCACGGATTGGTTGACTTGTTTTTCTAGATCTTCTGCTAGATCTATTCGAGCCATTGGACCTATTTGAGTTTCAGGATGCATAGGGTCACCTTGAATCAATTCTGATAATGCTTTTTTATATTTTTCAGTGAAGGCTTCAAATATATCTTGATGAATTAAAAATCGTTTTGCAGCAATACAGCTTTGTCCTGCATTTTGCATTCGTGCATTGACTGCAATACGAATTGTTTGGTCAATATTAGCATCATTACAGACTATAAAAGCATTACTTCCTCCTAGTTCCAATAATGATTTTTTGAGGTATTTTCCCGCCTGAGCGGCAACACTACTTCCTGCGGCTTCACTTCCGGTTAGAGAAACAGCTTTTACGAAAGGGTGCGCTATTATTTCGGAGACTTTATCACTCTTAATGGCAATATTTTGGTAAATTCCTTCAGGAAACCCACTTTTGATGAATAAATTTTCTATACTCTGTGCCGATTCCGGTACATTACTAGCGTGTTTGACCAAAACGACATTGCCCGCTATAATAGATGGGATTGCAAATCGGAATACTTGCCAAAATGGAAAATTCCAAGGCATAATGCCTAATAAAACACCCAAAGGTTCATAAGTTACAAAACTTTCAACAGCTTCCGTTTTGATGTGTTTAGTTTCTAGAAATACAGCCGCATTGTTGATGTAAAAATCACATAATAGTCCACATTTATCTACTTCGGCCAAAGATTGTGTGATCGGTTTGTTCATTTCTTTGGTGATGAGAGTGGCATAATAGTTTCGGTTTTTTTCCAACTCTAATTGTAGGTTCTTCACCAATACCATGCGCTCTGCTATGGTTTTCTTTTTCCAATTTCCGAAAGCTTCGTTTGCGATATTTATTTTTGACAACATATTATTATTCAATAAAATGTAAAGTTACGTTTTTTAAAGAAACGTAAATTCTGATATCGGTATAATCTTCAGGGGTTGTTTTATAATACCATTACTATCTGAATTCTCTAGATTGTGTGTCATTAAGATGGAAGTCTAATCTTCGGGTAAGATTTTCTGTAACGCCAATATACTATTTATCTAATTTTTCGGAGTGGAGTATGTAAACAATAAATTCCAAGAGATAATGAAAATAAAAAAATCCTAACCATTGTTATGATTAGGATTTTGCTCCCCCTCTTGGGCTCGAACCAAGGACCCTCTGATTAACAGTCAGATGCTCTAACCAACTGAGCTAAGGAGGAATCACCATGAAAGGTTTATGTGTTTGCTAAAAAGTTGCTCCCCCTCTTGGGCTCGAACCAAGGACCCTCTGATTAACAGTCAGATGCTCTAACCAACTGAGCTAAGGAGGAAGATTAATATCTTTTTAGCGAGTGCAAATATAATCTAAATTTTATAATCGCAAACAAAAAATATTAATTTTTTACGATTATTTTTTAGCAAGGATATCCATGATCCATTGATAAATATCTTTTCCGAAGGTAAAAGCCATCAGAGTCAATAAGATAATCATTCCGAACGTTTGTACATACCCGGCTGCTTTATCATTTAATTTTTTACCGGTAACCATTTCTACAATCGTAAACAAGGCATGTCCTCCATCTAATCCAGGAATAGGTAACAGATTCATGAAGGCAAGACCTATTGAGAAAAGAGCTGTGAAATTCCAAATAAATTCCCAATTCCAAGTGTCAGGAAGTTGTCTGGCAATCCCTATTGGACTTTTCACTTGCATAATGGCGCCGGTTTTTGGTTTAAGTATTAGTTTAAACTGTTTTACGTTGTAAACTAACATTTGCCATGATTCGTTTACTGCGGCAGGTATAGCTTCGAAAAGTGTTAAATGATTTGTGATTTGGTATTGTTTTTTATCTAATGCATCAAATTGAATGCCTAGCTTTCCTTCATTATTGGTTTTGGCATTAATAACGACAGGTTTATCTTCTCTAAGCACTTCAATGGCAATTTCAGTATTTTTATTTGCTCTGAGGTAAGTTGTTAGTTGTTCTAATGTTTTTATATTTTGTCCAACGATGCCTTTAATGCCATCTCCAGATTGCATACCGGCTTTTTCAGCATTTGAACCAGACTCCACTTCTTTGATGAAGACATCGCTTAATCGTGGTTTCAAATTCGTAAACAAGGTGTTATTTAGACCAAAAGAACCTTCTTTGTCAATTTTAACGTTTATTAAAGTATCTTTTCCATTTCTATTTACAATGAAATTCACATTTTGATTCTTGTAATTTTTACAATAGTCTTTAATTTCATCAAAATATTTGAAAGTATGACCATCAATTCCTTTTAGTTGATCATCTACTTTAAATGAAGAGTTTTTATCGCTGATACTATCAATGGTAACTTCAGCAATATCAAAACGAGGTTTGATGAAGTTTTTACCTTCTGCTCCTAAAATTTCACCTTTTTGTTCATCGGTTAAATTTAAAGTCACTTTTTGACCATTGCGGTCTACAATAACTTCGTCGCTCAGTAGGACATCCACAACCATCCAATTAAATTTAGGTTGTAATTTGCCGTCTACAGAGACAATTTTATCCCCATTTTTAAATCCTACTTTTTCACCAATATCCCCAAAGGCTAAACCATTTTCCTGAATTCTTTCAGAAGAGATGTATTTTTGGCCAATAGTTGCATACATCACAGTGTAAATAAACCAAGCCAATAAGATGTTGACAATGATTCCTCCCAACATTACAATTAATCTTTGCCAAGCCGGTTTAGCACGAAACTCCCAAGGTTGAGGTTCTGATTTCATTTGCTCGGTATCCATACTTTCATCAATCATTCCGGAGATTTTCACGTAACCTCCCAAGGGTAACCATCCAATTCCCCATTCGGTTTCTCCTATTTTCTTTTTGATTAAAGAAAAACCGGCATCCATGAATAAGTAGAATTTTTCTACTCTCATTTTGAACATTTTGGCTGTGATGTAATGCCCAAATTCATGAAGAATTACTAATACAGAAAGTATAAAGATTATTTGTGCAAATTGAATCATTTTTACGAATAGTTTTTTATTTAAACGACAAAAGTAAGGTTTTCGCCTTACTTTTTATGTCAATATATTGGATGAATTAATTTTTTATAAATTTTTTAAGAGCTTTACCTTCAGAAGTCTCAATGATTATGGTATATAACCCATTACTTAAATGTGAAATATCGATTTTAGAGGCATTGGATTCCATGGCTTTTTGTCCTAAAATAGTATAAAATTGTATTTTTTGTAAAGATGCCGTGTTAGGTATTTCAACCTCTATGTATGTTTTAGAAGGATTTGGAAATACATTGACTTGCTCGTTCAATTCAAAATTATCTTGTGAAAGAGAAGTAGTACTATTTTTAGAAATGATATCCTTTAGAGGGTCAAAAGCAATCCCAGTCATGGTAGTGCCGGGAGGAATGGTTACTTTAAAACTTTGACCATTGAAGGTATTGTTTAATCGTACGTCTTGCGTAGTACCATTACTTAATGATAATCTCATGGGAACAGGCATCTCAAAATAAGACACATAACCAGGATATGTAGAGTCGGTAATTGATTGTGTTTGATTGATTACTACGGTTACCTGATTAGTTCCAGAATTGTAAGCGTTAATGTTGTAGATAGGATATCCTTCATCATAAATCCAATCATTGAAGAATTCTTGCAAACTACTACCATGAACTGCTTCTAAATGGTATTGTAATTGTGGTGTAACGGCATATTTGTAGGCAAGCATAGGGTCATTTAAGTAATTGCGTAGAGCTTGAAAAAAATTGGTATCTCCCATGACATAACGAAGCATGTGTGTTACCATGGCACCTTTGTTATAAGAAAGGCGGTAATCAAAAATACGCCCAACAGAAGCTGTCTGTGATTCATTTAGATAAAGATTACCCGTCGTTTGGCTTGTTATTCCATAATAAGCGTTGTTTATTTTGTAGTCTTTCCAATTTAAAAACGCAGGTTGACCGTCAAAACGTTCAATTACACACCCTGACATGTATTCTGTTAGTCCTTCGTTGAGCCAAATATCTTGCCAGGTGCCACAAGTGATTTTGTTACCAAACCATTGGTGTGCCAATTCATGTGAAACTAATTCTCGGTTAAAATTGGACATAAAAGAATTGGTCGAATGTTCCATTCCTCCAATATTGCTAGGCCATTGTGTATGGCCATATTTTTCAGTATTATAAGGATAAGGACCTATTTTGGTTTCTAAGAAGTTGATGATATCAAGGGTTTTAGCTAAAGTATTTTTGGTAGTAGTTGTATTATTCTCAGGGTAAATATAATCAATAACAGGGAAAGAAGGATTTCCAGCAGTTCCTGTGTTTAAGGTCGTATAATTTGAGACGGCTATGGCAACCAAATAGGCAGGAATTGGGTAATTGTGTTTGTAGTGATAGGTAGTATTAGAACCATTGACTACATTCGGTAAATGTCTTACGCCGTTAGAAACTCCTATGTATTCGGAAGGGCAGGTGATGTATACTTCTAGGCTTTCAATTTTGTCGTTTAAATTTTGTTTACAAGGCCACCAATCTCTTGCTCCGTAAGGTTCAGATAAAGTATATATAATAGGTTTTGGTGGTGATCCATGTGTTGATTGTGAAAAAGCAGCTTGTCCAGTGGATGGTATGCCATTGTATGTTATTTCTACCGTAGCGTAGTTTCCAGTTGTTAGTGTAGAAGGAAGTGTGATGACTAATTCGTGGGAATCGTTGTGAATGGCTACCAAATCAGATCCATTCATTTTAACAGCAGTAATGTTAAAGGGGTTAGTGGGAGTCTTAAACAAATCAAAAGTTACTGTGCTCATGTTAGAAAGCGCTTTGAATGTAGTAGTAACTTTTCCACTAATCATAAAAACATTTGGATCTATAGTGAATTCCAGCTTTGAATAGGTGATATCGTAATTGGCTGTATTAGGATTAGCCCTAAAACCTATTTTTTTAGAAGCCAATTTCATTTCGGCTTCTGCAATAGTTATGGTGTCATTATTTTGTGCAAAAACAGCAACCGTGAAGAAAATGTAAAAAAAAGTAAATATTTTTTTCATAGTTTATAATTTACACAAAACTAGTGAAATACTTGTTTGTTTTTTGAAAAACAGCTGTTAAATAATAAAAAGAAAGAGCGCCGAAAGGGCGCTCTTTAAATCTTTTACTTTCCTAGCAGTAAAAGGTCATTGACAATTACTTCGGTAAAATAGCGTTTGTTTCCGTCTTTATCTTCATAAGTACGGTGAGTTAATTTTCCTTCGATTCCTATTTCCTTTCCTTTGGAAACATATTTTTCTATAATGTCGGCTGTTTTGCCCCAAGCAGACACATTGTGCCATTGTGTATCGGTGACTTTATCTCCTTTTTCGTTATAGAAAACTTCGTTGGTAGCCAAGACTAATTTAGCTAGCTTTTTTCCTCCTTCAATAATTTTGATTTCAGGTTCTTGTCCTACGTTTCCGATTAATTGTACTCTGTTTCTTAATGCATTCATGGCGTTTAAAATTTAAATGTTATTGTTAAATATAAAATGTCAGAAAAACGATTGTCTCGTTTGAACTTGACGATGCAAAGATTGGAAGACTGTTTTAGAATATTCGGTTAAAATACGTTTATTTTCGTTTGTAATCGTTTGTTGTCGTTTGCAAATGGAAAATTTATTATATTTGAATCAAATGGCTAACTATAAATAAGTTAATCAACGACCGATTTTGAATGTACTTCTATAAGTTCAGGTGTCAAATACACTATTAAGAAGTCATAACTACTAGGTTTTAAGCTTTTATATTAAGCTTATAATTTAGATTAAATGTTTAACAGGAAATTATCTTTTCCCATTGTAAAAAAAATATTGTGATGAAACATTGTTTAGAATGCGGTGAAAAAATTTTGGGTAGAGAAGATAAGAAATTCTGTGGAGATGGATGTCGTAATACCTATAACAATAAGATGAATAAAGATAGTAACAATTTAATGCGAAACATCAATAATAAATTGCGCAAAAACTATCGTATTCTAAATGAATTAAACCCCGATGGGAAATCGAAAACCACCAAAACCAAACTATTAAGTAAAGGTTTTGATTTCGAATATATTACCTCAATTTATACCACTAAAACAGGCAACATCTATTACTTTCTCTACAATCAAGGGTACATGGCCATTGAAAACGAGGGTTTTGTGTTGGTTAAAAAAGACAATTAATTATGCAAAAATCAAATGCCACGGCCGTTTCTTCGGTATTGTTTATTATTGTTACAATATTTCTGGTTTTTTATTCATTCACTCCCAAGTTTGATCCAGAAGAGGAGGTTCCAATTACCGAATTTTCAACTAAAAGAGCTTTAGAAAAAGTAAAAGTTATCGCGCAAGAACCGCATTATGTAAGTTCGTCTAACCACGAAACCGTAGTAAACTATTTATTAGGGGAATTAAAAAATTTAGGTCTTCAGCCTGAAATCCAAGAAGGTTTTATTCTGTCAGATGGCGGAACATTGGTAAAGGCTAAAAATGTCATGGCTCGAATCAAAGGGACTGAAAATACAAAAGCTTTGGTATTGTTGTCGCATTACGATAGTGCTCCGCATTCTAAATCGTTAGGAGGAAGCGATGATGCTAGTGGTATTGCTGCAATTTTGGAAAGCGTAAGGGCTTTTCAGGCGCAAAAACAACAACCAAAAAATGACCTTATTATTCTTTTTACAGATTCGGAAGAAATTGGACTTAACGGAGCGGCTCTTTTTGCAACGCAACACAAGTGGGCTAAAGAGGTAGGATTAGTCTTGAATTTTGAAGCTCGTGGTACTTCAGGACCTGCTTATATGTTAATGGAAACCAATCAAGGCAACGCCAAAATGGTTGATGCCTTTACCGCTGGAAAATTGACTCATCCGGTGTCAAATTCGTTAATGTATAGCATTTATAAAATGTTGCCGAATGATACCGATTTGACCGTATTTAGAGAACAAAATAAAATTCAGGGATTTAATTTTGCTTTTATCGACAACCATTTTAATTATCATACACAACAAGATAATTATGAAAATTTGGATAGAAATTCTCTAGCACACCAAGGAACTAATTTGTTTCCGTTATTGAAACATTTCGCAAATGCCGATTTGACTAATTTAAACTCAACCGAAGACAAAGTATATTTCAATATTCCGTATATGTTTATCAATTATCCGTTCTCGTGGGTTTTCCCTATGTTGATTTTGGTTACGGTACTATTTGTTTTTTTCTTGTTTATAGGAGTTGGGAAAATGGTCTTACAGCCAGCAGAAATTCTAAAAGGGTTTCTTCCGTTCCTAGGAGCAATGTTGGTTTCTGGTCTCGTGACTTTTTTGGGCTGGAAACTTCTTCAAAAAATATATCCACAATACAATGATATGTTGCATGGATTCACCTATAATGGTCACGATTATATTTATGCTTTTGTCTGTATAACCTTAGCCATTTGTTTTTGGTTTTATCACAGTAAAAATTCAAAGCCTAATGAATACAATCAACTAGCAGCACCATTAATTCTTTGGTTGATTATTAATCTATTCATCGCATTTAAATTGAAGGGAGCTGGATTTTTTATTATTCCCGTTTTATCGAGTGTTATTATGTTAGGCTATCATGTAATCACACAAAAATCTAATGCGATACTCAATCTCATTTTGACTTTGCCGAGTCTATTTATTTTGGTTCCTTTTGTACAGATGTTTCCTATTGGTCTAGGTTTAAAAATCCTTTCAGGAAGTGCTATACTCACGGTTTTGATTTTTGGTTTGTTATTACCAGTTTTCGGATTCTTTCCTAAGAAAAGAGCCTGGGGAACATTATTTTTTGTCTTAGCCTTGGCCTTTGTTTATAAAGCACATCAAAGTTCAGAATTCCAGCCGGGAAAAGCCAAACCCAACAGTTTATTGTATGTTTATAAGGCAGATGAAAATAAAGCGTATTGGGCAACATACGATATTAATTTAGACGAATGGACAAAAGGCTATTTGGGTGAAAAACCTGAATCTGCCGAGAGTTTAAATAAGATTAAGATGTATAGCAAATACAACTCGGGATTCAGTTATATGGCACAAGCACCTCTAAAAAATATTCAGAAACCTACGATAGATTTCGTAAAAGATTCGGTGGTTTCGGGTAACCGACATTTAAAAATCAGTATCACTCCCAATAGAAAAGTGAATCGATACAATGTATTTTTCAATAAGACCACACCTCAAGATTTGATAGCCAATGGAGTAAAAGAAGTCGCTTTTAAAAGCAATATTTCTTCTAAAGACAGTCAAAAAGTGCTAACCTACTATGTGAAAAACAACGTACCTTTGACGATAGAGTTTTCAATTCCTGCAAATCAGAAATTAGACCTTGATCTCAAAGAAAGTTCTTTCGATTTGTTGGAAAATCCTCTCTTTAGCATTGCCAAAAGAAGGGATTGGATGATGCCAAAACCTTTTGTTTTGAATGATGCCATTGTTTTAGAACAAAAAATTAAAGCCAGTCCCAAAAAGGAAATAATGAATCAGACAGTAACAGCTTTAAATGAAACAAATTAGTATTTTAGGTTGCGGTTGGTTGGGGTTACCTCTAGGTGCCAGTCTTGCAGAAAAAGGAATCATTGTAAAGGGTTCTACTACTTCATTGGACAAAAAAGAAGTTTTAGAGAAAGCGCACATTATACCTTATATTATCCATTTAAAAGAAGATCAGGTAGAGGGGCCTTTTGCTGAATTTTTACAGAATTCTACCCTTTTAATTATTGCTGTTCCTCCAAAATTAAGAGGAGATAACAGTGAGAACTTTGTTGCAAAAATTCGAAATTTAATTCCTTTCATTGAAAGTTCAAGTATAGAAAAGATTTTATTTATCAGTTCTACATCAACCTATGGGGAAAGTGATAGTTTAGTGACCGAAGCTACTCTCCCGATTCCCGAAACAGAAAGCGGGAAACAATTAGTTCAGATAGAACAACTGTTGTTACAAAATAAGCAATTCAAGACTACAATTCTACGATTGGCCGGATTAATTGGAAAAGACAGGCATCCTGTAAAATATTTGGCCGGAAGAAATCATTTGGAAAATCCATCAGCACCGGTGAATTTAATTCATTTTGAGGATTGTATTAACATTATTCAAACGATTCTTGAGAAGGAAATTTGGGATGAGGGCATCTTTAATGTGGCAGCTCCTTTTCATCCTTCTAGAGAAGAATATTATACCTCAAAAGCAAAAGAGTTAGGATTGCCTTTGCCTCAGTTTTCTTCTGAGAAGGATACCTCAAAAGGTAAAGTTATTATCTCTGAAAAATTAGAAAAAGTACTGAATTATTCATTTAATCTTGATTTGTATTAATGTTAAACAAAGCAAAAAACGCAATTTCACAAAAAGCAACAGCTGTGGGATTGCCTATGTTGGCTTTATTTTGGGTGAGTTTCTTTTGGGGTACAACTTGGTTGGCTTCCAAGGAAGGAGTTCGACATATGCCGGCATTGCAGTTGGCCGCCATTAGACAGTTTATTGGAGGAGGGTTGTATGTGTTGTACTTTGTTTGGAAGAAGGAGCCATGGCCTAAAAAAAAGCAGTGGAAAGCAATTTTTGTTCTAAGTATCCTCAATTTTGTGCTAAGTAACGGATTAAGTACTTGGGGTGTTAAGTATATTTCCAGTGGGTTAGGAGCCATCATTGGAGCTATTTTTCCTCTTTGGATTGTTATTATTAGCCTTTTCAATGGAGAAAAGTTAGCAAAATTGGCATTAATAGGCTTGCTAGTAAGTTTTGGAGGTGTTTGCGTGGTATTTTCTGATTATTTATCAGATTTGTTACGTCCCGATTTTCAGTTTGGTATCATTTTATCAGTAATTGCTACATTCACTTGGGCTCTAGGAAGCTTATACACCAAAAAGAAAGCAGCGAGTTTTAATCCCTATTTTAGTTTAGGATTGCAAATGTTGATTTCTTGTATTTTACTTTTTGCCTATACTGGAGCTACTGGAACTTCTGTACCAATACAAACCATTCCTGCCGAAGCATGGTGGTCTATTGCTTATTTAGTGTTTTTCGGCTCTGTAACCACTTTTATTGCCTTTATTTATGCTTTACAGCGATTACCAACAGAATTGAGTAGTGTTTATGCGTATATAAATCCGATTGTAGCGGTTATTTTAGGTAGTTTTCTGTTTGATGAAACATTAACCATTGCCATTGTCACTGGAGTAGGATTGGTAATTTTCGGTATTTATTTGATTAATTATTCTTTAAGAAAAACCAATAAAAAAGAGAGCGTTTAGCTCTCTTTTTTATTATTTATTTAAGTGTAAATTACCAGATTTTTACTCTTTCTTCTGGTTTTACATATAATTTATCTCCTTCTGTGATACCAAAGGCTTCATAGAAAGCATCTACGTTTTGTAATGGTACATAAGCACGATACATTCCAGGAGAGTGAGGATCTGTTTTTACTTGGTTTTTAATAGCCTCGTCTCTCATTTTCGATCTCCAGATAGTAGCCCAAGAAATAAAGAAACGTTGCTCAGGTGTAAATCCATCGATATTTGCAGGTCTTCCATTCTTTTTCAAGAATATCTGTAAACCATCGTATGCAGCGTTTACACCTCCTAAGTCACCAATATTTTCACCTAAAGTAAATTTACCATCAACAAAAGTACCAGGAAGTGGTTCTAGTGCAGAATATTGAGCTGCTAAGGATCCACCTAAACCAGTAAATTGTTTTAAATCGTCTTCAGTCCACCAGTTTACTAAATTACCATCAGCATTGTATCGTGAACCAGAATCGTCGAAACCATGAGAAATTTCATGTCCAATTACCGCTCCAATTCCACCGTAATTTACAGCTTCATCTGCTTTATAATCGTAGAATGGAGGTTGTAAGATAGCCGCAGGGAAAACAATCTCATTGTAAGATGGATTGTAGTAAGCATTTACCGTTTGTGGAGACATTCCCCAACGAGTTTTGTCAACTGGTTTTTTCAAGTCGGCAATATTTTCAGCAAATCCCCAACGAGCAACATTTTTCATGTTATCGTAGTAGTTACCACCTTGTTCTGGTGCAACAATCGCTAATTTAGAATAATCTTTCCATTTGTCTGGATAACCAATTTTTACGGTAGATTTTCTTAATTTTTCAATCGCTCCTTTTCGTGTAGCAGGAGTCATCCATGGCAAATTGTTAATACGGTTTTCGAAAGCCAAGAACACGTTGTCAATCATTGCTTTCGCTTTTTCTTTCGCTTCTGCAGGGAATTTTTTCTCTACATATAATTTTCCTAGAGCTTCTCCCACAGTTCCGTTAACCACTTGTAAAGCTCTTTCCTCACGTGGACGTTGTTTTAAAGCACCTTGTAACGTTTTGCTGTAAAATTCCCAGTTTGCCGTTTCAATTTCACTAGTTAAAACACCTGTCGATTTGTTGATTAGCGTCCAACGCATGTAAGCTTTCCAATCTTCTAATTTGTTCGCTTTAAAAATATCTTCTAAAGCAGTCATGTATTTTGGTTGAGAAACAATTAGAGAATCGATTTTTCCGATTCCAATGTTTTCTAAATAACTATCCCATTTCACAGACGGAGTCAATTTTTGCAAATCAGCTACTGTCATTGGGTTATAGGTTTTTCTTCGGTCACGACGCTCCACACGGTCTAAACGAGGACGAGCCATTTCAATTTCAAGCGCTAATACTTTTTCAGCACTTTTTTGTGCGTCGGCAGGTTTTTCACCTAAAAACTGAAGCATTCTTGCAACGTGAGCTACATATTTTTCACGTTTTTCTTTAGAGTCTTTATCTTCAGAAACATAATAATCTCTATCAGGTAATCCTAAACTTCCTAAGCCAATATAAACCACGTTGCGGTTCGAGTTTTTGGCATCAGGTCCAATTCCAGCACTGTAAAAACCTAAACCACCTTCTGGTGTCATCTCAGTGATTAATTTGTTTAGATCTTCAATATTTTTTATTGCTTTGATCTTTGCTAGATAAGGTTTTAAAGGAGCGATTCCTTTTTTGTTTCGAGCAATGGTATCCATATACGTTTTGTATACATTGACTGCTTTTGCTTGATCAGAAGTAGGATCTAATTTTTTAGAAGCTGCTTCTTTCAAGATAGCCAAAGCATCTTTGTCAGTATTTTGACGTAATTCGTCGAAACTTCCCCAGCGGGTTTTGTCGGCTGGAATATCGGTTTTGTCATACCAAGTACCGTTTACAAAACGGAAAAAATCATCACCTGGTTTAACGGATTTATCCATGTAATTCAGGTTGATTCCCGGGTTTTGTTGTGCGTAACTTTGCATCGCGGATAAGCTTAGCAGAGTTAAGACACTTAGAGTTACTTTTTTCATTTTTACATTTTTGATGGTTACAGTAAGAATTAGTTGATATTTTAACGTGTCCGTTACAATAGAAACCAAAAATAATTATTTATCTAATGCTTTACACTTATTTAACATTGTGTTTAGAGTTGTAAAAATATATCCTTTAAAGAATCTAAAATTTGTGAGTGAAGGTTTTTTTCTTTAGTTGAATACTTAATGTTTTCACAATCCTTTTTTTCTTTTTTCAGGATTTAATTATATGTAGTAATTTTACCGAAACTTTTCAAGATGATGGCTCTCTTCAAAAAATACCGACTTTTTATTGTAACTATAACTGTAATTTCGGTGGCTTGTATTACCTTGTTTTATTTTGCTTTAAAACCTAAAAAAACTTTACCGATTTATACACCTTCAATGGTGAATCCGGAGTTAGTCGATACTACAGTTCAGCATATCGCCAACCATCATTATATCCCCGATTTTGCTTTCACCAATCAAAATGGAAAAACAATTACTTCGAAGGATTACGAAGGAAAAGTTTATGTAGCCGATTTTTTCTTCACTACGTGTCCTACTATTTGTCCACTAATGACCGATAATATGGTTTGGTTACAAGAACAAATAAAAAACAATCCTAAAGTAATGCTTTTGTCCCATTCAGTAACGCCTGACATTGATAGTGTACCTGTACTAAAGGCATATGCACAAAAAAAGGGAGTGATTGATGCGAAGTGGAATCTAGTGACTGGAGACAAAAAAGATATTTACTACATAGCACGAAAATCTTATTTGGCTGTTAAGACTGGAAAACCCGAAGAGCTATACGATATGGTGCATACCGAAAATTTCGTATTGGTAGATCAAAAAAAACGCGTTCGAGGTTTCTATGACGGCACTAAAAGAGAAGAGGTTGAAAAATTATTGGAGGACATTAATTTATTGTTAGAAAAAGAATAAATTCGAATCTCTTGATTTTTATCATATTTAGAATGAATTTTAATTAGTAACTTTGTAATCTTAATTCAATCTAAATAAGTGGAAATTAATTTAGCTCAACTACAAATTGGTCAAAAAGGAATCATTCAGGATTTCGATATTGATTTGGTTCCTCTAAAACTACTCGAAATGGGTTGTTTGCCTGGAAACGAAGTGCAATTACTGCAGGTAGCTCCTTTTGGAGACCCTTTGTACTTAAATGTTAATGATTCGCATTTAGCCATTAGATTGGAAACAGCTTTGGCTATTATGGTAGAAATTCCCAATGAAGAAAAATTATGAAAGTAGGGAATATTAACATTGCATTAATCGGGAATCCTAATGTTGGGAAAACTTCCGTATTCAACCAGTTAACAGGGTTAAATCAACAAGTGGGCAATTATCCCGGGATTACAGTAGAAAAAAAGACGGGTGTTTGCAAATTAGCATCGAATCTTAAAGCTACAATTTTAGATTTACCGGGCACTTATAGTTTGAATGCCAGTTCGCTAGACGAAAATGTGGTTATTGAGTTACTTCTTAATAAAAACGATAAAGATTATCCAGATGTAGCTATTGTGGTTACTGATGTAGAGAATTTAAAACGTAATTTACTCCTCTTCACTCAGATTAAAGATCTTGAAATTCCTACCATTTTAGTGATTAATATGGCCGATAGAATGTCCTATAAAGGCATTTCGCTTGACATTCCTTATTTGGAAAAAATGCTTAAAACCAAAATTGCTTTGGTAAGTTCTAGAAAAGGAGAGGGAATTGAAGAACTAAAAAACTTGATTGTTAATTTCAGGAGTTTACCTACCGAGCCTTGTTTGAATGCTTCGGAGATTGATGTAGAATATTTTAATAATTTACGTAAAGCGTTCCCAACGCAATCGTTATACAAATTATGGTTGGTAATTACACAAGATGTCAATTTTGTCAATTTAGACCGTAAAGAGTTGCCCAGTTCTTTTACCAGATCGAAAGATCAGTTAAAAAGATTGCAACACAAGGAAACGATCAAAAGATACCAATTTATTAATGATGTCCTGAAAGTAGGACAAACTATCGATATTAACTCGGCAAAAGATATCAGAAGTAAGTTCGATCGAATCTTAATGCATAAAGTCTGGGGTTACGTGATCTTTTTCTTTATCTTGATGTTGATTTTTCAAGCCATTTTCGATTGGGCAAGCGTTCCAATGGACTTTATTGATAATGCTTTTGTTTCGTTAGCGTCGTTGGTAGAAGGAATATTGCCTGCCGGTGTCTTGACTAATCTGATTGTACAAGGAATTATTCCTGGCATTGGGGGAATTGTAATTTTTATTCCTCAAATTGCCTTTTTGTCACTTTTTATATCTCTTTTAGAAGAAAGTGGTTATATGAGTCGCGTTGTTTTTTTAATGGATAAATCGATGCGAAAATTTGGTTTATCCGGGAAAAGTGTCGTGCCTTTAATGTCCGGAACTGCTTGTGCTATTCCTGCTATTATGGCCACCCGTAATATAGAAAATTGGAAAGAACGCCTGATAACTATTTTAGTAACTCCTTTCACTACTTGTTCCGCAAGATTACCGGTGTATGCTATTATTATTGCTCTGATTATTCCTAATCAGCGTATTTTCTGGGTATTTAATTTGCAAGGTTTTGCTCTTATGGCGATGTATCTTATAGGCTTTCTAATGGCACTTATTTCCGCTTTGATATTGCACAAAACCCTTAAAATTGATTCTAAATCCTATTTTGTAGTTGAAATGCCTAACTATAAAATGCCAATGTTTAAAAATGTAGCCATTAATGTGGTTGAAAAAACCAAATCATTTGTTTTTGGTGCAGGAAAGATAATCATGGCCTTATCGGTTATTTTGTGGTTTTTAGCGTCTTATGGTCCTGGAGAAAAATTTGAAAAAGCGGAAGAGATCTTGGCAAGTCAGTTGCCTAAAGATGAGCATTTTGATGCCAAAGTAGCCTCTTATAAATTGGAAAATTCCTATATAGGTAGAATTGGAAAATCGATAGAGCCAGTAATATCTCCTTTAGGATATGATTGGAAAATAGGTATTGCCATTGTGTCTTCCTTTGCTGCTCGTGAGGTGTTCGTGGGAACATTGGCTACGATTTATAGTATTGAAGATTCCGAAAATCAGGATGCAACAATTAAAAATAAATTATCGGAAGAAATCAATCCTTTGACTGGGGAAAAATTATTTAATCCCGCAACAGGAATTTCGTTATTGTTGTTCTATGCTTTTGCAATGCAATGCATTAGTACTTTGGCAATTACCAAAAAAGAAACGAATTCTTGGAAATGGCCTGTAGTTCAACTCGTTTTTATGTCGGGCTTTGCTTATGTGGTTGCTTTTATTGCTTATCAATTACTAAAATAATGATTCAAGAATTTATAGCTTTTGGTGTATTAGGAATATCAGTTTGGTTTCTGTTTAAGAAGTTTTTCGGAAGCAAGAAGTCAAAAGGAAAATGCGGTACCGATTGTGGCTGTAAATAATGCTTTTGTAATTTGTTGTTGATTTTACAGAGGATTATTGTAGCTGTATGTAATATTCCGTTGGTTCGATATTCTTTTCTTTTTTAGGATATGGGAGTATCGAGACTTTTGTTATTTGGGCTTTTTGTTGCGGTAAATGTTTGTTAAACCAATTTATGGCTGCCGCTTCTTTGTTTGGAGAAAGGGTTAATTGTATTTGCTCTACAAGGTTACGGTTTTCATAGGCCGCTACTTCAAACGTAATTTCACCTGCCCAAATGCATTGCACACCTTCCGGACAACGGGAATCGTTGAGTACTTTTATTAAAACAATCTCCTTGTTTTGTTTGGAATCCAACTTCTGATTGATGATGTTTTGGTTTTGAGTTGTGGCACAACCTATCAAAATATAGCTTGCAATTAGTAGTGATGTTAGTTTTTTCATGAGTAATTCGGTTAACCTAATGCTACATCAAGCGTCATCATAACGATGAATCCGCCAATAAATCCTAAAGTAGCAATATCTGTGTTTTTATCCAATTGTGTTTCGGGAATAACTTCTTCAATTACAACAAAGATCATTGCACCAGCTGCAAATGCCAAAGCATATGGTAAAATAGGGGTGAAAAAACTCACGGCTACGGCTCCCAATACCCCTGCAATGGGTTCTACTATTGCGGATGATTGTCCGTATAAAAAGCTTTTTCTTCTGCTCATTCCCATTCTTCGAAGTGGCATAGCTACTGCGATTCCTTCGGGGAAATTTTGAATTCCTATACCTATAGCTAACGTCAAAGCTCCTGCAATTGATGCTTCTGGTATTCCTGCTGCGACTCCTCCGAACAATACCCCAACGGCCAAACCTTCCGGAATATTGTGAAGTGTAATGGCCAATACTAAAAGAGTGGTGCGTTGCCAAGGCGATTTTATTCCTTCTGTTTCCTTAAAATTGATGTGTAAATGGGGTAAGGTTTTATCTAAGGCAAATATAAATAAGGCACCTAGAAAAAAACCTATCGCGGCAGGCATGACTTTAACAAATCCGTCGCCTTTACTCATTTCTATGGCTGGAGCTAGTAAACTCCAAAAACTCGCTGCGACCATGACTCCTCCAGTGAATCCCAGCATTCCATCGAGAACAGTACGGTTCATGGCTTTAAAGAAAAACACGAAGGAAGCTCCCAAAGCGGTGAGAAACCAAGTAAACAAGGTTGCATATAATGCCGCGAGTACGGGATCGATGCTTTCAAAATATTGGATTAGGTTTTCGAACATATTCTTAATTTATGTATAAATTACTTGCTATTTTATGTGACAAAACTTTGTCTTCCCCTTCAATTTCTACCAATAAGGTTTGATCGAAAGTTTCTTTTTCGAGAATCTTCATTGGAGTTCCTAAAGCAATTTTTTGTTTGTTGAGGTATTGCAGAAAGGCCGACGAAGAGTCTTTCACTCCCACGCAAATGTAGTTTTTGCCTACCGTTGCTTCGGAGAGTAATTGTTTGTCGGTCTTTTGAATTTCTCCATATTGATTGGGGATTGGATCGCCATGAGGGTCTTCGCTCGGAAAATTTAAAAAAGCATCGAGTTTATTGATGAGTTTTTCGGATTTAATGTGTTCTAATTCTTCCGCAACATCGTGCACTTCGTCCCATGAAAAGTCTAATTTTTCTACCAAGAAAACTTCCCACAAACGATGTTTTCTTACGATCATTTTAGCAGCTAGTAAACCCTGTTCGGTAAGAGAAACGCCTTGGTATTTTTGGTACAAAACCATTTCTTTCTCGGCTAGTTTCTTGATCATATCTGTTACCGATGAAGCTTTGGTGTCCATCATAGCAGCAATGGCGTTGGTATTTACTCCTTTGGGAGAAGCCGACGACAGATGATAAATAACTTTTAGATAATTTTCCTCAGAATGTGTCACAAAAATGTATTTTTCAGTCAAAAATAAATATTTATTACAAATAAATAAAAAATATTTTTAGATTAGACTAAAAAATAAACAAATAAAAGTATATCCCTGAACTAAAAGGCATTGTTTTTTATTGTAATAAGAAAAAAATGGGAGTTTTGATTTATGCCGAAGGATTGGCATATAAAAAGTGGTTTATCTCTTTTGGATCATTTAAAATTTCGTTTTCTTCTCATTTCAGTTGAACCGAATCTATTGAAGAAATATTTCGTCGATCCTTTTCAGATAAACCACTCTTTAGGTTTTTATTCTTCTTTGTTTTTCAATACCATTAGAAGGGTATAGGCATCTTTAACAACTACTTTTTTGTTAGATAGCACTGATGAATTTTTAATTTCGGTGTAGTCTTTCATTTTTGTACCAACTTCCACTTCAATCATTCTAAAAGTAGTATTGTTGTCGCTAACAAACACATAATTTTTGTCTTCAAAATTCACAATAGCCTCGTTGTTTAGAACGAAAGCATTATTGTTTTGTGATTCGATGACAGCATTCATATAATTTCCAGGGATCAGTTTTCCGTTAACATTATTAATTTTGGTAATCACTTCCACGGCATTTTCTTCGTTAATATTTCTATTCACATATAAAATAGAAGTATTATAGCTGTCCGAAGTATTGTTGCTAAATGCAGTTACTTTTTGACCAATGTACAGATTTGAAGCATCTTTATCATATACATTCAGTTTTAAGAACATATGCTGGTTATTGATAACTTCGAAAAGCATATCGGAAGCGTTAACATATTTACCTAAATTTATTTCTACTTTAGATACTAATCCGTTGATAGGAGAATAGATGGAAACAGATTTAGAAATGTTATTTGCGGTTAAAGTTGAAGGGTTAACACCTATAAGTTTTAATTTTTCTTCTAATGATTTTAACGTGATTTTTTGTTTCGCCAATTCGCTTTGCGCCATTTCATAGGTTTTATCACTAACTGCTTTAGAGGCATTCAGCTCTTTTTGTCGGTTAAAATCTTTGTTGGCGAAAGTTAGTTGTTGTCTAGTAGTCAGATAATCCTGTTGTAATTGTACGTATTGAGGATCTTCAACCACAGCTAAAACTTGTCCTTTTCGAACATTCATTCCTTGCATTACTTTGATGGCTTTTACATAGCCTCCCAAAGGCATGCTGATTGTAGCTATTGCTTCTGGTGCCAAAGTAATTTTTCCGTTGACCTTAATAGTATTGGAAACCGGTTTTTGGTCCAATGTTCCCAATTCAATTTTTGAATTTTTCAATTGATTTTCTGTCAAAACTACCTCAAATTCGTTTGTAGCTTCTTTGTTTTCCGCTGTTTCTGTTTTTTGTCCGCAAGAAGCTAAAACTATTGCAGCAAAAAATAGGTGATATATGTTTTTTATAGTTTTCATGATTATGATTTAAAGTATAAAACTTGAATGATGTTGTCGTTATAGGATTTGATGGTGTTCAAATAATTTATTTTTACTTCTTGTGCTTGATTCATGAGAACCGACCATTCTAAAAAGTTAATTTCACCATTGAAGAATTGTTTGTTGGCAGAATTGGCAATTAATTTTGCTTCTGGTAAAACTTCTTCTTCATAACTTTTGATTAAAACCAAATCGTTATTGTATTTTTTCAAAAAGACATCGTATTGATTTTGCAATTGTTGCTTTTGAATTTCCGATTGAGTTCCTAAAATCTCTTGATGAATTTGTAATGCTTCTCTGCGAGCTTTGTTGCTGCCATTAAATATAGGAAGACCTAAGTTTACTTGAAAAGAATTAAAGCGATCACTGCTGCCATATAATTTATCATCGGCACCCATTCCTTTCATAGTCGTACTAAAAACACCTACAGAAATCTCTGGGATTAATTGAGCTTTTTGCGCTGAAATTTCGGATTTATTGGTTTTTTTTTCTTGCTCAATGATGTCTGAGAAGATATTTTTGGTAACAAATTCATTACTGTTGAAAGAACCAATTTTAAAATCTCTAGCTATGGGAAGGTATTGTTCTTCCGATTGCAATAAATAGATAAAATGCAATTGTAACTGATTTTTTTCTTCTTTGAGTTTGTTCAACTCCGCCACAATTTTCGACTTTTGCAATTGAGCAGAAGATTTTTCAATATGGTTCGATTCCCCTAAACGAAGTCTGAGCGCTGCTTTAGTCAGGAATTCACCGTAAATTGAATCGATAGTTACGTAAACTTTTTCTTTTTCAATCACATTTGACAAATCATAATAGGTTTGCGTCACTGCTTTTTTTAGTTCATTTTCTGATAACTTATAATATAGTTCTGCTCCTTTGGCTTGTTCTTGCAGCAATTGTTTTTTCTTAGCATTCACAAAAGGGAAACTAATATTTTGGCTTACACCAAATTTGTTGTCGGTATAAGCACTATTTAGTTGGCCTACTTCTCCACTAATTGTCACTGGCGGAACCTCACGGGCTGATTTGATGAGGACTTTACTCGCTTCAACCTTTTGTTTTTCAGTTTTTAAGGTCAAATTATTCTCTGTGGCTATTTTTAATGCCGTTTCTAACGTAATAGGATTTTGACTAAATCCTGAAAATCCAATTAATAGAGTAATAATGGTCAGATTGGTTTTATTTTTCTTGAATGAAAAACCAGACCAATTTTCAAAATAGGTGTATAAAATAGGGAGTAAGAATAGGGTTAAAAACGTTGCTACCAATAATCCACCGATTACTACGGTTGCCAAAGGACGTTGTACCTCGGCGCCTGATCCGTTACTTAGTGCCATAGGTAAAAAACCCAGTGAAGCTACCAAAGCAGTCATCAGGATAGGACGTAATCTGTTTTGTGTTCCGTTCATGATAATTTGTTTCAAGTCGGTTAAACCGCTTGCTTTTTGACTATTAAATTCCGCGATTAGTACAATACCGTTAAGTACGGCTACACCAAATAGTGCAATAAATCCAATTCCGGCACTGATACTGAATGGCATTCCTCGTAAAGCTAAGAAAATTATTCCTCCAATCATAGATAGTGGAATAGCAGAATAAATGAGTAAGGCTTGTTTTACCGATTTGAAAGCAAAGTATAACATAAAAAAGATCATCAATAAAGAAAGAGGGACAGCAATCATCAATCGATTTTTGGCTTCGTTTAAGTTCTCAAAACTCCCACCATAAGTAACATAATATCCTTCAGGGAATTTTATAGTACTCTCTACTTTCTTTTGTAATTCGCCTACTAAACTTTGTACGTCACGATCGGCATTGAAGCCTACCACAATTCTTCGTTTGGTATCCTCACGTTGAATTTGGTTAGGACCACTGATAATTTTCACATCTGCTACTAGGTATAATGGAATTTGTGATCCCGAGGGCGTAGGGATTAAAAGGTTTTTGATGTCATCGATATTTTGTTTAGCGTTGGCATCTAATTTTACAACGATGTCGAAACGTTTTTCACCTTCAAATAACAACCCAGTAGTTTGACCAGCAAATGAGGTGTTGACTATTTTATTAACATCCGAAATGTTTAATCGGTACTGAGCAATTGCAGGTCTGTTATATTCTAATACTACTTGAGGCATTCCTCCTATAGGTTCTACGTATAAGTCTTTGGTTCCTTTAATACTGTGAGCCACTTTACCTAATTTATCGGCATATTTGGCTAAAGTATCAAGATCTTCTCCAAAAATCTTACAAACAACATCTTGTCGAGCTCCCGTCATTAATTCGTTGAATCGCATTTGAACCGGGTATTGGAATCCAACGGTAATACCTGGTACATCTTTTAAGGCTTCGCTCATCTTTTCTGATAATTCTTTGAAGTTAGAAGCAGAAGTCCATTCGCTTTTGTCTTTCAGAATTACCATCATGTCGCTCGCTTCCATTGGCATTGGATCTGTAGGCACTTCACCACTACCAATCTTTGTGACTACTTTTTCCACTTCCGGGAATCTGGTTTTTAAGATGTGTGCTGCTTTTTGGGTTGATGCTATGGTGGTTGAAATATTACTTCCAGTCAATACACGCGTATCTACTGCAAAATCACCTTCCTCAAGAGCGGGGATAAATTCTCCACCTAAAAAAGACATGATTACAAGCGAACCAGCAAAAGCAGTCAAAGTACCTACAAGAATTTTCTTTTTGTGGTGTAAAGCTTGTTCTAGTCTTATTTTATAAATTCTCTCCAGATAAGCAATCATACGTTCTGAAAAACTTTTAGGATTGTGTTTAATGTTTTTCAAAACCAAAGTACTCATCATTGGGATGTAAGTCAAGGAAAGAATAAAGGCGCCAATTAGAGCAAAAGCTACGGTTTGTGCCATTGGTTTAAACATTTTTCCTTCGATACCTTGTAAGGTGAAAATAGGTAAGTACACCATTAAAATGATGATTTGTCCAAAAACGGCACTGTTCATCATTTTTTTGGCAGAGGAAGTTACTTCCTGATCCAAACCTTCTTGGGTTAAAGCTGGAGCATCTTTTTTCTTTTGGTAAATAAAGATGTGATGAATTACGGCTTCAACAATAATTACGGCACCGTCTACAATTAGTCCAAAATCTAAGGCACCCAAACTCATTAAATTACCACTCACCCCGAAAAGATTCATCATGATGATGGCAAATAACATCGCTAAAGGAATTACCGAAGCTACTAAAAACCCGGCGCGTAAGTTACCTAGAAAAAGTACTAGAACGAAAACAACGATCAAAGCACCTTCTATCAAATTCTTTTCTACGGTATGAATGGCATTGTTAACCATTTTTGTTCGGTCAAGAAACGGTTCAATGACTACGCCTTCAGGTAATGTTTTTTGAATTTGAGCAATACGGTCTTTAACGTTTTTAATTACTTCGCTACTGTTGGCTCCTTTAAGCATCATTACAACAGCTCCGGAAACTTCACCTTTGTCATTATAACACATGGCTCCGTAACGAGTGGCAAATCCTATGTTGACTTGAGCTACGTCTTTCAATAATAAAGGAATACCCGATTTAGAGGTGGTTACAGCGATATTTTCTATATCTTCTTTAGATTTTAATAAGCCTTCACTTCTAATGAAAAGAACTGACGCTTCTTTTTCTATATAGGCTCCACCGGTATTTTGATTGTTTTTTTCCAGAGCGTCAAAAACATCATTGATGGTAACACCTAAAGCATTTAGTTTGTTAGGTTGAATACTGATTTCAATCTGTTTTAATTTACCTCCAAAACTACTCACTTCGGCTACCCCTTTAACGCCCGATAATTGTCGTTTAATGATCCAATCCTGAATCGTTCTTAATTCGGTTTCGTTGTATTTCGATTCATAACCTTCTTTGGCACGAACTACATATTGGTAAATTTCTCCTAAACCGGTAGAAACGGGTCCAAGTTGAGGAGAACCCATACCTTGCGGCAATTGACTCTGTACCATTTGTAAGCGTTCGGCTACTTGTTGTCTTGCCCAATAAACGTCAACGTCATCTTCAAATACGATAGTCACAAGGGATAATCCAAAACGGGAAAAACTTCTGATTTCTTTTAATCCAGGAATATTGTTGTTGGCTTGTTCAATAGGGAAAGTAACCAATCGTTCAATATCGGTTGCCCCAAAAGAAGGCGCAACGGTAATTACTTGTACCTGATTGTTTGTGATATCAGGAACAGCATCAATAGGTAATTTTTGTACATTGTAAATACCAAAGCCAATAAGCATAAAGGTAAACAATGCCACTATGAGTTTATTCTTTACAGAAAACTCGATGATTTTATTTAACATAAGTAATAAGTTTAATCGTAAAAATATATTTTTCAGACTTTTATAAAGTCATTAACCAATACAACGATTAAGCTATTTTAGGCGGTTGCCAGATGGAAGAAAAGTAATTAGAATACAACACCTGACTTTTCTGAATGTAAGGCTGTTTAGGATATTCTATTACAGGGGCGAAATTTAAATTATAAGGATCCTGAGGAATTGTTACCACAACACTAGGATGATTGTCTTGAAAGGACTTGAAAGGGAGTTTCATGTCTTTCTCATAATCCGCATCAATCTGATCTCCATTTAAGTAATGAATTTCTAAGAAAGTAATTAAATCCAGCTGTTCATCTTTCGATTGGTGTTCAAAGTAATGTTCTATCAGTAAAGGAGCTTTCAATAACTGATGCAATTCTGTCATTGAAAACAAATACATTACTAGGAAAGATATACAAAACCATTTTTTCATTATAGCAAAGGTATAATGATAATCATAAAAATTGTTTTAATCTAAGGTTAAAAATAATCATTATTAACTAATTTATATTCAAATTAAATAAATTTTTGTTTTTATGGGTTTGCAAGGCTCTAATTGCTAAATTTGCGATTGTATAAAATTTATGTCATGTTACAAATAGCAGTTATTAGAGAAAAAAGAGAAGAAGTGATCAAGGCTTTAGCCAAAAGAAATTTTGATGCTACCGCTATCGTTGATTCTGTAATTGCATTGGACGAAAAACGCCGTGCCACACAAGTTGAATTGGATAATATTTTAGCTGAATCCAATAAATTATCCAAAGACATAGGTGGTTTAATGAAATCCGGAGAAAAGGCAAAAGCCGAAATTTTAAAAGAAAAAACGACTCAGTTACGTGATAAAAGTAAAGAATTAACCGAAACGTTAAATACTCTTTCGGAAGCCTTAACGAATGAATTATATAAATTACCAAATACTCCAGCAGATATTGTTCCGGAAGGAAAATCGGCTGATGACAATCTGAATGTACATCAAGAAGGAGATATTCCGGTTTTGCACGAAGGAGCTTTACCGCATTGGGAATTAATTAAGAAATACGATATCATCGATTTCGAATTAGGAACTAAAATTACGGCACCGGGTTTTCCAGTTTACAAAGGGAAAGGAGCCAAATTACAACGAGCGCTTATTTCTTACTTTTTAGATAAAAACACAGATGCTGGTTACCAAGAATTTCAAGTACCGCATTTGGTTAATGAAGCTTCTGCTTATGGTACAGGACAGTTGCCGGATAAAGACGGTCAAATGTACCACGATGCCAAAGACGATTTGTATCTTATTCCGACGGCTGAAGTTCCTGTGACCAATATTTACCGTGATGTGATTCTTCAGGAAAGCGATTTGCCTATTTTAGCCACTGGATACACACCATGTTTCCGTCGCGAAGCAGGTTCATGGGGAGCACACGTGCGTGGGTTAAATCGTTTACACCAATTCGATAAAGTAGAAATCGTTCGTATTGAGCATCCAGATTCTTCTCATGAAGCATTAAACGGCATGGTAGAACACGTTAAAGAGATCATGCGTGAATTAAAATTACCGTTCCGTGTATTGCGTTTGTGTGGCGGTGATATGGGCTTTGCTTCGGCTTTGACTTATGATTTTGAAGTATTTTCTACAGCACAAGATCGTTGGTTAGAAATTTCATCGGTGTCAAACTTTGAAACATTCCAAGCTAACCGATTGAAATTACGTTTCAAAGGAAAAGACGGAAAGACACAATTAGCCCATACTTTAAACGGAAGTTCATTGGCTTTGCCACGTGTTTTGGCAGGTATTATAGAGAATTATCAAACACCAGAAGGTATTGTTATTCCTGAAGTGCTAAGAAAATATACAGGTTTCGACATTATTAACTAATAAGCAGTTAAAGTAGATTAGATTTAATTTCAAACAAAACCATAAAATGTACTAAAGTGGCAAAATTATTGCTACCTTAGTACATTGTTTTTTACTAGGGATGAGAGTTTTTATCAAGATAATATTTCTGATGTTTTTTGGTGCGGTTTTTTCGCAAACTTTCACTGTAACTCCACCTCCAGGAGGAAAGTCCCAAGAACAACAACCACAGCAAAGAATAGGGAATGAATACTTGGCGCAAAATTATTACGATCGAGGTGAATTTGATAAAGCCGTAATCATTTATGAAGAACTGTTGCGTGTACAGCCCAATAGTAATCAATATTTTCAGAAATTGATAGGTTGTTACCAACAACTTAAAAATTACGAAAAAGCTGAAAATGCTATCAAATCGAAACTGGATAGAACCAAACAACCACAATTGTATGTCGAATTAGGGTATAATTATCAATTGCAAAATCAGTTAGATAAAGCGCAAAAAAATTATACTATCGCGCTACAAAAAATCAACGAAAACCCGAATTATGTTTACGCTGTTGCCCGTGAATTCGAAAATAAAGTATTGGTACAACAAGCAATTGATGCGTATAGTTTAGGACAGAAATTAAATCCGGAAATTAATTTCGATTATCAAACGGCCTTATTGCAAGGGCAATTAGGAAAATTCGATTTAATGATTGATGCGCTATTGGATTATGCCTATAAATTCCCCAATAATTTACTTTTGGTACAAAACCAGTTGAATCGTTTTTTGATAGAAGACCACAGTAAAAGTTTTGCGGAACAACTTCGAAAAGCATTATTGATAAGAACTCAAAAAAATCAGGACTTATTTTGGAATGAATTCATGAGTTGGTTTTTCGTACAACAAAAAGAGTACGCCAAAGCCTTTATTCAAGAAAAAGCCATTTACAGACGTAATCCGGATAATTTCAACAATATTCTAGCTTTAGCACATTTAGTTGCTCAGGAAAATGAAAAGGATACCCAGCGAGAGATTTTAGAATTTGTCTTAGAAAATTCACAGCAAACGGATATTCTTATCGATGTGAATTATGCATTGTTAAAATTGGATATTGAAAACGCTACACCTTCGGACTATCCGGTTATTTCACAAAAAACAGATCAGTTATTGCAACAATACGGAACATCCGCAAACACGGTACAGTTACAGATTTTAAAAGCTCATTTTGAAGCTTTTTATTTGAAAAAAATTGAAGAAGCAAGAATTGGTTTGACTAATGCTTTAGCATTTTCACTAAATCCGTATCAAAGAGCGGAAGTGAAATTAGAATTGGCGGATATTTTATTGTTGAATGAAAAATTCAATCAGGCGATTATCTATTATGCTCAGGTTGAAGAAGAATTGGCAAACGATGCCATCGGCCATCAGTCGAGTTTAAAAATGGCAAAAGCAAGTTACTACAAAGGTGATTTTACATGGGCACAACAACAGTTTAAAGTTCTGAAATCCTCTACGTCACAGTTAATCGCAAACGATGCGCTGCAAATGTTTTTGTTAATTTCAGACAATACCGTGGAAGATTCTACACAAGTGGCTTTGAAGAAATTTGCTCATGCCGATTTTTTGAGTTATCAAAATAAAAATACCGAAGCTTTAGAACAGTTTAAAAGAATTTTAATGGAGCATAAGGGAGAAGGTATCGAAGATGAAGCTTTATTAGAAATAGGTAAAATTTATGAAAGACAAGGCAACTGGCAAGAAGCTTTAACGTATTATCAGCAAATTATCGATAGGTTTTCAGAAGATATCTACATAGATGAAGCTTTGTTTTTTTCTGCTGAAATCTACAGAAAGAACACTCAGGAAATAGAGAAAGCCAAGAGTTTATATGAAAAAATCTTGTTCAATCACCAGGATAGTATTTATTTTGTAGAGGCAAGGAACAATTTCAGAAAATTAAGAGGAGATACCCATTTATAACATTGTATCGTAGCCATTCTTGAACGGAAAAACAAATAATCAATTTAAATTTTACACAAATGATTCTTTATAATGTAACCATTAATATACATGAAAGTGTCCATGATCAATGGATGGATTGGATGCAAAACAAACACATTGCCGATGTTTTAGCTACAGGAAAATTCAGTGCAGCGAGATTGGTTAAGGTGCTAGTTGAAGAAGAAATGGGAGGAGTTACCTATTCTGTACAATATACTACGGATAGCAAAGAAACGTTGCAACGCTATTATGATGAAGATGCAGAACGATTACGCTTGGAAGGATTACAGCTATTTGGCGATAAAATGTTGGCTTTCAGAACAGAATTGGAACTGGTTTCCGAACATTAAAGAAAAAGTGAAATTGCCAAAACAAGAAAACAATTCTTTTTTCAATTTATAAATAAAAAAGAAGTCAAAGAATCAGTTATTCAAAATAGGTTTGAGTACAATCGAAATTTACTACAAACAGAAAAATACCAAATAATACCCATCATAAACCATTTCAATGGATAAAGTAAAAGCAAAAAAAACATCTCGGACAACATTTCCTTAACGATGAAAGTATAGCACAGCGCATAGCGGATGCATTAACACTAAAAGAGTATAAAAAAGTTTTAGAAATTGGTCCGGGTATGGGTGTTTTAACGAAATATCTGTTAGAGAAACCTATCGATACCTATGTGATTGAGATAGATACCGAATCGGTAGCATATCTTCAAAATCATTACAGTAAATTGAATGGTAAAATTATTTCTGAAGATTTCTTAAGATACAATATAAAAGAGGTTTTTGGAGAAGAGCCTTTTGCTATTATCGGAAATTTTCCATACAATATTTCTTCTCAAATTGTTTTCAAAGCCTTAGAACTAAGAGATCAGATTCCTGAATTTTCGGGAATGTTTCAAAAAGAAGTAGCGGAACGTATTTGTTCTAAAAAAGGAAGCAAAGTGTACGGAATTTTATCTGTTTTGGCACAAGCTTTCTATGATGTAGAATATTTGTTTACAGTAGACGAAAACGTGTTTACACCGCCACCCAAAGTCAAATCCGGAGTAATGCGAATGATTCGAAAAGAAAATTATCATTTGCCTTGTGATGAAAAATTGTTGTTTACGGTTGTAAAAACGGCTTTCAACCAAAGAAGAAAAACACTTCGAAATAGCTTAAAATCACTCAACCTATCAAATATTTTAAGAGAAGATAGTATCTTTGACCTCCGACCGGAACAAATATCGGTTGAGCAATTCATAGAACTCACTCAAAAAATAAAAGCCGATGGAGTTTAAAATCAGCAGAGATTTTCTTGTTCAAATCGAACAACTTATCAGTGAAAACCGTGCGCAAGAATTAGAAAACTTGTTGCACGATATCCACTTTGCTGATATTGCTGAAATTATGGACGAACTGGACGATTATGGTGCCAGCTACGTCTTTAAGGTTTTAGATTCCGAAAAAACGGCAGAAGCCTTACTAGAACTTGATGAAGAAGTTCGTGAAAAAATCCTTCGAAATCTTTCGGCAAAAGAAATTGCAGAAGAGTTGGATGAACTTGATACCGATGATGCTGCGGACATTATTGCCGAACTTCCACAGTCTAAAAAAGAAGAGGTAATCTCCGAATTAGAGGATGTGGAACACGCCAAAGACATTGTCGATCTTTTACGTTACGACGAGGATACAGCCGGAGGTTTGATGGGGAAGGAGTTGGTGAAAGTAAATGAAAATTGGAATGTTCTAACCTGTGTGAAAGAAATGCGATCTCAGGCAGAACACGTTACTCGAGTACATTCTATTTATGTGGTAGATGACGATGATCGCTTAAAAGGGCGTTTGTCCTTGAAAGACTTGTTAACCACATCTACAAAAACTCCTATCAGCGACGTTTACATCAAAAAAGTAGATTATGTAAAAGTAGATACTAAAGATGTTGAGGTTGCCCGTATCATGCAAAAATATGACTTGGAGGCGATTCCCGTGGTAGACGAAATGGGTCGTTTGGTAGGTCGTATCACGATTGATGATATTGTCGATGTGATTAAAGAAGAAGCCGACAAAGATTATCAGTTAGCAGCCGGTATTTCTCAGGATGTAGAAGCCGACGATAGTATTTGGCATTTAACACGAGCGCGTTTACCATGGTTAGTTTTAGCATTATTTGGTGGATTTATTAGTGTAAAAGTGCTTGGTTTTTTTGAACCTGCTATGCAGTCGCATCCGGAACTTTTCTTTTTTACACCGCTAATTGCCGCTATGGGTGGAAATGTTGGAGTACAATCATCGGCGATTATCGTTCAGGGTTTAGCTAATAATGCTATAACTGGGAGTATAGTTGAACGTTTATTGAAAGAACTTTCACTCAGTTTGTTAAACGGGATTATTCTTGCAGCAATATTATTTTTAGGAAGTTATTATTTGTTGAATTTTGAAGCCCATATTGGTATTACCGTTACCGTTGCATTGATCTCGGTCATTGTTATTGCTTCACTCAACGGAACTTTCATTCCCATTATTTTAAATAAATACGGAATAGATCCTGCATTGGCCACCGGACCGTTTATTACTACCAGTAATGATATTTTGGGAATTTTGATCTATTTTTCTATTGCTAGAGTAATCTTAGGATTCTAAAGTGCTTTTAGATAAAAGATAATTATCCTTTTCTCTAAGTACATATTTGTGCCTAGCATTCTCGAATAAAAATGTTTTCAACAGTCAAGTAACTACAATCGTTACAAAAGGCTGTTTTTTTTGTAACATAAAAAACTACTTCTAAGACAGTCTTAAAATACCTTGATGAATTTTTCGTTAATAAAATCAATTTAAATAACTTTGAGAAACTACAGAGCATAAAAATGAATCATTCCGCTATTAAAATCCTTCACATAGACAGTAATCATCCGCTTCTTTGGGAGCAATTGCAGGAAGCAGGTTTTCAAAATTTTGAAGATTTTACTTCTTCCAAAGCAGCCATCGAAGCTAAAATTTCTGAATATCATGGAATTGTTATCCGAAGTCGTTTTAAAATTGATCGAACTTTTTTAGATCAGGCCACAAATCTTCAATTCATTGCACGGGTGGGAGCCGGTTTAGAAAGTATCGACTGTGAGTATGCGCAAAGCAAAGGAATTCAACTCATAGCAGCTCCTGAAGGCAATCGGAATGCCGTGGGGGAACATGCTTTAGGAATGTTGCTTTCACTTTTTAACAACCTAAACAGAGCCGATAAAGAAATTAGAGCCGGTCATTGGAAAAGAGAACACAATCGAGGTCATGAACTCGATGGTAAAACGGTAGGGATTATTGGTTATGGAAACATGGGGAAATCGTTTGCTAAAAAATTGAGAGGATTCGATACAGAGGTTTTGTGCTTTGATATTCTTGAAAATGTGGGCGATGAAAATGTACGTCAGGTAACTTTACAAGAATTACAGCAAAAAGCAGACGTGTTAAGTTTGCATACTCCTTGGACACCGTTAACAGACGGTATGATTAATGCAGAGTTTATAAATGCGTTTTCGAAACCTTTTTGGTTTATTAATACGGCTAGAGGAAAAAGTGTTGTTACCGCTGACTTGGTCGAGGCGTTACAATCGGGTAAAATATTAGGCGCCGGTCTCGATGTTTTGGAATATGAAAAATTATCTTTTGAAACACTATTTGAAGGAGAAAGGCCTCCTGCTTTTGAATACCTTCTGAATGCTGAAAATGTTTTATTAACACCACATATAGCTGGATGGACTTTCGAAAGTAAAGAACGATTGGCTCAGGTAATTGTCGATAAAATCAAAAAATTGTACCATAAATAGAGCTTCTTATTATTTGGTTTTTGCTATTGGAGTTATTTCAATTTTGAGTTTTTTTCCACATGCTTTTCTAGGAATGAAAGCGGTTTTAGAGCATATTGACAAAGGTGAAATTCAAGCTCCGGCGGCAAATAGCGTGCGGATCATTTGGTTTTATTCGTCAATTATGATGTTGATTTCAGGTCTTAATTTGTTAATTCTTTTCCAGCACATTTTAATTGGGAGTCATAAAGCAAGATTGCAAGTACTGATATTGGGGGTCGGGCTAGCGGTTTTTGGTCTTGGGAGTACTTATATTTCGGGAACAATAGATACTATGTTTTTATTTACTCTTGAAGGAATAGTTCTGATATTAGCCACAACGATTTTGTATAAAAGAGCACATCATTTGCATGATTTAGAACAATAATGGATTTAAAAATATTTTTTGCAAATATTTTGTTAAAATTTTATACATTGCATTCAACATGGAGTTTCTGAAAATCCAGAAAAGAGTAGGGTAAACAAATTAAAAAACTAAAAATTATGATTGAATGGTACAAAAAAGTGGTTTTTGAGAACTACGCTAATTTTAATGGAAGAGCCAGAAGAAGTGAATATTGGTTCTATACATTAGCAAATCTAATTATTGCAATTGCATTAATGATTATTGACAACGTAGCAGGTTTAGCTTTTGAAAATATTGGCTACGGACCCCTTTATACTTTATATTCTTTAGCTGTTTTAATTCCTGGTTTAGCTGTTGCTGTAAGAAGATTGCACGATGTGAACAAAAGCGGATGGTTTTTATTAATTGCTTTAGTTCCTTTAATTGGTGTAATTTGGTTATTGGTTTTATTCTTGACAGAGGGAACCAAAGGTTCTAATGAATACGGGGAAGATCCTAAGAATACTTTAGAATCAATTAATGAAATTGGTCAGGTAGAGAATAATTAATTCGAATTATTATGGAAACATCAAAATCAAGAGAAGACTGGAACCAACCGGCGCAACCACAACAAGAAAATAAGAAAGTATTAGCAGGTGTAATGGGGATTCTGTTTGGAGGTTTCGGGGTGCATAAATTTATATTAGGCTATACCACAGAAGGAATTATTCAGTTGGTGATAAGTGTTGTAACTTGCGGATTGGGTAGTATGATTGGATTCATAGAAGGAATTATTTATCTCACTAAATCCGATGAAGAATTTTATCAAACGTATCAAGCCAATAAAAAAGCATGGTTTTAAAATAACAAAAAACCGAAGATTAATCTTCGGTTTTTTTATTCTTGTGTTATACCTATTTCTTCGATTTCGTTTCCAGAACCTTTAGGATCTTCCCCGTATTCATTCGGTCCTTTTTCACCTTCTGTAACCGCTAAAATTAAATTGTAAATTGGGATTAGAATGAACCAACCACTTTTACCTACATCATGCATTCTTCTTACAGCAACCGCAATGGAAGGAATTAACAACGCTAGACTATAGATTAAGTTTAATACCCCAATTTGTAAATAAATATCAACAAACAATAGAGTGTAAGTGAAAATCATATTGAAAAGTACAAACATCCAATATTCTTTTCTTCTTGCGCGACCGTTAAAATCGGCATATTTTTTTAGAACGTCTAAATAATATTTCATAAGTTAGTTTTTAAGTTAGTTTTTATTTTAGTCTTCGGTTTTTTTGTTTGTTTCTTCTGCGTGCTTGCGTTCTAATTCAGCCTGAAATTCTTCCATAACGGGTTTTACCGTGCTTTCTGGTAAATCGGCTATACGAATGTACATTAGACCATCAACGGCATTGTTAAACAATGGGTCAACATTAAAAGCTACTACACGCGCATTTTGTTTGATGTATTTTTTTATTAGTACCGGTAAGCGTAAGTTACCCGGTTCTACTTCATCAATAATTTTATCAAATTTATTTAAATCGGCTTCCGTCTCGTTAAAGATGAAATCCTTATCGGCATCTTTTAGTTTTACGCGGTATTCTTTTTTAGGGTGAACGTATTGCGCGATATACGGATCGTAATAGTGCGATTTCATAAATTCAATCATAAGCGATTTTGAAAAATCGGAAAACTGATTACTTATACTCACGCCACCAATTAAGAATTTGTGTTCCGGATAGCGCAACGTAGTGTGTACAATACCTTTCCATAATAAAAACAAAGGCATAGGCTTTTGTTGGTATTCGGCACAGATAAACGCACGTCCCATTTCGATAGATTTACTCATCATATCGTACAATTCCGGTTCGAAACGGAACAAATCCTGAAGATAAAATCCATTGATGCCATATTTGGTATAAATTTCACTTCCCAATCCCATTCGGTAAGCTCCTGCGATTTGTTTGGTGTCATCATCCCAAAGGAACATATGATGATAGTATTGATCAAATTTATCGAGATCCGTAGACTCGTTGGTTCCTTCACCTACCGCACGGAACGTAATTTCGCGTAAGCGTCCAATTTCGTGTAAGATATTCGGAATTTCATTGGCTGTAGTTAAAAAAACTTCGTAGTTTTTACTCTGTAATAATCGAGCTTCTTTGCCTCGCAGTTTTTCTACTTCAGCAATCATTTTTTCCTGATTGGCTCCGGTAACAATTTGTTTAGCAGGTTTGTTAGGTGTCTTCAGAATAGGAGTCTGCAATAGTTTAGAGTCCTTTTCGAAGGCATTAGACAACATGTAGGTTTTCTTGCGAAGAAAATCGGTGTATTCTTCTATGGTTTCGTATTCGTTTTGTTCAGCTACTGAAATAGGTTTTCCGATACGTACCTTTATTACGCGGTCTTTCTGTGTTAGCAGCTCGGAAGGCAGTTTGGCTGTGCGCAACGTATCACTAATTTTAGAAAGGATGTAGAATAATTTACTGTTCTTCGCGTGAAAATAAATAGGTACTACAGGAACTTGCGCTTTTCGAATTACTTTAATAGCACCTTCTTCCCACTCTTTATCTACAACCAATTTATCATCCTTGTAAGTAGAAACTTCTCCGGCAGGAAACATTCCCAAGGGTTTCCCGTCACTCAAATGACGAAAAGTTTCTTTTAAACCAATTACGCTTGATTTGGCATCCTTGTGATTTTCAAAAGGATTAACCGGCATAATATAAGGTTTCAACGGTTCTATTCGGTGCAATAAAAAGTTGGCAATAATTTTAAAATTGGGTTCTCTTTCCAGCATCAATTTTAACAGCAATATGCCATCGATACCACCAAGAGGATGGTTAGAAATCGTAATGTAAGCCCCGTCTTTTGGTAGACGTTTTAGATCTTCTTCTGGGATTTCGAATTTAATCTGAAATTCATCTAAAATAGCATTTAAAAAGGCTACATCTTTAAGGTGTTTATTACGATTGTAAATTTTGTTTAAAGTAGAAATTTGAAGCACTTTCATCAACATCCATCCGGAGAAAGTACCCAAAAATCCGTATTTGTCTGTCTTTATTGCTTTTGCAACTTCTTTAGCGGTAACTAAACCCATTCATTCATTCATTTTTAGCGAATCACAAAGATAACAAAAGTTAGATACTTTTTGTTTTTATTTGAATTCCTTATATAGATTTTTCTACATTCACATCTATTTAAAGTTTTTATTTCTTTTGAAGAAAAGGGTTTAAAGTTTTACAGTACGAATTTTCAGTATCATTTTGGTGAATGAAGATTAGAACAGATAATGATATTTTTTATTCACATATCTCTAAGATAAATATTAAGATTAATAGAATTTTAATTTAAAAAAGCAGACATTTGATTTCAGAGTGGAGAAAAAAGTTTCTGCATGTTATGATGATTATAGAAATAGTTTAAAGTTTTGATAAAATAAATTCAAATGATAAAAAATAAAAAGTTATGTTTTGTATGTAGAATAACAGGTGTGTTATTTATTTTGATTTTCACATCTTCATGTAGTATTACAAATTACTATTTTGAAAATAGTGAAATGAGAACAGGGTTGAATTTAACAACAGGAAAATGGATTTTAAAAGAAGTTGTAGCTCCCAATGAAATTAAACAAAAATTATCACAATTAGCGAAAGATGATTTTTCGAAAATATTAGATAGTCGTTTTTCTTTAGCAAAGGATGTAAAAGAGTTCTTAATTACTCCTGGTATCGATTTAAATAAATCACCTTCTGAATTAGCTAAGATTAATAAAACTACAGGGTATAATTATTTAATAGATATTAGAGCAAAAGTCATTAAAAATGAATTTAATGCTGTAGATTTTACTAACCACAAATTTAAGAAGGATCTCAAAGAGAAAAAAATCTTAGTAGAGTTAAATGTTTATGATTTAGATAATCAATTTTTGGTGTACAGCAAAAAAGCTATTGCTATTTCAAAACTAAAACAAGACAATGATGATATTAATTTTTCAAGTTCGATAAACACCATGATACTTGGTGCTTATAAAAAAATAATGAAAGATATTAATAAAAAATCGATAAAGTAATGGAAACCACTAAACATTATTGATATTTTAAAACCAAAAGCAAGACAGCTCTAAATTTACATGTGAGAGTCGGTTATGACTTTTGGTTAATAAATAATTTTTTAAAAAGAGTAATAGCTCCTTTTTTTATTTATTTTTGAAAAAACGAATAGACAATTCATGAAAATTATCTCTTATAACGTAAATGGTATTAGAGCCGCAATCACCAAAGGTTTTCTCGATTGGTTGCAAGTTGCTGATCCTGATGTGATTTGTCTTCAGGAAATCAAAGCTACTCAAGACCAAATCCCTGTGATGGATATCGAGATGGCAGGATATCCCTACCAATATTATTTCCCTGCTGAGAAAAAAGGATACAGCGGAGTGGCCATTTTATGCAAAACAGAACCTGAAAATGTGGTTTTCGGAACTGGAATCGATTATATGGATAAAGAAGGTCGTAATCTTCGTGTCGATTTTAAAGGTTTTTCGGTTATGAGTTTGTATTTGCCTTCGGGGACTAACATTCACCGATTGGATCATAAGTTTGCCTATATGGACGATTTTCAGAAATACATTAATGAACTCAAGAAGGAAATTCCTAATTTGGTGATCTGTGGCGATTATAATATTTGTCACGAAGCCATCGATATCCATGACCCTATCAGAAATGCCAAGGTGTCTGGTTTCTTACCCGAAGAGCGTGCTTGGTTAGATGCTTTTATGAAGTCCGGATTCGTTGATAGTTTCCGTCATTTTAACAAAGAGCCACACAATTACAGTTGGTGGAGTTATCGCGCTAATGCTCGCGCCAACAATAAGGGATGGAGAATCGATTACAATTTGGTCTCAGAACCTTTAAAAGATAGAATGAAACGAGCTTTAATTTTGCCCGAAGCCAAACATTCTGATCATTGCCCTGTATATGTAGAAATTGAATAAAACCTCAAATTATGATAAAAAGAGCTTCTTTAGGATTGCTGGTACTTGCATTAAGTACCTCTTGTGTATCCAAAAAAATGTATACCGATTTAGAAAACAAGTTTGCAGAACTAAAAAAAGAACGCAATGCTTTGTCTGATGAAAATGAAGCGTTAAAAACTTCAAAAACACAATTAGAAAATGACAATGCGTCTTTAAAAGCAGAGTTAGAAAAAACGATTGCCGAAAGAAATAAATTGGCAGCCGATTATGCAGCCGCAAGTAACAATTTAAAAACCTTGCAAGATTCCTACAAAGCGTTAGAAAAGAATAGTGACGAAGCCTTAAAGGCAAATATGGACAAAAACCGCGAGTTGTTAGCCAAATTAGAAGCTAAAGAAAAAGCGCTGGCAGCTGAAAAAGCACGTCTAGAAAAACTAAGTGCCGATTTAAAAGATCGTTCGGATCGCGTGACCGAGTTAGAAAATATTATTGCTGCCAAAGAAGCATCTTTGAAAAAACTAAAAGATGCACTTTCAAAATCACTTAAAGCTTTTGAAGGAAAAGGATTAACAGTACAACAAAAAGATGGAAAAGTATATGTTTCTATGGAAAACAAATTGCTTTTCGAATCGGGTAGTTGGACTGTAGGTTCTGAAGGAAAAAATGCTGTTGATCTAGTAGGAAAAGTATTGGCTGAAAATCCTGAAATTGCAGTACTTATTGAAGGGCATACAGATAATGATAAGATTACCGGAACTCTTGGTGGTGGTGTAGAAAACAACTGGGATTTATCTACAAAACGTGCTACGGCTATTGTGAATATCTTGTCATCAAACCCTAAAGTTAAAAAGGAGAACCTAACAGCGGCAGGACGTAGCGAATACAACCCGATTATGAGTAACGAAACTGCTGACGGTAAAGCTAAAAACCGCCGTATAGAAATTATTTTAACGCCTAAATTAGATGAATTATCTAAAGCGTTAAACGAGATTTAATACGTTAGTGTTTTCTGAAAAATAGAAATTCAAAATAAGGCCTCCAAAGATTAAATTACTTTTGGAGGTTTTTTTATGCTCAAAAAGTCCTGTTTTTTTAACCAAAATACAACAGATTGTTTTTGTTATACCTTGTATCTTTGTATCATAAAATTTATTTCACGACACAATTTATTATGAAATACATAAACTTGCCCAACACGGATCTTAAAGTTAGCGATATTTGTTTAGGAACGATGACTTTCGGTAATCAAAATACAGAAGCCGAAGCTCATGCTCAGATGGATTATGCTTTTGAAAGAGGGATTAATTTCTTCGATACTGCCGAAATGTATCCAATAGGAGGAAATGCCCAAATTTTTGGAAATACTGAAAGATATATCGGTTCTTGGTTTAAGAAGACGGGAAAAAGAGATCAAGTTATATTAGCGACAAAAATTGCTGGACCTAACCGTGGGATGGAATACATCCGTCAGCCGTTAGATTTTTCTAAGAAAAGTTTGTACGAAGCGGTTGATTTGAGTTTAAGAAACTTACAGACAGATTACATCGATTTATATCAAATGCACTGGCCGGAACGTGTGATGAACATGTTCGGAAAAAGAGGAATTACGGAGTTAGACGATCAATGGAAAGATAATATTTTTGAAGTATTAACGATTTTTGATGGACTAATCAAAGAAGGTAAAATAAAACACATTGGAGTTTCTAATGAGAATCCATGGGGTGTTATGCGATTTTTAAATGAAAGCGAAAAACACGGTTTACCTCGTATTGCGACCATCCAAAACCCATATTCTTTGTTAAACCGATTGTTTGAAGTCGGATTATCTGAGATTTGTATGCGCGAAGAAGTAGGTCTTTTGGCGTATTCACCTTTGGCTTTTGGATTTTTAAGCGGTAAATACCTTAATGGAACTCCAGAGAAATCGCGTATGGGTACTTTTCCAAATTTTACCAGATACACTAACGAAAATTGTTATAAAATCACCCAAAAGTATCAAGATTTGGCTCATAGTTTGGGATTAACTTTAGTAGAATTGGCAATTGCTTTCGTGTACCATCAAAAATTTGTGACCTCTACAATTATCGGGGCTACGAATTTAGATCAGTTGGAAGAGAATATCAACGCTTTTGAGGTTCGTTTGACACAAGAAGTAATTGATGAGATCAATAAAATTCATGAATCACAACCTAATCCTGCACCTTAATCCAATTTATAGTGATAGAAAAAGAGTCTGAATACTAATCAGACTCTTTTTTTATGGGTTGTATTTTAATTTATAAACTCGGGTTCTAGAATATCCAGACTATCTATAGCAATCGTGTCTTGCACAATTTTTAGTTTAAGAAACGAACGGGCTCGACCCGATATGTGAATTGGTATTGATTGCCCGATAGTATCATCAGGAATGATTAACCCACGACGCAACATTAAATTCTTGATAAATCTTTGATTTTTTTGCGCATACGATTTTTGATTTCCTTCACTATCAAACTGCCACATGAATTTCTTGGGTTTAGGGACAATTGAAGCCAGATACAAACATTCGGTTAGCGTTAAATCGATTGGTTTTTTCTGAAAATAAAATTCCGCTGCTTCTCCAATACCATACACATTAGGTCCCCATTCAATTACATTAAAATAAACTTCTAACATACGTTCTTTTGAAGCAATTCGATTGTTTTCTAAGATGTAAACCAGTAAAATTTCTTCTAATTTTCGAGATAAAGTCTTTTCACGGGTCAAGAAGACATTTTTTACTAATTGCATGCTAATGGTACTCGCACCACGAGCAAATTTCTTAGTTCGAATATTTTTTACAATCGATTGTTTGAAGGCTTCCGAAATAAAACCGCGATGACGCATAAACGAAGGATCTTCATTGGTGAGTACGGCATGTTTCAAATAAGGAGAGATCAATTCTAACGGAGTAAAATAAGGATTTGAAGCTCCTACGAAGACAGGTCGCTGTGGTACACCGTTTTCAATAGCGCGATAAGTAAATTCAGCATTTAGTTTTTCTAGATTGGCTTCCCCATATTTCACAATGCGTAAATTACGTTTGTTCAATTTACTGTCAAAAACAAGTTGATTCGGTTTGTTTTTGTTAAATACAAAGTCGAGATGGTAATCAAAAGAACCTTCCGCTTCCATACCGGTGAAATGGGTAAACAGCCCTTCGGGTAACGAAGTGATAAAATCCTGCGCCTTCATATTCTCGATATTCAGTTTCAGTTTGTAGATCGTATCTTCTTCGGTATTGTATTCGAGATAAGGTTTAATTTTGATTTTGTTGAGTTGTGCACTAGAAGTGCTGTCAATAGAAATAAAATCGCTTCCTAAAAGAAAACGGTAATCAAATTGTGCATTTTGAAGCACTACATCTTTTTTAGCAATTTTTGGGTGATTGATAGTGAAGTTTTCTATTGATGCTACACCGTCAAGATGTAATTTACCAAAACTCATTTCTAAATTATCGAGCTTCAATCGTATTTTGTTGAAACTCGATTTCAATCCAAATTTTTCATCGATATACGGGATTTGAATTTTAGAAGTATCTGCCGATGTAAATAGCAAATCGGCTCTTTTTTCTCTAGGATTCGCAAAGCCATTAATATTCCATTTCTGATTGAGCGTATTGGTTTTTACATCGATTTTAGTAGCTAATTGATGGTTTATTAAGGATAAATTATTCATATGGAAATTGACCTTCTTCCCTTGATCATCAATGCGAAGTGAGAGATTTTCCAAATTCATTTCAGAAGGAATCAAATTGAGAATTTGCGTCAGGATTCGATTGACTAATTTGGCATAATTGCGTTTTTCGTTCGTCGTTTCCTTAGTGTTTTCTTTCTTCAGAAAAGCATCGAAGTTGCGTCCGTTTTCGTTTTTAACCAATTGGATGAAACCATTTCGCATTTCGAGGTTTTTTAATTGCACCTCTCCCGTGAGAAGCTGGAGAAGACTGACTTCGGTTCGAATTTTTTCTACGGATAAAAGCGTATCTGCCTGTTGAGGTATCAGGTGAATATTTTCCAATTCGACGCTTGTGGTGCCAATGAACTTAGCTTTTTCTACTATGAAGTTAGCGTTATATTGTTGGTCGAATTTGTTTTTAGCCTTCTCTAATGCTTGTTGCAATAAAGTGTCTCGAAAGAAATAAATTCCGCTCAAGGCTAGTATTACAAGGACTATGATGATTTTAAGAATCAGAAAAAACCATTGTTTTTTAGTTCTCATTGCCATATTTTTTTCAGGGTAATTTATGAAGCGAAGCTACGAAATCTTCAACTTCTTTTTTCTGTTGTGCGTATTTTTCTTGAAGTAAAGAGCCTTCGCCCATTCTTTTGTAATAGTCTAATGCTTTAGAAGCAAAAAAGAGTTCCTGATGTTTTGCAACTCTTGGGATTTGGGGATAAATTTTATGAAAGAGAATTTCGTAATAGGCCTGCCATTCTCTTTCATTGCGATCTTCTACAAAATTCCCTTTACTTTTTTGATGTATATGAACCATTTCATGAGCAATAAGATTGAGCATGAGTTTGAATTCAAATTCAAAAGTATTTTCTGGTATTCGGATACTATTTGGTTCTCCAAAAACTCCTTCGGTTGTCATCAGCACATAGTCTGGTTTGGCCTTTTCTCGTAATTCGAAGCCTTTGAAGTTAGGATGTTGCAATTCGTATTCGGTAACAACTAAATTTGCAGCAGCAATGGTTTCACCGAGTTCGTGATAACTCTGTATTAATTGGAGTATTTCACTGTAAGTTTTGCGCATTATCCAAACAATTCGCTAACCACATCTTCTATTTTAGCAACCAACTTAATATCAATTAATGTGTTTTTTAGCGAAATCTTGTTGTATTTTGATACGAAAATTGTCGAAAATCCTAATTTTTCAGCTTCTTGTATGCGCTGTTCTACACGGTTAACTGGTCGTATTTCGCCAGAAAGGCCTACTTCACCTGCAAAACAAAAATCTTTACCTACCGGAATGTCTTCATTAGAGGATAAAATTGCCGCTACAACAGCCAAATCGATGGCGGGATCATCTACAGTAATTCCTCCGGTGATGTTGAGAAAGACATCTTTTGCTCCGAGACGAAAACCGGCTCTTTTTTCTAAGACGGCCAAAATCATATTAAGTCTTTTGGCATTGTAACCCGTCGTGCTTCGTTGAGGGGTACCATATACAGCTGTAGAAACCAAAGCCTGAATTTCTATCATAAGAGGGCGCATACCTTCGAGAGTGGTTGCGATAGCAGTTCCGGAAAGTTCTTCATTTTTGTGTGAGATCAATATTTCCGAAGGATTAGAAACTTCTCGTAATCCGGAACCTTGCATTTCATAGATGCCTAATTCTGCCGTAGATCCAAAACGGTTTTTGAGTGAACGTAAAATTCGATAAATATGATTACGATCTCCTTCAAATTGCAAAACAGTATCGACCATGTGCTCTAAAATCTTGGGTCCGGCAATATTTCCGTCTTTTGTGATATGCCCAATGAGAATCACGGGTACATTGGTTTCTTTAGCAAACTTGATCAACTCGGCAGTACATTCTCGAATTTGAGAAATACTTCCAGCGGAAGATTCGATGTAATCCGTATGCAGTGTTTGAATGGAATCGATAATCACTACATCAGGTTCGATTTCTTCTATTTGTCTAAAAATGTTTTGCGTTTTGGTTTCAGTTAAGATGTAACAATTATTGCTTTCAGGATTAATCCTTTCCGCTCGCATTTTAATCTGTTTCTGACTCTCTTCTCCCGAAACATAAAGCGTTTTATACGGAAGTTTTAAAGAAATTTGCAATAACAAAGTACTTTTTCCTATGCCGGGTTCACCTCCTAAAAGAGTCAACGAACCAGGAACTAAACCTCCACCAAGCACTCTGTTTAGCTCGCTATCGGTGGTGTTCATTCGGATTTCTTCAGTAGAATCGATCTCGTGAATACGAAGCGGTTTGGCTGCTTTTTTAACGGTCGAAGTTTCGCTTTTCCAAGCTACTTTTTCCTCTTTCTGAATAACTTCTTCTACAATAGTATTCCATTCTTTGCAAGCTGTACATTGTCCCTGCCATTTGGCAAACTGGGTGCCACAGCTTTGACAAAAAAATGACGTTTTTACTTTTGCCATTATTCGTCTTTTTTCTGTTCTTGGTTTTCGTCTGCTTTAGGTTCTTCAGCAGGGGTGTCTGCAGGAATCTCTTCGGTTACTTCTTCTGAAGTGTCTTTTCCGCCTTTTAATTTATTCTTTTTACTAGGTAATTTTTGTTTCAATTCTGCGGCTTTAGCCATCATCATGTCTTTAGTCAAACTTCCTATTTCTTCTTTCACAAAAGCATTTTCGTAATTTTTGATAGCTTTTTTCAATTCTCCTCTTTTTTCCCAATAGGTAGCCATGTGGTAATCGTACATCATGGTTTTCTCGTACTGTTGACCAGAGATTTGTGCCAAAAGTTCGTATTCTTCAAAACGTTCATTTTTGTTGATAGCCGTTTCTATAGCTTTAAAGTCGCTCAAACGGACATTCATTTTAATACCCAGATTTTTTTCGATGGCTTCGTATTTATCGGTTAGGTATTTTACATAGTCTTGAGGGAGAATCACGATTTTTTCTTGGTATTCTTTTACCGAGATTGGTTCGTATATTTTGAAAATCTGATTTAAAGCCTGCGGAATTCCAAGGATAGCAACGCTGTAATGATTGGCATTCGAGAAATCATCGAATTTATAGTTAATCAGATCATTTTTAACAGCCTGCATGTTCTGATTTAAGGTTTTAATCTGCTTTTGAAACTTTTTCAGGTCTCCATCGGCAGTGGCTGTGTAGTAATAAATGGGTTGTTGCAATTGGGCTAAGCGTTTCGGAATGCGTTCTTCCATGTTGGTCTGTAAGTCGGGACTTAGCGAAATATAGGCATTAAACAAAGGAATATCTTTGTATAAAAAAGCGTTTAATAAACCAGCTGTGGCGTCTATACCTGCAATGGTTTTGAAGCTGCCAACGCGGTATTTTTTTTCTAGATAGGGTAATAATTCGGAACCAATAAATTCAAAAAATGCTCCTCCTTTGCCTGCCGGAAGACCAGTTCTTGGATCGAAATCACAATCGCTTTCTCTTTCGTTGTTTTTGTTTTGATTGATACCTACTAAGATAACTTCGGGCATATCACCCCAATAGGTTCCATAATGAAGGTTTCCTTCAAAAGGCGCATATAAGAATTCGCTATCAAGAACTAAGATCAAGGGATATTTCCTGTCAGGATTTGCGTTATAAGAATTGGGAAGTTTAATTCTTATCTCACGATCTGAGTTAAGTTTGGCAGAATTTATTTTTTCTACAAAAGATTGTGAAAAAACCGTCAATGAGAACATTACGGCTAATAGCTGAAGTGTATGTTTCATAGTTAAATGGGTTGCTACATTTAGTAACGAGCAAGATACTAATTTATTTTCTTTTCCCTACCATGGGAAGAATCGAAAAAGAGAAAATTCCCAAGAGAACTGTAATCAATAATTGTGAAGTCCATATGATCCATCCAAAGGCGTTTCCGGCTTCTAAAGGGATGTTGTAGAGGAATAAAATTTTAGCAATGAGTACCGGAAAGAAACCAAATCCACCGTTCGTAAAGGACATGGTTAATCCGCCAATAACAAAGGCAACCATGATAGTTCCTAAAGAAATATGGCTAGTGGCAGGAAGAGCAAATACGGTGATGTAAAACATGAAGACGTACGATAGCCATATTAATAAGGTGAAAAAAATAAACTTCCACTTGTTTGGCATGTGTACAATACTTAAAACACCTTCTTTAAGTCCTTCTATTTTTGATTTGAATAGTAAAACGTATTTCCATTTAGAATAGCGATACAGTAATATAAACCAAATGAAAAAGCCGATTCCAAAGACTATTAACCAAGCTAATTTTGTTACGGGAATATAGGTTAACAAAAAGTTTTTTAAAGTGTCGAATTCTAGGAGTAGGGCAGTTAGAACAAATAAAACCAAGAAAAGTAAATCTACAATTCTTTCTGCGATAATAGTTCCGAAAGCTTTGTCAAATGGGACATCTCGGTATTTTTTTAGTAGTAAAGCCCTAGAAACTTCTCCTGAACGTGGAATGGTTAAATTGACAAAATAGCCGATGCAAACCGCTAAGAAATTCATTTTAAATTCCGATTTTGCACCAATTTCTTGTAAAGAATATTTCCATCTATAGGCTCTGAATACACAGCCGGATATGGCAATGAGCAAAGAAATTAGTACATAATTGTAGTTTGCCGTCAGGAAATAACTCTTCATCTGAACAATTTGCTCAGGCGTGAATGAAGCATATTGAAAATAAGTAAGTCCCGCACCTAAAAGGATAGGAATAACTACACTAGCATACGAACTTATTTTACTATTCACTTTTACTGTAACGAATTGGTTTCTTCGTTAGGAAAAATTACAGAAGGCTTAAAGTTTTTGGCTTCAGACATTTCTATTATTCCGTAGGCAATGATAATAATAATGTCATCTTTTTGTACTTTACGCGCTGCAGGACCGTTGAGAGTAATTTCGCCACTATTTTTGGGACCAGGAATAGCATAAGTTTCAAAGCGTTCTCCGTTGTTAATGTTTACGATAGAAACCTTTTCACCTTCAAAAATATTGGAGGCTTCCATAAGAGTTTCATCTATGGTAATGCTACCAATATAATTTAAATCGGCGCCAGTTACTCTAACTCTGTGAATCTTAGATTTTAGTACTTGAATTTGCATGGGGCAAAGTTAAAATTATTTTAGTGAAATGTTATCAATTAAACGAATATTGTTGACAAAAACCGCAATAAATCCTCTGTAGTGTTTCTTTTGGTTTTTTCGTTTGCATTCTAGAAGTGTTTCTTCGTCTGCAATTTCAAAATATTCCAATTCAAATAGAGGCTCTTTTTCAAATTGTTTCGTAACCCATTGTGTTACTTGTTTAGCACTTTGAGTCGCAAATAATTTTTTCGATTCCAAAAGGATCTTGTAAATCACAGCTGCCTTTTCTCTTTCTAAAGTTGTCAGTCTCTCGTTTCTCGAACTCATAGCTAACCCGCTTTCTTCACGATGAATAGGACACCCTATGATGGTTACCGGTAGTTGAAGTTTTGAGACCATTTTTTTGATAATTTGGAGTTGCTGAAAATCTTTTTCTCCAAAATAAGCATTGGTGGGGCGTACAATTTCAAATAATTTTTTCACAATCGTTCCAACGCCATCAAAATGACCTGGTCTGTGTTTTCCTTCCATCTGAAATTCTAATCCGTCATAATCGAAGGATTGTGATTCGGTTTTATTTTCATAAATATCTTCTACCGAAGGAGCATAAACAATGATTTCAGGATGTAATGCGTTTACTTTCTCTAAGTCTGCTTCTAAAGTTCGAGGGTATTTTTTTAAATCGTCCGCATTGTTAAATTGTGTAGGATTTACGAAAATACTTATAACTGTAACTGAATTATTTTTTAAAGATTGTTGGAGTAGCGATAAATGTCCCTGATGTAAAGCTCCCATGGTAGGTACAAAACCAATGGTTTTATGGGCTGCTATCATTGGCTCAAGATGGTTTTTTAGATCGCTTTGTTTCGTGAAAAGAGGCATGGGTCTGGCTTTAAATTCTTTGCAAACTTACTATTTTAGATAATATCTCGGTAAATTTTTGTAATTTTGCATGTATTTGTGTTCAATAAACAAAACTAAATAAAAAAATGGAGGATAAAAGGATTTTATATGTATCATCCGAAGTAGTGCCCTATCTGCCTGAAAATGAGGTTTCTTTAATGTCGTATGATGTGCCAAAAATGATTAACGATCAAGGTGGTCAAATACGAATTTTTATGCCTCGCTATGGTAATGTGAATGAAAGAAGACACCAGTTGCATGAAGTAATTCGTTTGTCGGGAATGAATTTGGTGGTAAATGATGTGGATATGCCGTTAATTATTAAGGTAGCCTCTATTCCTAAAGAAAGAATTCAGGTATATTTTATCGATAATGATGAGTATTTCAAACGAAAAGCAACCTTTACTGATGAAGAAGGAGTGCTTTTTCCTGATAATGATGAACGTGCAATTTTCTTTGCTAAAGGAGTAGTAGAAACCGTAAAAAAATTAAATTGGGTTCCTGATATTATTCATGTTCAAGGTTGGATGGCTTCTTTATTGCCAATCTACATGAAACATTATTATAAGAATGATGCGTTGTTTGCCGATACAAAAATTGTGACATCAATTTTCAGTAATGGTTTTGAAGGAAGTTTAGATTCTGAAATGGGTAAAAAAGTTCAATTTGACGGTGTTCCTCATGAAGCTATTGCTGAGTTGGACAACCCAACTTACGAGAATGTGATGATGGCCGCTGTGAAACATTCTGATGGAGTAGTTGTTGCTTCAGAAGTGATTTCACCAACTTTAACAAAATTTATAGAAGCGTCAAAAAAACCTTTATTACCTTTCACGCCGAAAGATACGTTTGCAGAAGCGTATACTAATTTTTATAAAAATCAAATTTTAGGTTAATCTGATGAGAGATTCTATTTTTACAAAATATATTGTAATTGCTTTATTTTCTGTTCTTTTTGTTTCATGTGATAAAGATTTTAACACCCTAGGTGGAGATATCATAGGAGATGAAAATTATGATTTTCTTGGTGATCCTTTTACTGTAAAGGCGTATAACCAAAAAGTACCAGTAATTCAGACTAATAACTTACCGCTGAATCAGTTGGGAATTACGAATAATCCTGTTTTTGGAAAAACTGTTGCTAATTTTGCCACTCAATTGACATTATCTTCTACATCGCCTGATTTTGATCAGACAAAGAATATTGTGATAGACAGTGTAGTGTTGAATGTGCCATACTTTAATAAGAAGGTAAGAACTTTAAGTTCTGGTATTGTAAAATACAAATTAGATTCTGTTTATACTACCGATGTAAACGATACGATTTATAAGCCTATTAATCTGAAAATTTTCAGAAGTGGTTACCAATTAAATGACGTAGATCCGGATAATTTAGAAGTGTCTAATAAATACTATTCTAATCAGGATGCTAATTTTAGTACTAACGTTGTAGGTGCTCAATTGAATGATGATTTTGCAAAACCTTCTCAAAATAGTGCTTTCAAACCTAGTAATAGAGAGTATGTGAATTATAAAGTAAAAAGTACTAAGGAAGAGACCGGTACTAATTATTTCACTATGAAGCATGAAAGAACCACTGAAGTTGAGTCAAGAGGTGTGCCTGCTATGCGTATTAACTTAAATAAAGACTATTTTAAACAACATATTATTGAAGCTAACCCAAGTAATTTAGCAAATAATAATATTTTTAAATCGTATTTTAAAGGTTTGTATTTTCAGGTAGAGGATGCTAACGAAGGAAGTATGATGAGTCTTGATTTTTCTAAAGGAAATATTACGATATATTATACTGAGGACGAAATTGTTACTGAGACAAAAAATAATACTACCACTGCAATTGGTAATAACAGACCATTGAAAGAATTTGTCCTAAATATGTCTGGAGTTACAGTGAATCTACTTAACAATACAGATAATCCAAGTTATTTATCAGCTGTAGATAACCCTGATAGAACTTCGGGAGATGACAATTTGTATCTCAAAGGAGGTGAAGGATCTATGGCTTATATAGAGCTATTCACGCCTCAGGAATTAAATACCTTAAAAGCAGATAAAGACAAGATTTTGTTGAATGATGCAAGTTTGTACTTTACGGTTAACAGAGATATTATGACATCAAAATACGAGCCACTTAGAGTGTATCTTTTTGATGTAGATAATAATAAAGTATTATACGATTACAGTTTTGATGTTACCGATAATGGAAGTTTTCCTAAGTTGAGTAAATATATTTTTGGTGGAATCCTTGAGACTAAAAAAGATAACGATGTAGTTACCGAAAAAACATATCGCATAAGAATTACAGAACATGTTAATAGAATCATCAAAGGCGAACAAGAGAATGTTCGTTTAGGTTTGGTTGTAACAGAAAATATTGGTTATTCTGGACATGTAAAACTTAAGTCACCTACAGCGGTAACGAATCTGAAAACATTACCAGTTAGTTCTGTTGTAAATCCTTTGGGAACCGTACTTTATGGTACAGGAGCGAATGCTGGTAATAAGAATGTGAAATTTAAAATTTATTACACAAAACCAAATTAACTTTAAGCTATGTGTGGAATTGTAGGGTATATTGGGCATAGAGAGGCTTATCCTATTGTAATAAAAGGATTAAAGCGTTTAGAATATAGAGGTTATGATAGTGCTGGATTGGTTTTATACGACGGTGCTGACTTAAAATTATCCAAAACAAAAGGAAAAGTTTCGGATCTTGAAGCAAAAGCTACAAAAGAAATTTCTCTGAATGGAACTATAGGTATTGGGCATACTCGTTGGGCTACACATGGTGTTCCAAACGATGTAAATTCTCATCCTCATGTTTCTAATTCAGGTAATTTAGTGATTGTTCATAACGGGATTATCGAAAATTATGAACCACTTAAAAAAGAGTTGATTAAAAGAGGTTATACTTTTAAATCAGATACAGATACTGAAGTATTAGTAAATCTAATTGAGGATGTACAAAAGAAGGACAACCTTAAATTAGGGAAAGCGGTACAGTTAGCCTTAAATCAAGTGGTTGGTGCTTATGCTATCTGTGTTTTCGACAAACAAAAACCAGATGAAATAGTAGTAGCAAGACTAGGTAGTCCTTTAGCGATTGGTATCGGGGAAAACGAATATTTTATTGCTTCCGATGCGTCACCTTTTATAGAGTATACTTCTAATGCTATTTATTTAGAAGATGAGGAAATGGCTATTGTAAGATTACACAAGTCGTTGAAAATACGTAAAATCAAAGATGATTCTTTAGTAGATCCTTATATTCAAGAGTTGCAAATGAATTTGGAACAAATTGAAAAGGGAGGTTACGATCATTTCATGTTGAAAGAAATCTACGAACAACCTAGTGTTATAAAAGATACTTACCGCGGTCGTCTTCATGCTAACGAAGGAATGATTAAAATGGCTGGTGTCGAGGATAACATCGAAAAATTCACCAATGCCCACCGAATATTAATCATTGCTTGTGGTACTTCTTGGCATGCGGGTCTAGTGGCAGAATACATTTTCGAAGAGTTTGCTAGAATCCCTGTTGAAGTAGAATATGCTTCAGAGTTTAGATACAGAAATCCAATTATTACCGATAAAGATGTGGTAATTGCCATTTCTCAGTCTGGAGAAACAGCCGATACTTTGGCAGCAATCAAATTAGCTAAAGAAAAAGGAGCGTTTGTCTTTGGAGTTTGTAATGTAGTAGGTTCTTCAATTTCTAGAGAATCGCACGCAGGGGCATACACGCATGCAGGTCCTGAAATTGGAGTGGCTTCTACCAAAGCATTCACAACTCAAATCACAGTGTTAACAATGATTGCGTTGCGTTTGGCAAAAATTAAAGGAACATTATCTAAAACCGAGTATCATACCTATCTTTCAGAATTAGAAATGATGCCTGAAAAAGTTCAAGAGGCGTTACTAACAAACGAAGTGACGAAAGAAATTGCTTCAGTCTATAAAAATGCATCTAATTGCTTATACCTTGGAAGAGGATATAATTTCCCGGTAGCTTTGGAAGGCGCATTGAAATTAAAAGAGATTTCGTACATTCATGCTGAAGGTTATCCGGCAGCAGAAATGAAACATGGTCCTATTGCTTTAATTGATGAGCAGATGCCGGTTGTAGTTATTGCTCCAAAGCAAGGCCATTATGATAAAGTAGTAAGTAACATACAAGAAATTAAATCACGTAGTGGTAAAATCATTGCAGTTGTTACCAAAGGAGATGAGCAGGTGAGAGCTTTAGCAGATCACGTGATTGAAATCCCTGAATCATCAGATCCGTTATCCCCTTTATTAACTACTATTCCTCTGCAGTTATTGTCTTATCATATAGCAGTCATGAGGGGTTGTAATGTAGATCAGCCAAGAAATTTAGCAAAATCTGTAACAGTAGAGTAAATATAAAAAACTATACCAAAAAGCGAGAATTTTTCTCGCTTTTTTATTGTCTTCAAATCGGTAATTTGTCAAAAAATTAATATCTAAATTATATAAAGTGATATTTTTTATCACTTTTTTTATTTATTTCAAATTTTATTGTACTTTGGCTAGATAAATCAAAAACAAATTTCGAAGAAGAATGAGAATCTATTTTACAATTTTGTCATTGTTTTTTTGCGTAATCACATTTGCGCAAACAACAATTTCAGGAACAGTTACAGATGATAAAAATCAGCCTGTGCCTGGAGCGAATATTAAAGTCGTAGGATCTACATCCGGGACTTCAACTGGATTTGACGGGAAATTTACTTTGAAGACACAAGCCGCATTGCCTTTCACTTTGGAGGTTTCAATGATGGGTTATGCTACAAAAACCGTTAAAGTTAACTCTAAAGATCAGGAAATCCTTGTGGTTTTACCTGAAGAATCAACAAAGTTAGATGAGATCGTAATCTCGGCTTCAAGAGCTCCTGAACGATTATTGGAATCTCCTGTTACCATTGAAAGAATGGGCCTAAAAGACATTAAGAATACTACAGCGGCAACTTTCTATGATGGATTAGAAAACATGAAAGACGTACACTTCAACACGAGTAGTTTTTCATTCAAATCAGTTAACACAAGAGGTTTTGCAACGGTAGCCAATACACGTTTTATGCAATTGGTAGATGGTATGGATAACTCCTCTCCGGCATTAAACTTCGTATTGGGAAATCTACTGGGACTTAATGATGTAGATGTATCTAGTGTAGAAATTTTACCGGGAGCGTCTTCTGCTCTTTATGGAGCTAATGCCTTTAATGGTATTATGTTCATGAATAGTAGAAATCCTTTTGCAAAAGAAGGTATTTCGGCGTATTTCAAATACGGAAGAACTGTTCAAAATACAGCAGGGGACAATCCAGTATATGATTTTGGAATTAGAGCCGCTAAAAAATTCACAGATCATTTTGCAGCTAAAGCTAATTTTGCTGTTTTATCTGCTACAGAGTGGATTGCTGACGATCGAAGAGATTTAACAACGAATCAAACAGGATTAGGTTTTAATCCAAATTATGACGGATTAAACACATACGGAGACGAAGTTTCTACGAATTTAAAGTCAGTGGGACAAACGTTAGCATCGTTAGGTTTAATCCCCGCTTCAGCGGTTAATTTATTGCCTAATTACAATGTGGCAAGAACAGGATATGCTGAAAAAGATTTGAGCGACAACAAAATCGAAAGTGTGAAGTTCGACGCGTCGTTACATTTCCGTCCATGGGCTAATTCTGAAAACAGTTTTGCAAAAGATATCGAAATTATCATGCAACATAAATTAGGTTTTGGTAATACTATTTACCAAGGTGCTAACAGATATGCTTTGAAAGATTTCTACATGGATCAAACTAAATTAGAAGTAAAAGGTAAAAATTTCTTTGCTAGAGGTTATATGACTACCGAAAGTGCGGGTAATTCGTACGATATGCGTTTTGCGGCATGGAATGTAAACCGTGCTTGGAAATCTGACGCAAATTGGTTTGGTCAATATGCAGGAGCTTATATTCAGTCGACATTGGCTGGTGCTATGCCAGATGAAGCTCACAAAGCGGCTAGAAATATTGCGGATTCAGGAAGATTCTTACCAGGTTCAGCGCAATTCAATCAAGCTTTGGCTACTGTAACGGCTAATCCAGACTTAACCGAAGGAGCTAAATTTAAAGATGCATCGAAAATTTACCATGCAGATGTGAATTATAATTTTAAAGATTTAATCGATTTTGTTGAAATTCAAGTAGGAGGATCTGCTAGAGAATACCTAATGAATTCTGATGGAACAATTTTTACAGATTTTGATGGTCCATTGAAATATAGTGAGTACGGTGTTTATACACAGTTACAAAAGAAATTCATGGAAGAAAGAATGAAATTTACCGGGTCATTACGATACGATAAATCACAAAATTTCGATGGAAACATTTCTCCTAGATTGTCGTTAACTTATGCGGCAGGAGCTGGAAAACAACATAACTTCCGTGCTTCTTTTCAAACAGGTTTCCGTAATCCAACTACTCAGGATCAATACATTGGGTTAGATTTAGGTCCTTTTGCCTTAATCGGTTCAGCCCCTGAGAATTTATTACGATTCAGAGAAAATGTAGCAGTAAGTCCGAATGGTCAAACGATGGGTAATCCTTCATCGGTTGAAATGACAGGAGAAAATGCTTATTTAAATTCCTTTACAGCAGCATCTGCACAAGCGTTTTCGGCTACGGGCGATCCAACAAAATTAGAAAAAGCTACTTACGGATTGGTAAAACCAGAAGAAGTAAAAGCATTTGAATTAGGATATAGAACTAACATCCAAAAAACGTCGGTTGATATTAACGGATACTATAACATTTACAAAGATTTCATCAATACGGCAAACGTAATTGCGCCATTGTATGGAACAGTGGGTACACCAACAGCAGTAATGTCTTTAGTGAACGGAGATAGAAGAATCTATCAACTATATACTAACTCAAAAGCAGATATTAAATCCTTAGGTTTTGGTATTGGACTTAACAGAAGAGTGGCTATGTTCGATTTAGAAGCTAGTTACAATTATTCAGAATTCCAATTTGATCGTGCTTCGGACCCAAGTTTCGAGCCAGGATTCAATACACCAAAACATAGAATCAAAGGGTCTTTTGGAAGTGAAAAATTATTCAAAAACTTTGGATTCAATACGAACGTAAGATGGAATTCAGCATATTTATGGGAAGCTTCTTTTGTAGATGCTATGGTGCCTGAAAATGTGGTGTTTGATGCGCAAATCAACTACTCAATTCCAGCTTTAAAATCGGTATTTAAAGTAGGAGGTGCAAACATTGGTGGTAAAGATTATATTCAAGTTCCTGGAGCGGGTAATATAGGTCAACAATATTATGCGTCTTGGACTATCAATCCGTAATCTTGTTCAACTTATTAAAAGTAAAAATATATGATTAAAAATTTCAAATGGCTATTCTTGGTTTCCTTAACCTTTATGGCATGTAATGATGATGATACGGCAGCAGTTACAGAAGAACCCGTATCACCAGGTACGGCAAATTTTTCTAAATATGTCGCTTTAGGAGATTCTTTCGCGGCTGGATATAGTGATAATGCATTATTTAAATTAGCGCAAGAAACATCTTATCCGAGTATCTTGGCAACACAGTTTTCAGCTGCTGGAGGTGGAGTATTTACAGTTCCTTATATGGTTGATAACATAGGGGGGTTTTCATCGGGAGGAGCTCAAGTGCCAGGTTTTGGAACAAGATTGTATTTTGGTAAAGCACAAGGTTCAGAAGTAGATGAACCTCTTTCTGTTGCAGGTGTTTCAGGAACCGACATTTCGTCAAAACTCACAGGAACATTTAGTAATTTAGGTGTGCCTGGAGCAAAATGTATTCATTTAGTAATGCCAGGTTATGCAAATTATAATCCATATTTTAAGAGATTTGCTTCTGATGTTCCTACAACAGTGATGGCTGATGCTCTAACACAAAACCCAACGTTTTTCTCCTTGTGGATTGGTGGTAATGATGTTTTGGGTTATGCTTTGGCTGGAGGAGATGCTACTATTAATCCATTAACACCATCAGCAGGACCAATTGGTGTAGGTTTTGATGCTTCTTATAATGAATTAATAAATAATTTAACTGCGAATGGAAGAAAGGGAGTGATTGCTAATTTACCTTATATTACTTCTCTTCCACAGTTTACATATTTAAAACCGAGTCTTGTTGATCCATACAAATATTATGTTGATGGAGATGAGAAAAAAGTTTCGCCAAAAGTTAGTATTTATGATGTAGGCACTATCAATCAAATTAATTCTATTTTAAATTTTTTAGATCAAGTTTTGACAAATTTAGGTGAAGAAAATAGAATTAATGCTTTATCAACTACACAAAAAAATCCGGTTTTAATAAAGGATGAAACTTTAACTAATTATGGAACTGAGATTAGAGCGGCTGCTTTAGCAAGTGGTGATACTCAGTTAATGGCTTTGGCAAATTATTTAGGAGCTACATTTGGAAATGTGAGGCAAACTAAAACGGGAGATTTAATTCCTTTGTTAACTTCAGGTGTAATAGGAACCAATGCTTCAGTGCCTAATGGTGTTCCTTTAGATTTTGCAAAATATGGAATTACATATCCTCTAGAAGATAAGCATGTGCTTATACCAACAGAGGTAGATGAAATAATTGCAGCTACTGATGCTTATAATGCTACAATTAAGCAAGCTTCAGTATCAAAAGATTTAGCTTTTTTAGATGCTAAAGTTTTAATGGAAAAACTATTAACTGTTGGTGTGAGTGATAGTGGTTATGCTTTGACAGCAGATTTTGTGCTGGGTGGTGCCTTTTCTTTAGACGGAATCCATCCTTCGCCCAGAGGTTATGCTTTAATCGCTAATCAATTTGCAAAAGTTATCAATGAGAAATATGGATCTACTTTGAAAAATGTAAATATTGGTACTTACAGAATTTTATTTCCAAAAGCACTATAAACGATAAATTTCATAACAAAAACCACCTACTTTTAAGGTGGTTTTTTTGATTTTAGAACTACGGAATGACACTGTTTTAAAAAAACCAAAATTTTGTATTGTAATTCACAATTATAAAATTATCTTTGCACACTGAAAAAACACTTTGTTTTTGATAACTAAATAGCTATTTAATAAATACATACAGCATGTCTAAAGTAATAGGAAAAGTTGCTCAAATTATTGGTCCGGTAGTTGACGTTGTGTTTAACACTGCTGATGCTGAGTTGCCAAAGATTTATGATTCGTTAGAAATCACTAAAAAAGACGGTACTAAATTGGTATTAGAGGTACAATCTCACATTGGAGAAAATACAGTACGTACAATCTCAATGGACTCTACTGATGGTTTAAGTAGAGGTGAAGATGCTGTTGCTACAGGTGCTCCGATTCAAATGCCGATTGGTGGAGATATCTATGGACGTTTGTTTAATGTTGTAGGGGACGCTATCGATGGTTTAGGAGATTTACCAAAAGAAGGTGCTAATGGTATGCCTATTCACCGTCAAGCGCCAAAATTCGAAGATTTATCAACTTCAACTGAAGTTTTATTTACAGGTATTAAAGTAATCGACTTGATTGAGCCTTATGCAAAAGGAGGTAAAATTGGATTGTTCGGTGGTGCCGGTGTAGGTAAAACGGTATTGATTCAGGAGTTGATCAACAATATTGCTAAAGGTCACGGTGGTCTTTCTGTATTCGCAGGAGTAGGTGAAAGAACACGTGAAGGAAATGACTTACTTCGTGAGATGTTAGAGTCAGGAATTATCAAATATGGTGATGATTTCATGCATTCTATGGAAAACGGTGGTTGGGATTTAACCAAAGTTGACAAAGCAGGAATGAGAGATTCTAAAGCGACTTTCGTTTTCGGTCAGATGAATGAGCCACCAGGAGCACGTGCTCGTGTAGCTTTATCAGGTCTTTCTATCGCTGAATATTTCCGTGATGGTGCAGGATCAGACCAAGGAAAAGACGTATTATTCTTCGTAGATAATATCTTCCGTTTTACACAAGCGGGTTCTGAGGTATCTGCGTTATTAGGTCGTATGCCATCTGCGGTAGGTTACCAACCTACATTAGCAACAGAGATGGGTGCGATGCAAGAGCGTATTACTTCAACTAAAAAAGGATCTATTACATCAGTACAAGCAGTATACGTACCTGCGGATGACTTAACGGATCCGGCTCCGGCTACAACCTTCGCTCACTTAGATGCAACAACAGTATTGTCTCGTAAAATTGCTGAGTTAGGTATTTATCCAGCGGTAGATCCGCTAGATTCTACTTCTCGTATCTTAACTCCAGAAATTTTAGGAGCTGAACACTATGACTGTGCGCAAAGAGTAAAAGAGATTCTTCAAAAATACAAACAATTACAAGATATCATCGCGATTTTAGGTATGGAAGAATTATCTGAAGAAGATAAATTAGCTGTATCAAGAGCGCGTCGTGTACAACGTTTCTTGTCTCAACCTTTCCACGTAGCAGAACAGTTTACAGGTATTCCTGGTGTGTTGGTTGATATTAAAGATACAATTAAAGGATTTAACATGATTATCGACGGTGAGTTAGATCACTTACCTGAAGCTGCTTTCAACCTTAAAGGTACCATCGAAGATGTGATCGAAGCAGGTCAAAAAATGTTAGCTGAAGCATAATCTAGTAAGCAGTAAACTGTCGCAGTGAACTTCACTGACAACTGTAAACTGTAAACTGTAAACGAAAGAATATGATTGTAGAAATAGTATCACCAGAAGCTACTTTATTTTCAGGAGAAGTTACTTCGGTAGCAGTTCCAGGAGTAAATGGAGAGTTCCAAATGTTAAATAACCACGCGCCAATCGTGTCGTTATTAGGAAGTGGCAATGTTAAAATAGTAGGTTCTAATATTAAAATTGCTAAAGAATTTGTTAGTAAATTTAATAAAGTAAATGAACAAACTTATTGGTTGCCAATCAATTCTGGAACTATTGAAATGAATGATAACAAAATTATTGTTTTAGCTGACTAAAATAATAATCAATAAAATGAAAAGCCAAACAGCAATGTTTGGCTTTTTTAGTTATTTTAGAGCTCTCAAATCCAACACTATGAAAACAAAATTATCACTTCTTTTTACAGTTTTTGCTTTTTTATTCATTCATCAACTTAAAGCGCAAACTTCATGTACTTTAACCCTCACGAATGTAAAGACCAAGAAAAGTATCAATATTTGCACTAAAATCGATCCGGATAAAGTAGAAGCCATTTTAGGTAAAGCCATTACTCTCGATAAAGAAATAGAAGAAAAGGACGAACCTGCTATTTTCTATTTTACTTATGATGGACTTACCATGGTAATGCAGAACAATCAATTTAAAAATGTCACCATTACCAATAAAAAATGGAAGTTGAATGGTTTTACGATAGGAACTCTTTTCGAAGAAATTGAAGCCAAACACGAACAGTTGAAGAAAATTTACGCGGCTGATTACAAGTTTAAAGTGTCAGGGAGCACTGCTTTTATATTTCTAGATGTGGACAATCTTAAAAATGTAAAGCGAATTGGAGTTGAATTTTAAAAAAAATGGAATGATTAGGTACATTGTTTTCTTACTTTTATTGTTTGTTAATACGGTTTTCTCCCAAATTAACAAGGAGGAATTAACCAAAGAACTTTCAGAGATTGACCACTCTTTAAAATTAGGTTCGATGAAGTTTTTGTCTGTGGTTATGAACAATGGTGCTGCTTCAAAAGAAGCTAAATTGTTTTGGTTGGATAATGCGGTAACAGATTCTGTTAGTGTTACGAAAGCTTCAAAAATTTTAGAAAAAAATGGTTTTATTGACCAAGAATTAGTAGGCAATCAACTTAGTAAGGTTTTATACAAAAGAATTCTTCGTTCGGGTCATAAAACCATGGAAAAACATATCGATTTATTCTTTAAAGCTTTCAAAGAAGGAAAAATAAAGGCAGAAGATTATGCTATTTATTACGATACGTATTGTGTAAAAAAGGGTGTTCCCCAAAAATACGGTACTCAAATGTGGCAGAAGAGTAAAGATTCTAAATTGTATTTTTTCCCTATCGAGAATCCTGAAGCAGTAGATCAAATAAGAAAAGAAGAACTCGGATTACAATCTTTAAAAGAAAGTTTTTATCCTTGGGATTTGAACGAATACCAAAAGAATTTAGATAAAAGTATTCTATTCCTTGAGGAAATTAAGGGATAATCTTCAAAATGAATTTACCTCAAAAACTAATTGAAAAACTTGAACTTCGTAAGCAAACCAATGCCTTGCGAAGTTTATCTGTTTCTCATGCTGTTATCGATTTTTCATCAAATGATTATTTGGGCTTTGCGCATTCGACAGAAATTTTCGATGAGACGCATCAATACCTTGTCGAGCGAAATTTTAAAACGAATGGAGCCACGGGTTCCCGATTGATTTCTGGAAATCATATCTTGTATCTAGAAGCCGAAAAAATGATAGCTCAATTTCACCAAGCTCCTTCGGCCTTACTATTCAATTCAGGATATGATGCCAACGTAGGTTTTTTTAGTTCGGTGCCCCAAAGAACAGATGTTGTTTTATATGATGAATTGAGTCATGCTTCCATTCGGGATGGAATTCAAATGACTGCGGCCCGATCCTATAAATTCAGACATAACGATTTTGAAGATCTCGAACGATTAATACTCAAATATCAAAAGGAGGATACGGTGCTTTATGTGGTTACCGAATCGGTCTTTTCTATGGACGGGGATTCTCCGAATTTTGAAGAATTGACTGCTTTAACCACAAAATACAATGTGTTGTTAGTGGTTGACGAAGCGCATGCATTGGGCGTTTTTGGAGAACAAGGGGAAGGACTTATACAATATCTTGGTTTACAAGACAAAGTCTTCGCTCGAATCGTTACTTTCGGAAAAGCCTTAGGATGCCACGGAGCGGTGGTTCTGGGTTCAGAAGATCTCAAAACATACCTGATTAATTTCGCACGAAGTTTTATTTATACTACCGGATTGTCTCCACATTCGGTTGCGACTATTATAGTAGCCTATCAGAAATTAATTTCAGGCACTACGGCAATTCAACAATTAAAACACAATATCATCCATTTCAACCAAGAGAAACATTTATTGGGACTTAAACCAATGTTTGTCTTTAGCAAATCGGCAATACAATGTGCTATTTTGCCCGGTAATGAAAAAGTCAAAACGGTTGCCGCTAATCTGCAATCGAAAGGTTTTGATGTGAAAGCTATTCTTTCTCCAACGGTTCCAGAAGGACAAGAAAGACTCCGAATTTGTTTGCATTCTTACAATACTTTAGAAGAAATTTCGGCTCTGATGCATTGTATTTACGGCCTTTTGTAAAAAAAAACAAAAGTTTTCTGTAACGTTTTGTTTTAACGATTACTTACGAGTCGTAATCAAATTAAAACACTAAACAATGAAAATTAATTCTATCAACACCGTTTTACTTTTTGTAACCTTTATAGGTATTGGCTATGCGTTAACGAGTCATTTCGTATTCAATAAACCTCAAGAAGATTTTCTAATCACCTCAATAGCATTGTGCGTAGCGGGAATGACTTCTTCTTCGGTAAAAAAATCGTCAGCGCAGCAATAGTATCCCATTTGTCTTATTTTAATCATTCAAATAACTAAAAACATAAAAAAATGAAAGCAACAATTCAAAAAATAGTAGTAATTATTACCCTTTTCATAGGATCTATTAGCTATGTAAATGCACAAAATAAAACCGAAAACGCCTTACTTTGGGAAGTGTCAGGTAACGGATTGGCAAAGCCATCGTATTTATTTGGTACAATTCACATGATTTGTGAAAAGGATTTTGTCATGAAGCCAAAAGTGAATGATGCTTTTGCTAAAACGAGTCAATTAGTACTAGAAATTAATATGGCAGATCCCAATGAATTAGTTGCTATGCAACAGTTAGCTTTGGGCAAAGAACCCTTATCCAAACAATTAACTAAAGAGCAGTTGGCTAAATTAGAAGAAATTCTAAAGAGAGAAGTAGGTGTAGGAGTAGCACAAGTAGATCAATTTAGTTTACAAACAATTTTGAGTTTGGTTTCTATGAAATCTTTTGGATGCGATAATATAAAAATGTATGAAATGGAATTTGTCGCCAAAGCCAAACAAATAAACAAACCGGTTTTAGGACTCGAAAAAGTAAAGGAACAATTTGACTATATGGCCAAAGCATTGGATTCCAATGAAATCATTGAACAATTAAGTAAAAGTGACAAACAATTAACGCAACAGTTAGTTGCAACCTATTTGAATGAAGATGTTAGTGGTTTGTACGAGTTCTCGACCAACAAAGAAATGATGTCCGCTACTGCAGTTCAATGGATGCTACAGTTCAGAAATGAAAATTGGTTAAAAACAATGCCTACCTTAATGCAGAAAGAAAGTACCTTTTTTGCAGTTGGAGCAGCACATTTAGGAGGCGAAATAGGAATTATTCATTTATTGAGAAAAGCAGGTTATACTGTAAAACCAATCATGGGATAATATTTTGGAAACTAAAGAACAAGAATTTTTAATCCGAATTAAGCAGCATAAAGGAATTCTCTTTAAAGTTTCTAAAATGTATATGGATAACCCTGACGATCAGCAAGATTTGTTTCAGGAAATCATTTACCAGATTTGGAAAGCCTATGATAGTTTCAAAGGTGAAAGTCAATTTTCGACTTGGATGTACCGAGTGGCTATCAATACCGCTATTGTATTTCTTAAAAAAGAGAAAAAGAAAATCGATCGATTTGAAATCACTTCTGATAATACTAGCGAGCAAGAGGATGATCATGAATTGAAAGAAAGTCAATTGGATCATTTTTACAGGGCAGTACAACAATTGGATAAAGTGGACAAAGCAATTATTTTTTATCAACTTGAAGGCTTCTCTCACCGCGAAATCGGAAACAACCTTGGTATTTCAGAAGGAAATGCTAGAGTTAAATTAAACAGGGCAAAAGAAAAATTAAAAGAAATCATTAAACAACAAGGTTATGGACTTTAACGATATACAAAAAGCATGGAATAACGATCAGGAGGAACAGGTAGAACTTCCGACTAATTTAGAAAAACTACAGTCGGCCAATACACCCCTGGATAAAATTCGTAAAAACCTTAAAAATGAGTTGATATCACAACTTTTGGCCGTGGTGTTTATCGGTTTTATTCCAATGTATAATAAATTTCCAGAAAAATTGGTCGTAGTATACTATTTATTGTATGCCGTAATGGTGGCGGTGATCTTTTATTATTTGGGTAAATTGTTTTTCTTCTACAAAAGAATCAATCAAGCAACTTTAAATACGAAAGATAGCTTATACGAAACGTATTTAGATATTCGGATTAATATGGAATTGTACAAAACTTTCAATTTTGCATTAACACCCTTTGTGATAATTTATATTTTGGGAAGCGTTTTTTATAACGAACCTAAAACTTTCCAATTTATTGAGGGCAACTTAGATACTAGAATAGTTATAGCAGTATTAATTACTTTGATTTTTAGTATTTTAATCATAGCTATTGTCGCCGAATATTGGGTGCATTATTTCTACGGGAAATATGCCAAAGAAATCCGAAAAATTTTAAACGAATTAAAGGAATAAGAGTAAGCCCATCATAACGATGGGTTTATTATTTTTGCAAAAAAAATTGATGAAAGTATTTATTACAGGTATAGGAACCGATGTGGGTAAAACCGTTGCTTCCGCCATTACAGTAGAAGCTTTACAAGCCGATTATTGGAAACCAGTTCAGGCTGGAGATCTCGACTTTTCGGATACACATAAAGTCCGTCGTTATGTTTCTAACACCCAGACGCAATTTCACGAAAACAGTTACTCTCTCCAAACTCCGGCAAGTCCTCATTTGGCGGCAAAAATAGACGGAATCACCATAAAATTAGATCAGATTGTAGAACCTCAAACCTCAAACCATCTTGTCATAGAAGGCGCAGGAGGGATTTTGGTGCCTTTAAATGATGAGGATTGTATTATCGATCTCATTCAACCGGACTATAAAATCATTGTGGTTTCGCGTCATTATTTGGGAAGCATTAATCATACCTTATTAACTATAGAAGCTTTGCAAAACAGAAAACTTCAAGTAGCAGGAATTATCTTTTCGGGTGATGCTAATCCAGCCTCAGAAGAAATTATTCTATCAAAAACAAAGCTAAAAATGATTGGTCGTATCGAAAACGAACCTTATTTTGATACTGGGGTAATTCGTTATTATGCCGATTTATTTCGAGAAAACCTTTTGAGTTTATAAAGTTTTATACGTTGTGTTAAAATATTTTGACACAAAAAATTACTCGAACTGACGCGAAGCTTCTAACTATTCACCATTCACTCCTCACCAATCACTAAACAGTAATGGGTTTTCACGTATCTTTGCATCGGAATTGTAAAACTAAAAGAACTTTCTTTTTTCTTCAATCATGAATTTAACCGAAAAAGACAAACTATACAACTGGCATCCTTATACTCAACATCAGATTGCGCAAGATTTTCCAGCTATCGTAAAAGGAAAAGACGCTTTACTTTGGGATGAAAACGGCAAAGAATACATCGATGGGATTGCTTCATGGTGGGTAAATCCTTTTGGACATTCAAATAAATTTATTGCCGATGCCATTTACGAACAATTAACCACTCTAGAACATGTTTTGTTCGGTGGTTTTACTCATAATAAAGCGGTACAATTGGCTGAAAAATTAGTCGAAATCCTTCCCAATAATCAACAAAAGTTTTTTTATTCGGATAATGGATCCACTGCTGTTGAAGTAGCCATTAAAGCCTCGTTTCAATATTTTTTCAATCAAGGGAGATCTAAAAATACATTGATTGCTTTTGAAGATGCTTTTCACGGCGATACCTTCGGAGCTATGGCTGTTAGCGGAATCTCTCTCTTTACCGAAGCTTTTCAAGATGCTTTAATTCAGGTAGTACGCATTCCAGTTCCGGTAAAAGGAAAGGAACAAGAAACTTTGGCAAGTTTGCAAAAAGCCATTGAGCAACACGAAGTAGCGGCTTTTATTTTTGAACCTTTGGTGCTGGGCGCTGCGGGAATGGTTATGTATGAACCGGAAATACTAGATGAATTATTGGTTGTGTGCCAACAAAATAACGTGTTGACTATTGCCGACGAGGTCATGACCGGTTTTGGTAAAACAGGAAAGACTTTTGCCTGTCAATACCTAAAAAACCAACCCGATATGATGTGTTTATCCAAAGCGCTTACCGGTGGAACAATTCCAATGGCAATAACAACGTTTACCAATCAGATTTTTGATGGTTTTAAAAGTGATTCGGTAAATCACGCCTTGTTTCATGGACATACGTTTACTGCCAATCCAACGGGTTGTGCGGCGGCGTTAGCTAGTATCGAAATTTTACAACAACCGAAGACTTCTGTAGACCTAGAGCGTATTCATCAACATCATTTACAGTTTCAACAACGTATTCAACAACATCCTAAAGTGGCCACTACTCGAGTTTTGGGAGTTATTTTTGCCTTAGAAGTTGTCACTGATAATCCTCAAGGTTATTATGGTAATCTCCGCAACCGTTTGTATAATTTTTTCATCCAAAACGGCATTATTCTTCGTCCTGTTGGTGGTACAATTTATGTTTTGCCACCGTATGTCATCACTGACGAACAATTGCAAAAAGTTTATCAAACTATTGAAGCGGCCTTAGAAATAGTATAATTTTGCAGTACTTTCCATAGTGTTTTTGGAGTTTATAATTACACCGTGGAAAAAGCAAAGCAGGAAAAAATCGATTCTTTTGAAACAGAAAATAGCCATTACAGCCCTTTCATCGGTAGCCGCATTAGGCCACGAGCCTGAACAAATCTGGAAACGATATTTAGACGACCAATCGGCTATAACGCTCGAAACCATAGGGGAACAAACAGTCCCTGTGGCGCGTATTCCTTTGGAGACTCGACAGCAGATCGAAGCTTTGCAACAATCCCATCCTCAATACAGAAACCTAGACCCTTCGGTTTTGTTTGCCATCTTTGCTTCCAGAGCAGCTGTTCGTCAGGCAGAGTGGCAAGAGGATGAAGTATTCGGAATTAATATTGGTTCTTCTCGGGGAGCCACCCAATTGTTTGAACAATACCATCAGGAATTTCTAGAAACTGGAAAGTCGGCTACATTGGCTTCGCCGACCACTACGTTAGGAAATATTGCTACTTGGGTAGCGCAAGACCTGAAAAGTAAAGGACCCGAAATTTCCCATTCCATTACCTGTTCTACAGCGTTACATGCCTTACTCAACGGAATCGTTTGGTTAGAGTCGGGTCGATGTAATAAATTTTTGGTAGGAGGAAGTGAAGCGCCATTGACTCCTTTTACCATGGCTCAAATGCAAGCGCTAAAAATCTACTCCAAACTTCGACAAGCTCAGTGTGAGAGTCAGTCTGAGCTTGTCGAAGACTATTTTTGCAGAGCTTTAGATTTTGAAAAACAGAAAAACACTATGGTCTTGGGCGAAGGTGCTTCAATGGCTTGTTTAGAATTAGGAACAACTCCGAAAGCGTTGGCATATATCGAAGGTATAGGCTATGCCACAGAAATGCTGACTCATTCCCTTTCGATTTCCAGTGAGGCACTTTGTTTTCAAGAGTCTATGAAAGGCGCTCTACAAAATACAACTCCCGATACCATAGATGCCATTGTTATGCACGCACCGGGAACCCTTAAAGGCGATATGGCTGAATATAAAGCGATACAGCATATTTTTGGAGAAAACCTTCCACTATTAACTACTAATAAATGGAAATTGGGACATACTTTTGGTGCTTCGGGCATGTTGAGCGTAGAATTAGCGGTTTTCATGTTGCGCTACAACCATTTTGTTCCCGTTCCTTATATTGATAGTCCGAAACAAAACCGACCGTTACGCAAAATACTTGTCAATGCCGTAGGTTTTGGAGGCAATGCTGTGAGTGTTTTATTGTCAGTCTGAGCTTGTCGAAGACGTTTTGTAGGTAAGAGATTTTTTTGCACTTCGACAAGCTCAGTGTGACAGAAGCACTTCGACAGGCTCAGTGTGACGGAAGCATTTCGATAAGTTTAATGTTATAGTCAGTCTGAGCTTGTCGAAGACTTTTTCTAGGTAAAATTTATTGATAGCACTTCGACAAGCTCAGTGTGACAGAGGCACTTGGATAGGCTCAGTGTGACGGAAGTACTTCGATAAGTTTAGTGTGATTGTCAGTCTGAGCTTGTCGAAGACTTTTTGAAAGGAACCAATATAAAATTTTGATATTGCGTATAATTCTTTGAATATTCCACAAGTTTTTCCCAATCTTGATTCATAAGAGCTTCTTTTTTTCTGCGACTCCATCCTTTAATTTTTTTCTCCATTGCTATAGCTTCATCAGGATCAACGAATGATTCAAACCAAACCAATTTTAATGGACGTCTTTCATAAGTATATGATTTTGGATTTTTCCCTGATAAATGTTCATCAAGTCTTCGCTCAAAATCATTGGTTATTCCGGTGTAGTAGCTGTTGTCATTACATTCTAGAATGTAAACAAAGTAGTTTTTCATGGCGTATAATTTTATAATTATATCTAAGATAAGAATTTTTTGCACTTCGACAAGCTCAGTGTGACAGAGGCACTTCGACAGGTACAGTGTGATAGGAGTTTAGATAAGTTTACTATTATTGTCAGTCTGAGCTTGTCGAAGACGTTTTGTAGGGAGAGATCTTTTTGCACTTCGACAGGCTCAGTGTGACGGAAGCACTTGGATAGGCTCAGTGTGACGGGAGTACTTAGATAAGTTTACTATTATTGTCAGTCTGAGCTTGTCGAAGACTTTTTCTAGGTAAAATTTATTGATAGCACTTCGACAAGCTCAGTGTGACGGAAGTACTTCGATGAACTCAATGTTATTGTCAGTCTGAGCTTGTCGAAGACTTTTTCTAGGTAAAATTTATTGATAGCACTTCGACAAGCTCAGTGTGACAGAGGCACTTCGACAGGCTCAGTGTGACAGAGGCACTTCGACAAGCTCAGTGTGACGGAAGCACTTGGATAGGCTCAGTGTGACGGAAGCACTTCGACAGGTACAGTGTGATAGGAGTTTAGATAAGTTTACTATTATTGTCAGTCTGAGCTTGTCGAAGACTTTTTCTAGGTAAAATTTATTGATAGCACTTCGACAAGCTCAGTGTGACAGAGGCACTTCGATAAGCTCAGTGTGAAGGGAGCACTTGGACAGGCTCAGTGTGACATTGTGTTTTGTTGTTGGTTTCAGGTTATTTTCTTTTGAAAAAAAGTTGTGGCAAAATTTTCACAAGAAATATTTTGCCACAAAAAGTGTGGCAAAAAAATATTTTTAAAAATTTTGCCACAAAAAAAATCCAGTCGTATTTGGGTGAACATTTTCCATTTGTTCTAGTGATTTCACCTTAAAAACCACTCACCATTCACTCCTCACCACTCACTGATAGTAGAGTTCTCGATACATTTTTTCTTCATTTCATTACAAAAAAACACTCGAACCGACGGGTAAGTTTTTGACCATTCACCACTCACTATTCACCATTCACTAGTAATCCCTTTCTCCAAATCATTCAGTTTTTCGAAAATCAATGAAGTTTCATAGCCTTTACGAAGTAGGAAGTCGCAAAATTTCTTTCGCTTTTGTTGTAGGTTTTGGATTTTAATCGATTCCCAATGTTTTTCGGCGAGTTCATGAAAAGTAGTCCAATAAACCTCTTTTGGGATTTCTTGCAAAGCTTTTGTGATGTTGTAAGAGGAGATATGGCGGGATTTCAGTTCACTTTCGATGCGGAACCTTCCCCATTTTTTAAAACGGTGTTTCCCACGGGCAAAACTTCGGGCGAAGCGTTCCTCGTTTAGGAAGTTGTGGGTGATTAGATGTACTACAATCAGATCGATGGCTTGGGGGATCATGTTCATGCTCTGGAGTTTGGCGACCACTTCGTGGTGGCAGCGCTCCTGATAGGAACAGTAATACTCCATTTTTTTTTGTGCCTCGCTCACCGTATAGGATTGTGTACTCATGGGGTAAAATTACAAAAAAAGTGATTTGATTTCTTATTATGTAAGGATATACTTATATTAAAAAAATTACGAAAACACAAATTTTATCGATGATGGGTAAGATTTAACGATAAATTTAACTTAACTCACCCATATTAATTAAAATTAAATTTATATTTGCTTGCTTTATTCCGAATCAACCCCTTGATTTTGAATAAAGTGTTTTCACCAAAAACAAATATTATTATGAAATTAAAACTACTCGTTTTAGCTTTTTTGTGCTCCATTGTGTCTTGGGGGCAGACTATCATTGTTTCTGATGGGTTAAATGATGCTACGACATTATTTACATTGTCAAACGGAGCTTATTACAATGGTAATTCGGCTGCAACAGATGGACCAAGTTCTTCGCCTTTTGCATTTGAAGGAACACACTCAAGAGGAGTTTCAAATGCGACAGCAACATTACTTAGTAGTGATATAAATTCAACTGGTTATACTTCAATAAGTATGTCTTTTAAATTAGCATCATTTTCTATTGGAGGTGCTGGAAATGGTGCCGATGTTGGAGATATTGTAACAGTTGAAGTTAGTCCAAATGGAGGAACAAATTGGTATAGTACACTTAGGATTTTAGGTAATTCAAATGCTTATTGGGCTTATTCAGCAACAGGAAATGCAAATACAGCTTACGATGGTAATGCTACGCCTGTAGACTTTCAACCTGGAGGTGGTGGTGTTAGGACTACTGACGGATATTCATCAATAAATATTTCAGGACTTCCTTCAACGTCTAATTTAAAATTTAGAATTACTTTATTAAATAATTCAGCAAATGAGAGATGGGTGTTAGATGATTTTAAAGTTGAAGGAACACTAACAACGTGTTCAACACCAACAATAACTACAAATCCTTCAACATCAGTTCAAAATTATTGTGCAGGTGCTTCGGCAACTGCCTTGTCGGTTGCTGCGACTGGTGCTCCGACCTTAACCTATCAATGGTACAGTAATACAGTGGCAAGTGCTAGCGGAGGGACTTTGATCGCCGGAGCAACAAGCGCTACTTATACGCCTTCTACTGCGTCAGTCGGAACTTTGTATTATTATTGCGAAGTAGGAAGTACTTGTATGCCAACGCCAACGCCTGCGGTTAGTAATGTTTCTGGAGCGGTTAATGTAACAGCAATACCAAGTGCACCATCTGGAACTATTAATATTACTGCTAATCCATCTTGTGGAGCAGCAACTTTAACTTATTCAGCACCAAGTGCCAATATTTATTGGCAAACAAGTGCTACAGGAACAGTAACAACAAATCCAACAACTTCAAGTTATATTTCGTCAGCAACTGCAGGTTCTTACACTATCTATGTGAGAGAGTTAAGTGGTACGTGTTGGTCGCCAGCAACATCTGTAACTTTTACAGTTGCGGCACCGGTTGCTATTACTGGACAAGCAACCAACCAAGCAACCACAGTTGGAAACACGGCAACTTTTTCGGTAACAGCTTCCAATGCTGCAGGTTATCAGTGGCAAGTAAATACAGGAAGTGGTTGGGCTAATATTGCAGGTGCTACTTCAGCCAGTTATACTACTCCGGCTGCTACTTTAGCGATGAGCGGTTATCAGTATCAGGTAATAGTGACCGGAAATGCGCCTTGTGGTACTGTGACGTCTTCGGCGGCTACGTTGTCGGTTACAACGGGACCTTGTTTGTCTGAGAGTTTTACAGTCAATACTTTACCATCAGGATGGGTACAAACCTCCGTGACTTTTGCGTCAAACAGAGCTGAATTTCAATCACAAACTGGTGAATTGACAACAATAGCGGTGAATTATCCAACTAATTTGACTTTTACATTGGAAAGAACCGGAAGTAGTGTTGCAAAAACTATGTTGATAGAGGTTTCTACAACGACACAAGGAGGAACGTATACAACAGTTGCAACGTATGATCATAGCAATACAACTTCGAATGGTACTGTAAATTGTACAGTTGATTTGTCGGCTTACACGTCTTATCCTAATGTTTTTATAAAGTTTAGGAAAGATTCTGCAACATCAGTTGCAAGATGGGGTTTGGATGATATTCAGGTTTTTTGTGGAACACCACCATCAGGTCCGGAAATCAATATAACCGGAAGCGGGGTGGATATTGTTGATGGAGACACGACACCATCTGTAGCGGACGATACCAATTTCGGAAGTACAACACTAAGTACCAACATTGTCAGATCGTTTGTTATCCACAACCAAGGTACTACCAATTTAGTTTTAAGCGGCCCGGTAACCTTAACCGACGTGTCGGCACCACAGGAGTTCACAGTAACGCAACCTGCACTTACAACGATACCGGCAGGAGGCAATACAACATTTACCGTTACCTTTAACAGCGCAATTGCCGGAACATTTACCAACACGGTGAATATTCCAAGCAATGACAGTAATGAAGCACTTTATAATTTCGATATTGTTGCAACGGCGTATGACGCTACAGCAACCGGAACAGTTTTCAGACCGGGTGATTTAATTTTTGTTGGTTATGATTCTACCGTTTCGGCAGCGGCAGATTGTTCCGGAGGAGCACAAATGGATAAATTGTATGTTGCCAATTTGATTGATATTTTGCCGGGTACCGAATTTATGGTGGTTAACTCAAGATATGAATCAGGTGCAGCAGCCAACACCCGAACAGACCGTTGGTACTCCGGAAGTACCGATCCTTATGATGATCCGGGAATTATCACTTTTAAATGGAACGGTACAGCTCCTATTGTAGCTGGTTCCATTATTACGTTTAAAGCCAATGTCTTTACTGTAAACGACATCCGAATTAATGATGTTGTAACGACAGATTTTAATGTGACAACAAATGCCAATCAATGTAATATTTCCTCGACAGAATCCGATCAGATTTATATTATGCAGGGAAATTTTACTCCTTTTGGGGTAATTGGCACTAATCGATACAACCTTTTTAACGGAAGAGTTTTGTTCGGTTTGACAAATGGGGCTTCATGGGTGCCGTTTACTTCTGCTGTTTCATCTGCTAATACATCTGCCGGAAGAGTGTCTAGACTGCCGGAAGATTTGGAATGTTTTAATATTGAAGCTTCTTCTCTGGAAGGTGTTAGATATTACCAAAACAGTGGTTTGCATACCGGTTCTAAAAATCAGATTTTAGGGGCCATTATGAATTTGGGTAACTGGTCTTCACCTACAAATGACAATTGTTTAAGTACCACAGAAAATTTTAATCCAAGTGCTAATGATAATGCAGTTGGAAAACCTTTTACAGTTACAACTTCCAATCCGGACGGAACCTGGACAGGTTTTACCGATACAGATTGGTTTAAATGCAGTAACTGGGAAGGCTTGGCAGTGCCAAAATCAACTACAGATGTTGTGATTCCTAGTGTGGCCAATCAACCGGTAATTGGTGCTTCAACAGCAAAATTTCCAACAGGTGCTTTTTCTAATAATCTCACAATAGATGGTGGCAGTTCTTTAACCATGAATAATGCGGCAAGTAGATTAAACTTGTATGGAAATTGGACGAACAATGCTGGAAACACAGCTTTTGAAGAAGGAAACGGAACCATTCATTTTACAGGAAGTGCCCCTCAAATCATCAATAATAACGTTAATGGCAGTACCGAAGAGTTTTATAATGTGATTCTGAACAATAATTTTGATACTTCTGTGTCTAATGATATTATTGCTAACGGGAATTTAACTGTAAACGCTACGAGAACATTAAATATTGCTTCTAACGATTATGTGGATGTTCAGTATAGTGTGACCAACAATGGAGCTATTACTATTCAAGACGATGGTTCGTTAGTGCAACGCAACGATTTGGGTAATTACTCTGGTAGCGGAACGCATTCGATGACTCGAATTGCAGAAAATACTAAATCTTTAGACTATGTTTATTGGTCTTCGCCAATAATTTCGGCTCCTTTTTCATCTATTCCTTACAGTCGTTTGTATGAATGGGATACCGATGTAGTGAACCCAACTGGATATGGGCAAGGAAACTGGGTAGGTACGGCAGATGCCGCTATGCAGATAGGTAAGGGTTATATTTTTAGAGTTCCAAATGGTGATTCAACACAGACCGTTACTTTTTCAGGTAGTTTGTTTAATAATGCATTGATAAATAAACCAATTATCAAGGGGACTATCACAGTACCTTTTCCTGGGGTTAATGCTCCGATTACAGAGTTTGATGACAACTGGAACTTGGTCGGAAATCCATATCCGTCAGCTATAGATGCCGAGACTTTTGCAATACAAAATAGTAGTGTTCTAGAAGACGGAACAATATATCTATGGAGACATCTAACGGGGCCTACTTCTACAGTTAGTCCATACTATCAAACATTTACGTATAATTATGTTTCTACAGATTATGTTTCTTATAATGGTACTGCGTCTATTCCAGCAGGTGCATTTGATGGTAAAATAGCCGCAGGTCAAGGATATTTCGTAAAAATGAAAGAGGCAATTGGTTCATCGGCTAATCTTCAGTTTAGCAATACACAAAGAAGTCGTGTGTTCAATAACAGTCAGTTTTTCAGAACAATGTCTAAAGGGAAATCCTCTCGCGAGAAACATAGAATTTGGTTAGATCTATTAGATGCTAACAAATCAGTTACTACACAAGTGGTGGCTTATGTGGAAGGCGCTACAAATGATGACGATTTTTATTTCGATTCTAAAGCAGATTACAGATCCGATTTAGGTTTCCATTCCATCAATAACAATACGATCTTTGATATTCAGGCAAGAACACTACCGTTTGATGTTAATGATAAGGTGCCGTTAGGAGTTCAATTGCCAACAGATGGTACGTATACTATTGCCATAGGTACGCTCGACGGGTTGTTTGCTACTACGAAACAAAAAATATATGTAGAAGACAAATTAAATCAAACGATTCATGACCTTACATTTGCACCTTATCAGTTTACGGCGAACAAAGGTGTCATCAACGATCGTTTTATCTTACGTTACACCGATCAGGCACTAGGCAATACCGATTTTGAAACGATAGCTGAAGGTGTAAAAATCTACGGATCGGATCACGCTATCGTTATTGATTCTAAAACAGAAGCGATTCAGTCGTACGACATCTATAATGTATTAGGACAGCTTCTAGCCTATAAAAAACAAGTAAAAGGCTATCAGGCCGAAGAAGCTACTATCATGAAAAACAACCAAGCACTTATCGTGAAAGTGACCTTGGAAAACGGTCAGGTAGTGAGCAAAAAAATCATGTACTAATACAATATCGTATTTTAGAAATCTTACAAATCCCTCTGTAACAGAGGGATTTTCTTTTTTGTTGAAAACTTGTTATTTCATTACGACAAAAAACACCTATTTTTACTAAAAATTATTGGATATAAAATTTAGGAATAATGAGTGCAGAAAAAGAAGCCAAACTAAAAGCATTACAGCTTACCTTAGATAAATTAGACAAAGCCTACGGAAAAGGAACCGTAATGAAAATGGGCGACAAAGCCATTGAAGAAGTAGAAGTGATTCCTTCGGGATCCTTGGGATTAGACTTGGCTTTGGGGGTTAATGGTTATCCGAGAGGAAGAATCATCGAGATTTTCGGTCCGGAATCTTCGGGTAAAACTACCTTGACATTACATGCCATTGCCGAAGCTCAAAAAGCGGGTGGAATAGCAGCGTTTATTGATGCTGAACACGCCTTTGACCGTTTCTATGCACAAAAATTAGGTGTAGATATCGATAACTTAATCATCTCTCAGCCAGATAACGGAGAGCAGGCTTTAGAAATTGCCGAAAACCTTATCCGTTCTGGAGCCATCGATATTGTGGTAATTGACTCGGTAGCTGCCTTAACACCAAAAAGTGAAATCGAAGGGGAGATGGGGGATTCCAAAATGGGTCTTCATGCTCGTTTAATGTCACAAGCTTTACGTAAGTTAACGGCTACGATCAGTAAAACACATTGTACGGTTTTCTTTATCAACCAATTGCGTGAAAAAATTGGAGTAATGTTTGGTAATCCTGAAACGACTACGGGAGGTAACGCGTTAAAATTCTATGCTTCGGTACGTTTGGATATTCGTCGTTCGTCTCAAATTAAAGACGGTGAAAATGTTTTAGGAAACAGAACCAAAGTAAAAGTAGTAAAAAACAAAGTGGCACCTCCTTTTAGAACTGCCGAATTCGATATTATGTATGGCGAAGGGGTTTCTAAAACCGGTGAAATTTTAGATTTAGCCGTAGAGTTCGATATTATCAAAAAGGCTGGTTCTTGGTTTAGTTATGGAGACACTAAATTAGGACAAGGTCGCGATGCCGTGAAATCATTGATTAAAGACAACCCTGAGTTAGCCGAAGAATTAGAAATAAAAATAAAAGAGTTGATCAAACAACAAGAAAATTAAAGCAAGTAGCCATTCGTAAGAGTGGCTATTTTTTTTAAATCTATTTTTTGTAATTTTATGTAATCAATAATCGCAAATGAAATGAAAAAGTTTGTTTTCTTATGCCTGATTTTCTTGTCGGTGAGCAGTTGTGGTTTATGGGACGATGATAGTGTTCCTTATCATGGTGAAATTTTACCGGTAGAAAGTGCGGTACTCCCGACCGAATTTAAAAAGGATAGTGTCTATGAATTGCCTATTCGATATGTTCGTCCTACGACGTGTTACCTTTTCGATGGGTTTTATTACCAGAAAGATCTTAACGTTAGGGTAGTGGCTATTTATACTACTGTATTTGAACAAAAAGGATGTGTTCCACCTACGACGAATCCGGTGACTGAGATTTTAAAATTCAAACCTACTACTGAAAGCAGTTACATTTTTAAGTTTTGGAAAGGTAAAGATACCCAAGGACAAAATATTTTTGAAGAAGTAGAAGTTCCCGTAGTGCCGTAATCTTAAGTTTTACGTCAATTGGAGTGATTTCTGATTAAAAAATGTATCGAAAACTTGCACTATGTTTGTTTACAAAAAGTTCTCGATACATTTTTGTTTCCGTTGCACTCCACCAAAAACACTCGAACAGACGGGAAAGTCTTAACCATTCACAATTCACTGCTCACTATTCACTAAACGGAGAGTTCTCGATACATTTTTGTTTCCATTGCATTGCAACAAAAACACTCGAACAAACGGGTATGTCTTAACCATTCACCATTCACTAATCACTACTCACTAATTACTGTTTCTTCGCTTTTAGTGTAGTTTTCATATATGCTTTATCCGATTTCAATTCATGCAAGATAATGTCTCGAGCTTGTTCTCTTAATGCTTTTTTGTCGGAATCTTTTAATTTGTCAGTTTCCAAAAACGAATGAATTTTTACTCGAAGTCTTCCAGGAGCACCACTAAAAAAAGTATACGAAAAACGTTCTTTATTGTCGTAAAACGTCATAGGAACAATCGGGAGTTTGTGCTCTATGGCTAAGTTAAAAGCGCCACCTTTAAAAGAATCTAGCACGACACTTTCATCATCCGGAACTTTACCTTCCGGAAAAATACAAATACTCAGCTCTTGTCCAATTCTTCTTTGCGCATGTTCATAAACTTCAATTCTGCTCTTAGGACAGTCCCGATCTACGGATATGACCGCTCGTTTGTAAAAAAGACCAAAGATTGGGATTTTTTCCAACTCTTTTTTCCCCACAAACACAAAAGGATTCTTCACCACAGCCAGCATCAGCATGATATCGGTCATCGACGTATGGTTGGCAATAAACATATAGCTTTTGTGTGGTTTTATTTTTTGTTCTGCTTTTACGCTGTAGTAGAATCCTGATCCCCACAAAATAAAGTGCGCCCAAAAACGGGCTATTTTAAAGAAAAATGGGTACCAACTTTCTTTGGAAAGACTAAGGAGTACCAATGGAAACAGTACAATAATAGGAATAATGGCCAAGCAATAGAACCAAATCCGCCAAAGACACCAAAACAGTATTTTAAACAATCTCATAAATTTCTTTTAGTAACCCAGCGTCATGGCAGTGAATAGTCCTTGTTCCTGCTGTTCGCACTACGCGGTAGTTGCTGCCATCAGGGTTAGAGATCAAACATAAGGAATTTTTTAAACTTTTTTAGACTTCGCTTGAAATGCAGTCAAAAATTTTGACAAAAAAAAGTACCTTTGTGAAAATTAGAATAACAATGGCAAAAATACTTACGGGTGTACAAAGTACAGGGACTCCCCATTTAGGAAATTTGTTGGGCGCAATTATTCCGGCTATCGAAATGGCAAATTTACCCGAAAACGAATCGTTTCTTTTTATTGCCGATTTACATTCAGTAACACAAATCAAGAACGGAGATATTTTAAGAAACAATACGTATTGTGTGGCGGCTACTTGGCTAGCTTTTGGATTAGATATTAATAAAGTGGTTTTTTATCGCCAGAGCGATGTGCCACAAACTGCTGAGTTATCGTGGTATCTGAGTTGTTTCTTCCCTTTCCAACGTTTAACCTTAGCACATTCATTTAAGGATAAAGCCGATAGGTTAGACGATGTTAATGCGGGCTTGTTTACGTATCCGATGCTGATGGCAGCTGATATTTTGTTATACGATGCCGAATTTGTTCCAGTAGGAAAAGATCAATTGCAGCATTTAGAAATTACCCGTGATGTTGCGTCTCGTTTTAATCATCAAATGGGAGAAACTTTTGTGTTGCCCGAGGCTAAAATCGAGGAACATATCATGATTATTCCGGGAACTGATGGTGAAAAAATGAGTAAATCTCGTAACAATACCATTAATATTTTTTTAGATGATAAAGCGCTTCGCAAACAAATTATGGGTATCGAAACGGATAGTACTCCGTTAGAAGAGCCTAAAAATCCAGATACTTGTAATGCTTTTGCACTTTATAAATTATTGGCCACTCCGGAACAAACAGAGGCGATGAGAGCCAATTATTTAGGTGGTAATTATGGTTACGGTCATGCCAAACAAGCTTTGTATGAGTTGATAATTGATAAATTCGCAACAGAAAGAGAGCGTTACAATTATTACATGAATCACCTAGAGGAAGTAGATCAGTTGTTAAAAATAGGTGCCGAAAGAGCTTCTAAAGTAGCTGATGGAGTTCTGAAAAAAGTAAGAATAAAATTAGGTTTCGAATAAGATTCCCTAAAATATAAAATCCCAAGTTCTTCAACATAATGTCTACAAGAACTTGGGGTTTTTTATAATTTATTATTGTAATCCGTTCCAGCCTCTAGCTTTTAATTCTATTTTAGTATTGGCACGGGTAACCAAGTGCACGCCTTCACTAGCTTGAGTCATGTGACCAATTACAGTAAAGTGAGGATTCCCTTTAATTTTATCGAAGTCATCCATAGGAATGGTAAACAACAATTCGTAATCTTCTCCACCGTTTAGGGCGATAGTTGTACTGTCTATGTTAAATTCTTCACAGACGTTGATAAATTGAGGATCTAAAGGTAATTTGTCTTCATATAGATTACAACCAACATTCGATTGTTTGCACAAATGCATGATTTCCGAAGACAATCCGTCTGAAATATCAATCATAGCCGTAGGTTTTATCTCTAAAGCTTTCAATATTTCTGGAATATCCTGACGGGCTTCTGGTTTTAACTGACGTTCAATTAAATAAGTATAATTATCTAAATCCGGTTGATTGTTAGGATTCACTTGAAACACTTGTTTTTCTCTTTCTAGCACTTGTAATCCCATATAGGCAGCACCCAAATCTCCAGAAACTACCAATAAATCATTTTCTTTGGCTCCGTTACGATAAACAATGTCTTCTTCTTGAGCTTCACCAATAGCGGTAATCGATATTATTAATCCTTTTTGTGATGAGGTGGTATCACCTCCCACCACGTCTACTTTATACTGTTTAGCCGCCAAAGTAATTCCAGCATACAATTCTTCTAAAGCTTCTAACGGAAAACGATTGGAAACTGCTAAGGAAACCGTTATTTGTGTTGCCTTGGCATTCATGGCATAAATATCCGATAAATTGACTGTAACGGCTTTGTATCCTAAATGTTTTAAAGGCACGTAGGCCAAATCGAAATGAACACCTTCAATAAGTAAATCAGTCGAAATTACTGCTTTTTTATTGCCAAAATTCAAAACGGCAGCATCGTCACCAATTCCTTTCAGTGTCGATTCGTTTTTAATTTCAAAATGCTTGGTTAAATGTTCTATTAATCCAAATTCGCCCAATTGTGAAAGGCTGGTTCTTTGAGGGGTTTTATCTTCGATCATGATATGAGTTACAAAGTTTTAATATTGCAAAGTTACAAAGTAATAGTTCAAACAAAAACCCAATAACTTTTGTCATTGGGTTTGTTCAATATTTTATTTTTAAATCTCTTTAATCATTCAATTTAAGAACGGCCATAAACGCCGATTGAGGAATTTCTACGTTTCCTACTTGACGCATACGTTTTTTACCGGCTTTTTGTTTTTCCAATAGTTTACGTTTACGAGAAATATCTCCACCGTAACATTTTGCAGTTACGTCTTTACGCAAGGCTTTAATGGTTTCACGAGCAATAATTTTAGCTCCGATAGCAGCCTGAATTGGAATGTCGAATTGCTGACGCGGGATTAATTCTCGTAATTTTTCACACATTTTCTTACCGATGTTGTAGGCATTGTCTTCGTGAATTAACGCCGATAAAGCATCTACGTTTTGTCCATTCAACAAGACGTCCAAGCGAACTAGTTTGGAAGTACGCATTCCTATTGGGTGGTAATCAAATGAAGCGTATCCTTTAGAAACGGTTTTTAAACGATCGTAAAAATCGAATACAATTTCTGCTAGCGGCATATCAAAATTCAATTCAACACGTTCTGTAGTTAAATAGGTTTGATTGGTAATTAAACCTCTTTTTTCGATACACAAACTCATTACGTTACCCACGAAATCGGCTTTGGTAATGATAGTTGCTTTGATATAGGGTTCTTCTACTCGGTCTAGTTTTGAAGGTTCTGGTAAATCCGATGGGTTGTTTACCACAAATGGTGTTTCCGGATCTTTTTTGGTGTACGCCAAATACGATACGTTGGGAACCGTTGTGATTACCGTCATGTTGAACTCACGTTCTAATCGCTCTTGGATAATTTCCATGTGTAGCATTCCTAAGAATCCACAACGGAAACCAAATCCTAATGCGGCAGAACTTTCAGCTGTGAATACTAAAGAAGCATCATTCAACTGTAGTTTTTCCATGGAAGCGCGAAGTTCCTCGTAATCTTCAGTGTCTACCGGATATATACCGGCAAATACCATTGGTTTTACGTCTTCGAAACCTTGAATCATATTGGTAGTAGGAACTTTAGCATCGGTAATGGTGTCTCCTACTTTTACTTCTTTCGCTTCTTTAATACCCGAAATTAAATAACCAACATCTCCAGTAGATACTTTGTCTTTAGGAACTTGATTAAGTTTCAAGGTGCCAATTTCATCGGCAAAATATTCGTTGCCGGTAGCCATGAATTTAATTTTTTGACCTTTTTTAATCTCTCCATTTTTAACACGGAAAATAACCTCAATTCCTCTAAACGGATTGTATACAGAGTCGAAAATTAAGGCTTGTAAAGGTTCGTCTGGATTACCTTGCGGAGCAGGAATTTTTTCAATAATGGCTGCTAAGATATTTTCGACACCGAAGCCAGTTTTTCCTGAAGCGTGAATAATATCTTCTAATTTACATCCTAATAAATCGATAATGTCGTCACTTACTTCTTCTGGATTTGCACTAGGTAAATCGACTTTGTTTAGTACCGGGATGATTTCTAAATCATTTTCTAATGCTAGATATAAATTAGAAATGGTTTGTGCCTGAATACTTTGTGCAGCATCTACAATAAGCAAAGCACCTTCACACGCCGCGATAGAACGAGAAACTTCGTACGAGAAATCTACGTGACCAGGAGTGTCGATTAGATTCAAAATATATTGTTCGCCTTTGTAGGTATATTCCATCTGTATCGCGTGACTTTTAATAGTGATGCCACGTTCGCGCTCAAGGTCCATGTTGTCTAATAGCTGGGCTTTTTCTTCACGGGCTGAAACCGTTTGTGTGGCCGATAGTAATCGGTCTGCCAAAGTACTTTTTCCGTGGTCTATGTGTGCAATAATGCAAAAATTTCTAATATGCTTCATCTTCGTTCTTTGTCTGTATTTATCAGATTGTCAATAGTTGCGTACAATCTTTTGAAAAGCGTTTTTCAGGGCTTTTTAATCTGCAAATATAGTAAGGATAGTTTAGATTTTATTAGAAAACATTATGAGAGAATAAAAAAATAGACTAATTTTTTAGAAAAACTGATATTATATTTTAAGATAGGTCTTAAATTAAAAAGCACCTTGCATAAACAAGGTGCTTTTGGTTAAGAAAACCAATCATTGCAAACAATTTTTGTAGATTAAAAACTAAATATCTTAGTTAATAGACTAGGCTGTTTTTTCTTTGATTTATTTTTTTTTGGTACTGCTATTTCGCCATTTTCTATTCGAAATGATCTAAACTTAGCTAATTTCGCATTTGCATCAAATCGTACTTCTTCTATCGTTTTCATGTTACAAATATTTAGAGGTGTTTTTGGGGGATTTTAAAAAATTTTATCTATACTTAAATATATCAATGCATTATATTGACAGATCATTTTTTAATTGACTAAAATTTTCTACTGCAAAGATAATGAAAAATATTTTGTTTATTGTTTCCTTTAAAAGATTTAACAAAAAATTACCATGCAGTCTTATTTATTAAAGCTACCTTTGTTTTGTTAAAGAATTTAATGATACAGATGAAGACTAAATTAGAGTTATTAATAGAGAAGATTGACGTAAATGGAGGGATGATTTTTAATTCTGAAGGTGTCTTGTTTGAGTCCTATAATTTAGATTATCCGGGAAATATTTCGGCTATGTCAGCTATGATTCTTAATGTCTCTAAAGAACTATTTGAAAACTCAAACTTAGGTAAGGTTAATGAATTGATTCTTAAAGCGGATCAAGGACTTTTCTTTATTAAACATATAAATCAAGACGAATGGTTGACTTTGTTTACTGAAGATTTGAGTAAGATGGGACTGATTCATTTGAGTACACAAAATCTAGATTTTAGGAATTTAGAATCATGACAATTGATTAATCATATGTTGTAGATTTTGATTTTACAGGTCAATATGAAAAGTATAATAAATTTGAAAAAATAATCCATGTTCTTAGCATGGATTCGTGTTAAAAATAGAAATCTTTTTTGATGTAAAATCATGTATTCTGATAAGAAAGAAGTACATCATTAATTAAAAATCTTAGAAAATAATCCTGCTTTTTTGGTTGTTTTACCATTGGCAAAACGGTATTTTCTGAATTCGATTAACCTCTTTTCTAATTTTTTTCTTAAGTCGTGAAAATTTTTACTCTGTGTCATAAAATTCTTAAAATATAGTATACCAAATATAAAGATTTTTTTAAAAATTAGCACATTTTTCGAGTAATTTCTTGTAGTTTTTATCTATATTAGCAAAAACAAATTTAAAATAACCAACAAAAATGAAAATTAAATTAGATGCTTTAATTGAAAACATAGGAGTAGAAGCCGGACTGGTTTTCAATACAGACGGTGTGCTGTTAGAGTTTCAACAGCTTGAATATCCTGGAAATATAGCCGCCATGTCAGGGGTGCTTCTTACCATGTGTAAGGAACTTTTGGAAGATCTAAAATACGGAGTGACTAACGAATTGATTCTTCAAGGGGAAAAAGGCCTTTTTTTTGTGAAAAAACTAAAAAATGATGAGTACTTGGGGTTATTCACGAAAGATCCAAGTAAACTAGGATTAATCCATCTTAAAATGCAAAATTCACTATAAATAATAACTTAAAAAAAATTTTATGTCAGATTTTTTAACAACTTTTACAACAGATTTGAAAGATAACCTTGCTGGTTTTATTGGGGTGTCCGTTACAGAAATTAAAACCGGGATGTCTTTTGCTTCTCTATCCGTAGACCCTAATTTTGATCCTGAATTGGCTTCGGCCTACAATTTAGAGGTCGTTAAGGCTAAATTTAATGCTCTTAAGGCTCTAGGATTGGACCAAAAAATAGATGATATTTTAATTACCTTGTCCAACCAAATCCATATTATAGATCTATCGGACAATGGAGAATATTTCGTGTATTTAGCGGTAGATTCTTCGAAAGTGAATTTGGGAATGGCCAGAGCTACGCTGAAAAAATACAGCAAAGACATTGCAGGTAAATTGTAGAATAATACTATCTTTGCATCATAAAAAAAGCTGTAATTTTGCAGCTTTTTTTATTTGTAATTCATTGTAAAACAGAATAAAATGCCCAAAATTGGTTCTATAGAATTACCTGATTTCCCACTATTGCTGGCTCCTATGGAAGATGTTAGTGATCCGCCTTTTCGTCGTTTGTGTAAAATGCATGGAGCGGATTTAATGTATTCGGAGTTTATTTCTTCCGAAGGATTAATCAGAGATGCTATAAAAAGCCGTCAGAAACTCGATATCTTTGACTATGAAAGACCTGTAGGGATTCAGATTTTTGGAGGTGATGAAGAAGCAATGGCAATGTCGGCTAGAATAGTTGAAACGGTACAGCCCGATCTAGTCGATATTAATTTTGGTTGTCCCGTAAAAAAAGTTGTTTGTAAAGGAGCAGGTGCTGGAGTATTGAAAGACATCGACTTGATGGTTCGTTTGACTAAAGCTGTTGTGAAAAGTACCAATTTGCCGGTAACCGTTAAGACCCGTTTGGGTTGGGATGAATCGTCTATTAATATTGATGAAGTGGCGGAAAGACTTCAAGACGTAGGTATTCAGGCTCTAACGGTACATGCCAGAACAAGAGCACAAATGTATAAAGGACATTCGGATTGGTCTCATATAGAAAGAGTTAAAAATAATCCGAGAATTACTATTCCGATTTTTGGCAATGGTGATATAGATTCGCCTGAAAAAGCCTTAGAATACAAAAACAAATATGGTCTGGACGGAATGATGATAGGTCGTGCAGCTATTGGTTACCCTTGGATTTTTAACGAAATCAAACATTATTTTAAAACAGGCGAACGCTTACCGGTTCCAACTATAAACGATCGTGTGGAAGCTGCCCGTAACCATTTAATATGGTCCATGGAGTGGAAAGGGGAACGTGTAGGTATCGTGGAAATGCGTCGTCACTATACAAATTATTTTAAAGGAATTCCACATTTTAAAGAACATCGAAACAAATTAGTTACTTTAGATGATCATAATGCTTTGTTGCAGGTGTTTGATGAAATTGTTCAGGAATATACCGGTCAGTTATTATAAAGTTCCAAACCGTGAGATTTCTTATTTTTAATGCTATGTTTAGCTGGTAAAACAAGGGTGTTACAAAACGGATTTAATGATATAAGTAACAATGCCCCATATCATAAATTGGTTTTCTTCGCTTACTTTGATAGGTTTGTAATTTTCATTCTCAGGCATGAGGTATAGGCCGTTTGTATCGAGTTTAATTCGTTTTACGGTAAATTCACCATCAATAAAACAGATAGCAATCTTATTATTAGTAGCTTCCAGACTTCGGTCTACCACCAGAATATCTTTATCTTGAATACCAGCATTAATCATCGAATTTCCTTTTACACGGATGTAGAAAGTGGCCAGAGGATTTTTGGATAATTCTTTGTTTAAATCGATGCTGTTTTCCGAAAAATCAGCGGCAGGAGAGGGGAATCCAGCAGAAACTCCTTCTTTGATATACGGTATAGACATATCACTTTCGAGATCAGGTCTAAAAAAAGTAAGTTTATGATCGGTCGACATTGATTTCAAGGATTTCGTTAAAATTAGTAGTGTATTTTGGAGACAGATAATTCTGATTCATATCCCAAGTCAGGTTTAAATTCTGATTGGCCAACTTGATTTTTCGTGTTCCTATTTTTTGATTCAAGGAATCGATGGTTTTCATCAGTGACAAATGTTTAGGATTTTCTTCTTCAAACAAATGAAATTGTTTGTTATTCTCAGGGGTTAATCCTGTGACAATCACGCCCGCTTTTTTGAATTTAGCACCTTTGGTTTCAGCAAGAAGTTCTTTTAAAATACCAATAGAGGCGTTGGCAATGGTTAGCGAAGATTGTGTGGCAAATGGCAAGGTAACGGCTCTGTTAAAATAGTATTTGTCAGTTTTGTATTGATGTTTGTCAATCAGTAACATCACAATGATAGTCTGACAACAAGATTGTTGTTTTCGTAGTTTTTCGGCACAAACTGTCGCAAAGGTGGAAACACGCTCTTTGAGTGCGTCAAAATCTGACAGTTGTTTTGGAAAACTTCGGGTGACTGCAATACTTTTTTTATGTTCAGAGGCAGGCTCTAAACTTAACACCGATTTTCCTTCGAGTTCATGTTTTAAACGAAGTCCAATGACCGACATGTTTTTTCGTACCCAATCGTCCGAAAGCAAAGTAAATTGATAAGCCGTAAGAACATTATGGTTCTGAAGTCGCTGCGCATGTTTTCTTCCAATTCCCCAAACATCTTCAATTTTAGTCCATTGTAAAGCTCTGATTCTTTTTTCTTCTGTGTCTATGCAATAGACTCCTTTAGTGCGTTCCGGAAATTTTCGCGCTATTTTGTTGGCTACTTTAGACAAGGCTTTTGTCGAGGCAAAACCTACTGAAATTGGAATACCAACCCATTTTTGTACCCGATTTCTCATGAGGGTCCCGTAATCGTGAAAATTCGAAATCTGAATCCCCTCAAAATTCATAAAAGCTTCGTCAATACTGTAGATTTCCATGTGTGGGCTGAATTCGTTCAGAATCTGCATAACCCGATTGCTTAAATCACCGTAAAGTGCATAATTAGATGAAAAGACTTTGATGTTCTTTTGGGTCAAAAGTGATCGTATTTTAAATTCGGGCGCTCCCATAGGAATACCTAAGGACTTTGCTTCGTCACTTCGTGAAATTACGCAACCATCGTTGTTAGAGAGCACAACGATTGGTTTTCCAATGTATTGAGGTTGGAAAACACGTTCGCAGGAAGCGTAAAAATTATTACAATCGACTAAAGCATACATTTTGCAAAATTAAAGAATCTGGTCGTTACACCGTGTTTACAATTGTTAATTAAAATACAATCGCTCTAAGGTGTTTAGGCTGCAGAAGATATGTGGTTAACTTTGTGGTTATACACTTAAATCTATATCTTTGAAATATGATTTTAGTTACAGGAGCAACAGGATTAGTCGGTTCACATTTGGTATTACAACTGCTTGAACAAGGTCAGAAAGTAAAAGCATTATTTCGAAATGAAGCCAATAAGGAAAACGTTCGCAAGGTTTTTGAGTATTATCAAAAATCAGATTTATACGATCGTATCTTTTGGATTTCCGGTGATATTTTAGATATTCCTTCGCTCGAAGATGCTTTTCAAGGTGTAGATTACGTGTACCATTGTGCGGCCTATATTTCTTTTGAACCTAAAGAAGAAGAAAAGTTACGAAAAACCAATATCGAAGGGACAGCTAACATTGTAAATTGTTGTATCGATTTTGGAGTCAAAAAATTGTGTTATGTGAGTTCTATTGCCACTTTAGGTGATTTAAAGGAACACGAAACCATAATTACAGAAGAAACAGAATGGAATCCCGAAATCAGACATAGCGATTATGCTATTTCGAAATACGGAGCCGAAATGGAAGTTTGGAGAGGCGATCAGGAAGGTTTGGAAGTAGTGGTGGTCAATCCTGGCGTAATTCTAGGGCCTTTGTTCTGGAACACCGGTAGTGGTGAAATCTATGATCGTGTACAAAAAGGACTTTGGTTTTATACCGAAGGCGGAACAGGCTTTGTATCAGTAGACGATGTGGTTCGCGCCATGATAGCTTTGATGAATTCGGATAGTAAAGGACAACGATTTACATTGGTGGCAGAAACATTGACTTATAAAACTTTAATTGAACTGCTTGCGCATAAACTTAAAGTAAAAATGCCACGATTTTCAGCGCAACCATGGATGACCAGTGTAGCATGGTGTATGGATTATTTTTTGGGATTATTTGGCAAAAAAAGAATGCTTTCCAGAGACATGGCGCATACGTTACACCACGTAGAGTATTTTGATACATCAAAAGTGAAACAAACTCTCGGTATCGAATTTCAACCGATAGCGAATTATATTGAATCAAAATGATGTATTTACAGCCAACAAACCTACGCAACACGACCGTTCAATTAGTTCCTCTTGCGGAAACTGATTTTGAAGATTTGTATGCTTGTGCTTCGGATCCCGAAGTGTGGGAACAGCATCCTAATAAAGATAGATACAAGCGCGACGTTTTTGAGGTTTTCTTTAAAGGAGCACTCGAGAGTGGCGGTGCCTTTAAGATTGTTGCACTAGATTCCGATAAAGTAGTAGGAAGCACTCGCTTTTACGATTATAATCCGAAGGACAAAAGTGTGTTAATTGGGTACACTTTTTATGCCAAAGCCTATTGGGGAAAAGGTCTGAATCCTATGGTAAAAAGGCTAATGTTAGACTACGCGTTTCGTTTTGTAGATACAGTTTATTTTCATGTGGGTTCGCAAAACAAACGTTCACAGATAGCCATGGAACGACTTGATGCTCAGAAGATAGATGAACAACTAATAGAATATTACGGTGAAACACCGAAACTCAATTTTATCTATGAAATTAGAAAAGAAAATTGGGAGCAATCTTAATTATTGCTTGTTTGTTTTCTAGCTTTTGTGATAGAATCTTTTCGTTTTTTTTCTTCTGCTTTTGTCTCTTTCTGAACGATTTTATCAGCAGCTTTTTTTTCTGTGTCTAAGCGTTCGATCACACGATCAAACATTTTTTTATAATTCTCAACATCGGCAGAATAATAACGGTTGTTTTCTACAAATTGTAGGCTATCAATCTTATATTTCTGATAGATATACGTTTTAGGATTGATATTGTTTTCAGCCAATTTCTGTGGATTGTAACCTTTTAACGCTTGTAACAAAGCCAAATCGTATAAAATCGCTTCCATCGTTTCTTCTTCAATGAGTTTTTTGGGTTTTTCTACAGATTGGTTAGGATTACAACTCAAAAAAGGTACAGATAGGAGCAAAAACAATATTTTTTTCATCAAGTTATCGGTTAAAAGTCAAACGTTTTCCGTTACGGATTTCTTTTACTTTTTGGTTTTCATAAACCAAAGTTCCATTGACAAAGGTATGAGTAATTTTTGAACTAAATGTAGTACCTTCTAACGGAGACCAACCGCAATGGTATAAAATATTTTCTTTAGAGACCGTCCAAGGGTCGTTTGTGTTTACAATAGCGAGATCGGCGAAATATCCTTCTTTGATAAAGCCTCGTTTTTCTATTTTGAAAATTTTGGCAGGATTGTGTGCCATTTTTTCTACTATTTTTTCGATGCTAATCTTTCCTTGTTGATGCGCTTCAAATAAAGCTACGACAGCATGTTGTACCAAAGGTCCGCCTGAAGGAGCTGAGGTATAATTATGTGTTTTTTCTTCTAAAGTATGTGGAGCATGATCTGTAGCAATTACATCAATGCGATCGTCTAATAAGGCTTCCCACAAACCATCTTTGTCTTTTTGCGTTTTCACGGCAGGATTCCATTTGATTAGGGTTCCTTTGGTTTTATAATCTTCATTGGTGAACCAAAGATGATGCACACACACTTCGGCGGTTATTTGTTTTTCTTCCAATGGAATATCGTTTCTAAAAAGCTCCATTTCTTTAGCGGTAGAAAGATGGAAAATATGCAAACGAGCTCCAGTCTTTTTTGCCAGTTCTATCGCTTTGGAAGAAGAAAGATAACAAGCTTCTTCGCTACGGATTAGATGGTGAAATTCCATCGGGATATCGTCCCCGTATTTTTCTTTATAGATTGCTAAATTTTTTTTGATCGTGGCTTCGTCTTCGCAATGAACAGCAATGAGCATCGAAGTGTTGGAAAAGATTTTGGTTAGCACCTCTTCTTTGTCTACCAACATATTTCCAGTTGATGATCCTAAGAAAATTTTAATTCCAGCAACATTTTTAGGATTGGTTTTTAATACTTCCTCTAAGTTGTCGTTGGTGGCGCCCATCATGAAGGAGTAATTGGCATAGGATGTGTCGTAGGCAATTTGGTATTTTTCTTCTAGGATTTCCTGAGTAACCGCATTGGGAATCGTGTTGGGTTGTTCGATAAAAGACGTTACTCCGCCAGCCACGGCTGCTCTAGATTCGGAAGCAATGGTTCCTTTGTGGGTTAATCCCGGTTCGCGAAAATGCACCTGATCGTCTATGGCTCCTGGGATAAGATAATTGCCTTGTGCATCAATGATCTGACAGTTTTCAGGTGTAGGAAGATTTACTCCTACGGCTCGTATCCACTCGTTTTCAATTAAAACTTCGCCTTCGGTTATTTTTCCTTCGTTAACAATTTTTGCGTTTTTAATTAAAATCGAGCTCATAGTGTTGTGTGTTTTAAAGTCGGTTAAACATTTTTCGAATGCGAAGCATGATAACACCTAAAATGGCTTCGCGAATAATAGCACCACTCATTTTTGATTCGCCTTTGGTTCGGTCGGTAAAGATGATTGGTACTTCGATGATTTTAAAATGATTGACAAACGTTCGGTATTTCATTTCTATCTGAAAGGCATACCCGGTGAATTTAAGTCTGTCAAGGTTGATTTTTTCTAAAACTTGTCTCTGATAACAAATGAATCCTGCGGTAGCATCGTGGATTTCCATTCCGGTGATTAAGCGTACATAAACCGAAGCAAAATACGAAAGCAGCACTCTGTTTAAAGGCCAGTTGACTACATTGACTCCTGTTTTGTATCTTGAACCAATGGCCATGCCGGCTCCTTCGTTTTTACAAGCGTTATATAGTTTCTCTAAATCGTTTGGATTATGTGAAAAATCGGCATCCATTTCAAAGATATACTCATAATGGTGTTGTATAGCCCATTTGAAACCATGTACGTATGCGGTTCCTAATCCTGCTTTTCCTTGTCTTTTTTCTAAATGTAAAGCGTCTGGAAATTCTTTTTGAAGTTCAATTACTTTGTCTGCGGTGCCGTCGGGCGAATTGTCATCCACGATAAGAACATCAAATTTTTTAGGTAATGAAAATACGGCGCGAATGATGGCTTCGATATTTTCAATTTCATTATAAGTGGGTATTATGACAATTCCGTCTTGCATAGTATTAAAATCTGATGCAAAAATAAACTTTTTAGACAATGTGTCTCTTAAATAATTTATAATTAAGCGATCCGATTTAAAAATTGTATTCCATTGTCAGTAAAAAATAACGCGGTGTTACATTGGTTTGAGAAATATAAGCAGAATAATCGGTGTTGGATTTTTGTTGATAATACTTTTCGTTTAATAGGTTGTTCCCTAAAAGAAAGAAATTCATTTTGTCGGTCGCTTTGTATTTTAATTCCAAATCCATAAAATGACAGCGATTGTTGTTTTCTAAATCGGTTATAAATAAATCGGATTTAAGATTAGAACTCAATTTTTTAGAGATTCTTACTACAAAAAATAGCCTGATTTATTTTGCGGAAAAATTGTAATTTTGTCCTATGAAAAACTACGAATTGATTCCGCGAATTGTCGAAAATAAAGATTGGATAACAATAGTCCTCATTGTTACCATTGCGGTAGTGGTGGTTGCTAAAGCAGTTTTCGAAAACCGTTTCAGTGATTTTACAAATCTCCTTATTAGTGATAAATACCTTAAAGTTTATAAAGATCCCAGTAACTTAATGAGTTGGTTTACCATTTTGTTGTTTTTTGTACAGCTAGTATCGTTTTCGTTTTTTATTCAGCTGGTGTTAAGTTATTTTGGATATACCACTAAAACAAACTGGATCAGTTTTGTTCAGATTTTTACTTCGCTCAGTTTTTTTATTCTATCCAAGTTTCTAATCGAAAAAATTATAGCGACTTCATTCAATATTGAAAGTTTTATTGAACAGTTCAATTTGTTTAAAGTAAGTTATAGAACCTATATTGGGTTAGTCTTGCTTCCGGTGAACTTAGTGTTTTATTACACCAATTTGATGAATTCTTACATGATTATCGCTGTTTTGATTATCTTATTGATAATTAATATACTAACATACCTTGTTTCATTAAGAAATTATCAAAATTTACTTTCCGGCAAAATCTTTTATTTTATTTTGTATATTTGCGCTCTTGAAATTGCACCTTACTATTTCATGTATTATGCAATTACAAACCGATAATAGATTTTGAGATGTCTAATATGAAAGTGAAAACGATTTTAGTATCGCAACCTGAACCAAAAGTTGAAAATTCTCCTTATTTTGATTTACAGAATAAGCATAAGATAAAAGTAGACTTTAGACCTTTTATTCATGTAGAAGGAGTTCCGGCAAAAGAGGTTCGCGCTCAAAAAATTGATTTGAACAATTTTACTGCGATTATTTTAACTAGCAAAAACTCGGTAGACCACTTTTTTAGGGTTGCCGAAGAAATGCGCTACAAAGTTCCTGAAGATTTACGCTATTTTTGTCAAAGTGAGGCGATTGCTTACTATTTACAAAAGTACGTTGTTTACAGAAAGCGAAAGATTTATGTGGGTCAGAAAGATTTTGCAGACATGTCGCCGCTTTTTAAAAAATATAAAGACGAAAAATTCTTGTTGCCGTCTTCGGATCAATTAAACGCAGATATTCCTCAGACTTTAAATAACCTTAAATTAGATTGGACTCCTGGAACATTCTACAGAACGGTAATGAGTGATTTGTCTGATTTAAAGGATGTTTATTACGATGTGTTGGCTTTTTTCAGTCCAACAGGGATTAAATCGTTATTTAAAAATTTTCCTGATTTTAAACAAAACGAAACACGTATAGCAGTTTTTGGAAGCACTACACAAAAAGAAGCTTTAGAACACGGCTTGCGCATAGATATTATGGCTCCAACGCCAGAAGCACCTTCTATGACTATGGCTCTTGAAAAATATGTAGCCGAAGTTAATAAAGGTAAATAACAAAATTCCCGATGACAATCGGGTTTTTTTATGCATTTTATTTAAGTTTGAATTCAAAATGTAACAGTATGTCAACAAACGGAACCATCACCACTACTATAGAAAACAAAATAGCCACGATTACTTTTTCGCATCCAGCTAGTAATTCTTTTCCAAGTCATCAATTAAAGGCTTTAACGGAAGAGTTGAATGCTTTAGATGCTAATGACGACGTTACGGTTATTGTGTTGCAAAGTGCTGGAACAGGTGCTTTTTGCGCCGGTGCTTCGTTTGATGAGTTATTGTCTATTTCGAATTTAGAGGATGGTAAAATCTTTTTCAGTGGATTTGCCAATGTGATTAATGCTATGCGTTCTTGCAAAAAGATCATTGTAGGTCGCATTCACGGGAAAGCTGTAGGAGGTGGCGTAGGATTGGCTTCGGCTTGCGATTATACATTTGCTACCGAAGCAGCATCGATAAAACTTTCTGAAATTGCTATAGGAATTGGTCCTTTTGTTATAGAACCTGCTGTTTCTAGAAAAATCGGTAAATCCGCTATGGCAGAAATGACTTTGAATCCTACAGAATGGAAAACTGCACAATGGGCTTTTGAGCATAAATTATACGCGCAATTGTTTGCCAACGAAAGAGAAATGGATGCGGCCTTACTTGAATTTGCTTTGCAATTAGCCAATTATAATCCAGAAGCCTTGACTGAAATGAAAAAGGTTTTGTGGGAAGGAACCGATCATTGGGATGAATTGTTGTACGAACGTGCTGCAATATCAGGGAAATTGGTCTTAAGTGACTTTACTCGCAAAGCGCTGAGTCAATTCAAAAAGAATTAATTAATTCGTTGGGTTCAATTCGAGTGTTTTTGCGCAATGAAATGAAGCAAAAAAAGTATCGAGAATCATTAAAAATCAGGTCTTCTTCTCGATTTTTTAATTTCCGCTTTTGATTTCTTTCGACTTAATCGCTTTTCGACGGCTCCTTTTGGAATTTTAGTAGCTTTTCGTGGCTTTTGTTTCAGTAACGATTTTTCCAAAATTTCAAAAAAGCGCTTGGTTACAATGGTTTTGTTTTTAAATTGACTTCGTTCTTCGTCACAACTAAGGTTTAAAACAAAATCTACGGTCAATCTGTTGGCTAGTTTTTGTTTGATTTGTTCTTTTTCGTCGTTATTTAAACCAATGGAATCTTCTACAGAAAAAGACAAAAGTACTTTACTGGAAACTTTATTCACATTTTGTCCTCCGGCTCCACTGCTCCGAACCGCTTTGTACTGTAACTCCGATAAAAGAATTGCTTTATCCACGAGGTGTCGGTTGATGGGTTGGTTTTAATAAGTCATTCACGGTTTTTACCGGATTAAAGGTTTCTATGGGCACTTCTACAAAAAGTGTGATCCAATTGGCCATACTACCATTCCAAAGCCCTGGTAATTCATAAGCTTTGTATGTTTTTCCGTTTTTACTTTTCTCGACTACAAAACCGGTTTCTGGATCTGTATATTCTAGTAAATTAAACTTTTCACCACGGTAGTTTTTAGTACCACAAACTAAATCTACTGGATTAAAATGGGTAGCACTATTAAAAAGTTTTATTTGTGACGGATTGTCTACATCTATTTGGGCAGATTCAACGATTTGTAACGATTTACCTCCGTTTTTCTCTTTTACCCAAAATGGACCACCACCCGGTTCTTGTTCATTTTTTACCATTCCACAAACTCGAATAGGTCGGTTTAAAATAGATTGTAAGAGTTGAATCTTTTTTTCGTTTTTAAGTTCTTCGAAAGTATCCGGTAATGTGATAAATAACTCTGTTTCGACAAAACGTGCTATTTTGTTGATTGAGTCATTGCTTATTTCTGAATCTTCCAAAAGATTAAGATAGTCGAAAATTTGCTGTTGCTTTTCAATTAAAAGTCCTCCTAATGCTTTTTTATATTTGGCAATCGAAAGAGTATTGTTATGACTCACATTGTCAATGTTTTTCACGAAAATAATATCCGAGTCTCTTTCATTCAAGTTGTGTAGCAAAGCGCCGTGACCTCCAGGTCTAAAAACTAAACGATTGTGTTCATCCTTTAGCGTCGCTAATTGATTGTCTAACGCAATGGAATCGGTTATAGGATTTTGGAAAGAATAACTGTAATTGATTGTTTTTTCAAATTCATTTTCGAAAATCCCTTTTACTCTGTTGATAATTTCATTGAATCCTGATTCGTGTTCTTCAGATATCGTAAAATGGATGGTTGCTTTTGAGCCATTGGTGGCATAAGCTACCACTTCTTTCAAGTGTTCTTCTATGGGCGTAATAATTTGTTCTTCGTACTTATGAAAAGGCAGTACCGCTTTAGGTTTGTTCAGATAATCAAAAAAACCATCGTTTAGCAAAGTTTCGATAAAAAGAAAGTTTTTTCGATCTCTTGAGAACGACTGAAAATTGGGGTATTTGTTTTTTAAATAATTATTGACTTCATGAAAGAAAGGAAATTTGTCTATGGCTACAAGAAATGTATTCAATTGATTGTTTTTCGTGCGATTCACATAGCCGTTGATGGTTTCTTTTTCTGGAAGGAATTCATGTAGAAAATCCGAAAGGAATTTAAACATTCTGCTCGCCGCACCCGATGCTGGGACAAATTTTTCTACTGTATAGTGACCAATTTGTTTGTCAAAAAGCGAAGAGTAGTTTTCAAAGTCGTCTTCCGAAAATTGAATAATGCCATCGTTGATAGCAGCGGGTTTTTCTAAGGTTATTTTAGGAATTCCTGTTTTTATATTTTGAATTTGATTGACAATATAATCAATGTTTTTTTGTTGATGGTAAAGCGCTACAAAGTCGTGGCTGGTTAAACCTGCTTTTTTTGCTTTTTCTAAATCGGTAACAATTTCGATGGCTTTTTCGAGACGTTCTTGCTCGTTGCCCGAAATTTTAATATAGGGTTTATTATATTCGATTAAAGCCTCTTCAAAAATCGTAAAAGAACGATCTCTGTACTCCTGACTATCGCGTAATCCGTCATTTTGCCAAGGAACATCAATATCGGTTAAAAAAAACAAATCGTATTCGTGTAAACGAGCTGCTTCTTCTAATTCGGCCGAACAATGATGATAGTAAATGTCTGAAAATACTTTTGTAACTAAAGCATTCGTGTCGCAAAATAGGAATCGGTTGGCCTTTTTCAAGGCTTCGTTTTCCAATTGGGTTTGTCCTATGGCTATTGGGAGTAGATCCGATTCCTCGCAAATAGTGTTGTATTGTTCTAATTTTTCCTCAAGATATTCTCGTGCATATTCTTCCACGCAAACGGTGTTAAAATGTTGCGCCAACTCTCTGCAAAGGGTAGTTTTTCCGGTGCTTTCCGGACCGTAAAGTGTAATTTTAATTATTGAAGTTTCTTGCTGTCTAAGATCTTTCTCCATTCTAAGTAAGCCAAAATGGCTAATATTGTAAAAATTAAATATTGTAACGATAACATTCCCAGACCTCTATAGGCATATAATGGAATGACAATAATATCTCCAATAATCCATAAGGTCCAGTTTTCAATTTTCTTTTTGGCCATATACCACATGCCTGTAAAGAAAATGCCGGAAGCAAAAATATCAAAATAATTCTCTGTTTTAATTTCGTAATCAAAGTATTTATAAATGCTTAACACTACCAATACAGTGAGGATAAACAAAACTATTCCGAAAAATTTTTCTGAAGTGTTGGTTCTGCTGATTTCCAGACTCTCATCGTCTTTGTTTCTAGACCAATTCCACCATCCGTAAATACTCATGATTGAAAAATATAAGTTAATCATCATGTCTCCCAAATATCCAGCTTGCCATAACAAATAGACGCTAATAACGGTGGCTATTAATCCGGTAGGATAGACCAAGATATTTTCTTTTTTAGCGTACCATACACTGATTATCCCAAAAAAGAAAGCGACTAATTCGAGTATAATTTGCCATAACGGAGCATTCTTGTAAGCGTTTAAAAAGAAATCTATCATAGTTTTGAAAAAAAGTTAATATCGTTTTCGAAAGCAGTGCCAATTACGACTAGGTCCGCTCCAGCTTCGAAGGCTTGCGAGATGCCTTCATGAGATCGGATTCCGCCACCGACGATAATAGGTACCGTTGTATTTTTTGAAACTTTTTCTATTACTTCTAAAGGAACTGGCTGTAGTGCACCACTTCCTGCTTCTAAATAAATCAGTTTATTGCCAAGATATTCACCTGCTTGTGCCGTTTGTAACACATAATCTGCGTTGTTTCGGTCTAAAGGATTGGTTTGACTTACTCGTTCCACCGCAGTTTTTGTCCCGCTTTCAATCAAGATGTAACCGGTCGAAATGATCTCTAATTCAGTTTTCTTCAAGATGGGCACGGCATTCACTTGGTGTTCTATTAAATAATCTGGATTTCTTCCGGAAAGTAAGGTTAAGAACAAAATGGCATCCGCTTCTTTGGAAATTTGCGAGGGATTTCCAGGGAATAAAACGATGGGTAAGTGGCATTTCTTTTTTAACAACACAATTAATTCGTCAATTATGTCCGAAGCAACGATACTGCCGCCAACAAAAAGATGCGTTGCCGGGGTTTGGTTGATTTTGTCAGCCAGAGTCGCAGCATTTTTCAAGTCTATTTTGTCGGGATCTAGCAAAATAGCGAGTTGTTTTTTGTTTTCGGCTTTTGCCTTGAGGAGATTCGAATAGATATTTTTCATTATTTTTTTTTCATGGCACATACAAAAACATAGTCTTCCACTAGATCAAAGGCTATATCGAAATCTTCCACAGAATTATTAAAATGCAATTGAGCAGTACATTTTTTGTCTTTCAATTCGAATGGAGCTTCAAAGATGTGTTTCGGAAAACTGATTCCTTTTTCGTTTTTTAGTTTAAAGATGGCTTCTTTTATTCCCCAAATGACGGTGGCTTTGTGAATTTGATCTTCTTCTGTAAGATTTTCCAAATGAGAAACATCCATGAATCGAGAAGCAATTTTAAGCACCTTTTCTTTGGCTTGTTCTAAATCGATACCCACATTTTCATTGCTGAGGATTATTGCTGAAAAACCCAACGCATGAGAAATAGAAATGTGTTTGCCATCTTGCAAATGAGGCTTGCCAAATTCATCGTAAAACAAATCAAAATCGGTATAACCACAATGTTGCAATAGCATTCGAACCGATAGAAAAGCGTTTTGATGTGTCTCCGATTTCATTCCATCCAATCGTGCCAGAGAGACATCTTTTAAACTTACTTTTCGATACAAATCGTTATAGTCTTCGGTGATTTTCCAAAGAAATAATTCTGTTGTTTCGTTGATTTTGACGCTTTTATAGAAAGACATTACGGTTTAAAATTTCATTCAACTGAAAATTAATATGTTATAAAGTTTAAACAACTATTAAAAATTAGTTATACGTTGTCAAATTTAAAACTAATGTGTAATTTTGCAGTCCAATTTTTGGGTATTAATAAAAACAAATATACTAAATAGATGAGTACAACAACCATTCCGTTTGTAGCTTACAAGGTAAAAGATATCAACCTTGCAGCTTGGGGAAGAAAAGAAATTGAATTAGCTGAGGCTGAAATGCCTGGTTTAATGGCACTTCGTGCTGAATATGGCGAAAGCAAACCCCTAAAAGGAGCCCGTATCGCGGGATGTTTGCACATGACGATTCAAACAGCAGTTTTAATCGAAACTTTGATTGCATTAGGAGCTGAGGTAACTTGGTCTTCTTGTAACATATTCTCTACTCAAGATCAAGCTGCTGCGGCTATTGCTGCTGCCGGAATTCAAGTTTACGCTTGGAAAGGTCTTAATGAAGAAGAATTTGATTGGTGTATCGAGCAAACTTTATTCTTTGGTGAAGATAGAAAGCCATTGAACATGATTTTGGATGATGGTGGAGATTTAACCAATATGGTTTTTGATCGTTACCCTGAATTAATCCCTGGCATCAAAGGTTTATCTGAAGAAACAACTACAGGAGTTCACCGTTTATACGAAAGAATGAAAAACGGAACTTTATTCATGCCAGCAATCAACGTAAACGATTCAGTTACTAAATCGAAATTCGATAACAAATACGGTTGTAAAGAATCAGCTGTAGATGCGATTCGTCGTGCTACTGACGTAATGTTAGCGGGTAAGAGAGTAGTAGTTTGTGGTTACGGTGACGTAGGAAAAGGTACTGCAGCTTCTTTCCGTGGAGCAGGTTCTATCGTAACGGTTACTGAAATTGACCCAATTTGTGCTTTACAAGCGGCAATGGACGGTTATGAAGTTAAAAAATTAGATACTGTGGTTGGTAATGCTGATATCATCATCACGACTACAGGAAACAAAGACATCGTAGTAGGTCGTCATTTTGAAGCAATGAAAGACAAAACTATCGTATGTAACATCGGTCACTTCGATAACGAAATCGATATGGCTTGGTTGAACAAAAACTACGGTGCTACTAAAACTGAAGTAAAACCACAAGTTGATATCTACAACGTGAACGGAAAAGATATTATCATCTTAGCAGAAGGACGTTTAGTAAACTTAGGTTGTGCTACAGGTCACCCATCTTTTGTAATGTCTAATTCATTTACTAACCAAACTTTAGCTCAAATCGAATTATGGAATAATTCTGCGAACTATAAAAATGAAGTGTACATGTTACCGAAACATTTAGATGAAAAAGTAGCGGCGCTTCACTTAGCTAAATTAGGTGTTGAATTGGAAACATTAAATGAAGAACAAGCTGCTTATATTGGAGTAGACGTTCAAGGTCCATTCAAACCAGAATATTACAGATATTAATTGTTATGCTGAACTGTTTCAGCATCTGAAATATTTTAAACCCTTGCAGCAATGTGAGGGTTTTTTTTATTGAATCATTTTTTGTCATTCCGACGAAGGAGGAATCGCATTTGTTCGTCTTTATTATGAGATTCCTCCTTCGTCGGAATGACAACACTATAGAATTTCAGGTTAGAGCACCATCAAATTACAGCCGCGGATATCAGAATGATCGAAACGACCTAATACCTCAAAAGTACCGTTTTCATATTTTTTACCTAAATCTTGTGTCGCAATAAAAGAACATGAATTCACATTGGCCAAATCGATGATATTGATGCCTCCGTTTCTATTGTTTTCTAAAAGTGTCAAAGCATCTTCCGGGTCTCTGATGATGATGTGCATCCAATTGGGACATTCAAAAATACCATTACCCAAGGAATAAGCCTGCGATAACAATTCGGTCATCCCATATTCCGAATGTATTTCGGAAACTCCAAAACCGTCGCATAAGATTTGATGCAATTCTTCGCGTATGATTTCTTTACGTCGGCCTTTCATGCCTCCGGTTTCCATGATAATGGTGTTTTTTAGATTGAAATTTTGCTGTTCGATTAAATCCAACAAAGCATAGGTAACTCCGATTAAAATAACGTTTTGCCCTTCCTGATCCAATCGAATTAGTTTTTCAGCGAGCGCCTCGTAATTGTTGAGGTAGAAACCGCTTTCAGGATTGTTGGTATGCTTGATCAGATCATCAACCATATAGATTAGCGAAGAGCCTTCACGCTCCAAATAAGAAGGCAATAAGGCTAAGATGACATAATCTTCTATATTGCCGTAAAACTGTCTAAAACCTAGTCTAAAGCTTTCCTCGTAAAAAGCTAAATCGGTAACGTGATGCCTACTGGTAATCATTCCTGTGGTACCGCTACTGGTGAAGGTGGTTTGTACCGTTTCAGTACTACTCACTACAATATGACTTTTGAAAAACTGAATGGGTAAAAAAGGGATTTCCTCAAGACGTTTGACATTTGTTTTGTCTTTTCGTAGCAGTTGACAAAATTGTTGGTACACCAAATTATGCTCATATTGAAAACGGAACACTTTGAGTGCCATTTTTTCAAACTCTTTCTTGGAACCAATTTCAAATATGTCGGAGGTTGTAATCATACTTCAAAAGTACGTAAAATAGTAAGTCCCGCAAAAACGGGACTTATTATTTTGGGGGAACAGGGTTGTTTCATTATTCAATCACAACTTTTCTTGTAGCGGTTTTTCCTTCTTCTGTAATTTTAGCAATGTACATTCCTTTTGGTAAAGAAGTCACGCTAATAGGTTGGTTGGTTACTTCCGTTTTTAAAGCTATTTTTCCTAGCACATCATATAACACAACTTGTTTTTCTGTAAAACTGTCTGAAGTTACAAATAAACTCGTTTTTGCTGGGTTAGGGTATACTTGTAAACCCGCAATTTCATTGGACGCTCTTCCTAATGTATTATAGCTAAAAGTAACATTGTCTATGTTCCAATAGCCATTAGCGCCGTTATATCCGTTTCCAGTCCCAATAGATTGATATTTATCGTTTTGTGGAAGTCTAAAGATAGACACAATTCTAAAAGCTACCTTTGGATTGTTATCACAAGTTGCTGGTAAATCGATTGTTTTTCTTGCAAAAGTTGTTGTAAGGTCTCCATTATTGTTTCCCAAAGAAATCCAAGAAATCCCATCAGCTGTATATTGATACTCCATGAATTTTGAAGACTGCTGAGATCCTGAAATATCAAAAGAAACCTTTATGCCTCCATAACCCGAAGTATTTACTGCAAAATTATAGCCAGAAGTTCCTGAATCTGCTGAATCTGAAGGGAAATTAGTAATGGTATAACTTAGTCCTGGTGTACCAGTAGAGTAGGGATTATTGGCTGGAGATGTAAATGGGCCAACTAGAGTCATAGTGCCACTACCCGTGCTGGGCAGCGTAGTGTTTTCAAAAGTCCATTGTGTTAAGGTGGTTTGCGCTACCGCACTAGTTACAGTGGCTACAATAAATAAAAAAAAGTAAAGTTTCTTCATGCTTCTTTGTTTTTAATTTGTTTAAGAATTTACTGCAACAAAATTAATGAAACCACTTGTAATAGCTATTTTTTTTTAGATAAAAGCCTAAAAAACTCGATGAAACCTCTAAAAAAGACAAGACCTCACCAATTTAGGTGAGGTCTTGTAAAAGTGTTATGAAGACGAGAATTACTCGATTACTACTTTTCTTGTAGCGGTTTTTCCTTCTTCTGTGATTTTAGCAATGTACACTCCTTTTGGTAAAGAAGTAACGCTGATTGGTTGGTTCGTTACTTTAGCTTTTAAAGCAACTTTACCTAATACATCGTATAATACTACTTGTTTTTCTGCAAAACTGTTAGAAGTTACAAATAAATTCGTTTTCGCTGGGTTAGGATATACTTGTAAACCAGCAATATTGTCAAACTTGTTGTTTGATAAGGTGATATCTGCTAAACTTCTTGCTACTACTTGTGGAGTATTGTTAAATTCAGCAACTAATAATACTATGTCGTAAGGAGTAGAAGGAATGTTTTGATTAATATAATCTGCTTCAGCGAACAATGTACGGAAAATCATGTTTTCTAAGTCAGGTTGTGCAACATCATAATTAGTGCCAGCTTGAAAAGGAGTACCTTGAGCATTGGCTTGGAAGGTTAGTTGTTTTACTAGAACCAATTCACTTTCGTAATTTTCCCAACCGGTTTTTAGTGTTGGTACGGTTACTACTTCCGGAGTGATTACATTACCTGAAGAGGCTACAGTAGCATCCACAATTGGTACGAATTGTAAAACACCATTATAATTTGTTGTTTGACCTTTCAATCCTGAGATGGCATCACCAATTACCATACCAGAAAGTGTTGGATTGGTTGTTTCAGGAGTATTGTCATCAATTAATATACCCGCAGAAGCATCTTGAACGTATTTTTGTTTTCTGTAGGTAGTAACATTGGTTGGTCTTGCATACGTAATTACAGGTGTGCTAGAGATTTGGTAGTATTTTCCAACGGTAGTAGCTAAAACGTCTGCTCTTACAGCTGCTAAGTCAGAAGCGACGATGTAAGCAGCAACGGTAAAACTTACAGTAGCGCTTTTTGCTGGGGATAATGGATTTCCAGAGTTGTCAACTAATTCTGCAATTACTGTATAAGTACCCGGTGTTGTAGGAACAATAATATCAGTAGTGTCAAATTTGTCTGAAGCAGTTCCTCCGTTGATGCTATATTTAATGTAGCCGTCTCCAGCACCTGCAGCAGCCACGTTAAAATTACTTACAGATAAAATAACGTTTACTGAAGTGGTTTCAGGTGATAATGTTACTCCGTTTGAAGGAGACGTAATGCTAATATTTGGAGCAGTATTACAGCCATTAAAACTACCAAGACCAGCTACGTAATCACTTGCTTCTACTGTCCATTCAGAAGTAGCTGCGTCTGTACCGAATGATCCTAGAGGAGTTGGATTAGGACTACAAACCGTTGTTTTTCTAACTAAAGTATGATCTACAGTTCCTCCTGTAATCCCTGCAACAGGCCATGAAGCACCTGGATCAACACCAACTTGTCCAATCATATCAATTACATCAGTATTTTTTTTCAGAACTACAGCGTCATCACCATTGAAGTTACAAGTCCCAGAAGTTATATCTGCAGCTGCAATGATGGCAGCTAAAGCTGCACCAGAATTCCTCAATACGTATACATCACCAGCGTTAAGAATTGTCCCAGCAGCGAAAGTTTGTGTGTTTGTTGCAGTTGTTCCTCCGTTGGCGTATAGTTCAACAGAATAGTTGGACAAATCAACTTGGGCACCTGTGCCATTATAAATTTCTAAAAACTTATTGTTACTAGAACCTTCTCCATATTTACTAAAATATAAATCAGTTGCTTGCCCAAAACTCAGTGTGCTTAGTATCAGCATTGTTAATAAGTAAATTTTTTTCATTGTTTTTTGTTTTAAGTTTGACAACAAATATAATAAGTAATTTCTTTTGTTTTAAGAAATGTGTGTAAATTAACCTTTAAGTTTTACGGAAAGGTTTTGTTTTAATCACTTGATAATCAATTTTCTGGTAGCGCGTTGCTCCCCTTCTTTAATTTTAATAATGTAAACACCCGGTGTAAGCGAGCTAACGTTTAGTTCTTTGTTCGCTACGGTGGTTTGCATTACTTTTTTGCCCAAAACATCAAAAATTTCAATGTCTTTTGCCGCTGTGGATCTGGAGTTAATAAACACTCTATCGCCAGACACAGGGTTGGGGTAAATCGTCAAATTATCTAGGGGTTGTTCTTGGAATTTTGAAGTCGAACCGTCTTTGTTCTCTTGAGCTAAACTGCTCAGGGAAAATAGGAGAAATAATACGGAAATATAAAAGTAGTTTTTTGTCATTTAATTTTCTTTAAACAGTAAAGTTATGAAAAATAAAATAAAGGATTAAAAAAAATGCTCCAAAATTTTGGAGCATTTTTATGATTTGGGTATTTTTTATAATCCTACAGACCATCCAGTAGCCCAAGAAGGTACTCCTGTACCATTTCCAGCACCGTTGTTGTCTGATTCAGTAAACATAGCTGAAACATCTGCTGAAGGAGCTACTTGAGGCCCTGAGCCATCAGGATCTGTTCCTTTACCTTTTGATTTTGTTGGAACATCTGAAAATAAAACGTTAGTTGCTTCTAAAGTACCTGCAGTTACAGCAGCTACAGTTTCATCATGTTCTACATCGAAACCTGTTTTCCAATTTGCCAATACTACATTAGAAAAATTACCTTTAGTGCCTCTTCTTAATTTTAACGCTTGATTTTCTGTATAAGTAGCATCAGCAGCACTTCCAGGACCTATTAGGGTCATGTTAGAGATCGTAGGGTTTGCAATTGGTGTATTAGCATATCCTAATTCAAAGTTGTCTGCTTCGATTCCTCTGTTTCCTCTTCCAAAATCAATTTTACCATACCATTGAGCGTTTGTTCCGTTCCAACCTTCTGTCCAGTCAAATTGGTCGTCTTCGTTTCCAACAGCGATTAAGTTTGCAGTGTTTACAGTACCTCCGAAGAATTCGAAACCGTCATCAGCACCATAGTATGTTTGAACATATTCTACTGTAGTTCCTGATCCTACACCAAATAATGATAATCCGTTGAATTCTTTTTCACTATTGAAAGCTGCACCAGCGTACTCGATTCTTAAATATCTTAATGAACCTGAATTGTCGTTAGCGATTGTACCACCATACGTTAATTCGGCAACTTCAGATTGAGCAGTACTAGTACCTCCTGAAACGCGATTGATAGGTGCTTTACCACAAATTACCAATCCACCCCAGTCTCCTGCTTTTTTTGTAGGTAAACCACTAGTCATTACTACTGGATTTGAAGAGGTTCCGTTAACGAAAATTTTACCTCCTTGAGCAACAGCGATGTAAGAAGCAGTACCCGCAGTACCTTCGATTCTTGTTCCAGCTGGAATAGTTAAAGAAGCTCCTTCGTTGATTTGTACTTTTCCGGTTAATTTGTAAGTTTTAGCAGGATCTAAAATGATTTCACCAGTATTGAAAGTACCTTGGAAATTGTTAGGATCTACTGTTACTGTATTTTCATCTGTATTATCATCAGATGAACAAGCGGTAAGCATCGAAGCGGAAACAGCAAGTAGTCCGAAAATTTTTGCAATTGATTTCATAGTTGTGTTTGTATTTTATTTTTTATTATTTGTTACAAAAATATTTTAAGTTTACTATCTCATCGTTAAGCTATTGTGATGTTATCTTTAAAATTTTTTGTTTGTGTTAAATAAAAAAAGGAGCCGAAGCTCCTTTTTTGTTAGAATGTATATGAAAAGTTCAAACTGAATGTTGTCCCTTTGTCATAAGACAATACTTTTACGGTATTGCTTTTATTTTCCTGTACTCTGTCGATCGTTGGGTTTAATAAGTTTTTAGCAACAATTCCAACACCGAAATGTTTTCCGAATTTGGCTTTTGATATAAAATCAACAGTTCCTACCGCTTTGTCTACTAAATTGCCACGACCATTGGTTCCTAAAGCATATACTCTATCAGAAAAATAATTGTAAGCTAAAGTTGTTGTTAAGTTGTTTTCTTTGTTCTTCCATTCGTTAAAGAAGGTCACATCGGCATTGACTAATAAATCAGAAGCGCCGGTGAATTTACTTTTATCGTCAGTAAAAACAACATTGTAATTGGTTTCTCTAATTACTTTGTTGGTACTTAGTTCTTGATCGCTGTATAAGTAAGATACATTCAAACCTGTCGTTAATTTGTTTCTATCTTCGGTAGCGAAAATTTGTTTTCTCACTTCTGCTTCCGCTCCGGCTACGTATCCGTAATCTCCGGTGTTAATGAACGAGATATCGTTAGTAGAAGAAGCGATGGTTACTTCGTTCATAGGGTTCTTGATGTATTTTGCAAAAGCTGTAACCGAAATTACTTCGTCGTTTTTAGGGAAATATTCCCATTTTAAATCTGCATTGTAATCATCGGAAGCATACAAATCGGGATTACCAACTTTTACTTCGTTTACTTCTTCATAGATAAACAAAGCACGCTCTTTGAATTGTGGTAAGGTGTAGGTTTTGCTTACTCCTAATCTTAGGTTGTGTTTTTCGTTTAGACTGTATTTTAAAGTGGCGCTTGGTAAAAAGGCTACTTTTTCTAATTCGTCTTTGTTTCCGCTAGGATCCAACTGAGTGTTCCATTTTATTTTTTGGAAAATGTATTCACCTCTTAAACCTACTACGGCAGTTAATTTTCCAAAGTTGTATTCTGTATTCAAATAACCTCCGTTGATTACTTGCTCTCCATTATATACTTGAGGTTTTTCTGCATTGGTCACTTGAGCATTTCCTCTGAAGGTTGAAATATTGAAATAACCATTGTTGAAATTGTTTTGATTATAGAAACCATCAAGATTATTGATATCTACTATTTCTCCTGTGAAATTACTGTTCGTTTTTAAATTGAATTGTGTAGCTGCGAAATCTCTGGTTTTGTATCTTCCGTTGAAACCTAAAGTGAATTTACCGTTGTAATCTCCTTCGTCATTCTTTTTGAATTTATAATCGATAGCAGCATTTCCGGCTAATTCGTTTTCTTTTAGCTCTTGAAAATATCTGTGGTTATCTGGAGCAGAAATAGCAGAAAGAACATAACCATTACTTTCCTTACGTAAAGTATTTTGGGTTCTGTCAGGCATATCCCCTTTGATAGTGTTGTATGAAATACCCCAATTGGCTTTGGTTTTTTCAGATAAAGTATGGTTACCTAATAATTGGTTGATCCATAGTGTGTTTTTCTCAAATTTATTTCTTCTGATGAAACCATTTCCATCATTGGCAATATCAACTATATAACCGTAGTATTCATCTTTAGACAAGCTTGAAGAGTTGATTAATACAGAGTTGAAATTTAACTTGTGATTGTCGTTGATTTTGTATCCAAGGGTTCCCATTACATTGGTTGTAGTCGTGTAAGCAATGGAAGAGTATTTTTCGAAATCTTTATTGATTACCCCCGCTTCATTGACACCACCTCTTGCTAATCCATTATTTTTTGAAGTGTAATCGTTGCTAAAAGAAGCAGTGGCGAAAAAGTTCAATTTGCTTCCGTTGCTGCCAACATCATAAGAGTCGCCTACAGTTACTCCGAAAGAACCACCTACTGGAGTATAACTTTCTGAGTTTAACGTCTTGAATTTATAACTAGAAAGCGCGTTTTGTGGTGTTTTTCTGGCGTCAAATCCAAAAGGGCTGTATCCTTTAAGTAATGTAAAGTCATTGTTAGATAAAGCGTTGGTGTTTATTTTAGAACCAGCGTCTAGGCGTAATAAACCTTTACCTTTATAGTCTTTAGAAACAATATCAACATTACCTCCTGCGAAGTCTCCAAAAAGTTTACTGTTGTATACTTTGTCGATAGAAACGAATTCTAAAATGTCTGTAGAAAAAATTTCAAGATTAATATTTTTCTTTTCAGGATCATTAGAAGGAATCGGTAAGCCATTCATGGTAGTCGAATTATAACGGTCACCTAAACCTCTTACGAAAATATTACCTGTTCCTTCTTGTTTTGTAATACCAGTGGTTTTAGTTACGGCTCCCGCTACGTCACTTACTCCTTTTCTCGACATTTCTTGCGCGCCGATACTTTGTTTAATTTCAACAGATTTTTTCTGTTCTAAGAGTAAAGCACTTTCTTTTTCGCGGCTCACAGTAGCTTTAATAACAACATCTTCTAATGTTACGCTTCCAGTTCCCAGAGTCACATCAAAAGTTTTGTTTTCTCCTTCTGCAATGGTAAATAAAATTTCTTTAGATTCGTAGCCAAGAAAACTGAAGACCACGGTGTGTGATCCGGCTGGTATTTCTAAGGAATATTTGCCATCAATGTCTGTAGTTACACCTAATGATTTACCTTTAATAACAACGTTGGCAAAAGGTAATGGTTCTCCGTTTAATTCTTTATCAGAAACCACACCCGATATCGTAGTTTTTTGGGCAAGTACTGAAAATGAGATCAGTAAGAACGTAATGATTAATTTAAATTTCATTGTAGTTGTGTTAAATTTTCCGCAAAGGAACGTTAGCAAAGTAAAAAACAAGTTAAGCAGAAGTTATTTTTAAGTTTACAATTTGTTTATTAATTGTTAAGAGATTAAATTTACGTAAGCGCAATATATTCTTTCAAATAATAGTTACTTTTACCTCACATTAAACAACCTAACACTTTGTATGAAAAAGAAGGACATTAAGATTCTTTTAGTAGATGATGAGGTTGATATCTTAGAAATCATAGGATACAACTTAACACAAGAGGGTTATCAGATTTTTACTGCTGATAATGGAAAGAAAGCTATTGAAAAAGCGAAGAAACATCATCCGCATTTAATTATCATGGATGTGATGATGCCTGAAATGGATGGGATGGAAGCGTGTGAAAACATTAGAAAAATACCAGAATTAAGTCATACGATTATTGCTTTTCTAACCGCTAGAAATGAAGATTATTCTCAAGTTGCTGGTTTTGATGCGGGAGCCGATGATTATATTGCTAAACCTATAAAACCCAAAGTATTAGTTAGTAAAGTTAAAGCCTTATTACGCCGTTTGAAAGAAGAAGAAACGACTTCTGATAGCTTAAACGTAGGTGGAATTGAAATTAATCGTGAGGAATATAAAATCATCAAAGACGGTGAAGAAATCATACTTCCACGAAAAGAATTTGAATTGTTTTATCTCCTAGCTTCAAAACCTGGAAAAGTGTTTAAACGTGAAGAAATCCTTGATAAAGTTTGGGGTAATGAAGTGGTAGTAGGAGGAAGAACTATAGATGTTCATATTAGAAAACTTCGTGAAAAAATTGGCGAAGATTTGTTTAAAACCATCAAAGGTGTTGGATATAAATTTGAATTATAATGAGTGTAACCCTTAAGAAAACCTATAAGTTTGCTGTAAAATCGGCTTTGTACATTAGTTTGTTTTCTTTTGGTTTTATTACGATTTTAAGTTATTTCTTTTTCTCGATTAATTGGTTTTTCAGCACTTTATTTGCGTTATCTATTTTGGTTTTCTCTTTCTTTGTACTTCAGTATCGTGTGGAACATTTTATTTACAGAAGAGTAAAAAAAATCTACGACGATATTTCTTTTCTTGATGCTACAGAGTTTAGAAACCAATCTATTACTACAGATATGGCGACGTTAACCCGACAGGTTAAAAAGTTTGCTACCGATAAAAAACTCGAAATAGAGATGCTTAAGGATCGGGAAGAATACCGTCGAGAGTTTCTAGGAAATGTTTCCCATGAGTTAAAAACGCCACTGTTTACGGTTCAAAGTTATATTTCTACACTATTGGAAGGCGCACATAAAGACAAAGTACTCCGAAAAAAGTATTTGGAACGCGCTGAAAAAGGTGTGGAACGATTGGTCTATATCGTTGAGGATCTCGACATGATTTCGAAACTTGAAATGGGGGATGAACGCCTGAATTTAACCGAATTTGATATTGTGGAATTGTCCCAAAATGTGATGGACCTTTTAGAAATTGAAGCCAATAAGAAAGATATTAGTTTGAGTTTCGATTCTAAATACTTCAAGAGCATCATGGTTTTGGCCGATTATGAGAAGATTCAGCAGGTTATGATTAATTTGGTTATGAATTCTATCAAGTACGGAAAAGAGGGAGGATCTACCGAGATTGGAATTGAGAATTTGACCAATAATAAAGTGATCGTACGCGTTACGGATAACGGTGAAGGTATCGAAAAACAAAATATTCCTCGTCTATTCGAACGTTTTTATCGTGTAGACAAAAGTGGTGCGCGTAGTGAGGGCGGTTCAGGCCTAGGTTTGGCCATTGTGAAGCATATTATTGAAGCTCACGATGAGAAAATTTTTGTTAAAAGTACTTTTAGAAAAGGTTCTGAATTTTCTTTTACTTTAGAGAAAGTGTAAAAAAAGCTATTTTAAGACTTACGTTTTTGATTTTTTTATAGAATTAACATCAATTCACTGATATTGAGTTAATTCTTTTTTATTTCCCTATTTTTCAATGTTATTAAATTGTTAAGTAAATGTTTTTTTATCGTGAAAAAAGTTTTATATTTGTGATAGATACGAACCCTTAAATCTTTTTACTATGAAAAAATTGGTATTATTTAGCGCTTTGATCTTGTCAGGAATGATGCAGGCACAAGAAGTTGAACCTCAATATGAAATTGAAGGGAATCTAGTAAAGGCAACCTATTATCATGCTAATGGTAAAGTGAAGCAAGAAGGTTTTTATAAAGATGGTAAAGTTCATGGTAAATGGGTTTCTTATGATGAAAGTGGCAAGAAATTAGCCATGGGGGAATTTAAGAACGGAGAAAAAGCCGGTAAATGGTTTTTTTGGAATGAAACGTCTAACTTGAATGAAGTAGATTATAAAAACAGCCGAGTGGCTTCAGTGAGCCAATGGGAAAAAGCTACCGTAGCGTACACAAAATAAATTTTGAACAAAACGTTGTATAAAAAAGCCGACTGATTGAGTCGGCTTTTTTATTTAAAACACTTCGAACAAGTCTTTCCATTTCGTATGGCTTTCAAAATTTCTTAGTCCTTTGTATACGTCTATCTTATCCAGTTTGTGCAATTTGAATTTGTCTTGTTTGCAACTCGGAATCAATCCTTCTTCTTTAAATTTTTTAGCTAGGTATTCTTGTTCGTATTGTCCTGGTGTAGGAATAAAAAAAGCTTTTTTCTTTAGTTTAGCCAAATCCATCACGGTTGTGTATCCGGAACGACATAGGATTCGTTCACTTTCGTTAAAAGCAATTTCAATTTGCTTTGAGTCCATGTAATTATAAAAGGTAAACTGAGCTTGTTTTTCTATTTTTTGTTGTGATTCAATTTTGCCTTTCACAAACAAAATGTCTCCGCGATAGGCTTTCAATTCGGTCAGTAATTTTTCTTCCAACATTGTGCGTTGTGGTTCTGGACCCGAAAGAATAACCATTAAATCGTATTTTTTAGGTAAGTTTTTTTTGTGCAAACGACACAAAGGACCAATATATTTTACGTTTTTAGGTACAATTTCGGGATGCCCTAAAGCACCACTTAAATTAGGAACCGTATTTACATCGGGTACCCAACATTCGTCGAATTTTTTGATAAACAACTGATGCAATTTGGTGGTCAACCAAGTGGTGTTACCCGTCATTACATTTAATTGATGCGTAATGAAAATAGAAGTGACTTTGTGGCTATATACGCCCAGTCTGTTATCGGAAATAATTCCGTCAATCTGATAGGTTTCTACAATTTGCCTTGTTCTGTTTTTTTCGGCTAGAATTGCGGCAATCATTTTGGGACTATTCCAAAGCAGTTTCCATTTAAAATACGCTTCTTTTTTGGCATATTCAATCTGATAGGAAGGTAATTCGATGCTTTGTAATGAAGGGAATTCTTTTTGTAATAATTCCAAAGCAACACCATCGGAAGCAATAATGGGATTAAAACCATGATCGAGTAAGGCTTGTATGACGGGAATACATCGTGTGGCGTGACCTAATCCCCAGTTTAACGGAGCGACTAATATATTTTTCATTACGTGTGTTGTGGTTTTAGGGAGTAGTTATTTTTGGATGGCTGTGATGAATTGTTCTATGAGTTGATTTTCATATTCAAAAGTTTCTTCTTCTGTTTCAAAAGTAACACTTTCGATTTTATGTTCATACAAGCGCCATTTTTTCTTGTTGTACTCCAAAGCGGTTAGGTTTTCTACCCAATCACCGGAATTTAGGTAAGTAGTACTGCCTTTTTCGGTGGTAATGGTTTCTATTTTGGGTTCATGGATGTGACCGCAAATTACATAATCATAGTTTTTTTCGATAGCTAATTCGATGCAAACGTTTTCAAAATCGGATACGAATTTTACGGCAGATTTCACACTCGATTTGATTTTTTTAGATAAAGAGTAGGGTTCTTTGCCTAACTTAACAAGCCCCCAGTTGATGGCACGATTCAAGACAATTAAGAAATCATAACCCCATCCTCCGAGTTTTGCTAGCCATTTGGTGTGCGTTATTGAAGCATCAAAAACATCACCATGAAAAATCCAAGCCTTTTTATCATCGACTTCTAAGAGTAATTTGTTTAGAAGACTAAAATTTCCTAGATGTATATCGGTGAATTTGCGCAATAACTCATCGTGGTTTCCTGTAAGGTAGTATACTTTGGTCCCTTTGGAACTCATTGAAATGATTTTTTTGAGAACTTTCAAATGACTTGGCGGGAAATATGATTTTCGGAATTGCCAAATATCCACAATATCACCATTCAAGATTAATGTCTTAGGTTTAATGGATACCAAGTAATGCATTAATTCTTTGGCATGGCAACCGTAAGTTCCTAAATGAACATCGGAGATAACAACTAGTTCTACTTTTCTCTTTTTCAATGTTTTTCTTTCAAATTAACTCAAGAAATGTTGTGGGAATGTTATTGTGATATTATGAAATGGTTGTCATTTGTAACAGGAAGGTTTTCTTAAAGGTGATAAACAAGTTCATTTCTGATAACAATATAATTTACCTATTTTTGTAAAAATTTATTGTAGTGGGAAGTAAGAATAAACTAAAGAGATTTAAAGAGAACGAAACTTTTACGAATGTATTTCAGCCAACAAGAGAAGAAGTAGTTTCGGATAGTTTTGCTTTAAAAGGGAAGTGGAATAAAGAGTTTTTTAAAAATGAAAATCCAATTATATTGGAATTGGGTTGCGGAAAGGGAGAATACACGATTGGGTTAGCCGAAAGAAATCCTAATGTTAATTATATTGGTATCGATGTGAAAGGAGCTCGTTTCTGGAGAGGTGCTAAGACTTCTGTGGAAAGCGGTATGAAAAATGTGGCTTTTGTTCGTACTCAAATTGAGTTGATAGACCACATTTTTGCAGCAAATGAGGTGAGCGAAATTTGGATTACTTTTCCAGATCCGCAAATCAAATACAAACGAACCAAACATCGTATGACCAACTCACAATTTTTGCAGTTGTATAAAAAGATATTGAAGCCCGATGGAGTTATGAATCTTAAAACAGATTCTGAATTCATGCATGGTTATACTTTAGGTCTTTTGCATGGTGAAGGACACGAAGTGCTTTATGCTAACCACAATGTATACAAGAATGAAGGGGCTCCAAAAGAAGTTACTGATATTCAGACATTTTACGAGAAACAATATTTGGAAATTAATAAGGCAATTACCTATATTAGATTTAAAATAAAGTAGATGTCTATAGCCTTGGCTTTTTTCTTAACGGTTTTTTTCTCTGGCATAGGTGTACTTCCTCCGGGAATGCTTAATATGAGAATTGCAACGATCAGTATTAAACGATCAGTTGCAAAAGCCAATGAATTCATTTATGGAGCATTGGTAGTGGTCGCTGCACAAAGTTTTGTGGGCTTCAATTTTGCTACTTTTTTGGAAGATCATCCTCAAGTTACGCATAATTTAAAACTTGTAGGAAGTGTCATTTTCTTTGTATTGACTATCATCTTTTTGGGAAAGGGAATACAAAATGTGATACAGTCTGGTAAGATTGAAACAGATACCACCGAGAGTAAATTTGCTCCTTTTTATCAAGGACTTTTGTTGTCATTTTTAAATGTTTTCCCAATTCCGTATTATGCTTTTTTAAGCCTTTATATTTCTGCTTTCATACCCGATTTTTTTGAAAAGTGTATTGGCGTTTTTTTCGTACTGGGAAGTGTTGTGGGTACGGGTTTAGTTTATACGTTGTATGCCTATCTTTTCAAAAAATTAGAAAATAGAGTTTCTTTTTTTGTGAAGAATGTCAATTTTATTATTGCTTTAATTACAGGGATTGTCGCTATTTTCACCATTTACAATTAATTATTTACAATAGTGAAACCTCAAGACGACAGTTTTTTTGAACGGGTTTATGAAGTAGTTCGGAAAATTCCAGAAGGAAGAGTTACTTCCTATGGAGCGATTGCAAAAGCCTTGGGGACAGCTCGATCTGCCAGAATGGTAGGGTGGGCTATGAATGCTTCTCATGATCGGGAAGATGTACCGGCTCATCGAGTAGTCAACAGAAATGGAATCTTAACAGGGAAACATCATTTTGAAGGGACAAATCTGATGCAACAACTTCTAGAAAGTGAAGGAGTTAAAGTAGAAAACAATCAGGTAGTCGATTTTAAAGAAATATTTTGGGAACCTGAAATTCCGCAAGAATTGTAGAGAAATTGTAATAAAAAAACGCAGATTCTCAGACATAAAAATAGTTCTCTGTGAATCTGCGATGTAATTAAAGTTTATAATTAAACAATTTTCATTTCCGGAATATCTCCTTCGATGATTAAATCGGCTTCTGTGGCGTTGATAATCTCTTCAACTGAAACATCTGGTGCGCGTTCTAACAATTTGAAACCGTTAGGTGTGATTTCTAATACCGCTAATTCGGTTACTACTTTTTTCACACAACCCACTCCTGTTAATGGAAGGGTGCACCTTTTTAAGATTTTCGACTCTCCGGCTTTGTTCACGTGCATCATCGCTACGATGATATTCTCTGCCGAAGCAACTAAATCCATTGCGCCTCCCATTCCTTTTACCATTTTACCCGGAATTTTCCAATTGGCAATGTCTCCGTTTTCGGCTACTTCCATCGCTCCTAAAATGGTTAAATCCACCTTTTGAGCACGAATCATTCCGAAACTAAACGCCGAATCAAAGAAACTGGCTCCCGGTAAAGTCGTGATAGTTTGCTTTCCTGCATTGATGATATCCGCATCTTCCTCTCCTTCAAAAGGGAAAGGTCCCATTCCTAATACTCCATTCTCCGATTGAAATTCAACCGATATATCTTCTCGCACATAATTTACCACTAACGTGGGAATACCGATACCTAAGTTGACATAGTATCCGTCTTTCACTTCTTGTGCAATACGTTTTGCAATTTGATTTTTATCTAGTGCCATAATTTATTACTTGATTTGAAAA
>NZ_JAMLJM010000006.1 GCF_023635005.1 Flavobacterium luminosum | reverse complement strand
TTGCCGGCTCAGGAATATTGTCACATTCCACAGTTACATCTGCTGGAAGTGTACCGTTGAAAGTTGGTTTAGTAGTATCTTGAACTGTAATAATTTGAGTGTGTACGGTTTGGTTACCGGCACAATCGGTCACTGTCCATGTGCGTGTGATGGTATAGTTGGCTGCACACTGATCGTCTTTTCCACTTAAAGTTTCAGAGAATAGTACCGATACGTTGTTGTCACAATTATCCGAAGCGGTTAAAGTTGCCGGCTCAGGGATATTGTCACATTCGACAGTTACATCTGCTGGAAGTGTACCGTTGAAAGTTGGTTTAGTAGTATCTTGAACCGTAATAATTTGAGTGTGTACGGTTTGGTTACCGGCACAATCCGTCACTGTCCATGTGCGTGTGATGGTATAGTTGGCCGCACACTGATCTTCTTTTCCACTGAAAGTTTCAGAGAATACTACCGATACGTTGTTATCACAATTATCCGAAGCGGTTAAAGTTGCCGGCTCAGGAATATTGTCACATTCCACAGTTACATCTGCTGGAAGTGTACCGTTGAAAGTTGGTTTAGTAGTATCTTGAACTGTAATAATTTGAGTGTGTACGGTTTGGTTACCGGCACAATCCGTCACTGTCCATGTGCGTGTGATGGTATAGTTGGCCGCACACTGATCTTCTTTTCCACTGAAAGTTTCAGAGAATACTACCGATACGTTGTTATCACAATTATCCGAAGCGGTTAAAGTTGCCGGCTCAGGAATATTGTCACATTCCACAGTTACATCTGCTGGAAGTGTACCGTTGAAAGTTGGTTTAGTAGTATCTTGAACTGTAATAATTTGAGTATGAGAAGAGGTATTCCCACACGCATCTATAAATGTCCACTTTCTATCAATGCTATATTGGCTTGCACATGCAGAAGTAGTTATGGTATCAACACTATTTGCTACTATCTCTCCGTTACAATTATCATTTGCTGTGAGTGAAGAACCAGCTGGAACATTATCACAAGAAACGGTAATGTTTTGAGGTAAAACAGAAGGTAAAGTAGGAGGTGTTGTGTCATTAATAGTGATGGTTTGGACATTAGAGCCAACATTTTCACAGAAATCTTTAGCATAAAAAGTTCTTGTAATCACAGTAGGGCAAGTTCCCGATTTTACATCTTTATAACTGATGATTAAAGTTCCTCCCGAATTGTCGGTTGCGTTACCTCCTAAAGCTTGTAATTCTGATAAAGTAATTACAACTTCAGTATCACTATACGGTAAATCTAAAGTAACATTCTCATTACAGCCTTCTAAACTTAGATTAGATGGCGCTGTTACTGTTGGAGGGATTGAATCTCCTCCTGTGATAGTATACGTTTCTGTTTTAGAACAGTTAAGAGCATCGGTTACAGTAACAGTATACGTACCTGCTGTTAAACCAGATATATTTGATTCTGTAGATCCATTACTCCATGAATACTGATAAGACCCCGTTCCACCACTTACTGATAAATTAATAGATCCTGTACTAGCACCAGTACAACTCAAATTAGTGATGCTTTCAGAAATGTTAATTTCAGATGGAAATAAAATCGGTAAACTGTAAAAATTAGATAATCCTTGGGAATCTATAACGGTTAGGGTAGCTGTATAGCTATTAGAAGTATTGTAAGTATGAGAAGGATTAGGTAAGGTTGAATCAATAGTTCCGTTACTGTCAAAATCCCAAGCAAAAGAATAAGGAGCAATTCCTCCATTGGTTGTTGAAGTAAATTGTATAGTTGATTGATTTCCCGTTGTACATCCTGAATATTTAAATTGTACCGCCAAAGGTTTAGAAACAATCATGTTTGGGGAAAAGTCACATTGTGCATTACTAAAACTCTGACAGGTATAATTTTGGCCAGGATCTTGCGAACCACTTGTTTTCCAAACTACTAAAATGTTGGATAAGAGTAGTTCTTGTCCACAAGTCCAGTTGAAAGGGCCGTATAATCTTTTTTGACCACCACCAGGAGCGATGGTTCCTAAGAACTCATTCAAAGGAGTAACCACTCCATCAATTGATAAATCGGCAAAAAATCGAGTGAAATAAATATTGGAATTAGAATTAGATGTATAGTTCATTAAGATATAGACCTGTTGAACATTACCAATAGTACAGGTAGTATTGGTAATGGGAACTCCATACACATCTGTAAGACTTAGAAATACATCGTTAAGGGTATAATTGTTGGAAGTACAATTATAGCCACAATTTCTCAAATCAGCTTGTGTTTGAGAAAAAGACCGGTTAACGCCAAAAAGAATCACAAACAATAGTATTGTTTGTAATAATTTCAACGGTAACATTAGAGTAAAACTACTTTTCATACGCTAAAAGTTTTAATTTAAATATTTGATACAACGAATGATTTGCAATTGTTTTTAACAATCGCAGGAGACTTGATATACCATTAAATAGTTAATGGTATAAGACTGATTTCTGAATAAATTTGAGAAGTGGTATTTAAATTTATTCTTTAAAAATGGAATTTTAGTGGTTTTATCCGTAACAAAAATAGGACAATAATTACTCTTGAAAAGTTCTAGCGTTCGAATTTCGATGAATTGATCAATATATCCTTTGAATTAACTTATTCTACTTCATTTGTCAGACACTACTAGTGAATTAAGTGATGCTTAAATAATTAAAATCCATGAATAAGGCTTATCACCAATTTTAATTAGATAATTCAATCTAAACTTAGAAATAGCATTTTCGAGTAGTCTATAATTTTTATAAAAGAGAAAAATCAAAGTAAAAATAAATCATGATTTACGAGTTAATTGTTTTAAAGTAGCTGATCAAAAAATACTTTTCTTGAAACTTTTAAGGCATTTGAAATTTCAGAATTAAAATCAATGATAAAGAAATGTGAAAATTCAGTTAATATGTCAATTCTTTTAATAGTTCATGAGGCTATTACAAATTTTGTGAATAAATTTGACAATAAATATACTGAGAATGTTCTTACATCAGATTTTATATAATGTAATTTGATAGGAGTATTTTTTTATAATGATGAATTAAACATAGAAAAAACATGGAAAATTGTTTTTCAAAAAGATATAAATTAGATGCAAGCCATAGAAAATAGATACATTGATCGGGAAAAAAGCTGGTTAGCTTTTAATTTCAGAGTTTTACAAGAAGCCGCAGATGAAAAAGTACCATTATTAGACAGGCTTCGTTTTTTAGGAATTTTTTCGAATAATTTAGACGAATTCTTCCGTGTTCGATATGCGGCTATTCGTCGTTTGAGTATTTCTGGAGAAAAAAGCGACAAAATTATTGGAGATACTTCTCCTCAAGAATTAATTAGAAGTATAACCGATACCGTTATCGAACAACAATCGGAGAGTTTACGTATTTTGAGCGTTATTGAAAAGGAGTTGGAAAAAGAAGGTATTTTTATCATTAATGAAAGCCAACTCACCAGAGAACAGCAACATTTTGCACACGATTTTTTTATTCAGAAAGTCAGTCCGGAATTAGTGACCATCATTTTGAATGACCTGGATGAGTTTCCTCTATTAAAAGATACATCAGGGTATTTAGCTATTAAGTTAGTAATGAAGCCTAAAGAGTCCTCTTCTATTTTAGAAAAAATGAAATTGAAAAAGGACGTTCGTTATGCTGTAATTGAGATTCCCAAAGAAATCAACAGGTTTGTGGTACTTCCATCTAATTCTGACAAGCAATATGTTATTTTATTAGATGATGTTATTAGATTCAATTTAGATTCGATATTCAATATTTTTGACTATGAAAGTATTTCGGCTCACATGATTAAAATTACCCGAGATGCGCAGTTAGAACTAGACAGTGAATTAAACAAAAGTTTTATTGAAAAAATTTCTTCAGGAGTAAAAGACAGACGTCTGGGAGAACCGGTTCGGTTTGTTTATGATCAATCTATCGATAAAGATACGCTTAAGTTTTTTCTTCATCGAATGGGAATTAATTCAAAAGATAGTATTATTCCCGGCGGTCGCTATCACAATCGACGTGATTATATGGATTTCCCGAATTTAGGTCGTTTTGATTTGCTCTATAAAACCAAAACTCCACTTCCTGTGGTTGGATTAAGTATGGAGGGTAGTATTCTGAAGACTATTGAAAATAGAGATTTTCTGATTAATACACCTTATCAATCCTATGCGTATATCATTAAATTTTTACGTGAAGCGGCTTTAGATCCAAGGGTAACGGCAATCAAAATTACTTTGTATCGATTAGCCAAAAATTCTCAAATTGTAAGTTCATTAATTAATGCGGCCAAGAACGGGAAAAAAGTAGTGGTTCAAATCGAATTGCAAGCTCGTTTTGACGAAGCCAGCAATATTTACTACGCCGAGATGATGCAAACCGAAGGTATTGAACTTATCTTTGGAGTAAAAGGATTAAAAGTACACAGTAAGTTGTGTTATATTGAACGTATCGATGAGCAGGGAAAATTAAAACGTTACGGCTTCATTTCTACAGGAAACTTTAACGAATCTACGGCCAAAGTTTATACCGATGTAACATTGTTAACATCGCATCAACAAATTTTGAAAGAAGCTTCAAAGGTGTTTGAATTTTTTCAAATTAATTACAGACTGCATCGTTACAAGCATTTAATTGTATCGCCACATCACACACGTTCAAAATTTACTAAATTAATTGATCGTGAAATTGTAAATGCCAGTTTGGGTAAAGAGGCTTATATTAAACTAAAAATGAATAGTCTTTCGGATACCAAAATGATCGACAAACTCTATGAAGCTAGTAGGGCAGGAGTCAAAATTCAATTGATTGTTCGAGGTATTTGTTCTCTTATCCCAGGTGTAAAAGGAATGAGCGAAAATATTGAGGCCATCTCTATAGTAGATGCCTATTTAGAACATTCCAGAGTTTATATTTTTGCTAATGACGGTGATCCAGAAGTATTTATCTCTTCTGCCGATTTTATGACTAGAAACCTCGATGCTCGTGTTGAAGTTAGTTGTCCTATTTATGATGAGGCGATTAAGAAAGAATTGATAGATGTTTTTGAAATTGGCTGGAAAGGCAATGTAAAGGCTCGTTTCCATTCCGAAAAATTGGATAATAAATACCGATTGCGAGGGGATAATCCTGTTTTTAGAGCACAACAAGAAACGTACAATTATTACAGAGACAAAATAGAAGTAATAACAGAAGAAATATAAAAGAGAGGTTGATTCGGAGATGATTACAATTAAAAAATATGCAGCAATCGATATAGGTTCTAATGCTATGCGATTGTTAATTACCAATGTAGTAGAACAAGTAGGAAAAGAAACACAATTTAACAAAAGTGCTTTGTTTCGTGTTCCGATACGTTTAGGACAAGATGCTTTTACGGTTGGAGAAATTTCAGAAGAAAATATAAGCCGAATGGTTGACGCTATGAAGGCTTACAAATTATTGATGGGTGTTTACAACGTTGAAAAATACATGGCTTGTGCTACTTCTGCCATGCGTGAAGCCTATAACAGTCAAGAGGTTGTTGAAATTATTAAAGAAAAAGCCGATATAAAAATAGATATTATTGATGGGAAAAAAGAAGCAGCGATCATTGCCGCTTCTGATTTGAATCATTTTATTAAAACCGAAGCTACCTATTTGTATGTAGATGTTGGTGGAGGAAGCACCGAGTTCTCTCTTTTTTCTGAAGGTAAAATGGTTGTCTCAAAATCATTTAAAAACGGTACAGTTCGTTTGTTGAATAATATGGTCAATCAAGTTGTTTGGGATGAAATTGAAAAATGGATCAAGACCAACACGGCAGATTATGATAATATCACTTTAATTGGTTCGGGTGGAAATATCAATAAAATTTTCAAATTGTCCGGGAAAATGCAGGAAAAACCGTTATCGTATATTTACCTTAATACCCAATACCAATATTTGAACTCGTTGACCTATGAACAACGAATAGCCGAATTAGGTCTCAATACAGATCGTGCCGATGTGATTATTCACGCGCTTCGAATTTATCTCAATGCTATGAAATGGAGTGGAGCCAATAAAATCTTAGTCCCTAAAATTGGCTTGTCTGACGGAATTGTAAAAGCAATGTATTACGATCGAATTTAATTTATTTTGAAGAGAAAATTTATTCTCTTTGGAAATGAAATTAAACATCTAAATCGAAAAGTTTCTTTAAGGTATCGATTGCGGGGTTGAGTTCTTTCAAACGTTGAAATTTCTCTTCAGCCGTGAATGCTTTTTTGATTTCGATATTATCGTTAATTTTTATTTCTATCGTTATCCCGTAATTGTGAAGTTTACCTCTCAAATGTCCCAATAAATCGTGTTTTTCTCCTTCGAAATCTATTTTGGAACTTTCGTTGGGCAATTCATGAATAATAGTGGTGCCTTCGAGTTTAGGATCGTTAATCAACATTAACGATTCTAAGATTTTGTAACCTTTGTTGCCTAAATTTTGTGCATATTTTACCCACTGTTCTAACATTTGAGTTTCAGTAAAAGGCTCGTGAGGTAATTCATCATGACTTTTCTGAACAGGACTCAATGTTGCTTCCAATTCCTTTTTTGCTCGTATACTGGATAATGACAAAGCAGAAAACTTTGGTTGATCTGTAACTATTGGTGTAGGAGTTACTGATTTATTTTCTGTGTTCTGATTAGTAGTAGCAGGTTGATTAATCGTGTTTTGGGATTGAATTGTCTTATTCGTTCCAATACTTGAAGTTTGAACTGCTTCTTGAACGTTAGTGTTATTGGCTATTTTTACTTCTTCAATAGAATAGCTTGTTTTTTTGTAGTATGTCGGAGGTATTATAAAGGACTTAGCTTTTTTTTTTCTCCATCAAAAGTGATAGAGGCTAATTGCATCAGGCAAAGTTCAACTAATAAACGTTGATTCTGAGAAGATTTGTATTTTAAGTCGCAATCGTTGGCTAATTCAATACCTTGTAGTAAAAAATCTTGTGTTGCTTTTTGAGATTGCTCTCGATATAAATTCTGAGCATGTTCACCGGCTTCTAATAAAGATAAAGTCGCTGGATTTTTGCAGACCAATAAATCTCTGAAATGTGATGCTAGACCGGCGATAAAGTGATGACCATCGAAACCTTTTGCTAAAATATCGTTGTACGCTAGAAGTAATTCCGGGATTTTATTCTCTAAAATTAAATCGGTTACTTTAATATAATACTCAAAGTCAAGTACATTTAGGTTTTCCGTAACGGCAGCACGGGTCAGATTGATGCCACAATATGAGACTACACGATCAAAAATAGATAAAGCATCACGCATGGCTCCATCAGCTTTTTGAGCAATTATATGCAAAGCATCATCTTCAAAACTAATTCCTTGGCTTTTGGCCACTTCAGCTAAATGTTCTTTAGCATCTTTAACTGTAATTCTTTTGAAATCAAATATCTGACAGCGAGACAAAATAGTTGGTATAATTTTGTGCTTTTCTGTAGTTGCCAATATAAAAATAGCATGACGCGGTGGCTCTTCTAATGTTTTTAAAAAAGCATTAAAAGCGGCTTGAGACAACATATGTACCTCGTCTATTATGTATACTTTATATTTACCGGTTTGAGGAGGAATTCGAACCTGATCAATAAGATTTCGAATATCATCGACAGAGTTGTTTGAGGCAGCATCCAACTCAAATACATTAAAGGCAAAATCCTCATTAGGGTCATCATAGCCTTCCTGATTAATTTTTCTGGCTAAAATTCGAGCACAAGTAGTTTTTCCAACTCCTCTAGGTCCAGTAAACAGTAGTGCTTGTGCCAAATGATTGTTTTCTATGGCGTTTAACAAAGTATTAGTAATAGCCTGTTGCCCCACAACGTCTTTGAACGTTTGAGGACGATATTTTCGAGCCGATACAATAAATTGTTCCATAGCTTTAATTGGGTTCACAAATATAGAATTTTATAACTCCAAAAAGCAAGTTCTGGGATTCAAAATATTGTTTTTTTTCTGTAAAGTTATTCACAAAGCATTATAAGCCTTTGTGTCCCTTTATAGTAAGTCCTTTAAGATATCTGGAAAATTCACAATCTGAATTGGCTGAAAATCCGGAGACAAATACTCCTTTTTTTTCCTTTATTGTTTTTGATTGAATTCCGTAAACAGTCGCTTCATCATCAGGGTTAGAATCTCCTTCGTATCTAAAAATATGAACAATTTCGTAATCATGGGGATTAATTTTAAATTCTTCAATATTAATATTAAAATCGATGGTGAATCCTTCTTCCTTTAATGAAGCTAATGCTTCGGTTATATTTCCATAGTTGTAGGTATGCATTATTTTGAGGTTTAAATAGATACCTTAAAAATACAATATTTTTTTTGTATTGTATTTTTATTTCTATTGATGTTAGCTTTCTTTTGTAATTTATAGCTATAATCTGATAAAATTCCACAAAAAAAGCTGGTTTCATCCAGCTTTTAATTATTTATTTTTATTTCGAACATTTTGTCCCAATTTTTTCCGGTGACAAAAATTGTTTTAGTTTTGGGATTGTATGCAATTCCGTTGAGGACATCTAGATCCGGATGTGGTGTTACTTTCGATTTTAACGCAGATAAATCAACTACTGCTTCAACGGCACCAGATTTTGGGTCAATAATGGTAATTGCGTCCATCTGATAAACATTGGCATAAATTTTTCCATTAATCCACTCTAGTTCATTAATCGCTTTAATTTTATTGTTGGAAGTATAGACATTAATATAATTAACATCTTTAAGCGTTTTAGGATCCAATAGCCAAATTTTCTCTGAACCGTCACTTTGATATAAATAAGTACCATCGTTGGTAAGGCCCCAACCTTCCATTTTTCGGGTATATTGAAATGTTTTTTCAAGTTTTAAATTATCTGCATTGTATACAAATCCTGTGTTTTCTTGCCAAGTCAATTGGTAAATTTTGTTATTTAAAACAGTGATTCCTTCGCCAAAATATTTACTGTCCAGATCGATTTTTTTAAAAACCTCTCCTGTCTTATAGTTTGTTTTTCGTAGTGAAGACAAGCCGTTACGACCAGTACCTTCAATTAATGTATCACGGTAAAATTCTAATCCTTGTGTGTAAGCTTTTGTGTCGTGTGGATAAGTATTGATAATGGTATATGTTAGAAGTTTGGGCTCAATAGGAGAAACCAATTCTATTCTTGATTCTACTTTAGTTGAATCGCCTTCAAAATAAACCACAGCTTTCAGAGTATGGTAACCTAGTTTTTCATCTGTTAATCGATAAGTTAAAACTGAATTTCCTTTAACAGAACCGATTCTTTTTTCTCCATTAAAATAGATTACAGAATCAATATTTTTTTCTTTTTTATTCGTCAATTCCAGAGAAATAGGATCTCCTTGATGATATAAAAGCTTAAATTTTGAATCATCAATAGAAAATAAATTTTTTTTATCCCCGGAACAATTGGTTAATAAAAATACTAACAATATGAATGTTAATAGGTTATATTTTTTCATTTTTAAATATTTTTCGAATACAATATACAAAGAGTTTTTCATTATCAAATGTGCTTGTAAAAATACAAAAAGTTTGTATATTTGCAGCGGCAAGTCCTACACGACCAGCTCCTGCAGACTCCTCCAGGGTGGGAACGCAGCAAAGGTATGCGGTTGTAGCGGTGCGATGTAGGTCGCTTGCCATTTTTTCTAAAATATTTTTAAAATTGTGGTCCCGATTGTTCGGGATTTTTTATTTTAGACAAAATTTTTCCGGATGCTATTATCTTGGCAAATCGTTACTTTTCAACTCAAAGAAACTTTTTCTATTTCCTACGGAAATTATTCCAGTAGAGAAGCTTTGATCGTTTCTCTTTCTTATAAAGGAGTTGAAGGATACGGTGAATGTACGGCTATTGATTATTATGGTATAAAATTACCAGATTTTGTAAATCTTTTATCTTCAAGTAAAACTTTAATTGAAGCACAAAAGATAATTTATCCCACTGAGTTTTATCAGTTTATTTTAAGGCTTAATTTCCCTTCATTTTTAGTATCCGCGCTAGATTGTGCTTATTGGGATTTGTATGGAAAATTAGAAGGGAAAAATTTCATAGAACTCAATAAAATACCCATAAAAAATATTCCAGAATCTTCGTTAACAATCAGTGCAGGTCCAATAGAGACACAACTTAATAAGATTAAAACTTCGGGTTGGTCCAAATTTAAGATAAAATGTAAGAGTTTTGATGAAATTGCTATTCAAAAACTTACAGAATTAGACAAAACAATAGCATTAGATTTCAACGGGAGTTTTACCTCTAAAGATTGTGAGTTGTTGCAAAATACACCGTGGGTTCAAAAAATAAGTTATTTGGAACAGCCAATGCCAACCAATCAATTTCAAATTTTAGAGCGAGATAAATTTGCCAATTGGATGGCTGATGAAGATTGTCAGAGTATTGAAAATTTACGTTCTTTGCAACCACATTATCAAAGCATCAATGTCAAATTAGTTAAATGCGGAGGATTAACTCCGGCTTTATCTTTAATTGAAAAAGCTAAAGCACTTAATTTTAAAATAATGATTGGCTGTATGACCGAATCTACTATTGGAATTTCTGCCGGAGCAGTTTTGGCTCCTTTAGCTGATTATACCGATTTAGATGGCGCTAATTTAATTGCAAATGACATTGCTAAGGGAAGCAAAATTTATTATGGAAATATTCAACTTTCAGAAAAACCTGGTCTGGGGATTTCTGTATTTTAAAAAAATATAATGAGCAAAATAATATTAATAACAGGAGGATCTTCCGGTATTGGAAAATCAATAGGTGAATTTTTAATCCATAAAGGATTTATCGTTTACGGGACGAGTCGTAATCCGGAAAATGTAACTAAGACCACTTTTTCCTTACTTACGTTAGATGTCAAAAACGTTGATTCTATTCAGAATGCAGTACAATATGTCATAAAGAAAGAAGGACGAATTGATGTTCTCATTAACAACGCTGGGGTGGGAATTACTGGTCCGATTGAAGAAATTCCGACTAATGAAATGCGCAATAATTTTGAAACCAATTTTTTTGGCCCAATCGAAGTAATGAAGGCGGTTCTTCCGAAAATGCGCGAACAAAAATCCGGATTGATCATTAATATAACTTCAATTGCAGGTTATATGGGATTGCCATACCGAGGTATTTATTCGGCTTCAAAAGGAGCATTAGAAATTGTAACCGAAGCGCTTCGCATGGAAACTAAACAATTTGGTATAGAAATAACAAATATTGCTCCTGGAGATTTTGCAACCAACATTGCCGCGGGGCGTTATCATGCTCCAGTGATTAAAGGATCAGCTTATGAAAGTGCCTATGGGAACACCTTGGCGGAAATGAATACCCATGTCGATTCTGGGAGTAATCCCATCGAAATGGCCCAAGCGGTATATACAATCATCAATACTCCAAAACCAAAAATCCATTATAAAGTTGGGGCATTTATGCAGAAATTCTCTATAGTTTTAAAAAGAGTGTTGCCTGATAAAATATATGAAAAAATGTTAATGAATCATTATAAATTGTAATTTTGCAGTTGGTTGTAAGAATTAACCATAGATCTTAGATACCACTTTGAAAATATTAACTTTAGAACAAAAACTATTTTAAAATATACAGATGAAATTTTTTATTGACACAGCCAATTTAGAGCAAATTAGAGAAGCACAATCATTAGGAATTCTTGATGGTGTTACCACAAATCCATCTTTGATGGCAAAAGAAGGAATCACAGGGACGAATAATATCTTAAAGCATTATGTAGACATTTGTAACATTGTGGATGGAGATGTTAGTGCCGAGGTGAATGCACTTGATTTTGAAGGAATGGTAAAAGAAGGTGAAGAATTGGCGGAATTACATGAGCAAATTGTGGTTAAACTTCCCATGACTAAAGAAGGAATTAAAGCTTGTAAATATTTTTCGGATAGAGGAATTCGTACTAACGTTACATTGGTTTTTTCTGCAGGTCAAGCATTATTAGCAGCTAAAGCAGGAGCAACTTATGTTTCTCCATTCTTAGGTCGTCTGGATGATGTTTCTACGGATGGATTGAATTTAATTCAAGAAATTAGAGATATTTATGATAACTATGGTTTCGAAACACAAATTTTAGCGGCTTCTGTACGTCATACGATGCACATTGTAAATTGTGCTAAAATTGGAGCTGATGTAATGACAGGTCCTTTGTCTGCTATTACAGGTTTATTAAAACATCCATTAACGGATATTGGAATTGCACAATTTATTGCTGATTACGAAAAAGGAAATAAATAATATTATTTACCATAACAAAAAAGCTACTGTTTGTTTTACAGTAGCTTTTTTTATTCGTTGTATTTGTATTTTATTTTAGATAGTTTTCAAAATTAGCATCGAATAAACTTACAAAAGCATTTTTGATAGTTCCGTCAGCATTGATCAACATGGCTCTGTGAATTTTGGTAATCACCCATTTGTCTTTAATTTCTTTGAAATTAGTAGCATGTAATTCTAAGCCATTTAAACCATGCCTTTTGAGTGCAGTCTTCCAAGCTTCGTTAGAATCATCAATATTTATTGCTATAAAATCCCAATTAGGATATTTCGCTTTTAATTCGGAAGCTCTTTTGTGAGCTGCTTCTAAATGCGATTTAGCTTCGGAAGTCCAAAAGTAAACCACAGTATTTTTGTTGATTACAGAACCAAAATCTAATTTATTATCGTTGGAATCAATTAAATTGATATTTCGAAGACGTTTCCCAGGAGACATTGTCTGAGTTGCTTCAGCAATCTTTTTAATCTCTTTTTGTTTTTCTTTGTCCGTCGATAACTTGAAGTATTTTTCCAAGAACTTATTGTTGTTCATCATGTTTTGATCTTCCAACATATACATGAACGCAATATTATTCAAGACTGCATTTTTTACTTTTTGATTGGTAAAAATCGAATCTGCTACTTCTAGTTTTTTAATGTTATTTTCTAATGATTTGTCAGTGCCTCCTTCACGACAAGATACGTTATTCATCATAGAAGTTAGGTATCGCACAAAAGGAGCAAAATGGGTTAACTTCTCATCATTAAAATCGATTTTTTTTCTGAAATCATAATAATTTTTAGGCAAATGACGACATATATCTTCACTTGTTCTAAACTTGTGTGCCAAAGGATAAATTTCTTTTTGTGCTAAATAAGGCATGTCTAACATGGTTTTAGCATAAATATCAAAATCTTCATTCCATTCGATATCTTCTTTACGTCTTTCGTAAAAAGCTTTTTTCTCTTTATGATATGCAGCTATTTGTTTTTCAAACGTTTTTAAATCATTATCATAAATATCGAAAGAAGCATTACGATCATTTTCGTTTTTAAGAAACAATTCAATTAGGAAATTATTTTTCTGATCGCCTCGGCCACAGAAAGTAAGAGAGTTATCAAATTCATGTGTGTTTAGACGAATCATCAAACTATCATTCTTATCAAAGTAGATATATTGATATTCCGGTTCATGCTTAAAAGTATACATGCCGGGAGTTAAAGAATCGTATTTTTTAAAAAAACGATTGTTTTTGTCTAATTTAATGGTGTCAATAATTTCATTATTGCGACATAAATAGACATTTTCAGAGTTAGGATTTATGATTTCACCTCCAAAATAAGCCGTGTAATCATCATCTTGAAATACTGAAGCACAAGAATTTAAAAAAAATGGACTAACAGCTACAAATAAAAATGGTATTTTTTTGAAATAGGCAATCATTCTAATCAAATTGTTTGAGACAAATATATTTGTATTACATGAATGACGCTGTTAATAGACAGTTAAAAGTTAGACTTTGCTAAACAAATCCTTTAAATAAATAAAAATAAATTCAGATTAGGACTTTTTGTGTGTTATTTGATAAAGCTTAAGTTAAAATAATGCGTTTATCCACTTTGAAGCCTAAAATCTATTTTGTACCAAAGAAAAGCGCTTGTCTTTTTGATAAAATCATTGTCATCAACTCCACTATTTTTACTACTTTTGCAACACTTTATAAAAAATAAGAAATAAATGTTAACAGTTTCAAATTTATCAGTACAGTTTGGTAAACGAATTTTGTTTGACGAAGTAAATGTAACCTTTACGCAAGGAAACTGCTACGGGATCATTGGTGCTAATGGTGCAGGAAAATCTACTTTCTTAAAAATATTATCAGGAGAAATTGACCCTACTTCAGGTCGCGTGATTTTAGAACCGGGAAAACGTATGTCGGTTTTAAATCAGAACCATAATATGTTTGACGAACATACCGTACTTGAAACCGTATTAATGGGTAACAAAGTATTGTATGCTGTTAAAAAAGAAATGGACGAATTGTATTTAGATTACAATGATGCCAATGCTGACAGAATAGGGGAGTTGCAGATGCAGTTTGAAGAAATGAACGGGTGGAATGCAGATTCTGATGCGGCGACTTTATTGTCTAACTTAGGAATTTCTTCGGATTATCATTATACATTAATGAGTGAAATGGAAGGAAAACTTAAAGTTAGAGTCCTTTTGGCGCAAGCTTTATTTGGTAATCCTGATGTTTTAATCATGGATGAGCCTACCAATGACTTGGATTTTGAAACCATAGGTTGGTTAGAAAACTTTTTAGCCAATTATGAAAATACGGTTTTAGTGGTTTCTCACGACCGTCACTTCTTAGATGCTGTTTGTACTCACGTATCAGATATCGATTTCGGAAAAATTACACATTATTCTGGTAATTATACCTTCTGGTACGAATCATCACAATTAGCGGCGAAACAAAGAGCACAACAAAACAAAAAAGCAGAAGAGAAAAAAGCAGAATTAGAAGAATTTATCCGTCGTTTCTCTGCCAATGTTGCGAAGTCTAAACAAGCAACATCACGTAAGAAAATGATTGAAAAGTTGAATATTTCAGATATAAAACCTTCAAGCAGACGTTACCCGGCTATCATTTTCGACCAAGAGCGTGAAGCAGGAGATCAGATTTTGAATGTTGAAAATTTGAGCGCTTCAATTGATGGTGAAGTCTTATTTAAAAATGTAGACTTGAACATGGCTAAAGGGGACAAAATAGTTGTTTTCTCTAAGGATTCAAGAGCGACTACTGCTTTTTATGAGATTTTAAATAACAATATGCAATCTGATTCAGGAAAATTTGATTGGGGTATTACGACTACACAATCGTATTTACCTGCAGACAATCATAGTTTTTTTGAAAACGATCTTACTCTTGTAGATTGGTTACGTCAATGGTCAAAAACGGAGGAGGAAAGAGACGAAGTGTATGTTAGAGGTTTCCTAGGAAAGATGATTTTTTCTGGAGAAGAAGCCTTAAAAACAGGTAGAGTTTTATCTGGAGGAGAAAAAGTACGTTGTATGATTTCTCGTATGATGATGTTACGTGCTAACGTATTAATGTTGGATGAACCTACTAATCACTTAGACTTAGAATCTATTACAGCATTTAATAATTCTTTGAAAAATTTTAAAGGTTCTGTTTTATTTACCACTCATGACCATGAATTCGCACAAACTGTTGCCAATAGAGTAGTAGAGTTAACACCAAAAGGAGTTATTGATCGTTACATGACATTTGATGAATATCTTGAAGACGAGAAAATCAAAGAAATGAGAAAACAGATGTATTCTTAACATGATACAATAAATCCCGCTATAATGCGGGATTTATTTTTATTAATCTTTGGTATTTTTACTTTGATTTTTTTTGGAATCAAGACTTGAAATTTAGTCCCATTTTGAAACAGAAGAAACAGCTAACTTTCCACCACCGGTAAAAAATAAAGCCAAAGCCCCAAAAAAGTATAATCCTTGTAATTCAACTGCCCATCCACCGGTTTGAGTTAAGGTAAATACATCAGCCGCATGTGCCATTAATACAGCCACAATCATTGTAAAAGCAAATGCAATAGCTGCTAATTTTGTTCTGAAACCAACAATCAGAAGCAAAGGAGCAATCACTTCACCAACATATACCGCATAGGCAAAAAACGAAGGTAGTCCAACACTTTGAAACATACCTCCAAGAAAATCTACACCATGTAGTAGTTTAGCAATTCCATGTAAAAGCATTAATAATCCAAAAGAAACTCTAATAATTAATAGTCCTAAATCATTGTTTTTCATTGTTATAAATATATTTGGGGTTAATTTTTAAAATGAATATTGTGCTTGAGAAAATATCTAGTTAAGTAGGTTTTTTAATTTTCCAAATAACCGAATTTACCATTATTATAATCCTCTATAGCTTGAATAATTTCATCATAGGTATTCATCACAAATGGACCGTGTGGAAAAATGGGTTCGTTAATTGGCTCTCCACTTAAAACTAAAACAATCGCATTTTCAGTGGCTTCAATATTGAATTCTTCTCCTTCATTTTCAAACAAAACAAAATGGTCTGTTGGTATACTTTCGGTACCATTTACTGTTACACTACCTTCAATGATCAATAAGGCTGTGTTGTAATTTTCTGGAAAAGAGAAATTTGCTGTGCCTCCTTTATTTAATTTTGCATTCAACATGTAAACAGGCGTGAAAGTCGAAGCCGGTCCTTGAACTCCTTTATAATTTCCAGCAATAACTTCAATAAAACCTGCATTTTCAGGAAGTTCATAACGTCCCATTTCATCATTTGTAATCGCTTGGTATTTTGGAGCACTCATTTTGTCTTTTGCCGGTAGGTTGACCCAAAGTTGAACCATCTGAAAAATACCTCCAGTTTTACTGAATTCTTCCTCATGGTATTCTTTGTGTAAAACGCCTGAAGCCGCCGTCATCCATTGTACATCACCTTCACCAATAATGCCGCCACCTCCCGCACTGTCATGATGTGCTACTTTTCCTTTGTAAGCAATAGTTACTGTTTCAAAACCTCTGTGAGGATGTACGCCTACACCTTTAGGAATAGCTGATGGTGGAAAATTATATTTAGAATTGTAATCCAGCATGATAAATGGACTCATTCTTTGCATGCTTAGTTGAGGAATACTAGGAATAAAATTATGAACACGAAAACCGTCACCGACAAAATGAGGCGCCTGAGGTTTTACAATTTTTTCTATGTTTTTTGTTCTCATCATTTCATTCATTAAAATTTAAGTAAAGTTAATTATTTACACTTTCTCAAATTCTTAATTTAGATTAAGAAATAAACAAAAAACTCCAGCTTAGCCGGAGTTTTTGAAAATATTATGTTTTAATTTTATCTCAAACTAGCACCCAATTCTGTTTCAAAAGTTTGAGTCAATTTGCTCATTACTTTATCAATTTGAGAATCTGTCAAGGTTTTGGTAGTATCCTGTAAAATAAAGCTAACAGCATAAGACTTTTTACCTTCTGGCAAGTTAGAACCTTGGTAAACATCAAACAAACTGATCTCTTTCAATAAATTCTTTTCTGCTTTTACAGCCAAATCATAAATTTGAGCAAATTCAACAGAATTGTCTAATAATAAAGCCAAATCACGACGCACTTCAGGATATTTCGCGATTTCTGTATATTTTATATTATTAGCAGAAATGTGCTTCATAATCGCATTCCAATTGAAATCTGCAAAGAAAACTTCTTGTTTGATATCGAATTGTTTTAAGACCGATTTCTTAATGGTTCCGAATTCCACCAAAGTAGAAGTTCCCAATAAGTAAACCATTCCTTCTGCAAAAACATCTGTTTTTAAAGGATTTGAAATCAAAGATTTTTTCAAACCTAAACGCTCTAAAATACCTAAAACATATCCTTTGAATAAGAAGAAATCAGAAGGTTTTTGTGAGTTTGTCCAACTTTCAGCATTACGATTTCCAGTAACGGTCAAGGTTAAATGCATGTTTTCTTGATAACCTGACAATAACTTGTGATATGATTTTCCGAATTCAAATAATTTTAAATCGGAATTACGACGATTAATATTAAATGAAACTGCTTCAAGTGCTGAAAATAATAAGGATTGTCTCATAACTGCCAAATCATTACTCAACGGATTTAGCATGGTCACATTATTATTATCGTTTATATTTTCGCTCAACGCGGTGTAAGCCGAAGTCGTCAAAGAGTTGGCCATCATTTCATTAAAACCATTAGCAACTAATAAATTAGCTACTATATTCTGAACTTTATAATCTTCAGCTCTTGATGAATGTGCTGTGGTAGCATTTAATTTTTGAGTAAACTGAATATTATTATATCCGTAAACTCTCAAAATTTCTTCAATAACATCTATTTCTCGTGTTACATCAACACGATAGGCCGGAACAATTAATCCCAAACCAACTTTGGAAATACTATTTACCTTAATATCTAGCGAAACTAAGATTTTTTTAATAACGTCATCAGGAATATCTTGACCAATAAGTTTGTTTACTTTTTCTAAATTCAAAAGCACTTGATGATCTTCGATTTTCTTTGGGTAAATATCAATAATATCCGAAGTCATTTCACCGCCAGCTACTTCTTTAATTAAAATAGCAGCACGTTTTAAAGCGTATTCTGTGATGTTTGGATCAATTCCTCTTTCGAAACGGAACGAAGCATCGGAATTAATACCATGTCTTTTGGCAGTTTTTCTAACCGATACCGGGTTAAAATAAGCACTTTCTAAGAAAATAGTAGTAGTAGATTCTGTTACACCAGAATTTTTACCGCCCATAACACCCGCAATACACAAAGGACCTTTCTCATCACAAATCATGATGTCTTCCTTGCTTAACGTACGTTCAACATCATCAAGAGTAGTAAATTTAGTTCCTTCTTCTACAGATTGAACAATAATTTTATTTCCGTGAATTTTAGAAGCATCAAAAGCGTGTAACGGTTGTCCTAATTCATGTAACACATAGTTGGTAACATCCACCACATTGTTTTTGGGAGTTAATCCAATAGCTTTTAATCGGTTTTGTAACCAAGCTGGAGATGGACCTACTTTTAGATCCGAAATGGTTACACCACAGTATCTTGGTACTACTTTATTATCATCTACTTTAACATCTATTTTTAATGTTCTTTTTTCAACTTTAAAATTAGATACAGAAGGAGTAATCAGTTCAATATGAGCACCGCTTTGCATCATACCAGCGCGTAAATCTCTAGCAACTCCCCAATGACTCATGGCGTCAGCGCGGTTTGGTGTCAATCCAATTTCGAAAACTTCGTCATTTTCAATGTTAAAAACTTCTGAAGCAGGAGTACCTGGTTTTAAATCGGCATCCAAAATCATAATCCCGGCATGACTATCCCCAAGACCAATTTCATCTTCAGCACAAATCATTCCGTGGCTTTCTTCACCTCGTATTTTGCCTTTTTTTATTTCAAATGAAGCACCTTCTTTATCATATAATTTGGTACCTATAGTAGCTACAGGGACTTTTTGTCCTGCAGCCACATTGCTGGCACCGCAGACAATTTGAACCGGAGGATTTCCGTCACCTAAATCTACTGTTGTTAATTTTAATTTATCTGCATTAGGATGTTGCACACAAGTCAATACGTGACCTACTACAATTCCTTCTAATCCGCCTTTTACTGATTGGTATTTTTCAATTCCTTCCACTTCTAAGCCTAAATCCGTCAACATTGCTCCGGTTTTCTCAGAATCCCAATCCGTCTTAATAAATTGTTTTAACCAGTTATATGAAATTTTCATTTTACGTGCGTATAATTTTTATAAGTTAGCAAAGATAAATATTGTAAGGTAGAGAATAAAATAAAGTTAATCCTTTTTTTGAATGAATTTAAACACTTTCTTTTCGATTCCTTTTAGTTAATTACAAAACTATTCTATATTTGTTTCACCAAAATTAAAACAAAAGAAAAAAGTTAATATGAAGTTATTAGAAGGTAAAGTAGCAATTATTACGGGTGCCAGTAGAGGTATTGGTAGAGGAATTGCAGAAGTTTTTGCTAAAAATGGAGCGAATGTAGCTTTTACATACAGTTCATCGGCTGAATCAGCATTGGCTTTAGAAAATGAATTAATTGCTTTAGGAGTTAAAGCCAAAGGATACAAATCTAACGCTGCCGATTTTAATGAAGCTCAAAAGTTAGTTGATGATGTGTTGGTAGAATTTGGAAACATCGATATTCTTATTAATAACGCTGGAGTTACTAAAGACAATTTGTTGATGCGTATGTCTGAAGAAGATTTTGATGCCGTAATTGACATCAACCTTAAATCTGTTTTCAACATGACCAAAGCCGTTCAAAAAACGATGCTTAAAAACAGAAAAGGATCTATCATTAATATGAGTTCTGTTGTAGGTGTTAAAGGAAATGCTGGGCAAGCCAACTATGCTGCTTCAAAAGCGGGTATGATTGGATTCACAAAATCTATAGCATTGGAATTAGGTTCTAGAAATATTCGTTGTAATGCGATTGCTCCTGGTTTCATTGAAACAGAAATGACAGCGAAATTGAACGAAGAAGTGGTACAAGGTTGGAGAGATACTATTCCTCTTAAACGTGGTGGTACTCCGGAAGATATTGCGAATGCTTGTGTTTTCCTTGCCTCAGATATGAGTGCATATGTTACAGGACAAGTGTTGAATGTAGACGGAGGAATGCTAACTTAATTCAAAAGAAGTTGAAAATGTAAAATCTAAATTAGTACTTTTACTTTTTAACTCATCCTCAAATAAAAATTAACGATAATGGCTAACAGCACTATACTTTTATTAATTTTTTCATTAATAATTTCTGCTGGTATTGCCTTTTATCAATATCTATACAAAGCCAAAAATTATTCGAAATTGAATATTTTTTTGGCTTTTATACGTTTTGCTATACTGTTTCTTTTACTGTTACTTTTAATTAATCCTGTTTTTACTCATAAAAAGTATGAGAATCAAAAAACGGCTTTACCTATTGTAATTGACAATTCGGCTTCTATTGCATTTTTAAATGAAGTTGAAAAAGTACGAGAATTAGAAAAACTTTTTTCAGAAAATGTAAATCTCAAAGAAAAATACGATCTTCAATTTTTTAGTTTTGATACCGATTTTTATTCTGAAAATCCACTAGATTTTAAAGGACGTGGTTCCAATATTGCTCAGGTTTTTGATCGTTTAAAACAATTGTATAGAAATCAGAATTATCCTGTTGTACTTCTGACCGATGGAAATCAGACCGATGGCAACGATTATGTTTTTAACACTCAACCGAATAGTAATGTTTTCCCCGTTGCTTTAGGAGATACCATTAAACATCTGGATCTTAAGATTAATCAACTGAATGCCAATAAATATGCTTTCTTAAAAAACAAATTCCCAGTTGAAACTTTTCTTTACTACAACGGAAATAAGACAATTGGAGCTACTTTTAGTATTCAAAGTGGCAATCAAATAGTGTTCAAACAAAATGTTACTTTTTCACCTAACAAAAAAACAGCAACAATCTCGGCTTTGTTAAATGCGGATAGAGTAGGGGTTCACACTTATAAGGCAGTTATTACGTCTAAAGAAAATGAAAAAAACCTATTCAACAATACCAAGAATTTCGCAGTTGAAGTTATAGATCAACGTTCAGAAATTGCCTTGATTTCTAGCATTGTACATCCCGATTTAGGAGCAATAAAACGCGCTATAGAAACTAATGCACAACGTAAAGTAACGATAGTCAAACCAAACGAAATCAAAAGATTACAAGATTATAATATTTTGATTTTATATCAGCCTAACTCACAATTTAAAACAGTTTTTGATCAAAATTCGAATTTAAACATTAACACCTTCATTATAACGGGATTACATACTGATTTCAACTTTTTAAATCAATATCAGAATCTGTTTGAATTTCGAATGGCTGGTCAAAAAGAAGACTATTCGGCAGATTTTAAATCCGATTTCAATGCTTTTGCTACAGAGAATATTGGTTTTGAACAATTTCCTCCTTTAGAAAATCCATTTGGAACCATAACTCTTAAAGGTAATGGTACGACATTGTTACAATCTAGAATACGAAATGTATCTACAGATAATCCGTTGCTGACATTTGTAGAAAATGGCACTGAACGTCAAGCCTATTTATTTGGTGAAAATATTTGGAAATGGCGTATGGAAAGCTATTTAAAAGAAAAATCTTTTGAAAAATTCGATATTTTCCTAGATAAAACCATACAGTATCTGGCTTCTAATGCAAAAAAGAAAAACTTAGTAATTACCTACGAAAACTTCTATAATTCAGGTGAGAACTTTGTTATTTCTGCGCAATATTTCAATAAAAACTATGAGTTTGATGAAAACGCACAACTCACGATACAGTTGAAAAACAAAAAAACGAATCAGATAAAAATATTCGATTTTGCTAAAGCAGAAAATGATTATCAGGTTGCTTTTGACAATTTAGAACCGGGACAATACGATTTTACAGTAAAAGAGAAAAAATCGAATACTCAAACAACCGGTTTTTTTCAGATTTTAGATTTTGATATTGAAAAGCAATTTGCAAATGCAGATATTGATCGCTTGAAACAACTTGCAAACAATACCCAAGGAAAATTGTACACTCCTTCTACGATTGATAATTTAATCAAATATCTAGAAAATACTGATCAATATAAAACACTTCAAAAAGAAATTATTACTCGTTCTCCCTTAATAGATTGGTTTTGGGGTTTGATTCTTCTGATAGTTTTATTAACTACCGAATGGTTTGTTAGAAAATACAACGGTTTATTATAGAAATTTATATTTCCATTCGAAAATTCTTCTTGGTGTAATGAAATATCGAGAAGTCTAACTTTTAGTTTTTTTAATAATAGTTTTTCTTTGTTTAGGCGAAATATTTTCTAAAGTAAGCACTAAACAGCAGAAAAACTATTATTTAAAATTTAGTTGTATTGAACAAAATTTATTTGGTAGGGAATAAACATCCTATTACTTTTGATATTGATGCTTTTTTATAATATTATAAGCAGTTTCGTAAAAAGAAATAGTCTGTTTGGTTAACGTTGGATTTTGTTTAGACATGATAATCTGCTCAAAATGAATTTTATGGTTTTTGTCAGTATTGCTATCTTCTGTTTCTTTTAAGTAAAATTGCTTGATTTCTTTCTTGGGTGAAATTACAGTTAGCGTATTATTTCTAATCATTCCCAAATCTTGATACGTTGCAATAAAAGCTCTTGGTTGATAATTTTTATCATATACATTTTGTCCAAAGAATTTACTAGTATAGGAAAAATTCAATCTTCCCAATAACGTTGGCATAATATCTATTTGGGACATTAATGTATTGTTAATGGCTGCTGATGTACCAGGTTCAAAAATCATCGCTGGGATTCGGTATTTATCAAGAGGTAATTCTGTTTTTCCAGCACTAGAAGCACAATGATCTGCAAGAATTACAAAAACCGTATTGTTATACCATGACTGTTTTTGAGCCATTTTAAAAAACTGATTTAAAGCATAATCGGTATATTTTACTCCTCCATCTCTTGATTTAGAATCGTTCGGGATGTCAATTTTACCTGCTGGATAAGTGAAAGGTCTGTGGTTGCTCACCGTCATCCAATGATTAAAGAAAGGTTTACCACTTTTAGCTTCTTCGTTCATTGTTTTTATGGCTTTTTTCGCCATGTCTTCATCACAAACTCCCCAAACATTTTCAAAAGTGATTTCTTCAGGAGAGAGCGATTTCTTGTCTACGATATCGTAACCGTTTCCACTAAAAAAATCTTCCATGTTATCAAAATAAGCATCACCTCCATATAAATACTTAACCGTGTATCCTTTTTGTTTAAAAATATTGCCACTAGAGAATTTGTTCTTGTTATCTTTATGTTTCACAATACTTTCTCCAGCTGAAGGTGGCAAGCATAAAGTAACAGCTTCTAGACCTCGAATCGTTCTATTTCCAACAGCATATAAATTTGTAAATACGGTGCTTTGGGTAGCTAAACTATCTAAAAAAGGAGTGATGTTTTTTTGATTTCCATATGCTTTCATAAAATCAGCACTCAAGCTTTCTACCGTAATCAATACCACATTTTTCTTGTTTTCAGGAAGATTTGAAACAATTTCTCGTTTAGTATTATTTTTCGATATACCCGGAATTTGCTTCTGCAATAAAGTATACGCTTCGTTTTCAGGAATCGTTTTGTAAAACTTGTTAAAATCCAATTCACTATTCATAAAAGCCAAGTAAAATCGATGAATTCCATTGGCTTGCAGTTCATTGGTGAAAATATTGGCAGATGTTTCTTGTTTTGCTAACAATGGAATAAAGAACAATGAAGCAAAAATTAAGATCAAATAATAAGTCAAACTCTTTAGTTTAGTCGAAACAGACGGAAGGTTTTCTAAAAAAAACTTAGATTCTTTAACAATATAATAAGTAAATAATAAAGTGATTAATCCCACAGCAGTAAACAAAGGAACTACCGGATAAGATTCCATTATATTTTTAATTACTTCATTGGTATAAACTAAATAATCTACAGCGATGAAATTATAACGTACGCCAAATTCATTCCAGAAGAAAAATTCGCTTAAAGCATTCTGAACGATAATTAAAATGAAAAGAAAAATCGCTGAAGAATACAACCAAAAACGGATTTTATTTCTGTATTTTGGAAGAAACAGCATTAATCCGAAAAATAATGTTTTAATCCCTAAAAAGATTATAGCAATTCTAGGTAAAGCACTACCGTATTCATTCAAAATAGTATTGAAAAATGAAATGTAAATTAGTAAGAGAGATAAAATTCCAAAGGTTAAATACCCCCAAGGTTTTTCATATTTGGAATCTGACAGAAAAATCAAATACAACCAGAAAAAAGTACTGATGATTATGAATATAAAAAAATCGGATAACAATCCAGCAGCAAAAATCTTAATAATTTCGGTTGGGCTAAAACTGGCTGTTGTGATTGGGTGAAAAATTAAAACCGTTCTTAAAACTATGCTAATCAGTAGGTATAATTTTAACAATTGATAAATCGGGGAGTTTTTCTTAAAAAAATGCATTAAACTTAATTTTTGAAGTGTAAATTTAATTATTTTTACATATATTGTCAGTGATTTTAATCACTTATTTTTAGCCACATAAAAAATTTAATATCCTTATTTGTATATGAATATAAATAAACTTAAACACCAATTGCAAACAGAAGTTGATACGGCTTTTTTGTACGATAATATAGCTAATATTCAGACAGATGAAAATCTAAAAAAAGTATTACTTAGTTTAGGACAAATCGAAAAGAATCATGCTAATGCCATGTTGTCTAAGTTACAAGAGATTGAACCTCAAACGGCAATGCCATTACCTTCAAGCAAAGCTAAATTGCAACTTAAATTGGGAAAAGTTTTTGGCTATAATTCAATAATCAGCAATCTTTCAAATATTGAAAAACAATTTGCTGTTAATACGATTAAAAATAAAATCGAAAAAGGAGAAAAACTAACCGGTTACGAGCACAATCACTTAAAAATTATTGAAGAAGTAAATAAAAATAGTTCCCTAAATGTCTCGGGAGGTTTTTTATCAAAATTTGAAAGTCGCCATAAATCTGTTGGTGGTAATGCATTGAGAGCGGCCGTTTTGGGCGCTAATGACGGACTAGTTTCTAACATGAGTTTAGTGATGGGAGTAGCTGGTGCAGCAGTGTCTAACAGTACCATTTTACTAACAGGTTCAGCGGGTTTGCTGGCTGGAGCAATATCTATGGCCTTAGGGGAATGGTTATCGGTACAATCTTCTAAAGAATTATTTGATAATCAAATTGCCATGGAAACAGAGGAGTTAGAAGCTTCTCCAGAAGAAGAAAAAAAGGAATTATCGCTTTTATATCAGGCCAAGGGAATGAGCGAAGAAGAAGCTACAAGACTTGCTGAAAAAGCGTTTACTTCGCAAGAGTCTGCCATTGAAACTTTAATTACTGAAGAATTAGGAATTAACAAAGAAGAATTAGAAGGATCTGCATGGGAAGCCGCTATTACTTCTTTTGTATTGTTTGCTATTGGAGCAATCATTCCTCTGTATCCGTTTATATTTCTTGAAGGGAAAAATGCAATATTTTTAAGCATCGGAAGTTCGGTAATAGGATTATTTACAATTGGCTCAGCAATAACGCTTTTCACTGGAAGAAGTATCTTGTTTTCAGGTATGAGACAAGTGTTCTTTGGTTTGGCTGCCGCAGCAGTTACTTATGGTATCGGTGCATTAATTGGTGTTTCGGTGGCAGGATAAATTTTAATAATACTAAATTATAAAAACTATGAATGAAGCTCACTTACACCTATTGGTTAATCACTTTCCTATTATTGGAAGTATTTTTGGATTGGGAATTTTACTAGCAGGAATCTTTTTAAAAAACAACAGTGTTAAAAACACTGCTTATATCGTATTTATTGTAGCCTCTGTCTTTACTATTGCAAGTATGGCAACCGGTGAAGGTGCTGAAGAAATTGCAGAATCATTACCTAACGTTGGTCACGATATTATTCACGAACATGAAGAAATTGCAGAAAAATTTGCAATTGTAATGTATCTTTTAGGAATAACTTCTCTTTTAGGTTTATTCTTGAACATTAAAGAGCATGCTAAAGCGAAATTTATGGCTTTTGCGGTATTAATTATAGCTATTGTTTCAGTAACTTTAAGTAAATCTGTTGGAACTACTGGAGGAGAAATTCGTCATACAGAGATCAGAGAAGGTGCTCAAAATCAAACAACTACAGAAAATCATAGCGAAGAAGGCTCTGAAGAAAATCATTAAACAAATCACAATTTTTTAATTTTATTTGTTTTTATAAAATAAAACCTCATAAATTTGCAAAACAAAATCAGAGCAATGTTTTTAAATCAATTACATCATCATCATTTATTCCACGCTCAAGCGAGGTAGTGATGATATTGTGTAAAATCATATAAACTATTAACCCGTTTGAGTATATCAAACGGGTTTTTTGTTACTACATAATTCCTTTGATATACTCATAAAATCTAAAATAAAAAATGAGTATTTTAAAAATTGCCATTCAAAAATCAGGTCGACTAAACGAAGACAGTATTCAAATTCTAAAAGACTGTGGTATTTCTATCAATAACGGTAACGATCAGTTAAAAGCTACTGCAAGTAATTTCCCATTAGAGGTTTATTTTCTAAGAAATTCTGACATCCCGCAATATCTTATCGATGGTGTGGTTGACATTGCCATAGTGGGAGATAATTTACTTGTTGAAAAAGGTCAAACAATTCAAGTTGCAGAAAAATTAGGTTTTTCAAAATGTAGGGTTTCAGTAGCGGTACCTAAAACTTTTTCTTATACTTCTCTGAATGATTTAGAAGGAAAACGCATTGCTACATCATATCCCAAAACCGTAACCGATTATTTTAACTCCAAAGGAATTTCTATTGATATTCACCAAATATCTGGATCTGTAGAAATTGCTCCAAACATAGGCCTTTCTGATGCGATTGTCGATATCGTTTCGAGCGGAAGTACCTTGTTTAAAAACAACTTAAAAGAAGTAGAGATAATACTAAAAAGTGAAGCTGTTTTGGCGGTGTCGCCATTAATTTCAACAGAAGCAACTTCTCTATTGAATAAATTATTATTCAGAATCCAATCCGTTTTAAGAGCTCGAAAGTCAAAATATATTTTAATGAATGTGCCTAATGATAAAATTTCAGAGGTTAGTAAAATTCTCCCCGTTTTAAAAAGTCCAACAGTTATGCCTTTGGCAGAGGAAGGCTGGAGTAGTGTTCATTCGGTAATCGATGAAGAGAAGTTTTGGGATGTCATCGATCAATTAAAAGCAAGTGGCGCGGAAGGAATTTTAATATGTCCAATTGAAAAAATCGTTTTATAAATCAACTACCTCATGAAAAAAATACTTTATCCAGGAAAAGAGCAATGGGATTCCTTGACAGAAAGACCCACTTTATCCTATTCAGATATTGAAGAAACCGTAAAACTAATTTTTAAAGAAGTACAACAAAAAGGGAATAGTGCAGTAAAAAAATATACTTCTTTTTTTGATGGAATTCAATTGGAGGAGCTAGAAGTAAGTGCTACTGAAATTGAAAAAGCGGTTAATCAGTTACCTGAAGAATTAAAACAAGCCATCACAATAGCAAAAGAAAATATTACTCAATTTCATGCAATGCAAAAGAAATCAAAGCAAGAAATTGAAACAATGGAAGGCGTTAATTGTTGGATTGAAAATAAGCCGATTCAAAAAGTAGGTTTATATATTCCGGGCGGTTCAGCACCATTATTCTCAACGGTTTTAATGCTTGCTGTTCCAGCTAAAATTGCAGGATGTCAAGAGATTGTTTTATGTACACCGCCAGATAAGGAAGGAAATATTAATCCTGCTATTTTATATGCTGCCAATTTATGTGGCGTTACTAAAATATATAAAGTAGGAGGGATACAAGCGATTGCCGCAATGACTTTTGGTACGGAGACCATTGATAAAGTTTATAAAATTTTTGGACCTGGTAACCAATTTGTGACCGTAGCAAAACAAGTCGCTACTCAATATAATGTAGCTATAGATATGCCCGCTGGTCCGAGTGAATTATTGGTTTTTGCAGATAATACTGCTAATGCAGAATTTGTAGCTTCCGATTTATTAAGTCAAGCCGAACACGGTCCAGATAGTCAGGTAATTTTAGTAACTACATCAGAAAAAATACAAAGCTCTATACAGAAAGAAGTAAAAAAACAATTGGAAGCATTACCAAGAAAAACGATTGCAGCTCAGGCAATTGAAAATTCTAAACTAATCGTAGTTAAAGACATTAATGAAGCCATAGAGTTTATTAATCTTTATGCACCAGAACATTTCATTGTTTGCAGTCAAGACGAAGAATTTTTCATAGATTCTATATACAACGCAGGTTCTGTTTTTATTGGTAATTATACTCCTGAAAGTGCTGGTGATTATGCTTCTGGTACCAATCATACTTTACCAACCAATGGTTATGCTAAAAATTATAATGGGGTAAACTTACAAAGTTTTATGAAATCCATCACGTTTCAAAAAATCTCACCAAAAGGCATTCAAAACATAGGAAAAACGATAGAAATTATGGCCAATGCAGAAGGTCTAGATGCTCACAAAAATGCAGTTACATTACGTTTAAAATCACTTGGCAATGAAAATTAATGAATTAGTACGTAAAAATATAGCTCAAATGCAACCTTATTCATCCGCACGCGATGAGTTCAAAGATTTTGAAGAATCTATGATTTTTTTGGATGCTAATGAAAATCCCTTTGAAAATGGTGTCAATCGTTATCCGGATCCACAACAAAAATCGGTTAAAAAGGTACTTTCGAAAATTAAGAAAATTTCAGAAGATCAAATTTTATTAGGAAATGGAAGCGATGAAATTCTAGATTTATTGTTTAGAGCTTTTTGTGAACCCAATCAAGACAATGTTATTACACTTCCGCCAACTTACGGTATGTATAGTGTTTTGGCTAATTTGAATGCTGTAGAAAACAGAGAAGTAATATTAACTCCTGATTTTGAGCCAAATGTTATAGACATTTTGAATAAGGTAGATGAGAATACCAAGATTATCTTTTTGTGTTCGCCCAATAATCCCACAGGAAATTCTTTTTCAGATGAGAGTATAGTTACTTTATTGAAAAATTTCAAAGGTTTAGTGCTTTTGGATGAAGCCTATATTGATTTTTCAGAAAAAGAAAGTTGGTTGGCCGAAATTTCAGACTATCCTAATTTAGTTATTTCGCAAACTTTTTCTAAAGCATTCGGGATGGCGGGTTTACGACTTGGAATTTTATATGCTTCGCCAGCTATAATTTCAATTTTAAATAAAATTAAACCGCCTTATAATATCAATGTACTGACACAAAAAACAGCATTAGAACAATTAGAAAAGAAAACTACCATTGATGATAAAATTAATTTATTAAAAGAAGAGAAAGCTAAGTTACTTAAACAATTACTTGAGGTAGATTTTGTTGAAAAAGTATATCCTACGGATGCTAATTTTGTTTTAATAAAAGTAGATGATGCCAACAAACGCTATCTTCAATTATTAGAAAAGGGAATAGTAGTTAGAAATCGTACGTCACAAGTTTTATGTACTAATTGCTTGCGTATCACAATAGGAACTCCCGAAGAAAACACTCAATTAATTACCATTTTAAAGTCGCTGTAAAATGTCAAAAAAAATATTATTCATCGATCGAGATGGAACCATTATCAAAGAGCCTGAAGATCAACAAATAGATGCTTTTAACAAATTAATTTTTTATCCGAAATGTATTTCTTACTTGGCTAAAATCGCTCAAGAATTAGATTACGAATTAGTAATGGTAACCAATCAAGACGGATTAGGAACTAGCAGTTTTCCTGAAGACACTTTTTGGCCAGTGCAAAACTTTATTCTTCAAACTCTTGAAAGTGAAGGTGTTGTCTTTGATAATATTTGCATCGATCGAAGTTTTCCTTCAGACAACGCTCCAACGCGAAAACCTCGTACTGGGCTTTTGACTCAATATTTTTCAGAGGAATATGATTTAGAAAATTCTTTTGTTATTGGTGATCGTTTAACGGATGTAGAATTGGCAAAAAATCTAGGTTCAAAAGCTATTTTCATCAACGATAATACTCAATTGGGAACAACTGAAATTTCCGTTGAGCAAGCAGAGTTAAATTCTGTAATTGCTCTAGAAACAAACGATTGGAAATCAATTTATGAGTTCTTAAAACTGAAATCCAGAACTGCTTCTGTTGTAAGAAAAACAAATGAAACTGATATTGCCATTCAGTTGAATTTAGATGGCAGTGGCAAAAGTAAAATCGATACAGGCATTGCTTTTTTTGATCACATGCTGGATCAAATTGCTAGACACGGACAAATGGACTTAGACATTACTGTTCGAGGAGATCTTGAAGTCGATGAGCACCATACGATTGAAGATACAGCTATAGCGTTGGGTGAGGCGTTTGGCATGGCTCTGGGTTCCAAATTAGGAATAGAACGTTATGGGTTTTGTTTGCCCATGGATGATTGTTTAGCTCAGGTCGCCATAGATTTTGGAGGTAGAAACTGGCTAGTTTGGGAAGCTGAATTTAAAAGAGAAATGATAGGAAAAATGCCAACAGAAATGTTTTTACATTTTTTCAAATCCTTCACCGATGGTGCGAAAGCAAATTTAAATATCAAAGCAGAAGGGGTCAATGAGCATCATAAAATTGAAGCTATTTTTAAAGCTTTTGCCAAGGCTATCAAAGTTGCCGTTAAAAGAGACACAGAAAAAATGATTCTGCCATCAACAAAAGGAATGTTATAATGAAATCATCACTAACTATAAGTTTGCCTAAGCAAACACTAATAAATAAAAAGATGATAACATATATGACCTCTAAAAAATATATTTTACATATATGAAAGTAGCTATTATAGATTACGGTGCAGGCAATGTGCAAAGCGTTTTGTTTTCGTTAGAGCGTTTAGGAATTACAGGAATTGTAACCAATGATAGGGAAGTTATAAAACATTCCGATAAAGTTATTTTTCCAGGTGTGGGTGAAGCCGAAAGCGCTATGAAAAAGCTCAAAGATTCTGGTCTTGATGTCTTGATTCCTACATTAAAGCAACCGGTTTTAGGAATTTGCTTAGGAATGCAACTGCTGTGCTTACACACTGAAGAAGGTAATACACAAGGTCTAGGAATTTTTGACGTGGTGGTGAAACGTTTCTCGAACCAAGTCAAAGTGCCTCAAGTGGGATGGAATACTATTTATAATCTTCAATCACCATTGTTTGAGGGTATAAATGAAAATGAATATATGTACCTAGTTCACAGTTATTACGCGTCGGTGAGCAATGAAACTATTGCAAGAACCAATTATGATGTAGAATATGCTTCGGCATTACAACGAGAGAATTTTTACGGGGTACAATTTCATCCTGAAAAAAGTGGTAAAGTCGGCTCTCAAATTTTAGCTAATTTTTTAAAAATTTAAGATGAGAATTATACCTGCCATAGACATTATCGACGGAAAGTGTGTCCGTCTCTCAAAAGGTGATTATGATACGAAAGTCATTTATAATGAAAATCCGTTGGAAGTTGCCAAAAAGTTTGAAGATCACGGGATAACCTATTTGCATTTGGTCGATTTAGATGGAGCCAAATCCAACAGAATTATTAACTATATAATCCTAGAACAAATTGCTTCAAAAACTACTTTGAAGATTGATTTTGGCGGAGGATTAAAAAGTGATGAAGATTTAAAAATAGCTTTTGAATGCGGTGCTAACCAAATTACCGGTGGAAGTATTGCTGTTAAGAATTCCGAGTTGTTTCTGAATTGGTTAGCAACATACAAAAGTGAAAAAATTATTCTAGGAGCCGATGCTTTAAACAAAAAAATAGCCGTTTCGGGTTGGCTCGAAGACAGCAAAGAAGATTTAATTCCATTTATTCAATACTATAAAAACAAGGGAATTGAATATGTCATTTGTACAGATATTGCCAAAGACGGAATGCTTCAAGGACCAAGTTTCGCGCTATATAGTGAAATTTTAGAAACCATCCCTGGAATCAAATTAATAGCTTCCGGTGGAATTGCTACTTATGAAGATTTACCCAAACTAGCCCAATTGGGTTGCGAGGGAACGATTATTGGTAAAGCTATTTACGAAGGAAAAATTACATTAAAACAACTAGAGTTTTTCATTTTAAACAACAACTAACAAATATGCTTACCAAACGAATTATACCTTGTCTAGACATCAAAAACGGACGAACGGTGAAAGGAGTAAATTTCATCGATTTAAAAGACGCTGGAAATCCTGTCGAATTAGCTATTAAATATGCAGAAACTGGCGCGGATGAATTGGTTTTTTTAGATATTTCAGCTACGGAAGAGCGTCGTAAAACTTTAAATCATTTAGTGAAAGAAGTTGCTCAAGCAATCAATATCCCTTTTACTGTGGGTGGCGGGATTTCTAGTGTAGAAGATGTAAAAATACTGCTTCAACACGGTGCTGATAAAGTTTCTGTGAATTCTTCTGCCATCAAAAATCCAGAGTTAATTAGCCAATTGGCAAAGGAATTTGGTTCTCAATGTGTGGTAGTAGCAATCGATGCTAAAATTATTGATAATCAATGGATAGTTCATTTAATGGGAGGAAAAGTGCCAACACATTTAAATTTATTAGATTGGGCAAAAGAAGCAGAAAGACTAGGGGCAGGTGAAATTTTATTCACCTCTATGAATAATGACGGAACCAAAAATGGATTTGCTAATGAAGCTTTGGCAGAATTGTCAGATAATTTAAATATTCCGATTATCGCTTCTGGCGGAGCAGGAAACATGCAACATTTTGCTGATGCTTTCCTTCTAGGAAAAGCCGATGCCGCTCTGGCTGCTAGTGTTTTTCATTTTCAAGAAATTGAAATTCCGAACTTAAAAAAATTTTTAAAACAACAAGAAATTGCCGTAAGGTTATAAATAATTCCATAACAAATTATGAAACCCGATTTTACAAAATATAGCGATAGATTAATTCCAACTATCATCCAAGACGTTGAAACCAAAAATGTTCTAATGCTTGGCTATATGAATGAAGAAGCGTTAGAAATTACAAAGCTGTCTCAAAAAGTAACTTTTTACAGCAGAAGTAAAAAACGACTATGGACAAAAGGTGAGGATAGTGGTCATTTCTTAGAGTTGGTCTCTATTCAAATTGATTGTGACAGTGATACTTTTCTAATAAAAGTAAAACCTGTTGGACCTACTTGTCATACTGGTTCAGATACCTGCTGGCAAGAAGCTAATAATCAGGAATATGGATTTATTTCAAAATTGGAAAAAACGATTCAAAATCGAAAAGAAAATGTAGCCAACCAAGAAAGTTATGTCTCAAGTTTATTTAGTAAAGGCATCAATAAAATTGCTCAGAAAGTAGGGGAAGAGGCTGTTGAAATGGTTATTGAAGCCAAAGACAACAATACCGACTTATTTTTGAATGAAAGTGCCGATCTGTTATTTCACTATCTTATCTTATTGCAAGCCAAAGGGTTTCAATTAGACGATGTTGTAAAACTATTAAAATCAAGAGAAAAGTAGCTATTTTTCAAGCATTTGCACTTGACTTCTCAAACGTTCTATCAATAAATTCATCATTCTCTTATTAAGGTTTGATGAATTTTTTATATATACTGAATATTCTTCAGAGGTAAAAAAAGCAATAATCATCCCTTTTAATAAGTTTCTTAATTTGATGTCTTTTTGCAGTACATTTTCAATGTAAACTAACTTTTTTTCAGGAGACAAATCAAAAAAAACGTTCTTTTGTTTTACGGCATAATTAATAAAAACCTGAATAAATAAATCATTTTGAAACTTTAAAATAGGACGTAAAGTCTGATTTTGAAAAATTTCTTCTGCAGAAGATTGAGGAGTAAGTGTTCCTAGTGTTTCTCCTCGTAACGCTATAATTTTTCGATCACGTGATTCCATAGTATAATTTTAAAATAGTCCGATTTTGGGATAATAATTTTACAGCCTAATTTTTATGATTTCTCTAAATTTAAAAACGGTCTATTACAATATTCTAAATTTACTACAAATGATGACAGATAAAGAAAATACTTTCAAAAGTTATTAGTAATTTAGTGTTGAAAAAATAGTTTATGTATACTTCAAAAATATTTGTAACAGTCGATGTTGTCTTGGTTCGACCAAATGTAGAAAAAGAACTCTTATTAATTAAACGCTTAAAAGATCCTTATAAAGATTGTTGGGCTTTACCCGGTGGCTTTGTAGATGAAAACGAAGATTTGGAAGATGCTGCCAAACGTGAACTTTTAGAAGAAACAACCATTACAGTTGATCAACTTCATCAGATTGGAGCTTTCGGAAAACCATTTAGAGATCCTAGAATTCATACGGTATCGGTAGCTTTTTTTGGTAAGGTAACTAAGGAAACAAGGGCTATAGCAGCCGATGATGCTAAAGAAGCCAAATGGTTTCCATTAGATGAATTACCTGAATTGGCTTTTGACCATAAAGAGATTATTAACGAAGCATTAAAAAAATTCAACGTATGAGATTCCACACCAGAAAATGGGTAAAACCAGAAGATTTAAATGCTAATCATTCCTTATTTGGAGGTCGATTATTAGCATGGATTGATGAAGAAGCGGCTTTGTATTCTATCGTGCAATTGGAAAATACCAGAGTGGTTACCAAGCACATGTCGGAAATTAATTTTATTAGTTCTGCCAAACAAGGAGACATTATTGAGATTGGGATAGAAGTGGTAAAATTCGGAAGTTCTTCATTGACCCTTCGATGTGAAGTTCGCAATATGATGACTCGCGAAACCATTATTACTATCGATTCTATTACGATGGTTAATCTTGACAAAGAAGGAAAACCGTTACCTCATGGAAAAACGGAGGTGGAGTATGTTAGAAACCGTATCAAAACTGCTGAAGATTAATTTCTTAAGTTGAAATATTAAAAAAAATAATCTTCAGTAGTTGATTTTTATTTCAAACTCCTGATTGGAAATTACGGTAAAGTCGAGATGATCGATATTAAGCTTCACTAATGGCGTTTTTACCCGAAGGCATTTCAAAAATTTCTAGATCGAAATAAACCACCGAAGCGAGAACATGATCAAATATATCGCTCATGATATATTCATAATTTTCAAATCGTTTATCGCTAGAAAAGGCATAAATTTCTAAAGGAATACCTTGCGCGGTAGGTTGCAAATGACGACACAAAAGAGTCATATCCTTATTTAATCCCGGATAATTTTCTAAATATCGAGTAAGATATTTTCGAAATAATCCAAAGTTTGTTAGGTTTCTACCATTAATAGACAATGTTTTATCAACTTGATGCAATTCATTATGTTTGCGGATATCAGCTTGCTTTTTTTCAATATACGATCTGATCAGTTGAATTTTTTTGAAATCTTCTAATTCTTCTTCGCGAACAAATCGAATGGAATTGGCTTTTATTAAAACATGTCTTTTGATACGTCTTCCGTTAGAATTAATCATTCCTCGCCAATTTCTAAAACTATCAGAAATTAAACTGTAGGTTGGAATTGTAGTTGTCGTGTTATCAAAATTTCTAACTTTTACAGTGGCTAAATTAATTTCTATTACATCACCATCGGCACCAAACTTGTCCATAGTAATCCAATCTCCAATGCGAATCATATCGTTAATAGAAACTTGAACACTGGCTACAAATCCTAAAATAGTATCTCTGAATATTAAGATGATTATAGCAGAAACGGCCCCTAGAGTTTTAACTAAAGTATCGGTACCAACATCTAAAATTTTAGCAACAATAGTAGTGACTCCCAATATCCAAAGCAAAATCATGAAAACCTGCACATAACTATCGATAGGCTTATCGCTGTATTCAGGCTTGTTTTTTAAATGATCTCTAAAAGCTTTTAATATGGATTGTATGATCCAAATAACCAATAAAACAATATATACGGCGACTAATCTTCCGAAGATAGTTTCCCAAGAAGTGAAGTCTTCTAAAATAATCGGAACCGACTTATAAATATATATAAGTGGAATCAAGTGAGAGATATATTTGGCCGTTTCATTAGAAACTAGCAAATCATCAAATTTGGTTCGTGATTTCTTCGCTACAACAGCCATCAGTGTTACCAAAACAAATCGAAACACTACATACATGATGTAGGCCAATACGCTTAGAATAAAAATATTAACAGCAAGACTTAAGTAAGACGCTAAAGTCTCATTAAAATCAAGCTTTTTTAATAGTTTGTAGCACCAACCAAATATATTCTCAGTGAATTTAAGCATTTTTCAAATATTTCTTTTCAATATAAAAAGTTCCAAATGGGATCAATGAAGCCACTAAAACAACAAATAAAGTTTGTAAACTCCATTTTAGAGGTTTAAAAAGTAAAAATGCAAGAACCACATAAGCAATAAATAATACTCCGTGAGACATTCCTACTGGGTATAATAATGTTTTGTATAAATCCATATTTGTAGGTTTTATAAAAAGCATATTTGCCATGATCACAATGTATGATACTCCCTCTAATAACGCAACGTTTCTAAAAAATTTAAGCATGATTTGAAATCTTTATAATAGTGCAAAGAAAAGAAATCTTTTATAAAGTCGGTAATACTTACAATCTTCAAATTAGTTAAAAAATGCATAATTAAAATTTTGTGCTAAAAAGAGTCTATTAACTGTTTTTTAAACGTACTTTTGCAAAAAATTTAAAAAAATGTCGCATCACGATTTGGAATCAAAAACTCAAGAAAGAAAGGAGCTTTACAGCTACCAAAAACGTGACATCAGCGCTATTTTTGACCGTATGGACGAAGTAGAACCTAATTATCACTTGTTGTATCAGTTACCAACAGGAGGGGGGAAGACCGTTATTTTTTCTGAAATCGTCCGTCGTTACTTAGAATACCATAACAAAAAAGTAATGGTATTAACGCACAGAATCGAATTGTGCAAACAAACTTCAAGAATGTTAGATGGTTTTGGAGTAAAAAACAAAATCATCAATTCAAAAATTAAAGATTTACCGGATCAAAACGAGTATTCTTGTTTTGTGGCCATGGTTGAAACTTTAAAAAATAGATTGAACGACGAAAAACTTGAAATAGAAAATATAGGCCTTGTAATCATTGACGAAGCCCATTATAACTCGTTCAGAAAGCTTTTTTCCTTTTTTAAAAATTCTTTTATTTTAGGTGTAACAGCTACTCCTTTGAGTTCTAACATAAAATTACCTATGTATGAAAATTACAAAGAACTCATTGTAGGTGATCCCATTAATAAATTAATTGAAAACGGTTATTTGGCAAAAGCCAATACGTATAGTTATGACGTTGGTTTACAGAGCTTAAAAGTTGGAATTAATGGCGATTACACGGTAAAATCTTCCGATGAATTGTATTCTCAATTGGACATGCAAAGTAAATTATTGCATGCCTACGAAGAGAAATCCAAAGGCAAGAAAACCTTGATCTTCAATAACGGTATACATACTTCTTTGTACGTTTTAGATACTTTTACAGAAGCAGGTTATACCATCCGACATCTTGATAATACAACGTCTCCGGAGGAACGAAAAGATATTTTAAGATGGTTTAAACACACTCCGGATGCAATTTTGACCTCTGTAGGTATCTTGACCACAGGTTTCGATGAGCCTACGGTAGAAACAATTATCATCAATAGAGCCACAAAATCATTGACATTATATTTTCAAATGATTGGTCGTGGTTCACGTTTACTTCCTAATAAAAAAGAATTTAGCATTATCGATTTGGGAAATAATGCAGCACGATTTGGACTTTGGGATGCACCGGTTGATTGGCAACATATTTTTAAATCACCAGAATATTATTTGGATAATTTACGTGAAGATGCTGAAATTGAAATGCATTTTAAATACGAATTGCCATTAGAAATTCGTGAGTTATTTAAAAATTCTTCGGTATTGGATTTTGATATTGAAGAAGCTTTTAAAATTGCCATTCGTAAAAATTTTCGTCCTAAAGTGGTTATTGAAGAATCTATAGATCAGCATGCCGTAATGTGTGTAGAAAATTCTGAAGATCTTAATGAAGCTAAAAAATTAGCTAAATATCTCGAAGATTCTGCTGCTTATCGTGTAAAAATATTTTGTCGCTGTTTATCGAATTCTACAAAAAATTATCGCGATTGGTTATTAGAGGAATACAAAAAAAATCTTCAAATAGCTATTGGTAAAAAGTTCCGCGAAAGATTGTTCAGTATGGCTGATTAAAAGTTTATACTATTGAACTATAATTTATATTATGTAAAATAGAAAATTTCAAAAACCATACATAACTTCCATTATTTGTCCTTACTTTTACAGTTAAGTTAACAAAATCACAATTCATGAAAGACTCTATTTCTGAAACTGTAGCCAATTTTTTAAAAGATTTTAAACCTTTTAGTTTTTTGAATTTTGAAGAACTGAAAGTTATAGCAAAAAAAATTCGTGTTATTCATCTTAATAAAAATGAATCATTATTTAAGATCAATGATTCTTTACACGATTATTTTTATGTGGTTAATTCCGGTGTTGTTCATTTAACTGTGATTTCTGATGCTGAAGAAACACTTTTGAATAAATGTTACATTGGCGATGTATTTGGTTTGCGTCCATTTTTTGCTAAAAATAACTATCAAATGACCGCTAAAGCCAACGAAGAAAGTATGTTGTATGCTGTTCCCATAGATGTTTTTAAGCCTTTTGTATCACAAAATTCGGAAGTTTTGAATTTTTTATTGCAAAGTTTTGCACAAAATTCAACCAATCCTACCGACAAAATAAATCAGGAATTAATCTCAGATTCTGTACAATTTATTGAATTTCAGAATGATTTATCCTTTTTTCAAACTTTAAATTACAATAGAAAACCGTTGATTGTAGAACACAATCAAACCATACGTGAAGTCGCTATTGCCATGTCTGACAATTTGTTAGATAATGCTTTTGTAAAAGAAACGGATACCGTTATTGGAATTGTTACTGATGCCGATTTTAGATTAAAAGTAGCTACGGGAAAACACGCCATTCACTCTCATATTGACAAAATAATGACCTATCCTGTAATTACGGTTACAGAAAATATCTCTTTAGCAGAAGCTCAGTTGGTAATGTTATCGCACAAAGTACATCACTTGTGTGTGACACTAGATGGTACGGCTCATACTGAAATTAAAGGAGTTATTACTCAGAATGATTTGGTTGAAGCTCAGGCCAATTCACCTGGTGTTTTGTTAAAAGAGATTAAACGTTCTGGAACGGCTCAACAATTAAAATCAATTCGTTATGCTTTAGCCGATATCATTCAGCAAGCCGTTACGAAAAATATTCCTCTACAACATATTTTTAATGTTTCGGGAGAAATTACGCTTTCAATAATTAGAAGAAGTATTGAAATAGCCATTTTGGAACTAGGCTCACCCCCTGTCCCATTTGCGTTTTTTAGTATTGGTAGTCAAGGACGAAAAGAGCAGTTACTCCTAACCGATTATGATAATTTTTTAGTGTATCATGACGTTGACATTCAAAAAAACAGAATTGTAAAAGATTATTTTAGTCAATTGACTAAGAGAATCAATGAAATTCTTGAAAAAATAGGATACAAACATTGTGAATATAACCATAACGCTCATAATTTACAGTGGTGTAAATCATTAAGTGAATGGATTAAGCAATACGAAAATTGGATCAATACTCCAGGAGAATATACCAATGAACACTGTTCGATATTCTTTGATTTTGAATTTGTCTATGGGGATCAAAACATTGAAAGTGAGATTACAGAAGCTATTTTCTCAATCAAAAACAAAACTCTCTTCTTTGATTATCTCGGAAATGATGCCTTACGAAAACCGGCGCCTTTGAACTTTTTCAAAAAATTTAATGAAGAGGATAACGGTACATTTAACATCAAAGCCAAAGCAATAGATCAATTGGTAGATATTGGTCGCTTGTTAGCTTTTCATCACGGTTTAAAAGGAGTCAACAATTCTTTTTACAGATATAAAGAATTAGCGATTAAAGATGCAGACAATGCCGAAATTTATTTAAATGCTGCTGATGTCTTTTTGCAAGTTTCTAGATTAAGAACTTTAGAAGGATTGAAAAATGATAATATTGGCATCTTTATTGATATTGAAAACTTATCAAAATCTGATAAAGAAAAGCTGAAAGAATCTTTACATGTTCTGAAAGATTTAGAAGAAATTGTAAAAGATACTTTTCAATTAACACAGTTCTCATAATATGCTCGATTGGTTAAAAAATATTGGAAAAGATTACCCCGATTTTTGGAAAGATTATGTTTTTAAATTTGAACATCCATCTCACCGAAAAGTAGCCTTATACCTTGAAACCACTGGAATTAATCCATCGAAAGACCGTATTATTTCTATAGGAGCCGTGGCTATTGAAAATGGTCAAATCCTTTTGGAAGACAGTCTTGAAATTGAATTGGATAAAAAAGAAATTTTAGAAAATAAGGATTTAACCTACTCGGAAATTAAAGCTATAGAATCGTTGATTAATTTCATTGGAAATGCTACTCTAATCGGGCATCGCATTCATTATGATATTGAAATTTTGAATGAATATTTGCATAAACTTCAAAGTGGTCGTATTAAAAACGATTTGCTAGATATTGAAGTGATGCACGGAAAAATAATTGATCAACTCAACAAACAATATCCATTTTTGGAAATATTAAATTCCTATAAAGTGGATGCACCTGATATCACAACTTCAGCCAATTATGCTTTTAGCATTGCTATGGTTTATTTGAAAATGAAAAATCGTTTAGGATTAAAATAAAAAAAGGTTCTGAAAAGAACCTTTTTTAAAACTATGAAGTAAAATTAAACTCTTTCGTTTTTAATTTGATCAATAATTTCAGGGTTTAATAACGTAGAAGTATCTCCAAAATTTGAAAAATCTCCTTCAGCTATTTTACGTAAAATACGACGCATAATTTTTCCTGAACGTGTTTTTGGCAAACCGCTTACAAATTGAATTTTATCTAGTTTAGCAATCGGACCAATTTGATCAGAAATTAACTGATTAATTTCTTTTGCCACATTTGCTCTGTCTCTACCCTCACCGATTTCTTTCAAAATGATAAAGCCATACAAAGCATTTCCTTTAATATCATGAGGGAAACCTACAATAGCACTTTCGGCAACAGCTGGATGTTCATTAATAGCATCTTCTATTGGAGCTGTACCAAGATTATGTCCTGAAACAATTACCACATCATCAACACGACCCGTTATTCTATAATAACCTACTTCGTCACGAAGAGCTCCGTCTCCGGTAAAATATTTTCCAGGGAAAGCCGTAAAATAAGTCTCTTTATAACGCTGATGATCTCCCCAGATTGTTCTGGCAATACTTGGCCAAGGGAATTTTATGCATAAACTTCCAGTTACTTGATTTCCTTCTATTTCGTTGCGTAACTCATCCATTAATACGGGTTGAATTCCTGGTAATGGCAACGAAGCATAAGTTGGTTTGGTTGGCGTTACAAAAGGAATTGGGGAAATCATGATTCCTCCGGTTTCTGTTTGCCACCAAGTATCTACCAATGGACAGCGTTTACCACCCACGTGATCGTTATACCAGTGCCAAGCTTCTTCATTGATTGGCTCACCTACAGATCCGATAACTTTTAAAGAACGTAATGGGAACTTCTGAACATATTCTAAACTTTCTTTAGATAAAGAACGAATTGCTGTTGGCGCGGTATAGAATTGAGTAACTTTATGTTTTTCTATTACTTCCCAAAAACGACTAAAATCTGGATAAGAAGGAACACCTTCAAACAAAACGGTAGTTGCTCCGTTTAATAAAGGTCCATATAAGATATACGAATGACCTGTAATCCATCCAATATCCGCAGTACACCAAAAAATATCCTCATCCTGATAATTGAAAACATTTTTAAAAGTATAAGCCGTATACACCATATAACCTCCTGTGGTATGTAACATTCCTTTAGGTTTACCCGTAGAACCAGAAGTATATAGGATAAACAAAGGATCTTCCGAATCCATTATTTCTGCAACGCTGTTATCCAACGCTTTGTCTAACAAGGGTTGTAACCAAAAATCCCTTCCTTCTTGCATCGGAACATCAGAATTGGTTCTCTTAGCCACTAATACTTTCTCTATAGAAGGACATTTTGGCATGGCTTCATCAACAATACCTTTTAAATTTATTGTTTTGTCACCACGATAACCACCATCAGACGTAATTACCATTTTTGCTCCACAATCATTTACCCTTGCCTCTAAAGCTCCTGCTGAAAATCCGGCAAAAACCACTGAGTGAATTGCTCCAATTCTTGCACAAGCTAAAACTGCAACTGCTAAATCAGGTATCATGGGCAAATAAATACAAACTCGGTCTCCTTTTTTAACACCTTGTTCGCGAAGTACATTAGCCATTTTTGAAACTCTCTTATAGAGTTCATTATATGAAATATGTTGCGCTTCTTCATCTGGATTATTAGGTTCGAAAATAATAGCTGTCTTCTCCCCTTTTCGTGCTAAATGACGATCAATACAGTTTTTGGTGATATTTACTTTGGCATCTACAAACCATTTGAATTTAGCTTCTTGCATATCGACATCAAAAACTTTTTCCCATTTTTGATACCAAACAAAGTTCTCATCGGCAATACGATCCCAAAATTTTCTTGGTTCGCGCACCGACTTTTTATACATCTTGAAATAATGTTCTAAATCGTTTATTGTGTAATAGCTCATGTCTTAAATAATTAACATTGTAAATATAATGAACAAAATGTTTGAAAAATTAAAAATATGCTAATTTAATATACATTTTGTTTATTTTATAATTCCATAATCAGTCAATGCAGTAACAATTTCTTCAATCACATTTTCGTCTTCAATAGTTGAAGGAATTTGATAGGTTTCTTTGTCCGCAATACTTCTCATTAATTTACGCAGAATTTTACCCGAACGCGTTTTTGGTAAGCGTTGTACTAAGATCACATTTCGTAAACTGGCCACAGCACCAATTTTTTCTCTAACCAATTGCACAATTTCGTGTTCTAACTGAAAACTTTCCATTGTTTCATTGGATTTCATCACGACGAGACCAATTGGAATTTGTCCTTTCAAATCGTCGTTAATTCCAATAACAGCACACTCAGCAACCACAGGATGAGACGCAACGATTTCTTCCATTTCTGCTGTCGAAAGTCTATGACCGGCCACGTTGATAACATCGTCAACCCTTCCAGTGATAAATAAATAATCATCTTCATCTTTAAAACCTCCATCGCCAGAAAAATAGTAGCCTGGGAACTTGTTGAGATAGCCCATTTTGAAACGTTCATTATCTTCCCATAAATCCATTAAAGTTCCCGGTGGTAAAGGCAATTTAATAACCACATAGCCTTCTTCGTTAGGTCCTAATTCTTGTCCATTTTCTCCTAAAATTCGGATATCATAACCACAAACTGCTTTACCGGCAGATCCAGGTTTTACAGGTAAATACTCAACTCCCATCATGTTGGCAATCATTGGCCAACCCGATTCTGTTTGCCACCAATGATCGATAGCAGGAACCGGAATATGTTGATTATACCATTCTAAAGTCGCCACATCACAACGTTCTCCAGCTAAAAACTGTGTTCTGAGCGAAGACAAATCGTATTGTTTAATGAATTCGCCATTAGGATCTTCTTTTTTTATGGCTCTTATCGCTGTAGGAGCAGTAAACATGGCACTTACTTTATGCTCTGCAATCATTCTCCAAAAAGTTGAAGCATCGGGCGTTTTTATGGGTTTTCCTTCGAAAACAATGGTAGTATTTCTGTTGATTAAAGGACCATAAACGATGAAACTATGCCCAACAACCCAACCTACATCGGAAGCAGCCCAGAAAACTTCTCCAGGATTTAATCCATAGATGTGTGTCATAGAAAATTTCAAGGCAGTGACATATCCACCTGTATCTCTCACAATTCCTTTTGGTTTTCCTGTAGTTCCGGAAGTATATAAAACATACAAAGGATGTGTAGATTTTACAGGTACACAATCGACCTCTTCTGAACCATAAACCAAGGCTCCATAATCTATATCGTATTTTTTAAAAGGAATTTTAGCTCCTAATTTTCGGTTTAAAATGATAACATTCTGAGGTTTATGTTCTGCTAATTCAATAGCTTCATCAACTAACGGTTTATAAGCAATTAATCGATCTACTTCGATTCCAGAAGAAGCTGTAATAACAATTCTAGGCTTACAATCATCAATACGTATTGCTAGTTCGTGAGGTGCAAATCCTCCAAAAACAACTGAATGTGTTACTCCTATTCGAGCGCAAGCCAACATGGCAAAAGTTGCTTGAGGAATCATTGGCATGTAGATAACTGCGGTATCTCCTTGAGTTAAACCTAAAGAGAGTAGACCACCAGCCAATCGTGCCACTTCTGTTTTAACTTCTTGAAAAGTATATTTTTTTATAGTTTGTGTAACAGGAGAATCGTAAATAATAGCGATATCATCGCCATATCCTTCTTCTATATGCTTGTCTAAAGCCAAATAACAAGCGTTTAATTCACCATCTTTAAACCACAAAGGATAATTGTTATCGTCTTTTGAAAGTATAGTAGAGGGATTTTTAAACCATTGGATTTGTTTCGCTTGCTCTTTCCAGAATAATTCCGGTGATTCGATGCTTTTGTTGTATATTTCTTGATAGTTCATAATTTATGTAGTTATAAGTTCTTCAATTTTTTCTACTAGTTTTTTGGTTGAAAAAGGTTTGGTCATATAGGCATTAGCACCCAAACTCATTCCTTTTTCAATATGTTCTTCTTTATTTTTTGCAGATAAAAAAAGTATTTTACAATGATTAAGTTTTTCATTCAATTTGATTTCAGCAATGGTAGCATATCCATCTACATTAGGCATCATAATATCTAAAATGATAGCGTCAGGAGTTTCATTTTGTAAAATATCTAAAGCTTCCTGACCATCTCTGGCAATAAAAACTTCGTAATTATTTTTTTTAAAAGTATATTCTAAAGCCATAATGATATTCGGTTCATCGTCTACTATTAATATTTTTTTCATTATTTTTAAATTGCATTTATTTGTTTGTTTTTAGGTAAAGTGAAATAAAAACAAGCGCCACTATTTTCAATATTTTCGACCCAAATTTTACCGCCGTGGTGTTCTATAATTTGCCTACAAATGGCTAAGCCTAACCCACTTCCTACTGGTTTTTTTATATTTTGATTAAAAGATTGGTAAAATTTATCAAAAATAGCTTCATTTTCATTTTTATTGATTCCCTTTCCGTTGTCTTCTACTGAAACTAAAATATAATCCTCTTTATCTTTTACTTTAATCGTAATTAGTCCTTCTTTTTCAGGACAAAATTTAATTGCATTGGATAGAAGATTTGTAATTACCTGTATAATACGGTCTTCATCATAGCAAGCATAAACACTTTTACTATTTTCTAAAAAAACCGTAATGTTTTTATTTTTTATGAGTTGTTGTAAAGGTTCTATCGTTTGATAAATTGTGGCAATGATATCATTTTTTACAAAATATAATTTTTGCTTTCCTGTTTCAAATTTTTCTAAATCTAAAATTTTATCAATCAATCTATTCAAACGATCGGATTCAGAAATAATATTTTGTAGAAACTGTTTGCGCAATTCGTTCGGGATGTCTTCATCGTCATATAAAATTTCACTAGCTGCCCTGATTGCGGTAATGGGAGTTCGTAATTCGTGAGTTACCGTGTCTAAAAATTCGTCTTTTTGTTTGTCTTTTACCACCAAAGTATCATTAGCTTCCTGTAATTTTTCGGTAATTTTTTTAAGTTCGTTTGAAGTTTCTGTCAGTTTTTTATTGATCAGGATATTTTCGTTTGATTCTTCCAAAATTTGTAAAACTTCGGTCAAAGAAATTTTTTCTTCTTTTACAACGCTAGAAATTAAAATTTTCGCTGAAGCAGTTCCAATGTGACCCGTAAGTAAATTTTCAGCAAATTTGATTAATCGGGCATCGGCCATGTCCGAAGTTTGATTTATGTTGTATTTTAAATTGAAGATTGATAAAGCTCTTCGGGTTCTTTCTTCACCTAAAAATTTGATTAATACTTTTTCGATATCACTAATATAGGCTGTTCCTCTCCATACAAAAGCATTTTCGTGATTGGTACTATATTTATCAATATCGATGAACATTTCTGCATAATTTCTTTCTCGATAATTTCCTTTAAAACTAACCGAAACTGCAAAATAAATTAATGTATTAAACAGTAAACTCCAGAAAAATGCATGCGGTACAGGTTGCAGATAATCTAAGCCAAACAATTGAAATGGTTTTAGCAACTCTAGCCCCCATAAGCCTTCAGTAATGAATGTATTAGAGGAGGAAGAAATTCCTAGGGCGTAGGGAAATAACAACGTATAAAAACAGAAAAACAAACCCACAAGGATTCCTGCAACTGCTCCTTTCAAAGATCCTCTTCTCCAAAATAAAGAACCGAAAAATGCAGGAGCTAATTGTGCTATAACCACAAAAGAAATTAATCCAATTGATACTAAACTGTAGTCTAAAACAAAATAGCGATAGATAAAATAGGCCGTGATAATTAAGATAAAAATACTCACTTTTCGGATGTTGATAATTCTTTTGTTATTATCAACTTGATTTTGAATCTTTAGTTTACCTAAGTAAGTGTAAGGTATTAATATATTGTTACTTAACATTGTAGATAATGCGATTGAAGAAACAACAATCATCGAAATCGCAGCTGAAAATCCTCCTAAAAAAACGATTACTGCTAAAAACTGATTATTAAAAAATTGTGGTATAATAATCGAATACATATCGGCATTTACCTCTTGACCTTTAAAAAGTACGTTCCCTCCCCATGCAATCGGATACACAAAAAAGTTAAACAACAACAAGTACAGTGGAAATACCCAAATAGCTGTTTTAAGATGGTGTTCTCTATTATTTTCTACGACTGAAACCTGAAATTGTCTAGGTAACAAAAAGATAGCAAACAAAGAAAGAACGATTAGAAAATACCAATTCATTCCTTGAGTTAAACCTCCTAAGGTATTTCTTTCTTCAAAGTAAGGCAATTTTGAAGCTTGAAGATATATATCATCAAATCCATCAAAAACAAAAAAAGTAACATAAACACCGATAAAAATAAAAAAAACCAGTTTAAGGATACTTTCTATTGCTACCGCGGTTATAACTCCTCTTCGTTTTTGAGAAGCATCTACATATCTAGAACCATAATACGACGCAAATATGGCTAAAGCAAAGGCAACGTAAGTTGTAGAATCTTGAAAAACATTATCGTTAGTTTCGGTTTGGCTTACAATGTGAAAAGTTTCGGAAATTGCTTTAAGTTGTAAGGAAATATAAGGAATTACTCCTATTAAACATACAACGGTTACTATAGCTCCCAAGAATCTACTATTCCCGTGACGTAATGAGATAAAATCAGCTAAGCTGGAGACATTATTTAATTTGGAAATTTTTATCACCTTTCGTAAAACAATAATCCAAGCCGGAATTGCAATAATAGGCCCTAAGTATATTGGTAAATAATTTAAACCTGAATTAGCTGCCATCCCAATACTTCCATAATAGGTCCAAGCAGTACAATAAACGGCCAAAGAAAGTGAATAAATATAAGGATTATTGCTCCATTTATGATTGGCTTTCTTCTCTGCCCAATGCGCTATAAAAAAAAGAAAACCTACATAAATCAATAAAATGATTATGAGTAAAAAGCTATTCATAATATCGTTTTAGGATTATAAATGAAACCATTACAGACAAAATCCAAATCCCAAAAATGTACACATAAATTAAAGGAAACCCAAAAACCGAAGTCATATTGCTAAACAATAACACTATTGGTATGTTTAAACCTATAAAAAGTAAAACGGACAATACAACGAGTTTTTGTTGGTGTCTTTTTTTCATCAAATTAAATATTTTTTTAAAATTTTAAAGCCCTTGAACACACAAGAGCTTTAAAATTACTATTTTATTTTGAATTAATCGTCATATTCGTTAGTCAAGGCGTAATAACCAAAAATAGCCAAACCTGTAACAATTAAAGGTAACAAAATAAAGAAAATGATGATTCCGAAAACTAAATCGTCTTGCTTTCCTGAAGTTAATTTACTACCGAAAATTCCAATGCTATAGTAGGCTACGGCTACTGCCAATAGAATCCATACTACTCCTAAATATTTTTTTAATGCGTTCATAATATCTTAATTTATTCGTGTAAAGTATTAATTTTTCTATCAATATAAATCATTCCGATGACGAAAGATACAGCAGCAATGATAATTGGATACCACAATCCTTCAAGGTAAAATTCTGGATTTCCAGCTTCTTTCGCATTGGTCACAAAATAGGTAGAAATAGCAGGCAATAGTCCTCCGAAGATTCCGTTCCCCACGTGATAAGGAAGAGACATCGAAGTATATCTGATTTTTACAGGGAACATTTCAACCAAGAAAGCAGCAATAGGACCATAAACCATAGTAACAAAAATTACCTGAACAAAAATTAAAAAGACTAACATAATAGTGTCGGCATTGTTAATTTTTTTGGATACTGCGGTTTCTATTTTTTCTTTTCCTTTATCATCCAATACTACTTTTCCGTTTTCTAAATGAACGGTTTTAACTTCTTCTGAAACTGTACCGTCTGTAAACTCTCTAGTAGTAGTATATACTGAATCCATTTTAGTTTCTGATATAACTTTCGCAGAAGCTACTACTTTTGTTTTTTCAGCTACTTCTGTTTTTAAAGTCAAATCGGTAGTTTCATACATTTTTTTGTAGATTGGTCTGTACAATACAATGGCAAATAACATACCGGCCATCATGATGTTTTTTCTACCAATTTTATCACTCAACCAACCGAATACAATAAAGAATGGCGTACCTAGCACTAAAGCAATTCCTAACAACATTTCAACTTGAGAAGCATCAATCATCTGAACCGTTTTCAAGAAGTTCATAGCATAAAATTGCCCTGTATACCATACCACACCTTGTCCCATAGTAGCTCCGAACAATGCTAACAAAACAAATTTTAGGTTGTATTTATTTCCAAAACTTTCTTTTAGTGGATTAGTAGCCGTTTTACCTTCAGCTTTTGCTTTTGCAAACTCTGGTGATTCATGCATATTTTTTCGAATCAATACAGATACATAAACCATTAAAATAGATACCCAGAACGGAACTCTCCATCCCCAAGCATCAAAATCTTCTTTACTCAATAATGATTTTGTTAATAATATAACCGCTAATGAAACAAATAATCCTACGGTTGCAGTGGTCTGAATCCAAGCAGTCCAATACCCTCTTTCTCCTTTGGGAGCATGTTCTGCTACATAAGTAGCGGCACCTCCATATTCTCCACCAAGTGCTAAACCTTGCAATAATCTAAGAATTAAAACCAAAACAGGTGCTAAAAAACCAATGGTTTCATAACTAGGTATACAACCTATTACAAAAGTTGCGCCTCCCATAAGCAGTAAAGTAACCATAAAAGTATACTTTCTTCCAATCAAATCTCCTAATCGTCCAAAGAAGAGAGCACCAAAAGGACGAACCACAAAACCAGCTGCGAAAGTTGCCAAGGTTGACAAAAATGCTGCGGTAGGATTATCTGAAGGGAAAAATTTAGTTGATAATACTACGGCTAAACTACCGAAGATGTAAAAATCATACCACTCGATCATGGTACCCATTGAGGAAGCTGAAATAACTTTCCAAATTCCTTTTTTTGATGAATTGCTCATATTGAATATAGTTTTTGGTTTTATAAATAAATTTGTAATTGCACTAAGAATTCTCCTTTAGAACCATCAATTTTGTCGGTTGCTGTGTAGATAGGTCTAGTAGAATACTGAGTAGTAATTTTGGCGTGATGCCCATCAAGGAAAAAGTTAGCTCCTAAATCAAATTGAGAACTTGCTTTGTCCAATGCTTCAAAATCTTTGTGAGTGTAAGATCCGTAAGGCTGTACTCTTAACTTTGGCTTTTCTGCTTTAGTAGGTAATAAAAAGCCAGCTTGTGTATACCAAATTGATCCTGTACCAATCATGGGTTGTGTATTTCCTACACCGGCCAAAGCACGATTCCCTGTGAATGAAGGATTAGCTATTCCTACATTCATAATTCCAATGTTTCTCAAATAGTTAGGACCGAAATCATAATTATAAAATACACTGTAAGCCGAAATAGCCATTTTTTTGGATACTTCGCCGATAGGAAGATCTAAAAACGCATCCGCAGCAAACAACTTCATATCGTGTTTATCTACAGTTCCATTCACTGAAGTTCTAGTAGCATCAGCGGCTGTATAAAAACCAGCTCCTAGATTAAATATTTTCTTGGTACCTAAATAAGTTCCTACTTTATAAGGCAATAAATTGGATTCTTGATCTAAGAATTGATATTCTAGGTAACCTGCTTTAGACCATTTTGTATTCCCGCTATTGTCTACGGCAACTGCATTGTTTGGGTCTGTAACATTTACAGGTGTTAAATTGGTAGCAAAAGGTTTATTCAAACTGAAACGATATTCTAACTTGCCGTATTTTCCTTTACTAAAAAGACCTATTTGACGTGCAAATTGATCGGCATTATCAATCAAAGGCCAGTTGAATATTGGGGCATCAATAGTTAAAAAATTTAAGGTAGAAGCCATCGTCATTCTTGATAACCCCATGTAATAGTGTAATCCACCTCCGATGCTCATACTGAATTTTTTATCTGCTTGAGGTAGTACTACAGCATATTCATTCCAAGCATCATGGAAAAACATTCCAGGTTTTTTTCCAGCGCCATAACCTCCAGTTCCAGAAGATCCATTAACACCACCATTTGAAAAAGTCTGGTTATTAATCCCAAAATGGGTGACAATCATGTAACGCTTAGAAATTTGAGCATAGGCTAAAAGACGAAGTCTTCGGTTAGCTATATCAGTATTAGTAGTTGCAGCTTCGTCTGCAATCATGGTTCCGGGGTTCATTTGGGAAGATCTAAACCAAATCTGGTTCCATGCAATAAAACGCATGTATTTTGAACCATCTTCATTCAGATTAAATTTTAAACCTGAACCATAATCTGTAGAACCCTGTGCCATTCCGCACAAAGAAAATAGTAAGGCGGAAACTGTTAATCGAATTCTTTTCATATTTAAGTATTTTGTTGTTTTTGTTGTTACAATATTCTTAAATAGAAATGAATTAGTATTTTTTTAATATATAGTTCTGTAAAGTATATAGTTAGTCTTTAAATCGTTCCCATTTTATCATCATAAACTTATCCCCTAGTTCTGTAATAATCATGCCGGCTCCAGATAATTTGTCTTTATTTTTAAGATACTCTAAAAGTTCTGTGTGGTTAAAAATTTTATAGGTGGGATGGTAATTTGGGTGAGGCGGTTTCTTTATTTTAAATTCTTTTACCCAGTTACTAATAGAAACATGTGAAACACCAATAATTCGCTCTATTTCTCTGTAACTAAGGCCTTCTAGATACAATTGTAATGCTTTAGTAACATAATAATCGTCTATTTTTTTTCCTATTTTGTTGACGGTAAAAAAATAATGACACGATTTACATAAATAACGTTGTCTTTCTTTGATAATACCGCTCTTTACAATATTTATACTTTGACATTTAGGGCATGCTGGAATTTCCATATATATAATTTTTGCATAAATATACTTATTTAGCAAATATATACATAAATAAAATATATTATATATAATTATACCATTATTTTTTTTCAATAAACATAATTATTATTTTAAAAATTTATATAAAACACAATAAAAGTGTTTTTGTTCAAAATTAAGACCTCTCGAACTTAGTTAAAATAAACCATAATTTTCATCTGAAAAATGATAACCAAACGAGAGTAATTCTTGATTATTAAATCGTAAAGATTCATTCCAGAAAATATTGAATCAATAGAAATGGTATAATTTTCGCTTTTGTAGCTTAATAATTTCGATAATGAATATCTCTTCTTATCTTAGCAAATAATTTATTTCTCCTCATGAAAACTGTAAAAATTGTTGGTGTTCCTGAACATTTTAATCTTCCTTGGCATTTGTGTATTGAAAATGGTGAATTTGATGAAGTTGGTATCGATTTACAGTGGACCGATGTTCCTGAAGGTACCGGTAAAATGTGTCAAATGCTGAAAGAAAATGAGGCCGATATTTCTATTCTTCTTACTGAAGGAGTTATCAAAGACATCGCTGCGGGTAATGATTGTAGTATTGTACAAGTTTTTGTAGAATCTCCTTTAATTTGGGGTATTCACGTAGATGCTAAATCAAATTTCAAACAACTTTCTGATTTAGAAGGTAAGAAAGCAGCAATATCGAGATTAGGTTCCGGCTCACACCTTATGAGTTTTATCAATGCTCAAAACCAAAATTGGGATACCAAGACGCTACCGTTTGAAGTAGTTAACAATATCGATGGTGCCGTTGAATCGCTTTCATCCGGTAAAGCCGATTACTTCATGTGGGAACGATTTACAACAAAACCGTTAGTAGATCAGGGAACATTCCGCAGAATAGCTGACTGCCCTACTCCTTGGCCTTGCTTTGTAATTGCTGTTCGTAATGAATTTTTATTGAATAACGAGTCAACTGTTGAACTAATTTTAGAAATCATCAATAATACAACCATAGAATTTAAAGAAATTCCTAGTATCGACAGAACATTGGCATCTCGATACAATCAAAAACTAGAAGATATTCAAGAATGGTTGAGATTAACTCGTTGGTCTCAGAAACAACTGGATAAAAACACCTTTAATTTGGTACAAAATAAATTGTTTGATTTAAATTTAATCGAAAATAAAATATCTTACGAAAAGGCAATAAAATAAGTCAATTGGTCTATCGTTTAAAGTAAAAATGACTACAATTTTCCAAAAAAATTATATTCACTATAAAGACAAGCTTTCTTTGCCAAAGCCTTGGGATACTGTGGTCATTTTTCTTTTGAATGTCTTATTGGCAATACCAACTTTTATAATCGCGCATCAAAATCTTAAAGAAACCGATTTTAAAATTCCTATTGACCGAATTTTACTTTTTATTTTCATACTAATAGTCTATCAGCTAATCTTACATAGCATCAAAAAATATCTTATTATTGGTATTTTTTGCTATTTCATCATTTTAATCTACGGGACTCTTTTTGGCACCTATAGCTTTTATAGGGTTTATGACGATTATAGATCGATGGTTTACACCATGGGGGATAATCCATATCCGCAAGATATTATCATTGGTAAACTACTGCCTTTCCCTAATAAATTCAAGGTTTTGAAGTCTATTGATTTTCAAAATCCAAAAGTGAGAAACTTTGCCCTATATGCCACCACCAAGCATTTTACAGATGTAAAAAGAATGAAAGGGTACAGAGAATATCGAACAATTATTCAGTGTTTTGCCGTATTTAAAGAAATAAAAACACACTGGAATTATGTCAACGATCCATTAGGTAATAACTATATCGCTTCTGCTTCAGAATCTTTACAACATTTTTCTGGTGATTGTGATGATCATGCCGTCCTTATGGCTGCTGGTATAAAAGCAGTTGGTGGTGTTCCGAGATTAATTCATACCGATGCTCATATTTACCCGGAAATGCTAATAGGAACCCAAAGGGATTTAGAAAATATAGTTTATCTTATTCGAAATGTACTTTTTAAAGAAGAAAGCAAAGGAAAAAAAATACATTACCATATTGATGAACACGGACAAATTTGGTTAAATCTAGATTACACCGCCTATTATCCTGGTGGACAATTCATGAGCGAAACTATTTTGGGACAACTAACCTTAAATAATTAATTACCATTCTATAGGCTTTCTACCATGAACCAATAAGTAATCGTTAGCACTATTAAAATGATTATTGCCAAACCATAATCCTCTATTAGCACTTAAAGGTGAAGGATGTCCAGTTTCTAAAACTAAGTGTTTATTTCGGTCAATTTTGGCTCCTTTTTTTTGTGCATAACTTCCCCACAGAAGAAAAACGGTATTTTCAGTATTTTCAGAAATAAACCGAATTGCATTATCAGTGAAAGTATTCCAATTTAAATGCTTATGACTATTGGCCTGATCCTTTCTAACGGTCAATGAAGCGTTAAGCAATAAAACGCCTTGTTTTGCCCAACGCTCTAAATTTCCTGAAGTAGGAAAGAAAACCCTATCGTATTCAAGGTTAATTTCAGTGAAAATATTTTTTAAAGAAGGTGGAATGGCTACACCATCGTTGACAGAAAAACACAATCCATTTGCCTCTCCTTCTCCGTGATAAGGGTCTTGACCAATGATGACAATTTTTAAATCATTCAACGGACAAATAACAAATGCATTAAAAATTAATTCTTTTGGAGGAAAGCAAATATCATGATTGTATTCATTTTCCACTTGAATCATCAACTTTTCAAAATATTCTTTATGCTGTTCGGTCTCAAAGAAAGATTTCCAAGAAGCATCTAAATTATAAGGTAACATTTGTTATTTTTTTGCAAATATAGTCAGATTGGACTATTGCTTCTCCTATTCTTTGTAACTTTGACATTTTAGTAATTAAAAATGATTTCAATAAATAATAAAACGCTACAAGATTTACAATTTCAAACGGTGTTGGAAACCATTTCGGAACGTTGTGTAACCGAATTGGGAGCCGAAAAAGTGCTCACCATTACACCTATAAAAAGTGAAGAGGAATTAATGCAATCGTTACTGCAAACCTCTGAGTACCGTTCCTCTTTCGATAATAATAATGCTTTGCCAAATCATGGTTTTGAGCCGATAACAAATGAAATAAAATTTCTTGGCATTGAAGATAGTTTCTTAGAACTAGCGAGTTTCAAAAAGATTCATTCTATTTCTGAAAATGCTAATACTTTACTATTATTTCTAAAGAAATTTGAAGATTATTATCCTTCGTTGTATTTAAAATCTAGTGCTATTGAAATCACCAAAGACATTACTAAAGCCATCGAAAGTGTTTTAGACAAATACGGTGAAATTAAAGATGATGCTTCTCCCGATCTCTTGAATATCAGGAGAGATATTAATGTGGTGAGAGGAAAAGTAAATCAGAGTTTTGGGATGGCATTAAGCCAATATAACGCTTTGGGTTATTTAGACGAAATTAGAGAGACAGTTGTTGAAAACAGACGTGTTTTAGCAGTTTTAGCGATGTATCGTCGTAAAGTAAAAGGTTCTATTTTAGGCAGTTCTAAGACTGGAAGTATCGCTTATATTGAGCCTGAAGCTACGTTAAGATACTCTCGAGAATTGGCCAATTTAGAATATGAAGAACGGGAAGAAATTATTAAGATTTTAAAATCATTAACCAATACGATTCGTCCCTATTTGCCTTTGTTAGTACAGTACCAAGATTTCTTAACGGATATTGATGTTATTGCTGCCAAAGCCAAATATGCCAGAAAAATTAATGGTATTTTACCTCGAATCACTCAAGAAAGAAGAGTTTATCTTCGAGAGGCCTACCACCCTATTCTGTATATAACTAATAAAGAAAAAGGGCAAACTACATATCCACAAACCTTTGAATTCAATCAAGAAAATAGAATTATTGTTATTTCGGGACCCAATGCGGGAGGAAAGACCATATCGATGAAAACTGTGGGGTTACTTCAATTAATGCTTCAATCAGGATTATTAATTCCTGTTCATGAACGTAGTGAAACTTGTCTTTTCGATCGAATTATGACCGATATCGGAGACAACCAATCTATTGAAAATCATTTGAGTACATACAGTTACCGATTGAAGAACATGAATTATTTCTTGAAGAAATGTAATTCTAAAACTTTGTTTTTAATCGATGAATTTGGTACTGGTTCTGATCCTGAATTAGGAGGAGCATTGGCCGAAGTTTTTTTAGAGGAATTTTATCACCGTGAAGCCTTCGGTATTATCACGACACATTATTCTAATTTGAAAATTCTTGCAAACGAACTTCCTTGTGCCACTAATGCGAATATGCTTTTTGATGAAAAAACATTAGAACCCATGTTTAAATTAGTTTTAGGACAAGCTGGTAGTTCGTTTACTTTTGAAGTAGCTCAAAAAAACGGCATTCCTTTTGGGTTAATTAATCGTGCTAAGAAAAAAATTGAAGGCGGCAAAGTTCGTTTTGACAAAACCATTGCTTCCTTGCAAAAGGAACGCTCTAAACTTGAAAAAACTTCTTTAAATTTAAAAGAAGAAGAAAACAAAGCCCGTGAAGAGAGCAAGAAAATGGAAACGATTAATGCTAAAATTCAGGAAAAATTAGAACGTTACCAGGAATTGTATGATGCTAATCAACGTCTGATTTATATGGGGCAAAAAATTGATGATATTTCCGAGAAATATTTCAATAACAAGAATAAAAAAGAATTGATTGGCGAATTCCTTAAAATGGTTGAAATTGAAAATTCTAAACGTAAAAAATTAACCGTAAAAGAAAAGAAAGTCAAGGAAACAATTGAAAAACAAATTGTTGCTGAAGTAAAAGAAAAAGTTGAAGAAATCCGAAAAGAAAAAAAGGAAAAGAAACTGAAAGCAAAAATAGAAGAAGAAAACAAACCTAAAGTAATACTTAAGGTAGGTGATCGTGTACGAATGATAGATGGCAAATCTATTGGTACTATTGATGCTATTGAAAAAAATAAAGCTACCGTAAACTACGGTATTTTTACATCAAAAGTGAGTTTAGATCAACTAGAATACATCCAACCTAAATAATATGGAAAGTTTACCAAAAGATAAAAAAATAATTTTGTTTGATGGATTATGTAATTTATGTAATTCTTCAGTGCAATACATTATAAAACACGATAAAAAAGATATTTTTCGTTTTGTACCGTTACAATCAAAACTTGGTCAAGATATTCTTAAATATTTAGGTATTTCAGATAAAAAAATAGACAGTATAGTATTGTATGAACCTGGTGTGGCTTATTATTACAAGTCTGGAGCAGTGTTACAAATTGCTAAACATTTAAGTAATTTCTTTAACTATACTCTCATTTTTAGAATTATCCCCAATGCACTACGAGATGTTTTATATGATTACATCGCAAAAAATCGTTATAAATGGTACGGAAAAAAGGAGTCGTGTTGGATTCCTACTCCTGAATTAAAAGCTAAATTTTTAGAATAATTAGTAAAAATTTAAAACCATAAAAAAAGACTAAGTAACAACTTAGTCTTTTTTTATTAATCTATTGGATTTACTTTTTAATAGGTAACGATGTAAAACCCATATTAAATAAGGTAAATGCTTGTATATCTACATTTTCTTGTATTGATGCGGCAACCGATTTTCCAGCTCCATGTCCAGCATTAATATCAATACGGATAAGAGTAGGATTTGCTCCAGTTTGCTTTTCTTGTAATTCGGCAGCAAATTTAAAACTATGTGCAGGTACCACACGATCATCATGATCCCCTGTAGTGACCATAGTGGCCGGATATTGCACTCCTTTTTTAACATTATGAACCGGTGAATATTTCTTAATATATTCAAACATTTCTTTTGATTGTTCAGCAGTTCCATAATCGTAAGCCCAACCTGCACCTGCTGTGAATGTATGGTAACGCAACATATCCAATACTCCAACAGCAGGTAAAGCTACTCTAAACAAATCAGGACGTTGGGTCATACACGCTCCAACTAACAAACCTCCGTTAGAACCACCTCTGATTGCTAAATATTGTTTTGAAGTATATTTATTAGCAATTAAATATTCTGCAGCTGCTATAAAATCATCAAAAACATTTTGTTTTTGCATTTGCGTACCCGCATTATGCCATTTTTTACCGTATTCTCCACCACCTCTCAAATTAGCAACGGCATAAATTCCTCCATTTTCTAACCATAATGCATTGGCAATACTAAAAGAAGGAGTCAAACTAACATTAAAGCCTCCATAACCATATAACATGGTAGGATTTTTTCCGTCTAATTTTGTTCCTTTTTTGTAAGTGATAATCATTGGGATTTTTGTTCCATCAGCAGAAGTATAAAAAATCTGTTTAGATTCATAATCTTCCGATTTGAAATCTACTTTAGGTTTTTGATATACAGCAGAAACTCCACTTTTCACGTTAAAGCTATAAATGCTACCTGGAGTAAAGTAATTTGAAAAAGAAAAATAAAGTACTTCTTCCGCTCTTTTTCCTACAAAACCTCCTGCAGTTCCTACACCCGGTAAATCGATTGTTCTAATTAAATTACCTTGATAATCAAATTGTTTTACCATAGAAACTGCATCTTTCATATAATTAGCAAAAATAGAACCACCACCCGTAGAAGGATTTAATACGTTTTCTGTTTCTTCGATGATGGTTTTCCAATTGGCAACAGCAGGATTTTTAGCATCAATCATCACAATTTTTTTGTTAGGCGCATTTAGGTTCGTAACAAAATATAATTGATCTCCCACATTATCTAAGAAATCTGTATCCGTATCAAAATTATCTAAAATAGTAACAATTGGACTGTTCTCTTGTGTCAAATCTTTGATATACAACTCTCCACCAGAAGTTGAATTTGCAGCAGAAATGATTAAATATTTATTATCCTCCGTTACTAGTCCACCCACATAACGACGTTTTTGATCCAATCCGAAAACAACTTTATCTTCTTTCTGCGAAGTACCTAATTTATGATAATACAATTTGTGTTGGTCTGTTTTCGCAGATAGTTCACTTCCTTGTGGTTTATCATAACTTGAGTAGTAGAAACCTTCGTTTTTATACCATGATACCCCACTAAATTTAACATCCACGATAGTGTCTTCCAAGATTTTTTTGGAAGCCGCTTCCATAATAATAAATTTTCTCCAATCAGAACCACCAACAGAGATTCCGTAAGCAACTTTAGATCCGTCTTCTGAAAAATTAATATTTCCTAACGAAGTAGTTCCATCTTTGGAAAAAGTATTAGGATCTAGGAAAACCTCTTCCTTACCCGCTTGATCTTTACGATACAAAACCGATTGATTTTGTAAACCATTATTTTTGTAATAATAGGTATAATTTCCTTCCGTAAAAGGAGAACCAATTTTTTCGTAGTTCCACATTTTCTCCAAACGTTCTTTCAAAGCTTTACGATAAGGAATTTGATCTAAATACCCGTATGTGATTTTGTTTTGTTCTTTCACCCAGGCTTCTGTTTCTGGAGATCGATCGTCCTCTAACCATCGGTAAGGATCTTCAATTTTTGTTCCGAAATACTCATCTGTCTGTACTACTTTCTTGGTCACAGGATACTTCATTCCTTTAATAGGTTTCTTAGACTGCGCCATTGCCGTTAATGAAATGGCGATAGCTAAAGTTGTTACTAATTGTTTCATTTTTGATTGGTTGACTATTTATTAAAAAACAATGAGCCATTTATAAAAATGACTCATTGATGCATATTTCATTTTTAACAAAAATAAACATTGAAATGTTAGTATTTCGTTAAAATAAAATAGTTTCTTAACTATAAATTGAATTTTAAACCAACTACAAAATTTCTTCCCATGTTTGAAATTCCATCCGCTTTTAAACGTGATAAATGAGATATATAATTTCGGTCTAAAACATTATTGGCACTCAAATTCAAAGAAAATTTAAACGTATTCCAACTAACAATTCCTCCAAAACCTAGGTTAAGTAAACTATATTCACTGGTTGAAGTTTCAAATTCACCAACATTATTTTGCGCAAAAAAGGTATCTAAGTTTAATGAGAAATAACCTTCTTTGAATCCGTTCCATTTCAGTTCTGTTTTTATGGTGTTACTCCATTTATTAGAAGGGATTAAAGGCAAGTATTCTCCACTTTCTCTCTTTCCAATCACACTTTCAAAGCTACTTGTTACGTGTAACCAATCCATTGGATGAGGGTGAAAATGCACTCCGGCTTCTCCTCCATATAAGTTAGCATTAGCCTGAACATAATCGTACACATCATTATCATCGATTACACTTCCGTTGGGAGAAATAAAAATATAATTATTGATTTTATTGTAAAATCCGTTTACAAAAAATTCAAAATGTTTGTTTCCGTATTCTACATTTAAATCTGCTTGAATATTTTGTTCGTTTTTTAAATTGGCATTACCAATCTCGTATCTGTTACTTCCTTCGTGTACACCATTAGAAGTCAATTCAGCCAAATTTGGAGCTCTGAATCCAGACGCTAAGTTTAATCGTACTGTTAATTTTTCTGAAATTGAAGTTTTATAACCTAATGACGCATTAAAACTATTAAAATTTCTATCGATTGCTTTGAAGTAGCCTTCTTCTCCTACAACACCATGAGTTTCGGTGCTGATATTTCTGTTATCAAAACGAACACCTAACTGAATTGTATTCTTTTTCCACTCATAATTAGAAGTAATTAATGCTCCTATATCATTAGTTTTAGCATTAGGAATCAAGATTTCTTCTCCAAAATTTTTATTGGTTTGTGACATCCCTTGTACTCCTACGATGGTTTCGATCTTTCCAATATGAGGCAAATAGTATTTTGCATCGAAATTAAAAGTCTGCAAATCCATATCTAAAATTGGTTGCAAAGAATCTTCAAATTCTTTACGATCATTACTAATGTATCCTAAATCTAAATCTAATTTAGAATTCTTGAAGTAGAATTTATTGTGTAAACTAGCAATTTGACTGAATACTCCTTGACGAGGAAAATCAGGATTTCTTACAGTAGTATTTACTCCTAGTTCTTCTGGTAACCCCAAATTCATCAAGTTGACGTTGTAACGGAAAGTACTTGAAAATGAACTATTCGAATAACTAATTCCTGTTTTAAAATCGGTTTCTTCAAAACGAGTATTGGTCACTCTATTGCCATCAGGTAACTTATAATCTGCGTGCGTATTATAACCACCTCTTACCAAAAATTTCCAATTTTCAGAAGACGTTTTCAATCCGAACTGTGTACTACTTCCCAATGTGTTACTAAAAAACTTTTGACTCAAATCGGCACTATATGAATTAGCATTGGCAAATTTTTCTGGGTTAAAATACAACACACCTCCCAAAGCATCCGAACCATACAATAAAGATGCAGGCCCTTTTATTACTTCTACACTTTCAATTCCAGAATCATTTAATCCTAATCCATGTTCTTCTCCAAACTGTTGGTTTTCAAGGCGAACACCTTGTGTGTATATTAAAACACGATTCCCGCTCAAACCACGAATTACGGGTTTACCAATCGAAGTACCAGTAGAAACATTAGATACACCAGGAATAGTAGCTAATCCTTCTACTAAGGAAGTAACTCCTTTTTGTTCAAAATCTTTAATCTTCTTATTTTCAACTTTCATCACATTTTGAGATTGCATTTTGTTGAAAACCGTAGAAATAATTACTTCATCAATATGATGAGTATGTGCCTCTGTTAATGTAATGTCAAGTGCAATTTCTGATTGATTCAATTTTACTGTTGAAGTATTCGAATCATAATCAGCATGTGTAAATATAACAGCAAAACTTCCTGAAGGAAGATTACTTAACTCATAAACTCCTTGAGCATTGGTCTTTGTTTCTTTGTGTAATTCTGGAATAGAAACGATAACATTTTCCAGTGTATTTTTATTTTCATCGGTAACTGTACCCGATAGTTTATTCTGAGCATTCGCAAAAATGCAAAGCCCTAAAAATAATGCGTAAAAAATTGATTTCATTGAATAGAATTCTTGCGTAAGTTAAAAGTTTACAAACGCAATCGAATGTTAACTTTAAACTTACAATTATTGTTTAAACAAAAGAATCGGGAGATCTATAAATAGAAATCCGATAGATAATATAAAAACTAAACAATAAAATGAGGTGGGCCACGTGAATTTAGAGAACTACCAGAGAAAAAAACTAATTTTTCACCGTAACCAAACAAACCGGTAGTATTGTAGACAGGAATTTTAAACTTGAAAGTAAAAAACTCTGTTTGAATGTAGTTACTAAAAGAATATTCGCAAACAAAACAATCGTCAAAATCATCATGCGCATGCGAAAATTCCGTTTTATCTTTATGGTATTTGTGATGGCAATGTTCCTTGGATAATTGCTCTACCAAATGTTCGAAGGAATGAATAGATTGAAATAGCACTCCGAAAAGGACTACTACAACCAGAGAAAAATTAAAAAGGGTAAATTTCTTATTCATTCGGTCGCAAATATATAATAAAAATAAATCCGTTTAATTTTTTTTATCAAACGGATTTGTTTTTTACTTTTAAACCAACTGGTTTGCTACTAAATATTCTGCAATTTGCACCGCATTAGTAGCAGCACCCTTACGCAAATTATCAGCGACAATCCACATATTTAAGGTATTAGGTTGACTTTCATCTCGGCGAATGCGACCTACAAAAACATCGTCTTTACCTTGTGCATACAAAGGCATCGGAAAAGTAAATGTATCTACATTATCCTGAACGGTAACTCCAGGCGTATAATGTAAAATTTTGCGTACGGTTGCAACGTCAAAATCTTTCTCAAATTCTACATTCACAGATTCACTATGACCTCCAACAACCGGTATTCTTACTGCGGTTGCTGTTACGGCTATACTTTTGTCATCTAATATTTTTTGAGTTTCTCGAACCAATTTCATTTCCTCTTTAGTATAATCGTTTTCCTCGAAAACATCACATTGAGGAATCGCATTACGATGAATTTGATATTTATAAGCCATTTCTCCTTGAATACCTTCGTACTCATTTTCTAGCTGACGAACCGCTTTAACGCCTGTTCCAGTAATTGACTGATAGGTAGAAACCACTACCCTTTTTATGCCGAACTCTTTATGCAATGGAGACAAGACCATTACCATTTGAATGGTTGAGCAATTTGGATTAGCGATGATTTTATCTTCTTTTGTTAAAACTGAAGCATTGATTTCCGGCACTACTAATTTTTTGGTTGGATCCATTCTCCAAGCAGATGAGTTATCAATAACCGTTGTACCTACTTCTGCAAATTTGGGAGCCCACTCTTTTGAAGTATCGCCACCAGCGGAAAATATTGCTATTTCAGGTTTCATATCAATAGCCGTTTGCATCCCCACCACTTTGTACTTACTTCCTTTGAATTCAATCTCGTTTCCTACAGATCTCTCAGAAGCAACTGGTATTAATTCTGTTACCGGAAAATTTCTCTCCGCTAATACCTGAAGCATTACTTCACCTACCATACCGGTAGCTCCAACAACGGCTACTTTCATCTTATTTTATCTATTTAAAATTTATAACAAAAATAGTTAATATTTGATATTTAAAAAGGACTTAACAAAATTTAACAAATTGTTATATAAATAAAAAAGCCCCGACTACATGGGGGCTTTTGAATATTCTGAGAAATTTATTTTTTTAGCAAATCTCTAATTTCAGTCAACAATTGCTCTTGTGTTGGACCTGCTGGTGCGGCTGGAGCTTCCGGTTTTTTAATTCTATTCATTCCTTTAATAATCAAGAATAAAATAAAAGCTACAATTACAAAATTGATTACCGAAGAAAGAAAAACTCCATATTTAACTCCGCCAAAAGCTGTCAATTCTTCTATTTTTGTTAAATGAGCAGCTTCCAATGCAGGTTTAAGTAACAAAGGAGTAATAACATCTTCTATTAATGAACTGACAATTTTTCCAAAAGCACCTCCAATAATCACCCCAATTGCTAAATCAACCACATTGCCTTTCATGGCAAAATCTTTAAATTCTGATAAAAATCCCATAATTTTAATTTTATTAGTTATTTAATGTAATGCTAAAATAAACTTTTTCTACTAATTTACTATTCTCTATAAAACATCCTTTTCACCCTCAAAGAAATACTAGTTAAAATTTCATAAGGAATAGTTTTAGTAGCATTAGCTATTGTAGTTACTGATGGATTTTTACCAAAAATAATTACTTCACTACCTTCCAAACAAGGAATATCTGTTACATCTGCCATAAGCATGTCCATACAAACACTTCCAATTATAGTTGCCGCTTTCCCATTGATTGTAACATATCCCACACCATTACCCCAATGTCTCGATATTCCATCGGCATATCCAATTGGAATTGTCGCTACTCTAGTTGTTTTCATCGCGACAAATCTTCGGGAATACCCAACACTTTCTCCTGCCTCTATAGTTCTTATTTGGGAAATTATAGATTTTAACGTTCCTACATTTTCTAACATTTGCTGTTCTTCCTCTTCGTTGGAAACTCCATACAAGCCAATACCCAAACGAACCATATCGTACTGTGCGTTAGGATAATTACTGATTCCAGAAGTATTGCAAATATGACGAATCGGATCTATAGAAAGTTCTTGGATTAAAAAAGATGAATCTCTCTCGAACGAAGCAATTTGTTGTAGCGTAAATTCATGGTGTGAAGGCACATCGCTAGACGCTAAATGCGACAAAATACTTTTGACTTTTACCCTTTGAGTATTTTTTAGAATTGAAACCAATTCAGGTAACATTTCTGGATCAAATCCCAAGCGATTCATTCCTGTATTAATTTTGATGTGAATTGGGTATTCATCCAATTGTTTTTCTTCCACCGCTTTTAAGAAAGCCTTCAACACTCGTATACTATATATCTCTGGCTCCAAATGGTATTGTAACATCAGTTGAAAACTCGTCATTTCAGGATTCATCACCATGATTGGCAAATCAATACCTTCTTTGCGCAAATCGATACCTTCATCGGCAAAAGCTACTCCTAAATAATCAACTTGATGATGCGCTAACAATTTCGCAATTTCAAAACTTCCACTTCCGTAACCAAACGCTTTCACCATTACCATTAACTTGGTTTCTGGTTTAAGTTTCGATTTAAAATAATTCAAGTTGTGACTGATTGCGTTTAGATTAATCTCTAAAACCGTTTCATGTGTTTTTTCCTCTAAAAGCGAAACGATATGCTCAAACTCAAACTGACGAGAACCTTTAATTAGAATAGTTTCATCTGAGAATTGTAAGTTTTCAAATGCTTTAATGAAATCCTCAGTACCAAGGAATGAAGTAGCGTTGATGAATTTATGTTTGAATCGAGAAACTGTTTCCCCAATACAAAAAACACGACTTATTTTATTGGAAATAATGAGTTGAGAAACTTTAGAATATAATTCTTCTTCGGCTAGTCCCGACTGAAAAATATCCGATAAAATCAACGTTCTTTTTTTATGTTTTTTTTGATTTTCTAAAAAATCTAAAGCTATTTTAAGTGATTGGAAATCTGAACTATAACTATCATCAATTAAAGTGCAATTATTAATTCCGTTTTTAACTTTCAAACGCATTTCAACCGGATACAACTCTTTAACTCTTGCAACAATAACTTCTGTTGAATATTCAAGATACAGCATCGTTAATACACAATGCAAACTGTTTTCTACGGATGCTTCATCAGTAAATGGAATATCTATGGTAAAACAAATATCTTTTCTTGAAATTCTAAGTTCTGAATAATCTTCAAAGGTTTTCTTCTGAATAAAAACATCCGCTTTTTTATCCTGAGTGCTCCATGTGAATGTTTTCACATTTGGTTTTAAAAAAGCTTCTATGGTCTTATTCTTATTCAAAATTAACACTTGAACATCGGTAAATAATGCCAGTTTTTCTTTTATTTTCTGTGAAATATTTAAAAAACCTTCGTCATGTGCCGATCCAATATTCGTTAAAATTCCAATGGTTGGTTTAATAATTCGTTGCAAACGTTCCATTTCTCCAACTTTAGAAATTCCTGCTTCGAAAATTCCAAAATTATGATTCTCATTGATTCCAATAACCGACAAAGGCACTCCTACTTGCGAATTATAGCTTTTAGGGCTTCTGATAATATTGTAATCAGGACTCAATAAGAAATTCAACCATTCCTTAACAATCGTTTTTCCGTTACTTCCAGTAATTCCTATCACTGGAAAAGAAAACAGATTACGATAATAAGCCGCAAAATCCTGAAGGGCTTTTAAAGTATCTTCAACTACTAAAAAAACCGCTTTAGAATCTAAATTTTCGGGTATATAATTAACAACAAAGAAGCGAACTCCTTTTGCTATCAAATCGTTGATGTAAGTATGCGCGTCATTATTTGGACCAACTAAGGCAAAAAAAAGTGTTTTGCTGTTATTTTGTAATGACCGGCTATCTATAGAGACATTATCAATTGTTTCTAAAGCTATTTTACCGTTGGGTTTAGCCTGGATACTTTGGATAATGTTTTGAAGCGTTATACTCATTGCCTCTAATTTTCGGGGTTATTGTTTTTTATTATTTCTTCGTCAATCACCTCCATATTGTTTCTCATGGCATTAAAATATGCCGCACGACTCAATGGCTCGTATTCTTCCGTTTCACCCAAAAGTACCAAACTGTCACTAGCCGATTTTCTGAAACTATAATGGGCTAAATTTCCTGTACGAGTGCAAACCGCATGAACTTTTGTAACGTATTCGGCTGTAGCCATTAAAGCCGGCATAGGACCAAAAGGATTGCCTTTAAAATCCATATCCAATCCAGCAACAATAACTCTTATTCCGCTATTGGCCAAATCATTGCAAACAGCCACTATTTCATCGTCAAAAAATTGTGCTTCATCAATTCCAATCACATCACATCCTTGGGCTAAAATTCTGATATTAGCCGCAGCAGGAACTGGAGTCGAACGAATTTCGTTTTTATTGTGTGAAACTACCATTTCATCATCGTAACGAGTATCTATAGAAGGCTTAAAGATTTCTACTTTTTGTTTGGCAAATTGAGCCCGCTTCAACCTACGGATTAATTCTTCGGTTTTGCCCGAAAACATTGATCCACAGATCACTTCAATCCATCCAAATTGTTCTTTATGATTTACTGTATTTTCAAGAAACATTTTTTAATTTTATGACGATAAAAAAGAATAGTTTTTATTACTTTGTAACAGAACAAAATTATCAAAAAAGTATTGCTATAAATAGTATATTTAAGAAAGTTATTAAAAAAAACATCATTTAAACATTCTTCAATAGAACTTAACAATTATTCCGAAATGAAAAAGAAACTTGAAGCCGAATTAATTAGTATTGCCCACCGAATCTTGAAACTAAAAAATAAAGATGATATTCATCAATTACATCATGAAACGCAAAAACTATACGAAAAACTTTCAGTTTTATTGTTTGTAGAAGAAAATTTTGGAGAAGTTAAACCTACTATTGGCATTCACGAAATTGAAGAAAAGCTAGAACGTGCCTTCGATTTTGATGAAAAAATCGTTGTTGCTGAACTTAAAAATGATGAAATTATTGAAGTTCAGCAACAAAATACAGCAGAAACCGTTCAAGAGACAACTACTACTCCTGAAGTAGCAGTACTCCCAGAAATTCAAACGGAGGAAACACCTTTATTCACTTTGGATACCGAAAAAGAAGACGATATTATTCCTGTTGTAGAAGCAGAAAAAGAATTGCCTAAAGCACCCAAAACGCAAATTACTCTCGATGACATTTTAGGGAATATTCAGGCAGAGCCAATATTTGAACGTGTTTCGGAAAGTACGACCGTTCCTCCCGAAAAAGCTAATACTAAAGAAGCTAGTGAAGAATATGAACAACCAAAAGCGAAAATAGAGCTTGATTTTTTTGCTCCACCGAAAGAAGTAATCTTCGAAAAAGCGATTGGAGAAAAACCATCTACCAATTTGAATGATGTTCTAAACAAAGGCATAAATATTACCTTAAACGATCGTATTGCTTTTGAAAAGAATCTTTTCGACGGCAGTACTGAAGATTTGAATCGTGTAATATCACAGTTATCAACTTTTGGTTCATTTCAAGACGCTAAAAACTTCATTGAAGAAATGGTGAAACCAGATTATAATAATTGGGAAGGAAAAGAAGAGTTTGAAGATCGTTTCATGGAGTTTGTAGAAAGTAAATTTATCTAAATGTCTAAATTATATATCGTTCCCACGCCCATAGGTAATTTAGAAGACATGACTTTTAGAGCTATTAAAGTTTTAAAAGAAGTGGATTGTATTCTAGCCGAAGATACTCGAAATAGCGGTAAATTGTTGAAACATTTTGAAATCGCTACCCCAATGCAAAGCCATCACATGCACAATGAACACAAAACGGTAGAATCGTTGGTGAAACGTATGCAGGCCGGAGAAACGATAGCCTTAATCTCAGATGCTGGAACACCGGCTATTTCCGATCCTGGTTTTTTATTAACGAGAGCTTGTGTTGAGAATGGTATTGCTGTAGAATGTTTACCCGGTGCTACTGCCTTTGTACCCGCATTAGTCAATAGTGGTTTACCGAATGATAAATTTGTTTTTGAAGGATTTTTACCCGATAAAAAAGGAAGACAAACGCGTTATTTGGCCTTAGCTGAAGAAACACGTACAATGATTTTATACGTTTCTCCACATAAATTAGTAAAAACACTTACTGAATTTATTCAATATTTTGGTGCAGACCGACCAATTTCAGTTTCTAGAGAGTTATCAAAATTACACGAAGAAACTGTAAGAGGAACCGCCGAAGAGGTATTGAAACACTTTGAAGCCAAACCACCTAAAGGAGAAATTGTGGTTTGTGTGGGTGGAAAAAAATAGTTTTAGTGTCTTTATTTTTGTAAGCAGTTTTTTAAAGTGCTCTTTTAACTTTAGAATTTTATATGTCAGATAAAAAGAAAAAAAATGGTCAAGCTGAATTCACAAAATGGTTTGGACCTTTACTGAATGCACTTAGAGAACTTGGAGGTTCAGGAAAACCTAAAGAGGTTGTTGAACAAATTGCTTTATCAGAGAAAATATCCGATTCACAGAGAGAAGAAGTTATGAAATCTGGAATTTTACGGTTTGACAACCAAGTTGCTTGGGCTAGACAATATCTAGTGTGGGAAGGATTACTTGACAATTCAAAAAAGGGGATTTGGACATTATCTCCAAAAGGTCAACAAACTTTCTTAAATCAAGATGAAGCAAGAATAATTTTTTTGAAATGGGTCGAAATACATCAAAAAGCAAAAAAAGATAAAACTTTAAAAGACAAAATTGTAGCTACGCAGGAGAATGAAGACCCTGAAGAATTAGAAAATGAAATTACTCCTAATCTTTTAGAAATTTTACAAAGTGTATCACCAATTGGTTTTGAACATTTATGCAAAAGACTTTTAAGAGAACATGGTTTTGAAAATGTCCATGTTACACAAGCTTCTCATGATGGAGGTATTGATGGTTACGGTACTTTAGAGTTAAATCCTTTTGTGAGTATGAAAGTTCTATTTCAATGCAAAAGATATAAAGGTACTGTTTCTAGGGCTCAGATTGGAGATTTCAGAAATGCTATGATTGGACGGGCAGATAAAGGAATAATTTTAACTACTGGTACTTTTTCTGAAGATGCAAAAAGAGAAGCATCAAGAGACGGTGCTCCACCTATAGAACTAATTGATGGTAAAAAGTTAGTTGAATTGTTTGAAAAAGCTGAATTAGGAGTAAAACCAAAAATCATCTATGAAGTAGATTATAATTTTTTTGAATCTTACATGAAAAATTAAAATTATGAATCAAAATTTTAAAAATTTCCAAGAAATCATCGCTCATATCGATGAAAATTATGAATTCACACCCACTGCTTTCAAAAACGGAAATCAATACAATCAAGCAGGAGAAAATAATGGCTCGTGTAAAGTATTCTCCTATGCAAAAATGCATAATCTAAGCAAAGAAGACACGTTACTATTGTTTGGTCAATACTATCAAGATGTATTAAACACACCGGAAGGAACGGATCATCAAAACATTAGAAACTTCATGGTTTATGGTTGGGAAGGAATCACTTTTGAAGGCGAAGCGTTAAAATCAAAATAAAAGTACGAAGAAGTTTCTAAACAAGTAATTTCTCAATCTTTTAATAAAAAAACAGATATATTTGCTAATCAATACTATAAGCCAAAAATTTTAATCGTAATTCCAAAAATATATGCGTTGGACTCTACAATCAAAGCCAGAATCACAAAAAGTACAAGCCTTACAACACGCCCTAAACGTAAACGAAATCATCGCTACTCTTCTACTACAAAGAGGAATTGAATCCTACGAACAAGCCAAACAATTTTTCAGACCTACTTTAGAGGACTTACACGATCCATTCTTAATGAAAGATATGGACAAAGCGGTTACACGTATCGAAAAAGCTATTGAAAATCAAGAAAATATTCTAATTTTTGGTGATTATGATGTAGATGGTACCACCGCAGTATCACTAGTGTCAAGTTATTTAAAAAGTTATTACCCAAAGGTAGCAACCTATATTCCTGATCGATATAAAGAAGGATATGGCGTTTCCTTTCAAGGTATTGACTTTGCCGATGATAACGAATTTACCTTAATTATTGCGCTGGATTGCGGAATCAAATCGATTGAGCATGTCAACTATGCCAAAGAAAAAGGAATAGACTTTATTATTTGTGACCATCATCGTCCTGGAGATGAAATTCCTAAAGCTGTAGCAGTTTTAGATCCAAAACAAGACGATTGTTCTTATCCTTACGATGAATTGTGTGGGTGCGGTGTGGGATTCAAATTAATACAAGCTTTATCTGTCAGACGTAATATCACCATAGTAGAATTACTCCCCTATTTAGATTTAGTTGCAACGGCCATCGCAGCAGATATTGTTCCTATCACAGGAGAAAATCGAGTATTGGCGAAATTCGGTTTAGAAGTCATTAATTCTAATCCAAGATCTGGAATTAAAGCGTTGTTGCAAAATGTAAAAAAGAAACAATTAACCATTTCCGATGTTGTATTTATTATCGCTCCAAGAATCAATGCTGCGGGAAGAATCAAACATGGTAATGAAGCTGTGGCTTTGTTAACCGAATACGATTTAGATCAAGCCGAAATTTTTGCTTCGGAAATTGAACAACATAATTCCGATAGAAAGGAGCTAGATCAACAAATCACTAAAGAAGCTTTATTGCAAATTCTAGAAAATAAGGAAGAAAATCGATTCTCAACAGTAGTTTATCAAGAAAATTGGCACAAAGGTGTCATTGGAATTGTGGCTTCTAGATTAGTTGAGAATTATTATCGCCCTACGATAGTTTTTACTAAAAGTGGTGATAAATTAGCGGCTTCGGCTCGTTCTGTAAAAGATTTTGATGTCTATAATGCGTTAGAAGCTTGTGCTGAACACCTTGAGCAATTTGGAGGACATATGTATGCCGCTGGAATGACTTTGAAAGAAGAGAATTTTATGCTTTTTAAGAACAAATTCGAAGAAGTCGTACAAAAAACCATTCATCCGAACTCACTTAAACCTGAAATCGCTATCGATTTAGAAATTCGATTAGAAGAAATCAATGAAAAATTAATCCGCATTTTGAAACAATTCGAACCTTTTGGTCCCGGAAATATGGCTCCTGTTTTCCTTTCCAAAGACCTTAACGATACCGGTTATGGACAAGCCATTGGTAAGGACGAAGAACATTTACGTTTATTTGTGAAACAACAAAACAGTCAAGGATTTGGTGCTGTTGGATTTGGACTTGCTAAAAAGAAAAATATCACCGAAAATCATAAAAAATTTGACGCCGTTTATTCTATTGAAGAAAATGAATGGAACGGAAAAACAACAATTCAGTTACGATTAAAAGATATTACAAATCATCAAAAAACATCCGAGTAGTGGCAACTAAGAAGAAAAGAGATCCGTTTTCATCATTAAAAATCAAAGAATTTCGATGGTTTTTACTCATGCGTTTAGGTATTGTATTGGCTTGGTCTATACAATTTGTATTAATCGAATGGGAAGTTTATCGTTTAACCAAAGATCCTTGGTCTTTAGGATTGATTGGTCTAATGGAAGTAATTCCGGCAATTGGTCTAGCATTGTTCGCAGGTCATGTTGTGGACCAAAACGAGAAAAAAGGGATGTTGCTTAAATGTTTTTCTGCTCTTGCCATCATAAGTATTGCGATGTGTTTGCTCGTGAAACCTGAAATCACGGAAACTTTATCAAAAGATTTTATCCTTAATTCTATTTACTGTTTGGTCTTTTTAGGAGGTATCGTCAGAGCATTTATAATTCCTTCTGTTTTTAGTTTACTCGGTCTCTTGGTGCCTAATCAAGAAAAACCAAATGCTGCGGCTTGGAGTAGTTCTACTTGGCAGTTTGCCGCCGTTTTTGGACCTGCTTTTGCTGGTTTTGCTATAAGTTGGATAGGTATTTATCAATCGATGTTAATAGTCGTTTTTTGTATCATTATCGGGATAATTGGATTATTACAAATTGAGAAAAAGCCTATTTTAAATCCAAAATTAGGAGAACCAATCTTAAAAAGTTTAACCGAAGGAATCAATTTTGTGTTTAACAACAAAACAATATTAAATGCGATTACTTTGGATATGTTTGCCGTTTTATTTGGAGGTGCGGTTGCATTGATCCCTGTTTTTGCACAAGATATATTAAAAGTCGGTTCTGAAGGTTTCGGTATTTTAAGAGCAGCTCCAGCAGTTGGTGGTTTACTTACAATGCTAATTGCAACTTATATTCCATTAAATAAAAATGCTGGAAAAAAATTACTCACAGCCGTATTCCTTTTTGGGGTTTGCATTATAGTTTTTGGCTTATCCAAAAGTTTTTGGATTTCTGTCATTGCTTTATTTTTAAGCGGAATCACCGATGGAATTTCGGTAGTAATTCGACAAACTATTCTGCATCTTTATACGCCAGATACTATGCGTGGACGTGTATCTTCTGTAAACTCTATTTTTGTGGGTTCCTCTAACGAGTTAGGCGCTTTCGAAAGTGGTTTGGCTTCTAGAATGTTGGGAGTCGTGAATGCCGTAGTATTTGGTGGAATCATAACAATGATGGTGGTTACCACTATGGGAGCTATTTCACCGGAATTTAGAAATTTGGATATTGACAAAGACTTAGAAGAATAATTAAGTCTTAAAATAAAAAAAGCAAGTTTTAAAACTTGCTTTTTTTTGTGGGCGATAAGGGATTCGAACCCCTGACCCCCTCGGTGTAAACGAGGTGCTCTGAACCAGCTGAGCTAATCGCCCTTTGCGGTTGCAAATATACAGCTACTTTTTATATTTACAACACTTTTTTATGTTTTTTATTTCTTTTTTATTTCCTTTAGAACGGCTCTGTTTTCATAATTCTCTACAACAATTTCAAGTGGTTGATTTTTAATTGTTTTACCAATAATTGTATACAATTTACCACCGTTGTATTTTATATTACTTCTATCAAAATCGACATCTCCGTATTGTAAAGTGTTCTTAATATCGATTGTGTCTACCCATTCTTCCGCAAGTACCGTTGATGCATTTTTAGAAAAATGAAAAGATTTTGTTCTGATATTGTTCAATACCCTATCATTTGGAAAATAACTGCAACGTGTATTTTTTTTGTTTAAAATGAATACCACTGCAAAAGAACTAATGGCAAAACCAATAAGGAAATAACTTAATTTATAACGTAATCTCATTTGAATTTATTTGCTGCAAAAATACACAGAAATTATGGTTTTACTACAAATACCTTTCCTTTATTATATTTAGATGATGGATGCAATGTCCTGTAATAATATAACCAATGGCTCTCACTGAAATAGGATTATTAGAAGCTATTCCTTTGTTTAACAACATTTCTTCTGAAAAACTTTCAAATAGGCGAATGGTCGCTTTTCTCACAGCAACAAATTCTTGAATTAAATCAATCATATTGCGATGATTTGCATTGGCCGCCGTAACATACTCATTTTCATCAAATCCAGGTAGTGGGGTTTTATCAAAACGAGAAATTCTTAGCGCTCTATATGAAAAAATACGCTCGGCATCAATCAGGTGTTGCACTATGTCTTTAATTGTCCATTTCTCCGATTCATAACGATACTCATGTTTTTCCTCGGGAACAATGTTTTCAATAAAATTATAGAAATCGTTTAAATTATCCTCTAAAGCATCAATGATAGCAAGAGATTTTACTTCATTGATGTATGGGATATAATATTCTGGATATTCGTTGGGTTGTAAATTTTTCATCTTATAAAGGTATAAAAAAAGACCTTTTCTAAAAGGCCTTTTAAATTTTACATTTCTCTAAAAATGGTATGCATCAAACGTTTTTTATCATTAATGCTTTCATCTAACGAAATCATAGTCTCTGTACGATATACACCATCGATGTCATCAATCATATAAATTACATCTTTAGCATGTTTTGTATCTCTTGCTCTTATTTTACAGAAAATATTAAATTTTCCTGTCGTTACGTGAGCAACAGTAACATATGGAATTTCATTAATTCTCTCTAAAACAAATTTAGTTTGTGATGTGTTATTCAAGAATACTCCAACATATGCGATGAATGAATACCCTAATTTTTCGTAGTCTAAAGTCAATGAAGAACCTTGTATGATCCCTGCATCTTCTAATTTTTTAACACGTACGTGAACCGTACCTGCTGATATCAAAAGTTTTTTAGCAATATCTGTAAAAGGAATTCTTGTATTGTCAATTAACATGTCTAAAATTTGGTGATCTACTTCATCTAATCGGAATTTACTCATAATTTATTCTCTTTTTATTTATTTATGTTTGTTATTACTTTTTTAAATTAATTCGAATTTAAGTTAATTTTCTAACACCATTTGTGAAAATTATGTTATTATTTAAATAAAAATCTGCTTTCTTTCCAATTTCAGGGATATTATTAGAATCATCTGTATAAATTCCACCTTCTCCATCGTACGCCAAATGACCTACAGCATTTAATTTTTCATTTATTTCAACAATAAACGATTCAAATTCAATTGTATTGTTCTTTAGAACCTCTTTGTATTGTGCCGCAAAATTAGTATTTATTTTCAAAGAATCAACAAAATAATTAACATTTCTGTAAACTATGTCGAAAAATTTAATGTTATTTTGCGGAATTGTTAAATAATCGTGAATTTTAGCATCCGTCAAATCATTTTTATCAATAAAAAACAAACTACTCAAAAGAGCTACAAACACAAATTTTCGAGTTTCTTCACGTTGGTAATCCTCCTGATAATGTCCAGCTTCAAATAAAATAGTTGGCACGCCTAAAGATTGGAACATATCCCCAATACAATTAATATTAAACGAATCATCAAAACGTCCTACTTGATTAGGGATGTATCTTTGAAGCACTTCATTCATCGCAACAATAACCCGAACCGCTTTCAATCTGTTGGCATTATATTCTCTCTTTTCATTGTATGCCGGAGCCAAAAACGATACCGTAGCGGGGTTTTTTGTATCTCCAGCAGCAAAAATTGTTCGCTGGTCGTGCAGGTTATAGCAAAAATCGGGCCGAAATGCTTCAAATGTTTTACGTAATAACTGACTTTCCGGCTGAGTAAGCGCCAAAGAATCTCTATTTAGGTCCACATCGTTAGCGTTAGCACGCGTGTAAGCCTCTGCTCCATCCGGATTTAAAATTGGAATTATATATAAGGTATAAGCTTCTGTGATTTGTTTCGCGTCTTCTTTATTGGACTTTAAAAAAGAAAATAAATCGAATACTGCTTTTGTAGTAGTTGATTCGTTACCGTGCATCTGAGACCACATCAAAATTTTAATTTTACCCATTCCTATTTCTACAGCATGTATAGGCTTTTGTTTTACGGATTTACCTATAACTGAAACTTTGAAATTTGGAGGAAGAGAATTTAATAATGGCTCAATATGTTGATTGTTAATGTATCTACCATAGAGAGCAGTTTCTTTTATTTCGGGATAAATATCTAGATAATTCATGGTATGATTTTCGTTATTACAAAGGTAAACAAACTTATTATTACTCATGTAAACTCAGTTGTCGTGATTACTATAGGCTAGAAATAGACGCGATAAATTTACAGTTGTATTGAAAGATTTATCAACTGTATTTTTAAAAAAAAAAATAATATATAAGAGGATTAGAGATTGGTTTGTGTTGCTTTACTATAAAGGAGAAATGTCTTAATTGAATTAAAATTTAAGTTACCTTGTTAAAAGCATCAATATCAAAAGCTTATCAAGTTAAATTTATTGAAAAAATTAATAAAATCATTATTCTTTAGTAAAACTATATTCTTTTACTTTTCCTTGAATTCCACTGAAATAATCCTTCAATATCTCGAAATCGGCATCTTTATTTCCAGTTGGATAAAACGCTGGAAAAATAATTACTTCTTTATTACCCCAATCAAAAGCAATAGGAATTATTGGAACTTGAGCCTTCAGAGCAATATAGTAAAATCCAGTTTTCCATTCATTGACTTTCTTACGAGTTCCTTCGGGTGAAATGGCTAGACGGAATACTTTTTTCTGTTCAAAAATTTTAGCAATAGCATCGACTTTGTTTTCATTTCGAAATCGATTTAAAGGTGCTCCTCCAACCCATTTGAAATATAATCCGAACGGAAAAGCAAATAATTCTTTCTTACCTACAAAATTTATTTCTAAATCTAGGATTCCTCTCGTTAGCAAACCAATATAGAAATCATGCCAACTGGTATGTGGCACAACGGGAATAACACATTTGGTGATGTTTTGGTCTAAAGTACCAACAATTTTCCATCCCATCAATTTGAAAAATATAAATTGGTAGAGTTTCTTTTTCATATACAACGTTTGCTCAAAAATAACATTATATTTACAATTAGAAAATTTGAATAATGAATTTAAAGCAGTTTTTAAGTTATTTATTTCCTATTACCATAAAAGAAGTTTCTTCCGAAATAAACAAGAATCTAGAAGTCACATGGTACAATGGAAATTTAGTTTTAGATTCTAAAAACACTAATTTTTCGTATGGAAACCTTCAAAAAGTAATGCAGTTTGGCTTGAAACAAATTGGTAAAGAAAAGGTTTCAAATGCTTCAAATGTTTTAATTCTTGGTGTAGCCGGTGGCAGCGTAATTAAAACGTTACGAAAGGATTTTCAAAACAAGGGTAAAATTACCGGTGTAGAGTTAGATGAACAGACCATAACAATTGCCAATGAATATTTCGGATTGAAAACTGTAGAAAATCTGGAGATTGTTATTACTGATGCGGAAGATTTTGTAAAAAAAACGCCTGAAAAATACGATTTGATAATTATTGATATCTTTCAGGATAATTACATGCCGGATTTCTTATTCACAGAAGAATTTCTTGAAGATGTTTTAAAAATTTCTCATCAAAACACCTCTGTTTTTTTCAATTCTATTGTAACTTTAAGTAGTGATTTTGAGAGAAATTATCAATTTGAAAAAATAGCCCGTAATTTATTTAGTTCTGTTTCTAAATTTTCCAAAATTGAAGGCGATAACGAAATTTTTATTCTATGCGTTTAAAAATAATTTTTCGAAAATTAATACTAGGTAAAAATTATTACAAGGACAAATCCTCATTTAGTCCTTTACAAAAACGCATTCAAAATATCCGATCGATTTGGAATAACGATCATCAGGATGATAGTGGTTTAGAAAAAGTGGTCCGTTTATTTCTATCGTCCTCTCAACTTTTTTTCCCAGGAATCTACATCAAACAAATAGCTTATAAAATCAATCATATTTATCTAGATGTAATTTTGGACTTATATGTTTTATTTAAAGTTTTTATTCCAATTATTATACTTAAAAATCAATGGCAGAATAATTTAGTTATTGATTTAATTGTTATTTATCTGCTTTTAGAAACAGTTTTGTACATCCCAACACTCATTTTTGCATCCGATTCCTTATCGCGACCAAGATCCTACAAACGTTCTATGTTATTACTGTTTCTGAATTACTTAGAAGTAGTGCTAGGATTTGCTGTGTTGTATTCCATAGGAAATCAGATGAATAAACCTTTTTCTCATTGGTTTGAAGCAATTTACTTTAGTACCGTTACTTCCAACTCTGTAGGATATGGAGATTATTATCCCGTAACCTTATTCGGAAAAATTTTGGTTAGCCTTCAATCGATGTTTTTTCTCTCTTTTGTGGTTCTTTTTCTTAACTTTTTTTCCAATAAAATTAAATCTAACGGATATTTTGATCACGAAAACGATTCACTATAGCATTTTTCTGGCTTTTTCAAGATCTTCAGGAGTATCTATACCAATACCGGCGTGAGTGGTTTCGATCATTTTAATTCGTTTCCCGTATTCTAAATAGCGTAACTGTTCTAACTTTTCTGAAGCTTCCAAAGACAACATTGGCAATCTGTAAAAATCCAATAACGCTTCTTTTCGAAAAGCATAAATACCAATATGTTTCATATAACGAACGCCTACATTTTCTTCTCTAGGATACGGAATTACAGAACGTGAAAAATACAATGCAAATCCTTGCTGATCCACAACCACTTTAACATTGTTAGGATTATCAATATCCGATTTATCTTTAATTTCAAACATCAATGAGGCTAGATCTACTTTTTTATCGATATCATTTATAAAAACTTCTATTACTTTTTCTAGAGGCTCTTTGTTTATAAATGGTTCATCACCTTGTACATTGATCACTACATCCACCTCCATATTTTCAACAGCTTCCGCAATACGGTCGCTACCACTTTCGTGAGATTTTATACTCATGATGGCTTTTCCGTTATGAGAGATAATTTCATTGTAAATCAAATCAGAATCGGTAACCACAAAGACATCATCAAACAATTGCGTTGCTACAGCAGCTTCGTAAGTTCTCAGGATTACTGTTTTTCCTCCCAAATCTTGCATTAATTTAGCGGGGAAACGAGTAGAAGCATAACGGGCAGGTATTACGGCAATTATTTTCATAGTTCTAATAGAATGGACTTATTTATTTTTAAAAATCAATTTTGTTGATTTTATTTCTTTTAATTTTTCGGCATCTTTAAGGGTAAAATTCACAAAGGTTTCCTCGGGTTCATACTGATAAACGACCACTGAATCTGTAACATAATCTGTTAAATGTGTGAGACATTTGTTTTGATTTATTAATAAAACGTCTCCGTATTTTACCAAAAAGCCAACCTCTTTATTATTCACCATGACAAAATAATAATTGTCAGAATCATATTGATGATACATTTTTGCAAACTCCCCGTATTTATAGTCAATATTGGCATTTATAATTGAAAAATACAAGAATGTTGATAACAAAACTATTACGGTTATTATTGAAAATAATATATATTTAAATTTCATATTTTTAACTTTATCCTTTAAAATAATCTTCTTTAAAACCAATCAGATATAATTTATCCTTGGCTCTAGTGATGGCTGTATACAACCATCTTACATAATCCACATCGATTCCGTTTGGTAAATAAGGCTGCTCGATAAAAACCGTATTCCATTGACCTCCTTGAGATTTATGACAAGTAATAGCATAAGAAAACTTTACTTGTAAGGCATTAAAAAACTCATTGTTTTTAACCTTTAACAATCTTTTGTAGGCAGCCGTTTCGTTTTCATAATCTTTCATAACTTCTTGATACAATCGGTTTGATTCTTCATAAGTTAATGATGGTGACTCACTGGTAATGGTATCTAACAATAGAATAGTATCGAAAGGGCGCTGATCCGGATAATCTATCATTCTAATTTTAACAACTGCAAATTTAAAACCATACAATTCTTTGATACTTCTGATTTCCAATACTTCAATGATATCGCCATTAGCTATAAAACCAGCTTCGTCGGATTCTTTTAACCAAAAGTAATTGTTTTTTACGACCATAAGCAAATCGCCTGCTGAAAGTTCACTTTCTTTTCCTAAAATTTTAGAACGGATTTGTTGATTGTACTGATTGGCTCTTTTATTAGAACGCACTATAAAAGTAGTATCTTCTATACTGTAATTACTGTAAGCCTGATTAATAGCGTCTTGAATATCATAGCCATCGGTTAAACGAATGATATCCTTAAAACCTTTGAGTTTAAATTGAAAATCGGTAATGAAACTATCTTTCAGTAATTCGCGTAATTCGGTAGCATTATACAATATTCCCGAATTTTCTTCTTGTCGCATGACTTCATCTAACTCAATAGAAATAATTTCTTTGTTATAATTCAGTCCTAAAGTATCAGTATTTAAAGCAGGAGAAATATCCAAATGTACAGGCGGCAACTGAGCGGTATCTCCAACAAGAATCATTTTACAATTGTCTCCGGAATACACATAAGAAATCAAATCGTCTAGCAACGAACCGTTTGCATACATTTTAGATTCTGAATCAATATCAGAAATCATAGAGGATTCATCAATAATGAATATCGTGTCCCGATGTTTATTGGGTTGTAAAGTAAAACTAACTCCCCCACCTTGACTTTTTTTAGGAAAATAAATTTTTTTATGAATGGTATAAGCAGGCTTATTGGAATAGTTTGAAATAACTTTTGCTGCTCGACCCGTGGGTGCCAAAAGAACGTATTTTTTTCGCACCTCTATCAGATTGTTAACAATAGTGGAAATCACCGTAGTTTTTCCTGTTCCAGCATAACCCTTAAGAACAAAAATTTCATTTTTATGCGGACTAGAGATAAATTCAGCAATTTTTAAGAAAAAAACATCTTGTTTTACAGTAGGTTGAAAAGGGAATTTTTTTCGTAAAACATTGTAAAACAATTGAGAACTCATTTTTTAACTTTGAAATTATAATTTTCAAATATAACTCATTTTACTCAACTTTTTCCTATTCTACTTCAGCTAAATCTTGTGTAAATACAAGCTATAATAAATATTGTAAAAAAAATTGTAGTTTTGTTCCGTAATGATTAAAAATCAATAATGCAGACGTCAAATTCTACTATTCTCGATAAAAAATACAGCAAATTAGTACTTCAAATTTCTTTATCAGAAGTATCGTTTTGTATTGTAGACACTTTGAACAATCATATTGAAATTTTCAGCAAACACCCTATCGACAAATCATTACAACTTAATGAAATAGAAAAGAGTATCGTTAGTTTCATTAAAAACACAACAGTACTTCAGAATAATTTTGATGACATCATTGTTTTGTACAATAACAACCTCAATACTTTTGTTCCTCAAGTTTTGTTTGATGAAAATTATCTAAGTAGCTATTTGCAATATACTATTAAGGTATTTGAAAATGATTTTATAACTTACGATGAAATTCCAAATTACGAGATGAATAATGTTTATATCCCGTATGCAAACATCAATAATGCGCTGATTGATATTTTTGGAAATTTTACGTATAGACATGCTGCTTCTATTTTAGTGAAAAAAATATTAGATGTGAGCAAAAACATTGAAGAACCTCAGGTTTTTGTGCATTGTCAAAAAAACGCTTTTCAAATAATCGCTGTAAAAAACCAACAATTATTGTTGTATAATTCATTTGAATATAAAACCAAAGAAGATTTTATCTATTATCTACTTTTTTGTACAGAACAATTGCAACTTAATCCTGAAACTTTTAGTTTAAAATTTTTAGGAAACATTTCAAAAGAAGACGATATCTATCAAATTACATATAAATACATTCGCAATGTTTCTTTATATGCCGATTACAATGAAATCGAGAGGAAATTTTCTCCAAACGATTATTTACAAAACTTTATACTAATTCACGGATGCGAATAATTTCAGGAAAATACAAAGGAAGACGTATTAATCCGCCTAAAAACTTACCCGTTCGGCCTACAACCGACATGTGTAAAGAAGCTTTGTTTAATGTTTTAAACAATTATTTTAATTTTACAGGACTACGAGTTTTAGATTTATTTGCTGGAACAGGAAGTATTAGTTACGAATTTGCCTCACGTGGCAGCGAAGCTATTACAAGTGTAGATGGTGATATGGGCTGTGTGAATTTTATCAAAAAAACAGCTAAAGAATTCGATTTAGATATTACTCCGATAAAAAGTGATGTTTTTAAATTTCTAGAAAAAAACAAAGGAACTTACGACGTTATTTTTGCAGATCCTCCCTACGACATGGAACAAAAGGATTTTGAAAAAATAATTGAACTTATCTTTGAAAATAATCTTTTGGATGATGAAGGAATTTTAATCGTAGAGCATTCAAAATATACAAAACTAGACCATATGAATCATTTTTCTTTCGAAAAAAGTTATGGTGGTTCAGTTTTTACTTTCTTTGAATTTGAGTTTGATGAAGAAGAAACAGAATCTTCAGAAGAAGAATAAAAAAAGAGGAGTTTATTTGACTCCTCTTTTTTTAATTAACATTCAATACTTTATGAGTGTTTTCTATGGCTTTTTCATTTTTATAATCAATCCAATCTTGTCCTTTCCACTTACGCATCAAAACATCAAAATGGCGCATAATGAAAACATTATAAGAGGCCTTAGCTAGATTCCCTAATTTTCTTGGAAAAGCTCTCAAACTCATAGAAAATCCTGGCGTAACATATTTCATATAATGCCAATATCCTTCAGGCATGTAAAGCATTTCGCCATGATTTAAATTACAAACGAAGCCTTCGGCATATTGCAAAGCTGGAAATTTATCAAAATCTGGATTATCAAAATCGATATCTTCGCGAGAAATTAAAGAATGAGGAACTTTATACAAGTACTTTGATTGTTCTGGAGCAAATAGAATACATTGTTTTTTTCCATGAAAGTGAAAATGCAAAATATTAGAATAATCAATATCAAAATGCATAAAAACTTTCGAATTTTCACCACCAAAAAACAACATTGGTAGTTGTTTAACCAATCTTAAACCTATATTTGGCCATTTAAAATCGTTTTGAAGAACCGGCACTTCTTTCATTAAATTGTATAGAAAAATACGATAGTTTGTAGGTTCTTTCAACATTAAATCAATGTAATCGCTCATTTTCATTTTGGCATGAGCTTCATTAAATCCATCTTTGTGCGATACAGGACGATCATCATATAAAGGTACCGTTTTATCGCCTGCTACCTCCTTAATATATTCTAATTTCCATTTTTCGTAAGCGGGCCAATCCTTGGTCAATTGTTCTATTACAACAGGACGCTGTTTTTTTACGTAGTTATTATAAAAATCTTCTTTAGAAATGCTTTTAACCCTCGGAATTTCAACTAAATTCAGTTTCATAAAACAATTTTAGACTTCTAATATACAAAAAAAAGCAGACCTGTAAGCCGGATTCTGTACCTCGCCGAAGCGGGCCCTTATCATTTATCTAGGTCATACATTACTGTAAGACTCAAGCTGCCTACCCCTCAGCAACGAACGAGTAATCCTTAACTGCTGATATACATGGCATTTCACCGCATAGAGTTTACCTGGTTTCACTACAGCATTACCTGTACATACTTTCTGTTGCACTTGTCCTCGCCTTTCGACGGACGGGTGTTACCCGCTATGCTACTCTGTGGTGTCCGGACTTTCCTCCCTCTTATTGAAAAACAATAAAACGACGATAAGGCGGTCTGCGATGCAAAAATACTAATTTCTTTTCAAGTGTGGCGCGTAAAATATAAACATAGAGATTCCTGGAGAATAAATCCTAAATCAACTAAAAAAAGCCTAATTTTTATCAAAAAAACAATTGTGATAAAAAAATATAATTCATTTTTTTTACACATAAATTGAATTATATGTTGTTTTATTTAGTTTTTATTGTATTTTTGTTGAAACTAACAAATAAAAACTAAAAAAATGAAAAAACAAACCATTAAGCTTTTTATGCTTTTAGCATTAGGGGTAACGCTTACAAATTGTACCTCTGAAACTGATTTTTCAAATTCAGAAAATGAAAAAACATCAAAAGTAGGTCAAAATGCAAACTACGAAGCCAATGAAGTATTAGTAAAATTTAAAGAAGGTACTTCAGAAAGCAAAAAATCTGAAATTCTATCATTAATCGGAGGTAAAGTTAATGAGAGAATTTTAACAAAAATGATGGAAAGAAAAGGGCAAAAAGAAGGAATCAATGTTGTGAGTGTTCCAATTAATGCTTTTGATGCTATAGCAAAAGCTAAAGGAATTACGGATATTGAATACATCGAGCCAAACTATATCTATCAACACAATGCTACCTCAAATGACACCTATTACACTAATGGTTCTCTTTGGGGAATGTATGGAAGTGCAACCTCTCCGGCAAATCAATACGGTACTAATGCAGCATCACAATGGGCAGCAGGAGCTACAGGATCTAACACTGTATACATAGGTATTATTGATGAAGGTTATATGTACAACCACGAAGACCTAGCGGCAAATGCAGGTAAAAATCCTGGAGAAGTTGCAGGAAACGGATTAGATGATGATGGTAACGGATTAGTTGATGATGTTTATGGCTGGGACTTTGCTGGAAACGATTCTCAAGTTTTCGATGGAGCTGGTGATGATCACGGAACACATTGTGCAGGTACAATTGGTGCTGTTGGAGGAAATGGAAAAGGAGTTGCAGGAGTAGTATGGAATGTAAAATTATTGAGCGGTAAATTTCTAGGTAGCCGTGGTGGTACTACTGCAAATGCTATCAAAGCTATCGATTATTTTACAGATCTTAAATTAAGACATGGAATTAATCTAGTAGCTACGAACAACTCTTGGGGTGGCGGAGGCTTCTCACAAGGATTACAGGATGCTATAGAAAGAGCTAATCAAGCTGGAATTTTGTTCATTGCTGCTGCAGGAAACAATTCAAGCAACAATGACGCTACTGCAAACTATCCTTCTAATTATCCTAACTCTAATATTATTGCAGTTGCTTCAATCACTAATACAGGTGGTTTATCTAGCTTTTCAAACTATGGTGCAACACAAGTAGATTTAGGTGCTCCAGGTTCTGGAATTTGGTCAACTGTACCAGTTAGTTCTAAAGGAAAAGTGATTTCTAGCTATGCAAGTTATAACGGAACATCAATGGCGACTCCGCATGTTACAGGTGCTGTAGCGTTATATGCTTCTAAAAATCCTGGTGCTAGTTTAACTACAATCAAAAATGCTATACTTTCTAATGTAACTCCAACTGCTTCTCTTTCTGGGAAAACAGTTACTGGAGGAAGATTGAATGTAACTAATTTCTAATATTATAAAATTTAGATTAGTAGGAAGCTGTCTCATTCTTGAGGCAGCTTTTTTTATAAAAATAACTGCTGAAAATAAAGTAAATCAGTCATAAATAAGTCAACGAATTATTTTATCTATAAATTCAGGTCTACTTCTTAAATCCTGATACGAGATGACTAAAGAAAATGATTCACAGATATAAACATAAATATTTAACCCTTTAAGCTTTATTAACTAATCAGGGTTAGTGCATTGAAAATTAAAAAGATTAAAACTAAATCTATAAGATAAATTATAATTCAAAAAAGGCGCAAGTTCAAAAATCAAACTTGCGCCTTTTTATTTTTTTGAGTCAAATATTTTTATTTTTTTACTTCATATCGAGATGATTTCTCGTTATACGCATACTTCGTTGATTTGTTCTTCATTTTTAGAAAAAATTCACCTGTAGGTAATAACTGAAACTCGTATCCTTCACTACGTTTTTTATATTGCGTTTCTGAAGCTGTTTTAAGTTTGTCTAGAAAAACAATTTCTTCAGTATCTATTGCTTTTTGAGTATTTCCGATCAGCAAAGTTTTAGTAGCCGGATTCCATATTTGATTTTCCGTAATAGCTATTTTATCTTTTTTTAATTTGGTTTCAGTCTTTACATTTTCATTCCAAGTAACGCAATAAAAAGTGTTAGCTTTAATTTTGACAGGAGTAATTTTGATATTTATAGGATTAAAATCAGAATTATTTTTAGCAAGTAGCATACTGTCTTTAGAAACCACCAAAAAAAGATCTTTTTTCTTATTGTAAACTACTTTTGCATCTCCAGATTTAGCAACAGCATTAGCCGATTTCGAAGATTTTTGTTTTTTCTTTTGACCGTAAGATAAACTTACTGACAGAATCATTAATAATAGGGCAATTTTTTTCATAGTTATGGTGTTTTTGGTTATGCCAATATATTAAAAATATCCGTTGAAAAAACAAAAATAAAATGAAGTAATTTTTATTTTATTCAGCAATGGCGTTAAGTAAAAGTTGAGCCGTTGCTTCATTGGTTGCTAAAGGCACATTATGAACATCGCAAATACGAATAAGCATATTAATATCGGGTTCATGAGGATGACTACTCATGGGATCTTTAAAAAAAAGTACCATTTTGCATTTTCCTACAGCTACTCGTGCAGCAATCTGGGCATCTCCCCCCATTGGCCCACTCAACATTTTTTTAACTTTAATACCTGCGGCTTCTGCTTTACTCCCGGTTGTTCCTGTAGCAATGATTTTGATATTCTCTTTATGTAAAATTTCCTTGTTTTTATTCAGAAACTGAACCATGTCAGCTTTCTTTCCATCGTGTGCAATAATGGCTATTTCCATAATTATTTGTTTAAAATATGATATTGAATCAATCCGTCTATCGGGCGACGCAATACATTACCCAATTTGATTCCTTCTTTATCTAAAACAGATTGCAATTCCTCTTTTAAATAAAAAGCAATAGACCCGATGAAGTGAACAGGAACTTCTTTATAATTTTCGTATTGTTTGATATAATTTTCTACAAAAGACTCTATCTCTTTAAAGATATAATAACGACAAAATTCGGTGTCTTTGTGTTTGATAAGAAACTTAGCAAACTTGGCTAAATAAGCATTAGGATTGGGTTGTTTGTAAAGATTGTGTTTTACCGGATCTGGTTCAACATTGAATTCCTTTTCAAACTCTTGTGCTAAATCCTTCGGCATCTTATTGAAATAATAAGCTCTTAACAAATGACGTCCGAATCGATTTCCTGAACAATCATCCATAACGATATATCCTAAGGATTGCACTTTTTGATGTAAAATCTGCCCATCATAATAACTGCAGTTGGAACCGGTTCCTAAAATACAAACAATGGCTTTTTGCTCTTTAGATGTGGTTGCAAAAACAGCAGCATAAGTATCCTCATGGACAGTTACTAAAGCATTTGGAAAATATTCCTGAAAAACCTGAGTCAAAAATATTTTCATTCTATCGGTACCACAACCAGCCCCGTAGAAAAACAAATGAGTCACTTGATTTTTATTGTGTGAAATATCGAAACGATCTTCTAATCGAATTATTATTTCGTCTTTTGATAAAACTTCGGGGTTTAATCCTAAGGTTTGTGTGGTAAACAACACTTTTCCTTCATCGTTTATGGCAATCCAATCGGCTTTTGTAGAACCACTATCTACGAGTAATTTCATTACTAATTATAAATTTTGAGTTAAGAGTTTTTAGCCCCGATAGTAGCGGTATCCTTTTTTCGTTATTGTTTATACTCTTTTTTGAAGTCATTAAACTATCGAAAAAAGATAAAGCGGATAGCGGGAAATAGCTCCGAATAAAAAAAATCCCGTTAATAAAAACTAACGGGAGATAAATATAGGAGAATTATTTTAAATCTGCTATGTGTACTGCTAAATCTATCAATTTGCTTGAGTATCCGTACTCGTTATCATACCAAGAAACAATTTTGAAAAATGTTTCGTTGAGACCAATTCCGGCTTTTGCATCAACAATAGAAGTGCAAGTTTCTCCAACAAAATCTTGTGAAACCACATCATCTTCAGTAAATCCTAAAATCCCTTTCATTGATGTTTGACTGGCGTTTTTCAATACCTGCATGATTTCATCATAAGTTGTTTCTTTGGCTAACTTCACGGTTAAATCTACTACAGAAACATCGGCTACTGGTACTCGCATAGACATTCCGGTTAATTTTCCGTTTAGACTTGGAATTACTTTCCCTACAGCTTTTGCTGCTCCTGTTTGTGAAGGAATTATGTTGAGAAGCGCCGCTCTTCCGCCACGGAAATCTTTACGTGAAGGTCCATCAACAGTTAATTGTGTAGCTGTTGTAGCGTGAATGGTAGTCATTAAACCTTCTACGATTCCGAAATTATCATTAATAACTTTAGCTAAAGGAGCTAAACAATTGGTTGTACAAGAAGCATTAGAAACAATCGTATCTGTAGCCTTAACTTCAAAATGATTTACTCCCATAACAAACATTGGAGCGTCAGCCGATGGAGCAGAAATAACTACTTTTTTAGCTCCTCCATCGATGTGAGCTTGTGCTGTTTCTAGAGTTGTAAAAATACCTGTACACTCTGCAACCACGTCTACATCTACATCTTGATCATCCCATTTAATTAATTTTGGATCTCTTTCTGCTGTAACTCTGATGTACTTATCATTTACGAATAATTTCCCTTCTTTTACTTCTACTTTGCCATTAAAGCGACCATGAACAGAATCGTATTTTAATAAATAAGCAAGATGTTCTACATCTAATAAATCGTTTATGGCAACTACTTCTACATTAGTTCTGTTTAGTGTTTCTCTGAACACAATTCTACCTATACGTCCGAAACCGTTAATTCCTAATCTTACTTTCATTTTGCTTTTTTTTGAATGTTTCGTTTTGACTTTGTGATTGTCACAATAGCTTGAAACGAGGTTGTTGAAATATAAATAAAGAGTTGTGTTGGTGTTGTTGTTAATTTAATCTGTTATGTCGTCATGATTTCTGACACGCGAAGTAATTCTTCGTCTATTCTAGAACTTCCTTTGATGGCTTGCTCTAATGGAGTTAAAACTACTCGATCCTGTTGTAATCCTACCATGTAATTAGATTTACCTTCGAGCAACGATTCAACGGCTTTGACTCCAAGTCTAGAAGCCAAAACACGATCAAAACAAGAAGGTGCACCTCCGCGCTGCATGTGACCTAATACAGAAACGCGCACATCGTATTCAGGTAGGTTTTCTTCAACATATTCTTTAAGTTCAAATACGTTTTTACCTATTTTATCTCCTTCCGAAACCACAACTATACTTGATGATTTTCCGGAAGCTTTACTTCTTTGAAGCGATTCCAAAAGGCGTTCTAATCCTAAATTTTCTTCAGGTATTAATATCTCTTCAGCACCTGCACCGATACCAGCATTTAACGCGATATGACCCGCATCTCGTCCCATTACTTCTACAAAAAATAATCGGTTATGTGAACTTGCCGTATCACGAATTTTATCGATCGCTTCTACAACAGTATTCAGGGCTGTATCGAAACCTAAAGTATGAGTAGTTCCAAAAATATCATTATCGATAGTACCTGGAATTCCCATTACAGGATATCCGAATTCATGATTAAAGATTTCCGCACCCGTAAAAGTTCCGTCACCACCGATAACAACCAAGGCATTTATGCCAGCATCGATTAAATTTTGATGTGCTTTTTGTCTTCCTTCAGGAGTTATGAAATCTTTAGAACGAGCCGATTTTAAGATAGTACCTCCTTTGTTTACGATATTATTTACCGAACGAGGTCCCATTTCTTTAAAATCTCCTTCTATCATTCCTTGATAACCGCGATAAATACCTACACACTCAATGTCATGATAGGCACAAGTACGCACCACGGAACGTATAGCAGCGTTCATTCCCGGGGCATCTCCACCGGATGTCAGTACTCCAATTTTTTTAATAATCTTTGTCATCTACAACTAATTATAAAGTAAAATTAGCAAAGATTTTGAGTTAAAAATAAATACAGAGTTAAAATAACGTAAGGGTTACGAAATTCAAACGTTTTCGTTAATAAGTTTTTTCTCAAAGGGATGTTTAGTCGTTTAAATCAGGGGCTTTATCTTCGTCTTCTTTGGGTTTTTCGGACGATTTTTTCTGGCGCTGTTCGGTAAACTGAATAAATTCTGGAGAATAATCAGAATCTGGAATCTGATCCTTAGACTCTTTCTCTTTTTTCACCTTTTTGCTTCTTAAAACTTTATTGATCAATTCCTTAAAGGTATTGAAATCGACTTCATAAGAAACTCCTAGTCCTTGAGTATACCCAATTCCTTCACCTATATAATTGATATCGTTTTCTCTATTAAAGAAACGTGCTTTTAAAGTTCCGTCTTCATTCAAACGTAATTGAATTTCGACATCACCCACTACAGCAGTTTCGGTAACTCCTCCTACGGGAACACCAAATTTACCGTTGATGGTAATTTTATCACTAATTTGTGTAGAATATGTTACTCCTACTCTACCTTCCGATTGAAAATCAGGATTTCTTCTATCTCCAGTTACTATATAGGGTGCAATTTTGAATTTATCATCACCACTAGAAAATAAATCTTCAAAAAGACTTCCAGCTCTTTCTAATAAATTGCCTGTGATGGCATTTTCTGCTACTCCTTTTTCGGTAAGGAAACTTCCAGTTGACAATAAATAAATTGCTTGTGTCTGACGCGTGTCCGCATCATTTAATTTGTATTCTAATTCCGATTTCAATACAGTACTAACTGTAGGAAAATCAATGGAAATATCCGGAGTAGGATTGGTTAATTGATCGGTTAACTTAATAACCACCTCCGTTGGTACTTTTCTGTTAAACGATGGATTATCTAGTAAAACCGCTGGATTAGCTTCTGTTTTGTAGACTGCCTCCATATTTAAAGTAGCATTCAGAGGGTCTCCGTCCCAAGAAATGTAACCTCCTTTTTTAACTTGGAATTTTTTATCAATAATTCCGCCATATTTAAAATTGTAGGTTCCTTCATACGCTTGGAAATCCCCCCACATGTTGAATTTACCCAACGTATTGATTTCTAACAATAAAGAACCTACCCCACGCCCTTTTAAGCCGTGACCGTTACTTTTGTTGATAATAACTTCAATTTCAGCTACAGGAGTTATATCCAACTCGAAATTTAACTCTAATCCATTATAAGTTCTGGTTTTTCTGGATTTAGCAATTTGATTAACTAAACTATTTTGCGAGGTAAACTTGATATAATCTTTCTCCGTAGTGGCTTCACTATCATTAATAGGTATTTTTATAGACGTTCCTTGCTCCGATTTAGCATTTACATTAATAACTAGCCCGTTAGTTGGACCTTTTATAGAGGCTTCTCCATCAATAAAAGCAATACCGTAATACACCGCTTCATCGGAATCTTTTGTATCCAAAACCAACATCCTATCAGAGTCAATGTTTAAATCTAAAAGCCAATCGGCAAATTTGTTATGGCGGATGGAGCCGTTCAAGCGACCTTGCGTATTGAATTTAGCATCCGTTAAACTGATGTTCCTAAAACTGAATTGATTTTCGGTGACATCTACAATTGAATTTTTACCAAAGTTATAATTGGTATTCAGATAAGGTATCCTAAGACCTGCTTTGTTTAAATACAATCGACCAGTAATATCGGGTTCATCAAAATCTCCAGTAAATTTAGCGGTTCCGGAAGCTAATCCTCTTATATCGGAGAGAATTTCGCCTCCTAAAGGACTAAAGATTCCAAGGTTAAAATCTTCCAATCGTAAATCTAAATCCAATTTCATGTCTTTGCCTTGAACAAATACATTACCATCTGCTGAAAAAGACTCTAAATCATCATTTCGGAGTACAGAATTCACATTGAATTTTGTAAAACTCTCATCTCCTTTAACATCAATATTTAACTTTCCTAACGCTAAATTATTAATATTTAAACTGTCTATTTCTAGAGAAGAAGTGGGTTCATAGATCGATTTTCGTTGCTTAAAGTCTACTATTCCGTTTACTTTTCCTTTAAAATTCAAACTATCAATAGACGGTGTTATTTTATCGAGCTGAACGTCTTTAAAGGAAAGCTGAACATCTTTATATGTAGAATCTTTGAGTTTTCCCATTAATTCGATCATCTGATTGTCGTGTGACAACGAAATCTTTTCAATAGAAAAATCTGTCAACTTTTTATTGAAAACAATTTTATTGTCTTTTTCTTCATGTTCGTTAATAAACCAAAGGAAATTTTTAAAATTCACTTCAGATTTTTTAATCCCTACAACACTATTATTATCTTCATTAATAGTATGATATAAGTTTAAGTTGTAGTAATCTTTTCCTTTTTTACCACCTTTAAATTCTGTTCTAAAAAATAATGTATCGTTTGCTGTTACATTAATCAAGCTCAAATCTGCTACTTTATAGTATTTTGTTTTAATGCTATCCATTTCAATGTAGGCATTATAGAGCGGGTTTTTATTATCGATGTCAATATTGATGTTATCAAATTGATTTCCATAGGCAGTAATTGATGGAGATTTAAAATTGAATTTAAACATTCCATCATTAGAGTCTATTTCTCCTTTCATAAAAGTATTTTCACCTAAAGAAATTTCGGGATAAAAAACCTCTATCAATTTACTGTACACATTGAAGTCAAATTTCACAAATTGACCTTTGCTGACTTTGTTTGGAGAATAGTTAGCATACAAACTTCCTAAAGAATTTTCAATTAAGTCGCCTATTTGATCAAATTTAAATTTACCCACTACTTGACCTTCAACAATATCCGGAGAATTGATTGTTATGGTTCGTACTCGATTTTCATCAAAACTGGAATTTATCTGGAAATCATCAAAGAAATAAGTGTCTTTATTATTTTCGTATGAAGTTTCATTGATATAAATATTCCCATACAAATTATCAATAGAATTCCCTTGCAAATCCATTAGCACATCGCCACGAAATACAGCCACATCATCTTTGGTGTAAATTTTTAATTTTTTAAGATTCGCATATTCAACCTTGGTATGAAATTTATATTTGTTTTCTTTGTTACTTAAATCTAAATTTCCATCAAACTCCATAATCAAGTTAGGATCATTGGCTACGATATTTCCATTGAAAATCGTTTTCTGCATAATTCCATCCACTTCGATATTTTGATAGTTATAGCCATTAAAAAAGAAACTTCTAACATTCCCTTTTATTTTTGTATCGAGATATTTTTCTTTAAAACCTTTCCCGTCTGCATCAAAATCAAGCGTAACAACACCAATGTCATTTCTTCCTAGGAATTTACCCAAATTAAAGTTATCAAATTGAACATTTCCTTTATACGTAGCATTATCGATATGATCTATGTTTGTCATATCTAAATTAGAATAAACATTACCTAAAGCTGTGAAAATTTTTAGATCAGCTTTAATAGTTTTTACGGTCAATTCCGTTGTTCCAGATAGCGTGAAACGTCCTAATTTTTTGAAAGTAGTGGGTAAGTTATCCCCTAAAACTCTGGGCAAAATACTATTTAGATCATCATACGTTGAAGAAACTTCAGAAAAAACACCTTTCATGTAGAAGTCTCCCTTATTTTTTGTAAAAAGGTTTTTAAAATCAAAATCTCCTCTAATTTGAGAATTATTTTCATCAACCAGATACAATTTTCGGGTTTTAAAATTATTCAGACTTCCATATAGTTTACCGTTGATATCAAAAACATGATCTTTACCAAATTCACCATAGAATAAATTCAAATCATTGGTTGAAACCAAGGCTTGATCAATCTTGATATCAAAAATTACTTTATTATTAAAATCTGAAAAATCTTCACGTTTGTAACGAAGTTCAACTTCTCCTTTAAGTATGGAACTAGGTGTTTCCACATCAAGACCTGCTAAACGGATATTTTTTTTGGTATACGTGAAATCAGAACTTAGATTATTAATTACTAATTTTCTATTGTCTACAAAAGACATCTCATGAATCTTCATGGTCACATCGGGACCTAGAATTTGAAAATTAGAAGTATGTGCATTCAGTTTCTTAGCTTCATATACCATCTGATCTTTGGCGTTATCATCAAGAAACCTAAAATGGCTATTCGTTAAATGCATTTCTTTCGCCGTTAGCAAAAATTTCTTTTTACTCGTACTAGGCTTACCATCATCAAAAAGAGCAACAAACTTGTCTAAGTTAGTATCTTTTTCTCCTTTATAATTATGAATATGAAATTCCAACCCGTCCAAACGAACTTCTCCAAAATGAAGATCACCGCCATCCATCAATTTTTTAAGGTCGTATAAATTGGTTTTTAAAACATTAATATGAAAAAGTGTATCCTTTTTATAATCTTTAATAAGGACTCTTTTAAGTTTTACTCCTCCAAAAACAGTGAAGTTTGCTTCTTGAACAGTAATATCGGTACCAAAATCTTTATTTAACTGTTCTGTAGCATACTGTCCCAATTTGGTTTGCACTGAAGGCATGTTTAAAATTATAGCAAGCAGTAACAAGAATATTACTAATCCTAAAAGGATATATAAAACTCTTTTAAAGAAATTCGTAAGACCTGTATTTTTTTTAGTTTCTTCCAATAATTATCAAACAAAAGGTAATTGAAGTACACAACAGAATTGATAAAAAATCTGTATTTTTGGGCTTCGATGTAAAATTATATATTTTAAGTCGTTTTTTCAAATATAACTCAAATTCTATGCCTTTATGTCTACTCCTATATATATATTAGCTATTGAAAGCTCTTGCGATGATACCGCAGCAGCTGTACTGGAAAATAACAGAGTCTTATCTAATGTCGTAGCAAGGCAATCGATACATGAAGAATATGGAGGTGTAGTACCTGAATTGGCTTCTCGTGCCCATCAACAGAATATTGTTCCTGTTATTGATGTTGCCTTGAAAAAAGCCGGAATTTCTAAAGAACAACTTTCAGCTATAGCATTTACCCAAGGTCCAGGATTAATGGGTTCTTTATTGGTAGGTAGTTCATTTGCGAAGTCTATGGCTTTAGCGCTAAACATTCCGTTAATAGCTGTCAATCATATGCATGCCCATATTTTGGCTCATTTTATTGAGGAAGAAGGATACGATAAGCCTGAATTTCCTTTTTTGGCTTTAACAATTTCCGGAGGACACACCCAAATTGTTAAAGTGAATAGTTTTTTTGATATGGAAATTATTGGCGAAACCACAGATGATGCAGTTGGAGAAGCATTTGATAAAACTGCCAAAATCCTAGGACTTCCCTATCCTGGTGGACCTTTAATTGATAAATTTGCTCAGGAAGGAAATCCTCGAGCCTATTCTTTTACTAAACCTAAAGTGGATGGACTAAATTTCAGTTTTAGTGGATTGAAAACGCAGATCCTATATTTTATTCAAAAAAACAGCAAAGAAAATCCTAATTTTATTGAGGAAAACAAAAATAATATTTGTGCTTCTATCCAAAACATTATTATTCAGATCCTAATGGATAAAATTAAAATGGCTGTTCAAGAAACCGGAATAAAACAAATTGCTATTGGCGGAGGTGTTTCTGCTAACAGCGGAATTCGAAAAACATTAAAAGAAACAGAAAATCAATACGGTTGGAAAACTTTTATTCCTAAATTTGAATACACGACAGACAATGCTGCCATGATTGGCATTGTAGGATACCATAAATATTTAGAAAATCACTTTAGTAATGCCGCTACAGTTGCAAAAGCAAGAATAGAATTTTAATATGCAGTTATTTTACAATCCAGATATAACTAATGAATCGGTACAATTTTCTTTCGATAAAGAAGAAAGCAAACATATTATTAAAGTATTACGAAAGAAAGAGTCTGATATTTTACATGTAACCAACGGATTAGGCTATTTATTTACAACTGAAATTATTTTGGCTTCAGAAAAAAAATGTACCGTAAAAATAAATTCTTTCGAACAACAAAAAGCCACCGATTTTTACATACATCTGGCAGTAGCACCAACCAAGATGAACGATCGATACGAATGGTTTTTGGAAAAAGCCACTGAAATAGGTATTCATGAAATTACTCCCATTATCTGTGATCATTCTGAAAGAACTATTATCAAAACAGAGCGTTTCGACAAAATTGTGCAATCTGCCATGAAACAGTCCAACCAATTTTTTTTACCAAAACTAAACGAAGCGGTTTCTTTTCGTCAATTTATAAATCAAAATCATGAAGGTTGTTTGTATATCGCGCATTGCGAAGAGACCGAAAAGAAACTTTTAAAAAACGAAATCCAACCCAAACAACATTACACTTTATTAATTGGTCCTGAAGGTGATTTTTCATCCAAAGAAATTTCCTTAGCTTTAGAAAAGAAATACACCGCTGTATCGTTAGGAAATACTCGTTTAAGAACCGAAACAGCCGCTGTAGTTGCTTGTCACAGTTTTGTCTATTCAAATGAATAAATGATTATGAAGTTAAATTTAATCTTTTGGAGTTTTTTTCTTTGCAATCTTGGTTTTTCTCAAGAAATTGCTTTATTGAAATATAATGGCGGAGGCGATTGGTATGCCAATCCTACATCATTACCCAATTTAATTAAATTTAGCAATCAAAATAGCGGCACTCGAATTAAGGCTAAACCGGCAACAGTATCACCCGGAAGTCCTGATATTTTTTCTTATCCATTTATCCACATGACAGGCCACGGAAACGTAGTTTTTAATTCACAGGAAGCCGAAAATCTTAGAAATTATCTTCTGGCAGGAGGTTTTCTGCACATTGACGACAATTATGGGATGGATCAATATATACGTAAAGAAATAAAAAAAATATTTCCTGATAATCCCTTAATCGAAATCCCAGCAACACATATTATCTTCCAGAAGCCATTCGTTTTTGCTAATGGATTACCAAAAATTCACGAACATGAAGGCAAAAAACCTCAGGCTTATGGAATCTTTGTAAATAACAAATTAGTACTACTATATACCTTTGAATCAGATTTAGGAGATGGTTGGGAAGATTATGAAGTGCATAACGACCCTAAAGAAGTACGAGAAAAAGCCTTAAAAATGGGAACTAATCTATTGAATTTTGTTTTCAATAATTAATTTTTTTAAGAAAGCACAAACCCTCTCTCTTATCAACTCATTTAAAATCTATCCTTTGCAGTTTCTTATTCTTTTTGAGAAGGCTAATTCTTGTGTCGAGTTTTCTTCTTTTCTTCCAAAAAACGAATTAAATACTATTTGAATAATAACCAATAAATAAGAAATAAACAATTTGTTAAATTATATATAATTTATTGAGATAAATTCAATATTAACCTCTAATTGATATGAAAAAAATGTTATTTAAAAGTAAATTTTAATGAAATAATTTTTTTTTATTTAAAATATAATTTATAGTATTGCAATATAATTTATTAAAAACTAAATAATTTTAACCAAACCAAACAAATTTTATGAAAAAATTATTATTGTCTGCAGCTGCAGCTTTATTATTGTTTTCTTGTCAAAAAGACAATGCTACTGAAGAACAAACAGCTAGTTTAGCTGCTCACAGAGGATGTGCTTCTCATGAAGTATTAGAGCGTCAATTAAAAGAGAATCCGGCTTTAGCTTCAAGAATGGCTGAAATTGAAAAATTCACTAATGATGCAGTAAAAAATGGTCGTTTAGTAAACGGTAAAATTGAAATTCCTGTAGTAGTAAATGTATTATACAGAACTGCTGCTGAAAATATTTCTTTAACTCAAATTCAATCTCAAATTGATGTATTAAACAAAGATTTCAATGCATTAAATTCAGATTTCAACCAAGTTCCAACTTTATTCTCTGGTGTTAAAGCTAACGTTGGTATTTCTTTTGTATTAGATCAAGTGATCAGAAAATCTACAACTAAAACATCTTGGGGAACTAGAGATGCTATGAAGAAATCTAAACAAGGTGGTATTGATCCAACTTCTCCAACTACTAAATTAAACATCTGGTCATGTACAATTGGTGGTGGAATCTTAGGTTATGCTCAATTTCCTGGTGGATCTTCAGCTACTGATGGTGTTGTTATCGATGCTAAATATTTTGGTTTAGCTGGTTCAGCTGCTGCTCCTTATAACTTAGGTAGAACTGCTACTCATGAAGTAGGTCACTGGATGAACTTACGTCACATCTGGGGAGATGCAACTTGTGGAAACGATTTCGTAGCAGATACTCCTTTACACAATACTGCTAACTACGGTGTTCCTGCATATCCTCACTACAGTACTTGTGCAGGTACTCCAGTTGAAATGACTATGAACTATATGGATTACACTGATGATGCTGGAATGTACATGTTCTCTGCAGGTCAAAAAGCAAGAATCGATGCCATTTTCGTTTCTGGTGGCGCAAGATATTCTTTCGCTCAATAAGAAGAATAAAAATTAATTTTTTTAAAACTCGCTCTAGCAGCGAGTTTTTTTGTTAACATTTTTGTAAGAAAAAAAACTAGTATTTTCAATGTGTTTCAAAGTTATTAACAACAATTAAAAGGGAATTAATTTTAATATTTAATACTTTTTTAAACAATTATTTTAATTATTCTTAAATAATAACTAATATTGCTTCGCATTAAGCAAAAACAAATACTAACCAAACTAAAAAATTATGAAAAAATTATTATTGACAGCTTCTGCTGCTTTATTAATGTTCTCTTGTCAAAAAGACGAGGCAAATCAAACAACTACTACTGTAGATGCTTCAGCTCATAGAGGTTGTGCATCATACGAAGTATTAGAAAGACAAATGCAAGAGGATCCTGCATTAGCTTCAAGAATGGCTGAAATTGAAAAACTTACTGACGAAGCCATCAAAAACGGAAGATTAGTAAACGGAGTTATGGAAATTCCAGTAGTATTCAACGTATTGTACAGAACTTCTGCTGAAAATATCTCTTTAGCGCAATTACAATCTCAGATTGATGTTTTAAACAAAGACTTCTCTGCAACTAACACTGATTACAATACTTCAAACAATCCTTATGCTTCTGTACGTAGTGGTAACACAAATATTCGATTTGTATTAGATCAAGTAATCCGTAAATCAACTACTAAAACATCTTGGGGTACTAATGATGCTATGAAAAAATCTACTCAAGGTGGTATCAACCCTACTTCTCCTACAACTAAATTGAACTACTGGGTATGTACAATTGGTGGTGGAATCTTAGGTTATGCACAATTCCCTGGTGGTTCTTCTGCTACAGATGGTGTAGTAATTGATTCTAGATATACTGGTAACACTGGTACTGCAACATATCCATTCAACTTAGGTAGAACAGCTACTCACGAAGTAGGTCACTGGTTAAACTTACGCCACATTTGGGGTGATGCTACTTGTGGATCAGATTTAGTTTCTGACACTCCAGTTCACAATGCTCCTAACTCAGGTGTTCCTGCTGTAGGTCATAGATCAACTTGTTCAGGTACTCCACTTGAAATGTACATGAACTATATGGATTATACAGATGACAGAGGAATGTATATGTTCTCTGTTGGACAAAAAACAAGAATGAATGCTGTTTTTGCAGTTGGTGCTGCTAGAGCTTCATTTAGATAATAAGTTTTGTAGACAAAAAGCCGCTCAATGAGCGGCTTTTTTTGTTTAAATACTTGATAAAAAATAAAATAAATATAATTTCGTTGTTCTTCTGATAAAATGTATTAAAGAACTAATTCCTTTTTTAAATACTGACTTTTCTGCTATAAATTCTGATTACAACACAGCTAACAATCATTACTCCTTCGTACGAAGTACAACATGAATATCCGTTTTGTTTTTAGACCAAGTAATTCGTAAATTAATTACTAAAACTTCTTGAAAAACCAGAGATGCTATAAAAAAATTCAAAAAAGGTGGTATTAATCCAACTTCTCCAACTACTAAATTAAATATCTGGTCATGTACTATACTCTTTCGTTCAATTATGAATAAAAATTAAATTTTGAAACTCACTACTAGAGCAAGTTTTTTTTGTTAAAAATAATCGTAATTTTATTTTTTAAAATTTAATTCATTTGGAAAATAATAAACTTCTAGCTGCTAATGTTCAATCTTTCATTCAAGATTCTTTAAATCTAAATTTTTCAAAATTAGCTTTACAAAAAAATCCTTTTCCTGATTTAACTTGGAATGAAATATTAACTCAAATTGCTTCTAAAACAAAAGCAAAAGAAAAACTACCTACTTGGTTTCAAACTAAAGACATTTTATATCCAAGTAAGCTATCTATTGAACAGACTTCATCTGAAGTAACGGCAAACTACAAAGCTTCCATTATCAAGGGAGAACAAATTATTGATTTGACAGGAGGCTTTGGTGTAGACGATTATTTTTTTTCAAAATCATTTAAAAAAGTAGTTCATTGTGAATTAAAAGAGGAATTACATCAAATTGTAAAAAATAACTACAATAGTTTACAAGTAAACAACATTGAATGCTACCAAGGAGACAGTACTACTATTCTGAAAGAATTAAACACTTCTTTCGATTGGATCTATATTGATCCTTCGAGAAGGAATGACGCGAAAGGCAAAGTGTTTATGCTAAAGGATTGTTTACCAAATGTCCCTGAAAATTTGACTTTCTATTTTCAACATGCGTCAAATATTTTAATCAAAACAGCTCCCATCCTTGATATAACTGCTGGAATTAACGAACTAGATTTCGTTAAAGAAATTCATATCGTTGCAGTAAATGGAGAAGTGAAAGAATTACTTTGGATGTTGCAAAAAAATTATGCCGGAACAATACAAATCAGAACCATAAATTTCAATAAAGAATCTGAAGAAAAATTTGATTTTATTTTAGATGAAAACCCTATTCATTCAAGTTACAGTCTTCCAAAGAAGTATATTTATGAACCCAATGCCGCTATTTTAAAATCTGGAGCTTTTGACCTTGTTGCTACAAAATACTACATACAGAAATTACACCAACATTCGCATTTATATACCTCTGATGATTTAATAACATTTCCCGGTAGAAAGTTTGAAGTAATTAACGTTTTTCCTTACAATAAGACTAACATGAAAGAATTTATGTTCGATAAAAAGATAAACATTACCACCAGAAACTTTCCTGAATCGGTTGAAAACATTAGAAAAAAATGGAAAATACGAGACGGTGGTCATTTGTATTCTTTTTTCACTATCAATAAAGAAAATGATAAAATTGTCTTAATTTGCAATAAAATTGAAACCCAATGAAATTTAAAGTTCTAACTGTATTTTTATTCTTTTTTTCTTTCGCATTTGCTCAAAAACCATGTAAATTGGCATTAGATGTTAAAGATTCTATAGGTGTCTTCAAGGAAACCAAAAACTGTTTAGTCTATGAAAAAGTTTTTGGAAATTCGGCACAATTAATTTTCCTAACGTTGGCCTCAGATAACGATGTACCGTATATAAAACTTCAAATAATACAAAAGAGTAAAGATTTTATTACCCCTAAGTGTTTAGAAACCAATTCAAAACTATTTTTTCAATTATCTAATGGTAAAATTTACACGCTAATCAATGCCAACGAAGGCAGTTGTGATAAATTTATTTACAATGAATTAGACAAGGAAAACAATCGTTTTTTAGAAGCAAATTATCTGTTTTTGAAAAATGATTTTGAAGATTTGAAAAAATATTCAATCTCACTAATGAAAATCCATTTTTCTTCTGGAGAGGTTGACTATGTACTCCCAAAAGAAATTGTTTCTGAAAAAGTAGAAACCACTTCTAGACCGGAAGATTTTTTCAGAGAAAATTTTAATTGCATCTTTACTCCTGACATTGCCAAGTAAAATTTGAAACACTATCTTTTTTAGAACCTTCTAAGTTATAATGCCACCATTCAGAATCAAATGCTTCGAAACCTTTTCGAAGCATAATTTTTTTTAATAGTTTTCGATTTTCTAAAATTTTCTCCTCTAAATTTTCATAATCATGTGCAGATTCGGGTCCAAAATGATCAAATTTTGTTCCCATCTCTAGTTCAACTCCATTTTCATCAACCAAAGTAAGATCAACGGCTCCTCCTCTATTGTGTATTGAACCTTTCGCTGGATCCGCTACATAATTAGGATTAGGCACTAAAACCCACATTTTTTTTTGAACATCAAGAGGACGATAACAATCAAATAATTTAATTCTATATCCTTTTTTTATAAAAGATTTATTCGCCTTAACCAAGGCTTTAACTGTTTTTAAGCGTAAATAACATTCGCCACAATCGTATACTTTTGATTTTAAAAAGTTATCATTCGTTGCATATTTCATGTCGAAAACAAACTCATCGCTGTAATCTTTAATATTGACAAAAGTTGTGTCGGAAATTTCTTGTGCATTAATTTGAGAAATAAAAAAGAAGAAAATCAGTAGAAGAGAATTTTTCATCGTTTTTTTATTGAAAATTACTAAAAAAATAGCAACAAAAAAAGCCTCACGATTGTGAGGCTTTGTGATCCAGTCAGGATTCGAACCTGAGACCTACTGCTTAGAAGGCAGTTGCTCTATCCAGCTGAGCTACTGGACCCTATTTTAGAAAACTAAAATAAAATGTAGTCGGGGTGGCAGGATTCGAACCTGCGACCTCCTGGTCCCAAACCAGGCGCGATGACCGGGCTACGCTACACCCCGAGGACAAAAAAAGCGGAGAGACAGGGATTCGAACCCTGGCATCGGTTACCCGATGACAGATTAGCAATCTGCTCCGTTACCACTCCGGCACCTCTCCTAATTGCAAAGAACTAAACCTTTTTTGCGGTTGCAAATATAGCACAAGAAAGTGTTATTACCAAGTTTTAAGACCTCTTTTTTTGCATTTTTTTTACAAATATTGTTTTATAACTAATAATCAACACAATAACTTTTTATTTTTTTTTGAAAAGTAAATAAAATACGGCTTAAAATTTCAAATTCCATTAAAATTACTAAATTCGCACTACTAATTTGAAAACACAAAAATGAAAAAAGTTGTTATCGTTTCGGCTGCTCGTACTCCAATAGGTAGTTTTATGGGAGCTTTGTCAAGTGTATCTGCTCCTCAATTAGGTGCTGCTGCCATCAAAGGAGCTTTAAATAAAATAAATTTAGACCCAACTTTAGTTAATGAAGTATATATGGGTAATGTAGTTCAGGCTGGCGTAGGACAAGCTCCTGCTAGACAAGCTGCTTTATATGCTGGATTGTCAAACGAAGTGGCTTGTACAGCTATTAATAAGGTTTGTGCCTCTGGTATGAAAGCTGTAATGATGGGAGCTCAAGCCATTATGTGCGGTGATGCTGAAATCGTTGTTGCTGGAGGAATGGAAAATATGAGTTTAATCCCTCACTATGTTCACATGAGAAATGGGGTTAAATTTGGTCCAACATCTTTAGAAGATGGTATGCAAAGAGACGGATTAGTAGATGTTTATGACAAACAAGCTATGGGTGTTTTTGCTGATTTGTGTGCTACAGAATACAATATTTCAAGAGAAGAGCAAGATGCTTTTGCTATTCAATCTTATGAAAGATCAGCTAAAGCTTGGGAAGCTGGTAAATTCGACAACGAAATTGTACCTGTTACAATTCCTCAAAGAAAAGGTGAACCAATTGTTTTCAGTAAAGATGAAGAGTTCACTAATGTTCGCTTAGATAAAATACCTACTCTAAATGCTGTATTTACAAAAGAAGGAACAGTAACTGCTGCTAATGCTTCTACTATTAATGATGGTGCTGCTGCATTAATCTTAATGAGTGAAGAAAAAGCAAATGAACTTGGATTAAAACCACTAGCTTACATTAAAGGCTATGCTGATGCAGCTCAAGAACCAAAATGGTTTACTACCGCTCCTGCAAAAGCTTTACCAAAAGCATTAGATAAAGCAGGAATCACTCAAGACGAAGTTGATTTCTTCGAATTTAACGAAGCTTTTTCTGTGGTTGGACTAGCTAATGCTAAAATATTAGGTTTAGACAATAATAAAATAAATGTAAATGGTGGCGCTGTTTCATTAGGTCACCCTCTAGGTTGTTCAGGAGCTAGAATCATCGTTACTTTAATTAATGTTTTAGAACAAAATAATGCTAAAATTGGTGCAGCTGCTATTTGTAATGGTGGTGGTGGTGCTTCAGCAATTATTATTGAAAGAGCTTAATTAAATTTTATAAATTTGTAATTATGAGTTATAGGTGATTGCTTATAACTCATAATTTTTAATTCACAACTCAATTTTTTTCAATGTTTGGTATTTGTAATCTAGCCAATATTCCTTTACGATTCGAACCTAGCGATAAAAGCGAATTAGTTTCTCAAGTATTATTCGGTGAGCACTTTGTAATTTTAGAACAAAATCCAAAATGGTCTAAAATTAAACTTGCTTACGATGACTATGAAGGCTGGATTGACAATAAACAATTTCAATTGATTACTGAAGAGCAATACGAACAATTATCTAAAGACAATATTATTCTTAATGCTGATCTAATTGAATATGTCACTTCTCCAAACAATCTCTTAATGCCTATTCCTTTGGGAGCATCTCTTTCTTTTTTGAATTACGATACTATTAATAAAGAAGAGTTGTCTTTTGAAGGCATAAAAACCAGCGGTATAAAATCGAAATCAAATATCATTGATACTGCTTTTATGTATCTGAATGCTCCTTATCTGTGGGGAGGAAAAACACCTTTCGGAATCGATTGTTCCGGTTTTACCCAAATGGTATATAAGTTAAACGGATACAAACTCTTACGTGATGCTTCCCAGCAAGCTACTCAAGGTGAGGCCTTAAGTTTTATAGAGGAAAGTGAACCTGGAGATTTAGCTTTCTTTGATAATGAAGAAGGTAACATTATTCATGTGGGTATTATTATGGAAAATAATTATATCATTCATGCCAGTGGAAAAGTACGCATTGATCGTTTAGACCATTTAGGGATCTACAATGCCGAAACGAACAGACACACTCACAAATTAAGAGTCATTAAAAAGATTATCTAAACAAAGTCGTAGATTCTTTATTTTCCAGTCAGGAACCCTTATCTTTGTATTTTGCCACAAAACTATGCACAATACAAATGAAACTATAGAAATTATTGGCGCTCGTGCGCACAATCTCAAAAATATTGATGTTAGTATTCCTAGAGAAAAACTTGTTGTTATTACAGGTCTTTCCGGTTCTGGTAAGTCATCGTTGGCATTTGACACCATATATGCTGAAGGTCAGCGTCGTTATATTGAAACTTTTTCGGCATACGCACGTCAATTTTTGGGAGGTTTGGAACGTCCGGATGTTGATAAAATTGATGGACTTTCTCCCGTTATTGCCATCGAGCAAAAAACCACTAGTAAAAGTCCACGTTCTACTGTTGGTACCATAACAGAAATATACGATTTCCTCAGATTATTATTTGCCCGAGCTGCTGATGCCTACAGTTACAATACCAATGAAAAAATGGTATCGTACTCGGATGAACAAATCAAAGAACTCATCACAAAGGATTTTAAAGATCAACGTATTAATATTCTTGCCCCCGTAATTCGTGCTCGTAAAGGTCATTATGCCGAATTATTTCAACAAATTGCTAAACAAGGATTTTTGAAAGTACGTGTTGATGGTGAAGTAAAAGATATAGTTTCCGGAATGAAATTGGATCGTTACAAAAACCATGACATCGAAATTGTAATAGATCGCTTAATCATAGATGATTCCGTAGACAATGAAAAACGTTTAGCTGAAAGTATCAAAACAGCCATGCATCATGGTGAAAATGTTTTGATTATTTTAAATCAAGATACCAATGAAGTTCGTTATTTCAGTAGAAATTTAATGTGTCCTTCTACCGGAATATCATATCAAAATCCTGAACCCAATCTTTTTTCCTTTAACTCTCCTAAAGGAGCTTGTGAACATTGTAATGGTTTAGGAACTGTAAATGAAATCAACCTAAAAAAAATCATCCCGAATCCTAAACTTTCCATAAAAAATGGAGGGATTGCACCAATTGGAGAATATAAATCGTCCTGGATTTTTAAGCAATTGGAAACCATCGGTGAGAAATTTGGTTTTAAATTAACCGATTCTATAGAATCTATTTCTCCTGAAGCCATGGAGATGATTTTAAATGGTGGAAATGAAAAATTTTCAATAAAATCTAAAACGGCTGGCGTAACAAAAGAATATAAAATTGAATTTGAAGGAATTGCCAATTTCATAAAATCACAACATGACGATTCTGAGTCTAGCTCTATAAAACGCTGGGCAAAAGAATTCATGGATGAAATTGATTGTCCTGAATGTCAAGGAGCACGTTTGAAAAAGGAAGCACTTTACTTTAAAATCAACGATAAGAATATTCACGAATTATCAAGTATGGATATTTCAGACCTAAGCTTGTGGTTCCAAAATCTTGATCAGAATTTATCCAAAAGACAAAAAACAATAGCAACTGAAATTTTAAAAGAAATACGTTCGCGCTTGCAATTTTTATTGGATGTGGGTTTAAATTATTTATCATTAAACCGAAATTCTAAATCGTTATCCGGTGGTGAAGCGCAACGCATCAGATTGGCAACTCAAATTGGTTCTCAACTCGTTGGGGTTTTATATATTTTGGACGAACCAAGTATTGGATTGCATCAAAGAGATAACGAAAAATTAATTCATTCACTAGAACAATTAAGAGATTTAGGAAATTCAGTCATTGTTGTGGAGCATGATAAAGACATGATTGAACGAGCTGATTATGTTATTGATATTGGTCCGAAAGCTGGGAAATTTGGTGGTCAAATAATTAGCCAAGGTACTCCGAAACAATTATTAAAAGAGAAAACCATCACGGCACAATTCATTAACGGCAAGATGAAGATTGAAGTCCCTAAAGAAAGAAGAAAAGGGAACGGAAAATCGTTGAAACTAATTGGAGCAACAGGAAATAATCTAAAAAATGTTTCGATTGATTTACCTCTAGGGACACTAATCTGCGTTACCGGTGTTTCGGGTTCTGGAAAATCAACTTTGATTAATGAAACCCTCTACCCTATTTTGAACGAACATTTTTTCAATGCGGTAAAAAAACCACAACCTTATAAAAAAATTGAAGGTTTAGAACACATTGATAAGGTTATTGCTATCGATCAAAGTCCAATTGGTAGATCTCCTCGTTCTAACCCAGCGACTTACACAGAAGTATTTACAGAAATACGTAGTTTGTTCACGCAAACCCCTGAAGCTATGATCAGAGGTTACAAAGCCGGACGTTTCAGTTTTAATGTTTCTGGTGGTCGATGTGAAACCTGTGAAGGTAGCGGAGTAAGAACAATCGAAATGAGTTTTTTACCTGATGTTTATGTTGAATGTGAAACGTGTCAAGGAAAACGCTTCAACAGAGAAACACTGGAAATACGCTATAAAGGAAAATCTATATCGGATGTTCTTAACATGACCATAGACGAAGCCGTTCCATTTTTTGAAAATATTCCTAAAATTTACAGAAAAATTAAAACGATTCAGGATGTAGGATTGGGATATATCTCATTGGGACAGCAAAGCACAACACTTTCAGGTGGTGAAGCGCAACGCATAAAATTAGCAACTGAATTATCTAAAAAAGATACCGGGAACACCTTTTATATCATGGATGAACCTACAACAGGACTTCATTTTGAGGATATTAGAGTGTTAATGGAAGTGATTCAACAATTGGTCAACAAAGGAAACACCGTATTAATTATTGAACACAATATGGATGTCATCAAATTAGCCGATTATATTATCGACATTGGTTATGAAGGTGGAAAAGGAGGTGGCGAAGTTGTTGCTGTTGGAACTCCTGAAGAAATCATAAAAAATAAAAAGAGCTACACGTCTCAATTTCTAAAAAAAGAATTAATTTAGGAGGCTGATTTTTTTGATACTTACTCATTAATCTGAAGTAATACCACAAAGTACACTTTCAAGATTATTCAATCAGTTGTGTCAAAAATTCAAAAACTAATATTTTAATCAAGAACGAATTAAATCATGATGAAAGAAGATTTTTTAAATGAAGATGAAAAAATCCAAGATAAATTAAAGCAAAAAACTTGGAACGAAATACGAACAAATGATTCTTGGGCAATATTCAAAATAATGTCTGAATTTGTAAATGGATACGAGTCCATGGCAAGAATAGGTCCTTGTGTTTCTATTTTTGGTTCCGCTAGAACTAAACCAGAAGATAAATATTACCAATTAGCAGAACGAATTGCCTACAAAATTAGTAAAGCCGGTTATGGTGTAATTACGGGCGGTGGTCCTGGTATAATGGAAGCCGGTAACAAAGGAGCTCATCGTGGAGAAGGTACTTCGGTAGGACTGAACATTGAATTACCTTTCGAACAACACTTTAATCCTTACATCGACAAGGATAAAAATTTAAACTTTGATTATTTCTTTGTAAGAAAAGTAATGTTTGTAAAATATTCTCAAGGATTTGTTGTAATGCCGGGTGGTTTTGGAACTTTGGATGAATTATTTGAAGCCGTTACTTTAATTCAAACTAAAAAAATTGGAAAATTCCCAATTATTCTTGTAGGTTCTGAATTTTGGTCTGGTTTACTGGATTGGGTCAAAACGGTGATGATTGACAAACAAAAGAATGCCAATCCGGAAGACATGAATCTGATTAAAGTAGTTGATAATGAAGATGAAGTAGTTGAAGTTTTGGATAATTTCTACAAAAAATACAATTTAACTCCAAATTTCTAAAAGAAGTACAAATTAAATTCATACAAGTCTTTTTCTTAAATGTTTTGAAAATTACATCAATTTAAAGACTTAACTTTTGAAAATTTACAGTTATAAAAAAAGCGAAACAATAATGTTTCGCTTTTTTGTATTTCATTTTTAGATTAATTAACCTAAAACTTCTTTTACTTTTTTACCAATTTCCGCTGGAGAGTCAACAACATGAATACCATTTTCTCTCATGATACGTTTCTTAGCTTCAGCAGTATCATCTGCACCACCAACGATTGCACCTGCGTGACCCATAGTACGACCTTTTGGAGCAGTTTCACCAGCAATAAATCCTACAACTGGTTTACGGTTACCATCAGCTTTGATCCATTTAGCAGCATCTGCTTCTAACTGACCTCCGATTTCACCGATCATGATGATACATTCTGTTTCAGGGTCATTCATTAACAACTCTACTGCTTCTTTTGTAGTAGTTCCAATAATTGGATCTCCTCCAATACCAATAGCCGTTGTAATACCATAACCTTGACGAACTACTTGATCAGCAGCTTCATATGTTAAAGTTCCAGATTTAGAAACAATACCAACATTACCTTTTTTGAAAACAAAACCTGGCATGATACCTACTTTTGCCTCTCCTGGAGTAATAACTCCCGGACAGTTAGGTCCAACCAATCGGCAATCTTTTCCTTTAATATAGTTATATGCAGTAATCATATCAGCTACAGGAATACCTTCAGTAATACAGATAATCACTTTGATTCCGGCATCAGCAGCTTCCATGATAGCATCAGCAGCAAATGCAGGTGGAACGAAAATAATAGATGTATCAGCTCCAGCTTGATCTACAGCATCTTTTACAGTATTAAATACTGGTCTATCAAGATGAGTTGTTCCTCCTTTACCTGGAGTTACACCACCTACAACATTAGTACCGTATTCAATCATTTGAGAAGCATGGAATGTACCTTCACTTCCTGTGAATCCCTGAACGATTATTTTTGAATCTTTATTTACTAAAACACTCATGATATTCTTTGTTATGTTTAAAACTTGTGTTGCAAAAGTATTAAAAAGTATTTAGTTTTTGATTAGTTATCTTATTAATTTTAAACAAAAAAACATTACAAAAAACTTTCTATTTGATGACAATAATGGTAATTACGTTTGATTCGGATAAATTCAACATTGGGTATATCAATGGAATTTTAAAATCTGAGGTTTTTCATCTTTCTTCACGAATCTAATTTTGTAAATCCAATATCTACTCCTCATTATTATTTTTTATTCAATTTATCCAGCATCTCTGGAATTTTCTTCAAATTAGCCAATTGCTTTAATTTTTCACGAGACTCTTGTACTGGAGTGCCGAAATAAGTTTTTCCGCCTTCAATAGATTTAGTGACTCCTGTTTGTCCCATTACCACAGCTTTAGAACCAATTTTGATTCCACTTGTAGTACCTACCTGCCCCCATAATGTTACTTCATCTTCTATAATCACACAACCTGCAATTCCTGTTTGAGAAGCAATTAAACATTTTTCACCAATGATAGTATCATGACCAACATGAACTTGGTTGTCTATTTTGGTACCTGCACCAATTGTAGTATCACCTGTCACTCCTTTGTCGATAGTACACAAGGCTCCAATGCCCACATTATCTTTAATAACAACTCTTCCTCCAGATAGTAATTGATCAAAACCTTCAGGACGTTTTTTGTAATAAAATGCATCCGCACCTAACACCGTACCGGAATGAATTATTACATTATTACCAATTACCGTATTGTCATAAATAGTAACATTGGGATGTATAAGACAGTTTTTACCTATAATCACATTATTTCCTATAAAGCAATTGGGCTGAATAATAGTACCTTCACCTATAATTGCAGAAGCAGCAATTGCAGAATTAGAAGATTCAAAAGGTCTAAAATGTTTGGTTAATTTGTTAAAATCTCTGAATGGATCATCAGAAATCAACAATGCTTTACCCCGAGGACATTCTACTTTTTTATTGATTAAAACGATAGTAGCAGCAGATTGTAATGCTTTGTCATAGTATTTGGGATGATCAACAAACACGATATCTCCGGGTTCTACAACATGTATTTCATTCATTCCCAAAACGGGAAAATTTTGATCACCAACAAAATCACAACCTATAATATTTGCGATTTCTTGGAGAGTATGTGTTTGGGGAAACTTCATAAGTCTTTGTGTAAAAATTCTATAAAAGCAAAAAGTGATCAACTTTTGATGGTTAATCACTCTTTAAGCTATGCTATTTATACTCTCTCCATGTACTTTCCGGTAGCAGTATCAATTTTGATCTTGTCACCTTCATTAATGAATAATGGTACGTTTACGGTAGCTCCGGTTTCAACAGTAGCCGGTTTAGTAGCGTTTGTAGCTGTATTCCCTTTTACACCAGGCTCAGCATAAGTAACTTCAAGGATTATTGAAGCAGGCATATCAACCGATAAAGGCAAATCAGTCTCTGTATTAATTTGCACCATCACGTTTGTTCCTTCTTTTAATAATTCAGGAGCATCCAATACATTTTTATTTAATGTTATTTGTTCAAAGGTTTCAGTATTCATAAAGTGAAAATCATCTCCTTCTGCATATAAAAATTGGAATGTATGGGTTTCCACACGAACAACATCTATCTTATGACCTGCTGAAAAGGTATTATCTAAAACTTTTCCTGAAGTCAAACTTTTCAATTTTGTTCTTACGAAAGCAGGTCCTTTACCTGGTTTTACGTGAAGAAATTCTATAATTTTATAGATATCATGATTAAACTTAATACATAATCCGTTTCTAATGTCTGCCGTACTTGCCATTTTTAGTATTTGATTTATTAATTTTTAAAAATATTAAACCCCAGTGTAACCTTTCATGATACCTCTCGATGAATTTTTGATAAAATCTAAAATCTCATCACGTTCCGGAGTTGCTTCCATCTCAGCTTCTATTTTTGCAAGAGCTTGAGTTGTGTTAAAATTCTTTTGATATAAAATTCTATAAATATCTTGTATCTCTCTGATTTTTTCAGTAGTAAAACCTCTTCTTCTCAATCCGACCGAATTAATTCCGATGAAAGAAAGCGGTTCTTTTGCAGCTTTAGTATAGGGAGGTACATCTTTACGAACCAATGACCCCCCGGAAATCATTGCGTGATCTCCTATCGAGATGAACTGATGTACAGCTGCTAAACCACCGATAATCGCGAAATTTCCAACCGTTACATGACCTGCTAAAGCAACACCATTTACAACAATGGCATTGTCTCCAATATGACAATCATGCGCGATATGTGCAGTAGCCATGATTAAACAATTGTTTCCTATTTTAGTTTGACCCGATGCAATTGTACCTCTGTTAATAGTTACGCATTCTCGGATAGTAGTATTATCACCTATCACCGCTAGAGATTCTTCTCCACCAAATTTTAAATCTTGAGGCACTGCTGAAATGACTGCACCCGGGAAAATGTTACAATTTTTTCCTATGCGAGCGCCTTCCATAATTGTTACATTAGAGCCAATCCAAGTACCTTCACCTATAACTACATTATTATGAATAGTAGTAAACGGTTCAATCACTACATTTTTGGCTATTTTAGCGCCAGGATGTACATATGCTAATGGTTGATTCATTTGTCTATTGTTTTTTAGTGATTTGAGCCATCAATTCCGCCTCTGCAACTAGTTTCCCGTTAGCAAAAGCATATCCTTGCATGTGACAAATCCCTCTGCGAATTGGTGAAAGCAAATCTAATTTAAAAATCAAGGTATCTCCCGGTAATACTTTATGTTTAAATTTAACATTATCAATTTTCATAAAATATGTCAAATAATTTTCCGGGTCAGGAACTGTACTTAAAATCAATATCCCTCCTGTTTGCGCCATAGCTTCTACGATAAGTACTCCTGGCATTACTGGAGCTCCTGGGAAATGCCCAACGAAGAAATCTTCGTTCATAGTTACATTTTTTAAACCAACCACATGAGTATCCGACATTTCTAATATTCTATCTACTAATAAAAATGGTGGTCTGTGAGGCAACATGGACATTATTTTGTGAATATCCATTAATGGTTCTTGATATAAATCATAAACCGGAACATTATTACGTTGTTCATTTTTTATGATTTTAGCCATTTTCTTTGCAAATTGAGTATTTACAAAATGTCCGGGTTTGTTAGCAATAACTTTACCTTTTATTTTGGTGCCAATTAACGATAAATCCCCAACAACATCTAATAATTTATGACGAGCGGCTTCATTAGGATAATGCAGCGTCAAATTATCCAAAACACCATTAGGCGTTACAGAAATCTGATCTTTTCCAAAAGCAACTTTTAACTTATCCATAGTTTCTGGTGACAGTTCTTTGTCTACATAAACAATAGCATTGTTTAAATCACCTCCTTTAATAAGTCCGTTTTCTAATAACATTTCTAATTCATGAAGAAAACTGAAAGTACGACAATCGGCAATTTCTGTTTTGAACTCCGCTATGCTTTTCATGCTTGCATTTTGAGTACCTAATACTTTAGTCCCAAAATCTACCATAGCCGTTACACAATACTCATCAGCAGGAATTACTGTTATTTCGCTCCCTGTAGCTTCGTCAGTATAAGAAATAACTTCTTTTACAACATATACAAAACGCTCCGCATCTTGCTCAACCACTCCCGCTTTTTCGATAGCTTCTACGAAGTATTTTGAAGAACCATCCATAATAGGTAGTTCAGAAGCATCTAATTCGATAATCACATTATCCAGATCACTTCCCACTAAAGCCGCTAAAACATGCTCAGGAGTCTGAATCATCACGCCCAACTTTTCTAGATTTGTTCCTCTTTGTGTGTTAACAACATAAGATGCATCGGCTTCAATAACGGGTTGACCTTCTAAATCAACACGAACAAAAGTGTATCCATTGTTAATTGGAGCAGGCTTAAAAGTCATAGTAACTTCTTTTCCTGTGTGTAATCCTACACCTTTAAGTGTAATTTCTGACTGGATGGTTTTTTGCTTAACCATGATTTAATTATTTTTCTTTTTTAGTTCTTCTAATTCTGATACAATTTTTGGAAGTTTCTTGAAATAAACATACGATTTATTAAAATCGTTGTAGGCAAGAGCTGGACTTCCCTGTAAAACTTCATTATTTTTGATATTTCGAGCAATTCCTGTTTGTGCTTGAACTTTTACACCATCTCCAATACTAAGATGTCCTGCTATTCCTACTTGCCCCCCAATAATACAATTTTTTCCAATCTTAGTTGATCCGGCAACACCTGTTTGAGCAGCAATAACAGTGTTCTCTCCTATTTCTACGTTGTGAGCAATTTGAATCTGATTATCCAATTTTACTCCTTTTCTAATAATTGTAGAACCTAAAGTTGCTCTGTCTATAGTGGTACAAGCACCTATGTCTACATTATCTTCAATAATTACATTACCAATTTGAGGTACTTTGCTGTATTCTCCGTTTTCGTTGGGCGCAAATCCAAAACCATCAGCTCCTACAATCACACCAGAATGAATGGTACAGTTTTTACCGATAATGGTTTCTGAATAAATTTTAGCTCCCGCAAAAATAACTGTATTATCACCAATAACAACATTATCCCCTACAAACGAATTAGGATAAATTTTTACGTTATCGCCTATCACAACATTTTCACCAATGTAACTAAAACTACCTAAATAAAAATTAGCACCGTGTTTAGAGGATTCTGATAAAACACAAGGCACTTCAATTCCTACTTTATTGAGTTTAATTTGATTATAAAACTCTAATAATTTTGAAAACGATTTATAAGCATCTTCCACTTTAATCAGGGTGGTAGAAATTTCGCTTTCCGGTACAAAAGTATGATTTACAATAGTAATGGTCGCTTTTGTTTCGTATATGTAATTAATATATTTTGGGTTGGCTAAAAAAGTTAAAGACCCCTCTGTGCCCTCTTCTATTTTAGATAATTTAAATACTTCAGCCTTAGGATTTCCTACTACTTCACCATCTAAAATTCCCGCTATTTGTTCTGCCGTAAATTTCATAATCTTGCAAAAGTATAAATTTTTAATGAAATTTTAACTTTTATTGAGTTGTTTTGGAAAACACAAAAAATACTTTGTTACATGCTTTGATAATGCTTTCAACGATAATTGATCGGATAAAATTGCAACATCTTCTAATTCACCATCTTTTTGTAAAATTCGAATGGGTTCTGCAATCTTGCTATAAGCCTGATTTTTAATTTTACCTTTGAAAACAAAATATTTTGATTCGTTTAAACCTATTTTATATTTATCAGCGTGTTCTTCTACTAATTTAGAGACTTCTTCTACAGAAAATTTCTCATCACTCATTTTAATTTTCAATAAATCTCTATTGATAATCATTCGACTTAATTCAGATAATGTGTAATCCTTATGAAATTGCCAATTCTTAATAGCCCCCAACACATCCGTATCATCCAATTGAGCAAACTTGTCTAGCGTTACATCATCAAAATCCTGTAAAGCTATTTTATTTTCAATGAAAAAATATAATGGTTTACTACAGTCTATGGCTACGCCTTTCTGAAATAATTCTTTAGCTCTTTTCAAAATTCTTGTTAGAATTTCTTCCGCCACAAGACTTGTTTTATGCAAATAAACCTGCCAATACATTAGTCTTCTGGCCATTAAAAATTTTTCAACCGAATAAATTCCTTTTTCTTCTATGACCAAAACATCGTCAACTACATTCATCATCTGAATCAATCGATCTGAATTAATCTTTCCTTCTTCCACACCTGAATAAAAACTATCTCGCTTAAGATAATCCATTCTATCCATATCTAATTGACTGGAAACCAATTGTAACATAAATTTTCGATGGTATTCTCCTTTAAAAATCTTAATAGCTAAGGTTAATTTTCCATCAAATTCACGGTTTAGTTTGTGCATGAATAATAAGGAAATTTCCTCATGATGTACATCTTCTACTATACTGTGTTCCATGGCATGCGAAAAAGGTCCATGTCCGATGTCATGCAATAAAATGGCAATGTATAAGGCGTTTTCCTCTTCTTCTGAAATGGAGACATTTTTAAATCTTAGCACTCCAACCGCTTTCTGCATGATATGCAAACACCCTAAAGCATGATGAAAACGCGTATGATTGGCACCGGGATATACCAAGGACGATAATCCCATTTGAGAAATCCTGCGTAAACGCTGAAAATAGGGATGCTGTATTAAATCGTAAATAAAAGGATTTGGAATGGTTATAAAACCATATATAGGATCATTGAAAATCTTCAGTTTGTTTGTATCACTCACAAAATTGAATTTAGGCTAACAAAGATAAAAAAACCTGTCAGTTTTAACTCTACCTCTTTGTTTTTTTTCATCTTAACTGAAAATTGCAAAATACAAAGTATCTTGGTCTTATTCCTTAAGTATTATAAAATGTAAGAAGAACAAATAGGCTATTAGAACTGATTTTACATGGATTTATCGATCATCCTTTTAATTTTTAACTTTTAAAAAATCACCTGAATTTATAATAATTTTATGAATGTGATGTTTAATAAATAGTAAATTGCAGCAGTAATTAAAACTATTATGAGTATTAAAATTCTTTGGGTCGATGACGAAATCGATTTATTAAAGCCACATATATTATTTCTTGAAAAGAAAAACTATCATGTTACAACATGTAATAACGGACGTGATGCAGTAGATTTATTTCAGGAACAAAATTTCGATATTGTTTTTCTTGATGAAAATATGCCGGGGATGTCTGGATTAGAAACTTTAGCAGAAATCAAAGAAAAAAAGTCTTCCGTACCGGTTATCATGATTACCAAAAGTGAAGAAGAGTATATCATGGAGGAAGCCATTGGTTCAAAAATTGCAGATTATTTGATTAAACCTGTGAATCCGAATCAGATTTTATTGAGTTTAAAGAAAAATTTAGACCATTCACGGTTAATTTCAGAAAAAACGACTTTAGATTACCAAAAAGAATTCAGAAAAATTGCCATGGATATGTCGATGGTGAATTCGCACGAAGAATGGATTGAATTTTATAAGCGTTTGTTATTCTGGGAGCTGGAATTAGAGAACATTGACGATCAAAATATGTTCCAAATTTTAGAATCACAAAAAACAGAAGCCAATTCACAATTTGGAAAATTTATTGAGAAAAATTATGAAGATTGGTTCGAATCTAATGCCGAAAAACCAATTCAATCTCATGAAGTCTTCAAAAAACTAGTTGTTCCGGAATTACGCAAAGAAGAAAACGTCTTATTTGTGGTCATTGATAATCTTCGCTATGATCAATGGAAGGCCTTTGAAAGTGTTTTGAGTAATCATTACAAATTAGAATCGGAAACACCATACTACGCTATTTTACCCACAGCAACACAATATGCTAGAAACGCTTTATTTTCTGGACTTCTACCGCTTGAAATGGAAAAACAGCATCCCGAATACTGGAAAAACGATGTAGATGAAGGAGGAAAAAATTTATACGAAGCCGAATTCCTATCGGCACAATTAAAAAGACTTCGTTTAGACATTCCTCACGAATATTTCAAGATTACTAATTTTGCCAATGGAAAAAAACTAGCCGAAAATTTTAAAATTCTAAAAGAAAAAAAATTAGTGGCAGTTGTCTACAATTTCGTAGATATGCTTTCCCACGCTAAAACGGATATGGATGTGGTTAAAGAACTTGCTTCCGATGACAAAGCATACCGTTCCCTTACGTTAAGCTGGTTTAAAAACTCTCCTTTGTTGGAAATTATTCAACAGGCACAAAAATTAGGTTTTAAATTAATTTTAACCACTGATCACGGTACAATTAATGTTAAAAACCCATCTCAGGTGATTGGCGACAAGAACACTAGTTTGAATTTACGTTATAAAACCGGAAGAAGTCTTACTTTCGAACAAAAAGATGTCTATGCTGTGAAAGACCCCAAAAAAATAGGTCTTCCCATAGTCAATATGACCAGTTCTTATATTTTTGCTAAAAATGATCATTTTCTTGCCTACATTAATAATTATAATCATTACGCAAGTTATTACAGAAACACCTATCAACATGGTGGAATATCTTTGGAAGAAATGATCATTCCTTTTTTAGTTTTCACTCCAAAAAAATAATTACACAATAGATTTAAGGATAATTTATCACAAACCTATAAGCTTGCTAAGAGTGATTTTTCTAAAATCATTTCTTCTATTTTTTATTAAATTTGTTTGCGATTTATTATCCTTTACAACCAAAACTATACATGAAAGTAGAATATTCTCTTGATCAAATCAATCAGGTAGCCAAAGAAATTATTGAATCTAATCCGGAAAAAGTCATTTTGTTCCATGGTGAAATGGGAACTGGCAAGACTACTTTAATAAAGGCCTTATGCCGTAACTTAGGAGTTGAAAATCCGACCAGCAGTCCTACTTTTAGTTTAGTTAATGAATATAAAAGCACTGACAATCAAATTATTTATCATTTTGATGTTTATCGGTTAAAAAATCAAACAGAAGCCCTTGATATAGGCTTCGATGAATATTTGTACTCAGGGCATTGGTGTTTTATTGAATGGGCAGAAAAAATACCGGATCTAATCCCTGAAAATCATTCAGTCATTACTATTACTCTTTTAGAGAACGGAAATAGATTGTTAGAGTTGGTCTAATTGTATATTTTTCGTAATTTGTCCAAAATATAACCTGTCGTATGGCCATTACTCCTTTCAGCAAACAAGAATTACTTCCGCAAGAGGAAAAATTAGAAATCGCGAAACACAAAAGTGAGCTCTTTATTGGCATTCCCAAAGAAACCTCTTATCAGGAAAAAAGAATCTGTTTGACTCCAGACGCTGTAAATTCTCTTGTTGCCCATGGTCACAGAGTACTTATAGAATCAAATGCAGGAATTAATGCTAGTTATTCCGACAAAGATTATAATGATGCTGGTGCTGAAATTACCAACGATACGCAAAAAGTCTTCAATTGTCCAATCATTTTAAAGGTTGAACCACCAACGTTAGCTGAAATTGAAATGATTAAACCTGAAACGATTATCATTTCTGCTTTGCAAATTAAAACTAGAAAGAAAGAATATTTTGAAGCTTTAAAAAAGAAAAAATTAACTGCTCTAGCTTTTGAATACATTCAAGATGACGATAATTCGTTCCCAGCAGTAAAATCATTAAGTGAAATTGCTGGAACTGCTTCTGTTTTAATTGCTTCTGAATTAATGACTTGTGAAAAAGGAGGAAACGGATTGTTATTTGGAAACATAACTGGTGTTCGTCCTACAGAAGTAGTTATCTTAGGAGCTGGAACCGTTGCAGAATATGCTGTGAGAACGGCTTTAGGTCTTGGAGCTTCTGTGAAAGTCTTTGATAATTCAATTACTAAGTTACGTCGTTTACAAAATAACTTAAAGCAACCGATCTTCACTTCTACAGTACAACAAAAAACGTTAATGAAATCTCTTCGCCGTTGTGATGTTGCTATTGGTGCTATGAGAGGAAAACACAGAACTCCAATTGTGGTTACCGAAACAATGGTGGAAAACATGAAAAAGGGAGCCGTGATTGTAGATGTTAGCATAGACACGGGCGGTTGTTTTGAAACTTCCGAAGTCACTACGCATGAAAATCCAACGTATATCAAGCATGGAGTGATTCATTATTGTGTTCCAAACATTCCTTCCCGATACTCAAAAACCGCTTCTCTATCCATTAGTAATATTATCACTCCTTATTTACTACAAATTGCTGATGATGGTGGGATTGAAAGAGCCATTCGTTGTGATGCTGGATTAAAAAATGGAGTGTATTTTTATCACGGTATTTTAACCAACAAAACCATTGGCGAATGGTTTGATTTGACTCACAGTGACATTAACTTAATAGTGTTCTAAATAAAAAAACCTCCAATATTAATTGGAGGTTTTTTTGTTTGTAGAAATTCGAATTTCTATTTAGTTTTTCGCTTTTAATGCTTTTGCTTTATCACTCATATCTAAAGCATAATACATATTTAATAAAGTTTGTTTAATGTCTTTATCACCAGCAAATAAATCATACGCTTTTTCTAAATAAGGAATAGCCGCTTTATACATAGCTGTTCTTTTTGCTTTCAACGCTTCGTATTTTTTGTTATCAGCGTCTGAAGTTCCTAATTTATTCATAGCATCGATGATTTCTTTCTCTCCATCAAGTTTTAAAACTGCTAAATTCATATAAGCATTTTTATATTGAGGATCAATTTGAATGGCTTTTAAGTAATAACCTTCTGCATCGATTTTAGCTTGCTTGTCTCCAGACTGTGAACTGATTACACCTAAATTATAATACAAGTCAGCATTATTAGGATCTTTAATCAAAACCTCAGATACTAGTTTTTTATACATTTCATAATCTTTAGTTTTAAGATATAAATCCGCTTCAGAAAGGATTAATGAAATATCTTCTGGGTTTGCTTTTCTTGCTTCAGCCACAGCTTTTTTAGCTGCCGGAACATCTCCTTTTTCAATTAAAATTAAAGAAATATTCTTAGCGATTTCTCCTCTTTTTGACGGCACTTGCTCTACTCTTGGGCTTTCGTGAGTACCTAATTTCACTGATAAATCACGTTCCTTTGCAGAAGCAAAAGTTTCTTCTTGCCCACTCGCTTTATTTTTAGCCATGTAGTTAGTTGCTTTACCAGAATAATTTATAGCTTTTAATTTTTGATAATAATTCAAAGCTAAATCATAATCTTGAGCATTGATAGCATTTGAAGCCGCATAATATAACATGATAGTATCTTTTTTATCGATGTTATACACTTCATGCAATTTTAATGCACTCTCTTTAAATTTCTTTGCATTGTTATCAGCCACAGCACTGTTAGTTAGCAAACCTTTAACTTCTTTTAATGATGTTTCAGCTTGAGCAGTGTATTTAGCTTTACCAATATTATTTTCGATTTCTATCGATTTAAGATAAGCATTGGCTGCATTTGATAAATTTTTATCTTCTTCTGTTTTCTTTTTAGCCAATTCTAGATTAGCACTTCCTAAAATAAAATAATACTGCGCTTTTTGAGTTTCTTCAGCATTAACAATCATATTTTCGATCCCTGTCAAAATTTCTTTAGCTTCAGCTGGATTACCAGATTTTAAAGATTTTTCGGCAGCTTTTAACTGATCTTTTTGAGCAAATGATGCCACAGAAGCCATTAAAGCGGTAGCAATTGCTAAATTTTTAATTTTCATTTTTCAATTTTTAAATTATATAATTCTAGTTATCAGATTCTATTGATGTTTCACCTTCAATAGAATCTGTTAAGTTTTCATCATTTTCTTCAGATTCTTCTTCACGCATTACTTTAGCAACAGCGGCAATAGAATCTTTTCCTTTGATATTAATTAGACGAACTCCTTGAGTAGCACGTCCCATCACACGTAAATCAGAGACTTTCATTCTAATAGTCAATCCTGATTTATTGATAATCATCAAATCATCTTCATCGGTTACATTATTGATAGCAATAAGTGAGCCAGTTTTTTCTGTGATGTTTAAAGTTTTAACTCCCTTTCCTCCTCTATTAGTAATGCGGTAAACATCTTCACCATCATCATCAACTAATTTGGTACGCTTACCATAACCGTTTTCGGTCACTACTAAGATTTGAGAATCATTAATATCCTTTGCATCTACAGAAACCATACCAATTACTTCATCGTTTTCATCTGCTAATGTAATTCCGCGAACTCCGGAAGCTGTACGTCCCATTGGGCGAGTTTTACCTTCTTCGAATCGTACTAATTTACCTGATTTCACCGCAATCAACACATGGCTTTCTCCGGTCGTTAATTTGGCTTCTAATAACTCATCACCTTCTTTTATCGTAATGGCAGCAACACCATTGGTTCTTGGTCGAGAATACTGCTCTAAAGATGTCTTTTTAACTTGACCTTCTTTAGTTACCATCATCACGTAATGATTGTTAATATATTCTTGATCTTTAAGATCTTGAGTACATATAAATGCTTTTACCTTATCATCTTGCTCTATATTAATAAGGTTTTGAATTGCACGACCTTTGGCGGTTTTGCTTCCTTCTGGAATTTCATAAACGCGCATCCAGAAACATTTTCCTTTTTGTGTAAAGAACAACATATATTGGTGGTTAGTTGCCACATACATATGCTCTAAGAAATCTTGATCACGAGTTCCAGCCGATTTTTGTCCTACTCCTCCTCTATTCTGTGTTTTGTATTCTGAAAGTGGAGTACGTTTAATATAACCCGCATGAGAAATCGTAATAACCACTTGTTCGTCGGCAATTAAATCTTCAATGCTCACATCGCCACCTGAATATTCTATTTGAGAACGACGCTCATCACCGTACTTCTCTTTTATTTCGTTCAACTCTTCTTTAATTACATCCATACGCATTTCTTTGCTGGCAAGTAATTCTTTTAAATAGTTGATCGTTTTCATGATTTCTTCGTATTCAGCACGTAGTTTATCTTGTTCTAGACCCGTTAACTGACGTAAACGCATCTCAACAATAGCACGTGCTTGAATTTCAGACAAATTAAAACGCTCTATTAATTTAGCTCTGGCTTCCTCTCCATCTTTCGAAGCACGGATTAAAGCAATCACTTCATCAATATTGTCTGATGCTATGATCAAACCTTCTAAAATATGTGCTCTTTCTTCCGCTTTACGCAAGTCGAATTGAGCACGACGTGTCACCACTTCATGACGGTGTTCTACGAAATGATGAATCAAATCTTTCAGATTCAACATTTGTGGTCTTCCTTTAACTAGCGCAATATTATTAACACTGAAAGAAGACTGAAGTTGTGTAAATTTATAAAGTGTATTTAAAACAACGTTAGGAACAGCATCACGTTTTAATATGTAAACGATACGCATACCGTTTCTATCGGACTCGTCACGAATTGTTGAAATTCCTTCAATTCTCTTTTCATTTACCAAGTCTGCTGTTTTTTTAATCATTTCAGCTTTATTAACTTGGTAAGGAATTTCTGTTACAATAATTGCTTCTCTTCCATCAACTTCTTCAAAACCAACTTTTGCACGAATAACTACTCGCCCACGACCTGTTTTAAAAGCCTCACGAACACCATCCATTCCATAGATCACACCACCGGTTGGAAAATCAGGCGCTTTAATATGAGTGATTAACTCATCTATTTCGATATCATTATTATCGATGTAAGCTAAAGTTCCATCAACTACTTCCGAAAGGTTATGTGGCGCCATGTTTGTTGCCATACCTACCGCAATACCAGAAGCTCCGTTTACTAATAAGTTAGGAACTTTAGTAGGCATTACTTTTGGCTCTTCCAAAGTATCATCAAAATTCAACTGAAAGTCAACTGTTTCTTTTTCGATATCAGCCAACATTTCTTCAGAGAATTTTTTCATTCTCGCTTCAGTATAACGCATCGCCGCTGGGCTATCACCATCTACTGATCCAAAGTTACCCTGTCCATCTACCATCAAATAACGCAAACTCCAATCTTGAGCCATACGTACCATAGCATCGTATACAGAAGAATCTCCATGAGGGTGATATTTACCTAGAACCTCCCCTACGATTCTGGCAGATTTTTTATGAGCTCTGTTAGAATAAACCCCTAATTCGTGCATACCAAACAATACTCTACGGTGTACTGGTTTCAAACCATCTCTCACATCAGGTAACGCACGCGATACAATAACCGACATCGAATAATCGATGTAAGCTGATTTCATTTCGTCTTCAATGTTAATTGGAATTAACTTTTCTCCTTCAGACATACGTATTTATGTTATTTATTTATTTTATTCGTAAAACGCGCTAATATACATATTTCTGATTGTTTAGCTAACATTAAAAGCATCTTATTTCAACTTTTTATTAACAATAAAAACCACTTTTTTTTAATAAATTCAAGGGGAAGACGTTTGGTTTTAAAATTATTTTTTGTCAATTAGCTGTCAGTACAAGCACGAAAGGAATAATTTTTGCAATTCCCTTCATAAATCATTAAATTTACATTCAAATCCTTTTTAAGTTATGGATGATAATTTTTCACCAAGAGTTAGAGATGTTATTAGTTACAGTAAAGAAGAAGCCTTGCGTTTAGGCCACGATTTTATTGGTACAGAACATCTTATGCTCGGAATTTTACGAGACGGAAACGGAACTGCCATCAATATACTCAACAATTTAGCCGTTGATTTAGATCATTTACGCCGAAAAGTAGAGATTTTGAGCCCCGCAAACCCTAATCCTTTAGCTGGAAACGATAAAAAAAACCTACATCTTACCCGCCAAGCCGAACGTGCTTTAAAGACCACTTTTTTAGAAGCAAAAGTCTTTCAAAGCAACACTATCAGTACAGGCCATTTGTTATTGTGTATTTTACGTAACGAAAATGACCCTACAACAAAATTATTAAACAAGCTAAAGATCGATTACGATACGGCTAAAGAACAATATTTGACTATGATGCCAAACGAAGAAGATTTTCAAGACAATTTTCCTAAAAACGAGTCGTCTTACGGAGACGATTCAGGACAAGATGACAGTTTCAGAGAAGGGAATTTCAGTAATCCTGCCAACAAATCCAATAAAAAATCAAAAACTCCAGTTCTAGATAATTTTGGTCGTGACTTGACCGAAATGGCAGAAGAAGGTAAATTAGACCCTGTAGTAGGTCGAGAAAAAGAAATTGAACGTGTTTCTCAGATTTTAAGCCGAAGAAAGAAAAACAATCCATTGCTCATTGGTGAGCCTGGTGTGGGTAAATCTGCCATTGCAGAAGGACTTGCTCTACGAATTATTCAGAAAAAAGTATCGCGAATTTTATACAATAAACGTGTAGTAACGCTTGATTTAGCTTCATTGGTAGCGGGTACAAAATACCGCGGTCAATTTGAAGAACGTATGAAAGCGGTGATGAACGAATTAGAAAAAAATGATGACATTATTCTTTTCATAGATGAAATTCATACTATTGTTGGCGCTGGAGGAGCAACAGGATCTTTGGATGCGTCTAATATGTTTAAACCTGCATTAGCTAGAGGTGAAATCCAATGTATTGGTGCCACGACTTTAGATGAGTACCGCCAATATATAGAGAAAGACGGAGCTTTAGAGCGTCGTTTCCAAAAAGTAATTGTTGACCCAACTTCAATTGAAGAAACGATTACAATATTGAATAATATCAAAGGAAAATACGAAGACCATCACAATGTTATATATACTCCAGAAGCTGTAGAAGCCTGTGTTCGCTTAACGGAAAGATACATGTCAGAACGCTTTTTACCAGATAAAGCTATCGATGCTATGGATGAAGCTGGTTCTCGTGTACACATTACCAATATTGATGTGCCTAAGCAAATTCTTGATCTAGAACGTCAATTAGAAGAAGTACGCGAATTAAAAAATTCAGTTGTTAAACGACAAAAATACGAGGAAGCAGCTAAACTTCGTGACGATGAAAAACGACTAGAAAAAGAGTTAGCAATCGCACAAGAGCAATGGGAAGAAGATTCTAAAAATAATCGTATTCAAGTAACTGAAGATAATGTTGCCGATGTGGTTTCTATGATGACTGGAATACCAGTAAATCGTATTGCACAAACTGAAAGTAACAAATTAGCTCATTTACCTGAACTACTTGAAAAAAAGGTAATTGGACAAAAAGACGCTGTTCAAAAAATAGCTCGCGCGATACAACGTAACCGTGCAGGATTAAAAGATCCTAACAAACCAATCGGTTCATTTATATTTCTGGGATCAACGGGTGTTGGTAAAACTCAATTAGCCAAGGTACTTGCAAAAGAATTATTTGATTCTGAAGATGCTTTAGTACGAATCGACATGAGTGAATACATGGAAAAATTCTCTATCTCTCGATTAGTAGGTGCGCCTCCAGGATATGTAGGATACGAAGAAGGAGGTCAATTAACCGAAAAAGTACGTCGCAAACCTTATTGTGTGGTATTGTTAGACGAAATTGAGAAAGCACATCCGGATGTTTTCAACATGATGCTTCAAGTTTTAGATGACGGTTATTTAACAGATAGTTTGGGACGTAAAATTGATTTTAGAAACACAATCATTATTATGACCTCTAACGTAGGTGCTCGTCAGTTGAAAGACTTTGGTCAAGGTGTTGGTTTTGGAACCTCTGCAAAACAAGCTCAAGCAGATGAACACGCTAAAGGTGTAATTGAAAATGCCTTAAAGAAAACATTTGCCCCAGAGTTCTTAAACAGAATTGATGATGTAATTGTTTTCAACGCATTAGAAAAAGAAGATATTAATGCTATTATTGAAATCGAATTACAGAAATTGTATGCTCGCATTAAAGATTTAGGCTATACCTTAGAATTATCAGAAGAAGCCAAAGCTTTTATTGCAGAGAAAGGTTTCGACAAACAATTTGGTGCACGTCCACTAAAAAGAGCCATCCAAAAATATATTGAAGATGCTTTAGCTGAAGAAATCATTACTTCAAAAATACATGAAGGAGACGTCATAGAAATGGATTTAAACACTGAAAGTCAAGAACTTAAAGTAACCATAAAAAAATCTGAAAAGCCTGCTAATTAGCAGGCTTTTTTTATTCAGAATTTTACTTACCTTAGTTTTTTGAAATAATCACAAATCTATGTCACAAAACAAGGTAATCATTGGTAGCGAAGAATGGTGTTCGTTTCCAGATCTAGGAATTCCTTACGTAAAAGCTAGAATTGATTCTGGAGCTAAAACTTCTGCAATACACGCTAGTAACATTGTCCCTTTCACAAAAAACAATGAAAACTGGGTAAAATTTGATGTTCATCCACTTCAAAACAATACCAAACTAACCAAACATTGTGAAGCCAAATTGGTAGACAAGCGCATTGTAAAAAGCTCAAGTGGTTATCGTGAGCAAAGATTTGTCATCCAAACGGAGGTCAATATTGGAAAAAGTAATTGGAAAATAGAATTAACTCTTGCCAATCGTGACTCCATGGGCTTCAGGATGCTTTTGGGACGCGAAGCCATGATTGGAAAACTCGTTGTAGATCCCGAAGAAAAATACTTGTTGGGACAACCTACCTTTGATGAAATAAAATCTAGTTATCAAGTTATCAAAGAAGCTAAAACCGGACTGAGAATCGCAGTTTTAGCGAGTAATCCTGAACTTTACAGTAACCGAAGAATAATGGAAGCCGGCGAAGCTCGTGGTCACGAAATGGAATTTCTAAACATTAAAGAATGTTACATGAAATTAGATGCTACAAAGCCTGAAATTCATTATCGCGGTGGACGAGTTTTAGACAATTTTGATGCGGTAATCCCAAGAATTCGCCCAAGTATGACTTTTTATGGTTGTGCTTTAACCCGACAATTCGAATCGATGAAAGTTTTTGCTTTAAATTCAGCCGCTGCTATTACTCAATCGAGAGATAAACTTTTTTCATTACAACTTTTACTTCAAAACGGCGTAGATATCCCAACAACAGGATTCGCCAATTCACCCTTAGATACCAACGATTTGATTCAAATGGTAGGCGGTACTCCATTGATTGTTAAACTATTAGAGGGAACACAAGGTAAAGGAGTGGTTTTAGCCGAAACCAAAAAGGCTGCCGAATCGGTAATCAATGCCTTTAAGAGTTTAAATGCTAATATTTTAGTACAAGAATTTATAAAAGAAGCTAACGGAAAGGACTTACGTTTATTCGTGGTAGATGGAAAAGTAGTAGCTGCAATGCAACGTGAAGCCGCTCCAGGTGAATTTAGAGCCAATATTCACATGGGAGGCACCGCTTCTGTAGTTAGAGTAACTGCCGAAGAAAAGAGAATCGCTATTAAAGCCGCTAAAGCGATGGATTTGAAAGTAGCTGGTGTGGATATCATTCGTTCTTCAAAAGGTCCTTTACTTTTAGAAGTTAATTCATCCCCGGGATTGGAAGGAATCGAAGGAGCCACACACAAAGATATCGCTGGTGAAATGATTAAAGCTATTGAGAAAAATTTTAAAATAAAATAATGAATCAATACCTAGACATTGTTGTACGAAGTGTAGCCGTTTATTTTTTCATGATAATCGCCTTGCGAATATTTGGCAAAAAAGAACTGTCGCAATTAAATACGGCAGATGTCATTTTAATTTTACTCATTAGTAATTCGGTACAAAATGCCATGGTGGGAACTAATTCTACCTTAATGGGAGGTTTGATTGCTGCGCTGGCTTTGTTTGTTATTAATTTTATTTTCAAGAAGAGTATTCTAAAATCGACATTAGTTAAAGAATTGATTTTAGACAAACCTGAAATTTTAATTCATAACGGAAAAATTGAATACAAAACTTTAGAACGTCTTGGGATTACAGAGGAAGAATTAGAAGAAGCAATGCGCGAACATGGTGTGATTCATTACAAAGAAGTAAAACTCGCCATGTTGGAAATCGATGGAAATATTAGTATTATTTCAGGACATGACAATCTGAAACATTCCAAACACAAGAGACGAATTCACAAATCGATGCGATAAATTATTCATCCAAAAGAATATTCTAATTTATTAAAATATTAAGTTTTTCATCAATAAAAAATTGTAACATACTTAATAAAAAAAGGCTGGTTCGATATTGGAACCAGCCTTTTTTTATATAATTACTCTAATTCTTCTATTTGAAAACTATTCAAAAAAGCAATTGATTTTTCGATATCGTAATGCAAAATTCTATCTTCATTAACTAGAGGCACTTCTTCTCGGTACGATTTTAAAAACATTTCAATAAAATCACTAGAACGCAAAGGTCTTCTAAATTCTATAGCTTGAGAGGCATTCATCAATTCTATAGCCAAAATACGTTCCAAATTTTCCATAATCTTCAAACACTTGGTCGCTGCATTTGCTCCCATCGACACATGATCCTCTTGACCATTACTCGACACGATACTATCAATACTGGCCGGTGTTGCCAACTGCTTGTTTTGGCTAACAATGCTCGCAGCAGTATATTGAGGAATCATAAATCCTGAATTCAAACCTGGATCACTCACCAAAAAGGCTGGTAATTCACGTAGACCAGATATTAATTGATAAGTTCTTCTTTCGGAAATACTTCCTAATTCAGCTAAAGCCAATCCTAAAAAGTCTAAAACTAATGCCAACGGTTGTCCGTGAAAATTTCCTCCGGAAAGAATCAAGTCATCTTCGTGAAAAATATTAGGATTATCTGTCACAGAATTGATTTCTGTCTTAAATACTTTCTTTACATAATCAATCGTATCTTTCGATGCACCATGCACTTGTGGAATACAACGGAAAGAATATGGATCTTGAACATGCTTTTTAGATTGTTCAATAATTTGACTACCTTCTAACAATTCTTGAAAACGTTGAGCGGTTACAATTTGCCCCTTGTGCGGACGAACCATGTGAATTAGATCATTAAAAGGCTCTATTCTACCATCAAAAGCTTCTAAGGAAATAGCACCAATGACATCAGCCAAATAAGAATATTTCATTGCTTTTAATAAAGTGTAACAACCATACGCACTCATAAATTGCGTACCGTTTAATAGTGCTAATCCTTCTTTTGATTGTAGTGAGATTGGATTCCAATTTCTTTTTTCTAGGACTTTAGCTGCAGGTTGACGAAAATCATCAACATACACTTCCCCCTCACCTATTAAAGGAAGACACAAATGAGCAAGCGGAGCTAAATCCCCTGAAGCGCCCAAAGAACCTTGCGTATAAACTACCGGTAAGATATCGTTATTATAAAAATCAATCAGACGTTCTACCGTTTGTAATTGCACGCCCGAATGACCAAAACTCAACGATTTAATCTTTAGCAACAACATGATTTTCACAACCTCATGAGGAACTTCTTCACCCGTTCCACAAGCGTGAGACTTCATAAGATTCTCTTGAAGTTTAGAAAGATTTTCGTTGGAAATTTTAACATTACACAAAGACCCAAATCCCGTATTTATTCCGTATATAGGCTCATTTTGTGAAGCCATTTTTTTGTCGAGGTATGATCGGCATTTATCAATATTAACCCGAGCTTCTTCGGATAATTGTAAAGTATAGTTCTGAGAGATGATTTCGTGTAAGAGTTCTAACGAAAAAACATCAGAACTTATATAGTGTACTGTATCCATTTTATATCTTTAATAGGTTGCCAAAATTCAACAAAATGAACTTAAATTGCAAGTTATTTAATTAGTATTTCTTTTAGAATATATTCCGATGGTATTCCTTATATTTGGAATTCTTAATACATTTCACATGAAAAACTACATTTCAATTTGGGTATTCCTTTTAGTAAGTTCATTAGCGTTTTCTAAAGAAAACATCACGCTTTCAGGAAAAATATCCAACGCTAGCGGTAATAAAATTACTCTAAAAGGGGAATCTTTTGACAAAGAAATTATCTTAAAAGAAGATGGTTCTTTCAACGAAACCTTTTCTATTGATTATGAAGGAGCTTACATTTTCGGTTCTAAAAACAATCGTATTGCCTTATATTTAGGAAAAGGCACAAAACTAAGCATTACTGCAGATGAAAAAGACTTTGCCAAAACAATAAAATTCACCGGTAACGGTAGTCTTGAAAATTCTTATTGGAAGGAAAAAAATGAAATTTTAAATGCTGGAATTGGAAATATTCAAGAATTTTATTCATTAGAAGAACCACTTTATATTGAAAAAGTTAAAGCCTTAAAATCAAATGTTTTAGAGTTATTCAAAAAAACGAAATTCACCAATAAATTTTTCAAAGATTCAGAAACTAAATCTATCGATTATTTTGAGCAAATGCATTGGTTGATTTATGAACGATACCACGAACATTATGCTAAAAAAGAAGGATTTAAAACTTCGGAGTCATTTCCTAAAACCAATCCTTCCATTGATTTTGACAACGAAATAGATTTTTTATTTTCCAATCATTACAAGCAGTTGGTTATCAATCAATACAATCAAATGATTGCCAATCAACTAAACAAAAATGATGAGTATACCTATAAAATAGCTTTGCCTGCCATTAAGCAAATCAAAAGCCCTTCAATAAAAAACGTTTTTATACAAAATTTAGCATACGAAGTAATCGCTGGAAATCCAGATGCTGAAATGCTTTACAACGAAATCATGTCGTTATCAGACAATCAAAAATTGAAAGAAGTGTTAACGGCAAAATTCAATAAAATAAAAACACTTACACCGGGAAAACCATCGCCTACTTTTGATTATGAAAATTATAAAGGCGGAACTACTTCGCTAGAAAGTTTAAGAGGAAAATATGTTTATATTGATGTTTGGGCAACGTGGTGTGGTCCTTGTCGTCGCGAAATTCCTAGTCTTCAGAAAATCGAACAAGAATACCATGGCAAAAACATTGAATTTGTGAGTCTTTCTATTGACGCGAAAAAAGATTATGAGAAATGGAGAAAATTTGTAGACGAGAAAAAATTAGGAGGTATTCAATTATTTGCTGACCAAGATTGGAATTCCACATTTGTAAAAGATTATGCCATCGAAGGTATTCCTAGATTCATATTAGTAGACCCTAATGGCAATATTGTAACCTCTGACGCTCCACGCCCATCAGACCCAAAACTGATCGAAAAATTCAAGGAATTGGGCATCAAATAATGAGACAAAATAAAAAAGAGGTTTTTAATTAACCTCTTTTTTGTTTCTCATTTAAGCTTGTAAACTTAAAAACGCTTTCCCTAAGCCCTTTATGATATCTGAGGCTATAAAAGAATTAAATCCAGTTTCTTCCACCGCTTGATTGGCTGTCAAACCATGAAGATAAACTCCTACCAAAGCAGCATCAAAGGGAGCATGATACTGCGCCAACAAACCGGTTATGATTCCGGTAAGTACATCACCACTTCCTGCCGTGGCTAAAGCCTGATTTCCTGTAGTATTCTGATACACTTGCTCTTTGTAGACAATCAACGTTGGCGCACCTTTTATCACAAAAATGATATCATGCGCATTGGATAATTCTTGAACTTTTGCAATCATTTCTTCTTCTGATTGCCACGCACCTATTAATCGTTCCAATTCTTTTTTATGTGGCGTCAAAACGGTTTGTTTGGGCAACAACTCCAACCATTCTCTATTTAATGACAAGATATTTAATGCATCCGCATCAATAACCAACGGTACAGTATTCATATTCAAAAAAAGAAACAAGGCCTGATGAGTTTCCTGTTGGGTTCCCATTCCCATTCCTAAACCAATGGCCTGTAAATTCAAATCATGATCTACAGACGTTATAAAATCTTGATAATCATCAGTGATAACCATAACCTCTGGCACGGCGGTCTGTATAATCGTATAGCCACATTTCGGAATATAAGCCGTAACCAATCCGGCTCCTGATTTCAGACAAGCCTTTGCCGAAAGACATACGGACCCTATTTTACCATAACTCCCTCCAATAATTAATGCATGTCCTTGACTGCCTTTATGAGCAAATTTTTCAATCGGTCTAAAATGCCTAAGTGCTATTTCTTTGTCTATTTGAATAAAATTTCCCATATTTTTAATTTTCTCTACTTTAAATTTACAAATAATTCTTTTGTTTCGAAAGGCTAATACTTAAACTTTAAATTTAGCATTAAAGAATAGCTTAATTGTCTCTCAATTCCATATAAAGAATTCACTCTTTATAAATATAACAAAAAGGGGGATTTATGTTGTTGCAATTCCTTCAAAAATTAAAAAAAATAAGTTAATTTAGCGGTCGAAATTAACACAATAAACAGATGAAAAATACAGCATTAACGCACATTCACGAAAGTTTAGGAGCAAAAATGGTTCCTTTTGCAGGATTTAATATGCCCGTTCAATATGAAGGCGTTAACATTGAGCATGAAACGGTTCGTAATGGTGTGGGAGTTTTTGACGTTTCACACATGGGTGAATTTATGCTGAAAGGTGAAAATGCTTTAGCTTTAATTCAAAAGGTAACTTCAAACGATGCTTCAAAACTGGTAGACGGTAAAGCGCAATATTCTTGCTTACCAAATAATGAAGGTGGAATTGTAGACGACTTAATCATTTACAAAATTGCTGATAACCATTATATGTTGGTAGTAAACGCTTCTAACATAGAAAAAGATTGGAACTGGATTTCTGCTCACAATGATTTAGGTGTAGAAATGGAAAATCTTTCTGATGCTTATTCTTTATTAGCGATTCAAGGACCAAAAGCTGCAGAAGCGATGCAATCTTTGACTACTGTTGATTTAAGTAACATGGGATACTATACCTTCCAAATTGGAGAATTTGCGGGAGTACAAGACGTTATTATTTCGGCAACAGGATATACCGGATCAGGTGGTTTTGAAATTTATTTCAAAAATGAAAACGCTACCACTATTTGGGCTAAAGTGTTTGAAGCTGGAGCAGCCTTCGGAATCAAACCTATTGGATTAGCAGCTCGTGATACCTTACGTTTAGAAATGGGATTCTGTTTATACGGTAACGATATTAACGACACTACTTCGCCTCTTGAAGCTGGTTTAGGATGGATTACCAAATTTGATAAAGAATTTACCAATTCAGAAAATTTAAAGAAACAAAAAGAAGAAGGCGTTTCTCGCAAATTAGTAGGTTTCGAACTAACAGAAAGAGGAATCCCTCGTCATGATTACGAAATTGTAGATGCTAATGGAAACATTATAGGAATAGTAACCTCTGGTACACAATCCCCTTCACTTGGAAAAGGAATCGGATTAGGTTATGTGCCTACAGCTTATGCAGCGGTTGATTCTGAAATCTTCATCCGAATCAGAAATAAAGACGTTGCTGCTAAAGTGGTAAAACTACCTTTTTATAAAAAGTAATACGTTATACAATCAAAAAAGAGCTTCTTAGCTCTTTTTTTTGTTGAAATGCATTATAATTTTAATTTTGCATTCGATTAATACTTAATATTTCGTTTAAAAATATACTCACAGAAATGGGAAGAGCGTTTGAATTTAGAAAAGCACGAAAAATGAAACGTTGGTCAGCAATGGCAAAAACGTTCACAAAAATTGGTAAGGACATTGTAATGGCGGTTAAAGAAGGTGGTCCAAATCCGGAAACCAATTCTCGTCTGAGAGCAGTGATACAAAATGCTAAGGCAGCTAACATGCCTAAAGACAACGTAGAACGTGCAATCAAAAAAGCTACAGATAAAGATACGGCTAACTATAAAGAAGTCTTATTTGAAGGTTATGCACCTCACGGAATTGCGATTCTTATTGAAACGGCTACCGATAACAATAATAGAACCGTTGCCAACATTAGAAGTTACTTCAATAAATGTAACGGAACTTTAGGTACTCAAGGTTCTGTAGAATTCATGTTTGATCATACTTGTAATTTCCGTATTCCTGCAGAAGGACAAGATGTAGAAGAACTAGAATTAGAAATGATTGATTTTGGTGTAGAAGAAATTTTCGCTGATGAAGACGGTATCGTTATGTACGCCCCTTTTGAAAGTTTTGGAGCTATTCAAAAAGAATTAGAATCAAGAGGTATAGAAGTTCTTTCTTCAGGATTCGAAAGAATTCCTCAAATCACCAAAGAACTTACCCCTGAACAAGTAGCAGACGTCGAAAAATTATTGGAAAAAATTGAAGAAGACGATGATGTGATGAATGTGTTCCACACCATGCAAGAATAGTGAACAATAAATATTCAACAAAAAAAGATTGCCATAGGCAATCTTTTTTCTTTTATACAAATTAGTAAAAGTGTCTTTTCTAATTGTTTATTCGTTGTGTAAGAAAGCTTGTCTATTTAACAATGTTTCTTCGCTTTCTACGTGATTATCATCAGGTACACAACAATCGACAGGACAAACGGCAGCACATTGAGGTTCTTCATGAAAACCTTTACACTCCGTACATTTCCCAGGAACAATATAATAAATATCATCAGAAATAGGAGTCTGAGCCGCTTCTGCATCTACCTCAGTTCCGTCAGGTAAAATTACTTTTCCGGACAATTTAGTTCCGTCTTTCCAACGCCAATCATCTGCGCCTTCATATATTGCAGTATTTGGACATTCAGGCTCACAAGCCCCACAGTTAATACATTCGTCTGTTATAATAATAGCCATGAAACGTTTTATTTTTGCTTTTAGACATCAAAGTCCAAGCAGTTAAAAATCTATTTGAAAAGCTTATTCTATATTGCATACGCCTTTATATGAAAAAGCTTATTTTTGTGCAAAATTACAACGTAAACCATACATAAACAAGAAACCAATGTCACAAAAAGAAATAATTAATGCTTTTATAGAATTGGGGCAATTTTTACAACAGTTTTCACTGCAAAATACTACCGAAAATTCGAAAGTAAAAAATAACGATGCGTTTTTTAACGACTTCGTACAACTCATCGATTTATCGCAATCGCATAACGGATGGTTTACCCCCGAGCAGGTATACTTTGCCATTGAATCTTGGGCAGAAGCTTTAACGGAGGAAAATTTAAACCAGTGGTTAACTCCTTATACTTATACGGAACGAGAACCCAAGACAGTTGGTCTTATTCTAGCGGGTAATATCCCTTTGGTTGGATTTCATGATTTTTTATCTGTCTTGGTTTCCGGACATAAAGCACTGATAAAACTATCCTCAAACGATCAGAAATTATTACCTTTTTTAGCTAAATATCTCATCGCCGTAGCTCCAAAATTATCCGACCGTATCACATTTACAGAAGAAAAACTACAAAACTTCGATGCTGTCATCGCTACAGGAAGTAACAATACGGCTCGTTATTTTGAATATTACTTTAAAAATAAACCGAGTATCATCCGTAAAAACAGAAACTCTGTCGCGGTATTGAATGGAAAAGAAACCCAAGAAGAATTAACACAGTTGGGTGAAGATATTTTCAGATATTTTGGTTTGGGTTGCCGTAATGTATCTAAGTTATTTGTTCCTAAAGGTTACGATTTTAAAAACTTTTTTGAAGCTATATTTGCCTATAAGGATTATATCCATTACGAAAAATATGCAAACAACTACGATTACAATAAAGCGGTATACTTGATGAGTATGTTTCAATTGTTAGACAATGGTTTCCTTACAATTAAAGAAGATCAAAGCTATGCCTCTCCTATTTCATCGGTTTTTTACGAATATTACGAGGATCTAGACCAAGTAGCGCAGCGATTGGAAAACGATCAAGAAAAAATCCAATGTATCGTATCTAATAACCTGATTTATAATAGTATAAATTTTGGTCAAACACAAAAACCAAAACTTTGGGATTATGCAGACCACATAAATACATTAGATTTTTTACAAACAATCTAATTAGTACGTTGTATTTTTAGCAATAATTCAGCCCAATTACTTCAAATAATTGGGCTTTTTTATTTCTATTTTACCGAAATTTGTTATATAATTAACACACAACATTTTTTTACTAATGAAAAAACACAATTATAGTGCTGGACCTTGTATTTTACCACAAGAAGTTTTCGAAAAATCGGCACAAGCTATTTTGAATTTTAACGGAATGGATTTGTCAATTCTGGAAATTTCCCATCGTAGCAAAGAATTCGTTGCCGTAATGGAGGAAGCCCGTGCTCTTGTTTTAGAACTTTTGGGATTACAAGACAAAGGATACCAAGCATTGTTTTTACATGGAGGGGCTAGTTTAGAATTTTTGATGGTTCCCTATAATTTAATGAAGGAAAATGGAAAAGCAGCCTATTTAGATACAGGAACTTGGGCTAGTGGAGCTATCAAGGAAGCCAAACATTTCGGAGAAACGGTGTTGGTTGCCTCTTCAAAATCCGATAATTACAATCACATTCCGAAGCAATATGTCGTTCCAACGGATGCCGATTATTTTCATTGTACCAGCAACAATACCATTTTCGGAACTCAAATGAAAGAATTTCCAGAAATTGGTATTCCTTTGGTTTGCGATATGAGTTCTGATATTTTCTCTAGAAAACTAGATTTTTCCAAATTTGATTTGATTTATGCCGGAGCACAGAAAAACATGGGACCTGCCGGTGCAACTTTAGTCGTTGTTAAAGAATCTATTTTAGGTAAAACAGGAAGACACATTCCAGCTATGCTAGATTATCAGCAACATATAGCCAAAGAAAGCATGTACAATACACCACCGGTATTCCCTATCTATGCCTCTTTATTAACCTTACAATGGCTCAAAAAAATGGGTGGAATTGAAGCTATTGAAAAATTAAATGATGCTAAAGCGCAATTATTATATGACGAAATAGACCGTAATCCACTTTTTAAAGGAACAGCCGCTATTGAAGATAGAAGTAAAATGAATGCCACCTTTGTTTTAAATAACGAAGTCCATACCGAAACTTTTGACAAACTATGGAAGGCTGCTGGAATATCTGGTTTAACTGGCCATCGCTCTGTGGGAGGCTACCGCGCTTCTATGTATAACGCCTTACCAATAGAAAGCGTACAAGTTTTAGTGGATGTCATGAAAGAATTAGAACATAAAATATAAATAACCCCAAAACTGTTATAATAACTAGGTAGTATTTGATTATAAAATCAAAAGTGCTTCACTAGTTAAGAATAGCTGAAAAATACAATATTAAAAATGAAAATATTAGCCAACGACGGTATTTCAAAAAGTGGTATTGCTCTTTTAGAAAATGCCGGATTTGAAGTCATCACTACCAAAGTAGCACAAGAACAAGTTGCCAATTTCATAAACAATAATCAAATAGCAGTTTTATTAGTACGAAGCGCTACTAAAGTTAGAAAAGAACTTATCGATGCTTGTCCTAGCCTAAAAATTATAGGTCGTGGAGGCGTAGGTATGGATAATATCGATGTAGATTATGCTATTTCCAAAGATATTCAGGTGATTAATACACCGGCCTCTTCATCTAACTCTGTGGCCGAATTAGTTTTTGCTCACTTATTCTCAGGAGTTCGTTTTTTGAATGATTCCAATCGAAATATGCCTTTGGAAGGCGATACCAAATTCGATCAATTAAAAAAAGCATATGCCAACGGAATCGAACTCAGAGGCAAAACCCTTGGAATTATTGGATTTGGACGTATCGGTCAAGCAGTAGCTAAAATGGCTTTAGGATTAGGCATGAAAGTAATTGCTTCAGATACTTTTGTAGGTAAAGCTACCATCACTTTAGAATTCTATAACCACCAATCGATAGTCTTGGAAATCGAGACAGAGCCTATGGAAGATTTATTAAAACATTCCGATTTTATCACCTTACATGTACCTGCTCAAAAAGAAGGATATGTGATAGGGAAAAATGAATTTGATGTAATGAAAGACGGTGTTGGAATTGTTAACTGTTCACGTGGTGGAGTTATCGATGAAGTTGCCTTGATTGAAGCCCTAGACCGTAAAAAAGTATTCTTTGCTGGATTAGATGTTTTTGAGAACGAGCCTACCCCAGCCGTGCAAGTTCTAATGCATCCACAAGTAAGTTTGAGCCCGCACATCGGTGCTGCTACGGTAGAAGCACAAGATCGTATAGGAACCGAATTGGCTGAGCAGATTATCAGTTTATTACAACACGAGATTTAAAAAAATTGCTTATATTTATTGTTCATTTTAAATCAAATAAACAATAAATAATGACAGGAATTACAGATTTAATCCATGGTGATTTAGGAAAGGAGATTATCTCCGGTATAGGCAATCAGGTAGGAACCTCTGAAAATGAAACCACTGCTGTTTTGTCTTCGGCATTACCTTCTTTAATAAATGCTATGCAAAATAATGCCTCTTCAGAACAAGGTGCTCAAGGGCTACTAGGCGCCTTGCTTGGAGGTCAACATGAGAGTTTGCTCGATAATTTAGGAGGATTATTACAATCCGGAAATCTAGACACCAACGATGGTGGGAACATTTTAAATCACGTATTAGGAGAAAACCAATCGGATTTAGAAAACAAAATCAGTCAAACTACTGGTGTAAGTAGTGATAAAATAGCCCAAATTCTAAAATTAGCTGCCCCTGTACTAATGGCATTTTTAGCCAACAAAGCAAAAAGTGGCGAGGTTCAAAGTGGTAACGATTTAGGGAATTGGCTTGGTGGACTATTAGGAAACCAAGGAAATCTTTCGGGAAATGGTTCTCTGTTGACTTCGGTATTGGATCAAGATGGAGATGGTCAATTAGGAATTAATGATGCTGTAACTGCCGTATCAAAAAAAGGCGGACTCGGAGGATTATTAGGAAGCTTATTCGGAAAAAAATAACGATACAACCACGCCATTGCGCGTGGTTTTTTAATACACAAGACTCATGAAAACTATAATTGCAATTGTATTTGTTGTAGCATTGGCTATATCTTGTAAAACAAAACCTCTAACCGATGATTCCCATCAGCAGGCGAATGCTAAAGTTATTAAAGGCGACACGGTAACCATCAGCAATGAAGAAACCGAATATGAAGTGATTATTATCGATCCTGGATTTACTAGTTGGTTATATAGCAATGCGTTACCAAGAGGTTTTTATTCCCTTGAATATCTAGAAAATAAAAATCAATGGTATGTGCAAGAATGGAACCGAAGAGTAATGCAACCCCAACGCTATGATCCTAAACTGTACGAAATGACTATAGATTACGATTCGAATACTCGCTATGGATACGAAGTAAATTACCTTATATACAACTACATGGTGTACTTTCAGAACAAATACAAACAACAGTTACACGGCTTTGTACCCGCCCGGTAATTTAGTATATTTGTGGCATGAAAAAATTGAAAGAACGCTGGGGTGTACAAAGTAATACTCAGTTAGTTATTATTTTTATTGTTTTTGCTATTACTGGATCTACTTCGGTATTGTTTTCTAAACCTATTTTAGACTTCTTAGGAATCAGTAGCGACAGTATGCCTTATTTTTTCTATTTGATTCTTAAAATCATTATCGTTCTTCCGGTTTATCAGGTATTGCTGGTTGGCTACGGCTTTTTGTTTGGTCAATTCCGTTTTTTCTGGGAGTTCGAGAAAAAAATGTTGCGTAGTATGGGCTTAGGATTCCTACTTAAAAAATAAAAACATTACAGTAAGAGCCTATTACTTACTATGTTTTCGATCCTGAAAATATTCATACATCCAAGTAATAGTAAACGTTGGAATAAAATCCAATCCTGGAATCAATTCTTCTATAAAAGCAATAACTCCGCTTACTTTACCTACGGTACCTTTGTATAGGATAGACATTACAATTCCCGCTACAGGTGCCCAAACTATGTCTAGTGTCTCTCCCAATAATGGAATAGCATAAGTAAGCATCCCAATTGCATCAAACAATAATCCCAATAGTAACTTACCCGTTGTTGCCTGCGGTTGATACTTCAAAGAATCGACATGGGTTTCTTTTGCCATTTATTTGTGTATTTTGATAATTATTAAATAGCAAAAGAAATGCCAAATTACTATTTCAATTTGTCTTTGAATTCTTTTCTTACTTTGTCAATCTTTGGTGTAATGACATAATGACAATAAGATTTTTCTTTGTTTTGGTTGTAGTAATTTTTGTGGTAATCTTCCGCTACATAAAAAGTACTCGCTTTCGATACTTGTGTTACAACCTTTTTACCAAAAGCCTCTTCTTTATTCAACAGATTAATGTATGCTGAGGCTTTTTCTTTTTGAGTTTCATTGGTGTAAAAAATTTCACTGCGGTATTGTGTACCCACATCTGCTCCTTGTCGGTTTAGTGTAGTAGGATCGTGAGTAGCGAAAAAAACTTCCAATAATTCTTCATAACTAATTTGATCAGGATTAAAAACAATCTTCACCGCCTCGGCATGACCTGTAGTTCCGGTACATACTTCCTCATACGTAGGATTCGCATTCTTTCCGCCTATATAACCGGGTTGAATACTTTTGACTCCTTTTAACTCTAGAAATACCGCTTCAGTACACCAAAAACAACCACCGGCAAAAATAGCCGTTTCTGTTCCTTTGGTAGACTCTGTTATTGTTTTATCCTCCATGTTTTCAACTGGTTTTGTTTTCGATTCGCAACTCATTGTGAGTAATGAGCCTAGAAATAGCAATAGTGTTTTCATAACTCAACTTTCAATCAAAATTAAAAAATTAGTACCGACACTCTAAATTCTTAACGAAACTTTATCAATAGTTTCGCAAATTGGCGCGACTTGAATTTTTCAAAACCCAAAAATCTTTGTTTCTTTGTACAAATTCATTCGGATGATAAAAGCTACAAACATTCAGAAATATTACGACCAACTTCAGGTATTAAAAGGAGTTAACCTGCATATTCAAAAAGGAGAAGTGGTTTCCATTGTGGGTGCTTCCGGAGCCGGTAAAACGACTTTATTACAAATACTAGGAACGTTAGACAAACCTTCTATGGCAAAAGGAACGTCCTTAGAAATTAATGGAGAGGATATTTTAAAAATGAACGATAAAGCCTTATCAAAATTCAGAAATCTGAACTTAGGTTTTATTTTTCAATTTCATCAGTTGTTACCCGAATTTACTGCTCTAGAAAATGTTTGTATTCCTGCTTTCATTGCCAAAAAAAACAAGCAGGAAACCGAAACCGAAGCCAAACGATTGTTAGAGTATTTAGGTTTATCCCACCGCATCCATCACAAACCCAATGAAATGTCCGGAGGGGAACAGCAACGTGTGGCGGTTGCGCGTGCATTAATTAATAAACCGGCAGTTATTTTTGCCGATGAGCCTTCAGGTAATTTAGATACTCATTCGGCCGAAAACCTACACCAGTTATTTTTCAAACTACGCGACGAGTTTGGTCAAACCTTTGTTATTGTAACTCATAATGAAGAATTAGCCGACATGGCCGACCGAAAACTCGTGATGATTGATGGAGACATCCGACGAGAAATTGCCAATCCAATAGTTGAAGAACCCGAGACTCAAACCGACCAAATATAAGTGGACCTAAACGAATTGAAAGAATTTCTGGATGAAAAGGTAGCTCAATACAACCATCCTGATTTTATAGAAAGTGATCCTATTCAGATTCCGCATTCCTTTTCGGTAAAAGAAGATATTGAAATCGCGGGTTTTTTGGCGGCAACTATTGCTTGGGGAAACCGCAAGATGATTATCGGTAATGCTCAGAAAATGATGAATTTGATGGGAAACTCGCCTTATGACTTTGTTATGTCGCATTCCGAGGCACAATTAGAATCCCTAAAAAACTTTGTCCATCGAACGTTTAATGGTCAAGACTTCATCACGTTCATCAAAGGACTGAAACATATTTATCAGAATCATAACGGATTAGAGACCATTTTTTCGAGAGAAACACCCAATCTACAACAGACGATTTCCGAATTTAAGCAATTGTTTTTTGAAATTCCCCACGCCCCGCGAACAGAAAAACACCTTTCCGATCCATTGAATGGTTCCGCAGCAAAAAGAATCAACATGTATTTGAGATGGATGGTCCGAAACGACAACAAAGGCGTTGATTTAGGAATTTGGAACAGCCTCTCCCCTGCACAACTTTCTTGTCCGCTGGATGTCCATAGCGGGAATGTCGCTCGAAAACTTGGCTTGTTAACCCGAAAACAAAACGATGCCAAAGCTTTAGCCGAATTGGATCATAACCTCAGACTACTTGACCCCAACGATCCCGTAAAATACGATTTTGCTTTATTTGGTTTGGGTGTTTTTGAAGGGTTTTAAACATTTGACAGGGTAAGTTCAAATCATCTTCTGACAGGATGTTTTTACATCTGAAATCTATTAAAGTTTTACTTTCAATAAAAAAGACTTAACACCAATATTTAAGTTAGTTACTATTTATTACTAGGTTGCTTTTTTATTAAACAATCAGCCTTTAGAAACGATGTAGTTGAATGCTTCACTTACCTCTAAGAATTGAGGTTTCCAATACTGCTTCATATTTTCTATCTTTGCCCTATTAAATCTAGAACATGATTCCACAAGAAACCATAGTTGCTTTGGCTACACCTTCTGGTGCGGGCGCGATTGCTGTAATTCGATTATCAGGAAAAGATGCAATTGCTATTGCCAGTCAGGTATTTCAATCGGTTTCCGGTAAGGATATAAGCCAACAAAAAAGCCACACGATTCATTTAGGTCATATTGTAGAGCCTTCAACAAGCTCAGGACAAGCTGGAAAAGTGTACGACCAAGTATTGCTTTCTATTTTCAAAGGTCCAAATTCGTATACTGGTGAAAATGTGGTCGAAATTTCATGTCATGGATCTACTTTTATTCAACAACAAATTATACAATTACTCCTTCGCAAAGGGGCTAGAATGGCTCAAGCCGGGGAATTTACCCTCCGCTCTTTCTTGAATGGTAAAATGGATTTATCGCAAGCAGAAGCGGTGGCCGATTTGATTGCATCCGATAATGAAGCGGCACACCAAATTGCCATGCAGCAAATGCGCGGTGGTTTTAGTAATGAGATTGCCAAATTGCGAGAAGAGTTACTGAATTTCGCTTCTTTAATCGAATTGGAATTGGACTTTGCCGAAGAAGATGTCGAATTTGCCGACAGAACACAATTTCATGATTTACTGGAACGAATTGAATTTGTTTTAAAACGTTTGATTGATTCCTTTGCCGTAGGAAATGTGATTAAAAACGGTATTCCAGTAGCCATTGTCGGCGAGCCTAATGTGGGGAAATCGACCTTATTGAATGCTTTATTGAATGAAGAACGTGCCATTGTTTCCGATATTGCCGGGACCACACGAGATACCATTGAAGACGAATTGGTTATTCATGGTGTTGGCTTCCGATTCATTGATACTGCGGGTATCCGTGAAACGAAAGATGTGGTAGAGAGTATCGGAATTCAGAAGACGTTTGAGAAGATTGAACAAGCGCAGGTAGTTTTGTATTTAGTGGACGGTTTACAGCTAACCGCGAACGGTCAACTGGATTCTTTTATCAATGAAATTGGAAAAATACAAAATCAATATCCTCAAAAATCATTGATTGTTATTATCAATAAAAAGGATTTAATCCCAGCAGAAACCTTACAAGCTATAAATAATAGACTTTCCACTTTCGAAGAAGAACTGGCAACCGCAAACCGTAAACTGTTTACTATTTTTATTTCTGCCAAACAAAAAACGGGTATAGAGGAATTGAAAAACATGTTGCTTTCTTTTGTAAACACTGGAGCACTAAGAAACAATGAAACCATAGTCACCAACACCCGTCATTACGATTCGTTATTGAAAGCATTAGAAGAGATTCAGAAAGTGAAATGGGGCTTAGATTCAGGGCTGCCTTCGGATTTAATGGCCATTGATATACGCTCTGCCCTACACTACTTCGGAGAGATCACCGGTGAAGTAACTAACGATGAACTTTTGGGCAATATCTTTGCCAACTTCTGTATCGGGAAATAAATTACGATTGTAACCTTACTCGAGCGATTTCAACGTTATTTTTTTAGGTTTTATTATCTTAACACGAATACAATAACCTTTGATTACATGATTATAGGTATAGTTGTTTTATTTCTCTCTCTTGAGTGTAGGAGTATTATGAATGACACACCGATGTGACGTTATTCAAGAGAATTTCTATTGGGATGAATGAGTATTAAAGATATTTAAATACTTTGTACCTCTTTTATCTGGAAAGGTTTTGGGGTTTCGCTTTAAGCTATTGATTTTGGGGTAAGGAACGGCTTAGGACGCTTTTCTGTAACTGAGTGGCATACGAAAAGGCTCAAGCTCTTCTAGGGGAATGCCTGTGTAGGTTGCGTATTCACTGAACGTTATTTTGCACCTTTTTTCTGTTTTGTTAAAAAATACGCGCATATCGCTTAATTTTTGAGAAGCGGTACGTTGCGAACATTCTTCTATTTCTATAATGTCTTTAGTCGTGATGCAAATTCTTAAATTTCGTTTTAACATGGCTCATAAACTTTTTCTTATCCCTATAATTCTTCATATTTCTCATTTTTTTCATGTTTTTATTTGGTTATGGTTACAAAATTAATAATAATTTAACACGTTGTTTCCTTAACTTTTCAACAACAGGAACGAGTTATTCACAATGCAGCAAAATCAATAGTTTTGAGAGGGTAATTGCCATAAAAGTTGCTCTTTTTTGAACATTTGAGGTGTTTTTTAGCATTTATCGATGAATGACACAGTTGTTTTTTCACTATCAATTCATGGTTGTACTATCGCTAAAATATCTTTGCTATACCGCTACTATACCGCTACCATACTTCTGGCATACACTATGCATACTCTATTAATACACTCTTCATACACTAGGCATACACTCGACCTCCATTATCCTTTGCTTTTACCCTATTCTTAGTTGTTTTTAATTGTTTAATTATCAGTTTATTAGCTTCTTTTTTGTGCAGAAATGGCAATTGTTTCGATTTTTGGCAGTTTTTGCGTGTATTGTATCATTTTATGAAAAAGAAGGCAATAGTTTTCCTGAATGGCAGTATTTACAAGGGCTCCCTGAAAACGCAAATACCTTTGTGTCATTATTAATTTATAATCCATTTACATTATGGCAAAATTGAAAAGCTTAATTAAATTAGAAGGTACGATGGAAGATCTTACTTTCTACAAAGGTGCCGAGGGGTACTTTGTGCGCACCAAAGGTGGTGTGAGTAGAAACCGAATTTTGAACGACCCTGCGTTTGCTCGAACCCGAGAGAACGGAGCTGAGTTTGGCAGTATTGCTGCTTCGGGTAAATTATTGCGTACGGCATTGGGGCCAATGGTATTTCGAGCGAAAGACAGTAAACTGACGAGTAGGCTTGTGAAGGTTATGGGACAAATTAAGAATTTGGACAGTGTGAGCGCTCGTGGGGCGAGAAATGTGGCAGAAGGATTGAACAGCACCTCCTCTACTACTATTTTGGAAGGATTTGATTTTAATGCCCGTGCTACCTTGGGCAGTGTACTGAACTCGATTGTTTCGGTGGATACGGCTACTGGAGCAGCCAGTATTGCAGCGTTTAACCCCTTGGAGCAAATGCGTAGTCCTGAAGGCGCCACGCATTTTAGTTTGCAGGTTGGTTTTTTACGTATTGATTTTGCCACAGGCGCTTATGAATTGGCACAGAGTGACAAGGAGGTCTTTGCCTTAGCTCATGGCATGATTTCCCCTGTATTAACTCCTGCTACTGTACCTACGACAACGGGTACCGGAATGCATTTTATCTTGATTGAGTTTTTTCAGGAGGTTAATGGTGTACCCTACCTATTGAACAATGGTATTTTTAATGTACTTAATTTGCTGAAAATTAGTTAGTATGAAGTAGTGTTCAAAAAGCTGACAAAAAACACACCCTGCCAATACTGGTGGGGTGTTTTTTTGTTTAAGGATACGTTTTGTTATTTGTTGGGTCACCTTTTCTGTGGATATTTTGAGTTTTAAATTCGCTGATTATTAAAGTTGTAAGAATGTTCTTTTTTCCTTATGTTTGAAAAGATACAATAAGCCTTACAGAAAATGTTAATTGAACCACGCAAAGCCTTAAATAAAGCTTTTTTAAAAATAAAACCTAATCGCACTGGGATTGAATTATTTAAACAAAACTTAATTCTACTTTTAGACAGCATCAAAGAAAAAGAATCGGAGGAGTTTCACAAGAATTTGATTTCAGATTTCTTGAAGAATACCTATTACTCTCCTAATCATTTCATCAATACCAAAGGGCGAAACGATTTAGTGATTCATACGGGTAAAGAAGCGAAAAGTAATGTTGGGGTAATTATTGAAGCGAAAAGCCCGAGTAACAAAGTGGAAATGCTTTCGCAAAAGAATCTGAACAGTAAGGCATTGCAAGAATTGGTATTGTATTTCTTGCGTGAGCGTATTTCCCATAAAAATTTAGAAGTAAAAAATGTAGTAGCTACCAACGTAAACGAATGGTATATTTTTGATGCGCAATTGTTTGATAAACTCTTCGCTCAAAACAAAAGCTTGGTAAAACAATTTCAAGACTTTGAAGAAGGCAAACTTTCGGGAACGAATACCGACTTTTTCTATAAAGAAATTGCCAAACCATACATCGAAACTATTTTAGATAAATTAGAATACACGTATTTTGATTTAGCTACTTACGATAAAATTCTTCGCAATAGCGACAAGCAAGACGACACGAAATTGATTGTCTTGTACAAATTATTGTCGCCAGAGCATTTGTTGAAATTGTCGTTTGCCAATGACAGCAATTCCTTAGATAAAAACTTTTACAACGAGTTATTGCACTTAATTGGTTTAACCGAAACCAAAGAAGGCGGCAAGAAGCTCATCGAACGCCCAAAAGCAGGACAACGCCAGGCGGGTTCGTTATTGGAAAACGTGATTAACCAATTGGATAGTTTAGATAAATTATCCCGTTTGCCGAACGTAAAACAATATGGCGACACACACGAAGAACGTTTGTTTACCGTTGGTTTGGAATTGTGTATTACGTGGGTGAATCGTATTTTGTTTTTGAAATTATTGGAAGCGCAATTGATTAGCTACCATAAAGGCGATAAAAGTTATGCCTTTTTGCACAAAGACTTGTTACACGATTATGACAATTTGAATGCGTTGTTTTTCACGGTTTTGGCTAAGAAACCCGAAGAACGCAACGACCGTGTGAAAACCTTGTTTGCTAAAGTACCTTATTTGAACAGTTCGTTGTTTGAACCTACTGAGTTGGAACATCAAACCTTGTTTATTTCGGGATTAGAAGACGATATACAGCTGCCCTTTTTAAGCGGAACGGTTATCAAAGATGCCAATGGTAAAAAGTTAACAGGCACACACAAAGCGATTGACTATTTCTTCGACTTTTTAGACGCTTATGATTTTGCCAGTGAAGGAAGCGAAGACATACAAGAAGACAATAAAACCTTGATTAATGCCTCGGTATTGGGCTTAATCTTTGAAAAAATAAACGGCTACAAAGACGGTTCGTTTTATACGCCAAGTTTTATTACCATGTATATGTGTAAGGAAACCATTAGACGTGCTGTGGTGCAAAAGTTTAATGAAACCAAAGGTTGGAACTGCGAAGACTTTGAGGCGTTATACAATAAAATTGAAGACACCAAAGAAGCCAATGCCATTATTAACAGCGTAAAAATATGCGACCCAGCGGTTGGTTCTGGACACTTTTTGGTTTCGGCGTTGAATGAAATGATTGCGATTAAACATGATTTAAAAGTGTTAACCGACCGCGATGGCAAACGTTTAAAAGAATACCAAGTTGACATTGTAAACGATGAATTAATTATAACCGATGAAGATGGAATACCGTTTACGTATAACCCAAAAAGCAAAGAAAGCCAACGCTTACAAGAAACCCTGTTCCATGAAAAACAGACCATTATTGAAAACTGTTTGTTTGGGGTAGATATTAACCCGAACTCCGTAAAAATATGTCGTTTGCGTTTGTGGATTGAGTTATTGAAAAATGCGTATTACAAAACGGATGTCACATCGAGCGGAGTCGAGATGCTGGAAACCTTACCTAATATCGATATTAATATTAAATGCGGTAACTCGTTGATTTCTCGTTTTGGATTGGATGCCGATTTGAAAGAAGCGTTGAAGAAAAGCAAGTTAAAAATTGACGATTACAAACGTGCTGTGGACCAATACCGTAATGCCGAAAGTAAAGAGCAAAAGCGCGATATGGAAACCCTAATTTCAGAAATAAAGACCAATTTTAGAACTGAAATTAACCAAAACGGCAAAGAAATTAAAGAGTTACAAAAACTGAAATACGAGTTTAATGTAAAGTTTGAAAGCGCGCAACTTTTTGAAACCAAGCTAACCAAAGCCGAGCAAAAGGTTAAAAAAGATTTAGCGGATAAAATAGATAAAATTGAAACCCAACTTGAAGAAATAAAAAGCAACAAAATTTATGAAAATGCTTTTGAATGGCGCTTTGAGTTTCCTGAAGTATTAAACGACGAAGGCGATTTTGTAGGTTTTGATGTGGTGATTGGGAATCCGCCTTACATAAGCGTAAAGGACATTAATAAAATTGAAAAAGATTATTTCTTAAATAATTTTAGTTCTATTACAGGACAATTTGATTTATATCAAATATTCACAGAAAAATCATTTAATTTATTAAAGACCCAAGGTTCTTTTTCAATGATTACTTCAAACACCTTTATCTCTAATAAGGATGGAAAAAACTTTAGGAAATATTTAATTGAAAAAACAATTATTAATGAAATAATTAATTTAGATGAATCAGTATTTACCGATGCAAAGCTGGATGTCGCGGTATTTTCTTTTTCAAAATTAAATTCTAATAATTATTATTTAAAAATTGCAAATAATTTAAATGATTTTATAAATAATGCTTTTTTGGTCAAAGAAATAAAGTCAATAACCAATGAAAATTATGATTTGATAATTAGTTTTAGTGATTCTGATTTAGAGTTATTTAAAAAAATTGAGCTATTTGAGAAATTAGAAAATATTGTTCACATAAATAGAGGAATTGAATTTGGAGGAAATAATCCTGACTTAATTGATTCGCCAGCAATAAATTATTATCCAATTATTGTAGGAGGTGATATAGCAAAATACCAAATTAAAAGAATTAACAAATACTCTAAATTTGATTTTAATAATAAATCAGTTTATAAAGACTTTGGGTTATATCAAAATCCAAAAATTTATATTCAAAGAATAAGGAATCTTTCTTTAAAAGATAGAATAGTTGCTACAAGTTCTAATGAAACTATTCTTTGTACTAATACCCTTAGAATATTATCCTTAAAAAAGGACTATAATATATCTGCCCTTCTGGGGATTTTAAACTCTAAATTGATTAACTATTTTTTTAGAAAGAAATTTAATAACAAAGATATATACGGTTATCAATTAGCACAAATACCAGTAAATATAGAAAATGTGTTTTCAACTAAAATTTCAATGATAGTCGACCAAATCCTTTCTCTCAAAAAAGACAACCCAGAAGCTGATACCACTGCCTTAGAGCGTGAAATCGATACTTTAGTTTATCAATTATACAATCTAACAGACGAGGAAATTGCCATAGTAGAAGAAGCATCAAAATAAAAAGTATCGATTCGTGAATACCTAAAAAAAACAATAAAAATGAATGAACAAATTGATTTTATGGTGTATGAGTTGTATGGGTTAAGTGAGGAGGAGATAGGGATAGTAGAGGGAAGTTAGATGCTGAAACGAGATGCTGAAACTAGTTCAGCATGACAAAGATGGAAGAGATGCTGAAACAAGTTCAGCATGAACTGTGTTTATTTCCAAATTTATTTTAGTTAATTTTCACTGAATAATATTCTTTTTTTGTTGCAATCGCAAAAGCTTGTTTTAATAATTTGTTTACAACTGCAATTAATGCAAGC
>NZ_JAMLJM010000005.1 GCF_023635005.1 Flavobacterium luminosum | reverse complement strand
TGCATACGCGTTACGCACCCGTGCGCCGGTCTCAAGTTAGCAAGCTAACTCTACCCCTCGACTTGCATGTGTTAAGCCTGCCGCTAGCGTTCATCCTGAGCCAGGATCAAACTCTTCATCGTATAATTTTAAATATTTTTAGACAAAGATGCTAGGTTTTTCGAATCTCTCGATTCCTCTTACTCTCATTTTTATTTGTTTCAAATATCACTATTTGAAACGGCTGTCAATTCAATATGTCTATGAACGTATTCTTCTTATTTTTTATCGCTAACCCCTCTCGGTTAGCGGGTGCAAAAGTAGAAAACTTTTTTTAAACTTGCAAAACTTTTTGAAACTTTTTTTTGAGAAAATTTTCAGTCTGTTTTCTTTTCAATATTTAACAAAGAACTCTTTTTGCTTCACTCAAATCATATCGTTTTAAGTGTTTTGTAAACTCGCTTTTTAGCTCGTTTGCGGGTGGCAAAGGTAAAACCTTTTCCTTTACAATCCAAATCTTTTTTAAAGTTTTTTTTCTAAACCTTATCTCCGATTCTTTTACATGATTACTATGAACTTGTGCTTGATTGCGGGTGCAAAAGTACCACTTCTTTTTACATTTCCTAACCTTTTTTTGCATTTTTTTTAACCCTATTTCTTTCTACACTACTAATCAACTACTTACATAGTAAAGTTTTTTTGAAATAGTATTCAATGAGTATTACTCAAGCGTTATTCTTATATTAGTGATATACTTATTATATATAGTATACTTTGAAAATGCCTACTCCTATAATACCCTTCACTCCGCGTGAGGGATTGAAGCGGCATCCTTTTATGTAGTCCGTGGAATAAAAGATACAGCAAAAAGCCCGACCCGAAGGGACACGCCAGAACACTAAATAAAGAATCAATTGAACTTGATGGCTCTAACCGGAGAAATTTTGGTAATGATATACGACGGTATTAATAGTACCAAGAGACATATTATTATAGTTCCAAGGTTGAGCATGACGATATGAATTGGATTAATATCGACTGGAGCTACATTTACGTAGTAATTCTCCGGATTTAATTTTATGATCCCGAATTGCTTTTGTATGACCAATAAACCTATACCTATTATATTACCCCAAAGCAAGCCTTTTGAAATTAGATAAAAAGCATTGTACAAAAACACTTTTCTTACCGACCAATTGTCTGCACCCAATGATTTTAAAATTCCAATCATTTGTGTTCGCTCTAAAATCATGACTAATAATGCCACCACCATATTAATTGTAGCCACAACAATCATTACGATAAGGATAACAATTATATTAAAATCGAATAGTTTGAGCCATTCGAATATGTAAAAATATTTTTCAGCTATCGTTTCAGTATTGAGTGTTTTGGCTGGATCTTGTTTGTTCTGAGTTTGACTGTAGACCTCCTCGCCTTTTTGTTCGATTTGGCTGAAATCGGTGACAAAAACTTCGAAAGAGCCCACCTCGTCAGATTTCCATTTATTGATTCTCTGAATATGACGAATATCTCCAATTAGATAAGAAGCGTCAAATTCCTGGAATCCAGAATTATAAATCCCTACAATTTTAAACACTCTAAGATTAGGCAACTTATTTTCACCTTCCTTCATAAAAAAGGTGTTGCATTTGTCTCCAATTTTTAGCTCCAATCGGTTTGCTAAATATTCTGATATGACAATCTCATTATTTAAATCAGACTTAAGATTTGGGATTCTTCCTTCTTTGATATATTCTAAAAGATTATTCCAATCGTAATCTTTACCTACTCCTTTAAAAACAATACCTTCAAAAGATTTATCTGTACGAATGATACCTGCTTTGCTAGCAACAGCCTGAATGTGTTTGATTCCTTTAACTGTATTGAATTTAGGATAAAAATCTTGGTGGACTGAAATGGGTTGAATACTGGCTTGCGATTGATTGTCTTCAAAATTGGAAATAATGATATGCCCATTGAAAGCAGATACTTTTTCTCGAATTTTTTGCTGTAAGCCCATACCGGTCGCTACGGCAATAATCATCATAATTAAACCGATAGCAATAGCCGCTATGGCTATTTTCATAATTGGCGAAGATATATTACTTTTATGGTTTTTAGCCTTGGTTAAACGATTCGCTATAAAATACTCTAAATTCAAAAGATAATGGTTTACAAAATGATTTTCAAAAATACATTTTTATTCTTGTTCCTAACGATAGTCTCGTGCGGAAATTGCAAGAAAAGTATCGATACAGAAAAAAGAACTGCACTAAACACTACTGCAGAAACCATAGAAGACCAATCGATAAGGACCGGAGCGGATAACCATGAAGATTACCTTCCTATATTAAAGAATAAAAAAGTAGGTATTGTAACCAACCAAACCGGTATTTTGACCCAGAAAATACATCTAGTCGATTTTTTACTAGACCAGAAAGTGAATTTGCAAAAAATTTATGCACCAGAACATGGCTTCAGAGGAACTGCCGATGCCGGTGAACTAATCAAAGATGGTAAAGACACAAAAACCGGTCTGCCTATTATTTCACTTTACGGAAACAACAAAAAACCAAAAAACGAACAATTAGCAGGCATCGACATTATGGTTTTTGATTTGCAAGATGTAGGTGCTCGTTTTTATACTTATATCTCTTCCTTGCATTATGTCATGGAAGCTTGTGCAGAAAACAATATCCCTTTGCTTGTTTTGGATAGACCTAATCCTAATGGAGGGATTATTGATGGTCCTATTTTAGAAAAAGAATTTACAAGTTTTGTAGGGATGCATCCGATTCCGGTACTTCACGGAATGACTATTGGAGAATATGCTAAAATGATTAATGGAGAAAAATGGTTGAAAAATGGAATACAATGTCAGCTAGAAGTGATTCCATGTAAAAATTATAAAAGAGATATGTTTTATGATCTTCCTGTTAAACCATCGCCGAACTTACCTAATGCACAAGCCATAAATTTATATGCTTCTTTGTGTTTTTTTGAAGGTACTAATGTAAGTGTAGGCAGAGGAACTGACATGCAATTCCAGATCTACGGCTCTCCATATCTAAAAAATACTGGTTTCAGTTTTACTCCTAAACCTAATCTTGGGGCTAAAGATCCTGTTTGGAATGGGGTCGAATGTTTTGGTGAGAATTTGACTAAAATCGAAAAAATCAATCGACTAGAATTAAAATGGTTGATAAAAGCTTACAAAGAAAACTCAGCAACTAAAAATACTTTTTTTAATGACTTTTTTACCAAATTAGCCGGAACCAAAAAATTACAACAACAAATTGAAAACGGTAATACTGAAAAAGAGATCAGAGATTCTTGGAAAGAAGGTTTAGAAAAATTCAAAATTACTCGAAAACACTATCTAATATATCAATAATAAGAAATGCCACTTTTACAGTGGCATTTTCTTTTTCATTTCTTCTACTATATTGTAAGCCGCAGGACAAATCTCGACATTTTTTAAAGTCAAATTGGCAATTTGCTGAAATTTCTTGCGGTCTGTGTGGGGGAATTCTCTACATGCTTTCGGACGAACATCGTAAATCATGCAATAATTTTCTGAATCTAGGAATGTGCAAGGAACACTTTGCAAAACATAGTCATTATCTTCATCTATTCGCAAATACTGATCGATGAATTGTTGTGGTTTCATTTTGAAATGTTTTGCAATTCGCTCTATATCTGCCGAAGTAAATAAAGGTCCCGTCGTTTTACAACAATTAGCACAAGTTAAGCAGTCCGTTTTTTTAAACTCAGCATCATGCAATTCCTGCATAACATAATCAATATTCTTTGGTGTTTTCTTTTTCAGCTTATCGAAATACTTTTTGTTTTCGTTATGCTTATCTTTGGCAAGTCTTTTTAATGTATCAATTGATGGATTTGTCAAGGTGTCAATTTTTTAAAGATGCAAAGTTATAGAACTTTAAACCGCAAACCTTAAATTTTCAACAAAATGCTCGATTTATTTGGAAAAGCTATTTTAGATTATCAGACCAATAATTCTCCCGAAGATATTATCACAGAAACCAATATCTCCGAAGCGGATGCCATGAGTACTGCCTATTTGTTTCGCTCTTTCAAAGAAATGCCTCTGTTGGAGCAAAAAGCATTACAACTCAGTAAAGGACGTGTTTTGGATGTTGGTTGCGGAGCAGGAAGTCATTCATTGTATCTTCAAAACGAAAAAAAACTTGACGTAACTTCTATTGATATTTCTCCCAATGCAATTCAAGCCTGTAAATTAAGAGGGTTACAAAATGCTTCAGTACAAAATATTTTAGATTTAGAAAACGAAAAATTTGATACCATTTTATTATTAATGAACGGTACAGGAATTTTCGGTACTTTAAAAAACACCGCACAATATCTTCAAAAACTGAAAACATTAGTTTCTGAAAAGGGGCAAATTTTAATTGATTCTTCCGATCTAATTTATATGTTTGACCAAGACGAAGATGGTGCCTATGAAATTCCTGCTACTGGTTATTATGGAGAATTGATATTTACTGTACATTATAAAAATGAGACCGATGCAAGTTTCCCTTGGTTGTACATCGATTACAACACCCTACAAAATGCAGCCCATGCCAATGGCTTGAACTGCGAATTATTGATAGAGGGCAAACACTATGATTATTTAGCCAAACTTACATTGTAATTAAATCGGTTTTAGCTATAATATCTTCCAATGCACTGTATAATATATCCAAATCTTCTTGTGAATTATAAGCATTAATTGAATAACGAATATAAATCTGATTGTTCAGCGGCATTACAGGAATTTGAATTTTATACTGATTGTACAAGACTTCTTTTAATTCAAGAGGTTTACTAGTTCGAATAGGAATACTAGCCATCTGACCAAGAAATTCATTATTTATCGGACAAATAGGTTGAGTATTTAATAAATTACAAAATCTAGCATAATTTTCTACTACTAGTTTCTTACATTTTTCGGAAACCTTTTGCCAGTTTTTCTCTTTCAGGAATTCAATCACTTTGGGAGTTGAGAGGTAAGCCGAAAGATCTTCTGTTCCTCTGAATTCATGATAATCTATAAATAGACTTTCGCCGGGATACAAACTTTCATATCCCCAAGAAACAATCAGAGGTTCTAAATCCGCTTGAAATTCTTTTTTTACATACAAAAAAGAAGATCCTTTAGGAGCCAACATCCATTTGTGTAACGTACCAGTGTAATAATCTGGATTCAATTCGGTTAAATTCAAGTCGATATGTCCGGGAACATGGGCTCCGTCTATAATGGTGATAAGTCCTAGCTCTTGCGCCTTATCGCAAATCTCTTTTACTGGAAAGATCAACGCCGTAGCACTAGAAAAATGATTAAGAAAAATTACTTTAGTGTTTGAAGAATAGCCTTTCCAAAATTCTTCTAGGATTTGTTCTTTGGAAGTTATAGGCAACGATATTGGCTGACGAACATATTTAATACCTGATTTCTTGCTGTAAAAATTCCAAGTTCTGTCCATCGCTCCGTATTCATGATTTGTAGCTAAAATTTCATCGCCGGGATTTAAATTCAAACTACGCATTATCGTGTTGATAGCAAAGGTAGGATTTGGAACAAAATACAAATCGTTATAATGGCAACCGACAAATTCAGAAAGTGATTTTCGTGCTACTTTTAAATATTCAGGTTGTTTTTTTGTAATAAAATTAACAGGATCTAACTCCAACTCTTTTTGGATACGTTGATACTCTTCAAAAATAGGCTTCGGGCAAGCTCCAAAAGAACCATGATTTAAAAAAGTAATGGAATCATCTAACTGAAATAATGTTTTCATTTGTTTACTATTTTCAATAAAAATAAAAAAACCCAACATAAGTTGGGTTACTATTCATCTATTTTTATAAAAACTATATAACGTAAGTAAATTTTGTCTAATAGTATTTTAATTTCTAATCGTTATCGGCAAAGTATACAATACTCTAACCGCTTTACCTTCCTGATCGCCAGGTGTCCATTTTGGTGACATTTGAACTACGCGTTTTGCTTCTTCTCCGCTTCCATATCCTAAATCATTCACTATTTTCACGTCAGTAACAGCTCCATTGGTGTCAATTACAAAACTTACCTTAACAACACCGTTAAGACCTTCCACTTCTGGAACTCTATAATTTTTACCGATAAACTTAATGAATTCATTGATTCCTCCCGGATATAAAGGTTGATTTTCTACTACTTCATAAGGAATAGGTGCTTGTTTATCCATCACGCTCATTGGAGCCTGTGAAAAGCAAAATTGGGTTACGAAAAAAAGCGTAATAAGTAATATTCTTTTCATGATTACTGTGGTATTTTAAAGTTAATAATCAATCCAAAACTCAAATAGGTTAATTCTCTGGGGCAGAAATAATCTACATCATAATGATTCTGTAAAAATATATATTAAAAATTTATTAACAAAATATTAATATGTTAAAATTTTAATGAATAACATATCTTTTAACAGTTAAAGCCAAAAAAAAGTCAAAAGCTATCAACATTACTTTGCTGAACTCGCCATTGCCACATCATTTACAGCAGATTGATTACGAAAAAATATCTTCATAAAAAAAGGCATAAAATGTCTGTGTCACTACAAAATTAAATTCAATAGTGTCAGACATTCACCCTTATGTAGAAAAAAAATTATGGAATATTTAAATACTTATGAGTTTGTAGAGAAACTCTCCATTTTGGATGATTCATGACATAATCAACAATCAGTGGTGTCATTTCTTCTTTTTTGCTCCACTCAGGTTGTAGAAACAAAATAGCCTTATCATTCACTTTTGCTGCTTGTTCTTCAGCAAATTGAAAATCGTGTTTGTTATGAATAATTACTTTTAATTCGTCTGCAATTTCGTAAGCTTCCTCTACTGGTAATTTGGTTTTCTTCGGTGATAAACAAAACCAATCCCAAGTTCCTGATACAGGATAGGCTCCAGAAGTTTCAATATGTACTCGCAAATGCTCTTCTTTCAGTTTAGCAGTCAACTTTGTCATATCCCATGTTAACGGTTCGCCACCAGTTACCACAACTGTTTCTGCGAATTTTTTCGCATTGTCAACAATAGTACTTACAGCTGTTGGGGGATGTAATTCGGCATTCCAGCTTTCTTTTACGTCGCACCAATGACATCCCACATCACAACCTCCTATACGAATAAAATAGGCTGCCGTACCTGTATGATATCCTTCTCCTTGTATGGTGTAAAATTCTTCCATTAAAGGAAGCATCTCACCCTTTTCGACTGCCAACTGAATTTCTTTTTTAAGCATAATTGAAAAAATAGGGTGCAAAGATAGTTAATAGATTGAAGAAAACCATTGGAATGATTCCTAAATCGCTTCCTTTTGGGAACTTTTTAACCTTGAAGATCAATAGTTTTAAAAACAAAAAAACCACTTCGTTATTGAAGTGGTTTTTTAAAGTTGTTATTACTCAGAATTATTTCAAAGCATTTTTTAACGTTAGAGCATCAGCATCTGCAGGATCTAAAGCTAAAGCCTTAGTTACAAATTCAGAAGCTTTTACTTTATCAGTTTTTCCAAAATATTTAGCTAAGTTATTGTAAGCTTCCACCATTTTGGCTTTGTTCTTTTCAACCGTTTCTGGTCCTTTAGTAGTTACCACTTTGGTGTATTCTTCATAACTTTTCGCCATTTGCTCAGCAGCCAACGGATCTGTTAACAAGCTGTTTACACGAGCACGGTATAAGTGTGCATCTTGAGTTGTTGGAGAAGCTGTTGCAACATTTTCAAAAGCCTTATCCGCTTTTTGAAGTTCCTCAACACTCATATCTTTTGCATCTTTATCGTAATTATTGAAATACAATGAATATCCTAAAAAGAAATTATCATACAATTTGTTTTTTGATTCTGTATTTAATAATGCTACTTCACAAACCGCTGCTGCTTCAACATACATTTTCTTCTCAAAAAGAGATTTACCAAGATCACTCAACTCAATTAATTGTGTTTTATCGATCTCTGCTGCTTTTTTAAAGTTCTCGATACTTGCATCAAATTTTGCACGATCAACCACTGGTTTGTCGTTTGGATTTGCTGCTGGAGTAAAAGCTAATTTTTGTTGTGATAAACCTAAATACATGAAGGCACGAGCAAAAGGTCTTGCGTTTGGAGTAGCAACGTATTTCTCCAAATCAGCAATAGCCATTTGATAATTTCCTTTTTCATAGGCAATATATCCAGAGAACAATAGAACTTTAGGGTCTACATTCCCTGATTTTTTCAATTCTTCAGTCTCTTTTTCTAAAGCATCAAACTCTTTAGTTACATACAAGAAGTCCATACGACGTAATTTCGACGATAATGAATAATCAGTAAGACTCATGTATTTCTCATAGTTTTCTAAGGCTTTTTTCTTGTATTCAGCACTATTGGCTTTATCAAAAGTTGACCAACCGAAATAAGTTTCAGCCAATTCACGATATACTGGACCGTAAGAAGGGTTTGCTTTTGCTACTTCTTCCAAAGCATTTTTAGCTTCATTGAAAGCTTTTGCATTTTTAAGTAAAACTCCTTGTTGCATTTTAGCTCTCACTAAAGTGTTATCTGCATCAAAAGCATTTCTATAAGATGCGTAAGCTTCATTTTGGTTTTTGTCACCAGTGTAAGCATCTCCTAAAGAAATTAGTGTTGCAGCATCATTGATATTGACAGCTTTAGCTTTATTTAAAACTTCAATAGCTTTTTTATAATTTGGTTTGTCCGAATTAGTGTAAGCTTGACCAATATATACAAATTGCTCGATATCTTTCTTTCTCATTCCTGCAGTAGCCTGATCGAAATTGAATTGAGCCGCTTGTTCGTTTCCTTTATCTAAATCAATTTGCCCTAATCCAATGTAGTTAAATACGCCACCTTCTTTTGCTTCTAAACCATTTAAAAAGGCAATTTTAGCAGAATCCTGAGCATTTTGTTTTAGATACACTTTCCCTAAAAGAAAAGCAGCTCTTCCGTTTTCAGGAGTAGTTTTGATGATTGATTTTAAAATTGATTTTGCTTTCTCATATTGTTCAGCATCTATAGCTTTTTTAGCAGATGCAATATCCTGAGCAAAAGCTGAAGAACCCAATGCTAATAAAGCGACACTGAAAAATTTAAATTTATTCATTGTGTTAAGATTTACTTTTAATTATTCTTTTTTTCTATTTCTTTTCGGATGATTATATTTCTTCCTGGCATTCGAAATGGTACAAGTCCTGATTTAAGAATTATTCGTTGACCAATTTCTCCTGCTACAAATGAAGCAAAACCCATGCCTAAACCTGAATATCCTTGATAATTTAACATTTTAATTTCTCTTGTTACAGGATATAATCCAGAAGCCATGAAATCTTGGGTCGGTAAAACAAAGGTACCATTATTTGCTTTTACTTCCAAAAGTGCTACTTTATCTACGGTACTTTGAAATTCAGGCATCGGCTGCATTAACCAATTTACACCTACAATTCCAACAGATCCAGGATTATCAGCTACGAATTTAATTACTTCATTATTTGTCTTGAAAGAATATAAATTCTTTGTTGGCAAAGATTCGATTCCTGCTAAATTTTTAAAATATCTAACCGTACTTGAATTTGCGTTATCAAAAACCAAACTTGAAAATTTAGAGTCATCACCTTTCATAAAAGCGATAATTTCTTTCAAATCAATTTTTCTATCACCATTAGATTTATTAGAGATAAAAGCAATACCGTCTGTTGCCAAAGGTGTTACTTTGGGTTTAATTTTCTTTTCAGCAAAATAACCTGCTTCTCCTTCAGTAAGCTCACGAGTAAGAATAGCAAGATCATTTTTTCCTTCAGCAAGATTTTTCACAATCTCTGTCTCCGACATTCCTACCAGAGTTAAATCTGCATCATATTGACTCTCAAAAACCATTTCCTGATCTTCAATGATTGGTAAAATAGTTTCATCTACCAAAATAGTTGCTTTTCCTGTTAAGATTGTATCTGAACCGGTTCCTTGTTTTTGTTTATTACAACTAAAAAAAACTAAAAAGGAAAGCGCAACAGCAACGGTTAAATATATTTTTTTCATGTTAAGATTTTTGAAAGAAACGTATAAATCGAAAAAAAGCATATACAATAATAATGACTCCTAGAGCTGTTCTATATTCTTGAGATAAAGGTAAGGTAAGTTTATCCCAGAACAAAATAGCGAGTCCCATAAGTAGGTATACAACAAAAAACAATATACCTATAACGAGAAGAAATCGCTCAAAGAGCGATTTCTTTCCTGAATTATTTCTGTAATTACTCATTTATTCAGAAGTAATAGTAACTGAAATTGGTAAGCTAAACTTAGCACGTACTTTTTTTCCGTTTTGTTCTCCAGGTCTCAATTTAGGCATAGATTTTAAAACTCTAATAGCCTCATCACCTGTTCCATAACCTAAGTCACGTACCACATTAATATCTGTTAAACTACCGTCTTTTTCAACTACGAATTCAACAATAATTCTACCTTTTAATTCTTGACCTGCTCTTTCAGAGATCTCGTCAGTTCTATATTTTTGAGCTACGAACTGACCAAATTTACCCCATCCTCCAGGGAATTCAGGTTGTACTTCTAGACCTGCTGAGCTATATACGTTGTTATCTACAACTTCAGCCGGTTTATCAGAATCTCCTGTAGGTTGATCGATAGTTACTTTTGCATTTTCATCACCTTTTTGGTCTTTCTCTGCAATGTTCTTATCTTTCAATTCCTCCATGGTTTTGATCTCTTCAGTCACTTTTGCCGCCTCAACCACTTTAGGTTTCACGAATTTTACTTCATCAACTTTAGGTTTTGGTGGTTCCGGTTTCTTCTCAGGTGGTGGTGGTGGAACATTTTCTTTTGGTTTGTTCAAATCTATCAATACCACTTTTTCATCTAATGCTTTTTCTGCAGTATCTCCAGTTGGGATTAATTCGATAATTTTCGGAAGACTAACTCCCAATGCAAAAACTACTCCACCTAACAATAACGCACGTAGTGAAGTTTTAGGATTTTCTTTACGCAACGCATAAGCACCATACTTTTTGTTACGTCCTTCAAATACTAAATCTAACCACTGCGATGTAAACAAATCTAATTTCATTATAAATAGTTGTTAGGATTAATATTATTTAGAAAGCAAAGCTTTCTCATCCGGAGTGATATCTACTAATGCATAAGTAGGAACTTTTGCAATAGCCATTTCATCAAGAATATCGACCATGTTTTTATAATTGGTCTTTTTATCCATCTTAATAATAACAATCAAACCTTTTTTTGGATCACCTGTAGCCTCAGGAACCGACTTCACTTTTGATAAGATCTCCTGACGAATACCTGCTTTACCATAAGAAGAATCACTTGGTCCTTCTAGTGGAGCGCCGAATTGTCCCATGTACCATTTAATTTTGTTATTTTCACCTAACAAAATAGTCATCGTACGGTTATCAGCAACCTCGATATCGTCTTGAGGCTCATTCTCTTTTTGTTTGTCCGGCAATCCCAAGTCCATAGACTGTGGCTTTGATAACGAAGTGGTCAACATGAAGAAGGTAATCAAAAGGAAAGCTAAGTCCACCATCGCCGTTAAGTCTACCTTAGCGTTCGATTTTTTACTTCTTACCTTCTTGCCGCCTTTTTTGCCACCACCGTCGTCGGTATTTAATTCTGCCATTTCTTAATTTTTATACTGTTAAAAATCTTCCCCACGTAATCCAGTTACCAAATTGAAACTGTTTACGTCTTGGTCTTGTAAAACATCCATTACACGCTTAATAGCTGGATATTCTAATTGAGCATCACCCTTGATGGCAAATTTTAAGTCTGTGTTTTTTAACTCAGCACTTGCCGAACGAGCGTTAAAGATCCATCTTGACAATTCATCTTTCTTCTTATCGATAGAATCCATTGGAATTCCTGGTTGTAATCCTTCTTTGTTTCTATCAGAACCGCTCATTGCAATAATTTGCTTTAAGCTACCAATAGGAACACCAAAACCATCAATTAGAGAAAAACGAGTTTTCTCTTCTTCTGTAAAGCTTACACCATACTCTTGCCCCATAAGTTCAAGAGTTCTCACTCTGATATCTCTATCAACTAATCCGAAGAATACTTTACCCTTACCTACTGTTAGTGTAGCTAATCCTGTTTCAGGTAGTTTAGTCTGCACTGTTGAGCTTGGCGTATCTACAGCCAACGGTTCAGGTTGTTTTGCAGTAGCAGTCAAGATAAAGAACGTAAGCAATAGGAATGATACGTCACACATAGCAGTCATATCGATTGCTCCTGCTTTTTTTTGCGTTTTTACTGCCATATTATTTTTTTTTCAATCACCATTACATAAAAACATAATGGCTACAACGGGTTAATTATTATTTTAAGCTTCCTTTGAAACGTCTGTAAGTATTTACAATCGTATTAGCAGCTTCATCAATTGAATAAGTTAAAGTATCAATTTTAGAAGTAAAGAAGTTATAAACAACAATCGCTACTGCAGAAGTAAAGATACCTGTTGCAGTGTTGATAAGTGCTTCAGAGATACCGTTTGCTAACGCTGCTTGGTCAGGAGTACCTGAAGTTGCTAACGCACCGAACGCTTTAATCATACCTGTTACTGTTCCTAATAATCCCACTAATGTACCTAATGACACTAAAGTAGAGATAATAGTTAAGTTTTTCTCTAACATTGGCATTTCTAATGAAGTTGCCTCTTCAATTTCTTTGTGTATTGTTTCAGTAGCTTCTTCTGAAGTAAAACCTTCTGCTTTAACTTGGTTATATTTAATTAAACCAGCTTTGATTGCATTAGCAACAGAACCTTGTTGTTTATCACAAGCTTCGATAGCTCCGTCGATATCACCACCGTTTACGCTTGCTTGTACTTTTTTCATGAATGCATCTAAATTACCTTTACCAGCCGCTTTGCTGATAACAAAGAAACGCTCAAACGAAAAAACAACTACGATTAACAATAATCCCATCAACACAGGTACAATTGCCCCTCCTTTATACACCATTCCTAAGTAGTTTCCAGGTAGTGGATGCCCATCTGGATTTCCTCCTTCAAAGTTAGAAGGATCTCCCATTACAAGTTTAAAAATCAAATACCCTACGAAAATACATGCTGCAATTACAAGACCAGAGAAAATATCTCCTCCTTTTGAACCTTGTTCTTTTTTCTTTTGAACTTTAACGTTGTTTGCCATTTTAATAAAATTTAAATTTTTTTAATTGATTAATTCTATTGTTTTAATAGTATAATGAGAGCAAATTTAACCGATTACTTCTAATAAAAAAATCTTTTTTTAACTTTTATAACACATAAAACTAAAAATTACAAGTGTAAAGACTCCTTTTCTTTGCGAATCATTATGTTAATTTGATTTTTTTTTAAAAATTTGATAAAGCTTTTTTTAAATAAAACTTAAAACATTGATAAATATGCAACAAAATGCGATTAAAAACAAGAGAGATAAAATTTGTTTAATATTTAACTTATATCAAAAATCAAGCCAATTTTTAGTAAGAAAATAGCAAAAAACACTATATTGCACATAATATACCAATTTTATGGATCGAACTGAACAATTTAAAAATGCTATCACACAAGGATACACTTGTAAAGGTACAAGTATCGTTTTAGGAGGCGCTATTCTAGATGGAAACGCATTCTCTCTTCCTGTAAGCATTCCGCTAAAAACCATGAATCGTCACGGTTTAATTGCCGGAGCAACGGGAACGGGAAAAACAAAAACTATTCAGGTTCTGTCTGAACAATTATCTCAAAATGGGATTCCTGTTTTAATGATGGATATCAAGGGTGATTTTTCAGGAATAGCCGTTGCCGGAGAAGAAAAAGATTTCATCAAAGAACGACACGCCAAAATTGGCCTTCCCTTTAACGCCAAAGGATTTCCAGTAGAATTCCTGTCTCTTTCCGCACAACCTGGAGTTAAATTACGTGCCACTGTCTCTGAATTTGGCCCTGTTTTATTTTCAAGGATTTTAGATTTAAATGAAACTCAAACTGGGGTGGTTGCTGTAATTTTCAAATATTGCGATGACAAAAAAATGCCTTTGTTGGATTTGAAAGACATTAAAAAGGTTATGAATTACATTACTGAAGAAGGGAAAGATGAAATTTCAGAAATGTATGGTAAAATCTCTACCGCTACCACAGGAACTATTCTTCGTAAAATTATCGAATTGGAGCAACAAGGTGGAGCAGTGTTTTTTGGAGAAAAATCATTCGATATTGAAGACTTGATGCGTATTGATGAAAAAGGTTATGGCTACATAAACATAGTACGCTTGAACGACATACAAGACAAACCTAAATTGTTTTCGACTTTCATGTTAAATCTTTTGGCGGAAGTATATAATACCATGCCCGAAAAAGGCGATGTTGAACAACCGGAATTGGTTATTTTTATTGATGAAGCGCATTTAATCTTCAATGAAGCTAGTAAAGCCTTACTCAATCAAATTGAAACTATTGTTAAGTTGATTCGTTCCAAAGGAATTGGAATTTACTTTATTACTCAAAATCCAATGGATGTTCCCAAAGAAGTATTATCGCAATTGGGTTTGAAAATTCAACATGCTTTGAGAGCTTTTACAGCTAACGATCGTCAGGCCATAAAGCAAACTTCAGAGAATTATCCTCTTTCAGAATTTTACAAAACCGACGAAATTATCACTTCACTAGGAATTGGAGAAGCATTGGTTACCGCTCTTAATGAAAAAGGAATTCCAACACCATTAGTTGCTTGCATGATGAGAGCACCTGAAAGCAGAATGGACATTTTAACGGAGGAAGAAATCTCTACGTTTAACAATGCTTCTAAACTTGTACCAAAATACAATGAAGTGATCGACAGAGAAAGCGCTTATGAAATGCTAACTCAAAAAATAGATGCGATTTCTGAGGAAGCAACTGTAAAAGAAGTAGAAAAAAGAAGTAGTAAAGATCCGGGAATGGGAGAAATTATTGGAAAACAAGTGGTGAAGGCGGTTACGAGTGCTACGTTCATTCGCGGAGCTTTTAATGTTTTGATGAGAGTTTTAAAAAAATAAATCATGAAAGGATACATTACCATAAGTTTATTAGTTCTTTCCAATGTATTTATGACTTTAGCTTGGTATGGACACTTGAAATTCAAAGAATTAAAATGGTTTGAAAATGCAGGTTTAATAACCATCATTTTAATTAGTTGGGGATTAGCCTTTTTTGAATATTGCTTTCAAGTTCCTGCCAATAAAATTGGCTTTCAAGGCAATGGTGGACCATTTTCTTTATTGCAATTAAAAGTAATTCAAGAAGTAATCACACTCGTTATTTTCGTTTTGTTTTCTTCGATTTTCTTTAAAAATGAAAGCCTTAAGTGGAATCATTTAGTAGGAATGTGTTTTTTAGTATTATCCGTTTATTTTATCTTTAAAAAATGAAAAAATATTTTATTCAATCAGCTCCTTTTGTTGTACCCACAACCGATGGCAAATTAATTGAAGAACATCATGGTCTTACCACTCAAAATCGCGATGTTTCCATTGCACACATGGTAGCACCTCCGGGATGGAGCGAACCTTTTCAAACCCCTGAATTTGATGAATATACCTATATCATTAAAGGAAAAAAACAGTTCATCATTGAAGGAGAAACTATCGTATTGGAAGCTGGTCAATCTATTAAAATAGAAAAAAACACCCGCATACAATATTCCAATCCTTTCGAAGAACCATGTGAATATCTAGCTATTTGCCTCCCAGCCTTTTCAATGGACAGTGTTCATCGGGAAGAATAATTTAAATTCAATGAATAAAAAAGGATGTGTTTTCAAAGCACATCCTTTTTTATTTAATTTAATAAAGCGATTATTTTATTTTCAACTTCTTCACTATCCCATTTGGATTCTATATCCGGAATAGCCATGATTTGTTCCATAATGGCATTCTGAAAATCCCCAATAGCCAAGGCTTCTGAATAAGGTTGATTACTAAAAGTTACTCTACTGTAAAGTGGCATCCATTTATCTGGATGTTTGTCACTAAACCATTTTTCAATTTTCTTTTGGAGTAAGAACTTTTCATCGGCTGTTTTAGTACTCATTTCTATGAAATTCCTCAAAGACAATTCCGCTATGGCATCGGCATTAGGTTTTCTTGACTTACCGTATTCCTCAAAAATAGTTTTCCAATCGTCTCCGTATCGAGCAATCATTTCGGCCAAAACGGTAATATCTTCAAAACCGGCATTCATACCTTGTCCATAAAACGGTACGATAGCGTGTGCCGAATCTCCTATTAGGGCTACTTTATCTTCGAAAGTCCACGGAAAACATTTCATCATGACCAAATAACTCGTAGGATTCTTGTAGAAATCCTGAATCAAATCAGGAATTACTTCTTTCGTATCTGGAAAATAGTGCGCAAAGAAAGCGACCAAATCTTTTTCTTCTTTTAATGATTCGAACGAATTTTCCCCTTCAAAAGGCATGAATAAAGTACAAGTAAAACTACCATCTAAATTGGCTAAAGCCATTAACATGAATTGTCCTCTTGGCCAAATATGTAGTGAATTTTTATCAATCTTGTGCGTTCCGTCAGGATTGGCCGGAATATGTAATTCTTTGTAACCAATCTTCATGAACTCCTGCGAATAGTCAAACATACTCTGACGCTGCATGCGGTGACGAATTCGAGAAAAAGCACCATCGGCACCAAAAATTTTATCATATTTCAAATCGGTCCACTCACCTCTTTCGGTTTCTCCGATGTGAAGTGTCGCATCCGCAAGACTTACGTCCCATATTTTGTGTTCAAATTTGAATTCGACACCTTCGCGAACTGCTAAATCAATCATTTTTCGATTCAGTACACCTCTAGACAATGAAAAAATGGCCTCACCGTCTTTTCCGTATTTTTGATAATTAAGTTTTCCATCCTGAAGATGAATCGCACGTTTATCAACTGGAATACCAATTTTAAATATTTCCTCTTCGAGTCCAATAGTCTGAAGTGCTTTCCAACCACGGTTAGACATGACCAAATTAATGGAACGACCCGAAAACTGAACGGTTCTAATATCTGGACTACGATCTAGGACATGAACTGTATGCCCCATTCTTTTTAAATAGATTGCCAAGAGGGTTCCTACCAAACCGGAACCTACAACAGCAATTTTTTGTGGAGTTTGCATTTAATTTTGTTAAAGCGGTTTTGCAAATTTAGACTTTTAGAGATCAACAGAAGAATATTTCTGCTCATTTATTTAGGTAGAAAAATCAACTTTGTTGAAGAAGCTTCGATTTCTTTCTTGTTCATTTTCATTTTTCTAAACTTCCCTTCTTTGTAAAGTTGCGACTGATCATTATAGAAAGGACTCATAGGATTCCCCGATTGACCGGTAGGTAAAATACTCCATGAGTTTTCAACATCTGAAAAATCGATTACACGTCGTGTTGAAGGACCTGCTTTTACCATATAAACCGGTTCCGCTGACAAATCGTACATGGTATTGTTGATTACTTCATTAGCTCCAGGAATTTCGAAAATCCCTACGTTAAATAACGGTCTTAAAAGAGAAACAGTTCCCAACGGATGTTTGTATTCTATTTTATGAACTTTGTTCCATGTCCAAGATTTAACATCGCTGCCTAGTTGACTATTGATCGTTTTTATGGCTTCTTGAAAAGAATTTAGTAAAATAACAGATCGCGTTTCTTTATTCTTTGGCGTTTTAATGTTGTCCCACCATAATGAATTCTCATTTTTTGACTGATATGCAATGGTTTGTTTCATTAAATGAGTCTTCATGAATTGCGCAAAATGAGTCTCCCCCATTTCATCCTCAAAGGTGTTTTTTAAATAAAAATAAATCCATTTGTTGTAAATAGTCGGAGCAATATCGGATAACTCATTCGTTCCTTTCCAAGATTTCAATACTTGCAATGCTTCTTTTTCTTGTGCATTGAGTTGGTTTAAATTGATCGTAGAAATCATATTCTGCACAATATCTACAGCTTCCATAGAAGTATTATCGTTGATCATTGCTGCAATAGTTTCTTTATCCCAATCATTTTTAGTCTCTAACAAATAACTAATTCTTCGGGCGCGATCCTTTGGAAGGTAGTACCCTTGATATTCATAACCGTCTATAGCCTCCGGCATATTATTAGCAGAGTAAACATAATTCCAACTTGGATTTTGTGCTTTAGGATTTTTGGAAAAAGGAAGAAATTTCTTTTTGTCGTCTATGCCATTTGATCCATCCAAAATAAAATTAGGATTAACGCCTTTTTCCAATTGATACAATTTTCCTGATGCAAACCAAGCGATATTATTTTGAGCATCGCCATACATTATATTTAATCCAGGAGCAGCTATTAATTCTATGTTTTTATGAAAATCATCGATGTTTTTAGCGTGACTTAAACTATACACAGCATCCAAGATATGATTGGGTTGTTGCGTAAAAATCCAATGAAACGAAACAGGCTCTTCAGGATTAAAATCCTTCAAAATTCCATTCATCACAGGACCATGCTGCGTTTCTTTTATTACCAACTGCACATCGACAGAATCTTTTACTTTTATGGTTTTATTTCTGACTTTAAAATCTGTAAAACCTTTTGATGTCTTGTATTGATTCGGGTTAGCAGGATTGATTTCTGACTTGAAAAAATCAGCATCATCATTCTCAAACATAGTCAAACCATAGGCATAGTCTCTATTATGACCTAAAAGAGGAAACGGGGTTCCTGCTAAATAATACCCATACATTTCGTAATCAGGACAAGAAATGTGCGCCTCGAACCAAGTACCTGGCTGCGAATATTCTATATGAGGGTCATTAGCAAAAATTACTTTTCCTGTTTTTGTTTTTTGAGGCCCAACCACCCAACTGTTACTTCCTATAAATGGTGGCACTGGCGAATTTTCTAACAAGGCCGTTACTGCTTTTGAAGCTGCAACGTATACTTCTTTTTGTTCCTGAGTAACTTTGATTCTAGTCGTATTAAACGAATAATCTACGCCTAACTCTTTCACGAACTCGATTCCTAATTTATTTTTTAAATCTGTCAGTAAAGGGTCCGTTTTTTGCGCCATTGCAAAACTAAAAGACATGTATCCGTATGTATTGTAGACATCCTTTAACGTGAATGGTTTTTTATCTATTCCTAAAATAGTGAATTCTAAGGGTGTTTTTCCGTTTTCGATATATTGATTTATCCCATCTAAGTATGCCATGGCCAACTGATAAGAAGGACTATTTTTGTCCAATTTAGCGATAGCTTCTTCTGAATGTTCATCGATTCCTAATGCTAAAAACAATTTATCATTATCTAAGGTGATCTTCCCGAAAATTTCAGACAATTTACCCGGTGCGATTCTGCGAAGTAATTCCATTTGCCACAAACGATCTTGAGCGTGCACGTAACCTAAGGCAGTAAGCGCATCTTTCTGATTATTGGCATAGATATGAGGCACTCCGTGTTCATCAAAATAAACTTGTGTTTCAGACGTGATATTTTTTAAAGGCAATTCTCCTTCGTATTGTGGTTTTGTGCTATGTAGATAAGCATAAATACCTATTCCGATAACGACAACTAATAGTAATAAGGATAAGAAAAAGTACTTAATTCGTTTCATTTGAAAATTTTTATATCCAAATTTAACGAAATAAAACTTTATCCATAAAAAAAGTACGTCATTTTTCACAAAGACGTACTTTTTGGAGAACTAATATGTTTTATTTTTTATTTTCTTGGAAATTCTATGCGCTTCCCTGTATTTAAACCATTGTTTTTAGCCAACACACCACACATGTGAAACAACATACGTGCCCCAACATTTCCATCCCAATCATCTTCACCTGGAGCAACCTCAACTAAATCGAAACCGATAATTTCTTTTCCGCTAGAAGCTAATTTATTGAAAAGGTATGTTGCCTGCTCAAAAGAAAATCCTCCTGGAACTGGCGTTCCTGTATTAGGGCAATACCAAGGATACATCCCGTCGATATCAAAAGAAATACAAACTTTTTGTGGCAAAGATGCAATTATTGCGTCACATTGTTCTGCCCAAGTTTTGCCTTCGAAGCTTTCTGTTTTTAAATCGGCATCCGTATGAACTAAAACACGTCCATTAGATTTTGCAACAACATCAACCTCTTGTTCACAAAAATCACGAATTCCTACTTGCACAATTTTAGATACTTGTGGAATTTGCAATGTATTGTACATGATGGAAGCATGAGAATACGTAAATCCTTCATAAGCAATGCGTAAATCCATGTGCGCATCGAGATGTAAAATACCGAAATTATCATGTTTAGAAGCCAATGCTTCATAATAACCTAGCGGCGTAGAATGATCTCCTCCTAAAAGCACTACTTTTTTCCCTTTGTTCATCCAAAACAAAGCCTTCTCTTTTACTTCGGTATGCAATTCGCGACATACTTTGTTGATCTTATCTAAATCCGATTGTAAAACCGGAAATGTTTCGATGTCTTCTCCTGCCTCTAAAGCTTCAATTATGGGCTGTGCCAACGATTTGTATTTTTCTGAATTGGCTTTCCAATGCTTTGGCGCCTCGTCCATGTAAATACCTAATTTCCATAAACCCGGAAAATCCTGATGATTCAAATCAACCTGAAACGACGCATCTAGAATAGCTTCAGGACCTTCTGAAGCTCCTGCTCCGTAACTTACGGTAACTTCCCACGGCACGGGAATCACAATAATTTCTGAATCTTCTGCTGAAAAAGGTAATCCAAAAACTGTAGCATCGGCTAATCCCGGTTGTGATGGATCAAAGGAATCGATTATTTGTTGTTTTGTCATTTTTATTATTTATTTCCGTTCAGTAACACTCGTCATTCCGAGTGTTTGTTATTTCTTATTTAATTTTTAAAATACCTTCTTTCAGTATTTGACCAAAATTGTACATGTCTACAAATGAACAATACAATGGCACTGGAGCCAATCGGATTACATTAGGTTCACGCCAATCGGTGATAACTCCATTTGACATTAAGTAATCGAATAAACTTCTACCTTGACCATGCAAGAACACCGACAATTGAGAAGCTCTTTCTTCTTGATTACTCGGGGTTATAATTTCAAATTCTGTCCCGGGAATTTCAGCATCGATTTCGTGAAGAATATATTCTAAATAGGCTGTTATCTTGTTTCTTTTTTTTATCAATTTATCCATCCCTATTTGGTCAAACATTTCAACCGAAGCAAGATAAGGCGCTAAGGATAAAATAGGCAGGTTACTGATTTGCCAACCTTCTGCTCCATGAACTGGATCGAAATCAGGTTCCATTTTGAAACGACGCTCTTTATTATGTCCCCACCAACCTGCAAAACGTGGTAAATCGGCATGATGGTGTTTTTCATGTACGAAACATCCCGAAGCATTTCCTGGCCCTGAATTCATGTACTTATAGGAACACCAAGCAGCAAAATCGACATTCCATTCGTTTAATTTTAGTTCGATATTACCTGCAGCGTGAGCCAAATCGAAACCTACGTAGGCTCCAACATTATGACCGGCTTCGGTAATGGCTTTCATGTTAAAAACCTGTCCCGTGTAATAATTAACTCCGCCAAACAAAACGAGTGCTAATTCCTCTCCTACTTCATTGATTTTAGCGATGATGTCTTCCAATCGGATGTTATGCTCCCCTTCTCTTCGTTTAACTTCCACGATAGCCTCTTTTGGGTCGTAACCGTGAAATTTAACTTGACTTTGGAACATATACTGATCCGAAGGGAACGCTTTTTCTTCGCAAATGATTTTGTATCGCTTTTGAGTTGGTCGGTAAAACGAAACCATTAGTAAATGAAGATTCACCGTCAAGGTATTCATCACTGTTACTTCCGATGGTTTTGCGCCTACTATTTTACTCAAAGGTTTTGAAAAACGCTCTTGATAATCCCACCAAGGTTTTTCGGCATAAAAATGACCTTCTACTGCCATCTTAGCCCAATCATCCATCACCTCATCTACATATTTTCGAGTTCTTTTAGGTTGCAGACCCAAAGAATTTCCTGTAAAATAAATAACATCTTTTTTGTTATGTTGCGGGAAGATGAACTCCTCTCTGTACACATGTAGCTCATCTTGAGCATCTAGTTCTTGTGCAAATTCGAGTGTATTTTGAAAAGTCATGATTGTTTTTATTTGTTTGTAAAAATATTGAAAAGTTAGCAACACTCAAAGTCACTAACAAAGTTATCCATTAAAACAATAAAAATACCCCCAAAAGAGTGTCTTACTTTCAGGGGTATTGTATTTTTAACTATTACGTTTTACTATGAAACCTTAAATTATAAGATTAACATGGCATCGCCATACGAATAAAACTTGTATCCTTCTTTGATCGCTTCATCATAAGCTTTACGCATTAAATCATGACCACAAAAAGCAGAAATCATCATTAACAAAGTAGATTTTGGCGTGTGGAAGTTAGTTACCATACAGTCTGCAACACTAAAATCGTAAGGAGGAAAAATAAACTTATTGGTCCAACCTTCATAAGGATTTAATGTTCTGCTTGAGGAAACCGAACTTTCCATTGCACGCATGGTCGTTGTTCCGATAGCACATACACGTTTTTTGTTAACTTTCGCAGCGTTCACAATATCACAAGCTTCTTGAGAAATACGAACTTCTTCTGAATCCATTTTATGTTTAGACAAATCTTCAACCTCAACCGGATTGAAAGTTCCCAAACCTACATGCAAGGTAACTTCAGCAAAATCTACCCCTTTAATTTCAAGGCGTTTCATCAAATGCTTTGAAAAGTGCAAACCAGCCGTTGGAGCTGCTACAGCACCTTCTTCTTTTGCGTAAATTGTTTGGTAGCGTTCCGCATCTTCTGGAGTCACCTCACGATTGATGTATTTAGGGATTGGTGTTTCTCCTAAATCTACCAATTTTTGACGGAATTCTTCATAAGAACCATCGTAAAGGAAACGCAATGTTCTTCCACGAGAAGTTGTATTATCTATAACTTCAGCTACTAACGAATCGTCGTCACCAAAATACAATTTGTTTCCGATACGGATTTTACGAGCTGGATCTACCAATACATCCCAAAGACGTTGTTCCGCATTTAACTCTCTCAACAAAAACACTTCGATACGCGCTCCTGTTTTTTCTTTATTACCATAAAGACGTGCTGGAAAAACCTTGGTATTGTTAACCACCATTACGTCTCCTTCGTCGAAATATTCTAAAATATCTTTGAATAGTCTATGTTCAATTTCACCTGTTTTACGGTGTACGACCATTAAACGGGATTCATCACGATTTTCTGCAGGAAATTCAGCTAATAATTCAGCAGGAAGATTAAAATTGAAATTCGATAACTTCATTCTTGAAAAGTTTAAAAGTTTAAAGTTCGAAACCGGAAAATATCATTTACCGATTTCTAAACCAGGGTGCAAATATACTATCCTAAAATAGGGGTTGTCAAGTAAAAGGCTGATTATTTTCAAATTTAAATTCTTTGATCTCTAAATACTAGACCATTTCAACAATAGGCATTATTTATTTGTAACCTTTTTGTAAGCAAGAGATTCAAGAGCAATATAATTTTTCAAAAAAATATTCTAGAAACTCTTCCTTTTACCAATTATCGTTCTCTAGAATAGGCTGTTTACTTTTTTATAACAGCCGAATGTGGAGTTTACTTATTTTTTGTCTTAATTTTGTTCATCATTAAAAAAAACAACATGAAATTAAGTCAATTATTATTTTGTTTGATCAGTACTTTTGTATTTGCACAAAACAAAAACTTATTACAATCTGGACCTATGTTAGGTTATTCAGAAATGAAAGAAGTGTTAATCTGGGCTCAAACAACTCAGGAAGCTGAAATTTATATTAAGTATAAGAAAAAAGGAACGGACGTTTATTTTCAATCGGATAAAATTAAAACTTCAAAAAACAATGGTTACACTGCAAAATTATTAGCTGATAATGTAACCGAAGGAACAGAATACGAATATGATTTGTTCATTAACAACAAAAAAGTTTCTGTGAATTACCCTACCGTTTTCCAAACAAAAAAATTATGGCAATGGCGCACTGATGCTCCGGATTTTTCGGTGGCTTTGGGAAGTTGCAACTACATCAACGAACCCGAATTGGACCGTCCGGGAAAAGGCTATGGCGATAATTATGAAATATTCACGTCTATCAACGCGAAAAAACCAAACATTATGTTGTGGTTAGGTGACAATACCTATTTAAGAGAAGCTGATTGGGACACTCGAAACGGTATTTACCACCGCTATACACATTCTCGCTCTGTAAAAGAGATACAACCACTTTTGGCTAGCGCTATTAACTTAGCTATTTGGGACGATCATGATTTTGGTCCTAATGACGGTGATCGTAGTTTCATTAACAAACATATTACTCAACAAGCTTTCAAAGATTTTTGGGGTAATAAATTTTATGGTTTAGACAAAAATCAAGAGCAGGGAGTTTGCTCAATGTATTCTTGGAGTGACGTTGACTTTTTCCTTTTGGATGATCGTTTTTTCAAATCACCCAACAACAGAAAAACAGGCGAAAGAACTATTTTAGGCAAAGAACAATTAGAATGGTTATTGGATGCTTTGAGCAATTCTAAAGCAACTTTTAAACTTATTTGTATTGGTGGACAAGTCCTAAATTCTGCAGATGTTTTTGAAAATTATGCAACTTATAAAGAGGAACGAGAATATTTATTAAATCAGATTAAGGAAAATAATATTCGTGGTGTATTATTCTTAACAGGAGATCGTCATCATTCTGAACTTTCTGCATTAAAACGTGATGGTACTTACACTCTTTACGATTGGACAGTTTCTCCTCTGACATCGGGAGTGTCTAAAAGTGGTGCTAAAGAAAACAATACAAATCGAGTGGAAGGTTCTTATTTTACTGAACGTAATTTTGGAATGATTCACTTTTCCGGTAACAAAGAAAATCGCCAGATGAAATTGGTTCTACACAATGTAAACGGAGAACCATTGTGGGAAAAAGTTATTTCTGCTAAAGAATTGAAATAAAACAAATAGGCCGTCTAAATCTAGACGGCCTATTTTATTAAATTATAAATATATCTATTCGATGAAACCATTTTAATTGGTTATTGAATAGCTTTCTTAATATTATTCCTTTATCAATTTTCGTGACGATACAACTCCATTTTCGCCTTCTACTCTAACCAAATATACTCCTGCATTCAATTGTGAAATAGAAAACTACTTTTGAGTTAGGTTAATACTTTTTGACCTTGTAAGTTACATATTTCTATGGATAGAATATTTAAATCAGTTTCTACATTTAAAATATTACGAACTAGATTTGGATACATCGCCACTTTTAAATTGTTTTGATTGAAATCTGATGATGATAGGGTGTTTATTGTTAATAAGTTTGAAATTTGAATCGCAGTTAACTAGTAATTATATATTTTTTAAATCATAAAATTCCATAGGCACTGTTGCATTACCTAATTTAAAAGAAGAAAAAGCTGTATTTAAGTTTATTGTATTTATTCCTACTTGAACACCATCTCTGTAAACCTTCAATTGAAAACCTTCGTTATAACAAACTGCAATATGATGCCAAGTATTAACCGCAACACTAACACCTGTATTATAATTATTTGCATATCCTTGAAAAACAGCCCCAACATTAGGATTTAAATATATTCCAAAAGTTTGTGAATTTACGTTTGCACCATGAGAAAAAAACTGGATAACCCCCATTAGAAGTAGTTTTACACCAAAAATTAATGATTCTTCTTTTTATTCCTATTGGAAGTAAACTATTCCTAATATTGGCATACGTTTGAGTTCCACTTACCCGCATATCACTATTTGGGTTCCCAATATGATCCTTAACAAGAGAAATACTTACATTATTAAGTGGATTCCAACCTGTTGTATCTAAATAGGTAGAGTTACCAAACCGCATTTTAAGTTTACGAAGACAGGAAGTGAATATTAGATCTAAAAGTAAGGGTTGTCTAGTAAAATGAGATTCTTTTCTGAAAAACCTCATTTTACCTAACAACCCCAGAGGATTTGCTTCACAAACTATTATTATTAAACCAACTAAATTCTAAATTAAAACTATAAAACCAATATAGAATAAGAACAAATACAACACAAAAAGTGTAATTTCTAACTTATATTTATTGATTGCAGATTTCATTATTTTTTAATTAATTTTTGTGTTGCAATTCCTCCATTTGTATCTTCAATTCTCACCATATAAATCCCTGAATTTAAAGAAGCCGTTTCAATTTGTTTACTGTTTGATTGCATAACTCTTTGTCCTTGAATATTGTATATCTCAACAGATTTGATTTCGTTTTCAATATCAATGTTTAAAATATCTTGAACAGGATTTGGATACATAGCAGCTTTTAAATTATTTTGATTGAAATCTGAAGATGATAGGGTATTATTATTGTATAAACTTGTAATATCTGCCTGCTTTAAAGCTCTATCATAAATTTTCAAATCATCAACTGCTCCAGCAAATGCACCTATTTTAAAAGTTGTCAAAGTTGTATTAATTAAAGGTCTAGCCACAGTTCCTTTGATAACTCCATTAATATAAATTTTGGCATTATCAGCTTCAAAAACAACAACAGCATGATACCATTGGTAAGGATTGGTTGTTCCATTTGCAAAACTTTGATCATAAGAAAATCCTTGAAAATTAACACTTGAAGAATTCAGATAAAACCCAAACATATTATATTGTGAACTAGCACCGTAATTAAAGGAAGCATATGAAGTTATTGGACTAAATGTAGTATGATAATACCAAAAAGAAATTGTTCTATCTGTTTTACCCAATGGTAAATTAGGTATGTTACAGGTTCTCGTTGCAGAAGCTGTTGTTACTAAAGCTTGTCCAGCTCCACTTCTACCAGAAGTATATGTAATTGGATATGTAGCATTACTAGTTATAAAGTTCACACTATTAGTATCATCAGATGGTGTATTATTGAATGAAAATGACTTTATTAAACCTACTGTGTTTGTATTAGGTTCATTATAAATCTCAGTTGCTTCAGTATCAGTTACCGCTCTATCATATATCTTTAAATCATCTATTAATCCATTAAACCATTGTTCTCCTCCAACACCAAGTCCTAATTTAAAAACATCTGAATTATTAATAGTGTTCCAAGATTTTGGCGTAGACCCCAATAATTGACCGTTTCTATACATTTTCGCTGTTGTCCCATCATAAGTAAACACAAAATGATACCAAACCCCCACTGTATTTGGATTTCCACCCATCATAACTGTATAATTATCAGTATGGCCCATCAACATAGTTCTATCTGCACTAACTCCTCCGCCAAAAGCATTACCAGAAGTTCCTGTACCATAACTAAAAACAGGCCCATAGTTTAATCCAGCATCTGCCAAAGACTTAGTCCAAAAAGAAATTGTTCTTGGTGAATTTCCATAAGGTAAATTAGGAATATTTGCCTGTGATTGTAAAGCATATGTCATTCTAATAGCAGAGTTTGGATAGCCACTTCTGTCATAATCAAAAGAGGTAGCTGAAAAAGAAGTTGTATTAGCTTCATTCGCATAAGAATTATCAAACTTAAAATGTTGAATAAGTCCAGAAGTAACTTGAGCATTTAACAAACTACAAAACAGTAGCACTAAAAAAGAAAATAATTTTGTTTTCATAATTGTCTCATTAAAAATTTTGGTAAAATTAGTAGTCGGATTCATCATAAAATGAATGAGTTAACGAAACTGCATTTTGAGTTAACGAAAACAAAAACAAAATAAAAACCACTTCTTCATTAACTGAAATAGGAATTTGATTAACTGAATAATAACAGAATTAATTATATTTTTACATTTGAACAAAATCTAGAATTGAAATACCTTTATAGCATATTCATACTATTATTAACCCAAATTACTTTTGGGCAAAATCCGTATTTCAACACCATAGATAAATCGCAAGGATTACTAACTAATAGTGTTTATGATATTTTTCAGGATAAAGACACCTTTATGTGGTTTGCTACTGAAAAAGGTCTGTGTCAATTTAATGGTTACACTTTTCAATATTTTAGCACAAGCGATATGACTTCAAAAGCCGGTTCTTGCATTCAACAAGATGCTTTCGGAAGAATTTGGTACGAGAACTTTGATGGTTATTTATATTATGTAGAAAATAATCAATTGAAAAAGTTGAATCAAAACAAATCAATTGGTTACTTTAAATTTGGAATTATCAAAGACCAATTGTATATCATTAATGAAAATATGATTGATGTTTACGATTTGAAAACATTGTTATTAAAAAAAGAAATAAAACTCAATACAAAAGATTCGAAATATATTTTTTTTAGTGATGAAACGATTTATGTTTTTGCTCATCAGTTAATAATCATTAAAAATGATGTAATTCAGAAAAAAGTCGAATTCCCAGAAGGTTTCCTAGAAAATTTCAACTCCATTTTGGTTGAAAAAAATAAAAACGGATTATTAATTGGTTCCAAATTTTCAAACTATTGTTATCTTTTTTCTAACAACCAATTCGCTAGAAAAGAATTAAATCTAGAAAATACAATTGTTCAAAATTTGAGTTGGTGTAACAATAAAAATTGGCTTTGTACTACAACCGGAATCATAGAAATGGATTGCGAATTGGGCACAAAACGTCAATTCTTCAACGGAACAAATATTTCTTATATCTACAAAACCAAAAACAACAATTATTGGATTTCTACTTTAACCGAAGGTTTATTTTACATTGAAGATTTTGACACACAACTAATTAGTTCTCACGAAAGTTTAACTTCTTTGTGTTTTAAAAACGACCAATTAGTTATTGGAACCAAAAATGATAAAATTCTCTCTTTAGAAAAAAAACAGTTTAAAACTATTTTTACTGGAAAAGACAACCACCAAATGGGGCAAGTTTTTCATGATAAAATCTCTAACCAATTGTATTTTACTTCTTCCAAATTTGGTGTTTTAAATTCTGCGCTAAAACTAACCAAAGAATTACCCATTGCTGTTAAAAGTGTTTGCGCTGTCGATCATAAATATATCGCGTTTGCCGCCAGTAGTTCTTCCGGATTGATTAAAACAAATGACAACAGCAAAAGCGATTGGGATTTTGTTTACGAAAGTTTTATCCAATTAAAAAACCACAACTACAACAATATTGTCATCAATGCTAAAGGAAAATCTACAGCTTACGACAGTATCCATAAAACGATTTATTTTGCTACCAATAACGGTTTGTTTTATATTGGTCAAAATGGTTTACTTTCCGAATTAAAACATAAAAACACCTCATTAAACATTACCAAACTTTCATATGAAAAAGGTATAATTTATGCTTGTAATGGCGATTTGAATATCTTCCAAATAGAAAAAAATACAATTTCAGAGATTAATTTCCCAGCAACCATTCAAAAAGAAAATGTAGAAAGAACGATTCTTAAAAACGGATTACTTTTTATCATTACCAATAAATATATTTTTGAATACGATTTAAACACTCAAAAACCGAAACAAATCATTCATATTAATAGCAATATTGAAGTGAATGATATTATCCTGAAAAACAACAGCTATTACATTTCGACCAATAGAGGTTTAATTATCAAAAAACAAGAAGTTTACAATCGTTCCAATCCTATTTTTAGTATTGAAAACATAAAAATAAATAATGAAGTTGTAACAAAATTAAAACTTGATGATTTAGCTTATGTTGAAAATAACATTCATATCAATTATCGTTTCTTATCGCCAACGCCTTTTGAAGAACACGAATTGTTGTATCGAATTAACGAATCGCAATGGCAAAAATCCGATATTGTAAATTCGGAATTGGTTTTAAACTCCCTAAATCACGGAAATTATACGGTAGAATTTGCACTTAATGCCGCTTTTAAAAATACAACCAAAATTCATTTTACTATAAATCGTCCGTTTTGGTTGCAATTTCCTTTCATTTTTGGAGTAACGCTTTTTATTTTGGGTTGCATTTATTGGTTGTACCAAAATAACATCAAGAAAATTCAAAAGCGTAATCAAATGGTTTTGGATAAAATCAACTTGGAAAAAAACGTGAATCAATCGAAGTTAAAAGCCATAAAATCGCAAATGAATCCGCATTTCTTTTACAATGCGTTAAACACGTTACAGTCATTTATTTTGTCGAACGAAAAGCGTTTGGCTATTGATTATTTGTCGAAATTTTCAAACCTAACGCGAACCATTTTAGAAATGACGGAGAAAGATTTTATTTCAATTGCCGAGGAAGTTAAAACACTACAACTGTATTTGGATATTGAAAAAGGTCGTTTTGATGAAGATTTTAGTTACGAGATACAAATAGGGAAAAATATAGACCAAGAAAGCATTAAAATTCCAACGATGTTATTGCAACCTTATGTAGAAAATGCGGTAAAACACGGATTGCTTCACAAACAAGGCGATAAAAAAGTAGTCATTTCGTTTGAGAAACAAAACAATGAGCTATCGATAAAAATTGACGACAATGGCATTGGCCGTCAAAAAAGCAGCGAATTGAATCAAATTAAAAACAAAAATCATCAATCGTTTGCTACTGAAGCGTTACAAAACCGAATTGACTTGTTGAATGAATACAATCATAAAAACATTTCTTTAAAAATAATTGACAAACACAATCTACAAAATCAACCTACGGGAACATTAGTAGAAATAATAATACCGATACACACCCTATGATGAAAGCTATAATTATTGATGATGAAAAAAGAGCTCGCTTAAACTTATCACTTCTAGTTGACGAATATTGCAAAAATGTTGAAGTGGTTGCTGAATGCGAGAATCTTCCAGAAGGTGTAAAAGCGATTCGTAAACATCAACCTGATTTGGTTTTACTTGACATTGAAATGCCAGGTCATAGCGGTTTGGAGTTATTGGACTTTTTTGATGAAAACGAAGTGAAATTCAAAATCATTTTCACAACTGCTTATCACGAATATGCGTTGCAAGCGTTCAAATTTTCGGCAGTGGATTATTTATTAAAACCAATCAATCCAGAAGAATTATCCAATGCCATTGCCAGAATTGAAAAACAAAAATCAACCGAAACAAACTATTCGCTTTTAAAGGAAACCATGAAACAGGATGTATTACAACGTATTGCGGTGCCAAGTGGTAATAGTATTTTGTTTTTGGAAACGGAAGACATTCAATTCATCAAAGGAGACGGCGCTTATTCAGAAATTAAATGTGCTAATGATGTAAAGCATGTGGTAAGTAGAAATTTGAAAAACTTCGAAGATATTTTATGCAGTAACCCTAGTTTTGTTCGCATTCACAAATCGTATATTGTCAACGTAAATTTTGTTTCGGCTTATAACAAATCGGATGGTGGAAATTTGGTATTAAAAAATGGTTTGCAATTACCAATTTCATCCGATAAAGTACAAACCATTTTAGATAGTATTCAATTGATCAAAAGATAATTTATGCTATTTGAAAACCTACTGCTTTTAAATCGTTCCAAAAATCCGGATACGATTTGGAAACCACTTCAGCTTCTTCAATAACAATAGGAACACGAAGTGCTAAAGGTGCAAAAGCCATTGCCATTCTATGGTCTTGATACGTTTTAATTGCAATATTTTCATTGATTGAATTCGAAGGTTGTAAATGCAACGAATCATTGGTTACTGAAATCTCGGCACCTAATTTCGTCAACTCAGCTTTCAATGCTTCTAGACGATCAGTTTCTTTAATTTTTAACGTGTGTAATCCAAATAAATCACATCCAATTCCTAACCCAAAACATGTAACCGAAATAGTTTGAGCGATGTCGGGACAATCTTTTAGGTTTTGGGTCAAAGGTAAAAGGTTATGGGCTTTTTCTTTTGAAATTGTGATTGTATTATTTTCATTGAATAAAGTTTCAACTCCAAAATCTTTATAAATTTCAGCCAAAGCAGCATCGCCTTGCAAACTGTTTTTCTTGTAACTCGATAAGGTGATTTGCGTTCCAATTTCAGACAAAGCCACAATAGAATACCAATACGAAACCGAGCTCCAGTCTGATTCAACTGTTATTGGTTGATGGTTGATGGTTGATGGTTGATGGTTGACTTTAATTGTGTTATTTTCAAAAGAAGTTTGTACACCAATTTCATTCAATAACGCCAACGTCATTTTGATATACGGAACCGAAGTAATTTCACCTTCGAGTGTTAATACTAAACCATTTTCTAATTTTGGCGCAATCAACAACAAAGCAGAAATATATTGGCTACTCACATTTGCAGGTAATGACACTTTATTTTGCGATAGTTTTTTACCAATAATTTTAATTGGCGGAAAACCTACATTTTCAACATACGAAATCTCAGCACCTAATTGTTGTAAAGCTTCTACTAAGATTTTAATCGGGCGTTCCTTCATTCGAGAAGAACCCGTTAACAACACTTCTTTTCCTTCTTGAATCGAGAAAAAAGCGGTAAGAAAACGCATCGCCGTTCCCGCGTGATGAACGTCTATGGTTTGGGTGATGGGTGATGGGTGATGGGTAAAAGTTAATGCCTTTTGCGTCACTTCTGAATCATCTGAATTTGAAATATTGGTTATGTCTAAATTTGGATACAAAGCTTGTAACAACAGTAATCGGTTTGTTTCAGATTTACTTCCCGTTATTGTAACTTGTAACTCTTGATTTTTGACTTTTGACTTTTGTAAATGTAAATTCATTATTCAGAAACGTATTTTAATCCAACGATAGAGACAATTAATGTCATTAGAAAGAAAATTCGCCAGAAAGTTGCCGGTTCTTTGAAAATAAAAATTCCGACTAAAACACTTCCTACAGCTCCAATTCCTGTCCAAACGGCATATGCTGTCCCAATTGGAATATCTTTGGTTACTTTTACTAATAGCACCATGCTGATGGTTAGACAGACTAAAAAACCTAAATACCAAAACCACATAGTTTGACCTGAAGTTTCTTTGGCTTTACCTAAACAACTAGCAAAACCGACTTCAAATAATCCGGCTATGATTAGTAAAATCCAGTTCATATTTTATGGGTAAAAGGTTTATGGTAAAAGGTTTATGGTAAAAAATTCTCAACATCAACAAGTGAACTTATACCTATAACCTTTTGCCATAAACCTTATTTAAGTTTATTATTATTATGATGACGATCGTGATCGCGTTTGGTTTTTAAATCCATTTTCTTGTCGAAGGCTGCCTGTAAGTCAACTCCCGTTTGGTTGGCTAAACATAAAACTACAAAAACTACATCGGCTAGCTCTTCGCCTAAGTCTTTGTTTTTATCACTTTCTTTTTCCGACTGTTCGCCATATCTACGCGCAATAATTCGGGCTACTTCACCTACTTCTTCAGTAAGTTGTGCCATATTGGTTAACTCATTAAAATAACGAACTCCGTGTTCTTTGATCCAATTATCAACTTCTAATTGTGCGTTTTTGATATTCATATTAAGCTTTTTTTAGAACTATTTTTTCGGTTTGTTTTTTTACAATTTCATTGAAAAACATTTTAAAATCAGCATAATCTTCTGGTGAAATGATATTTGTTTTAATATCTAGAACTGAAGTTACTTGAATTTGTTTTCCGTTAGTATTGATTATATATTTAAATCCTGCAATATCATCTCCAAAAATCAAATTAGCAGAAGTTGGAATTGATTCTACTACATAACCATCAGGAATATTGATTATAGATAAAAATTTATCTTGATCTGGGTATGAGAAATCGATAGGATAATCTCTTACTTCTTGCTTAAAAGGATTTTCACTCATCACAAAGAAAAATAAAGGAGAAATATATAATTTGTCCGCCACTTTTTCGATCTCATTATTGGTTTTAAAAGAAAATGTTTCGATGACAGGCTTAGACAAATCTGTTTTATTATCTACTTTATATTCAGATATCTCAGCGTTCCCGTATCTTTTTTCTAAAATTTCGAGATAATTATCGGTGTTAACTTTTCCATACTTACTTCTAAAGTTAAAAGCATCATGAGCATTTTTTTGTATGAAAATTTTTCCTTCAACAATACCTTCAGAAGTCAAGTTAGCCATAATATTGGTAGCTTCTTTCGAAATAAATTTAGGAGAAAGATTAACACTAGTAGAAGATCCATTTTTTCTAATAAGTCTACCATTCCAGTTGATGGCTCTGTGCGGTAAAACATCCGGCACACTATTTTTATCCGTTGCATCTAAAAGAATTACATCATTTTCTATTTCGATACCTGCGATAACGTAATCGAAGGCATTACGACTTGGATATAAAGCTATTCCATTAGAACGACTACTCACCAAAATTGGATTCGCTTCAATCCCAGCATAACGCAACATTGCTACTAGCATTAGGTTAATTTCAGCAACATTTCCTGATTTCTTTTTAAAAGCTTCTTTAACGCCGTCGTGACAATAATAATCATGGTAACCGTTCCAATTCATGTATTCTTTTACATAACTGAAAATCAAACCTATTTTTTGATCCTTAACTGTAACTCCGTTTAATAACTGATTTATCTCGTTTTCAAAGTATCCTGTTTTAGACAACTCTGAACCAAAACTATCCGATTGGTAAATCTTAGAACAAATCGTCTCCCAATCTGTTGAGTAATTTTCAAACGGTCTTTCCGGCATTCTCACAGAAGATAACTCATGCTGTAAGATAACCATGTAATTACTAATATTGTTTACAAAATTTTCATCCTTTAAAGCTGGCACATTACTAATAGTGTACTTTGCAATACTTTCCTGAAATTTTATATTATAAGTACCTCTTTCAGATCTAAAACCACCTGCACTATTAACCATTTCTTGGTAGGTTCCTTGATAATTATTCTCTCTTTGATCTAACTCTACTTTAGGAGTCAAATGTCCTTTAATATGGGTATTGTATTTAAAATACTCAGGAATATAGGTAGTATATTCACAATAATTGATAGGAATTGAGGTTTGAAAATCCCAATCTTTAAAGCTTCCATAATTAGGAGAGATTAATTTATAACTGAACTCGATAATACTGCCTTCTTTTACATCTGGCATCATAATTTTCTTTTGTCCCCAGAATCGAGAAACTTTTTCATCGAATTCTCCATCACTTTTAAGTTTAGTCTTAACGATTTTGTTATTCACTAAATTATACGTGACTGCATTAGAAAAATATAAGGATTCCTTTGAAGAACCTTCCAAATAATATCTTACTGCATGGTTAGCCCAATCATATCCCTGTTTTTTATAAATTTTAATTTTGATATCCACTTTAGTCTCGGTGGAAAAACCTTTGGTGGAATTATATACGAATTGCGTGGTACCCTTTTTAAATAAAATGGCAGCTACGGCAGAAGTATCCTTTGGATGTTTTTTTTCTTCGAGTTCTTGAACCGTTACATTTCCTAACTCAACTTTTTGCGAAAATCCCCCTGATGTCGCTAAAATTGAAAGAATAATAAAAAAGTTTTTCATGTTTGTTATTTGTTTGATTGTAATACTAATTTGGAATTATCATTTTTGGCTATTTGTTCTCTGAATTTTCTAAATTCTTCATATTCTTCTACACTATAAAGTCCTTTCTTTATGAGTAATTTTCTTTTGTATTGTATTTTATTTGCCTCTAAAAATAGTATTTCTGTGCTGTACGTCCCAAATTTTGTTTCCAAATTTACATTCTCAGGCTTAGCAATAACTTTTTCAGATTGTGGCAACTCGATGTCGATGATATCTTCATCGTAATATCCTTTATCTATTTCAAACTGTTTTTTCCTGTTTCTGTATCGTTGTGGCGTTTTATAATTTTGATTTAAAACATTTAACAAAAGCATTTTATCTGCTCCTGTTTTTTTTACAAACTCAGGGACACTGATTTTTATAGTTTCATTAAACTTAACATTCTCTTTATCATTAACAAATCGAAGATCATCAATTGTTAAGTTATTCACATATGACCATCTTTCCTTATAATGATCTTTGGTTTCTTTTAATGGAAGTAACTCAAATCGTGTCATTGTATCATATTGAATACCAGTATAGCTAATCTGTGCTTCCATTTTCATCGAGCCATCTTCGTGTATGACAATTTTACCATTGGTTACTTGGGCATTGTCTTTATCTATATACTTATTGGTTCTTACCAATTCTCCTCCCTCAGGTTTGATTAACAAGGCGACTCTATCATCGGTAAAATCACCTTCAAAACCAAAAGCTTGAGTCTGACTGGTACATTCTAAAAAAATCATTTTATTTTTGTAGGGCAACGATAAAACAGCATGATTACCCTGCATCGAAACAAAATCCTCCAAAATATCTCTCCTCTCTCCACCATAAATCACTGTATAATAAGAGGGTACTCCTACTACATCTAACAATGCTTTAGTATAATTACTCAATGCTTTACAATCACCGTATCCCAAACGATCTACATTTTTAGCAGGCATAGGTTTCCAACCTCCAATACCTAATTGAATACTAACATATCTGGTTTTATTTTGTACAAAACGATAAACAATTGCAGCCTTTTTAAGAGGATCTGTCTCATTTGCTACTAAAGTTTTTATTCTATTTTGTGTTTCTAAAGGAAGCTCTGTACTTTCTTTCAAAAGTTTTTCATTCATCCATAATCCAAATTCTTTCCAAGATTTAGCACTACCTTCCACTCCTTCTAACATAAATTTATCTAAACCAAACAAAACATGAACCGGTTTCGATGGTGCATACTCTTCATGTTTTTCTGCTACCAAATTTTCAATAGAATATTGCAAAGAATTGGTTGTTTCATGCTTTACAATTTTCTTGTCGCCAAAATCCATTTCTTTATACTTAAAACCTAGATGAGATGGATAACTAATCTTGAATACCGATCTCTGAACACTTTCAAAATAATCGTCTATTGGATACCAAGTAGGGATAAATGCTGTATTCGAAGTTTGTACTTCACTCTGATAAACAATAGTAAAAGGATATTCTGTAGGGGTGTAATTTAATTTTAGTACTCTGGTATCAGAAACATCCGAGGCGTCTCCAGCAACACTATAATCACTAAAATCTTTTCGTTTAATTTTCTTAAGTTCTTTGCCTAGAGAATCATAAACAATGGCCTCTATATTTTTTATCGTTGTAGTTTGATCGAAATACTCAACAGCATCAATATTTCGTATTCCATATTCGTTAAAAACAGTAATAGTTTTAAGTGTTTTAATTACCATTTGTGATATGGATTTAATTTCAACAGACACTTCTTGATTTCGTATGACACTATTAGCATTTTCTTTAAGTTCTGCTGGAATCCCTAAAACCGTAGTAGTTAAATCTTGGGGAAAAACTGGAGCGGCCAATAAAAAATTTATTAGCAACATCATTTTAGTTAGTTTCATTCGTTGTTTATTGTTTGTTTTTATTCTTTATTCTTAGTATCAATAATTATAGTTACTGGTCCATCATTGAGTAAAGATACTTTCATATCGGCACCAAACTGACCGGTTTGAATTGCTTTCCCCAATTCTCTCTCCATCTGTTGTACAAAGGCTTCATAAAGCGGAATAGCTATCTCAGGCTTTGATGCTTTGATATAACTTGGTCGATTTCCTTTTTTGGTTAAAGCATGTAATGTAAATTGACTCACTACAATCATTTCTCCATCAATTTCTTTGACAGATAAATTCATAACACCATTCTCGTCCCCAAAAATTCTGAGATTGGCAATTTTAGCTGTTAACCAATTAATATCTTCCTGAGTATCGGCATCTTCAATCCCGATCAGTACCAGTAATCCTTGTTGTATGGAGGCAATACTGTTCCCCTTGACAGTTACCGAAGCCTGCAAAACTCTTTGAATTACTGCTCTCATTATTCTTCGTTTGTGTTTTTCCCATCTCCGTAGATATCTGAACGATAATGTTCGTCTTCTCCTTCTAGGATTTGTATATAACTTTTATATCTTGACCAAGCAATATCATCATTCTCCAAAGCTTCCTTAACCGCACAATGTGGTTCTTCTTTGTGAAGACAGTTGTTAAATTTACATTGGTCTTTTAAAGCGAAAAACTCAGGGAAATAATCCCCAATTTCTTGTTTTTCCATATCGACAACACCAAATCCTCTAATACCCGGTGTGTCTATAATTTTCGCACCAAAACTTAAATCGAACATTTCAGCAAAAGTAGTCGTATGCTGTCCTTGCGAATGCGAATCTGAAATCTCTTTGGTTTTCAAGTTCAGAGATGGTTCTAAGGCATTAACCAAAGTTGACTTACCTACTCCAGAATGTCCAGAAAACATTGATACTTTATCTTTCATCAAAGATTTCAGTTCCTCTATTCCTTTGCCTTCGATAGCCGAAACTCTTAAACATTTGTATCCGATTGTTGAATAAATATATTGAAGGTACAACTGCTCGTCTAAAGCGGCTTCGTCATAAGTATCAATTTTATTAAAAACCAAAACGGCTTCAATACCGTAAGCCTCTGCCGTTACTAAGAAACGATCGATAAAACTGGTAGTCGTTACTGGGTTATTAATAGTTACCAGCAAAAAAACGGTATCTATATTAGACGCAATGATATGAGTTTGTTTGGAAAGATTTACTGATTTTCGGACAATATAATTCTTCCGATCATGAATATTCGTTATTATCCCTACTGTTACATCAGCGGAAGTATCCAACTCATAATCAACTACATCTCCTACAGCAATGGGATTAGTACTTTTGATTCCTTTGATTCGGAACTTTCCTTTGATTCGGCATTCCAGAAATTGATTTTCTTCCGTTTTAACGGTGTACCAACTTCCAGTAGATTTATAAACGATTCCTGTCATAGATGCAAAGATATTGCTTCTTTAGAGAATAAAAAAGGCTGCATAAAAGCAGCCTTAATTTTTTCTTGTTTTGGATTATTAGTTGTATTTATATCCAATTCCTTTTTTAATCGCTTGAGAACCTCCCAAAGCATTAGAATTAGCTCCAACAGTAGTTTTATCTGCTGTTAACAGGATAAACGGACAACCTATTTTAGCTGCGTCCATTTTTAGTTTTTTCTCAGCTTTTTTATCTCCTGTATTTCCTGTTTGGAAATTAATTAATCCTGTTTTACCTCTCACTTCATCTCCTTTTTTCAATCCAGCAATGTATGCTTTATCTTCAAGAATAACTACTTTTTCCCAATCGTCTTCTCCGTTCACTACGATTTTGTCAGTCATTTGCTCTACACGACCACTTTTGTATACAACTTTTTCTACTGCATACTTACTTAAAGTGTTTTCTGTGTCTTCGCCATCGTATTTAAAAACAAGAGTGTACTCTTCTACTTTAATTACTTTACCATTGATTTCTTCCCCGTTGTGCTTGAAAATTTTATCAGTTTGAGCATTCGCAACTAAACCGAAAAAAATAGTCATTAAAAAAATAATTTTTTTCATTGTCTATAATTAGTTTTAAAGTTTGGACGAAAGTATAAAAAAACATTATAAGTTGTTAATTTTTATAAACTTTTTCTTGATGATTAATACTCTCCTGATGAATTGCTTTAAATAATTTCAAAACAAACTCTTCGCTAAGCCCTTTTTCTTCCCCTTCTAAAATCATTCTTCCTAAAATTTCGTTCCAACGATTGTTTTGAAGAATGGCTACGTTTTTTTCTTTTTTTAATAACCCAATCGAATCTGCAGCTTTCATTCGCATGGCTAAAATTTCAAGTAATTTGGCATCTAAATCATCTATCTGCATTCTTAACTTGGAAAGCCTCACACTATAATCATCCTCAGAATCAGTTTCTTTACGTACTTTTAGTTCCACAAACATTTGTTTCAGCGAAGAAGGGGTTACTTGTTGGGCAGCATCACTCCATGCTTTATCTGGATTACAGTGCGTCTCAATAATTAAACCATCGTAATTTAAGTCTAACGCTTGTTGCGACACTTCTTGTATCATATCCCTCTTACCGGTGATGTGGGAAGGATCACAAATGAGCGGTAAATCCGGAAATTTACTTTGCAAATCAATAGCTATTTGCCACTCTGGATTATTTCTGTACTTGGTTTTTTCATAAGTAGAAAAACCTCGATGAATAACTCCCAACTTTTTAATTCCGGCATTATACAAACGCTCTAAACCTCCTAACCAAAGCGACAAATCTGGATTGACTGGATTTTTTAATAATACTATTTTATCTGTATTTTGTAATGCATCGGCAATTTCTTGTACGGCAAAAGGATTTACAGTGGTTCGGGCTCCAATCCACAAAATGTCTATATCGTGTGCCAAAGCTAATTTTACATGTTCGGCTGTAGCCACTTCTGTAGCGATGAGCATTCTCGTTTCTTTTTTTACTCTTTGTAACCAGGGTAATCCAATGGCTCCCACACCTTCAAAGCCGCCGGGACGTGTTCTAGGCTTCCAAATTCCTGCTCTAAATATACTGACGTCAGAATCCTTTAATTCATGAGCGATTTCTAATACTTGTTCTTCTGTTTCTGCACTACAAGGGCCTGCTATGACTAATGGATGTGACAACTGAAAATCGTCTAACCATTTTCTTAAATCTTTACTATTTTCCATCGTTCTAAATATACTGTAAATTTAAAATTATTTTTTCTTTTATTCTTGCGGTTCTCCTGCTTGATATTCTCCTAAAACCTTAAAATGTGTTGTCATGATCTCCAATAATTTTTTTGCTTTTTCATAGTGCTTATATTTTTCAAAAACCACATCGACAAAAAAAGAATATTGAAAAGGTTGTTCGATAATGGGCAACGACTGGATTTTCGTTAAATTCAACTTACAATTGTTCAAGACATTTAACACCGTGGCCAAACTTCCCGGCGTATCGTCTAACTCGAATTTCAAAGAAGCTTTGTTTGACAATTCTGCTTTTTCAAGATCTTTATTTTTCAGAATAACAAATCGGGTTTTATTACTTTTTACCGTGTGCACACTTTTAGCTAATATTTCTAAATCATATAGGTCCGATGCAATAGGTCCAGCCAAGGCCCCTATTCCTTTTAGTTGTTTTTCTTTGATTTGTTTTGCGGCAAATGCGGTATCAGAACTTTCAACCAGTTTAATGTGTGGATAATCTTCAAAAAAATTAGCGCACTGTAATAAGGCAATCGGATGGGAATGTACTTCGTGAATATCTTCAATGCTTTGATCGGGTAAAGCCATAAAATGCATGTCTATATTGAGAAAATATTCTCCAATAATTTGCAAATCAAACGTATCGATTAAAGCATAATTCGGCAAAATCGTTCCTGCTATAGAATTTTCAATAGCCATCACACCTGTTGTCGCTTCTTTATTTTTTAATTGATTTGCTACTTCTCGAAAAGAATGACAGATCAATATTTCTTGTTCTACCCCAAAGTAATTTTGCGCTACTTGATGATGAAAAGACCCTTTTATTCCCTGAATTGCTACCATATTGTATCAAAAAAAATCCCGATGTATCAGTACATCGGGATTGTATTATATATAACTTTAAGTCAACTTTAGTTTACACAATAACAATCCCGCATCTGATACCAGAAGTAAAAGAAGAAATTGTTAAAATATGCAAATAGGTTGTTCATGTATTTCTAAATGTCTATGACAAAGATATTAAAAGTATTTAGAACCAATGCTATAAAATTACATTTTTAAATAATTATGTAATTCAATTACTTTTTGCTCATTTTGGAACACTCCTCCATAATAACTAGTCACGGTTGCCGAACTTTCGTCTTTGATACCACGAGAAGAAACACACAAATGCTTAGCATCCACAATTACAGCAATATCTTCTGTTTCTAAAATTTCTTGTAACTCTAAACCAATTTGCATCGTCAATCGTTCTTGCACTTGTGGTCTTTGAGCAAAATACTGAACAATTCGGTTAATTTTTGACAAACCAATTACTTTTCCTTTTGAAATATATGCCACATGAATTTTGCCATAAATAGGCACGAAATGATGTTCGCAATTCGAGTAAAACGTAATGTTTTTTTCTACCAACATCTGATTATATTGGTATTTATTTTCAAAAAGAGCCACTTGAGGTTTATTTGCCGGATTTAATCCACAGAAAATTTCATCGATATACATTTTAGCCACACGTTGTGGTGTCCCTTTTAATGAATCATCTGTTAAATTCAGACCTAAAATTTCCATAATTTCTTTGAAATGATAGGCTACTTTTTCTTTCTTCTCTGCATCAGAGATTGCAAAAGCATCCGCTTTCATGGGTGTTTCTACAGAGGTAAATAAATGGTTGTCTCCTATTTCATCGATAGAAAATGAGACTAATTTTGATTTATCTAATGTTGGGTTCATTGTCATAGCTTTTAAATTTAGTTGCTGATAGAAATCAGTCCATTATCTTGTATAAAAATTTGCCCAGTGATTCCATTCGAGGTATCACTTAATAAAAACACAGCCGTTTTAGCCACATCTTCAGGTTGTAAAATGCGTTTCAATGGATGTTTAGCCACCATATTTTCCTTGATGGTTTCATTTCTTAAAATGCCTGCCGCCAAAGGCGTTTCTACGATGGAAGGAGCAATAGCATTTACACGTATTTTTGGAGCTAACTCAGCTGCTAAACTTTTCACTAATCCTTCAACTGCACCTTTTGCTGCCCCTATACTCGCATGAAAAGACATGCCTCGTTGTGCTGCCACTGAGCTAAACAATACAATACTCGCTTGCTCCGAATTCTTTAATTGAGGTAAATAATGTTGGATTATTTTCACAGCTCCCATTACATTTACTTGCCAATCATTTAGAAAATCATTCGCTGAAAGTCTATTAAAAGGTTTTAAATTAATAGTTCCAATTCCATACACTAACCCATCTAAACTCTCGATTGTTGGTAAATCATCTGTTAACGCATTTAGAGTAAAATGAGTTCCATTGAAAGTATAATCGGGAGTTGTTCTAGAAATCACATAACAAAAATCACCTTGAGCAGAAATTTGTTTGACTATTTCTTTGGAGATGCCTTTGCTTCCTCCTATTATTAAATATTTTTTCATCTTTTTGATATCTTATTTCCTGTTATTTGTCTTTGTAAAGCACACTTAAATCGGTTAATCTCTGGATTGCGTTTTTGTGCATGTTTTTGACTTACACCCGAGTTCACTCTTTTTCGCCAGAGATTAAAAGAAGAACGTTTTAATTCTTTTCTCATGATTTGGATTACCTCTTTTTCAGGAATTCCAAATTGATATTCAATAGCTTCAAAAGGCGTTCTGTCCTCCCATGCCATTTCTATGATTCTATCAATTTCAGCCTCTGTAAATGCCGAATTGGTTCTTGGCGCTATAATTTTCGCTACACTCATTTTTGATCTAACAATTTCTGGTTTGAATTAAATACTGAGCCCGTTGATTAATCTTATTTATTTCTTCTGAATCCATTTTGTTTAATAAAGCATACATCATTTTCATGCGCTGATTTGTTTCAAAACGACTTCTATTTCGGTCTAAAAAATGCCAATACAAACTATTAAAAGGACAACTATTTTCTTCTGTTTTTGTTTTTTTGTCGTAGGTACAAGACGAACAATAATTACTCATTTTATCGATATAATTCCCTGATGAGATATACGGTTTTGTAGCCACAATTCCACCATCAGCAAACTGACTCATTCCTCTAGTGTTAGGTAATTGCACCCATTCGATAGCATCTACATACACGCCTAAATACCAAGCATCCACTTCATCTGGATTTGTTTCCATTAAAAGCGCATAATTCCCTAAAACCATTAATCGTTGAATGTGATGCGCATAAGCATGTTCCAATGAATTTTGCGCACAAGTTGTCACACACTTCATTTGCGATTTCCCTGTCCAAAAAACTTCAGGCAATAGATATTTGTTATCTAAAAAATTACTGGATTTTACTTCTTCGAACTTATTCCAGTACACCATTCTTACGTATTCTCTCCATCCTAAAATTTGACGTATAAATCCTTCCACTTGCGCTAAGCCTATATGCTCTTGATTTTTATAGAAATATTCTTCTACTTTTTGCACCACTTCTTTAGGACTCAACATTTTTACATTCATAGCAAAAGATAAGTTAGAGTGAAACAGCAACACTTCTTCTGTATGCATGGCGTCTTGATAAGTCCCAAAATGAGGTAACAAATGCTTTATGAAATAATATAATTGTTCCAATGCTTGGACTCTTGATTTAGGGTAATTTGATGTAGTTACTGATTTCCCAAATGTGACAATTCCTTTTTCATTCAACTCTTCAACAATGTTTGTGACATCATTATTAAATTGAACAGCTGCTGGAATAGGCACTTGATTTTTCCATTTATTTCTATTTTCAAAATCGAAATTCCATTTTCCACCTACTGGTTTGTCATGAACCATTAAAATCTGGTGTTTCTTTCTTAAATGGCGATAAAAATTTTCAAGTAAATAATATTTCTTTTCCTTCCCTAAATCGGCAATATCTTGTAAACTACAATAGAAATGTTCCGACTCATGGGCTTTTACTTCAACAGAAAAAATTGATTTAAACTTTTTGAATTCTTGATACAAGCGATACTCATCTGGCAATTGATACTGTATGGCTGAAATTTCGAATTGCGTTTGTAACAACGCTATGTTTTTTTCAAAAGAATGCTGATTATGCTGATCATTGATTTTGAAATAATAAACCTGACATCCTTTGGCTTGTAATTCTTCGGCAAAATTTCGCATAGCAGCAAAAAAAGCAACTACTTTTTGCTGGTGATGCCTCACATAATCGGTTTCCGATTGTACTTCCATCAACGCGTATAAATAACGTGATTGGTCTTCTTCCTGAAACCAAGAATGATTACTATTTAATTGGTCACCTAAAATCAAGCGTAAAATCATAACTCTACCGCTTTTTTAGTTAACCAAAGGTTGCGAAATACATGAAAATTATCGTAATTTTTGGCTTGTAAGTCAATATTAAACTTTCGATCTCTAGGGTCATTTCCCACGCCCGCTAAATAATTCCAATTCCCATAATTAGAATGCACATCATAATCAATTAAATAAGCTTCAAAATAACTCGCCCCAATACGCCAATCCTGCTCCATTTCTTTTGCAAAATAACTCGCTACGTTTTGTCTGCCTCTGTTGCTCATCCAACCGGTACTTTTCAGTTCCAACATATTAGCATTGACAAAATCATATTTGGTTTTTCCATTTATCCAATCATTGATGGCTTTTTCATTCGTCTTCCAGCGATAATTTCGATTCAAAATCCCAGAAAGTTGAAACAATTGATTCCCGTATTTCATGCTTACACATTTGAAAAAATCACGCCACAATAGTTCGAATAAAACCCAATAAGTGGAATCATTTTCTAAAACTTCGTCTTCAAATTTTCTAACCTCATGATAGATGGTTCGAGACGACAGAGGCCCATTGGCCAACCAAGGTGAAAATTTAGTGCTGTATTGAATACCTACTAATTCATTTCTAGTTTCTTTATACGTTGTGATTTGTTGGTGCTCCCAAATGTATTTTTTCAAATGACGTAAGGCTTCTGACTCTCCTCCTTTACAAGGAAAAGCCGAGCGTTCATCGACAACAATAGATTCATAACCTAATTGTTCTACTGAAGGTGTTGTAGAAGAAAAAGGCATTTCAATTTTTTTGAAGAGCACATTCGGTTTTATAATTACTTCATTTACCGCCCATTTTTGTTCCACTTTCTTGCGGTACGAAGTAAAAACATCAGGCAATTGCTCTATGGAAAAAGGTAAATTTGAGGGTTCAATTAAAAATTGATCATAATCAACCTTCCAAGCTACTGTTGGAAATGCTGTTTTTAATTTTTGTTCGACTGCAACTTCTTCATACGTCCATTCTGCTTGAGTAATGATCGTATCAAATGGAAAAACTTCATGAATTTGTTCAAAAGCGCGAACTGCATCGGTTTGAAAAAAGTAAAAAGAAATATTGTTTTTAGACAAATTCTGCTGCAAATCTGCTAAAGTTTCCAATAAAAATTGCGCACGAAAAACTTCCATTTTTTTCCAACCGTATGGAGTGGGTTCTAACCATTTTGGTTCAAGACAATACACTGCAATCACTTCGTCTGATTCTTGAATATGATTCCAAAAAGCAGCATCATGTGTTCGCAAATTATTTCTGAACCAAATGATTTTTTTATTTCCTTTTTCTGCACGCATCGCTACAATATTTTACTTCTTCCCAGTTTTTTTTTCCATTTCTTTCGCCAAGAAAATGGCTTTTCACAAGTGACACAAATCTTGCTGGGCAAATACGATTTGTTCCCTTTATGATAAGTATTTTTCAAAGTCGTTGATTTTGATTTTGGCTTTGATATCAAACATTAAATTATATAAGCCAAAAAACGTTCTATTCACATAGATAAAATGTTTAGAACCTCTATTTCCATTCATTTTTCGCAGTTGTTTATCATTGGCAAACTTTTCACTTAGTGCTGCTATTTTTCCGAAAAACTCTGGATTAGCAAAATCGAATTCCGGTTTGTGAATAGGCTCCGTAAAAACCGTCAGTAATTCATGAAACATAGCGGTGAAAAACTCAATTTCCTTTGGACTGTCTGTTGATTTTAAGATTTCTAATTCGAAAAGTTTCTTTTTAAAATAATCCATATCGGCCAAAGCACTTGGTGTAGACACTTCAAAATAAGGTTTATAAAACGAATCCGGAATTTGTTTCATACAACCAAAATCGATAGCAATTAAATTCGCTTCATCGTCTACTAAGAAATTCCCTGGATGCGGGTCTGCATGAAACTTTTTCAATTGGTGAATTTGAAACATGTAAAAATTCCAAAGCGTTTGTCCCACTCGATTCCTTTTTTCTTGAGATGTTTCGGTATTACAGAATTCAGATAAATGCACTCCCTTCATCCAATCCATGGTGATGATTTTATCTGATGATAATTCCGGATAATAACTTGGGAATTTTAAGTTTTCAACCACTTCACATTCTTTACGGACCGCTTCACTTTGTTGTAATTCTAGTTTATAATCTGTTTCTTCTGTTAATTTATCTTCTACTTCTTGAAAATATTCATCGGAAGTACCTTGAAGATTAAACATGCGAACCGCAATTGGTTTTACCAAAGCTATATCGGTACTAATACTTTCTCTAACTCCGGGATATTGAATTTTTACCGCCAAGTCTTTACCGTATTTTTTTGCTTTATGGACTTGACCAATACTTGCCGCATTGATAGAATCGGGTGAAAATTCATCGAATAAATCTTCTGGATATTTTTTAAAATAATTTTTAAACGTTTTACGTACTAAAGGCGCTGAAAGTGGCGGTACAGAGAATTGCGACAAAGAAAATTTTTCCACATACGATTGTGGTAATAAATTTTTCTCCATACTTAACATTTGCGCTACCTTTAGTGCACTCCCTTTTAATTCTTTCAAACCATCGTATATATCAGCGGCATTATTTTCATGTAGTTTATCTTTAGTCAAACTAGGATTCACTACTCTTTCACCGTAATATTTAAGGTAATTTCCACCTACTTTCACCCCTGTAGTGACTAATTTCGCTACACGTTCTACTTTGTTGGTTGGAATAGAATCTATCTTTTTCATTTGTTTAAGTTATATTTTTCAGTGGAAACATATGGAATCCCCTTTTTTAACAATAGGTTTTTAGAATTTATTTGTAGAGGTTTCATTTACTTGTTTTAAAATTTCCAAATTTTTCTTTCCAGATGAATTTTCCAAAATCTAGAATACTTTCGACAGGCACATTATACACCATATCAAAACTAGCTTTCACTGACTTTTCGATGAATACATCTGTTTTTTCGAAACTAGCAGAGGTATCTTCCATCCAATATTTTAAGATAGACATGAATTGCAACCAAGCTCCTTCGTGCACGACTCTATTCTGAATATCGGTAATTCGTTGATTTTCTATTTTATACGGAGTATCTAATACTGTTTTCACATAAGACAAGAAATCTTTTCGCAGTGATTTCAACTTCATTAGATTCTTCAAAGGCATACTTTCTTGTTGCAACAAATGCATGACAAAACTTCTATTAGCTGTAGCTACTTCGAAGAAAGTGAAATAAAAACAAGATAATTTTTGTGATGCATCATAATGTTCATAATCCGAAGAATTGGACAACATTTCTAAGGTGTAGTGCAACATATCTGAAAAAAACTGTTCTTCTAAAGCTTCAAAAGAGGCAAAGTATTTGTAGAACTCTGCTTCCTCCATGCTATTATTTTTTGCAAACTCATAGATAGAATTTGGTTTTTTTCCATGAGTTAGTACATAATCTGTGTAGATGGACACAATAGCATCCTTATTTATTTCTACGGTTATTTTCTTTGCCATGATATAAAAATTTTGTTTAACAAATTTAGTAATTTTTTAAACAAAAAACGCATTTTAACTTTTTTTAACCTATCCTTGGGATAATTTAATTTTATTATTTTTGTAAAAAACTAATAATGTCAATAGAAGTAAAAAACATCACTAAGCTATACGGAGAACAAAAAGCATTAGATTCTATTTCCTTTTCTGTAAAAAAAGGTGAAATTGTTGGTTTTTTAGGCCCAAATGGTGCTGGAAAATCGACATTAATGAAAATATTGACAACTTATTTAACTGCAAATGAAGGACAAGCAAGTGTCAATGGCTTCGATGTAGTGTCAGAATCAAAACAAGTACAGCGATCTGTAGGCTATCTGCCGGAGCACAATCCGTTGTATTTGGATCTTTACATCAGAGAATATTTAACCTTCAATGCTGATGTGTACAAAGTTCACTCTTCACGAATTGACGAAGTGATTGCTTTAACCGGTTTAACACCTGAGAGTCACAAAAAAATAGGACAACTTTCTAAAGGATATCGCCAGCGTGTGGGATTAGCTACCGCTTTATTGCACAATCCAGAAGTTTTAATTTTAGATGAACCTACCACTGGTTTAGATCCCAATCAATTAGTAGAGATCAGAGAATTGATTAAGAATATTGGTAAAGACAAAACGGTTTTTCTTTCGACACATATCATGCAAGAAGTCGAAGCGATTTGTGATCGTGTGATTATTATCAACAAAGGAAAAATTGTAACCGATAATACGATTGAAAATTTAGTTCACGAAGTAACAGAACAAATTATTGAAGTAGAATTTGACAAAGCCATTGAAGCAAGTCTTATTACCCAAATTCCTAATATTACAAATTACATCCAACAAGGTAATACTTGGCAATTAACTTTCACAACAACTGAAGACATGCGTCCAGTGATTTTTGATTTTGCTCAAGCCAATGGGCTAAAAACGCTTCAACTTTCAAATAAAAATAAAGATTTGGAAAGTGTGTTTAGGGAAAAAACAAAATAAAAAAAGAGGTTTTCATTAGAAAACCTCTTTTGCTATAGCCTTAATATTATCTGCTTTCCCCATAGAATAATAATGTAATACAGGTATTCCTGCTTTTACTAACTCTTTACTTTGCGCAATACACCATTCAATCCCGATTTGTTTCACAGCATCATTGTCTTTGGCTTTTACTACAGCCATGATCAAATCGTCCGGTAAGTCTACTTTGAAACGGTGTGGAATTAAATTCAGTTGTTTTTTTGTTGCAATCGGTTTCAATCCCGGGATAATAGGTACAGTAATACCCGCTGCTCTGACTTTAGCCACATAGTCGAAAAACTTTTGGTTGTCATAAAACATCTGCGTAATAATATAATCGGCACCATTTTTAATTTTCTGTTTCAAAAAGTGAATATCGCTATCCATACTTGGTGCCTCCATGTGCTTTTCAGGATAACCTGCCACACCGATGCAAAAATCGGTTGCATTACTATTTTGTAAATCTGCATCCAAATAAATTCCATTATTCAAGTTACTGATTTGGGTCACTAATTCCGATGCATACGCATTCCCTTCTTTTTCCGGTTTGAAATAGATTTCACTTTTAACAGCATCACCTCGCAACGCTACTACATTATCAATTCCAAGGAAATCTAAGTCAATCAATAAGTTTTCAGTATCCTCTTTTGTAAAGCCACCACATAAAATATGCGGAATAGCATCTACATTGTATTTATTTTGAATTCCTGCACAAATCCCCACCGTTCCAGGGCGTTTTTTTACGACTTTTTTCTGAAGCAAACCATTTTCTAATTCCTTAAATTCATATTCTTCCCGATGGTAGGTCACATCAATAAAAGGAGGTTTAAATTCCATTAAGGGATCAATTCCATCAAAAATACATTGGATATTTTGACCTTTTAACGGCGGTAAAATTTCAAATGAGAATAAAGTTTTGCCTTGGGCTTTTTCTATATGTTGCGTAACTTTCATGTTAATCTGCTAAATTGGGTGCTAGCCATTTTTCGGCTTGTTCAATACTAATATTTCTTCTTTGGGCATAATCCGCCAATTGATCTTTTTGAATTTTTCCTAATCCAAAATACTTACTCTGAGGATTTGCAAAATAATACCCTGAAACCGATGCGGCAGGCCACATCGCCATACTTTCGGTTAATTTTACTCCAATTTCTTGTTCTATATTCAGTAACTTCCAAATCGTAGGTTTTTCTAAATGATCAGGACAAGCCGGGTACCCTGGAGCAGGACGAATTCCTTTATAACTTTCTTTGATTAAGTCTTCATTGGATAAATTTTCGTCCGAAGCATAACCCCAAATCTCTTTTCGTACTTTTTCGTGTAAATATTCCGCAAAAGCCTCTGCCAAGCGATCTCCTAATGCTTTTACTAAAATGGAATTGTAATCGTCTAATTGTTTTTCAAATTCCTTCGCTTTTTCATCTACACCAAATCCTGTGGTTACACAAAAACATCCTATGTAATCTTGAATATTGGAATCTTTTGGCGCAATAAAATCAGCCAACGCAATATTGGGAGCCCCAACAGTTTTTTGTGATTGTTGTCTTAAACTCAAAAACTTATCGACACCACCCGAAGTGACTACCTCAATATCATCATCATTGACTGAGTTTGCCGGAAAAATTCCTAAAATCCCTTTGGCCACAAACCATTTTTCATCTATGATGGTTGCCAACATTTTTTGAGCATCTTCAAATAAATTTGTGGCTTGTTCTCCGACCACTTCATCGGTTAAAATAGCCGGATATTTTCCATACAATTCCCACGATTGAAAAAAGGGCGTCCAGTCAATGTAAGGAACTAAATCAGACAATTCAACGTAAACCGTCTTGCTTCCAATGAAATGAGGCATAGAAGGTTGATAAGTACCCCAATCTATTTTGAATTTATTTTTTCTTGCTTCTTCAATTGACAAATAATTCTTTTCTCTGCTTCTGTTTAAGTAGCCTTCTCTTAATTTTGCATATTCGTCTTTTAAATCAGAAGCGTATTTAGATTTCATTTCGGGTTGCAATAAATTACTGGCCACTGTTACAGCTCTTGAAGCATCGTTGACATGAACTACAGTCGATTGATATTCCGGTGCAATTTTCACAGCTGTATGTGCCCTTGAAGTTGTTGCTCCGCCAATCATAATTGGAATTTTGATATTTAATTTTTCCAATTCTTTCGCCAAATACACCATTTCATCAAGTGACGGTGTAATTAATCCACTTAAACCAATGACATCGACATTTTCTTTTACAGCTGTTTCAATAATTTTTTCAGGCGGCACCATTACCCCTAAATCAATGATTTCAAAGTTATTACACGCCAAAACAACCGAAACTATATTTTTACCAATATCATGTACGTCTCCCTTCACGGTTGCCATCAATACCTTTCCTGCTGAGGAAGATTTACCATCTTTGGAAGCTTCGATATAAGGAAGCAGATAAGCTACCGCTTTTTTCATCACACGGGCAGATTTTACCACTTGCGGCAAGAACATTTTTCCTGAACCGAACAAATCGCCCACGACATTCATTCCATTCATAAGATGATTTTCAATCACTTCAATAGGTTTATCGACTTGTTGACGGGCTTCTTCCACATCAATTTCGATGAACTCGTCAATACCTTTTACTAATGAATAAGTTAATCGTTCTTGAACCGAACTATTTCTCCATTCGGCAATTGCTTTTTCAGTGGATTTTGTCTCCGATTTATAACTTTCGGCCAAATCTAATAATCGTTCTGTAGCATCGTCTCTTCTGTCCAACAATACATCTTCTACATGCTCCAAAAGCACCGGGTCAATTTCATCATAAATCTCTAACATTTCGGGATTTACGATCCCCATTGTCATTCCATGTTGAATGGCATGGTATAAAAAAGCGGAATGCATAGCCTCACGCACTTTATCATTTCCTCGGAAAGAAAACGACACATTACTCACACCACCACTAACGTGTGCACAAGAAAGATTTTCACGAATCCACTTAGTCGCTAAAAAAAAGTCAAGAGCATTTCTTCTATGCTCTTCCATTCCTGTTGCTACCGGAAAAATATTAGGATCAAAAATGATATCTTCGGCTGGAAAACCTACTTTTTCAACTAAAATATCATAGGAACGTTTACAAATTTCAATACGTCTTTCGTAAGTATCAGCTTGACCCTTTTCGTCAAAAGCCATGACGATAACAGCTGCTCCGTAACGCTTTATCAATTTTGCATGATGAATGAATGTTTCTTCTCCTTCTTTTAAAGAAATCGAATTTACCACACCTTTTCCTTGAATGACTTTTAAACCCGCTTCTATGATTTCCCATTTGGAAGAATCAATCATAACAGGAACTCGAGCAATATCGGGTTCGGCAGCGATTAGATTTAGGAATTTGGTCATGGCATAAACCCCATCCAACATTCCTTCATCCATATTTACATCAATAATTTGCGCACCGCCTTCAACCTGAGCCCTTGCTATATCTAAGGCTTCATCGTATTTTTCTTCTTTAATTAAACGAAGAAATTTCCTGGACCCGGTAACATTGGTTCGTTCTCCTACATTGATAAAATTAGATTCCGGCGTTACAATCAAAGGTTCTAAACCTGATAATTTCAAATATTTTTTACAGTCAACTTCTGCCATTATGCTTCAACTTCAATAGTTCTTGGTTTAAATTCTTTGGCTACCTCAGCAATTAATTTAATATGCTCCGGTGTGGTTCCACAACAACCACCGATGATATTTACTAAGTTTTCTTGTAAATATTCACGAATTAGCTGTTGCATTTCTTCAGGTGTTTGGTCGTATTGACCAAATGCATTGGGCAAACCGGCATTAGGGTGTGCAGAGATGTTTAAACTGGTATTTTGAGACAACCTTTTCAAATAAGGTTTCAATTGGTCGGCTCCCAAAGCGCAATTAAAGCCAACGCTTAGTAGTGGTATATGTTCGATAGAAATTAAAAAGGCTTCAACGGTTTGACCTGAAAGTGTTCTTCCAGAAGCATCAGTAATCGTTCCTGAAACCATCACAGGAATATCGATTTTTCTTTCTTCTTTTACTTCTTCTATCGCAAATAAAGCCGCCTTCGCATTTAAGGTATCAAAAATAGTTTCGACTAACAACAAATCACAACCACCATCAATCAACGCTTCAACTTGTTGTTTGTAAGCGATTTTTAATTGGTCGAAAGTTATGGCTCTAAATCCAGGATCATTCACATCGGGCGACATAGAAGCGGTCCTATTAGTGGGGCCTATGGAACCTGCTACAAATCTTGGCTTATCGGTAAATTCATCGGCAACTTCACGAGCAATTTTGGCGGATTGATAATTTAATTCATACACCAAATCCTCCATGTGATAATCTGCCATTCCTATGGTAGTTCCTGAGAATGTATTGGTTTCTACAATATCGGCACCTGCTTGAAAATAAGCACGATGTACCGCTTTCACTGCCTCTGGCTGAGTAATAGACAACAAATCGTTATTCCCTTTTAGTAAATATGGAAAATCTTTAAAACGTTGGCCGCGAAAATCTTCTTCTTCAAATTTATTTCGCTGCAACATAGTGCCCATCGCACCATCGAGGACTAAAATTCTTTTTTTGAGTTCGTCTTGTATTTTGGACATTGATAACTTCTTTATTTTGAGTGTTATCAAGAAAAATGAGGAGAATTTTTCAAGTTATCTTTTCCGCCATAGCGGATAGAATGTAGCACCTTCTACCAGTGTAGGGTTGCTAAGCTTTCATTGGGTCTATTCCCTCCAGCTTTCGTGATAACGACATTAATGAAATGAACTCAGCAAAAGTAGCACAAAAAAATGGAAAAAGAAATATTTTCTAAATTTTAAACCAAAACATTACATCAATAGAAAATTAATCTAAAAAATATTTCTTTTGTAAATTTACAATCATTCAATAACTGCTAATGCTTGTTTTAAATCTTGAATAATATCATCTATATGTTCTAAACCTACAGAAACTCGAACTAATCCATCTGTAATACTCACCGCCAATCGTTCTTCTTGAGATAATTTACTGTGCGTAGTTGAAGCCGGATGCGTAACAATAGAACGAGTATCTCCTAAATTTGCTGACAAGGAACACAATTGAATGGCATTTAGAAATGTTCTTCCTGCATCAATGCCTCCTTTTACTTCAAAAGCTACAATATTTCCACCTAATTTCATTTGTTTTTTTGCCACTTCATATTGTGGATGCGAAGGTAAAAACGGATATTTCACTACTTCAACCTTATCTGAAGTTTCTAAAAACTGCGCCACTTTTAAGGCATTTTCACAATGTTTTTCTACTCGAATAGGCAATGTTTCTAAACTTTTTGATAATACCCAAGCATTAAATGGTGACAAAGCAGGCCCCGTATTTCTTGAAAACAAATAAATTTCTCGAACCAACTCTTTATTTCCCACTACAACACCTCCTAAAACTCTACCTTGACCATCCATTAATTTAGTCGCTGAATGAATTACTAAATCGGCACCAAACTTAATGGGTTGTTGCAAATAAGGCGTCGCAAAACAATTATCAATGATTAAAATCAGATTGTGTTTTTTAGCAATTTGACCTAATAATTCCAAATCGATGATATCAACCGCAGGATTTGTTGGAGATTCTGCATACAATATTTTGGTATTTGGTTGAATCAGACTTTCTATGGTTTTGGGTTGATTGACATCAAAATAGCTTGTCGTAATATTCCATTTTGGAAAATATTTGGTAAAAAGTGTGTGCGTTGAACCAAATACACTTCCGGCTGAAACGATGTGATCTCCGGAATTCAAGAGAGCTGCAAAAGTGGAATAAATAGCCGCCATTCCTGTTGCAAAAGCATAACCTTCTTCCGCTCCTTCCATTTGACAAACTTTCTCCACAAATTCAGATATATTGGGGTTTGAAAATCGACTGTAGATATTTCGATCTATTTCTTCGGCAAAAGAAGCACGCATGTCTTCGGCATCTTCAAAAACGAAACTTGAAGTTAGATATAAAGGAGTTGAGTGTTCTTGAAATTGAGAGCGCTCTGTTTGCGTTCTGATGATTTGTGTTTCTATATGATTTGTTGCCATCTTATTTTTGATTTACTTTAACTTGGTATTTTACTTCTACATTAGGCTCTAAAGTTTTAGAAACCGAACAATATTTGTCAAAAGACAATTGTGCCGCTTTTTGCGCTTTATCCTCATCAATTTCTCCTTCAAGAAAAACAGTTACAAATATGGATTTAAAAGGTTTTGCCTCGTCTACCGGGATGCGTTCGCCTTCTACCTCAGCATAATAATCAGTTATATTTTGTCTTTGCTTTTTTAAGATTGAAATAATATCAATAGCGCTACAACCCGCAACCCCCATAAGAAGTAATTCCATGGGACTCGGCGCTAAATCGTGACCTCCGAATTCTGCCTTACTATCTAAATAGACTTTATGACCACGTTCATTTTGTAATTCAAAATGATAATCGTCGTTGATTCTTTTTAATGTAATTTTCATATTTATTTTTTGTGTGTGTTTCAATTAAAATAACCCACAAGTTACCAAAAACTTGCAGGTTAAAATAGTGGTTAGTTAACCTTTATCTGCCAAACGCAGTATATCGCCAAAAACACCTCTTGCTGTTACCGAAGCTCCAGCTCCAGCACCTTGAATCACAATAGGTCTTTCTCCGTAGGATTCTGTGTAAATTTCGAAAATAGAATCCGAACCTTTTAACTGACCTAGTGCTGAACTTTCCGGAACTGAGACTAATTTTACTTCTAAATCTCCTTTATCTTGTTGTAAATCTCCCGATAGTTCTCCGATGTAACGCAGTACATTTCCTGGTTCTTGATTTTGTTTTACCTCATCATAATAGCCATCTAATTGGTCTAAACTTACTAGAAACTCTCTCGTTGACAATTCTCGTAAAGGTTCTGGAATTAAATTTTGTATTTTGATTTCATTAAATTCATTTTGCAAATCTAACTCTCTGGCTAAAATCAATAATTTTCGAGCTACATCGTTCCCACACAAATCTTCTCTCGGGTCGGGTTCGGTGTAACCATTTGCAATCGCATCTTTCAATACTTCACTAAACGGTCTGTCTTCAACAGAAAAATTATTGAAAATAAAACTCAAAGAGCCCGAAAACACCCCTTTTATTCTGGTAATATTTTCTCCCGACAAATGCAATAATTTGATGGTATCGATTAATGGTAAACCAGCACCCACATTGGTTTCATACAAATAATTCTTTTGGTTTTTGGTCAATGCTTTTCGGATGTTTTTGTAAAATTCATACCCTAAAGTATTGGCTACTTTATTGGAAGAAACCACATCAAAACTATTTTCGATTAATTCTATATAGTTTTCTACAAAATCTTTGCTAGCGGTATTATCTACTGCAATTAAGTTTTCTAGATGGTTGTCTTTTGCATATTGAATAATATCATTAACCGTATATTTTTGACCATTTTGTCCTATTTCCTGTTTCCAATTCTCGGTAATCCCTCTTTTATTAATTAGCAATCGAGAGGAATTAGCAACGGCAAAAACATTCAATTTAATTCCCTTTTTTAATTCGATATTTTTAGCAGAAGATAAAATTTGATTGATTAATGTTCCGCCCACTAATCCATGTCCAAAAATGGCAATATTAATTTTTTTAGTAACACCGAAAATCTCTCCATGAATTACATTCAATGCTCTTTTTAAATCATTCTTTTTAATAACCAAACTAATATTTCGACCCGTCGTGGTATTGTTAAATAAGATAGGAACAATTTTATTTCGAATTAAAGCCGTGTAAGGCTTGTGAAATGTACTTAAATCTTGACCAATAATGGAAATCACCGAAATATTATCATCTACTGAAATGCGATTTACGTCTCGGGTATAAAAATCATTTTCAAATTCTTTTTCTAATCCCACTAAAGCTTCCGTTGCCCGATCGGTATTTACTACTAAACCAATGCCTCGCTCCGAGGAGCCTTGAGAAATAATGCTGACACTGATTCCGTTATCGGCCATAACCTTAAAAATTCTAGCATCAACGCCAGTTTTCCCTAATAATCCACGTCCTTCTAAATTAATCAAAGAAACATTTTCTAGAACCGATAGCGATTTAATTCCTTCGTCCGTTTGTTCTGCAGTAATTAAAGTCCCTTCATTTTCTGGGTTGAAAGTATTCAAAATTCGCAAAGGAATATTTTTTTCCACCAAAGGAATAATGGTTTTGGCATGAAGAATAGTTGCTCCAAAGTTGGCTAATTCATTGGCTTCATTAAAAGAGAGACGTTCAATTTTCTTGGCATCCTCTACCAATTCTGGATTCGCTGTGTAGATTCCGTCAACGTGAGTAAAATTTTGAAATTCGGCAGCATTTAAATAATTGGCCAAAAGAGAAGCCGTATAATTACTTCCATTTCTTCCCAAAGTAGTGGTTTCACCGTTGACTGTGGAAGCTATAAATCCGGTTATGATGGAAATATCAGGATTGTTTTCGAAATATTTTTGAACATTTTTTTTGGAAAGAGAATCAATCGGTTGTGCATTTCCAAAAGTAGCATCTGTTTTAATCAGTAACCGAGCATCTACAAAATTTGCCTGTAACCCTTTAGAATTTAAAACCGTTGTTACATATTTAGCCGCTAAAATTTCACCAAAAGCGAGAACCTGATCTTTAATTTTATCACTGTAATCTCCCAACAAAGCCACTCCTTCGAAAAGTTTTTCTAATGCAGAAAAATCTTCTTGTAAAACCGTTTCTTCTATGCCCTGAGATTGGTATTTTTTGAAAGCTTCCCAGGCTTTATCGTATGCTTGTCCGCTTTGTGCTAACGTTAAAATTTCATACAACTCATCCGTTGCATTTCCTCTTGCCGAAACGACCACCGCTATGGTTTCGTCTTCAAAAAATTTTTTAGCAATAATTGCTTCTACCTGATTAATTCCGTCGCCATTGGCTAGAGATTTTCCACCGAATTTTAAAATTTTCATTCTTATTATTTTTTGTTGTGTGTTACAAATAATGGTTTGAGTATATCCTCCAACTGCTCATATTCTATTAGGAATGCATCATGCCCATGAATAGAATTAATCTGATGGTAATTACTATTTTTTGTATATTCTTTTAAAATATAATGTGTCTTAACATTTTCATCTGGCGTAAAAAAGTAATCTGAATTAATCGCGATTTGATGAATTTTCGCATTGGTTTGTTGAGCATACGCAATCAAATCTGACTGGGTTTTGTTCTGCCCAATGGTTTTAAGCAAATGATTCATCAATTTATACGCTAACAACCCAAATCGGTCTTCTAGTTTTTTACCATGATGCAACAACCAAGATTCTACTTTATAATTTTGCTGTTGGTCATTCTTTTCCAAATTAAATTTCGCCAAAAGTGACTGAGGAGTTCTGTATAACAACATCGCATGTAAACGAGCATCATGTATTGGATTTGCAGAATTATTTAAAATTGTATCTTGAACCAATACATTGGCGATTAACCAATCGGTAGCTTTCCAATTTGTAGCGATAGGAATTACATATCGTATACTTGTCGGCTTCAAAAAAGTCATTTCCCATACAATTCCACCGCCTAAACTTCCACCTATAGCGGCATACAACTCATTTACATTCAAAGACTCTAACCCTTTCCAAAACAACAAAGCAATGTCTTGGGTTGTAAAATCTTTATAATTTTCAAAAAAATCATTGTCATCAAATCCGTTTCCTGGGATATTAAAAGCAACCACTGTGTAGCTATTGGTATCTATCACTTGTTGTGGTCCTACCAATGATTTCCACCACCCTTCTGCACCTGAAACATTCGAATTTCCTGTAAGCGCGTGATTGACCAAAACCACTGGAGCGCTTCCCAAAGACAAACCAAAAATCTGATAAGTCAACTTTACTTCTTCGAGTTGTTTCCCATTTTGAAGCCTAAAGCCCGACAGTTTTATTTTACTTAAATTTCCCATACTCTTTAAAAAAAGCTGCCTCCAATTATATGATTTGGAGACAGCCTCCTAACAAACAAAAAACAAATAACCAGAATATTACTCTGAATTCTTTACTAATGAAAATTCAAAAAAAAACCTCTACTTTTTACAGCAGAGGTTCATTGAAATTTTATATTAAAAACTATGCAATAAAATCCTCCGCGGAATAGCTCCACATCATAGAAATTGAATTGCACATTGTTGTTTTCATTTTTAAAATATTTATACTGCAAATTTAGAATAAAAATCTATTTAAAAAAAATACATAGTTGTTTTTTCTAAATTTTGTTTAAAAAATAATTATCAATAGATTTTTATTCTAAATAAGTGTTAGTTTGATTAAAATTAAACTAGCCAACCTACCATTGTTCAAAATAACTCCAAATAGAATTTTGAAGTTAAAATGTACCAAACAACTTTCAGTTTCTTTTAGAAAAGTCCTTCAACCGAAAGATAACGTTCTCCAGTATCGTAATTAAAAGTCAAAATTACTGCATCATCAGGCAAAGAGGCTACTTTTTTGGCAACAGCTGCTAGTGAAGCTCCTGTAGAAATACCCGCGAATATCCCTTCTTTTTTTGCTAAAGCCCTTGCAAATTCAAACGCTTCATCTTTACCAACCTGAATCACCTCATCAATCCAATTCTCTTGATAAATTTGAGGAACAAAACCGGCTCCTATCCCTTGAATAGGATGTGGCGCTGGACTACCTCCACTTAAAACCGGTGACAATTCTGGCTCGACAGCAATCACTTTTAAATCTGGAAATTTTTCTTTCAATACCGAAGCCACACCAGTAATATGACCGCCTGTACCTACTCCAGTAATAATGTAATCTAATCGGTCAGGGAAATCTGCTAGAATTTCTTGGGCAGTTGTTCGTTGATGCACTTCAACATTTGCATTATTATTAAATTGAGAAGGCGACCAAGCATTGGGGATTTGACTCACTAATTCAGCAGCTCGCTCTATAGCCCCTTTCATTCCTTTTTCCCTAGGAGTCAAGTCAAATTCGGCACCATAAACCTGCATTAGTTTTCTGCGCTCCACACTCATGGACTCTGGCATCACCAAGATTACTTTATATCCTTTTACCGCTCCAACTAAAGCCAATCCAATTCCCGTATTTCCGGAAGTAGGCTCTATGATTACACTGTCTGGCTTTAAAACACCTCTAGCTTCAGCATCTTCAATCATGGCTAAGGCTATTCGGTCTTTTATACTATTCCCTGGATTTGTTCTCTCTAATTTAATCCATACATTTTTACCCGCCCCATATAAATTGTTGATTCTTACCACTGGTGTATTTCCAATAGTTTCTAAAACATTATTTGCTTTCATTTTACTTAATTTATTTATGTTGTTTAAATACTAAAATCTATGACGTTATGATAATCTATTTTTGTTTTTATGATTATTTCACTCTTGTGAAACACTAAAGATTGAGCCGGAACACTTTCGGTTATCCAAACATTTCCACCAATTACGGAACCTCTTCCAATAATTGTTTTTCCTCCTAAAATAGTGGCATTCGCATACACAATCACATTGTCTTCTATCGTAGGATGTCGTTTTTCTTCGGCTTTATCCTTACTAACACTTAAGGCTCCAAGCGTAACTCCTTGGTAAATTTTGACGTTGTTTCCTATAATAGCTGTTTCCCCAATCACAATTCCAGTTCCATGATCGATAAAGAAACGCTCTCCAATAGTTGCCGCTGGATGAATATCAATCCCTGTTTTACTATGCGCATATTCAGACAAGACTCTTGGTAAAATCGGAACATTTTTTACCCAAAGATTATGAGCAATCCGATACACTATAATGGAAAAAAATCCAGGATAAGCTAGCAAGACCTCCATTCTTGATTTTGCCGCTGGGTCAAATTCTAAAATAGCATTTAAATCCGACAACAATACTTGATGTATGGCGTACAAATCATCAAAAAAAGACTGTACCAACACCTCTGCTTCTGAAACATTAACTTGAACCAAAAACGCGCTCAATTCTTCTTGGAAGGCTGATTGCTTCTGAACAAACCGTTCAAAGTCGACATATTCTTGTTCTATACAAAACAGCCAATCCACAAAACTTTCAATCCAAAACTCTACTTTCTTCTTTTGTAAAACACTACATCGTTCCGACAAATTGTGCTGAAACAATAACTCTAAACTAGATTTTTCTTTAACGTTCATCTTCACATTTTTTATTAAGCGTCTACTCGTTACCAAAACACAACTTTCAACGCTGAATGAAATTCACTTTTGATTCACTATTTTTAAGACAATCTCGACTTAAAATATATCCTTTTAAATTTACAATAAAAAGTGTAACCCATTGATTATATTAATACTTAAAAAACAATAATCGCCATAAAAAAAGCCCTTTTGGAACTATTACCAAAAGGACTTTACAGTTGAACTATAACAAGATTAAGTCTTTATATATGGTAATAGACTGTTGGAGCACTCATACAGCACTTCTTACAGCAACAATTACATTTATTATTCAAAAGGTTGATCATCATCATTCTTTTTTAATTTAAAAAATAAAAAAACCTCTGCTTTCGGGCAGAGGCTCAATATTTTCTGTAACAAATTACACAATACTATCCTCTGCGGAAGGTTTCCACATGTAGCAGCAAGTATTGCAAAGAATTTGTTTCATTTTACTAATTTAACTTCACAAAAGTAGTGTAATTTTCTGTAAAAACAGATTGAGTGTAATTATTTTTCTAAATTTTACTATTTTAAAAACAAATAAAAGATTTTTATTCTTTAAAATCGTTTTTATGGAAAATATTTTACAAAGGCTATATTCCATTAAGTACCACTTGAAATAGACCTCTATAGACACTATTTACAAAAAATTAAATTACAACAAGACAAAAAATAACGTTAATATTCATATCAATTCAAAATCCTTTCATACATTTGCAACCGAAAATCACGAGGAAAAATTTGAACTGATTGCGACCTCTTTAAAAAAAATGCTAAAGCAGTAACTACTACTCTTTAGGCAATCCCTGCAATTATTTCCTCACTAATTAAATTTAAAATTAAATTTTATGGCTTATTTATTTACGTCAGAATCAGTGAGCGAAGGACACCCGGACAAAGTAGCTGACCAAATTAGCGACGCTTTAATCGATAACTTTTTAGCTTTTGATCCTGAATCGAAAGTGGCGTGTGAAACCTTAGTTACAACTGGACAAGTAATTCTTGCCGGAGAAGTAAAGTCTAAAACCTATTTGGATGTACAAAGTATCGCTCGAGAAGTAATCAAAAAAATTGGTTACACTAAGAGTGAATATATGTTTGAAGCAAATTCTTGTGGTGTTTTATCTGCCATTCACGAACAATCTGACGACATTAATCGCGGTGTAGACCGAATTAAAACTGAAGCTGATTTTGAAACGAAAGCAAATGCTCAAGGTGCAGGAGACCAAGGTATTATGTTTGGATATGCTTCTAACGAAACTGAAGATTTTATGCCATTAGCGTTAGATCTTTCTCACAAATTATTGCAAGAATTAGCAGAATTACGCAGAGAAAATTCGGCAATCACTTATTTGCGTCCTGATGCAAAATCGCAAGTTACCTTAGAATATGACGACAACAACAAACCTGTTCGCATTGATGCTATTGTAATTTCTACACAACATGATGATTTTGCTGAAGAAACAGAAATGTTGGCAAAAATCAAGAAAGATATTATTGAGATTTTAATTCCTAGAATCATCGCTAAATATCCTCAATACGCACATTTATTCAACGATAAAATTGAATACCATATTAATCCAACTGGAAAATTCGTAATTGGAGGACCTCACGGAGACACTGGTTTAACTGGAAGAAAAATCATCGTAGACACTTACGGAGGTAAAGGTGCTCACGGTGGAGGTGCTTTCTCAGGAAAAGACCCTTCTAAAGTTGACCGTTCTGCGGCTTATGCAACTCGTCATATTGCTAAAAACCTTGTAGCTGCTGGCGTTGCAGATGAAGTATTGGTACAAGTTTCTTATGCTATTGGTGTTGCAAAACCTTGTAATGTTTACATTAACACTTACGGGACAGCTAAAAATGGTTTAACAGATGTTCAAATTTCAGAAAAAGTAAACGAGTTATTCGATTTAAGACCGTATGCTATTGAACAACGTTTGAAACTAAGAACTCCTATTTACAGTGAAACAGCGGCTTACGGACACATGGGCCGTAAAAACGAAGTAGTTAAAAAACGTTTTGTTTCACCATCAGGAGAAGTTAAAGAATTAGAAGTAGAATTATTCACATGGGAAAAATTAGACTTCGTAGACAAAATTAAAACTGCTTTTGGGATTTAATCCTAAAAAACAACCATAAAAAAATCCCGATCCGCTCGGGATTTTTATTTTTAGACAAATTATATTGTAAATTAGCTTACATGAAAAAACTGCTTTTTTTTACTTTAATTTTGGTACACACCCTATGTTTTTCTCAAGCTACCAGTCTTATAGCTTCAAAAACCAGTTCTCAATTTATTGAAGCCGATGAATTCGTTGGAGAAGATATTTACAATAACCTGTATTACATTAAAAACAATAGTTTCTTCAAAAAAAGCAAACACGAACTTTTTCATTACAAAAATGTATCCTTCGGAAAAATCACTAAAGTTGATTTACAAAATCCCTTACGAATTCTGCTTTTTTATCAAAATTTTAATACCCTCATCGTTCTAGACAATCAACTGAATGAAATTCAGAGAATCAATTTTTCTGAAATAGACAATAGTTTGACTTTAACTGCCGTTGGAAATGCTACTCAAAACGGATATTGGTTTTTTGATCAAAATACACAACAACTCAAAATATACCATTACACGTCTGGAACATTTCAAAACATAGGCACTATTTTTGATACTACTATTAAAAATTACGATACTGCATTGAATTATTTTTATTGGATTGATACTGAAAATATTTTATACCGTAGTGATCTGTTTGGAAAAAAACAAGGATTAGGCAAAATACCTGAATACGATCGTATTTCTCTTAATGATGGATTGACCTTAATTTATGAAAAAGACCAAAAATTATATCTTTTTGAAGTAACAAAAAACAAGTCAACCCTAATAGAAAATGTTCAAAACTCCTTTAAAAGTTTCTACTTTAAAAACCAAAATTTAACTATTTTTACTCCCGAAGGAATTACCAATTATAAAATTAACTTACCATAATGCATATAGCCGTTGCAGGAAACATAGGAGCAGGAAAAACCACTTTAACCAGACTTTTATCGAAACATTTTAAATGGGAACCTCATTTTGAAGATGTGGTTGATAATCCTTATCTGGATGATTTTTACCATTCGATGGAGCGATGGAGTTTCAACTTACAGATTTATTTCTTGAATAGTCGTTTTCGTCAAATTTTACAAATTCGCCAGAGTGGTAAAAAAATCATTCAAGACAGAACGATTTATGAAGATTCACATATTTTCGCTCCCAATCTTCATGCGATGGGATTAATGACCAATAGGGATTTTGAAAACTATCGATCCTTATTCGAATTAATGGAAACTATGGTAGAAGCTCCTGATTTACTTATTTACCTGAGAAGTTCTATACCTAATTTGGTAAAGCAAATACACATGCGCGGCCGTGATTACGAAAACACTATTTCTATCGAATATTTAAGTCGATTGAATGAACGTTACGAAGCGTGGATTCAAAGTTATACCAAAGGAAAATTATTGATTATAGATGTAGATAATATTGATTTCGTGAATAATCCGGAAGATTTAGGAATGATTATCAACCGAATCGATGCCGAATTGAATGGACTATTCTAAAATTTAAAATCCCGAAACTAAAAAGCTTCGGGATTTTTTTTATCATTTTGAACAGCAGGCTTTTTGCCTTTCGCCGTGCATCCATTTTCCATCTTTATCATAATGAGACAAACACATTTGCTTTTGTTCCGGAGAATAACCTAAACTATCGCACATTTTTGCACACTCTTCTTTGGTCATTGAAGCGCATTTCCCCATCATCATCGAACCATCGCAGTCTTTTTGTTTACAATCATTAGGACAACCTTTTTTAATACAATCTTCCTTAGACATCATAGCACAACAATTCATATCGTGCTGTCCTTTTCCTTTTCTATGGCAATTTTCCATTTTAACACAACCATTGCCTCCCGGAGTTGCAGATGCAGCGTGTCCACCTCCTAATATTGGAGCAATAACCAAACCTACCAAACACGTTAACTTGATTAAGATATTCATAGAAGGACCAGATGTATCTTTAAAAGGATCACCCACCGTATCACCCGTTACCGCTGCTTTATGTGCATCAGAACCTTTATAAGTCATTTCGCCATTTATCATCACACCAGCTTCAAACGATTTCTTGGCATTGTCCCATGCTCCTCCTGCATTATTCTGAAAAATTGCCCATAACACTCCCGAAACGCAAACACCAGCCATATAACCACCTAAGGCTTCAGCTCCCATTAAGGCTCCAACAACTATTGGAGTGATAATTGTGATGGCTCCCGGTAACATCATTTCTCGCAATGCCGCTTTAGTGGAAATATCGACACATTTGCCATATTCAGGTTTGCCAGTACCTTCCATAATTCCTGGAATTTCTCTAAACTGACGACGCACCTCATTCACCATATCCATAGCTGCCTTTCCAACAGATTGCATAGCTAAAGCCGAAAATACTACCGGAATCATACCACCTATAAATAAAGCTGCAAGCACATCGGCCTTGAAAATATTAATACCATCAATTCCTGTAAAAGTTACATAAGCTGCAAATAAAGCCAAAGCGGTTAACGCAGCAGAAGCTATGGCAAAACCTTTTCCTACGGCTGCAGTTGTATTTCCAACCGAATCCAAGACATCTGTTCTCTGACGTACTTCTTTTGGCAACTCACTCATTTCAGCCACACCCCCTGCATTATCTGCTATCGGACCAAAAGCATCAATCGCTAACTGCATAGCCGTGGTCGCCATCATGGCAGAAGCCGCAATTGCCACGCCGTAGAATCCTGCCAAAGTATAAGCTCCCCAAATTGCCGCAGCGAATAACAATACCGAACCAAAGGTTGATTTCATCCCTGTAGCCAAACCAGCAATAATATTCGTCGCTGCTCCCGTTGAAGAATTTTGTACAATATTCAATACCGGTTTTTTACCCAAAGCGGTAAAATATTCTGTTATAGCTGAAATTAACCAGCCCACAGCCAATCCCACTAGAGTTGCATAAAACACATGACGACTAGGTACCTCTTTCATTCCCTCACCAAAAAAATTCATATTGATTTTTTCCGGCAACATCATTTTTATCAGAAACCAACAAGCAACCACAGTTAACGCTAAAGAAATATAGTTACCTAAATTTAAAGCCGATTGCACTTGAGCTTCTTTGGCATCATTATCTTTAATACTCACGAAAAAAGTACCAATAATAGAGGCTAAAATACCTACTCCAGCAATAACTAAAGGAAGTAAAATAGGTCCCATTCCGTTAAACGCATCTGAAAACTGAGTCCCAGAGGCTTCGGTCATGTCTTTAATAATGTAATTCCCTAACACCATTGAAGCTAATACGGTAGCTACATAAGAACCGAACAAATCGGCTCCCATTCCTGCTACATCTCCAACATTATCTCCAACATTATCCGCAATGGTTGCCGGATTTCGAGGATCGTCTTCAGGAATACCTGCTTCAACTTTTCCAACAAGATCAGCACCTACATCAGCCGCTTTAGTGTATATACCACCTCCCACACGAGCAAAAAGTGCAATGGATTCAGCTCCCAAAGAAAAGCCAGCCAAAGTTTCTAAAACAATGGTCATTTCCTCGTAAAAATTATTTCTATCTGATGTGATAAACTGATTCAAAAAGAACAGAAAAAAAATACTCAACCCTAGCACTGCAAGTCCCGCTACTCCTAGCCCCATGACAGTCCCACCTCCAAAAGAAACTTTTAGAGCCTGTGGCAAAGATGTTTTGGCTGCTTGAGTAGTTCTTACATTGGATTGCGTTGCAATTCTCATTCCTATATTTCCCGCAAGAGCCGAAAAGATAGCGCCAAAAATAAACGCCACCACTATCATCCAGTGTGACGTTTTAACGACTTGAGAAACTGCAAATAATGCTATTGACGCTATAATTACGAAAATGGCCAGAATCCTGTATTCTGCTCTAAGAAATGCCATTGCTCCTTCTTGAATACTTTTAGAGATACTCTGCATTTTTTCGTCTCCGGCATCCTGTTTACTCACCCATCGGGCTTTTACACCCATAAACAGCAAGCCTACTACCGCCATAGCCAGCGGTACATAAATCATCATTGCTTCCATAATTTGTTATTTGGTTAGTTGTTAATATCGTAAATATATGAAAATCAATACGAAAAAAGGCAACACTTCATCGAAGAAATGTTGCCTTTTACTAACTAAAAAACAAAAAACTATTTTATGCTGAACAAACCTTCCGGTTTATTTTCGATGGCATTGAAACGATCTACGCACTCTTTTAATATTCTTTGCGCTTCGTTTACATCACCCCAACCTTGAACATCTACTTTTTTATTTTCTAAATCTTTATAAACTTCGAAGAAATGTTCGATCTCTTTTAATAAGTGAGGATTGATATCTGACAAATCATTCAATTTATTCCAAATTGGATCTGAGATAGGCACACAAATAACTTTTTCATCCGGTCCTTTGTCATCGGCCATATGAAAAACACCAATAGGCTTAACTTCAATTACACAACCTGGGAAAGTCGGTTTTGTTACCAGCACCAACACATCAAGTGGATCACCATCTAATGCTAACGTTTCAGGAATGAAACCGTAATCTGCCGGGTACATCATTGAAGAGAACAACATACGGTCGAAACGCATTCTTTTCAAATCGAAGTCGTACTCATATTTGTTACGGCTACCTCTTGGGATTTCAACTAAAACGTCGAAAGTTTTTACTTTATCTGCAGTCATTTTACTTCTTTTTTAACTTTTTGAGGCTGCAAAATTAACAGAAAAAAATCGTTGTACAAGAAATTTACATAAAGAGATTGTTATTTTAATACTGATATGAGATTTTTCGCCCTCTTTTTTGCAAATAATAATGCCAAAGCAAAAACGAAGCATAGGTTCTATAAGGAGCCCAGTTTTGAGCATAGTCTTCCATTTGGCTTTTGTCTTGAAGCTCTAAAAGCTCTTTCATTGTAGTAACCACAGCAACGTCTCCTAAGGGTAAAATATCTTCTTTTTTGAGACAAAACATGAGATAAATATCGATGGTCCAATTGCCAATACCTTTGAGTTGAATGAGTTCTGAACGGATTTCTTCTTCATTTTTAGATGACAAGCTTTCCAAATGAATCAATTGAGTCAATACGGCTTCCGAAAGTGATTTTATATATTTTGCTTTCTGTCTACTAACTCCTAGATTCCTGAACTCTTCTTCAGTCAAATCGATCAAATTTTCCGGTTTAATTTCTTGAACCAATTGGCGAATTCTTAAAAAAGCAGCTTTGGCTGAATCGATAGAAACTTGTTGTTCGAGAATTAACAATACTAAGGTTTCGAATCCTTCGGGTCTTGACGGAATAACTTCAGGCAAACCGTAAGTATCTACAATTTGCCTAAAAATATGATCTTTTTCTATTAAGAAATCGAAAGCTTTTTTCATTAAAAATAGAATCCAAAACCGGCTTTCACTGTAAACTTTTTAGCATCTGGAAGTTCTAAGTAGTTGCCTCTCCAAGCAAAATCTACGCGAAATACTTTAAAAATATTAGCTACCCCAGCATGATATTCCCAATACCCTTTGGTCGGAGCTAAATAATTAAGTCCTGAAGCATTGATGGCTTTATTTTCATCAGAAACACTACCATAAACCGCTTTAATTCCAACAATCTCTCTCCAGTTGAGTTTTTTCATGAAAGGAATTCTAGAGAATAGACGACCTCCGAAGTGCTGCTCTAAATGCAATGAAGTGTACTGATCAGTCACGAACTCATAATAGTTCATCAGATTATAAGTATTGTCAATCACAAAATACGATTGGTTCCCCGGCACTACTGCCATTAACCCCAATGGCACTTGTCCAAATATTTTTCCGGTTTCAAAAGTAGAGAACAAACGGCCCATACCTCCCATATAAATAGGTTGACGGTAATACAATTGTAATTTGTGGTAATTAAAATCACTCTTCATCAAATCTTTAACGCCTCGACTGTAGTTTATAAAGATTCGGGAATAATTATTATCTACTTCCAATCGTTCCACACCGTAACCTACCGTTTTTCTTTTAGGAGTATAATCTACACCAAAAGTCAACTCGGACTGATTTACTTTAGAAAAAATAGTTCCTTCTTTAATATAATTCAAACTAAAAGTAGAAGAAGCTGATTCTAAGGTTCTGTGTGACAAGCCTGCTTTGAATACTAAGCTTTTCACAGGTTCAATTTCTGCTGAAAACGAAGAAAGATGCACATTAGTCAGTTTACTATTGTCTCCACTGGCAAAGACTGATGAAGAAGCAAAACTTCTTCCTAAAACGTCATTAGAGGTAGTTAAACTCACTCCTATTTGTTCTACATCTCGTCTATTTCCTGCGGCAAGAATTAATCTGTTGCGTTTGTTAACCATCCATTTTCCGGAAATTCCGTATTTGAATTTATCATCTTTAAATCCATAGGCGGTATATCCTTCAATACGCCATAAATCGTTTGTTCCAAAATACGTTCGTGCTCCCAAACGAATACGCTGTCCTTCAACATCATTATTCCCAAAAATAGAATAAATAGGACCAAAATCGATATTCCCCTTCTGAATATAACCGCTCGCCAAAATGGTCGTCAGGTTATACATGCGCTTGAATTTACTGACTGTTTTGAGGGTATCGAGCATTTTATAAACCCCGAGTTCATCCTTACTCAAATTCTCCATTCGATTGTCTTCCCAGAAGGTCTCATCTCTTTTAAATGCCATAGGATCGAAATCGTTCACAGTTTCCTTGTAGAATTTATCGGGTTTAACTTCGTTGAATTTATGATCACTGAAAATAGTTGTCCTTTTCCCATAAACTCCTTTTGATTTTTCTTTTTTAGAAAGTGAAAAATCGGACATCATGTAATCTCTTTTCAATAGGAACACAGAATCGTTTAAAACATCAAATTCCTGTTCGATATAAATATCCTTAACCCAGTTAATATTGGCACTTTTAGAAGCCGTTAGATTAATTTTTTTAATCGCATACGTAGTATCATTAACCCAAAAATCTCCTTTAAACGTTAATTCATTCTTACGTCGCGGATAAAAAACAATATTGTAACACCATTTATTATCTATAAAAGTACTATCGGTTAAGACGTAATTATAAGTATTAATCCCTGTTCTAGATAAAGGACTCACAAAGTTCTTATCGAAGAAATTCAGATAATTGTTATAAATATCATAATCAGAATACAAATCTTTTATAAAAGTTTCTACTCCCGCACCTTCTCCCAATCCAGAGTTCTTGTTTCCTAACAATACTTCCTTCTTTTTCCCTTTGGGGTTATCTCCGTATACGTCATATAAAGACTCATTGATAAATATAGGAAGGTAGGTCTTACCAGTAATTTTAGAAGTATCAACTTGTTTAAAAATAAATTCTAGCCCTTTGAATACTTTGTTTTTCATGAAAGCTGAATCGATAGAATTCATATCAAACTCTACTTTTTCATATTTTTTCATGGCATATTGGTTGAACATGTACAATCCGTTGGAACGCTTTTTCTCCCATATTTTTCTCAAAATATCCAAAGCGGGGTTGTTTTTCTTCGAGGTTTTTCCGGCATATATTTTTACTTCTTCCAATTGATTAGTTCCTTGAAAGATTACTTTCAATCCATAGGAGACCGGTTTGTCTAACTTTATTTCTGTAGTCTGAAATCCAACATAAGAAATTAACAATGCAGAATGATTATTATCCGATTGAATGTAAAACTTACCGTTTTCATCAGAAGTGACACATTCGCGGGTTCCTTTAAAACAAACATTCGCATAAGGAACAGTCTGCTTGGTATCGTCGTAGACTACTCCACTTACTTTAGTTTGTGCTAATAATGAAAAGGAAAAAAATAGGTAAAGAAGGGCGAATATATTTTTCATAATAATAAAAAACTCCATCTTTATGATGGAGTTCAAATATACTAATTTTGATAGTTTACTATCTTATTTATAGGTTACTTTTTTTACTGCTTTAATAACGTCCTGCGCATTAGGCAACCATTCTTTTAATAAAGTTGGCGAATATGGAGCAGGTGTATCTGCAGTGGTAATTCTTTGAACAGGAGCATCTAAATAATCAAAAGCTCTTTCTTGAACCATGTAGGTAATTTCAGAAGCTACCGAAGCAAACGGCCAAGCTTCTTCTAACACTACTAAACGATTCGTCTTTTTCACAGAATTGATAATACAATCATAATCCATTGGACGAACAGTACGTAAATCGATTATTTCACAAGAAATACCTTCTTTTTCTAATTCATCAGCAGCAATGTATGCTTCTTTAATAATCTTACCAAAAGATACTATCGTCACATCTTTTCCTTCTCTTTTCACATCTGCTACTCCTAGAGGAATAGTGTACTCTCCTTCTGGCACTTCTCCTTTGTCTCCGTACATTTGCTCAGATTCCATGAAGATTACAGGATCATTATCACGAATAGCTGATTTCAACAGTCCTTTAGCATCATACGGTGTAGAAGGCACTACCACTTTTAAACCTGGCGTATTAGCAAACCAATTCTCGAAAGCTTGAGAGTGCGTTGCTCCTAATTGACCCGCAGAAGCAGTTGGTCCTCGAAACACCATAGGCATTGGAAATTGTCCTGCAGACATTTGTCGCATTTTAGCAGCATTATTTATAATTTGATCAATACCAACCAAAGAAAAGTTGAATGTCATGAACTCCACAATAGGACGACAACCATTCATCGCTGAACCTACAGCAATACCCGCAAACCCTAACTCGGCAATTGGTGTATCAATTACACGCTTTGGACCAAATTCATCCAGCATACCTTTAGAAGCTTTGTAGGCACCATTATATTCTGCTACTTCTTCACCCATTAAATATACCGATTCGTCGCGACGCATTTCTTCACTCATCGCCTCACAAACGGCTTCTCTAAACTGTATCGTTCTCATATATTTTTATATAACATTCAAAATTCGAACAGCAAAAATAGAAATTTTAAATCACAATTTACAGCTTCCCCACAAGAAAACCATTCAATCTTTATGAAAACAAATTCATTTTTTGAAAAAAATATTATGCACGCATAGTATATTTGCTATTTTTATTTATATTTGTATTCCAATTATACAAAACAATTTATTAAATATGAAAATATTAGTTTGCATCAGCCACGTTCCTGATACTACTTCAAAGATTAATTTTACCAATGGTGATTCAGAATTTGACACTAATGGTGTTCAGTATGTTATTAACCCAAATGACGAATTTGGATTAACAAGAGCTATTTGGTTCCAAGAACAACAAGGCGCAAACGTAACTGTTGTAAACGTTGGCGGACCTGACACAGAACCTACTTTAAGAAAAGCTTTGGCGATTGGTGCAAACGAAGCCATTCGAGTAAACGCTAATCCTACTGATGGTTTATTTGTTGCGAAACAATTAGCTGAAGTAATTAAAAATGGTGGTTACGATTTAGTAATTGCTGGTAAAGAATCATTAGATTATAATGGAGGTATGGTACCTGGAATGATTGCTGGAATCCTTGGTTCTAACTTTGTAAATTCTTGTATCGATTTAAAAATCGAAGATTCTAATGTTACCGCCGTAAGAGAAATCGATGGTGGAAAAGAAACTGTTACAACATCTTTACCATTAATCGTTGGAGGACAAAAAGGACTAGTAGAAGAAAAAGACTTACGTATTCCTAACATGCGTGGTATTATGACTGCTAGAACAAAAGCATTAACTGTTCTTGAGCCTGTAGGTGCTGAAGTAGCTACAAAAGCTGTGAAATTTGAAAAACCAGCTCCTAAACAAGCTGTGAAATTGGTTAGCCCAGACAATTTAGATGAGTTAATTAACTTACTACACAACGAAGCAAAAGTAATCTAATATTAAATTTTGAGTTTTAAATGATCAATCGTATCATTTAAGATTTACTATTCAACATTCAAAAAAATAGAAATTATGTCCATTTTAATATACGCAGAATCAGCAGAAGGAAAATTCAAAAAAGTAGCTTTTGAATTAGCTTCTTACGCAAAAAAAATTGCCGAATCAACAGGATCAACTGTAACCGCTGTTACCATTAATGCCGGTGATGTATCTGAATTAGGAAAATACGGAGTAGATAAAGTATTAAAAGTTACTAACGATAAATTGAACAACTTCAACGCAAAAGCTTACGCAGATGTTATCAAACAAGCTACAGAAAAAGAATCTGCTAAATTGGTTGTTTTATCTTCTACTACCGATTCATTATACATGGCTCCACTTGTAGCGGTTAACTTAAACGCAGGTTATGCTTCAAACGTAGTGGCATTACCTTTAAGTACTGCTCCATTCCAAGTAAAAAGAAACGCTTTTTCAAACAAAGCTTTCACGATTACACAAATTGATACTGATGTAAAAGTATTGGCTATTGGTAAAAACAGTTTTGGTTTAGTAGAAAGTTCTGGTGCTGCTGCAGCCGAAGATTTTGTTCCTACTATTTCTGATGCTGACTTTGGTGTACAAGTTCAATCTGTTGAAAAAGGATCAGGTAAAGTAACTATCGCTGATGCAGATGTTGTGGTATCTGGAGGACGTGGATTAAAAGGTCCTGAAAACTGGGGTATGATTGAAGAATTAGCTTCTGTTTTAGGTGCTGCTACGGCTTGCTCTAAACCAGTTTCTGATTTAGGTTGGAGACCTCACAGTGAGCACGTTGGACAAACAGGTAAACCAGTTGCTACTAACTTATACATTGCTGTAGGTATCTCTGGAGCTATCCAACACATTGCTGGTATCAACTCTTCAAAAGTAAAAGTAGCTATCAACACAGACCCTGAAGCGCCTTTCTTTAAAGTAGCTGATTATGGTGTGGTTGGAGACGCATTCCAAGTAGTACCAGCGTTGATTGAAAAATTAAAAGCTTTCAAAGCGCAGAATTCATAACTCCGAACAAAAACGGAAAATAAAGGAAGAGTCATTTTTATATGGCTCTTCTTTTTTTATTTTAAGAAGCACAAAGTTTTTCGTTACTTTGCATATCAATAATTGTTAATAATTTAATGCATTAAAACTGAAACATTTCGCCTTTAACAGTTTATAACAGTGAGCATTCCGTAATGCAATCGTAATCAAAAATTAGAAAACTAAAACCATAATGAGTTTAGTCAAATTATCAATAAAAGGGATTTCATATAGCCAGACACAAAACGGAGCTTATGCTCTCATATTGAATGAAGTAGACGGAGATCGAAAATTACCAATAGTTATCGGAGCTTTTGAAGCTCAATCGATTGCTATCGCTTTGGAAAAAGAAATTAAACCGCCTCGTCCTTTAACACACGATTTATTTAAAAACTTTGCAGACCGTTTTGATATTGTCATCAAACAAGTAATCATTCATAAATTAGTTGATGGGGTATTTTATTCTAGTATGATTTGCGAAAGAGATAAAATAGAAGAAATTATCGATGCTAGAACCTCAGATGCTATAGCATTGGCATTGCGTTTTAACGCTCCTATTTTTACCTACAAAAACATTTTAGACAAAGCTGGAATTTACCTAAAAATTAATCCTGAAACTGAAAATCAGGAAGAAGACGAAGCGATTCTAACCACGCCTGAAACTTTTGGATTAGAGGAAACTAGCGATAAGCAAAATGCATTCGCAAAATTAAGTTTATCCGAATTACACGAAATGCTTGAGCAAGCTGTACAAGATGAAGATTATGAAAAAGCTGCGAAAGTTAGAGATGAAATTTCGAAAAGAGAATCTTAATTCATAAATCGCTATTAACATCAAAGACCGAAAGAACTACAATGAAACAATATTTAGATTTAGTAAAGCACGTTTTAGAAAACGGTAACCAAAAAGGAGATCGTACAGGAACAGGAACCAAGAGTGTCTTCGGATACCAAATGCGTTTTGATTTGAGCGAAGGTTTCCCTATGGTAACAACGAAAAAACTACATCTAAAATCGATCATTTATGAGTTGTTATGGTTTTTAAAAGGCGACACCAACATTAATTATTTAAAAGAAAACGGTGTAAAAATCTGGGACGAATGGGCTGACGAAAACGGAAACCTTGGCCCTGTTTATGGTCATCAATGGCGTAACTGGAATAGTCAAGAAATTGACCAAATTTCAGAACTCATAGAAACTTTAAAAAAGAACCCTAACAGTCGTAGAATGTTAGTTTCTGCTTGGAATCCTTCGGTTTTACCGGACGATAAAAAAACTTTCTCTGAAAATGTAGCTAACGGTAAGGCCGCTTTGCCTCCGTGTCATGCTTTTTTTCAGTTTTATGTCGCTGATGGCAAATTATCGTGTCAATTGTACCAACGCAGTGCTGATATTTTTCTTGGCGTTCCATTCAATATTGCTTCTTATGCGCTATTGACCTTGATGATTGCTCAAGTTTGCGACCTTCAACCCGGAGAATTTATCCATACTTTTGGTGATGCTCACATCTATAACAACCATTTGGAACAATTAGAGTTACAACTAAGTCGAGAGCCAAGACCGTTACCAAAAATGATTTTGAATCCTGCTGTTAAAAATATTTTTGATTTCAAATTTGAAGATTTCTCCTTAACAGACTACGATCCGCATCCTCATATCAAAGGACAAGTATCTGTTTAATTTCTGTCAAAAAATCAAAAAAATCTTTTTTGCTGTTATCTTCAACCGCTAATTTCTATTGGCTAGGACTGAAAACGACAAATACGAAGTTTAGGATTATTACAAAACTAGATACTTCTAAATAAAAGCGATTACAAAAAAGGTTTTTAGTTTTCAAAACGGAAGAAAAGTCAGAGCAAAATATGTCTTACCGATTAATTTTAATTTAAAATAATCCAAAAAAATAGTATCTTTAATTCGTAAACTAAACATTATGGACATTAACCAACACGAACTTTACGAATACGCACGGCTTCGATTGAAGCAGAAAAAACGTTTATACTTTCATTTTGTTCTTTTTGTATTGGGTAGCATTTTCTTTATTGCTTCCAACAAATTAATGAATATACTACCCGAAACCAATTGGGCCGTTTGGGCAATTATTATTTGGTTGTTCATTTTTATTCTCCACTTCATTAGAGTATTTGTAACCGATAGTTTTATGAATAAAAAGTGGGAAAGAGAACAAATTGATAAACTGATGGCAAAACAAGAACGCCGAATAGAACAATTGCAAAAAGATTTAGACCAACAAAGCTAATGATTACATTAATTGCTGCCGTAGGTAAAAATAACGAATTAGGAAAAGACAACCAGTTGCTTTGGCATCTTCCGGATGATTTCAAAAGGTTTAAATCGATAACTAGCGGTCACCATATAATTATGGGTAGAAAGACATTTGAAAGCTTTCCAAAACCACTTCCTAATCGCACTCATATTATTATTACAAAGAATAAGAATTATAACGCTCCCGAGGGTTGTATTGTAGTTCATTCTTTAGAAGCAGCTCTTGATGCCGTTCCTGAAAACCAAAACGTGTTTGTCATTGGTGGCGGGGAAATTTACAAACAATCTATATCCATAGCAGATTGTCTAGACATTACCAGAGTAGATGGTGATTTTGAAGCGGATACTTTTTTCCCTGAAATTGATTCTAAAAAATGGAAACTAACACAAAGCACTTTTCATGATAAAGACGAAAAACATTCCTTCGCCTTTACTTTTGAAACTTATCATAAAATCTAAAATTTATTCAAAAAAAACACCTCATTAAGAGGTGTTTTTAAATAATACCGATATGATGTTTCCAATCAATTTTGTAAAGTCTTTACTGTTCAACCAAAATTATATTGGCCAATAAAAACCGAGATTAGAATCTCTATGCTGTATTACCAAATACCACTAAAGTAATACAACAAAACTAAATTTCCAAAAACAAATTTAACCCAAAGAACGTTTGTGACACTTTTATGCAATTGGGTAACAATTGCAGCTCATGATTGGAATTACAAATTAACCGTGTCTGTTAATTCATTTTTTCATCATTAAATGTTAAGAACATTTTCTAGTATTATTCTGATTGTAAAAATAGTAATTTTACACAATCAACACAATACCAAATTGTTAGTATTTTAAAAAATACCCGATTTTAATGATAAAAACGATGAAAATTGCTAATTATTCGATGAAACACATGTTTTTAGCTATTAAAATTTAATCCTATCTTTGTTAAAAATTATATCATGTCAATTAGTACTAAACCATATAAAGATTCCGACTCTAGTAAGAAGGAACAAGTTGCTCAAATGTTTGACACCATCTCTTCTGAGTATGATAATTTAAATAGAGTTATTTCATTTGGAATAGACGTGTCTTGGAGAAAAAAAATAGTAAAGATGGTGGCTTCTAAAAATCCAAAATTACTATTAGACGTAGCTACCGGAACCGGAGATTTAGCAATATTACTTTCGCAAACTAATGCGGAAAAAATCATTGGTTTGGATATTTCTGCAGGAATGTTGGAAGTTGGAAAGCAAAAGATTGCTCAAAAAAACCTTTCTTCAAAAATTGAAATGGTTTTAGGCGACAGCGAAAAAATTCCTTTTGAAGACAATACTTTTGATGCGATAACAGTTGCTTTTGGAATCAGAAATTTCGAGAACTTAGAATCTGGCTTGTCTGAAATATATAGAGTTTTAAAACCAAACGGTCAATTCATTATTTTAGAAACTTCGGTTCCAGAAAAATTCCCGTTCAAACAAGGTTACAATTTTTACACTAAAAACATCCTACCGTTAATAGGACGCTTATTTTCAAAAGATAAAGTTGCTTACAAATATTTATCCGATTCGGCATCAATTTTCCCTTACGGAGAGCGTTTAAACAATATTTTACGTAATATTGGGTTTATAGATGTAAAAAACCTTCCTCAAACTTTTGGGGTAGCTACCATTTATAGCGCATCAAAAAAATAACGACCAAAATGACGAAAAGACTTTTCATCACTATTTTAATTTTAGCGACAACCATCACAAACGCACAGGTTTTCAAGAAAAGCATGTTTGCCAAAAAACCGCTTATTAATCTTGAAAATTTCGACAAACAAAGGGTTCACTTTGGTTTTTACTTGGGATTTAATAGCTATGATTTTAAAATAGATAAAAAATTTGACGGAGAAGACATTTTGGTTGATAGTCAGATGGGATTCAACGTAGGACTGATTTCTAATTTGCGCATCAACGAATATATCGATTTACGATTTGAACCAGGTTTACACTATGGACAACGCAATCTGACGTTCCCGAATCTTACCGATCCCGTAGATCGATTAAGAGAAGTGAAATCGACATACATTCATTTGCCGTTATTGGCTAAATTCTCTTCCAAACGATTAGGAAATGTTAAACCATATGTGATTGGAGGATTATCCACTTCTATGAATTTGTCGAGTAATGCCAATTCACCTGACGATAATTCTGCAAACCGTTTCAGAATGTTGAAAAACACTAACAATTATGAATTAGGCGTGGGCATTGACATGTATTTTGAATATTTTAAATTTTCGCCTTCCATCAGAGGTGTTTTCGGTTTAAAGAATGAAATCATTCCCGACGCAGATCCTAATAGTCCTTGGACAGGAAACGTAGCTAGCATGTCTACCCGCGGAGTGTTTATCAATTTTGCTTTTCATTAAAAAGCCTTTTGTTAGGACTCTTTACGCTTAAATTCACTCAAAACAATAGCGGTTGCCATAGCTACATTAAGGCTTTCGGTTTGTTGTAAATCTCCAAATCGAGGAATCGAAATTTTTTGAGTGACAAGGTTTTCAATTTTCTCAGAAATACCATTGGCTTCGTTTCCTAAAACAATAATGCCTTCTTGCGGCAAGGCCTGTTTGTAGATATTTTCACCTTCCATAAAAGTTCCGAAAACAGTTTTTGAAACTTTCTTCAAATACCTTTCTAAATCTACATAAGTCACATTCACTCTTGCTATAGACCCCATGGTAGCCTGAACAACTTTTGGATTATATACATCTACAGTTTGTTCGGAACAAACAATTTGTTGAATCCCAAACCAATCACAGAGACGGATAATAGTTCCTAAATTTCCCGGGTCACGAATATCATCTAAAGCAACAACTAATCCCGAATCGTTTACCTCTTTATCTTGAGGGATTTTAAAAAGTGCCAAACAATCGTTAGCAGTAGTTAATGCTGAAATTTTATTTAATTCTGCCGTAGTTACAACACTTTTTTTATGCTCCGGGATTTCAGAAAACATGGGATGCGTTACAAACAATTGCTCTAGTTCTAAACTAGAATGCAAAAGTTCCTCAATCACCTTTACTCCCTCTGCAATAAATAATTGATTTTGTTTTCTATATTTTTTTTGTTGTAAACTCGTTATAAGTTTTATTTGGTTTTTACTAACCATAAAAAAAAGTGTATTTTTGAACTAAATTTCAGATTCTATTGAATAATTTCTCTACAAAAATAGTATTAATTCTTCTAATTGCAGTACTTTTATCTGCCTGTGATGCAGTAAAAAAAGTTCCTGCCAACCAACATCTTTTGACCAAAAACACGCTTCAAGTGGATGGTAAAAAAGTAAAAGACGAAGATGTAGTAGCGCACATACAACAGCAACCCAACTCTAACATTCTAGGAATTAAGTTGCGTTTGCACATGTATAATTTAGCCAAAGAAAATACAGATTCTATTTTTAAAGCAAAATACAATCAGAACCCAAAAAAATATTATCGATTAGCCAAGCTTCTTTCCAAAAAACAAATCAACAGATTGAGTAAATCTTTTTGGTATTATGGTTGGCATAATTTTTTAAGAAAAACAGGAGAAGCCCCAGTAATCATTGATACTATAAAAACAGCACGCTCTGTTAAAAGACTTAAAGCTCATTATTTTAATTTGGGCTATTTCGATGCTGTTGCCAAACATAAAATAGATTACCTCAAAAATAAAAAAGGAAAAATACATTATGAGGTTGTTAAAGGAGAACCAACTTTTCTAGACACGATTTCAACCAATATACAATCACCTGTGATTGATTCACTTTATGAAAGTGTGAAAAGAAAATCGCAGATTAAAATTGGACAACAGTACAAAACAGAAAATTTTGATAGCGAAAGAACTCGTTTGACTTCCTATTTTAGAAACAATGGAGTTTACCATTTTCAACAACAAAATATTTTTTTTGAAATCGATACTACTTCTAAAAAGGCTCCAGTTATCGTTAATATCACCAATCGTGAATACAAAATAAACGACTCTACAAAAACGAAGCCTTACGAGATTTATAAAATTGGAGAAGTAAATATCTTCACCAATGATTTATCCAACCGAAACCAAAAACAAGTAGCCGATAGTGCCATCTATAAAAACTTCAACATTTATAGCACCAACAGACTTCGCTACAGACCCAAAGCATTAACAGATGCCGTTTTTATACAAAAAGGAAATGTTTATAGTGACGAAAACAGAACACTAACTCTCCGATCTTTAAGCAACCTCAGAGTGTTTAATTACCCTAACATTCAATACGTTGAAGATACGTTAACCAAAACTGTCAAAGCCAATATTTATCTAATTTCAAAAGACAAATACAGTTTTAGAGCCAATGCCGATTTTACGCATTCCAATATCATGGATTTTGGTATTGCCGGTAGTACTTCTTTCTCTATTCGAAATATTTTTAGAGGAGCTGAAATATTGGAATTAGGACTCAGAGGAAACATTGGTTCTTCTAAAGATTTGGCCAATCCGAACAATCAGTTTTTCAATCTATCCGAAGTCGGTGCAGATTTACGTCTAACTTTCCCAAGACTGTTTCTTCCTTTTAACACCGATAGAATTATTCCCAAAAGAATGTTTCCCAACTCTTTGATTAGTTTAGGGTTTTCAAAACAGACCAATATTGGATTGGATAAAGAAAACCTTACTTCTACCATTAACTACAGTTGGGTTCCAAATAAAAATACCGATATCAAACTTGACTTGATCAACTTACAATACGTCAAAAACGTTAACATCGACAATTATTTCAACGTTTACAATTCTTCATACAACCGACTAAACAATCTAGCAGAATTGTACAATACTGATCCTACTTTAGTAGATGCCAACGGAAATTTGACTATCCCAACAGGATCCAATCAATTTATAACAAATGCGCTACAGAACATTTATCCTAGTTTAGATCCTAATAGTACCGATTATAAAAACATTAAAAGTATTAAAGAACGAAAAGATCGTTTAACGGAAAACAACTTAATCTTCGCTTCCAATTTCAGTTTCAGTAAAAACAATAAAACTGATTTTTTTGACAGACAGTTTTATAGTTTCCGTAGTAAAGTTGAAGTAGCAGGAAACTTTTTAACCGTACTCTCCGATCTTAGCAATCAACCAAAAAATGATGATGGAACCAGAGACTTTTTTGGATTAACCTATTCACAATACATAAAAACCGATTTTGAATTTATACGTCATTGGGATTTAAAACGAAACAAATCGATTGCCTTTCGAAGCTTTTTCGGAATTGCAATTCCTTACGGAAATTCTAAATCAATTCCTTTTTCACGAAGTTATTTTGCTGGGGGAACCAACGATAACCGAGCTTGGCAATCCTATAGTTTAGGTCCAGGTAGCTCCGGTGGTCTGAACGATTTTAACGAAGCGAATATGAAAATTGCTTTGAACACTGAATTTCGATTTAAGTTTTTTGGCGATCTTAATGGAGCTATTTTTGCCGATTGCGGAAATATTTGGAATGTTTTTGATAATGAAACCGATGAAACAAAGATTTTCTCAGGAGTCCAATCGCTAAAAAATTTGGCACTAGGAACCGGAATGGGATTCAGATACGATTTTAAATTTTTCATCGTCAGATTTGATTACGGTTTTAAAACCTATAATCCCGCTTTAAAAGAAGGAGAAAAATGGTTTAAAGAGATGCGTCTCAATAAAGGAGTTCTAAATATTGGTATTAACTATCCATTCTAAAAACTAAATTTGTAATTTTGTCAATCTTATAAAAAACTATTACATGGCTCACAACATAAAACCAGGTGTTGCAACCGGCGACCAAGTACAGGAAATTTTTAACTACGCTAAAGAAAAAGGCTTTGCCCTTCCTGCTGTAAACGTAGTAGGTTCGAGCACTATTAATGGAGTACTTGAAACTGCAGCAAAATTGAATGCTCCCGTAATTATCCAGTTTTCTAACGGAGGTGCACAATTTAATGCTGGTAAAGGATTATCTAACGAAAATCAGAAGTCTGCCATTGCAGGAGCTGTTGCAGGAGCAAAACACATCCATACTTTAGCCGAAGCGTATGGTGCTACCGTTATCCTTCATACGGACCACTGTGCTAAAAACCTTTTACCTTGGATTGATGGTCTGTTGGATGCCTCCGAGAAACATTTTGCCGAAACAGGAAAACCTTTATACTCTTCTCACATGATCGATTTATCAGAAGAACCACTTCATGAAAATATCGAAATTTGCAAAGAGTACTTAAGTCGTATGAGTAAAATGGGAATGACTCTGGAAATCGAATTAGGAATTACTGGAGGTGAAGAAGATGGAGTGGACAACAGCGATGTAGACAGTTCAAAATTATACACACAACCCGAAGAAGTAGCCTATGCGTATGAGGAATTAATGAAAGTTTCTCCTAGATTCACTATTGCGGCTGCTTTCGGAAACGTTCACGGTGTATACAAACCCGGAAACGTGAAGTTAACCCCTAAAATTCTGAAAAACTCGCAAGAGTATGTTCAAAAAAAATACAACACTGGAAACAATCCTGTAGATTTTGTTTTCCACGGTGGTTCTGGATCGACATTAGAAGAAATCAGAGAAGCTATTTCTTACGGAGTAATTAAAATGAACATTGATACCGATTTACAGTTTGCTTACACCGAAGGTATTCGAGATTACATGACTTCTAAAATTGATTACTTAAAAACCCAAATCGGAAGTCCTGATGGTCCAGATTCTCCTAACAAAAAACATTACGATCCTAGAAAATGGGTTCGTGAAGGTGAAATCACTTTCAACAAAAGATTAGAGCAGGCTTTCGCCGATTTAAATAACGTAAATACACTTTAATTGTTATGAATGAGGAGTTACAAGTTTTCGACTCGCAACTCATCAATTATAACTTAAAAACTCATAACTTTAAAATTATGGCTTGGTTCAAAAGAAAAGAAAAAGGAATTACTACTCCCACTGAAAATAAGAAAGATGTTCCAAAAGGATTATGGTACAAATCTCCTACTGGAAAAATTGTAGATGCTGAAGAATTAGCAAGAAATTTATGGGTGAGTCCTGAAGATGATTTTCACGTGAGAATTGGAAGTAAAGAATATTTTCAAATTTTATTTGACAACAATGAGTTTGTTGAATTAGATGAAAATATCACTTCTAAAGACCCACTACATTTTGCAGATACCAAAAAATATTCTGATCGTCTAACAGATGCAATGAGTAAAACCAAATTAAAAGATGCGGTTAGAACTGGTGTTGGAAAATCGAAAGGTGAAGATTTAGTTGTTTGCTGTATGGATTTTGCTTTCATTGGTGGTTCGATGGGAGCTGTAGTAGGTGAAAAAATCGCTAGAGGAATCGATTATTCTATCAAAAACAACATCCCTTTTGTAATGATTTCAAAATCGGGTGGTGCGCGTATGATGGAAGCCGCTTACTCATTAATGCAGTTAGCAAAAACTTCTGCCAAATTAGCTCAATTAGCTGAAGCTAAAATTCCTTACATCTCTTTATGTACAGATCCTACAACAGGAGGAACAACAGCTTCTTACGCTATGTTAGGAGATATTAATATTGCGGAACCAAAAGCTTTGATTGGTTTTGCCGGTCCTCGTGTAGTAAAAGATACAACAGGAAAAGAATTACCAGAAGGTTTCCAAACCGCTGAGTTCGTATTAGAGCATGGTTTCCTTGATTTTATTGCTCATCGTAAAGAGTTAAAAAATAAAATCAACTTATACCTTGATTTGATCTTAAACAGAGAAATTCGATAATAGAATTTTATAAAATACAATACCCCAAAATAGTTACTTACTGTTTTGGGGTATTTTTTTATATCAATAGAAAAAGTTGAATCTATTGAGCTTGTAGATTTTTGATTAATTAAATACTACATCCCACTACGAATCGCCTCCACGGGATCTAATCTAGAAGCAATATAAGCCGGTATAATTCCAGAAATCAACCCAACACTAATCGATAATCCAAATCCCCACAAAATATTTCCAATACTTAAGACAAACTCAAAGTCAAGCACACGCGTCAAAGCAATCGATAGAAGCCAAACGAGAGTAATTCCAACTAGCCCTCCAATAAAACACAGAACAATAGCTTCAAATAAGAATTGGAATAAGATAAACTTGTTTTTGGCTCCCAATGATTTTTGAATCCCAATCAGGTTGGTTCTTTCTTTCACAGAAACAAACATGATATTAGCAATTCCGAAGCCTCCAACTAGAAAAGAAAAGAAAGCAATTCCAATACCTACTTTATTCATCATACTAATAATCCCGTCTAACATTTCAGTTAATCCAGAAAGTACATTAATGAAAAAATTATCTATTTCATTTTGTTTTAGTCCACGATAATTTCTTAGTTTTTGAGTTAACTCTTCTTTAAACGATTCAATATCTACCCCATCCACCGGTTTGATTAAAATAGCAGGAGTAATCATTTCATTATTGTCACCATACATTCTTCGCAGAAAATTAACTGGAATATAAACCGAAGTATCCTGATTATCATCAAAAACACCAGAACCTTTTTTCTTCATCACTCCAATAACCGTAAATCTTTGACCATAAAGTCTTACCTTTTTCCCTATAGGTTCCAAGTCATCAAATAAATTTTCAGCGATTTGATACCCCAAAACAATTACCGGCGACCCCGAATTGGATTCGGCTTCATTAAAAAATCGGCCTTTTTCAAATTCTAATTTTTGTATATCGGACAATTCAAAAGTAGTAGGTCCAATACTGACAGAACTTACCGTTTTCCCTTCAAATTGCATGTTTTCGTTTCGAGTAAACAACTGAAAACACATGGCATCAAGATTATTGAGCGATTTTTTGAGATATTCAAATTCATCAAAAGTAACTTTAGGAAACTGTTCCCTTTTCCATTTCGGTACTTTAGTAGGGCCAAAAGAAACGTTAGTCAGATAGATTGTATTTTTATCTAGTGAACTAAGATCCTTTTTTATCTTTTTATCTAAAGAATCTACTGCTGTGAGTACCGCTATAATTGAAAAAATTCCAATAGTCACACCTAATAATGACAATAAAGTACGAAGTTTATTATTGCGCAAAGCACTGACTGCGAAGCTAAAACTCTCCTGCAACAAACGAATATAAATCATCATAACGAGTACTATTTACAACATGTTAGTATAAAAAAACGATAATTGTTACATTTTTTGTTCCATTACCATGTAATTACAACGGAATAAATTACTTTTGTACCACAAATTACAACAACACAATGAATACTACAAAAACAATTAAATCGGCACTGATTTCAGTGTACGATAAGACTGGTTTAGAGCCCATCGTTAGAAAACTTCACGAACTTGGTGTTATTTTTTATTCAACCGGAGGAACCGAAGAATTTATTTTAAATCTTGGTATTCCTGTAGTTCCAATAGAAGATGTTACTTCCTACCCTTCTATCCTAGGAGGAAGAGTAAAAACCCTACATCCTAAAATTTTCGGAGGTATTTTGAACCGTCAAGAAAACGAAACCGACATTGAACAAATGCGCGAGTTCGAAATTCCTCAAATTGACTTAGTCATCGTGGATTTGTATCCCTTCGAGAAAACAGTTGCATCAGGTGCCAGTGACTCAGAAATTATTGAAAAAATAGATATCGGAGGAATTTCATTAATCAGAGCTGCTGCTAAAAACTTCAAAGACACTGTAATTGTTCCTTCAGTAAAGGAATACGAATTATTTTTAAACATAATTTCCGAGCAAAACGGAGCAACGACTTTAGAACAAAGAAAGATTTTTGCTACCAAATCGTTTAATGTTTCTTCCCATTACGATTCGGCAATTTTCAACTACTTCAACCAAGACGAAACCGAAACGGTTCTTAAAATCAGTGAAACACAAGGAAATGTGCTTCGCTATGGAGAAAATCCACATCAAAAAGGATTCTTTTTTGGTGATTTTGAAGCAATGTTTGACAAATTACACGGAAAAGAATTGTCCTATAACAACTTGTTAGATGTTGATGCCGCTGTCAATCTAATTAACGAATTCAAAAACGATGCTCCTACTTTTGCCATCCTAAAACATAATAATGCTTGCGGAATTGCTACTCGAAAAACAATGAAGGAAGCCTATTTGGATGCGTTAGCGGGAGACCCAACTTCTGCTTTCGGTGGTGTTTTAATAGCCAACGGAAACATCGATTTAGCTACGGCTGAAGAAATCAATAAATTATTTTGCGAGGTAATCATTGCTCCAAGTTATGACAACGCCGCTATTGATATTCTAGAAGAAAAGAAAAACAGAATTATTTTGGTTCAAAAAGAGACAGAACTTTCCAAAACAACGGTAAGAACTTGTCTAAACGGAATTTTACTACAAGATAAAGACTTAGTAACCGACAACCAAGAACATCTGAAAACAGTAACCCAAACCTCTCCATCCGAAGCAGAAATTGAAGATTTACTTTTTGCTTCAAAAATATGCAAGCACACCAAATCGAATACTATCGTTTTGGCAAAAGGCAAACAACTATGTGCTTCAGGAACAGGTCAAACTTCGAGAGTAGATGCGTTACGTCAGGCTATTGAAAAAGCAAAATCTTTCGATTTCGATCTTACCGGAGCTGTAATGGCAAGCGATGCTTTTTTCCCTTTCCCTGATTGTGTTGAAATTGCTAACCATGCCGGAATTACTTCTGTAATTCAACCTGGAGGATCTATTAAAGACGAATTAAGTATCAATTACTGTAATGAAAATCAGATATCAATGGTTTTTACAGGAATCAGACATTTTAAACACTAAACCTTAAATATTTTACAATATTTACAAATGCATCGATAAAATTTTATTGATGCATTTTTTATTTTGAATTATACGGAATAATTTTTATACTTTTGCGTTTGGAATAGACTATATTAAACATACTAACCCTCAAATAAAATATGGGATTTTTTGATTTCATGACCGAGGATATCGCCATAGACCTTGGTACCGCAAATACTTTAATCATTCACAACGACAAAGTTGTTATCGATAGCCCTTCTATTGTTGCTCGCGACCGTATAACTGGAAAAATAATCGCAGTTGGTAAAGAAGCCAACATGATGCAAGGGAAAACACACGAAAATATTAAAACAATCCGTCCTTTGAAAGATGGGGTTATTGCTGATTTTGATGCATCAGAACAAATGATTAAAATGTTAATCAAGAGTATCCCTGCCTTACAAAAACGTCTTTTCACTCCAGCTTTACGTATGGTAATATGTATTCCTTCAGGAATTACCGAAGTAGAGATGCGTGCGGTAAAGGAATCGGCTGAGCGTGTTAATGGAAAAGAAGTGTATTTGATTCATGAACCTATGGCTGCTTCTATCGGTATCGGAATCGATATTATGCAACCTAAAGGAAACATGATTGTAGATATAGGTGGTGGTACTACGGAAATTGCTGTAATTGCATTAGGAGGTATTGTATGTGACAAATCGGTGAAAATTGCCGGTGACGTTTTTACCAACGACATCATTTATTATATGCGTACTCAACACAATTTATTTGTGGGAGAAACAACTGCTGAAAAAATTAAAATTGAAATAGGAGCTGCAACAGAAGATTTAGACTCTCCACCAGATGATATGTCTGTTCAAGGGCGTGATTTATTGACTGGAAAACCAAAACAAATTGAAGTTTCTTCCAGAGAAATCGCTAAAGCCTTAGATAAATCTATACAACGTATCGAAGACGCGATTATGGAGACTTTATCTCAAACTCCTCCTGAATTAGCGGCTGATATCTATAACACCGGTATTTATCTTGCAGGTGGTGGATCTATGTTACGAGGTTTAGACAAACGTATTTCACAAAAAACAGATCTTCCCGTATTTATCGCCGAAGATCCATTAAGAGCTGTAGTTCGAGGAACAGGAATGGCCTTAAAGAATATCAACAAATACAGAAGTATTTTAATTAAATAACAATAGACCAGAATCTATCATCGAAACATCGATCGATAGAGGTTCAACAGATTCAAAATTTGTAATTATATCCAATGCAGCAAATATTTAACTTTATATTTAAAAACAGTAATCGCTTACTGTTTTTGCTGCTTTTGATAACTTCGTTAACATTAGTAGTTCAATCGCATTCGTATCATCGAAGCCAAGTAGTTAATTCTGCTAACATTCTTTCAGGAAATGTTTACGAACAAATAAACGAGATAGAGACTTATTTCCGTTTAAAACAACAAAATGACAAATTAGCGCAGGAAAATGCAGCCTTGCGCAAATTATTATTTAACCAAAAAGATAGTGTCTTTAACTTACCTAAAGATTCTGTCAAAGGATATGATAAGATCGAAGTTATTCAATCCAAAATCATCAACAACTCTTACAATGTTCCTGAAAACTATTTAACTATCAATTCGGGTTCCTTAAAAGGAGTAAAACCTGACATGGGAGTTATTAGCAGTCAAGGAATTGTTGGGGTAATCGAAAAGGTATCTTCTAATTACGCTACTGTAATCAGCGTATTGAATATTAAATCTAAAATTAATGCCAAAGTAAAACGCACCAACCACTTTGGATCACTGATTTGGACAGCCAAAAATGCTGGATATGTGCAATTGGTTGAAATTCCAAGGTTGGCTTCCGTTAGAAAAGGAGATACGATTGTAACAGGAGGTATATCCAAAATTTTCCCAGAAAATATACCAGTAGGAATTATCGATAAAATATATATGGATACTAAGACCAACTACTACACAGTAGATGTTCGATTATTCAATGACATGACCAATCTTAACCATGTTTATATTATCAATAATAAAGACATTGATGAAATTAACAAATTAGAAGCCGAAACTAAACCAAATGAATAGCACTTTATTATTTAATATCATTCGTTTTGTTTTTCTTATTGCAGCACAGGTAATAATTTTCAATAACATTAACCTGTTTGGCTTTTTGAATCCCTATCCTTATATCCTATTTATTTTACTCTATCCGGTTAACACCAATAAGTCCGGTTTACTTATTGCCAGTTTCTTTTTAGGTTTAACAATGGATATTTTCTCCAATTCTGGAGGAGTTCACGCAACAGCTTGTTTAATTTTAGCTCAAATACGACCTGCTTTCTTCCGATTTGCTTTCGGATTAAGTTATGAATATCAAACTATTAAAATCAATGATCGTCTTTCTCCTGAAAGATTTACATTCATTTTTATTTCAATACTTACACACCACTTATTATTGTTCTTATTAGAGTTTTTTAAATTCGATTTTATATTAGATGCACTACTAAGAACAATTGGAACCACAGTATTTACGTTATTAGTTAGTATACTAATCATCTATTTATTCAAGCCCACTAAAAAATGAGAAAGCTACTACTTCCTGGTATGATAATAGTTTCTGCTATTTTAATCATAGCAAGGCTTTTTTATTTACAAATAATCGATGAAGAATTAAAACTGAAATCGGAAAATATCTCCATCAAAATCAAATACGAATATCCCGAGCGAGGGTATATTTATGATCGTAATGGCAATTTACTTGTAGCCAATCAACCTTCTTATGATATCATGGTTGTTCCAAGGGAAATTAAAAACCTTGATACTTTAGAATTTTGTAAATTACTTAATATTACCAAAGAAGATTTCCAGAAACGTCTTGATAAAGCTGTGGTATACAGCCCGCTCCTACCATCAGTGTTTTTAGGACAATTGAACAAACTTGAGTACGCCGCTTTTCAAGAAAAGGAAAGAAAATTTGAAGGTTTCTACATTCAAAAACGTTCCCTTCGCGATTATCAAGTAAGTGTTGGTGCCAATGTTTTTGGATTCATCACACAGGTAAACGATGCCATCATCAACAAAAATCCATATTACAAAAGTGGTGATTTAATTGGGAAACAAGGTGTTGAAGAAATGTATGAAGAAATACTCCGCGGCCAAAAAGGAGTAAAACACATACAAAGAGACCGCTTTAATCGAGAAATTGGACCTTACAAAGAAGGAAAATACGATACGATTGCCCTACAAGGAAAAGACATCACCTTAACTATTGATGCGGAACTACAAAAATACGGTGAAGCATTAATGAAGAATAAACGTGGTGGAATTATCGCTATTGAACCTAAAACGGGTGAAATTTTATGTCTAGTAACAGCACCTTCTTATGATCCCGCTATTTTAGTGGGCCGTCAAAGATCAAGAAATTACACAAAATTATACAACGATTCTATAGCAAAGCCTCTATACGACAGAAGTTTACTAGCAGAATATCCACCAGGGTCACCTTTTAAAATACTAACTGCTTTGGCTGGATTGCAAGAACAAGTTATCGATACTTCGACTGCTTTTGCCTGCCGTGGTGGTTTTAGTTATGGACGTGGACGCTTTATGAGATGCCACTGTGGAGGCGGTATGCGAAAACTTCATATGGGTATTGCTAAATCGTGCAACACTTATTTTGCAAATGCTTACTTGCGCAGTATCGATAAATACAGTACTCCTTCTATTGGGGTAGATCATTGGAGTCAACACTTAAAAACTTTTGGACTTGGACAATTCATGGGATACGATTTGCCAACTGGAAGAAGAGGTAACTTGCCGACATCAAAAACCTACGAGCGAATTTATCCAAATGGTGGTTGGAGATCTACTGCAATCATTTCGAATTCAATTGGACAAGGTGAAGTTCTAATGACCCCAATCCAACTGGCTAATATGATGGCTACCATAGCCAACAGAGGTTACTATTACACTCCTCATATCATTAAAAAGATTAAAGGAAAACCTATAGATGCGAAATTCAGAACAAAACACACAACTTCTATAGATCCTAAATATTACAAACCCGTTGTTGAAGGTTTGGCTGAAGTTTATAAAAAAGGAACAGCTTATTTTCTGGGAGTTGAAGGTATCGAAATGTGTGGTAAAACAGGAACTGCTGAAAACTTTGCTAAAATCAATGGTAAAAGAGTTCAACTAGAAGACCACTCTATATTTGTAGCTTTTGCACCTAAAAATGATCCAAAAATTGCTATAGCCGTATTTGTAGAAAATGGAGGTTATGGCGCAACTATTGCAGGACCGATTACTTCTTTGATGGTTGAAAAATACATTAAAGGAAAAGTTACCAATAAGGTCAGAGAGGAGAATATGATGAATCGTAGTTTACAACACGAGTACAATAAATTCTCAAGAAAATATGTCGACTCGATGTACCGAATCAAAGTACGCAAAGATTCGGTTCAAAGAGTTAAAAATCAAAAGAAATTAGATTCTATTAAGAAAGCACAAACTACTTCAACTTCAGTGTAAATGAAAAATCAAAGTGTTAAAAATAACATCGATTGGATTACCGTAATTTTATATATGGCACTGGTAATATTAGGTTGGATGAACATCTATTCCGCTGATATTACACCAGAATCCAATTATATTTTTGACATTACTCAAAATTATGGAAAACAGTTAATTTTTATTGGCTGTAACATTGTTTTGATTTTCATAATTCTTACCATTGATGCTAAAATTTATGAACGTTTTGCCAGTGTCTTTTTTGGAGCATCTTTGGTCTTACTTGCCGGACTTTTCATCTTTGGTAAAACGGTTGCCGGACAACGTTGTTGGTATGCCATTGGTTCTTTCACGATACAACCTTCCGAATTTGCTAAAGCAGCAACGGCATTAGCGTTAGCAAAATATTTAAGCGATTCACAGGTAAATTTAAAAAACTTTAACCATCAACTCATTGGTTTACTAATCATTGCCTTGCCTATTTTATTAATATTACCACAACCTGACCCAGGAAGTGCCCTTATCTTTACCATGTTCATCTTTGTATTAAATCGTGAAGGTCTTCCCTCATGGTATTTATGGACAGGATTTTTTGCAGTAGCTTTATTTTTAATGGCCTTATTGCTCAAACCTCTATACGTAGTACTACTTATTTTTGCTGGTGTAGCAATTCATTATCTGAGATCGCGTCCTATTCATCGTAATATTATTGCTAGTGCAACAGTTTTAATTGTAATGGTTGGTTTCGCCTTATCTGTAGATTATGTCTTCGAAAACGTATTCAAACAACATCATAGAGATCGTTTTAATGTTCTTTTTGGGAGAGAAGTAGATATGGCTGGAGTTGGTTATAACACCAACCAATCTAAAATAGCTATCGGTTCCGGAGGTTGGCTTGGCAAAGGTTATTTGGAAGGAACGCAAACAAAAGGGAATTTTGTACCCGAACAACATACCGATTATATTTTTACGACAGTTGGAGAAGAATGGGGTTTTGTTGGTTCTGCTGTTTTAATTCTTCTTTATGTGGCTTTACTACTGCGTATTTTGTACTTAGCAGAAAATCAAAAAACTAAATTTAGTAGAATTTACGGCTATGGGGTTGCCTCCGTATTGTTTACCCACTTTGTTGTCAATATTTCTATGGTAATTGGTATTTTCCCTACCATTGGAGTTCCTTTGCCATTCTTATCCTATGGAGGATCCAGTTTATGGGCGTTTACCATATTACTGTTCATTTTTGTAAAGATGGATGCCAACAAAGTAAACGAATGGTAAATTTAAAAAGCCCATTGTTTATAATCGGCTTTTCGTTCCAAATCTTTCTCCAAATCATCTTGTAAATTCGGGAAAAAATCTATTCCGGTCATTTTTTCAATCTTGTCAACAGAAACCACGTAGTGATATAAAGGCTTATCCGACTCTTTATGTGGCATCAAAAAGGCAATCATTTTGTATGCACCGCCTGATCGATCCATTAAAATTTTGTAAAAGTAATTCGGAACAGTAACTCTTTCTTTTCCTATGGTTTTCTGATGATTGTCTAAAACACCTCCCGTTACCACATATACTCCATCGTATTTCTGCGCCCAATATCTTGTCTTCTGTTCCAATCTGTTCCAAATTCCAGCATTGAAATCGTTTCTTTGGGGAGATACATTTGAGGTATAAAAAGTTTCATTGAAAGCCTCTCTAGAAAAACGTCTGTCAGCCGCTGGGCAAAGATGACCACGATCGTATCCAGAACGTATATAATTTCTCCAACTAGCCGATTTTGTTGGGACTTTAGGATCTTCAATAAAATAAGGTCTCTTAAAATTTACGCGAACAATATCATTTTTCTTCAACTCATAAGCAACCCATTCAGCCTGCTCGTGCTCTTCTGCATAAGATAGAGTATAAAATCGATGACGAATCACTACACCTGTGGTACTCTTGGGTAAAAAATAATCGTTATAAACCACTGCAGCACCCAATAAATTACTAGAAGTTACGTTATTATTTTTGTTGCAAGAGATTAATGTTAAAAAAAAGAAAGCAGCAATAATATTTATAAAATCTAACCTCATAATGCGAAGAAATAATTGTAAATTTATGTTGTAAATATAGGCAACAAAGAAATATAAACTCAAAATAGTACATCCATGAAAAAGAAATTAATCCTAACCCTCACATCATTTTTTATAGGTTTTTCGGTAGTAGCTCAGGAAGCGGAAAAACCAATGGAACAAAAACGTCATGATTCTATAGCTAAGATAAAAGCTACAGAGCTACAAGCACAAAAAGAAGCGGAAAGAAAAGCACACCTTGCAGAAATTGAAGCAGAAAAAGCTAGAAAAAATGCTGAAAGGGAAAAAGAAAGAGCAGAAAAGCTCCAAGAAAAAAAAGTGGAAGCTGAAGAAAAGCGACTTAAAGAAATAGAATCCCAAAGAAAAAAATTGGAAAAAGAGAGAGAAAAAGCGGAGAAAGAACGCAAAGAATATGAGAAAGATAGAAAAAAAGTTGCTGATGCTCATGAAAAAGTGAGCGATGCAAAAGACAAACAAGAAGATATTAACGAAGACATAGAAAAAGAAATTAAGAAATTAGAAAAAGATAAAAAGAAAGGAAAATTATCACCTGAAGATATCGAAAAAAGACAAGAAAAAATTGAAAAATTAAGAGAAAAATCAGCCAAGCAAAAAGAGAAAGTTAAGAAAGCTGAGAAAAAAGCTTCTAAATTATAAAGACAAAAATGGGGTTTATAACCCCATTTTTATTTTATTTACAAACCTAGATTTTTAATTACTTATGATTTCGTTAATAACTTTGTCTTTGGTGACTTAGCCATCGGTTCCTTATTTACAAAATTACTTTTAATATCACCTAATACATTCAAAGCTTCATCAATATAGGCATCTTTACTTAAGGTTTCGTGCCATTCTTTTCTCTTTTGAGCCAAATCTGAATTGGTTTTAAACTGCTGAATTTCGTCTGGTAATGATTTGAAATCTAAATTGTTTTTATAGCTAGTAATCGCTTTATACTTCTTAGTAGCTTCTTCAATAGCAGCTACTTCTTTTTTGTACTTATCTAAACTAAGACTCACTACATTGTCTTCCTTTCTATCGTTAATCCATTTCGCATTCTCATCAATCAACTTAAACTGAGGATTAGCAGCGACGCGTTTCTGGCTGTTACTAATAACCGTCTCATAGTTTAAAATAGATTTTGTAGGTTGATAAGGCGCTTGCTCTATTTTATCCCAAGCCATTGCATTCTTAGCATCACGTTCTCCAATTTTGATGTAAGAATAACGATCTGGTAAAGCAATATCACTTGTTACACCTTCCAATTGCGTTGATCCACCATTAATTCTATAAAATTTTTGAGTTGTGGTTTTCAAAGCACCAAAATCTCCAAAAGTATTATTTTTTACAATTTGATTTAAATCAATTACATTCTGAACTGTTCCTTTACCATAAGATTGCTTACTACCCAAAACAATTCCACGTTTATAATCTTGAATGGCCGCTGCAAAAATTTCGGAAGCAGAAGCTGAAAAATTATTTTGCATTACTACTAATGGTCCATCCCATTGCACCTTAGAATCATGATCATTTAATACTTCTCTTTTTCCGTTTGATGACTTAATTTGTACTACAGGACCACTGTTAATGAACAAACCTGTAATATCTACCGCTGTTTTTAAAGAACCTCCACCATTATCACGTAAGTCAATTACAATTCCTTGTACACCAGCTTTTTTAAGTTTTTCTACCTCAGCAGCCACATCTTTTGCTGCATCGCGATTGTCGTCATTTTCAAAATCGATATAAAATTTAGGCAAATAAATAATCCCAAATTTCTTATCATTTTTATCTACAATGGTTGATTTTGCATAGGTTTCCTCAATTTCAACCACATCTCTTTTGAGTGTAATCACATGAATAGAACCATCTACTTTCTTTACAGTCAATCGCACTTCGGTACCTTTAGGTCCTTTAATTTTTTTAACTACATCATCCAAACGCATCCCGGCTACATCAACAGGTTCGGCAGCACCTTGACCCACTTTTAGAATAATATCTCCCGCTTCTAACTGCTTACTTCTCCATGCTGGACCACCAGAAATTAGTTCAGAAATTTCAGTATGATCGTTTTTCTTTTGTAGTCGAGCCCCTATCCCCTCTAATTTTCCACTCATACTAATGTCGAATTTTTCTTTTTCTTCAGGAGCAAAATAGAATGTATGAGGATCGTATTGTGTTACTATTGAATTTATATAAATCTCGAACCAATTGCTTTTTTGTAATTCATTTACAAATTCGAAATATTCATCCAAAGACTTAGAAGTAGACTCACGACATTCTTTTTCTAATTGTTCGAACGTTTTCGGGGTGTAAGAAGGATCTTTTGCTTTTTTGTCGTCCTCAATTTTTTGTTTGTCTACCAGATTGGCTAAAACAGAAAGTTTCATCTGCAAACGCCATCTATTTTTTAAATCGGTATAATTTTTTGCAAAAGAAAGTTTATCCGAATCAATGTTTATTGTTTCATCTACAGTAAAATCATAGGGGTAATCATTCAAAGCACGATAAATCACTTTAGCCTCAGTCATGCGCTTCTGTAATCTATCATACACTAAATTGAAAAAGGTAAGGTCACGATTTTTAATCATGTCGTCTATTTCAAATTCGTAGGGCTTGAACTCATTAATATCGGATTGTATGAAAAATCTTTTAGAAGGATCAACAGCGTCTAAAAAATCATCATAAACACCCTTAGAAAATTGATCATCCATTCGAGAAGGACTATAATGCGCATTGTCGATGACAATGGAAATTAAATCCAAGAGCATTTTATCTTTCTCTGGGTCTTGTTGTTGGGCTTTCGGCATAAAACTCCATAGAGTAGCCGATATAGCAACAACTGCTATTAAAATTCTATAATTTCTTTTCATAAAAATCCAAATTGCATTCATAACGGTTACTAATGTAGTGAAAAAATTATGCCAAAAAAATAGGGACAACATAATTATTTGTTAAAGCTATAAAATTAAGAACTTACATATAAAAATGCTTATTTTAGCCTTACTTTTTTGAACCTAAACCCAAATGAAAAAACCATTAATATTAGTAACAAATGATGACGGAATAAACGCTCCAGGCATCAGAACCCTCATCGATATTGTAAAAGAGTTAGGAGAAATTGTTGTTGTGGCACCAGATAGCCCTCAAAGCGCTATGGGTCATGCTATTACGGTAAACGACACACTTCAGATTCATAAAATAGAATCCGACAATACTCAAATTACCGAGTATATGTGTTCGGGAACTCCTGCTGATTGTGTGAAAATTGCTAAAAATGAAATATTAAAAGTAAAACCCGATTTATGTGTTTCTGGGATTAATCACGGAGCCAACTCTTCCATTAATATCCTCTATTCCGGAACCATGAGTGCGGCTATTGAAGCAGGGATTGAAGGTATTCCTTCTATAGGATTTTCACTGGCGGATTTCAGCTGGAAAGCGGATTTTGAGCAGATCAGACCATTTGTTAAAAAAATTATCGAAGAAGTATTATCGAACAACCTTCCAGACGGTGTGATTCTGAATGTGAATTTTCCAAAACTTAAAAGAGAAGAAATTAAAGGCATCAAGATTTGCCGACAAGCTCGAGCTAAATATCAAGAGAAATTCGATAAACGTGTTTCTCCTTTTGGGAAAGAATATTATTGGTTATCTGGAGAATTTGTCAACGAAGACAAAGGAGAAGATACTGATGAATGGGCATTAAAAAATGGTTACATTTCTATTGTTCCCGTTCAATTTGATTTGACTGCACATCATGCTATACAACAACTGAATACTTGGAATTTATGAAAAAAACAGATTTACTAATTGGTGTACTTATTGGTTTTGCAACCACTTTTTTAGGTATTTTTTTATTTTTCCTACTGTTTACCGATTTTGATTTTATGCAAGGCATAGAAAGTTATAAAGCTTTAGGCTACTTAGGAAAAATCATTGCCATTGGTGCTGTTTTGAATTTAATTGCTTTTTTTGCATTATTAAAATTAAATAAAGAATTAATGGCTCGTGGTGTCGTTTTGGCTACTATTTTGCTTACAGTTCTAACCTTACTCGTTTAAAATGAAATATTACATCATAGCCGGAGAAGCTTCGGGAGATTTACACGGATCCAATTTAATGAAAGGTATTTTTAAAGAGGATGCGCAAGCTCAAATTCGTTTTTGGGGAGGCGATTTAATGCAAAGTGTCGGAGGAAGCTTGGTAAAGCACTATCGCGATTTAGCCTTTATGGGGTTTGCCGAAGTAATATTGAATCTTCGCACCATCTTAAGAAATATAGAAACCTGCAAGAAAGATATTATCGACTTCAATCCTGATGTAATCATTTTTATAGATTATCCGGGGTTCAATATGCGCATAGCCAAATGGGCCAAAGAGCTTAACATTAAGACACACTACTACATTTCTCCTCAAATATGGGCTTGGAAAGAGAACCGAATCAAAGCGATTAAACGAGATGTAGACAAAATGTATGTTATTTTACCTTTTGAAAAGGATTTTTACGAAAAGAAACACCACTACCCGGTTGAATTCGTAGGTCACCCTCTGATTGATGCTATTCAAAACAGAACCAAGACAGATACAGATCTTTTTAAGAAAGAACATCAACTATCCGATAAACCTATCATTGCTTTATTGCCAGGAAGTAGAAAACAGGAAATTACCAAGATGCTTTCGGTTATGCTTTCGGTGGTGAATGACTTTCCGGAATACCAATTTGTTATTGCGGGTGCCCCGAGTCAGGAATATTCGTTTTACGAACCCTTTTTAACTCAAAGTCAAGTTAAATTTATTTCAAACAAAACGTACGATCTTTTAAGTGTCGCTCATGCCGCCTTAGTAACTTCGGGTACAGCTACGCTTGAAACCGCTTTATTTAAAGTTCCTGAAGTCGTTTTATACAAAGGAAATTGGTTTTCTTATCAGATTGCCAAACGAATCATTACCTTAAAATACATTTCGTTGGTAAACCTTATCATGGACCAAGAAGTAGTAACCGAATTGATTCAAGACGATTGCAATTCTAAAAGAGTCAAAGAAGAATTAACCAAAATACTAAAATCCGATTCTCGTAATACTCTATTAGCGCAGTATGATCTTTTAGAACAGAAATTAGGAGGTGCGGGTGCCAGCGATAAAACGGCCCATTTAATCGTTTCTCATTTAAGAAATCAAAATATTAACGGATTATAAAGAATACTAATGAGTGTAAAATCCTTTCTGATATTATTAGGATTCGTTCTAGTAATGGTGAGTTGTAAAACATCTTCTAAAATTATCACCTCTAAATCTGAGGCGCAAAAATCAGGTATTTACAAAAACGATTCTTTTACCAAAAATAATTCGAAACAACTATCAGAAGGATTAATTCGCAAAGGACTTACTTTTTTAGGAACTCCTTATCGGGCAGGCGGAACCACTAAAACCGGAATGGATTGTTCTGGACTAATACAAGTCACTTTTAACGAATTTGATATTGCTCTACCTAGAACCTCCACAGCTATGGCCTCTTCTGGAAAGCCAATAAAAAAATCAGAAGCACAAAAAGGCGACTTGATCTTTTTCAAAACCAATGGAAAAAATAGTATCAACCATGTTGGATTGATCGTTGAAATAGTAGAGAACGAAATTAAATTTTTGCATTCCTCTACTTCTAAAGGAGTTATGATTTCTTCTACCAAAGAACCCTATTTTAGTCAATCTTTTGCACAAATCAATAGAATCCTAAATTAAGACTTTTATTCTTACATTTTTTTAGTATCTTGAACCTCATGAAGATACTTCAATTCCCAATAGTAAGAGTCACCTTTTGGTTTGTTTTAGGGATTTTGTTTTCCTACTATCTAACCATTCCATTTACCATAGATCTGGTAATTTTACTGGTTGCTATATCTCTTTTTAGTTTTGTGTTCATCACAAATCATCGAAAACTAAAAAACAACCAATGGTTTTCGATAGCTTTATATTTTCTTTTTTTTAGTTTCGGAATTCATTCGATAATCATTCATAAAGATAACCTGAAACAAAATCATTACACTCAAAACCCCAGAAATTTAGAAAGAACCACAACCATTGAGGCTACCGTAATTGATAAACTTAAAAACACAGAAAAATACAACCGCTATGTAATTGAAATAGCCCAAATTGAAGGACAAATATCCCGCGGAAAAGCAATCTTGAACATACGGAAGCAACCGCAGCAAAAGGATCTAATAACGGGCAATATCATACGAATTGAAGACCAACTCGTGTCAAATTTCAAACCCAATAACCCCAATCAATTTAACTACGGTCATTATTTAGAAACCAAAGGAATATACGCTCAGATTTTCACAGAAAGCAGTCAAATTAAAGTCAGTAATCGGATTTCAAAAGACATTTGGTATTATACTTCTCAATTTCGTAACACTATCGTTGAAAACTTAGCCCATTCCGGTTTCAAGAAAGACGAATTGGCCATTGTACTCGCTTTAATATTAGGTCAGCAACAAGACATCTCCTCTGAAATCTTAAAAGATTATCAATTTGCCGGAGCCATACATATTTTATCCGTTTCCGGACTGCATGTGGGATTCATTATGCTTTTTGTTACACTTTTGCTAAAACCATTACCTAACACAAAAACTGGTAATACCACACGAATTATCCTCATTTTGTTATCGCTTTGGCTTTTTGCATTAATCGCAGGACTTTCTCCTTCAGTGGTTCGCTCGGCGACTATGTTCAGTTTTCTAGCTATTGGTAACTTCATCAATAGGGCAACCAATCCATTTCATACTATCATTGCCTCCATGTTCTTGATACTACTTTTTAATCCTTTCTTTTTATTCGATATCGGATTTAAATTGAGTTACTTAGCAGTATTTTTCATTCTTTGGTTACAACCTGCACTTTCAAGAATATGGCACCCAAAAAACAGTATTATAAAATACTTTTGGGACATTATTACGGTGTCTTTTGCCGCTCAAATTGGCACTCTTCCTTTGAGTATTTACTATTTTCATCAATTCCCAGGGCTCTTCTTTATCACTAATATAGTACTTATTCCTACTTTGGTTGGAATTATGTCTTTGGGAACTGTTGTTGTATTATTGGCCTTTTTCAACTTTACACCTGAGCTACTGACAAAACCCTTGGAACTGGCGATAACCTACATGAATCAATTTATCCATTGGGTTGCTTCAATAGAAAACTTTATTTGGACTGAAATTCCTTTGAATTTTTCCTTGATGATCCTTGGCTACGCAATAATAATAAGCGGAACAATTGTATGTAGAAAACCTAGTTTTAAAAAAATCGTTTGGTTATTGTCCAATATTATTGCTTTCCAAATAGTCTATTTATCCACGGTATGGAGCAGCAGGACTAACTCTGAATTCATAGTGTTTAATGCTTTGCAAAAAACAATGATAGCACAAAAAACAGGAAATACCATTAGATTACTGAGTCGAGACACCATTGTTAAAAACAGTTTTGAAGACAAATTGATACAAACGTATGCTACAGCTAATTTTTGTTCTACTATCATCAAAGAACCTTTGAATAATTGTATGTATTTTGAAAATAAAAAAATATTGGTGATTGACGAATCTGCAATTTTCCAACCCTTGGAAAAGGCCGATATCATTATCCTTTCACATGCTCCAAAAATAAATCTCGAAAGGCTGTTGCAATCCCAACAACCAGAAATGATAATCGCCGATGCTTCGAATTACAAAAGTTCTATCTTGACATGGAAAGCGACTTGTGTCAAAAATAAAATCCCTTTCCATAGTACTTATGAAAAGGGATTCTATAAATTTTAATTAAGAATTATTTAGACTTCTTAGAATCTTGTTGTTCTTTTTTGGTATACGGTTCAAATTTTGCTACCATCTGATTAGCTCCTGCTAACCACGCATTAGGTCCTCCTGCTACATATCCTGTACTGCCTAACTGCTCAAAATTGATATTGCCATTATTGTTTTTAGCTTTCACGATCCAAACTGTTGGATACCCTCTAATGCCAAACACTTGTTGCAATTGTGCATTTTGCATTTTCAACTCATTGCTTTGTTGTACTCTTCTTGGGAAATCCAATTCTACCAACACTACATTGTCAGTAGCCCATTTTTCAAACTCTGGAGTTTTGAAAACTTCTTTTTGCAAACGAATACACCAACCACACCAATCACTTCCTGTGAAAAACAAAAGCATCGGTTTATTAGTTTTTTGCGCTACCGCAGCAGCTTCTTTTACATTAGTATGCCACTTTAGGCTCTCTACCGGTTTCACATTTTCAGTAAAACTAAAAATAAGAAGAGCGGGTAGTAATAATAAGAGGTATTTTAAATTTTTCATTATTTTATTTCAAAAATTTCAACAATTCTTCTGACGATTTGAACCCAGTCGTTTTTTCCTGAACTTCTCCATTTTTACCAATAATATAAATGGATGGATATCCTTCAACTTTCAAAAAGGAGGTTAATTCATGGGCGCTATTTCGACCTTTTCTATTGGGATCGTAATTTGGATTATTAAAACTATTTCCTTTAAAATGCACAACTGAATTTCCTTCTGCATTAAACTTTACAGCGTAATAATTGCGGTTTATAAAGTCGGCAACTTCAGCATTTTGAAGTGTATTGTTCTCAAACATTTTACATTGAGAATACCAATCTGTACATACTTCCAGAAAAATAGGCTTTGGATTTTTCTTTTGTTTAGCCAATGCTTCATCTAACGACATCCAACGTACTTCCTGCGCATTTACTGTAAATACTCCTAAAACCAAAAAAAAGGCTAAAAGTAACTTTTTCATCATTCATTTTTTATGTTCTGTACTTCAAAAACAATGCCGAAATTACAAAATTATTTTACTTCTTGCATCAATTTCTTAATCAAGGGAGCTATTGCGATAAGGATTATACCCGATATAATAGCGTATAGAGCAAAATCTTTGTACCCTTCTGTGTAAGTAATCATTTTTTGCATTTTTGAATCGGTATCTTCAGGAGTTATACTCGCTCCAAACAAGCCCGCTACGTATTGACCATAAGCACTGGCTAAAAACCACATTCCCATCATTAATCCCTGTAGGCGATAAGGCGATAATTTTGTCATTAGTGAAAGACCAATCGGTGAAAGGAATAATTCTGCAAAAGTGACTACCAAATAAGCAACAGCAAAGATGTTTAATGAACCTAAACCTTCTTGTGAAGCTGTTAATCGGATAGTATAAAACAAATAAAAAGCAATTCCTAACAATAAAAAGCCTAAGCCAAATTTAACCATTGAGTTGGGCTCTAATTTTCTTTTGCTTAAGGCAATAAATAAAATACCAATAATTGGTGCAAAAACAATTACAAAAAATGAATTGACAGAGTTATTGACAGCATTCGGGTCGGCAGAAAACCAAAGTAATTTATCGCTAAGATTCTCCGCTGCAAACAAACTCAAAGAACCTCCGGCTTGTTCGAAAATAGCCCAGAAAACAACTGAAAACAAGATAAAGAATAAAGCTGCTATTAATTTTTTATTCTCAGCAACAGTATTCTTTGTCATTTCATAAAACAAATACAACAAACTGAATGGTCCAATGGCATACATAAAATAATTAGTATAATCCGTATTGGAAACCATAATCATAATCAATGGGATAATGGCAAAAGTTCCAATGTATACAGAATATTCAATCCATTTTTTTGAATTTCCTTGATCATTTATCTCCAAAGGAGAGAGACCAATAGTCGCTAACTTTTTTCGAGTAAATAAAAACGTCAACAAACTAATTGTCATTGCAACAGCAGCTAGTCCAAAAGCAAAATTCCAAGTATATTCCTGAGGCACAAAACTTCCAAACAATGTTCCTTTTCCAACAGCTACCACATAACCTCCCAAGAAAGCACCTAAGTTAATTCCAGAATAAAACAATAAGAAGCCAGCGTCTCTTCTAACATCTCCTTCTTTGTATAACATTCCGACCATAGAAGAAATATTCGGCTTAAAGAAACCTGTTCCGATAATATTGAAACTAATCCCTAAAAAGAAAAACTCTTTGGGATTAATAGCCAAAAGGACACTTCCTAAAATCATCAACAAACCACCCCAAAACAAAGACTTTCTAAAACCTAAAATTTTATCCGCAAATAAGCCTCCAATAAAAGTAAATGCATAAACAAAAGCTTGAGTGGCTCCGTACTGCAAGTTGGCTTGCTTGCTGTCCATCATTAGATGATACACCATGAAATAAGTCAGCATTCCGCGCATCCCGTAGAAACAAAAACGTTCCCACATCTCGCTGAAAAACAAATACCATAATTGTTTGGGGTATTTACCTTTAAAACCTTGTATTTCTTCTATCGTAATAGCCATCTTAGTTGATTCCTTTTTCTTTCATAACTTTATTTAAGCTTCTTAGCAAAGCAAACATCAATAAAGTCGCAAACATTAACAATCCAAAATTAATCCAGAAGAAATCCTCTTTGTTATCGTAAGAATCCCACATTGAGGCTAACACTCCCGATAATTTATTTCCAATAGAGGTTGATAGGAACCATCCGCCCATCATTAATGAAGTAATGTTGGCAGGACTTAATTTTGAAACCACTGACAATCCCATTGGAGAAAGAAGCAATTCACCTATAGTAATTACTCCGTAGTTAGCAAATAACCAAAATACGCTTACTTTTTCCGAACCGTTGCTTCCTGCTTTAACTGCAAAAATCATTACTAATACAGACAAAGCTGAAATTAACAATCCAAAAGCAATTTTTGTTGGTGTTGATGGTTCTTTTTGTCTGTTTCTTAAAAAGGTAAAAAAGGCTACTACCAAAGGTGTTAATACGATAACCCAAAAAGGATTGATAGATTGACTTAAATTGGAAGCCCAAACCGAAATTGTATTTCCTTCTTCTGGAAGTTTGTCTTTAGCAACATTTCTGAAATATAATGGGTAGTTAACTTCTTTTACTACTTCCCCATTTTCTTTTTTAATTCGGAAAGCCTCATCGTAAACCGCAACAGAGTCTTTAGAATAGGTTAATTCCTTGGTTAGATAAATTTTATCCGTGATCGTTTTTGCCACACCGGTTACTTCTCTATCAGTATATTTATCACCCCAATTGTTTAAGGCAGAACCGTTCAGTTTGAATACTCCCCAGAACAAAATAACTACAGCAAAAATAGCCAATAACGCCCCTATAGGTCTTTTGTCTTCTTCTTTTGCTTTGAAATACAAACTAGAATAAAACAATACTACCGGAATACAAGCAAAAATAAAAGCATCCGTGCTATCCGAACCGAAAATAAAAGCATCTGGATTCGCATCGGAAGCTACTCCTTTAATTAACCAACCGATGAATCCAAAAACTACGGATGGTAACAAAATAAACATCACAATTTTAGAGAAAGGCATATCTCCAGGCTGTACTCCCTTTTTTTCCACCTTATCTCCATAATGTTTTGTCCCTAACACAAATACCAAAACACCAATAAACATTCCCACTCCGGCAACCATGAAGGCAGCAGTCCATCCGAAAAGATTTTCAAAAACAGCACCGAAGAAGTTACACACAAAGGCACCGATATTAATCCCCATGTAGAAAATGTTGTATCCTTCGTCTTTTTGTGCTTTGTATTTCTCTTCCGAATAAAAATTACCCAACAATGTTGAAATATTCGGCTTAAAGAATCCGTTACCCACAATTACTAAGGTCATGGCCACGTAAAGAACCGTTTTATCGTGAACTCCCATCAGCATATAACCTATACCCATTAGAAGCCCTCCTATAACAATCGATTTTTTATAGCCCCAATATCTGTCGGCTATTAGACCTCCCAGAAACGGAGTTAGAAAAACTAAGGCAATGAATGTTCCGTATAAATCGGATGCTTCTTTTTCGGTCATGGCATAACCGGTTTCTACATCTTTAAGGTATAAGGTAAAAATACCAATCATTAAATAATAACCGAAACGCTCCCACATTTCAGATAAGAATAAAAAAGGTAAAGCTTTAGGATGATTTTTCCACATAATTCAATTCTTTATAATTAAAAAAGCCTGCAACTAAGTTACAGGCTTGAAAGATATGAAATTATTTTAAAATGGAATTATCTGTTTTCAACCGATAAATCAACACCTTCTTTGTGTCCTTCGTGCATCATTTTCTGAAGCCAAGAACTCAATACGAATAAGATAGCTGCTGCTGCCCCAGTCATTACGATGAATAACATGAAGAACTCGTATAAGTTAGTGATTTGAAATCCTAAGAATGAAGGATAAGCTATAGGTTCTGTTGATCCTGCTTCTGGTGTTGGAGGAATTAAAGCACTTAATGTTCCTGCAAATTTATTAGCAGCAGCATTGGCCAAAAACCATGTCCCCATCATTAAAGAAGATAAACGTAGTGGAGCTAACTTAGAAACCATTGATAAACCAATTGGCGATAAACACAATTCTCCCATAGTATGAATAATGTATAAACCAATTAACCACCACATAGAAACTTTATCTTCCATTCCTAAACCTTTCACTGCAATAGCGATTACAAGATATCCTAACGCTACCAAAGTCAAACCGATGGCCATTTTTTTAGGAGATGAAGGCTCTAACTTTCTAATATACAAAAAACCCCAGATAATAGAAAACAATGGTGCTAAAGCAATAACCGCCAATGGATTCACCGATTGGAAATAAGAAGCTGGCATTTCCCATCCGAAAAGATTTCTGTCTGTTTGTCTATCGGCAAACAATGTTAGTGAAGCTCCTGCTTGTTCAAAAGCTCCCCAGAAGAATATTACGAAAAATGCTAAAATGAAAATCACAATGATTCGTTGCATTTCTACTTTAGTCAAACTCTTGTCTGTTAAAATTAAAACTGGCATTAGGATCATTGCTCCATAAATCAAGTAACTGATAATATCTACATCGCTCTTGAACATTTGTTTGAAATTCAACATGAAGAAAATAATCGCTATAGAACCAATAATCATTGCTATACTTTTAGCATCTAATTTCTTGACAGGTAATCCAATTTCTTTTCCTTCTTCAGAAATTAAATATTTTTTCTGGAACAAAACAAAAGCTACCAATCCAATTAACATACCAACTCCAGCAATGAAGAATCCCCATTTAAAATCTACAGAACCACAAACTAATGGCGAGAAAAATGCACCAAGGTTGATTCCCATGTAGAAAATAGTAAAAGCACTATCAATTCTTCTATCATTAGCAGGATATAACTGACCTACCATTGTAGAAATGTTCGGTTTAAAGAATCCATTTCCTATGATAATTGCTGTTAATCCCATCCACATTAAAGAAACTCCTCCATTTGCTCCTACTGAAGCACTAAAAAACATGAAGAACTGACCAATTGCCATTAACAATCCTCCGATAACAATACTTCTTCTGTTTCCTAAAAATTTATCACACAAATAACCTCCTAATAAGGGTGTTAGATATACCAAACCGGTATAACTTCCGTAGATTTCAGATGCTTCTGCATCTTTCATTAATAACACTTTAGTCATAAAAAGAATGAAGATAGCTCTCATTCCGTAATAACTAAATCTCTCCCACATTTCTGTAAAAAACAGGAAGTACAATCCTTTAGGATGTCCTTGTTTTGAAATTTCGCTCATATATTTGTTTTTGGTTAGTAAATATTAAAAATTATAGTTTTTCTTTAATAAAATTGGTCATTTTGGTATACAACTGAAGTCTAGTTTTTCCTCCGTAGATTCCATGATTTTTATCTGGATAAATAGCCCAATCAAATTGCTTGTTCGCCTGAACTAAAGCTTCTACCATTTTCATAGTATTTTGTACATGCACATTATCATCAGCCGTACCATGAATCAATAAGAAATTACCTTTTAACTTACTTACGTGGTTGATTGGCGAATTGTTATCGTAACCCCCTGCATTTTCTTGTGGTGTTTGCATGTAACGCTCTGTATAGATGCTATCATAATACCTCCAAGAAGTCACCGGTGCTACTGCAATAGCGGTTTTAAAAACATCGGCTCCTTGAAAAATACAGTTAGAAGCCATGAATCCTCCGTATGACCAGCCAAAGATACCAATTCTAGATTTATCAACATACGAATACGTTCCGAATACTTTAGCCGCATCAATCTGGTCGATTACTTCGTATTTACCCAATTCTTTGTACGTACATTTTTTAAATTCAGCACCTTTATAACCTGTACCTCTTCCATCTACACAAGCAACGATATAACCTTGTTGTGCTAACATCATAAACCAATAATCATCGGTACCATTCCAAGCATTATCTACTTGTTGAGAACCTGGCCCTGAATATTGGTACATAAATACCGGATATTTTTTAGAAGGATCAAAATCTTTTGGCTTAATCATCCAAGCATTTAATTTATGCCCTTTTTCTGTTGTTAACTCAAAAAATTCTTTCGAAGGTAAATTATACTTTTGAAGCTTAGCCTCTAATTCCTCATTTGAAACAATTACTTTTATCTCTTTTCCTGTTTTAGAGTTATTTAGTGTATATTTTGTTGCGTTTTTCGCACTTGAATATGAGTTTATGAAGTACTGAAAGTTTGGACTAAACGTTGCATTATTAGTACCCGTTTGAAGAGTTAATCGTTTTTTACCGCTTCCATCTAATTTAATAGAATACACATCGCGGTTAATAGAACCATTTTCTACCGATTGGTAGTATACTATACCATTTTTATCATCAAAACCATAATAGTTGGTTACTTCCCAAGCTCCTTTGGTAATTTGATTTTTAAGTTTCCCTGTTTTATCGTAATGATAAATATGATTGAAACCATCTTTTTCAGAAGTCCAGATAAAACTGTTATCTTTCAAAAAAGTCAAGTTATCAGTTACATCAACATACGCTTTGTCTTTTTCGTTTAAAACAATTTTAGTTGTTCCTGAATTGGCGTCAACAAACAAAAGGTCCAAATTATTTTGATGACGATTTAATACCTGTGCACTCAACGTATTGGCATCGTTAGTCCATTTGATGCGTGCTATGTAGAAATCATTATAAGAAGTTAAGTTAATCTTTTGAGATTTTCCTGATTTAATATCATAGATATGCAAAGACACTAAAGCATTTTTCTCTCCTGCTTTTGGATATTTAAATACGTTTTGCGTTGGATACAACCCTTGATTGTACATGTCCATAGAAAACTCAGGAACTTCGGTTTCATCAAAACGAATAAAAGCAATCTTGTCAGAACCCACATTCCAATCGTAAGCTCTTACAAAAGAAAATTCTTCTTCGTATACCCAATCCGTTACTCCATTGATGATCGCATTTTTCTTCCCATCTGAAGTAATTGGTGTATGTACTTTGGATGTCAAATCATAAACATACATATTGTTCTGATAAGCATACGCAATTTTACTTCCATCAGGAGAAAAAGTAGGCTCCTGAACTTTATAGTCAGCCAGTTTAGTTAACGATTTAGATGTGGTGTCGTAGATAAAATAATCCGCTACAAATGAATGACGAAAAATTTGATCGCTGTTGTTGGCTATTAATATCTTCTTTTCGTCTTTACTAAAAGTATAACTATCTATTCCTTGTAAAGCTGGGAAATTTTTAGAATCTAATAAAGTGGCCACTTTATTCAATGTCGCAAAATCGTATAAATCGATTTGAGCGGAATTGGTTTTTCGATCAAAATTTAAAACCGTATATTGATTGGTGTTTTTCATGGCGTTGAGTTCTTCCATTCCTTTAGCTCGAAATGCACCACCCCAAATTTCTTCTAACGTTAATTGCTGTTGCCCGAAAGCTGAAATCGAAGCAATTACGAAGAACATAACTGCAAAAAATTTATTTTTCATAATTTTTGATGTAAAAAATTGCCCAATTTTAGTAAAAAAAACCCACATACCCACTTATTTTTTTGTTAAATAGCCTATTTGTAAAGTGAATCGCAATTTAAAAGTCAATACATGGAATAAAATTCATACACTAGTTTTATCTTTGTAATTCCTAATTTTAGAATACCATGACCAAAACCATTTCCGGCTTTTCAAAATTAACTAAAGAAGAAAAAATTAATTGGATCGCTTCTACCTATTTTTCAAATGCTGAAGAAGCAATCTCTACCATTAAAAAATATTGGAATCAAGATACTGATTTACAGAAATTACACGATGAATTCATCGAAAATACCATTACTAATTTTTATCTACCACTAGGAGTAGCTCCCAATTTTACTATCAATGGCAAAGACTACACCATTCCATTTGCTGTAGAGGAAAGCAGTGTGGTGGCTGCAGCTAGTAAAGCCGCTAAATATTGGGGAAGTCGAGGTGGATTTAAAGCAACTATTATCAATACCGAAAAAATTGGTCAGGTGCATTTTATCTACAAGGGCGATAAATTAAAATTAGAAACTTTTTTCAAACAAATTAAACCTAAATTTTTCACCGAAACAGAAAGCATTACAAAAAATATGCAGAAACGAGGTGGTGGAATATTAGATATAGAATTAAGAGATAAAACCAGTGCTTTAGAAAATTACTACCAACTTCATGCTACCTTCGAGACAAAAGATTCGATGGGTGCTAATTTCATTAATTCTTGTCTAGAACAATTTGCCAAGACTTTAAAAAATGAGGCGCTAGATTTTGAAGAATTTACTACAGATGAAAAAAATATCGTTGTGGTGATGAGTATTCTTTCCAATTATGTTCCAAATTGTTTGGTTCGTGCCGAAGTTTCGTGCAAAATAGAAGACTTAGCCGAAAAACACATCGAAAACCCTCAAGAATTTGCTGAAAAATTCGTGCAAGCGGTTCGTATTGCAGAAATAGAACCTTATAGAGCAGTGACCCATAATAAAGGTATCATGAACGGAATTGACGCTGTGGTATTGGCTACTGGAAATGATTTTAGAGCTGTTGAAGCCGGTGTACATGCTTATGCCTCGCGAGAAGGACAATATGCTAGTTTATCGCATGCAGAAATTAAAGACGGTATTTTTAGATTTTGGATGGAAGTTCCCTTGGCCCTTGGAACCGTAGGAGGTTTAACTAGTTTACATCCTATGGTAAAAATTGCATTAGAAATGCTAGGAAAACCTTCGGCGCAAGAATTAATGCAAATTGTTGCTGTGGCTGGTTTGGCACAAAACTTTGCGGCCTTACGCAGTTTGACAACCACAGGTATACAACAAGGCCACATGAAAATGCACCTGATGAATATTTTAAATCAATTTCAAGCAAATCAGGAAGAGCGCAAAAAGGTAATTAAACACTTTGAAAAAAATACGGTTTCACACAGTGCTGTTGTAGATTATTTGGAAAGTTTACGAAGCTAGGCAGAAAACATCTTTCTTACATCATGAAACAAACCTTTTACAGTAACGGCAAACTATTAATTACCGGTGAATATGTGGTTCTCGATGGTGCCAAAGCTTTTGCCCTACCCACCAGATTTGGTCAAAACTTAATAGTAGAAAACGGTCAAAACCAACAAATAGATTGGAAAAGCTATGATAGTGATGGATCCATTTGGTTTGAATCTACGATCACTTTTGAAGCGATACGAAACAAACAATCTTTTGAAGGAGACAAAATAAAATCAACGCTTGTTGAAATCTTGCATCATGCTTTATTACTCAACCCAAAATTTCTAGAAAAAAAAGACGGTTATACGATTACTACAACATTAACCTTTCCTAAGTTTTGGGGATTAGGAACTTCTTCTACGTTAATTAACAACATTGCACAGTGGCTGGAAATTAACGCTTTTACACTGCTTAAAAACAGTTTCGGAGGAAGCGGCTACGATATTGCCTGTGCACAACATTGCACTCCTATTATCTATCAGTTGGTAGAGGAACAGCCGGTGGTGACGCCAGTGGTATTTCATCCAAAATTCACTAATACGATTTATTTTGTATACCTAAACAAAAAACAAAATAGTAAAGAAGCCATAGCCAACTATTTTAACAGACGTGGAGATTTGTATAAAACTATCCCTGTTATTAATTCTCTTACCAATGAGGTTGTCTCTGCAAAAGATGTAAATACGTTTGCGCTTGCCTTACAAAAACATGAAATTGAAATGAGTAACCTACTGGAAACTCAAACAATAAAAGAAGCGCTTTTTCACGATTTTAACGGCACAATAAAAAGTTTAGGTGCCTGGGGAGGTGATTTCATATTAGCAGTCTCCAAAGAAAATCCTACTGACTATTTTAAAAGCAAAGGTTACTCCACTGTAATTCCTTACGAAGAAATGATTTTGTAAAAAAGACTTACCATAATCATTTATATAATAGCACAAAAAAGCCGGGATTACCCGGCTTTCTTATATTATATTTTTATGTTCGATTAATTAAACTCTGCTCTGTTATCTTTGATATCAGCGTTTTGTCTTAATGTTCCATATACTCTTCCTGCAGCAGAACCTTTTGCTTGCGCAGCTACTCTAGATACTACTTCTTTGTAATCTTTAGCAGCAGGTGCTTTAGAAGCTGATTTTACTTTGATTTTGAAAACTCCTGAGTTTCCAGCGATTGTTTTTGAAACAACTCCTTGTTTTAAAGAGAATGCTGTACCTACCACTTTTGGCTCTGGACCTATAGATTCAATGAATGAACCAGCAGCTGTAATATCTTTAGCTTCTTTAACTGGAGAACCTGTTGCTTTTGAAACAGCCTCTAGTGTAGCACCAGACATTTTCTCTTCAATTAATTTAGCTTTCTTCTCATTTCTAAGTTTATAACCAAACATGCTTTTTGCATCTTCAACTGGCATTAAACCTTTTTCATTTACTTTTTTCAGACGTGCTACAACGTGACCCGCTGAAGTATTGAAACGTTTAACATCACCTTCTTTTGCGTCAAAAGCCCAACGAACAATTTCTCTTTGAGGTCCAACACCTTGAACATTTTCATCCATAGCTAATACTTTAGCGGCTGGTGCAATTGTTAATTTACTTTCTTTTGCAGCAGTTGCAAAATCTTTTTCGTTAGCTAAGATCTCAAATTGCGTTGCTTTAGTAAAACTTGCATCGCTAGTAGCTTCAGAAGCTACAATTCTTTGAGCAATCGTTGCTAAACGGATACCGTCTTGTTTGTCGGTTACGTTGATAATGTGGAAACCAAATTCTGTTTCAACTAAACCAATTTTACCTACCGGATTACCGAAAACAAAGTTCTCGAAGTTTTTAGTCATTTGTCCTTTTGAAAAATAACCTAAATCCCCACCTTGTTGTTTAGAAGTATCATCAGAATTTGTAAATGCTAACATGGCAAAAGAACCTGGGTTAGCTTGTGCTTCTTTTAATAATTCATTCGCTTTAGCTTGTGCCTCTTCTTTAGTTCTGTTAGATTGTGGTCCTGCAGATCCTTTGTAAGAGATTAAGATATGACTAGCTTTAGCATTGATTCCTGATTTTTTACCCATAGATTTTGAAATACAATAGTAATCTCCAAAAACATATGGTCCATAGATAGCTCCTGGCGCACTGTTGAAAAGTGCTTCAGCATGCTCTAAAGGCAAATCTTTTTTAGCAATATACGTTGAATCGTATTTGATATCTGAATTAGCGTTAACAAATTCAATTACATTATTAGTGTTGCGGAAACCAGCTACAGTATCGTTTTTACCCGTTGCAGCATTGTAAACCACAGAAGCGTTTAATAAAGAAGATATTTTATCTTTAATTGCTTTTTCATCTTCAGCAGATGGTTTATCTTCAATTAATACAAACTCTAACTCACGAGATTCTTCTGCTTTGTATTTTTTCTCGTTCTTTTTCATGTAAGCAATTACTTCCTCATCTGTTAATTCTACTTTTTTATCATCAATAGTAGAATAAGGAACTGATACTAAATCGAAAGTTACTTTGTTGTTCTCTAACTCATAGTTGAATTTTCCTTCCGCTTGAGTAGTGTAGAAACCTGCTTTAACAATCGTATTGTACATTTGCTCTGTAGCAAATTGAGATAACGATTTTTCGTAGTTTAACCATTGTTGCCATCTTTCTGGTGATTGTTTGAAAGAAGCTACCATTTCATTGAAACCTGCCTTATCAAATTTACCGTTTGGTCCTTTAAATTGAGCAAATTGCGGATCATCTTCAATCACTTTAATCAACTGATCGTCTCCTAAACGCAATCCTAATTTTTCAAATTGGTTTTCTAACAATACTCTTCTTACCTCTTGTTCCCAAACTCCATTTGTAGCTTGCATCAAAGAAACTCCTTGTTGACTCTTTTGAGCATTGTCTACTTTAACTCTAAAGTCTTCAAAAGGAATATCAACTCCATTAATAGTACCTGCGTTTCTAGAACCCGTACCAAAACCTCCATTTTCGATTAAAGCACCAATAATGAATGCAAATAGAGATAACCCCACAATAGCGATTACCAGTAATGAACGTTGTCTAATTTTAGATAAAACTGCCATTATATTATATTGTTTTTTTATTCAGTGGGCGAAAATACAATTATCTACGAAATAATAAAAGATGTTCGCTTTTATTTTAATAGAAAGTTTAATTTTTTATTGATTCTTATTTCTGTCTTCGAATTTTTTAGCAAATTTTCTACGAAAAAAGAACATCCCTACAGCCGCTGCTCCAAAAGCAAAACTGAGGTAAGGATTTTGCGTACTATCTCCTAACTTAATAAATCCATCTGCCAAAAACAAAGCGCCCGCTACAAGATACGCGTATTGTGTGTATTTTAAATAATTCATTTTGTTTGTATTTAAAGACTATAAGTTCCTTTTATTTGTTGTGTATCTAAATCTTTGAAATCTTTACTAAAATCTATCCCAACACCGTTGATAACACTTCCTCTATCGATGAAACGGTAAGGCTTTTGGGTAAAAAACCACTCATTTTTCTGGTCATAATACAACTGCTCTGTTTCTAATTTTTTACCATCGTAAGTTGTAATAACCACATTTCCTTGTAACTCTATAATATTGGATCCTGAGTAAGATACGGCATAATTAGAGGTCACGAAGTTCTTATTCCCCATATCGTCATAGATTGTCACATTGACTCCTTTAGGGAATTCGGTAAACGGAAATTCGAGATGGGAATAATCAAGCATTTGTGGTGATTCTAAAACCGCTTTGATTTTGCCCGAATCAGTATATTTTAAATTAAAATCCTGCGCTTCACCTACCGGATTTAATTCGGTAATATTAATTTTTTGTACTTCTTTAAAATTGCTTTCACACGAAACTAAAAAAAGTGTTGTTGCAATCAACAACAGCACCTTTTTTTGATTTTGTATATTGAAAAATAATTTCACGAATTAATCGAATCTACGTTTAACAAACCATCTGTCATTAAACGACAAACCAACTGAAAAACCCATGTAGTTTTCCTGGATCAATCCAGCATTAGTCGTTCCTCTTTTTCCCATCTCCATACCTACGTTCAAAGTAGAACCATACAAAGGCAATCCTAATCCCAAGGTAAGCGCTCTATCTTTAATAGATTCCGATTTCAGTACCAAGCCTGTATTTTCATATCTTAAACCAGCTCTGTAAGAAACACGGTCGAAATAACTAGAGAAAGAATTATATTTTGGAATGTAATATCCTCCAAAAGCAAACTTAGTCGCTTTTTCATATTCGGCACCTGCATAGTTATCTCCGTAATTTCCTTTACTTGACAAAGTAGCTTCTGCACCAACGAACCATTTTTTATCCAAACCAAAACCCGAACCTAACGTAAATTTAGAAGGTAAACGTATTTCTGAATTTGGTATTTCAACATCATTCACTTCCCATACAATTTCTGAACCAGAAGAAGTGTACGTTATTTTAGCAATATTTCTGGTGTTGTCTGATTTTAAAACAGATCCTGGAGCAAAGATTAAACCGGTTGTAAAATCGTATTTATTGATCTTAGCCTTATACGTCAAACCTGTTTTAAAGGCCAAACCATTGATTGTTGCAATATTTTGTTCTCTTGTACCGTATTGGATATCCGATCTTAAATACAAAGCACTTTTCTCTGTTCTACCAAAATTGTACGACACATCAGCACCAATACTGAAATTTTTATTAATCTGATAACCCGCGCCAACAAAAAACTTATTGATATTTCCAACACCGTTGAAACGCGTTCCCTCATCGTTTGTAATATTTATGATTTTGTATCCAACAGACGAATAAGGCATCAATCCTAAACTAAATGCCATTTTACTACTAACCGGAAAAGCCATAGCTAAATAATCAAAAGTGGTTCTTTGCGCTTTTTCGGTATCTTGATCTGTTTTTAATTTGGTAGCTACAAAACTTCCTCCAACAGCAAAACCTGTTAGTTTTAAAGAAGTTAAATCGGCTGGATTTTGTAAGTTGATACGCAAACTATCATTGATAACCGACATTCCCCCCATCGATTTATTCTCTATTGTTCCATTAAATTTGGTTTCACCTAAACCATAAAAAGAATAAGGCGAAGCGGTTCCTTCCTGAGCAAAAGTATGTAATGAAAAAAGGAAAGCACTTCCTAGAATTATTTTCTTAATCATTGTTGATTTGATATTGATATAAATTACCCAAACTCTCCAAAAGAAAATTTGAATTGGCAAATATGGTATTTTTTAATCGTTTAGCCAAAAAATTAGCATCACCGCCCGTTAAAATTATGATAAAGTTTTCTTTTTGAGCCTTTAAAGCCTCTATATAACCGTCGATCTCAAATGTTAATCCATTCACAACCCCGGAATGCATCGACTCTTGTGTAGAGTTTCCGATAACAGCCGTAGGTTCTTGTGGCTGCAACAAGGGCAACTTTGCTGTGAAATGATGCATCGATTCATATCGTAAACGCAAACCGGGCGAAATAGCTCCACCATAATACACATCTTGATCGTCTATAAAATCATACGTCACGCAAGTTCCAACATCAATCACTAATCGATTTTGATTCGGATATTTCAAAACCGAACCCGAAGCCAAAACAGCTCTATCTATTCCCAAAGTATCGGGAGTTGCATACTGATTACTGAATGGAAACGGTTTTTTTCGATCGATATAGTATATTTTCACCCTATCTGAAAAAATTTCGAAAGCCGTTTTTTCTAATTTTCCGACCGAAGCCACTACTAAAACCTCAACTTCTATATTTTTTTTTAAAATTTTTTCAATTGAATTTTGAAACTCTGAATACGAAAAAAAAGCCGTTTCAATAATTGTATTTTTCTCAATTACAGCACTTTTGATTCTTGTATTCCCGACATCGATAGCTAAAATCATACCTCTAAATATTAACGAGGCTAAGGTACAAATAGATTTTTTTAAAAAAATGTTTTGGATAAATGAAAAATGGTTCTATATTTGCACCCGCAATCAACAAGCAATACACGCTTAACGAAAGCAACCGAAAGGTACCTTAGCTCAGTTGGTAGAGCAACGGACTGAAAATCCGTGTGTCCCTGGTTCGATTCCTGGAGGTACCACTTACAACCCTTGAAAACACTACGTTTTTGAGGGTTTTTTGTTTTAGAACTAAATCTAAGTTACAAAGTAGACCTCTCAGAAAATTCATTTCATATTCTACATTTAGATTCCATTCAACCACCAAATAACATCCAATCGCATTAAAGCTTTATTAAACCATTATAGTTTTTTTTATGCGAACGCTTTCAATTAGAATAATTCTTCCTTAAAACGAAACAAAAAGGGCTGTATCGATTGTTTGATACAGCCCTTTTGCTAGAAATTTTTTTGATTAACTATTTTTCAAATTAATCACTTCTTGTTCTGTTAGGAAACGCCAATAACCGCGTCCTATATTTTTTTTGGTCAAACCAGCAAAAACAACACGATCCACTTTTAACACATTGTAGCCAAGGTGCTCAAAAATATTACGTACCACTTTTACATTACTGGTTTTCATCTTTATGCCTATTTCGGATTTCGGTGCATTTTCTACATACGAAATCTCTTCAACATAAATTTTATGATTGTCTATCGTAATCCCCGATTGGATTTTTTCTAAATCTTCAAATTTCAAATTTCGGTCAATAGAAACTTGATACACCTTTGATGAACGTTGGTTCGGCTCTGTAAACTTTCGGATCATATCCGTATCGTTCGTAAAAAGCAACAAACCTGTTGTGGTCTTATCCATACGTCCCACAGGTTGCAACTTAGCCTTGGTAGCGTTACGTACTAAATCCAAAACATTATTGGCGCTGGTCTCTTCGTCTTTAGAGGTTGTAAAGCCTTTTGGTTTATTTAAAAGAACATATTCTTTTTTCTCAGGCGTAATTACACTTCCATCAAAGTTCACCACATCACCCGGTTTCACCTTGTATCCCATTTCGGTTACAACTTCACCGTTTACTTTAACATTACCCGATTGAATGTAAATATCGGCATCACGGCGGGAACAAACCCCAGAATTGGAAATGTATTTATTTAAACGAATATCTTCAGACTTTTCAGTTTTTACTGCTTTTTTGGGTTTATCAAAAATAGGTTTTGGTTTAGAAAAACCTGATTTATCTTGATTTTTTTTGAAACCTGCTTTTGCCGCAGCATTAGGTCTTTTACCTCCCGAATTTGATTTTCCTGCTGTATTGCGTTTACTGTTTCCTCTACCGTTGTTCATTTTAAAAATATTTTTGCAAAGATAGGACAGATTTTAGATTTAGCGTGTAGATTTTGGATTTAAGTTCAAATTCTTAAAATAGCCCTACCATGAACCAAAACCATTGGGTTAATGAGTACTATGCAGAAAACTCCTGAAACAATAAGCACTTTGAGTACATTGTGAAGATGCACATAGTCTGAATGCAAATTAGACTGCCATAGTTTAGCCAGAAAAGCGATGAGCGCCAAAAATGCTACATAAAAGTAAACATCCATATAACCCACATCGAATTTTTCAATCAAAATATACACCGGAATGATTGTTGAAATGGTGAGTACCGTTATGACTTTTTTAGAAGTTTTTTCTCCATAACGCACCGGAATCGTCTGATAATTATTAGCCACATCTCCTTTGATGTTTTCTAAATCTTTAATCATTTCACGAATTAAAATCAACAGAAAAAGAAAGGTGGCGTGAGCAAAAATTACGTGATAGAAATTTTTGAAATACAATAAAATTCCAAAAAAAGGTAAAACTGCCAAAAATGAAGCGGTCAAATTTCCTATGATGGGATATTTTTTAAGTTTATGAGAATAAAACCAAATCAAAAAGATGTAAACGGCAAAAAACATCGCCGCGCGAAATGAGATAATTAACGCCAAAACAGCCGCAAGAAAGTTGAGACCAAAATATACCTTAAGCTTCGTTTGCTGACTCACCAATCGATCTAACATAGATTTATTAGGACGATTGATCAGATCTTTTTCCGAATCGTAGAAATTATTAATGATATAACCCGAAGCAATGGTTAAAGTGGAAGCAATAACCAAAATAAATAGGCGCCAATCTAGAATTACATCTAGAGCTCTTCTTTCGGGGGCAAGTATAAAAATTGAAGATAAATATTGCGCTATGACAATAATTAGAATATTATAGCCTCGAACTACAGAAAACAAACTGAAAATTTTCATCAGTAATAATTTTGTTTTTCTTGTGAACATCATGGCTATTTAAAGTTTGAAAGCGGTTAAACTTTCTCAAAATAAAACATTAAAACTGATATACTACCTCCAGTTTATAGTCTTTTAACGATTTTTTAGCTTTTTCAAAATCCTCTGTAAAACCTAATATATAACCTCCACCACCAGAGCCGCATAATTTTAGGTAGTAGTCGTTGGTATCAATTCCGTTTTGCCAAACCTGATGAAACTGTTCTGGAATCATGGGTTTAAAGTTATTTAAAACCACTTTTGACAATTTCTTCGTATTCGAGAATAATGATTTCACGTCTCCATGAAGGAAATTTTCTATACAAGCATCGGTGTATTTGATAAATTGTGATTTCAACATTTTACGGAATCCTGCTTCTTTCAGGTTTTCCATAAAAATATTCACCATAGGAGCTGTTTCGCCTACGATACCTGAATCTAACAAAAATACCGCTCCTTTACCATTGGTACTTTGTGTCGGAATTCCCGTAGCTTCAATATTATTTTTAGAATTGATTAAAATTGGAATACTCAAATAACTATTTAGCGGATCTAAACCAGAACTTTTACCATGAAAGAAAGATTCCATTTGAGAAAAAATCGCTTTCAATTGCAATAGTTTTTCGCGAGTAAGATTTTCTAAAACCGTAATTTTATTATCTGCATACTTATCATATATTGCCGCTACCAAGGCACCACTACTTCCTACTCCGTAACCTTGAGGAATACTAGAATCGAAATACATTCCTCTATTTACATCGGCTTTTAACGCTTCTATATTGAAAGTAACCAACTCCGGTTGTTCTGATTGCAATGTTTCTAAATATGCTGCAAATCGTTTCAAACTATCGTTAGATTTAATAGCATCTGCTGAAGGGTTTTCTTCAATTTTCAGAGCGCCATTGTAAAAACTATAAGGAATAGCTAAACCTTTAGAATCCTTAATGATTCCATACTCTCCGAAAAGTAGGATTTTTGAGTAGAATAGAGGTCCTTTCATACGATAATAGTCGATTAATTAATTTTATAAATATACAAATTAAATAGCTTGTGCGCCAACACCAATTTGATCACAAATGTACTGACCATTTTGACAATAGCCAACTAATTCGTTCTTAATAAATTGTAAAATTATTTCCTTGCTATTTTCAGGATACAAAACATGCACATTAGCCCCAGCATCTAGGGTAAAACAAACCGGAATTTGCGTTTCGTTTCTAAAGTTCCATATTTTATTAATAATCTCTAGCGTATTAGGTTTCATCAAGATAAAATACGGCATCGAAGTCATCATCATAGCATGTAAGGTCAAAGCTTCACTTTCTACAATCTTAATAAATGCTTCAAGATCACCAGATGCTAAAACTGATTTTATTTTAGAAAGGTTCGTATGCGCCTGCTCAAATCGTCTTTCCGCAAAGGGATGATTGTGCATCAAGTCATGCCCTACCGTACTCGAAACTTGTTTCTCTCCCTTATCAACTAACAAAACGGTATCTTGATAGTTTTTAAAATTCTCATGAAGAACCGAAGGGAATTCGACACCAAATAAATTGGAACTTCCGTTAATTTCTGCATGATTTCCCCAAACCACCACTTGTCCCTTTATACTTCGGCAAGCACTTCCCGAGCCCAATCTGGCTAAAAAAGATGCTTTTTGATGGAAATATTCATCGGTCATTGTTGGATTCAAGGCTTTTTCCAAACTCATGATATTCATGGCTAAAGCAGCCATTCCAGAAGCGGAAGAAGCAATCCCGGAACTGTGTGGAAAAGTATTTCTGGTATCTATCGTAAAATGAAAATCTTTCAAATACGGGCAATATTCAAAAATTCGTTCGAAAAATTTCTGAATCTTAGGTTTAAAATCTTCTTTGGGTTGACCTTCAAACAACAAATCGAAGGAAAAAACGCCATCATTTTGTTTTTTATCAAATCCTAATTGTGTAATGGTTTTACAATGATTCAACGTAAAACTAACAGAAGGATTCGCAGGAATTTGGTTTTCTTTTTTACCCCAATATTTTACTAAAGCAATATTACTGGGCGCACTCCATTGAAAACTTCCCTTTTCAACCACATTGGAATAATCAGAAGCAATAAAATCCTTTTCAGAAATCATAGAATTAAAATTTGGACAAAGATACTTTTTTTGTTGTGGAAAGTTTTAAATTTACACTTAAACAAATTAAAGAAATTTAAAATTTGAAAAATATTAATTGGACCAAAACGGTCATAGCCGTAGTAGCCTGTCTTTCGGTAGGATATTTATCTAGTTTTATTACGCGTTCCGCGATTACGAATTGGTATTCTACTTTAGAAAAACCATTTTTCAACCCTCCGAACTGGTTGTTTGCTCCAGTTTGGTCTTCCTTGTACATCCTGATGGGAATTGCTTTGGGAATAGTCTGGTCGAAATACCAGAAAAATAATGCCGAAGTGAAAAATGCCCTTCAAGTTTTTGTTTTTCAATTACTGCTTAATGCCCTTTGGTCTCTATTGTTTTTTGGCTTAAAAAATCCGCTATTGGCCTTTATCGAAATTATTTTGCTTTGGTTAGTAATCTACGAAGCTATCAAATCGTTCCGTAAAATAGATGGCCTTGCGAGCAAATTACTCATTCCTTATTTGGCTTGGGTCAGTTTTGCCACAATTTTAAACGGTAGCATTTGGTATTTGAACCGTTAAAAACAATTAACTTTCAGAGGTAATGTGTTGGGCTATGATGAACCCTCCTGTCCAAGCATTTTGAAAATTAAAACCTCCGGTAATGGCATCAATATTTAAAATTTCTCCAGCGAAATACAGATTTTGGTGCTGTTTACTTTCCATGGTTTTAAAATTGATTTCTTTTAAATCGATACCTCCCGCCGTAACAAACTCTTCTTTAAAGGTGCTTTTACCATTTACCTGAAACTGACCTTTGGTAAGTTGCTGTACCAATTCTGTGAGTTGTTTTTTAGAAACATCGGCCCACTTAGTCTCTAAACTGATTCCAGAAGCCAACAATAAACTTTCCCACAATCGTTTCGGGAAATCAAAAGGGCAAAATTTAGAAACAATTTTTCTACTATTCTCCTCTTTGATTGTTTTTAGATCTTCCAAAACGGTATCAAAATCTAAATCATTGAGCCAATTAACTTGTAACGTAAACTGATAATTTTTGGTTGCCAATTCTCTGGCTCCCCAAGCGGAAAGTCTCAAGATTCCGGGGCCACTCATTCCCCAATGTGTAATTAACAAAGGGCCAGAAGCTTTCAGTTTCGTATCTTTCACTTTTACTGAAGCCACTGCCGAAACTCCCATTAAATCATTGATTCGATTGTCTTTAATATTGAAAGTAAATAAAGAAGGTACTGGCGCAATAATGGTATGACCGAATTCCTGAAGCATTTCCCAAATTTTAGGATTACTCCCCGTGGTCATGACCAATTTTTCACATTTGAATGACTGTTGATTGGTTTCTACTTTCCAATAATTTTCGCCTTTAAAAACCGATTGAACGCTTTGTCCTGTTAAAACAGCTATTCCTAATTTTTGAGTAGCATTGAGGAAACAATCGATAATAGTTTGTGAAGAATCGGTTATGGGGAACATACGACCGTCTTCTTCAATTTTTAGTGTTACACCATGTTTTTCAAACCATTCAATTGTATCGCCAGAGCAAAACTGATGAAACGGTCCTTTGAGTTCTTTTTCTCCTCTTGGGTAAAACTTAACCAAATCGTTAGGCACAAAACAAGCATGAGTTACATTACAACGACCACCACCAGAGATTCGAACTTTAGAAAGCACCTCTTTTCCTCTTTCGAGGATAGCTATCTTCATTTTTGGTGCTTGTTCAGCAATATTAATAGCGGTAAAAAATCCAGCGGCGCCACCACCCACAATCACTACATCGTAATTTGAAATCATAATCTATCAGGGAAATCAGAAATTATAGCATCTATGCCTAAATTCTTGACAAAGGTAATATCTTCTAGCGAATTTACTGTCCACGTGTGAATTTGGAATCCCTTTTGTTGCGCTTTTTGAACAAAATCTTTGGTAAGCAACTTAAAATAAGGATTAATACTGAAAGCATTTAATTCTTGGGCAAAAACAAAAGCTGCTTCTAAATTTGATTCAGTTAAAACGCCTAATCGTATCTCGGGATTTATGGATTTGATTCTTTTAAGGGTTTCCCAATCGAAACTAGAAACAACAATATTTTGAATTTTTATTTCTTGTAACCGGACAAATTTTTCAATTTCTTCTACGACGATTTGAGTCGCTTCCGGGGTTTTAATTTCTATGTTTAAAAAAGCATGTTCAGGTAAGATATGAAAAACCTCAACCAGAGTTGGTATTCCTAACTTCTGGCATTCTGCAACAGAAAACTCTCTCACAAAACCAGCAGCATTTTTTATGGTTCTGTCTACTGTTTCATCGTGAATGACTATCGCTTCTTGATCAGCAGAGAGATGTATGTCGAGTTCAATTCCGTCGGCACCGAGTTCAAACGCTTTCAGAAATGACTCAATGGTATTTTCTGCCACATGTCCTTTTGCTCCGCGATGACCAATTTTCAACATCTTTTTAAACTATTTTTATTCATAATATTTTGCCTAACGTACTGCCTCGTCACTTTTTTTGATGGTTCCACTACTTTTAAACAAAAAACACCCGAGTATTATTCGGGCATTTTGTCTAAAAAAAAGCTTGATTATTTTACTTGATCATCATCAATGTACGTTTTATTGCCATTCTTGTTAATGTAATACTTACCACCTCTTGGACCTTCAAATACTTTTTTATCGTTGTATTTTCCAACGACTTTGTCCTTGGTATTAGGATCTGCTTTCTCTCTTGTTTCTCGTTCTTTTTTAACCGCTGATTTTTTTGCTCTCGTTTTGGCTTCTTCGGCCTCCTCTTTTACCTTAGCATCTGCTTTGTTTGCTGCAGCTTTTGTTTTTCCTGCAGTCGATTTTGCTTTACCAGTTTCTGAAGCTTTGTTTGCTTTCTCTTTTACTTCGGCTTCTTTTTTAGCTTTGTCCTTTTTTGCTTTCTCTTTGGTAGCTTCTGCTTTTTCTTTGGTTGCCTCTTTTTTTTCTTTGGTTGCCTCTTTGGTTTTTTCTGTTTTCTCCTTTACCTTTTTTGATTTAGTCTCCGTTTCTGTTTCTTGTGCAAAAAGAGTAGTTGACAAAAGTAATACTCCACATAATACTAATAACTTTTTCATTTTCTTGTTTATTAAGATTGTAGTCTAAAGTTACTGATTTTTAGGCAAAAAACATATTTTGTGTTAAAAATAAGCACGCAACTGAATGTTTCCAGTGTGAATTGCTGTAATAGTTTCGCTTTTTCGTCCTTGGTAATTGATATTAATATCCAGAAACTGTGTTAAATTCTTCTGCAAGAGCAATCTCCAAGTCGTATTTTTTCCTGATTGCAACCCTTCCAACATTTGAAATCCTACGGGTGAAAATTCATTGCCTGAAAAAAGATTATTTACCATTGAAATTTCACCATTAACCGTCAGCTTTTTTTCTAATGCGAGGTTAAAAGATGTCCCAAATCTGTTTTGCTTTAAGGTTTCGAAATTGTTTAGTTGATTGGTTTTGTTCTTATACTCGTAAAACACATCTAAACTAGCGTTTTTATTAAACAAATACGATATTTTAGGCTCGAACTGACTTCCTTTGATCTTAAAATTTCTAGTAACATAATTTTCGGAATTATTTCCAGTCTCAAAAGATTTTCCTGAAACAGAAAATAACCATGACTTCTTGAGCAAATGCAAGTATTGTACTTGATGCGAACTGTTTTCAGACTTTTGTATTCCTGAAGACTGAAAACTATTTAATTTATTGGCAATGAAAGTATAAGTTACAGAATGATGTTGTTTTCCTCTATTGAAGAACAAACTGTTTCTAAAATTCGAATTAAAACCCAAAAAGCCTTCGTTTTCTTTAGAAAAAGGATTCAAATCGAATTGATTTCCTTGTCGCCTGATCTTGCGCTCAATAACATACGATGTTTGATTGTAAAAACGAGACAAGAATTTTTTAACTCCTTTTTTATTCTGCCATTGAATAGGATTAAGCAACACGGATTGAGAAAATTTATTTTGATGGGTTTTAACAAAAATCTGATTAGGTAAAAAGATTTTGACATACTTTGCTTGATCAGGGAACAAAGCAACTTCGAACTCTTGAATTTCCTGAATTCCGTTATTATTATAATCATTCCAAGCATAAATTCCTCGTCCGGCTTCGACCTCTAAAAAGGTAAATTCTTGTTGTGGAATTGTTCCTGAGGTGGTTTCGTATGCCGTGGAAATCTGAATAAATTGATTAAAAAAACGATCATTATACAATATTCTAGAATTGAGTGAAGGTTCTTCTTCGCGACCATTTTTAAACTTCAAATTACGATAGGTCACAAATAAGGAGAGATCTCTTTGGTCAGTTTGAATCAGTTTCGATTTGATGTAGTAAGACTTAGACGTGTTTACTCTTTGTAGCCTGCCGGACTGCAAACTATCGTTCACTCTGTGTAAATAACCAATTTCTGCATATACCTTCGTTGAATCGCCTCTTCCTACAAAAGCGCCCAACTCGGTAAACTTTTGACTCAAACTAGATAACTGATTAGTAATTTTGTTCTTCTCTCTATTGTCTTCTGCCCTTACACTTCCTCCTATCCAATTCTTTTTAAAATGCCATTTGGTAAGAATTTGATTTCGTAAGAATCGAGAAGAAGATTGATTGGATTCGGCATTCATAATACTTCCTTCATTCGAAAGAAACCAATTTTTAGATTGGTAAAATCCATTTAAAATATTTCTGCTACCTGAAAAAGTTTCTGAGAAATCTAACTTTTCAAACTGATATTTCCAAAGAGACCGATTCCCCAAGGAAAAAAGTAATCCCACTGTAGCCAAATTTTGATTGCCCGAAGGATTTTGTAAATTCCAATCCCGATCAAACTCCACAGTAAACAATCGCTCAATGGGTTTGAATTTTTTCTGGATGAATTGATAATTCCCAAAGAGATCTGTTGTCCACTTTTTAGTCCATAATCGTTGTTTGAAGTTGATTTTTCCCGCCAATCCTTTATTATTGAAGTCATCTAACTCCGAGAACAAGTTTTTATCATTATTACTAACGGCTACTTCAAAATCCCAATTGGTTTTTTCGCTAGGATTGTATTTGCCGAGAATAGTCGCTATTTGAATCTTGGTTGGAGCCACTAACCGAATCACAGGCTCATAATTACCTTGCGGAACACCGTTAATTGGCGCAACATATTCAAAAACACGGCCGTTAGTTATGGTATTTTTTAATACGTAATTCCCTTGTTGATTTCCTACCAAACTAAATTTTACGTTGTACAATACCTCATTGGAATCTGTTGAATACTCGTAAATCTCAACTCCATTATTATTCGTTTTTTTGTACAAAATCTTATTTTCCGAATAAGGTTCTTCTGCAGCAGAGGGCGCACTCATTAAGGTAATATCATCGCCGGCATTGGCTAAAATCATCGCTTGTTCCGTTGATAAATCTTGCTGAACAGGTTGGTTTTTAACGTCGTTTTCGGAATACACATAACCTGCCAAACTCCATTTTTCCTGTTCATGATTAACACCCGCATAGGTCACAAAACGAGTATAATTCCGATCCGAATATTGGTATTCCACTGTGATTCGCATTTCGGAAGTTATTGGATACAAAGACGTAAACACCACTTCTCCGGCATTATAATCGATCGTGTAGTCGTTATTTTCTCCTCTTTGAAGTAAAATTCCATTCACATAAACCCGTTCCGACCCAGAAATCACCAAGATATACAACTCTCCGTTGGGTCCTTTTAATTTATAAGGCCCCTGATTTCCCTCCTGACCCACAAAAGTACTTTTAGCATATTGCCCGCGGACTAAAGCAGCAGAGGCATACACTTCGGTCTTCTTTTCTGGGAAACCAAACGTGTTGTGGGAAGCTATTCCTTGTACTTTTTTAGAAAAATTCAGAAACTTTGATTTTCGATTTTCAAGAAATAAGTCCCCTGCTCGAATATTCCATTGGTCTGAAAACAATTCGATGAAAATCTGATCAAACTCATCCAATCGTTGTGAATAACCGCCTTCTTGTAGAGGAATATTACTATCTTGAATTGAAGCTCTGAGCGAAACCTTATCGGATAATTTACCGGTAATTTGCAAATCTAAATTAGAATTGACCGAAGCATTTTGATTGTTTCCTACCGTAATGCCGCGTGAAATACTCCCAGAAGTATTTAAACCATCAAAAGGAATAAATTTCTTAGTAGACTGATTGGAGATTCTATACAATTTTGTCAAGCCGTTATCATTACTCACAACCCGGCTTTTGTCATAAATAGTATATTCTCGTGTTATAAAATCGGGGAATTTCAGATATCTTACCGTTAGCGAATCTTGTGGTTTGAATCCTTTTGTAAAAACTAAAATACTCTTTTGAAAATCGACCTTATAATAACTGGTATCGATTGCTTCACCTTGGGAATTTAGTAATTTAAAAAAACTCTGATTAATACTTACGCTATCAATTTGAATGGTATCACGAGTGGCAAGGATTTTTTTGAATTGGTACGGAGTTCCTTGTGCCCAACTCTTTAGCGAGAAAAAACAAACGATAAAAACCAAATAAAAAATACGTTTTTTAGACATATAGCAAAAACTCCAATCTGTCAAAGATATTGTAATTCAGTTAAAAATGCTATGCTGAATTTCAATTGACTAAGGAAATAGGTTTCAACGCTTTCTATCAACTAAAACTATCAAGAAACAAGTATTCTCTTTTATAAAAAAATAACCAACCGAATTGTGATGATATCTCCAAAATCATCTCGAAGAAAGTGTTTTAAACTTTACAGAGAAGACAATTTTAAAAAAGAGAGAACACCAATATTCCGTTGGTTATTGTAAAGAATTAAAATATTAAATTATTCTTTTGTTACCACTTGTAAGGTTTCACGGCTCATTTGTCGCAATAAAACCGTTTTATTTTTTTCTACCATTTTCATCGCGTTATCATCAAAATGACGAATTGTATACAAGGAAACATTTTCATTGTAGGACACTTTGAATTTTTTAGAAAGCACTTTGACCAATTCTTTAAAATTGCCAAATTTATCTTCTACGCAAACCGAAAAACTAATTGCCGAATTCTGAATTAAGCTTACTTTAATCTTGTATTGATGTAATAAAGCAAAAATCTCACTGATATTTTCTTCCATTATAAAAGAGAAATCAATTGAAGATAAAGACAACAACAATTGGTCTTTTTTAACAATAAAGCAAGGTAGTTTAGGCTCTAAGTCTTTTCCTTTGGAAACACTTGTTCCGGGCAATAACGGATTGATAAATGACTTTACAAACAATGGTATTTCTTTTCTTTGTAAAGGTTGCAAGGTTTTAGGATGAATCACACTCGCGCCATAAAAAGCCAATTCTATAGCTTCTCGATACGAAATTTGGTGCAATAGCGTGGCATTTTCAAAATAACGAGGATCGGCATTCATTACACCAGGCACATCTTTCCAGATTGTTACACTTTCAGCATTAAGACAATACGCAAAAATCGCCGCGGTATAATCTGATCCTTCGCGTCCTAATGTTGTTGTAAACCCATTTTCATCGGCTCCAACGAAACCTTGCGTAACGAAAAGTGATTTCTTTTTAGCAATTTTTGAAATCGCCTTTTGAGTGGTTTCCCAATTCACATTAGCATCTCGATAGGTATTATCTGTTTTAATATAGTTACGAACATCTATCCATTCTGTTTGAATGCCTTTGTAACTCATGTAGTGACTTACAATGGTTGTAGAGATAATTTCTCCGTAACTCACAATCTGGTCATAGACAAAATTATAATTAGGAGATTTGTTACTGCGTAAGAAATATTCTAAATCGGCAAAATGGTCACGAACATCCAGAAAAACTTCATGTTCTTCATTTTCGAACAAATCGAGAAGAATTTCATTGTGGTATTTCTTGATTTCCTGAACAGAAGCATTCAATTGAGGTGATTTATCGAAATAATTCTTAATCACCACCTCCAAAGCATTGGTCGTTTTTCCCATCGCGGAAATCACCAATAAAACTTCTTCATAACCTACTTTTTGCAAAACGTCGAAAACGTTTTTTACACCGGCCGCATCTTTTACTGATGCACCACCGAATTTAAAAATTCTCATATCTTAAAAAATTACAAATCACTGTTTCGAGTAATTTTTTGCTATTAATTATACTTTACTTAAAAATTCATCTATTCCTTGTTCATCCATCTGAACTACGCGCCAATCGTCTAAAACCTTCGCACCAGATTTTTCATAAAAATCAATCGCATTTTGGTTCCAATCCAACACATTCCATTCGATACGACGCACTTGATCTTCTTTCCCTTGCTTGATAATTTCCTTATACAAAGCAAAACCGGCACCCGTTCCGCGTTTACTTTCCTTTACCACAAGATCTTCAAGGTGAATGGTCTTACCTTTCCAAGTAGAATAGCGATAATAGTATAACGCCATACCTATAATTTCGTTCTTTTCTTCTGCAACAAAAGTGTAAAATAAAGGATTAGAACCAAAACCATCGCGCTCTAAATCGGCTACAGTTACTACTACGGCATCGGGTTCTTTTTCGAATATAGCCAGCTCACGAATAAGTTCCAGAACCTGTGGCATATCATTTTTTGTACCTCTACGAATAATCATTTTATTTTTTCTTTTTAGTGGTTGTTTTTTTGGTCGTTGTCTTCTTAGTCACCTTCACGTATGGTTTGTATAAACCTTCTGCAACTGCCCTCTCTTTTGCCTTTAACGCGCGATCTTTTGGATCTGGATGCGAACTCATCATTCGGGTAATCACGTTGGATTCGGTTCCTTCACTCAATTTCGCTAAAATGCTAAAAGCCGACTCGACTGCATTAACATTATAACCGTTGCGTTTCATAAAATCATAAGAAAACATATCAGCATCTGATTCTTGCTTACGACTGTGAGCGTTCGAAAGCAAAGCTGTACCTATTTTTCCTAACTGACCATCTGTTACTTTGGCTACTTTATCGGATTGAGAAGCTACAGCATCTAACAATGCTTCATTTCGATACGCTGCTTTCACGGCATCTCTTGAATCATGATTTGCTACGTGACCGATTTCGTGACCAATTACGGCTAATAATTCATTGTCGTCCATAATGTCCATAAGACCAGAAAAAACACGAACACTACCATCGGCCGTTGCAAAAGCATTAACTTCTTTAACTTTATATACTTTATAATTCAACACTAAACCATTTTCGTTTTTATGCTTTCCAAAAAGTCGATTCAAACGAATAGTATAGGGATCTTTAGGACCTGCCACTTCATTTTCTTTGTCCATCTTGGCCACGGCTTCCTTTGATAAATTGGCAGCATCTTCATCACTAAATGTGAAACTAGTCACTCCTTTTTGAAGTGCTCCTAGAGCTTTTTCACCCAAATTAATTTGAGCCTGTAACGACCCGCTTCCCAATAAGACCAATAAATAGACAATTTTTCTTGCTTTCATAGTTGTGTAAATTTTTAAACAAAGATAAAATAACTTAAAGTGATAAATATAACTCAATTGGAACTTTTTTGTTATTTCAAGAGAGAATTTTATCAGAAAAATTTCAAATTAAATGATGGTTTACCTTTGAAAATAAATCATGATATTTGTACCACTAACTACAACGATTTCTTACATGGAAGAACGCAATAAAACCCTTGGCGAATTCATTATTGAAAAACAAAATGATTTCCAATACTCTTCAGGTGAACTATCTAGAATTATCAACTCCATCCGATTGGCTGCAAAAGTGGTGAACTATAAAGTGAACAAAGCAGGTTTGGTTGACATTGTAGGAGCTGCTGGAGACCAAAACATTCAAGGTGAAGATCAGCAAAAATTAGATGTTTACGCAAATGAAGTTTTTATCCAAACTTTAATTAACCGCGAAATTGTTTGTGGAATTGCCTCCGAAGAAAACGATGATTTTATCACCGTAGCCGGTTCCGACAAAAGCCACAACAACAAGTACGTAGTCTTGATGGATCCTTTGGATGGATCTTCTAATATTGATGTGAATGTTTCGGTAGGAACTATATTTTCAGTATTCAGAAGAATCACTCCATTAGGAACACCCGTGCAAACAGAAGATTTTCTTCAACCGGGCGTTAATCAAGTTGCTGCAGGTTATGTAATTTACGGTACCTCAACCATGTTAGTGTACACCACGGGACATGGTGTAAATGGTTTTACGCTAAACCCTGCTATTGGAACCTTCTATTTGTCTCATCCTAATATGAAATATCCTGAAAACGGGAAAATATATTCGATTAATGAAGGGAATTACATTCATTTTCCACAAGGCGTAAAAGATTATATTAAATACTGTCAAACAGAAGAAGGAGATCGTCCTTATACTTCAAGATATATTGGTAGTTTAGTCTCTGATTTTCACCGAAACATGATTAAAGGTGGTATTTATTTGTATCCTACCAGTTCTAAAGCTCCAAAAGGGAAACTTCGTTTACTATACGAATGTAATCCTATGGCTTTTATTGCGGAACAAGCAGGTGGAAAAGCATCTGATGGTTACCAACGCATCATGGAAATCCAACCTACAGAATTACACCAACGCGTTCCTTTTTTCTGCGGAAGTTTCAACATGGTAGAAAAAGCAGAAGAATTCATGAGAGAACGTAAGTAATGAGTATTGTAAGTTATGTAAAAGAAAACCCTTTACCGAAAAATATAATAGGGTACTTCTTTTTAACGATAGGTATTTTAGGATTCTTCAAAAACATTGTTTTGGCGTCCATATTTATTGCAATTGGACTAGGCTTTATCACCAAAGAAGGGTCTGAAATTAATTTAGATAACAAAACCTATAGAAATGTAAAATCGATTTTTGGTATAAAGTTTGGAAAATGGATTCCTTGTCCCAAATTCGAATATGTTTCCGTTTTTAAAACTACAGAAAAACAAACCGTGAGAGTGATTACTGCTAGTACCTCTTTTACAAATGATACAATTCTTTTAAATTTATTTTATAACGGAAATAAACATATTACCTTTTATAAAACAACCGACAAAGAAGAAGCTTTCCGTATTGCGGACAAAATGAAATTCATATTAGAAATTGATGTTTTAGACGCCACTAACCAAGAAAAGAAATGGTTATAGCCATATCACAAAAAAAGCCTTGACATAAATCAAGGCTTTTTTTATCACATCATAAAAAACATAAAACAAAAAAGCCCTGAAAATCAGAGCTTTTATTTGTTGGTCCACTAGGACTCGAACCTAGAAAGACGGCACCAAAAACCGTAGTGTTACCATTACACCATGGACCATTAAACCTGCGTTAATTCCTTAATGCGAGTGCAAATTTACAACCATTTTTTATTTCTGCAAGTTTTTTTTAAAAATTTTTAAAAAAATTTTTTTTAACCTTTTCTTTAGATAAAAAAATAGTTTCTTTGTGTTGCAAAAATACAAACCGAAATACATATCTATGTCATTCAATTTCAACAAGTGGAACACCATATTGGGTTGGGTTTCCTTTTTTATTTCCCTTTTAGTTTACTCTTTAACCGTAGAACCTACAATGAGTTTCTGGGATTGTGGAGAATACATTGCAACGGCTGCTAACCTAGAAGTAGGCCATCCACCGGGTGCCCCTCTATTCCAAATGATGGGTGCTTTCTTTTCTATGTTCGCTATTGGCAAAGAAAATATTGCCCTAATGGTTAATATGATGTCTGTATTCTCAAGTGCTTTCACTATTTTGTTTTTATTTTGGTCTTCTACCATATTATTACGAAAAATAGTTAAGGCATTCACAGAAATAAACAACAACAATGCTATCGTTATTTTAGGCGCTTCTTTTGTAGGCGCAATGGCTTTTACCTTTTCAGATAGTTTCTGGTATAATGCTGTAGAAGCTGAAGTATACGCTATGGCAACCGTTTTAATTGCTTTGTTGTTTTGGTTAGGCCTTCGCTGGGAACAAGAAATGGATGAACCTAGAGGAAACAAATGGTTATTACTTATTGCTTTAGTTGTTGGACTCTCTTTCGGTGTTCACTTCATGGCTTTGCTAACCATTCCTTCCATTGGATTTTTGTATTACTTCAAAAAATACGAGAAAGTAACGATTAAAAACTTCATAGTAGCCAATATTGTAGTTGTTTCTATATTATTGTTCATCTTTAAATTACTATTACCATGGATCATGACGTTCTTCGGAGCTACTGAAGTTTTTATGGTAAATAGTCTAGGACTACCTTTTAACTCTGGAAGTATCTTTGTGAGCATTCTTTTGATTGCTTTCTTCTACTTCGGATTAAAATATACTCGCGAAAACGGAAAAGTTTTCTACAACACCATTCTTTTGTGTGTTCTCTTCATTTTAATAGGATTCTCGACTTGGATCATGTTACCTATCCGCGCGAATGCTGATACACCAATCAACGAAAACAAACCCTCTGATGCCCGAGAAGTTTTAGCGTATTACAACCGCGAACAATATGGGGAACAAAAATTGTTTTATGGGCCTCAGTTTTCAGATGTGTACGCTGGATTAGATGAAGACAACCCGTATACTGATGACAAACCAAATTATGAGCGTGATTATAAAACCGGAAAATATGTAATTGTTAATAATTACAAAAACGGAAAACAAAATTCTGATGACAATCACAAGGCTATTTTGCCTCGTATGTGGAGTGGAGACCACAATGTAAATTACATGCGTTTCACTAGTCCATTAGAATTCACTATCAATCACAATGCTTTTGAAGACGAGAGTGAATTACAACAAATGACCCAAATTGTTTCCGAATTCAGAGCTTCTTTTGCTTCAGGAAAGCTAGACATGGAAGATTATGACAAGTTTTTGAGAGCTTATGGTCGTTATCTAATCATAGAAAAACCTTCGACACTAGATAATTTACAATTCATGTTTGAATACCAATTTGGTTACATGTATTGGAGATACCTAATGTGGAATTTCACCGGAAGACAAAACGACAAACAAGGTGAATACGATTTAAAAGATGGAAACTGGATTAGCGGTATCAACTTTTTAGATTCTATTCGACTAGGTTCTCAAGACAATCTACCGGCGGATTGGAAAAACAATAAAGGAAGAAACACTTATTTCTTTTTACCATTTATCATTGGCCTTATTGGATTTTTCTTCCACGCTAAAAAAGACATTAAAAGTTTCTATGTCTTACTAGCTTTATTCATTTTTACCGGATTGGCTCTTAAAATATACTTAAACGAAAGACCTTTTGAACCTCGCGAACGCGATTACGCCTTAGTAGGCTCTTTCTATGTTTTTGCCATTTGGATAGGTATTGGTGTTTATGCTATTTATGACACAATCAAAGCATTTATTACTCCAAAAGTTGCCGGACCAATAGCCATAGGAGCCTGTTTATTAGCAGCACCGGTTTTAATGGCTTCTCAGAACTGGGACGACCATGATCGCTCAAACAAATACACTGCTGTTTCTTCTGCTAAAGCGTATTTAGATTCTTGTGCTCCAAATGCCATCTTGTTCACTATTGGAGACAATGATACTTTCCCAATGTGGTATCTGCAAGAAATAGAGGGTTACAGAACCGATGTACGCATTGTAAACACTAGTTTATTGATGACGGATTGGTATATCGATTCGATGAAACGTAAAGCATATGATTCGGATCCAATGCCTATTTCTTTTGAACATAAGGATTACGTGGGCGAAAAAAGAGATTATCTTATTTTCGACAAAGCCACCGATGCTCGTATGGATGTAAATGAATTTTTCGATTTCATCTCTAGTGATGATCCTCGAACTTTAATTGAAATGCGTAACGGACATAAAATTCAATTTTATCCGACCAATAAACTTCGTATTCCTGTAGATAAGAAAGCTGTTCTAGCCAACAAAGTAGTTAACCCTAAATTGGCTGATTCTATCGTACCTCACATAGACATCGATATTAAAGGAGACGCTATCTACAAAAACAGATTAATGATGTTAGACATTGTGAGAAATAACAACTGGAAACGTCCAATTTATTTCTCTCCAGGAGCTTTTGCTGATGACGATTATATCTGGATGAAAGAATACTTACAACTTGACGGAATGATTTATCGTTTGGTTCCTCTAAGAACACCCATAAACAAAGAGTCTTACAGCTTTGAAATGGGAAGAATAGATACTAATGTAATGTATAACAACGTGATGAAATGGACTTGGGGTAATGGGGAAAGAACCGATATTTATCACGATCCTGAAACTAGAAAAAACAGTATTTCCTACCGAACCAATTTCAATAGATTAGCCAAAGCTTTAATTGCCGAAGGAAAATTTGACAAAGCGGAGAAAGTAGTGGATATGGCTATTGCTAAATTACCTCTAGACTATTACGAATTTTACAGTTTAGTAGATCCTTTTGCGGATAATTATTACAAACTAGGTAAAAAAGAGAAAGCCCAAAAATTACTCAAACAATTGGTTGCAAAATATCAAGACGAATTGAAATACTTCACTTCATTAAACCCTAGTGAACAAAACGATTTCGCCGTAGATATTGTGACTAGCATTGAACGATACAGAGGATTGCTTTTAATTGCTTATGACAATAAAGACAATGCTTTTTATAATGAGTTAAAACCTTCATTTAACGGTTTTGCTCAACGATTTGAGCGATTCGGCATCGAATTACAATAAAATTTAAAAAGAATAATCATCAATAAAGCTTTCGGATTTTTTTCGAAAGCTTTATTTTTACAATATGTTTTACTGGACCAAAACAAATAAATTAGTTCAATGGTTATTTCATAACCAAATTTGGTTTATTCCCAACACTCAAAACAAAGTTTTTCTAACTTTTGACGATGGTCCTACGCCAGAAATCACTCCTTGGGTTTTAGATGTTTTAAGAAAACATAATGTAAAAGCTACGTTCTTCTGCATTGGACAAAACATCCAAAAATATCCTGAACTATTTCAAAGAATCATTGCAGAAGGACATTCTGTAGGTAACCATACCCATAATCATGTTTTAGGATGGAAAACCTCAACAAAAAATTATTTAAAAAACATTGAGCAATGCCAAACCGAAATAGCAAAAGAAAAAGCTGAGGAAAGTAAAATTTTTCGTCCGCCCTATGGCAAACTAACACCATCCCAATCGAAAGCTACAAGAAAGCTGGGATATAAAATTATCATGTGGGATATTTTAAGCGCTGATTTTGATTCTACTATCTCACCTCAAGAATGTTTTGAAAACAGCACCAACAAAGTAGAAAGTGGAAGTATTATAGTGTTTCACGATAGTGTGAAAGCTTTTAAAAATTTACAATATGCTTTACCCAAAGCAATTGATTTTTATAAAGAAAAAGGATTAAAATTCGATATAATCTCCTAAAGCTGATCCTGAACCAATGTAATCAACGTATTAGCATCTAACTCACCTGATTGACGCCATTTCATTTCTCCTCCTTTATAGATCATCAATGTTGGCAAGCCTTTAATGCGAAGTGCTTCAGCCAATTCTTGGTTTTTGTCGACATCTATTTTGATTACTTTAGCCTTATCTCCCAATGCCGCCGCAACATCTTTAATCACAGGATGCATAGATTGCGAAGGTTCATTCCAATCGGTATAAAAGTCGATTAAAACCGGTACTTGTGCGTTGATTAGTTCTCCAAATTTTGACATAACACGCTAATTTAAATTAGACTTTATACTACAAATATACTATTTTTAACAAATTACGCTAATTTTTTACCTTTATTTAGTCGAATAACCGTTATTTCAGGCATAATTCCAACTCGTCCTGGATACGCATGAAATCCAAAACCACGATTCACATAGATGTAACGACCTGCATTTTCATATAATCCTGCCCAACATTTGTACACGTACTGCGCCAAACTCCATTTGAAATATCCCGGAATTTCAATGCCAAACTGCATTCCATGGGTATGACCACTTAACGTTAAATGAAAATGTTTTTCATGATGTTGCACCACATCTTCCCAATGACTTGGATCATGGCTCATCAAGATTTTAAAATCCTCTTTTGCTAATCCATCGGAAGCCTTTTCCAGGTCACCTAATTTCGCAAAATGCTTACCCCAGTTTTCTACACCTACCAAAGCAATTTGCTGATCGTTCTTTTCGATTTTCACATGTTCATTCATCAATAGTTTAAAATCGATTTGACGATGTAAGTCTTTTATATCTTCAAAATTTTTAGCTTTAGCTGCTTCAGATTCCCATTCTAAATAAGCACCATAATCATGGTTCCCTAAAACCGAAAATTTTCCGAATGCAGGCTTTTTTAAACGATTGAAAGTATCTATCCACGGATGCATTTCATCGGCCCTAGCATTAACAATATCTCCCGTAAACAAAATGACATCTGAACCTTGCTCATTAATTAAATCGATGGCATAATTAATTTTGTCCGGGTTGTCAAAACTACCGGAATGCACATCAGAAATATGTGTAATAGTAAATCCGTGAAAAGCTTCGGGCAAATCAGGAAAAAAGATATCTTGTTTGATTACTTTAAAATTGTATCGCCCTTTGGTAATTCCATAAATCAGTGAAGTAAAAGGGATGGCTGCCACAATTAAGGCCATTCGGCTAATGAACCTTCGCCTCTCCGGTAAAAAAGTCTCGCTGTTGTCGTTAGCAAAAAAGTAGGTAGAAATACCCGAAAACAATCGGTATATATCTTCGCCCATCATGAAAAAAGTGATCATTAGTTTAGGCACTAACATCATCAACATAAAACCTAAAGCCAACAAGGATTGCTGGGTTTGTCCTACTCTTCTATCATAATTTGAGATTGTATAAGTCACAAAAACAATAACTCCTATACTCACAATTAAGTAACCATACAAAATCCATTTGCTTTTAATTACGGTTCTAAAAGCCTGAAAAGAATATATTTCGACAAAAAGCAGTAAAGCGATTAAAAATAGAAATCGATATAACATTTTGGTATATTTTAAGACAAAATAACGAAGAAAGTCAACACTACAGCGTTTTGTTAATCAAAATTTAACTAACGTCGACCAAATTCGGTTATGATTGACTATTTTTACAGTCTAAATTTTTAGAGAAAAATGTCACAAAAACGCTTATTTCTACTCGACGCATACGCCTTAATATTCAGAGGTTATTACGCATTTATTAAAAATCCAAGAATTAACTCTAAAGGCATGGATACCTCAGCCATTATGGGATTCATGAATTCTTTAATGGATGTGATTCGCCGCGAAAAACCGGATCATTTGGCCGTAGCTTTCGATAATGGTGGAAGCGTGTACCGCTCTGAGATGTTTACCGAGTACAAAGCAAACCGTGACGAAACTCCCGAAGCCATAAAAATTGCTGTTCCTTACATTCAGGAATTACTTCGCGCCATGCATATTCCTATTATTGAGCAACCTGGTTACGAAGCTGATGATTTAATTGGAACATTAGCGAAACAAGCCGAAAAAGAAGGATACAAAGTATATATGGTAACTCCAGATAAAGACTTTGGACAATTAGTTTCTGAAAATATTTTCATGTACCGTCCTGCCCGAATGGGAAATGACATCGAAATTTGGGGTGTAGAGGAAGTGAAAGCAAAATTCGAGATTGAGCACCCGCTACAAGTTATCGATTTTTTGGGTATGATGGGAGATGCCATAGACAATATTCCTGGTTTACCGGGCGTAGGTGAAAAAACCGCTAAAAAATTATTAGCCGAATTTGGCTCTATGGAAAATCTTTTGGCTAATACCGATAAACTAAAAGGAAAGATGAAAGAAAACATCGAAGCCAACAAAGAAAAAGGAATACTGTCTAAAAAATTGGCCACTATCCTACTCGATTGTCCGGTTACTTTTGATGCCAATGATTACGAACTTTCGAAACCAGATGTAGAAAAAACCGATGCTTTATTTCAGGAATTAGAATTCCGACAAATGAAAGCGCAATTCGATAAATTATTCGGTACTGGAAAAGATTATGACGAAATCGATACAGAGAACGAAAAAACGGTTAAAAAAGCCACTCCAAAAAATGAAAATCAATTTGATTTGTTTGGTTTTACCGATGAAAACAACAACGAACCCAAACCTCATTCCTTTTACGCTACTTTAGAAAACACGGAACATTTCTACCAAGTGGTTCAAGGCGATTTACCGGTAAAATTACTCATGCAAAACCTTATGAATCAATCTTCGGTTTGTTTTGACACCGAAACCACCGGTATTGATGCACTGAATGCCGAATTAGTAGGATTGGCGTTGTCTTGGGAAAAAGGAAAAGCTTTTTATGTGCCGTTCCCGGAAAACCAAGAAGAAGCCCAAATCCTCATTGATAAATTCAGACCTTTTTTCGAAAACGAGAAAATCGAAAAAATAGGTCAAAACATGAAATACGACTTAAAAGTATTGGCGCAATATGGCATTGAAGTGAAAGGACAATTATTCGATACAATGATTGCTCATTATCTAATTAATCCAGACATGCGTCATGGCATGGATATTTTAAGTGAAACTTATTTGAAATATTCACCCAAATCTATTGAAACCTTAATCGGCAAAAAAGGGAAAAATCAAAAATCGATGCGTGATGTAGCCTTAGAAGATATTAAGGAATATGCTGCAGAGGATGCTGATATAACATTACAACTAAAAGAACATTTTCAGCCTATTTTAGAAAAAGTAGGCACCAAAAAATTGTTCGATGAAATTGAAATTCCATTGGTTCCTGTTTTGGCCGACATGGAAATGGAAGGTATTCGTTTGGACACCGCTTTTCTTAAATCGATGTCAGGTTCAATGGATCAAGAAATCAAAAAAATTGAAGAAAAAATATACGAGACTGCAGGAGAGAAATTCAATTTGGCTTCTCCAAAACAATTGGGTGATATTCTTTTCGACAAACTAAAAATTGGTGGTACCAAACAAAAGAAAACTAAAACCGGACAATACGCTACCGGAGAAGAAGTATTGAGTTATTTGGCCAACGAACACGAAATTGTTCGCGACATACTAGAATGGCGTCAAATGGTAAAATTACAGAGCACTTACATTGAAGCACTGCCGAATCAAGTAGATAAGAAAACCCAGCGCGTACATACGGATTACATGCAAACCGTTGCCGCTACGGGCCGTTTGAGTTCTAACAACCCGAACTTACAAAATATTCCAATCCGTACCGAAAGAGGGCGTCTAATCCGTAAAGCATTTATTGCACGTGATGAAAATTACACACTACTTTCTGCCGATTACTCTCAAATTGAATTGCGCATTATTGCTGCCTTAAGTGGTGAAGAAAACATGATAAAAGCTTTCAAACACCATGAAGATATTCACAAAAGTACTGCGGCTAAAGTCTTTGGTGTTCCGCTGGAAGAAGTAACCAAAGAACAACGAAGCCATGCCAAAACCGTTAATTTCGGAATAATTTATGGTGTTTCTGCATTCGGATTGTCTAACCAAACTTCGCTTTCTCGCAAAGAAAGTGCCGAATTGATTGAAGCCTATTATAATACTTACCCTAGATTAAAATCGTTCATCAAGGAACAAGTCGAATTTGCTAGACAACACGGTTATGTTGAAACCATTTCCGGGAGAAGACGTTATCTTAAAGACATCAATTCGGCAAACGCCGTAGTTCGCAGTGGTGCCGAGCGAAATGCCGTAAACGCTCCTATTCAAGGAAGTGCTGCCGACATTATTAAAATTGCAATGATTAACATTCACAAACGATTAAAAGCCGAAAACTACAAATCAAAAATGTTACTTCAAGTGCATGACGAATTAGTTTTTGATGTTCATAATTCGGAACTAGAAAAAATTCAACCGATGATTAAAAATGAAATGGAAAACGCTTTCAAAATGGCTGTTCCGTTAGAAGTAGAAATTGGTTTAGGAAAAGATTGGTTGGAAGCTCATTAATACTGATTTTCAAACTAAAAGAAATTCAAAATCAAACAAACCTCTCAAAAAAATGAGAGGTTTTTTTTGTTATTTCAAATATTATTTAGACATTTGTCTAAATATCTAAATTAATGGATTCGATTTTTAAAGCGCTGAATGATGAAACCCGAAGAAGTATTCTCGAATTACTTCGACAAAAGGATATGACTGCAGGAGAAATAGCCGATGCTTTTGACATTTCTAAACCAAGCATTTCACATCATTTGGATATTTTAAAACGAGCCGATTTAGTTTCTTCGGAAAAAAAAGGACAATTTATAGTGTATTCACTCAACACAACCATCGTAGACGATATTATAAAATGGATCATTAGCTTAAAAAAATAATCATGGAAAAATTTAAAAAAGAAATCCCATACCTAAGTATTGCCACACTACCTTTTATTTACTTAGCTTTTATTTGGAACGAACTACCCGAAAAAGTGCCTATGCATATGAAAATTAATGGAGAGGTTGATCGATGGGGAAATAAAACCGAATTAATATTTATGATCTTCATGCTCACAGGATTTACCTATTTACTCTTTCTCTATCTTCCGAAAATTGATCCTAAACAACAATTTCAAAAAATGGGCAAAAAATTCACTAGTCTTCGATTGGCTTTAACGCTTTTTTTATCGGCTTTAGCGATCTACATTTTGTATACCATTCAGAATCCAAATACAAAACCTACATTAATTTTCCCAATGATTGGATTTCTATTCGCATTTCTTGGGAATTATATGAAAACCATGAAACCCAACTATTTTATTGGTATCAGAACGCCTTGGACATTAGAAAGTGAAGATATTTGGAAAAAGACACATATCCTAGGAGGAAAATTGTGGTTTTTGGGAGGTTTATTAATCATGGCTACTATTGTTCTTGAGCCTCAAATACAGTTTTATACTTTCATGAGCATTGTTGCCGTTGTTAGCATTATTCCAATAGCGTATTCTTATTTAGAATATAATAAACTTTTTAAGAAATAGGCTTCTTTACCGAATCTCGATATCGCAATTCTGTTTTAATCACAGTGGTTTTGTAAACGTTGTTCTCCGATTTTTTCTCGATACGGTCAATGAGAAGTTTTGCCGCTTCTTCGCCAATTTGAGGTCCATGTTGACTGATTGTAGCCAAACTTGGCGTTAACCTACGAGACCAAGCACCATCTGCGAAACCAACGATGGATAACTCTTCAGGTATTTTAATTCCTTTCTTAACCGCCAATTTCATAGCTAAAGTAGATGCGTGTTCATCAAGAGCGAAAATACCATCAACAGCGATATTCGCGATTAAATTAGTCAATTTATCATCAAACTCTTCCACGGAATTCACCGCAATGATTAATTCACTATCCAACGCTATACCATTTGCTTTTAACGTATCCAAGTAACCGTTAATTCTCAATTGCGATACACTCAAATTAGCCTCACAGGTAAGCAGGGCAATTCGTTTAGAACCCGTAGTGATTAAATGTTGAATCGCATGAACCGCCGAATCATAATCATCGACCACCACTTTATCACAATTCACAATTTCCGAAATTCGGTCGAACATCACAATAGGCACTCCTTCACTGATGACTTCTTTAAAATGAGTTGTTTCATTTCTTTTTTGCGTTTCTTCAGCAATAGATAAGATAAATCCATCTACAGTACCATTGCTTAATAAATCAATCGCTTGCTTTTCTTTACTGAATGACTCATTAGAAATATAAGTAATCACATTATATCCTTTGCTGTTAGCAAACTTTTCAATTCCACTGAAGACCTTTGCAAAAAAAGGATTCAAAATATTAGGAATAATAACACCTATAGTATTCGTTCGCTGCCTCTTGAGGTTTTGAGCCATGCTGTTAGGCTTGTAATTTCGGATAGCTGCAAATTCTTTGATTCTGATTTTAGTCGACTCACTAATCTCAGGGCTATCGCTCAACGCTTTTGACACTGTAGATACCGAAACACCTAAATCTTTTGCTATTTCTTTTAATGTGGCTTTAGACTTCATTTGTATAATCTCATAGGATTGGTAAAAATAGCAAACAAAAGTTTAAATTATAAAAGAACTATTAACTTTAAAAATTTAATTGCCAGTAACCTAGAAAACAAACACAGAACCACTGGATTTGGTTAATATTAAACTAAAAGTAACCCATAATTCCGTAACCCATTGAAAAGCAATTATAAAAGAATTTTAAACTTGCTATTTGCTTTATAAATAAATAATTGTACTTTTGCACTCCCTTAATTGGGAATGGAATGTTTAATTAAAAAGTAATTATTGTGAACACATTAAGCTACAAGACAATTTCGGCAAACAAAGCTACTGCAGATAAACAGTGGATCGTTGTTGATGCTGAAGGTCATAACTTAGGTCGTCTTGCTTCAAAAGTTGCGATGCTTTTAAGAGGTAAGTACAAACCAAGTTATACACCGCACGTGGACTGTGGTGATAACGTAATTGTTATCAACGCAGAAAAAATTAATCTAACTGGTAACAAATTAGAAGACAAAACTTACGTTCGTCATACAGGTTACCCAGGAGGACAAAGATTTTTAACAGCTAAGGTAATGCAACAAAAAAATCCTGCATTATTAGTAGAAAAAGCTGTAAAAGGAATGTTACCTAAAAACAAATTAGGAGCTCAATTATTCCGTAATTTAAATGTAAATGTAGGTCCAGAGCACAAACATGCTGCTCAAACACCTAAAACCGTTAATCTAAACGATCTTAAGTAATGGCAGTTATTCACAAAATCGGTAGAAGAAAATGTGCCGTGGCACGTGTTTATGTATCTGAAGGTACAGGAAACATCACTGTAAACAAAAAAGCATTTGATGCTTACTTCCCTACTGCAACTTTACAGTACAAAGTAATGCAACCTCTTGCTATGACTGAAAACGCTTCTAACTTTGACGTAAAAATCAATGTTTACGGAGGTGGTACAACAGGTCAAGCAGAAGCTGTACGTATGGCAATTGCAAGAGCTATGTGCGAAGTTGGAGAAGGAAACAGAGCAATCTTAAAACCTGAAGGATTATTAACACGTGACCCTCGTATGGTTGAGCGTAAAAAATTCGGTCAGAAGAAAGCTCGTAAGAGATTCCAATTCTCTAAACGTTAATATTTATTATTATTTATTACAAAAACTAAGTTATTGTTGCTTTTCCGTGCTGAGGCCGGAGATTAGTTTAGCATCTAAATGGTTAAGACCTGATTTAAAATCGCTACTTACCCATTGCTAATTCAACAGAACGTAAACTATTACAAAATGGCAAATAAAGTAGAAGTTAAAGAATTACTAGAAGCAGGTGTTCACTTCGGACACATGACTAGAAAATGGGACCCAAACATGGCTCCTTACATCTATATGGAGCGTAATGGTATCCACATTATCAACCTATATAAAACTGCAGCTAAAATTGAAGAAGCTAATGAAGCTTTGAAAAAAATCGCTGCCTCTGGTAGAAAAGTACTTTTCGTAGCTACCAAAAAACAAGCTAAAGACATCGTTGCTGAAAAAGCAACTGCTGCAAACATGCCTTACATCACTGAAAGATGGCCAGGTGGTATGTTAACAAACTTCGTTACTATCCGTAAAGCTGTTAAAAAAATGGCTTCTATCGACAGAATGAAGAAAGACGGTACATTTGATACTCTTTCTAAAAAAGAGAAATTACAAATTGAGCGTCTACGTGCAAAATTAGAGAAGAACTTAGGTTCTATCGCTGATATGTCAAGATTACCTGCTGCATTATTCGTAGTAGATATCAAAGCTGAACAAATCGCAGTAAAAGAAGCTCAAAAATTAAACATTCCAGTTTTCGCAATGGTAGATACTAACTCTGACCCACGTCAAGTTGATTATGTTATCCCTGCAAACGATGATGCTTCAAAATCAATCGATAAAGTATTATCTTTAGTTACTGCAGCTATCACTGAAGGTTTGTCAAACAGAACTTCAGATAAAGAAGCAGAAGCTACTGAAGGAGCAAAAGTTGAAACTACAACTGCCGCTTCAGAAGAATAAATAATTTAAATTCCAAACTCAAAATTTCAAAACACCTTGATTTTAGCAATAGAATTGGGCTTGAAAATTTGGGGTTTGGAATTTTTTCTTTTAAAAACAATAAAATTAAATTATAAAACACTATGGCAACAATCACTGCTGCAGACGTAAATAAATTAAGAACCATCACCGGAGCTGGTATGATGGATTGTAAGAAAGCATTAGTTGAGGCTGATGGAGATTTCGATTTAGCTATCGAAAACTTACGTAAAAAAGGACAAAAAGTAGCGGCTAACCGTTCTGACAGAGAATCTACAGAAGGTGCTGCTATTGCTGCTGTAAATGCTGATAAAACTGCTGGAGTAGTTATCACTTTAAACTGTGAAACTGACTTCGTTGGTAAAAATGAAGGTTTCGTTAAATTAGCTACTGATTTAGCTAACCAAGCATTAAACTTCACAACTAAAGAAGAGCTTTTAGCTTCTGACTTTGGTGGAATTACAGTTGCTGAGAAATTAATCGAGCAAACAGGTGTTATTGGTGAAAAAATTGAAATCGGATCTTTCGAGCGTTTAGAAGGTGCTTTCGTAGGATCTTACATTCACGCTGGTAACAAAATCGCTACTTTAGCTGCATTATCTGCTAACGTTGCTGGTGCTGAAGAAGCAGCAAGAAACGTTGCTATGCAAGCGGCTGCGATGAACCCAATCGCTTTAGACGAAGCTGGTGTTGATGCTGCAACTATCGAAAAAGAAATCGAAATTGCTAAAGATCAATTAAGAGCTGAAGGTAAACCAGAAGCTATGTTAGACAACATTGCTAAAGGAAAATTAAACCGTTTCTTCAAAGACAATACTTTAGTAAACCAAGATTTCATTAAAGATGGTTCTATGAGTGTTGCTGCTTACGTTAAAACTGTTGATGGTGGTTTAACTGTAACAGGTTTCAGAAGAGTTGCTTTAGGCTAATCAGTCGATAAAGATACTTTAAAAGCTGTTCCCGTGGGAGCAGCTTTTTTTATTTTATTCCTATCTTTGAAAAAAAGACTATGTTTGAATCTAGAAAAGATTATGTTTTCATAATTCTATCAGGAATATTCATCACCAATGCAATAGTGGCTGAGCTCATTGGCGGAAAACTAATACAAATAGGTCCATTTGTCATGAGTATTGGAATTTTGCCTTGGCCTATAGTTTTTCTAACCACCGATTTAATCAACGAATATTTTGGAAAAAAAGGGGTTAAAAAACTTTCGTTTATCACCGCTGGTTTAATTTTATATGCGTTTTTAATCTTGTTTATGGCCTTAACCATTCCTGCAGCAAGAGGAATTAGCCCAGTTAATGACGAACAGTTCACCGCTGTATTTGGGCAAAGTATGTGGATAATTGTCGGAAGTATTACCGCATTTTTACTATCTCAATTAACAGATGTGATGATCTTTAACTATTTCAAAAGAAAAACAGGCAATAAAAAAATATGGCTACGAGCTACCGGATCTACAATTTTCTCTCAACTCATCGATTCCTTTATTGTCCTTGGAATCGCCTTTTGGTTACCTGGAAAAATTAATTTTGAAACATTTATCACTTCAGCGCTAACAGGCTACATCTTCAAACTAGGATTAGCCATTACACTGACACCTCTCATCTATGTAGGGCATACAATTATAAATAATTATTTACAAAAAGGTTTAACAAAAAATAATTAAATTTACATTCTAATTTATATTTACAATCAATGGCGGATTATTTAAAATTATTTGGAGACACCATAGCGAAGGAAATGCCAGGATTCATCTCTATCAGTATTATTGAAGTGAAAAGTGGTATTACTTTTTTTTCAAAAAATAGTAATAAGAATTTCGATTTAGAACACGCTTCTAGATTTGCTCTAGAAATCATCAGAGCCCAATTGAATGCAAATTATACCTTAGGAAAAAATCAAACTATTGAAGACATTGTTGTCATGCTTTCTGACCAATTACAAATTTTAAAAATGTCTGAGAACAATGATTACTTCATTTATCTAGTTGTAAACGCTTCTAAGGCAAACTTAGCGTTCACCAGAGCATTACTCAACAAAAGCATTAAAGAGATATCTAAGAATTTAAAATCTTAAATCTTGAAATTAAAAAAGGAGGTAATAAATACCTCCTTTTTACTTTTAAATATATATACAACCTTAAAACAAGGTTATCAAATCATCTACTTTTTCTTTTTCTTTTCTGATTAATTTCAAAACGAAATAAGTGGTTATAGCTGCAACAAATGCTAATATTCCATTAAATAACCAATTCGTATCATAACTATATTTTTGAATGATTGTTAAACCCGTCTTAGAACTAAAAACATGGGCAAAACCGTAGCTCATTTGGAAAATAGACATGAAATAACCTTCTAAGTTTTTATGACTTCTATTCATCACGAAACCACTGGCAAATGAGAATGTAAGCATGTTTCCAAAAGAAATGAAAACCATAAAAATCCAAAATACCCATGGTTCATGTACTAAAAACAGTAAGACATAAGAAAAACCTATTAACAACAACCCGAAAATAATCGCAAAAAGGTCAACAATTTTATTTCTCTGAACAAAATTAACTACAGAGATCTCGAAAAGAGCTAAAATAATTCCACTAAAACTCAAAAATAGACCACTATCAAATTCTGTTAATTTATACACTTCAGAGTGGTAAATTGGCATGATCGAGAATACTTGGAAAAACAAATATCCAGTGATTAAAGCTACTATCCAATTGATAACAAATGGAATGTCTTTAAAAGGCGCTAGTTTATCTAAATTAGCCGTATTGAAGGTCATCTTGTATAATAATTTTTTCTCGCGTACAAAAAGTACAAAAATCAAAATCGCTATAATACAAGTGGCTCCATCAACAACTAACAAAGCACTATATCCAAAGTTAACTATCAGGAAACCACCTAAAACGGGACCAACCACAAAACCTAAGTTAGTTGCAGCTCGGAGTAAAGATAAGGCCTTCAGTCGCATGTCTTTACTCACATAATTGTTAAGACTGAGCATCATGGCGGGTCTGTACATGTCCGCTATAGAAGTTAAGGCAAATACAGAAACACACAAAAGTTCGAAGGTTTTTACATATTGGAGAGAAATAAAAATCAATCCACTAGTAAACAAACTAAAAACCATGACTTTGTAAGATCCAAAGATATCCGATAGTTTACCACTTAAAAAAGTACCAAACAAAGATCCAACACCAAAACAAACCATAACCCAACCCACTTGGGAATAGGTTAAATTCGCTTCGTCTTTAAGATATTTGGACAAGAATGGAACCGCTACAGCACCAATTCTATTCACCAAAGAAACTAAAGCAAGAATCCATATTTCTCTGGGAAAATTTTTAAAATTCATTAAGTAACGATTAAGCATATCTTAAGTGTATTTGGGGGTGAAAAATTGTACTAAAAAAACTAATTGTGTCCGAAAAATTTACTAAAGAAACCTTTCTTAACATTTTCTTTCTCTACATCAGAGGTAGCTGTTTCAAAATCTTTAGACTTAGCATCATCTAGCATTAATTTAGTAATCATATCAACATAACTTAAATTAATATCTTCTAAATAACCAACTAAATACTTCTCACTGGCTTCTATACCACTTACTGCCTCAATGTCTGATAATTTTTTGTAAAGCGCTTCTATTTTCTTTACCACATCATCAGAAATAGCTTTACGTCTTGCAATGTACTTTTGGATTTTTGCGTTATCATCCACAATGTAATCAAAATCTGTAATAACCCAGTAATGCTTACCTGATTTTGCTAAATTCTTAATTATTCCGTGAAATTTATACCCTTTTTTGATGTGATCCCACATGGTCTTAAAAATAACCTTAGGCATATCAGGGTGTCTAATGATATTGTGAGGTTGTCCTACTAATTCAGGCTCTGTGTAACCTGAAACTTCAGCGAATACATCGTTAATGTATTCTATTGTTCCAAATAAGTCAGTTTTACTGACAATTGTCAAAGAAGTATCCCAAACAACTGCTTCATCAACAGGTATCGGCTTTTCCATAATGTAAATTTATTTTTCAACAAAATTAATGATAATTTAATTATAAAAAAATTAAAATTTGTTAAATAAATTATCTTTAAAAAATGTTTTAAAACTTAAAAAAGTTGTAATTTTACATCTTTTAAAGATAAAAAATCTTTTAAAGATATTTTAAATAAACAAATATTATCATAAAATAGGTTGCAAAAAATTAACTAATGCATAAAAAATCAAGATTATAATTTTCTATAAAGTTTATAGTATATTTGTGACAAAAAATAAAAGCTATAAAAGCAACATGAAATATAAAAGAATACTCCTAAAACTAAGCGGTGAAGCCTTAATGGGAGACCGTCAATACGGTATTGATCCTAAAAGATTAAGTGAATATGCCGATGAAATTAAACAAATTCATGATTTAGGCATAGAAATTGCAATTGTAATTGGCGGAGGAAATATTTTTAGAGGTGTGGCTGGTGCCAGCAATGGAATGGATAGAGTGCAAGGAGATTACATGGGTATGTTAGCTACCATAATCAACGGTATGGCGCTTCAAGGAGCTCTAGAGGAAAAGGGAATGCTAACTCGCTTGCAAACTGCTTTAAAAATTGAAGCTATTGCGGAACCTTATATTAAACGTAGAGCTGTTCGCCACTTAGAAAAAGGACGCATTGTAATTTTTGGAGCAGGAACCGGAAATCCGTATTTTACAACCGACACCGCTGCAGTATTGAGAGGAATCGAAGTAGACGCCGATGTTATTTTAAAAGGAACAAGAGTGGACGGAGTATACAATGTAGATCCAGAAAAAAACCCTGATGCTGTTAAATTTGATTATATTTCATTTGACGATGTGATCAAAAAAGGATTAAATGTTATGGATACAACAGCGTTTACTTTGAGCCAAGAAAATAAATTGCCAATAATTGTTTTTGATATGAACAAAGAAGGTAACCTTTTAAAAATTTGCAAAGGAGAAAATATTGGAACAATAGTAAACATCTAAACTTAGCATAAAACGATTATAATTTTAAAAGCAAACATTATAATAAAAAACAATTCTAAAGATGACTGAGGAAATTAATTTTATACTTGACAGTACCAAAGAATCAATGGAAGGTTCTATTGCACACTTAGAAAAAGAATTTTTAAATATTAGAGCAGGAAAGGCAACCCCTCAAATGTTAGGAGGGGTATTTGTAGATTATTATGGATCACAAACACCGCTTTCACAAGTAGCAAACATCAACGTTCCTGATGCTAGAACTATTACAGTTACTCCTTGGGAAAAAAGTATGCTACAACCCATAGAAAAAGCCATCATGATAGCCAATATAGGTTTTAATCCAATGAACAATGGCGATAATATCATCATATCTGTACCTCCTTTAACGGAAGAGCGTCGTAGAGACTTGGTAAAACAAGCCAAAGCAGAATCGGAAGAAGCTAAAATCGGAATCCGAAATGCAAGAAAAGATGCTAATACAGATATTAAAAAACTAGAAAAAGAAGGTACTTCTGAAGATATTTGTAAAACAGCCGAAGAAAGCGTTCAAAAACTAACCGATACTTATATCAAAAAAATTGAGGATCTTTTGGTAGTTAAAGAAGCTGAAATCATGAAAGTATAACTTTTGCCACAGTGAAATTACTGTAGATTCCCTAAAACAGCAATTTTTCTGGATAAAAGTTCTTTATTTTAATAAATTAATTTTTGGAAAGTAAAAAACATTGTCTTTCCAAAAGAAAACTTGACCACATGAAAAAAACAAATTTAGTAGTGTTCTTGTTGGCATTTTTGTTCATTCAGACCAACAACTTTGCACAAGGAAACAAAAATCTATTCGCAGGAATAGAAATCGGTAGTAAAGGGATAAAAATGACCGTTTTAGATATTAACAATATCAAAAAAGGTGATTTTACAATTAAAACCTATTGGTCTGAAAATGTTGGAATTGCTAAAAATATATCGATTGACAGCACTCTAGCAAAAGAAGATATTGATAGAGGTGCTGCTGTGGTTCTAGCCAACTATAAAAAAATTAAAGACGAGTTAAAAGTACCCGATGAAAACATATTCATCGTAGGTTCTTCAGGAGTTGCCATGGCAAAAAACACAAAAGATCTAACCGATAAAGTGAAACTTTTAACCCAAAAAGATTTAGATTTCATCGATGCACAAACAGAAGGTAAAATGCTTTTGAAAGGTTGTATTCCTCCTATTGATTATGAAAATTCAATGGTATTGGATATTGGAGGGGGAAATACGAAAGGTGGCTATGTTGACATCTTGAATAATGAAAACTTTGTGTTTTTCCCTTTAAATCTTAACTATGGTACGATCACACTTACAGAAGCTGTGAACAAAAAAACCAGAAATAACGATATCAGCGAATACAACAACAAATCTTTTGGTTACTTACCTGTATTGAGAGAACAAGTAACCGCGATGTACAATTCAAGACCGGTTGCATTGAAAAAAGAAAAGATTTACCTATCTGGCGGAGCGGTGTGGGCTTTTTACACCTTATATAATGGTGTAGCTAAAGAAACTTTCAATGAGTTTAAACTAGAAGATGTTATTAACTACGATGCCATTTTGAAAAACAACTTTAAAAAGTTCGAAGAGATGGCCAAAACAGATAAAGATGTGGAGCGAGTGCTAAAAACATACTCTCAAAAATACTTAATATCTGGAAGTAATATCTTATTGGTTTGTTTGGAAGCAGTCCCACATATCAACGAAAAGAAATTATATTTTGCTAAAGAAGGACAAATCGCTTGGTTGGTTTCATACATTGCGGATCGTTCTGAAAAAGTAAAAAAAGTATACTAAAAAGTGAACTACAGAAATCCATTTAAAACTGTTTCTGTAACCTATTAAAAATTCCTCACGAAAAGAGACTGTACTTTATAAGTACAATCAGAAAAGTAGATGTATTTCGTTTTCTAAAGCTCTTATTTTCGTGAGGATTTTTTTGTATACTATAAATTTCTATGAAATCCTTTTCACAAGACCACCTTCTAATCTATCGGATCTATTGCTATTTCATAAACATTGAAACAAAAAGTAAACTTAATTCTTATTGTACAGACTAAAAAGCAATTAAAAATTAAGGCAATATGCTAAAAATAAGATAATACTGATTTTGTTTTCAGAATAGAATTATCTTTGTAGTCCCTATTTTTGGTGTTTAATTGATATCGATGATTTTTAGAAAGTTTTTCTTTATAGTATTTACGGCTTTAATTGGTGGTTCAACCAAAATAAAAGCTCAGGAACAAACGATTCCCGCGCAAGAAATCATTAAAAAAACCATTCTGTTAAAAGAAGGTACTACTGTCAAAAATTTCGAATTTACCGCCTACAACAAAGTAATCGTTACAGCCAATCCAGAATTGATTAAAGGTAAAATTGATTCCATATTTATCACAAAAAGAAGAAAAAAAACACTAAAAAAAATCGATTCTTCTGAATATAATTTCAAAAAAATCATTTCGAAACAACATCTTTATCAAACCGAAAAGATTTCACAATACAGCATCGTAAATCGTCAAAATAAAGAAATCATCCTAGCAACAAGGATGGCTGGATTTAAAGAACCCATTTATGAATATTTTGCACTTCATCTTCAACCTCTAACCGGTTACGAAAAAAAGTTTACCCTTGCGGAAAAGGATTTTATAAGTCCAATTTCCAAAAGAGGATTAACCCAATACGACTATACTCGTCTCGAGAATACAATACTTAATCAACGAAAAATCATTGTTATCGCTTTTAAACCAAAAGCATCAAACAAAAACAATAAGTTAAGTGGTAAACTTTACATAGATGAAAAGCAATTTAACCTAGCTAAGTTAGAATTGCAATCCGAAGGAATCATCAATGTTAAAGCCGTACATGATTACCAATACAATGAAGAAAAACAGTTTTGGCTTCCGTTAAAGTCGGCGCTAACCATAAAAAAAGGAAAGAACAAAACGCCTATAAAAATCTTTGGTCAATTGATTACATTCGACAATACCGAAGACTTATTTGATCCAGAAGTAAAAAGAACCGTTTCAGATTACATCGAAATCAAATCTAAAACGAATTACTATAAACTAAGAACAGACTCGATCAAAAAAATATTTCGAGATGGAATTTCTGTGGAAGTAAGTGAAAAATCAACAGAAAAAAGAGAAGCAATCTGGCAAGAACATTTACAAGACACTATTGATCTACGAAGCAATCCAACCTATGTATCCATAGACAGTTTAGTCGAAGCCAAACGCATTGAAAACAAAATCACCATAGGTCGAAAAATCATCAAAGGATATTATCCGCTTTCCTTTTTCGATTTTGACCTACGCTATCTCTTCAAATACAACAACTATGAAGGCATTCGATTTGGTTTAGGTGGTGTTACCAATGAAAAACTTTCCAAAGATTATAAAATAGAGGGTTATCTTGCTTATGGTACCAAAGATGGTTTTTTCAAAGGAATGATTTCTAATGTGGTTCGATTGCATAAAAAATCAGAAACCTGGCTTGGTGTTTCCTATAAAGATGATGTTTCTGAAATTGCCAATACAAACTTCGAAATCGATAAAAAAGTTTTTAAGATTTACGATCCAAGACCCTTTAACATCAGTACCTTCTACAATCATGAAACTTGGCGAGGATTTGTGGAAAGTAAAATTATTCCTAAAACAGAAAGTGTTTTTCAAATCACACAAAGTTATATCGAGCCAAAATTTAATTACAGTTTTGAGAACCACGGAAAACTATACACCGATTTTCGAACAACCTTAGTGACTGCTTCCGTTCAGTGGAATCCATTCAGTAATTACATGCAAACGCCTAGAGGTAAAATTGAAATCGAAAAAAGATATCCTAAATTCACGTTTCAATTCACAAAATCGTTACCGGGTTTGTGGCGAAACAATTTTGATTTTGGAAAAATTGATTTTAGGTTTGATCTTCAGAAAAAATTCAATTCAAATCACAAAATACTCTTTTTAGCTGAAGCACAATATGCCTTCGGAGAGGTACCACTCACCCATTTATACAACCATTCTCCGAACAATTTAAACAAGGATAAAATTCTTAAAAGAATCACTTTTGCAGGACGAGATAGTTTTGAAACGATGTATTTTAATGAATTTTTCTCCAACAAACTTGCATTTTTTCAATTAGAGCACCAATTCCCAAAATTATACATTAGCCGACAACTAAAACCTGTGTTTTCATTAGTTACTCGCTATGGTATAGGGGATTTAGATCACAAGGAAAGACACAAGGATTTCGCTTTTAAAACCCTTGAAAAAGGTTTTATGGAATCAGGTTTCGAACTAAATCAACTATTTAAAATAGTAGGATTTACAGCCTTTTATCGTTATGGACCAAATCAACTACCGAATTTTGAAGACAATATCGCTTTAAAACTCAGTGTTCAAATTGATTTAGGGTTTAATAATTAAAACCGAAGGAAGATCATTCAGCCAAAGACTCTGAGAATCGATTAACTTTTTCCAGCTATCTAGACTAATCAACATTAAATCCTGCTTGATCAAAAACGCATGATTGATTTCTTCTTCCCCAACCAAAGTGATATTGTCTGGATATTGTTGCTCTAAGGTATCTATAGCGCTTTTAATAAGAAAATGATTTTCTATTTGATTTTCCACATCCAACACATTCACTTTCGAATTGTTGTTGAAGATGAATTTTTGAACATAATCTATCAGGAAAGCATCTTCTGAAGAGAAAAACGGAACAAAAACCTTATCCGAGTTTCTCAAATCATTATCCACAAAAATCCCTAATGGAGTTTTATTTTTGGAAATAATCTGACGCGTTCTTTCATCGAAAATAGAATTAGCAAACAACCCTTCTTTTCCGGTAAGTTTATCCATCAATCGATCCGGATTGATGATTCGAGTGGTGAAGCCAATTACTTTACCTAAAAGCGTCCCTTCAAAAATAGATTTTCCTAAACCGACCAATAATAAATCGTAATCTCCTCTAGAAGCAATTTCAGCAATATCATTTTCAATATCAGTAGTTGCTTTGTACAAGGTGTTAATCTCCTGATTGAGCGCTTTGGATTCTTCTATAATTGGAACGAAAGTTTCTTTCTCGTATTCCTCAATATTATAACCATGAATTTCATCACTTACCGACAAATGCATAGCCGTTATTGAAGAAGTTTCTTTTTGTTTTTTAACCAAACTATTCGCTAACTTCAATAAGGACTTTCCTTTTTCATTATTTCCGAAAGAAATTAGAATTTTATATTTGTTACTATCCTCGACCACTTCTTTTGGAATAACTACTTCTTTAGATTTGAACACCCAATTTATCAAATCAAGTGCTGGACCAGTCATAAAAGTAGTTACCAATGCCATAATCACCATCATGGTAAATATTTCCGATGTTAAAACTCCCAAATCATACCCAATATTCAAAACTACGAGTTCCATTAGTCCGCGTGTGTTCATCAAGGCACCTATGGTTAAACTATCTTTCCAATCTTGGCCTACAAATCGGGCTGTTAAAGCGCTACCAACAAACTTACCTAGAACCGCTACCAAAATAATGAACCCCGTTACTTTCCAAAGATAAGGGTCATTAATAAGTCCAATTTGTGTACGAAGACCAGTGAAGACAAAGAATAAAGGTAATAATAAAATCACAGAAACATCTTCGACTTTTTCAATAAAAACATGTCTGAATTTTGAAATATCAGGCATAATTGCACCCGTCATAAAAGCTCCAAAAAGAGCGTGAATCCCTATAACTTCAGTAGCATAAGAAGAAACGATCAAAGTCAAAAAGAAAATGGCTACAACCGGTTTGCTTAAATTTTCGTTGTCTTTATACAATTCTCCAACACGTTTCAAAAACGGTTTTACTAGAAAAAGCATGGCTAGAACATAAATAAATGCCAACGCAATAACATACAAAGAACTCAGAAACGTACCTGCTTTAACAATAGCAATAACTGCCGCCAACAAGCACCAAGCCGTTATATCATCTGCCGCCGCACAGGTAATCACAATAGTTCCTAATCTTGTTTTGTGCAAACCTCTTTCCTGAACAATACGTGCTAAAACAGGAAAAGCGGTAATACTCATGGCGATTCCCATGAATAAACTAAACGAGAGAAATTCTACTCCTTGAGGGGCAAACTTATGATAAACAAAATAGGCCAAAGAAATTCCTAAAGCAAAAGGAATTACTATACTAGCATGACTGATTACTACAGCGTCATTGGCTTTATTTTTAAGTACTTTCAAATCTAATTCCATACCAATGACGAACATGAAAAGAATCAAACCTATTTGACTTAAAAAGTGTAAATTCCCTAAGGAATCTACCGGAAACAAAAAAGAGGCAAATTCTGGAAAATACATTCCTACGACAGAAGGTCCTAAGAAAATACCGGCTATTATTTCACCAATTACAGACGGCTGTCCAATCTTTTTGAAGATCCATCCAAAAAAACGGGCTATGATAATAATGGTAATGATTTGCGCCAATAAAATCGCCAACGGGTGTTCTACATTATGAAACAAACCTTCCAAAAACTGAGTCCATTTAGAATCATTAGAAGTTGGGGCTATGATTTTTCTGCCAATTTCTAGATTCTTTCCTTGCTGAACCACCCAGTACATCAGTGTGATAAAAACGCCTGTAACTGTAAAATAAAATATAGTATTTCTTACTTTATTCATTGTCTGAAATGTATAATACTCTACAAAGATGATAAAATATCTACGGTTTTGAAAATATCAAACTAAATAGTGACCTTAATTTAAAATTGAAACACAATTGCATTTAAAAAACCGTCATTACTTCTTAATTCATTAGCTTTTACTTACCTTTGGTACCCATTTTATTTGTATGAAAAAGTTATTCAGTTTAGGTTTTTGGGAATTAATAGCCCGACTCATCTTAAGAAATAGAATTACAGTTATTCTCGGTGTTATTCTTATCACCATTTTTTTTGCACTTCAATGGAAAAACATCCGTTTTACCCAAAAGGAAGCCAATCTTATCCCTGCCGATGATAAAGTCAATGTAGACTATGATCATTTCCTCGATAAATTCGGAGAAGAAGGAAACCTAATCCTTATTGCCACCAAAGATCCGAAACTTTTTACTCCAAAAGTTTTCCAGGCTTGGTCAACGATGATGCAAAACATCAACAAACATAAAGAAGTTGACCTAGTTATTTCGGTAGATAATTTAAAGACGCTAACAAAAAACGATACCTTACAATCGTTTCAGTTAACCAATCTGGTCAATCCAAATAAAATTCAGGATCCAAAATATCTTCAAGAAATTCGAACAGAACTCCTTCAAAATTTACCTTTTTACGAAGGATTATTGTTCAACAAAAAAACCGGAGCTATCCGATCGGCTATTTATATCGACAAAAAAATTGTCAATACCAAAGCGAGAAAAGATTACATTCTTTCCGATCTAATTCCGGAAATTGAAAAATTCGAAAAAGACACTGGAATCGATCTTCATACCTCCGGAATGCCATACATCCGAACACTGAATTCGAAAACCATCATCGATGAAATTGGATTATTTATTGGCGCCGCTCTATTAGTCACTGGACTTATATTCTTTTTCTTTTTCCGATCGTTTAGAGCCACTTTAATCTCGTTAATTATTGTGATTATTGGTGTTATGTGGTCTTTCGGTTTATTGGGATTACTCGATTATGAAATTACCGTATTAACCGCATTGGTCCCTACTCTAGTTATTGTTATCGGAATTCCTAATTGTATCTTTTTAATCAACAAGTACCATCAGGAATACCACAAACATTCTAACAAAGCCAAAGCTCTTCAACGAGTTATTACCAAAACTGGAACGGCCACCTTAATGACCAATATCACGACAGCATTGGGTTTTGCTACTTTTATTGCAACCAACAATGTTTTATTGACGGAATTTGGTGTGGTGACCTCTATTAATATCTTGGCTATTTATTTACTTTGCTTATTAATTCTACCTATATTTTTCAGTTACATTCCAGCTCCTATTCCAAGGCATTTAGGGCATTTAGAAAGAGAGTATTTAACTTCTTTTTTTCAATGGATTGTCAATACCGTAAAATACAACCGCGTGGGCGTTTATATGGTAGCCATTTCATTACTCATTATCGGAATGATTGGAATCCATAAGATGAGAATTTCAGGAAGTATCATTGAAGATATGCCTAAAAAAACAGCTTTTTTTGAAGACATTCGTTTCTTCGAAAAAGAATTTGATGGCGTAATGCCTCTGGAAATTATGATTAATACCAAACGTAAAAAAGGGGTTATGAAATTGTCCACCTTAAAACGTATGGAAGAGCTTGAGGAGACCATCATGGAAATACCAGAATTATCGAAACCTCTTTCGATTGTTAATCTGGTCAAATACTCTAAACAAGCGTATTATAACAACAACCCTGACTTTTACGAGTTACCAACAGCCCAAGAACAAGCTTTTATCTTGTCTTATGCTAAAAATGCTACGAAAAACTCAAAAGAAAACTTAATGAAAAGCTATGTTGACTCCACAGGTCAATACGCCCGAATTACAACATTCATAAAAGACGAAAACGGCGAAAAAATGGAGGAGATCGAAGCTCGAATCAGAGCCAAAGCCGACAAAGTTTTCCCTTCGCCTCGCTATGAAGTAATCATTACTGGAAAACCTTCAGTCTTTCAAAAAGGAACCCATTATTTGTTAGACAATCTTCTTTCGTCATTACTGATGGCTTTTGGTTTAACAGCAGGATTAGTAGCAATCATGTTTCGTTCATTTAAAATGGTTTTGGTTTCCATTATTCCAAATCTATTACCATTATTAATGACTGCAGGTCTAATGGGATTCCTAAATATTCCTTTGAAACCTTCTACAATCTTGGTTTTTGGAATCGCTTTTGGAATGTCCGTTGACGATACTTTACGCTTTTTAGCACAATACCGAATGGAACTGTCTCGCAACGACTGGAAAATAAAGAAATCGGTGTTTGCTACGTTTGATGATGCCGGTATCAGTATGTTTTACACTTCAATTGTATTGTTCTTCGGATTTTCAGTATTCATGTTATCTAGTTTCGGAGGTACTGTTGCCTTAGGCGGATTAGTGGCACTAACACTCAGTTTTGGTATGCTTTCTAATCTTGTCTTATTGCCTTCATTGGTATTATCATTAAACAAAACATTAGCAAACCAACAAGAATTTTTGGAACCAACTATAGACATTTTGGAACCAACCGACGAGGAGGTCGATGCCGTGGAGAAAAAACAAACTGATCAAACGCCATAATTTTTGATGTACTATCACAGCCTCGATTCAAATAAAACAATCGAGGCTGTTTTTTTAATGCATATATTTAAGAAAATAAACGTAATTACACCTATTAACAGATTTTCTCTTTTCCTTCAAATCCTCTATATTTGCAATTGATATCAATTTTTTGGTTTAGATGCTGAATTCTAAACTCTAAATTCTAAATTTAAGATGAAACATACAAAAGTTAAAGACTTACTAAACAGCACGAAAATACTTCAAGAAGTAACCGCAAAAGGATGGGTAAGAACTTTTAGAAACAATCAGTTTATTGCGTTGAACGACGGTTCAACAATTCATAATATTCAGTGTGTTGTAGATTTTGAAAACACACCAGAAGCCATTTTAAAAAGAATTACTACAGGAGCAGCTATTTGTGTGTCTGGAGACTTAGTAGAAAGTCAAGGTGCCGGTCAGAAATATGAGATTCAAGTAAAAAAACTGGAAATTTTAGGCGACAGTGATCCTGAAAAATTCCCGATGCAACCCAAAAAACATTCATTGGAATTTTTACGTGAAAATGCACATTTAAGAATTCGAACCAATGCTTTTGGTGCTATTATGCGTGTTCGCTCTGCCTTATCGTTTGCGGTGCATCAATATTTTCAGCAAAAAGGTTTTGTGTATGTGAATACCCCAATCATTACGGGTTCAGATGCCGAAGGTGCCGGAGAAATGTTTCAGGTAAGTGCGCTTCCTTTTGACAACACACCAAGAACTGAAGAAGGAAAAGTAAACTACAAAGAAGACTTTTTTGGTAAACAAACCAATTTAACTGTGTCTGGTCAATTGGAAGCCGAAACTTATGCTATGGCCTTAGGACAAGTATATACTTTTGGCCCTACTTTCCGTGCAGAGAATTCTAACACTTCTCGTCACTTAGCCGAATTCTGGATGATTGAACCTGAAGTTGCCTTTAATGATTTGGCTGATAATATGGATTTGGCTGAAGATTTCATCAAATACGTGGTCAGATATGCTGTTGATAACTGTGCAGATGACTTGAAATTCTTAGAAAGCCGTTTAGCCGATGAAGAAAAGCAAAAGCCTCAGGCGGAACGCAGTGAAATGACATTATTAGAAAAATTAAACTTCGTATTAGACAATAACTTCAAACGTGTTTCTTATACCGAAGCGATTGATATTTTAAAAGATTCAACTCCAAACAAAAAGAAAAAATTCCAATATCTTATTGAAGAATGGGGTGCCGATTTACAAAGTGAGCACGAACGTTTCTTGGTTGAGAAACATTTCAAATCACCGGTAATCTTATTCGATTATCCAGCAAAAATCAAGGCTTTTTACATGCGCTTGAATGATAATACCGAACCTGGAAAAGAAACCGTACGCGCTATGGATATTTTATTCCCTGGTATTGGAGAAATTGTTGGTGGTTCACAAAGAGAAGAACGTCTGGATGTTTTGATTGAAAAGATGAAAACATTAGGAATTGACGAAGAAGAATTATGGTGGTATTTAGACACCCGTCGTTTTGGATCTGCAGTTCACTCTGGCTTCGGATTAGGTTTCGAACGCCTTGTGCTATTCGTAACAGGTATGACTAATATCCGAGACGTAATTCCTTTCCCAAGAACTCCTCAAAACGCCGAATTTTAATATCACGTTCTAAGTTTAAACGTTTAAAGTTCAAAGTACTTAACGGCACTTTGAACTTTAAACCGAAAAACCTTAAACAAAACAACAATGCTTAAACAAAACTTACAATTTAAATTATCACAAAAACTTTCTCCTCAACAAATTCAGTTGATGAAGCTTATTCAATTACCTACGCAGGCTTTTGAACAACGCTTAATGGAAGAAATGAACGAAAATCCAGCTTTGGAAAGTGGTAATACGGAAGATGATAAGTTTGAAAAAGACGAATTTGACAATGGTGACGAATTCGATGATTTTAACGATAGTGAAAGCATTGATGCCAACGAAATTAATATCGACGAATACCTTAGTAACGACGAAACTCCAGATTATAAAACTCAATCCAATAATTATAGTGATGATGATGAAGACAGAGAAACGCCTTTCGCGGCTCCTGTAAGTTTTCATCAAGATCTAATCAATCAGTTAAACACCTTTATTTTAACTGACGAACAACGAGAAATAGCCGAATTCCTTGTAGGAAGTATCGACGACATGGGATATATCCGTCGCAGTATTCAGGATATTGTAGACGATATGGCTTTTACCCAAGGTATTTATACCGATGAAAAAACAGTAGAAAAAATTCTTTGTATCATTCATGAACTTGAACCTTCTGGGGTTGGCGCTCGTGATTTGCAAGAATGTTTATTACTTCAATTAAAGCACAAAACACCTACAGAAGCAGTAGAATTGGCCATCAAGATTATTGAAGAACAATTTGATGCTTTTACCAAAAAACACTACGAGAAATTACTTCAAAAATACGCGGTTACTAAAGACCAATTGAAAAAAGCTATTGAAGAAATTGAAAAACTGAACCCGAAACCAGGTGGGGCTTTTACAGGAAGTGCAAAAGTTACAGAACACATTGTTCCTGATTTTATGATACGCATTGTGGAAGATGAATTGGAGTTAACACTTAACGGTCGCAACGCTCCAGAACTTCATGTGTCAAAGGATTATCAGGATATGATGAAAACCTACAAGGATTCTAAAGATAAATCGAATGCGCAACGCGATGCCGTTCAATTCATCAAACAAAAGTTAGACTCTGCAAAATGGTTCATTGATGCTATCAAACAACGTCAGGAAACTTTATATGTAACGATGAATGCCATCATGCATTTCCAGAAAGAGTATTTTTTAGATGGTGACGAAACTAAATTAAAACCAATGATCTTGAAAGATATTGCAGACATGATTGGTTTAGATATTTCAACGGTTTCTCGTGTTGCCAATAGTAAATATGTGGATACTCCTTATGGTACAAAATTATTAAAAGATTTTTTCAGCGAGGCCATGATCAATGATCAGGGAGAAGAAGTATCTACCATAGAAATTAAAAAAATACTCGAACAAGTCATTGCAGAAGAAGATAAACGAAAACCGCTTCCAGATGATCAATTGGCTGAAATTCTTAAAGAAAGAGGCTATCCTATTGCAAGAAGAACTATTGCAAAATATCGCGAACAACTATACATTCCTGTTGCGAGAATGCGAAAAAAAATATAACACTTGAAAAAAATACTTCCTTTTTTTTCTTATGCCTTTCACCCTATTTTCATATCGGTAATGGCAGCTTTGTTCTATTTTATCAGTACACCCAATTATTACGAATACGAAAGAATTTACCTTTACATAATCCAAATATTAATCGTAACCGTATTTATTCCAATAGCGTGTTTTTATTTATTGGTCACTCTAAATAAAATAGATTCCATTATGGTTACTAAAGTAGAACAACGTAAAATCCCGCTATTTTTACAAGCTCTTTTACTAACTTCTCTGACCTATAAAAGTATTACCTTAGATCTATTACCAGAATTATATTATTTCTACTTAGGAAGTATAGTTAGTACATTTTTAGCGTTGGTATTAGCATTGTTCCAGAAAAAAGCTAGCCTACACATGTTAGGAATAGCTTCTTTAACCGTCTTTTGCTTTGCTTGTAGCATCCATTTTCAGTACAAAATTCCCTTACTTATGGCTGCTCTATTATTAATTAATGGTTTAGTAGCTACATCTCGTTTGTACATGAAAGCCCACACGCCTATCGAGCTCTATTTGGGCTACATAATTGGAGCTTTACCACAACTTCTATTTCTTGTATTGTGGTTATAAAATATAGAACATCAACCCTATATTTATAGTCTTCAAATCAAGAGGTTTTCCGTTTAAATTCCCATTCTTAAAAAAATCTTGTAATCCGTAATAAGCGTATACATTAAAGGTATTATAACCGGCAGAAACATATGCGCCATAGTGAAACTTATTAATGTCCGGATTATTAGACAATTTAATTGTGTCTGGACCAGAAACAAATTTAGACTTACTTTGCAACAAATAACTCAGCTTAACACCTGTATAAACGCGCCAAAATTTATGTGAGTCAAAAGTTGACGTTCTCCAACGAAATTCAATAGGCAAATCCAGAAAATAAAGTCCTAATTTATTCTTATCAAAATCAGTTGAAGGAACAATATTATATGAAATTTGATTATTAGATTCCGAAATAACAACATTGTCCTTATAATTATTATAGGTCAATCCTAAACCGGGAGCAATAGCAAAAGTTCTATTTTTATTGATTGGAAAATCTCGCAAAAACCCAAGAGTAAAACCAGCTGAAAAGGAGTTTTGAGACACACCATCGGGTTTATTATTTAAAAAATTATAAGTAATCCCAACGTAAAATTGATCTTCCCTGTAAAGCGAATCTATAGCCTCAAAATCGATGGTATCTTGCGAAAAAGAACTAGAAAAAAAGAAAAGAAAAAAAAAGAGAAAAAATGCCTTCATAAAAAATCTTTGAATAAAGTTAATAAAAAAAGCCTTTCGTTTGAAAGGCCTTTTATATATAATTTATGAGTGATGTAATTCTTCTTCACCTTCTTTCATTGGAACAGTTTGAGGTACATAATCATCATCATGACCTGGTTTACTGTAGTCATAAGGCCAACGGTGTACTGTAGGAATTTCACCTGGCCAGTTTCCGTGAATTGCCTCAACTGGTGTAGTCCACTCTAAAGTGTTAGATTTCCATGGATTTTGCTCCGCTTTCTTACCGTAGAAAATACTATAGAAGAAATTCCACAAGAATAGTAATTGGAATGCTGCACCTACTAAAGCAAAGACAGTAATCAATACATTCACATCAGCTAAATCGTCAAATAAAGGAAAATTAGAGTTAGTGTAGTAACGACGTGGTAATCCAGCCATACCGATGAAGTGCATTGGATAGAATACACCATAAGCACAGATAGCAGTTACCCAGAAGTGAATATATCCAAGGTTCTTATTCATCATTCTTCCATACATTTTAGGGAACCAATGATAAACTCCAGCAAAGAAACCATATAGAGCAGAAATACCCATTACAAGGTGAAAGTGTGCTACTACAAAGTAAGTATCGTGAACGTTAATATCTAAAGTACTATCCCCTAAAATTATACCTGTTAAACCACCAGAGATAAAAGTAGAAACTAATCCAATAGAGAATAACATAGCAGGATTCATTTGTAAATTACCTTTCCACAACGTAGTAATATAGTTGAAAGCTTTTACAGCTGAAGGAATCGCAATTAATAATGTTGTAAAGGTAAATACCGAACCTAAGAACGGATTCATACCTGAAATGAACATATGGTGACCCCAAACGATTGTTGACAAGAAAGCAATAGCAAGAATTGACGCAATCATCGCACGGTAACCGAAAATTGGTTTACGAGAATTCGTAGCAATAATCTCAGAAGTAATACCTAATGCAGGTAATAATACAATATATACCTCAGGGTGACCTAAGAACCAGAATAAATGCTCGAATAAAACTGGAGAACCACCTTGATAGTGTAAAACTTCACCAGAAATAAAGATATCTGACAAGAAGAAAGAAGTACCGAAACTTCTATCCATGATTAACAACAAAGCAGCAGATAATAATACTGGGAAGGAAACAATACCAATAACAGCGGTAATGAAAAACGCCCAAATTGTCAAAGGTAATCTTGTCATAGACATACCTTTAGTTCTAAGGTTGATAACTGTTACCACATAATTTAAAGATCCCATTAAAGAGGAAGCAATAAATATAGCCATAGAAACTAACCATAGAGTCATACCTGTTCCTGATCCAGGAATAGCTTGTGGTAAAGCTGATAATGGAGGATAAATTGTCCAACCTGCAGAAGCTGGTCCAGATTCAACGAATAATGATGAAATCATAATTACTGATGACAAAAAGAATAACCAGTAAGAAACCATGTTCATAAATCCAGAAGCCATATCACGAGCTCCAATCTGCAAAGGAATCAATAAGTTACTAAAAGTACCACTCAAACCAGCAGTTAATACGAAGAATACCATGATAGTACCGTGAATCGTCACTAAAGCAAGGTAAATATCGTTACGCATAACTCCACCTGGAGCCATTTTTTCTCCCAAAAGAGCTTTGAAAATACCGAAAGACTCCTCAGGCCATGCGATTTGCATTCTGAACAATAATGACATCACTACACCAACAATTCCCATGATAATACCAGTGATTAGGTATTGTTTGGCAATCATTTTATGGTCAATACTAAAAATGTATTTGGTGATGAATGTATCTTTATGGTGATGTGCGTGATCGTGATCGTGTGCGTGATCGTGGTCGTGTGCTGCTGCTCCCATATTATTTATCTAATTTTAAATTTAATTATTTATTAACTACTACTTTGTCATCTGCTGTAGCCACTAATGCAGTGTCAGCTACTTTGGCTTGAGTTGGTGCTTTAGCAGCATTTTTCTCAGCTTCTTTAGCTGCTTTTTCTTCTTTTACAGCTTTAACAATAGTTCCTTTGTCTTTTAACCAATTTTGAAATTCTTGAGGTGTATCCACTACAATTTTCATTTGCATGTTGTAATGAGAAGCACCACAAATTTTGTTACATAATAATAAGTAATCAAAAGTGTAAGGATCAAGAGGAGATTTACCCTCAGCTACTAACTGAGCACTTTTAGCAGAACGAATTTTGTTAATATTATCAACTTTTGCAATAATATTAGGATCTTGACGCATCTCGTCTGTAGTCAAAGTAGGAGTGAAAGCAAACTGAGTAACCATACCAGGCACACAGTTCATTTGCGCTCTAAAATGAGGCATATAAGCCGAGTGAATGATATCCTGTGAACGCATTTTAAACAATACTTTTTTCCCTTTAGGTATATGCAATTCAGAAACTGCAATATCATCTTGAGCATTCGGATCGTTAATGTCAACTCCCATGGTGTTTACACCTTCAATCAAACGTACGTTAGCTTTTCCTAAAACGTTATCTTTTCCAGCATAACGAGCTTCCCATCCAAATTGTTTAGCATACAATTCAACCACCATTACATCTTCATCTTCATCAACAAACATAATGTTAGTCCATGTGTATAAACCGTAAAGAATTAAACCAGCTAATACTACTACAGGAATAATAGTCCAGATAAATTCTAATTTGTCATTATCAGCATAATACAACGCTTTTTTATCTTTAGCCCCTCTATATTTGAAAGCAAAATAATGTAATAAAACCTGTGTAATAGCTTGTACTAAAAATATAATTGCTAAGGAAATATACATCAAGTTATCGTAATCAGGACCGTGTTCCGATGCCGGAGTACCCAAAACTAATGGTCCCCATTTAAACAAACCATATATCATGAAGATATATAGGAATGCAAGAAAACCGAACATTAAATATCCTTGTACATTATTATCATTGTCAGTAGCAATTTGCGAATCTTCTTTTGAAGCGCCTACTTGAGTTAAGTCGAAAATTTTAGTCATTTGCCAAATAGCAATTGATAATAAAACTAAAACTGTTATCACCAACAAACTTGTCATCTGTTTTCTTGTTTAAATATTAATAATGGAAATGCTTACTTTCTTCAATTAGTGGATTACCTTTTGCTAATAAAGGAGCTTTAGTTAAAGCATTAAATACAACAAATAAGAACAATCCTCCAAAGAATGCTACCGAACCAATCTCAGCGGCACCAATAAACCAATTTTCACCAACTGTAGCAGGAGTAATCATATTATAGAAATCTAAATAATGACCACATAAAATAACGATACCTGCCATTGTGATAATCCAAGGAACACGTTTGAAATCTGTGTTGATTAAAATCAATAATGGGAATACAAAGTTCATTACAACCATACCAAAGAAAGGTAAATTGAAATGTTCAATTCTCATTTTGAAATAAGTCACCTCTTCTGGGATATTAGAATACCACATCAACATAAATTGAGAGAACCATAAATAAGTCCAGAATACAGAAATACCGAACATAAATTTAGCCAAATCATGAAAATGACTGTTGTTGACAAACTCTAAATATCCATTAGATTTTAAATGTAAAGTTATCAAAGCAATTACAGTGATACCACTCACAAAGAAACTAGCAAATACATACCATCCGAATAATGTACTGAACCAGTGAGGATCAACTGACATAATCCAATCCCAAGCCATCATAGACTCAGAGACTAAGAAAAACGCTAGGAACGCAGCTGAAGCTTTAAAATTCTTTTTGTAGAAAGATAAATCACCAGTATTGTCTAAAGCTATTGAATTTTTACGAGTGTATGAACGGTATAAAATCCAACCAGCTAAATATACAGCAGCTCTAATCAAGAAGAAAGGAACATTCAAATATCCAGATTTTCCTTGTATTAAATGATCTTCAGCAACTACTTCAGGATCCATCCATACAAATAAATGGTTGATATGTACTCCAGATAAAACCAAAATAACAAACACTATGATACCTCCTGGAACCAAATAAGCAGTAATAGCTTCCATTACTCTAAATAAAGCAGGAGACCAACCAGCCTGAGCAGCCCATTGAATTGCATAGAAAGCTAACACTCCAAGAGAGATTAAGAACACAAACAATGCTCCTATGTACAATGCTGACCATGGTTTGTTTTGCAATTGATGTAAAACATGCTCTACGTGTTCTGCATGCTCATCAGCGTGAGCCTCATGACTCGTTGCATCGTGTGCTTTTTTAGCATGATCCGCTACAGGTGCTTCCGCATGAGCAATAACAGAATCTACTGCATGTTCTTGAGTTGCAAGTGTATCTTTTACTGTCACTGATTCATGGTGAGTTTCGTTCTTCTCAGCAGAAGCAGGTGCTGCTTCATGAGAAGCAACTGCACCATGATGACTTCCATGAGCATCAGCAGCTAATATTTTTTCTACATCTTCAGTATTCTTTGGTGCACTGAAAAAACCATAACCAATTCCTAATAGGCCTAAAACCATAAGGACAATTGAAAGGTTTTTTATTTTGCTTGATAATGTATACATAACTTATATATCGTGTGTTTTACAATTATAATTCAGACTTAAGCTTCATCACGTATTCTGCCACTTGCCATCTTTCTTTTTTAGACAATTGATTAGCGTGAGAACCCATTGCATTTAGACCGTAAGTTTCTACGTGGAAAACAGTTCCAACAGTGATAGCTCTGTCTTTATAGCTTGGTACACCTAAGAATTTTTCTCTTTGTACCAATTTACCTTTTCCGTCACCTTTATCTCCGTGACAAGAAAGACAGTAAATATTGTACAATTCTTTACCTTTTTCCATGTTTGAAGACAAAGAATCTAAAGGAGATTGTAAAGATTTAGAAGCCTCATAACCTTCAGGGGTATTTGGCAAATCGTAAACTTCAAAACCTCTTTTAATTGTACCTTCAGCCGGTAATTGTCCTTCTTTACGTTTCAATCCATTCGGTGAGTTAAAAGCATCTGATTCCGAATAAGTTTCATAAGCAACCGACTCATACATGTTCGGAAAGAACTGATAATTCGGTTTTTGATCATCTTTACATGAAAACAGTAATGAAGATAACCCCATTAAAGCTGTAAGTGAATATACTACTCTTCTCATAATATTATTAATGCTTTTCAACTACTTTAACTTCTACCGCTCCAGTACTTTGTAAGAAAGAAGTTAGTTCATCTTCATTATTATTAACAGAAACTTCCATTAAGAAATGGTCATCTGTGGTACGAACATCTGGATTTTCAGCTTTTTTAAATGGCCACAATTTACTTCTCATGTAAAAAGTGATTACCATCAAGTGAGCTGCGAAGAAAACTGTTTCTTCAAACATTACCGGCACGAATGCAGGCATGTTTTGAAGGTAACTAAAACTTGGTTTACCACCAATATCTTGTGGCCAATCACTAATCATGATATTATTTAACAACCAAGTAGCAAAAGTTAATCCTGTCAAACCATACAAGAAAGCACAAATAGCGATTCTTGTTGGTGCTAATCCCATAGCTTTGTCTAAACCGTGAACTGGGAAAGGCGTATAGACTTCTTCAATATGATGGTGAGCTTTACGAGTTGCTTTAACGGCATCCATTAAAACATCATCATCATTATATAGTGCATGTATTACTTTATTACTCATGACGTATTAGTGATTATCGTGATTATGACCTGCTTTTTCTCTATCTGCTTTGTAGTTATCTCCCGATGTCTTCAAGATAGTTTTTACCTCTGCCTGAGCAATTACAGGGAAAGTTCTTGAGTACAATAAGAATAATACAAAGAAGAAACCAATAGTACCCACAAAGATACCGATATCAACAAATGTAGGAGAGAACATTGTCCATGATGATGGTAAGTAATCACGGTGTAAAGAAGTTACGATAATTACGAAACGCTCAAACCACATTCCAATATTTACAACAATTGAGATGATGAAAGAGAACATAATACTAGTTCTTAACTTTTTGAACCACATAAACTGTGGAGAAAACACGTTACATGTCATCATCGCCCAGTATGACCACCAGTAAGGACCAGTTGCTCTATTTAAGAAAGCGTATTGTTCATATTCAACACCAGAATACCAAGCAACGAAAAGTTCTGTAATATAAGCACATCCTACAATAGAACCTGTAATCATGATTACGATGTTCATTAATTCAATATGCTGGATTGTGATATAATCTTCAAGATTACAAACTTTTCTCATGATGATTAACAATGTGTTTACCATTGCGAATCCAGAGAAAATCGCACCTGCAACGAAGTAAGGAGGTAAGATTGTAGTATGCCATCCTGGAATTACAGAAGTAGCGAAGTCGAATGATACGATAGTGTGTACTGAAAGTACCAATGGTGTTGCTAAACCAGCTAATACAAGAGAAACCTCTTCGAAACGTTGCCAGTCTTTAGCTCTACCTGTCCATCCGAATGATAATACAGAATAAATATGTTTTGTAAATGGAGTTACCGCTCTATCACGTAGCATTGCAAAGTCAGGTAATAAACCAGTCCACCAGAAAACCAATGAAACCGATAAATACGTTGAGATTGCGAATACGTCCCACAATAATGGAGAGTTAAAGTTTACCCACAATGAACCAAATTGATTTGGTATAGGTAATACCCAGTAACCTAACCATGGACGACCCATGTGAATGATTGGGAATAAACCTGCCTGAACTACCGAGAAGATAGTCATAGCTTCTGCAGAACGGTTAATAGCCATTCTCCATTTTTGGCGGAATAACAACAATACAGCTGAGATTAACGTACCAGCGTGACCGATACCTACCCACCAAACGAAGTTAGTGATATCCCAAGCCCAACCTACTGTTTTATTTAATCCCCATGTACCGATACCTTCGGTAATGGTATAAATCATACAGCTCAATCCCCATAAAAAGGCAGCAAGAGCTATATAAAATACTGTCCACCATTGTTTATTAGCTTTACCTTCAACCGGACGTGCCACATCCACGGTTACATCGTGGTAGCTTTTACTTCCAAGTACCAAAGGTTTTCTGATAGGTGCTTCGTAATGAGACGACATAATCCTTTATCTTATTTCTTATTAATATTAATTTCTAACTTTTACTTGGTAAACCACATTTGGTTTTGTTCCAATGTGCTCTAATAAATGATAAGCTCTGCTGTCCTCTACTAATTTAGCAACTTTAGAGTCTTTATCATTAACATCACCAAATATCATAGCTCCAGAGGTACATGCACTTGAACAAGCAGTTTGGAATTCACCATCTTTAACCTCTCTACCTTCGTTTTTAGCTTTTAAGATAGTAGCTTGTGTCATTTGAATACACATAGAACATTTTTCCATAACCCCTCTAGAACGTACATTCACATCAGGGTTGATAACCATACGTCCTAAATCATCGTTCATATGGAAATCGAATTCATCATTTTGGTTGTATAAGAACCAGTTGAAACGACGAACTTTGTAAGGACAGTTGTTTGCACAGTAACGAGTACCTACACAACGGTTGTAAGCCATTTGGTTTTGACCTTGACGACCGTGAGAAGTTGCAGCTACCGGACAAACCGTTTCACATGGAGCGTGGTTACAGTGCTGACACATTACTGGTTGGAAAGCAACTTGTGGATTTTCTGAAGGATCTTCCATACCGCTAAGTGTAGAAATCGTATCGATTAATCCATCGCTTTCACCTTTCACTTTATTATCACCAGCAAAAGTAGTTTCAGAAGAATAGTATCTATCAATACGCAACCAGTGCATATCACGGCTTCTTCTCACCTCAGATTTACCTACTACTGGTACATTGTTTTCAGCGTGACAAGCGATAACACAAGCACCACATCCGGTACAAGCATTAAGATCGATTGACAAGTTGAAATGGTGACCAATTGATCTATCAAAAGACTCCCATAAATCTACTGATTTTGCAGGAACTTCTTTATGATCTAAAGATACCACTGGCATAATATTCCATTCTGCAGCATCCTTAGTATTGAAAATTTCTAATGAAGTTTCTTTAATGATGTCTCCACGACCCATTAATGTTTTTTGTAACTGTACGCAAGCAAATTCATGCTCTCCATCAGCTTTGGCAACAGTAACGGTTTGTACATTATTGAAACCTTGGTACAACGCATAAGCATTAACACCAACTTGCATTTCTTCTTTTAATGACGCTTTACGACCGTATCCTAAAGCTAAACCAACAGTTCCTTTTGCTTGACCTGGTTGGATCATTACCGGTACGTTTTCTAATTTAACTCCATTAACTGTTAAAGTAGCTAAACTTCCGTTCAATCCACCATTAGCAACATTCCAGTTCTCTAATCCCCATGCCTGAGCATCGCTTTTCGAAACTGTTAAGTAGTTATCCCATGAAGCACGAGTAATCGGATCTGGGAACTCCTGTAACCATGGGTTGTTAGCCTGTTGACCATCACCCATTCCGGTTTTAGTATATAAAATTAATTCTGTTCCGGTAGATTTAGTACCCGCTAACACCGTTGCAGCTGCATTGAAATCTGCACCTGTACCTGCTCCAGCACCAACTTCCATTGAAACTACACCATCGTGCACCAATTGATTCCATGATTTAGCACCAGACCAAGAAGAACGGATATAATCGTAATACGTTTGAACATTACCTGTCCAAGACAATAAAGCATCTTGGAATTGTACTGTACTAAATAAAGGACGAATAGTAGGTTGTGTAATGGCATATTGCCCTTTTACTATACTTACATCGCCCCAAGATTCTAAATAATGAGGAGCAGCAACAGCAATTGTAGAAGATAACGCTGTTTCATCTTCCTTCATAGTGAAAGAAACTGAAAGTTTTGTTTTCTTTAATGCTTCTGCAAACTCTTTTCCATTAGGCATAGAATATACTGGGTTAACACCACTCATAATAAGAGTATGAACCGCTCCAGCTTTTAAGTCAGCAATTAACTGTTTTACTTCAGCTGTATTTCCTTTTCTAATTTGACGTGAGTTAGCTGGATTGAAAGCTTCACTTGTCAATGCACGGTTAATCGCTAATACTAACAATTGTGCATTTTTATCTTCAATACCAGAAACTAAAACACCTTTAGCTCCAGCAGCTTTTAACTGTTGAGCCGCTTTAATAACTTCTGCTTCACCATCGAATTTACCAACAGCTACAGCAGCACCAGTTACTATACTATATATTTTAACCAATGCTAATTTTTGAGTCGCAACAGTCATTGGAACACGCTTATCAGCAGCTGCACCAGATAATGTCATGTTAGACTCAAATTGGAAATGACGCGACATTTTACCGTTTTGAGGAATACGTCCTTGAGCATAACCCGCATCATAGTTTCCACCTTGCCAATCTCCTAAGAAATCAGCACCAACAGAAACAATTACATTAGCTTTTGAAAAATCATATTCTGCTAAAGCTCTTTCTCCATAAACCATTTGGAAAGCATCCAAAGCTTCTGATGAAGAAACAGCATCATATACAACATGTTTTGCATTTGGATTTTGAGCCAAGAACTGACCAATTAATCTGTCAGTTGAAGGAGAAGCCGTAGTATTAGTTAATAACACAACTTTTGCTCCTTTAGCTTTTGCATCCGCAACGCTTTCTTTGATTTTAGAATTCGCTTCATTCCAAGAAGCATCTTTACCAGCAATTTTCACATTTTTCAAACGAAGACTGTCATATAAAGACAAAACCGACGCGTGAACACGTGCATTAGCATGAAAGTTTGCTCCTTCAATTTTATTATTTTCAATTTTGATAGGACGACCTTCTCTAGTTTTTACTAAAACATTAGCAAAATCGAAACCATCCGAAAAAGATGTAGCATAATAATCCGCCACACCAGGAATGATTTCTTCCGGTTGAACTACATAAGGAATTGACTTATGCACTGGACCCTCACAAGCGGCTAAAGTAGCTGCTGCAGTACTGAATCCAACATACTTAAGAAAATCACGACGTGTTGTATTAGAAGATGCTAACGATGCAGCATCACCTAAGAATTCATCCGTAGGGATTTCTTCTACAAACTCGTTATTTCTAAGCGTCTCAACAATAGAGCTATTTTCGTTTAGCTCCTCAACACTTTTCCAGTATTTTTTGTTTGATGACATATTGTATATAAATATTAGCTTCTTAATAAATAATTAGTAGTGACATTTACCACATTCTAAACCTCCCATTTGTGCAGCAGTTAACTTATCTACACCGTATTTCTTAGAAAGTTCTGCGTGAATTTTCTCGTAGTAAGCATTACCTTCTACTTTCACGTTAGTTTCACGGTGACAGTTAATACACCATCCCATTGTTAATGGAGAATGTTGTTTCATAACCTCAAACGTTTCAACAGGTCCGTGACAAGTCTGACATTCGATTCCCGCAACCGAAACGTGTTGTGAGTGATTGAAATACACAAAATCTTGTAAGTTGTGAATTCTAACCCATTTAACCGGTTTAGTTTTTCCAGTATATTTTTGAGCTGTTTTATCCCATCCTACTGCATCGTATAATTTTTGAATTTCAGCAGTATAGAATTCTTTAGTGTATTCTACATAAGTTGAATCTGGATCACCTTGGAACTCTGAAATGTTTTTGTGACAGTTCATACAAACATTCAATGAAGGGATACCTGCATTTTTACTAGTTCTAGCTGCAGAGTGACAGTATTTACAATCAATACCATTATCACCAGCGTGAATTTTGTGAGAATAATGAATAGGTTGAATAGGCGCATAATCTTGATCAACTCCAATTTGCATTAAATAACCGTACGCAAAGTAAGCCCCAATCAACAGCATTAAAATTGTAGATACTAAAACTAAGAACTGATTTTTAACAAAGGCTTTCACCAAAGGCATCACTGAAAATTTCTTATCAGCAACATCAACACCGTTGGCACGTGCAATTTTAGTCAACACATTGTTAACCATTAACAACATTACCACCAAAACAGCTAAAACAACCGCTAATAAACCTAACACAACCGAGTTAGACAAACCTCCTTCAGCAGCCTGACCTGGCTGACCTGGAGTTGCAGCAGCAGCTTTTGGCTCTTCTTTAGGCTGAGAAGTGTACGCTAAGATATTATCAATATCAACGTCTGATAACTGAGGAAAAGCAGTCATCGGAACTTTGTTGTACTCCTCAAAAACCTTCACTGCATCAGCATCACCCGAAGAAATCAAAGCTTTCGAATCTTTAATCCACTTTATCAACCAAGCTCTATCTCTGCGTTCAGCAACACCTCGTAGAGCAGGCCCTGTCATTTTATCATCTAACTTATGACAAGCAGCACAATTCGCATTAAACAACGTTTTACCAGCAGCAGCATCACCTCCTGCAGCAGGAGCGGCGGCAGCGGCAGCGTCAGGAGCAGGAGCCGAAGCAGCAGGGTCCTGAGCAAATGAACTTAAAGACACAGATAATAATAACGATAAACTTAACGTTACTACTTTAAAAATCGATTTATGGTTTCCCACTTTTTTCATATATTAAATGATTAACATCTAAGTTTGGCACAATTTTTTCAATACTTTTTGTGTACTAAACGGTATATGCCATTTAAAAACTCCGACAAAAATACAACTAATCAACTATTCTCAAAACCTTAAACATACCTTAAATACCAATTTATAATTATTCTAAATAATGTTTCGCCAATAGCTTTAATTGCAATAGTGTACATTTGTATTAAAAATTAACCTTTATGAAAATTTTAAATTTTTTAAACACCTCTATTATCACTATTTTAACCCTTTTATTGTCAATCAATTGCTTTTCTCAAGAAGACAAAACCACTATCAAACAAGATCCAAAATTTGAGCAATTGTTATCTGAAAAAAGAAAGATCAACAGCTCTCTAAATGTAAACGATCGATTCAAAATTCAGATATTTACTGGAGAAAGTGAACCTGCCAAAAAAACGCTAATAGAATTTAGAAAAAACAATAGAAATGTTGATGCAACTATTGTTTTTAACACTCCAATATATAAAGTATGGGTTGGGAATTACAAAAAAAGAATTGATGCCGAGAAAAAACTCGCTGAGTTGAAGAAAAAATATCCAAATGCATTTTTGGTAAAACCAAACAAATAGTCTCAGTTAAAACTGAGATTTTTTTTGAATAAATTTTAGAGTATATTTGAAAATCAAATATAAAATTATGGCTTTTAAATATTACAGTCTCCTTTTAAGCATTGCTTTACTTTCTTGTAAGGAAGATTTACAACCACAAGAAACTTCAAAAGCGATACGAGCAGAACAAAACACAAGTTCTACCATTTCGAATCCTACGCAAACCACAAATTCAACTCCGTCAAACAACGGTAAAAATCAGGCGACAGGCCCATTAAATCCAGCACATGGCCAACCCGGCCACCGATGCGATATTGCTGTGGGAGCTCCATTAAATTCAAATCAAACAACAACCGCTAATCAAAATACAGGGCAAACCCAAAATAATGTTAGCACACAAAATATCCAAGTGACCCCACAAATGACAACGACAGCTGCTAAAACGGCTAAAGGATTGAATCCTCCACACGGTCAACCCGGGCACCGATGTGATATTGCGGTTGGTCAACCTTTGAATTCAAAACCTAATCCAACAACAACCAATACCACTAATACTAATGGTTCTACAACAAATTACTCCACAACACCAGCACAAAGCAGCACTCCTGCATTATTGAGTACTTCGGCTACTGAAACAAAACCAGGCATGAATCCCCCGCACGGGCAACCGGGTCATGTTTGCGGAACACCGGTAGGATCTCCATTGAATGAAGCGCCTAAAGAAGAAAAAAGCGAATAATAAATAGATAAAAAAAACCGGAACTTAAATTCCGGTTTTTTTTGTGCAGAGAGGAAGGGATTCGAACCCTCGATGCAGTTACCCACATACAAACTTTCCAGGCTTGCTCCTTCAACCACTCGGACACCTCTCTATTTTGTTTTGCAAAGAACGAATTTTAAAATATAAATTTCAAGAAAATTCAAAAAAAACTACTTCAACACCTTTATCCTAACTCATCTCACCCCTGAGTGAAGTTTCAAAAATAGTTTTGAAAACAGGCCCTGCAACATTTTGTCCTAATAAATACATCAATTTAGTAATCGCCGCTTCGGTAGTTATATCTTTTCCTGAAATCACCCCAATTTTCTTTAATTGTGAACTCGTTTCATAATGCCCCATATTTACACTTCCTCCCGAACATTGTGTCACATTCACAATATAAATTCCTTTATCAATAGCTTCTTGCAACAAATCAACAAACCATTCTTCTGTGGGAGCATTACCCGCACCATACGTTTCTAAAACTATTCCTTTTAGATTTTGAGCGGAAAGTATGGCTTTTACAACATTCGAATTAATACCTGGAAAGATTTTTACTATGGCTACATTATCATCAAAATTGGTATGCACATCTAATTTTTTAACTGAAGACGGCAAAAGCAATTCTTCATTTACTTTTAAATGTACTCCAGATTCAACTAGACAAGGAAAATTGGGCGAAGTGAAAGCATTGAAATGTTCTGCACTAATTTTGGTCGTACGATTACCACGGTATAATTTATATTCAAAATACAAACACACTTCGGCAATGACTGGTTTTCCTTTATGTTGTAATGATGCGACTTGAATAGCCGTAATCAAATTCTCTTTGGCATCCGTTCTCAAATCACCTATTGGCAACTGAGATCCTGTAAAAATAACGGGCTTCGCTAAATTTTCAAGCATAAAACTCAAAGCAGAAGCCGAATAAGACATGGTATCTGAACCATGTAACACCACAAAGCCATCGTAAGCTTCGTAATTGATCTTAATAATCTCCGCCATTTTAATCCACTCCTGAATGTTCATATTAGATGAATCGATAGGAATTTCGAAAGAGACCGTTGCAATTTCGCAATCCAGCAATTTTAATTCTGGAATGTTCTTGAGGAGTTTACTAAAATTGAAAGCCTTCAACGAACCGGTTGCAAAATCTTTTACCATACCGATAGTACCACCGGTATAAATCAGAAGGATTTTTGGCTTAGAGTTGATCATCATATTTTAACTTATTCAGTACCGGATTAGCATACATGGCTAGGAAACTTTCTTTCATTTGTTGATTGTGACTATCAATTCTCATTTCTAATCGACGTTCAAACAACGATTTTTCATGTTCGGTATATTTTTCGGTGAACCGATTCGTATTATTCAAAATATCATAAGCAATAAAATTCGTTGGCCATAAATGATATGATTTTAGGATTGCTTCGTCAACAACCTGAACCAAGGCTTGAATTTGTTTATTAGGATTTGTGAATTCCTGTTTGATAAAATCCAATTCGTTCTCTAAAACATCACTCACATGAATATGGATTCGTTTTTTTTGCCCCAAAATTCCACCTAGAATATTATTAAAATCTTCGTTAGAACTTTTTACATAAACTTCTTTATTGGCTTCGGCCATCAGTTGCGGCATCTTTAGAGCATCAGTTGGATCATATTCATAAGAAATTGCCACCGGGACAATCTTCAACTTTTTAAAATAATCCATGATATCACTTCCTCCCGATGCCATTGACAACATCTTTAGCACACCGGTATGGGTTGCGTCATTACCATCTTTGGTTCTTCCTTCACGCTGCGCAATCCAAACAGAACGATTTTCACGCAATAATAATTGTTCAATATATTCAGATAGAAGTTGTGAACTTTGCAACAATTCTCTTGGTGACAATCCACGTTGTACAATAAAATTGCGGTTTAATTTAGACAATGAACGAAGGAAATCTTTTTTCACTAAATTGTCACCAATAGCCGAGGCTGTCATGACTAATCCGTGATCGAACAAAGAAATGTTAAGTAACGAGGTATCTAAAATAATATCCCGATGATTCGAAATAAATAGATACGCTGTATTTGGTTCTAACTTTTCAAAACCAGAAGTCGTTAATCCATCGGAACTTTTTTGAAGCACTTTTTGAATGGATTCATAAATAAAATTACACTGAAAATCGCGTATAGAATGCGTTTTCTTAAGTTGAGCTTTCCAAATTTCTTCGTCAACCTCAGGAAAAGTGAATTGCATCATGGCTTTCAGGATAGGATGATTAATTCCCATTTGAATAGCTTGATTTACTTCGGCATCATAATACGGTCGGATGGCATCAAATTTTGACATTTCAGAATACTTTTACTATTACAAAAGAACGAATAATTTTTGAAACCGCTGTAAATACAACGTTATATTCCAAAAATCGAACACGCGTTTTGAGTGGTAATACGCGCCACTTCTTCTACAGGTAAATTATAAATACTAGCTAATTTCTGAGCTACCAACGATATGTATGCGCTTTCATTTCGTTTCCCTCTATAAGGAACTGGAGCCAAATAAGGCGCATCGGTTTCTAAAACAATATGTTTCAAATCGATTTCATGGAGAAACTGATCAATTTTACCATTTTTAAAAGTTACCACACCACCAATACCTAATTTAAGTCCATAAGAAATGGCTTTCTGAGCTTGTTCTAAATCTCCAGTAAAACAATGGAAAATACCGTATAAGTCTTCTCCTTTTTCCAATTCTAAAACCTCAAAAATTTCATCAAATGCATCTCGACAATGAATATTGATAGGCAATTGATATTTCTTGGCTAATTGAATTTGACGTTGAAAGGCAATTTTTTGAATTTCTAAAGTACTTTTATCCCAATACAAATCGATGCCAATTTCACCTACAGCATAAAATTTCCTACGGGCCAATTCCGATTCAACATGGGCTAATTCTTCCAGATAATTTTCCTTCACATAACAAGGATGCAATCCCATCATAAGAAAGACATTTTCTGGATATTGCACTTCCAATTCATACATACGAGAGGTGTAGGATGAATCGATAGCGGGAATAAAAAAACGTGTTACTCCATTTTGAATCGCATTCTGAATAGAAAGATCTCTATCCTCAGCAAATTGAGAAGAATATAAATGGGTATGAGTATCGATTAAAAACATGTCAAAAATTAAAAGACAAAGGTAGATTGAATCTGTGAAAAAAGAAAACTACTCCTATAAAGAATGAAAATTTAAAAACCTAAAGTATTTTTTATTCGATATGCTTGACTACTAAATAAATAATTGTATATTTGCAACCTTAAAATTTTAATAAACATTATTGTTATGTACGCAATCGTAGAGATAGCAGGGCAACAATTTAAAGTAAGCAAAGACCAAAAAGTTTTTGTTCACCGTTTAGCATCAGAAGAAGGAACTAATGTTACTTTTGACAAAGTTCTTTTATTAGATGACAATGGGAACATCACTTTAGGCGCCCCAGCTGTAGAAGGTGCTTCAGTAGAAGCCAAAGTGTTACAACACTTAAAAGGTGATAAAGTAATCGTTTTCAAAAAGAAAAGAAGAAAAGGTTACAAAAAAAGAAACGGTCACAGACAATCATTAACTCAAATTTTAATTGAGGGTATTTCAGCTTCAGGAGCTAAGAAAAAAGCGACTAAAAAAGCTGATGTTGAAGTAGCAGAAGGTGCTGAAGAAGCAAAACCAAAAGCGAAAGCAACTAAAAAAACAAAAACTGAAGAATAATATTTAAAAGATAACATCATGGCTCACAAGAAAGGTGTCGGTAGTTCTAAGAATGGTAGAGAATCAGAATCGAAACGTTTAGGCGTTAAGATTTTTGGTGGTCAAGCTGCTATGGCTGGAAACATCATTGTAAGACAAAGAGGTTCTAAACACAACCCAGGTGAAAATGTTTACATGGGTAAAGATCACACTTTACATGCTAAAGTGGACGGTGTTGTGAAATTCCAGAAAAAAAGTGACAACAAGTCATTCGTTTCTGTAGTTCCATTTGAAGCTTAGTCTTTAACAGAACAAGTAAAACATTAAAACGCTCATTTTTTGAGCGTTTTTTTATGCTTTAAACAAAATGATTCAAAAAATCGACTTATCTGTAGGACCTATAGCCTACTACCAAGAGATTAAAAACCCAGAGTTACCTACATTGGTGTTTCTTCATGATTCATTAGGTTGCATTACCTTATGGCGAGACTTCCCCTCACTTTTAGCAACACGAACACAATGCAACATTTTAGTCTATGACCGGCAAGGTTATGGTCAATCTTGTGATTTTAGTTATTCTAAAAGAGAAAAAGACTACCTTGAACTTGAAGCAGATCTTTTGCAAGAACTACTTGAAAAATTAAACATCAAACATCCTATTCTTTTCGGACATAGCGATGGTGGTTCTATTGCTTTACTTGCAGCAGCCAAATATCCCGCAACCATTAAAGCTATTATAACCGAAGGTGCCCATCTATTTGTAGAGGAAATCACCATCAAAGGGATTCAGGATGCTCTGGAAGCTTATCAAAATAACGATTTGAAAAGAAAACTAGAAAAATATCATGGTGCTAAAACAGAGTCGATGTTTAAAGCATGGACCGAAACTTGGTTAGATGCTTCCTTCAGAGACTGGAACATTGAAGAGTTTATTCCAAAAATACAATGTCCAATATTAGTCTTACAAGGTGAATATGATGAATTTGGTACAGAAGAGCAGATTAAAAGTATATTAAAAAATACTTTGGCAAAAGCATTAATCGTTCCTAATGCTAAACATACTCCACATAAAGAACAGCCCGATTTCATCTTAGAACAAACGGCTCAATTCATAGAACAACTTCACAAACATTAAATGTATCTTTACAGTATAAAATATAGTTATGAGCAAAATACGCATTACAAAACAATTTACTTTTGAAACTGGCCATGCTTTATATGGTTACGACGGAAAATGTAAGAATGTGCACGGACACAGTTATAAGCTTTCTGTAACCGTTATCGGGACACCAATTACCGATCGAAATAATGTAAAATTTGGAATGGTTATAGACTTTGGAGATTTAAAGACCATTGTCAAAGAAGAAATTGTAGATATTTTCGATCATGCGACAGTATTCAATGCCACGACTCCTCACCTAGAATTGGCCAACGAATTAAAATCGAGAGGACATCATGTAATACTAGTTGATTATCAACCAACAAGTGAAAATATGGTGATAGATTTTGCTAAAAAGATTAATAGTAGATTACCTCAAGACATCAAACTTCATTCGCTTCGTTTACAAGAAACAGAGACATCTTTTGCTGAATGGTTTGCAGATGATAATCAATAAATACTACCATACAAGTAATTCATTTATTGGTTAAAAAAATAATACTAAAAAAGAGGCTGTCTCGCAACTGAGTCAGCCTCTTTTTCAATAAATCCAAAAAATATAATTCTAATTAACCTAATAAGTCATAAATAAAACTTGGCGCTAATCCTATACCAATATTGATAATTAGTCCTAAAACAGCAACAACAGCATATATCATAGGAACTGAAGGCAGTTCTTCTTCAGAAGACTTAGTGTACATAGCTAAAATAATTTTGAAGTAATAGCCCACACTTATGATTGAAGCTATAATTGCAATGATAACCAATACTAACCAATTGGCTTGAACTAGTTCATTCAATAAGAAAAACTTCGCAAAGAAACCTGAAAGAATAGGAATACCAGCCATTGATAATAATGAAGCCGTCATCACTAATGCCAATAAAGGATGTGTTTTTCCTAAACCGTTAAAAGCATCGATAGTTTCGTGTTTTTTGTTTTTAGTAACATATAAAACAACCGCAAAAAAGGCTAATCCCGCAACAGCATAAGCCGTGGCGTAATAAAACAATACGTTCGCAGAATTGTTAGATATCAATAAAGTTGATAACATAAAACCGGCGTGTGAAATACCCGAAAAGGCAAACATACGCTTCACATTATTTTGACGTAAAGCCATGATATTTCCAACTAACATCGACAAAGCAGCAACTACAACTATAGTCAAATCCAACTCGTACAATTTAGAAGGCAATAAGATCGTGATCAACTTAAACAAAGCTGCCATAGCAACAATCTTTGCAAACGTACTCATAGTAGCTGTTGTTAGTCCAGGAGCACCTTCATAAACATCTGGAGCCCAAAAATGGAATGGAACGGCAGCAATTTTAAACAACATTCCAATTAACAACATCACTAAACCGATGTAAAACCACAAAGGGAAAGTTGTAGAGTGACTAATTTGATAAATAGCAATAGTATCAAAAGTACCTGTTGATCCATAAACTAATGTAATACCGAAAAGTATGATTCCTGAAGCAAAACATCCCATCAAGAAATATTTCATACCCGCTTCGTTGCTTCGTAAATCTAAACGTTTGCTAGCTGCTAAAACATATAGAGCTATTGATAAAATCTCAATTCCAAGGAAAAACATAGCTAAATTTCCGAAAGAAACCATAGCAACAGCACCTGCTAGAAGAAAGATTTTTATGGCAACAAAATCAGAAATTGTTGAAGGCACATCTTTATAAAACTCGTGACTTAATAAAATCAACAAAATGGTAATTACAATAAAAAGACTTGAGAAGGCTACAGAAAATTTATCTACAACCATCATATTATTGAAGAAAAAATCATAAGCATTGTATGGACTTATGGTATATCCTAAGATGCCTAAAAGTCCCACTACTGCCACAGGTACAATTAATTTCCTTCCGTTAAAAATTTCAGCTATAAGAGTTAAAACCCCTAATATTGATATCGCTATTAATGTATTCATCCTTAAAAATTTGAAATTTGAAATTAGAGATTATAGATACAAATCTTAAATCCCAAACTCTTTATTATACTCTGTTAATTTTAGCTACTATTTCTTGTAAAGCTGGAGTTATCAAATCGTTGATTGGTTTTGGGTATAAACCAAAGAACAATAACACCGCTATGATTATCACAAAAACTAAAGATTCCTGTAAGGTTATTGCAGCAAAAGGTTTTGCATTAGCCTCACCTAACATCACGTTTTGAAACATCTTTAACATATAAACTGCTCCTAAAATGATGGTAGTTCCTCCAATTACAGCATACCAAATATCTACATTGTACAAACTATATAAAAGAGAAAACTCTCCGATAAAATTGAATGTTCCTGGCAAACCAACTGAAGCTACCATAACAATCATGAACATAGAAGCAAATTTGGTATCTAAAATACGAATACCGCCCATTTGCGCTATTTCTTGAGTGTTCAATCTTCTTTCAATTATCTCTGCCGCGAAAAACAATCCGACTACTACAAAACCATGAGCAATCATTTGTAAAACAGCACCTCTTAAACCATCAAGTGACAAAGTATAAGCCCCAGCTGCAATTAATCCAACGTGTGCTAAAGATGAGTATGCCAATAATTTTTTTAGATTGTGTTGTTTTAACGCAACGATAGAACCATAAACCACCCCGATAATGCTCAATACCAAAAAGATATTCATATACGTTTTAGCCGCTAAAGGTGCTAAAGGCAATTGCCAACGAATAACACTGTATAATCCCATCTTTAACATGATTCCAGACAATAACATTGTTCCCACCGATGGAGACAATTGGTACGTATTCGCTTGCCAAGTATGAAAAGGGAAAATTGGAATTTTAATTGCATAAGCCAAAAAGAAAGCACCGAAAATCCAAAATTGTTCCTGCTCTGTTAAACGTAACAAGTACAATTCATCAATCAATAAACTTCCTGCTTTTGAAAACAAATAAATAAAAGCCGTTAACATGAATAATGAACCTGCTAACGTGTATATAAAGAACTTTACGATAGCTCTTTTACGCTCTTCTACATCTCCATTACCCCAAACTAAGGCGATGAAATAAATTGGAATTAATGCTAACTCCCAAAAAATGTAATACAAGAAAGCATCCGCACTCACAAATGTGCCAACCATTGCAAAAGACATGAACAATACCAAAGCGTAAAAACCTTTAGCATTTTTGAATTGATTCGCAAAGGAAGACCATACAATAATAGTAGTCAGTGCAGTCGTAAGAAGCATCATAGCAATTGCTAAACCATCAACTTTAGATGCCAAATAAATATTAGGATTTGAAATCCATTTATAAATAAAGTCAGAACTTATGCCAGCGTTATGTTGGTTTAAAATAGCAACCGAAGCTACAAAAGAGGCCAAACTGATTACTAAAGCCACAGTTTTAGCTAATTTATCTCCAGCAAAATACGTTGCTAAAGCTCCAAATAATAAAATGATGAGTATAATTGAAACGTTCATTATGCGTAATTATTAAACTAAAAATAAATAAACTAAAATCGAAGCCATTCCGATCACAAAAGCCAACAAATAGAAACCTACGCTACCATTTTGCAATACTTTACCTTGCGTTCCAATGGCATTGGCTATTTTTCCAAAAGCAAAGACAGTTTCAGAAAAAGCTACTTCAAAGTAATTTCTGAAGAAATGTGATAATTTTTTTAACGGAGTAACTACAACAACGTCATAAGCTTCATCAACATAATATTTATGATACAAAACAGAAGCAAATCCTTTCATCTCAGCATCCTGAACCGGTACTTCTTGTTTTTTGATATATTTTGAATAAGCTATTCCAATTCCAATCAAAGCACCTACAGTAGCCACAGCCATCAAAGCATAAGCTGTTGCATCTAAATGATGTGCTTCATGAGCTTTTCTAAATAATGGCGCTAAATAATGATTCAACCAACTGTTGCCTGGTAAGCTAATTAAACCACCTACAGCCGCAAGAATAGCTAAAACAATCAATGGGAAAGTAATCAATGCTGGACTTTCGTGTAAATGATGTTTTTGCTCTTCAGTTCCTCTAAATTCTCCAAAGAAAGTTAAATACATTAATCTGAACATGTAAAAAGCAGTCATGATTGAAGCTATAGAACCTACTATCCACAAAGGAATGTTTGAATGGAAAGCTGTCAATAAAATTTCATCTTTTGACCAGAAACCAGATAACGGGAAGATACCTGAAATAGCTAAAGTAGAAATCATCATTGTCCAGAAGGTAATAGGCATTACTTTGCGTAAACCACCCATATTGCGCATGTCTTGTTCGCCGTGCAAAGCATGAATCACAGAACCCGAACCTAAGAATAAACAAGCTTTAAAGAAAGCATGCGTTATTACATGGAAAACAGCGATTTCATAAGCCCCTAAACCTAAGGCTAAGAACATTAATCCCAACTGAGACACTGTAGAATAAGCCAATACTTTTTTAATATCATTTTGAACTAATCCGATGGAAGCCGCTAAAACAGCCGTTGCAGCACCAACAATTGCAATCAAATCTAGAATTTGAGGAGCTAAATCGAATAAGAAATGCATACGAGTCACCATGAAAATACCTGCCGTTACCATGGTTGCAGCATGGATCAAGGCAGAAACAGGAGTTGGTCCCGCCATAGCATCTGGTAACCAAGTGTATAAAGGAATTTGCGCCGATTTACCTGTTGCTCCAATGAACAAACAAAGTGCTGCCAATGCAATTAAACCTGAATTATTAGAAACAAGTTGTGTATTATAAGCTCCTTCGGAGATTACTTTATAATCTAAACTACCAAAAACGTAAGCTACAATAAACAATCCAACTAAAAGACCTAAGTCCCCAATACGGTTCATAATGAAAGCTTTTTTGGCTGCATCGTTATAATCTTGATTTTTGTACCAAAATCCAATTAAAAGATAAGAACACAATCCTACTCCTTCCCATCCGATGAATAAAATCACTAAGTTACTACCCATCACTAACATGATCATAAAGAACACGAATAAGTTTAGGTAAGCAAAGAATTTATTCATATTCTCATCATCGTGCATGTAACTGATAGAATACAGATGAATTAAGGTACCAATTCCTGTTACGAACAACAACCATAAAACTGATAATTGATCCAAAAGGAACGAAAAATTCACATTAAATTTCTCTAACGAAATCCATTGAAATAAGTCCACAACTACTGGTTGTGACGGATTTGCATTTAAAGCAGAAAAGAAAAACAAAGTTGACAAAAACGACACCAAAACTGATGCAGTGCCTACCAATCCTACTAATGTTTTCCCTGCTTTCTTTCCAAAGAAAACATTAAATAAAAACCCGAAAAACGGTGCTAATACTAATACTAAAGCTATATTTTTTTCCATTAGTATTTATCCTTTTAAATTCTTTAAATTATCTATATCAATCGAACCCGTATTTCTAAAAATAGAAACCAAAATGGCTAAACCTACAGCTACTTCTGCCGCTGCTACAGCCATCGAAAAAAACACGAATACTTGACCTTCCGCATCCTGATGCAATGTAGAAAAAGCTACCAACAACAAGTTTACAGCATTCAACATAATTTCAATTGACATAAACATAATGATAGCATTACGTCTGTATAAAACACCAAAAGCTCCTATACAAAATAACATTACACTCAAAAAAATGTAGTTTTCTATTCCTATAGCCTGAAGTATATTTTCCATCTTATTCTACAGTTTTTTGTTTCTTAGACAATAATACAGCACCAATCATGGCTACTAATAACAAGATAGACACGAATTCAAAAGGCACCATATACTCATTTAGCAATACTTTCCCTAGAACTTTAATAGATTGATAATCCTGTCCAGAAGATTGATAGTTCTCAATTTGAGGCATTGCTTTGATGAAAACAGCTAACATAACAAAACACAATAAGGCAAAGGCAACTACGGCTGCTAGCACGGAAGCAATTGACTTAATCGGCTCGTTTTCTTTATTCAAATTCATCAACATGATGGTAAACAATATCAATACCATGATGGCTCCGGCATATACAATAATGTGAACCAAGGCCAAAAACTGTGCGTTAAAAAGTAAGTAGTGACCTCCAATACTAAAGAAACACAAAACTAGGTAAATAGCACTATGAATAGGGTTCTTACTGATAACCGTCATAAATCCAGTCGCTAGAGTTACTGCAGCTAGAATATAAAATATAGTTAGTAACGACATGTTAGTTAAGTGATTTAGAATTTTTAATAGCCATTTCTAATGGCATAACTAATTTATCTTTCCCATAGATAAAATCCTCACGATGCGAAGCAGATTTTACAATCACTTTAGATTCGGTTAGGTAAATAGCGTCTTTTGGACAAGCTTCTTCACACAAACCACAAAAAATACAACGCAACATATTAATTTCATAAACCGAAGCATATTTTTCCTCACGGTACAAATGCTCTTCTCCTGGCTTACGCTCAGCAGCTGTCATAGTAATAGCTTCAGCTGGACAAGCTACAGCGCACATTCCACATGCCGTACAGTTTTCGCGACCTTTTTCGTCACGCTTTAACATATGCTGACCACGGTATACGGGACTAAACTCTCTTATTTGTTCTGGATATTTAATCGTTACTTTTCGTTTAAACAAATGCTTAATAGTAATCATTAATCCTTTAAGTATAGCCACAAGGTATATACTCTCCCAGAAGTTCATCTTTTTATTAGAAACTTCTTTTTTTCTTCCTGATAATGAAATGGTATCTAATGACATTTTATTATAAGTATTTATCAGCTATAATAATGATAACTCCTGTTAATACGATATTTGCAATCGCCAATGGAATTAACATTTTCCAACCTAAATTCATTAATTGATCGTATCTGAAACGAGGAATAGTCCATCTTACCCACATGTAGAAAAAGATAAAGAAACAAATCTTTATAAACAAAACTACAATACCTAAGATGTTAGCCATATTGGCTCCCCAATTCTCTGCTACCCAACTCATACCTGGATAATTGTAAGCACCAAAATACAAGATAGCTAAAATAGCTGATGAAATAAACATTGCTGCATATTCACCAAACAAATAGAATCCCATTTTCATTGAAGAATATTCGGTGTGGTGACCTCCAATAAGCTCTGCTTCACATTCTGCTAAATCGAAAGGTGTTCTATTGGTTTCGGCAAAAGAACAAACCAAGAAGATTATAAATCCTAGTGGCTGATAGAAAACATTCCAATTCATACCCTCTTGCTGAGCAGCAATTTCTCTTAAACTCATCGTACCACTCATCATAATCAAGGCTACAATCGATAGACCCATTGCAACTTCATAAGAAATTAACTGAGAAGACGCACGAAGTGCTGCCATTAAGGAATATTTATTGTTAGAAGCCCAACCTCCAATCATGATTCCATAGACTCCTACGGATAAAACAGCAAATACATATAGCATTGCTACATCAATATCGGTAGCTTGAAGAATCACAGTATGTCCTGCAATTTCTAATTTATCGCCCCATGGAAGAACAGCACTAGTCAATAGCGCCATAGTCATGGAGATTGCTGGACCCAAAATAAACAAGAACTTATTTGGGGTATCAGGCATGAACTCTTCTTTAGCGAAAAGTTTCAAACCATCGGCTAAAGGTTGTAAAATTCCTCCTTTACCAGCACGGTTAGGACCAATACGGTCTTGTAACCAAGCCGCTATTTTACGTTCTGCTAAAGTAGAATACATAGCCATTAACATGGTAATAGCAAATATTACTACAATAAAAATTCCTTTTTCTATAATTAAAGCACTGTCCATTTCTTATTGTTTTGAATTTTCAGTGTTCTCTAAAGGAACATTGGTCATACTAATTTTCTTACGATCCTGCTCTCTACCTAGAAGTATTTGAGCTTCGGTATTGATTTCCACTTTTGGTGGATGAACCGCATATTTGTTTCGGTTGATTACCGAATATTTTTCGAATTTACGAGGACCTTCAATAGTCCAGTCGTTCACCTCTTTTTTCTCGAAACGACAAGTATTACAGATAAACTCTTCTACTTCGTGGAATTCATCTTTTCTTCCCGTTACACGTTGAATTTCGTTTCCAAACATCCAAACTGTAGTCTTACCACAACATTTGTCACAATCTCTGTGAGCGTTGTAAGGTTTACTAAACCATACTCTAGACTTGAAGCGGAAAGTTTTGTCAGTCAATGCACCTACCGGACATACATCGATCATATTTCCAGACATTTCGTTATCGATAGCTTTTGAAATACAAGTAGAAATATTTGCATGATCTCCGCGATCCATAACTCCGTGAACACGTTTGTCTGTTAATTGATCCGCAACGGCTACACAACGCTGACATAAAATACAACGGTTCATGTGCAATTGTATGTATGGACCTATATTTTCAGGTTCAAAAGTTCTTTTTTCTTCAATATAACGTGTTTCTGACTTTCCGTGTTCGAAACTTAAGTTTTGTAAATCACATTCTCCAGCTTGGTCACATACAGGACAATCTAGAGGGTGATTGATCAATAAAAATTCTGTTACCGATTTACGAGCTTCTTCAACTCTCGTCGAATTTTTACTATTCACCTCCATACCATCCATCACTCCTGTAACACAAGAAGCTACCAATTTTGGCATTGGAGTAGGATTTGCATCACTACCTTTGGTTACTTCAACCAAACAACAGCGGCATTTTCCTCCTGTTTTTTCCAACTTAGAATAATAACACATGGCAGGAGGCACACTTTCTCCCCCTATCATACGAGCAGCCTGCAGGATGGTTGTTCCTGGTTCTACTTCTATACTTTGTCCGTCTATGGTTACTTTCATTGTAGTATTATACTGTTTGTTTTGTTACTAAGTGTCTTACTTTTTCGAAAGGCTCAGCAACAAAGTGATCTCTATTTTTAATTTTTTCTGGGAAACGAATATGGTATTCAAATTCCTCTCTGAAGTGACGAATAGCAGCAGCTACAGGCCAAGAAGCAGCATCACCTAGAGGACAAATGGTATTTCCTTCTATCTTAGATTGAATACTCCATAATAGTTCAATATCTTCTTCACGACCTTGTCCATTTTCTATTCTCCAAAGGATTTTTTCTAACCATCCTGTTCCTTCACGACAAGGAGTACATTGTCCACAAGATTCATGATGATAGAAACGTGAGAAATTCCAAGTGTTACGAACAATACAAGTCGTATCGTTATATACTATGAATCCACCTGATCCCATAGCTGATCCCGTAGCAAATCCACCGTCTGCCAAAGATTCATAAGTCATTAAACGGTCATCACCATTAGCTGTTTTATAAATCAAATTAACTGGAAGAATAGGCACTGAAGAACCTCCTGGAACCAATGCTTTAAGAGGTCGGTCGTCTATCATTCCTCCTAGATATTCATCTGAATTCATAAATTCTTCAACAGACAAACCTAATTCAATCTCGTATACCCCAGGATTTTTGATGTGTCCTGAAGCAGAAATTAATTTAGTTCCTGTTGAACGACCAATACCAATCTTAGCGTACTCTTCTCCTGAATTCAAAACTATCCAAGGCACAGCAGAAATAGACTCTACGTTGTTAACCACCGTAGGGTTTTGCCATAATCCGCTTACCGCTGGGAAAGGAGGTTTAATACGTGGATTTCCTCTTTTACCTTCTAACGATTCGATAAGAGCAGTCTCTTCACCACAAATGTAAGCACCAGCTCCACAATGTACATGAAGATCTAAATCGTATCCGGTTCCTAAAATATTTTTTCCTAACCAACCCGCAGCATAAGCTTCTTTAATAGCTCTTTCGAGGATTTTGAAAACCCACATATATTCTCCACGGATGTAGATATAAGATAAATTAGCGCCTAATGCATATGAAGATGTGATCATTCCTTCAATCAATAAGTGAGGGATATACTCCATCAAGAAACGGTCTTTGAAAGTTCCCGGTTCTGATTCATCGGCATTACACACTAAATGTCTTGGTCTTCCTGATTTTTTATCGATAAAACTCCATTTCATTCCCACTGGGAAACCCGCACCACCACGACCACGGATTCCTGAAGTTTTTACTTCTTCCGTTATTTCGTCTGGCGTCATTTGTTTTAACGCTTTTTCCACTGAAGCATAACCACCATTTTGGCGATACACTTCGTAGGTTTTAATACCTGGAATATTTATTTTTTCTAATAATATTTTTCTTCCCATAGTATTATTTATCTAATAAAGTTACTTTACCAGTTTTACAATCATCGATAAGCTGGTCAATTTTTTCTTTGGTAAGATTTTCGTGATAGAAATCACCTAATTGTAACATTGGGGCATAACCACAAGCTCCTAAACATTCTACACCTCGTACTTCAAAAAGTCCATCGGACGTAGTTTCTCCAACTTTTACCCCTAGTTTTTCACAAGTATAATCCATTAAATTTTCCACTCCTCTTGTTGCACAACAAGAAGTTTGGCAAAATTCAAACATATATTTACCAACTGGTCTACGATTAAACATCGTATAAAACGAGACCACTTCGTATACTTCTACCGGTAAAATACCTAAAATTTCAGCAACTTTATCTTGTAATTCATAACTCAACCAGTTGTCATGAGCATCTTGTACTTCATGTAATACTGGTATTAAGGCCGATTTACGTTTATCTTCCGGGTAATGACTGATTAATTCGTTAATGCGAGTCATCAACTCAGGAGTGATATTGATTTCTTGCTTTAGGTCTTTGTAATTATGTGTTTCCATACTCATTATGCGTCTAATTCGCCTGCAATCACATTTAAACTTGATAAAGTAGCAATGGCATCCGATAAATTTTGCCCTCGTACTATCTCATTAAATGCTTGATAATATATAAAACATGGTCTTCTGAAATGTAAACGGTATGGGGTACGACTACCATCAGTAATCAAATAGAAGCCCAACTCACCGTTTCCACCTTCTACCGGATGATATACCTCGGTTAAAGGCACTGGAACCTCACCCATTACTATCTTGAAATGATAAATAAGCGATTCCATAGTAGTATAAACATCTTCTTTAGGAGGAAGATAATATTCTGGTACATCTGCATGATAAGATCCTTCAGGCATCTTAGCCAAAGCTTGTTTTATGATGCTGATACTTTCCCAAACTTCTGCATTTCGAACACAGAAACGATCGTAAGTATCTCCTGATTTCCCTACCGGTATATTAAATTCGAAATCTTCATACGATGAATAAGGCTGCGCTACACGGATATCATAATCTATTCCAGCCGCACGAAGGTTAGGACCTGTAAAACCATAACTCATTGCTTTTTCAGCTGAAATCGCCCCTACATTAATGGTTCTGTCCATAAAAATACGGTTACGAACCAAAAGATTTTCAAACTCTTGCCAAACTTCAGGGAATTCTTCAAGGAAAGCATCTAATTTAGTCCAAACTGCTGGTGACCAATCTCTTTCGAAACCACCAATTCTTCCCATATTTGTCGTTAAACGAGCACCACTAATTTCTTCGTAGATCTCGTATATTCTTTCACGGAATTGAAATACATAAAGGAAACCGGTTAAAGCACCAGTATCTACTCCTAAAACTGAATTACAGATAATATGATCAGCAATACGAGCTAATTCCATTACGATAACCCTCATGTACTGCACTCTTTTAGGCACTTCTATACCCAAAGCTTTTTCAACAGTCATCCACCATCCCATGTTGTTAATAGGAGCCGAACAATAGTTCAAACGATCCGTTAACACATTAATTTGGTAGAAAGGACGATTTTCTGCAATTTTTTCAAAAGCTCTGTGGATATACCCAACGGTTCCTTCTCCATCAATGATTCTTTCTCCATCCATTAGAAGGATATTCTGAAAGATACCATGAGTAGCCGGGTGTGTAGGCCCAAGATTTAATATAGTAAGTTCGCTTCCATCTTCGTTTCTTCTTTTTTCGATGATGTTAGCATAACGTTGTTCTGGTGGTAATAATAACTCTGACATGGATGTTGTATTTCAGGTTTATTAGCAATTGTTTTGTGTTCTTCCAAAGAAACGATCGTCTTTATCAGTACGACCTGCATCTTCTAATGGATACTCTCTTCGCATTGGAAATACTTCCATTTCATCCATATTTAAAATACGTTTTAGCTGCGGATGTCCCTTGAAGGTAATTCCATAGAAGTCATACGTTTCACGTTCCTGCCAATTGGCACCTAAGAACAATGAAGTCACAGAATCTATTTCAGGATTGTTTGCAGGAAGAAAACATTTGATACGAATACGTACGCTGTCTAACCAATTATGCATGTGATACACAACAGCAAATTGACGATTAGAATCGTATTCTGGATAGTGAATACCACAAACATCGGTCAAAAAATTAAAACGAAGTGTAGCATCCTCTTTTAAAAATTTCATTACTTCTAAAATAGCATCTGGAGCCACCTCAAAAGTTAATATATCGTGTAATTGAACAAATTCGGAAACTTTCATCCCGAATTGACCAATTAATTTTTCTTGAATAACAGCGTTCTCTAAAGCCATATTACTTAATGTTATAAGAAGCTAACAAATCTTTATACTCGTCTGAACTACGACGACGTACCGATTCGTTTTTAACAATTTCCTGTAGTCGCATAATACCATCTAAAATTTGTTCTGGTCTTGGCGGACATCCAGGCACATAAACGTCAACAGGAATCACCTTGTCAATACCCTGTAAAACAGAATACGAATCAAAAACCCCTCCTGAAGAAGCACAAGCCCCTACAGCAATCACCCATTTCGGTTCAGACATTTGTTCGTATACCTGACGTAAAATTGGCGCCATCTTCTTAGAGATAGTACCCATTACCAACAACATATCGGCCTGACGGGGAGAAAAACTCATACGTTCAGAACCAAAACGAGCCACATCATAATGAGCAGCCATAGTCGCCATAAATTCTATACCACAACAAGAAGTAGCAAACGGCAAAGGCCAAAGCGAATTAGCACGAGCCAAACCTACCACATCACTTAGTTTTGTAGCAAAAAAACCTTCTCCAGCGTATCCTTCTGGAGCGTCTACCGTTTTGTATTTAGAAGTATCACTCATTTGAATTATTTTGAATTTTGAATGCATTCATTACACTAATTGTAATTCTTCATTCATAGGTAAAACAAATTGATTATTCCCACTCCAAACCTTTTTTCTTTATCACGTAGTAAAAACCTACTACCAATAAAGCCATAAAGATTCCCATTTTTGCTAATCCTTCTAATCCCATTTCGCGGAAATTAACCGCCCAAGGGTACATGAAAATTACTTCCACATCAAATAAAACGAAAAGAATAGCTACTAGGAAATATTTTACAGAGAAAGGAACACGTGCATTTCCAACCGATTCTACACCACACTCGAAGTTTTTGTCTTTGTTGGCCGAATGACGCTTAGGACCTAGCAACCCAGAGACAAAGATGGTAATTCCGACGAATCCTACCGCCAAACCAAGCTGCATCAAGATGGGTAAAAAATCTAACTGATTTGTTTGCATAGTTTTGAATAATTTTATCCGAACTACAAAGATAAATGGCTTAAGTTAAATAACAATTATAAAATCGAAATTCATCCCAAAAAAGAACCGTAAAAGCCTTATTTTTATTCGTTCTAAACAACAAACAAAAAAACCGCTAAGATTTCTCCTAGCGGTTTTTGAAATAATTTAATCTTCTATAGAATTACCGTTTTCATCTAAAAACTTGTATTCTAAATAAGTGTAAGCGTCTCTCGGTATAATTTTCACCCATTTTTTATGCTCAAAAAACCATTTTGAGCGTATTGATGGAAAACCTTTGGTAAGGTATGCAGCGATAAAAGGATGTACGTTTAATCGTACTTTTTTATTTTCCTTAATGACACTACCTAATTCGGAAGAGATTTTTTCTACAATGGCTACAGGCGCTTCAATTTCGCCTTTTTCATTGTTAGGATCTTCTTCACTCGTTTTGATATTAACCTCCGGCCTCACTCTTTGACGCGTAATTTGAACTAAGCCAAATTTACTTGGAGGCAATATTTTGTGTTTTGCTTTATCGTCACTCATCTCTTCTTTTAAGAAGTCGTACAATACTTTTCTATTGTCAGGATTTTGCATATCGATAAAATCCACGACAATAATTCCGCCCATATCACGAAGTCTTAATTGTCTAGCAACTTCTGCTGCTGCAATTAAATTCACTTCTAAGGCGGTTTCTTCCTGATTAGAAGCTTTGTTTGAGCGATTTCCACTATTAACATCTATGACATGCATAGCTTCGGTATGTTCAATGATCAGATAAGCACCTTTACTCATTGAAACTGTTTTCCCGAACGACGTTTTTATCTGGCGCTCAATATTGTATTTTTCGAAAAGCGGTACGTCTTTAGAATGATAGAGTTTAACGATTGATTCTTTTCCCGGAGCTATTTGTTGTAAATACTCCTTGGTTTCATTTAACAGCTCTTTGTCATCGGTAATAATTCCACTGAAAGTATCATTAAAAACATCACGCAATATAGATGATGCTCTATTTAACTCTCCTAGAACTTTTGAAGGGTGATGAGCTGTTGGGATTCGCTTGCACATTGCGGTCCATTTGTCCAACAAATTTTGCAAGTCTTTGTCAATTTCTGCAACTTTTTTGCCTTCGGCTACTGTTCGTACAATAACGCCGAATCCTTTTGGTTTGATAGATTGTACTAGACGTTTCAATCGATCTTTTTCTTCTTTAGATTCAATTTTCTGAGAAATAGAAACCCTATCGGAAAAAGGGACTAAAACGATATATCTTCCTGCCAATGAAAGTTCTGAACTAATTCTTGGTCCTTTGGTTGATATTGGCTCTTTAACCACTTGTACTAAAATGGATTGATTCGCACTTAGCACATCGGCAATAGCCCCGTCTTTGTCAATTTCAGGTTCAAAAGGAAAATTTTTAAGGGAGAAATCTTTAAGTTTACCTGCGCTTACAAGTTTGATAAATTTTAACTGAGAAGCTAGATTTGGACCTAAATCGTGGTAATGCAAAAAGGCATCTTTTTCAAAACCTACATTTACAAAAGCCGCATTGAGTCCAGCAACTGGTTTTCTGATTTTGGCAATAAAAATATCACCTACCTGAAAGTTACTTTTTTCTTCTTCTTTGTGTAATTCTATCAGTTTTCCATCTTTTAACAAGGCAAAATCTACAGCTTCAGAACTTGTTCGAATAATTAATTCTTTATTCATGTGTAAATTTTTATCCAAACAATTTGGTTGTGGGTTGCGGGTTCAGATTGTTATACAAGCTAACAACCGCTCACTCTCAGCACTCAACTCATGTAAGGATGGATTAAACATTTTTTACAGGCAATAACCCATAAGGGGAATTCCAAAACAGAATCCTTAACCACAATATTAACAAATAACTGTGATTATTAAGGGTGTTTGTTTTGCAATTTTTAGAAATCCGAGATTTCAAGGAACGATTAAAAAGAAAAAAGTAGTTTAAGAACTACTTTTTCTTTTTGTGACGGTTAGCTCTTGCTCTTTTTTTACGTTTGTGAGTAGCTACCTTATGTCTTTTTCTTTTTTTACCACTTGGCATAACTTTGTAGTTTTATTGATTAGTAAATTATTTTGCTTCGTTATTTGTTTTAACTCCTTCTACGAACACTTTAGCAGGTTTGAATGCCGGGATGTTGTGTGCTGGAATTTTAATTGTAGTATTTTTTGATATATTTCTTCCTGTTTTTTCTGCTCTTGTCTTAACAATAAAACTTCCGAAACCTCTTAAATAAACATTATCACCTGTTTCTAATGAGTTTTTCACCTCATCCATAAAAGATTCAACTGTAGCTTGTACATCTCCTTTTTCTAAGCCTAATTTGTCAGCAATTTTAGCTACGATATCTGCTTTTGTCATTTTATTATATAAATTAAGTTTATCTAATTTTTTTGAGAGTGCAAATATAGAAATAAAAAAAACAATAATTCAATTATAACGAATTAAAATTTAATAACATAAAGATTTATTTTTGCTAACCAATACTTAACCATGAACTTTAGCAAAACATTAATTACGTGGTATTTACAAAATAAACGCGACTTACCATGGCGAAATACCAGCGACGCCTATTACATTTGGCTATCCGAAATTATGCTTCAACAAACGCGTGTTGCGCAAGGTTTGCCGTATTTTTTAGCATTTACCAAAACCTTTCCTACCGTTTTTGATTTAGCCAACGCTGATGAAGAGCAAGTCTTAAAACTTTGGCAAGGTTTAGGTTATTATTCACGTGCTCGAAATCTACATGCAACAGCCAAACAAGTCGCATTCGAGGAAAACGGAAAATTTCCAAATCATTATAAAGCATTACTAAAATTAAAAGGTATAGGCGAATATACCGCTGCAGCTATCGCTTCCTTTTCCTACAATGAAGCCGTACCGGTTGTTGATGGTAATGTATATCGTGTCTTGTCTCGTTATTTCAACATAGAAACCGATATTGCCTCCAGGAAAGCCAAAAAAGAATTTACTCAGTTAGCAACCGAACTCATCGATGTAGAGCAACCGGCCTTATTCAATCAGGCCATAATGGAATTTGGAGCATTACAATGTGTTCCTAAAAGCCCAGACTGTGCAAATTGCCCTTTAAATAACAGTTGCTTGGCATTTGGTATGAAAAAAGTAGACCAACTTCCTGTAAAACTTAAAAAAACAACCATTAAAAACCGCTACCTTAATTATCTGTTAATCCTTGACAGCGAAAACAAAAGCATTGCCAACAAAAGAACTTCAAAAGGAATTTGGCAGAATTTATATGAATTACCTTTAATTGAAACAACGCAAAGCGAAAACGATTCTGTGATTATTTCTAAAATTAAAGATGAATTTCCTGAGACAGAATCGATAACCTTACTGGATTCAGAAAACAGAATACATAAACTATCCCATCAGCATCTTCATATTCGTTTTTGGAAACTAGAACTAAACAAGGTGTTTGAAGTTGGTTTTACGTATTCTGAACTGATGCAACTCCCTTTTCCTATTGTTTTGCATAATTTCTTGGAAAACAATGCCTATTAATATTTTTGTGTATATTTGATGCTACTTAAAATATAAGCCATGAACGGAACATTGAACAAAGTAATACTTATTGGTCATTTGGGTGACGAAGTAAAAATGCACTATTTTGAAGGCGGCAACTGTATTGGTCGTTTCCCTCTTGCCACAAACGACGTATACATTAACAAAACAACCGGCGAAAAAATAAACTCGACCGAATGGCATAATGTGGTAGTAAGAAATAAAGCAGCCGAAATTTGTGAAAAATATTTATCTAAAGGAGATAAAATTTATGTTGAAGGCCGAATTAAATCACGTCAATGGCAAGCAGAAGATGGCAGTACAAAATATACAACAGAAATTCAGGTTACTGAATTTACTTTTTTAACTACTAAAAAAGACCCGGAAGGCATAAAAAATACTCCAGAAACACCAAAAAGCACTAATTTTGACAACCCAATTGAAAACGATTTACCTTTTTAATTTCAAAAAATGTCAAAAAAAATTTTAAGTCTTTGTTTTATTATAGCGCTAACTGCTAGTGTTATTGGCTGTAAAAAAGATGTATTACCAAAACCTAAAGCCTATTTAAGTTTAAATTATCCTGAACCTAAATACCTTACATTCGATAAGAATTGCGGTTATACTTTTGACTATAATACCGTTGGAAAAGTTATAGATCAGGGAAACTGTAATTTTCATATTGAATATCCAAAACTGAAGGCAACCGTATATTTAACCTACAAACCAGTTCAAAATAATATTGATAAATTATTGCGTGACGCACAAAAACTAACGTACGAGCACGTAATTAAGGCTGATGGTATTGTAGAACAACCTTACGTGAACAAAGAGCAAAAAACTTATGGTATGTTTTATGAGGTAGGTGGAAATGCTGCATCACAATCACAATTTTATTTAACTGACAGCACAAAACACTTCTTAGTTGGATCTGTTTACTTTTATGCTAAACCAAATTTTGATTCTGTTTTACCTGCGGCACATTATATCAAGAATGATTTAAGGATGCTCATGGAGTCATTGAAGTGGAAAAAATAAACCATAAAAAAAGAGGGGATTTCTATTTGTTAAAATCCCCTCTTTTTATCATGTTCTAATAGAAAAATTAGATAGTCGCTGGTTTTTCTTCTTTAGAAGAACAAGATTTTTTAGCTGCACAACAACCGGCTTTCTTTTCTCCAGTTTTAGCATTAGCCTCAGCTGCTTTTTTAGCCTTTTTACCTTCCTTTTTCGGATCATTGTAATTCATAGCTTTATCCGCGCTATTCTTTACATTTGAAACTTTATAAGTCTTACCATCCGCAACAGCCTCTACTGTTTCTACTAATTTCTCAGGAGTTTGAACCTCAGCATCGTATTCCACTGTAGCTGTTTTGGTTTCGAAATCTACAGTAGCTTTTTGAACACCTTCTAAACCTGACAATTTGTTTTCTATTACTTTAGCACAACCCATAGCACAAGTCATTCCTTCTATAGAAAAGGTAGTTTTTTCGGCCTTAGCAACAGCTTTAGTAGTTTCCGATTTTACTTCCGAAGATGCAGCCGCCTCGGTATTCTCATTTTTGCAAGACACAAGGTTAACCCCTACGAATAGTAATGCTACTAAAGATAATTTGATATTTTTCATTGAATCTGAGTTTTAAACAGTTAAAAGAATTTTATACAAAATTATTCAAAAACCATATTGTATTACATAAAAATAACAGAATTTTGGGAAATAAAACAACATAACATGTTTACCAAAAACAACAAATGGTTTTTATTAGTCTTGCTTTCCTTGGTTTGGGGCAGTTCTTTCATATTAATCAAAAGAGGGTTGGTGGGTCTAAACCCTTTTCAATTGGGAGCATTACGCTTAATATTCGCTTGTTTTTTTCTGTTACCCATAGGCTTTAAATCGCTTACTCAAATTCCATCTTACAAATGGAAATACGTCGCTTTGACATCGATTTTCGGGAACGGTCTCCCGGTTTTTCTTTTTGCCTTTGCTCAAACTGGACTTAAAAGTTCTATCAGTGGAATTCTGAATTCACTTACTCCTCTGTATACTTTATTAATAGGTGCTTTAGCTTTTGGATTAACCTTTATGAGAAACCAAGTTTTTGGAGTTATTTTGGGATTATTAGGTTGTAGTCTGTTAGTTTTTTACGGCAAAAGCACTTCGGGTGAAACCAATTATTTTTTCGCTTTCCTAGTAGTCATCGCCACCATTTGTTATGCTTTGAATGTTAATTTAATCAAGAAATATCTTTCAGATATGAGTCCGTTAGCGATTACGACCGGAAATTTTTTAACATTACTAATACCCGCACTAATCATTCTATTTTCGAATGGTTATGCCGAAGTCATGACCCAACCAGAAGTTATTCATTCGACTTTGTTTATCATCATTCTTGGAATGATCGGCACCGGAATTGCGAATATTTTATATTACCAACTCATACAGATTACCTCTCCGTTATTTGCTTCTTCGGTTACTTATTTTATTCCGTTGGTAGCGATGAGCTGGGGATTATTGGATGGTGAAAGGTTGAATTTCATGCAGTTTATAGGTGCAGGAATCATTCTAGGAGGAGTGTATTTGGCAAGTAAAAAATAAGGACACTTTTTTAGTGCCCTTATTTTTTTGTTTTATTCAATTGATTTTACAACTGCTTTTTCAGCTTCCTTACGGGTACCATCGAATCCATCAACACCAGAAACGGTCGTATATTTTAACACATACTTTTTACCCGGGTTTAACTTATTGAAAACGCTTTGACACATTAAAGTTGCTTCATGGAAACCACATAAAATCAACTTCAATTTACCAGGATAAGTATTAACATCGCCAATAGCATAAATCCCTTCAATATTCGTTTGATAATCTAAGGCATTATTCACTTTAATGGCATTTTTTTCGATTTCTAATCCCCAATTGGCAATTGGTCCCAACTTAGGAGTCAAACCAAATAAAGGAATAAAATAGTCACAAACCACATTCATTTGATCTTCCCCTACCTGAATATCTACCGATTCGATTCTTTCGGCTCCTTGGAAACCTATCACTTCTCCTGGTGTGATTAGTTTAATTTTTCCTTGTGCCTTTAGTTCTTGTACTTTTTCAACCGAGTCTAAAGCTCCACGGAACTCATTACGTCGGTGAACCAAGGTAACTTCTGAAGCCACATTAGACAAAAAGATAGACCAATCTAAAGCGGAGTCACCTCCTCCAGAAATCACAATTTTTTTATTGCGAAACTTTTCAGGATCTTTCACAAAATATTCAACTCCTCTATCATTTTGCTCATAAAACTCTAAATCTTTTAAAACCGGTTTTCTAGGTTCAAAAATTCCCAATCCACCCGCAATAGCGACTGCTTTTGCATGATGTTCCGTTCCTTTGTTGGTAGTTACTATAAAAGTACCATCTTCTAATTTTTGAATTTTTTCAGCTACCTCGTTCAACGTAAAACCGGGTTGGAACTGTTTGATTTGTTCCATAAGATTGTTAACCAAATCTCCGGCTAAAACCGATGGAAATCCAGGAATATCGAAGATCGGTTTTTTGGGATATAATTCGGTTAACTGACCACCTGGTTGCGGTAGACCATCAATGATATGGCATTTTAATTTTAAGAGTCCGGCTTCAAAAACAGCAAAAAGTCCAGTAGGACCTGCTCCAATTATAAGTATATCTGTTTCGATCATGGTATTTTGTTTTAAGTTCAGGTTTCAGAAACGCAAAGTTCTGCAAACCCAAACTATTTACTTATGATTTTTGTCACATTACAGAAAATGTGTTTCACCCATGGGAAAAACACATTTTTATGATAATTATTCTAAAAGCAATAAAAGCTAGGCGATATTCTCTACCGTTTCAATTTGAGGCGCATATTTCTTAATCGTAGTCTCCACACCTGCTTTAAGAGTGCTAATGCTTAAACTACAACTAGTACAAGCTCCTTCCAAACGCACTTTTACGTGTTTTTGGTCTTCAATGGAAATCAAGGTAATATCACCACCATCTGAATTTAAAAACGGCCTAATTTCTTCTAATGCCTTTAGTATGTTTTGTTCTAATTCTTGGTTTGTCATCTTTTTCAGATTGGAAAATTATTTTTTAACCGCAGAACAACCTGCCATTGTTGTTATTTTGATAGCTTCAGTTGCCGGTAAATTTTCGTTTCGATTTACCACCTCTTGCACCACGTTACGCGAAATTCCCTCGAAAATACCCTCTAAAGGAGAACCTGTTTGTAAAGCGGCTGGTCTACCGTAATCACCTGCTTCACGAATACTTTGTACCAAAGGCACTTCGCCAAGGAAAGGCACTTGTAGGTCTTCGGCTAAATTCTTCGCTCCTTCTTTTCCAAAGATATAATATTTATTGTTTGGCAATTCTTCTGGTGTAAAATAAGCCATATTTTCAATAATTCCTAGAACGGGAACATTGATACTATCGGACATAAACATTGCTACTCCTTTTTTAGCATCGGCTAACGCTACGGCCTGTGGAGTACTCACCACTACAGCTCCGGTAATAGGTAACGATTGCATGATTGACAAATGAATATCTCCGGTCCCTGGTGGTAAATCAATCAACAAAAAGTCTAATTCTCCCCATGCAGCATCAAAAATCATTTGATTTAGTGCTTTTGCAGCCATAGGACCTCTCCAGATCACGGCTTGGCTGGGAGCCGTAAAAAATCCGATTGACAGTAACTTAATTTCGAAACTTTCAATAGGTTTCATCTTGGATTTTCCGTCTACCTCGATAGAAATAGGCTTTTCAGATTCTACATCGAACATGATTGGCATAGAGGGACCATAAATATCGGCATCCAAAACCCCTACTTTGAACCCCATCTTAGCTAAAGTTACTGCTAAATTTGCTGTAACTGTAGACTTCCCAACGCCTCCCTTACCTGAAGCTACGGCAATAATATTACTAATTCCGGGAATGGCTTTCCCTTTAATCTCATTAGATTTTTCAGGAACTTCTACCTTAGCATTTACTTTAACCTTAATCTCTTTAGAAAATGTATCCTGAATTAATTTTCGGATATCGTCTTCCGCACGTTTTTTTATGTGCATTGCCGGAGTTGTTAACACTAAATCAACCACCACTTCATCACCAAAAGTAATCACATTTTGAACTGCCCCACTTTCGACCATATTCTTTCCTTCTCCAGCTATAGAAATCGTTTCTAAAGCTTTCAGGATTTCTTTTCTATCTAATTTCATTGCTTGAGTATAAATTTGAAATTTAAAAAAGTATACAACTGGTTTACTTTTATTTAAACTGAATTTAGATTACAAAGATATAAAGGTTTTGAGTTAGTTCATCAAAACATCTTAGAATATTATCTTAGAATTTTTGAGGACATAAACCCTATAGAAAAAACTTAAGATTGCTTTTTAAAGTCACACGGTTCAAAATATCAAGTTTTTCGATATAATTTTCTAATTAATCGACATTAAACAACAAAAGTCACATTAAAATTAGTTAACTTACAGAATTCAACAATACGGTTATTTTGTTTTTTTGCGACAAACAAATACAAACTCATGAAAAATTCCGAAAATTGGACCCTTTATATGATTAGCATATTGGTATTGTATGCTCTTGTTATTTTATTCTTCGTAATCCGAGGAGCATTAACTACAAAAAACATGAAAGATTATGCTTTGGGCAACATTAATTTCCCGGCATGGTTTATTGGTCTTTCCTTAGCTGCCTCTATGACTAGTGCAGCTACATTTATCATTAACCCTGGATTTATTGCCTTGTACGGATTTTCGGGCATCATTTCTTTTGCCATAGTAATGCCTATTGCTTCCTTTGTTTCCTTAGTAGTATTTACCAAGGGATTTGCAAAATACGGAAGTGCCGTACAAGCAACCACCATGGCACAATGGATGGGTAATCGTTTTAACAGTAAAAGTTATTCGTTGTTTTTCGCTTTTGTAGCCTTATTGCATATTACTTTCATCGTATTAATTAATGTAGGTTTAACTCAAATTATATCTAAAGCCATTGGAGTTGAGCCCTATTATGTTTTAATGGGCATTGTGGTATTTGTTTTTGGATACATGATGTTTGGTGGGGCTAATTCGATGGTGTATACTAATACTATTCAGGCAGTATTGAAATTTATAGTTGCCGTAGTTCTCATTGGTTCGGGTTACGACTATTTCTCAGATGGGATGAGTGGTTTTATTACCAAGCTCAACACTATAGACCCTGCGTTGACCAAACCTACTAACGAAAGTAGTTACTTATTTCGTGACTATTACGAAATTATTCTTTCTCAAATAATTATTGGAGTAGCCATTGTTTGTCAACCTCACATTATCACAAAATCGCTTTTATTAAAAGACCAAAGAAAGATTAACATCTTCTTGATTAGCGCTATCGCCTTCCTGATTGTATATTTTTCGGTAGTCTTAGTTGGTTTTTATGCCCGTATCAGTATTCCAGACTTAACTTATAAAGGAAATCCTCTTAAAATGGATGAAATTATCCCTACTTATGTGGTTACGCATTTCTCAGTAGGGATGAGTATGTTAGTTGTTGTTGGTTTGATTTCAGCTGGATTGGCAGCATTAGAGAGTTTAATTCAGACTATTTCTTCAACGATTACCTCTGATTTAATTGCACCGCTAACAGGAAAAGAATCGTTAAAAAACTCTGTGATACTCAACCGCATGGTAATTATAGCTATGGCTGTAATTAGTTTTTATTTAAGTTGGAATCAAATCAGTAATCCCAAACTAAGTGTTGCGATATTTGCCCAAAATGGAGTTTATGGCTATTTTGCTGCAGCCTTTGTCCCAGTTCTTTTCGGTACCTTCATTAAAAATGTTCGTGTAAAAACTGTTTTTATTGCTAGTGTTGTAGCCTTACTAACCCACTTTTCTGTAACTTTTTTCGAACTTACTCCTTACATGCAAGGTCCTGTTAAAAATCCAGGTATTTCTGCTTCAATAGCGATTGTAACATCAGTACTAGTTGCTATTATTTTGCATAAATTTGATGCAGCCTCAAAAACTCTACAGGAATGAACACATTAGATTGGATAGCCAAATGGGCAGATTATACTCCAGATAAGGTAGCCGTGACTTCTTATGATACTCACGAACAATATACCTATGAGGCTATTCATCATTATGCCAATCATCTTATCAATAAACTGATTGCTCTAAACATACAAGAAGGGGATCGTGTTGCTATCTTAGCAGAACACGGTCCTTATTATTTAGTTCTTTTTTCTGCATGTCAACGTATGGGCGTTATCTTAACACCGTTGAATTATCGCCTTTCTAATGCTGAAATAAATGATTTGATTACCGATTGCCAACCTTCTTTATTGATTTACAGCAAGTCACAACAACATAAGATTGAGGCCGATACTATTAATATTCCGCAATTTTCAGTAAACAAACTGAAAACATTGTATAAAATTGATACGCCTGCCAAATGTAACCTTCAAAAAGAAATCAAGGAAAATAATCCTTTGTTTCTTTTTTACACGTCGGGTACCACAGGAACTCCAAAAGGTGTTTTATATACCAACAAAATGTTGTTTTGGAATAGTTTGAATACCTCCATGCAATTAGGAATCACATTCAAAGATTCAACCATCAACACGTTACCGCCGTATCACACTTCGGGCTGGAATATTTTTGTGACTCCTCTTTTACACAAAGGAGCCCACATTGGCATGTTAGAGAAGTTTGATCCCGATAAAGTCTTATGCCTTTTGGAATTAAACAAAACTACGTTGTTCATGGCTTTACCAACCATGCTACTCATGATGCAAAGGTCTCCAATCTTTAGTGAAGTAAAATTAGAACATCTGAAATACATTATTTCAGGCGGAGAAATGGTAAACTACGAACTAGTTTCCTATTGGAAGAACGAAAAAAACATCGATATCAGACCCGGTTATGGTCTTACCGAAGCAGGACCAAGCATTACTTCCCTGCATCATACGATGACATTATTAAAACCGAACTCTATCGGTAAACCTAATTTTTATCTTTCCATCAAAATTATAGATGACTCCGGAAAAGAGGTAGGCATCGATGAAGTAGGAGAATTATGTATTCAAGGAGATATTATTACCCCAGGATATTGGAACAATTCAGTTGCTACGCGTGACAAAATTAAAAACGGATGGTTACATACCGGCGATCTAGCTTGTTATGACAACGAAGGCTATCTTTATCTCAAAGGAAGAAAAGATGACATGTATATTTCTGGGGGTGAAAACATTTACCCACAAGAGGTAGAACTCTGCATCGAAAAAATCGAAGGCATAAAAAAAGCTTTGGTACTTCCTGTAAAAGATGAAAAATGGGGATCGTGCGGAATTGCTTTTGTAACCAAATCGAATCCTGATCTAACAGAAGAGAATATCAGACAATCTTTAAAAGGCAATTTAGCCGATTACAAACATCCTAAATACATTTTTATACTTGACGAAATCCCTTTAACCAGTTTAGGCAAAGTATCCCGTAAAAAACTTTACGAATATTACACCTCCTTAATTTCTAAATCATGACAAAAATTTATTTTTTTATCTGTTTTCTATTGACCACTATTACTTTTTCACAAAATACAAAATCCATGAAGAACAGCACTTCAGAGTACGCTTTCCCCACCCATTATACCAACATAGACAATTTAGAAATTGCTTATGTTAAAGAAGGCAAGGGAAAACAAACGCTGTTATTCATTCACGGCTTGAGCAGTAATGCCGATGCTTGGTATCGAAATATTGAAACACTCAAAGAAAACTATACTTGTGTGGCTCTCGATCTACCCGGATTTGGAAAATCTACTAAAGTAGCTCCAGCTTATACTCCTAGTTTTTTCGCAGAAATAGCTTATAAACTAACCCAACAATTAAAATTAAAAAATATAACGGTTGTAGGACATTCTATGGGAGGGCAAACAGCAGTAAAACTGGCTTTAAATTACCCTAAAAAAATTCAGAGTTTAATTTTAGTAGCTCCAGCCGGTATAGAATCATTTACGGCAACAGAAAGTCAGATCATGAAAAATGCAGTTACAGTAGACGCAGTAGCCAAAACCACCGATGAACAAATCGTCAGAAACTATCAACTCAACTTCTTCAAATTACCCGAAGAAGCAGAAAAAATGATTACTGATCGTAAAAACATCAAAGAAACTACTGATTTTCAAGAGCATTGCAACGCCATAGTAAAAAGTATCGCAGGAATGTTAGACGATCCTACTCAGCATCAATTGAATAGAATTACCCATAAAACGCTAATTATTTTTGGAGAAAACGACTACCTGATTCCTAATCGTTACTTGCATCCAACTCTAACCGTCACTACCGTGGGACAAACCGCAAAAGAAAACATAAAAAACAGTACATTGCATTTTATTCCGCAAAGTGGTCATTTTGTTCAATTTGAAAAACCGACAGAAACAAACCAAATCATTAGCAATTGGCTAAAGGCTAAACCCTAACCAAAAATGAAAGTTAGACTTAAAAAATTCACAGAGCTCAGTAAAAGTATTTTGCCTCATGAAGCAAGATACTTAGCCTCGGTGTGTAATTTTCAAGATACCGAAAAACGTGAAATTTTTAATCTTTTGGTCGAAAATGCCTTATCCGAAAACACTTTTACCCCTTTCGATGAGAAAATCGACAAAAGAAAATACAACTACATAAAAAATTGGGTCGAAAAAAAGTTATCCCAAATTGATGTCGATCTGATCACGGAATGGATTATGCTCTACAAGAAAAAAATCTTAACGGATACCATTTCTGCCGAAGAGGAACAACATTTCTTACATCACATTGAAAACTATAAAAATCTGGACTACAATTTTCAGAATTTATACGAATTGGCTCGGGAATACCGAGCCTATCTGCTAATTAGAATGCGGTACAAGGATCATCAAATTATTGCTGATTTTCTGAACCAGTATTCCAATCATTACCAAAAAGCAAAGAAAATACAAGACAAGCTCTATCTGGCCACAGGAGAAATTACCAATCAGTATACCCTAAACAATAACGAAACCAAATATTGGGAAAAATGGTTGTATAAAGTTTTCAGTACGGCTACTATAGATGGTAGAAATCGCTATCAGGCCTTTGTACTGTTGGCTTTTATGTATACCAATTATAACAATAGCAACAATTTAAAGAAATTATTCGATCATATCGACTCTTTTTTCAGTCAGGGAGAAATGTATTCCCGCAGATTATTATCGAATTATTATGCCAATAGGGTTTTATTGCACAGCAAAGAAAACGAACTCGCCAAAGCTGAATATTTCGGTTTCCTCTCTATCCGACAAAACAACGATGATACATTAATGTATGTGAACAATCTCATCGCTATTTTGCTAAAGAACAATAAACCCCAAAAAGCATTAGAATTATTAGAGCGTTTTAGAACTCTTTCCGAAACGACACACAATTACCATCAAAAAATCAGTTATACCTCTTACCACATACGATTATTAACGGAATTTAATCAATGGACGCAAGCCGAGACCATGGCGCGCCAATTTCTAAAAAAATACGAAGACGAGATTTTAAAATACCGTTGGCATCACTTTTTCACCTCTTTCTTTAACGTATTGATTTACAAAGAAAAATATGAAGATGTTTTAGAACTCTTCCAAAAATACAAACTAAAAGAAAGAGAAATAGACCACAGCAAAAAAAGCAATTACGTGCCTAACATTGCTTGGAGTGTTTCGTTGTCTAAATACATGGAAGGCAAGATAAATTCTGCCAAATTACTACAAGAAATCAAAGAACCCATAAAAGGAATTGTTCTTACGGAAAGCAGGAGAAATCTGATGATTCAGGTAATTGACCATCTTTCGAAAAACCTTCCAGAAGCTTTTTCAAAATTAAAGTCACACCTGTAGTATTATTAGATAAAAGGCTTTAAAATTAAACATTCTATATTTTTAAGATACTTTAATTGATAAAAGTCACACTTAAAAAAGTTAACCATAACTTAACCTACTTACCCAATTCCTCATAGCTTGCACCCAAAACAAAAACATTTATTCACATGAAAAAAATTCTTTACTTTTTCATTTTACTATTTGTTCAGCTGATGAATGCTCAGGACAATGGTTCAATAACCGGGAGAATCTCCGACGAAAACGGCTCCTCATTACCTGGAGCTTCCGTTCAAATTGATGAACTAAAAAAATCAACCTCTACAGATTATGAAGGTAAATTTCTAATGACAAATATCCCTGTTGGAAATTATACCTTAACCGTAACCTTTGTAGGTTATGGAAGCAGTATTCAAACTGTTAAAGTTGAAAGCGGAAAATCTACAACAGTAGAAATCAGCTTAAAATCTTCTGTAAACGAATTAGATGAAATCACAGTTTCAGCCAACAAAAAAGCACAAAAAATAACCGATGTACCGGCTACAATCAACATTATTAAAGCTAAAGACATCGAACAATTTTCAAGCTTTAACTTAGGAGAATTGGCTGCAAGACAAAAAGGAGTTGATTTCGTAAGAGCTGGAGTTCTAGGAACAGGAATCAACATCCGTGGATTCAACTCAGCTTTCAACTCTAAAAACCTTCAAATGACCGACGACCGTATTTCAACTTTGGTGGCTACCGGACTTCCTTTAGGTACTATGGAAACGGTAATCAAAGACGATACTGAGCGTGTAGAAATACTTCTTGGGCCAAACGGGACATTATACGGTCCTAATGCACACAATGGATTGGTAAACTCTATTACTAAAAGTCCATTCAAACACCAAGGAACTACATTGGCTTTAGGAGGCGGAACTCAAAATGTGTTCACTACTCGTCTACGTCATGCGCAAGCAGTTAGCGATAAATTTGCTTATAAATTCCACTTCGAAAGATCACAAGGTACAGAATTCAAATATACAGATACGGTATATGTAGGAAATACAGGATACAAAGAATTAGAATTAGACCGCGATTTTGATACTCAAAAATACGGAGCAGGTTTACATTATAAAGTTGCAGACAATTCAGAATTAATTGGATACTACGGTCACAGCAACAATAACAATATTGGTGTTACTAGTGCAGGTAGAAATCAAATTAAAGATTGGACTATTGATGTAGCACAATTAAAATACGTTTCACCAAGAGTATTTTTAAATACGTATTATACTTGGAGTAAAACAGACGATACTTATGCTATGAACCAAAGAACACAAAACTATGTTTCTTTCAAAAATGCAGGATTCTCAGAAGAGGAATCATTAAGAAGATCTTACTATGAGCAATGGTTCGCACCAGCAGGTATCGCTTTAAAAAGAGGGGCTGTTTTCAAAGATGCTTCAAACCGTTTCAATGCAGAAGGTCAATACAACAACAACTGGAAAAACTTTTTTCTTACTGCAGGAGTACAATATCAGTTAGATATGGCTGATTCTAAAGGAACTTACCTTTTAGATGATGGAGGAATTGATATCGCACAAACTGGTGTTTATTCACAATTCGAATACAAATTACCAGAATCTGGATGGAATTTCTTAGCGGCATTACGTGTAGACAATCATGATTTCTATGGTTCTAATGTTCTTCCTAAAGCAGCGATTACCAAAAAATTTGACAAAGGAACTTTCCGTTTAACTTACGGTAAAGGTATGGCAGTACCGTCTATCTTAAACATGAAAGCTAACATGTTTGGTGGTTTAGTATTAGGAAATGCTGAAGGATTTACTTTATCTGATGGAAGCAAAGTAGCACGATTAGATGTAGAATCTATTCATTCTTATGAAGTAGGATACAAAGGGCAATTAGCAAAAAGTTTATTCATTGATGCTAATGCTTACTACAACCAATCAGACAAATTCATTAGTCCATTAATCAATATTGCAACTGGAGGAAGAACAGTTACTCATGTAGGAAACAAACCTATCGGTGATGTAGTTCCGGGATCTAACGGTGCATATGTATTGACTTATTCAAACTTTGGTAAAGTAGATACTTACGGATTTGATTTAGGCTTCAACTACTATTTCAACGATGCTTTCCGTGCTGCTCTTAACTACTCTTATTTTGGAAGAGATTTAGATAAAAATGACTTAGGAAATGATGGTGACAAAAATGGTGTTGTAACAGAAACTGACTTACCAATTAACACACCAACGCACAAAATGAGTTTAGGTCTTCACTACAACAAAGGCAAATTCTATGGAGCTATCTACGGAAGATATGTACAAAAATATGACTTCTTCTCAGGAATCAATATTGCTGCTAAAACACAAGATTTAAATGGTGATGGAGTAAATGATGTAGTAGAAAATGCTAAAAACGGAAGAACTTGGAATTATGGTCAGTTAGGCGGATTCACAATCGATGCTAATGCAGGATATAACTTCACTGAACGTTTATCGTTAGGTGTAAGCGCTACTAACTTATTGAATGCTGAAATTAGAGAATTCGTAGCTTCACCAGCTATCAAAACATTGGTAAATGTTGAAATGAAATATACTATCGATTTCTTTCAAAAAAAATAATACAAATCAAAATTTAAGTAATGACTAAGATGTTACTGAAAACCGTTGCACTAGATTATGAAGATATCGGCCAAGGAGAAACTTTGGTATTACTTCACGGTTTAGGATCAACAAAAAGAGATTGGGACTTTCAAGTCCCAGTCTTTTCTACTAATTACCGATTGATTATTCCTGATTTTAGAGGTCATGGTCAATCTGGCCATAACGAAGACTTTGGGGTTGAATTCCTCACAGAAGACGTATATCAATTACTACAGGACTTAAACATCAATAAAGCAACTTTTATTGGCTTTTCTATGGGAGGCGCTGTAGCTTTTCAGATGGCTATTTCACATCCAGAATTGGTTGACAAACTAGTAATCGTTAATAGTGGACCGGATTTTAACAATATGGGAAAAACCGGAGAAGATCTTTTAAAAAACAGAACGGAATATTTAAAAACTAAAGGATTAAAAGAATTAGCCAAAGAGATTTCTTTTAACATGTTTCCCGAAGCACATCAGGAAAAATTAAAAATAGAATTTGAAGAACGTTGTGCAAAAAACGATCCTAACCTTTATTATAATACTTTTGTGACCCTAATGAATTGGGGATTAGGAGACAAACTGCAAACCATTGCTCACCCTACATTAGTTGTTGGATCCGACATGGATTATATGCCGATTTCATACAAACAAGAATACACTTCGCGTATGCAAAATGCAAGTTTAGCAGTCATCAACAATTCTAGACATGGTGTAGTAATGGATCAATACGAGGCTTTCAATCAAGCCGTTTTAAAGTTTTTAAAAGATGAATAAGACAGTTCTTATTACAGGAAGTACTAGCGGAATTGGTTTAGGTATTGCTGAAGCTTTTGCTAAAAATGGGTATCAGGTAATGTTTCATGGTCTTGAAAGCAATGGCCTTGAAATCGCAAAAGCTATAGGCGCAAAATACAATGTAAAAACCGATTATTCCAATGCTAATCTCCTAGATTCTGATTCTATAAAAAGGTTAATAGAAGACAGTATTTCTAAGTTAGGTTCATTAGATGTGTTAATCAACAATGCTGGAATACAACACGTAGCTCCTATTGAAGATTTTCCAGAGGAAATGTACGAAAAGATTATTGCTATCAACATGAACTCTGTGTTTTATACCTCGAAAGCTGCTTGGAAACACATGAAGGCTAAAAAATTTGGCCGAATTATCAATGTTTCTTCCGTTCATGGTATCAGAGCCTCAGAATTCAAATCGGCATATGTTACAGCAAAACACGGAGTAGTAGGTATGACAAAAGTAATGGCACTAGAAGGAGCTCCGTATAACATCACTTGTAATGCAATTTGCCCAGGTTATGTAAAAACCCCTCTTGTAGAAAATCAGATTAAAGATCAAGCAAAAGCACATCAGCTTTCAGAGAGTGAAGTCATTGAAAAAATTATGCTTAAAAAACAAGCGGTAAAACAATTCATCTCTGTTGAATCTATTGCTTCAATGGCCTTACTACTGGCAGCAGACCATGCAACAACAATCACAGGAACCACTTTCACTTTAGATGGAGGTTGGAGTGCTCAATAAAATAGTTTGGTTGGTTATTTTTTGAGTTTATAAATTCCGTCAAAAGCAATTTTGACGGTTTTTTTTAAACTATTCGAAAATTAAAAAACAGATTTTAGCGATGATAAATAAAAAAATAGACAATGTACAAGATGCTCTTCAGGGCATAGAAAATGGCATGACCCTAATGCTAGGCGGATTTGGATTATGCGGAATTCCAGAGAACAGTATTGCGGAATTGGTTAAAAAAGGGGTAACAAATTTAACCTGTATCTCTAACAATGCTGGAGTAGACGATTTTGGCTTAGGATTGCTACTGCAAAAACGTCAAATCAAGAAAATGATTTCATCCTATGTAGGCGAAAACGCAGAGTTTGAACGCCAAATGCTTTCCGGAGAGTTAGAAGTAGAATTAACTCCACAAGGAACCTTAGCTGAAAAATGCCGTGCCGCACAAGCGGGAATTCCTGCCTTTTTTACCCCTGCCGGTTATGGAACCGAAGTAGCCGAAGGGAAGGAAGTACGTGAATTTAACGGAAAAATGCACGTTTTAGAACATGCTTACAAGGCTGATTTTGCCATCGTAAAAGCTTGGAAAGGCGACGAAGCCGGAAACCTAATCTTTAAAGGAACGGCTCGAAACTTCAACGCACCAATGGCCGGAGCAGCTAAAATCACTATCGCCGAGGTAGAAGAATTAGTGCCTGTAGGAACCTTAGATCCTAATGAAATTCATATCCCGGGAATTATGGTCAACCGAATTTTCCAAGGAGAGAAGTTTGAAAAAAGAATTGAGCAACGTACAGTAAGACAAAAATAATTTGACAATTCTTTAATTTGAAGATGAGAAACGATAAAGAAAATTTAATTGTAAAATTAACATTTGATTTTGCATTA
>NZ_JAMLJM010000004.1 GCF_023635005.1 Flavobacterium luminosum | reverse complement strand
GTCATAGTCGAGTAGTACTAATAACCCGTAAGCTTATTGTATGAGCCGTTGCCTGAGAATATCGAAGGCACGGCTCGAAATTCTTTCCAAGTTGAATATTTATCTCAATATGTTAAAATATTATTTTAATTATTAATGATTACAAGTCATTATTTAGTTAAAAAGTTGCCTAAAGCAACTAACGACCTTAAGGTGGTTATTGCGGCGGGGCTCACCTCTTCCCATTTCGAACAGAGAAGTTAAGCCCGCCAGCGCAGATGGTACTGCATTTTGTGGGAGAGTATGTCACTGCCTTTCTTTTAAAAAACCCTTCATTACACAATGAAGGTTTTTTTGTTTTAAATATATTACTAGAAATTTATCTTGAAGAAATACTCCAGTGTATTTTGATAGGTTGTATTCCTTCTTTATCACTCCTTACTTTAAAAACCAGTATCCAACGGTTATGTTTAGTTTTATGAACCCTATTTGATTGTAGGATAGCTGAAAAATTTGTAAGGAATTATGTGATAGATCTTTATTTCTTACTTTAAATCATTGAAATCATTCTTGAATAGGTATTATATAACGGATTTTAAAAAATTAAATAGAACGTAAATGATTTGTGTTTCTTACATTTTATTTCTTCGATTAAAATGAATTATAAAGCGAAATCAGATTTATAAGTTTATTATTTCAAAAAAGGCTATCTCTTCTGAGATAGCCTTATCTTTTTGCTATAGTAAGTCTAAAGCTCTTTCTAGAGCCATGCCACGAGATCCTTTAATGAGTATAATTGAATTTTTGGGCTTGTTTTGATGTTTTTTACTGAAGTCATCATAGTTTTCAAAAAACAATAAATGATTTTCTTCTGTTCTGTTGGAAAAAAAATCTTTTCCTATAAAGTAGAATGTAATATTTGTCTCTTTTTTTGCGTTTTCTACAATTTTCTTGTGTTCACATAGACTTTCGTTTCCTAACTCAAACATATCTCCTAAAATCGCAATTTTAGAATCTGAATCGAGTTGTAAAAAATTGTTCAGTGCAGCTGCCATACTTGAAGGGTTGGCATTGTAGGCATCAAGAATTATTTGATTTGATCCTTTGTTAATAAGTTGGGAACGATTATTGGAAGGTATATAATTTTCTATAGCCTGTTTTATATCCTCTTCATGGATATTGAAGTATTTACCAATTGTTATTGCAGCATTAATATTGTTTGCATTATATATTCCAATAAGATGCGATTGGATACTTTGGTTTGAGAATTCAACCTTAACAAAAGGATTGGCTGTAATTGATTTGATTAAAATGTTTCCTTTGTCCTTTGTTGAAAAACCATAGGTAGTAATATGTTCTGTTTTTTCAACCTGGATAGGGTCATCTAGGTTGATGAAAACTGTTTTTTGGTTCTCTCGTAAGTAGGTGTAGAGTTCACTTTTACCTTTTATAACTCCTTCAACACCTCCAAATCCTTCTAAATGAGCTTTTCCAAAATTGGTAATGTAGCCAAAATCAGGTTCAGCTATAGCACAAAGTTGTTCAATTTCTTTTTGGTGGTTAGCACCCATTTCAACAATTCCAATATCGGTGTTTGCATCAAAAGAAAGTAACGTTAATGGTACTCCAATGTGATTATTTAGATTTCCAAGGGTTGCTTTTGTTTCATATTTTTTTGAAAGCACTGAATAAATTAATTCCTTAGTGGTGGTTTTTCCGTTACTTCCTGTTAAGGCAAGTATTGTTAAACCCAATTGTTTTCTATGGTAATTGGCTAGATCTTGTAATGTCTTTAAGCTGTCTCCAACTAAGATCATTTTTTCTGGGTCAGTGAAGTAATTTTTATTATCAATAATAACAAATAGTGCTCCTTTTTTTAAAGCTTCTTCAGCAAAGGTATTGGCATCAAAGTTATCCCCTCTGAGAGCTACAAATAAAGAATTAGGTTCTATTTTTCGTGTGTCTGTAGAGATAGACTCACATTGTAAAAAACATTGGTAAATTTCTTCTATTTTCATAAGACGAATGTACTAAAAAATAAAGAGCCCTAAAATAGGGCTCTTTATTTTTATATGAAAGTATAATTAATTTCTAGGTTTTTTCTTGAAATCAGATTTTGGACCTACTCTAGACATAGCACATCTAAATCCAATATAGTCTGTTGCAATATCTTGGTGACAATATCTTCTTGTTGCAGGATCTAACCAATAAGCTCTATCTTTCCAAGAACCACCTTTGTAAACTCTTACATCGTTTCCGATTAAAGTTGTTCTTTTTTGTGATTTGTCGAATTTACGATCCATTTTTCCTGTTGTATCTTTAGATACTTTGTGGATTGGTGAATCATACATTCTCTTTTTATCTGATACTTTAACATCAGCATCATCTCCATTACCGAAATCAAAGAAACGAGTTGATGATTTGTCTCCATCTCTGTAATCGATATTGTTGCTTTGAGAGAAGTTTTGTCTTAAATAAGTTTCTTGCTCATCAACTGGTACTTGAACGATTTCTCCTGGTTTGTTTCTAGCAATGATTTTTCCGTTACTTAAAGTATCGTATTTGATAGTCTCAGAAGTTACAAACTCAACTCTGCCTTCGTTGTCAATTTTATTTTTTGTATAAACGTTTCCACGGAAGTAGTTGAAATCATTAGCTTCATCATCTACGATTGGTCTGTAAACATCTTGAACCCACTCAGATACGTTTCCTGCCATGTCATATAAACCGAAATCATTTGGTTTGTATGATTTAACGGCTGCAGTAATATCAGCATTGTCATCTGACCAACCTGCAATTCCTCCGTAATCTCCTTTACCTTGTTTGAAGTTAGCCAATTGATCTCCTCTTGTGATTCTGCTTCCAGAACGAGTGTATTGACCTTTCCAAGGATATTTCTTTTGACCTTTGTAGATGTTGTATTCTCTATTTCCTACATCGGCAGCAGCAGCATATTCCCACTCTGCTTCAGTTGGAAGTCTGTATTCAGGTAATAAAACACCTGAAGTTTTTTGTGCGTATACATTTTGAGGTCCATCAGCACCTATTGAAGTTGTATCTGCTGCTTTAGATTTTTTAGATTTACCAGCAGCACGACCTAATGGTTTTTGTAAAATAATTTCTTCATTTCCACCAAAAGAAGTAGAAGGTGAAACTAAATAAGCTTCAGTATCAAAAGTGTTATTTGCATCAACATCAACCACTTTTGCACCTTTTTTCATGTAACCTTCTCTTTCTAAAATTGCTTCATTTACACGGTTTGTTCTCCATTTAGCAAATTCAGTAGCTTGAATCCAGTTCACACCAACAACAGGGTATTGCGAATACGCAGGGTGTCTCAAATAGTTGTTTGTCATGGTTTCGTTGTAACCTAATCTGTTTCTCCATACCAAAGTGTCTGGTAATGCGCCTTCGTAAATATGACGATAATTTGGATCAGATGGAGGAAAAACTCTTTTCAACCAATCTAAATATTCCATGTACATGATGTTTGTAACCTCAGTTTCATCCATGTAGAACGATTGAACGTGTTGTTGTGATGGAGTATTATTCCAATCATGCATTACGTCATCTTGAATTTTACCCATAGTAAATGTTCCTCCTTCAACCAAAATTAAACCAGGAGCAGTTTCTTGCTTGGTGAAATTTGAGTTGTACTGGAAACCTCCGTTAGGGTCATTGATTTTCCAGCCTGTTGCTGAAGAAGTGTTCTTCGAACTTGACTTTTTACTACAACTAGTAGTAAATCCTAACAGTACCATCATCGATAAGAGTACTCTTACTGCCATTGTTTTGTTTACTTTCATACTTTCAGTAGGTAATTATTTTTGTGGTGCAATATAAGAATTAACCATAAAACTGCAACACCAAATGATTAAATATTTAAAAAAATCTTAAAATTTGCATCGTAAACTACTTGTACATAACGTTTCAGTGTATTTTATATTGTATAAATGGTTATTTTTACCCTCTTAAAAATACTGACTTTATCGATTGTCTTTAAGTATGAAACATCTTTTAACATTTTTTCTATTCTTATTTTGTCAATTCCTTTTCGCTCAAGAAGATAATTCTATTGTAATTGAATGGAAGGAAGCGCCTTATAAGTTGAATGATAGATATCAATTTCAAATTCCTTTTTTTAATGCTGAGAACTTTATTTATAATGATGTAAATAAAACGATTACTTATAGTAAATCCATAAAGACAAACTTTCCTATTGATGAAAATTCGATTAGGGTTGAAAATGTTGTATTTGAAGATGTTCCATCGACTAATTTAGGAGAGCTTTCTAAAAAGCTTATTCCTGAAAAGTTGACAGTCAAAATTGAGAATTCCTATGCTCGTGAGGAATTGAAAGTTCTTCTGTCTTTTAGTCCTATTATCAATAGTAATGGTGTTTTTAAAAGAGTAAAAAGTTTAAATTATTTTTTCGCACCGAAGAAAGATGTACAACGAAATAGAATGTTATCCGTTTCGGCGGTTTCTAATTCGGTTCTGAGTTCTGGTGTGTGGAAGAAATTCTATATTCAGAAATCGGGTGTTTATAAAATCACAAAACAATTCCTTAAAGATTTAGGATTCAATACCAATGTAGACCCCAAAACCATCAAACTTTATGGAAACGGAGGAAGAATGGTACCGTTATTGAATTCCATTGATTATCCAAATGATTTAGAAGAAAACGCTGTAGAATTTGTTGGAGAAGAAGACGGCGTTTTTAACGATAGTGATTATATTTTGTTCTATGGTGAAGGTTTTGATCGATGGAGTAGTGAAAATCAAACACACCTTAATTTATATGCGGAAAAAACGTACTATTATATTACTTCATCTTCCGGAAATGGTAAAAGAATTCAACAGCTGGCGGAACCTAACCTTGCCCCCGATAATGTATATTCGGTATTTGATGATTATCAGTTTCATGAAGTTGATAAGGTTAACATAGTTAAATTGGGTAGAAAATGGTTTGGAGAAGAGTTTCGCATTCAAAATGAACAGACGTTTCAGTTTAATTTTCCTAATTTGTCTTCTGGAACACCAGTTAAAGTATATGTTAGCGGTGCGGCTTCTGCTGTGGTAAATACTTCTTTCGCGGTAAAAGGAAACGGACAAGATCTTGGAGTAATATCTTTTAACGCTATCAATGCGGATGGACCTGTTTATGCAAATGGGAATCAAAATTCTTTTTCCTTTAATCCTAGTTCAGGAAATATTAATGTGGCTGTAAAATTCAATAATGGAGGTGTACCGTCTGCTAATGCGTATCTGGATTATATAAAAGTAGAGGCAAAATCCAATTTGAGAGGCTACGGGAAACAGTTTGTGTTTAAAGTAAATGAAGTCGCAACAAATGTGGGTGTTTGTGAGTATCAAATTAGTAATGCTTCTTCTGTAAGCAAGGTTTGGGATGTTACGGATATTTATAATATTAGAGCAAAAAATAACAACGGACAAAGTCAATTTTCTGTCTTGGCCGAAATGGGAGAAGTAAGAGAGTATGTGGTTTTGGATAATACTGATTTTTATACTCCTTTAAGAGACAATAACTCTAGTGTTACGAATCAAAATTTGAAGGGAGAAATTTTTAAAGACTCACAAGGCAATTTTAAAGATGTCGATTATCTTATTGTGACTCCGCAGTTCTTGTCTAGTCAGGCAGAGAGATTAGCCAATTTGCATCGAACTAAAAATCAGTTGAATGTAAAAGTGGTTACTTTAGATAAAATTTATAATGAATTTTCTTCTGGAAAACAAGATATTGGAGCTATTCGCAATTTTGTGAAATATGTATATCAAAATGCTTCAGAACCAAGCAAAAAAGTAAAATATCTTTGTCTTTTTGGGGATGCTTCTTTTGATTTTAAAGACAGAATTCGTGATAATACTAATATTGTACCTATTTTTCATTCCTTAGATAGTTTTTCAGTTGTGTCTTCATTTATTTCAGATGATTTTTTTGGTATGATGGATGATAATGAAGGAGCAATGATTTATTACCAAGGAGTAGATGTCGCAGTGGGGAGAATTTTAGCCTCAACTTTATCGCAAGCAGAAGAAATGGTAACCAAAGTGATAGATTATTATGACGAAAAATCGTTAGGCAAATGGAGAAATAATTTGGTTTTTTTGTCCGATGATGTTGATAAAGTAAGTGATGCAAGTTTAGAGAGTGTTCTGGATGATTTGGCTAATACCATTACAACGAACAAGCCGTTTTTGAATATAAAGAAGATACATACAGACGCTTATGTGCAGGAAACTTCTTCGGGAGGGCAACGATATCCGAAAGCTAAAGAAGAATTTATAAGTTCGTTTGCGCAAGGGGCTTTGGTATTTGATTATTTAGGTCATGGAGGTGAAGATGGTTTGGCGCAGGAACGTTTGTTTGAAACGGTCGATGCTAAAAAACTTTCCAATAGATATAAATATCCATTGTTTATTACTGTTACTTGCGAATTCACTCGTTTTGATAATCCGATGCGTGAAACAGCTGGAGAATTTACCTATTGGAATCCCAATGGTGGTGCTGTTTCAATGGTAACAACTACACGACAAATTGGTCAGTCTACCGGAGAAAGCTTCAATCAAAGATTCGCACAATATTTATTCTCGTACGGTTCTAATAATTATGTTAGCATAGCTGAAGCAGTTAGAATCACTAAAAACGCTATGATGAATTCTGGGAATAATGTTGTTTTTTATATTGGTGATCCTGCTTTACAACTAGCTATTCCAAGACCTAAAATAAAATTAACAAAAATCAATGATGTTCCAGTGGCCTCAGTAACCGAACCTCTCAAGGCCTTGAGTTTGGTGAAATTATCTGGAGAAATCACCGATGAGTTTGATAATTTATTGTCAAATTATAAAGGAGAACTATCGGTTAATATCTTCGATAAAGATATAAATCGAACTACTTTGGGTAATGATTATATAGCTATCGGAGGGGTGGTGTACAAAATGCCATTCAAAGTGCAAGGAGAAACTATTTTTAGAGGAAATGCTTCAGTGAATAACGGATTGTTTGAATTTAGTTTTGTAGTGCCTAAGGATATCAAAATAGCAGAAGGCAATGGTAAAATAAGCTTTTATGCTAAAAATTCAACTGTCATAGAGGATCACACAGGGTATGATACTTCTCTGAAAATAGGAGGGGTAAACACAAATGCTGCTACAGATAATACTCCGCCAAGAGTTCGACTGTATATGAATGACGAATCATTTGTTTCTGGTGGTATTACTAATGAATCACCATTGTTTTTGGCTTTTTTAGAAGATGAAAACGGAATTAATACAGCAAGTGGAATCGGTCACGACATCATTGCCTATCTCGATGGTGACGAAACCAAGCCTTATGTGTTGAATGATTTTTATGAAACAGAATTAGACGATTATACGAAAGGAAAATTGAAGTTCCCTTTTCAAAATTTAAGCCCGGGATTACATACCGTTACATTTAAAGCTTGGGATGTGTACAATAATTTAATTGTTTCTGAGTTACAATTCTTAGTGGTAAGTGATGAAAAAATTACGCTAACTAATGTTCTCAATTATCCTAATCCTTTTGTGAATTACACGGAGTTTTGGTTTACCCACAATAAACCTTTTGAACCTCTTGAAGTTCAAGTTCAGGTCATGACCATAACAGGTAAAATTGTTTGGAGTAAAAAGGAAATGGTTACTACAGAGGGATTTACCTCTAGAAACATAACTTGGGATGGTCGGGATGATTTTGGTGATAAAATTGGAAAAGGAGTTTACGTTTATCGATTGACCGTCAAGTCGACGCTCTCTAATAAAAAAGTTGAAAAATTTGAGAAATTAGTGATACTTTGATAAAAAGTATATATTTGTTGAATATTTTGAAAATATAATGAGAAAATTAACCTTATTGATTACTGGGCTTTTAGCTTATATGAATGCTTCAGCTCAAAATGAAAGACCAATTACTACAGGAGTTCCTTTTTTATTAATTTCTGCCGATGCTCGTTCTGCGGGTATGGGAGATAGTGGGGTAGCGACATCTCCGGATGCTTTTTCGCAACAGTTTAATCCTGCCAAATACGCCTTTTCATTAAAAAAACAAGGATTCTCGGTAAGTTATACACCTTATTTGACAGATTTGGTTAATGATATTTCATTAAGTCAGGTGACTTATTTTAACCGTTTTAACGAACGTAGTGCTTTTGCTGGAAGTTTAAGATATTTTGGTTTGGGAGATATAGAACTGACTGATGCAGGAGGGACGTCTCTGGGTTCGGTTAAGCCTAACGAATTGGCATTCGACCTATCGTACTCTTTGCAATTAAGTGATCAATTCTCAATGGCTGTAGCCGGAAGATATATTCGTTCTAATCTGAAAATTCAATCTGCTTCAGGAGACGCTTCTGCAGCTAATAGTTTTGCTGTTGATGTGGCAGGATATTATGAATCTCCAGAGGTAGCATATGAAAATTTTAATGGTCGTTGGAGAGCAGGATTTAATTTCCAAAATCTTGGACCAAAAATTTCTTATGATGGCGATATTGAGAGAAGTTCGAACTTTTTACCGTCTAATTTGAGATTAGGGGTGGGTTTTGATTTTATTTTCGATGAGTACAATAAAGTTACTCCAACTTTAGAGTTCTCGAAACTTCTAGTTCCAACACCGCAAGTTGTTACAGATGCTAACAATGATGGATTTATTGATGGTCCAGAATATCAAGCTGCAGCGGACAAGTATAATAGTGTAGGTTGGTTTTCAGGAGTGTTTAAATCTTTTGGTGATGCGCCAGATGGTTTCAAGGAAGAATTGAAAGAAGTAAACTACGCAGCTGGGTTAGAGTATTGGTATCAAGATTCATTTGCTATGCGTTTAGGATATTTTAACGAAAGTAAAGATAAAGGATCGAGAAAATTTGCTACTTTAGGAGCAGGTTTCAGATATAATGCTATTAAAATTGATGCATCTTATTTGTTCTCAATGGCAAGAGTTAAAAACCCGTTAGAAAACACATTGCGTTTTTCATTAACGTTTAACTTCGGAGATGACTACGATCAATACTAAGAATTATAAATAATTAAAAACGAATCCAAATTTCAATATTGAAATTTGGATTTTTTTTCCCTTATAAAGTATGAAAGAAATTAAAATTGACACTAAGATCTTGGTTTTTCATTCAATAGAAGAGTTGTTTGTGGAAGATAAAGATTTAATGCGTAAAGCGGTAGAGGTAAGGAAAAATGCATATGCTCCTTATTCTAAATTTAAAGTTGGAGCGGCTTTATTGCTTGATAACGGAGAAGTGGTTGTTGGTTCTAATCAGGAAAATGCAGCGTATCCTTCGGGATTGTGTGCTGAAAGAGTTGCTATTTTCTATGCTGGAGCTAAATATCCAGGAGCTAAAATTATCAAAATAGCAATCACAGCAGGCGCAACCGAATCGGTTACGGAAAAACCAATTCCTCCATGTGGTGCCTGTAGACAATCTATTTTTGAGTATGAATTTAAACAAGAAACACCAATAGAGATATTTTTTATGGGAGAAACTGGTGAAGTCTATAAATCAGACTCTATTCAAAATTTATTGCCGTTAACCTTTGATAAAAACTTCTTATAAGTATAAAAAGTCGTTATTTAATTTTATCAATTATTCGGAATGTCTTACTTTTGCTCTTCGCAAATTTGTGTGAGGTCAATATTTTGCGTTCTATCAAATAATTACACACAATACTTTAGTAAATCGCATGAAAGAAGTAACAAAAGAAGTCCTTTTAAAGTGGTATGAAGATATGCTGTTTTGGCGTAAATTCGAAGACAAATTAGCTGCACTTTACATTCAACAAAAGGTTAGAGGTTTTTTACATTTATATAATGGTCAAGAAGCTGTTTTGGCAGGGGCATTACATGCCATGGATTTGTCAAAAGACAAAATGATTACAGCTTATCGTAACCACGTTCAGCCTATTGGTATGGGAACTGATCCTAGAAGAGTAATGGCAGAATTGTTAGGAAAAGTTACCGGTACATCAAAAGGTATGGGTGGATCAATGCATATTTTTGATAAAGAACATGGGTTCTACGGAGGACACGGTATCGTAGGTGCTCAAATTCCGGTAGGTGCTGGTATAGCGTTTGCAGATAAATATTTCAATACGGGTGGTGTTACTTTGACTTATTTTGGAGATGGTGCTGCTCGTCAGGGTTCTCTTCATGAAGCGTTTAATATGGCTATGAACTGGAAATTACCAGTGGTGTTTATTGTTGAAAACAATGGATACGCTATGGGAACATCTGTAGAAAGAACGGCTAACCACACCGATATTTGGAAATTAGGTTTAGGGTACGAAATGCCTTGTGGTCCAGTAGATGGAATGAACCCAATAAAAGTAGCGGAAGCAATGCACGAAGCGATTGACAGAGCTCGTCGTGGTGACGGACCAACTTTCCTTGAAATGAAAACGTACCGTTACAGAGGACACTCTATGTCTGATGCACAATTATATAGAACCAAAGAGGAGGTAGAAGAATACAAAAAGATTGACCCTATCACTCAGGTTTTAGACATGATCAAAGAAAATAATTATGCTACTGATGCGGAAATCGAAATCATCGATCAGAGAGTGAATGATTTAGTGGCAGAATGTGAAAAATTCGCAGATGAATCTCCATTCCCTGAAACGCAACAATTATATGATGTAGTGTACGAACAAGAAAATTATCCATTTATTCCTCATAAATTATAATCAGTATGGCAACAGTTATAACAATGCCACGTTTGAGCGATACTATGACGGAAGGAACCGTAGCAACATGGCTTAAAAAAGTGGGTGATAAAGTTAAAGAAGGTGATATTCTTGCAGAAATTGAAACCGACAAGGCAACGATGGAATTCGAGTCTTTCAATGCAGGAACTCTATTATATATTGGTATTGAAGCAGGACAATCGGCACCGGTAGACTCATTACTAGCAATTATTGGTAATGAAGGTGAAGATATTTCAGCTTTACTAAATTCTGGAACTACTCCAAAAGTAGCAGCAGAAGCAACTCCTGTTGTAGAGGAAAAAGCAGTGTCTGCTCCTCAAACAACTTCGTCATTACCGGCAGGGGTTAAAGTAGTAACGATGCCGCGTTTAAGTGATACAATGACTACCGGTACAGTAGCTACTTGGCTTAAAAAAGTTGGAGATGCTGTAAAAGAAGGTGATATCTTAGCGGAAATCGAAACTGACAAAGCAACAATGGAATTCGAATCTTTCAATTCGGGTACCTTATTATATATTGGTGTTGAAGAAGGAGGTTCTGCTCCAGTAGATAGTATTTTGGCAATATTAGGGCCTGCAGGTACTGACGTGTCGGCTATTGTGGCTGGTTTTAAAGCAGGTGGCGATTCAGTAGTTGAAGCCCCTAAAGAAGAAAGTAAACCTTCGGTAACAACAAATACAGTTTCGACTCCAATTTCTGATGCACAAGGAAGAATTTTTGCTTCGCCTTTGGCTAAAAAAATAGCACAAGAAAAAGGAATCAATCTATCTCAGGTAAAAGGATCTGGTGAAAACGGAAGAATCACTAAAGCCGATGTAGAAAACTTTACACCAGCGGTAGCTACAACTTCAGCAGCACAAGCAGTGGCGCAAGCTACGTCTACTGTTGCAGCGGTTAAACCATTTGTTCCTGCAGGTGAAGTATTCCAAGAAGAAGTGAAGAACTCTCAAATGCGAAAAGTAATTGCTAAACGTTTGGCTGAGTCGAAATTTACTGCACCACACTATTATTTAACGATCGAGTTGGATATGGATAATGCCATTGCATCGCGTAACATGATCAACGGTTTACCAGAAACAAAAGTTTCGTTTAACGATATGGTGATTAAAGCGTCTGCTATGGCTCTTAAAAAACACCCTCAGGTGAATTCGCAATGGAAAGACGAAGCAACTGTAATTAATCACCATGTTAATATTGGTGTAGCAGTAGCTGTAGAAGATGGTTTGGTTGTTCCAGTATTGAAATTTACAGATCAGATGAGTTTGACTCAAATTGGTACTTCTGTAAAAGATATGGCAGGTAGAGCAAAAGCTAAAAAAATCCAACCAGCAGAAATGGAAGGTAGTACATTTACTATTTCTAACTTAGGAATGTTTGGTATCCAGTCATTTACTTCTATTATTAATCAACCTAATTCTGCCATCTTATCGGTAGGAGCAATTATTGAAAAGCCAGTGGTTAAAAATGGTCAGATCGTCGTTGGAAATACCATGACGGTGACTTTAGCTTGCGATCACAGAACTGTTGATGGTGCAACAGGAGCGCAATTCTTGCAGACGTTTAAAGCGTTTATGGAGAATCCTGTGACAATGTTAGCATAATAGTTAAATTTCATATAACAGAATCCCATCTTTTAGATGGGATTTTTTATTTTTACATAAAATAGCTTTATGAAACGTATTATAAGAATTACTCTTTTTGTTTTTGCAATAGTTTTTGGTACCCATCTGTCGGCGCAGGATAGTGCGGTGTCTTCTCCTAAACTAGATACCCGCTCAAACTCGTTGTCATCGGAGGAAAGTATTACAAAGACATTGTTTTTTCTGACGTCTGATGAAACCAAAGGAAGAGAGCCCGGAACACCAGAAATGGAAAACGTGATGGTTTATTTGGAACAGATTTTCAAAGAGCACAACGTAAAACCTTATTATGAGACATATCGTGATAAATTATCCAATTACGATATACCGGCGTATAATATCGTTGGGGTTATAGAAGGTAACGACCCGAAGTTAAAAAATGAATACGTTGTAATTGGTGCTCATTATGATCACATTGGAAAAGCAAGTGATATTAATGGTGATATTATTGCTAATGGAGCAAATGATAATGCTGTGGGCACAACCGCAGTCACAGAACTTGTGAAATATTTTGGAAAAGCAAAGACGAATAAAAGATCGGTAATTTTAGCATTATTTACGGCAGAGGAAAAAGGTTTACTAGGTTCTAGACACTTGGCTCAAAACATGAAAAAAGCAGGAGTTAATGTTTATTTTATGTTTAATTTTGAAATGATTGGAGTGCCTATGCAAGGTAAAGACATGTTGGTCTATATGACAGGAATTACCAAATCTAATATGGCTAAAAAAATGAACGAATATGCTGGCGAAAAATGGGTTGGTTATTTGCCTGCCGAAACACGTTATCAGTTATTCAAAGCCTCAGATAATTATCCTTTTTATCAGGAATACAATATACCGGCACATACTATTTCAACTTTCGATTTTGAAAATTATGAATTTTATCATCATGCCGACGACGAATGGGATAAAATGGATGTAAAACACATGCAAAAAGTTATTAATACTTCTATTCCCGTTTTAGAAAAAATGATTAATGCCCCAGAAAAAGAAATTCAATTAGATGGAAACTAAACATATTATTATTACTGGAACTTCACGTGGTATTGGTTTTGAATTGGCTTTGCAGTTTGCCAACGCCGGACATAAGGTTCTGGCCATATCCAGAAAAACACCACAAGCTTTACTAGGACATTCAAATATATCATGTCTTTCAATCGACCTTAGTATCGAGGAAGATTTAGAGAAGGTAACTCAATTTATTGAGCATACTTGGAAAAAAGTAGATGTTTTGATTCATAATGCGGGTGTTTTACTGTTGAAACCTTTTGATCAAATATCAGCAAAGGAATTTGAAGATATTTATAAAGTGAATGTTTTTGCAGTCGCAAATCTGACCAGATGCTGTATTCCTTATTTACAAAAGGGCAGCCATGTTGTTACGGTAAGTTCTATGGGAGGAATCCAAGGAAGTATGAAATTTGCGGGATTAGCGGCTTACAGTTCTAGTAAAGGAGCCGTAATTACTTTATCAGAATTATTGGCCGAAGAATATAAAGAAAAAGGTGTTGCATTCAATGTATTAGCCTTAGGTGCGGTTCAAACAGAAATGTTACAGGAAGCTTTTCCTGGCTATCAAGCGCCTATTTCGGCAAAAGAAATGGCAGACTATATTTTCAATTTCGCATTGACTGGAAACAAATACTATAACGGGAAAGTGTTACAGGTAAGTTCAACTACCCCATAATTGGGTAGAGGATCCAATACGAGTAAACGGCAATTATGAGCGACGTACTATACAAATACCTTCCAGAGCATTCGGTTTCACTGTGTTTCGAATTGATAAAATCGAATCACGTGCATCTGAAAATTGTCAATGAACGAGTAACGCGTCACGGCGATTATCGAAGAGATGGTAGCGGAGCACATATTATTACGGTGAATTATTCGCAAAATAAATATCGTTTTTTAATTACACTCGTTCATGAAATTGCACATTTGGTAGCCTTTGAAAAATATGGAAGGCATATAAAACCACATGGGGAGGAGTGGAAGCTCACTTTTCAACGTTTAATGGTTCCTTTTATCAGACCTGAAATTTTTCCACATCAGTTATTGTCTTTAGTGGCAAGACATTTCAGAAATCCTAAAGCGAGTAGTGATACCGATGCTACTTTGGCTTTGGCTTTGAAACAATTTGATCCGGAAAACGATAAAAATTATGTTTTTGAAATTCCTTATGGTAGTACCTTTAGAATTCACAACGGGAAAATTTTTAAAAAAATAGCCTTGCGTACCAAGCGTATTGAATGTTTGGAATTGGCAACCGGAAAAGTTTATTTGTTTAATCCAAATGCAGAAGTTGAGTTGCTGAGTTAAAATTTATCTTTGTAACTTAGCGGGCTTGTTACTTTGTGACTCAAATATTATGAATAAAAATTATTACGCAATAATAATGGCCGGTGGAGTAGGTTCACGCTTTTGGCCAGTTAGTACCTCTGAATTTCCGAAACAGTTTCACGATATGCTTGGAACTGGGGAGACTTTAATTCAGAAAACATTCACTCGTTTATCTCAGATAATCCCACAGGAAAATATTTTAATTTTAACCAATGAAGTTTACAACGACATTGTGTTAGAACAATTACCGATGGTAAAGCAAGAACAGATAGTTCTAGAACCAGCCATGCGAAATACAGCACCTTGTATTTTGTATGCTTCGTTAAAAATTAAAAAGTTGAATCCGAATGCTGTCGTGGTGGTAGCTCCATCAGACCATTGGATTGAGGATGAAATTCAGTTTTGTGCCAATTTGCAGCAGTCCTTCAATTTCTGTGAGCATGATGAAAAATTAATGACTTTAGGGATTTTACCTACTTTTCCGAATACGGGTTATGGATATATCGAATTTGATAAGTTAGACACTCGTCCGGTTAAAAAAGTGAAGCAATTCCGTGAAAAACCAGATTATGCCACGGCGCGTAAGTTTATTCAGAGTAGAAACTTTTTGTGGAATGCAGGTATTTTTGTGTGGAGTGTTTCATCGGTACTTAAAGCCTTCGAAGAGTTTCAACCCACAATGTTTGCTCATTTTATGAATGGGTATGAGTTTTTCAATACAGAAAAAGAAACCGCTTTTATCAAAGATAATTATCCGTTGGCTCAGAATATTTCGGTAGACTATGCTATACTAGAAAAAGCACAAAATGTATACGTATTGCCCGCGACTTTCGATTGGAATGATCTAGGGACTTGGGGATCTTTGTACGACAAATTGCCTAAAGATGAGCAATATAATGCAGTAGTGAATGCTTCGGTATTTTTAGAAAACGCTTCGAATAATATCATTCGTACTGAAGGAAAAAAACTCGTGGTTATTGATGGTTTAACAGATTATATTGTAGTTGATAAAGAAGATGTACTTTTGATTTATCCTAAGAATAAAGAACAAGATATAAAAGCTGTAGTGGCTAAGTTAAAAGAGCAATAAAAAAAAAGAGGCTATTTCACTTTCGAAATAGCCTCTTTTTTTATAATCCTTCTTTTAGAACCGCTTCTCTGACTTTTTTAAATAATTCCGAAGAATATACAAAATCCGTTACGGCTTCATTGTCGGTTTTAAAGATTTGTGTTTTATCACCTTCCCAAGCTTTTAATCCATTTTTAAGGAATACGATTTTATCACCAATTTCCATTACAGAGTTCATATCGTGTGTATTAATCACAGTGGTAATGTTGTATTCTTTAGTAATTTCCTGAATCAAATTATCAATTACAATCGCCGTTTTAGGATCCAGTCCCGAGTTGGGTTCATCACAAAACAAATATCTAGGGTTGTTTACAATAGCTCTAGCAATGGCAACCCTTTTTTGCATACCTCCTGAGATTTCAGAAGGTTTTTTCGTATGTGCATTAACCAGATGAACTCTATCGATCACAAAATCGACACGTTCTTTAATCTCTTTTTTGGTTTTGTTGGTAAACATCTTCAAAGGGAATCCAATATTCTCTTCAACGGTCATGGAGTCGAACAAGGCACTTCCTTGAAAAACCATCCCTATTTCTGTTCGTAGTTCGCGGCGTTCATCGTCGGACATATCCGAATAAATTCTGCCGTCAAAAGAAATGGTACCACTATCTACCTGATGGATTCCTAGTAATGATTTTAAAAAAACGGTTTTTCCAGAACCGGATTGTCCTATGATCAGATTGGTTTTTCCAGCATCTAAAGTAGTCGAAATTCCTTTTAATACCATTTGGTCGCCAAACGATTTTTTGATGTCTTTTACTTCTATCATACTTATTTAGCTAAAAGGAGTTGTGTTAAGATATAATTCACTAAAATTATCACTACCGATGTCCAAACGAAAGAAACTGTGCTGGCTTTTCCTACTTCCAAAGCTCCACCTTTCATGTAGTATCCGTGAAAAGATGGGATGGTAGCGAGGATAATGGCAAAAACAAAAGTTTTTATGAAAGCATAGGTTACGTGAAACGGAATGAATTCGGTTTGTATTCCCGTCATGAATTCGCTTGGTGAAGCAAATCCTCCATAAACGGCCGCAATCCATCCGCCTAAAATACCTAAAAACATACTAATTCCTATCACAAAAGGATACAATAAGAGAGCCACTAATTTAGGAAATACCAAATAGTTTAGAGAATTAACTCCCATTACTTCCAACGCATCAATTTGTTCTGTTACTCTCATGGTTCCAATACTAGAAGTAATGAAAGATCCCATTTTACCGGCCATAATGATGGAAATAAAGGTAGGGGCAAACTCTAAAATTACCGATTGTCTGGTGGCAAATCCAATTAAATATTTAGGGATTAACGGATTGGTTAAATTTAACGCTGTTTGTATAGATACAACCCCTCCCACAAAGAAGGAAATGAAACATACAATCCCTAAGGAATCAATAATTAGGTCGTCAATTTCTTTGAAGATAAGCGTTCTCATCACCGACCATTTGGTTGGTTTTTTGAAGATCTCTTGCAACATTAAAAAATATCTTCCTATTTGCGAGGTATATCGAATTAACATCATTTACTTTTCAGTTTTGCTGCTTTTGTTCGTTAGAATTGGGTTTAAATGCCAATAGTGAATAAATATTTGGTAAAAATAACATAAAATATTGACAAAAATAAGATGGTGCTTGGCTATCGTATAATTAACTGAAAATCTTTGCCTTCATTTTTTTCCATCGGTAGGCTTTCACAAATTTGGCTTGCTCCGGTGTGACTAACATGGTTTTCTTTTCGGCTTTGGCTTTCCAAAAACCTCGAATGTAGTCTATAAACAATAGTGGTTTACCTTTTCGCATAGCCAGTTTTAGAGACGCAATGGCAGTGATAAAAAAACCGTAGCCCAGGGTGTAAAAAGCTTCGCCTTGTTTGTATCGGGAAGCTTTATTGTAATTGGCTCCCGTAGGTTTCAAATGTTTTACTTGCAGAGAGGCATCGGTAATCACTTTCCAACCATAAAATTTAGAAAGCAATTCGTCAACGGTGTCCCAGCCCATAGCCGGTTTAAGTCCACCTATTTGTTGAAAACAAGCTTTTCGGTAGGCTTTAAATGCTCCTCTGATATGGTCTTTGTCGGTTAGGTTTTCAAGAATCCATTCTCCGTTTTTTTCGATGTAGGCAAATCCGCCAGCCATTCCAATTTTTTCGTCACTTTGAAAATGAGCAATAATCGTTTCAAAATAATTGGCTGGAAAAATTAAATCAGAATCCCCTTTCACCATGATATCATATTCGTCATCCAAAGTAGCTAATCCGGCCTGAAATGCCTGAATCACTTTGCTTCCCGGTAAATGAATGGCATCGGATTTTTTTTCTACTAAAGAAATCCAAGGATGTTCTTTGGCAAAATCAGTCACAATCTGAGCCGTTTTGTCAGTAGAATTGTCGTTAACAATTACCGCTTTTTTGGGTAATACCGTTTGATTGGCAAGGGATTCTAACGTGAGACCGATGAATTTTTCTTCGTTATGTGCAGGAATGACAATATAATAGTTCATTGTTTCGAGTAAGTATATACAAATATCTTTATTTTTGTGGGATTAGAAAAATGATTGCTTTGAAAAAGAAACAAATTGCCTTTATCGAAATGGAAACGCATTCGGCGTTACTGGAACAGTGGTATTTGTTGTTAAAAGATATGACGTTTGTCGAGTATCATTTTTTTGTGAGTAAGAAGGTGAATGATAAACTAACTAGCATACCCCAATATAAAATTTCGGAGATTCCTTTTGTAGATGGGGTAGATTTTTCAGGTTTTGATGCTGTAGTGGTGAATACCATGCATCGTAATTTTGAACAGTACCAACGCTTATTGCAAGATAAACCTGTTTTATGTTTGATCCACAACTTAAATTTCAGTCTTTTTTTTGAAACGATAAGTTGGAAGAATGTTTTAGAAGAGAAACAGCGATTCACTTATTTTTTAAAATTGTATATCAAAGAGAAAGTCGCTTCCCGCAGAAAAATAATTTTAGGAGCAAAACAATTAGGCGTCTTATCGCATTCTTTATTAGAGGAAATCAAAGGGAAAAGTTCTTTGTCAGGAAAAACACAAGTCATTCAGTTGAATTATTGTCATCATTTTAGCTTTAACACTTCCAATACTATCCAAATTGTGATCCCTGGAAATGTATCGAACAAGCGAAAAGATATCAACTTGCTTTTTGACCTTTTACCACAATTACAACCGCAAGAAAAACTTCATTTTACTTTTTTAGGAAAACCTGAAAACCATAAAATTTCGAAGCAACTCGAATTTTTAAAGGAAAATTGTCATCAAAATATAACACTTTCCTATTTTGACCGATTTATTCCGTGGGAAGAATACAGTGGTCGCATTGCCGAAGCTCATTTGTTATTATGTCCTGTAAAAAAAGAGACCTCATTTTATTGGGTTGATGAAGTTTATGGAAAGACCAAAGTAAGCGGAAGTGAAGGCGATTGTATTTATAATGGTAAGATTGGCTTGTTTCCGACTACTTATCCCAAAATGGATTGGCACAATTGGTATTATGAAAATGGCGATTCGTTACGTACCATCTTAAACACACTTACCTTTGAGCATTTAGAATCGGAATACCGAAAACTAGAGCCTTTCGTAGAAAAATATGCTTTTGAAAAAGTAAAAAAAAGAGTAGAAACACAATTGATTAAACTAACCGAAATATAATGTTAAACATCTTAATCCGATGGGCATACCGCTATTGGCCAGCCTTGTACAAAAAAAGATATTATAAAACTTTAGGTTCTTTGACGACCGGGAATTACAAATGCGAACCTGAGCTTTTGTATATTCATCAGGTTCTTAAAGACGATTCGGTTTTTGTAGATATAGGAACCAATAAAGGGATTTATTTGTATCAGGCTGAAAAAGTAATTCAGAACGGAGCAATTTTCGGATTTGAACCCAACCAAAGTTTGGTAGATTATATTAAACCGCTTTTTCCAAAAGTAAAATTGTTTCCTTTGGCTGTTTCTTCCAATACTGGAACTTCCGTGTTGCACATTCCTAAAAAAGGGAACGGATTGCAAGACACCAGAGCGTCATTAGAAGAGATGGGTGAAGGGGTAGAGAAGATAGAAATTAGAACCATTACGTTAGATGATTGGGCAAAACAAGAAAACATCACTAAAATCGATTTGGTTAAAATTGATGTCGAGGGGCATGAATTCGATTCAATTAAAGGTTGTGAACAGATTTTAAAAACCCTTAAACCTATTTTTATCATCGAAATTGAATTGCGTCATGCGAACTATCCAATCCATGAAATTTTTGATTTTATTACCGGATTTGGTTATGATGTATTTTACTTCGATAGAAAGACGTTATATTTAAAACCTTTTGAAGTATCGCAAATGGCTGAATTTCAAAAAGACGAGTATTTGAATGATTTTAATAAATACATTAATAATTTTATTTTTATTCCGAGATAGTTATCATAGGCGTGTATCATAATTGATTATCAGAAGGGAACGTCACCACTTACCATTCAAAAAAATGAGCATAGTAGCAAGGCAAAGTTTAAAATACAGCATCGTAGGTTATTTTAGTACGTTAATTGGCATTTTGTCGACCGTATTCTTATATCCTAACGATTTGGAATTTGCAGGAAAACTACAATTTGTCTTCCAAACCGCCTTACTTATTTTGCCTGTGGTGGCTTTGGGAATCATGCATGCAAACGTGCGTTTTTTTCCTCAAATGTCAGCCTCCAATAACCAACAAAATCTGTTTAAATTTTCGGTAGTATTTATTCTCTTCAATTTCTTATTGGGAGTAGGCGTATTGTTGGTAGCCGTTTTATTATTGCCTCATCTGAAAATGACCGATTTCTGGCAAATGAGTCAGTATATCCTTCCGGTAGCTTTGCTGTTGGCTTTGATACAATTGACTTCTAAATACATATCTATCAAAAAGCGAATTGTTGTTCCTAATATTTTTGAAAATGTTTTTCCCAAAATAGGAATGTTAGTTGGTTTTTCAGTGTTAGTGTTTTATGGTTTTCAGGAAGAAAATGCCATTCTGCTGTACATCGGTTTTTTTGTGTTGGCACTATTTGGGATGTTGTTTTATCTGAATCGATTGGAAAAAGTTTCCTCTAAGATTAATTTCTCCTTTCTGAAAAAAGACGCCTTCGGCAAAGAATTGATTGAGTATTCGTTTTATACTTTTTTAGGGAGTATGGGCTCTGTAATAGCACTCAATATAGATACTTATATGATTGGAGAAATGTTGAGTTTTTCCGAAGTTTCTATCTATAATACATCCTTAAATTTAGTGCGAATGATTACCGTTCCTGCTTTGGGTGTATATACGATTTCGGCTCCGATCATAGCGGGGTATATCGCCGAAAACAAGCTAAAAGAGTTACAGGAACTGCATCATAAAACTTCTTTTTACCTTTTTACGATTGGTGCGGTGTTGTTTGGTTTGGTTGCTGTTGGTATTGAGGATTTGTTTGCATTAATGAAAAACGGAAACGAGTTACTCAAAGGACTCAATGTAGTTTATATCATGGGATTCGCGTTGTTGTTTGATTTGGCTACCGGTTTTAACGGTTATATTATCTCCAATTCTAAATACTATAAATTCAACAATACAACTACGATTGCTTTGGCTTTACTTACAGTTTCCACCAATCTTATTTTCTTGTTTTGGTTCCGTATGGGGATTGTTGGTGTATCATTGGCAACGGCGCTTTCATTGACCATTTACAATCTTATCAAGATTGTTTTCAATTACAGGAAGTTTGGTGTACACCCTTTTAGCGCAAAATATTTGTATGTATTAGGGGTTTTACTGTTAGTATTGTTTGTGGGCAAAGTATTACCTGATTTTGAAAACAAGTTTGTAACACTCTGTTATAAACCTTTAGTAGCTTTAGTAATCTTTGCGCTCGGGAATAAGGTTTTTAATATAATTTCGATCAAAGAAATAGTGCCGAAATCATTGTTTAAATAGTTTTTAACTTCAAAGAACTAATGCGTTCTGAATAGCATAAAATTAAATAATCGATAACAAACCGAAACAAAAAAAGCTCCTCAGAGAGAAGCTTTCCAACGTTTTGTAAACGGTTTTTTGGGATAGTGTCTATAAAAATAGTTAGTGAGATACTTCCTTAATTTATTAAGAGTTTTTGTCAAGAAACTTTATTAACTTTTTATATAATTTTATTATCAAAAACAAGATAATTGAACATATTATTAATATTAATAAACTAATAAAAGAATCAGAAAAATAGTTGACATCATATTGTGTTTTTGCTTCAAAGATATTATTTGCCATGATTATAAAATATAAGTTCCAAAAATTTGCCCAGTTAATTTATTAATTTTTAATCTAAAATGTCTTTCTTTTTCAAAAATTGTTCCTACACCTCCTTGAGTTACTGATACTGAGAGCATACCTATAATATCGATGGTTACAATGTTTTCATCGATAGATACTGAAAATTCTTTTTGATTCCAATGTCTTCCTAAAGTCATGCCTTCAATGTCAGATGTAACATTTAGAAATTTATAAGGATCGAGTTCTTGTTTTACCCTTATGCTTAGATCAAAAAAAATTGAAATATCTAATTTAGCTATTGATAATTTTTCATTTGGGTTTTGTTGAATATAACTTAGTTCAAATGTTTCAGTGCCTTTGGTTTCATCTAAATAATTTTTAAACTCATTCACACTATTAAAGCTTAAAGAATTTGATGCATCTAAATTGTTATTGAAACTAAATGTAGCATTGTTTAATCTCGCCAAATCAATCAATTGTTTAATGAATTCTTTTGAAGTAATACTAAAATTACCTTCTTAGTCTAAATGTAAAGAAAGATATTCTTTTACATTGTTATTAATTTTTTCCATTCTTGTTGAATTTTTAATCTTTCTTCCCTAAAAAATCACTAACTTTTTTATACAATTTTATTACGTAAAAAAGAATTATAAAAATAATTGCTAATGCAAAAATTTGCACTAAGAATAATTCTAAACTAAAATTTTCAATGTGTTTTTCCATTTTTTTATTTTAAAAGAGTAGTTTAATCATTTCCACAGAAATGATATTACCAGTTAATTGATTTAATTTTTATGACTATTTTCGATTTTATAGTATATAGTAAACCACACTTTTGTAATTGTGTTGAAAAAATATTCAAATCTTCACCTATTTTGAACTGCTTTAAAAAGTATCTGATAATAAATCGTCTTTTTTCATAAACTATATAGTAATTAAAAATAAACATAAAAATAAAGGGGGTTTGCAAACCCCCTCATTTTTATACTTACATAGTTAGTGAGATACTGCCTTATTTATTAAGAGTTTTTGTCAAGAAACTTTATTAACTTTTTATATAATTTTATAATAGCATATATTACAACTACCCAAATAATTATATTTATAAAAGGAATAATTGTAATGGCATAATCTAACCAATTTCCATTGTGAGCATCATCAATTTGTTCTAGATTCATCTTTTATTTTTTATTTGTTAATCAAAATACCATATCGATTCATATATGTCTCCATATGTTGAATCAACATACATGACAATTCGGATTTGTTGGTCGATTGTTAAACCATTAAATCCAGGAATTGTATAATTTTGTTTCATCGAACCATACAAAGTTACCTTATAATTGCCATTCGATAATTCAGTTATCGATGTAGCGTTGTTGTTTGGAAGCCATGAAGTAAAAGCATTTAGGCCATATAAATTGGAACTTATATTATTAGGAGATATAGTTAGTTTACCATTAATTTCCTTTCCAAATTTTATAAAAACTTTTACTCCACCCAATAAATTAATCTTAAATTTTTGTGTACTAGTGAAATTATTTTGTTGGGAAGGAAGTTCAATATTTTCAAAACTACTACTAAAATTTGTGTTATTATCTTGCAAGAATGTGTTTAGTTCATTCACACTATTAAAGCTTAAAGAATTTGATGCATCTAGATTGTTATTGAAACTAAATGTAGTATTGTTTAATCTCGCCAAATCAATCAATTGTTTAATGAATTCTACAGCTTTTAGTTCATATTCCCCGAATGGGTTTTTATTTTTATCAAGATATTCATTAACAGTTTCAAAAATAGTTTTATTTTGAAATAGAAAAAACTGTTGTTCAGGAGAAAGTTTTGTTATAAATTCAAAAAAAGTTGTATCTACATCTTCATCATTTGTAAAACCTTCTGGATCTTTTGGTTCATTTGGAGAGCTAACATATGTAGGTTCAAAAGAGTCACTGTTTCCTCCCGGACTTTCATAGTTGGAAGGAACAAAAGAAATACTGTTAAAGTCTATTGTTTCTGTAGTACTACCACCTGATTGATCATGAGAAAAACAAGCTATATATCTTTGTGGCTGAGCTTCGCAGTCGCCTTGTCCTGCAAAATGAGTTACTCCGTCGGCATTGGCACAATATATAAATTCAATGGTATAGCAATCAGAACTTGTTCTGGTGTTTTTTGAATTGCTATTTGTTAAAAGTTTAACTTTAGCAAAACCCTTGAAATTTCCTTCGTGGTGGTTTGCAGAGGTTCTGAAATATGTAATGTGTAATGCATTTTGGTTTCCATTTTTATCGACATTTAGTACGATGTTCTCAAATATGTTAAGATTTACAGTTTTAGGTTGTAAAGCGATATTGTAGGATAGGCGTCCGTTTTTTTCAACAATCTTTATCGGATCATTAGCGATTGTAAAACCGTATATTTTTTTGAGATTGCTCTTGGCTGTTACCCCTGATGTATTTTTGTTGTTGACTATTAAACTATTAAAAGCATTTTGGAATACATTGTCAACACTATATAATTTTTCAAAATTTACGAAAGAGGTTTTAATTGATTCTTGCTTGAAGTTTTCATTGGGATCATCTTGACTACAGGAAAGTATAATCGTAGTGATGAAAAATAATAATAATTTTGAAACATTTTTTAGTTTCATTTAGTTTGTTTTTTAATTTTTAGATTTTTGTTTCAACACAGTAAGGATGAAACGATAGACAATGATAAGGATTTTAACACATACAGGGTTATGGTTTTTCCGTATATTTTGTTAAAGTTTGGAAGTTGTGATCACAAGTGGAAATAGCGTTTGAGTCATGCAATTTTTATAATTCAATTTGTTTTTTATGTAAAACGTGTCAGACCTTGTTGATGCCTTTCGGTCAAAAGAACTGGATTTGGAATGCGTGAACAGAGAACTTGCTGAGGTGGATGCTTTTATTGCGGGAGTTACTGCGTACAAAGCCACTTTGTAAGAACAAAAGAGGGAATCAGAAATGACGCCCTTTTTTTGATTAACGGAATTAGTGAGTCATAGTGTTGAAAGATTCCGTTACTACGTTTAGCCCCATCGTAATTTTAGTAAACGATGGGGCGATTTCTTTTTTAGGAACTTCTTAAAAGTAAATAAACGATAACAAACTAAAACAAAAAAAAGCTCCTCAGAGAGAAGCTTTCCAACGTTTTGTAAACGGATTTTTACCGCTTACAGGCAAACTAACATTTGTAAACAATGGCATTAATGTTCATTCCGGCTCCTACCGAAGCAAACAAGATGACATCGCCTTTGTTGAGTTGTTGATTTTTTATTTCTCCCTTCACAATCAAATCATAAAGAGTAGGTACTGTGGCCACGCTGCTGTTTCCTAATTTGTGAATACTCATAGGCATAATTCCTTCTGGTGGAGTTTGCTTGTATAGGCGATAAAAACGTTGGATGATTGCTTCATCCATTTTTTCATTGGCCTGATGAATAAGTACTTTTTTAACCTCAGAAATAGGAATTCCACTTTTTTCTAAACAAGCAGCCATGGCTTTAGGCACTTGACTTAGAGCAAACTCGTATATTTTACGACCGTGCATTTTAATGTAGCGCACATCGGGATCATGATCTTTATTGAAGGAATTACCAAAAAATAAATAATAAGCTTCATCATACGTAAACGAAGCCGTTTCGTGTGCCAAGATTCCTCCGTCTTCTTTAGAAGCTTCTATAATAGTTGCTCCGGCACCATCGGAGTATATCATACTGTCTCTATCATGAATGTCTACAACCCTAGATAAGGTTTCGGCACCAATAACCAAACAACGTTTCGCCATGCCGGCTTTAATGTAGGCTTGAGCCTGAATAACGCCTTCTATCCAACCCGGACATCCAAAAAGCATGTCGTAGGCTACACATTTAGGATTTTTTATTCGAAGATCGTACTTCACTCGTGCGGCGAGACTCGGTAAGATATCGGTTTGAATGGCTCCTTTTTTAACATTGCCAAAATTGTGTGCAAATATGATATAATCGAGAGTTTCAGGGTCGATGTTGGCATCTTCAATGGCTTTTCTTGCTGCAATACTTGCAATGTCTGAAGCAAGAAGATCATCGGTTACGTATCTTCTTTCTTCGATACCAGTAATATCGTGAAATTTTTCTGTAATGGTTTCGTTAGGTAAAGGAAATGGTGTGCCGTCATCGTTAAGAAAAACATGTTTGGCGAAATCTAAATTGGTAACAATTTCAGAAGGTATGTAGCTGCCAGAGCCTGTGATTTTGATATTCATTTTGGGTATTTTTTGAGAATCACTAAATTAGTTAAACAAATTAATAGAATTTATGTAAAATTTTAATAAAATTTATTTTTGTCAATTTAGCAACAAAATAACATAAAAATTACAGTATTTATTTTTATAGAAGATTATAATGAATTACTCAATAAAAAAAACCCTTTCAAAACGAAAGGGTTGTCTTATTTGAGTGTTTTTAGAAATTAATTTTCCATATACACTTCAATCGGTGCACAAGAACAAACTAAGTTTCTGTCACCATAAGCATCGTCTACACGACGTACTGTTGGCCAGAATTTGTTCTCAGCAATATACTCTAAAGGATACGCTGCTTTTTCTCTTGAATAAGGGAAATCCCAACGATCAGCTGTTACCATCGCTAACGTATGTGGTGCATTCTTTAACGGATTGTTAGTGTCTTCTGCGGTCGCTTCAGCGATTTCTTTACGAATAGCAATCATAGCATCACAGAAACGGTCTAATTCCGCTAAATCCTCAGATTCAGTAGGTTCGATCATTAAAGTACCAGCCACCGGGAAAGAAACGGTTGGTGCGTGGAAACCATAGTCCATCAAACGTTTAGCAATGTCGGTTACTTCAATGCCGTTTTGTTTGAATTCACGACAATCTAATATCATTTCGTGAGCTGCACGACCCATTTCTCCAGAATATAAAATAGGATAATGACCTTCAAAACGCGCTTTCATGTAGTTAGCATTCAAGATCGCATGCTCTGTAGCAGAACGCAATCCTTTTGCGCCTAACATACTAATATATCCGTAAGAAATTAAACAAACTAATGCCGAACCGTAAGGTGCTGCAGAAATGGCTGAGATAGCGTCTTTACCACCTGTAGCTACGATTGGGTTGGTAGGTAAAAAGTCAACTAATTTTTCGTTCACACAAATTGGTCCTACTCCAGGTCCACCACCGCCGTGAGGGATAGCGAAAGTTTTGTGTAAGTTTAAGTGACATACATCAGCACCAATAGTAGCTGGGTTAGTTAAACCTACTTGTGCATTCATATTAGCACCATCCATGTATACTAATCCTCCGTTATCGTGGATTAATTGGGTAATTTCAATAATTGTTGACTCGTAAACTCCGTGAGTAGAAGGATAAGTCACCATTAAACAAGATAAATTGTCTTTGTGTTCGATGGCTCTTGCTCTTAAATCTTCTACGTCGATATTTCCTTCTGGGGTAGTTTTGGTTACAATGATTTTCATTCCTGCCATAGCTGCCGAAGCCGGATTGGTTCCATGAGCAGATGAAGGAATTAAACATACGTTACGGTGTCCTTCGCCACGAGAGATATGGTAAGCACGAATAGCCATTAAACCGGCATATTCGCCTTGAGCTCCCGAGTTAGGTTGTAATGAAGTTCCTTTGAAACCGGTTACCACGTTTAGTTGTTGCTCTAATTTTTTCAGCATGGTCAAATACCCTTGTGTTTGATCTGCTGGAGCAAAAGGGTGAATGCTACTCCAATTAGGCATAGAAAGCGGCAACATTTCTGCTGCTGCGTTTAGTTTCATTGTACAAGAACCCAAAGAGATCATCGAGTGGTTTAACGATAAATCTTTACGCTCTAATTTTTTGATATAACGCATCAACTGACTTTCTGAATGATGATTGTTGAAAACATCATGTTGTAAGAAAGCAGAGGTTCTTAATAATTGATTTTGAATATTGTTTTCAGTAGCTAATTCAGAAACATGAACGGCTGATTTGCCTACTGCTTCAGCAAAAATGGAAACAATAGTGTTGATGTCTGCTGTAGAAGTAGTTTCATTGAAAGAAATTGAAACACAATCGTTATTAGGGTAGAAGAAGTTGAATTCGTTCTTCTCAGCAATAGCGCGAACTTTCTCCGCATCGGCTTTCACTAAAAGGGTATCAAAATAAGCAGAATTTACTTGATTGATTCCTAGAGAAGCTAATGCTTTCGCTGTAGTTACTGCAGAAGCGTGTACTTTATCTGCAATATATTGTAATCCTTTCGGACCGTGATATACCGCATACATTCCAGCCATAACGGCTAATAATACCTGAGCAGTACAAATGTTAGACGTTGCTTTTTCACGTTTGATGTGTTGCTCACGTGTTTGTAATGCCATACGTAACGCACGGTTTCCATTGGTGTCTTGAGAAACTCCAATGATACGTCCCGGCATAGAACGTTTGTATTCTTCTTTGGTAGCAAAGTAACCGGCGTGAGGTCCGCCAAATCCCATTGGAATTCCAAAGCGTTGAGTAGTTCCTACTACTACATCCGCTCCCATTTCTCCTGGAGGAGTTAATTTTACTAACGATAAAATATCGGCGGCAACAGCAACTTTAATTTCTTTAGCTTTTGCAGAAGCGATAAAAGAAGCGTAGTCGTAAACTTGTCCGTACTTGCCTGGGTATTGTAAAATGGCTCCAAAGAACTCTTCAGAAAAATCAAAAGTTTCATGATCGCCTACTACCAATTCTACACCTATTGGAGTAGAACGAGTTTGTAATACCGAAAGGGTTTGTGGTAAAATTTCTTCCGAAACGAAGAATTTATTAGCATTGTTTTTCTTCTGATCGCGATTTCTTACATCGAATAATAATGCCATGGCTTCTGCAGCAGCAGTACCTTCGTCTAATAAAGAAGCATTGGCAATTTCCATTCCGGTAAGTTCAATAATGGTGGTTTGGAAATTCAATAACGCTTCTAAACGTCCTTGAGCAATCTCCGCCTGATACGGTGTGTAAGCGGTGTACCATCCCGGATTTTCGAAGATGTTACGTTGAATTACTGGAGGGACTATGGCAGGGTGGTATCCTAAGCCAATGTATGATTTGAAAACTTTATTTTTGGCACCCAATTCGGTGATGTGAGTGAGATACTCATATTCCGACATCGCTGGATCTAATTGTAAATCCTCTTTCAGACGAATTCCATCCGGTAAAGTTTCAAAAAGTAATTGGTCCATGTCTTTAACGCCAATGGTCTTAAACATGTGTTGTAGGTCAGATTCTCTCGGACCTATGTGTCTTAAAGCAAATGCATCTGTTCTCATCAGTTTTATGTACTGTTTGTAGTTGAATTTGAGTTTTGACTCAAATGGTTATCAAGTTGTGTTATTACGCGAACAAAAATAATTATATATTATTAAAACTGTAGTTAAAAGAGATACAATTTTTATCAAATTATGAACTAAAAATGTGATTTATTAACAGATTGATTTTATTGCTTGTTTTTTGAAAAAAGTCGTTACATTTACTTAAATAATCAAATTAAATAATTAAAGCTACTTTATGAAACTTCTAAGATTTGTCGGGGTTGCCCTGATTTTTTGTGTTCTTTTCTCCTGTGGAAAAAAAGCCGCCGATTTTGATTCTGATTTCGAACTTTTCAAAAATCAGATTTCGGCATTTACGTCTGGATTTGTCTCTGTAAAATCAGACATCAGGGTGCAACTAGCATTCAACAACCCCAACTGGAAGGTGAATCAGGAATTGGATGCGGATTTGTTGGATATTTCTCCCAGTGTTAGCGGGAAGGTAATTGCACTTTCCTCTAATACTCTTGCGTTTGTACCCGATGAAAAATTGGAGCAAAACACGTTGTATCAGGTTTCGCTACAATTAAACAAAATTACTGAAGTTCCGAAAGAACTGTCCGTGTTTAATTTCTCATTGAAAACCATCAAACAGGATTTTACGGTTACCACAGAGGACATTCAATCTTCGGATAAAGAAACGTATTATTTGAATGGGGTTCTGAAAACTGCCGATTTTTTAGCCTTTGAAGAAGCCGAAAAATTATTGGAATGCCATCAGAACGGAGATGATTTGAAAGTGGTTTTTGATAAAGACAATAGCTCTTCGACCGAATTTAAGTTTAGGGTAGAAGGGATCAAACGTTTTGAAAAAGCCAGTACGATTACTCTAGCTTGGGATGGAGATGCTTCCGATATTGATAGAGAAGGCGAATCGGAGATAGCAATTCCTGCCAAGGGAGATTTTAAGGTGATGGATATAAAGATTGGAGACGAAAACAATCAGTCATTATTGATTAATTTCTCGGATCCTTTACAAAAAGATCAGGATTTCAAAGGTTTAGTAGTTATAGAAAATACCAGTGAGGTAAAATATGCCACCATGGGTAACGTTCTGAAGGTGTATTTCTCTAATCAGGCTCCTATTCAATCAGAAGAAGTGGTTGAGGTGATTCCGACAGAAGTGGCTGTAGCAGCAGTAGATTCGGCAGCTTCAGTGGTAGAAGCAGCGGCGACAATGGTCAGTGCAGACACCGCAGTAGTTTCAGTTGACTCCGCTTCCAGTGTGCTCCCAGTGGAAGAGGTAGCTTATGAAGAGGAACAATATACCGAACCCGAAGCTATTGCCATAGCGGTTTCCGGAAACAAACTAGTAGAAGTCTTCCAAGGAATTAAGAACATCTACGGAGAAGAAATGGCCAACAATTATGCTGAAAGAATCGATTTTGATCCTATTAATCCTGCGGTGAAGTTTGTGAAAAATGGAACGATTCTGCCAAGTTCTAACAATTTAAAAATCAATTTTGCAGCAGCTAATCTTAAAAAAGTAGATGTAAAAATTTATAAAATTTATAAAAACAATATCCTCCAGTTTTTACAGGATAACGAACTTAATGGAGCGAATAATCTCAAAAAAGTCAGTCAGCCAGTGGCTAAATCCACTCTTGAGCTCAAACAAAATGAATTACTCGATTACACTAAATGGAATACGTATGCGTTGGATTTATCTAAAGTCATTACTCCCGAACCTGGGGCTATTTATCGAGTAGAATTTTCATTCAAGAAGAAATATTCTTTATTTAAATGTGCCGACGGAACTAACGATGACAGTCAAAACGATGAAGAAGAGCCCGAAGAGGACGACGTGAATTATAGCGGAACATCCGGTTACGATTATTACTATGAAGAAGACTACGAGTGGAGAGCGAGTCAAGATCCGTGTACCGATTATTACTATTACAATACGAAAGTATCTAAGAATATTTTAGCAACAGATTTAGGAGTTATCGCCAAACGAGGCAATAACAAGTCGGTTACGGTAGCGGTGAGCGATATAGTGACCACCGAACCTATTTCCGGAGCCACGGTAGAATTGTTCAACTACCAACAGCAGAAGTTAGCTTCTATGATCACGGATGGAAATGGGATGACTAATTTCGACCTGAAAAAATATGCCTATTTCGCCATTGTAACTAAAGGTAAAAACAGTACTTATGTTAAGTTAGATGATGAGCTTTCTTTGTCCATTAGTAATTTTGATGTTTCGGGTGAGAGCTTACAAAAAGGTCTAAAAGGTTTTATTTATGGAGAAAGAGGCGTTTGGCGACCAGGCGATTCTATTCATTTATCGTTTATTCTTAATGATAAGGCAAATAAGATTCCGTTACATCACCCTATTAAATTCCGTTTGAATGATCCTACGGGTAAAACAATTTACCAAACGATCCAAAAAGTAAACGAGATGAATCATTACAAGTTTGGATTACTTACGCAAACCTCGGCCATGACAGGAAATTGGGAAGCTGTGGTAAGTGTTGGAGGTGCTCAATTTTATAAAAGCGTTAAAATAGAAACGATCAAACCCAACCGATTAAAAATCAAAAGTAGTTTCAATGAAGGGATTTTATCAGCTTCTAAAAAGAATAGTAATACTATTCAGGTGTTATGGATGCACGGTGCGGTAGCGAAAGACTTAAAAACAGAAGTTCAGGCTAAATTCTCGCAACAGCAAACCATTTTCAAAGGCTATGATAATTTTGTATTTGATGATCCTACGCGTAATTTTTCCACGGAAGAAATTAATGTGTATTCCGGTAAAGTCAACCAGCAAGGAATGGTGACTTTCCCTATCAATCCCTCTCTGCAAGGACAGGCTCCGGGGATGCTCAAAGCGGCTTTTATAACCAAAGTATACGAAAATGGTGGTGATGTAAGTACGGATGTTGCTTCGGTAAAATATTCGCCGTATCCAACCTATGTAGGGATTAAAACTCCTGAACCAAACAAATACGGTTTGTTGGAAACCGGAAAAGTAAATCATTATGAGTTTGTCACTTTGGGAGAAAATGGCAAACCTAAATCGGTGAGAGGGTTAGAAGTTAAAGTCTACAAAATAGATTCCCGTTGGTGGTGGGACGAATCTTATGATAATATATCAAATTACAACACCACAACTTCTACAACAGCATACAAAACATTTATAATCAATACCGATGCATCGGGTAGAGGGAGTTTGAATTTCTCTGTTCCAGAACAAGATTGGGGACGTTACCTCATTCGCGCTATAGATCCTAATGACGGACATGCTTCCGGACAAACGGTTTTCTTAGATTATCCGTATTGGTCAGAGCGTTCTAAAAATACCGATGGAAAAGAAGCTACGATGCTTCGTTTTTCTACAGATAAAAAGGAGTATGCTGTAGGGGAAACAGCGAAGGTTTTTTTCCCTTCTAGTGAAGGAGGTCGCGCTTTAGTTTCAGTAGAGAATGGTTCCCGAGTGGTAAAAGCCTTTTGGGTCAAGACACAAAAAGGGGAAACAAAAGTCGATTTGGAAGTGACTCCAGAGATGGCTCCTAATGTTTATATTAATGTGACGATGTTGCAGCCGCATGCTTCAACGAAAAATGATTCACCAATCCGAATGTATGGTATTGTTCCGATTGCAGTGGTAGACAAACAGACGGTTTTAGAACCTGTGATTTCAATGTCAGAAGTTTTGAGACCTGAGCAAAAAGTAGCCGTAAAAGTGAGCGAAAAAACCGGTAAAGCCATGACCTATACCATAGCGGTGGTAGATGAAGGCTTGCTGGATCTTACCCGTTTTAAAACACCAAATGCTTGGGATAGCTTCTATGCTCGTGAAGCTTTGGGTGTTCGTACGTGGGATATTTACGATAATGTTATTGGAGCTTACGGAGGAAAAGTCAACCAGATTTTTAGTATTGGTGGAGATCAAGAGGCTGGTGGGGCACAAGCTAAAAAAGCGAACCGATTTAAGCCGGTAGTCATGTATTTTGGTCCTTTCAAATTAGGAAAAGGTGAAGCAAAAACGCATCAGTTTAAGTTACCAAAGTATATAGGTTCAGTAAAAACAATGGTAGTGGCGGCTAATGCAGCAAACAGTGCTTACGGTATGGCGGAGAAAGTCACTCCGGTTAAGAGTCCTTTAATGGTACTAGCTTCTTTACCAAGAAAAATTTCACCATCAGAAAAAGTAACTCTTCCGGTGACTTTATTTGCTACGGAAAAGTTTGTAAAAGAGGTAACGGTTCAAATTAAGACAAACCAAGCAGTAAAACTAGCTGGACCAACCTCACAAAAAATATATTTTGCCACCCCTGATGAAAAAATGGCTTATTTCGATTTGGTAGTCGGAAATACAACAGGAGTGGGTAAAATTCAAATTATAGCGACTTCGGGAGCGCAAAAGTCGGTTTATGAGGTAGAAATCGATGTAATGAATCCGAATCCAGTAACAACTGCTTTTACGGATGTTACTTTGGGCTCAGGAGCAAACAAAACCATTAATTGGAATAGTTTTGGTGTTGCGGGTAGTAATAAAGCAATGATCGAAATTTCATCAATTCCAACCATCGATTTCGGAAGAAGATTGAATTACCTGATTCAATATCCTTATGGATGTGTTGAACAAACCACTTCTTCGGTTTTTCCGCAATTGTATCTCACAGACGTGATTGATTTGGATTCTTCCAAAAAACAATCCATCCAACGAAATGTTACAGTTGCTATAGAAAAACTCACGAGTCTTCAGTTGGCTAATGGCGGATTTGCATACTGGCCGGGTAGTGCTCAAGCGGATGATTGGGGGACCACTTATGCAGGTCATTTTTTAATTGAAGCGGAGAAAAAAGGATATGCCTTGCCGATTAATTTTAAAACAAAATGGATTGCTTACCAACAAAAGATGGCAAAACAATGGCGTTTTGAAAGTCAGTACCAAAGTGATTTAGGTCAAGCGTATCGTTTGTACACTCTCGCTTTAGCCGGTGCGGCTGATTTGGCTTCGATGAACCGTTTAAGAGAAACCAAAAAACTTTCAAATGAGAGCAAATTGCGTTTGGCGGCCACTTATGCAATTGTAAAACAAAAGGCTGCTGGATTGGCATTATTAGCAAAAACGAATATAACCGAAACCTATTCGCCGTATTATTTTTACAGTTATGGTTCAGAAGACAGAAACCGAGCAATGACATTGGAAACATTGATTTTATTGGGTCAGAAGCAAAAGGCTTTCGCTACCGCAGTGACTTTGGCAAAAAGCTTATCGTCAGATCAATGGATGAGTACTCAAACGACGGCCTATTCGTTGTATGCAATGGCCAAATTCGCTCAATTCAATGGTGGAAAAGGCATTGATGTACAGTTCACTTCAGCCGGAAAAACGATAAAAATCAAGTCCACCAAAGCAATCGCGCAACGTGATTTGTTGGTGATAGGAAAAAACAATAAAGTATCGATTAAGAATAACAAACAGAATACTTTGTTTGTACGTGTGATACAAAGCGGAATTCTTCCGGTAGGTCAGGAAAAAGTAATGAGTAATAATGTAGTGGCTAAAGTGTTCTTCAAAGATCGAAAGGGGAATCCTGTGAATGTGACTAGAATCAATCAAGGAACCGAATTGGTAGCTGAGGTAGTTCTAACGAACCAAAAAGGAGAGTTTGTACCCAATATTGCATTGACTCAAATTCTTCCATCCGGATTCGAAATCGTAAATACTCGTTTCACGGATTATGGCAATGCTACAGAAAATATTGCGGATTATATTGATATTCGAGATGATAGAGCAAATTATCATTTTGGATTAAAGTCGAGAGAAACTCGTGTTTTTAAAATGTTAATCAACGCTTCGTACCTTGGTAAATATTATTTGCCAGGCGTGCAATGTGAAGCAATGTACGATAACAGTTTTGTAGCACGTAGTAAAGGGCAGTGGATTGAAATTGTAAAATAAAATGATGTATTAGGAAATCCGAAGCAAGATAAATTCACCTTCAGTAGGGCATTTTAAAGAAAGAGAAGTCAAATTCGTATGTAATGCGATTTCTCTTTTTGTTGCCATGATAGGTTTTATAATTTTTCGGACAACCTTTTTGATGATATGATTGATAAAAGAACACTTGAGAAGTATCCCAAACTTGTCAAGCTAGTGAATTGGATTAACGAGAACCGAAAAAAATCAATAGTAGCTTTTGTACTGTTGCTTGTGTACTATTTCTCGTTGCCACGAACGTTATTTGAAGAGCCTTTTTCAACGGTGATCGAAAGTAGCGAAGGAGATTTGTTGGCTGCTAAAATAGCAAGAGACGGACAATGGCGTTTTCCTGAACAAGATTCTATTCCTGATAAATTCAAACAATGTCTGATTTATTTTGAAGACGAATATTTTCCGTATCACTTCGGATTCAATCCTGTAGCAATGGTAAAGGCAATCCAACAAAATCGAAGTGCCGGAAAGGTGGTTCGTGGAGGAAGCACCATTACGCAACAAGTAATTCGATTGGCCCGAAAGAATAAGAAAAGAACATACTTCGAAAAAGGAGTGGAGATAATCTTGGCAACCCGATTAGAATTTAGACATTCCAAGGAAAGAATTTTAGAATTGTATGCGGCTCATGCTCCTTTTGGCGGAAATGTGGTAGGATTGGAAATGGCCGCCTGGCGTTATTTTGGCGTTCAACCCCATCAACTTTCTTGGGCCGAAAGTGCTACTCTAGCGGTCTTACCCAATGCACCCCGATTAATTTATCCGGGTAAAAATCAGCAAAAGTTATTGCAAAAAAGGAATGCTTTGCTCAAAAAATTAAGAGACCACGGTGTTATTGATGCAATGACGTATGAGTTGTCGTTACAGGAACCTTTGCCACAAAAGCCCTATCTTTTGCCACAAATTGCCCCTCATTTATTGGAAAAAGTAGCTTTGCAACAGGAAGGACAGAAAATAAGAACTACGGTAGAACTTTCGTTACAAAATAGAATCAATCAAATAGTAAGGCAATACCACAGTCAGTACAGCCAAAATGAAGTGCACAACATGGCAGTTTTAGTCATTGATGTGAAAAATAGAAATATTATAAGTTATGTTGGGAATTCACCTACCGATGTTTTGCACGACAAAGATGTAGATATTATCACGGCTCCCCGAAGTACCGGAAGTGTCTTAAAACCTTTGTTATATGCTTCGATGTTGGATGAGGGTGAGCTACTGCCCAATACGCTTGTTGCAGATATTCCAACACAGATCTCGGGCTATTCTCCTCAAAATTTCAACCTTACTTTCGATGGAGCAGTGCCGGCACAAAGGGCTTTGTCTCGTTCACTCAATATTCCGTCCGTATTAATGTTACAAGAACACGGGGTGCATAAATTCTATGAAACCCTGCGGCAATTCAAATTAAAAAATATCAACAAACATCCGGATCATTATGGTTTGTCATTAATTTTAGGTGGTGCCGAAAGCAATTTGTGGGATTTGTGCAAAACTTATGCTAATCTTACAGCGACTTTAAATCACCATGTTAAGACTTTTGGTCACTACCGTGAAAAGGAATTTGCAGAATTGAATTATCAAAAAGACTTCAAACAGGATTTTGGGGATGAGGTTAAAGAAAAGCCGATTCTTGGAGCAGGAGCGATCTATTTGACTTATAATGCCATGAAAGAAGTCAATCGCCCTGAAGCGGATGAAGCTTGGCGGTTTTATGATTCGTCCCTAGAAATCGCATGGAAAACAGGAACCAGTTTTGGAAATCGTGATGCATGGGCAATAGGAACCAACAGTGATTATGTGGTAGGAATTTGGGTAGGCAATGCTTCGGGCGAAGGTCGGCCGGAGTTAACAGGAATCGACAGTGCGGCGCCCATTTTGTTTGATGTGTTTAATCTCTTGCCAAGAAAACGTTGGTTCAAAACACCTTCGTATGATCTAGAAACTGCCGAGTGTTGTACTTTGAGTGGTCATTTAGCACAAGATAATTGTCCTAAAACCAAACAATTGATTCCTAAGAATGGTAAAAAAACGAAGGTTTGTCCTTACCATCAATTAATTCATCTAGATGCTTCAGAACAATTTAGAGTGAATAGTTCTTGTGAAAATGTAGAGAAGATGGTTTCTAAAAGTTGGTTTGTTTTGCCTCCAGTGATGGAATGGTATTATAAAAATCTTCATATAAATTATAAAACGTTACCTCCGTTTAGAAATGATTGCCAAGGAATGCAACTCAGTCGAATGGGATTTATTTATCCCAAAGGAAACAGTAAAATTTATTTGACTAAAAATTTTGAAGGGAAAATTCAGCCGGTGGTTTTAAAAGTAGCGCATAGTAATCGGGATTATAAATTGTTTTGGTACATTGATAACGAATACAAAGGAACTACCCAAACCTTTCATGAAATGCCTGTAGTAGTTCCTACTGGGAAGCATTTGATTACAGTGGTTGATGAGAAAGGAAACGAAATAAAACAATTCGTTGAAATTGTGAATGATTAGATTTTTGAAAAAAATACTCGATTTTTACATTAACGGAAGCATTCACGTGGCTTTGGCTGTATATGCTTTGGTGCAAATGACTTTTCATTTCTTCAGCCTTCCGTATGATCTGCCCATGGCTTTTTTTGCTTTCTTCGGCACAATTGTGGGCTATAACTTTGTGAAATACGAGGCGTTAATGAGGACTCAAAAAATGCAACGCACCGGAGAGAGAAAGGCTATTGTTGTATTGAGTGTTTTTTCTTTTCTGGCTACCGTTTATTATTTTTTTCAATTACAGAGAAATTCGCAATTACTCACGTTGTTGTTTTTAGGATTAATTATTCTGTATGCTTTGCCACTTTCACAAAAAATACAGAATGTTCGTAATTGGGCGGGAGTAAAGATTTATATTGTGGCCTTTTGTTGGGCGGGAGTAACACTTCTGCTGCCAATTATAAATGCCGAATTGGATTTCAGTATAGATGTTTGGTTAAAATTCATTCAGCGTTTTTTATTGGTAATTATTTTGATGCTTATTTTTGAAATTATTGATTTGAAAAAAGATGAGGCATCATTACAAACGGTTCCGCAGCAATTAGGAGTACCCAAGACCAAACAATTAAATCTTTTTCTTCTCGTATTCTTTTATGGTTTAGAATTATTGCAATCGGATTTTAAAATCACCCAGCTTTTGATTAATGCACTATTATTATTAGTGTTGGTCTTTTTTACTCTTTTTGCAAGTCCCAGACGTTCTGAATATTACACTTCTTTTTGGGTAGAAAGTGTGCCTATTTTTTGGTGGGTTTTGACTTTATTATGGAAATAAAAAACCGAAGCCTAAACTTCGGTTTTTAGAGAATTTTAAATCAATCCCGCTCTTTTTAGTAAGGCATCAGGATTGGGTTCCTGACCACGGAATTTTTTATATAAGGTCATCGGATGTTCAGTTCCGCCTTGTGAAAGAACATACTTCTGGAATTTTTCGGCAACTTCTTTATTGAAAATTCCTTTTTCCTGAAAATAAGCAAAAGCATCGGCATCGAGTACTTCGGCCCATTTGTAACTATAATAACCCGAAGAATACCCTCCTTGGAAAATATGTGAGAAAGAAACACTCATACAGTTTTCATCAACGTCAGGATATAGAGCAGTGGCTTCCATAGCCTTTTTTTCGAAGTTTTTTACGTTTTCTACAGTTACTGGCTGGCCATGATATTCCATATCCAATAGACCAAAGCTCAGTTGACGCAATGTGGCCATTCCTTCTAAGAAACTAGCACTTTCTTTAATTTTTTCTACATAGTGTTGCGGAATAATTTCGCCCGTTTCGTAATGTTTAGCGAATAAGGCTAACGCTTCCGGTTCGTAACACCAATTTTCCATTACCTGACTTGGCAATTCTACAAAATCCCAATATACCGAAGTCCCCGATAAACTAGGATAGGTTGTGTTGGCTAACATGCCATGTAAAGCATGTCCAAACTCATGAAACAAGGTAGTCACTTCGTTGAAAGTGAGCAATGAAGGTTTGGTTGCAGTAGGTTTGGTGAAATTGCAAACGATAGAAACATGAGGTCTCTCATTTTGCCCGTTTTTAATATATTGAGGTTTAAAGGAAGTCATCCAAGCGCCATTTCGTTTTCCTTTTCTTGGAAAGAAATCAGAATAAAAAATCGCTACCAGATTTCCATTGGCATCATTGACTTCAAAAGTATGTACATCTTCATGGTATTTGTCAATGTCAAAAACTTCAGTAAATGTAATGCCAAACAATCGATTGGCGATTTCGAAAGCTCCTTGTTGTACATTTTCTAATTTAAAATAAGGTTTTAACTTTTCATCATCCAAATGAAATAACTCTTGTTTTAGTTTTTCGGAGTAGTAAGCACCGTCCCATTTTTCTAACTGATCCAACTGGTCAAGTTTTTGAGCAAATGAAGTCAGTTGAGCAAATTCTCTTTCAGCAGCTGGTTTAGCTTTGTCTAATAAATCATTTAAGAAAGATTTTACTCGGTCAGGATTTTGTGCCATGCGTTCTTCCAAAACATAATGAGCGTGAGAAGGATAGCCTAGCAACTGCGCTCTTTCATGACGAAGAGAAACTATTTTTTTTACGTTTTCCTGATTATCAAAAGAGTTGTCTTGAAAAGCCTTTTTCCCGTAAGCAATTGTTATTTCCTTTCGAAGTTCACGATGGTCTGCATAAGTCACAAAAGGCTGGTAGCTAGGAAAATCTAAAGTAAAAATCCAACCTTCCTTATTGTTGTTTTTTGCCAAAGCATGCGCAGCTTCAACAGCGCCTTCCGGTAATCCTTTGAGTTCTTCCGGGTTAGTAATGTGCAGTTGGTAAGCGTTGGTTTCGGCTAGGACATTTTCCCCAAAGGTTAATTTTAATTTTGCTAGTTCGGTGTCAATTTCTCGTAGACGTTCTTTTTTGTCTTCGGCCAATAACGCTCCGTTTCTAGTGAAACTTTTGTATTTTTTTTCTAAAAGGGTAGTTTGTTCTATGGTTAAATTGAGAGTATCTTTTTGATTGTAAACAGATTGAATGCGTTCAAAAAGGGCTGTGTTTAACGTGATGTCATTACTTAGTTGGGTGAGCAAAGGAGAAATTTCCTGAGCTAGTTTTTGCATTTCATCACTAGTTTCTGCCGAATTTAAATTAAAAAAAATGCTGGTAATACGATCCAGTTGTTCGCCCGCAAATTCTAAAGCTTCAACGGTATTATTGAAAGTAGGAGTTTCCTCACTAGTAACAATTGTATTAATTTCATGCTTTGTTTGGTTGATACTTTCCTGAATAGCAGGTAGATAGTCCTCGATTTTAATCTGAGAAAATGGGGCTGTATTGTGTTTTGTGGTAAAATATTTTGTAAGTATATTCATAATTATGTGTATTTCATCGATTTTATTTGCTGTATAACTAAAAAATAATTATGTTTGGACAGTAAACCATGAAAATGAAATTGTAGCTATCATTTGGCTTCAAATTTACGATATATAAAATTTAAATATTGATTTAACCCATATCGATATTTATGTTTGTGTTACTTAAAAGCTCCTAAATACCACATTAAGGAGCTTTTTTCGTATATGGGAATCAGTTTTATTGCTTGATCAATTATTTTTTTAGATTTTCTGAAGCCTCTAAAACAGCTTGTTTTAATCCGTCTTTGTAAAAAATAATTTTGTCTAAAACACATTGGTCGTGCGCACCGATGATTTGCGCAGCTAATATTCCGGCATTTTTGGCTCCATTAAGGGCAACAGTGGCAACGGGAACGCCACCAGGCATTTGAAGAATAGACAATACAGAATCCCAACCATCGATAGAATTACTGGATTTCACAGGAACTCCAATAACAGGAAGTGGACTCATACTAGCCACCATTCCAGGAAGATGTGCAGCACCACCTGCTCCGGCAATAATTACGGAAATACCTCGGGTGTGTGCTTTTTTACTAAAATCGAATAATTTTTCAGGAGTGCGGTGCGCCGAAACAATATCAACTTCAACGTCTATGTCAAATCCTTTTAAGATATCTATGGCATCTTGCATTACCGGCATATCCGATATACTTCCCATGATTACAGCTACTTTGCTCATAATGGTATTGTGTGTTAGTTATTGTATAAGTAAAAACAAATTTCAGGTAACTCTGTTGCTTTATTCGTTGATTGGTTTCTTTAAAAAACTTTTTATTCCGTTTCTTGTTCCAATTCTACGGGTTTGCTAATCACTCGTATTGAATTTTTTACCTCTTCAGCTATCTTTCTGGCTTCTTTCATGTCTTCATTGACAATGGTTACGTGTCCCATTTTTCGGAACGGACGTGTTTCGCGTTTCCCGTAAATATGTGGTGTAACTCCATCGATAGCCAGTATTTTATCAATATTTTGATAGACTACAGGACCTGAAAAATTTTCGTCACCAACTAGGTTTACCATTACTCCAGCTACCTTGCTTTCAGGATTACCAAGCGGCAAATCTAATATGGCTCTTAAATGTTGTTCGAATTGGGAAGTGTAACTGGCTTCTATACTGAAATGTCCAGAATTGTGAGGACGAGGAGCTACTTCGTTAACTAAAATTTCATCGTCTTCGGTTAGAAACATCTCAACGGCAAGTAATCCCACATGGTTGAAGGCTTTAGAAACTTGTAGCGCAACTTCTTGTGCTTTGCTGGATACTTTTTTACTCACTCTTGCCGGACAAAGTACATATTCTACCTGATTGGCTTCGGGATGAAATTCCATTTCTACTACCGGATAGGTTTTTACTTCGCCTTTAGGATTTCGTGCAACGATAACGGCTAGTTCGTTTTTAAAAGGAACTAAAGCTTCTGCCAAACATTCTACATCGGGAAGATTAATTAAGTCTAAGGTAGATCGCACAATTTTTACACCAGTGCCATCATAACCTCCTTGAGCGCTTTTCCATACAAATGGAATTTCCAATTCGTTGTTTTCAACCGCTTTTTGAATGTGGTATAAATCAACAAATCGACGGTGAGGAGCCGTTGGGATATTGTGCTCTACATAAAAATCTTTCTGACGACCTTTGTTTTGAATGATGCGTAATGTTTTAGGCGATGGATAAACCAACTTGCCTTCAGATTCTAATTTTTCTAAGGCATCGAGATTTACATTTTCTATTTCGACAGTCAGTAAATCAACTAATTTACCAAATTCATATACGACATCATGTTCTAAAAAACTGTCGTTGTAAAAAAAGTTGCATCCAAACCGAGCTGGAGCTTCTTCGCTAGGGTCTAAAACAAAAGTTTGTATGTCGAATTTTTGTGTTTCGGTAAGAAGCATTTTACCTAATTGGCCACCGCCAAGAATTCCTAATTTAAAATTAGAAGAAAAATAATCCATTGTGTTGTTGTTTGTTGCGCAAAGATAGTATTTTTCAAATTGAGACCCAAAAAGCTACTCAAGAAGAACGTTATTTTGTTCGGAAGTTATAAGTGACAAATATTTTATTTTTAAAGATAAAAAAGAAAAGCTCGATTGGGAAATCGAGCTTTTCAGAGGCAAAACAGAAACATCAAAGTTCATGAGATTACAAAAAAATAATGTAATTAGAGTTCTCTAAAATGTGTTAATGTATATCAAAAAAAGTGAAGTACTTTTCTTAATTCAAGACAAAGGTAAGGACAAACCACAAAGGCAGAATATGGTTTTCCCATACTTTTTGTTAAAGTTTTCAGTGTTTTTTCATGGTCTTCCCCAAAATATTTTTAGCGATAGCCTTGTATGCGGGACTGTGAGTGTGATAACCTTGTTGAAGTATCGTATGAAGTTCCTCGTAAATCCAAGGATGTTTTTTGTTTAAAATGAATAAGGCCTTGATGCAATAAACTTTGGTTGCTACTTTTTCGTCTTTGATGAGCCGGTCAAAACAGATTTCGATAAGTTGTGTTTCCTGATGCAGTGTAAGGGAGATTCCGTTGGCACGATGATTGCTTTTGGTCAAAAACAAGCAGATTTTGGAAGCAGAACGAATAGCAGAATCGTTTTTAAATTGTGGTGCATGATTTAAAAAAAGAGAAACGTAAGGAAGTACCGTTTTTAGTTTCTTTTCGCAAACTAATTCTAGTATCCAGCAAGCTTGGTGCTGATTTTTATGGTCGGGATCAACTGCTGTAGCAACCACCACTTTTAAATAATCTTGGTTTCGTAAGGCTAAATTCCTATTGCGTTCCCGATCTTTTCTGTAAGCAGTACATTTTTCAATTTGTAGAGTATATTCTGAATTCATATTTCCAAAAATAAATAATTTCTTCTAACTGAATCTGAATTTATTATCTTTGCCGTTTATTTTCAAACACAACTATGGAGATTAAGTTACACGACAAGTATTTTGAGCCTTTTATATCGGCACAAGAAATTGATTTTGCAATAGCCAATCTGGCAAGACAAATTGAGGATGATTTTCTGGATGATGTTCCTGTTTTTATTGGTGTCTTGAATGGCTCTTTTATGGTTGTATCTGATTTGATGAAACATTATAACGGTGACTGTGAAGTGTCTTTCGTTAAAATGGCTTCATACGAAGGAACCCAAACTACCAATGAAGTAAAACAATTAATTGGATTAAATCAGAATTTAGAAGGGCGTACGGTTGTAATAGTAGAAGATATTGTAGATACTGGAAATACAGTAGAAGAGTTGAAACATCTTTTTAAAGAACAAAACGTAAAGCATTTCAAAATTGCTACTTTGTTTTTTAAACCGGAAGCCTATAAAAAAGACATCAAATTGGATTACGTAGGGATCAGAATTCCTAACAAATTCATTGTTGGATTCGGATTAGATTATGATGGACTAGGTAGAAATTTAAAAGATGTATACCAGTTATCAGAAAAATAATCATATAGTTACATCGGCTATAAACCATAAAAATTAAACAATTTAAACTAAAATTAAGAATGATCAATATTGTTCTTTTCGGAAAACCAGGTGCAGGAAAAGGCACACAAGCAGAATTTTTAAAAGAAAAATATAACTTAACTCATTTGTCAACGGGAGATATTTTTCGTTTTAACATGAAAAACAATACTCCTCTTGGAATAGAAGCGAAGCAATATATTGATAGAGGAGACTTGGTTCCAGATAGTCTTACCATTAATATGCTTCAAGATGAAGTAGATAAAAACCCAGAATCGGCTGGATTTTTATTCGATGGTTTTCCAAGAACTCTGGCTCAAGCAGATGCATTGGATCAGTTTTTAGCTTCAAAAGGGCAGTCAATCACGGCTACCATTGCTTTAGAAGCGGATGATGAGATTCTAGTGAAACGTTTGTTAGAGCGCGGAAAAACTTCAGGACGTGCAGACGATCAGGATGAAGAAAAAATTAGAAATCGTTATCAGGAGTACAACGAAAAAACGGCTCCTTTAATGGATTATTATAAACAACAAAATAAATTTTATGCTGTTGATGGTATAGGTACAATTGCAGAAATTACAGCTCGTTTGAGTAATGTAATCGAAAATTTGTAAATTAGGATCCAAAGTATAATCAAATTGTAAACAATTGGAAATAGTCATAATTTTCTTGCTGATTTTATTGAATGGAGTTTTTTCCATGTCAGAAATCGCACTCATATCAGCAAGAAAGAATAGGTTAGAAACCGCTGCCAAAAAAGGCAATACGAGTGCGAAAACAGCTTTAGATTTGGCCAATTCGCCAAACAAATTTTTATCTACTGTACAAATAGGAATTACACTTATTGGTATTCTTACGGGTATTTATTCTGGTGAAAAAGTAACAGAAGATGTAAAACTATTTTTTGATGGTTATCCATTTTTCCAACCTTATTCAGAGAGTTTGTCGGTTGGGATAATTGTGGTAGCCTTAACTTTCTTTTCGTTGGTTTTAGGAGAATTGCTGCCAAAACGCATCGGATTGAATTTTCCTGAAACTATAGCCAAAACAGTCGCTGTACCCATGAAAATGATTTCAACGGTAATGGCTCCTTTTATTTGGTTATTGACAGTTTCAACAGATTTTGTCTTAGATGTTTTTAAAATCAAGCCTACGGCTGATGGAAAAGTAACCGAAGAGGAAATCAAAGCCATTATTAAGGAAGGTACCGAAGTAGGAGAAGTTCAGGAAATTGAACAAGATATCGTGGAACGCGTTTTTCACATTGGAGACCGAAAAGTAAATTCTTTAATGACTCACCGTAAATCGGTAGTGTATTTATCATTAGAAGACGGTTTAGAAGAAACCAAAGCCAAAGTTTTAGATGAGTTGCATTCGGTTTATCCGGTTTGTGACGACAATCTAGACAATATTATTGGGGTAGTTTTGTTAAAAGATCTGTTCTTAAGTTTCGAAAAAGGAAATTTCAACCTGAGATCGATACTTAAAGAACCGGTATATTTTATCGAACATACTTCTGCTTATAAAGCATTGGAGAATTTCAAAAAAACAAAAGTACATTATGCTTTTGTAACCGACGAATACGGTATTCTACAAGGAATTATTACCTTAAATGATATTTTAGAAGCTCTAGTGGGTGATGCTTCAGATTTTTATGAAGAAGAGTTTCAGTTAATTGCCCGTGAAGACGGTACTTGGTTGGTTGATGGTCACTATTCTTTACATGATTTCTTGACGTATTTCGATTTAGACGATATCATCAACGATTATGAGGTAACAACGGTAAGCGGATTGATTATGACTGAGTTGTCTTACATCCCAAAAGTTGGAGAGAAGTTGATATGGAATAAAATGGAGTTGGAAGTAATGGATATGGACGGCGTTAAAATCGACAAGGTTTTAGTACGTTCTTTAAAAGATGTAAATTAGTTCTCAGGAGTAGTTTTCAGTCTCAGTTGCTGAAAATTGCAACTGTTAGTATAGATTAGAGATTAAATATGACGGAAGGGAATTTTGTAGATTATGTAAAGATTTATGCTTCATCTGGTAAAGGTGGAAAAGGATCTTCGCATCTGCATAGAGAAAAGTTTATTGAAAAAGGAGGCCCAGATGGTGGAGATGGAGGTCGCGGAGGCAATGTAATATTGGTGGGGAACAAAAACTTATGGACATTGTTTCATTTGAAGTTTTTGCGACACGTTAAAGCAGGACATGGTGGTGATGGAGGGAGTTCTCGTTCTACAGGACATGATGGTGAGGACAAATACATTGAAGTACCATTAGGAACGGTTGTTAAAGATAAAGATACCGATGAGGTTTTGTTTGAAATCACTGAAGATGGAGAACAAAAGATCCTTGTGAAAGGTGGAAAAGGCGGTTTGGGGAACTGGCATTTTAGAAGTTCTACCAATCAAACACCTCGTTATGCCCAACCAGGAATGCCTGGGGAAGAAATTGATGTGATTTTAGAGTTAAAAGTATTGGCAGATGTAGGTTTAGTAGGTTTTCCTAATGCTGGAAAATCAACTTTATTGTCCGTGTTAACTTCTGCAAAACCTAAAATTGCCGATTATCCATTTACAACCTTAAAACCTAATTTAGGAATTGTAGCGTATCGCGATTTTCAATCGTTTGTGATTGCAGATATTCCAGGGATTATTGAAGGGGCTGCGGAAGGCCGTGGATTAGGACATTATTTCCTACGCCACATCGAAAGGAATTCGACTTTGTTGTTTTTAATTCCAGCCGATGCTGATGATATCAAAGAGCAATATGACATCTTGTTAGATGAATTAAGACGATACAATCCGGAAATGTTAGACAAAGAACGTTTGGTAGTAATTTCTAAATGTGATATGTTGGATGATGAATTGAAAGAAGAAATGAAACAACAATTAGACAAAGATTTTAAAGGAATATCTTATATGTTCATTTCATCCGTTGCACAACAAGGGTTGACAGAATTGAAAGATAAATTATGGAAAATGCTAAACGAATAGGTTAGTTATAAAATAAAAAAAGCACGTTTTAAGCGTGCTTTTTTTGTGTTCATTAAAATCTTTTTGTTAAAGTTATCTTAAGAATAACCGAATATATCTTCTGAAATTTCCCGGAAGTACATAAATCAAGTATATTCGCACCACTAAAAAATAATTATTATGAAAAAATTACTTTTGTCTCTAATTGCTGCTATTATGCTTGTTCCTTCAAGTGTAAAAGCTGACGAGGGAATGTGGTTTTTAATGTTTATTGAACGTTTGAACCATAGAGATATGCAAAAAATGGGTCTTCAGTTAACAGCTGAAGAAATCTACAGCATTAATAATCACAGTTTAAAAGATGCTATCGTGCAGTTCAATGGTGGATGTACCGCTGAATTGGTTTCTAAAGACGGTTTGGTTTTAACCAATCACCACTGCGGTTACGATGCAATTGCTGAGTTATCTACTGCAGAAAAAAATCACTTAAAAAATGGTTTCTGGGCTTCATCAAGAAAAGAAGAAATGAAACCTTCAAGTTTGTTTGTTCGTTTCTTCGTTCGTATGGATGATTGTACAAAACGTATTTTAGCACAAGTAAACGACAACATGAGCGAAGCAGAACGCGAAAAAGCGATTAATGCTGAAATTGCTAAAATTGAAAAAGAAAACAATGAAGGAGGTAAATATGTAGTTTCAGTACGTTCATTTTTTCAAGGAAACGAGTTCTATTACTTTGTTTACCAAGATTATAAAGACGTTCGTTTAGTAGGAACTCCACCGGAAAGTTTAGGTAAATTTGGAGGAGATACGGACAACTGGGAATGGCCACGTCATACAGCAGATTTTTCAATGTTCCGTGTATATGGAGACGCAAATGGTAATCCAGCGGAATATTCTGAAAACAATGTACCTCTTAAGCCAAAACATTACTTACCAGTAAATATTGGTGGTGTTCAAGAAAATGATTTCGCGATGATCTTAGGTTATCCTGGACGTACCAACCGTTGGATGCCGGCTGCCGGTATCGAGCAAAATGTTAAGTTCGCTTATCCTGCTTGGGTTGAAGGAGCTAAAGTAGGTATGGATAACATGAAAAAATACATGAATCAAAGTGATGCTTTAAATTTGATTTATGCTTCTAAATTTGCTTCAACAGCGAATTATTGGAAAAACCGTCAAGGAATGATTGATGCTTTAACAAAATTTGGTACCGCTAAAACTAAAGCGGCACAAGAAGCAAAATTCAACGCTTGGGCTAACAAAAAAGAAAATAAAGCTAAATATGGAAATGTAGTAGAAACTATCAATAATTACTACAAATTAACCAACGAGAAGTCTCGCCATGACAACTATATGATGCAATTGCTAAGAACTTCTGCTTTTGCAACTGTAGGAAGAACTATGGGAAGACAGTTGGAGAACTACGCTAAAGCAGATGCTGCTAAGCGTGCTCAAATGGCTCCAGCTATTTTAGAAATGGCTGAAGAAATGTTCAAAGAAGTACATATTCCTGCTGAAAAAGATATCTTAGCGGCACAATTGAATTTATATTCAACCAAAGCTACTGGGTATGCAATTGCTCCATTAGTAGAAAAAATTGGCAAAGAAAACAATGGCGATTTTACTAAATATGTAAATGCAGCTTTCGATTTGAGTATTTTTACTTCAAAAGACAGAATTAAAGCTTTCTTAGATTTACCAAGCGAAGGAATGATTACTAACGATCCTTTATATGTGTTGTCTAATGATATGTTAACACATTTTAATTCAAAATCTGATGCGATTGCTAAAGCACAAAACGATTACGGTGCAGCTTTCCGTAAATTGGTTGAAGGTTTAAGAGAGTCTAAAATTGGAACAATCAAATATCCAGATGCTAACTCAACATTGCGTTTAACTTACGGAAAAGTTCGTTCTTTGCCTGCAGATAAGCGTAATGATGCTAAAATTAACAACTACACTACTTTAGCAGGACAAGTTAAAAAATACAAAAAAGGTGATGCTGAATTTGACTTGCCAGAACGTGTTTTAGAAATGAATAAAAACAAAGATTTTGGTCGTTATGCTGATAAAGATGGTTCATTACATGTTAACTTCTTAACAGATAATGATATCACTGGTGGTAACTCTGGATCTCCGGTATTAAACGGAAAAGGAGAGTTAATTGGACTTGCTTTCGATGGTAATATCGAAGCAATGGCAGGAGACGTAATCTTTGATAAAAAATTACAAAGAACAATTAACGTAGATATCCGTTATGTGTTGTGGGTGATCGAGAATTTCTCGGGAGCAAAACACATTGTTGATGAAATGACGTTAGTGAAATAATAAGTTTCTACTTCAAATCATAAAATCCGAATTCAATTTGAATTCGGATTTTTTTGTTATATTGTTTAATGTATCTTTACTAAAGATTTATCCTAAGAAAATACTTTAGTAAACGGGGCTTATTTTGAAGGAATAGGATTACACTTTAAGGGATAAAAATCAAAAGATTTTGGTGTTAAAAATAGAGAAAGGATAAAATAACCGAGAATAGGTTAGTCAAAAAGTAAAATTCGAAACGAATGAAGATAGGTTATTATGTGATTGTCCTGATTTCTGTGAGTTTGTGGTCACAATCTAATTTTGAAAAAGCAGAGCGTTTATTCCTTCAGAAACAATTTGTTCAGGCGAAACCTTTGTTGGAACAAGAATTAAGGGTGAGACCTAATGACATAAAAGTCACCGAATACTTGGGAGATATAGCAGGATATCAAAAGGAGTGGGACGAAGCAGTTTTCTATTACAAGAAGTTAAAAGACAAATACCCTAAAACAGCCAATTATCAATTTAAATTTGGAGGAGCATTGGGAATGAAAGCTAAAAACAGCAATAAATTTAAGGCTTTGGGAATGATTGATGATGTTAAAGAGGCTTTTGAAACTGCTGCACGACTTGATGAAAAACATATAGAAACCCGTTGGGCTTTAGTCATGTTATACATAGAATTGCCAGGAATTATAGGAGGAAGTGAATCTAAGGCTCAAAAATATGCCAACGAACTGATGAATCTTTCCAAAGTGGATGGCTATTTGGCCAAAGGATATATCGATGTCTATTTTAAACGGTATGAAAAAGCCGAAATAAATTATAAAAAAGCACATCAAATAGGAGGTTCCAAAGTAACGTTTGAAAAATTATATGACTTATATTTGAAAAAACTAAAGGATAAAGAAAAAGCACTACAATTAAAAAAAGAATACTTAAATTAACAAATGCGTACACATTTCATAGCCATTGGCGGAGCCGCTATGCACAATCTAGCATTGGCATTACATTGTAAAGGAGATCAGGTAACAGGGAGTGATGATGCAATCTTTGAACCTTCGAAATCCAGACTAGAAAATAAAGGATTATTACCTCAAGAGTTAGGATGGTTTCCAGAAAAAATCACAGCCGATATTGATGCCGTTATTTTAGGAATGCATGCCAAGGCCGATAATCCAGAATTATTAAAAGCACAGGAATTAGGATTGAAAATTTATTCGTATCCTGAATTTTTATATGAACAATCTAAAAATAAAACAAGAGTTGTAATTGGAGGTTCACACGGAAAAACAACCATTACATCTATGATTCTTCATGTAATGCATTACCATAATATTGAAGTAGATTATATGGTAGGTGCTCAATTGGAAGGTTTTGATACCATGGTGCATTTAACAGAAGAAAACGATTTTATTGTTTTAGAAGGAGACGAATATTTGTCATCACCTATCGATAGAAGGCCTAAATTTCATTTGTACCAACCCAATATTGCTTTAATCTCCGGAATTGCTTGGGATCATATAAATGTGTTTCCAACGTATGAAAATTATGTAGAACAATTCGAAATTTTTATTCAGAAAATTACTAATGGAGGAATTTTAGTGTATAACGAAAATGATCCTGAGGTGAAGCGTGTTGCAGAAAAGGCAGATAATCCTATTCGTAAAATTCCTTATCACACTCCTGAGTATTCGGTTCAGAACGGCATAACGCTCTTGGAAACTCCAGAAGGGCCAATGCCAATAGAAGTTTTCGGTGCGCATAACTTGAATAATTTAGCCGGAGCCAAATGGATTTGTCAGAATATGGGTGTTGATGAAGCCGATTTTTATGAAGCGATAGCTAGTTTCAAAGGAGCTTCGAAGCGTTTGGAGAAAATAGCAGAAAGAGCGAATAAAGTGGCGTTTAAAGATTTTGCTCATTCCCCAAGCAAGGTCGCAGCTACCACCAAGGCCGTAAAAGAGCAATATCCTGACCGTAAATTAATTGCTTGCCTAGAGCTACATACGTATAGTAGCCTTAATTCAGAATTTTTGAAAGAATACCAAGGTGCTTTAGATGATGCTGATTTGGCTGTGGTTTTTTACTCGCCAGATGCTGTTAAAATAAAACAGCTACAGGAAGTAACATATGAGCAAATTGCCCAAGCTTTCAAACGTGATAATTTGGTGATTTATACCAATCCTGCCGAATTTAAACAATTTTTATTTAGCACTGATTTTGATAATTCAGCTCTGCTTTTGATGAGTTCCGGAAATTATGGAGGATTAAACTTTGATGAAGTAAAAACGTTGATATCTTAAGTTTCATCTTTTTTAAATATTGAAAGATCTCATAAGAAAAATACTTATGAGATTTTTTTTGCTCTTTTCTTTGCCGATAGTATAAAAATTCTTTTATTTGTTATCTATTTAAAAGCCAGTAAATTATGTATATGCCAATCAATCAGTGGGCGGAAGACGATCGTCCACGTGAAAAGTTCCTTCTGAAAGGAAAATCTACTTTATCCGATTCTGAATTAATAGCTATCCTCATTGGATCTGGTTCAAGGAACGAGAGCGCCGTTCAATTGTGTCAACGCATTTTAGGATCAGTCAACAACAATCTTCATCATTTGGGCAAATTATCTGTCCCACAACTCATGCAGTTTAAAGGAATAGGAGAAGCTAAAGCGATTACTATAGCTGCCGCTCTCGAGTTAGGACGCCGACGTCGAGAAGAAGATTCTTTAGAACTCACAAAAATAACTTCCAGCAAAGCAGTTTTCGAATTAATGCAACCTATAATAGGCGAGTTGCCGCATGAGGAATTTTGGGTATTGTTTCTTAATAATTCCAATAAAGTGATGTATAAATCACAAATAAGTAAAGGAGGTATCACGGGAACCGTGGTGGATACTCGATTGGTTTTTAAAATTGCTCTAGAGCATCATGCCGTGAGTATGATTTTAGTTCATAATCACCCTTCAGGTAAATTAGAGGCGAGTGAAGCTGATAAACAAATCACAAAAAAAGTTAAAGAAGCGGGAAAGCACCTCGATATTTTGATTCTGGATCATATTATTGTCACTGAAAAGAGTTATTTTAGCTTCGCCGATGAAGGAATAATTTAATGGTATGATTTCAACTAAAAATATTACTTTTTCATATCAAAACCAGGCAACGTTTCAGTTCCCGGATTTGATTTGTCAAGCCAAAGAAACATTATTAATTACTGGAAATTCAGGAGTAGGAAAAACGACTTTGCTACACTTGTTGGGAGGTTTGTTGCGTCCCGCTTCAGGAGAGATACTAATCGGAAGTCAAAATCTGAATGATTTAACCGAAAAACAATTGGATGCTTTTCGAGGTCAAAATATAGGTTTGGTTTTACAACAAAGTCATTTTGTAGAATCTTTTAACGTATTAGAAAACGTAGTTTTAGCGTCATGGTTGGCTTCCGGTAAGAAAGAAACAGAAAAAGCTACTGCTATTTTATCCCATTTGGGAATGCAAGAACATTTGCATAAAATGACCTCACAGCTAAGTATGGGACAACAGCAAAGAGTTTCAATAGCACGAGCCCTTATTAATAACCCTAAGATTCTTTTGGCAGATGAACCAACATCTAGTTTGGATGACGTAAGCACTGCTAAAGTTGCAGATTTGTTAGAAAATTTGGCTGCAGAGTACAATACCGCACTCATTATTGTGACCCATGATTCTCGATTAAAAGATCGATTTACTAATCAAATTTCATTGTCATGATCGTAAAATTAGCTTGGAAAAATATCTGGTTTAAACCCCTCAATACAACCTTGAGTATGTTGTTATTAGCTGCTAGTGTAGCTATCATAACCTTGTTGATTTTATTACAAAAACAATTTGAAGAACAATTTTCTAATAATGCAGATAATGTCGATTTGGTATTAGGAGCGCAAGGAAGTCCTTTACAGTTGGTATTGTCTTCGGTGTATCAGGTAGATGCTCCAACGGGTAATATTAATTATGATTCTGCAAGAGTTTGGATGCGACATCCTTTTGTTCAGTCGGCAATTCCTTTGGCTTTTGGAGATAACTACTTAGGCTACAAAATTGTAGGAACAACTCCGGAATATTTAGAAAAATTTAATTCATCAGTAAACGAAGGGAAAATTTTTCAAAAAAATCTGGAAGTAGTAATAGGAGCTAGTGTTGCAAAAAAATTAAACCTTAAGGTAGGAGATACTTTTCAGGGTACACATGGTGATGCCAAAGAAGGGGAGAAGCATGAAGAGTTTGATTATTTGGTTACAGGTATTGCTTCGCCTACGGGTAAAGTGATAGATAATCTTATTGTTTGTAATGTAGAAACAGTTTGGCAGATGCACGATGAAGGACATGGTGAGGCAATTCAGGAGGAACATGAGCACGATGAGCATGCGCATGAAGTGGTACATGTTGAATCTCCCAAGGAAATTACCGCTGTTTTGTTGAAATTTCGAAATAAGATGGGAATTGTAACCTGGCCTCGAATGATTGCCCAGAATACAAAAATGCAAGCAGCCTCTCCTGCAATAGAAATCAATCGATTATTTACCCTTTTTGGTGTAGGATTAAAGACTTTAGAGTATTTAGCTTATGGAATCATGCTGATTTCAGGGATAAGCATTTTTATAGCATTATTTAATCGTTTAAAAGAACGTAAGTATGAATTTGCACTTTTGCGTTTACATGGTGCTACTAGACTTCAAATTCTTTTAGTAGTTATTGTTGAAAGTCTATTTTTATGTATAACGGGTTACCTTTTTGGAACAGTTATTGGTAGAATAGCTCTCGGATGGCTTTCTGCTGCTTCAGAGGAAGATTTTAAAATGGCATTCAATCCAACTGAAATCATCTGGGATAAGGAAGGTTATTTGTTTATTGTAACGCTTTTAGTAGGAATCGCTGCGGCTTTGATTCCTGCAATCAAAGCATATCGTCTAAATATATCAAAAACATTGGCAAATGGATAAAATTAAAATTGTTGTAGTAGTATTGGTTTTCGGTTTGTTTGGTTTTCAAAAAATCGATGCTTCAAAAAAAGAAATACAAAAAACTGTCGTTACGGACACGCTTACTTGGAAAAAATTAGGTCAAATTAAATTTGTTAAAAAACCTCATAAAGATTACGGAAGTATCGATTATCCTTTAATCAGTCCTGAAGTAAAGAAACTTAATAATAAACGCATAGTAATAACTGGTTTTATTGTTCCTATCGATAATGTGAACTATGCTATCAGTAAAAATGTGTTTGCAGCATGTTTTTTTTGTGGTAAAGCAGGACCAGAAACTATAATGGGAATCAAATTTAGAGCTGGAAAAATGAAATTGCGTACGGATCAGTATGTGACACTTGAAGGGATTCTGAAAGTAAATGAAAGTGATCCCGATAATTGGATGTACAATGTAGAGGACGCTGTAATTGTAAAAGGAAATTAATGTTTCAAGGAATTAACCATATCTTTTTTGACTTAGATCATACGCTTTGGGACTTTGATCGGAATTCAGAAAGCGCTTTTGAGATCATTTTAAAAGAAACATTACCCGAGGTATCTCCAAAGGATTTTGTTAGGGTTTATGTGCCTATTAATCAATCCTGCTGGAAATTGTATCAAAATGATTTGATTACACACGAAGAGTTGCGTTATAAAAGACTAAAAGATTCTTTTGAAAGTTTAGGAATTTCAGTTTCTGATGCATTGATCCATAAAATAGCCGATGATTATATTGCACACTTGCCGAATAGCAATCATCTTTTTGAAGGTTGTATCGAAACTTTGGAATATTTGTATGAAAAATATACTTTACACATAATCACCAACGGATTTGCTTCGGTACAGTTTAAAAAACTAGAAAATTCAGGTATACACCATTTTTTTACTACAGTAACTCATTCAGAAATAGCAGGAGTAAAGAAGCCTCATGCAGGAATTTTTGAGCTTGCCTTAGCTCAAGCACAAGCTTCTAAAGAAGAAAGTGTCATGATTGGTGACTGTTTAGATGCAGATATAGGTGGCGCTTCTAATTTCGGCATGCAATCCATCTTATTTAATTCTGGTGATGTTTTTATAGATGAGGAGATATTTCAGATTTCTGAATTGTCTCAACTGAAAGAATTGTTCTAATATTATAATAAATTAGTTCTCATATCGACTGCTGAGAACCATTGAAGACAAAGTTATTTAATAGTCATATTTGTCTCTCCAACGGTTTTTCAAAAATTGACGTAACTCTCTTTCTCGAGCATTATCACCGGGTTCAAAGAATTTAGTTTCTGATATTTCTGTTGGAAGGAATTCTTGTGCTACAAAATTATTGCTGTAATCGTGGGAATACTTATACTCATCTCCGTAGCCTAGCTCTTTCATAAGTTTTGTAGGAGCATTTCGTAAATGAAGGGGTACAGGTAGGTCACCTGTCTGTTTTACAATTTGTTGTGCTTTTCCAATAGCCATGTAACTAGTATTGCTTTTTGCAGATGTAGCTAGATAAATAGCACATTGACTCAAAAGGATACGACTTTCAGGATAACCTATAGTGGTTACAGCCTGAAAAGTATTATTAGCCATGATTAATGCTGTTGGATTTGCATTTCCAATATCTTCACTAGCCGCTATAAGCATTCTACGTGCAATAAATTTCACATCTTCACCGCCTTCAATCATTCGTGCTAACCAATAAATGGCTCCGTTGGGATCACTTCCTCGAATAGATTTGATAAAAGCAGAGATGATATCATAATGTTGCTCCCCGGTTTTGTCATACAAAACCGTATTTTTCTGTACCATTGCCATCACTTTTTCATTGGTGATTTCTATGGTTTCTCCTTCTGAAGCATTTATAATTAATTCGAAAATATTGAGTAGTTTACGTCCGTCTCCACCAGAAAGCCTTAGTAGTGCCTCGGTTTCTTTAAGAGTAATTTTTTTGTTTTTTAATACAGTATCGGTATGAATGGCTCTATGCAATAAAGCTTCTAGATCAGCTTTAGTAAATGCATTTAAAACATACACCTGACAACGTGACAATAAAGCAGGAATGACTTCAAAACTCGGATTTTCAGTGGTTGCTCCAATCAAAGTCACCCATCCTTTTTCTACGGCAGCCAATAATGAATCTTGTTGTGATTTGCTAAATCGGTGAATCTCATCGATGAAAAGTATAGGGTTTTTTGTGGTAAATAAACCTCCATTTTGCTTGGCTTTTTCAATGACCTCTCTAATGTCTTTTACTCCCGAATTAATCGCACTCAATTCGTAAAAAGGGCGTTGACTCTCATTAGCCATGATTTGTGCCAATGTGGTCTTACCTGTCCCGGGAGGTCCCCATAAGATTAAAGAAGGGATGATTCCTTTAGCGATTTGATGAGTCAACGACCCATTTTCGCCTACTAGATGTGTTTGACTGATATATTCTTTTAAAGATTTTGGTCGAATTCTTTCTGCTAATGGTGCTTCCATTTTGTAAAATTACAATTTTTCTCGTTTAATTCAACTGGTTTTGATCTTACTAGACATACGTGACTGAAAAGCTATTTTATGACATAAATTCACTATTTTGTCTTTGGTTGTATTTTTGTTAGTAGTAAAGTATGAACGATTCTGATTTTAAATTTACTACTTCTGTAATTGCCTGGCCTTTATTCTTTGTTTTGATTTTGTGGGCTATTTTTTTGTTGCAGATCGTGTTGCCTGGAGATCTATATTATTTAGGTGTTTTACCGCGGACTTTATCGGGTTTGTCAGGAGTTTTATTTAGTGCTTTTCTGCATGGAGATATAAAACATTTATGGAATAATTCAGCAGCACTTTTTGTTTTATTGATGTTTTTACGATACTTCTATCGACAAAATTCTTTTAAAGTTTTATTCTACGGAATCCTATTATCGGGTTTCGGAACTTGGTTGATAGGAAGAGATAATTATCACATTGGTGCTAGCGGTTTGATTTATGTTTTAGTAAGCTTTATGTTTTTTGAAGGATTTCAGACGAAGCATTACCGTCTAATGGCTTTGTCGTTTCTAATAGTTTTATGGTATGGTGGGATGATTTGGTATATGTTTCCTTCTGCTGAAATACATATTTCATGGGAAGCGCATTTAAGTGGTTTCATTTCTGGTTTTTTACTTTCCAAAATTTTAGGTTCCAAAGTTTATGAAAAACCAATTATTTACGATTGGCAACATCCAGATTTTGATCCTTCACAAGATGAGTTTATGAAGCATTTTGATGAGAACGGAAATTTTGTACCCAAGTCAAATGAAACAGTAGAAGAAAAGAACAGTCATTTTACATCGAATTATCCTGTTAATTATTTCTATATTGATAAAAAAAAGGAGGAACTTTAATCAGCACCTCCTTTTTGAATTGATTTGTTTTAAAGTCTTTGTCTTACAGCTTCGTATAAAAACGCACCGCAAGCTACGGAAACATTTAATGATTCGATAGTGCCAAACATCGGGAGTTTCGCTTTCTCATCTACAATTTTTAAGACTGACGGATTCACACCTCTATCTTCACTTCCCATAATAATTGCTACAGGTTCATTAAAATTGATGTCGTAGATGTTTTGATCCGTTTTTTCTGTAGCGGCCACAGTTTTTATACCTGAACCTTGTAGATAGAAAACAGCATCTTTTATGTGATCTACTTTACAGATAGGGACATTGAAAACAGCTCCAGCAGACGTTTTTACAGTATCTCCATTAACGGGTGCTGCTCCTTGTTTTTGGATAATTATTCCATCTACTCCGGTGCACTCTGCAGTTCGAATAATTGCTCCAAAATTTCTAGCATCTGATAACTGATCTAGTATAAGTAGTAAAGGTTTTTTACCACTATCTAATAACTTTTCGATTAGAGTTTCTAAGTTAGAAAAAGAAATAGGAGCAATAGTTGCCACTGCACCTTGATGGTTGTTTGATGTTAATTTGTTTAGTTTTTCTACAGGAACATACGAAAAGTTAATATTATTTTTTTTCATAGTCCGCATAAGCTCTTGCATCAAATCACCTTGTGCATCTTTTTGGATGAATACCTTATCGATTTCTTTTTTAGCATTGATCGCTTCTATTATAGCTCGTATCCCAAAAATTTGATTTTCCTTTTCCATGTCGCAAAGGTATAAAAAAACCACCGCAAAAGCGGTGGTTTTTAAAAATCTGTTTGGTAAACGAATTAGTTAACGTCCCAGAAGATTTTAGTGTTTAATAAATCTGACCCCATAGCCGCTTTAGCAGCATTATAGTTAGTCATATTTAAAGTTTGTTCTGCTAAAGGATAAGTATATCTTGTAGGTACAGGCAATTCAGAAACTGCTGCTAAATTCATAACAGGAGCATCATATTTTCTGTATACAGACCATCCTTCAAAACCTCTGTTGTACATAGCCAACCAGAATTGAAGACCTATTTTTTGTCTCCATGTTCCTGCAGCTGTAGAATAAGCAACATCAGTTCTGTCTAGGTAATCTGTAATATCTGAAGAATCTACACCCCAATCTTCCATAGAAGCTGTGATAGCATTATTATAATGATCTTCTGCAGTTCCACCAACAGAGTATGTTCTTTCACTAGCCTCTGCTAATAAGAATGATACTTCTGCATAATCTAATAAAACACCTCTAAAAGTTGGGTCATGCATAACTTTTCCAATGTGAGTATAGTTAGAGAAAGAGTTGTTCTCTCCATAAGGTCCACCAACGTAAACACCAGCTCCTAAATTGTTATCAAAGTAAGCTGATCTTCTTGGATCAGATAAGTCATTCATATAGTCAACAATAGTGTTTGCAACAACGAAATCGCTTCTTCCACTTTGTACTAAATCTACCCATAGTGGGTTAGTGTTAGGAGTAGAAGATTGATAAGCTAAAGTTGCATTGTCAGCATTTGAAGTGAAAACACCAGCAGCAACTGCTTGTTCAGCAGCTTGCTTTGCAGCTGTATTGTTTACATCTGCCATTCTCATGGCGATTTTCAATTTCAAAGAGTTAGCTAATTTTTCCCATTTTGTGATATCACCACCATAAATGATGTCTGCAGAAGTAAAACCAGCTTCAGATGATGGAGCACCTGCATCAAAAAGAGCAATTGCAGCATTCAAACGTACTAATAAATCAGCGTAGATATCAGTATCGTTGTCATATGCAGGGGTAGGATCAGCAGAACCTTGAAGCGCTTCCGAATAAGGAATATCTCCATAAGTATCTACTAATTGTTGCCAAGCGTATACTTCTAATACTTCAATCATAGCTTTTTTATTGTCAGTATTGGCTTTCAATTTTGCATCTTTCAAATCATACAATACATCTCTGTACATTTCTGACCAATGATTGTCGGCAATTTTACGAGTTACCAAATCATAATTGGCCTCATCTACATAAGTAGTTTCTGTCCAATATTGAGCGAATAATCGGAATACGTTAGTGTTAACGTTTGTGCTTTCCATTTGATCAAATAAACTCTTCGTTGCAGAAGTGAACAATGATTCAGAAGATACATTGGTCGGGTTATTTGGATCTCTATTTAAATCTTCATACTTCTCATCACTAGCACAGCTAAAGATAAAAGCAGTCGATAATAATACTAAATATTTTTTCATCTTTTTTATTTTTAGAATTCTAATCTTAAACTTCCTCCGATTTCTCTAACAGCTGGGTAAGCACCTGATTGGTATCCTTGAATATTACCCGCTCCTAAACCAGCTTCAGGATCTGAATATGGAGTATTTTTGTGGATGATCCATAGGTTTCTTCCAGTTAGAGAGAAAGAAAGGTTTTGTAAATATAAAGATTTTGCAACTGTACTAGGGAAGTTGTAAGATAAGCTCACTTCTCTTAATTTTACGAATGAAGCATCGTAAACGTGAGATGCTTGAGGCGTTCTTACATAACCCCATGGGTTTCCATAAGTGGATGCATCAGCTACCACTGTGTTTGGAGTACCATCAGCTTGTACACCTGGTAAAATTACACCACCACCTACAGCTTTTGGATCACGTACCGGGTTGCCTAAATGGTTAGTTCCGGCAGTGAAATCATATAAACCTGTCGCATAACCATAATAAGTGTCTAATGAGAATACATCACCACCTTTTTTAACGTCAATCAAGAAACTTAAATTGATGTTTTTATATTTAAGGTTGTTTTTGAAACCTCCAGTCCAATCAGGGTTGATATTACCGATAATTTCATTACTTCCAGTAGTTCTTGCGTAATAACCATTAGCTTGTACTACTTTTTGACCATTTAAGTATATATAGTCTCTACCTCTAATTACTCCAAAAGGCTCTCCTAATTGTGCACCTAAAGTCACACCACCTTGTACAGATGCTAATTGAATAAATTCAATACCTTCTGCTAAACGAGTAACTTCACTTCTGTTGGTAGCAAAGTTTACTTTGAAATCCCATGAGAAGTTGTCTTTTTTAACAGGATTAGCATTTACAACTGCCTCGAAACCTTTGTTTTCCATATCGGCACCATTTAACCATAAGTTGGAAGCACCAGTAGCAGTTGATACATCAATAGGAGTAATTAAATCAACTGTTTTTCTTTTGTAGTACGAAACATCAAAACCAACGCGTCTGTTTAAGAATTGCATCTCCAAACCAACCTCGATATCCTTACTAGTTTCAGATTTTAAGTTAGGATTATTGAAAGATGAAGGGTTTGAAGCTGTAGCAGAACCATTGAAAGATGCACCAATACCGTAAGTATTAAATACTTGGTAAGGATCAGTATCACTACCTACTTCTGCGTAGTTTGCTCTTACTTTACCAAATGTTAACCAATCTTTTTTGATTAAGTTTGAGAAAATAACACTTGTTGATACTGATGGGTAGTAGTAAGTATTATTGTTAATTGGTAATGAAGAAGAACGGTCTCTTCTTAAAGTTCCATCTATGTAATAAGTTCCTTTGTAGCCTAAACCAACTTTACCGTAGATACCATCTACTTTTTTAGTATAGTCAACTTTAGCCATATCTCCAGAAGTTAATGGATTTACAGAGTTAGAAAGTGTAAATAAGCCTGGAGTAACTAATCCTCCATTTGTTGATGCGGCTAAGGCATTAACTTTGTTAACTCGGGTATTGAAACCGATTAAAGCGTCTAAACTTAAATCTTCCGTGAAGTTATGATTGAATGTACCCATTAAATCATAGTTCATTTCTGAAGCTTTTCTGTTAGTCACAGTATAATCCGAAGGATCTGCTGAGCCTACCTCGATTCTTTCTTCTCTGATTTCAGAGTAAGTATCAAAAGCAAAACGTCCCATTACACTGAACCAATTGGTTACTTTTTGGTTCAAGGTTAAGTTTCCTAAGTAACGATCACGACTATCAGATTGATAATTTTTGTATAAAGTCCAATATACGTTGTCAGTATAGATTGGAGAAAGGTCATCAGATGAGTTTACATTCCATGTGATGTTTTGTCCTGTATTAAAGAAAGCATCTTTTTGTTGGTAAATATCAACGTTAGTCTGCCACCATTGTCTGAAAGCCTGCATTGGGTTTCTTGAATCATAACCCGTACCGTTTCTTCCTTTTCCTTTAGTGTTAGTGTAAGAGAAATCAATTGATGCCGTTAATTTGTCGTTTAATTTCTGTGAACCAGCAAAAGTAATTGAATTTCTTTTGATTGATGCGTTAGGCATTACCCCTTCTTGCATTTTGTTAGTGAAACCTAAACGGAAAGAGTTAGTTTCATTGCTTTTTCCAAAAGAAACTGAATTAGTTGATGTTAAAGCAGTTTCAAATATATCATTTGGTGTGTGTTTTCCAGCAACCCATGGAGTAGGCTGTAAATAACCTGGTAATTGAGGGAAAATTGAAGTCCATTGATAAACTAATAAATTTGGATCGAAAGCCGCACCGTAAGAAGCATCTTCTGTGAAAGGCACTACTTGGTCTGTGGTTCCATTTCCATCTATATCATAATTTAAGAAATATGGATCATCATAGTAAGGACCATAACCTGCACCATATTTGTTTTGATAAACTGGTAATGTTTTTTTGTCTACTGAACCAACAGTTAATGAAGTGTTTACAGTCACACCTATTGAATCTGTTTTTTTACCTTTTTTAGTGGTAATGATGATTGCACCGCTACTTGCTCTAGAACCGTAAAGTGCTGTTGCAGCAGCTCCTTTAAGTACGTTTACGCTTTCGATATCGTCAGGGTTGATATCCATCGCAGCATTACCATAATCATAACCACCACGTCCAGCTTTTTGACCGCCAGAGTTGTTGGTTTCATTGATTACAGGAGTACCGTCAATCACAATCAAAGCTTGGTTGTTACCAGAAATTGAGTTAAATCCACGAACTTGGATATTAGCTGAACCTCCCATAGTACCAAAAGATTGGATGTTAAGACCAGCAACTTCCCCAGATAAAGCGTCAGCGAAGTTTGTTACTGGAGTGTCAGAAATGTCACTTCCTTTTACTTCTTGAGTAGCATAACCTAAAGATTTTTTTTCACGCTTAACACCTAATGCAGTAACCACAACCTCTTTTAATTGGTTGGTTCCGTCTTGCATTACAACGTTAATTGTGTTAGAAGCTCCTACAGTTCTTGTAGCTTCGCTCATTCCTAAGAAAGAGAATACTAATACCTCTCCTTCTTTAGCTTTAACAGAATAAGTTCCGTCAAAAGCTGTCTGAACTCCTCTTGTAGTACCTTTAACTACTACATTTACGCCAGGTAGTGGTCCGCTTGCGTCAGAAACCACACCGGTGATTGTTTTCTCTTGAGCAAAAGAAAACTGCATTGTAAACGCTGCTAATAGCGTTAAAATCCATTTGAACTTTGATCTCATTTTTATAAAATATTTGATTAGTTTGCGCAAATTTGCATTTTTTTTATCATTTTTCCTAGAGAAAAGAGAAAAAAAATAGAGTATACTAAAAGTTGTTTTTGAAATTCAACTGAATTATCGAATTGTTTAGTTTAATATTTTGGTTCTTGGTACTTCCATTTGTTAGGGCTACATTGAATAAACCATTTTTTGTTAATAACCCGAATCCTATGCCAATACCTAATAAATTAGAGTTTTGTTGAGTTGTTTTGTCTTGAAGATAGCCGTAATCTGTAATAGTGTAGAGATACAGGTTTGGTGTTGGGATGTAGCGATATTCAGTCTGAATAGAACTGAATAAATTTCCTTGTAGGCTATTTTCATTGAAGCCTCTTATAGAATTGAGTCCGCCAAAACGAAATAATTCATTGGTTAGATATTGATTGCTTTCTAAGTATTGATTTTGATTTCTCAAGAAAAAAATGTTTTTTCTATTCAAGTAGAAATTATGAGAAATTTCTGTTGAGAAAAAGAATTGGTTGTTCTTATATTGAGTTCCAGTTCTTTTTCCAGTTCCAATTTTTGTGTAAAAAAAAGTTTTTTTTGGAAACAAAATATTGTCGTCGGTATCGAAATACTCAAAATTTGTAGTTAGAAAATAGTTGGTGAAATCACTTATTTGGTTGTTGTTGATGTTTAGAATATTGCTAGATTCTGTTTCTTGATAACCAACGAATAAGCGAGCATTGTGTTTGAAGTAATAACCTAAATTTATGTTAGTTAGCGTATTTTGATAGGTGCTGTCTTGTTTAAAAATGTTTAGTTGGGCTTTCAAACCTATGCGTGATTGCATTAGGTAGGGAAGTTCTAGGGTGCTGTCAAAGGTTTTTTGATTATTCCCATCGCTTTTCCAGAAAATTTTTATTTTTTCTCCGCTGTTTAATAAATTTTCTAATTGGAGATCTAAGTATCCGCTTAATGATAATTTTTTCTGTTTGTCATTGGTAAATCCTAAAAAACCATCAAAGGTGTTGGGTTTGTTTTTTTCTGCATAAACAAAAATTTTGGTAGAGTCATTAGTGAATAATATTTCAGGAAATTTGGTTTGTTTTACAAAACTCAATTTATTGATTTCGTTATATAGTTTCTGAAGATTTTCTTGGTTGTAAGTTTTTCGTTTGTATTGTCTCTTCAAATTGGTCAAGTGGTTTTTTGGGAATTTATCATAACCGTTAATTACAATCAAATCCATTTTTCTGTTCTGCTCCCTATTTATTTCGAGTTGGGCTTGTAAAATGTTTTTTTCTTGTTTTTGGTTGATTAGTTTTAGTTTTGTTAAAGGATATCCTTTTTTTTCGTATTGTGTTAAAAGTGATTCAAGATAATTTTCGACATCTTTTGTGTTGATTTTTACTGTGTCTTTTAAAGTGTTAAATATTACCCATGGGTATTCTGCTTGATCTTTTTTATTGATATATATATAGGTCTGTTTGATTTGTGAATTTAAAAATGTTTTGGTGAGAAATATTGAGTCGTTGATTTTTTTAATGTTTTCGAATTGAGCTTCAAAAAAACCAATAGTTTCTATTTTTTTCTTGAAGTTTTTTTCTTCTTCAAGTATCGATTTAACAGAAGAATGTTTTTTTTGATAACTAATACTGTCAATAATTTTGTTTTCATCCTGATTGTCGGATGAAATTGTAAGATAGAATTGTTGTCCAAAGGAATTTTGGATATATAAAAGGAAAAAAAGTATTAAAAATCGTAAACTCAAGCGAAAAAAATTTGGATAAAAATAACTCAAAAAATCTACATTCTTTAAGTTAAAAATAAATGTGCTGAAAATTAATAATTTAGAGTTTGTTATTTGAAAATTAATATATACATTTGCAACCCCGTAAAATGCGGGATTTTATAAACAAGTAATTTTTAGTATTTAATTATGCCAACAATTCAACAATTAGTAAGAACAGGAAGAGTCCAAATGACTAAGAAGAGTAAATCGGCTGCTTTAGATTCTTGTCCTCAAAGAAGAGGGGTTTGTACGCGTGTTTACACTACTACACCAAAAAAACCAAACTCTGCAATGCGTAAAGTTGCGCGTGTACGTTTGACTAATGGTAATGAAGTGAATGCTTACATCCCGGGTGAAGGACACAATTTACAAGAGCACTCGATAGTATTAGTTAGAGGAGGAAGGGTAAAAGATTTGCCAGGAGTTAGATACCACATCGTACGTGGTGCTTTAGATACTGCCGGAGTAAACGGTCGTACACAAAGAAGATCTAAATATGGAGCAAAACGCCCTAAAGACGCTAAAAAGTAATTTTTAACTTTTAAGAAAAAGACATGAGAAAAAGACAGGCCAAAAAAAGACCTCTTTTACCAGATCCGAAATTTAACGATCAGTTAGTAACACGTTTTGTAAACAACTTAATGTGGGATGGTAAAAAATCGACTGCTTTCGCAGTATTCTATGATGCGTTAGATATTGTAGAGTCTAAAAAACAAGATGCTGAAAAATCAGCTTTAGAACTTTGGAAAGATGCACTAACAAATGTTATGCCTCACGTTGAAGTTCGTTCACGTAGAGTAGGGGGAGCTACCTTTCAGATCCCAATGCAAATTCGTCCAGATAGAAAAATTTCTATGGCGATGAAATGGTTAATTCTTTACGCAAGAAAAAGAAACGAGAAATCTATGGCAGGTAAGTTAGCTTCTGAAATTTTAGCTGCGGCTAAAGAAGAAGGTGCTGCTGTTAAGAAAAGAATGGATACTCACAAAATGGCAGATGCTAATAAAGCATTCTCTCACTTTAGATTTTAATTCGTAAAGAAATGGCAAGAGATTTAAAATATACAAGAAATATAGGTATTGCAGCTCACATTGATGCGGGTAAAACTACAACAACTGAGCGTATTTTGTTTTACACTGGTAAGACTCATAAACTTGGAGAAGTTCACGATGGTGCATCAACAATGGACTGGATGGAGCAAGAGGCTGAAAGAGGTATTACAATTACATCTGCTGCAACAACTTGTGAGTGGAACTTCCCGACAGTACAAGGTAAAACTACACCTGAGTCGAAACCGTACCACTTTAATATTATCGATACTCCAGGTCACGTTGACTTTACAGTGGAGGTAAACCGTTCATTACGTGTATTAGATGGTTTGGTTTTCTTATTTAGTGCAGTTGATGGTGTTGAGCCTCAGTCTGAAACTAACTGGAGACTAGCAGATCAATATAGAGTTCCACGTATGGGATTCGTTAATAAAATGGACCGTCAAGGGGCTAACTTCTTGTCGGTATGTCAGCAAGTTAAAGATATGTTGAAATCTAATGCGGTAGCAATCACGTTGCCAATTGGTGATGAGGCAGATTTCAAAGGAGTAGTTGACTTAGTGAAGAATCAGGCTATTATATGGCATGAAGAAACTCAAGGAGCTACTTTTGATATCGTTGATATCCCAGCTGATATGGTGGATGAAGTAAAAGAATACCGTTCTAAATTAATTGAAGAAATCGCTTCTTATGATGAAAACTTATTAGATAAGTACATGGAAGACGAAAATTCAATTACTGAAGAAGAAATTAATACTGCTTTACGTGCTGCTACAATTGACATGGCGATCATTCCTATGTTGTGTGGTTCTTCTTTTAAAAACAAAGGAGTTCAATTCATGTTAGATGCAGTGTGTAAATATTTACCTTCTCCAGTAGATAAAGAAGGTATCGAAGGTATTCACCCTGATGATAAAGATTTATTAGAAGAAGATCAAAAGAAAATCATCCGTCGTCCTGATGTAAAAGAGCCTTTTGCTGCTTTAGCATTTAAAATTGCTACTGACCCTTATGTAGGTCGTTTAGCTTTCTTCCGTGCTTATTCAGGTCGTTTAGATGCAGGTTCTTATATCTTGAACACTCGTTCTGGAAATAAAGAGCGTATTTCTCGTATCTATCAAATGCACGCTAACAAGCAAAATCCAATCGAATTTATTGAAGCTGGAGATATTGGAGCGGCAGTTGGATTTAAAGATATCAAAACTGGGGATACAATGTGTGATGAAAAACACCCAATTATCCTTGAGTCAATGAAATTCCCTGATCCAGTAATCGGTATTGCAATTGAGCCTAAAACAAAAGCTGACGTGGATAAAATGGGTATGGCTTTAGCTAAATTAGCTGAGGAAGATCCAACGTTTACAGTGAAAACTGATGAGGCTTCTGGACAAACGATTATTTCAGGTATGGGTGAGCTTCACTTAGATATCTTAGTAGATCGTATGAAACGTGAGTTCAAAGTGGAAGTTAACCAAGGTGAACCTCAGGTTGAGTACAAAGAGGCGTTTACTAAATCTGCACAACATAGAGAAGTGTATAAAAAACAATCTGGTGGTCGTGGTAAATTCGGGGATATCGTTTTCCGTTTAGAGCCTGCAGAACCAGGAACAGTTGGATTACAATTCGTAAATGAAGTAAAAGGTGGTAACGTACCTAAAGAGTATATTCCTGCAGTTGAAAAAGGTTTCAAAGAAGCAATGAAACAAGGTCCTTTAGCAGGATATGTTGTAGATAGCTTAAAAGTAACCTTATTGGATGGTTCTTACCACCCTGTGGATTCGGATGCTTTATCTTTCGAATTAGCTGCAAAAATGGGTTACAAAGAAGTGGCTAAAGCTGCTGGAGCTGTAATTCTTGAGCCAATCATGAAAATTGAAGTTATTACTCCAGAAGAAAACATGGGTGATATCGTTGGTGACTTGAACCGTCGTCGTGGTCAAGTAAATGATATGGGTGATAGAAATGGTGCAAAAACTATTAAAGCAAATGTTCCATTATCAGAAATGTTTGGATATGTTACAACTTTAAGAACTTTATCTTCAGGTCGTGCTACTTCAACAATGGAATTCTCTCATTATGAAGAAACTCCATCTAACATTTCAGAAGCAGTAATCAAGAAAGCAAAAGGTAACGCTTAATTTTTAAGAAAATGAGTCAAAAAATCAGAATAAAATTAAAATCTTACGATCACATGTTGGTTGATAAATCAGCAGAGAAAATCGTAAAAACTGTAAAAAGTACAGGTGCTGTGGTGACTGGTCCAATTCCGTTACCAACAAACAAAAAGATTTTTACTGTATTGCGTTCTCCACACGTAAATAAAAAGTCGAGAGAGCAATTTGAAGTAATGTCATACAAAAGATTATTAGATATCTATTCTTCTTCTTCAAAAACTATCGATGCTCTAATGAAATTAGAGTTGCCAAGTGGAGTAGAAGTTGAGATCAAAGTGTGATAATTCACTGAGAATAAATATTTAGGCATTATGTTTTGATATTCAAAACATAATGCCTACTTTTGCACACTCAAAAAATAAAAATTTTAGTAAATAATTAATAATTAGTTAATATGTCTGGGTTAATCGGAAGAAAAATTGGCATGACTAGCATCTTTGATGAGAACGGGAAAAACATCCCTTGTACTGTTATTGAGGCTGGTCCATGCGTTGTTACCCAAGTCAGAACCAATGAGGTTGACGGGTATGAAGCTCTTCAACTTGGTTTCGATGACAAAACTGAAAAGCACACAGTAAAAGCTGAAGAAGGTCACTTCAAGAAAGCAGGAACTGTAGCTAAGAAGAAAGTCGTTGAATTCCAAGGGTTTGAGAATGAGCACAAATTAGGTGATGTGATCACTGTAGATCTATTCTCTGAAGGAGAGTTTGTAGATGTTCAAGGTGTTTCTAAAGGTAAAGGTTTCCAAGGTGTTGTAAAACGTCACGGTTTTGGTGGTGTTGGTCAACAAACTCATGGTCAACATAACCGTTTGAGAGCTCCTGGTTCTGTTGGAGCTTCATCTTATCCATCTAGAGTATTCAAAGGAATGCGTATGGCTGGAAGAATGGGTGGAGATAATGTAAAAGTACAAAATCTTAGAGTTTTAAAAGTGGTTGCTGAAAAGAACCTGCTTGTTGTTAAAGGATGTGTTCCTGGTCACAAAAACTCTTATGTAATCATTCAGAAGTAATGGAAGTAAAAGTTTTAGATATCAACGGAAAAGAAACTGGCAGAAAAGTTCAACTTTCTGACTCGGTTTTCGCAATTGAGCCTAACAAGCATGCTGTTTACTTAGATGTTAAACAATATCTTGCTAATCAAAGACAAGGTACTCACAAAGCTAAAGAAAGAGCTGAAGTAGCTGGTAGTACTCGTAAAATCAAAAAGCAAAAAGGAACTGGAACTGCTCGTGCAGGATCTAAGAAAAGTCCATTGTTTAAAGGTGGAGGTACTGTTTTTGGTCCAAGACCAAGAAGTTATTCTTTCAAATTAAACAAAGCTTTAAAACGTTTGGCTCGTAAATCAGCTTTAACATTAAAAGCACAAGAATCAAATTTAATCGTAGTAGAAGACTTCAATTTTGAAGCTCCAAGTACTAAAAATTTCATTAACGTATTGAAAGCGTTAGGATTAGAGAATAAAAAATCTTTATTCGTGCTGGGTGATACAAATAAAAATGTATATTTGTCATCTCGTAATTTAAAAGGTTCTTCTGTAGTAACTAATTCAGAATTAAGTACTTATGCGATATTAAACGCAAATAATTTAGTTCTTTTAGAGGGTTCTTTAGAAGGAATTGAAGAAAATTTAAGCAAATAATAGGCCATGAGTATCATTATTAAACCTATCGTTACAGAAAAAATAACTAAAGACGGTGAATTATTCAATCGCTTTGGTTTCGTTGTAGATAAAAAAGCTAACAAAGTACAAATTAAGAAAGCTGTAGAGGCTGCTTATGGTGTAACTGTTGTAGAAGTAAATACAATGAACGTACGTCCTAACCGTACTACTAAATATACAAAAAGTGGTATGATTTCAGGAAAAACTAATGCTTACAAAAAAGCGGTAGTTCAAGTACAAGAAGGAGAAACAATAGATTTTTACAACAATATCTAAGTAAAAAAAGATGTCAGTAAGAAAATTAAAACCTATTACCCCGGGTCAGCGTTTTAGAGTTGTTAATGGTTTTGACGCTATTACAACTGATAAGCCGGAGCGTTCATTAATCGCTCCGAAAAAAAACTCTGGAGGTAGAAATAGTCAAGGAAAGATGACCATGCGTTATACAGGTGGTGGTCACAAACAAAGATATCGTATCGTTGATTTTAAAAGAACTAAAGATGGTATTCCAGCTACGGTTAAATCAATCGAATACGATCCAAACAGAACTGCTTTTATCGCGTTATTAGCTTATGCTGATGGTGAGAAAACGTATATCATTGCTCAAAATGGTTTACAAGTAGGTCAAAAAGTGGTGTCAGGCCCTGAGGCTGCTCCAGAAATTGGAAATACATTACCACTTAGTAAAATTCCTCTAGGTACAGTTATTTCTTGTATTGAATTACGTCCAGGACAAGGTGCTGTTATTGCTCGTTCTGCAGGTACATTCGCTCAGTTAATGGCTCGTGATGGTAAATATGCTACTATCAAAATGCCTTCTGGAGAAACTAGACTTATTTTGTTAACATGTTCTGCAACAATTGGTGCAGTTTCTAACTCTGATCACCAGTTAATCGTTTCTGGTAAAGCAGGTAGATCAAGATGGTTAGGTAGAAGACCTAGAACAAGACCAGTAGCTATGAACCCAGTAGATCACCCAATGGGAGGTGGTGAAGGACGTTCATCTGGAGGTCACCCACGTTCAAGAAAAGGTTTACCGGCTAAAGGTTACAGAACCCGTGCTAAACAAAACCCGAGCAACAAGTATATTGTAGAACGTAGAAAGAAATAATAAGACATGGCACGTTCATTAAAAAAAGGACCTTTCGTACACTATAAATTAGAGAAGAAAGTACAAGAAAATATCGAAGGTGGAAACAAAGGAGTGGTAAAGACTTGGTCTAGAGCTTCAATGATTACACCAGATTTCGTAGGACAAACAATTGCAGTTCACAACGGTCGTCAATTTGTTCCAGTTTATGTTACTGAAAACATGGTAGGACACAAGTTAGGTGAATTTTCACCAACAAGATCTTTTAGAGGTCACGCTGGAGCTAAAAATAAAGGTAAAAAATAAAAGAAGACATGGGAGTTCGTAAAAGAGAATCAGCAGAAGCAAGAAAAGAGGCTAACAAGTCTTTGGCGTTTGCTAAATTGAATAACTGCCCTACTTCACCTAGAAAAATGCGCTTAGTAGCAGACTTGGTAAGAGGTCAGAAAGTTGAGAATGCACTAAATATATTAAGATTTAGTCAAAAAGAAGCTTCAAGAAAATTAGAAAAACTATTATTATCTGCAATCAACAACTGGGAGCAAAAAAATAGTGAAGGTAATGTAGCTGAAGCAGGCTTATTTGTAAAAGAGATCAAAGTGGATGGTGGTATGATGTTAAAAAGACTTCGTCCAGCTCCGCAAGGTCGTGCACACAGAATTAGAAAACGCTCAAATCACGTAACTATCGTTTTGGGAGCTAGTAATAACACACAAAGCAATTAATAAAGATGGGACAAAAGACAAATCCAATCGGAAATCGCCTTGGTATCATCAGAGGATGGGATTCTAACTGGTATGGTGGTAATGACTACGGTGATAAAATCGCCGAAGACTACAAAATCAGAAAGTACATTCATGCTCGTTTATCAAAAGCTAGTGTATCAAAAGTAATCATCGAAAGAACTTTGAAACTTGTAACCGTTACTATCACTACTGCTCGCCCTGGTATTATTATCGGGAAAGGTGGTCAAGAGGTAGACAAGTTGAAAGAAGAACTTAAGAAAATTACTGACAAAGAGGTTCAAATCAATATCTTTGAAATTAAAAGACCTGAATTAGATGCTTATTTAGTTGCAAATAGCATCTGTCGTCAAATTGAAAGCCGTATTTCATACAGAAGAGCTATCAAAATGGCAATCGCTGCATCTATGAGAATGAATGCAGAAGGAATCAAAGTAATGATTTCTGGTCGTTTAAACGGAGCTGAAATGGCGCGTTCAGAAAGTTTCAAAGAAGGAAGAATTCCTCTATCAACTTTCAGAGCAGACATCGATTATGCTCTTGCTGAAGCTCACACTGCCTACGGTAGAATGGGGGTTAAAGTTTGGATCATGAAAGGTGAAGTTTACGGAAAGAGAGATCTTTCTCCACTTGTAGGTATGGATAAAAAATCTGCAGCTGGTAAAGGTGGTGATGCTCCACGTGGTGGAAAATCAAACGGTAAACCGGGAGCTCGTAAAAGAAAGTAATTTTTAAATTAAAGAAAAATGTTACAGCCTAAAAGAACAAAATACCGTAAGGTACAAAAAGGTAGAATGAAAGGGAACTCTAACAGAGGTCATGAACTTTCAAATGGAATGTTTGGAATTAAATCTGTACATGAAAATGGAATGTTTTTAACGTCTCGTCAAATCGAAGCAGCTCGTATCGCAGCTACTCGTTACATGAAACGTGAAGGACAATTATGGATTAAAATTTTCCCAGATAAGCCTATTACAAAGAAACCTCTTGAAGTACGTATGGGTAAAGGTAAAGGTGCAGTTGAATACTGGGCTGCTGTTGTTAAACCAGGAAGAATCATGTTTGAGGTAGGTGGTGTGCCACTAGCTGTTGCAAAAGAGGCTTTACGTCTTGCAGCACAAAAATTACCAGTAAAAACTAAATTCGTCGTTGCTAGAGATTTCGAAGCATAATATAATTAGATTATGAAACAATCAGAAATTAAAAATCTATCTGCAGCTGAGTTACAAGAAAAGCTAGTTCAACTAAAAAAGACCTATGCCGACCTAACAATTGCTCATGCTATTTCTCCAATTGAGAATCCACTTCAAATTAGAAGTCTTAGACGTTCAGTAGCAAGAATTGCAACTGAATTAACTAAAAGAGAGCTTCAATAATATTCAGCTGAAAAGATGGAAAAAAGAAATTTAAGAAAAGAAAGAATTGGTGTAGTTACTTCTAACAAAATGGATAAATCTATTGTTGTTTCTCAAGTAACAAGAGTAAAACACCCATTATATGGTAAGTTCGTGTTAAAAACTAAAAAATATGTTGCACACGACGAAACAAACGACTGTAACATCGGAGATACGGTAAAGATCATGGAAACAAGACCTTTATCTAAATCTAAATGTTGGAGATTAGTTGAAATCATTGAAAGAGCGAAATAATTATGGTACAACAAGAATCAAGACTAAAAGTAGCAGATAATACGGGAGCTAAAGAAGTTTTAACTATCCGTGTTTTAGGAGGAACGAAACGTCGTTATGCCTCTGTTGGTGACAAAATTGTAGTAGCTATTAAAGATGCAACTCCTAACGGAAACGTTAAGAAAGGTGCGGTTTCAACTGCAGTTGTTGTTAGAACTAAAAAAGAAGTTAGAAGAGCTGATGGATCTTACATCCGTTTCGATGATAACGCTTGTGTATTATTAAATGCAGCAGGTGAGATGAGAGGAACTCGTGTTTTCGGTCCGGTAGCTAGAGAACTTCGTGAAAAACAATTCATGAAAATTGTATCATTAGCACCAGAAGTGCTTTAATTATTATTTACAATGATAAAGCTAAAAATAAAATCAGGTGATATCGTAAAAGTTATCGCAGGTGACCATAAAGGTGCTGAAGGTAAAGTTTTACGTGTATATCGTGAAAAAAATAAAGCCGTAGTTGAGGGTGTAAATATGGTGTCTAAACACACTAAGCCAAGTGCTAAAAATCCTCAAGGTGGAATCGTTAAGAAAGAAGCTCCTATGCATATTTCTAACTTATCTTTAATTGATCCTAAATCAAAAGAGGCAACTAAAGTAGGTTTTAAAGTAGAAGGAGATAAGAAAGTAAGATTTTCAAAAAAATCTAATCAAGTACTATAGTGATGGCTTATATACCTAGACTAAAAGAAGAATATAAGAGCAGAGTAATTGCTGCTCTTACAGAAGAATTCGGCTACAAAAATGTAATGCAAGTTCCAAAATTGGAAAAAATTGTAGTAAGCCGTGGTGTTGGTGCAGCTGTGTCTGATAAAAAACTTATCGATTACGCTGTAGAAGAATTAACAAAGATTACTGGTCAAAAAGCGGTAGCTACTATCTCTAAAAAAGACGTTGCGTCTTTCAAATTGAGAAAAGGAATGCCAATTGGTGCTAAAGTAACCCTTCGTGGAGAAAGAATGTATGAGTTCTTAGATAGATTGATTACTTCATCTTTACCACGTGTAAGAGACTTCAACGGTATCAAATCTACAGGTTTTGACGGTAGAGGAAACTACAATCTTGGAGTTCTTGAACAAATTATCTTCCCAGAAATTGATATTGATAAAGTAAATAAAATTGCTGGTATGGATATTACTTTTGTTACATCTGCAAGCACAGATAAAGAAGCAAAATCGTTATTAGCTCAATTAGGTTTACCTTTTAAAAAGAATTAAGACATGGCTAAAGAATCAATGAAAGCCCGTGAGGTTAAAAGACAAAAAACGGTAGAAAAATATGCAGAGAAAAGAAAAGCTTTGTTAGAAGCTGGAGATTACGCTGCATTACAAAAATTACCGAAAAATGCTTCACCAGTTCGTTTACACAATCGTTGTAAATTAACAGGTAGACCAAGAGGGTATATGCGTCAATTCGGTATTTCACGTGTAACATTCCGTGAAATGGCTAACCAAGGATTGATTCCAGGAGTTAAAAAAGCTTCTTGGTAGTTTGCAAAAAAGTATTATATTTGCAAACTTAAAATATTAAAGTTTAATAGGTTAAAGGTTCAACTCACTGAGGGTGAGTTGAAAACCATAACCACAATTTTGTTTATATGTATACAGATCCAATTGCGGATTTCTTAACAAGAATTAGAAACGCGGTGAAAGCGAACCACAAAGTGGTGGAGATTCCTGCTTCTAATTTGAAAAAAGAGATCACAAAAATCTTATTCGATCAAGGATATATCCTTAGCTACAAATTCGAAGACAGTACTGTTCAAGGTACTATCAAAATCGCTCTAAAGTATGATAAAGATACTAAAGAGCCTGTGATTAAAGATATTCAAAGAATTAGTAAACCAGGTTTACGTAAGTACGCAGGTGCAGCTAAATTGCCTAGAATTTTAAATGGTTTAGGTATTGCTATCGTGTCAACTTCTAAAGGAGTTATGACAGGTAAACAAGCTAAGCAGTTAAATGTTGGTGGTGAAGTAATTTGTTACGTATACTAAAAAAGAGATAAGAAATGTCAAGAATAGGTAAAAATCCAATTGTAATTCCAGCGGGTGTAACTGTAGAAGTTAAAGATGCTGTAGTTACAGTAAAAGGAAAACTAGGGCAACTTTCTCAAGAGTTTACAAGCAATGTTACTGTAACTGTTGAAGAAAATCAAGTTCTTGTTTCAAGAGCTGCCGATAGCAAAGAAGAAAGAGCTCAACACGGTTTGTATAGAGCTTTAATCAATAACATGATTACTGGTGTATCTACTGGTTTTACAAAAGAATTAGAATTAGTGGGAGTAGGTTACAGAGCTTCTAATCAAGGAAATAAACTTGATTTGGCTTTAGGTTATTCTCACAATATCGTTTTAGAGGTGGCTCCTGAAGTTACAGTAGAGACTGTTTCTGAAAAAGGTAAAAATCCAATTGTAAAGCTAACTTCTCACGACAAACAATTATTAGGACAAGTAGCGGCTAAAATCCGTTCTTTCCGTAAACCTGAACCTTACAAAGGAAAAGGTGTGAAATTTGTAGGTGAAGTATTAAGAAGAAAAGCAGGTAAATCAGCTTAAAAATTAAGATTATGTCATTAACAAAATCTGATAGAAGACAAAGAATACAGTACAGAATTAGAAAGATTGTTAGCGGAACTGCTGCAAGACCTCGTTTATCTGTATTCAGAAGTAACAAAGAAATCTATGCTCAGCTTATAGATGATGTGAATGGTGTTACATTGATAGCAGCTTCTTCTCGCGAAAAAGGTGTTGATACTAAAGGAACTAAAATCGAAGTTGCTGCTGCAGTGGGTAAATTGGTTGCTGAAAAAGCTGTAAAAGCTGGTATCGAAAATGTTACATTTGATAGAGGTGGATATTTATATCACGGTCGTGTTCAATCATTAGCAGAAGGTGCGAGAGCAGCTGGATTAAAATTCTAAGAAATTATGTATCATAATTATAAAAACGTAGAGTTAGTAAAACCAAGCGGTCTTGAATTAAAAGATCGTTTAGTTAGTGTGAATCGTGTTACTAAAGTTACAAAAGGTGGTAGAGCTTTCGGTTTTTCTGCTATTGTAGTTGTAGGTGACGAGAACGGTGTGGTTGGACACGGATTAGGAAAATCAAAAGATGTTTCTGAAGCTATTGCTAAAGCGGTAGAAGATGCAAAGAAAAACTTGGTGAGAATTCCTTTAAGTGGTCAGTCTGTTCCTCACGAGCAAAAAGGTAAATTTGGTGGAGCAAGAGTATTTTTAATGCCTGCTTCTCATGGTACTGGAGTAATTGCTGGTGGTGCTGTTCGTTCAGTTCTTGAATCAGTAGGTATTCACGATGTATTATCAAAATCTCAAGGTTCTTCGAATCCTCATAACGTAGTAAAAGCAACTTTTGATGCTTTATTACAAATGAGAAGTGCAGCTACTGTAGCTAAACAAAGAGGAGTATCTTTAGAGAAAGTATTTAAAGGTTAATTCAAGGAAATTATGGCAAAGATTAAAGTAAAACAAGTAAGAAGCAAAATCAACTGTCCAGAAAACCAAAAAAGAGTTTTAGTCTCTTTAGGTTTACGTAAAATAGGACAAGTTGTTGAGCACGATGCAAATCCTGCTATCCTTGGAATGGTAAATAAAGTTAAACATTTGGTTTCTGTAGAAGAAGCTTAATAACTGATATTGTTATGAATTTAAGTAATTTACAACCAGCTGCAGGTTCAACGCACAACCAAAACAAAAGAGTAGGTAGAGGTGAAGGTTCTGGTAAAGGTGGTACCGCTGCACGTGGTCACAAAGGAGCTAAGTCTCGTTCTGGTTACTCTAAAAAGATTGGTTTTGAAGGAGGTCAAATGCCACTTCAAAGACGTGTTCCTAAATTTGGTTTCAAAAATATCAACAGAGTTGAATACCAAGGTATTAATTTAGATACTTTACAAGCTCTTGTTGATAACGGTATCGTAACGGATACAGTAGATTTTGCTACTATCGTTGGAAACCGTTTAGCTACTAAAACTGAAGTTGTGAAAATCTTAGGTAGAGGTGAGCTAAAAGCAAAATTAAAAGTTAGTGCACACAAATTCACGGCTACTGCTAAAGCTGCTATCGAAGCTGCTGGTGGTGAAGCTATAGAATTATAATTTTCTGAACACGATGAAGAAATTTATTGAATCATTACAAAACGTTTGGAAAATTGAGGAACTAAGAAACAGAATCCTAATTACATTAGGATTTCTGTTAGTTTATCGTTTTGGTGCTCAGGTGACTTTGCCTGGAATTGATGCTACTAAGTTGCAAGGATTAACTGATCAAACCGACAAAGGTATTGGTTGGTTAATTGATGTTTTCACTGGTGGTGCTTTCTCTCAGGCTTCAGTTTTTGCCTTGGGTATTATGCCTTATATTTCTGCTTCTATTGTAGTACAGTTAATGGGAATCGCTGTTCCTTATTTACAGAAATTACAAAAAGAAGGAGAAAGCGGAAGAAAGAAAATGAACCAAATTACAAGATGGTTAACTATTGGTATTACTCTAGTTCAAGGTCCTGGTTATATTTATAACTTGTACAGAACATTGCCTGCCGATGCTTTCTTGTTAGGATTTAATTCATTTGCATTCTTATTCTCGTCTGTAATTATCTTGACTACAGGTACAATTTTTGCAATGTGGTTAGGAGAAAAAATTACTGATAAAGGTATTGGAAACGGTATTTCTTTATTAATTTTAGTTGGTATCGTTGCAAGATTACCGCAAGCGTTCACTCAAGAATTTTCTTCAGTGATTTCAAATAACAATGGAGGACCAATGTTATTGGTTTTAGAAATTATTATTTGGTTACTTGTAATTGTAGCTTGTATTTTGATGACAATGGCTGTTCGAAGAGTGCCTGTTCAGTATGCTCGTCGCACCGTTTCAGGTGATATGGAGCAAGATTTAATGGGTGGTAATCGTCAGTTTATCCCGCTAAAATTAAATGCGTCTGGAGTTATGCCAATCATTTTTGCTCAGGCAATTATGTTTATTCCTGCTGCTGTAGCCGGATTATCATCATCGGAAACAGCTCAATCAATCAGCACAAGATTTCAAGATATTTTCGGATGGGAGTATAATTTATTATTTGCTACATTAATCGTAGTTTTTACGTATTTTTACACAGCAATTACCATCCCTACTAATAAGATGGCTGATGATTTGAAAAGAAGTGGAGGTTTTATTCCTGGTGTTAAACCTGGAGTTGAAACGGCTGACTTTTTGGATAGAGTGATGTCTTTAATTACTTTCCCAGGATCTTTATTCCTTGCTTTGCTTGCTGTGTTCCCAGCAATTGTAGTAAGTGTATTAGGTGTACAAGCACAATGGGGATTGTTTTTTGGAGGTACATCATTGTTAATTTTGGTTGGAGTTGCAATCGATACAATTCAGCAAATCAATTCATATTTGTTAAACAAACATTATGATGGTTTGATGAAGAGTGGTAAAAACAGAAAAGCATTAGCTTAATATGGCAAAACAATCAGCAATAGAACAAGACGGTTCAATCATTGAAGCATTGTCAAATGCGATGTTCCGTGTTGAGTTAGAGAATGGGCATATCGTTATTGCTCACATTTCAGGAAAAATGCGTATGCATTACATCAAATTATTACCTGGTGATAAAGTGAAACTGGAAATGAGTCCTTACGATTTATCCAAAGCAAGAATTACTTATAGATACTAAAGCTACTAAAATGAAAGTAAGAGCATCAGTAAAAAAACGTAGTGCCGAGTGCATTATCGTACGTAGAAAAGGAAGATTATACGTTATTAACAAAAAGAATCCTAGATTTAAACAAAGACAAGGATAATTATGGCAAGAATAGCAGGGGTAGATATACCTAAAAACAAAAGAGGAGTTATCGCTTTGACATATATCTTCGGAATTGGAAAAAGCAGAGCTATCGAAATTCTAGAAAAGGCTCAAGTGAGTCAAGATAAAAAAGTTCAAGAGTGGAATGACGAAGAAATTGGAGCTATCCGTGACGCAGTTTCATACTACAAAATTGAAGGTGAATTGCGTTCTGAAACTTCATTAAACATCAAGCGTTTAATGGATATCGGATGCTACAGAGGAATCCGTCACAGATCAGGGCTTCCATTAAGAGGTCAAAGAACTAAAAACAATTCTAGAACTAGAAAAGGTAAAAGAAAAACTGTTGCTAACAAGAAAAAAGCAACTAAATAATAAGTAGTAATATGGCTAAGACAAGCACAAAAAAACGTAAAGTTATCGTTGAGTCGACAGGAGAAGCTCATATTAGTGCAACTTTTAACAACATCATCATTTCGTTAACTAACAAAAAAGGTGAAGTTGTTTCATGGTCATCAGCTGGAAAAATGGGCTTCAGAGGTTCTAAAAAGAATACTCCGTATGCAGCTCAAATGGCCGCTGAAGATTGTTCAAAAGTAGCATTAGAGGCTGGGCTTAAAAAGGTGAAAGTTTTTGTGAAAGGTCCTGGAAATGGTAGAGAATCGGCAATCCGTTCTCTTCACAATGCAGGAATCGAAGTAACAGAAATCATCGATGTTACTCCATTACCTCACAACGGATGTCGTCCTCCAAAAAGACGTAGAGTTTAATTTATTTAAGTATAACTAGGTAGAAAACAGATTATCGGAGGATACTGACCTGAATTCATAATCTCTACCTTAAAAATTTTTAAAATGGCAAGATATACTGGTCCAAAAACAAAAATTGCTCGTAAATTTGGCGAAGCAATCTTCGGAGATGATAAAGCCTTCGAAAAAAGAAATTACCCTCCAGGGCAACATGGTTTAGCTAAAAAGAGAGGTAAAAAATCTGAATATGCAATCCAGTTAATGGAAAAGCAAAAAGCTAAATATACTTATGGTATTTTAGAAAAACAATTCAGAAACTTGTTTGAAAAAGCTGCTGCTTCTAAAGGTGTAACTGGTGAAATCCTTTTACAATTATGTGAAGCTCGTTTAGATAACGTAGTTTATAGAATGGGTATCGCTCCGTCAAGAAGAGCTGCACGTCAAATTGTAACTCACAGACATATTACTGTAAATGGTGAAGTGGTTAACGTTCCTTCTTACCATTTAAAACCTGGTGACAAAGTTGCTGTTCGTGAAAAATCTAAATCATTAGAGGCTATCGAACGTTCTTTAGCTGCTTCTTCTCATGTTTATGAGTGGATTACTTGGAATAACGATACTAAAGAAGGTACTTTCGTATCTGTTCCTGCAAGAATTCAAATTACAGAGAACATTAAAGAACAACTAATCGTCGAATTGTACAACAAATAATAATTGACATCAGTCGAAAATTTATGGCAATATTTAATTTTCAAAAGCCCGATAAAGTTATCATGATCGATTCTACCGATTTTGAAGGTAAGTTTGAATTCAGACCTTTAGAACCGGGATATGGATTGACTGTTGGTAACGCACTTAGAAGAGTTTTACTTTCAGCATTGGAAGGTTATGCTATCACATCTGTACGCATTGAAGGTGTTGATCACGAATTCTCTACTATTTCTGGTGTTGTTGAAGATGTTACCGAAATTATCCTTAATCTGAAACAAGTACGTTTAAAACGTCAAATCGAAGATATTGATAACGAAGCTGTGACAATATCAATCACAGGAAAAGATCAAGTTACTGCAGGTGATTTCCAAAAATTCATGTCTGGTTTCCAGGTGTTAAACCCGGAATTAGTAATTTGCAATTTAGATAGTAAAGTAAACCTTAACATGGAAATTACTATCGAAAAAGGTAGAGGATATGTACCTGCAGAAGAGAATAAAAAACAAAACGCTGCAATTGGTACGATCTTTACAGATTCAATCTTTACTCCAGTAAAGAACGTGAAGTATGCTATCGAAAACTTCCGTGTAGAGCAAAAAACGGATTATGAAAAATTGGTTTTTGAAATTAAAACTGATGGTTCTATTCACCCTAAAGATGCTCTAACAGAAGCTGCTAAAGTATTAATTCACCACTTTATGTTGTTCTCAGATGAGAGAATCACATTAGAGGCTGATGAGATCGCTCAAACTGAATCTTACGATGAGGAGTCTTTACACATGAGACAGTTGTTAAAAACTAAACTTGTGGATATGGACTTGTCAGTGAGAGCATTAAATTGCTTAAAAGCTGCTGAAGTTGATACGTTGGGCGACTTAGTATCGTTTAATAAAAATGACTTAATGAAGTTCCGTAACTTTGGTAAAAAATCATTAACAGAGCTTGATGAATTAGTAGCCAACAAGAATTTAACATTCGGAATGGATTTGTCAAAATATAAGTTAGATAAAGAATAAATTACTTCATATTTTGCTCTCCAAGGTGGATCGAAGCAAGATGAAGTACAAAAAGTAACGTCATGAGACACGGAAAAAAAGTAAACCATTTAAGCAGACAAACTGGGCATAGAAAAGCTATGTTGGCTAATATGGCTTGTTCTCTAATCGAGCACAAGCGTATTAACACTACTGTTGCTAAAGCTAAAGCATTAAAACAATTTGTTGAGCCGCTTATCACAAAGTCAAAAGAAGATACTACTCACAACCGTCGTATCGTTTTTTCTTACTTAAAAAGCAAATACGCTGTAACAGATTTGTTCAGAGATGTAGCTGCAAAAGTAGGCGATCGTCCAGGTGGATATACTCGTATTATTAAATTAGGAAATCGTTTAGGAGATAACGCTGATATGGCGATGATCGAATTAGTAGATTTCAACGAGTTATACAACGGTGGTAAAAAAGAAGTTAAAAAAGCAAAAAGCCGTCGTGGTGGAAAAGCTAAAAAAGCTGAATCTGCTCCTGAAGCTCCTGCTGCTGAAGAATCTTCTGAAACTGCTGAATAAGATGAATCTTACTTCATAAATATTTAAGGATAAACTTTATAGTTTATCCTTTTTTTTTAGATAAATTTGCAAAACTTTTTTTTACAATGCAACACACTACATCACAATCTGCAATACTACTACTGGCAGATGGTACTATTTTTCACGGTAAATCAATCGGAATCTCTGGGAAAACCTTTGGAGAGGTTTGTTTTAATACCGGAACTACTGGTTATCAAGAAATTTTCACAGACCCTTCTTATTATGGACAGATTATGGTTACGACCAATGCCCATATCGGGAACTATGGTGTAAATGAAGAGGAGGTAGAATCAAATTCTATTAAAATAGCGGGTTTGGTTTGTAAAAAATTCTCTACTTTTCATTCGAGACCATATTCAGAAAGTAATTTATTTGATTATTTTAAAAAGCAAAATCTGATCTGTATATCCGATGTGGATACTCGTGCTCTCGTATCATACATTAGAGATCATGGTGCACAAAACGCTGTGATATGTACTGATGGGACACCAGTTGATGAGTTAAAAGCGCTTTTGGCACAGACACCTGATATGGTAGGTTTAGAATTGGCTTCGAAAGTTTCTACTAATCAGCCTTATTTTTACGGAAACGAAAATGCAACCTATAAAATTGCAGCTTTAGATTTAGGAATTAAAGAAAATATCTTAAGAAATTTAGCAAAAAGAGATTGTTACGTCAAAGTATTCCCTTATAATTCTTCTTTTGAAGAGCTTAAAGCTTTCAATCCTGATGGCTATTTCTTGTCAAATGGGCCTGGCGATCCAGATCCTTTGGATGGTGCTATAAATGTAGCAAAAGAAATCATTGCTAATAACTACCCGTTGTTTGGCATCTGCTTAGGACACCAGATTATTGCTTTAGCCAATGGTGTTTCAACCTATAAGATGTTTAATGGGCACAGAGGAATCAATCATCCGGTTAAAAATTTAATAAGTGGAAAAGGAGAAATTACTTCTCAAAATCATGGTTTTGCTGTGAATAAAGAAGCGTTGGACAATCATCCTGATTTAGAAATTACACATATTCATTTAAATGACGGAACTGTAGCTGGAATGCGAATGAAGTCTAAAAACTGCTTTTCAGTACAATACCATCCTGAGGCAAGTCCCGGGCCACATGATTCGTCTTATCTATTCGATCAATTTTTAGACAATATTAAATCGGCTAAAAATTAAAACTAAAACGTTATCGTTAATAACAATTTTATTTTAACTATGGTTGTTTGTGTAGATTAAATAAATTTGTAAAATGTTCTTTTAGTAGAATAGTGTGATAGATTTATAACAAATAAAAAGAATAACAATGAGTATTATTATAAAAGTACATGCAAGGCAAATCCTTGATTCAAGAGGTAATCCTACAATCGAAGTGGATGTGGTAACTGAAAATGGTATTTTAGGACGAGCTGCTGTTCCTTCTGGTGCTTCAACCGGAGAACATGAGGCGGTAGAATTACGTGATGGAGGTAAGGCTTTCATGGGTAAAGGAGTTTTAAAAGCAGTTGAAAATGTTAATACTACTATAGCAGAGGCGTTGTTAGGAACTTCAGTTTTCGAGCAAAATTTGATTGACAAAATCATGATCGATTTAGATGGTACTTCTAACAAATCTAACCTAGGAGCGAATGCTATCTTAGGAGTTTCTTTGGCTGTAGCCAAAGCAGCAGCTAACGAGTTAGGTTTGCCTTTGTATCGTTACGTAGGAGGTGTTTCAGGTAATACGTTACCGGTTCCTATGATGAATATTATTAACGGAGGTTCACACTCTGATGCGCCTATCGCTTTCCAAGAGTTTATGATTATGCCGGTTAAAGCCACTTCGTTTACGCATGCGATGCAAATGGGTACTGAAATTTTCCACAATCTTAAAAAAGTATTACACGACAGAAACCTTTCTACCGCGGTTGGAGATGAAGGAGGTTTTGCGCCTAACTTAGCAGGAGGAACAGAAGATGCTTTAGATTCTATTAAGGTTGCTGTAGAAAACGCAGGGTATACTTTTGGTGAGGATATCATGATTGCTTTAGATTGTGCTGCTTCTGAGTTTTATGTGGACGGAAAATATGATTATACGAAATTTGAAGGTGAAAGCGGAAAAATTAGAACATCTTCTGAGCAAGCAGAATATTTAGCAGAATTAGCTTCTAAATACCCGATTATATCGATCGAGGACGGAATGTATGAAGATGACTGGGAAGGATGGAAGTTGTTAACAGAAAAAATTGGTAATAAAGTGCAGTTGGTAGGAGACGATTTATTCGTGACCAATGTTGAACGTCTATCAACAGGAATTGAAAAAGGTATCGCGAATTCAATTTTGATTAAAGTGAATCAAATTGGTACTTTAACTGAAACTATTGCTGCAGTTAATATGGCGCATAATGCAGGTTATACATCGGTAATGTCACATCGTTCGGGTGAAACAGAAGACAATACTATTGCAGATTTAGCTGTTGCTTTAAATTGTGGTCAAATTAAAACGGGATCGGCTTCTCGTTCAGATCGTATGGCAAAATACAATCAATTATTGCGTATCGAAGAAGAATTAGGAGATGTAGCGTATTTCCCTGGAAAAAATGCATTTAAAGTCAAATAATAAACCGCTTTTTTAAAGTCTAAAAGTCTGATTATCTTAAAATAATCAGACTTTTTTTATATATGTAAAGAAGATGTATATTAAATTTACGAATTTTATAAAATTATTAACGAAAACGTTTCCTTAAAACTTTTTTATTTGATTCTTATTTCGTTAAATTTGTTAAAATATATATTAAGATTAATTCCCAAATTACATTATGTCAAAAACAGCGATATTAGAATTTGATGGCAATAAATATGAATTTCCGGTAATCGTAGGAAGTGAGAATGAGGCTGCCATCGATATAGAAAAATTACGTGCTTTAACAGGTGCGATTACATTAGATCCGGGTTATAAAAACTCAGGTTCTTGTAAAAGTGATATTACTTTCCTTGATGGGGAAGAAGGTATTCTTCGTTACAGAGGGTATGCCATTGAAGATTTAGCAGATAAAGCCAACTTCTTAGAAGTGTCTTATTTGGTTATTTTCGGTGAATTACCAACAAAAGAACAGTTAACACAGTTCGAAACAGATATCAGAAGATACACTTTGGTGAATGAAGAGATGAAAAACATCATTGATGGTTTCCCTAAGACTGCCCATCCTATGGGAGTGTTATCTTCTTTGACTAGTGCATTAACTGCTTTCAATCCTAAGGTGGTAAATGTTGAAAACGAAAAAGAAATGTATGAAGCAGTATGCAAAACAATGGGTAAATTCCTAGTTATTGCTACTTGGACCTACAGAAAAATGATGGGTTATCCTCTAAATTATTATGATAATACTATTGGTTATGTAGAGAATTTCATGCAATTAATGTTTAAACTACCTACTGGTCCATACGAAATCAATCCAGTGGTTGTAGATGCATTAGATAAGTTATTTATTTTACATGCAGATCACGAGCAAAACTGTTCAACATCTACGGTTAGAATTGTTGGTTCTTCTCATGCAGGTTTGTTTGCTTCAATATCAGCAGGTGTTTCGGCACTATGGGGACCACTTCACGGAGGTGCTAACCAAGCGGTATTGGAAATGTTAGAAGAAATTCAAAAAGATGGTGGAGATGCTGATAAGTATTTAGCGAAAGCGAAAGATAAAAACGATCCTTTCCGCTTAATGGGATTCGGTCACCGTGTTTATAAAAACTTTGACCCTCGTGCAAAAATTATCAAAAGAGCGGCTGATGAAGTGTTAGCAACTTTAGGAGTAAATGATCCTATTTTGAATATTGCTAAAAAATTAGAAGAATCTGCTTTACAAGACGAGTACTTCAAATCTAGAAACTTATATCCTAACGTAGATTTCTATTCTGGTATTATTTACCGTGCTTTAGGAATCCCAACAGATATGTTTACAGTATTATTTGCTATTGGTCGTTTACCAGGTTGGATAGCACAATGGAAAGAAATGCGTGTGAACAAAGAACCTATCGGTCGTCCTCGTCAAGTGTATACAGGTCATCCTTTGAGATCCTTTATACCAATGGATAAAAGATAAAGATTAAATTTAATATCAAGAAAGCTTCTCTAATAGAGAGGCTTTTTTTTATATTTGCTCGTTAAGAAACAGATGGTGCGATACGTTCGTACGACAATCAAATAAAATCTTTATGAGTACTAATGTTACTTTTTTAATCAACAAATCCGAAATTACCGCCGGTACGCGGGGAGCATCTTTGGGGCCAGATGCTATCATGACTGCTGCCAGGACAAAGGGGAGTTACCTTTTTGGAGAAAACACTCTCGAACAACTGAATATTACCAACGCATTTTTAGACCGACCTACCAAATATCCTTTCGCAAAGCGAATTGACGGACTTCTTTCCGTTTATCAGGAACTTAATACTAAAGTCGCTGATATTTTAAACAAAAACTCTTTTCCAATTATTTTAGCAGCAGATCATGGTTCTGCAGGAGGAACTATTTCAGGAATCAAATCGGCTTTTCCTGACAAACGAATTGGTGTGGTTTGGATTGATGCACATGCGGATATTCATACGCCTTATACAACTCCTTCTGGCAACATGCATGGCATGCCTCTGGCTTCAGTAATGAATCTAGATAATTTAGAATGTAAAGTCAATGAGGTTGATCCCGAAACAGTATCGCTGTGGAACGAACTCAAAGCTGTGGGAGGAATAACCCAAAAGATTAACCCAAAAGATGTAGTTTATGTCGGGGTTCGTGATACCGAAGAGCAAGAAGAAAAAATTATAAAACAACTGGGCATAAAATGGTTTACTGTAGATGATGTACACAATCAAGGAATAACAGCCATCGTGCAACAGATTGAGGAACAATTAAAAGATTGCGATTTTGTGTACGTTACTTTTGATGTAGATTCCATGGATCCTGAATTGACTTCATACGGTACCGGGACTCCAGTTCCTAATGGAATTTCACCAATAGAAGCCAAAGGATTACTAACAGCTTTATCTCAAAATCAAAAAACAGTGTGCTTGGAAATTGTAGAAGTTAATCCATGTTTGGATGAAAAAGGAAATACAATGGCAGAAGTAACACTAGAGATTGTTGAAGCGATAACGGATGTAATAAAAAACAGAAAATGAAACAAAACACCAATACAATCTTGATGATTCGTCCGGTTGCTTTTAGAAGCAATGAACAGACAGCTGTAAATAACTTCTATCAAAAAGAATTCAAAGGAATGTTGCCAGCAGCAATTAATGCCAAAGCGCAACAAGAGTTTGATGGTTTGGTAGAAAAATTAAAAGCAGTAGGTGTTCATGTTATTGTGTTGGATGACAGTAAAGAAAACGATACTCCGGATAGTATCTTTCCAAACAACTGGATCTCGTTTCATGAAAATGGTGAGGTAGCTTTGTATCCGATGTTTGCAGAAAATCGTCGTTTGGAGCGTCGTGAAGATGTTCTAGATGCAGTGGAAGCTCAAGGATTCGTGATTGAAAGCGTGATGGATTATACCGAAGCAGAAGAGCAAGAGGTATATTTAGAAGGAACCGGAAGTGTGGTTTTGGATAGAGCCAATGGCAAAGCCTATTGCGCTTTGTCTCCTCGTGCAGACGAAGAATTGTTTATTGAATTTTGTGAAGACTTCGAATACACTCCGGTAATCTTTAAAGCCTATCAAACAGTAGGAGAAAACCGTGAACTTATTTATCATACCAATGTGATGATGTGCGTAGGTGATACCTTTGCTGTCGTTTGTGCCGAATGTATTGAGGATAAAACGGAGCGCAAAAATGTATTAGAAAATCTACGCCAAGATGGCAAAGAAATTATTCTGATTTCTGAAGCCCAAGTGAATCATTTTGCTGGAAATATGTTAGAAGTTTTAGGAGATAAAAACCAGCATTATTTGGTGATGAGTGAACAAGCTCGTCAATCGTTATCAACAAAACAAATAGAGCAGTTAGAAAAACATGCTGTAATTTTAAGTGCTAATTTAGAAACTATAGAAACGTGTGGCGGAGGAAGTGCGCGATGTATGATGGCAGAAGTTTTTCTTCCAAAAAAAATAACATCCCTAATTAATTAAAATAAAAAGACCAATACTATTCATCAGCAATAGTATTGGTTTTTTTTCTTTTAAAAATTTCCTTTAATGATAGTGAGTAAAGCATTCACGATATACTGAATACCAATCGCAATGACAAAGAATCCAACGATTCGCGAAATGGCTACAATTCCCGCTTCACCCAAATATTTTACTAGATAATTGGCACTTCTCAATACGAGATAGATCGATAAAGCTACGGCTAAAATAGCGCCAATAGCAATGGAAATAGCGGTCAAATTATGGTGTTCTTGATAAAATGCAATTAATAAAGAAATAGAGCCAGGACCTGCCAATAGAGGCATTGCCAACGGAGTTAATGCAATAGCATGTTTTTGTTGTGCTTCATCTTCCACTTTTTTATTGATTCCCTTTCTTTTTTTTACTTTTCCAGACAAAAGTCCAAAACCAGAATTGGCAATAATAAGTCCTCCAGCGATTCGCAATGATTCGAGACTAATTCCAAAAAAACGCAAGACATATTCCCCCATGAAATAGGCTACAATCAATATTATAAATACATTAACAGCTGTCCAGAATGATGTTTTAATTAATTCTTCCCGACTATAACCATTGGTCAAACCAACAAATACTGGGATAGCTCCGATAGGGTTTAAAACAGAAAATAAGGCGGCGAAGATGTAAAAGAATAAATCCATAGTTTTTTGGTAAAGTTAGCTTCTTATTGAGTATGTAATATAAAAGAAATGTTAAGTAACTATTTCTATAAGATTAAAAGTACTAATTTTATTGAATAATAAAAAGAACAATGAAAACATTAGTTATAGGAGCTTCCTCTAATCCGGAACGATACGCATACAAAGCCATCAATATGTTATTGCAGCATGGTCATGAAGTAGTAGCCGTTGGATTAAAAAATGAAAAAGTTGCCTCAGTAGCAATAGAAACTGGATTTCCTGATTTTCAAGGGATTCATACGGTAACTTTGTATCTTAATCCTTTACGACAAAAGGAATATTACGACTACATTATCAACTTAAAACCACAAAGAGTTATTTTTAATCCAGGGACAGAAAATCCAGAATTTTACACCCTTTTGCAACAAAATAATATTCAAGTAGAAGTGGCTTGCACACTAGTCTTGTTAACAACACATCAGTTCTAGAGTCGAAATATTTTTTAAAGATTTAGCCACAAGAGTTTAAAATGAACTCCTAGTTTTAAAATCGTGTTTGCCCTGTGGCTGGTTTGCTGATTAAAAATAAACCTAAAAATGTGATAAGTCCGTTAACAATGATTAGTTCTTCGGCCAAGGTATAACCATTTAACCATTCTGATGAATTTGCCGAAATGATGTAGCAAATGGCTGGTGAAATTAAACAAATAAAAGGAACCAGTTTGTCATTTACAGTCTTCGATTTTACAAATAATCCAAAAGCATATAGGCCTAGAAGTGGTCCATAAGTATAAGAGGCAATTCTGAAAATCATTTTTACGACTGAAGCATCATTTACAGCGTTAAAAAAGACAATGACCAAGAACATCAATAAAGAAAAACCAATATGGACCCAGTGTCTAGTTCTTACTGCAGCTGGGTTATTCTGATTTTCGGCTTTATCCATTCCTAAGAAATCTACGCAAAAAGAAGTGGTTAATGCCGTCAGAGCCGAATCGGTTGTCGCAAAAGTTGCGGCAGTAAGCCCTAATAAGAACACAATAGCCGGGATTAAACCAAGGGATTTTAGGGCTATTTCAGGAAATAAAAAATCGGTTCTTGCGACATCATCTACCATAGGAACACTGATACCGTTTTTTTCGGCATACATGTACAACAAAGCCCCAACACTCAAAAAGAAAAGGTTAATGATGACAAATATACCGGTGAAAGTAAACATGTTTTTTTGAGCTTCTCCAATAGTGGCACAACTCAAATTTTTCTGCATCAAATCCTGATCCAAACCAACCATGGCGATGGTAACAAAAATTCCGCCCAACAATTGTTTCCAGAAATAATTGCCTTTCAGATAATCTTCAAAAAAGAAAATTTTAGAATATTGACTTTCTTTAACGGTTTCAAAAGCTTGTATCACAGAAAGATCGAGACTTTTACAAATGAAGATAATAGTCAAGAATACCGATAAAACAAGAAAAAAGGTTTGTAAGGTATCGGTAATAATAATAGTTTTAAGGCCTCCTTTATAGGTGTAGGCAAAAATTAAAAGTAACGATAACAGTACAGTAAAAGTAAAAGGAATGCCGTAATGGTCAAAAACATAGCGTTGCAATACAATCACAACTAAGTACAATCTAAAGGCAGAACCAATTGTTCGACTAATAAGGAAGATCGTCGCCGCCGTTTTGTAACTCACCGTGCCTAATCGTTGTTCAATATAACCATAAATGGAAGTCAGATTCATTCTGTAATAAAGAGGAAGTAATACTTTGGCGATGATTAGAAAGCCAATAGCATTACCCAAAACAAATTGGAAATATTTAAATTGCAAATCCGGATTCCCTACTTCGCCCGGTACTGAAATAAAAGTCACTCCAGACAAAGCCGTGCCTATCATTCCGAAAGCAACCAAATACCATTTCGAGTTTTTATTAGCCTTAAAAAAAGCATCATTGCCACTGTCTTTCTTGCTGACAATGTGGGAGATGAAGAATAAAATTCCAAAATAAACTACAATTAAGGATAAAATGGCAAATGGTGACATCAGATTTCAAATTTATTTTGTGCCAATTTACATAAATAATCTTCAATTCATCAAATTTTATAAATTTCAAATTAACTACTTTTGTTCCATGGAATTTTCTTCGAAACTTTTAGAAAAAGCAGTAAGTGAAATGTCGCAATTACCAGGTATTGGTAAACGAACCGCTTTGCGTTTGGTATTGCATTTGTTAAAACAGCCCAAAGAGCAAACCGATTTCTTAACGCAGGCATTAACCAACATGCGCAACGATATCAAATTTTGTAAAAACTGTCACAATATTTCTGATATAGAAGTATGTGAGATTTGTGCCAACCCTTCACGCAATTATAAAATAATTTGTGTGGTGGAAGATGTAAGAGATGTCATGGCGATAGAAAATACCGGACAGTTCCGAGGAATATATCATGTATTAGGAGGAAAAATTTCGCCTATTGATGGCATAGGGCCTAGTCAATTAAATGTAGCGTCATTGGTAGAAAAAGTCAAAGCGGGTAATGTTGAAGAAATTATTTTTGCCTTAAGTTCCACCATGGAAGGGGATACGACCAATTTTTATATCTACAAACAAATCAAAGATTCAGGAGTTACAACCTCTTCTATTGCGAGAGGAATATCAGTGGGCGACGAATTAGAGTATGCAGATGAAGTAACCTTGGGAAGAAGTATTGTTAACAGAATTCCTTTCGAAAACTCCCTGAGAAATATTTAAAATAATTTAATTTTAATTACGTTTCTTTTTTACAAATGAAAAGTTATATTTGTTTTCCAAAATCCCGCTTATAATGAACAAAATATATAGTTTTTTAATAGTATTATTGTCTTGTTTTTTGACCACTTCTTGTATCACAAACAAAGATTTGGTTTACATACAAAAAGCGGAAACAGCGAGCGAGTCCGATGTAATTCAGCCCGTGGCTATAAAACCCTACAGGGTGAAGGTAAACGATGTGTTGAGCGTCACTATTAAAGCTTTGGATCAAAAATTGGTAGCGATGTTTAATCCTTCTCCAGAAAATGCGCTTTCAAGAAGTGATCAGTCGTTGTATTTTGATGGTTTTACGGTAGATGATCACGGAAATATTCGAGTGCCTGTTTTGGGAGAATTACAAGTTTTGGGGATGACTTTCGAAGAAATCAGACAAAAAATTGAAAAACAACTTTTAGAAGAATATTTAAACAAAGAAGCGGATCTTTTTGTTACCGTAAAAATAGGTGGATTACGATATACCATTAATGGCGAAATAGGATCTCCGGGAACTAAAACCTTGTTTCAAGACAAAGTGACTATTTTGGAAGCTATCGCAAACAGCGGGGATATAACGTTGGTAGGAAATAGAAAAGATGTGGTGATTGTAAGACAATTTCCTCATGGGACAGAAATCCACACAGTGGATCTTACTTCTGTTGAGGTGATGAAATCTCCTTATTATTATGTTCAGCCTAATGATTATATTTATATCAAGCCTTTAAAGCAAAAAACAAGAGGTTTTGGTACCAATGGTTTACAAACGGTAACCACTTTGTTGAGTACTATGGGAATATTGTTTACCACTTATTTATTAATAAAAAACAACTAATTCAGAATGTTAGATACCAAAGATTTTACATTCTTCGAATCGCATAATACTTTTGATTTTAAAGCATTGTTTTCTAAAATCATAGCGTATTGGTATTGGTTTTTAATCGCCTTGTTAATTACTTTCACGGTTGCTTATCAGGTGAATATCCGTAAACAAAAAATTTACGGGATGTCAACTACCATTGCCTATAAAGAAGAAAACAATCCTTTTTTTACGTCGAATACTAGTTTAGTTTTCAATTGGGGAGGTACCTCAGATCAGGTTAGTACCTTAATGTCTACCATCAAATCGCGTTCACACAATGAAGATGTAGTCAGAGAATTGCAATATTATGTAGAGTACCTGCGCCAAGGAAAATACAACATGGAAGACGCTTACGGGGAAGTTCCTTTCGTAGTAAAGTTGAACAAACACTTACCGCAGTTAATAGGGAGAGTCATCAATATTCGTTTTATCAATGCGAAGACTTTTGAAATAGCAATCCCTTTTCAAGAGGCCAAGGTAGGATTGTATAATTATACAACTGATGAATATTCGCATACAAATGTGCCTGTTGGAGAGTTTAAAAAGCAATACAAAATAGGCCAGCAAATAGCGCTACCGTTTTTAAATTTAAAATTAGAACTTACCGATAATCCTGGTTTTTACGAAGGTGCTTCTTATATGATTCGTTTTGCTGATTTTAATGGTGTAGTTGCAGGATATCAAGGAATTGATGTAGAGAGCGATGCCAAAGCAGGATCTATTGTAAGACTCGGTCTGTCGGGTACAAACAAAGCCAGAATGGTTGATTATCTTAATGGAACAGTGAATGTTTTAATTAAGAAACAATTGCAAATGAAAAACCAGTTTGCTGCAAATACTATCGATTTCATTGATAGTACTTTAGTTGCAATGGAAGGACAACTGAAAAACACCGAAGATGAATTAAAAAAATTCAGTCGCGATAAAAATATTTTTGAAGTAGAAGATGGTGGCGAAAAATATTCTTCTTTGCTCTCAGATCTCGATACAGAAAAGGATTTAATCGAAAGAAAAATTGTGTATTACGACAGATTGAAAAACTATTTATTGAGCAATGAAGATTTTTCACGTCTGCCAGCACCATCAGTTGCAGGAATAGATGATCCCAACATAATTGCGAATATCGCAAAGCTAACCGGACTCTCGGCGGAGAGAGCTGAAATGGCGTATACCGTTAAGAGCGATAAAAAGTTTAAAGATTTCGATAATCAAATGGAGGCTTTGAAAAAAGTCTTACTAGAGAATATCGCTACAGCAAAAGCGGCTGTTCAGTATGACTTAAGAGCCATCAATAAAAAAATAAGTGTTGCCGAGCAAAACATTAAAAAGTTGCCGGAACAGCAACAGGAGTTGGTTAAAATCAATCGTAAATACGACTTGAGTAAAAACATATACAACACCTTCCTCGCAAAAAGAAGTGAAGCGGATATTGTTAGAGCAGCCAATCTTTCAGATATTCAGTTTATCGATCCAGCCAAAGATACGGGAGGAGGTTTGATAGGTCCTAAAACCAGTGTGAACTACGTAATGGCACTTTTTCTCGGATTGTTAATTCCGTTTCTGCTGATTTTTGTTTTGACTTTACTGGACAATACCATCAAGAATATTGAAGATATAACCCGATTAACCAAAATTCCTGTTATTGGTGTTATCGGAAAAAAACATACCACGACGAATTTGGCCGTATTCGAAAAACCAAAATCAGCTTTGGCGGAGAGTTTTAGAGCGGTTCGTTCCTCTTTACAATTTTTATACAAAAAGCAACAAGCAGGTTCTAAAGTGTTAATGCTAACATCTTCCATTAGTGGTGAAGGAAAGACATTTTGTTCCATGAATATTGCTACGGTTTTTGCAATGAGTGAAAAGAAAACCGTAATTGTTGGTTTGGATCTCAGAAAACCAAAGATTTTCCAAGATTTTGGGTACGAAAATAATATAGGGGTAGTAAATCATTTAATAGGTCAAAAAACACTCGAAGAAATAACATTAAAAACGGAAATTCCTTATCTGGATCTTATTACTTCTGGACCCGTTCCTCCTAATCCTTCTGAACTAATTATGAGTGAGAATATGAGGGAGTTAATAGAGGAGTTAAAGGCTAAGTATGATTATGTGATTCTCGATACACCACCTGTCGGATTAGTTGCCGATGCTTTAGAGTTAACAGAGTATTGTGATGCGACTATTTATGTGGTAAGACAGGGAATTACTAGAAAAGACATGCTTACTTTAGTGAATAATAAACACAAAAGGGGGGAGTTAGAAAATATAAGTATTTTATTCAATGGTTTCGAAAATAAGGCCAAATACGGTTATGGTTATGGCTACGGATATGGCTACGGTTACGGTTATGGGGCCTATGGTGAAGGTTACTTAGAGATGCCGGAAAAAAGAAACAGAATAAAAGAGTGGGTCGATAAATTTTTTAAAAAATAAATGAATACTTCCGAAATAAAAATACTCATCACGGGTGGTGCAGGATTTATAGGTTCTAATCTTTGTGAATATTTTCTAAATAAGAAATATCAAGTAGTTTGTTTGGATAATCTGGCTACGGGGTATTGTAAAAATATTGAACATTTATTAGATGACCCTAATTTTACTTTTATCGAAGGGGATATTAGAAATTTTAAAGATTGTCAAAAAGCAGTAGAAGGAGTTCATTATGTTTTACATCAAGCGGCTTTAGGTTCGGTACCGCGATCCATACAAGATCCTCTTTCTTCCAATGAAGTAAATGTAACGGGTTTTTTAAATATGTTACAAGCCTCAAAAGAAGCCGGAATAAAGCGTTTTGTGTATGCAGCAAGTTCTTCTACGTATGGAGATTCAGAAAGTTTACCCAAAGTGGAAGAAGTCATAGGGAAACCTCTTTCGCCTTACGCCATTACCAAATATGTCAATGAACTTTATGCAGAAATATTCGGAAAAACCTACGGTATGGAAACCATCGGACTCCGTTATTTCAATGTTTTTGGTCGAAAACAAGATCCAAATGGAGCCTATGCGGCTGTGATTCCTAAATTTGTATTGCAGTTCATGCGATATGAAAGTCCAGTGATTAATGGAGATGGAAATTATTCTCGCGATTTTACCTACATAGACAATGTAATTCAAATGAACGAGTTGGCCATGTTGACGCAAAATCCTGATGCCATCAATACGGTCTTCAACACGGCTTTCGGAGACAGAACTACTTTAAATCAATTAGTGGCTGTCTTGCAAGAAGAACTGGCCCGATTTGATCCTAAAATTGCAGACGTAGAAATTAAACATGGTCCGAACCGAATCGGAGACATACCTCATTCGTTAGCCAGTATAGATAAAGCAAAAAAAATATTAGGATATAATCCGCAATACTCGTTGCAACAAGGAATTAAGGAAGCCGTGCAATGGTATTGGAATAATTTAAAACAATAAAATGAAGATTGGAGTGATTGGTCTGGGGTATGTAGGCCTGCCATTGGCAAGATTGTTTGCTACCAAATATAATGTCATAGGTTTTGATATTAACAAAAACCGAGTGGCTGAGCTAAATCAAGGAAAAGACCTTACGTTAGAAGTCAGTGAAGAGGTACTTCGTTCTGTTTTGAAAACAGTGAATAAAGAAGAAAAGGGCTTGTTTTGTTCGTCATCTCTAGAGGATATAGCAGACTGTAATTATTATGTGGTGACGGTACCTACACCGGTCGATAAACACAATAAACCGGATTTAAAACCTTTGTATAAAGCGAGTGAAACTGTTGGAAAAGTACTAAAAAAAGGAGATATTGTGATTTATGAATCTACCGTATATCCTGGAGTAACGGAAGAAGAGTGTGTGCCGGTTTTGGAGCGCGTGAGCGGATTAAAATTCAATGTTGACTTTTTTGCTGGCTATTCACCGGAAAGAATCAATCCGGGCGATAAAGAGCATACCGTTGAAAAAATATTAAAAGTAACTGCCGGTTCTACTCCTGAAGTAGGCGAAAAGGTAGATGCGTTGTATCGTTCGGTAATCACTGCCGGAACCCATTTAGCACCTTCAATTAAAGTAGCGGAAGCAGCCAAAGTAATAGAAAATTCTCAAAGGGATATCAACATTGCTTTTGTGAATGAGTTGGCAAAGATTTTTAATTTATTAGAAATCGATACACAAGAGGTACTTAAAGCAGCCGGAACCAAATGGAATTTTTTACCTTTTAAACCTGGATTAGTTGGAGGACACTGTATAGGTGTAGATCCATACTATTTGGCACAAAAAGCACAAGAAAAAGGATACCATCCTGAGATTATTCTAGCGGGTCGCCGATTAAATGACAGTATGGGCGAATATGTAGCCGCTCAGGTGGTGAAATTAATGATAAAAAAAGGAATTGCGATTAATAGTGCGAAGGTTTTAATGTTAGGAATTGCTTTCAAAGAAAATTGCCCGGACGTTCGAAATACCAAAATAGTAGATGTCATTGCGGCGCTGAACGATTACGGAATCAGCGTGACCATCTACGACCCATGGGTCAATCCTGCGGAGGTGAGGCACGAATACGGTTTAGAAACAGTGACCACATTACCACAAGATAAATTTGATGCCTTAGTATTGGGGGTAGCTCACAAAGAGTTTTTAGAAATAGATTTAGTACAATTACGAAAAGAAAATTCTGTTTTGTATGATGTGAAAGGAGTTTTAACCACTCATGTCGATGGAAAACTGTAATTTTACAAGGTTAAAATGAAAAATATGAAGATTGATTCTATTTGTTGTATAGGAGCAGGCTACGTAGGAGGGCCTACTATGGCGGTTATTGCACAGAAATGTCCCGATATAAAAGTGACGGTGGTGGATTTGAATGAAGCACGAATTGCGGCTTGGAACGACACCGATTTAAACAAATTACCGGTGTATGAACCCGGATTAGCCGAGGTGGTGAAAGAAGCTCGTGGCAGAAATCTATTCTTTTCTACGGAAGTGGATAAAGCCATAGACGAAGCACAAATGATTTTTATTTCGGTGAACACGCCTACTAAAATGTATGGTGCAGGAAAAGGAATGGCTGCCGATTTAAAATACATTGAATTATGTGCGAGACAAATTGCTAGAGTCGCTAAATCCGATAAAATCGTGGTTGAAAAATCTACCTTACCGGTACGTACGGCCGAGGCCATTAAAAGTATTTTAGACAATACAGGCAATGGAGTGAATTTTCAAATTTTATCCAACCCTGAGTTTTTAGCGGAAGGGACCGCAGTACAAGATTTACACAATCCTGATAGAGTACTTATCGGTGGAAATGATCCGGAAGCGATTCAGGCATTAGCAGAGGTATACGGTCGTTGGGTACCCCAAGAACGAATTTTAACTACTAATGTTTGGTCTTCGGAATTGTCAAAATTAACGGCCAATGCTTTCTTAGCACAACGTGTTTCTTCTATCAATGCTATTTCTGAATTGTGTGAAAAAACAGAAGCGGATGTGTCAGAAGTCGCCAAAGCGATTGGAATGGATTCTCGTATTGGATCAAAATTCTTAAAAGCTTCTGTTGGTTTTGGAGGTTCTTGTTTCCAAAAAGACATTCTTAATTTAGTATACATCGCCAAGTCTTATGGATTGCACGAAGTAGCTGATTATTGGGAACAGGTGGTGATTATGAATGACCATCAGAAACATCGTTTTGCTAAAAATATTGTAAGAACACTATACAACACTGTATCGGGTAAAAAAATTGCGATGTTGGGTTGGGCTTTCAAAAAAGATACGAATGATACTCGTGAATCGGCAGCAATTAATGTAGCACAAGATTTAATCAACGAAGAAGCCAAAGTAGTAGTCTATGATCCTAAAGTAGAAAAAAGTCAAATAGAATTCGATTTAGGAAACCAATCGGAAGCAATCGCTGTAGAAACCAATCCATACGAAGCGTGTAAAAATGCGCATGCCATAGCAATATTGACAGAGTGGGATGAGTTTACCACTTACGATTGGCAAAAAATTTATGATTCAATGTTGAAACCTGCTTTTGTTTTTGATGGAAGAAATATTCTCGACAAACAAAAAATGAAAGACATCGGTTTTGTTTACAATGCAGTAGGAAGTTCAAATTAAGCGTATGAAAAACATTTTAATAACAGGAGGAGCAGGATTTATAGGTTCACATGTCGTGAGAAGGTTTGTGCAAAACTATCCCAATTATCATATCTATAACCTAGATGCTTTGACTTACGCTGGGAATCTCGAAAACATAAAAGATATAGAGAACGAATCGAATTATACTTTCTTAAAAGGAGATATCGTCGATGAAGCGTTTCTTCACACTATTTTTGAAAAATATCAGTTCGATGGAGTTGTTCATTTGGCAGCCGAATCTCACGTAGACCGCTCTATAACGGATCCTTTGGCTTTTGTGAAAACAAATGTCATTGGAACCATGAATTTGCTAAACGCGGCAAAAGAACTTTGGAAAGGAAATTATGAGGGAAAACGATTTTATCATATTTCCACAGATGAGGTGTATGGAAGTTTAGGAGAAACCGGATTATTTACGGAAACTACGGCATACGATCCTAATTCTCCGTATTCGGCTTCAAAAGCAAGTTCAGATCATTTTGTAAGAGCGTACGGTGAAACTTATGGATTACCGTATGTGATCACCAACTGTTCAAACAATTACGGACCGTATCATTTTCCGGAAAAACTGATTCCTTTGTTCATTAATAATATCATCAACAACAAGTCGTTGCCAGTATATGGAGATGGAAATTATACCCGTGATTGGTTATTTGTAAAAGACCACGCGGTAGCCATTGATTTGGTATTTCACCAAGGGAAAAATCACGAAACCTATAATATAGGTGGATTTAACGAATGGAGAAACATCGATTTAGTTCGTTTGTTGTGTCAAAAAATGGATGATAAATTAGAAAGAGAAAAAGGAACCTCAGAAAAGTTAATCACCTTCGTAAAAGATCGTCCCGGTCATGATTTGCGTTATGCCATTGATGCTTCAAAAATCAATCGCGAATTAGGATGGAAACCTTCCGTAACTTTTGAAGAAGGATTGGAACAAACCATCGATTGGTATCTGGCCAACACCGAATGGCTCAATCATGTCACTTCGGGAGAGTACACCAAATATTACGAAAAACAATATCAATAGCCATAAACGTTAGTGCTTAGCATTTTTAATTTTTGCTAATACTAAAGACGCAAGGCAGAAGGCTCATACTATGAAAGGAATTATTTTAGCAGGAGGTTCAGGAACCCGTTTACACCCTTTAACGCAAGTGGTGTCCAAACAGTTATTACCGGTATATGATAAACCGATGATCTATTATCCGTTATCGGTTTTGATGTTAGCGGGAATAAAAGAAATCTTGATTATATCGACACCGCATGATTTGCCTAATTTTCAACGTTTATTTGGAGATGGCAGTCAAATTGGTTTAAAACTTTCGTATGTAGAACAACCTTCGCCGGATGGATTGGCACAAGCATTTATTTTAGGGGAGGAATTCATCGGAAACGATGATGTGTGTCTCATTTTGGGAGATAATATTTTCTACGGAGCAGGGTTGCAAAACTTGCTATCCAATGCAGTAAATATTGTAGCAGAGAAAAAAGAAGCGACAGTGTTTGGCTATTATGTAGACGACCCGGAACGTTACGGAGTAGCAGAGTTTGACGAGCAAGGCAAAGTATTGTCTATCGAAGAAAAACCGATAAAACCGAAATCCAATTTTGCGGTGGTAGGCTTGTATTTCTATCCGAATTCGGTAGTAGAAATTGCCAAAAATGTAAAACCTTCCCATAGAGGGGAATTAGAAATAACTTCGGTAAATCAAGCTTATCTAGAACAAGGTAAATTGAACCTACAGTTAATGGGGCGTGGTTTCGCATGGTTAGACACTGGAACACACGAATCACTAACAGAAGCGACCGAATTTGTAAAAGCGGTGGAAAAACGAACAGGTCTGAAAATTGCCTGTATCGAAGAAGTAGCCTATCGCAAAGGTTTTATAACAAAAGAACAATTTGAAGATACTGCTGCAACTCTAGGGAAAAGTACCTATGCGGAGTATTTGAGGAAGATAATTGTTTGACATATTTGATTTATAGTATGTTGATAGCTCTATTTGATTTGAAAATATGTTACAAGAAAATATGTTTTTTTAATTGGTTAAAATTCAATTGTAAATGCCAAACAGCTTTTATTAATGTTACAAAAAAAATTAATACAAAATATATTTTCATTAGGAATAATACAAATAGTAAATTTTATTTTTCCTCTGATAACAATACCATATTTGTCAAGAATAATAGGTCCTTCAGGTTATGGTATAATTAATTATGCTACAGCATTTGTTGGGTATTTTAGTCTTTTAATTTTCTATGGATTTGACTTGACTGCAACCAGAAGAATATCACAGGACCCATATGATTTTAAAAATATAAATGCTGTTTTTTTAGATGTAATTAATAGTCGTATAATCTTATTCATAATTGCAGTTTTTTTATTTATTTTTTCATTACTTACTATAAATCCATTACAAAGAGATGTTTTGGTGAGTGTAATTCTTTTCATAGGCACTATCTCTTCTCTATTATCTCCACAATATATTTTTCAAGGAACACAGAATCTGGTGATTTATGCAAAGATTAATTTTATAAGGGGATCGTTGAATACGGTTTTGGTTTTTCTTTTAATAAAAAAACCTGAGGACTATTATTGGATAGTTATTTTGAGTTCCTCTTTTAGTATATTATTTAATCTTTTTCTCCTAATTTATGCAATAAAAAAATATCAATTAAAGTTTAAATGGAAAAAAATTAACGAATCGATTAAACTTCTATACAAAGAAAGTAGAATTTTTCTTTCAACAGTTTTGATTTCATTATACACGACTACAAATGTTGTGATTTTAGGTTTTTTTGCAGATTCGAAGGAATTAGGCTATTATACCACAAGTCAAAACTTTATACTAATAGTGATTTCTGTTTTGAGTATTCCCATTTCCACCTCTCTTTTTCCTTATATAGGAAATAAATTATCAGAATCAAGAGAAGATGGGCTGAGAATAATAAAAAATGTAATTCCTATTATCTTTTATATTTACTTTTTCGCATCTTTATTTATACTAATTTTTGCTCCTTTTTTGGTGAAATTAATATATGGAGATCTGTTTGCTCCAGCAGTTCTGGCTTTAAGGATAACTTCATTTATGCCACTAATGATAGGATTGTCAAATGTTTTTGGGATACAAATTATGTTAAATGTAAAACTTGATAAAGCTTTTTTTAGAATTACCGCAATATGTAGTTTTATAGGAGTTCTTTTGGGAGTTATTATGAGTAGTAGGTTCGGTTATTTAGGAACCGCTTGGAATGTTATTATAATTGAAACTATTGTTACTTTATTGATGTATTTGTATTTGAGAAAAGAAAAAATTTATATTGTTAATAGGAACAGTTTTCACCCCAAAAATCTTTTGAGAACGGTAAATGATGTTATAAAAATAAAATAAAATGAATAGATATTTAATTGTTGGTGCTGGTTTTTCTGGTGCTGTAATTGCTGAAAGACTTGCAAAAAATCCTGATAATTTTATTGTTGTAATTGATGAAAGAGAACATATTGGGGGAAATTGTTTTACTGAAAGAGATTCCGAAACCAATGTAATGGTTCATAAATACGGCCCCCATATTTTTAATACAGATAATATTGAAGTATGGAATTATATTCAAGAGTTTTGTCAAATGATGCCATTTGTAAATAGAGTGAAAACCATATTTAATGGAAATGTATACTCCATGCCTATTAATTTACATACGATTAATCAATTTTTTGAAAAAACTTTAAATCCTACTGAAGCAAAAGATTTTATAAAATCAATCGCCGATAATACCATTGATGTGCCGAGTAATTTCGAAGAACAAGCATTAAAGTTTATAGGAAAAGATTTGTATGAAGCTTTTTTTTATGGGTATACCAAAAAACAATGGGGATGCGAGCCAACAGAATTACCTGCAAGCATATTAAAAAGGCTTCCAGTGAGGTTCAATTATGACGATAATTATTATAGTAATCCTTATCAAGGAATTCCAAAAGATGGTTATACGGCTATTTTTGAAAAAATGCTTAATGCTCCAAATATAAAAGTAAACTTAAATACAAAATTTGATTCAAAATGGGATGTAAGAGAATATGATCACATTTTTTACACGGGTCCTATTGATTCATTTTTCAATTATAAATACGGTAGGTTATCCTATAGAACGGTTTTTTTTGAGTCTTCTATTACAAATGATGATTATCAAGGAAATGCGGTAATAAATTATGCTGATCCAGACGTTCCTTTTACGCGTATCCATGAACATAAGCACTTTACACCTTGGGAATCACATAACAAAACAATTTATTTTAAAGAATTTAGTAAAGAAACAGAAGAAGGGGATGTGCCATATTATCCCAAAAGATTAGCTCAAGATCTAGAGAAATTAGTTGAATATCAGAAAGAAGTGGAAAAATTAGATAAATTTACATTTTTGGGTAGACTAGCTACTTATAGATATATGGATATGCATCACGTTATTGCTGAAGCTTTGGAAATTCATAGGCAGTTTATTAAACAGTAAAGGTTATAATTTTATAAAAAATAATGAAGATACTTCAAATAAGTACAGGTTATGATATCTCTTTTAGTGGTGGTATAACAAATTACGTTCGTAACATATCGACTGCATTGGCTAATGAAAATTTTGATGTTACAGTACTTTTTTCACAAGATAATGGTGAAAGTAAAAAATATAATTACGATACGATATCTATTCAGACTGAATTAAGACCATTTCATTTAAGTAGTGTTATAAAAAATAAAGATTTATATAAACTTGAGGAGATATTAAAAAAATTAAAACCAGATATTATACACGTACACATGATTATTGATTTACCTCTTTCTGTCTTAAAGGTTTTTCAAAAATATGCTAAACTAGTGATCTCATTGCATGATTATTCTTATATATGTAATAGGATAATTTTGATAGATAGAGAGGGTAAAAATTGTGTTAATAATAATGAGAATAAAAAATGTAATACTTGTATTACTTATGAAGAAACTATTGATAATAGACTTATTAATTTTAGTATAAGAAAATTAAAACAATTTTTGAATATCAATAAAATTTGTAATTCATCAGGTCACTATGATCGATTGCAATTAGCTAAGAAACTTTTTAGTCAAGCGGATGCCATAATTGCTGTTTCAAATAGAGTTAAAGAAATTTATAAATCAAATGGATTTGATAATAAAAATTTTTTTGTGAATCACATTGGTAATTATACTGCAGAAGATGATTTTAGGGAGAAATTTTTAGAAAGGCCATTAAAAAATACTAATGAGAAATTTAGATTTGGTTTTATAGGAAATTTGAATTATCACAAAGGAGCTGAGATTTTTAAAGAAATAGTACAACATTCAACACACGAATTTCATATTTATGGAGGAATTGATGCAAAATTGAAGCCTTTTATAGAGTCATATGAAAACGTTTATTATCACGGTAAGTATGGCCATAATGATTTAGAGTCTATTCTTAAAAATATAGAAATCGGATTAGTACTTCCTATTTGGGAAGATAATGCTCCTCAAGTTGTATTTGAATTTTTAAACTCTGGTATCCCAATAATTGCTACAAAAATGGGAGGTATTCCAGATTTTATAAATCAAGAAAATGGAATTTTGTTCGAACCAAATCAGGAAGAGATTCATAAAATATTCAATTTTATGAATAGTAATGATATATATGAATTTTACAATAAAGTTGTAAATAAATTCGAAGGGACAAAAAAAGTGAAACAACACATGCAAGATTTGATAAAAATTTATAATTCTATATGATTAAATTGCTTAAAATTTTAAATGCAATTAGATTAGACATTAAGCGGTATTTTTTGAGTAAGTATAATAATGTTGATTGGAGACTAAGAAATCCACATAATTATACCACGATATCTAAAAACGTCAAAAATAGTGCCTTGATACAAGTCGGTAAATACTCTTATGGAGAAATTAATGTACAGTCTTTTGAAAATGAAAATGAAAAATTAATTATTGGGAATTTTGTAAGTATTGCAGACAATGTTGTTTTTGTTCTAGGAGGAAATCACCAGATAAGTGCGTTTACGACTTACCCATTAAAAGCAATTTTTTCAGAGCCATTCAGTAAAGATGATGCCCAAACAAAAGGAGCTGTTGTTATAGAAGATGAGGTTTGGATAGGTACGAATGTAATGATAATGTCGGGTGTTACTATTGGAAAAGGCGCTATAATAGCAGCTGGTAGTATAGTTGTAAAAGATGTTGCCCCTTTTTCTATTGTGGGAGGAAATCCAGCAGATTTTTTAAAGTGGAGAATTCCTGAAAATCTGATTCATAAAAGAAGTAAGATGAATTTGAAAGATTTGCATATTGAAGGAATTAAAAAAGAAATGGATTTATTTTACAAAACATTAGATGAAGATCTATTGAAAGAGATTGAAGAAAAATTATGTTAGAGGTTTCCATAATCATTGTAAATTACAATACAAAAGATCTGGTAATTGATTGTATTAGATCCGTAATAAATAATACCAAAGCAATTTCGTACGAAATTATTTTGGTAGATAATGCTTCTACCGATGGTTCGGTAGAAAATGTAAAAGAAATATTCCCTTCAATAAATATAATTAGCTCATCGGTAAATTTAGGTTTTGGTAGAGCTAATAATCTAGCATCTCAAAACGCTAAAGGAGAGTTTTTATTTTTTTTAAATTCAGATACTGTTCTAGTTGAAGATTCCATTTCCAAGCTATATTATTTTTTTATCAGCAATGAAAATGAAATCAAAATAGGGGCATTAGGATGTATTTTAGTAGATAAGACATTTCAAGTAAACGGTTTCGGAGGTAAATTTCCTACATGCAAAGAGGAAATGAAAGGGTTGTTTAGAACAATGTTGTTAAATATGAAGTTAATTACTTCGCACAGAAAACAGACTTATCCTTTAAATAAAGAATTTTTTGAAGTGGATTATGTAATTGGAGCAGATCTTATGATGCGATCATCATTGTTTAAAAAATTAAATGGTTTTGACCCTTCTTTCTTTATGTATTATGAAGAAACGGATTTGCAAAAAAGAATGTCATTACTAAATCTTAAAGCGTTTATATATACAAAAACAAGAATTATACATTTGGAAGATGGTTCAGGGAAATTAATAAAAACATATTCTAATAGAAAAAGAATTATTATTCATACTAGTAGAAATATTTACTTAAAGAAAAATGATTCAAGAAATTACAATATATATGTATATTGGGATAAATTATATTTGTTTTTTTCCAAATTCAACAAAAAATATTCATTTTCGGAAAATAAACAATATAGTTTAGAAGTAAAAAAGACTCATACATGAAAATAGCATTATTAGGGAGTAAAGATTTTGATAGTCTAGAATTTCATATCAATGATACACTCATACATATGGGACATGAGGTTTATCATGTCGATATCGCCGATGTAGTAGCAATTCCCTATAAGTATAATTATTGGGCTACAAAACTATTTCCAAAATATGACGTAGCCATCTTTAAAAAAATTGCCTATAAAATCATAGAGCAACAGCCTGATTTTGTTATTTGTACCTATAGGTTTATTCATCCGGAATGTATAAAATTAATCAAAGAAAATTTGAAAAATGTCCCGGTGATTCATATTAATCCTGATCAATTAACAACTCTTGAATACCAACAAATTTTTGTATCACCATATGATGCTTTTTTTTCTAAAGAGTATTTTATGGTCAATTTTATGAAAAATAACATCAAATTAAATACATTTTATTTGCCGGAGGCTTTTAATCCCAGAATACATAAATCTCCTGAGATAGATAGAGTACAACTAGAAACGAATATTAATATTGACGTAGTGGCTTTTGGTACAATGTATCCATACCGTTCTAAGATGATTGAAAAATTGATTGATTCAGGGGTGAATGTTTCACTTTTTGGTACTCCTGATAAACGTTTTCCAAATCAAAAAATCATGAAACACTTTAAAAATGAGTTTATTACTGGTGAAAGAAAATCAGAAATAGTGTATGGATCAAAAATCGTTTTTAATAATTTTCATTATGCAGAAATTTCCTCGGTTAATGTTAAATATTTTGAAAATTATGGTATCGGAGGATTTCAAATTTGTGATTATAAACCAACAATTGAAGAATTCAGTAAAGTTGATGTAGAAAAATATACGTACAAGAATATTGACGAAGCAATAGAATTGATTAATTATTACCTTAACAGACCTGAGGAAAGATATAATATTACTAATATTCAACAAGAACATTTTTTAAAAAATCATACTTATGAGCATAGAATGAATGATGTTTTTAGTAAATTATAACAATGGAAGTCTACTTATTCACCATCTTTATTTTAGCTTCATTCTCTTTTTTTCAAATAACAACAGAAAATTACAGAGATAGTAATCAATTGATCAAGTTTTTTGGAATAACATCCTTTTGTATTCTTGTAATACAGATGGGGTTAAGATGGGAAACAGGAACCGATTGGGAACCTTATTATGATCATTTCAATAGTTTTACAAATCAAAAATATTGGAGGGAGATCAATGAGATGGAAATAGGATACGGTTTTTTTGTTTATCTTTTCAATAATTTTTTTGGTAATTATTCCATTTTTTTACTGGTAAATGCAGTTATATTTTATTGGTTAACATTCAGAGCAATACGCTTTTTTTCACCTTACTCCATATTAGGTTTTTTATTGTTTTATTGTTTTAGTATAGGTTTATGGGGTTCCAACAGGCAGTTGTTGTCTTTAAGCATTGGTTTAGTTTCTTTGGAGTTCTTATACAAGAAGAAATTAATTTATTATTTTGTTTTGGTTTTCATAGCTTATTTATTTCATTCTAGTTCTCTTTTATTTTTGCTTTTTTTCTTTTTAAATAAGGAGTTGTCATTTAAAAATATATTTATAATCTTGTTAGTCAGTTTTGTGATAGGCTATACGGGATTACCGGTAAAAATTTTCAGTTTAGCAGGAGGGATCAATGAAATGGCTACGAATAAAGCTGAAATCTATTTGAATCAAGCTAATGAAAATTTGGAAAGTGTGAGGCTCTCTCTTTTTGGACTATTAAAGAGGTTATTTTTTTTATTAATATTTCTTTACAATAGAGATAAAATCTCAAAATTATTTCCTAAATACAACTTATTGTTAAATGGTTATGTTCTTAGCTTAGCTTTTTATTTTATTTTTTCACAAAGTTTATTAGTCATGATTAGTAGGGGGAGTTTGTATTTTAATGCGATGGAACCCCTATTGTTGAGTTTTCAATTGGTGTTATTAAAAGATAAAAAGTATCGATTAATTGGTTTTTTGATTTTGTTAATCTTTGCATTTATCTCTTTTAAACAGTCTATTAGCGCTTATCCGGAACTTTTTGATCCATACAAAGGGATTTTTTATAATGAACATTTTAACAGAGTAGTTTTTTAATGTATGCTAATTCTATTATTACTTTTTTTAATTTTATTTTCAGCGCTAGAGTTGCATAAGAAACAAACTTTTCCTCTCCTTGTTTTGTTTTTATTATCAAGCCTGGCTGCTTTTATAGAAGGAATTAGATGGTATAGTGGAACGGATTTTTTCATGTACTATAACAGTTATGAAAAAGTTTTAAATGCAACTACGGAACCACATAACACCCGTTATGAGTTTTGTTATTTATACTTAACAAAAGGATTCAAAATTTTAAATATTCCGTATACATTATTTCTTTTATTTCTTTCGTTCTTTTCAGTCTTGCTTTATAGTAATACAATTAGAAAATTTACAATATACCCTTTAACGGGACTACTGGTTTATTTTGTTTCTATAATAGGTTTTTGGGGTAGTAATAGACAACTTATTGCGATGGCTATTGTTTTTTTTGGAATGAATTATTTGATGGAAAAAAAATATATAAAGTTTATAGTTTTAGTCTTATTAGCTTCTTGTTTTCATACAACGGCAATCACAATGTTGTTTTTACTATTACTAGTTCATAAAATAGATTTTAAAAAGTGGATGATTCTAGGAGGAGGAGTTATTCTTTTGAGTTTTTTGCCTCTAGAGAGTATTGTAATTAGATTGCTGGATTTTAACAGTAGTTTTTTTCCTTATTTCAAAGAAAGATTTATAGTTTATAGTCAGTTTAATGAGGCTAAAGTTGATTTTTTTAAAAATTTGTTAGGATTGATTAGAAAGGCAATGCCAATTGTATTTCTAATCTTATTTAAAAATAAATTACAGCATCTAAAAGGATATGTTTTTTTTCTAAATATTTCTATTGTTTCATTTTTAGTTTTTTTCTTGGCAAGTTTAAATTTTACGTATTTGTTAGGAAGGTTTACAATCTACTTTTCAATTTACGAGTGTATTATTTATTCTTGGATCGGATATATTGTACTAGATAAAGACAAATGGATTAAATATTCGAGTTTGTCCTTGTTTTACTTTTTTTGTGTTTTTTCTTTTTTTAGGTCTTTGAAATTATATCAAGAATTATTTATTCCTTACAAAACAATATTTTTTACTTTTTAAGATGAATGTTCAATTTTTTGAAAGAAAACCGTTCAATGGACAAATAAGTATTGAAAAACTTTTTTCTGTCATAAGATCTCAATTAAACGATTTTGGGGTACAAACTAATTCTTTCAAAAATCCCTACGCTCTTAAAGGTATGTTGAAATCGTTCTGGTATTTTTATAAAAATCAGGGTGATATTAACCACATTACGGGGGATATTCATTGGGTCGCTCTAGTACTAAATCCAAAAAGAACCGTATTAACTATTCATGATTTAGTAGGGTTACAATATCTGAAAGGAATTCGTAAGAAAATTTATTATTATCTTTGGATTTATTGGCCCATAAGAAGACTTAAATATATAACTGTAATCTCGGAAAAGACGAAAAAGGAAATAGTAGAGTTACTTCCTTGGGCAGCTCAAAAAATTGTAGTAATTCCAAATTGCTTAACAATTCCCTTTTCAAAAGATTTTAAAAAAAATAACAATAGCATATCCAAGTTTCTTATCATAGGAACAAGAGCAAATAAGAATGTAGATCGTGCTATACAAGCACTAAAAGGAATTAAAGGAGTATTAAACATAGTAGGAGAAATAACTCCTGAACAGAAAGTTTTTTTAGAGACCAACAATATTGATTATGATATTCATGTCAATGTAAATGAAACTAAATTGATTGAATTTTATAAAGAGTCAGATATATTACTTTTTCCATCTTTTTACGAAGGTTTTGGCTTGCCAATTATTGAAGCTCAAGCCTATCAGTGTGCGGTGATTACTTCTAATATTTCTCCAATGAAAGAAGTTGCTGGAGAAGGAGCCATTCTGGTAAATCCTTATCAAATCAATGAGATTACTGAGGCTATTGTGAAGTTGCAAAATGATACTGTTTTCAAAGAAGAATTAATCAAAAAAGGATTGATGAATGTGAAAAACTATGAGCCCAAAGCAATAGCAATTCTATATCTTAATTTGTATCAAAAAATTTTACAAGAGAATGATTTTAATTGACGCATTATATATAAACAATGGTGGAGGTAAGGTACTTTTAGATTACTTAATTTCCAATTTAGAAAAAACAGATAAAAAAATTTTTTATCTCTTTGATGTGAGAGTAAAAAATAATTTGTCATTTGATTTTAAAGAATCAAATACGGTTGTTTTTTTAAAAGCGTCCATGATGAATCGATTTAAGTTTTATAATCAAAACAAGAAAAATTTTACTACTGTTTTGTGTTTTGGAAACTTACCCCCAAACATTAGGTTAGAAGGTGTAGTATATACCTATTTTCATCAGCTAATGTATTTGTCAGTCCCTATTGATTTTTCTTATTTCGATAAATTAAAATTTTGGTTAAAAGTACAAGTATTAACTCAATTCAAAAAGAATACTAATATTTGGTTAGTTCAATCAAATATAATCAAACAAAAGTTTATTGCTAAATACAATATAAATGAAAAACAAGTGTTAATTTGTCCCTTTTATCCACCCATTTTTAAAGAGAATCAAATTGAAAGAAAGAAACACACGTATATATATGTTAGCAATCCAACACCTCATAAAAATCACTTGAGGCTCATCGAGGCTTTTTGTGACTTTTACGATAGCTATAAAAAAGGAAAATTGATTCTCACCATAGATGATTCCAACCAAGAAGTTAATAACCTATTAAATTTAAAAAAAGATAGAGGTTATCCTATAGTTTCAATTGGATTTGTATCAAGAGAAAAATTAATGCCGTTATATTGCGAATCAGAATATTTAATTTTTCCATCATTAGCAGAAAGTTTTGGATTGGGTCTAGTAGAAGCCATTGAATGTGGGTGTAAAATATTGGGAGCCGATTTACCTTACATGCATGAGATTTGTGAACCAAGTTTAGTTTTCAATCCTTATGACAAGCAAGCTATATATAAATGCTTATCATTATCTTTGGAAACGGAATTACCACCTAGTAAATCAAAAATAAACAACAAAATAAACGATCTATTAGATTTATTGAAATAAGTTAATGAACATACAAAATAAAATTTTGCTTATAACTGGAGGTACGGGTTCTTTTGGAACAGCAGTACTGAATCGTTTTCTGGAAACGGATCATTTCAAAGAAATCCGAATCTTTTCAAGAGATGAAAAGAAACAGGACGATATGAGAAATCTACATAAAAACGATAAACTCAAGTTCTATATTGGAGATGTTCGTAATCCGTCAAGTATTGATTATGCAATGCGTGGGGTAGATTATGTGTTTCATGCTGCTGCTTTGAAACAGGTGCCTTCATGCGAATTTTTCCCAATGGAAGCGGTAAAAACCAATGTGGAGGGAACACAAAATGTGATAGATGCGGCGGTTAAGTATGGTGTGAAAAAGGTAATTTGCCTGAGCACCGATAAAGCGGCGTATCCTATAAATGCAATGGGTATTTCTAAAGCTATGATGGAAAAAGTAGCTGTGGCAGCTTCAAGAAATTTAGAGCATACAACCGTTTGTTTAACGCGTTACGGAAATGTAATGGGTTCAAGAGGATCTGTTATTCCATTGTTCGTGAAGCAAATTAAAAATGGGGAACCACTTACGATCACCGATCCTTCAATGACACGTTTTCTGATGTCTTTAGAAGAAGCAGTAGAATTAGTTCTTTTTGCATTCGAACATGGAAATCCTGGGGATTTGTTTGTGAATAAAGCTCCAGCAGGAACAATTGGCGATTTAGCACAAGCATTAAAAGAAATGTTTAAAGCAGATAATCCAATTAGAATTATTGGAACAAGACATGGCGAAAAGCTCTATGAAACACTTTGTACTCGTGAGGAAATGCTAAAAGCAGAAGATATGGGAGATTTTTACCGAATTCCTGCCGATAATAGGGATTTAAATTATGCACAATATTTTTCTGAAGGTGAGATAGATGTTTCTAAAATTGAAGATTATCATTCGCATAATACAATCCAACAAGATGTTGAAGGGATGAAGCAACTCTTAATGAAACTTCCTTTAATTCGCAAAGAGGTATTAGGAGAAGCCGATTTAAAACAATATCCAGATTAAATTGAGTATGTTGCCAACAGTGATAAAAGGGAATTGTCATTCAGACCATAGAGGAACGCTCAAATTCAATAATGATTTTGATGCTAGTCCAATAAAAAGGATGTATGTGATTGAAAATGAAAGTCCTAATTTTAAGAGGGGATGGCAAGGACATAAAAGGGAACAAAGATGGTTTTCTGCCATGGTTGGAACTTTTGAAATACAACTAATAAGGATAGAGAATTGGGATAATCCTGAGCCAATAGCAAAACCATACGTTTTTTGTCTTTCCTCAGAAAACTTAGATATATTACATGTTCCTTCAGGTTATATTTCTTGTATTCAATCAAAGGAAGAAAATGCAAAACTTTTAGTAATGAGCGATTATCTTTTGGGAGAAATTAAAGATGAATATAAATATCCTTTAGAGTACTTTGTCTGCACAAAACAATAAAATATGCTAAAAATAGGAATTACAGGACAACATGGTTTTGTAGGAAATCATTTGTACAATACTTTAGGATTATTTCCCAATGAGTTTGAAAGAATTGATTTCGATAAAAGTTTTTTTGGAAACCAACAGCAATTAGATGCTTTTGTGAAACAATGTGATGTAATTGTACATTTAGCTGCGATGAACAGACACGAAAGTCAAGAAGTTATATATGCGACCAACTTAGATTTAGTAGAGAAATTAGTTTCATCATTAGAAAGAACGCAATCAAAACCACAGGTGCTTTTTTCCTCTTCGTCACAAGAAGAAAGAGAGAACTTATACGGAAAATCCAAAAAGCAAGGCCGTGAAATTTTCATAAATTGGGCAAAGAAAAATGATGCAAAATTTACAGGTTTGATAATTCCGAATGTTTTTGGACCGTTTGGGAAACCTAATTACAATTCTTTTATAGCAACTTTTTGTTATAAATTAACCCATGGGGAAATACCGGTAATCGATGCAGACGGTGAAGTAAAATTAATTTATGTTGGGGAATTATGTCAGCTAATTATAGAGCAAATACGATCGGGTAGTTCAGAAAAGGAATTAATGATACCGCCTTCATCAATTAATAAAGTTTCGGAGGTTTTAGCAAAATTGAATCATTTCAAAGACAGTTATTTCACAAAAGGAGAAATACCCAGATTAGAGTCAACCTTCGATTTGAATTTGTTCAATACTTTTAGATCGTATATCGACCACAAGAGTCATTTTCCAGTTAAATTTGTTCAACATACAGATCCTCGTGGAGCTTTTGTGGAGGTAATTAGATTGGGTGTAGGAGGACAAGTTTCTTTTTCTACTACAGTCCCGGGTATAACTAGAGGGAATCATTATCATACCAGAAAAATAGAACGATTTGCTGTAATCAAAGGAAAAGCATTAATTCAGTTAAGAAAGATTGGAACAGATGAAGTACTTGATTTTTATCTGGACGGAAATGAGCCGGCGTATGTAGATATGCCTATATGGTATACTCACAATATCAAAAATATTGGGGAAGAATTACTATACACTAATTTTTGGATCAACGAATTTTTCGATCCCAATGATACTGATACCTATTTTGAACAAGTTTAAAAGATAATTTAGAGCCTTTCTGGTAAAAATGAAAAAATTAAAAGTAATAACAGTAGTAGGAACTAGACCTGAAATCATCCGATTGTCCCGTGTGATGGCCGCTTTAGATGCTTCTGAAGCAATTGAACACATTGTAGTTCATACAGGTCAAAACTATGATTATGAATTAAACCAAATCTTTTTTGAAGATTTAGGAATTCGTAAACCCGATTATTTTTTAAATGCAGCGGGTAAAACAGCCACCGAAACGGTCGGACAAATACTAATTAAAATTGATCCTTTACTAGAAGAAATTCAACCGGATGCTTTTTTAGTTTTAGGAGATACTAACAGTTGTTTGTGTGCTATCCCAGCAAAAAAACGTCAAATCCCTATTTTCCATATGGAAGCTGGAAACCGTTGTTTTGATCAAAGAGTTCCAGAAGAAACCAATCGTAAAATAGTAGATCATATTTCAGATGTTAATTTGACGTATAGTGATATCGCCCGCGAATATTTACTTCGAGAAGGTTTACCAGCCGATAGAATCATTAAAACGGGATCTCCAATGTTTGAAGTGTTACATCATTATTTGCCATCCATTCAAACTTCAGAGGTTTTGAGCCGATTAAATTTAGAAAAAGGCAAGTATTTTGTAGTGTCTTCACACAGAGAAGAGAATATCAATAATGACGAAAATTTCTTCGGATTAATAGAAAGCTTAAATGTAATCGCCGAAAAATACAACTATCCAATTATCGTAAGTACACATCCAAGAACAAGAAATAAAATTGAAGCTTCAAAAGTCCAAGTGCGAGAAGAAGTTCAATTTTTAAAACCACTAGGATTTCATGATTATAATGCTTTACAAATGAATGCTTTGGCGGTATTGTCAGATAGCGGTACCATTTCAGAAGAATCTTCTATATTGAATTTTCCAGCTTTAAATATTCGTCAAGCACATGAAAGACCTGAAGCTATGGAAGAAGCATCGGTAATGATGGTAGGGCTATCACCGGAACGAATTATGCAAGGTTTAGTTCAACTCGAACAACAAAAAACGGGATCAGAACGTAATTTCCGTACGGTGGCCGATTATTCTATGCCTAATGTGTCAGAAAAAATGGTGCGTATCATTTTAAGTTATACGGATTATGTAAATAGAGTAGTTTGGTCTAAAAAGTAGTATAGAGTTCAGTTACACTGAGCGTAGTCGAAATGTTTCTTGAAATTTTATAATAACAAAATGTATTAATGGAAACTTCGGGATGCTCAGCCTAGATAAAATTAAAAAATAGAAAAGAATTCTTTAAATTACTTTCCATCTGTGTGGAATAAAAATAAAACAACGTGAAACCCAATAGTAAAATACTTTTTCTTGCCTTAGCGTATCCTAAAATTCCAAAATCAAGTAATTTATATACTGATTTAATGGAAGAATTCCGTAATCAAGGACACGAAGTATTTGTTGTGGCTCCTGCCTTGAACAATCACGAAGTGGGATTAATTGAAGAAGAAGGAATTCAAGTCATTCGGGTGAAGACCTTACCTCTTTTAAATGTGAATCCTATTAGAAAAGGAATCGCTAACGTATTGTTGCCCTTTCAATATAAAAAGGCGATAAAAAAATATTTTCAATCTACTACTTTAGATCTAATCATTATGCCTACACCACCTGTTAGTTTGGTCTCTGTAGCGCATTGGTTAAAGCAGCGATACCAATCAAACTTATATTTGATTTTAAGGGATATCTTCCCTCAAAATGCAGTAGATTTAGGTTTGATGAAAAAAGGCGGGTGCTTGTATAATTTCTTCCGAAAGAAAGAGAAAATGTTGTATGAAATAGCAGATGAAATTGGTTGTATGTCACAAGGGAATATAAATTATGTGCTGCAACATAATCCAAAAATAAAAATCAAAAAATTACATTTATTGCCAAATTGGCAAAAGGAAATCCCTCAATTTTCAGGAGATCGAATGGGTTTAAGAACTAAATATCATTTCAATGATAATTTTGTAATTATTTTTGGTGGAAATATTGGATTGCCACAAAAATTAGAAAATATTTTAGCAGTAGCAGAATTGTTTCAACCTCATGATAAGGTATTATTTTTTATAGTCGGACAAGGAACAGAAAAAGCAAAAATTGAACGTTTGATTCATGAAAAAAGACTTCAAAATGTTATTATCAAAGATGCTGTACCGAGAGAAGATTACCAAAATATTATATCGGTAGCAGATTGTGGATTAATTAGTTTACATGAAGATTTTACCATTCCAAATATTCCGTCTAAATCCATGAGTTATTTCAATGCTAAAATTCCAATAATAGCAGCAATTGACATGAATACCGACTACGGAAAACATATCCAAGAAGAGGTGAAGGCAGGATTTTGGGCCCCTTCGAATCAACCTCATTTTATTAAAGAAAAAATTGATTTATTGCGTTCAAATCCACAACTTTGTAAAGAGATGGGGGAAAATGGGTATCAATATTTTATTCACCATGTGACTCCTGCACATAGTTATGATATCATCAACAAAAGAGTCGAGTAAAAGAAGTAGTTTAAAAATGTATCAAAAATTATTTAAGCCAATAATAGATGTTTCTTTAGCGGTGTTAGGATTTATACTTCTGTTGCCTGTTTTTGTATTGGTAACTGTTTTATTATTTTTTGCCAATCAAGGAAAACCTTTTTTTATTCAACAACGTCCTGGGAAAAACTGTAAAGTTTTTTCTATAATCAAATTCAAAACAATGAATGATAAAAAAGGTCCGGACGGTAAACTACTGCATGATGCACAAAGATTAACACCTATTGGGGAATTTGTCAGAAAAACATCGTTGGATGAAATACCTCAGTTGTTAAATGTTTTGAAAGGAGACATGAGTCTCATAGGACCACGACCTTTATTAACGGATTATGTGCATTTATACAATGATTTTCAGAACAGACGACATGAAGTAAAACCGGGGATAACAGGTTGGGCACAAGTAAATGGAAGAAATGCGATTTCTTGGGATCAAAAATTTGCGTATGATGTTTGGTATGTCGATCATTGCAGTCTATTGACAGACCTCAAAATTTTAGCAATGACTTTTCTAAAAGTGATTAAAAAAGAAGGGATTAACGCTGCTGATGCAGCAACAATTGAGCCGTTTAATGGAGAATAAAGTGATTGTCTACGGAGCAAGTGGACATGGGAAAGTGATTATCGATATACTACAAAAAAATAATGTATCGATTCATGCTGTAATCGATGATAATCCTAATTGTGAGTCTATTTTAGGTTTAAAAGTCCATAGACCTAGTGATTTGGATTTCTCTGAAAAGTACCAGATGATTTTATCTATTGGGAATAATGAAATAAGAAAAAAACTGTCGTTACAATTACATCAGATAGATTATACGAATGCCTTTCACCCAAAAGCGATAATTTCAAATCATGCAGTCATTAATCCTGGAACAGTGGTAATGGCAGGAGCTATAGTCAATGCAGGGGCAGTAATTGGGAAACATGTCATTATTAATACAAGTGCTATTGTAGAACACGATTGTGTGATTTCTGATTTTGTTCATATTTCGCCAAATGCCTCTTTAGCCGGAGGGGTTCAAATTGGAGAAGGGACACAGGTTGGACTTGGAGCTTCAGTAATTCAAAATGTTAAAATTGGTAAATGGGCAGTAATAGGAGCCGGGGCAGTGGTTATAAATGACGTGCCTGATTTCGCTGTAATGGTGGGGATTCCCGCAAAATCTATAAAATTTCACACTAATGAATAACTCAAAAATATGGCTTTCGTCTCCACACATGGGAGGAAACGAACAAAAATACGTACAGGAAGCCTTCGATACGAATTGGGTAGCGCCCCTAGGACCTAATGTGAATGGTTTTGAGCAGGATTTAGAGCAATACCTAGAAGAAAATGTTCAGGTAGCGGCCCTGAGTTCTGGAACAGGAGCCTTGCATTTGGCTTTAATTTTATTGGGGGTGCAAGCAGGTGACGAAGTAATCTGTCAAAGCATGACTTTTTCGGCTTCAGCGAATCCTATTATGTATTTGGGTGCCACGCCTATTTTTATCGATAGCGAACCGGAAACTTGGAACATGTGTCCAGTCGCTCTAGAAAAAGCGATACAAGATAGAATGGCTAAAGGGAAAAAACCAAAAGCAATCATTGCGGTGCATCTCTACGGAATGCCTTTCAAATATGATGAAATCAAGGCCATTTCGGTACAATACGATATACCAATAGTAGAAGACAGTGCAGAGGCTTTGGGCAGTTCCTACAAAGGGCAAAAGTGTGGTACGTTGGGCGATATTGGAATCTTGTCTTTTAACGGGAATAAAATTATTACGACTTCCGGGGGAGGGGCTTTGGTAGCTAAAAATAAAGAAACAAAAGACAAAACGGTTTTTCTGTCTACTCAAGCCAGAGACGAAGCACCCCATTATCAACACAGTCAAGTGGGATACAATTATCGCATGAGTAACATATCTGCCGGTATTGGTCGTGGTCAAATGGAAGTATTGGAAAAGCATGTGGCCTTGAGAAGAACAATGCATGATTTTTATGTGGATTTCTTCAAAAACATTGAGGGAATCGCCGTTTTTCAAGAGCCTTCCAAGGAGTATTTTTCCAATCATTGGTTATCCGCCACGGTCATCGATCCGGAAAAAACAGGGGGTAAAACAAGAGAAGATCTGCGTTTGTTTTTAGAGAAAGAAAACATCGAAACCCGTCCGCTCTGGAAACCGATGCATCTACAACCTGTTTTTGAAAAATACCCTTATTACGGAACCAACGTAGCAGAGCAGTTATTTGAAAAGGGACTGTGTTTACCTTCGGGCTCTAATACTACTGAGGAACAAAAAAATAGAATTCTAAGCGCTTTAAAAAGTTTTTTTTAGTACTTTGCGTACTTTAGTACAATAAAAGAATATTATTACGTTTATTATACTCTTAATAAAAAACTATTGTTTTGGGGAAACTAGAGGAAGAGACTGTAAAATCAGTCTTTAAGCAAGGGTTTTTGTTACGCTCACGAGAGGGTTTTAATCTAAAAAATTTAGGTTATTTGCCTCGGTGGGTGATATTCTTGATTGATATTTTGACAGTAACCTTCTCGGGAGTGGTTACCTTTTATCTTTTCAAAGGCCTTGGACTCGAGTATTTTGATGAATCCCGTAAGGTAATGGCTTTTGGGCTTTATGTAGGACTCAATATTTTCTTCTTCTGGTGGTTCAAAACCTATTCGGGAATTATTCGACACTCTTCTTTTATCGATGCAATTAAAATTTTCTTTTCTCAGTTAGCCGTATTTTTGGTAATGCTAGCGGTTAAGATCATTTTCTCCGTTGCGCTAGAAGAAAATATCTTTATAGTCACCGCGTTATTAATCAATATCATCTTTAATTTTTGTCTTCTGTTTTTATACAGAGTATTGGTAAAGCAAATTTTTGAGGTCTACTTCAAAGGAATTCAAAGCGGACAATTGGTCAATGCACTGGTCTATGGAGCCGATGCCAATGCCATTTCGGTAACCAATGCGCTGATGTCTGAAATTCCAACGCGTTTTAAGTTGTTGGGTTTTATCGATAAATACAGTCTTAATGAATCGAAGCAAATCCTAGGGTTACCGATTATCAATCAAAAGAAAAAAATATCGGTAATCATGAAGTCGTTACAGGCAGAAGCCTTGATTATAGCCGATAAAGGATTGTCAAAAGAAGAACAATTGGCCATAGTTGACGATTGCTTAGAATATAATCTGAAAGTGTATACGGTTCCGTTGATCTCCAATTGGGAAAATCAAAAAGAAATTTCTCAAAAGATTAAAAGTTTCCAGATCGAGGATTTATTAGATCGAAAACCCATTGTATTGGATAATAAAATGATTTCTGCCCAATTGAATAATAAGACGATCATGATTACTGGTGCTGCCGGATCAATTGGGAGTGAGATTGTACGTCAGGTATTAGAATTCAATCCAAAAACGGTAATTATTTTAGATCAGGCAGAGACCCCTTTACATGAGTTGACCCTCGAGATTCAGAAATTATTGATACAAACCAATATTGTCTCAGTAGTAGCAGACATTCGCGATAAATCAGGATTAGAAAAGTTATTCGAATTGTATCGTCCGAATCTGATTTACCATGCCGCGGCTTACAAACACGTTCCTCTCATGGAAGATAATCCTTCCCAAGCGATATTGGTGAATGTGATGGGAACTCAAAACTTGGCAGATTTAGCCTTAGCGTTTGGAGTCGAAAAGTTTGTCATGGTGTCTACAGACAAAGCGGTGAATCCAAGTAACGTAATGGGAGCCAGTAAGCGTATTGCGGAAAAGTATGTACAATCGCTGTATTTCCATGAATTAGAGAAAAACAAAGAAACTACGAAATTCATCACGACCCGTTTTGGAAACGTTCTAGGCTCTAATGGATCCGTGGTGCCACTCTTTTCGAAACAAATTGCAGAAGGAGGTCCGGTAACCATTACCCACAAGGAAATCATTCGTTTCTTTATGACGATTCCCGAAGCTTGCCAGTTGGTGTTAGAAGCGGGAGCCATGGGCAATGGAGGAGAAATCTATATGTTCGATATGGGCAAGCCGGTAAAAATATACGATTTGGCCAAGAAAATGATTCGTTTGGCGGGCTATGTCCCGGATAGCGATATTCAAATAAAAGTTGTAGGTTTGCGCCCGGGAGAAAAATTGTACGAAGAATTGTTAAACGATACATCCAAAACATTACCCACACACCATGAGAAAATAATGGTGGCTCAGGAGGAAATCGATGCCTTCGAGAAAGTTTCGGAAGCCATAGCCGACATTATGGAAGCTTCGTCACAATACAACAATCATTTGATAGTGACAAAGATGAAGGCCTTAGTACCCGAGTTTAAAAGCTTAAATTCTATTTTTGAAATACTAGATAAAAAAAATAATTAATAATGATGATGAGATTACCCAAGATGGTAACTGTCGCTTTTTGCTTAATGGCAATAATCGGATTGAACAGTTGCAGTCAACAAAAAAATATTGTTTATTTTCAAAATATTGATCAACTTCAGGATTTAAATGCAGCTACTTTTGAACCTTCAATACAACCAGATGATTTATTGTTAATTATTGTCTCAGCGGCCGACCCCGAAGCTGCAGCTCCTTTTAATCTAACTTTAGAAAATATACCTACTGTCGTAGGACAGGCTGCTATGGCGCAGCGTCAACAACAATTGTATTTGGTAGATAAAGAAGGGAATATTGATTTTCCGGTCTTGGGAAAAATTCAAGTGGGTGGACTAGCCAAAACAGAGGTTTCTAAAGTACTCAAAGAAAAGTTAGCACAATACATAAAAAATCCGATTCTTAACATTCGTATCATGAATTATAAAGTAACGGTGCAAGGTGAAGTAACTAGACCAGGAAGTTATCCAGTGACTAGTGAAAGGATCACATTGGTAGAGGCACTCAGTATGGCAGGGGATTTAACCATCTATGGGAAAAGAAACAATATTGTGGTCGTTCGAGAAATTCAGGGTAAGAAAACGGTGGGAAGAGTCGATTTAACCAAAGCAGACTTCATCAATTCTCCTTATTATTATTTGGCACAAAACGATTTGGTTTATGTAGAACCCAATAAGCCAAAAAGTAATTCGTCGACCTTCAATCAAAACACCTCGGTATGGATTTCAATCGCGTCATTGGTTTCTTCCGCAATTTTTTCCATCCTCTTAATCAATAAAAATTAAGTTCCATTCTTATGCATTCTATAAATGACAATACAGAAGATAGTACGCTAAATCTTAGGGATTTACTGATGAAATATTTAATCCATTGGAAATGGTTTTTAGTAAGTGTCTTGGTGTTTTTAGTTGGCGCAAAATTATACCTTCGGTATTCGGTGCCGGTCTATAAATCTTCTACAACAATCCTAATAAAAGACGATAAATCTGGAAATATTGCTTCGGAATTATCTGCTTTTCAAGATATTGGTCTTTTTGCAGGTCCCAAAAATAAAATAGATGATGAGGTGGAAATTTTAAAGTCTAGAAAACTTATTGAAAAAACGGTGGAGGAAGGAGAGTTTTTTATCAAGTACATTGCTGAAGGACGTATCAAATCTTCTGATGCTTACGGTTCTAGTCCGGTAAAGTTTATTTTTGCTAAAAAATCACCCCGATTGTATAAAACGGACACCATTCTGTATGTTGATATTGTTTCAGAAAATCAATTCGATTTAGTGAATCAAGAGAATAATAAAGTGGGAAGATATACTTTTGGGCAGACCGTTCATTCTAAGGTATTCGGAGATTTTACAGTAAATAAAAGCGTATTGCTGAATGAATACGAGGAACCTAAACCGATCCAAAAAGGCAAAATCATGGTGGCTATTTCTAAATTAGAAAAAGTAGTGGATGATTTCAAAGGAAGAGTGAACGTTTCTACATTGTCTAAATTCTCCAATGTAGTTGAAATTTCTATGACGGATCAAGTCAGTGAAAAAGCAGACGATTTTCTGGATAAATTAGTAGAAATCTATAATAAAGAGGCGATCAATGACAAAAACCTGATTTCGGAAAAAACGGCCAAGTTCATAAACGAAAGATTACTAATTATCACAGAGGAATTAGGCGGAGTTGAGAGAGAAGCAGAAAGCTACAAAAAGAGAAATAAAATTACGGATATTCCATCGGAAGCAGAATTGAATTTGAAAACAGCTAGTGAATTCAAAGCCGAAGAGATTGCGGTGGGAACTCAATTGAGGGTAGTCGACATGATGCTCCGATACATGAAATTAAATGTGAATTCGGATATCATTCCGGCCAATATTATTCCGTCAGATAACAATTCGACTCAGTTAATAGCAGAATATAATAACCTCGTAGTAGAAAGAGACCGTATTCTTAAAAGTTCTACACCAGAAAACCCACTGGTAGTTAGGCTTAACGATAAAATTAATACGCTTAAAATTACGATCAACGAAAGTTTGTTGCGACTGAAAGCCTCATTAGCGGTTAAAGAAAATGATATTCGTAATCAAGAGAATCTTCTTGAAGGTAGAATAGCAAAAATACCACAGCAAGAAAGAGAATTCCGTAATATTTTCAGACAACAGCAAATCAAAGAGGAATTGTACCTATACCTATTTAAGAAACGAGAAGAAACGGCTATCGCATTGGCGGCTACGGCACCCAATTCAAAGGTGGTGGATCAGGCTTATTCTAACGGTGTTCCCGTTTCCCCAAAAAGACAATTGATTTATTTGACCGCCTTTATTTTTGGATTGTTAATACCCTTTTCGATCATTTATCTAAAAGATTTATTAGATACCAAAGTAAAAACAAGAGCAGATTTAGAAGAGCTGAAAATTCCGTTCTTGGGCGATGTACCACATTCGGATTCTCATAATGAGATTATCAAAACCGATAGCCGTACCAGTGCCGCGGAAGCCATTCGCATTGTCAGAACCAACTTAGAATTCATTGTCAACAATGCCGTGCGCGATAGAGCCAAAACCATTATGTTGACCTCTACTTTGCCGTCGGAAGGGAAGACGTTTATCGCAGTTAATTTAGCGGCAACCATTGCCATTTCAGGAAAGAAAGTCTTGTTGATCGGAATGGATGTCCGCAACCCAAGACTAGATGATTATGTGACCTTACCCAATAGAGGATTGACAAATTTCTTATCGACAACTGAGGCTGAGATAGAGAATTATATCGTGCCACAAGCAGGATACAACCGATTTGATATTCTTCCGGCTGGGGTGATTCCTCCAAATCCGGCAGAATTATTAATGAGTCAAAAGTTGGAAGTAATGTTCGACAAGCTAAAAGGAGTGTATGATTATATCATCGTAGATACTGCCCCAGTGAGCTTGGTGACAGATACCTTATTGATCTCTCAGCATGCCGATGCTTTTGTCTATGTAGTCAGAGCGAATTATTTGGATAAAGAACTATTAAAAACACCGAAATCGTTATACGACGAAAAGAAATTACCAAGCATGTGTCTGTTATTGAATGATACCGATACCTCAAAAGGTTATGGCTACGGCTATGGCTATGGAGTAACAGAAGAGAAAAAACCATGGTATAAAAGAATTTGGAATAGCTAGTTTTAAATAGAGCCTTAAACCTAAAAACCACACGAAATCGTGTGGTTTTTTTATATTTTACTAGAAATAAGTTCAAGTTTCGTCTCTTCGAGTGTTTTTTCGAAGTGCAACGGAGAAAAAACGTATCGAGAAGTTTTAGCAACAATGAAACATCAATTTTACTTTTGCTTTTTTCAACCCGTCACTTAGCTTCGCTCCGTTCGGCTTCGCCTCGGGTCGAGTGTTTTTTCGCAGTGCAACGGAGAAAAAATGTATCGAGAAGCTTAGCATCAACAAAACACATCTTATCTCTCACACTAGCATTTATGGATCTGTTATGCATAATTTTTCCCCCCAACTAAAGTGTTAGGAATCGAATTAAATTCATATTTTTGATAGTATCAAATGATAGTATCAAAATATGAAACCACCCTACGAAATAACTTCACTAATATTGAAATACATCTCTTCGATTTCAGAGAAAATTGGAGAGGTAAATGCAAAATATTTAGTCAAAACGAATCCAAGTTTACGAAAACAAAATCAAATAAAAACAATACATTCATCATTAAGTATTGAGGGAAATACGCTGTCGGAAGAACAAATCACAGCAATAGTAGAAAATAAACGAGTTGTTGGGCCTCAGAAAGACATCATAGAAGTTTTGAATGCTTTGGAAGTGTATAAAAACATAAATACCCTTAAACATTATTCTGAAAAAGATTTTTTAAAAGCGCATAAAATGCTGATGAAAGGTCTTATAGAAAATTCAGGAAAATACAGAACAAAAGGAGTTGGAATTGTGAAAGGCTCAAAAATCGAGCATGTTGCTCCTCCTTATGAAAATGTACCATTTTTAATGAACGATTTATTTCAATATGTAAAGGATGAATCAGAAATTTCATTAATTAAAAGTTGTGTATTTCACTACGAAATGGAATTCATTCATCCCTTTATGGATGGGAACGGAAGAATGGGAAGATTATGGCAAACGTTGATTTTAATGGAAGAATATCAGGTATTTGAATTTTTACCTTTTGAAACTTTAATTTCAAAAAACCAAACAGCCTATTACAATGCATTATCTGCTTCTGACAAAGAAGGAAAATCTACTAAATTCATTGAGTATATGCTCAGTGTTATGGATCAATCTTTGAATGAACTTTTAGAGAATGCAACAAAAAAACTTTCTATTGAAGATAGAATTCAAATTTTTATTGAAGATTTTGATGAAGAATTTACAAGAAAGGATTATTTACATTATTTCAAGGATTTATCATCAGCAACAGCGAGCAGAGATTTAAAAAAAGCGGTTGAAATGGGAATCATTACAAAATATGGAGATAAAAAAACAACCACTTATAGAAAGCATTAAAACTACGCACAACAGCGGTTTGTTACTATTGTGGGTCTCAGGCATATTTTGAAAATGAATCGTTTAACCAGAAACTGTTTATATTTGTTATGTTATGAGAACAAATACTTCAACGGCAGGCCAAACCAGCGGGAAGTACTATTGCTAAAAAATAAAGTAGCAAAAAAATCAAACAAAGAAACGATTGTTTTGAATCACAGCTTCCAAAGCTTTAGTATCTTTGATTAAAACCCTTTGTTGAAATGCATTGATGTGTTTCTGATGGTGTACATCGGAACCCACAAAATCATAGAGACCTTGTTCCAAGAGTTTTTTGGCCGCTTCCGCTACGTCACTGCCATAGTAACCAACAGTAGCTAACAGATTGAGTTGCAGATAACACCCTGCATTTTTCAACTTTCGGTATTCGTCAAAGTTTTTATGGTAAAAAGCATAGCGTTCCGGATGGGCCAACACGGGCTGGTACCCGGCTACTTGCAAATCAAAAAGCAAATCATATAAATGAATAGGAGCATTCAGGTACGACATTTCCACGAGTACCAAATTGTCTTTTAGGGTCAATAGCTCTCCTTTTTTAAAAAGCGTGGCAAAGTGATCGTCTAACAAATACTCAGAGGCCGCTTGCAAAGGCATGTCGAACTGCTTGGTAGCGAGATGTTGCTGGGTTTCTTGTGCTTTGGCTTCAATCCCTTCCTTGGTATTGTCCCAAAATCCACTAAAAGTATGCGGCGTGGTAATGAATTTTGTAAAACCAATTTTTTGAAGGGCTCCAATCAGATATTCGGTGTCTTCTATCGTTTTGGCTCCATCATCGATACCCGGTAACAGGTGAGAATGAATATCGATAGCGCCATCTGGGATAAGGTCTTGAAGAATGGGTCTGTTTTTGGTAAAGAAAAACATAAAGATATTTTTGTGCAAAGATAAGGAAAATTTAAACTAACCAAGAGACAAGAAGATTTTGTACTCTCCTCGTCACTTCGAGTGTTTTTTCGAAGTGGAACGGAGAAAAAATGTATCGAGAAGCGACCCAACGAGATAACGATCCCGCGTACATTTCAAAAGGCATGATGAATCGTATACAAAATAAATAGAGTCGTCACCCTCGAGTTCTCGATACAATTTTTAAAACAGCATCCAGTCGAGAACAGTAACTCACCATAGCTTTAAAAATTACTCGAACTGACGTTATAAGAAAAGATAAGGTTTTGAGGTTTCCCGTCACTTCGAGTGTTTTTTCGCAGTGAAACAGAGAAAAAATGTATCGAGAAGCAACCTGCTTCAACCAATAAAAACACCTTAAAATTTAACCATAATACCTTTTTTAGTATTTGTTTAACATCTATTTTATTACTAAGTTGCAATCCAATAAAAAGAGAAGTAAAATGAAGCAGGAAGCTTTACCCCAAGAGCACTGGGATCATGTCATAGAATCAAAAACTTCCTTATGGGATCTGAAATTAAGAGAGGTCTGGCAGTATAGAGATTTACTATTCTTGTTTGTACGAAGAGATTTTGTAACGGTTTACAAACAAACCATTTTGGGACCGCTTTGGTTTTTCATTCAACCCTTATTAACCACGATTACCTTTACCATTATTTTCGGGAATGTAGCCCAATTGTCTACCGACGGGGCACCACAGGTGGTATTCTACATGGCGGGGATTACCTTGTGGAACTATTTTTCTACGTGTCTGACCAGTGTTTCCGGAGTTTTTAATGCCAATGCGGGCATTTTTGGGAAAGTGTATTTTCCTAGATTGATTATGCCCTTAACGATAGTGATCTCCAATCTAATGAAGTTCGGGGTACAGTTTTTACTGTTTGTAGGCTTTGTAGGTTATTTCACGTTTAAAAGTCAAATAGCGCCGAACAGTTCGATTGTACTGACTCCTTTCATTATCGTGCTCATGGCTTTAATTTCTATGGGATTTGGATTGATTTTATCGTCCATGACGACCAAATACAAAGACTTGAACCAATTAATTGGTTTCGGAGTACAACTGTTCATGTATGCTACTCCCGTAATTTACCCGAGTTCTTCCGTGCCACAAGAGTATGCATGGGTGACAGACTTAAATCCTTTAGTCGGTTTGTTTGATTACATGCGTTATGCCTATCTGGGTGTGGGTGATTTTTCAATAGTGGATTTGATTTATCCTTCCGTATTTTCTATAGTAATCCTGATGATAGGGGTTTTGGTGTTCAATAAGACACAGAAGACGTTTATGGATACGGTGTAGCAGTGAATGGTGAGTGGAGAGTGGTGAGGAGTGAATAGAGGGGATTGATTAGCTGTTTATACGCCTAGGGTGTCATTCCGACAAAGGAGGAATCTCATAAAAAAGGGAGAGTTAGTGAGGAGTGAATGGTGAGGAGAGAATCGTTAAGAGTGAATGGTGAGCGATTAGTATTTTTATACGCCTAGGGTGTCATTCCGACAGAGGAGGAATCTCATAAAGAAGGGAGAGTTAGTGAGGAGTGAATGGTGAGGAGAGAATCGTTAAGAGTGAATGGTGAGCAATTAGTATTTTTATACGCCTAGGGTGTCATTCCGACAAAGGAGGAATCTCATAAAGAAGGGAGAGTTAGTGAGGAGTGAATGGTGAGGAGTGAATCGTTAAGAGTGAATGGTGAGCGATTAGTATTTTTACACGCCTAGGGTGTCATTCCGACAAAGGAGGAATCTCATAAAGAAGGGTAAAGATAAAAGTATAAACAAGAAGTTATGATTTTGAATAAAAGAGAAATAATTTAAAATTCAAAATTTAGAATATAAAATAATAGGAAATTGAGTAAAGTAGTAATAAAAGCCGAACATATTTCGAAGCAATACCGTCTAGGGTTGGTAGGTACCGGTACAGTGAAGGATGACTTAAAGCGTTGGTGGTATAATTTGCGTGGAAAAGAAGATCCGTTTTTAAAAATTGGAGAAGCGAATGATAGAAGCAGTAAAGGCGAAAGCGATTACGTTTGGAGTTTGCGCGATATCAATTTTGAAATCAACCAAGGGGATTCGGTGGGGATTATTGGCCGTAATGGAGCAGGGAAATCAACCTTGTTAAAAATATTAAGTCAAGTGACCCAACCCACTACCGGTAAAATTTATACTAAAGGAAGGATTGCTTCTTTGTTGGAAGTAGGAACGGGTTTTCATCCAGAAATGACGGGACGCGAGAATATCTATCTGAATGGCGCTATTTTAGGCATGCGCAAGCATGAAATTACCCGAAAATTTGATGAAATCATTGCGTTCTCAGGGGTAGAACGTTACATTGATACCCCGGTAAAACGCTATTCTTCAGGAATGTACGTCCGTTTGGCATTTGCGGTTGCCGCACATTTAGAATCCGAGATTTTAATTGTCGATGAGGTATTGGCAGTAGGAGATGCCGAGTTCCAAAAGAAGTGTTTAGGTAAAATGAACGACGTGAGCAAAGGGGAAGGAAGAACGGTGTTGTTTGTGAGTCATAATTTAGATGCCGTAAAAAAGCTCTGTGATAAAGGAGTGTTGTTGCATCATGGACAATTGATTCATGAAGGAAGTATTGATACTACACTTGATTCTTATTTACTAAATTATTCTTCAAATGAGAAACAATCTGAACTTAGTTATGAAATCGATGAATCCAAAGAAGCACAAATTTTAAAAGTAGCCCTTAAGGATAAAGAGGGTAATGAAATCATTGAATTTTATTCCAATCAAGAAATATTTGTTCATATTACTTTGAGAAATAGTCTATTTAATAAAGGTGCTAGATTAAATTTTTCTATCTTAGATAAATTTGAAAATGTAATTTTTATTAATAGGAAAGACTTAGATTTTATAGGAACAGCAGAGTGGATAGTTAAAATTCCTGGTGATTGTATGATTGCTAATCTGTACAAAATTGGGTTAGCCTTGGATATTCCTAAAGTGAAACTTTTAGATTTACCTTCTGAAAAAATCAATTTAAGCATTGTTAATATCGCTCAAGATGAATTTAAGTATGGAGATACGGAGAACGGAATCTTTAAAATACCAATTCAATGGATCAGTTAAAAAAGAAAATACTATTACTTTCAACAGGAGATATAAATGGTGCCTACGAAGTAATGTTTCGTTTAGGGAAACATTTTGATTTACAAGGACATCAAGTTAAAATGTTGGTTAAAATTAAAACTAAATCGGATAGTTTTATAACGACTTATACTGACGTACCCAAACCATATAAGCGAAAAAGTATTCTCGAACGGGCTCATTTAAAATTGAAACAAAAGTTAAGTAGTCCTAAAGCTACTTTAAAAATTGATTATGATTTTAACTATGACTTTATCAGTGTAGAGGAAACAAAAGTAAATGTGTCTCCAACTCGAATCATTGAATTAGTTGGATTTAATCCTGATTTCATTTACAGAGGAATGACAGATAACTTCATGAATTCAACGGATTTACTAAATCTTCAGCAGTTAACCAATGCAGAGGTTTATAACATCACGGTTGATATGAACCATTTTACAGGGGGGTGCCATTTTGCTTGGGAGTGTAAAGGGTATATTGAAGGATGTTCAGACAAATGCCCTGCAATACTAAGTGAGTATGGAAAAGATATTCCTAAAATAAATTTTGATACAAAATTAAAAAATGCACAGCTAGGGAATTTTAAAATTTTGGCGGGTTCTGGATGGACGCTGCAACAAGCAAAAGAATCTAAAATTTATAAAAACCAAGCGGTAATATTTAATGTAAATAGTTTAATTGATTTAAACCTATTTAACAATAAAAATAGAGACATTGCAAAGAGAATTTTTGAGTTAGATGAAGATAAGTTTTACATATTAATGGGATGTCAAAATGCCAAAGCTAAAAGAAAAGGTTTTGAGTATTTAGTAGAATCACTGAAAATAGTAGAAGAAAAAATCAGCCCTACTGAAAAAAATAAGATAGAAGTAATTGTTGTTTCAAAAGATGTCTCTGAATCTTTTAATGAAATCCCTTTTTCAAAAAAACACATAGACTTTATTAAGGATTATAGATTGTTGACTTTGTTATATCAGGCAGTTGATGTTTTTGTAAACTCATCTATTGAAGATTCAGGACCTTTAATGGTTTCAGAAGCTATGGCTTGCGGAACACCTGTGGTTGGTTTTGATATGGGGGTAGTAAATAATTTAGTGGTAACAGGGTATAATGGATATAAAGCGAAACTAAAAGACAGTGAAGATTTAGCAAATGGAATTCATCAAATTTTTGGTTTGCCCAAACCAGAATATGATAATTTTTCAAAAAATGCTTACAGGACTATTCAAGAGTTTTCTTCCATGGAAAGTGCGGATCAAATATTTAACAAAATCCACAATCTTTAAGGAATGAAAAACATAATTAATTCTTTATTTACCACAAAAGTTGATGCCATAGGAATATCTGTTTTCAGGATGTTCTATAGTGTGGTTTTGTTTTTAGAATTACTACAATTGTATACTTTCAGAAGTATTATTTACGATAAAGAACCGTATCAATATACCGGAGAAATAGATGTAAGTTTCATCTTTTATTTTTGGTTTCCAGTAGTTGTTTTTTTGTTTTTGGGTTTATTTACACGTTACATTACAATACTCAATTATATTTTTGGAGTCATTATATTTAGTTCGGCCATAAAGTTCGAATATCATGTGTTTTATGCCTATGTAGGAATCAATTTCTTATTGATTTTTATGCCAATATCAAGAGTACTATCGTTGGACAGTCTTTTGAAAAAACTGAAATATTCGACTTTGTATAAACCATTTTTGGAAGATAGAAAGGTATTGAAAATTAATTATGTCATACCCGTTTTTGTTGCAATTGGATTAGTCTATTTTGATTCTATTTTTCACAAATTGTCAAGTAAAATGTGGATGGATGGTTTAGGGGTTTGGTTACCCTCAAGCTTGCCAATGGTTACTTGGAACGACACTAGTGTATTACTAAATCAAAAAGGGTTAATGCTTTTTCTTGGTTATTTGGTGTTAGCATTTGAGACTGTTTTTATCTTTTTGTTTTGGTTCAAAAAATTTAGAGTGCCCTTTTTTATTTTAGGCGTTTTTTTTCACGTAGGAATCTTAATAGCATATCCCATTCCTTGGTTTGCTTTAACAGTAATCGCGGTTTATTTATTACTAGTTCCTGTTAAATATTGGAAATTTTTGGCTTCAAAGATTAAATGTAAAAATCCTATCTATACTTTTTACTATGATTTAGAGTGTCCTTTATGTAACAAGGTGGTCATTGTAATTCGTCATTTCGATATTTTTAATACAGTAGAATGCTTACCTGTTCAAGGAAATTATAAAAATAATGAGGCACTACTCAATTACGATGAAGAAACATTACTTATTAATATTCATGGCGTAACGAGTTCAGGAAAAGTGGTTTCAGGATTTTGGGCTTACGTTTCCTTATTAAAAGCGATGCGTTATACCTACTTATTAGGGCTGTTGATTTCCTTGCCTTTGATTTCTTCTCTTGGACAAAAGATATACGACTACATTGCAGGAAATAGGGTAACAGAGCGTTGTACAGCTGAAAATTGTACTATACCTATTTATACACCACCGCCAAGTGAAAACGATGATTTTTTAATTAAGGGCTGGAATAAAGTACTATTGACTACTGTTTTTTGGAAGTGTGTTATTTTGTTTCTAAGCTTTGGACAATTGTTGATGATTTGGTTTTCACCGACTATTCAGAATAATTTTCCAAAGGTTGAAAAAATTAACAAGTTTGTTTTTGTTCTTTATGAATATTCAAGAGATGTTTACACAGATTTTTTTGGAATAACACATCATGCTGTTTTTATTTTTGATGATCATTTTAAAACTTACAATAAGATTTTTAGAATTGAAGCTATTGATGTTTATGGGAATAAAATTGATTTTCCCCTTCTAGATAAAAATGGAATGCCTAGTAAAAGCTATGAAAATGGTTCAGTTTGGGCAAATGCTGCTTTTAGAGTTAATAGTTCGAATTTTAAATTGTCAATTTATTCTGAGGAGATTATAAAGTATTTGAAATATTTCGAAGTTAATAGCAAATACAGGATTGTAAGTTATAAAGTTTACTATAAAGAAGTATACGCTAAAGAAAAATGGGAGTATAATTTTTTAAAAAATCAAATTAATACTCCATGGAGAAAAGCAGGTGAAATTTTTAAATATGTTGAATCATATGAGTTTAAATGGGAAGATGATTTTGTAAAAAAACTCAATTAAAATATGAAGAAACTGGCCATATTACAATCTAATTACATTCCTTGGAAAGGTTATTTTGATCTTATTGCTTCCGTAGATGAATTCATTATCTATGATGAGATGCAGTATACTAAAAATGATTGGAGGAATAGAAATAAAATTAAAACAGTCAATGGATTAGAATGGATTACGATCCCCGTTAGAGTTGAAAATTTGTCTCAGAGAATATGCGATACCAAAATTTTTGATAAAAAATGGGTAAAAAAGCACAAAGCTACTTTACAAACCAATTATGCTAAGGCTAGCTGTTTTAATGAAACAAAAGATTTTATTTTTGGTTTGTATGAGCAAGTAGAAAATAAAGAAAATTTATCGGAAATAAATTATATTTTTATTAAAGGAATTTGTGATTTTTTGGGGATTAAAACGAAAATAAGTTTTTCAACCGATTACATTTTGGGAGTTGGAAAATCGGAAAGATTAATTAATTTGTGCAAACAGGCGGATGCCTCAGTATATCTGTCTGGACCATCAGCAAAAGATTATATTGATGAGGTTCTGTTTAATGAGAATAAAATTGATCTAGAATGGATGGATTATTCTGGTTATAAAGAATATAATCAACTAAATATACCTTTTGAACATGGAGTTTCCATATTAGATTTAATTTTTAATGAAGGAGATAACTCCCGTAAGTTTTTAAAATATTAGATAAATGAGAACACTTGCCATAATAGGTTCAGGCGATTTAGGTCAGCAAATAGCACATTATGCGCTGAGTGATAAGCACTATGATACAGTGGTGTTTTTTGATGATTTTACTACTCAAACCGAAATAAATGGCTGTCTCATATTAGGTAAAACTTCGGAAATTAGTAAAGCTTTTGAAGCGAAACAATTTGATGAATTAATTATTGGAATAGGCTACAAGCATCTACAAGTGAGAAAAGAATTATTTGAGAAATTCTCATCAACAATTCCATTTGGAACAATAATTCATTCCAGTTCCTGGATAGATACAACTGCTGTAGTAGAAAAAGGTTGTGTGATTTATCCGGGTTGTATTATAGATGCGAATACCGTTATTCATACCAATACCATTTTAAATATCGGTTGTACTATAGCGCATGATACGCATATAGGATCACATTGTTTTTTATCTCCAAGAGTGGCAGTAGCGGGTTTTGTAACCGTTCAAGAAAGTTGTATTTTAGGAATCAATTCTACGATCATCGATAATTTAAATATTGTTGCGCATACCCAATTGGGAGGAGCAACTATAGTCATAAAATCAATAGAAAAAAGCGGTTTATACGTAGGTAATCCCGCTAAATTTATACGCTAATGATACCATTTAACAAACCTTTTTTAATAGGTAGTGAAATTAAATACATTGAAGATGCGGTGCGCTCCGGAAAGATTTCAGGGAACGGAAAGTATACTAAAATGTGCCAACAATTTTTTGAACATGAGTATGGTTTTAAAAAGGCCTTATTAACGTCTTCTTGTACAGATGCGTTAGAAATGGCGGCCATTTTAGCTGATATTAAAGAAGGCGATGAAGTAATAATCCCAAGTTATACCTTTGTGTCAACGGCTCTAGCTTTTGTAAGACAAGGAGCTAAGATTGTTTTTGCAGATTCGTATTCGGACAATCCAAATATGGATGCCACTAAAATAGAAGCACTAATCACTCCAAAAACAAAAGCCATTGTACCAGTCCATTATGCGGGCATCGCTTGTGATATGGATCTGATTATGGATTTGGCTAATAAATATAACTTGTTAGTAATTGAAGATGCGGCACAAGCCATAGATAGTTTTTATACAGGTAAAGAGGGGGTAAAAAAAGCATTAGGTTCCATCGGACATTTAGCGGCTTTTTCTTTTCATGAGACCAAAAATATTATTTCAGGAGAAGGGGGAATGTTAACGATTAATGATGATCGTTTTGTAGAACGAGCCGAAATCATCTGGGAAAAAGGAACCAACCGATCTCAGTTTTTTAGAGGAGAAGTAGATAAATACGGTTGGGTGGATACAGGAAGTTCTTTTTTGCCTTCAGAAGTGACCGCGGCTTTTTTATGGGCACAAGTAGAGAATATTCAAACCATTCAAACCAAAAGAAAACAACTCTGGGAATATTACTATGAAAAAATGAGTGCTGTAGCTTCGGAAGTAGCCATTTATTTACCGCAAATTCCAGAATATGCTACCAATAATGGACATATGTTTTTCATAAATTTTGAAAGTTTAGAACAGCGAACGAAGGTAATACAGAAGCTGAAAGAGAAAGATATTTTGGCCGTTTTTCATTATATTTCTTTGCATTCTAGCCCGTATTATCAAGATAAACATGATGGAAGGGTGTTAGAAAATAGTGATAAATTTACCGATACTTTATTGAGATTACCATTGTTTTATGAACTAAATGAAAAAGAAATAGATAGGATCATAGAATGTTTTAAATAGGATATATGTTAAAACAAGTTAAAAAATATTTTAAATTAAAAATCTTCAAAGCTTATGATAATTATCTTTTAGATAAAAATCAGAAAGAGCTAGGAATATTATTTTCAAAATTTAAAAAAATGGGAAGCAATTGTGTTTTGGAACGTGATTTTCGAATTTTAGGCCCTGAACACATTGAAATTGGTGATAATTTTTTGTCACTTCACAGACTAAGACTTGAAGCTATTGATCAATATAATGAAGAAAAATTTTCTCCTAGAATTATAATTGGGAATAATGTTACATTCAATACAGATTGTCATATAGGTTGTACAAATTCAATTATTATTGAAGATAATTGTTTGTTCGCAAGTAGAATATATATAACAGATCATCATCATGGGGATACATCTGAGGAAATGTTAGAAATAGTTCCTAATAAAAGACCATTAATCTCCAAAGGTCCGGTTTTAATTAAAAAAAATGTTTGGGTTGGGGAAGGTGTTTGTATTATGCCCAATGTAACTATTGGTGAGAACAGCATAATCGCTTCCAATGCAGTTGTAACAAAAAATATACCTGCAAATTCTGTTGTTGCAGGTGTTCCAGCAATTGTTATAAAGAAAATTAAATAATGAATTTGAGTCTACCTTTAGTTTCTGTAATTGTCCCAAATTACAATCATGAAAAATATCTAAAGCAACGTTTAGATAGTATTTTTAACCAAACATACTCTAATTTTGAAGTTATTTTGTTAGATGATTGTAGTACTGATCAGAGTAGAGTTATTTTGTCTCAATGTGCTAAAAATACGAAGGTAACACATTGTGTTTTTAATGAAATGAATTCAGGAAATACTTTTTCTCAGTGGGAAAAAGGAATAAGGCTGTCAAAAGGAGATTATATATGGATAGCGGAAAGTGACGATACGTGCTCCCCTAATTTTTTAGAAGAATTAATTAAGCCCTTAATTAATGATACAGAGGTCGTTCTGAGTTATTGCCAATCAAATAGGGTCAATGAAAATGGAGAGATTACGGGTAACTGGATTACCCATACAGATGATTTAGAGGCAAGTTTATTTCAAAATGATTTTGTGATGGACGGGAACCTATTTATTGAAAAATTTTTAATTTTCAAAAATGTAATACCTAATGCAAGTGCAGCAATATTTAGAAAGTTAAGCCTTAATTTTGAAGAACATTTAAAACTTTCTAAAAACTTTAGAACTTGTGGGGATTGGTTATTTTACATAAATTTTCTTTTAAATAATAAAGTAGCTTTCATTGCAGAGTCTTTAAATAATTTTAGATATCATTCTTCTAGTGTCATAGCTAATACAGTAAACAATGAAAGTTTGATAGCAATCATTGACATTGATATTGATATGAGAAATAAGATCAGAAAGTCTTTTGCTAATAAAGAGGTTTCTAATTTGAGTCAAATAGTAACAAACAATAATTCAGTTAAAAAAAATGATATCTATAAAAAGGCTTTACTTCTGATTAAAAGAGGTCAAAAGGTAAAGGGGTATTCTACCCTATTAATGGTTTTAGATTTGTATCTGAAGAATATTAATTGGGAGAAAAAACGTAGAAATTGTTTTTTTTCTTTTTTTAAAGTTGTATGATTTCAATAATAATTTGTTCACGTGAACCAAGAATTAGTGAAGAACTCTCTCAGAATATTGAGAAAACCATAGGTTGTCCTTATGAACTAATTGTCATTGATAACTCTGAAAATACTTATTCTATTTTTGAAGCCTATAATTTAGGAATCCAAAAAAGTAAAGGTGATTTTTGGTGTTTTATGCACGATGATATTTTGTTACATACAAAAAATTGGGGGGTAGAGTTAATTAGTATATTTGACAGTGATAATAAAATAGGATTGATAGGAGTGGCTGGTGCCAAAATGAAAACAAAAATGCCTTCCACATGGTGGGATTGTCCAGAAGATCAAAAAATCTTAAATATTATACAACATTTTCCAAATAATCGTAAAGAAAATTGGTTTTTGGGTTTCAATGAAAAACAATGCGAGGAAGTGGCGGTGATAGATGGTGTTTTTATGATGGGTAAAAAGGATAATGCGATTCATTTTGATGAGCGATTAAAAGGGTATCATAATTATGATATTTATCTTTCAATGGTATACAAGCTTAACGGATACAAAATAATGGTAACACAGACTGTTTTATTAGAACATTTTTCATTAGGAAAAATTAATAAAGATTGGTATCTGTCTACATTGCGTTTTGATAACTTGTTAAAACAATTTTTACCATTGAAGATAGAAAATGTAATTTCAAAAGAACAGATTAAAAATCAAGAGTTTAAAAATGGAATGCGTTTTTGTAATGATTTAGTACTATACAATCTAAAAAAAGAAGCAATGCAGTATTGGTTTCGATTATTTTTTATAAAACCAATTTCTAGATTCCACTATTCTTTCATTAAATCATTGATAAATTAAAATGTTAGCAATCGTTATCCCATTTTACAAACTCACTTTCTTTGAGGCAACATTACAATCCTTAGCCAATCAAACGGATAAACGATTTAAAGTATATATTGGGGATGATGCGAGTCCAGAGGATTGTACATCACTATTAAAGCAATTTGAAGGACAATTTGATTTTACGTATCATCGATTTGAAACGAATTTAGGAGGCACAAGTTTAACACAACAATGGGAACGATGTATTGCGCTTTCAGAAGAGGAAGAATGGTTGATGATTTTGGGGGATGATGATTTGTTGGGAGAGAATGTGGTAGAGGAGTTTTATAAAAACAAGGGATTGGTTGACTCCGAAAACAGTAATGTTTTAAAGTTTGCCACAGTAAACATAGATGATAAAGGTATTGTAATTTCAAAAAAATATATGCACCCATTAAAAGAAAATGTGGCAACAGCATATTATAGAAAATTCATATGGGAAAGTAGAAGTTCTCTTTCAGAATATATTTTTAGAAGAACTAGTTATATTAAACATGGTTTTGAAAATTATCCTTTAGCTTGGCATGCGGATGATAGAGCATGGTTTGATTTCTCTGAAGGAGGAAATATATGCTGTTCCAATGAAGCTATTATTTATTTTCGTTTAACAAACTTCAACATTTCAGGTCAAACAGATAATGAACAAATAAAAAAACAAGCTAGCAAATTGTTTTTTTATGATTTGATTACTAAGTATTTAAATTTATTTACAAGAAAGCAACAAAGTGATATTCTCTTTGAATTTGGGATTTTGATCAAAGAATTAGATGAAATATCTTTAAAAAACATAGTATTAGTTACTTTCAAATTTTTAAAAAGAGGTTCTATCTATGATTTATTACGTTTTTGGAGACGAATGTATTTAGCAAAATTTAATTTTAAATGAATGTATCAGTAATTATACCCGCTTACAATGCTTCTCAATTTATTGAAAAAGCAATAAAATCAGCTTTAGAACAACCAGAAGTCGTTGAGGTAATCATTGTAAATGATGGGAGTCAAGATGCTACAGAAGAGATTGTTACGGATCTTCAAAAAACAGAAGATAAAATCAAATTGCTCCATCATCCAGGTAAAGTGAATAGAGGACGTTCGGCAACTCGTAATCTTGGGATCCAAAAGGCAATTTCAAAATACATAGCTTTTTTGGATTCAGATGATTTTTATTTATCCAACAGATTTAAAAATGACGCAAAACTTTTTAGTGAGCATCCTGATATCGATGGGGTATACAATGCCGTAGATTTCTATTGTTACAGAGCCATTAGTGAAGAAGAAAAAAAACAATTAGTTTTAAATACAGTTACACAACCAATTGAGCCTAGCCAATTGTTTGAGGCCCTGATTTCGGGGAAATACGGACATTTTCAAATTGACGGATTAACGGTAAAAAAAGAATTGTTTGACAGAATTGGTCTTTTTAATGAGGAACTGAAAGTGGCTGAAGATACGGATATATTTTGGAAAATGGCTTTAAAAGGAAAGTTAGTTTCAGGTATTATCGATAAGCCATTGGCTTCACGAGGAGTGCATGAAACTAACATATTTAATAATAAAGAGGTTTACGCTGTATACACGATCAAAATGTATGAATCAATGTTTTTTTGGGCAGCAAAAAGCAAATTGTCGTTATATTTTGTAGATATCTTATTAAAATGGATTTGGTTGTTGCGATTCAAACAAAATAAATCTCTACTCAAAGATATACAGTATTGGTTGTTCTTATTTAGCAATGCCCCTAGTGTTTTTCTTACGTACTTAAGTATTAAATATTTTCCACTCGTTCAAAAGAGGAAAAAGATATTTCCCTTTATTTTTAAATAAATAGAATTTGAAAAGTTTTGAAGTCTTTATTTTTAACCATTCATCAATGAATTTAAAAAGCGATGTAACTGTTGTTATTCCATGCTATAATGATGGTAAATATATTAAGCAAGCGTTGTATTCGGTGATCAATCAAACAGTTCCCCCAGATAAAATTATCATTATTGATGATGGATCGCGGGTAGAAACTAAAATAGTATTAGAATCACTAAAGCACCCGCTACTTGAAATAATATACCAAGAAAATCAAGGGGTAAGTGTAGCGCGAAACAATGCCATAAAAAAAGCGAATACTACTTACATATTAAATTTAGATGCGGATGATTATTATGAACCGACTTTTATAGAAAAAGCCCTTTTAGTGATAAACAGAGACGCACAAGTAGGAGTAGTGAGTTCTTTTTGTAGAACATTTAATCATAAAGGAGAAACTATCGAAATTATTGAGCCTCTAGGTGGTGTAACTAAAGATTTCATAGTTAAAAATAATGGCAGAGCTAGTGCGCTATTCAGAAAAAAATGTTGGGAACAAGTGAGCGGTTATGATGAGAAGATGCTAAACGGTTATGAAGATTGGGAATTTTGGATTGCTATTTTAAAAAACCATTGGCGAATGGAAATTATTCCTGAAGTTTTGTCGCATTATAGGATAAAAAAAACATCTAGGGATAAAACTGCTTTCCAAAAGCACGATTTTGAATTAAGGAAGTATATTTTTGAGAAGCATAAAGAAGTGTATTTAGAGCATCTGGATTTTTATCTCATAGAAATGTTAAGGATTAATTCGGTTTTAAAGAACAATGTACATAAATTTAAAAATTCATTAGAATATAAGATCGGTAAAGCTGTTTTATATCCTTTACGAATGATTAAAAAAATCATAGAATGGAGGTTTTAGTTTCTATAGTAGTCCCCTGTTACAATCAGGCGCATTATTTAAAAGAATCGTTACAATCGGTTTTAGATCAAACATTTTCCGATTGGGAGTGTATTATTGTAAATGATGGAAGCCCAGATAATACCAAAGAAGTATCAAAAACTTGGGTTAAAAAAGATTCACGATTTACATATCTAGAAAAGCAAAACGGAGGCCTCAGCAGTGCCAGAAATGCCGGTATTCAAATTGCGAAAGGGGAGTTCATTTTACCTCTTGATGCGGATGATATTTTACATCCTGATTATTTACAGAAAGCGGTTCCGTTATTAAAGGAAAATAAGCATTTAGGTATAGTGTCTTGTTTTAGCAATTTCTTCTATCAAAATACGAGTAATGTTGTTTTCCAACTCAAACCTATCGGGAGCACTTGGGAAGATTTATTGTTTGTAAATCAACTGATAGCAACATCTTTGTTTAAAAGAGAATGTTGGGAAAAAGTGGGAGGATATGATGAACGTATGAAAAAAGGTTTTGAAGATTGGGATTTTTGGTTGTCGGTAACAAAAAAAGGTTACCATTATGAAATAGTCCATGAATTTTTGTTCTTTTACAGAAAAGCGAAAATATCGATGTTGCAGAATACGGTTTCAAATCATTTTTATGAAGTTCGTAAAGGAATTATGTTAAAACACAAAGACCTCTATGTTCAAAAATTTGAAAACGTAATCGAGGTGCTTTTTTTTGAATTACAACAAAAAAATGATGCATATCAAAAAAATAAGAGATCTCTTGAGTTTAAGATTGGAAAATGGTTAACAAAACCTTTAAAATGGTTGGAAAAAATAAGTAAAAAATGATTTCAGTTGTTATTAGAAATAAAAATGAGGCTCCCGCACTTGAATTTTTGTTGAAAAATTTGACACAACGTTATGCCAATGACATCGATGAAATCATTGTTTTAGATAATTTATCTACCGACAATAGTGAGGAGATTGCCAAACGATACGGCGCCGAATTTGTGACCATTGAAAAATTTAGTTTTGGAGGAAGTGCGAACTTAGCCGCTTCAAAAGCTAAAAACAAGATTGTGGTAATTTTTAGTGCACATTCGTATCCGGTAAGTCATGATTTCTTTAAATTAATACAACAAAAATTTATAGAGAAACCATCAATTGCAGGAATACGTTGTTTGCATCAGCCTAATGATTACAAAAATTTCATCAATGGTATTAAAGCTAGTGAAGATCCTAACAAGTCAGGTTTGATTTTTGCGGGTTCTGCATTCAATAGAGAAATTTGGCAAAAAATCCCTTTTAAAGAAGAGGTAGCCACCTTTGAAGATAAAGAATGGACGGTTAGGGTATTGAAAGCAGGGTATGAAATTGAGATAGTACCAGCTATTTTTTGCTATGATGTTAAACGAACACCAGCTCAGTTATTTTTTAGATTTAAAAATGATGTGGTAGGAAACTATCAATTGTGGCATCAGGAGGTGACCTGGAGAAATATTTTCAACAAAACGTTAATGTCATTAATAAAGCTTGTACAATCTTTTTTTGTAGAACTCTATTATATTGTAAAACGTTTTGTTTTTCTTGTTAGATTTGTTACAAACAAACCTAAAAAATTTTAGAAGGCAGAGATGAAGCATCATAATAATTTTGACTTTTTTAGGTTTTTATTTGCACTTTTGGTAGTAATTTCTCATTCTTTTCCTTTATCAGGAATATACGAAAAAGAGCAGTGGATTTATCAATTTACAAATGGTCAAATGGTTTATTCCTCCATAGGTTTAAACGGCTTCTTTGTCATCAGCGGTTTTTTTATTTTTCAGAGCATGCAGCGTAGTCAAAACCTAGTGCAATATTTCACTAAAAGACTATGGCGAATTTTACCCGGTTTGTTCGTGGTTTTATTTTTAACACTCTTATTGTCTCCTTTTGTATACGAAGGGAAAGTTCCTTTCTTATACAATAAAGAAGTTTGGACTTACTTACCTAATAATTTATCCTTGTATGGTTTCCAAGCTACAATAGATGGGGTTTTTGATTCTAATCATTACCATGCAATTAATGGCTCTCTTTGGACCATTCGCTACGAATTTTCACTTTATATTGCTGTTGCCTGTTTGTTTTTTCTCAAAGGTAGAAAGGTAATAACGTTATTGTTGCTGCTATTGGCTTTTTTCTCCTTTTATATTTTGTATCAGTTCTATTTAGAACGCTTTGCTAGTGCTGAGATTTTTGGAATGTTGGGCTATGAAATTTTAAATTTAGGTACTTTTTTTATAGCAGGGAGTATTTTGGCTTGTGTGAAATTTGAAAAATACAAATACAACTTTGTTTTTTTTGGCATGGCAGTTTTACTTTTTGTAGGAAGCATTTATTACAACTACTATTCAATGGTGAAACATATCGTTTTTCCAATAATCATAATTTTTTCAGGATATTACACACTACCTTTTTTAAGTACATTTGGTAAATATGGAGATGCTTCTTATGGAATTTATATCTATAGTTTTCCAATTCAACAAGCTTTAGTGTATTATTTTCAGTTAGATACTTATTCATTAATTGTGTATTCTTGTTTACTATCTGTAATTTTTGGATATCTATCTTGGCATTGGGTGGAGAAGAAATGTATGAGTCTTTCTTATACAAGAACTCAATATTTTTTTGAAAAATATAAATTGTAATAATTTAGATAATAACTGTAAAAAATACATGAAGATTCTATTTGTATCCATACCCAACCACCATTTCTTTCAATGGGCGAACCAATTAAAAGATTCAGGACATGAAGTGTATTGGTTTGACATCACAGATGGGGCAGGTTTTTCCTCTAAAATAGATTGGGTTACTCAATATGCGGGTTGGAAAATAAAATGGAATTATCCTTTTCGACACCGTGTTAAAAAATATTTTCCTCAGTGGTATTCTTGGATCCAAAATAGAAACGAGCGTTCCGCGGCTAAGGTTTTTTCTCGTTTAGTTGAAAGAATACAACCGGATGTGATTCATGTGTTTGAAATGCAATTAGCAGGGTACCCCATATTTTCTGTTTTACAGAAATACGCAGCGATTCCATTAATCTATTCCTCTTGGGGAAGTGATATGTTTCAATATGAACGCTTAGGATTAACCACGACTTTTGTGCAACGGTTTTTACAACGAGTTGATTTTTTAATTACAGATTGTCATCGGGATCATGATAAAGCTTTATCCTTAGGGTTTAAGAATACTTTTTTGGGAGTGTTTCCTGGCAATGGTGGAATACATTTCTTACAAGAGGCGATCCAGCCACAAACACAACGAAAGTATATTATGGTAAAAGGCTATGAGGATGGGGTGGGTAAAGCATTGGTGATTCTAAAAGCCATGGCGCATTATATACCACAAATTTTAGAGGAATATAAACTGATAGTCTATAGTGCAGATGAACCGGTATTGAAATATCTGGGGGCATCAGCGTATTACCAAAAAGTACAGCCTATGGTTTTTCCCAGAAATCAGCACCAACCCAATGAACAAATTTTAACTCTTATGGGGCAATCGGCTTTACATGTTGCGAGCAGTGTTTCTGATGGAATGCCCAATGTGGTACTAGAGGCTATGGGAATGGGCGCTTTCCCAATTCAATCCAATCCAGGACAAGTAACAGAAGAAGTAATTCAGCACGGTAAAAATGGTTTGTTGATTGCATTTCCTGAAAGCGAGGAAGAGATAGCGAATTTGATGAGGCAAGCCATTACCAACAGTACATTAAGAGAGGAAGCACAAGAATACAATGTAAATTTCATGCATTCACAGTACGAGCGAGATCAACTTCGAGCAAAAATAGTAGCTTTGTATTCTCAAATTTTACAATAATGGAGTTTTCGTATCTCATAGTTACCAATAATCGTGTCGCTGATTTGTCTAAAACGTTAGATACAATCTACTCCTCCATTGACTTGCAAAAGGAAGAAGTACTAGTGTATATTGATGCTTGTGAAGCGACAGAACTACTTCGGACTAGTTATCCTTGGGTACGTTGGTTTTCAGGTACTAAAAAAATATCAGCTTCTCCCGCAAGAGCTTTTCTGTATCCTAAAGCATTGGGAACTTATTTGATTGGTTTAGATGATGATGCTCATATTATAACCAGTAATCATAAAGAGGTTCTCCGTACATTATTCAGTAATTCAAAAGTGGGTATATTGGCCTTTAAGGAGGTGAAAGGAATTTTTGAATCGGATGTTGAGGCTTTAGAGGAAGTAGGAACAAAAGTATGGTGTTATCCAACAAATGATTTCATTGGTTGTGGTTTTGCAATAAGAAAAGAAGTTTATGATGCAACTAGAGGTTTTCCCACTTGGGTAGATATTTATGGAGAAGAACCATGTTTATCCTTTGAAGTACTTGATTTAGGCTATGAAATCTGGTTTACGAATCAAATAGCGGTGAATCATCGAATAGATAGAGACAAACGTAAACTACAAGGGAAAAATTATTTTCGCTTTGAAAAGCAGTTACAAAATTCTTTTTTTACCTTCTTGAATTATTATCCTCAACCTTTTTTACCTATTGTAAAATTATTCTATCATAATTTTAAGAAATATGCTTTGCAAGATGGCACCTATTTTAGGTTGTATTTTAAAGTAATCGCGAATATTATTTTGAATTATCAACAGAAAAAAAAGTTTAGAAAACCAATTTCGGTAAAAACATTAGATAAAATTAGGGCTCTTAAATCTTTAACTTATTAGGACATGCTATTCAACACTTTTACGTTTGCTTGGTTTTTTCCACTAGTTTTTGTTTTGTATTGGTTGTTACAAAAGAAAGATTTAAAGTGGCAAAACGGCTTGTTAATCGTGGCGAGTTATTATTTCTATGCGTGTTGGAATTGGAAGTTTTTGTTCTTATTGATTTTTTCGACAGCTTTGGATTATGCCTCAGGGATTCAAATTGAGAAGAGTACTTCTGAAAAAAAGAGAAAGTTTTGGTTTTGGTTGAGTATTTTGATCAATTTAGGTTTTTTAGGGGTTTTTAAGTATTACAATTTCTTTGTGGATTCGTTGGTGGAATTATTCGCCTCTTTCGGTGTTTCGTTACACCTTGCTACATTACAAGTGTTACTTCCGGTAGGGATTTCTTTTTATACGTTTCACGGCCTGTCCTATGTGATTGACATTTACAAACGCCGCATTGCCGCGGAAAGAGATTTTGTGGTGTATAGTTTGTTTGTCTCGTATTTTCCCTTGTTGGTGGCGGGTCCTATTGAACGGGCTACACACTTGTTGCCTCAGTTGAAACAAAAAAGAATCTTTACCTACGAACAAGGTGTCTCTGGTTTGCGACAAATTTTATGGGGTTTGTTTAAAAAGATAGTGATTGCGGATACTTGTGCACAGTATGCCAATCCTATTTTTAATAATCCAGAGGCGTATTCGGGAAGTACGCTCTTTATGGGGGCTTTATTTTTTACTTTTCAAATCTATGGCGATTTTTCAGGGTATTCTGATATTGCTTTGGGGACTTCCAGATTGTTAGGGATTGAACTCTTGAAGAATTTTTCATTTCCGTATTTTTCAAGGGATATTGCGGAGTTCTGGCGTCGTTGGCACATTTCTCTATCCACTTGGTTTAAAGATTATGTATACATTCCATTAGGGGGAAGTCAGGGTGGTCGTTGGATGCAAATTCGCAATACGTTTATTATCTTTTTAGTCAGTGGTTTTTGGCACGGAGCCAATTGGACATTTATTGCGTGGGGTTTTTTAAATGCATTGTATTTTCTCCCTTTGTTGTTAACCAACAAGAATCGTTCTCATGTTGAAATTGTGGCTAATCACTCAATGTTTCCTTCATTCAAAGAAATCATCGGTATGGGGATTACTTTTTTATTAACGGTTTTTGCTTGGATTTTTTTCAGAGCGCCTTCAGTATCCGATGCGTTGTATTTTATTCAGAAGATATGCTCAAAAAGTGTATTACAATGGCCAACGGTAAGACCTACATTTTTAATAGTCTTGTTACTGTTTTTTGTGTTGGTAGAATGGTGGGGGAGAAAAGGTAATTTTGCGCTAGAAAAGCTTTGGGTGAAGCAATCCAGAATCCTTCGTTGGAGTTTGTATCTATTACTTCTAGTTTTATTATTTTTGTTTCAGGGGGAACCGGAAACATTTATTTATTTTCAGTTTTAATGAAAAAATGGGGATTACATATCGCTTTGTTTAGTCTTTGCTTTTTAGTCTTGGATACCGGCTATTTTTGGGTGCTCAAACAGATTCCTGTAAAACAGCCGGACAGAAGATTGGAAAAGCTCATTACAGGAAAAATCAATGCCGATATTCTTATTTTAGGATCTTCACGCGCAGCACATAACCTTTTGGCTGAAGAATTAGAAAAACAAGTACATCAAAGTGCTTTCAATCTTGGGTTCAGAGGAACCAATGTTTCTTTTCATCTGCAAGTGTTACAGTGGTATTTGCAAAAAAATAAGACGCCTAAGATTCTTGTATATGTCGCGGATGTGCCTTTTCTTTTTGATCAAGAAGCCTTAAAATACAGAACCGATTTACTCTTACCATTTGTATGTTATTCAGAATATAACAAAGAGTTAATTCGTCAGGGAGCTTTATCGAAACTGGCTTATGGTTTGAATTTTGCCAAAAGTACTTATCAGACGGCTTTTACTACACCTAGAAAAACCATAGAAAATCATACGGATACGAGAGGTTCTAATCCTTTGCCCGTTGAGAAATATAGAGGCAATGGAGACCATTTTGTGGCTCATAAAAAAATAGTGGAGGATAGCAAGAAAATAGAGGATTTCCAACAATTACAAAAGTTGTGTAAAAAAAATGGAATCCAGTTAGTGGTTGCCATTCCTCCTAATAATGAACCATTGGATGTAGCATTTGTATCAACGTTGAAGGAACAATGTTGGCCTTCTACTGCATGCTACACCTACCAAAGGAAGTATACGACACCCAATCATCGTTACTTTTATGATGTTTCGCACTTAAATCAGTTGGGTGCTAATCTATTTACGCAAGAAATCAGTACATTTTTACTTTTAAATCCATAAATCATGAAAAAAGTAGCCCTTATCCCCTTACGAAAAGGTTCTAAAGGAATTCCAGGAAAAAACAAAAAGAAATTATTAGGACGTCCCTTGTTTTCATGGGTGTTGGGGGCAGCTGTTTTTTCTGATTTGGACGAAGTGTATGTGTTTACGGATGATGAAGAGATTTTGTCTTTTGTCCAAAGAGAGTATGATTGGACCCCAAAAGTGAAGGGCCTTTTACGCAGTGAGATCAATGCCAACGATACAGCGTCCACGGAAAGTGCTATGCTGGAATGGGCAGAGAAAATCAATTACGATTTTGAGGTGTTGTGTTTGTTACAAGCTACATCGCCTTTAACCACTTCACAAGATATTAATAATGCGTTATTCCAAATAACTAATGAAGGAAAAACATCAGCATTAAGTGTGGTAAAAACCCATCGTTTTACTTGGAATGCAGAGGGCACACCCCAAAATTACGATGTTTTTAACCGACCAAGACGACAGGATTTTGAAGGACTTTTAATGGAGAATGGCGCCGTATATGCTACCACTAAAGAGGCTTTCGTGAAAAGTAAAAATAGAGTAAGCGAGAAGATAGGTTTGGTGACCATGCCAGAGGAAACGTTGGTGGAAATTGATAGTCTTTCCGATTGGAATATCGTTGAAAATTTGTTGGCCGAACGTCAAAAAACAGCGAAACGTCAGGAACGAATTAACTATTTAGTTTTAGATGTAGATGGAGTTTTTACAGATGCAGGGGTGTATTATGGTGCAGAAGGAGAGCTGATGAAAAAATTCAACATGCGTGACGGGATGGGACTGGAGATTCTAAGACAAAATCAGGTAGAGGTAGTGGTAATCACTTCTGAAAATTCAGATTTAGTAGCAAAACGCATGCAGAAACTTCAAATCAAACATACCTTTTTAGGAGTTAAAGATAAATATTCATTCCTTCAAAATTTTATAAACCAACAACAAACTTCATGGGCTAATTTGGCCTATGTGGGTGATGATGTAAATGATTTGGCTAATCTTTGCACGGTAGGTTGGTCATTTGCTCCAGCTAATGCGACATCAGTTGTAAAACAACAAGTAGATTTTACGTTATCTCACAATTCTGCCGATGGTGCCATCAGAGAAGTTTGTGAGTGGGTGATGAAGTATAATGCTAGGTTTTAGATTAAATTAATCTCGACTTCGCTCGATTTGACAGAGCAGTGCTTAAGATATGTAATCCTGCTATTGTCACTTCGAGCGCAGTCGAGAACTACTGAAAACCATCTCAGTTCCACTCGATTTGACAAAGCAGTGATTCTTAGAAAATCTAAATTCTACTATTGTCACCCTGAGCTTGCCTGTACTGAGCTTTGTCGAAGTATCGAAGGCTGATGAAAACTATCTCAACTTTACTCAATTTGACAAGTTTTCGACTTTGCTTGATATGATAGCGCAGTAGTGCTTGAGTTATGTGATTTGATTGTTAATAATTTAAATCAAGATTTTGTCAAGTCGAGCGAAGTCGAGACTTTTTTTATTTATTGAATAATTCCTATTTTTACAAATACAAATATACACGCCATGAAAATTTATTATGTATACATCCTCAAATGCTCTGACAGTTCTTATTATGTAGGAATGACTTCAAATCTAGATAAGAGAATCATAGAGCACAACCTCGGAAAATTCCAAAACGCCTATACCTTTACGAGAAGACCAGTGGAACTAGTTTGGTATCAGGATTTTTTAGAGCCTAATCAGGCAATATCTTTTGAAAAGAAAATAAAGAAATGGAGTCGAGCCAAAAAAGAAGCAATCATCCAAGACAATTGGGAGGTCTTACCGAAGTTGTCCGAATGTAAGAATGAGACCCATCATCGAAATAAAGCGTTCGACTCTCACTAGACAATTCAAAATAGACCTCTTATAGTTAAGCTCAGAGAAGATTGCTCAGTCTGAAAGTTTGGTAGAGTAAAAAAGGACTTCGATTGCGCTCAGTCTGACAAAGTAGTTAATAAGAATTTCGTCTAGTATACTCAGTTTAGCAAAATCATCGATATTACAGAAAATTGTTTGTTAAGTTTTAGCCTCTTGTCAGTTCGGAGTTTCTTGTCAGTTCGAGCGAAGTCGAGAACAATAAAAAAGCTTTAGCCTGTCCTGAACTGGTCGAAGGGAAGTCGAGACTCATTTATTAAGTTTTAAAATATAGAATGACTTTGAACCTCTTTTAACAAGTTAAAGAGTATTACTTACTTAGACTGAAAAGTGAGTAAAGTAAAAAATATTTCGACTCCGCTCGACCAGACAGGCTTCTAGTTCATAAATGTCTCAAAGACTTTCAGTTTGTTCACTAAAGCGTTAACCAAATAATAATCCTTTAACATTGTGATTATTCGATAAAATTATTTTTCTTTGTTCATCTAATATAAAAGAAGGATGAATACATACAAAGCCCCTTATGTAATTGCTGAAATAGGTTGTAACCACAAAGGAGAAATGGAAATTGCTAAAGAGTTGATTAAAATCGCTAAGATTTTTAGCAATGCCGATGCAGTAAAATTCCAAAAAAGAAACAACAAAGAATTATTAACGGAAGAACAATACAATGCGCCTCATCCTAATCCTTCCAATTCTTATGGAGAAACCTATGGAGCGCATAGAGAATACCTTGAGTTTGATGTGCATCAACACGCTGAACTAAAAAAATATTGTGAAGATTTAGGAATCGTGTATTCGACTTCTGTTTGGGATACGACCTCAGCAAAAGAAATCGCTTCTTTAGAACCAGAATTCATTAAAATCCCTTCGGCTTGTAATAACAACTACGAGATGTTGGGGTGGTTATGTGATCACTACAAAGGAGAAATTCATATTTCTACTGGGATGACGACAAAAAATGAGACAGATGATTTGGTTAACTTTTTTGTGGATAAGGGAAGAAACCAAGATCTAGTATTGTACAATTGTACGTCGGGGTACCCAGTACCTTTTGAAGACGTTTGTTTGTTAGAGATATATAGGTTAATAGAAAAATATGGGGATAAAGTAAAACACATCGGTTTTTCAGGTCACCATTTAGGAATTGCGGTAGATGTGGCAGCCTATACTTTAGGGGCTAACGTGATTGAACGACACTATACTTTAGACAGAACCTGGAAAGGAACGGACCACGCGGCTTCCTTAGAACCGGAAGGCTTACGTAAATTATGTCGTGATTTAAAAGCGGTCTATAAAGCGTTACGTTTTAAAAGTCAAGACATATTGCCAATAGAGCAAGTGCAAAGAGACAAACTAAAAAACAAGAAGGTATAAGTATGTTTAAAAATACCCTCCGATTGTTCTGGTGGAATGAAATAATTATCCAAGGCAAATCCAAAGAAAATTATGGGGATGTCTTGGGTAAATTTTTAGTAGAAAAAATTTCCGGTAAAAGAGTGATTTTTGCTTGGCCTAAAAAGTTTTCTTTTTTGGATTTTTTTAGTCCAATTTATGTGACTGTTGGCAGTATCTTGGCAAACGTGAACTCTAAATGCATTGTTTGGGGGAGCGGTATCATTAACCGACAAGTAAAAATTAAAAAAGCGAAGTTTTTAGCCGTTCGCGGTCCTCAAACTCGAAAATTCTTAATGGATTTAGGTTATGACGTACCAGAAATATACGGTGACCCTGCATTGTTATTACCACGTTATTTTCATCCAGAAGTTGAAAAAAAATACCGATACGGAATAGTGCCACATTATAACGATTATAAAGTAGTGGAGAAGTGGTTTGAAAATCGCTCCGATATTCATTTAATCGATATGATGACAAATGATATTGAGTCTAAAACGGTCGAGTTTTTGCAATGCGAAAAAATTATTTCTTCTTCTCTACATGGAATAATTATAGCCCATGCTTATGGAATCCCGGCGGTTTGGCAGAAATTTTCAGATAAAGTTTTTGGCGACGATATCAAATACCAAGATTATATGGAATCGGTACATATTCCATTTTATCATCCCGAAATAAAAGCCAAAGCTTATACGGACGATGAGATGGAAAGCTTATTTGAGCAATACAAGACATTGCCTAATTCTCAAGTGGTGGAAGATTTACGAAATGGATTAATGGAGGTCTGTCCTTTTTTAAAAAAAATAGATTGTTTTTGATCCGTTTTTGTTGAAAAATCTTTTCAATACCTTCAGAAATACTATATTTGTTTTCACACGAAATATTAAAAAATGAATAAAAAAGCCTTTGTCTTTTTGCCGGATGGCGTGGGGTTACGCAATTTCGCGTTAACCCATTTTAATCCAATAGGGAAAGCGTTAGGATACGAAATTGTGTATTGGAATAATACACCTTTTAAAATAAAAGAAGAATTAGGGTACGAGGAAGTAAGGATTACGAATCAGGAATTACATCCTTGGACAACCGTTTACACACGTGCCAGAAAACGTTGTGAATTGAACGTCTTTGATAAAAAATTCAATGAAACGGTGTACAATACCTATAATTTTCCACAATCGTACAAGGGAATAAAAAATGCCATTAAAAGTTTGTCTGTCGATTTTCTGGTAGCTACAAAGTCAACCGAGAAAGGGGTGGAACAACTTCGAGCCAAAATTAAAAAATTAGAACGCAGTACTGCGAAATATGAGTATTGTAAAAAGCAATTACTAGAGCACCAACCCGCTATTGTTTTTTGTACCAATCCAAGACCTACCCAAGCCATAGCCCCTATTTTAGCGGCGCAAGATTTAGGAATCCCTACGGCTTCCTTTATTTTTTCTTGGGACAATTTACCCAAAGCGACCACCTTAATAGAACCTGATTTCTATTTTGTGTGGAGTGATTACATGAAAAAGGAATTGTTACAATATTGTCCGTATGTGAATCCCGAGCAAGTTTTTATAACGGGGACTCCTCAATTTGAAAGTCATTTCGATTCACATTTACTGCAAACCAAGGAAGCGTTTTATCAAGAACATCAGCTGGATTTGGACAAAAAATACATTTGTTTTTCAGGTGATGATATCGTGACCTCTCCATTGGATCAGTATTATTTAGAAGATTTAGCCCTTTCAGTTCGAGAGTTGAATCAACAAGGATATAATTTAGGGATTATTTACAGAAAATGTCCGGTAGATTTTACCGACAGATATGAGGCCATTCTAAAACAATACCAGGATGTAATTGTTTCTATTGCTCCTTTGTGGCGACCGGTGGGAAGCAGTTGGAACGAAATCATGCCGACCAAAGAAGATTTTGCGTTACAAGCCAATATCTGCGAGCATACCGAGTTTGTGGGGAATATCGCATCATCTATGGTATTTGATTTTGTAGCACACAATAAATCCTGTTTGTTTTTTGATTATGAGCAACCCCAATTAAAGAAAGGGATTCGTGATATTGGACAAAATTATAAATACATTCATTTCCGTTCGATGCCTTCCAAAGAAGCGGCTTTGTTTGTATACGATAAAAAAGAATTGACGTCGATCGTAAAAGCAATTTTAGAGGGGAAAGTAACGAATGTACCAGTCGGAAAAAAATGGTTTGAGGTCGTGGTCGGCGCCGAACCCACTAAAGCTTCGGAAAAAATTTGGGAAGGAATCAATGCAATTCTAAAATAAGATTATGTTTTTCAACTCTTTATCCTTCGCCCTATTTTTACCCATCGTTTTTATATTGTATTGGTTGGTTTTCAATAAAAACAAAACCACTCAAAATACGCTCTTAATTGTAGCGAGTTATTATTTTTATTCCTGTTGGGATTGGCGTTTTTTGTTTTTGTTGGTGTTTTCTACTTTACTGGATTATTCCAGTGCGATCATGATGGAAAACAGCACTTCCGACAGAAAACGAAAGTTTTGGTTGTGGTTGACCATTGGGATTAATTTAGGGTTCCTGGGAGTTTTTAAGTACTATGATTTCTTTGCCCAATCCTTTGCCGATTTACTCAATGGTTTCGGGTTTCAGGTCAATCCGGTTTTGTTAAAATTAATCCTACCAGTAGGGATTTCGTTTTATACCTTCCATGGTTTATCCTATGTGATTGATATTTACTACAAGCGCATCACTGCCGAGCGTAATTTTGTGGACTATTCCTTGTTTGTGAGTTATTTTCCTTTGTTGGTGGCGGGACCGATTGAACGGGCAACGCATTTGTTACCACAAGTGAAAGTGAAACGGGAATTCAATTTTGAAAAAGCCAAAGAAGGGGTATATCAAATCCTTTGGGGATTAGTTAAAAAAGTGGTCATTGCCGATAGCTGTGCCACCTATGCGAATGCGGTTTTTGACAATTACGAATCCATGAATTCCTTGTCTTTAGCCTTAGGAGCGGTCTATTTTGCTTTTCAAATCTATGGCGATTTTTCAGGATATTCGGATATAGCCTTAGGAACGTCTAAATTATTCGGTATTGATTTGCTGAAGAATTTCAATTATCCCTATTTCTCTAGAGACATAGCCGAGTTTTGGCGTCGTTGGCATATCTCCTTATCATCGTGGTTCCGCGATTATTTGTACATTCCTTTAGGAGGAAGTAAAGGGGGGATGATGATGAAAGTACGCAATACGTTTATCATTTTTCTGGTGAGCGGCTTTTGGCATGGAGCCAATTGGACCTTTATCGTTTGGGGTTTGTTGAATGCGATTTATTTCCTGCCGCTACTGTTACAAAACAAGAATCGCTCTAATATGGGGGAAATTGAAATGGGTTGGAATAGAGCGAGTGTGAAAACCCTAGTAAGTATTTTAGGAACTTTTGCAATCACTTGCTTGGCTTGGATTTTCTTCCGTGCGAAATCCATATCCGAAGCTTTAGGGTATATAAAAAGGATGGTCACCGATTTTCATTTTGAAAGTCAATACTTAAATAACGAACGTTACAACTATGAATTGTTGTTGTTAGTATTCGTATTTGTGGGAGTAGAATGGTGGAATCGCTCTAAAGTAGAACCATTGTCCGGAAAAGGCAGCTGGGTAAAAGTCAGTTTGGCCCTGATGGCTTTATTGGCTTTAGGAGTGTATTCGGATTACAAAGAATTTATTTATTTCCAGTTCTAATGAAGTCATTTTTAGTATTTATCGCAAAAATTTTGCTCTTGCTTTTGCTCGTGGCAGTCGCTTTGGATTTTGTGTATACGACTGTTTTTGCAGCGTCTGAAAATCGAAATAAGGTCGAAAAGGTTATTAATTCGAAACCTCAAAATTATGATGTGATTATTTTAGGAACGTCAAGAGCAAACAATCATTTTGTGCCGGAATTATTCGAACAACAAGGCTTGAAAACCTTTAATTATGGGATGAGTGGCTCGCACTTATTCGAAGCGTCGTTGTTACTGAAATTGATGGTGGAACGCGGTTGGGACATCAAACAGATCCTCTTGGAAACCGATTTGAATTTATCCAACGAAAAAAGAGATCCCGGAACCAGTGCATGGATGATGCCTTTTTTACACCGTTCCGAAACCATTCGGGAGCATTACTACAAGGAACCGGATTTTAACCAACTCTATTACATCCCGTTTTATCGCTATATCGAGTTTGACAATCGCATAGGCTTTAGAGCCTTATGGAAAACCGCAACACAGCAGCCTACGGTGTTCCTGAAGAATCAAGGCTATTACCCACTGCCCAATACTAGTAAAGGGAACATGAAAAACAATATTAAGGCACTGCGCCCTCTGCGAAACCGCTATTACGAAGAGATTAAAGATATTTGCCGAAAAAACAACATCCAATTGATTGCGGTTACCACACCGATGTGTGAGAATACGGAAGGGATGGAGTATTTTAGCAAAGTAAAGCAGTTGTATCCTGAAATCAGGGAATACGAACAAGCGGTACAAGGTGATGAATACTTTTCTTCCTGTGGGCATTTGAATGATAGGGGGGCAAGAAAGTTCACGGAAATAATTATTAATGATTTGTTGAAGAAGAAATGAAAATAGCTTTTCTTACACCCGAATACCCTCATCCTGAAGTGAAGCACGCCGCCGGTTTAGGGACTAGTATAAAAAACCTAGCCGAGGCTTTGGTGGCGCAAGGGGTTCAGGTAACGGTTTTAGTGTATGGGCAATCCCGTGATGTTGTTTTTGAAGAAAAAGGAATCGTATTCCATTTGATAGCAGATAAAAAATACCGATTCGGCAAATGGTTTTTCTATCGAAAATACCTCCAAAACTATACAAATAAGGTGATACAAAAAGAAGGGATCGATTTGATCGAAGCACCGGATTGGACAGGAATTACTGCTTTTATGCGGTTTAAAGTCCCCTTGGTGATTCGTTTTCATGGAAGTGATACGTATTTTTGTCATTTGGAGCAACGCCACCAAAAATGGAAAAACCGCTGGTTTGAAACCATAGCGGTTCGGAGGGCTCAGGCATATATAGCTCCCACAAAATATGCAGGGGAAGTTTCGGCAAAATTGTTTGGACTGTCTGAACAACAGGTAAAAACCATTCATTATGGATTGGATTTGACACAATTTCAAAATGAAAAACCAGAGTATTTTGAAAAAGGACTGATCCTATACATAGGAACGATAATCAGAAAAAAAGGTGTTTTGGAGCTCCCTTCCATTTTTAATCTGGTCAGAAAACAATGTCCAGAGGCTCGATTGGTGTTGGTAGGAAGTGATTCAGCCGACATTCAAAGCGGCAGCGCTTCTACTTGGGAATTGGTAGAACAACAGTGTAACGAAGAAGACCGAGCCTATGTTACTTATCTAGGGAAAATACCGTATAACGAGGTGCAAGAGTATATGAAGAAAGCAAATGTTTGCGTCTTTCCTACTTATGCAGAAACCTTGGGGATGGTGACCATCGAATCGATGGCAATGCAAAAACCGGTGGTGAACAGCAGTTTGGGGTGGGCCCAAGAATTGATGGAAGACGGGAAGAGTGGTTTTCTAGTACATCCTTCGCATCATGAGGAGTATGCGCATCGGATTATTACATTGCTAAAAGAGGAGGCATTATGCAGAGAAATGGGAGTGGCAGCAAATACCTTTGTAACACAGAGATTTGATATCCAAAAAATAGTAAAGGAAAATATTCGGTTTTACAAAACAATACTATGATTGTACTACTTCACAATTTTTCAACAGTTACCGATATAGTCGGCGTTGAGCACGAAAAGGTAAAGACGGAATGTCTAGGAAAGCCTATGGCATTTAGCCTTTACAAAGTAGCGGAGTACTTTCCAGACAAAATAGTAGTTTGGTGTTACAAGGAGTTGTATGCTCAAGTAGATTTTGATTTTATTGTAAGGGCTTTTCCGCACAATCGGTATATGTATTCATTCAATCCTTCGGGGAATTTTTTCCCGGATGCCATAGGGTATATTGAAGAATCTCCCTATATTAAGGTCAATAAAAAGGTTCACTATCCTACTTGGCAAATGAGTAGCGTGGTAGGAGCAATACATTCGAGTACTATTTTAAAGATATCAAAATCATTTTGGGAAAAAAGGGAACATTTTGATTGGGTTTTGAGTGCTGTAGCGAAACAGTATCAACCGTTGGGGATGTTCTGCTATTCAGAGCCTCAACTTTTAAAGGATCCGATGCTTTCATTATCCTTTCCTAAAGCCAATGCGGTGGAATTGTTTTCCTTTGTAGCTCAGCATTACAAATGGGTATGGAAGCATTTTCTAGTGTTGAGTATGGGTATCTATGATAAGAAATTCCCTTTAGCGGCTTGGGTATTGTCTTTTTTTAAGAAACAAGGAAGCACTTCTGATGAAGCCTTGTCATTTGATCATAACCCAATAACGATAGATTGGGAGCAAGAAACGATAGACGTCATCATTCCCACCATTGGAAGAAAAACGTATCTAAGGGATGTGCTAAAGGATTTGAGTGTACAGACCCATCTGCCCAAAAATGTGATTATAGTAGAACAAAATCCACAAGAAGGCAGTGTTTCAGAACTAGATTATTTAGAGAGCGAGTCATGGCCTTTTTCGATTCGGCATATTTTTACCCATCAAACCGGTGCCTGTCAGGCTAGAAATAGAGCATTAGAATGGGTAGAAAGTAAGTGGTGTTTTTTAAATGATGATGACAACAGATTTGATTCTAATTTACTTAAAAATGCGATTCTTAATTTAAGACAATTAGAGGTACAAGCGATTATAACCTATTATCCTGTAAAATCAGAAGTCCAAAAATATTTTCATATCAGCCAAACGACTATTTTTGGATCTGGAAATGCTTTTGTAAACTCTAATGTTTTAAAGTTTATCCGATTCAATCTTAAATTAGAATTTGGTTATGGGGAGGATACTGAATTTGGTTTGCAGTTGAGGAATAAAGGGGTGGATGTGATTTACATCCCGGATCTTAAAATCTTACATCTTAAAGCTCCAATAGGAGGGTTTAGGACAAAATTTGTTCATCCTTGGAGTAATGAAAGCATCCAGCCAAAACCTTCTCCTACTATTATGTTTGTAAAACAAAAATTCAGTACAAAACATCAAATTTTAGGATATAAAATACGATTGTTTTTTAAAACTCATAAATATAAAATTTGGAAATTTTCAAGTTTTCAGAAACAATGGCAACAAAGTGAATATTGGGTTAAAACATTATAAGAAATGCTCCTAAGGAAAATAAAAAACAGATTTTTAAAATTTAACACACATCCATTAACGAAAACGAATCCTTATGGAGCGCTTTTTAGGTATTTGCTTTTTAATATAACAGCAAAAATAAACAATCGCCCTAGAATATATAATTGGATCAATGGGTTGAAATTTTTGGCTCAGAGGGGGGATGCAGGAATAGTGCCTAATATCTATTTTAAACTTTTTGATTATGAGGATTCTAGATTTGTTTTGGATAACTTAGGAGAAAAGGATGTTTTTATAGATGTAGGGGCTAATGTGGGGCACTTTACAATGTTAGCGGCTTCGAAAAAGTGCAAAGTCTATGCTTTTGAACCTGTGCCTTCAACCTATGAAAAATTGATAAAAAATATTGAATTAAATAATTTAAAAGTTTGTGCATTAAATAAAGGGGTAGGGGCAGAAAAGGGTATTTTAAATTTCTCTACTCAGAGAGGAGTGATGAATAGTGTTGTTTTTGATGCAACAATTGCTTCTCTAGAAATAGAAGTAGTAAAATTAGATGAGGCATTAAAATCGATGGAACCCTCAATGATTAAAATAGATGTTGAAGGCTTTGAATGGTTTGTTTTACAAGGAGCAAAAGATTTGTTAGAAAACAAAAAATTAAAGTATATTTTAATAGAGTTGAATAATTCTGGGATTAAGTTTTCAATTCAAGATGAACTAATTCATAAATTTTTAGTTGATAAAGGATTTTATCCTCATCAGTATGATTTTGAGAGTAAAAAACTGAATCAAATCACTGATTATCGACGAGATAAGTTTAATACGCTTTATGTAAGAAATCATGCTTAAATTCTATACCCTTACCCAAGAGATTACACCGGAGCATCGCAGACGGATTTTTCCTTTGCTTTTTGATTGGTGCTATCTCGAAGATGCAGAACTAAGAAATCATTTTCAACAAGTAGCAACCCTCGAAGAAGCTGAGGTTGCGATATTACCTATCGATTTAGGGTATTATTTGAAGCATGGCCAAAAGAAAGAAGAGGAGAGATTTATTCAATCAGCCAAGGAAGCCCATAAAAAAGTTTGGGTATACAGTGGCGGTGATTTTGGCACGACTTTATCTGAAGAGGTGACTACGTTTAGACTGGGTGGTTTTCACAGCAAGATGAATGCGAATACTAATGTAATGCCCTCTTTTATCAATGATCCGTATGAAGTGCTATTGACAGGTACTTGGTTTCCTTTAACAAAGACAGAAAAACCAACAATTGGCTTTGTGGGAAATGCGGAAGGTTCATTCAATAAATGGCTCAAGGAGTTCTTGATTTATGGTAAACAAAGTCTGAACCGTCTTTTGAAAAAAGATCCTACCGATTGGCAATCTTTTTTTCCGTCCAGCATCATTCGTTTTCAAATGTTGCAAAAAATTAAAGAATCGAGTAGGGTACAGACGGATTTTATTTACCGAAATAAATATAGGGCTGGAGCAACCAACGAAGAAGAAAAAAGGAAAACGTCTTTAGCCTTTTACCAGAATATAGAGAAGAATTTGTATACGTTTTGTTTGAGAGGTTCAGGAAATTTTTCGGTTCGCTTTTATGAGACCTTAATGATGGGGCGAATTCCTTTACTGATCGATACGGATGTTAGATTGCCCTTTCATGACAGGATACAATGGCACCAACATTGTGTGCTAGCAACTAGAGAAAATTATATTGAAAAACTTGTGGATTTTCACCAGCAACATTCGGAGCAAGAATTGAAAAAGATTCAGGAAAGTAATCGTCAATTAGCAAAGGAGGTTTTGAACCGAAAAGCTTATTTTATTGCGATCTCAAAAGAAATAATGTCATCATGAAATTTACACTAATTGTTTGCACTTACAAACGTCCCCATGCTTTAGGGAATTTATTGGCTTCGGTAAAGTTACAAACGGTATACCCCGATGAAATTTTGATTGTGGATGGTTCGCCGGATGACGCTACACAAAGGATGTTAGAAGCCAATCCTATGGTGCATTTGACCTATTACAAGGTGGATGAGTCGAACAGAGGATTAACGAAACAACGCAATTATGGTATAGCCCGGGTAGCCCCAAGCAGTGAAGTAGTTTGTTTTCTAGATGACGATACGGTGTTGAAGCCAAATTATTTTGAAGCGGTTATTACAGCGTTTCAAAGCAATGAAAAAATAACCGGTGTGGGAGGAGTGGCTGTAAATGAGAACCAATGGGTGCCAATAAATCCTTCTAAAAAGTACAAGAGAAACGAGTTTTTTACTTTGGAAGGATTTGTAGTAAAAGAAGCGCTAAGGAACAAGATAAGAAACGATCTAGGGTTACAATCAAATCTTTTACCGGGGAAAATGCCCGACTATTCGCATGGCAGAACTTGTGGTTATCCTTTAACCGGAAAAAATTATGAAGTGGATTTATTGATAGGAATGTCAATGTCTTTTAGAAAGAAAGTGGTGGATTCCATTTCATTTTCAAAATATTTCGAAGGATACGGTTTATATGAGGATGCCGATTTTAGTATACGGGCGTTACAGTTCGGCAGCAATGTAATTTGTACTCAAGCACAATTAGAACACCACCATGATCCCGCCGGTCGTCCAAATCAATACCATTATGGAAAAATGGTCGTGCGTAACGGCTGGTATGTATGGCGTGTGAAATATCCCTATCCTTCTTTTTCGGCACGATGGAAATGGCACGCCATCACACTTTTATTGACAGCAATCAGAGCTACTAATATCATTACTACCTCAAAAAAGAAAGAGGCGTTTACAGAAACGTTAGGAAGAGTCGTAGGTTGGTGTTCTTTGTTTTGGGATAGGCCTAAGATTTAGTTTCGAGTTTCAGGTTTTAATTTTTGTGGAATTATGAATAGTGATTAACGAATTTTGAATTTTGAATGGGTTGGAACGCGTATTAAACGTGTCTGCTTGGGCGAAGCGCTGATGGAGATAGATTATTTTTCTTATAATACTTTTAAAATAGCCTATTCAAAAGTTTTAAAAAAGCTGTCTCCTTATTTTCAAGAAACAGCTTTTTATTTTTAATTAACTTTTACCAATTCAACGCGACGATTTTTAGCTTTATTTTCGTCTGAATCGTTGGTCACTAAAGGTTTTTCCGAACCAAAACCTATAGCTGATAATCGAGTTTTATCAATCCCTTCTGTAATTAAAGCATTCATCACCGCATTTGCCCGAGCATTAGATAGTTTTTTGTTGTGTACCGCATTCCCTGTATTGTCCGTATGGCCTTCAATCGAAATTTTTATCATTTTATCTTTTTGAAGTGCTTCCGCAATTTGTGTGACCATTTCCTTTCCATCAGTCGTAATATTGGATTTATCGACATCGAAATTAATGTACAAAATCGATTTTCCTTTTTCAGTCAAATCCTTCGCAATAGCATCGGAAGTTACGCGGGTAATGGTTTGTTTAAAAGCTTCTTCCTGAACAATATTTACTATTCCTCCTGCATTATCCGAAGTGAATTGGATATAAATATTCCCTTTGTCCTTAGTTCGAATAATAAAAAACTTGATGTTTTGGTCCCAATACCCCATGTCTCCAGCATCTCCTTTATTAGGGTCTTGTTTGTTGTAATTGTCGTATTCTTCTCGGGTGATTTCGCCATCAAAAACCTTAACCGCTCCGACTGAAAGCAAATAATCTTCCATACTTTTTTCGAAATAACGTTGCGAATATGCTTCGCCACGCACTGCGGAAATATTTGCTTTATACAATTTGCCTTCAAAAGGTGTCATAACCCCCTTGATTGGAAAGAAACAAACATCAAATTTTCTTTGAATAGCCCCTTTGTGAGCTTCTAATCCTTTTGGAAGATGCATAAAAGGGAAATCGCCAATATCGGCAGTAGAAAATGCAATATCTTCAATGTTGAAATTAGCAGCGGTATTTGTTTCTTCTGTTTTTACTTCGTTTGATTCCAAGGTGACTGCTGTGGCATCTGCTGTGCTCTCCTGTTGTTTCGCAGATTGATTACAGGAAACCATCAAGGCGGCTAATCCAAGAATAAAAGCTGTTTTTTTCATTTTTTTACTATTTGTAGGCTAAAGTTTAGTGTTGTATGAATCAAAAAAAGTATTCCATTTATTGTTTTGCACCTTCAAAATCAAAATAAATATCTGTTGCGGATTGCTCATTTGTGCTAACATTGATGTTTTGATTCGAACCATAATAATGAAAAAAACCTTCTAAGCTCCCTGATAAAGAAACAATATCCTGTGTGTTTTCACCAAAAAAAGCGCCTGTTTCTACGGTAAAGGTTTTAGGAGTAACAAAAGAGTACGGTTCGCCTGATTTGGGCACAATTTTTAATTTATTAACACCTTCTTTTGTTACGATAACAGTGGCATCGAACCATTCATGTACATCACCAGGATTAGAAGGCGATGTATATAACCTTCCTTTATACGTTCCTACAGCCGCATCAATAGTGCCTTGTGCTGGTTGTTCGAATCCCTCATTATCATCACTGTTACTACAGCTTGTTGTTAGGGTCCCCAATGTTAGTAACGCTAAAATTCCTAGACCTGCCATTCTTGTGCTTAGTTTTTTCATAATGTAAATGTTATTTATTTTCAAATACAAAATTCTACAAAATGAGAAATTAGAACAATCATCGAAAACCTTGATTTTATTTCTAATGGTTTACCATGGTTTTTTCGAAAGGGCAAAAATGAAACACTTTTATTTAGATATTTGCATTTTAATTGCAATGCTATGTTCAGAACTATTTTCGCTATTCTATCTCTTTTTTTCTTTAGTACTATGCTGACAGCACAGCAACTTGTTCCTTTAGACGAAATAAAGTATTTAACACAAATCAATAGTGAAATTAAAAACAATGCAAATGATAGTATTCGTTTGCATAATTATTTATTACTTTCCGAATATTGGTCCCAAACCGATAGTCTAAAAAGCAGGCAAGCACTAAACACTGTACTATCCTCCAAAAAAAAGATATTACCTGAAGGTATTTTAGATTATTATCAGGGTGTTTTTTATTCGCATCAAGGTGATAAACCCCGTGCTTTACAATATTATGAAAAGGCGATACATACTTTAGAAAAAGGTTCTAAAAACATCGATTTTCTTATAAAATCTTTATACAATTACACCTACATGCAAGTAGAAAGCAAAGGCTACGATTTTATGGTTAAAACACTAACCGAGCGCTGTATTCCATTGGGTGAAAAAAGTAAAAACAAAGAACTATTGGCCTTTAGTTATACCCAATTGGGTTTGACTTTTATGTCGGTAGGACAGTTCGAAAAAGCAGAAGAGTATCATAAAAAAGCGTTAGCGCAACTTGATGAAATTCCCCAATCAACAACGGTTCACCTGATAACGTATCTCAATCTTGTGAGTAATTATTGTTACAAACCCGACAGTAAGTCTGCTGAGATATATCTTAAAAAAGCAAAGCAACTTATTGCACCCTATCCCAATTCGCAGCATTATGCCAACTATTATTACCAAGAGGCGATGTATTACACTACGAAACAGGATTTTAAAAAAGCGTTAATCAGTTTGGATCAGGGAGCAAGATTAGCCAAAAGCAAGAACCAAGGCAAACTGTTGCATATGCTTTATTTTCGGGCGTATAACGTTTATCTGATGCAGAAAGATTATCATAAAGCTAAGATGCAGTTAGAGCATATCTTACAAGAAAACATTTTAAGTAAAGAAGCTGTAAACCGCAAAATTACCTACACACAATTGGCGGCGGTAAATGATGTATTGGGAAATTATAAAGAAGCTTATGATTGGATGAAGAAATCGAGTGCTCTGAGTGATAGTTTGCAACAGCAGAAATTATTGGAAAAGATGAATGAGCTTGACATCTTACACCAAACCGCTGAAAAAAAACAGATGATTGATACATTGAAGCAAGAAAAAAAAGAAAATGAGCTGATTGCCAAAAATAAAAATCTACGGATAACCATTTTAGCTATAGCCCTAGGGTTGAGTTTGATTATTGCTTTTTTAATTTATCTTACCTACAAGAATCAAAAGAAATTGAACCAGCAAATCAGCATCAGCCACCAGCAAGATCTTTTACATATTGAAAACGAACGCAAATACGAAGCTACAAAAGCAGTCTTGCAGGGCGAAGAGCAAGAACGGCAACGCATAGCACAAGACTTACATGATAGTATGGGAGGCATGCTTGCGAACATTCGCATGTCGATTTCTCAAAAACAGGATCAAAATTCGGATGCGTTATTGCAAAAGATCGATAAATCCATTGTAGAAATGCGTCGTATTGCTCGAAACCTAATGCCCGAAACCTTGAAAAACCTTGGATTGGAAATTGCAGTGAAAGAACTTTGTGAATCCATGTCCCAAAAACAATTTCACATTCAGTTTGAAGCTTTTGATTTATCCGATAACATCCCTTTTAAGGTTCAATTGCCTTTGTACCGCATTGTTCAAGAAAGCATCAGTAACATCATAAAATATGCTCAGGCAAACAATGTTATTGTGCAAATTAGTCAGCACGAAAACATCTTAAATCTGACGATTGAAGATGACGGAATTGGTTTTGACACCACTAAAGTAGCTTATGGTTTAGGCATAAAAAATATTAAAAACCGTGCTGCGCTTATGAATGGAACGGTAGAGATTTTGTCGGAAGAAGGAAAAGGAACCACAATAAATGTAGCATGCCATGTATAAAAATGATGATTTGAATTTGGTAATTGTTGATGATCATCCAATGGTATTGGAAGGATTAAAATCGCTATTGCATCAGGAAGAGAAATTTCGAATATTCGCTTTTACAAAAGGATCATCGGCATTGGATTTTATTCAAGAAAATAAAACCGACATTGTTTTACTTGATATTGTTTTAAGTGACGGAAGTGGTTTGAATTTTTGTCAGTTGATTAAACAAAAATCGCCTAAAACCATTGTCATCGGAATTAGTAATCAAGCAGAACGCAGTATTATATTTCGTTTTTTGGAAAATGGTGGAAACGGCTACATCTTAAAAAATGCAGATGCTGATGAAATCATTCAATGTATTGATAATGCTATAAATGGAGGAATTGCTTTAAGCAAAGAAGTTCAGGAAATTATGTTATGTACCGCATCCAACTCTTTTGAATTACCGAGACTGACCAAGCGAGAACAGCAGGTATTGGAATCAATTGCCATAGGAAATACATCAGCTGAAATTGCTGAAAAATTATTTATTTCTATTATTACTGTAGAAACGCATCGTAGAAATTTATTGCAAAAATTCAAGGCTAAAAACATGATCGAATTGGTCAAAATAGCTACGGAAAATAAATTGATATAAACCCGTTATTATTGGATGTTATTTTTATTCGTTTAGCAAATTGTTTCTCTTTGTAGTTTTTGCTCAATATTATAAGTTTCACCTATAAAATTATTAGTAGCTTTAAGCAAATACCTAAAAGTGAGTAGCTCCACTATAGGAGCAATCATGTTTGTAGAAACAAACGAAGGAATAGCCACCTCCAAAGTTCCATCCCCACTTTTAATATTCGTAGTAAAGGAATCAAACAAAGGATTTCCTACTTTTTCACGACTATTAAATTCGATTTTCAGTACTAATTCAGATGTATTTTCAGGTGTTCTTTGAAACATGTATGATTACGTATTTTTTAGGTTTTGGGTTTTGGGTTTGTGGCACGCGGATAAAACGGATTTGCTAGAACAAAACGTGGAGGTAGCGGATTTTTTGTTTGCTGTATGTGGTTAATGTTTAGTTGTTGATTTTTGTTTTTGAACTTAGATTGGAGAATGTAAGAAATGATGAAAATTAAATTAAGGAGTTATCTTGAATTTTTTTCTCAGAATTGTCACTTCGAGCTTGCCTGTGCTGAGCTTTGTCGAAGTATCGAGAACTAATGAATGAGTTTCGTTTCTGGTTTAACTTCGTTCTGTTCGGCTGAGCTTCTGGCTAGATTTCAAGTTTCAAGTTGTTTTTTGAACTTGCCCTTGAATTTGTCATTCCGCCAAAGTAGGAATCTCCTACAAAGTAGGTCAATCTTTAAGCAAAGCGAAAACAATTGCCCTTATTTTTTCCAAATTGTTTAAAATAACACTGTGTGCTTAGTGCAAGCCTTTGTACCTTGTGGTTATAAAACAAAAAGCCCCAACAAATTGTTGAGGCTCTTTAAATTTAGTGCTACTCAAAATTAAACAATATCAATTAAGTTCAATACATTAAAAGCTCCATTACGTAGCGGATATTGTACACCATTAACCTCTTGAAAAAATTCAATAAGTAACAAATACAGTTGTGTTCCAGTACCTGTTGGTACTCCAGCTGGAGTTAGTGTAATAGTTGTCGGATTCATATCAAGTACCGTATTTACAACAGTACTATACTGTGTGTCAAACTCGCCAGAAACAAAATCCAAATTAATAAAAGCACTACGGAAAGACACGTGAGAAGTTCCTTCAGGAATCTGCAATTGATCTAACGGAACAAAATCTGCAATAGTTACAACTCCAGTTAGAGTGTCTAAATTGAAAGGTGCATGAAATACAGCTTGTAAGGCAAACAATTATTAAAATCAAAACCTTTTAATAATTGTTTGCCATTTAAAGTCAATAATCCTTCGCTGACTACTCGTTCACCTCTTGCAGAACTGCTATCCAATTGTCGAACTTTACTCAAAATGCCTATCATACGACTACTCATGCGAGGATCTTTTGCTCGGTTCAGCATCGTTCCAATGGCATTACGTAATAATTTTCCAGACTGAGCTGTAGTGCCAAATTCTGCAATATTCTCACGAGTTCTGATGTAGGCAGGATCATTCATGATTCTACCTTTTGAAACCCCACCCTTGGTACGAACCAAGTGCCCATCTACACTTTTATAAAAAGTGAGACCATCTAGCGTTCCCGCTACTTTTAAAAACGACTTTTGCTTAGCCATAATAATAAAAATTAAAAATGAAACAATAAATTTTTGAATCGGGCCCTGAATTCGATTTCAAAACTAATACGACTTTTACAATCAAAAAAACAATAGGTTCCGTTTGCACTCAAATGTGCCATTTTGTTTCATTTTGTAACATAATAACCGCTTAAAAAATCACCTACACAACCAATTTCACTTATGTTTTTAATTCTTCAATCTTGCAACCTTTACCCCATAATTCGTAATTGTTAATTCGTAATTGTCCCATACATATCCCATACATATCCCGTACATATCCCATATATCCTCTAATACAATGAAGTATAAATAAGTTCGATTTTTTTTCAGGAATAGGGAGGTCGTCCAAAAAAAGTTTTCAACAGTAAAAATTATAAGATTTAGAGGCTTTTGTGGTAAATCTGCAATTCTCTAATAAGACTTATCACCACAAATTACCTCATATCCCAACATTAAAAATGGAAACAATTTTCCAAATATTTTTATCAACAACTACCAAATTTTCTCTAGCGTTAAAACAGTAAAAAGTTGAAGTAAATTAGCAATACAATTGCAAAAACAAGGTGTCCTATTTTTTAAAAAGACTTGAAAGTAAGTTTGCATACAGAAAGTTGTTTCATGTCACAACTTTTAAAAATAAGTTGATTTTACTTTGCTTCAAGTAAGTTATAAGAAGTAAAACGATGTGTCCTATTTTTTAAAAAGACTTGAAAGTAAGTTTGCATAGAGAAATTTGTTTCATGTCACAACTTTTAAAAATAAGTTGATTTTACTTTGTTTTCAATAAGTTATAAGAAGTAAAATGATGTGTCCTATTTTTAATAAAGTGCTGATTTTACATTTGTAAAATAAAATTTTAAAAAGTGTAAATTTTCACGTTACACATTTTGTTTTGAGCTTGTTTTTAATTTGAAATATAATTTGAAAACGAATATGAATTTTAAGAAAAGAATAGTAATTTAATAAATTATAGAGTATGTCACGATTAATTATTAGACCAAAAGACGTTGAGGTTATTTTAGGAGTAAGTTCTAGCTATGCAAGAAGAGTAGTTAGAGTTATCAAAAGAAAAAATAAAAAAGAAAAATATCAGAAAATAACAGTAAAAGAATTTTGTAGAGATCAAGGTTTGGATGTTAATGATGTTATACAGGAGTTGAAAGAATTTTACAAAGGGAAATAACAATTGTATTTAGGTTAATTGTATATTTACTTTTTAAATCTTTTAAAAGGTAATGAATTTATCACAGTTAATTTCATCCGATTACAAAAAGTATAAAAAATATGGAGGTAACTTTATTACCATCGTTTTTTTTACACAAGGTTTTTGGGCTTGTTTTCAATATCGAATAGCACATGCAGTCTATAAGATGTCATTCCCAATAGTTAAGCAATTGTTACAAGGCCTTTGTTTGTTTTGGCAAAAAGGTATTGAAATAACCACAGGAATTTCCATTCCATCTTCTGTTCAAATCGGCCATTCATTCTACATTGGTCATTTTGGAGGCATTATTTTAAATGCAAAAACAATCATTGGAGATAATTGTAATATTTCTCAAGGCGTTACGATAGGGGTTTCGGGTCTGGGAGAGAAAAGAGGAGTACCCAGAATTGGGAATAACGTCTACATCGGAGCCAATGCTGTACTTGCAGGGAATATTATAGTAGAAGACAATGTTTTGATTGCGGCTTGTTCTTTGGTGAACACTAACGTCACAGCAAATGGTGTAATGCTAGGGGTTCCTGCCATAAAAGTTTCAGAAAAAAGTTCGGAGGGCTATATTTAGTCAGTTTCAACATTCAGGTTTTAAGTTTTTTGGGACGCGATGTAAGAAATACGAGTACTCTCTAAAAAATTTTATTCTGCGTAGTGTTTACTTATATTCCCTTACATGCCTTATATGTTTTAAAATTTTTATGTTTTTTAAAATAAGAGATATTAAATGATTTATCCAGAGAGATTGATTACACGTATCAGAGTTTGTTGTTTCTAGTTGAAATCGTAACTTGCAACAAAAATCAATGTATCTTGAAGCTTTTAGTTATATCTTCAGCACCAGTGGTTGAAATGGAGGGTAAATCCTATTTGTATGCCCCTTACGAAAAAGAAATGCAATGGTGGGCGAAACATGCTAATACAATTCAATTTTGTTGTCCCATTTGGAAAGAAGATAGAAAACTTTTAATTGCTCCGATTTCTTTTAAAGTTGATTCAATTGTAGCACTTCAAGAATTTGATATCACTTCATTTTCAAATAAACTGAAAGCAATTCCTCTTGCCTTTGTGGCTTTAGTAAAAATCTTCAAAGCCATGAAACAGGCCGACCATATTCATTTGCGTTGCCCAGGGAATATTGCTTTGTTGGCTTGTTTGGTTCAAATTTTATTTCCTAATAAACAAAAAACGGCTAAATACGCAGGAAATTGGGATCCTAAAAGCCAACAACCTTGGAGTTATCGCCTTCAAAAATGGATTTTATCCAATACTTTTTTAACACGAAATATGCAGGTACTGGTATATGGGGAATGGGAAGGAAGTACGAAGAATATTAAACCGTTTTTTACGGCTACCTACAGCCAAGAAGAAGCTAGATTGTGGTCACTCGAAGCCAAGGTGAGCCCTGAGGAAAGTGATTGCTCTTCAACGCGCTCAGCGCAAGCTAAACAACCTGACACCAGACAACCCATAGCATTGGTCACTCCAATAAAATTTCTTTTTGTCGGAACACTATCCAAAGGCAAACAACCTTTATATGCCATTCAGTTAGTAGAACAATTGTCTCAAAAAGGCAGAAAAGTAAACTTAGAGTTGTATGGGGAAGGAGTGTTAAGAACGGAACTAGAGCAGTATATTGCCCAAAAGAATTTAGGAGCTATAGTATTTTTACGAGGAAATCAGTCCAAAGAAATTATTCGGAAAGCATACCAAACCAGTCACTTTCTAATTTTACCTTCCAAAAGTGAAGGTTGGCCCAAAGTGGTGGCAGAAGCACTATTTTGGGGTTGTGTACCAGCAGCCTCTCCCGTTTCCTGTGTGCGGTACATGTTAGGCAATGGAAGTAGAGGGGTTCTTTTACAAGAACAAATAGATCAAGATGTAAGAGAAATAGAAACCGTTTTAAATAACCAAGAAGTATGTCAAAAAATGGCTTTCGAAGGACAAACTTGGTCTCGACAATTTACTACGGATAAATTTGAAGAAGAGATTAGAAAATTGTTGATAGGCTAGTTTGAAGATTGGCCTCGGATCGAACGGATCTGCCTTGGCGGAGTTCAGGAATCGATGGTTTTTGTAATTTGTTGTAGGCTTCAAGTGTCGAGTTTCAGGAATACAGAGGGAAGCAATTCGTGTACATAATAGTTTGTTTGTCATGCTGAACTCGTTTCAGCATCTCTAGGATGAATTTTATAACATAATCCATCAAACAAAAAACGTACAGGATTTATAGGTTTTTAAATTTTAGTTTTTTGGGAACACGGATTGGTGAACTGGAAGAAAATCTTTAAAATTTTCTTATGTTTTGTGGTGTAAGAGACGCTTTGAAGTAAGACAAACAAAACGTTGAATGTGTTCTGGGTAAAAGGGTTGAAATTTCCGTAAAATAAAGCGATAGCTTCTATTTTCTTTTATAAATTAACTTTTACTTGAATTGACGCTTCTTCTTTTGATTTTTTCTATTTTTACAACTTTAACCAAATCCACTACAACCATTGGCGAATCCCAAAGAAATACGAGTGATTCAATTAATTGACAGTCTAGAACCTGGCGGAGCGGAACGTATGGCGGTGAATTATGCTAATGCTTTGGCTAAAAAGGTGGGGTTCTCTAGTTTAGTAGCGACACGGGCGGAAGGGCTTTTAAAGGAACATTTGGCGGCTGAGGTAGATTATCTTTTCCTTAAAAAAAAGAGTAGTGTGGATCTGCAAGCGCTGATCCGATTAAGAAATTATATAAAAAAACACCGAATCAACACTATACATGCCCACAGTAGTTCTTTTTTTATGGCGATACTGCTTAAATTAAGTTGTAATGTAAAGATAGTATGGCATGATCATTTTGGGAATAGTGAATTTCTAGAGAACAGGCCTTTGTGGATACTCAAGTGGTGTTCTTTAGGTTTTGATGGGATTATTGCGGTTAATTTTCAATTGCAACAATGGGCGATTAAGCATTTATGGTGTTCAAGAGTGATGTATTTGCCTAATTTTGTTGACCTGCAACCAAGTGATATTCCTTTTGTTATGGCAGGAACCTCAGGCAAAAGAATCCTATGTCTAGCCAATTTTAGACCTCAGAAAAATCACGGTTTGTTAATCCGTGTTGCGGAAAAAATACATCAAAGTTTTCCAGATTGGACTTTTCATTTGGTAGGAAAAGATTTTCAGGATGCTTACTCAGAGAGTGTTAAGAAGGAAATCGGGCAAAAAGCGCTAGAAAATACAGTGTATCTATATGGTAGCACCACAGCAGTGGAAAAAGTGGTTCGTCAATCGGATATCGGTATTTTGACATCCTTGTCTGAAGGCTTACCCGTAGCCTTGTTAGAATATGGGTATGGAGGATTGCCTGTGGTGGCAACGGCAGTGGGAGAAATTCCTCAAGTATTAAGTCCGGAAAGTGGCATGGTAGTACCTTCCGGAAATGAATCCGAGTTGGTGCAAGCCCTGACCCAATTGGTAACCAACGAAGAGTTACGACGAAAAATGGGGACGCATTGGAAAAATGAGATACAGCTAAACTATACGCAAGAGGCTGTTATGGAACGATATTTAAAGTTTGTACTTCATGGAACAAAGTAAGGAGAGCGGATACATCAAACTTTTGCTGGGGCATGCAGCGATTGGAGGGGTAGCTTTTGTACTTCCAATACTAATGAAGATATACAGTATACTAATTTTTCTGTATGGGGTTTATTTTATTTACAAGCATCAAAATAAAAATAATGAGGCCCTAGTGATGTCGGCTTATGTAGTAGGAGTAGAGGTGTTGTTGCGAATGACCAATGGAATGCACTTTAACGAGTACGCCAAGTACAGTATCATTATTTATATGATTTTAGGGATGATATATTCAGGGATGTCTTTAAAATCCTTTGTGTATATATTGTTTTTACTGTTTCTAATCCCCGGAGTGGTCTTATCTACGGTGACACTTTCTTTTGAAGCCAATATTCGAAAAGCGATAGCCTTTAATATTTCAGGACCGGTTTGTTTGGGAATTTCCGCACTCTATTGTTACAGCCGCCAGATCAGTTGGAGTCGTTTTAAGACGATTTTAAGTGCGTTTGGTTTACCATTAGTAGCGATTGTAGTCTACCTTTTTTTATATACCCCTAGTATTAAGGATGTGGTTACGGATACGCAATCTAATTTTGAAACTTCAGGAGGTTTTGGTCCCAATCAGATGTCAACTATTTTAGGATTTGGGATTTTTATTTTTTTTGCGCAACTACTGCTAAATTCTCCTACAAATAAACTACGATTATTACATGCGTCTCTAGCGATGGTTTTTGCTTTTAGAGGAATTGTAACATTTTCCAGAGGAGGAGTGATTACCGGAGTGGTGATGATAGTGTTGTTGTTGGGAATATTGTTCCTGTACTCCCGACCTAAAGTGAAGATGCGAATCGCGGTAATTTTTGCTTTTTCATTGTTTGCAGCCTTAGGTGTCTGGACGTACAGTTCGTTACAAACAGGGGGATTAATTGAAAACCGGTATGCGAATAAAGATGCAAGAGGGAGAGAAAAAGCAAGCAAGTTAACCGGTAGGGAACAATTGATTGAATCGGAATTGAAAATGTTTATGGACAATCCTATTTTAGGAATTGGGGTTGGAAAAAATAAAGAGTACCGGGAAGAGACAACGGGAATACAAGCGGCCTCACACAATGAAATCACCCGGATGTTGGCCGAACACGGGATGTTTGGAGCATTCAATTTAATGATCTTAGTGGTGACGCCATTGATATTGGCATTTAACAATAGGATGAATTTTTTTGTACTCCCATTTGTTGCCTTTTGGCTACTGACAATCAATCATGCGTCTATGCGACTGGCAGCCCCAGCTTTTGTGTATGCCCTAGCACTTTTAAAAGTAAGATTTGAGAATGAAAATACTGTACCTCGGGAATCAGCTCAGTAAGCACGGTTTCAATAAAACCACCATAGAAACATTAGGGCCGCAGTTGGAGCAGCAAGGCTATACTGTTTTTTATGCTTCCAATCAGTCGTCTTTTGTACTTCGCCTGTGGGAAATGTTGCGAGCGGTTGTGGTGTATCGGCAACAAGTGTCGTATGTGCTAATCGATACCTACAGTACCAAGGCTTTTTGGTATGCTTTTTTATCGAGTCAGCTGGCAAGGCTTCTGAAGATTCCGTATATTCCTATTTTGCATGGTGGTAATTTACCACAGCGATTGAAAAAAAATCCCATACTCTGTAAGATGCTTTTTGGACAGGCCTATCAAAATGTAGCTCCTTCTACTTACCTAAAAGAGGTTTTCGAACGAGAGGGATATCAAAGAGTGCTTTTTATTCCCAATACGATTGAGATTCAGCAGTATCCTTTCCAAAAGCGAAGCCATTTAAAACCTAAACTCTTATGGGTTCGTGCTTTTGCAGCGATTTACAATCCGACCCTAGCAGTAGCGGTGTTGAAAAAAGTACAGGAACACTACCCCAATGCCGAGTTGTGTATGGTAGGTCCGGATAAAGACGGTAGCTTACAGACAACTCAAGACTATGCCCGTCAAGAGGGCGTTTCGGTTCGGTTTACCGGAGGTTTGAGCAAAGCGGAATGGACCACACTAGCTCAGGACTATGAGGTGTTTATCAACACCACCCATTTCGACAATACACCGGTGAGTCTTATGGAAGCCATGGCTTTGGGATTGCCCGTGGTTTCTACCAATGTGGGAGGAATTCCCTATTTAGTCAAAGACAAAGAAGAAGCGCTTTTGGTTCCAGATAATGATGTTTTGGCGATGAAAGAGGCAGTAATCAATCTTTTACAATCTCCGGAATTGGTCAACCGATTGACAACAGCTTCTCGAAAAAAAGTAGAAAGTTGGGATTGGCAAGTAGTTCAAAAACAGTGGATTGATTTGTTGTCGTAGACTTTTGTATTATAGTTGTAGATAATTTAACATGAGAAGGTTTATTTTTCTTAAATTTTTCTTAATTTCGGCAAAATATAGATTCTAATGGCCTCGCATCATCCCATTCACTTTGAAGTTTCAGAACGAAAAATTTTACTTCGTTTGATGGATGTTTTCTTTGTCTTGTCGGTCTTGCATTTGGTCGGTTCTTTGCTGGACTTTCATTATTTCACGATTTCGTCAGAGAATTATCTCTGGACCATGGTGTTGGCTTTTTATCTGTTGTTTTTCGGAACGGTGTTTGAAATGTACAACCTACAAGTGGCCAGTAATCAGTTTCTAATCGGTAAAAGTATTGTACTCACCACTTCAATGACTGTTTTGGTGTATTTGTTAACACCCAAAGTAACGCCTACGTTGCCGGATAACCGTTTGCAAATCCTCTTGTTTTATTTTTCAGTTTTCGGAGCCTTGTTGTTATGGCGAATGGTGTATGTTAAGTTTTTGGCGGCCAATCGATTTATCAAAAGGGCTATTTTTGTCTGTCATCAGAGTGAACTTTCGGAATTGGTAAAGGGGATTCAAAAAATAGATCCTCATTTTAAAGTAGTGGGATTTGTGAATCTTTCTGCGGATTTTGTAGAAGGTCTTACCGAAATAGAACATATCAAACTTCAGGAATTAGAGTTGTACTTGCAGGAGCATAAGGTGCCGGAAATTATCATAGCTACCCAAAAAACGGAGGGTATTACACAGGAATTGTACCATCATTTAATCGAGTTGTTGGAGAAGGGTATACAAGTCAGAGAATATACCCAAGTGTATGAAAGCATTACTCATCGTATTCCCGTGCAATTTGTTGCTAGAGATTTTTATAAATATTTTCCGTTTTCACGAAACAATCAGAACAAACTGTATTTGATTGTGGTACGGACTCTTGAAATTACACTGTCGTTAGTCGGTTTGGGACTAGCGATTCTAATTAGTCCAATCATTCTCATTGGAAATGCGGTGGCCAATCCGGGGCCTTTGTTTTATACTCAGGAACGGGTAGGGCAAAACGGGCGACTTTTTAAAATTTACAAATTGCGATCGATGGTGGTAGATGCTGAAAAAAATGGAGCAGTATTCGCGACTTCTAACGATGCGAGAGTGACAACTTTTGGTAAGATTCTTCGAAAATCCCGTTTGGATGAGGTGCCACAATTCATCAATGTACTCAAGGGTGATATGGCAGTAATAGGTCCGAGACCAGAGCGTCCGGTTTTTGTGAAAGAAATAGCAGCGATCATGCCTTTTTATGAGACCCGACATGTGGTGAAACCAGGATTAACCGGTTGGGCGCAAGTCAATTATTCGTATGGTGAAACCTTGGAAGATAGTCTGATTAAACTGCAATACGATCTCTATTATATCAAACACCGTAGTTTATTTCTAGATTTGAATATTACGGTGAAGACGATCAGTACGATTTTGTTTTACCGAGGACAATAGTGTTGTCGTATTAATACGATTAGTTCGTACGGGTATACTATTTTGATTCTATTCCAAAAATAATTAGAACTGAAGAGAAAGCATGAGATAATACTTTATTTTTCCTATCACTTAGCCCCTCTCTTACGATACAAACGAAACAATACAATTGCGGTGCCTATCAGAAGTGGAGACATCATTACGAAATGTGCTTTATTGAAACCATAAATGACGTAAGCTCCGAGTAGTAATAAGATTAACCCACTAAACTTTCGAACTCTTGCGGTTTGTTGTTTTGCTAGCATATAGGCTAGTACTAACAATAGCGGATTGAATAATAGCATGTTGTAGTTCCATAGTACTTCTCGGTGTAAAGAATAAAAGCCAACAACGGCAAAGAACAATCCAATGCTTCCTAAAATACTAATATAAACGATGGTGGTTGCTTTTTTATTGGGTAACACAAAAAGCGCTACAAGAGCGATTAAGGCATAAATACTATTGAAAAAATTAAAAGGCTTTTCGACTGTAGTGGCCTGAAATAAAGTAACCGGTGCCGAAGCCAAGGGTTTCCCTTTGTACATAGTGCTTGTTAAGACTTGCATTAAGTCTAAAGGTAAAAAAAGTACCTGAGCCGGTTCGTCCGTTCGTTTCCCGAAAATAGCATTGATCCCTAAATTCATCCAGAATTGGTCCTTCTGATAAGGATAGAGTACACTACGATAACTTTCTTCGGCGTGAAGGGTGTTTCGTATGGGTTGACCTTCTAACACCGAATTGACGGCATCGATTACTTTGGTGGTACAATTACGGTCGATGAATTTGTAGGTATAAAATTTTTCTTCTGTGAATATAGAACGGCTGAGTTTATCAAACAATTGTTGTTTTTCTTCTAGAGAAAGGTGTAATGTTTGTTCATATATCGTGCGATTTTCCTGTTGGTAACTGTACTCAAAAATCTGAAAAGGATAGGCTTCGGCAAAATACTGTAAATCTCCTTTGATGAACTTGAGAATAAAATGAGGGGTGTTGAAATCAAACATTCCATAATTCCAAACATAATCAAACTGTTGGGCTTCATTTTTGATTCGGATGGCAGTATGACCATATAAAGTATGCGATTCCTGAGCCACATCGACAGTTAGTATGCTGATTTGGGTTTCTTCGGTGATAGGGTTACTCTGAGAAAAAACAGCAAAGGGAAATAAGATCAGTAGTAGGAAATATCTAAGTTTTTTCATGTTTGGGTCAAAAGCAGTTGATTCGGTCAAAGATAATAAATTTTAAGGCAGCCTAACGTTGACTTAAAGTAGCAGGATAGTGCTTCATGAGTGTAAAAACAGTTATCTGAAAATGGATAAATCTACTTTCAAAGAAAAGACATTCGAATACAAAGCTGCACTTTGATTCCCTAAATCGGTCAGGGCATAATCAACGGAAATCCCTTTGTAGTGAAATCCTAGTCCAATATTGGGTTGAAAAGTAACTCGATTGCGGTTGCTATCAATGAGCAAAGAGGGACTGTTTTGGAAGTTACCCACTCCCGCTCGGATAAAAGCCAAATTGTCGTATCCGAATTCGAAGCCCACAGCAGGTGTCATGCTCAGAACCTCAGAAGACAAAATGTCGTTGGTTCGTTGGAATTCCATATTAAGATTAACTGCAGTTAATAAACTCATTCCGTTGTGAAAGTCCACTTTTCGAGCGACACCCAATTGTGCTTTGGGTAAAGTAATTTCGGTGTTTTCAGGTAATTCCTGATTTTGTGAAGGATTTTGAGTTTGTGCCTCCTGAATTTTTTTAAACTCTTCTTCGTTGATGTTCCAAACGTTATACGTAGTGGTGATATCCCGTACCATAAGTCCAAATTTCCAGTCTTTGACATAGTATTGCATACCCAAATCAAAACCGAAGCCCCAAGAACTGGCAAAATCACCAATAATTCTTCGGATAACTTTGGCATTCACACCATATTGAAAACGTTGTACCGGTAATTTTCTAGCATAGGAGAAAGTAACGCCGTAATCGGCAGTAGAGAACAAGCTGATACGATTATAATCGATGTTTCCTTCAGAATCAATCAATTGGGTCGTGTTTAAAATATCATCGACTCCAAAGCGAATTACAGACAGTCCCCAAGCGCTTCGATCGTCTATTTTTTTAGCATAAGCGACATAGTCGTATTGAGCAATATTGGCAAAATAGTTGGCATGCATCAGTGCTGCCTCCTGATCTTCGATTTGTAATAATCCCGTTGGGTTCCAATAGCCTGAATTGACATCACTAGTATGGGATACCATGGCATTAGCCATCCCAAAGGCACGGGCATCGACCCCAATATTCATGAATTCATTGGAATACTTTCGGGCAGTTTGTGCGAAACTGTGTAATCCCGTGATTATAAAGAGTATGAGTATGCTTTTTTTCAAGACCAAACGTTTTAGCAAAGATGAAATAAAAATCTGAAATATTAAACTCAACAACTTATAAACTTATTGTCAGCCATTGAACGTCATTACCGATAACGTTAATTGTAGTGTTTTTGTAAAAGTAAACGAAGCCAAATAAGTATCGAGAATCGTTTTCAAAGCTGGTTTTTCTTGTTCCTGATACTATTTTTAACGCAAATCCTTCGAATGGAGGAAAAATTATCCCTAAAAAATAATTACACGCAATGAGTTATTGTAGTACATTTGCGTATTATGAATATAGCGTATTAAAAAACTATTTTATGTCGATAAAATCTCAAATCCCTAATAGTATTACCCTTTTGAATCTTTTTTCAGGTTGTATAGCCGTTGTTTATGCTGCGGAAGCTCAATATGAACTGGCTTTTTTCTTTGTGGCCTTAGGGATTTTCTTTGATTTTTTTGATGGTTTCTTTGCGCGATTATTCCATGTGCAAAGCGAATTAGGGTTGCAATTGGATTCCTTGGCTGATATGGTGACGAGTGGGGTAACTCCAGGATTGGTGATGTATCAGTTTTTACGATCGTTACCTATGGAAGGAGTATTGGCGCCGTATTTGCCTTATGTTGGTTTTGTAATTACGCTAGGCGCTTGTTTTCGATTGGCTAATTTCAATATAGATACCCGTCAGACCGATTCATTTATTGGCTTGCCAACACCAGGTAATGCGTTGTTCATTTTGAGCATTCCCTTGGTGGTTTTGGAACAGGATTTTGGCTGGATCGCCTCTTTTTTGACACAACCGTGGGTTTTGATTCTTATTAGTTTATTGAGTGCCTATGTAATGAATGCTGAAATTCCTTTGTTTTCTTTGAAGATAAAAAACTTCAGTATGCAAAAACATGCCTTGCCGTTAGGGTTCATGGTTGGTTCTGCTATTTTATTGGTACTCTTGGGGTATTTGGGCGTGATTATAGTGATTTTAGCGTATATTTTATCGTCACTTTTTACACAATTGAAAGTTAAAAATTAAAGAATCCCATGGCATCGCCGAAACGAAAGACGGTTACCCGAAAAGCACCGCCTAAAAAAAGAGTAGAACGTCAACCTTCCTTTTTTTCGAGTTCTCTTTTTTTTAAAATTATCGTGGGATTTGGCTTTTTGGTTTTTTTCTACAGTCAGCGCAATGTGTTGTCCCGTTATTTGGGATTTACAACCGATAAAATTGTTTTTTCTGAGGCACGAGCTATGCCGGTCGATAAAGTGCTAGACGCGCATATCGAGAAATCTTTCGGTATAGATATTTCTGAATACCAACATCAGATTCATTGGGATCAAGTCAAAGAAATTGAAGGAGGATATCCCATAGAGTTCGTTTTTATTCGTGCTAGTGTGGGTAACGACAGACCCGATTATAAGTTTAAAAAATATTGGAAGAAAGCCAAAGAGAAAGGATTGGTGTGTGGGGCGTATCATTATTATCGTCCTAATGAAAACTCATTAGAACAAGCAGAAAATTTTATCGAACAGGTTACTTTGGTACAAGGTGACTTTCCTCCGGTATTGGATATAGAAAAGTTACCGAAAACCCAATCGATTGAAAGATTGAAAGTCGGTTTACGACGTTGGCTGGAAAGAGTAGAACAACACTATGGGGTAAAACCGATTATTTACAGTAGTGAAAGTTATTATGAGGATTTCTTAAAAGAGGATTTCGAAAATTATCCCTTTTGGATAGCGAATTATACAGCGTTTTATCAAAATATAGATAGCGAATGGTCGTTGTGGCAATTCACAGAAACCGGCAAAGTTCCCGGGATAAAAGGCCCTGTGGATATTAATATATACAACGGGAATTCGGTATCGATGAAGGAACTATTGATTCGATGAAGCTTTTGAATTGTAGTTTTACCATTAAATTTTTTGGGCTGAATTAGGCAAGAATAACATCATTATAATGATCGCTAGAGTCATCAAAATAAAAATGAGCTGCCCTTTTTTATTCGCAAAGTTAACTGTCCAACCCATCCATTTGATTCTTTTGTCTACCCAAGCTCTAGGATCTTCTGGATTGTAATAAATACTACCCCATTTCCAGTTTTTGGGATCGTTATGCCATTTTTCGATTTGTTCCTTTGTAGGCTGCATACTTCTGGATTTTATTTCAGTCAACTCAGTAAACTAGAACAGGATTAAAATTCTAATTTTTTTCTTCTTAACTCAAAGTTTTGACCCAAATAAACACGGCGTACCATTTCGTCTTCTACCAATTCTTCAGGAACCCCTGCTTTAAGAATTCCTCCTTCGAACATTAAGTAGGTTTTGTCTGTAATTGCTAACGTTTCCTGAACGTTATGGTCGGTGATTAAGATACCAATGTTTTTATTTTTTAGCTTGGCTACGATGCGTTGGATGTCTTCTACAGCCACAGGATCGACCCCTGCAAAAGGTTCGTCTAATAGGATGAATTTAGGGTCTGTTGCCAAACAACGCGCTATTTCTGTACGACGGCGTTCTCCACCCGAAAGTAAGTCTCCGCGATTGGTACGAATATGTCCTAAAGAAAACTCTTCAATTAAGGCTTCCATTTTGGCTTCTTGTTCCTGTTTAGAGAGGTTGGTGAGTTGTAAAACACTCATGATATTATCTTCGATACTCAATTTTCGGAACACAGAAGCTTCTTGTGCCAGATAGCCAATGCCATGTTGCGCTCTTTTATACATAGGGAAATCCGTGATATTCATGTCATCCAAATAGATGTTTCCTGAATTGGGTTTCACTAAGCCTACAATCATGTAAAAGGAAGTAGTTTTTCCGGCACCATTAGGTCCCAAAAGACCAACAATTTCTCCTTGGTTTACTTCAACCGAAATACCTTTTACTACGGTTCTTTTTTTGTAGGTTTTGACTAAATGATCTGCTCTTAATATCATGCTTTACATTTGAAAATTTGAAAATTTGAAAATGAATAAATTACTCATTATCACTTTTTAAAGTCAGTTTTAAACAAATAAAGTCAAAAATAAACAATAGAATAGATGAATTAACAAAGGTTTTGCATCTTCAAAATTTCAAATTGGTTAATTTTCAAATCAATTAATTGTTTTCTAATGCTTCCCAGAATTCGTAGGCTCTTCTTAGGTGAGGAATTACGATGGTTCCACCCACTAGGGTAGCTACACTCATGGCTTCCATCATTTCTTTACGATTGATTCCTAATTTGTAACAAGTCTCCAAGTGGTATTTAATACAGTCGTCACAGCGTAATACTGCCGAAGCTACTAAACCTAATAATTCTTTGGTTTTAACATCCAAAGCGCCTTCAGTATAAGTGTTGGTGTCTAGATTAAAAATGCGTTTGATGACTTTATTGTCGTCCGCTAAAAGTTTTTCGTTCATTTTAGAACGATAGTCATTAAATTCTTGTACTAAGTTGCTCATTTTTTTCTTGTCGTTTAACTACAAATTTAGAAATTAAGATACTGATTTCATAAATCAGAAGCATGGGAACCGCCACAGTAATTTGGCTTACCACATCCGGTGGTGTTACAATAGCCGCAATAATTAGGACTATCACCACAGCGTATTTTCTTGTTTTTTGTAAGAAAGTAGGGGTTACCAATCCAATTTTGGTCAATAAATAGATGATGATAGGTAATTCAAAAAACAATCCTCCAGCCAAAACCGAAGTTTTGATCATGCTGATGTAGGATTCTAGATTGAATTCATTTTTTACGATAGCACTCACCGAGAAAGTAGCCACAAAGTTGATCGACATGGGAACAATTACATAGTAGCCAAATAATACTCCTATAAAAAACAAGGCAGAAGCTGTAAGGACAAAAACCTTGGCATATTTTCTCTCGTTTTCATAAAGTGCAGGACTGATGAATTTCCAGATTTCCCATAAAATATAAGGAAATCCTAGAATAAAACCGGCTGTGATGCAAGTCCATACGAACACATTTACCTGGCCTTCCATAGTGGTATTTTGTATGGTGAAGGGTAATTCTTCAATACAAATAGTATCTGCAAAACCTAGGTAATGCGAAGCATCACAAAAAAAGCGATAGGTTACAAAATTGACTTTGGTAGGGCCAAAGATAATATCGTCAAAAATAAAGTCAGAGATAAAGAAGACAGCCGTTGCTAAAATTACAATAGCAATAGAGCTTCTAACCAATAACCATCTCAGTTCTTCCAGATGGTCTAAAAAGGACATTTCGCCCAGCGTTTTCTTTGCCATTTTATATAATTCCTTCTTTTAAAATATCGTGAATATGCAATATGCCTACATACTCTTCTTTGTCAAAAACCGCCAATTGGGTAATGGAGAAATTTTCCATGATATTGAAAGCATCTACCACCATACTATCGGTTTGGATTGTTTTTGGATTTTTCGTCATGATGTCCTGAGCAGTGAATCCGGTAATAGTTTCTGTTTTGTTTAGCATTCTTCGAATGTCACCATCAGTAATAATTCCGGCTAGTTTTCCGTTGGCCATTACGGCAGTTACACCTAAACGTTTTTCGGAAATTTCCATGATCACGTCTTTAATCGAAGAAGAAACCTCTACAATAGGTTTGTGTGTTCTGTCGAGCATGTCTCCCACGCGAAGCAATAGTTTTTTACCTAAAGCACCACCTGGGTGGTATTTAGCAAAATCCTCGCTTTTGAAGTCTCTCATTTCCATTAAACAAACCGCTAACGCATCACCTAAAACCAATTGGGCAGTGGTACTGTTGGTTGGCGCTAGATTGTTTGGACAAGATTCTTTTTCAACGTAAGCATGCAACACTAAATCAGATTCTTTACCCAAGAAAGAGGTCAATCCTGCCGTCATACCAATGAGTGGATTGCCGTAGCGCTTCAATAAAGGAACCAAAGCTTTGATTTCAGGGCTATTACCGCTTTTGGAAATACAAATTACAACATCGTTGGCTTGTACCATTCCCAAGTCACCATGAATGGCTTCTGCTGCGTGCAAAAACATGCTAGGTGTTCCTGTTGAGTTAAAAGTAGCAACCATTTTCTGAGCAATGATGGCACTTTTTCCTATACCGGTCACAATGAGTCTTCCTTTGCAGTGGTAAATTAATTCGGCAGCTTGAGCAAAATCGTCCGATAAATAATTGATCAGTTGTGCAATGGATTCACTTTGTGATAAGATCGTTTTTTTGGCACTGGCCAAAATATTTTCTTTTGTTATCAAAACAGAATAGTTATAAATTTGTATATGAAAAAGAAATTTGTATCTTTATAGGTGCAAATTTAAAAAAATACCTCAAATATATAATGAATTCAACCGAAATTGATTTACACAAAGAATTAAAAAAATATTTTGGTTTTGACCAGTTTAAAGGATTGCAAGAACAAGTAGTCCGCAGTATTATTTCTGGCAAAAACACTTTTGTGATTATGCCTACTGGAGGCGGTAAATCATTATGTTATCAATTGCCTGCATTAATTCAGGAGGGTACTGCTATTGTGGTTTCTCCTCTTATAGCTTTGATGAAGAATCAGGTAGATGCGTTGCGTAGTTTAGGATCAGAATATGGAATTGCACATGTACTAAACTCATCATTGACAAAAACAGAAATTAATCAGGTAAAAAAAGATATTACTGATGGTTTGACCAAGTTACTCTATGTAGCTCCCGAGTCATTGACTAAAGAGGAATATGTAGATTTTCTAAGAGGACAAAAAATTTCTTTTGTTGCGATAGATGAGGCACACTGTATTTCTGAGTGGGGACACGATTTTCGTCCGGAGTATCGTAACCTGCGTTCTATTATTAAAGCTTTGGGCGATGTACCTATTATTGGTTTAACCGCAACGGCGACTCCAAAAGTTCAGGAAGATATTCTGAAAAATCTAGATATTCCCGACGCTAACACTTTCAAAGCGTCGTTCAATCGTCCTAATTTGTTCTACGAGGTACGTACCAAAACCAAAAATGTAGAGAGTGACATCATTCGTTTTATCAAGCAACACAAAGGAAAATCGGGAGTGATTTACTGTTTGTCTCGAAAGAAAGTAGAAGAAATAGCTCAGGTTTTACAAGTGAATGGAATATCGGCGGTACCTTACCATGCTGGTTTAGATGCGAAGACAAGAGCAAAGCACCAAGATATGTTCCTAATGGAAGATGTAGATGTGGTTGTGGCTACGATTGCTTTTGGTATGGGAATTGATAAACCGGATGTTCGTTTTGTGATTCATCATGACATTCCTAAATCGTTAGAGAGTTATTACCAAGAAACCGGTCGTGCGGGTCGTGATGGGGGTGAAGGTCATTGTTTGGCTTACTATTCCTATAAAGATGTAGAAAAACTAGAAAAATTCATGGCAGGGAAACCGGTAGCCGAGCAAGAAGTAGGTTACGCATTGTTGCAGGAAGTGGTTTCTTATGCCGAAACTTCAATGTCACGTCGTAAATTTTTATTGCATTACTTCGGAGAAGAGTTTGATAACGAAACGGGAGAAGGTGGCGATATGGATGACAACATGCGCAATCCGAAGAAAAAAACGGAAGCACAAGACCAAGTAGTCATCTTGTTGGAAACCATCAGAGATACTAAAGAAGTGTATAAAGCCAAAGAGTTGATTTTGACTCTCATTGGTAAAGTGAATGCCGTTATTAAAGCACATCGTACCGATTCTCAACAATTTTTTGGAAGAGGAAAGCAATATGAGGAAAAACATTGGATGGCATTAATCCGTCAAGTGATGGTGGCCGATATGATCGTCAAAGATATTGAGAGTTATGGTGTTTTAAAGTTGTCCGATAAAGGAAGAGCGTTTATTGAAAACCCACATTCTTTCATGATGACTGAAGATCATGAATATAACGAAACGGAGGATGAAAGTATTGTAACGGCAGCAAAATCTTCCGGTACTGCTGATGAAGCTCTGATGACTATGTTGTTGGATTTACGTAAGAAAGTGGCCAAAAAAGAAGGAGTGCCTCCGTATGTGGTATTTCAGGAATTTTCTTTAGAAGACATGGCTCTTAAATACCCGGTGACGATTGAAGAATTGAGTAATGTTCAAGGGGTTGGAGAAGGTAAAGCCAAAAAATACGGTAAGGATTTTATACAATTGATTGCTCGTTATGTAGAGGAGAATGATATTGTACGTCCTGATGATTTGGTGGTAAAATCTACCGGAGCCAATTCGGCACTTAAATTGTATGTGATTCAGAATATAGACCGTAAGTTACCTTTAGATGATATTGCAAAAGCCAAAGGTCTGGATATGGATGCTCTTTTGAAAGAAATGGAGCAAATAGTATACTCCGGTACTAAGCTGAATATTAAGTATTGGATTGATGAAATCTTGGATGATGACCAACAAGAAGAAATACATGATTATTTCATGGAATCGGATTCCGATAAAATTCAGGATGCACTCGATGAATTTGAAGGGGATTACGATACCGAAGAACTTCGTTTAATGCGAATCCAGTTCATAAGTGAAGTAGCCAACTAATCAAAGCCTCCAAATGGAGGTTTTTTTATTTTTTAAGGTTTCTGAGTACTCAACAAAGCATAATTTTTTATTAAATATCGTTAATGTGTTTTATTTTTTTGTTTAAGTTTTGATAAATTTGATTAAACAAAAACTAACAAATTAATATTTTATCTTATGAAAAAGAGTTTAAAGAAAATGATGCTTTTTGGTTTGGTATGTACTTCAATTTTCGCAGTAAGCTGTGATAACGATGACGATACCAATGAAATGAAAAACACTACGATCGCTTCTTTGGCGAGTAAGAATTCAGAGTTTTCAACCTTGGTTTCTGCTCTTAATAAGACAGGTTTAACCTCTGTTTTGAATGATACCGGAAATTATACGGTTTTTGCTCCTACTAATGAGGCTTTTTCAGCTTTTTTAACACAAAATGGTTTTTCAAACTTAGATGCAGTGCCGGTAGCAGTGTTAAAAGAGGTTTTATTGAATCATGTTATTAATGATGAATTGTTTTCTAATGAACTCTCTACAGGTTATGTTAAAACATTAGGGAAAGGCGCTGCATCTTCTACTAATACCTTAAGTATGTATGTAGATACTTCTAACGGAATGGTAAAATTAAACGGAGTTTCTACGGTTGTTACTGCTGATATCGATGCATCTAACGGAGTAATTCACAAAGTAAATAATGTAATTGGTTTGCCAACTATTGTTACCCATGCCACAGCAAACAGTAATTTTACTTCTTTAGTAGCTGCTCTTACAAGATCAGACATGCCTAATTTTGTGAGTATCTTATCAGGAAACGAAAATTCTCCTTTTACCGTTTTTGCCCCAACAAATGCTGCTTTTTCGAGTTTGTTAACAGAGTTTAGTTGGTCAACTTTATCAGATGTTCCACAATCTGTTTTAGAGAACACTTTAAAGTACCATGTTGTGGCTAATGCAAATGTACTTTCTAGTCAGTTAACCAATAACATGGATGTGACTACTTTTCAAGGACAAAAGTTCACAGTGGGTTTGACAGGAGGTGCTAAAATTACTGATGCAAATGACAGAGTGAGCAACATCGTTGCAGTTGATGTACAATGTGCAAATGGTGTGATCCATGTATTGGATAAGGTAATTGTACCTAATCTTAAATAATTTTGTTCATAGTCTTCAAAAGGCCTGTTTTTACAGGCCTTTTTTTATTCGTATAGTTCTCCGCGATGAGGTTTTAAAGTATCTCGAATTGGAATTAAATATTCATCCGTCACTACCATAAAAGCAATGGCGTACATAGAATCTATAATGGTAAATCCTGTGATGGTAATAGGTAGATTTTCCATTTTTATATATTCCTTCAGATGAATTTTATGATGTTCAGCGGTTTTGGCTGCCGCGGGGCCTCTAAAATCCCAAATTAGTTTAATCTGACGCATGCTAGTATTTTTTTACAAATATCTGTTTTTATTTGGAAACAAGTACAAGTTTAGTTTTTCTCTTCTTTCTTGTCTCTTTTTGTGTCGGAACAAAAGAGGTGTAGGATAAGCTTCTGAAAATTGTTTATTTTTGTAGCCTAATTTAAGATGGATGTCCAAAGAATTACAACTGCAAGTTGCTCCTGAAATTGCTGCTAATGCACCATTGTTACAGGCTCATATAGCCAAACTAATGCATGTTTCAGCGAATGAAATTCAAAAAGTAGTGGTTTTGAAACGTTCTGTCGATGCACGACAAAAAGCGATTAAAATCAACATAAAAGCCAATGTTTTTTTTCAGGGTGAGCCTGTAGTAGAAGAAACAATAGCATTGCCTCATTACAATGAAGTGTCTAACGCACCTGAAGTAATTGTAGTGGGAGCTGGTTCTGCGGGTTTGTTTGCGGCTTTAAGACTAATTGAGTTGGGGCTAAAGCCTATTGTTATTGAAAGAGGAAAGGATGTTCGTGGTCGTCGTCGTGATCTCAAAGCGATTAATCGAGATCATATTGTAAATGAAGATTCTAACTATTGTTTTGGAGAAGGAGGAGCAGGAACATATTCCGACGGTAAATTGTATACTCGTTCCAAGAAAAGAGGGGATGTAGATCGGATTTTAAAATTGTTAGTGGCTTTTGGAGCCACTCCTGAAATATTAGTAGAAGCCCATCCACATATTGGCACAAACAAACTCCCTCAGATTATTCAAGATATCAGAGAAAAGATTAAAGAATGTGGGGGGCAGGTGCTATTTGAAACCCGAGTGACTGATATTATTATCGAATCGAATAAAGTTCGTGGCGTAATTACCAATACGGGAGAAACCATCAAAGCGGAAAAAATTATTCTGGCAACGGGGCATTCCGCTCGTGATATTTTTGAATTATTGGATCGAAAAAAGGTGCTAATTGAGGCTAAACCCTTTGCCTTAGGTGTTCGTGCGGAGCATCCGCAAAGTTTAATCGATCAGATTCAATATTCTTGTGATTTCAGAGGCGAGTATCTTCCTCCAGCTCCTTATTCGATTGTAAAACAAGTAAATGGTCGTGGGATGTATTCGTTTTGTATGTGTCCGGGTGGGGTTATAGCTCCTTGCGCAACGAGTCCGGGCGAAGTAGTGACCAATGGCTGGTCGCCTTCGAAACGTGATCAGGCTACAGCAAATTCAGGAATAGTTGTCGAATTAAAATTGGAAGATTTTAAACCTTTTGCCAAACATGGTGCTTTAGCTGGGATGGAATTTCAAAAGGCGATAGAACAAAAAGCATGGCACTTAGCTGGAGGATCTTACCAAAGTGCAGCAACGCAACAGACTCAAAAAGTACCGGCGCAACGTTTAGTTGATTTTACACAGCGCAAAGTATCAGCTGATATCCCTAAGACTTCCTATGTGCCCGGAACCACTTCGGTTGAATTAGGAGAAGTTTTTCCTGATTTCTTAACCCAAATAATGCGAGAAGGTTTTGTACAATTCGGAAAATCAATGAAAGGATATTATACCAATGAGGCGGTATTACATGCGCCAGAAAGTCGTACCTCTTCTCCTGTTCGTATTCCTCGTGATCCTTATACTTTAGAACATTTAGAGATAGAAGGATTGTATCCTTGTGGAGAAGGGGCAGGTTATGCGGGTGGTATTATTTCTGCAGCTATAGATGGAGAAAAATGTGCTGAGAAATGTGCTGAAACTATGAAAAGATAAAATTTGATTATTTCTTATACGAAAAGACCTTATGTGGATAAGCATAAGGTCTTTATTGTTTAATGAATTTTTTTTTGAGTATTTCTTAGTTTACACTATGCTTGCGTTTTAACCGAGTTGAAATAGTATTTTAGGAATACGAGCCCTAAGATTCCCGAAATTAAAGAAGCAACAATAATATAGAGTTTGGCATTATTAATAATTACCGTGTCTGTAAACGCTAAAAGCGTCACGAAAATTGACATGGTGAAACCAATACCTCCCAAAAGACCAACGCCAAAGATAGATTTCCAAGTCAGTCCATCGGTCATTGTTGCCCATTTGAATTTTACCGATAGAAAAGAGAACAACGTAATGCCTAAAGGTTTTCCCACTACCAATCCTAAAATGATTCCTAAAGCATAAGTGGGTAGTAATTCTTGTGAGGCATCAAAATTTAAAACAATAGCCGTGTTTGCCAAAGCAAATATGGGTAAAATTATAAAAGAAACAGGCTTGTGTAGCCAGTGCTCTAATTGATACGAAATCGAATGTTCTTCACCTTGTTGGAACGGGATCGCAAAAGCGACTAAAACACCTGTAATGGTTGCATGAACACCCGAATGTAATAAGCAATACCACATGATGACTCCTAAAATTAGATACGGAATAAGTTTGTACACTTTCAATCGGTTCATAACGAGCATGATTCCAAAGATTCCCATCGCTATGGCTAGATAAGTCAAGTTGAGTTCCTTGGTATAAAAGAAAGCAATCACTAAAATAGCCCCTAAATCATCAATAACAGCCAATGCGGTTAAAAAGATTTTTAGTGAGAGTGGTACCTTATTTCCCAACAAGGATAAAATTCCGATGGCAAAAGCAATATCGGTTGCCATTGGAATTCCAATTCCGTCTTGGAAAGGCGTGTTTTGATTGTAGAAGAAATAAATTAAAGCAGGAACAGCCATTCCTCCTAGAGCTCCCATAATAGGTAACATAGCACTTCGAATGTTCGATAATTCGCCAATATAGACCTCTCGTTCCAATTCCAATCCAATCATCAAAAAGAAGATGGTCATCAGACCGTCATTAATGATGTGTTCTATTGAAAAACTTCCTATTTTTAAATGCCAAAAATGTGAATAAGTTTCTTCGAATGCACTATTGGTGATTACTATAGATAAGAAAGTGCAAAGTAAGAGTATGATCCCACTGGCTTTTTCACTTTCAAAAAAAGAGGTAAATAATTTTGTCGCTTTCATAAAATATAATGGAATGATGAATACACTTTCAGCTTATAAATTGCTATAAAAGAATATACAATATTAGTATTCGAAAATAAAAAATTGAAGAGTTTTACCGTTCCACTTTAACATGGTATTGGGAAAGGTTATTAATGGCTTCTTCCGATTTATAGTCAAAAGTTTCTTCGTGATTTTGTTTTTCTTTTTTGTTGGAGATCATTTTTATACAATTATAAAAACGTCTCACATCGTTGTCCGTTTTTAAAATTAGTCCTGGAACGGCAGTATTATTTCCATTGCTGTCTTTGGCCACCATAGTAAAATAAGAGGAGTTGCAATGTTTGACTTTTCCGGTCTGAATATTTTCAGCTTCTACTCGAATCCCTATAATCATCGATGTTTTTCCGGTATAATTAACCGAAGCTTTCATGGTGACTAATTCTCCTACTTCGATAGGAGCTAGAAAATCTACCGTATCTACTGAAGCAGTGACACAATAATGTCCTGAAAATTTAGAAGCACAAGCAAAGGCGATTTGATCTAGTAATGATAAAATATATCCTCCGTGAATTTTTCCACTGAAATTAGTGTGAGACGGAAGCATCAATTCAGAGATTATTATATTGGAGGATTCTACGCTCTTATAACTTGTTTCCATATTGTTTTATTTAAGAAGATGTGGTGATTTTTCTGTTTTTACAGCAATAACAAAATAGTTGCTGTCTCCCCACCAAGGAAAGGTTTTGTAGCGTTCGATATAGCTTATTTTTACATATTGTCCTTGATAGTCTTTCAGTTGCTGGATCACTTCAGCGTTTTCATCTAAAACAGAAAATCGGAAAATCTGAGCTCCTGAAATACCTTGTGAAATTTCGCCTTCCCAAGTTTTAAAGATATATCCTTTGCTACTAAATTTTATGAGTTCACCGGTTCGGTCACCTTCGCTATAAGTGGCGTAGTACAGAAAAGCATAAAAAGCGGTTACTCCTAGAAGGATTACTGCGGTTGTAATAAGTAAAAATTTTCGGAACATAGTGTTTGTTTTTATAATGTTAGTTCATTTGATTCGGCTCTATTGATAATACTTTCGGGTAACGATTTCTTTGCTTTTGCCCCCATTTTTTTTAGTTTTTCGACGCTGGTTACCAAATTTCCTTTTCCATCCACCAATTTGTTCATGGCATTGCTGTATTCGGATTTGGCTTCATCCATGCGTTTTCCTATTTTAATTAAATCACTCACGAAACCTTCAAATTTATCATACAAAGCACCGGCTTGGCGTGCTATTTCGTAGGCGTTTTCCTGTTGCTTTTGATTGGTCCACATGCTATCGATGGTTCGCAAAGTAGCCAATAGGGTAGAAGGTGTTACAATAACGATATTTTTTTCAAAAGCTTTGTTGTATAAAGTAGCATCTTCATTCAAGGCCAATGCGAAAGCGGGTTCTATAGGCACAAAAAGAAGTACAAAGTCTGGACTTTCCATTTTGTATAAATCGTGATAATTTTTCTCGCCCAATTGGTCGACGTGTCTTTTTAACGCGTTAACATGTTCTTTCAGGTATTGTGTTTTTAGCGTTTCGTCTTCTTCATTCACAAATCGTTCGTAAGCCGTTAAGGTTACTTTAGCATCGACAATCATTTTCTTACCGTCAGGTAAATTGATGATTACATCGGGTTGTACGCGGTTTCCTTCTTCGGTCACAAAACTTTGTTGTACTTCATATTCTCGTCCCTTTTCTAATCCTGATTTTTCTAGTACACGTTCTAATACTAATTCGCCCCAATTTCCCTGCATTTTACTGTCACCTTTTAAGGCTTTGGTTAAATTGAGTGTTTCTTTGCTCATTTGGGCATTCAGCTCACGAAGTCCCATAATTTGCTGGCGAAGTGCCGCGTGATAATCGATACTTTCTTTGTGGGTATCTTCCACTTTTTTCTCGAACAATTGGATTTTGTCCTGTAACGGTGAAAGAATGGTTTTTAGATTTTCTTTATTTTGCTCTGTGAATTTAGTGGTTTTTTCTTCTAGAATTTTATTGGCTAGATTTTCAAATTCTTTGGTGAATTTTTCCTGTAATTGCTCCACTTCTTGTTTTTGTTCCCTGTTGCGTTCCAATAAATTGTCAAAATCTACTTCTTTTTTCGATAATTGAATGGCCACAGCTTCTTTTTCATTGCGAATACTTTCCTTCTCTGCTTGCAATTGTTGGATGTTTTTTTGGAACAATTCGCGTTCCGACTGAAATTGTGTTTTCAGTTGTTCTATTTGAGTAAACAATCCTTTGATTTTTTCTTCTAAAGAGGCTTTTTCAGAAGTAGTAGTTGCAGTAAAAAGTGATTTTCCAATAAAGATTCCGATAATTAAGGCAATGATAAATGCGGCTAAGACTAGAATAGTTTGTAACATGGTAATTTTTTATTAATACTGTAAATGTAGAAAAAAATGAAATGGTTTTCTAATCTGTAGTGAACTTTTACACATTTCGTTAAGGATATTGGGCAACAAAAAAGTCATTCCAAATTCAATTGAAATGACTTTTATTTTTATAGATAAACTATTATTAAGCCGTCTGATCTTCTATTGTAGCCTCTGGTGCATTCTTTTTTACCGATTCGATTCCATTATCGCGTCCCGCTTCACTTTCGTACATTTCACTAGTTCTAATAATCTGTCCGTTAGTCGCTTTTAAGTTAAAATAAGGTTTTCCGTTGGCCGCTGTTTTGCGATCAAATTTACTGTCGTCTTGAGAATTGCGTTTCACCGATTCAATTCCGTTTTCACAATTACTTTTTGAGGAATATCCTTCACTTCTTAAAATTTCCTGACCGTTTCCAGCTTTCAAACTAAATTGGAATTCTCCATTTACTCTTTTGGTAATAACAAATTTTCCCATAGTGTGTTGTATTAAGGTTTTTTAAAATGTTTATTTTCAGTCTTCAAAAAGAAGATTAATATTGCTAATATAAGGAAAGAAAATTGTTTTTGTAAGAAATTAATTTGTTTTGTTGGGTAATTTACATTTTTTAATGTTAAAATGTTGATTTTTAATTGTTTATATAAAAAATATTTCTATCTTTGATATGCAATATTTGATTTAATACTTGAATTAATTTCTCTGTAATAAGAGAGTTTCTTCGAAAGTTTTTTTACTCGTAAAGTAAAAGAATAATATTACATCAAAATATTGTATTGGAGGTCTGCAAACAGACCTCCTTTTTTGTTTATGGGATAGCTTCCTTTTTTTTCTCAAAAAGAATGAGTAATTTTATTATCATAGCGAGAAGATGAAATTATACATTAAGAATATGGTTTGCCAAAGATGTATTTTGGCAGTTGAGACACTGTTGCAATCTCAGGGAATTGACTATAAAAATGTGACTTTGGGAGAAATCGAAACCATGCATACTTTGTCTCAAGAAAGGAGGGCAATTTTATCTCAAGAGCTTCTGAAAATGGGTTTTGAGCTCATAGATGATAAAAAACAGCAACTGATAGAACGTATTAAGAATCGTATCATTCAGTTTGTTCATCATGATAAGGAAAAGGTAAAAATCAATTTTTCTGAATTTTTAGCTACGGAGTTAGGTTACGAATACAACTATTTGAGTAATCTTTTTTCGGAAGTTGAAGGCATTACCATAGAGAAATATATTATTCTTCAGAAAATTGAAAAGGTAAAAGAACTAATCGTTTACGACGAACTTTCACTTAAAGAAATAGCAGATCAATTGGGTTATAGCAGTGTGGCGTATTTGAGCAATCAATTTAAAAAAATAACCGGCTTGACACCTTCACATTTTAAATCGGTTGGAATTCAAAAAAGAGTTCCTTTGGATCATCTGTAAATTTTACAAATCAGAAACCGAATTCTGTAACTTTTTTTGAGGCGATTGATCTTAATTTTACTCCAAGAAATGTAAGAGTATGGAAACCAATACAACTTTTTTGACGCTTCCCTTGGAAGGTGTTCACAGTGAACATTGTGCTTTGATCGTAGATGAGGCTCTTGGTAAAACCGAGGGTGTTTTGTCTCACAAAGTTGAGTTTAATAATCATGTTGCTAAAATTTCGGTTGATGATAAGAGATTTCATTTGAACCAACTCATTCGAAACCTTCGAGATTTGGGCTATAATGTGACTACAGTCAAAAAAGATTTTCCAGTAACTGGTATGTCTTGTGCTTCTTGTGCGGTGAGTGCAGAAAGTGTCTTGTCCTCAGAGACCGGTGTTGTTTCTTCTGCCGTGAATTATGCCAATGCTACCGCTACTTTAGAATATGTCCCAGGTTTGGCACATCCTGAAAAGTTAAAACTAGCTTTAGAAGAAGCGGGTTACGATTTATTGATTACGGCAACTGAAAATCAAGAAGACGAAGTAGCCGAAAGACAAAATCAACATTTCGTTGCTTTAAAAAAGAGAACGATAGCCTCTGCATTGTTCACATTGCCCGTTTTTGTTATAGGGATGTTTTTTATGGATATGCCTTATGGTAACTGGATTATGTGGTTGTTTTCGACACCTGTGCTCTTTGGATTCGGTAAAAACTTTTTTATCAATGCCTGGAAACAGGCCAAACATCGAAAAGCCAACATGGATACTTTAGTGGCCTTAAGTACCGGAATCGCTTATTTTTTTAGTGTTTTTAATACATTATATCCCCAGTTTTGGCATAATCGCGGATTGCATGCTCATGTCTATTTTGAAGCCGCTACAGTGGTAATTACGTTCATTCTTTTTGGAAAATTATTGGAAGAACGGGCAAAAAATAATACAGCCTTTGCCATTAAAAAGCTGATGGGGCTGCAACCTAAAACGGTAATTCGATTAACCAATGAAGGAAATCAAGAAGAAGTGGCAATCGGCGACATTCAAGTGGGAGATATGCTTTTAGTTAAGCCAGGAGAAAAAATAGCAGTTGATGGCAGGGTGCTTTCCGGTACTTCTTTTGTAGATGAAAGTATGATTTCCGGAGAACCTATCGCGGTTTCTAAAAGTCAAAACGATCCTGTTTTTGCCGGAACCATCAATCAAAAAGGGAGTCTACAATATAAAGCCGAAAAAATTGGCAGTGCTACCTTATTGTCACACATAATTGCAATGGTACAAAATGCTCAAGGAAGTAAAGCTCCTGTTCAGAAACTAGTTGATACTATTGCTGGGATTTTTGTTCCCGTGGTTATGGGAATAGCACTACTTACTTTCTTGTTATGGCTCATTTTTGGCGGAGAAAATGGATTTACCCATGGATTGTTGGCTATGGTTACTGTTTTGGTCATTGCTTGTCCTTGTGCTTTAGGCTTGGCCACTCCTACAGCAATAATGGTTGGAATTGGCAAAGGAGCTCAAAACGGAATACTTATAAAGGATGCTGAGAGTTTAGAACTAGCAAAAAAAGTAACTACAGTCGTATTTGATAAAACCGGTACGCTAACCGAAGGTAAACCTTCTGTAGTTGCTAGTTTATGGAAAGAAGAAGAGACTTCTTTTTCTTCGATACTGTATTCCATCGAAATGCAATCGGAACATCCTTTGGCAGAGGCAATAACGACACACTATTCGGGAATGAACTTGTTAACCGTTTCGGATTTTGAAAGCGATACGGGATTTGGAGTACGCGCAATAGTAAATCATCAAACCTATTATGTTGGTAATCAAAAGTTACTTGACAAAAATCAAATTTCTACAGATGATAACTTCTATACTGATTTTATAACAAAATATTCAGACTCGGGACACACCCTATTGTATTTTGCTGACACTGAAAAAGTATTGGGTATTACAGCGGTTACAGATCCTATTAAAACTTCTTCTGTTCAAGCCGTTGCTCAACTCAAAGCTCAGGGCATAGAAGTTATCATGCTTACTGGCGACAATGAATCTTCGGCTGCTGCTGTTTCTAAAAATTTGGGTCTGAATCGTTTTAAAGCAGGTGTTTTACCTCAAGACAAATTGAACTTCGTAAAACAACTACAATCGGATGGCAAAATTGTAGCGATGGTTGGCGATGGAATTAATGACAGCGCAGCTTTGGCTCAAGCTAATGTAAGTATAGCAATGGGTAAAGGTTCTGATATAGCGATGGATGTGGCGCACATGACTCTCATTTCTTCCGATTTGTTGAAGGTCCCTCAGGCTATTAAATTATCGAAACAAACGGTATCGACAATAAAACAAAATCTGTTTTGGGCCTTCATTTACAATATAATAGGTATTCCCATTGCAGCGGGGATTTTATATCCCGTAAATGGGTTTTTATTAAATCCCATGATTGCTGGTGCTGCCATGGCTTTAAGTTCTGTGAGTGTAGTTACCAATAGTCTACTATTAAAATTTAAAAAATAATAATTCGAAAAAGATGAAAACAAATCAATTTAAAACAAATATTAACTGTTCCAGTTGTATAGCTAAGGTTACTCCTTTTTTAAATGCTTTATTAGGCGAAAACCAATGGGAAGTTGATACTACCAATAAAAATAAAATTCTTACTGTGAAAACAGAGAATGTAGAGGACCAAAAGATTATTGAGGAAGTTGAAAAAGCCGGGTTTAAGATTGAATATTTACCTGAGGAACAATAAATCTGACCACCGAATTAAAATTTAAGTTTGGTAATGGTATATTAAAATGTTAAATTTTTGATTTTCAGTTGTTTGTATGGGAAAATATCGTACATTTGATATGCGGTATTTGATTTAATACTTGAAGATATTTCTCTGTTACAAGAGAGTTTCTTTGAAAGTTTTTTTACTCGTAAAGTAAAAGAATAATATTACATCAAATTATCGTGAGAGAGGTCTGTTGTAAGACCTCTCTTTTTTTTGTAAAACATTGATAATTAATTTTTTATATTAATAATAAGTTGTATATTTGATATGTGGTTTTGATTAGTTATTGGATAGATCCAAGCTCAACAGCAAAAGAATATTCAGTCGTACGTTCTGCCTAAGTAGAATCAGAGGTATGAATTCGACGTAATGAATCAAAACTTCAGAAGGAGGTCTAACGGGCCTCCTTTTTTTGTGGTAAACTTCTGCTTTAAATTTCTTAACACTCTTCGATCTTTTAGTATCTTCGTTTTCTTTATATTAAAAGTATTATGGATATGTCTGGAAGTGCTTCCCAAGAATTTATGCTAGAGGCTTTGGCCTTAGCCGAACAAAGTGTTGCCAATGGAGGAGGGCCTTTTGGCGCTGTGATTGTTAAAGACGGGAAAATTATTGGGAGAGGAACCAATATGGTAACGAAATCCAACGATCCTACGGCTCATGCTGAGGTTAACGCTATTCGAGAGGCCGCCAATACTCTTCAAAATTTTGATTTAACGGGATGTGATCTTTACACTTCCTGCGAGCCTTGTCCGATGTGTTTGGGAGCAATTTATTGGGCAAGGATACGTAAAGTATTTTACGGAAATACTAGAGAAGATGCCAAAAGGATTGGTTTTGACGATTCATTTATTTACGATCAAATCGATCTCTCTCCAGAAAAAAGAACTATTCCTAGTTTTCCTTTTTTGTCCGATGCTGCTGCTAAAGCATTTCAGTTATGGGACGAGAAGGAAGATAAAATACCTTACTAATGCATTACCATTATTTATTGCACAAGCCTCATGGTTATCTGAGTCAATTTATTTACGAGAAAAAAAGAGCAAAGAAAAAGCTAGGAGAGTTGTTTGATTTTCCGGAGGGGACCATGGCCATTGGTCGACTCGATGAAGATTCAGAGGGACTTCTTCTGCTTACCACTGATGGAATGATGAGCGAAATAGTGCGTTCGAAAACCGTAGCGAAAGAGTACTACGCTCAAGTAGACGGAATAATAACTTCAGAAGCGATAGAAAGACTCAAAAAAGGTATAGAAATTGGCTTTAAAGGAATTCGATATACAACAAAGCCTTGCGATGCATTCAAGGTTCAGGAATTACCCGATTGTATAGGTCCAGGCAGACGCATCCGTGATGAACGTCATGGTCCTACGAGTTGGCTTTCGATTACTTTAACTGAAGGAAAATTTCGACAAGTTAGAAAAATGACCGCCGCCGTAGGATTTCCTACTTTGCGTTTGGTTCGCGTTCGGATAGGAAATGTATCTTTGCAAGGCTTACAAGCCGGTGAGGTGAGAGAAGTTGAAAATTTTGATGTTTAGAAATTCAAAGAAAGATGTTGAATATCGTTTTAGTAGAACCCGAAATACCCAATAATACAGGGAATATAGGTCGTTTGTGTGTGGGAACAGGGAATAAATTGCATTTGATTAAACCTTATGGTTTTGAAATTACCGATAAAAATCTGAAACGTTCCGGATTAGATTATTGGGTTCATTTGGATTGGACTGAATATGATAACGTGGAAGAATGGATAGCGCAATTGCCTGATACTTCGAGGGTTTTTTTGTTTAGTTCTAAAGCGGAAGTTTCTTATTATGAATCTAAATTTCAAGAGGGCGATTGGTTGGTTTTTGGTAAAGAAAGTGTGGGATTGAGTCAGGATATCTTAAATCGATTTCAGAATCATTTAACCATTCCAATGTCAGATAAAATCAGAAGCTACAATATTGCCAATTCGGTAGCGTTTGTAGTCGGAGAGGCGAGAAGGCAAATTCATTTCAGATTGTAATTCTGGTTTTATTTACAGTACGATTTATATTTATAAGTTATGCACAACCATAACATAACTATGACAAAAAATATGTTATATTCCATCATAGATTTTTCTGGAAAAGCTAAAACATTAGAGTATTTAATATTTTTTATTATAGATATTGCTTCTACTCTGCTGTTTCTAAAACTATTTTATGAAATTGATTTAGATAATCAAGTTACATTAAAGAATGTCTTTTATTGTTGTTTAATTGAAGTTTTCACATTTGTACCTATTCAAGCAGCATTGACTAGAAGATTGCGAAATCTTGGTTTTCCAACATGGCTAATTATTATAAATTATATTCCAATTTTAAAATATTTATTCAAACTTTCTCTAATCTTTAATTACAAAAAGAGCTGTGCACAATAGTGGTTTGAAGCATTGTAGGTTTTACGCTTATTTGGAAAATTAATGGTTAAATCAAAATTTGCCTATATTTGTTATGTACCCTAAACAAATGCCGCAACAGTAAACAAAGTCACGAGAAGCCATTAACTCTAGATAGAAACTAGGAAACCACAAAACGTTTTGTATGAAAAGTAGAAATAACAATCTTGACATTTCAAAAATTGTATTGGCTTTTCTAGTTGTAGCATTGCATATTTTTCCGGTTTACAAAATCAAAGGATGGCAAGGTTTGATTTCCTATGAAATTTCGAGTGGGATTACTAGAATAGCGGTACCGACCTTTTTTTTAATTTCAGGATATTTTCTACGCAATAAACTCAACGATACCGCTTATTTATGGAAATATGCTAAGCGTATTTTGTTATTATATTTCGTTTGGCAACTGATTTATCTACCGGATCTTATCCGGTTTTACAATTTAGGTTGGTTTTCAACTTTCGATATGGTTCTAAAACTAGTTTATGGTTATTGGCATTTGTGGTATTTGCTGGCTACCGTTTTAGCTGTGGGATTGTTGTATAGCGTTAAAAATTTGTCGGTTAAGGCGCAATCACTCATAATTCTATTACTCTTCTTAATAGGCTACGGCTATCAGATTCTTTATCAATCAAATTTGGGATTTCTTTCGTCAGAAGGGCGTCTTGTATATGAAATTATGGGTACGACCCGCAACTTTTTGTTCTTTGCTTTTCCAATGATGCTGTTGGGCACATTATACGATAAATGGAAAGGATTGATGTTAAAAATAAAAAAAGCATATATTTTATTATGGATTTTACTTTTGGTAGAAGTCTATTTTTATTACTCCTGTAAAATAAAGGCAATGGATTTTTTACTTAGCTTGCCTTTGTTAAGTATGCTTTCTTTCTATTGGGTCAACGAAGCTCCATCTTTCTCCCAGCGAATATTCAATCCGTCTTTCTCCTTGGGGATTTATCTAGTTCATCCTTACGCAATACGATTGGTTTACGAATTTTTACCTCAAAAAACATTCGATTTTGTTGTATTAAAATATATTTTAATTGTTTTAGTAGCTATACTTTTTTGGTGGGTTATCGACAAAATCAATAGAAGAGTTCCTTATTTATTATAAACCGCTTTTGTTTGTACATTGAATTCAACAAACAAAAGCGATTTATCAATTTTATCTCATAACAAAGCTACCCAAAGAAATGCAAGTATTTCCTTTTTCGTTGATGAAGATATTATAATTGGTGGGATAGTAGGTTTGTTTTTCAAATAATTCGGGTTGTGAATACGGAGTACTGATAGGAGTCGTTAGGTTTTGAAGCGTTTCTAGTGTTATCATAGGTTCCATAAAAGTCACTTTGCCGTCAAAAGTTCCCAGAATTAGAATTTTTGTAAAAGGAAGATAATCGGGTAGTGGCATAGGTAGCCAATGTTTTCCCATTTTACCTTCGGAACCTACTGGACCGGGAATGGCAGCATAGTCAGCAGGCATATAGCCTTCGGGAGGATAATGGTTAAATGAAGCATCACTGCTAGGACTATATTCCGGTATGGCCAGGCGTTCGGACAGTGAAATGGTGTAAAAATGAATATCAAAGTGTGGTTTATCAAAAATTCCTTCCGGATCATGACCTTGTGGATTCCAATCTAAACCAATGTGGTCAAAAGCGGTTATTTGTCGAGCTTTAAGATGAAGCGGTAATACTTTATGAATCATCTCTTGTTTTTCAGACAGTGTATTTAAGCATTCGGGAGTTAATTCGACACCAATTTCTTGCGGAATGCCTTCGGAAACACTTATCCATGATCTGGCATAACCATCCCCATAATAAACCTCAGGTCCTTTAAAATAAAGTAACGGCTTTCCAGTGATCTTAGCCGTTACTTCATATCCTTTTAAAGAACTACTATTTGTGTTTTCAATTGTCGAAAGATCTTCACTTTCGCAACTAACAAAGCAAACGGTAAAAGCAGTAAGAACTGTTTTTACAATAATTTTTCTTGTTTCCATAACTAAAAAATTTGTTTTTAATTAAGGGAAAGATGTTTTCAGAAAAATTAAAGTAAAAGACTCTGATTGTTGTAACGTAAATATTTGTTTTTTAGTATGTTATTTTAAAATTTCATCAAAAAACACTAACATCGCTTTCCAAGAACGTTTTGCCGCTTTTTCATTGTAAGCTGCTCCTGTTTTTTTATCGCTACCGGCGTCTTTGTGTGTAAATGCATGAACGGCATCAGCATAATATACCATTTGCCAATCAGCTTTGGCTTTATTCATTTCTTCTTGAAAAGCTTTTATTTCTGTTTCAGGAACATAGAAATCATCGGCACCGTGTAATAATAGCACTTTAGGAGCAATTGGTTCGATATTTCTTTCAGGATTTCTACCTAAGCCACCGTGAAAAGAAACTACACCTTGTATTTTCATGTTGGTTCTCGCTGCTTCTAAAGCACCTGTTCCACCAAAGCAGTATCCAATGATGGCAATTTTGTTTGGATTAGCTCCTGCTTTTATTAGTTGATCTAAAGCCAATTGAATTCTTTTTTGATATTCTAAATAATTGGTTTTGTAATAACCAGCTTGTTGCCCTGCCTCTTTGGTGTTGTTAGGTCTTTCGTCTATGCCGTAAATGTCGGCAACAAAAGTTGTGTAGCCTAATTTTGCTAATTCGGTAGCATTTTCTTTAGCGTTATTATCAATACCCATCCAAGCCGGTAATAATAAAACGCCCGCTTTGTTTTTCATGCTTTTTTTTGGGGTGGCCAATAGTCCTTCTAGTTTCTGATTTCCATCGGAATAAGCTATTGGTTTTAACTGTGCCTGACTAGTGATAGAAAGCACCAGTAGGATTGAAGTAATTATAGTTTTCATAGTTAAAGAATTTAATAACTAAAATTACTTTTTTCTAAAATAGAAATGTGTGAAGAAAATCTTAATTATTTGAACAGAAACTTCCCTTTTTCGCGATCAAAAACGATTGCTTCATCTTCAAACAAAGAATTAAAAACGCCTTTTTCTATGAGTTTGCAAGGTTCATCTTGCGTTATATTGTCTTTGGTCATTACAATCATTTCATCACTTAACTGAATCGCCAAATCAATATCATGGGTTGAAAACAAAATACATTTTCCCATTTCCTGCGATAATTTTTTCAGTAGCTTAAAGAGGGATACTTTATGATGCAGGTCTAGGTGTGTAGTAGGTTCGTCTAAGATAATCAATGGGGTATCTTGTGCTAAAGCTCTTGAAACGAGTACTTTTTGCAGTTGTCCATCACTGATTTCATAATGTTTTTTATGTGCTATTTCCTGAATGTTGGTCAATTCAATCGCTGTCATCACTTTTTCCAAATCTTCGGGAGCAAGTTTTCCAACCCAATTGGTGTAGGGTTGTCGACCTAAGGCTACCAATTCATAAATGGTTAAGTTGCTGGGAGGTAGTTTTTCGGTTAGGACTACGCTGAGATTTTGGGCTAACTTTACCAGATCGTAAGCCGAGATATTTTTGTCTTTTAGAATTACTTCTCCGGCAAGCGGTTTTTGTATTCCGGTGATAGTTCGCAATAAAGTAGACTTTCCAACTCCATTAGCCCCAATGAGTGTGATTAATTTACCTTCGGACAATTCCAAATGGATATTTTGGGCAATAACCGTTTTATCCTTTTTAGTATGGTATCCAATCGCGAGATCTGTCGTGTAAAGTATTTTTTTCATAATCCATTCGCAGTTTTACGTTTTCGAACCAAAAGCCAAATAACGATCGGTGCCCCAATAATTGAGGTGATGGCGTTGATGGGGAGTGTTACTTCCAAACCGGGCATTTGTGAAATCACATCACAAATAAGCATAATAGCGGCTCCAATAAGCAAAGTGCTCCAATATAAAATGAAATGATTACTGGTTTGAAATAGTAATTTAGCAATATGTGGGACGGCCAATCCTATGAAGGCTATAGGTCCTGCAAAAGCAGTAATACTACCGGATAGAATACTAGTGGCAAAAATGATAATGAATCGGGTTTTCCGAAAGTTGAGTCCCAAGCTTCGAGCATAATTTTCACCCAACAAGAGAGCATCTAGTGATTTTATGGAAAATAAACTCATTATCAATCCAAAACCTACCGAAATAGAAAGCACAACAATAGAGGTCCACGATTGGTTTCCTAAATTTCCCAACGACCAAAACGTGAATTTCTGTAATTGTTCTGCCGAACTAAAATAGGTGAGTACTCCAACAATAGCACTAGTAAAACTTCCAAACATCAGTCCTACGATTAAAATAGCCATAGTATCCCGAAGTTTTTGAGAAACAATCAAAACCAATAATAAAACGGAAAAACTGCCTAATACAGAGGCTAGTACAATGCCATAAGAGGAAAGTAAAATAGGACTTAAAAAAGAAGGTACTAAAGTAGTTCCTAGAATCACAAAGGCTACTCCTAAACTCGATCCGGAACTCAAACCCAATACGTACGGACCGGCTAGAGGATTTCGGAAAAGCGTTTGCATTAATAATCCACTAATAGAAAGTCCCATTCCCACTAAGATGGCAGTAATGGCTTTAGGAACTCTATAATTGATGATAATATATTCCCAAGTCGACTTATCGGCCTGTCCTCCGGTTAGACTTTTTATCACATCTTTAAAAGGAATAGTCACTGAACCGAAACTGATATTGACCAGCAAAAGAGCTAAAAGCCCAATGCTAAGCGATAAAAACAAGAAGGTATTTCTTTTTTGATTTGTCAATTTATTTCAGTTTTTCTGCAAAGGTAAGAGTATAATTGGGTAATAATTCGGGATGAAATATTTTAATGTAATCTTTCAACACTAAGTCAGGTCGGCTGGGTGCCAATTCATAATAAATGGTTCCTCCCGTAGCGCCTAATTTGCTTTCAAAAGTATAGACATTCTTTTCTTTGAAAGCTTTAAATTGACTATAATGTGGGTTGCTTGATGAAAATTCGTTCAGGGTTTTGAAAGTGCTTCCAGCAATCCAAACATCTGCGTTTTGAGCTTTCTCCAATACTTTCTCAAAAGGCAATGACAAACTTCCAGTTCCTTCTGTATCGGCCCATAGATAATTAGATTGTGCGTCCTTTAAAAATCGCGCCGCCCAACTGTCTCCTTTGGCGACAAACCATTGATCCTGATGCATTGTTCCGTACAAAACAGTTTTTTTTGCGGTTTTTCCTTTCACCAGAGATAATCCTTTATTGTACTCTTTTACGATATTGTTAAATATTAATTCGGCTTCTTTTTCTTTTCCAAACAAAGCACCATACAATTTCAACCATTCAACTTTTCCTAAAGGAGATTGCTCCATCCAATCCCCAAGAATTAGGACTTTAAGGCCACTTCTTTCGAGGTTTTTCAACATAGGATTGTTATTGTCTAAACTGAACGTAACGATGAGTTCGGGAGATAAATGAATCAGTTTTTCGATATTCAAGCGTTCATTTTGCCCTACATTTTTTACAATTCCTTTATCGATAAGAGCTCTTGTTTTTACCGAAGAAACGTAGTCGGTATGAGGAAAACCAATCAGTTTGTTCTCAACGCCCAACATCTCAAGATAAGGAACATTTGTGGTAGAGGTCACTACTACTGATTGTAAGGGAATGGGGATTGTGGTATATTTTTTTAAACTATCCGGAATTTCTGCATTTTTTTCTTGTAAAATGTAGGTGAAAACATCCTTTGAATCTGGCCAAGGATTGGTCACTTTTACTACCGAATATCCGTTGTTTTTGTAAATGGAAAAACCTTTAGCGTACTGAATACTATTGGAAGCGGATGCAATGTTTGCGCTTTCTTTTTTTTCATTTTTTTTACAGCCGAAAGCCAATATAAAAAAAGAAAGAACTAAGGTTCTATGTAAAAAAATCTTCATTCGGTTTTGTTTAAACATCGCAAAGGTATAAGAATTTGTAAAAAAATGAGGATTCTTTTTATTGCTAGAAAATAGCAAGTAGTATCTTTAGGGCATGAATAGTCTAAAAGAGAAAAAATGTTCTGTTTGCGGTATTCCCTTTACTTGCGGAGCTGTTTCGGATGTTTCTCAATGTTGGTGTCATGATTTTCCACCTATTTTTGCTCCCACAACGCTAACCGATTGTCTTTGTCCAACTTGTTTAAAAAATGCTTGTGAAGTGACAATTGATCGTTATGTGTCTACCATTACTCCCGAAAACGCAATGAAAAATAGAGCAAAGGAGCTTCCTCCAACAGAAAAATTAATCGAAGGTATCGATTATTATGTAGAGGAGGATATATTGGTTTTCAAGCCATGGTATCATTTGAAGCGGGGTTTTTGTTGTGAAAACCAATGTCGTCATTGTCCTTATCAGAAAAACAAGGACTCGAAAAACGGATAATATGGTTTGTTAGGTTTCTTTAAAAACGTTTTTTTATTGATGAATTTTTAATAGTTGCCTTAAAATTGAAATATAATTTGTATTATTCGTAATCATAGGGTTATATTTGCATCCGTATTGAGGTTGTATTTTACTTTTTTGTAAAAATACATTAAAAGGGAATTAGGTTAAAATCCTAAGCTGTACCCGCAACTGTAAGCTATTAAGCTTGTTGTTATCTGCAAAACCACTGTCCAATATTGTCGACGGGAAGGTAAACAACAAGACGCAAGCCAGGAGACCTGCCCAGTACAATGAGTATCAAACTTTCGGGAAAAAAGGTTTGGGTATGGGTAAATTCTATGCTTTTCTCCCATTTTTAGTAGTAAAAATGTTTTAATTACAATGAACAAAAAAATTGTGTTTGCCTCTGCTATTGCATTGGCATCAATGGGTGCTTTTGCACAACAAAATGATTCGATTAACAAGTTAGAAGAAGTGGTGGTTTCGGATTCTAAATTTGCTTTGGCCAAAGAAAAATCGGGCAAAGTAATTGTAAAAATCACTGCGGAAGAGTTAAGCAAGAGGTCAGGTCAGTCTGTGGCTACTATTTTAAGCTCGGTAGCGGGCATTGAAGTAAATGGAAATCAAAGTGCTGCAGGTAAAAACCAAGAATTCTACATCCGTGGTGGAAGAAGTCGTCAAAATTTAGTTCTGATTGATGGTGTTCCGGTTACGGATGCTTCCGGAATTAGTTTGCAATACGATTTACGACTTATTCCTGTTGAACAAGTGGAAAGTATCGAGATTATGAAAGGTGCTGCCAGTACTTTATATGGTTCGGGAGCTGCTACAGGAGTAATAAATATTCGATTAAAAAAATCTGCAGAAAAAGCGATTTCCGGAAATGCTTACATGAGTTTAGGAAGTCAGGAAACCGCCGCTCACGAAAACAATTACGCACCGAATGACTTTAGTCAGGGTTTCTCAGTAAATGGAACTGTGAATAAAGTGAATTATCTTGCAACCCTTAATCACAGTTATGTAACCGGAATGTCAGAAGCCAAAGGCGATAATTTTGAAGCTGATACTGCAGAAAAACTAAATGCAACGGTTAAATTCGGATTTAAACCAACGGAGAAATTAAATTTTGATTTTTTTGCCAATTTCGACCTTTTCAAAAATAATTTTGACAACAGTTTTGATAATCTGAATAATCCTGATGTAAAGGAAAACAAAGCAAGGTCCGAGCAGTTTCGTTTTGGGTTTTCTCCAAAATACAGGTATAAAAAAGGGGAATTCGTAATCTATTCTGCCTTCAATACTATCGAAAGAAATTATGATATATTCAGCTCTTGGACCAATTCGGTTAATCTAAGTAATTATAAATCGAATAGCGCCAATGTTGATGCTTTTAATAAATACAGTATTTCTGACGAACTTTTTGTTGTGCTTGGAGGTCAATTTCAATTTCATCAAATGAATGCGAACTCACAATATGAAGCTATTTCGGATAAAACGGCTCATTTTTCTACTCTTGATCCTTATATAACAGCCGTTTATAATTCTAAAATTGGATTCAATATTAATGCCGGAGCTCGATTAAATGTTCATAATATCTATGGGAATCATTTAGTTTACAATGTTAATCCTTCCTTCTCATTGAAAGAGTTGCCAATTAAGTTTTTAACCTCTTACAGTACCGCTTATATTACGCCAAGTTTGTATCAACTGTACTCACCTTATGGGAATTTAACATTAAAACCAGAAGAAAACAGCACTATCGAAGCAGGTTTTGAACTGAATCTGTTGCAAAATAAACTAACTTTTAATACTATTGCTTTTCACAGAGAAGAAACCAACACTTTCGATTTCTTTACCGACATGATTACTTGGACCTCTCAATACATCAACAGAGAGGGGACTTATGTTGCAAAAGGTATAGAATCGATGGTAGCTTACTCTTTTAACAAGGCAATAAAACTAAGCGGAAATTATTCCTTCACACAAACCGAAGCACAATTAAGCCGATTAATACCAAAGCATAAAGTGAACGCTGCTGTAGATCTTAGAGCTACTTCTAGAACTTTTTTACATCTTAATTATCAGTTTGTAGATAAAAGAACTGATGCGTTCTATGATTCTGCTAATTATGCTGTCGTTCCAGTGAAATTAGATGCTTATAAGTTAGTCAATGCTACTATTCGTCACGAATTATTCAAAGACAGAATGACTGTTTTTGCGTCGGTTTCTAATCTTTTCAATGAAGATTTTATAGAACTAGTAGGTTACAATACAAAAGGTAGAAATTTCAAATTAGGTTTCAATTTCTTGTTTTAAAAATGTTTGAATTATTGTTTTTCCCGACTTTACATTGTTTAAGTCGGGATTTTTTTTAACCGTATTTTATCTTTATCTTGTACAAAAAAATTGAAGATGAGAGAAAAAGTGAAAATAAGCAAAACATTTGTTTGGGGTTTAATACTCTTTTCCGTAATTGGGATTATTGGATTAGTAACTTTTTTTAATAAGAGTATCAACAAGCAGGCTAAAGAAAGTACTTTGGGTTCGTTTCATTCACCTGAAGAAGCTTTTCAAGAAACCCAAAAAGCATTAGAATTATTGTCCAATAATATTAATTCTGGCATAGAAAATGCTCAGTATTTACAAGAATATGATTTGGTTAAAAACAAAGTGTTTAAAAAAGAGAAAAATTAATATGAGAAAATATTTTTTAATTTTTATTCTAGCAATAGTACTTCCTTTTTATAGTAATGCACAATCGGTTTTTGATAAATATGATAATCAAGAAACGGTTTCTTCGGTGGTAGTCAACAAAAAAATGTTTGAGTTGATGAGCAAAGTAAAAATGGAAAGCAAAGAGGATGTTGCTTATTTAAATCTCATCAAGAAATTAGACAATTTACGAGTGTATAAAACGATTAATCCTAAAACTACTGCGGAAATGCGTACTACGGTAGAAAAATATTTGGCGGAGGCTAAATTGGAAGAACTGATGAGATCTAATGAAAATGGAAAAGAGTCTAAAATTTATGTCAAGTCGATACCAGGAACCAACAAGGTAAGTGAATTATTAATGTTTATTGAAGGTACGGGAGTAAAAGGTAATGAAACCGTTTTAATGTCTTTAACAGGAGATTTTAGTATTAACGAAATATCGTTATTAACTAAGCGAATGAATTTACCCGGGAGCGAAGTCTTGAACTCGGCAGCTAAGAAGTAAATAAAAAAGCTGTTTCATTTTGAAACAGCTTTTTTATTCCTTTATTTTTTAAAATATTTTAGCGGAACCAATAACATTCCAAAACATTCTCCATCTTCTTTACCGATGTGTTTGTGATGCATTTTGTGTGCTCTCCTTACCGCTTTAGCATAACGGTTGTTTGCATTTCGGAAGAGCTTGAAACGTTGATGTATAAAGATATCATGCACCATGAAATAGGCAATACCGTAGGCCAATATACCAAGACCTATGGCTAAACCAATTTCTAAAATATCATTTTGCCAAAGTAAAAAGAATCCAATACTTACAGCAGCATAAAACAAGAAAAAAGCATCATTGCGTTCAAACCAAGAATCGTGGTCTTTTTTGTGATGATCGGCGTGCAAATTCCATAAAAATCCATGCATGATGTATTTGTGACTAAACCATGCCATGAATTCCATGATTGAAAAAGTTAATAAGAAAACTATAATATGTAGTAGCATTTTATAATAAATTTAATCGGTATTTAACGTAACAATTAGCTAGTAAGCTTATTTTTTGATAATCCGGAACACGAATTCGTGTGTTTTTAATCTCAGTAGAAGGTGTTTTCTTCAGTTTAGACAATAATTTCTTGTAGTAAATATACGCCGTATACACTCCAAATTTCGCTTCTATAGGTAATTTTTTTATTCCTTCAAATCCAGCTTCAAAATCATCTTCGATTTCTTGAATGATTTCTCTTTTGGCATTTTCATCGAGATTTCTCAAATCGGTATTCGGGAAATAAGTTCTTTCTAAATCTTCAAAATCAGCTTTTAAGTCTCGTAAAAAATTTACTTTTTGAAAAGCCGAACCCAATCGCATCGCCGATTTTTTTAAAGATTCATAAAGTTCATGATCGCCTTTTACAAAAACTTTCAGACACATTAGTCCCACTACATCAGCACTTCCGTAAATGTAATCTTCGTATTCTTCTTTGGTTTTGTATACCTTTTTACTTAAATCCGCCTTCATACTTTTCATAAAAGCATCAATAAGTTCTTCGGGAATTTGATGTTTTTCGACTGTATGTTGAAAAGAATTCAATACAGGATTAAGACTGATTTTTTCCTGTAAGGCATTTTTCAGTTCGTTTTCGAATCTAGAAAAAAGTTCTTCTTTGTTGTAATCATGAAAGGTGTCAACGATCTCATCGGCAAGTCTTACAAAACCATAAATATTGTAAATATCTTGTCGGATGCTAGGCGCTAGCATTTTTACGGCCGAAGAAAAAGAAGTGCTGTACGATTGGGTTACCATCTTACTGCATTGGTTGGAAACGTTATCAAAAAGTGCTTTCATAGATTTTTTATGAATGTTTTTGAATTAATTCAGATACTAATTTTCCTGATATTAATGCCGGTGGAACTCCCGGACCAGGAACAGTCAGCTGCCCTGTAAAATATAAATCGTTTACTTTTTTACTTTTTAATTTTGGTCGTAGAAATGCGGTTTGTAACAATGTATTGGCCATACCGTAAGCATTTCCTTTGTATGAATTGTACTCCTTAATAAAATCATTGACACAAAAAGATTCCTTAAAGATAATGTTTTCTCTGACTTTTTGCTGTGTTAGTTTTTCTAATCTTTCAATGATGATATTAAAGTAATTCTCTCTTAATTCCGGTGTATCCTCTAAGCCTGGAGCTAAAGGTATTAAAAATATACCGGCTTCTTTTCCTTCAGGAGCAGCTATTGCATCTGTTTTCGATGGGAAGCTAGCATAGAAAAGAGGCTCTGTTGGCCATTTAGGCTTGTCGTAAATGTCTTTAGCGTGCTCGTTAAAATCGACATCAAAAAACAAGGAATGGTGTTCTACATTGTCAATTTTTTTGTCAAATCCTACATAAAACAATAAGGAAGAAGGTGCAAACGTTTTTTTATTCCAATATTTTTCAGAATATGCTCTGTACTTTGGTTCTAATAATGTTTCAGAATGATGATAATCGGCTCCCGAAAGAACTACATCTGCAGCAATAATTGTTCCGTTGACTTTTATACCGTTAGCCTTGCCGTTTTCAACAATTATATTTTCTACATTACTATTGGTCTGGATAGTCACTCCCAATTCTTTGGCTAACTTTTCTAAAGCTAACACTACACTATACATACCGTTTTTTGGATGAAAAGTACCCAATCCGAAATCGGCATAATTCATAAAGCTATAAAAAGAAGGGGTATCCGAAGGTTTTGCTCCTAAAAATAGCACCGGGAACTCAAGAATTTGTATGAGTTTTGGGTTGGTAAATCTTTTTCGTACTTCTTTAGAAATGGTACTAAAAAACTGATTGACTTTTTTTACCGTTTCAAGAGTTACCAATTCCAAAGGCGAAACACCAGGAAGATATACCATATCTTTAATCGCAATATCATAATTGCTCTTGGCTTCTTGTATGAAATTTTCTAGTTGTTGACCGCTACCTTTTTCTATCTTTTCGAAAGTTTCTTTGATTTCTTCCAAATTGTCGGCAATAGTTACCGAATCATTGATGTCGAAGTAAACCTGGTAGGCTGGTGATAATTTAATAAGATCGTAATAATCGGCTGGTGATTTTCCAAAATCAGAAAAAAAGCGTTCAAAAACATCGGGCATCCAATACCATGTTGGGCCAATGTCGAATGTGAAACCTTCTTTCTTTAGTTGGCGCGCTCTGCCCCCAATACTACTGTTTTTTTCATAGATAGTCACTGTATTCCCTGCCTGTGCTAAATAACACGAAGCAGCTAATGCTGAAAACCCTGAACCGATAATTGCTATATTTTTTCTCATAATTTGTTCAACAAATATATATAAAAAATTAAACAAAACTATAACGCATGAACAATTTCTGCGATAGAATTGAAAATTGTAATGTTTTTAGGTAGGTTTTCAGTTTCAATATACGAAGTCATTCGCCCTAACAACCATAACTTGGAGTTGCTGTTATCTAAAAGTTCTTCCTGTATTTTTTTGATGTAGTCATTGACAGCATCTTTATCCGGTTCGACAGTAATGTAGCTGACGAAAGTACTGTCTTTAAAATACTTCTGTACGTCTTTAAGATTTTCTAAAGGTACACTTTCTCCTAAATATACCGTATGACAACCGTTACTAATTAATTCATAGTTCAGATACAAAAGACCTAACTCATGAATTTCATTCATAGGAAGATACAATACAAATACTGTTTCGTTGGTTACTTTGGTTTCTGTTTGAGCTTTCTCGGTATGTAGAATAATTTTTTGTCGGAGTAAATGACTGATAAAATGTTCGTGAGCCGGCGTGATGGTATCAGATTGCCATAGCACCCCAATTTCTTCCATTAAAGGAATAAATATTTCATAAAATACGTCGCGGAACGATTTTTCAGATAAAAGGGTAGTGTACGTTTCTTGAAATTGATTTTGATCAAAATTCATCATAGCCATTTTAAATTCACTTATGGCGTGATGTTTTACACTTTTTTCTGATATGATTTCGCGTACTAGTTTTGGAATTTCTTCCTCAGAATATTTGGAAATCTTAGAGATTTTATATCCGTATTTATGCAATAAAACAATGTTCAATAGCTTCTGCAAGTTTTTTGAATAATAAAGTCTGATATTGGTATCCGTTCGCATGGGTTCTAAGATGTTATATCTTTTTTCCCAAATACGAATGGTATGTGCTTTAATGCCAGAAAGATTTTCTAGATCTTTAATACTAAAAACCGTTTTAATATTGTTCATTGTTTTTATGTTTTTGTTAAACAAATTTATACAATTAATTTTTTAAATAGTATATTTGTTAACAGAATTTTTAAAATTATGCGTTACGATTATATTTTTTCGGGTTTCGGATTGTCAGGAATGATGATTTTACACAAAATGATGGCGGCGGATTTACACCTAAATAAATCGATTTTAATTATTGAGCCGGAAGATAAATCGGAGAATGACAAGACTTGGTCTTTCTGGGAAAAGAATCAGGGTAATTGGGATTTTTTACTCTCTAAATCATGGGATGAAGCTTACTTTTTAGGTGACGGAATTAAAACCAATTGCATGAAAAATGGTTACCGATATAAGTCAATAGCATCGGATCTATTCTATAAAACCATTTTTAAAAAAATAGAAGGTTGTAAAGGAATCGTTTGGAAGAAAGAGAAAACACTATTCTTTCAGGAACAAAATGATACAGTCATTGTTAAGACAAATGAAGCGACTTACGAGGGAGCAACTTTGTTTAATTCTTTTTACAATAGAAATGAAATCATAAATAACGCGAAATATCCTTTGTTGCAACAACATTTTGTAGGTTGGTTTGTGAAATCAAAAACACCATTTTTCAAAGAGAATACAGCCACCTTCATGGATTTTACTATAGATCAGCAGGGTAATACTCGTTTCCTTTATGTTTTACCGTTTTCGAGTACCGAAGCTTTGGTAGAATACACACTTTTTTCTCCTGAATTATTAACGCAGACAGAATATGAAGAAGGAATACAAGATTATTTAAAAAAAATAGGGTTGCACGAGTACAGTATAACAGCTACCGAGCAAGGAAATATCCCTATGACGGTTTATCCGTTTTGGAAAAAAAATTCCAAACGTGTTTTAAATATTGGTACAGCTGGTGGATGGACTAAGGCTAGTACAGGGTATACCTTCAGAAATTCAGATAAATTGTCGGAAAAAGTGGTAGATCTGTTGAGGGAAAAATCTTTTGACTTTACGAACTTTAAGGTTTTTAATCGTTTTACATTCTACGATAAATTATTGGTTAGAGTGTTATTCGATAATAATGAATTGGGGAAATCTATTTTTTCGAGTATGTTTTCAAAAGTGAGTCCAGATAAGATTTTTAGATTTTTAGATGAAGAATCTTCTTTACAGGACGAATTGCAGGTAATTTTATCGTGTCCTAAGTTGCCTTTTATCAAAGCGCTGTTTAAATCGTGACCTTGATGGGATTCGAACCCATACGTCTTGCGACACCACCCCCTCAAGATGGCGAGTCTACCAATTCCTCCACAAGGCCTTAAATAAAAAAAGTCAAACTTGCGTTTGACTTTTTGTGACCCCGCTGGGATTCGAACCCAGGACCCCATCATTAAAAGTGATGTGCTCTACCAGCTGAGCTACGGAGTCTATGCTTTCAAGAAAAATATTCGGTCAAATTTGTGACCCCGCTGGGATTCGAACCCAGGACCCCATCATTAAAAGTGATGTGCTCTACCAGCTGAGCTACGGAGTCAAAATCATTTCCTGATTGCGGGTGCAAATATAATACCTTATTTTTAACATTTCAAAAGAAATTAATAATAATTTTATCTTTTTTTTTAATCGGCGCACAAAGCGTTTATTTTTAAGCTTTTATAATTATGAAAAAAATTGTCTTGGTAGGTTATATGGGATCGGGTAAGTCGATAATCGGTCAGCTTTTGGCGGAAAAACTTCATTTGCCGTTCTATGATTTGGATTTTTTAATCGAAAAAGAATTTCAAAAATCGATTATGGAGATTTTTTCGGATGAAGGAGAAGTGTTTTTTAGAAAAAAAGAACATGAAATTTTCAAAAAAATGATTGAAAACGACGAGTCTTTTGTATTAAGTACCGGAGGAGGGACGCCTTGTTATGCTAACAATCATTTGTATCTTCAAAATCATCCAGTATATTCGGTATATCTTAAGGCAAGTATTCCGGTGTTGGTAGGGCGTCTTAAAAATGAAATTGCAAAACGCCCACTATTACACAATTTGAGTGACGAAGAGACTTTTGATTACATAGCGAAACATCTCTTTGATAGAAATTATTATTACAATCAATGTAAGTTTAACGTTGCTACCGATGAGAAAACGCCGGAAGAAATTGTAGCAGAAATCGAACAACTACTCTAAACAAGCATAGTTGTTGTTTTTCTCGAAAACAACCTGAACATGTTCTAGAATAGACGTAGAAAGGGAAATGCCTTTAAAATCTGCTTTTACAGGGTATTTTTTGTGATTGCGGTCTACCAATACAGCAGTTTTAAATTTCTTTAGCGGAACGTCTAAAAAGTGGCGAACTCCGTATATTAAAGTCGTTCCAGAATTTAGAACATCATCCACCAAAACTAATCCTTTTTCGGTATAAACACTTTTGTCTATAGAAGTGGTGATGGCTGAACTTGGATTTTTTTTATCTATTTTCACATCGCACAAGATCACTTTTATCGGTGAAATAGACATTAAAACTGCGCTGAGTTTTTCTGCGAAAATTAAACCGTTCCCGTTAATGCCCGCAATTACGATTTCCTTTTCATCAATGAACGTTTCGTATATTTGATAGGCGATACGTTTTATTTTGTATTCTATTTCCTGATGGTTTAAGATGATGTTGGTGTGCATGGTGTTGTTTTTTTTGGTAAAGATAAAAAAGAGTTCGTTTCCTTTTCTAGGTTTGATTGAATTATAAGCTGTTTCTAGTGTTTGGATTTCGAAATATTCCGAAAACAAAGCAATATATTCTTCTCGGCTTCCACCATATGGCGGTCCTGATTCTGTGAGAGGAAATTGAAACAAGAGTCCGACCAATTTACCATTTTCCTTGAGTAAAGTGTGCATTTTTTGAACGTAGGCTCTTCTTGATTTGGGATCTAACGCACAAAAGAAGGTCTGTTCAATAATTATATCGTATTGTTCTTTATGTTCAAAAAAATCCTCAAGGATGATGTGAGAATGTAAAGAATTGGGCAAGCGTTTTTTTAAGTTCTCTATGGGTTGTTGTGCATAGTCCAATACGTATACATTTGAAAATCCGTTACGGATTAAATAGTCATACTCGTAACTGTTACCGCAACCGGGAATTAGAATTTTACTATTTTTATCTTCGAGTTGGTCGAAATAATCCTTTAACGGTGTAGTAATGCTTCCCGTATCCCATCCGGTTTGCTTATTGTGGTAGCGATTTTCCCAATACTCTTTATTCAATATCGTCTTCTTCATCGTTGAAATCAAATTCAAAATCATCTAAATCTCTTCGGTCTTTTTTGGTAGGTCTGCCTTCGCCGTATTTTCGGTAATGTGCTTTAGAAAGTTTCAACATTTCCAAGTGTTCAAAAGCTTCGGCAGGTGTTTCATCTATGCGATACAAATCGACCAATTTTGCTCCTACACGATTATCCGGAATAGCAAGAACTTTGATGATATAAGTGATTTGATCTTTTCGAAACGTAATCTTGTCTCCCGGTAAGATTTCTTTTGATGGCTTGGCTATACTGCCATTGATGGTTACCTGATTTTTTTTACAGGCTTCTGTAACCATGTTTCTGGTCTTGTAATAGCGCACACACCATAGGTATTTATCAATTCGCATAAATTTTAAAAAACTACGTTAAAATATAAGACAAAAATAAATCAAAATTGTATCTTGCGCGCACTAAATTAAAAACTAATGAATAGAATTTTTAAAGCCTTTTTATTGTTGGTAACTGGAATGTTTGTTTTTTCTTGTAATAAAGACGACAATAATTCAACCAAGAAACCAGAACCGTATGATACTCAGTATGTAAAAGATTTAGAGGCTATTGAAACTTTTTTAAAAGAATACCACATGGATGTTGATCCGGTAACTTATGAGGTGGCTTTTGAAAAAATTACAGATGCAAATGGACTTACTTCTATTTGGGATGAATTTCCTTTAGAACATAAGATGGTAAGCGATGAAGAGAATAAAGTTGATTATAAAGTGTATTATGTGAAATTCCGTGAAGGAACCAATTTGCAGCCTTCCAGAGTAGATTCTGTTTATGTTTCTTACAGAGGAGAATACATTTACAAGAAAAAAGAAGAAATTTTACCTTCAACAGATCCTAAAACATACAAAGAGTACATTGCAAGTACACAGTTTGACCAGTCTGTAAATCCTATATGGATGCCATTGACTAGTCTTGTTCGTGGTTGGTCGGAAATTTTACCGTTATTCAAATCCGGTACTTCTTCTTATGATGCTGCTACTGGGGTTATTTCGTATGAGAATTTTGGGGCGGGTGTGTTTTTTCTTCCTTCTGGGTTAGGCTATTACGCCTCGGGATCTTCCAGTATTCCTTCTTATGCACCACTGATTTTTTCCATAAAGTTAAATCATGTGAATTATATCGACCATGATTTTGATGGTATTGATTCTTATTTAGAGGATGTAAACGGTAATGGTGACTTTACTGATGATGATACCGATAATGATGGTATACAAAATTATCTCGATAGGGATGATGATGGTGATGGTTTCTTGACAAAATATGAAAGAATGTATGTGAATCCCTTAGATCCAGATAAGGTTAAAAGATATTATCCTTTTAATGGTGCGGCAACAGATGATCCTGCTACCCCTTATGTAGACGAGACACAAGGAATTCCTGATTGTTCTGGAGATTATACTTCTTCAACTCGTTTGAGAAAACATTTAGACAAGAACTGTCATTAATGATTTTTGAGATATTGTTAAAAAAGAGCACGGTCATAGACCGTGCTCTTTTTTTGGATTTTATTTTTAGGGTATTAACTTCTGTGAATATCAACCTCAGTCTCGTTCGGTAAGTCAGCTAAAGTAATTCGTTATTTTGTATAAATTATTTTAGTATTCATAATCCGGTTAAGTATTAATTTTTTGTTTCCATTATATTTTTCTAAGAATGTAGTCGTTAGTTTAATAGCCATAATCGAAGAATCGGCAACTATAAAAATGGTTAAGATTGACTGTTTTGGAATTCCTAAGTTGTGTGTGCAAGTAAATTCGAATCATTAAATAAAGCACCATTAAAGAGTTAAGATATTATTTAAATGTGATGAAAACTTAAAGAAGAATTTAAGTAATTTAAATTTCAAATGAATAAATAAAAAAACCTGATGCTCTTGAAGTGACATCAGGTTTTATAAAATATTATTTAAAAAAATTACTTTCTTTTTATTACTTTTTCAACTTTTTCAATGATAGCGTTGCTCGTTAAACCGTATTTTTCCATTAATTGTTCTGGCGTTCCGCTTTCTCCAAAGCTGTCATTCACCGCTACAAATTCCTGTGGTACTAAATAGTTTTGTATTAACGTTCTGGAAATGCTTTCGCCTAAACCACCAATAATGTTATGCTCTTCCGCAGTCACCACACAACCGGTTTTCTTTACCGATTTTAAAATCGCTTCTTCGTCTAACGGTTTAATGGTGTGAATGTTAATTACTTCTGCAGAAATTCCTTTTGCCTCTAACGCTTCTGCTGCAACCAACGCTTCCCAAACTAAATGCCCGGTCGCAATAATCGTAACGTCTGTTCCTTCGTTTAATAAAATGGCTTTTCCGATTACAAAAGGTTCGTCAGCAGGAGTGAAGTTAGGCACCACCGGACGCCCAAAACGTAAGTATGCCGGACCATGATGATTAGCTAACGCAATGGTAGCGGCTTTGGTTTGGTTGTAATCGCAAGTATTGATTACGGTCATTCCCGGTAACATTTTCATTAAACCAATATCTTCTAGAATTTGGTGTGTTGCACCGTCTTCTCCAAGAGTTAAACCGGCATGAGAAGCACAGATTTTTACATTTTTATCCGAATACGCCACCGATTGACGAATCTGGTCGTACACGCGTCCGGTCGAAAAGTTAGCGAAAGTTCCTGTAAAAGGAATTTTACCTCCTATAGTTAAACCAGCTGCAATTCCAATCATGTTGGCTTCTGCAATTCCGATCTGGAAAAAACGCTCTGGATGGTTTTTCTTAAAATCATCAAATTTTAGAGATCCGATTAAGTCGGCACATAAAGCCACAACATTTTCGTTCTTTTGACCCAATTCGGTCATTCCCGCTCCAAAACCCGAACGAGTATCTTTACTTCCTGTGTTTGTATATTTTTTCATTTTGAATTGTAATTGAAAGAGTTAAAAATTGAAAGAGTTAAAATTCTGATGGTCAGGAATTTTACAGGTCAATTTTTATTCTAATAGTCTACTTCGTCTTCAGAGTAATTTTGAGCCAATGCCGCAGCCAATTGATCGTCATTTGGTGCTTTTCCGTGCCATGCGTGGGTGTACATCATAAAATCTACACCATGTCCCATCTCAGTATGTAATAACACACAAACCGGTTTGCCTTTTCCAGTTTTAGATTTGGCCTCGTTCATGCCGGCAATGATTGCTTCAATGTTGTTTCCTTCTTTAATTTCTACAACTTCCCAATCGAAAGCTTCAAATTTGGCCTTTACGCTTCCCATGGCTAACACTTCATCAGTAGTTCCATCAATTTGTTTTCCGTTTAAGTCGATTGTAGCAATTAAATTGTCAACTTTTTTAGCAGACGCATACATAATGGCTTCCCAATTTTGTCCTTCCTGCAATTCACCATCACCTAAAAGGGCAAATACTAAATGGTTGTCATGGTTTAATTTTTTTGCTTGTGCCGCTCCAATAGCAACCGACAAACCTTGTCCTAAAGAGCCAGATGCCATACGAACTCCAGGCAATCCTTCATGCGTGGTTGGGTGACCTTGTAAACGGGTATTCAGTTTTCGGAAAGTAGCTAATTCTGATACAGGAAAGTATCCGCTTCTAGCTAAAACACTATAAAAAACAGGTGAGATGTGTCCGTTGGATAAGAAGAAAATATCTTCTCCAATGCCATCCATATCAAATCCCGGTTTTCTTTCCATTATATTTTGGTACAAAACCACCAAAAATTCAGTACAGCCCAAAGAACCACCCGGGTGGCCTGAACTTACGGCGTGAACCATACGAAGAATATCTCTTCTTACCTGAATCGTTAAATTGCTTAATTGTTGAGTGTTAGGCTTCATTTTATATCTAAAAGTTATATTGACGCAAAGATAATCAGATAATTGGATTTTCTGTGCAGAAATACATATTGACACCAAAAAGTTTCAACGTAATGGGGGTAAATCCCGTCTACGTCTGAGAGCGTTTCTGTTAAAAACTCCAGCGACCTCGAAGGTAAATTTGGGTGGCTAAATTGTTGTAGTTATTATTTTCTGTTGCAAAAAACGACTGTGCCATAATATCTAAATCAAAATTGTTGGCTACATTCCAAAGATAGGTAGGAATTAAAATCAAGGTGTTTTTTTCAGGTGAATACACAAAAGAAAAATTGAAGGAGATAATCGGAGAGATCGTTTTCATAGCAGTGGCATGAAAAGTATAACGAAACGGAAAAAGGTTTTTAGCCGACAATTGTGTATTATATAAACTTGCCGTTTGTAATGAAAAATCAGTTGAATTGCTGTTATACAAACACGAAACTGAAAGGTACCAATCGTTTTTAAAGGTTTGATCGGCCATTAAGGAAAAACTAAAATTTTCAGCACTTCCCAATGTGTTTGTTCTAGGAATAAAATAACTCATTTCGCCTTTAAATCCAGCTTTTTTAATGTTTCCGGCCCAACCGCCACCGATGACATAGTCTGTAGTGTAAAGTCCGCCCAATAACTGAAAATCGTAGTTCCAACGGTTCAATTTATACAACAGAGCAGCGGTATGTTCATTGTTGTGTTTTCCAGGTTTGTAAGCCATTTCCAACGTTGAATCGTCCTTAAAGTTGCGCTGGATGCGAACCGCATCAACGCCGGGTCGCTCTTCGTAATCGAAGTCTAAAAAATTATAAGCGTTGAAAATATCATTGGGATTCCAAATGTTATTGATACCCCAATTGATGCGTTGCCTTCCCAAAGTAATCGTCCATTGTTCATCGGAGTAATTCACTAAAAAGCGATCGATAACCGAATGCGCTACAAACGATTTTTCATTCACCCATAAATAAGAGAGATTGAAAAGTCCGTTGTATTGGTTGATGCTTTTACCGAAATCAGGAGTTAATCTGATTTGCTCGCCATAAAAAATACGATTTCTGATTTCCAATCGGCTCGTCCATTTGGAGTTAAAAGTATATTTGAAATTGAGGCGATTGTGGATAAGGTTCACAGAGGCATTCGAATCGATTTTTTGAATAAATACCGTGTTTTGCATTCCTTTGACATACCCTTTTACCTCTACTTTTGATGGAATAGAATCGTTTTTCTGTCCAATGAGATGCATCGGAACGAAAAAACAAAGAAGGGTTATGATATAAGGATAACGGTTCACTCTTGATTATTTTTACTTTGGTTTGTGTATGATTACTGTTTCGGCAGTGTCTTCCACAATTTTTCCGTCTTCCATCGTGATGACTCTTCGCGCGCGGTTGATGACTCTTTGATCGTGCGTAGAAAAAATAAAGGTCATGTTTTCTTCCTGATTCAGTTTCAGCATGATGTCCAATAAATTTTCCGCTGATACGGAATCGAGATTGGCGGTAGGTTCATCGGCTAAAATAAATTGCGGTTTCGGTGCCAAAGCTCTGGCTACGGCCACGCGTTGTTGTTGTCCTCCTGAAAGTTCTTGTGGACGTTTATCGATTTTATCTTCTAGTCCAATTTGTTTCAACAATTCTAAAACGCGTTGGTCTGTTTCTTCTTTCGGACGTTTTTGAAGCAACATGATGAATTCGATGTTTTCTTTTGCGGTAAGGACAGGAATCAGATTGTAAGACTGAAATACAAATCCGATGTTGTTTAAGCGGAAATCGATCAGTTCGTTGCCTTTGAGTTCGGTGATGTTGGTGCCGTTGATTTCTACAAAACCTTCCGAAGGTTCGTCTAATCCACCAATCATGTTCAATAACGTTGTTTTTCCAGAACCCGAAGGTCCTTTAATAGCAGTAAATTCCCCACGGGAAATATGCAAATGCACCTTGTTCAAAGCATAAACCGGAATGGTTTTCTCATCGTATATTTTTGATAAATTATGGGCATCGATAACGGTTTCTTTCATCGGAATTATTTTTTAAGGGATTCTGCAGGATTCAGTTGTAAAGCTCTTTTCGCAGGAAATAAGGCGGATATAAAAGCGGTAAGGATAACCAACAATAACACCGTTTGTAATTGATTCCAAGTAAGCGAGGGATAAATCACAGAATCGTATCCAAAGCTAGAATAGGTTTCGGTATACGAACTCAAATCGAGTCCGGTTTTATTGGTAATGGCAACGGTAAGCAACGCTAAAATTATCCCAATAGGACATCCGGCAAGAATAAGGAAAAAAGTTTCCAAAAGAATCATAATAAAGATTTTGAATTTATTCATGCCTAGTGCTAATAACATACCAATTTCTCGGGTTCTTTCGAGTACGGCCATCATCATAGTATTTACGATTCCAAAGGCCAATGCCGCTAGAATAATTCCCATAAAAATAAGCGTCATTTGATCGGCTACGGAAACGGTTAAGCCTAATTCCGGCGTGATTTCCTTCCAACTTTTGATTTCGGTATTCGGGAATTTTTGTTGGAGTTGTGCCAAACTTTCGTCTAATGTGGCATTCGATTTTAGTAAAACAGCAATTTCATTAAAACCATTCGGAATACCGGCTAACGAATCCACCGCGGTATTTTTTACAAACACATTACTTTCATCGTAAGGCGCATTAATGGTTTTATAAATAGCTATAATTCGAAAAGCTTCTGCTGCCAAATTTCCTTCTTTGTCCTGAAAAGTTAGGATGGCTTTTTTATTGATTTCTAACTTTAATTTTTTGCGAATCTTTTCACTGATGATGATTTCATTACTTTTTTCAGCATCGAAATAGCTTCCTTTAATTATTTTACTTTGCAGTTTGGTTAAGCTATTTTCTTTTTCGGCTTGTACACCATTAATCGTAATACCGCTACTTCCGGCTGCTGAAGCAATCATTCCTTTCAGCATTACGCGTCCTGCCGCTATTTTTACCAAACTATCACTTTCAATGGTTTGCAGCATTTTTTGACTATCGGGTAAGTAATATTGGATATCGTAATCGCTCCTAAACTTAGGATGATGCAACTGAAGGTGCGATACTTCTTTACCAATGGCCGTATTGATGCGTTGTTCAATCATTCCGTTGTAGAAAGCCGTTAAGAAGGTACCCGCCCACAAACCAATGCTTACCGCGCTGATGATGATGACGCTTCTTTTTTTGTTTCGCCACAGGTTTCGACCGGCTATTTTGATGAGCATTCTCATTTTTTCATTGCTTTTACAGGGTTCATACCATTTACAAACCAAAGCGGATATAATCCAATAGCAATGGTCATCACTAAAACAATCAACGATTGCGTCATGAAAATCGTAGCGTTAATTTCGGTAGGGAAAATCGCTTCAAAACCAAATTGTTCGTAGCTTTTGGCCAAATCGCCAGCCAATCGCAACGGATTTTCTTGAAGATAGTAAACCATTGGAAAACTCAATGCCATTCCTAATAACACGCCACAAAACGCAATCAAAATGGTTTCGCTCAATAAAATGCGCTTCAATTGTGATTTTTTCATACCAATAGCTAGTAGCATTCCGAATTCAAATTTTCGTTCGACGGTCATCATCATCACGGTTCCAAAAAGCCCAAATCCGATGATGAGGTATAAAATGCCTGAAAAAATGTAAAACGAAAAGCCATCTGCTTTGATATGATTGGCAATATCCGGCATCAATTCCTGCCAAGTCATCACTTCATACTCCTTACCAATGCTCTGGCTGAGCTCTTTTTTCAAAGGTTCTAAAGCATCCGGATTGGTTATTCCTAAAGAGATTGTAGTGTAGCGGTCGTCGGCACTTAAAAAATATTGGCAGGCTTTTAAAGGTAAGTACACAAAACTATCATTCATTTCTGGAGAAGCTAAATGCAAAATTCCCTTAATAGGATATTTTCCTGCAGCCATTACATCTTGATAGCCTTGACCATAAAGCACAAGCGTATCGTTAACCTCAAGTTGCAGTCGTTTGGCCAAACCTTTGGAAAGAAGTACGGCATCTTCATCGTTTTCAAAGTAAGCCCCTTTGATGAGTTTGTTTTTCAGTTGGGTAAGCTTGTTTTCTTTTTCGGTATCGGTACCCACAAGCATACACCCTTTGGTTATGTTTTTGTTGGAAGCCAAGACAAAGGTTTCCAATCGAGGAACTACTTCTGTAACGGCATTGTTTTTTTGAAGTTGGGCAAGTAGTGTGACATCTCCTGAAAAACTGTTATCGAGAATTTGTTCGTCCCAATATCCTTTTTGATGTACTTGAATATAACCAGAATAATAATTCACCACATTTTTAATCAGGTTGTTGAAAACCCCTTCTTGTAACGATTGCATTAAGATGGCAAAAAGCACAGCAAAAGCTATGGAAGCCATGGTAATTAGCGTTCGTCGGCTGTTGCGCCAAAGGTTTCTCCAGATTAATTTGGTAATCATTTTACTTTAATCATGTTTTGTGTACTGAAGAAATGGTCTTCAAGTGGGGTGTCAAAAACTAACGATTTGTATATCATTATGGTTTTATTTCCTTTTTTGTTGGCCGGAACCATTTCCATTCGGGCAGGCAATAAGCGACCTCCCAACATTTTTATATCGCTGCAGTGCATGGTGTTGATGAGTTTTCCGTCTTCATCAAAATATTCGGCATGCAACATCATAAAGTCTTTTTTGTCAATCGATAAGATGATTTTTCCCCAAACTACGGCTGATTTTGGTTTCGGAATCAATTGAATTTTATAGCAACTTCTACCTTCAAGGGTAACATCTTCCAAAAAAGAATGGTTGTAATCTTCTATAATTGAGGCTTCTTTCACCAAATCGTCGTTGGTAAAATCGGTTCCCATCCAACTTTGGCTCATCATCGAAGGCGGCATTTTGATATTTCTTTCGATAGAAGGAATCCAGTTCCACACTTCTTTTTTCTTTTTCAGAAAAACCACGCCCTTTTCTTTTGCAGGGCTTTGAACCAAAATCATGGTTAAATCGTTTCCTTTGGTCCAAGCTTTTACGGTCATTTCTCGAGACCATTTTGGTCGTATCGTTTGAATGGAAATAGAAGCGATGGAGGTTGTTCCACGGGCTTTGTCATCTGCTTTTTTTACTATGTCTTTGGCTTCTTGTGCAAATGTGAAGAAGGTGAAAAAAAGTTGGAAGAGGATTAAGGTCAGTTTTTTTTTCATGTTTTAGGTTTCCGATTTGAAAGGAATCGGTTTGTTTGGTCTGTATTATCAAAGTTAGCGAAATAAAATAAATCTTGTTAATTGTTTTTCTTGAAATTGATTGTCAGTCCATTGTGTTTGGTGATGCGAGTACAAGTCGTTAGGGGAGTATAAGAAACTAATTTTAAGGTATACAACGAAAAAATAACGGTAAAAACTTAAATGTTAAATTAAGCGAGAATTCCTAAATCATAAATTTGAAATGAGTTATCTTTGCCGATTGTAAAATGTTTATATGAAGTTCGATTTATTACTTAAAGATCCACAAACTAAAGCCAGAGCAGGAGTAGTGACAACCGATCACGGTGTTATTGAAACTCCTATTTTTATGCCGGTAGGAACTGTTGCTTCTGTAAAAGGAGTGCACCAGAGAGAATTGAAAAACGATATTAATCCGGATATTATTTTAGGAAATACGTACCATTTATATCTTCGTCCGCAAACTGAAATTCTTGAGAAAGCAGGTGGTTTGCATCAATTTATGAATTGGGATCGCAATATTTTAACCGATTCTGGAGGGTATCAGGTGTATTCTCTTTCTTCGAATAGAAAAATTAAAGAAGAAGGGGTGAAATTCAAATCGCATATCGACGGATCGTATCATTTCTTTTCACCGGAAAGTGTAATGGAAATCCAACGTTCCATTGGAGCGGATATTATTATGGCTTTCGATGAATGTACGCCGTATCCTTGTGATTATCGTTATGCTAAACGTTCAATGCACATGACGCACCGTTGGTTGGATCGTTGTGTGAGTCATTTAGAAAAAGTGCCGGCAAAATATGGTTACGAGCAAACTCTATTTCCTATAGTTCAAGGAAGTACCTATAAAGATTTACGCGCACAATCGGCAGAATACATAGCCAATGTGGGTGCACAAGGAAATGCCATTGGAGGTTTGTCTGTTGGAGAACCCGCAGAAGAAATGTACGCGATGACCGAAGTAGTGACTGCTATTCTTCCGGAAGATAAACCAAGATATTTGATGGGGGTAGGAACGCCAATCAATATTTTAGAAAATATCGCGTTAGGGATTGATATGTTTGATTGTGTAATGCCAACCCGTAACGCGAGAAACGGAATGTTATTCACGGCAAACGGAACCATCAACATCAAAAATAAAAAATGGGCCGATGATTTCTCTCCAATTGATGAAATGGGCCATACTTTCGTAGATACGGAATATACAAAAGCTTATTTGAGACATTTGTTTGCTGCCGATGAATATTTGGGTAAACAAATTGCCACCATTCACAATTTAGGATTTTATATGTGGCTGGTTCGTGAAGCTAGAAAACATATCTTAGCTGGAGATTTCCGCGAATGGAAAGAAAAAATGGTAAAACAAATGGACCAACGTTTATAATGTTAAAGCAGTTATTTTCTAAATTGACCATCATCGATAGATACATTTTAAAAAGGTATCTGATGACTTTTTCAACCATGTTGTTGTTGTTTATTCCTATTGGAATCACCGTCGACGTGTCTGAAAAGATTAATAAGATTTTAGAGAATAAAGTACCTTTTCTTAAGGTTGCAGCGTATTATTTGGATTTCATTATCTATTTTGCCAATCTGCTGTTCCCGATTTTCCTCTTTTTGTCCATTATATGGTTCACATCCAAGTTGGCCAATAATACCGAAATTGTTGCAATTTTAAGTTCGGGAATTTCCTTTGGTCGTTTTTTACGACCTTATATGGTTGGAGCCACCTTAGTATCTTTGTTTGCATTGCTTATGGGCTTCTTTCTTGTTCCTAAAGCCAGTGATGGGTTTAATAATTTCAGGTACATGTATCTGAAAGGTGGAGGGCGACAAGAAATGAGGCAAACCAGCGATGTATACCGTCAGATTAGTGATACTGAATTTATCTACGCAAGTAATTTTAGTCAGGAGATTAAAACGGGATACAATTTTGTTTATGAGAAATTTGACAAAGAAAAATTACTCTATAAAATAACCGCCAATTCTATTGTATATAATCCAAAAACAAAGGATTATACTTTAATGAATTATACCAAACGAAGTATAGGAGAATTAGACGATCGGATAGAAACAGAGAATGTTAAAACGATGAAGTTTAATTTTGAAATGGATGATTTGACTCCGGTTGTTTACATAGCAGAAACGCTTAACATGACCGAACTGAATAAGTTCATCGAAAAAGAAAAGCAACGAGGTTCTTCCAATATCAATAGGTATTTGGTAGTGAAATACAAAAAATACAGTATTCCAATTTCTGCTTTCATTTTGACCATCATAGCCGTTTCGGTTTCTTCAATGAAACGTAGAGGAGGAATGGGAATCAATTTAGCTATAGGTATTGCGATTGCTTTTGCCTATGTTTTCCTGGATAAAATCTTTGGAACCTTAGCGGAAAAATCTACATTTTCGCCCTTCATTGCCGTTTGGATCCCCAACATAGTTTTCGGAATTTTAGCTTATTATTTATTGAAAAATGCCAAAAGATAAAGTCTTAAACAGTTATTTACATCTCCATTTTATTGTTTTTATATGGGGTTTTACGGCAGTTTTGGGAGCCTTAATATCCCTTGAAGCTTTACCGTTGGTTTGGTATCGAATGCTTTTTGCTTCGTTTTTTATTTTGATTTTTATCTTTTTTAGAAAAATACCCACCAAACTTCCGCCTAGAACAATACTGAGTTTACTTTTTGCAGGACTTGTCATTGCCTTGCATTGGTATACTTTTTTTAGGGCCATCAAGGTGTCTAATGTTTCGGTGACACTTGCTTGTTTGTCTACTGGAGCTTTTTTTGCATCAATTTTAGAGCCTATTTTCTTTAAGCGAAAAGTCATAGGATACGAAGTTCTGTTTGGACTTATAGTCATAGCCGGGTTGTATCTGATTTTCGATGTAGAGGCACGTTACGTAGAAGGAATTATTCTAGCCTTAACCTCGGCTTTTTTATCGGCTTCTTTTTCTATAATCAATGGTAAATTCGTTCAGGCGTACGAGCCTACCGTTATTTCATTTTATGAGCTTTTAGGAGGGGTTTTGTTTTTTTCGGTGTTTCTGGCTATCGGAGGAAATTTTAATGCAGAATTTTTCAAACTCTCGTGGAATGACGTGATTTGGTTGTTTGTCTTGAGTTCCTTTTGTACAGCTTATGCTTTTATCGCTTCAGTAGGTGTGATGAAATATTTAAGCCCTTATACGGTGATGTTAACCATTAATTTAGAACCTATTTATGGAATCATATTAGCATTAATTGTTTTTGGAGAAAAAGAACAAATGAACAGCCAATTTTATATAGGAGCCCTAATCATTCTTTCTACCGTAATTTTGAATGGATTTTTTAAAAATAGGAAGAAAGAAAAGGAAATATAAATTATTGAATATTAGAGGGATAATTTCCTTTTGCAATAATATCCAAAAATATACTTTTAAACTCAACAAGAAATTTTATCTTTGTTACTTCAATTTAAGACACAAAAAATAAAAATCTTATGGAATATTTAGATTTTGAATTACCAATAAAAGAACTCGAAGATCAATTAGACAAATGTCAAGTGATTGGTCAGGAGTCCGATGTAGATGTTAGCGCAACTTGTGAGCAGATCGAAAAGAAATTAGAAGAAACTAAAAAAAATATATATGCAAACCTGACGGCTTGGCAAAGAGTACAAATGTCAAGACACCCGAACAGACCTTATACTTTAGAGCATATTGCGAGTTTAACTGATAATACTTTTTTAGAATTATTTGGAGACCGTGGTGTGAGAGATGATAAAGCAATGGTGGGTGGTTTAGGTCGTATTGGCGGTCAATCGTTCATGATTATCGGGCAACAAAAAGGGATTAACACAAAAATGCGTCAATTGCGTAATTTTGGTATGGCAAACCCAGAAGGTTACAGAAAAGCATTGCGTTTGATGAAAATGGCCGAAAAATTCAATATTCCTGTACTAACTCTAGTCGATACTCCGGGAGCTTACCCAGGTTTAGAAGCAGAAGAAAGAGGTCAAGGAGAGGCGATTGCACGTAATATATTGGAAATGATTCGTTTGAAAGTTCCTATTATTACAGTGATTATTGGTGAAGGTGCTTCGGGTGGTGCTTTAGGAATTGGTGTGGGAGATAAAGTATATATGTTAGAAAATACTTGGTATTCTGTAATATCACCTGAATCTTGTTCATCAATTTTATGGAGAAGTTGGGAATACAAAGAGCAAGCCGCTGAAGCGTTGAAATTAACTGCTAAAGATATGAAAGAACATAATCTGATTGACGAGATTGTTCCAGAACCGCTAGGAGGTATTCATAGAGATAAAGAAACGGGTTTCAAAACCGTTAAAGAATATGTTTTGAAAGGATTTAATGAATTAAAAGACTTATCAACAACTGATTTGGTTGCTCAGAGAATGGACAAATACAGTAAGATGGGGCAATTTAATGAGTAAAATTCTTATATTTAAGATAGAAGATCCGAAGCCCTATGGTTTCGGATTTTTTTTATGTTATCAACAAAAAAAATAAGTTTTCAACAAAAGTAATTCACAGATTTAAGATTGTTTTTTCTTCCATTATCGTTGAATTAGACTTACTTTAGCACTATGGAAAATCTCAGAAACATTAACCCTGTAAAAGTAGAAAAAACGACCATCATTAACCTCGAAAAAGGAAAATTACCCCCTCAAGCCGTTGATTTAGAGGAGGCAGTGCTTGGCGCAATGATGATTGATAAAAAAGGGGTCGATGAGGTCATAGATATCTTACAACCTGATGCTTTTTACAAAGATGCCCACAAATATATTTTTGAAGCTATCGTAACATTGTTTAATGATTCTCAACCCATAGATTTATTGACGGTTTCTGCTCAGTTAAAAAAAATGGGCAAGCTAGATTTGGCTGGAGGTGATTTTTATCTGATTCAATTAACACAAAAAATATCTTCTTCGGCTCATATCGAGTTCCATTCCCGAATTATTCTACAAAAATTCATACAGCGAAGTTTGATTAAAATCTCTTCAGAAATTATCGAAGAATCCTATGATGAATCAACCGATGTTTTTGATTTATTAGATAAAGCCGAATCTAAATTATATGAAGTAACGCAAGGAAATATCAAGCGTAGTTCTGAAACGGCTCAAAGTTTAGTGATTCAAGCCAAAAAACGTATTGAGCAAATAGCCGGTAAAGAAGGTTTGAGTGGGGTTGCGACTGGTTTTCATGCATTAGATAAAATTACTTCAGGTTGGCAACCTTCCGATTTAATTATTATTGCAGCTCGTCCCGGTATGGGTAAAACCGCTTTCGTATTGTCTATGGCCCGTAATATGGCGATTCAATTTAACAATGCGGTAGCAATCTTTTCCTTGGAGATGGCATCGGTTCAGTTAATTACGCGTTTAATTTCTTCTGAAACGGGTTTGTCTTCTGAAAAATTGAGAACAGGAAAGTTAGAGAAACACGAATGGGAACAATTGTCTGTCAAAGTTCGCGATTTAGAAAAAGCGCCGTTGTATATAGATGACACCCCTTCGTTGTCCATATTTGATTTACGTGCGAAAGCCCGCCGTTTAAAATCGCAATATGATATAAAAATTATTATTATCGATTACCTTCAATTGATGACAGCCGGAGGAAATTCTAAAGGAGGAGGTAATCGTGAGCAAGAAATTTCAACAATTTCCCGAAATCTAAAGGCATTAGCTAAAGAATTAGATGTTCCGGTGATTGCCTTATCGCAGTTATCTCGTGCTGTTGAAACCCGTGGATCCAGTAAGCGACCATTGCTTTCCGACCTTCGTGAATCGGGAGCTATCGAGCAAGATGCCGATATTGTATCGTTTATTTATCGTCCGGAATATTATAAAATAGACGAGTGGGATGATGATGAACGTTCACCAACTCAAGGTCAAGGGGAATTTATTATTGCAAAACACCGTAATGGTAGTTTGGAAAACGTTCGTTTGAAGTTCTTAGGTCACTTGGGTAAATTTGATAATTTAGATGAATTCGGAACCGTATTCGATGATTTGCCTTCTAAGATGAATCTCGACGATTCTAACCCATTTACCACATCAAATCTTCCATCTCCAAATGAAGCATTTGGAAGTAATATGAATAGTTTCGATGATGATAGTGATGTTCCTTTTTAAAATATAAACCTAACAAAAAAGCTGTTCCTTAAGAGAACAGCTTTTTTGTTAGCATTAGTAGTCATCTTATAGCTTTTTATTTTTAATTGATTCCCGATTTTTCTATATGAAAACCATTTTGAATCAGAAGAATTAGGTTTTATGTTTAGTAAAATTGATTAATCTAATGTTTACTAAGCGACTAATTTAAAAATAAGATGGTTTCGAGGGTACTAATTCTGTTTGATCTTTTATTCTTTTAACATAATTTTTTTTAAAATTATCACTAACTTGAGCAAGGAAAAAAGGACTACGTCACTAAGTAAATAATGGTATAAAAAGTCTTTTTTAAGCATTGGAAATCAAAAAATAAATTTTTAGAATTTGAAAATCAAAGTACTAATATTGCTACTGTTTATTGGAAGTTTTAAGAGCGTAGCTTCCACTATTCTGTTGCCTATGGATGAGTCTTCACAGAAAAATCATCTCAAAGCTTATGGTATTACCTATTGGGCGATAGAAAAACAATATAAAGCCAGTTGGCTATTAAATTACAGAGGTGGCTCTTTTCTTTTACCAGATGCTACTGAGATCCGAAAAGAATGTCAAATCAGAGGGGTTAGTTTTGAAATTTTAACCGATTCAGAAACGAATCAGATTCTTGCCGAAATCGCTTCTCCTTCACAAAATATGGAAGTCGTAGCTTTAGAAAAAGCTCCTAAAATTGCAGTATATACCCCAAAAGGAAAACAACCTTGGGATGATGCCGTAACTTTGGTTTTAACGTACGCCGAAATACCTTATAAAGAAGTTTATGATGAAGAAGTAATCAATGACCAATTGCTTTTATATGACTGGTTACATTTGCATCATGAAGATTTTACGGGGCAATATGGAAAATTTTATGCCAATTACAAGAATATGCCTTGGTATATTGAACAGAAAAAAGATTCAGAACAATTGGCTCAACGATTAGGTTTTGCAAAAGTATCCGAAGAGAAATTGGCGGTAGCCAAAAAAATAAGAGATTTTGTAATTGGCGGCGGATTTATGTTTGCTATGTGTTCCGCTACTGATAGTTTTGATATCGCGTTGTCTGCGGAAGGAGTCGATATTTGTGAAACTATGTTCGATGGGGATCCAAGTGAGCCTAATTATCAAAATAAAATAGATTTTAATAGAACCTTCGCTTTCAAGGATTTTATCTTAGAAAGAAGACCAGAACGATATGAATTTTCAAATATAGATATGACCGAAAAAAGGAATATTCCGTTTGAAAAAGATTATTTCACTTTAATGGAATTTTCCGCAAAATGGGATGTTATTCCATCAATGTTGTGTCAAAATCATACACAATTGATCAAAGGATTTATGGGGCAGACTACCGCTTTCGATAGAAGCCTAATCAAGTCCAATGTTTTGGTTATGGGAGAATGTCAAATCAATGAGGAAGCGCGTTATATTCATTCGCAGAAAGGAAAGGGATTTTTTACTTTTTACGGTGGTCACGATCCTGAAGATTTTCAACACAGAGTAGGAGATGAGCCAACTACGTTAGAGTTGCATCCTAATTCGCCAGGGTATCGCCTAATATTAAACAACATTTTATTTCCAGCTGCAAAGAAAAAACATCAAAAAACGTAATTTTCTATCTACCTAATACAATAAAATTGAACTTCAGAGGTTTTATTTGTAAAGTAATTTCTGAAATAATATGAATAAAGATTCTGAATTTAAGATCACTTATAAAGATGTGTTATTTGTGCTAACAGTATGTTTCTTAATAGGTATTATATTGTTTGCGTAATATTATTGCGAGTGAGATAAAGTTCCAAACTTATTTTAAAGTTTGGAACTTTTTTATTTTTAATATTTTTGACAAATTTAAACTATGGAATTTTTAAAAATACTCGAAGATATTTATAACGAAGCATTGCAACAACCTAAAACAGGTCAGGTTGCTACTTCTATGCCTGAATTAGCTCTTATTAATCCTGATAAATTTGGACTACATTTGGTGACGCTTAATGGTGAAAATTATGCTGTAGGAAATGCTGATGAAAAATTTTCTATTCAATCGATTTCTAAAGCTTTGACAGTCGCATTAGCCTTTTCGAAATTAGGTGAAGCAATATGGGAAAGAGTAGGGGTAGAACCCTCAGGGAATCCATTCAATTCCTTGGTACAATTAGAGTACGAAAAAGGGATTCCCAGAAATCCTTTTATTAATGCAGGAGCTTTGGTAATTGCCGATATTTTAGTTTCGGAGTTAAAAAATCCAAAGCAAGATTTTCTGACATTCATTAGGGAAATTTCTAGTCATGAAACCATTGATTTTAATCTTGAAGTAGCAAAATCAGAAAGACAAACGGGTTTTAGAAATATAGCCTTAGCTAATTTTTTAAAGTCTTTTGGCAATATAAAAAATGACGTGGATGAAGTACTCGATTTTTATTTTCATCAATGTTCTCTCGAAATGACATGTAAAGAATTGGCTCATTCCTTTTATTTTTTTGCCAATGAAGGTAAAACAAAATCAGGAAAACAAGTCCTTAACAAAAGTCAGGTTAAAAGACTTAATGCAATCATGCAAACTTGCGGATTTTATGATGAGTCTGGTGAGTTTACTTATAAGGTTGGATTACCCGGAAAAAGTGGTATTGGTGGAGGAATCGTAGCATTATATCCCAAGAATTTTGTCATTGCTTCTTGGTCACCTCGATTGAATGAGAAAGGAAATTCAGAATTGGGAATGTTTGCTTTAGAACGTTTTACCACTATAACTGAAATGTCTATTTTTTAGATAAAAGAAAAGAGCCACTTTTACATGGCTCTTTTTGTCTATTTATTGTTTTCAATTACGTAATCCAATATTTTCTGAATTAAATGTACTCGGTCTTTTCCTTGTACATTATGTTTGTGCATTGGATAAGGAAAATAATCTACTTGCTTTTGAGATTCTATAAACTTTTTAACTAATGAAAGATTATGTTGTTCAAGAACGACATCATCGCTTGTACCATGTATTAATAACAATTTACCTTTAAGATCTTGTGCGAAATTTAACAAAGAGGCTTCCTCGTATCCTTTAGGGTTTTCTTGAGGAGTATCCATGTAGCGCTCTCCGTACATAACTTCGTACCATTTCCAGTCTGTTACAGGACCTCCGGCAACACCTACTTTGAAAGTATCAGGTTTGTGTAGCATTAAAGAAGTAGTCATAAATCCTCCAAAACTCCAACCGTGTACAGCTAATCGATTAGAATCTACATAAGGAAGTGTTTTTAAATATTCGATACCCAACATTTGATCTTCAATTTCATGTACTCCTAGGCGACCATGAATGGCACTTTCAAACGCAAAACCACGATTGTCGGAACCTCTGTTATCCAAGGTAAATACCAAATAGCCTTGTTCAGCCATATAATACATCCACAAGTTGGCACCATCCAAATAAGAATTGGTGATTAACTGCGCATGAGGACCACCATAAACATATACTAAAACAGGATATTTTTTGTTCGGATCAAAATTACTCGGTTTGATTAAACGGGTATATAAATCGGTTTGACCATCAATCGATTTAATGGTTGTGATATCCGCGGTACCCATTAAATAATCTTTGTACTTGTTTTCACTTTCCAAAAGTAATTTGCTTTTTAATTTTTTATCGTACAATAACGATCTTGAAGGAGTAGTATGATTCGAATATTCATCGAAAAACCAAGCACCATCTGAACTTACACTCACCGAATGCACTCCTTGGTCTTTAGTGATAAGGGTTTGCTTTCCTTTTAAATCGACTTTATACGCCAGCATATTGATAGGATTTTCACCCGTAGCCATAAAATAAATTTCAGTTCCAGCAGGGTTGGTTCCTAAAATTGTTCTAACTGGAAATTTGTTGTTCGTTAGTTTCTTTATTAATCTTCCTTCTAAATTATAGAAGTATAAATTGTTGAAACCATCTTTTTCTGAAATCCAGATAAAATTATTGGTTTTGGTAGATGGAAAGAAAGCAGGGTGTTCAGGTTCTACCCATTTCGAGTTTTTCTCATTTAGAATAGTATGTACAAAGGCACCCGATTGCGCATCGTAAAGATTCAAATTCATGTTGTTTTGACCACGATTCAATTCAGCGATAAGGATGTATTTTTCATCTGGTGTCCAAGCCAAATTGGTCAAATAATCGTCAGGATTTCCTTTTGGACTTATATAGATGGTTTTTCCTGTAGCAATATTAAAAATACCCACTTTCGGCTTTTCTGACTTTTGTCCAGCCATCGGATACTTTATAGTGGTTAATTTTCCTGGAGTTTGCGTGATATCAAGTAAAGGATAATCCGATACCTCGGTTTCATCTTTTTGATAAAAAGCCAAATAATTAGATTTTGGCGACCAAAAAATACCTCCACTAATTCCAAATTCATTTCGAGCGATTGATTGTCCTGAAACTATAGCGGGATTTGATTCGTTGGTTACGGTTATTTTTTCTTGATTTTTGTTCAGGAAATATAGATTATTTTTTTCTGTAAAAGCAACCAATTGATTCGCTCGATCAAAAGAAATGTTTTCGGCTCCTGCAGGAATTTCTTGAATCTTTTTACCGGTTTTAGAAGTTATAGAATAGGTGTAGTAGGCAGTTCCTTCGTTTAAAAAAAGAGTATCACTATCTATCCATGAAATACCAAAAAAATTTTTAAGCTTTGTCCCCAATGCCTGATTGATATCGTTTAGCGTTACGTATTCACTAGTGATAGTATCAGTGGCTTTTGCAGTAAGCATTTTACTCCAAGCATCTGTATAATATACATATTGATTGGTGTTCGGTATCCATTGGAATCCTGTGAGTTTATCGGCTCTAAATCGTCTGTTTTGTTGCAAAACAGCTTCTTCCAATGTTAGTTTTCGGGTCTGTGCGAAAACTCCAAGTCCTAAAGAAAGGCACAGCAAGAGGATTATTTTTTTATTCATAGATATGGTGTTTTTTGATTTTGAACAAATGTATTAAAAAGGAAATTGTTAACTAGTTTTTTTACAAAACCTTAAGAACAAAAAATCCCATTCAATAGAATGGGATTTAAAAGTAAGTAAGTCAAATATATTGTTAAACGTTTATTATTTTACTTTATTAAGAATTGCTTTGAAAGCTTCTGGGTGGTTCATTGCTAAATCAGCTAAAACTTTACGGTTTAACTCAATATTATTAGCTTTTAATTTACCCATGAATTGAGAGTAAGACATTCCTTCTAATCTTGCACCAGCGTTAATACGCATAATCCATAAAGCACGGAAGTTTCTCTTTTTTTGCTTTCTGTCACGGTAAGCATAAAGCATTGCTTTTTCTACCGCATTCTTAGCAACTGTCCAAACGTTTTTTCTACGACCAAAGAAACCTTTGGCTTGCTTCATTATCTTTTTTCTTCTTGCTCTTTTAGCAACTGAATTTACTGATCTTGGCATAATTTTACTTTTTTTTGAAGTAAGGCGTTCTGAATTATTTCAGACTCTTATAAAAGCCCACCCCAGGGTTATTAATTGATTTAACCAAAGAATTTTTTAAAAATATCTAATTAGATAATTCTTAATTGTTCTTTAACACTTTTCACGTCAGATTGGTGAACCAATGCAGAGTGAGTTAACGCTAATTTACGTTTCTTAGACTTTTTAGTCAAAATGTGACTTTTAAAAGCGTGTTTTCTTTTAATTTTTCCAGAGCCAGTAACTTTAAAACGTTTCTTAGCACTAGATTTAGTTTTCATTTTAGGCATAATTTCCCAAATTTATTTAATTCAACTTACTTACTTTATTGTCGTGAGTTTGCTTAACAATCTCAACTATTTCTTTTTCTTAGGAGAAATGAACATGATCATTCTTTTTCCTTCAAGAACCGGCATCGCTTCTACTTTTCCAACTTCTTCTAGATCTTGTGCCAATCGTAATAATAGAATTTGTCCTTGTTCTTTATAAATGATTGAACGTCCTTTGAAGAATACAAAAGCTTTTAATTTTGACCCTTCTTTTAAGAATTTCTCAGCATTCTTTCTTTTAAACTCGTAATCGTGTTCATCAGTCTGTGGACCAAAACGAATCTCCTTAATTACAATTTGAGTAGATTTTGCCTTAAGTTCTTTATCACGCTTTTTCTGCATGTATAAGAACTTTTTATAGTCCATAATTTTACAAACGGGTGGTTCTGCGTTTGGAGAAATCTCAACTAAATCTAATTCTAGTTCATCTGCCAAACGTAAAGCTTCCGATGTTTTAACGACTCCGGGTTCTACATTATCCCCTACAAGACGTACCTCTGGAACACGAATGTACTGATTGATTCTGTGTTCATCTTTTTTTTCTACTCGAGGTTGAAAACCTCTGTTGTTTCTGATTGCGATAACTTTAAAAATTTTAGTTAAACTTCAAATGATTTTAATGATTTGCCAATTTCTTCATTTACAAGAGCAGCAAACTCATCTATTGTAATTGTAATATTTCCTTTTCCTTCCTGACCGTGCTTTCTCACGGAAATAGTACCATTCTTTTCTTCTTCTTCACCAACAATCAACATAAACGGTATTTTCTTTGTTTCCGCTTCACGGATTTTCTTACCGATTGTTTCGTTACGGTTATCAATTAGGGCGCGAATTTCGTGATTTTCTAGCAAATCTGAAACTTTTTTCGCATAATTTTCATATTTCTCACTCAAAGACAGGATTATAGCTTGCTCTGGCATCAACCAAAGTGGGAAATTTCCACCAGTATGTTCCAATAATATGGCTATAAAACGTTCCATAGAACCAAAAGGTGCGCGATGGATCATTACTGGTCTATGCAATTCATTGTCAGCGCCTTTGTATGTCAGATCAAAGCGTTCAGGTAAGTTATAATCTACCTGTATAGTTCCCAACTGCCAACTTCTTCCCAAAGCGTCTTTCACCATGAAGTCAAGTTTTGGCCCGTAGAACGCAGCTTCACCAGATTCTATAACATAGTTCAACCCTTTGTCTTTCGCAGCATTTATAATTGCTTGTTCTGCTTTTTCCCAATTCTCAACAGATCCGATATATTTTTCAGGATTGTCTAAATCTCTAACAGATACTTGAGCGGTAAAGTTTTCAAATCCTAAAGAACCAAAAACGTAAAGTACTAAGTCAATTACATTTTTAAATTCGGCATCCAATTGGTCCGGTGTACAGAAAATATGGGCATCATCTTGAGTAAAACCACGTACACGTGTCAAACCGTGTAATTCTCCTGATTGTTCGTAACGATATACAGTACCAAATTCGGCATAACGTTTAGGTAAATCTTTATATGACCATGGTCTAGCATTAAAAATTTCGCAATGATGCGGACAGTTCATTGGTTTTAACAAGAACTCTTCACCTTCCGCAGGAGTATGGATAGGTTGAAAGCTGTCAGCACCGTATTTAGCATAGTGACCAGAAGTTACATATAACTCTTTTTGTCCAATATGTGGAGTAACTACTTGTTCATAACCTGCTTTCTTTTGAGCTTTTTTTAGGAATTGTTCCAAACGGTCTCTTAAAGCAGCGCCTTTAGGTAACCACAATGGTAAACCTTGTCCTACTCTTTGTGAAAAATGGAATAACTCTAACTCTTTTCCAAGTTTTCTGTGGTCACGACGTTTAGCCTCTTCCAATAATTCAAGGTAATCGGTTAAGTCTTTCTGTTTAGGGAAAGAAATACCATAAACGCGTGTCAATTGTTTGTTTTTTTCATTACCTCTCCAGTAAGCCCCAGCTACAGATAAAATCTTTACAGCTTTAATGATTCCTGTGTTCGGAATATGGCCACCACGACATAGATCGGTAAATGTCGAATGGTCGCAGAACGTAATGGTTCCATCCTCCAAATTTTCAATCAATTCTGTTTTGAACTCATTGTCTTTATATAGTGCTAAAGCTTCTGCTTTGGTTACACTTCGCATTTTAAAGTCATGCTTCTCACGAGCAATTTCTAAAACACGATCTTCAATTTTCTTAAAATCAGCATCGGTGATTTTGTGATCACCAAAATCCACGTCATAATAAAATCCTTTTTCAATAGCAGGGCCTATTGTTAGCTTAATTCCAGGATATAGCTCTTCTAGGGCTTGCGCCATAACGTGCGAAGTAGAATGCCAAAAAGCTTTTTTGCCATCTTGGTCGTTCCATGTATACAATGTAAGCGTACCGTCGGTTGTTAATTCCGTCACCGTTTCAACAGTTGTACCATTAAACGAAGCCGAAATCACATTTCTTGCTAAACCTTCACTAATAGATTTAGCCACATCCATAGGAGTTACGCCACTTGCGTACTCTCTAACCGAACCATCTGGTAAAGTAATCTTAATCATTATACATTATATTAGACCGCAAATATAGAGGATTCGAAAAACACATACAATATATATAGGTATATTCTTTTGGGTATTCCTTAATAGTATATAGTGTAGAGGGTTGTTAATTTATTGGTTATGGTTATGTTTTAGTGTTCTAGCGTGTCCCTTCGTACCTCCGGGTCGGGCTTTTCGCTGTATCTTTTATTTCGCGGGCTCCATAAAAGGATGCCGCTTCAATCCCTCACGCGGGGTGAAGGGTGCTATAGATAGGAACGTTTTCAAAGTATACTATATATAATAAGTATAACACTAGCTAAGAATAACACCTGAGTAATACCTATTGAATAGTATTTCAAAAAAACTTTACTATGTAAGTAATTGATTAGTAGTGTAGAAAGAAATAAGGTTAAAAAAATAGTAAAAAAAGGTTAGGAAATGTAAAAAGAAGTGGTACTTTTGCACCCGCAATCAAGCACAAGTTCATAGTAATAATGTAAAAGAATCGGAGATAAGGTTTTAAAAAAAACTTTAAAAAAGATTTGGATTGTAAAGGAAAAAGGTTTTACCTTTGCCACCCGCAAACGAGCTAAAAAGCGAGTTTGCAAAACACTTAAAACGATAAGATTTGAGTGAAGCGAAAAAGGAGTTCTTAATTAAATATTGAAAAGAAAACGGACTGAAAATTTTCTCAAAAAAAAGTTTCAAAAAGTTTTGCAAGTTTAAAAAAGTTTTCTACTTTTGCACCCGCTAACCGAGAGAGGCTAGCGATAAAAAATAAGAAGAATACGTTCATAGACATATTGAATTGACAGCCGTTTCAAATAGTGATATTTGAAACAAATAAAAATGAGAGTAAGAAGAATCGAGAGATTCGAAAAACCTAGCGTCTTTGTCTAAAAATATTTAAAATTATACGATGAAGAGTTTGATCCTGGCTCAGGATGAACGCTAGCGGCAGGCTTAACACATGCAAGTCGAGGGGTAGAGTTAGCTTGCTAACTTGAGACCGGCGCACGGGTGCGTAACGCGTATGCA
>NZ_JAMLJM010000003.1 GCF_023635005.1 Flavobacterium luminosum | reverse complement strand
ATAATATGGACCACTAGCTTCCATTATACAAATTGATTCAGAGGCGTTTAAATGTTCTAAAAACATCATAAAACCTTCATGATTGTTAGCAAATTTTAAATGCTTATACTTGTCTTCAGGACTAGAAATAGCTACATCAAAAGTTAATTTTGAAATGTCAATTCCAACATAATTGTTACTTTTTTTCATACATTTGTTTTTAAGGAAATTAAAGTAAACGGAAGAAATCTGCTTGAGACTTATCAATCCTAAATGCGGTCTTTGTGACCAATGGACTGTCCAAGTTCAAAAGCAGAGAGAGAAAGGAACTAGCATGCTGAACAGTCTTAATTGACCAATGACAAAATTTAGCTTTTATCTTTCTCTTTCTTCTGTTGAAATAAATTTATAAAATTTTCAAAGAACTTCCTTTTACAAACATAGGATGACAAGTATTCTTTTATTCTTCCAATAAAACTTCTAAAATTGTAATGGCTGCATCGCTAATTTTAGTTCCAGGACCAAAAACAGCAACGGCTCCGGCATCGAATAAGAATTGGTAGTCTTGTGCTGGAATTACACCGCCAACAATGACCATAATATCTTCTCTTCCGTATTTTTTTAGTTCCTCAATCACTTGTGGAACCAGCGTTTTATGTCCCGCTGCCAAAGAAGAAACCCCTAAAATGTGAACGTCGTTTTCCACTGCTTGTTTGGCCGCTTCTTGTGGTGTTTGGAATAAAGGCCCAATGTCTACGTCAAAACCCACGTCGGCATAACCGGTAGCGACTACTTTGGCACCACGATCATGACCGTCTTGTCCCATTTTCGCAATCATAATACGAGGACGACGGCCTTCTTTCTTCGCGAAAGCATCGGCTAGTTGTTTTGCCTTTTCAAAACTTTCATCGTTTTTAATTTCTTTACTATACACGCCACTAAAACTTCTAATTTGTGCTTTATATCTTCCGAAAACCGTTTCCAATGCATCGCTGATTTCCCCTAAGGTGGCTCTGTTTCTTGCGGCATCTACGGCTAAATCTAATAAATTACCTTTGCTTGTTTTCGCACATTCGGTTAGTTTGGCTAAACATTCGGCAACTTTAGCGTTGTCACGAGTCGCTTTGATTTGTTCTAAGCGCTCAATTTGTTGTTTACGAACGGTTTGGTTGTCTACTTCTAAAATATGAAGCGGATCTTCTTTTTCCAAACGGTATTTGTTTACCCCCACAATGATGTCTTGACCGCTGTCGATACGGGCTTGTTTACGTGCGGCTGCTTCTTCAATACGTAATTTTGGAATACCCGCTTCAATCGCTTTGGTCATACCGCCTAATTCTTCCACTTCTTGAATTAAAGCCCAAGCTTTTTCAGCAATTTCAGCGGTTAAACTTTCTACGTAATAACTTCCTGCCCAAGGATCTACTGTTTTGCAGATTTTGGTTTCTTCTTGTAAAAAGATTTGGGTATTACGAGCAATTCGTGCCGAGAAATCGGTTGGTAAAGCAATGGCTTCGTCCAAAGCATTGGTGTGTAACGATTGAGTTCCTCCAAAGGCCGCAGCCGCGGCTTCAATCGCCGTTCGAGCCACGTTATTGAAAGGATCTTGCTCGGTTAAACTCCAACCCGAAGTTTGGCAATGCGTTCTTAAGGCTAATGATTTTTCGTCTTTTGGGTTGAATTGTTTCAACAGTTTTGCCCAAAGCATACGACCGGCACGCATTTTAGCAATTTCCATGAAATGATTCATTCCAATCGCCCAGAAAAACGAAAGGCGAGGAGCAAAGGTGTCAATATCCATTCCTGCTGCTAAACCGGTGCGAATGTATTCTAAACCATCTGCTAAAGTATAGGCTAATTCAATATCGGCAGTAGCTCCAGCTTCTTGCATATGGTAACCCGAAATCGAAATCGAGTTGAATTTCGGCATATTTTTACTCGTATATTCGAAAATATCCGCAATAATTTTCATCGAAGGCGTTGGTGGATAAATGTAGGTATTTCGCACCATGAATTCCTTCAAAATATCGTTTTGAATCGTTCCCGACAATAGGTTAGGAGCAACGCCTTGTTCTTCTGCTGCTACGATATAGAATGCCATAATTGGTAAAACCGCACCATTCATCGTCATTGAAACTGACATTTCACCTAGTGGAATTTGGTCGAAAAGTACTTTCATGTCTTCCACGGAGTCAATTGCTACACCGGCTTTTCCTACGTCACCCACCACGCGCTCGTGATCCGAATCGTAACCACGGTGTGTCGCTAAATCGAAGGCTACGGATAAACCTTTTTGTCCAGCCGCTAAGTTTCTTCGGTAAAAAGCATTACTTTCTTCTGCCGTTGAAAATCCCGCATACTGACGGATTGTCCATGGTCGGCGAACGTACATAGTGGCGTAAGGTCCGCGTAAGTTGGGCGCAAATCCGGCTCCAAAGTCCAAATGTTCTAGTCCTTCAACATCAGCTTTCGAGTAGGTGTTTTTTACATCGATACCTTCTGCTGTGGTGAAAGTATTGGTTTGGTCTCTCGACTCCGCTCGAGATGACAAGTACGACTCTGATCGATTTGACAATTCGGACGCTGCTATAGATGACTGGTTTGAAAAATTTCCTTCCGATGATGTGTTCGGTTTGGCTTCTGCAGCTTTTATAGTTCTGCTGTCCAATGTTATATGTTGTATATTTTTTCTCATTATTATTCTACAATTTTATATAGATAATGACGGTGAATCAGGGTTTTATGTTTGTTGTTGACCAATGCTCCTGTGATGATGGTAGCCGTTCCTCCTGCAAAAAATGAAAAGGCAGCACCATTGCTGTCGGCCGCCAATACTCCTGAAGTTGCAATCATAGCGGCTCCCGTACCCAATAGAATATTTTTTACAGTTCGTCCTCTTTTAGGATAATATTTAATGCTGCTTAGGTTGTCTATTTTTATTTCGGTTTCATTGACCATTAGGGTTTGCAAATCTTTTATCACCAATAAACCTACCACTTTTTTTCGATCGTTAGTGGTTATTTTTACTCTTTGGCCTTCCTCAAAATACGTTGCTTTTCCAGTTTCTTTGTGAGTTGCTTCCATTTTTTTGATTTGACCCAAAAAAGTAGTCGAAATTAATAATAGTGCTAGGGATAATAATTTCTTCATGATGTTGATTTATTGGTTTTCTGAAGCAAGTCTTTCTTGTTCTGTTTTTTCAGCCAATCGTTTTTCTATAATTGGGGTAATAAGAGTTTTTCTTGGGTTGATTTTAACAAAAGGATACAACTCTAAGTCGTCTTTCATACGATCTTTCGGATTTGGATATTTGTTGGTTCCTAGTAAGATTTCTTTTCCAGAATCAAACAAATCTTGTTCTTTTTGTGCGCTTTCCTGAATTTTATGTTGAATAGTGCCCTCTTTTAATTGTTTTAGCAATCCGCCATTGTTTTCAATGTCTTTGAACAAAGTCAAGGCTTTTTCAGCTAATTGAGCGGTTACATTCTCGATATAATAAGCGCCATCTGCCGCATTATCTACTTTGTCGAAATAACTTTCGTGTTTTAACACCAATAATTGATTTCTAGAAATTCTATCACCAAATTCGTTGTCTTTGTGGTATATAGCATCATACGCTAAATTGGCAACGGCATCAGCTCCTCCTAGTATGGCACTCATACATTCAGTAGTCGTTCTTAGCATGTTGACATTGTAATCGTATAAGGTTTTGTTGCGACGTGTTGGTGTGGTAAGGATATGCAAATTACCGGTAAACTGGTATTCAGAGGCCAATGCTTTGAAAAGTATACGAAGGGTTCTAATTTTGGCTATTTCGAAAAAATAATTGGTTCCTACGGCAATTTCAATGCAAATCGGTTGTGAGTAATTTTCAATTTTGTTGAAATATTCGTTAACCTGCGCTAAGCTGTAGGCCAATTGTTGTACCATGTTGGCTCCAGCATTTTGGTAAAGCGAAGCATTGACATGAATAAAACTACTATTTTTACATTCCGATACTAAGGATTGTAGGATCTCAAAATTATCTTTTCCTTCGGCATTGAACCAATTTCCATCCGACGCCAATTGATGAATCGGATCAACAAGACAATAGATTAAGGTATTTTTGGCTGAGGCAATCTGATTGACTTTTTTTATAAAATCAGCCGAAAGAAATTTAAGGTTTAGATAAATGGTATTTTTTTCGATGTCCAAGTCCGATAGGAGTTGATGAATATCAGTCGATTCGTTTTCTATGGTAAATCGAATACTTTCTGCTCCTCGAAGTAAAGCATCTTTGGCTTTTTTTATCGATTTTTCAACATCAAAAACAAAGATATTTTGTACGATTTGAAACGTTTTCTCTTTTTGGGTTTGTGGAGTAGCTATTGCATCTTCGTCATTATGGTAAAAAGGTCTGACTTTAATGCCTTCAGGGCTTTCCCATACTAAGGTTTCGTTATAATCGGCTCCTTTTAATTCGTATTGAATTTGTTGTTTCCATTGTTTAGAAGAAACGGTATCGAATTCGTTGAATAGTTTATTTTTCATAATTAGAAATTCCAAATTGCAACATCAAAAAACACAAAGTGCTTCGTAATTTTTCGATATTAAGTGTTTTTATTTTCTATTGAATTTTATCAAGAGTATCTCCTTCGAATTCAATAATATAAATATCTTCATTTTCGCGTTTCATGAAATATTTTTCACGTGCGTATTTTTCAATTTCAATCGGATTTTTAAGCTTTTTAATTTGTTCCTTGTCTTTTTTAATTTCCTCTTGATAATACGCTTTATTATCTTCTAGTTCTTCAATATCCTGATTTAGGATTCGATGGTCTAGATAGGAATAGTTATCTAAAAACAACATCCAAATTATAAAAAATAAAGTCACAAGGAAATATTTGTTTCCTATAAATTTAATCCAAGTACTATTGGAGAAAAATGCGGTGACTTTTTCTTTCATTAAAGTTACGAAATTCTTTGGTTAATTACTGCGCGAACTACATCGATCGCTACAGTATTGTATTTATCGTTCGGTATAATAATATCAGCGAAGGCTTTGGTAGGTTCTATGAACTGTTCGTGCATCGGTTTTAAAGTGGTTTGATAGCGGTTTAAAACCTCTTCCATGTCGCGACCTCGTTCTGCAATATCACGTTTTAAACGACGAATTAATCGTTCGTCTGAATCGGCATGCACAAAAATTTTGATGTCAAACATTTCCCGAAGCTCAGGATTGGTTAAAATTAGAATCCCTTCAACAATCATTACCTTTCTCGGTAAAGTATGAATCGTGTCGCCGGTACGGTTGTGTTTTACAAAAGAATATACAGGCTGATCGATTGCCTTTCCTTCTTTTAAATCTTTTAAATGTTGTACTAAAAGTTCGAAGTCGATAGCACGAGGATGATCGAAATTGATTTTTGAACGTTCTTCCAAACTCAAATCGTGGGTTTCTTTGTAATAAGAATCTTGGGAAAGAATTCCTACTTCCGTTTCGGGTAATTCGTTCATGATTTGATGAACAACGGTTGTTTTTCCTGAGCCTGTGCCTCCTGCAATGCCTATAATTAACATATTAATTGTGTTGATTCTAAAGTGGCAAAAATAGGAAATTATTTTAGAGTGTTTTTGTTTGAGTTAATGTTTTTTATGAAGTGTGCAAAAACAAAAAATCCTTCCTGTTTCACAAGAAGGACTAACTTTCGTCGGGGTGGCAGGATTCGAACCTGCGACCTCCTGGTCCCAAACCAGGCGCGATGACCGGGCTACGCTACACCCCGAAAGCGGGTGCAAATATAAGAATTTATTTTAGTAAAAAAATATTTTTTCGATTTTTTTATCGTTCCCATTTGAAATGTTTATAAAACTATTGAAAACTGTGATTTTAAATTGATGATTTTACTCAATAAATTTGGTATTTTTGGTTCATTAAAAAATAATATTATGTCAGATTCGATAGAAAGAGTAAAATGTTTGATTATAGGTTCCGGTCCTGCGGGATATACTGCTGCTATTTACGCTGCTAGAGCTAATATGAATCCGGTGTTGTATCAAGGAATTCAGCCAGGCGGGCAGTTGACCACCACCAATGAAGTAGAAAATTTTCCGGGTTATCCAGAAGGTATTACTGGGCCTGAAATGATGTTGCAATTAGAAGCTCAAGCTAAACGTTTTGGTACTGATATTAGAACAGGCTGGGTGACTAAAGTCGATTTTTCAGGAGAAATTCACAAAGTTTGGGTGAATGATGAAAAAGAATTGCATTGTGATACCGTTATTATTTCTACGGGTGCTTCGGCCAAATATTTAGGATTGCCTTCAGAGCAACATTACTTGAATATGGGTGGAGGCGTATCGGCTTGTGCTGTATGTGATGGTTTCTTTTACCGTAATCAAGAAGTGGTTATCGTAGGCGCAGGAGATAGCGCGTGTGAGGAAGCACATTATTTATCTAAATTATGTAAAAAAGTGACCATGTTGGTTCGTAGCGAACAATTTAGAGCTTCTAAAATCATGGAAGAACGCGTGCGCAAAACCGAGAATATCGAAATTTTGATGAACACAGAAACGGATGAAGTTTTAGGTGATGGTCAGGTGGTTTCAGCGGTACGTGTTAAAAATAGAGTAACCGGTGAGACACATGAGATTCCAGCTACTGGTTTCTTTGTGGCAATAGGTCACAAACCTAATACGGATATTTTTAAAGACTACATCACTTTAGATGAGACAGGTTATATTGTTAATACCCCGGGTACTTCTAAAACGAATGTTGCTGGTGTGTTTGTAGCGGGTGACGCTGCGGATCATGTATACCGTCAGGCGATTACTGCTGCGGGTACCGGTTGTATGGCGGCGTTAGATGCTGAACGATATTTAGCAGCTAAAGGATAATGTAATCCTTTGGAGTAAGATTTATAAAAGAGAGTTTTTCTTGTTCTCGATATAATTTTCTACCGAAAGTTACTCGAACTGACGAAAAACTCTTTTTTTGTTCTCGATACAATATTCTACGGATCATTAATCGAACTGGAGGAAGAATTCTATATTAATTGTTCTCGATATATTCCACTGAAATCGTTCTAGAATTGTAGTGACCTTTAAAATGATTTTGTTTCTTACATTTTGAAAATATTCGAAGTTACTTTGTTGATAATTTTTAAATAATCACAAATAAAAAAACCAGCCTATTAGGCTGGTTTTTTATGATTTATTTTGACTTTTTATACAGAGTGGCGTCATCTGCAAATTTTTTGATTTCTATTTTAGGATCTCCCAAAATGGTTACTTCCGCCTTACCGGTAGCGGTAATGATTAAGTTGTCTTTGGCTCTTACGGAGCAGTTCACATAATTTTCTGCGGTAACGTCAAGAGATTTAATAGATAGGTTTTTTCCAATAAATTTAGTGTTGTTATCCAGACGCAGTCTCATGTCGTTGGTGTCCCCTTCGATATCGGCTTCTGCTTTTTGGTACATGTCGAATTTCAGCTTGTTAGTAGCAATCAACGCTTTCATTTCGGCATTTTTATTCATTTCAATCGTTGTTTCACTTCCTTTCAAGTTCATCTCGATTTTTGATTTATCTGTAGCAATAATCGAAAAATTAGGGCAGTTGACATTGATGAACGATTTAGAATAGTCGAAGGTTTTAAGCGTGATTGATGCTAAGTTTAGTTCTTGAATAGCATTCAGTTTCGCTTCATGTTTTACAGTGATTAGTTTTAAACTATCGGTATAAAACACGCGCACTTCAAATTTTTTGAAAGAGGTTACTTCCTTGTTCGTATTTACTCGCAAGGTTGTACCGTATACTTGTTTGTTGATGGTTGCATGTAAGTTGTCATCGGCTTCCACTTCAATAGCATTTTTGTCACTTTTTATGAGATAAAGGTCGATGTTGTCTTCTACCTCGATTTGGTCAAAAGATGGAATAGCACTTTTTTCTAGAGTTACTATTTTAGTCCCTTTTACTTTTTCTTTCTTTTGTGCCAAAACTATTGTAGTACAAAGTAGGAGTACTACCAAAAGTGTGATTTTTTTCATAAACATAGCCGTTTTTTAATTTTTGAAAACTATAATGATTGCAAATATAAAAAAATCATCCGCTTGGGGCGAATGATTTCAAGAAATGATCGGTGATGTTTTAGTTGAAAGACACGTCTCCTCCAGAACTCTCTTGGATATTTATTTTTTTAGGTGTCTTAACATATTCAATGGTAGAACCGCTTGAAGCTTGAGCATTTAGCGCCAAAATAGGATGAACACTGATATCGCTTCCGCTGGAACTGTCGGCATTAATATCGTTGGCTAAAAGGCCTTTCGCATTGATACTACTTCCGCTAGAAGAAGAGATGTCGACCATCATGGCTTTTCCTTTGATTTTTATATCGCTTCCACTCGAGGCATCCAATGTGATTTTTTCGGATTCTACATTGGCTATAATATTGGCAGCACTACTCGATTTCAGGGAGATATTGTTGCTTCTGATGTCTCCTTTGGTTCTTAAGGTTGCGCCACTATTGGCTTCAAGACCCGTTACCATGGGTAGCATTACTTGAATGGTCTTCGATTTTACGTTGGAATAATTGTTGTATTTTGAAGAAATCACTAAAGTGCCGTTTTCTACTTGAGTGGTTATGCCTTCTTGCAGATTGTCATCGGCGATTACAACCACTTTGAACTCGTCGGTTTGTATTACTTCACAATCTAATCCTTTTTTTACTTCAATTTTGGTAAAATCGCCTACTTTTCTTTCTTCAGAAACTACATGGCCGCTTCCTTTGATATTTTTTTGAGAACCTGAAACCTCAAAGTTACAAGCTCCGAATAGCAAGGCAACGATGGTTGCCATGACTATTTTTACAATGTGAATCATTAGCTTTATCATAGTTTGTTTATTTGATGGAAGTCTTATCCGTTGATTTTTAGTTTTTTACTTTAAAAATAAGTAATAATTGTTTATGTCAGTCGGATTCGTCTTGTTTATTTTGTTTTGATGATGATACCGTCTTCGCTGATTTTTAATTCTTTAATTTCTTTAGTATCAGAAATTATCGTATCGTTTTTAATTTGTACTCCATTTTCATTGATGATTACTTTCGATGATTCATCATAATCCTCTTCGTCAGGAGGGCAGTTCAGACATTTTACTCGGTTGTCTACTACTTGGTATACATAGTCTTCTGTACTGTAGTGCATGTCAAAGAAATCGTTATCCGACACATCATAATCTTCTACAGACTCATGTGGTTTGATGTAAGTTCCTTTTGGAAGATACAGGTAGATAGTGACATCTTGACCATGATATTTTCCTTTGGCATCGGTAAGGAAATAATTGTCTAAGATTAACTCATTCCCTTTGATGGTATAGTTGTATCTAATTTTTTCTGCACTTCTCTTGGCTTCATTAAAAGAACTTCCTTTGGCATTTTTTTCAATTTGCAGGTAAGGCATTTTTTCATCCGTTGGTAAAATTTCAAAATCAATATCATTAGAGTAAATGCAATCTACACCGCTAGAATCTTGAACCAATTTGAACTCGTCGTTGTTGTAAAAATCTTTAGCGAAATAATCGTTGTATCGGAACTTGATATTTAAGGTATCCGTGGAAGCAATATTTAAGATTTCTTTTTTTACGACTTTATTATCAAAAGCAACTTCACTGGCTGTTTTGGCAAACAAAGCAATAATGATTCCTACGGAAACAATCCACACAGCAAACAATGTATATTTTGCAATACTTCCGATGGATTTTAGGTTGTTCACTAAAATTTTTAACCCTAACAGAATTAAAAAGAAAAACGGAATTCCAATGGCTAAGAAGAACAATAGCGCTACTAACCAGATAGAAGTATTGGTGTAGTTGAACGATTCGAAATAGTTAATCCATGGCACGTCCAAATGTGCACTTGAACCTAAAGTGAACAAGCTCACCAGTAAACTAATGATAGTTATTGCTGAAATAAAGATAATGAAAGCTCCTACCACTTTCGCAAACACATTCATTAACGATACAATAATATCCCCTAAAGAACTTCCTACTCTTTGAGCGCCCGATTTTACTTGGTTCCCCATTTGCGCATAATTGGTGTTTTTTATTCTTTCGGATACATTTTCAAATTCTTCCTTTACCTTTTTTTCAATATTTGAAATGGTAATCGGTTCCCCAGTCATCTCTAATTTTTCAGAAGTTGTTACTGCCTCAGGAGTTACCGCCCATAAAACGATATAAGCCAAAATTCCTGTACCGAAACCGGCAAAAACTAGTAAAACTAATATTACTCGGATCCACACTTTGTCAATTCCAAAATAATGTCCTAATCCAGAACATACTCCCGCAACGATACCCGTATCTTTGTCACGGTACAATTTTTTAGTATAATTAGAGCTAGTGTAATTGTAGTTGGCCTGAGTAGCTTCTTCCCCTTCAATTTTGTAATCTTCAGGTTGTCCCATGATCGCAATAACATCGTCTACATCTTTAAGACTCAGTACTTGTTTGCTATGGTCTAATTTTTCAGAAAACAATTCAGAAATTCTACTTTCAATATCGCTCATGATCTCGTCACGTGCTTCAACCGATAAGGATTTTTTGATTGCTTCAAAGTAACGCCCTAGTTTTTGATAAGCATCTTCATCAATATGGAAGAAGAAGCCTCCTAAATTTATGTTTACTGTCTTGTTCATCGTTTTTTTAGTTTTGAGTAGTTATTGTGTTAACAGCACCTGCTAGTTCGTTCCAAGTGATGCTGAGTTCTTTTAAAAATTCCTTTCCTTCGTCGGTTAGACCATAATATTTTCGGGGAGGTCCAGAGGTGGATTCTTCCCAGCGATAGGTAAGTAGTCCATCGTTTTTAAGTCTTGTCAATAAAGGGTATACAGTGCCTTCTACCACTAATAATTTGGCATTTTTTAGCGTTTCAAGTATTTCAGAGGTATAAGCGTCCTTTTCTTTTAGCACTGATAAGATACAAAATTCTAAGACTCCTTTACGCATCTGAGCTTTTGTGTTCTCAATGTTCATGGGATTTCTTTTTTGTTGTTAAACTGTTCATTTTTGATTGATGATTGATGATGATGATTGATTTTATTTTAGATAGTTGATGGTAAACGGATATTCTACAGGTTCTCCGTTATTTGCTTTGATAGCTTCGTAAATGATAATGAAAAATTCAGCCAATTTCATGATAGCATAAAGACTTACACTGATAGCAGCAACAATGACCAAGTTTGGAATGTTACCTGCTGCAATCTCTTGAATGAGTATGTTTCCGTTTTCTATTTCTTTAAAACCTATACTGTTAAAGGCAAAATATACTATTAAGGGTACAGCAAAGATTAATAATAGTAAAGAATAGGTTAGGATGCTCAACTGAAAATTCAGTACTTGTTTGCCGTTATGGTCAATATAGTCTGAAGTTCCTTTTTTGGTACTCCACAAAATAATTGGCATAACAAAATTTCCAAATGGGATAAAGTATTTGGCGAAAACACTTAGATGAAGTAGCGTGGCATACTTTTTTTCGTTTCTTTTAATTGTTTGATTTTCCATGATTTTGATTTGATTGATGATTAAAACTCGATAATACTTTTTTTAGCTTATTAATTTCTTATACAAAGATAAATCTAAAAGAAGGTATTATGCAAAACAAAGTAGTGTAATTTAACTTTTTTTTAACAAATTTAATTATTAGGCAAGCATAGTATTTTTTTGTATCTTGGCAAAAAATCAACTATTTATGGAGTTTACCCCCTCAAAATTGAACACCTTTTTGTTTTTTAAATTACCCTCGGCTTTTTGGTGTGGCGTAAGAACAAAAACGATCAGCGAGACACAATGTGAAGTTTCGGTGAAGCATCGTTGGATTAATCAGAATCCATTTCAATCGATGTATTTTGCGGTACAAGCTATGGCTGCCGAATTATCTACCGGTGCTTTGGTGATGTTGCATATTAAAAAAAGTGGAAAAAATATTTCCATGTTGGTAGCGAATAATAAAGCGACTTTTACCAAGAAAGCTAAAGGTCGTATTACCTTTACCTGTAAAGATGGTCATTTAATTACTGATGCTATTGAAAAAACAATAGCGACAGGCGACGGACAAACATTCTGGATGCAATCGATAGGCATTGATGAAAAAGGAGATCAAGTGTCGGTATTTGATTTTGAATGGACTATCCGTGTTAAACGATAGGGTTTTACAACCGTTAAAATTGTTACAATTAATATTTACTTAGGTTTTTCCTGTCGTAAATTTGAAGTAAAATTCATTCGATGAAAGTACTAATTACAGGAGCCACGGGATTGGTAGGTGAAGAAATCACCAAATTGCTGTTGAAAAATGGCGTTAAAGTGAATTATTTGACTACTTCCAAAAGTAAAATTCAGCATCAGCCTAATTATCAAGGTTTTTATTGGAATCCTACAGAAGGCATAATTGATGAAAGCTGCCTTATCGGCGTTACGGCTATTATTAATTTAGCGGGTGCTTCTATTGCGGAGCGTTGGACATTATCCTACAAAGAAGAAATTGTAGAGAGTAGAACTAATGCTATTCATCTATTGTACAATGTTTTAAAAAATAATCCCAATCAAGTTGCATATTTCGTTTCGGCTTCGGCAATTGGGGTCTATCCGGATGATTTACACAAAGAGTATACAGAAGATTTTATACAGTTTAATGATAGTTTTTTAACCAATGTAGTGGTTAAGTGGGAAGAAGCAGCCAGTTCTATTGAACGATTGGGGATTCCAGTGGGTAAAATTCGCGTAGGCTTGGTCTTATCGGACAAAGGCGGTGCCTTGCCTAAAATGGTAAAACCTTTGAAAATGGGAGCAGGTGCGGCATTTGGTTCCGGTAAGCAATGGCAATCGTGGATACATGTCTCCGATTTGGCTTCCTTGTTTTTCTTTGCCGTTCAGCATCAGCTTTCGGGTGTTTTTAATGGTGTAGCGCCGAATCCTGTGACCAATGCGGAAATGATTAAACAAATTTCTCAAACTTTAGATATTCCTGTTTTCTTACCTAATATTCCGAAATTTGTTTTAAAACTCGTTTTAGGGGAAATGCATACCGTTCTCTTTGAAAGTCAGAAAGTCAGTTCCCAAAAAATTGAAGCAGCCGGTTTCGAATTTCAATTCAGAAAACTAGAATCAGCTTTGAAGAATTTATTACAAAAATGATAAAAAGCACTCGAAGAAGAGTGCTTTTTATCATTTTTAGTTTGGTTGTGTCATTCAGGATTTATCTTGTAGCTCTAATTTCAACCTCTATTTCTATTTCATCGTTAATGAATTTATCTTTCAAATCTGCAAATAACGATTTAGATGCAAAATTAACATTGAAATAGGTTCGGTTTAAGATCATTTTTTCAGTTTTTAGAATCACTTCTTTGTCGTTGATGGTCACATCTGCTGCAAAATTAATGGCTTTAGTAACTCCTTTAATAGAAAGATTACCAAATATTTGTACTTTACCTTCTCTAGGTTCTACTTTGGTAATTCTAAAATCGGAAGTAGGGTATTTAGTGACATTAAAGAAATCATCTTTGTTTTTATCTCCAGTTCCTTTCAGGTGATTTTCCAAATCGGCTTTACCTTCCTCAGGTTTTAGATCGGTTACGGTGATGGTATTCATGTCAATAAAAAAGCTTCCAGAAGTAATCATACTATCTTTTACCGTTACTTCTCCTTCCTTCAAATTAATGGTTCCCGTATGGGTTCGGGTAGGCTTAGAGCCTGACCATTTCACTAAAGACGTTTTGGTGTCTACCGTATATTTTAGACCGTCTTTGGTTACTGAACTTTCCATTGAAGTGCTTTCCTGAGTATCGGTCTTTTCTTTTTTGCAGGAAACGGTTAAAGACAGTACGCCAATCACGAGTATTGCGATACATTTTTTCATAGTAGTGTAGTTTAAAAGTTTGTAATTTATTTGTAATCACTAATTTAGGGAATATTGTCTGTTATACCAAATATCTATCAAAATTATTAGTGACAATTTGGCATTTTTGAGGCTTTGGCAGTACTTTTGCAATCGAAAGAGAAAAAAAGGAATATAAATTACACTATTTAATCTAGAGATATGAGCCAAGAAGGAACTGAAAACATCGAGAAAAAGGCATTGGAAAATGAAAATGTTTCAGAAAATCAGGAGATTACCAATCCTGAAATGTCAGTTGAAGAAAAGCTTCAGGAAGAATTAGCTGCTGAAAAAGACAAATTTTTACGTTTGTTTGCTGAATTCGAAAACTATAAAAAACGTACTTCTAAAGAGCGTATAGAGTTATTCAAAACTGCAGGGCAAGAAGTTTTACAAGCTATGTTGCCCGTTTTGGATGATTTTGACAGAGCTTGGGCACAAATTTCAAAATCAGAAGACGAAGCTCTAGTAAAAGGAGTGGAGTTGATTCACGAAAAACTTAAATCGACATTGACTTCTAAAGGTTTGGAGTTGGTTGAAATTAAACAGGGTGATGCCTTTGATGCGGATTTCGCCGAAGCAATCACTCAAATCCCAGCCGGAGACGATCTTAAAGGAAAAGTAGTGGATGTGGTAGAAAAAGGATACAAATTGGGAGATAAAATTATTCGTTTCCCTAAAGTGGTTATTGGAAACTAAATGTGAATTACGGTCTTAAAAAGTTGTTTAATCATACAAACAATGAAGTTTTAAGATTGGAATTGGGAATTTTTGGACTATGAAAAAAGATTATTACGAAATATTAGGCGTTAGCAAAGGCGCTACAGAAGCGGAAATTAAAAAGGCGTATCGAAAAAAAGCGATCGAATTTCACCCTGACAAAAATCCAGGTGATAAAGAAGCGGAAGAAAAATTCAAAGAAGCAGCTGAAGCCTACGAAATATTAAGTGATGCTGACAAGCGCGCTCGTTACGATCAGTACGGACATGCAGCGTTTGATGGTGCTGGAGGATTTGGTGGAGGTGGTCATATGAACATGGACGATATTTTCAGTCAGTTTGGTGATATTTTCGGAAGTGCTTTTGGTGGAGGCTTTAGTGGTTTTGGCGGAGGCGGAGGCCAACGTCGTGCCAAAGGAAGCAATCTACGTATCAAGGTCAAATTGACTTTGGAAGAAATTGCCAATGGTGTAGAAAAGAAAGTCAAAGTAAAACGCAAAGTACAAGCTCCCGGTGTAACCTACAAAACTTGTGGTACGTGTAATGGTACGGGACAGGTAGTTCGCGTTACCAATACGATTTTGGGTAGAATGCAAACCGCTTCGCCTTGTCCAACTTGTGGCGGTATGGGACAATCTATCGATTCAAAACCTAACAATGCCGATGCGCAAGGAATGATTCTAGAAGACGAAACGGTATCTATCAAAATTCCAGCAGGTGTGGTAGACGGGATGCAATTGAAAGTATCCGGAAAAGGTAACGATGCGCCAGGTAACGGAATTTCAGGAGACTTGATCGTAGCTATAGAAGAAATAGAACATGAGTTTTTGAAACGCGAAGGCGAAAATCTGCATTACGATTTATATATCAGTTATCCAGAAGCTGTTTTAGGCGTTTCTAAAGACATTGAAGCCGTAAATGGAAAAGTGAGAATTAAATTGGAAGAAGGCATTCAATCGGGTAAAATTTTACGTTTGAAAGGAAAAGGAATACCTAGTTTAAACAGTTACGGAAACGGCGATTTGTTGGTACATGTAAATGTGTGGACACCTAAAAACCTTTCGAAAGAACAAAAGAAATTCTTCGAAGAGAATTTAGACCATCCAAATTTTGCTCCTAAACCTGAAAAATCAGACAAATCTTTCTTTGAAAAAGTCAAAGACATGTTTTCATAGGTCACATAGTTCGGTCTGAGATTTTAATTTCTAGGTCGTTCAAGGTACTCAACATAATATCCCAATTTTTCACTGTAATAGAGAGTGAAAAGTTGGGATTTTTTAATTAATTTCATCAATTTTATAATTGATGTCGCCTATTATCTTTTCAGGTACAGTATAAGGAAACCCTTTTAAGAAAAAGGCTTGTCCAAGATGACAATTTTTACCCTCAGTATAAAATACTTCAAAATTGGAGAGTTCTATTGATTCAATGGAATAGGGTAAAAATTTTGAATTTTTAAATCGATCTCTAATTGTGTTTTCTACTGTTAAAAAAATATCCTTGTAATATCCTTCAACCGGTGAAACAATGAGTTCTTTTATTTTTGGTCCTTGTATACTTCCAGTTTCATAATTAATTTCAATAGAATTGTCTAAAGAAACAATTTGAATTGTGAAAATGTTTTCAATAAAACTTACGTAAAAATGCAATTCTACGGTGAGATTCGTTTTGTTGGATTGTTCGAGTTGAATAATACCACCATAATTTGGGACAAAACCATAAGTAGCACCTGTTACAGTATAGTTTTTAAATGAATTCTTTATATCCAAGAGCACACTTTCCTCCCAGTTTTCGTTAAAATTATCTTTATTTTCTATTTTGTTTATGATTTCATTTTTTAAAAAAATTATACCAATGTGATTTTGATAAGCTTTAGAATTCTTCTTTATTCCTAGCGGATAATATTTAGAAACTATATTATAAATAGTAGGTTGGTAGAATTTTAATTCTTCAAGTGAAAATATTTGAAGGCTTTTTTTCATAAAGTTTTTTGAGTTTACATATCAAATATAGTAAAAAACTTACATTTGTAACAAAATGATATACTTTGTATCTAACAAGATAAATTAATTACTTTTACATCACTGAAACAAACATAATGGACAACATTCTTGAAGTAAAAAATGTAGTGAAACAATACGGTACTTACACCGCTTTAAATTCGGTTTCATTACAGGTTCCCAAAGGTAGTATTTATGGGTTGTTGGGGCCAAACGGAGCCGGAAAAACCTCACTGATACGCATCATTAATCAAATTACAATGCCGGACGCTGGAGAAATCTTACTAGATGGTGAGCCATTGTCGCCGCATCATATTTCCTATATTGGTTATATGCCTGAGGAACGAGGACTTTATAAAACCATGAAAGTGGGTGAACAAGCTTTGTATTTGGCTCAACTTAAAGGGATGTCCCACGAAGAAGCCAAAAAACAATTGAAATATTGGTTTGAAAAGTTCGGAATTGAAGGATGGTGGAACAAAAAAATCCAAGAACTGTCTAAAGGGATGGCTCAAAAAATTCAATTTATAGTGACCGTTTTACACCAACCCAAATTGTTGATTTTAGATGAACCTTTTTCTGGTTTCGATCCGGTGAATGCCAATTTAATCAAGGACGAAATTGTTGAATTGAATAAAAAAGGGACTTCCATTATTTTTTCGACACACCGTATGGAAAGTGTGGAAGAAATGTGTGATTATATTGCTTTGATTCATCAATCGAATAAATTGATTGAAGGTAAGCTAAGCGATGTGAAAAAAGAGTACAGAACCAATAAATTTCAGGTAGGAATTTTAACCAATAATGTAGAGGGATTACTTTATGATCTTACGCAGAAGTTTAAGATTGGTGAGGCGAACTTTAAATCGTTGAACGATGAGTTAAAACTAGAAGTCGATCTAGGGAATTATTCACAGAATGAATTGTTACAGCTTCTGCTTCAAAACGGTCAAGTGACTCATTTTACCGAAAATATTCCAAGTGTTAATGATATTTTTATTCAAACTGTAACCAATCGAAACTAATGGGGGTATTAAAGTTAATTATAAAGAGAGAATTTATAGCCAAAGTACGCAATAAATCGTTTATCGTCATGACATTTTTAAGTCCATTATTAATGGTGGCGTTGTCGTTATTTATAGCATACTTAGCCAATATGAATAAGGGGGAAATCAGTCAAATTGCCATTCATGACACCTCAGGAATACTGAGAAAAGAATTTAAAGATGATGAAGAAACCCATTATATAGATCTTACCGGAATGCCTCTGAAATTGGCCAAAGAAACGGCTTTTAAGAGTTATGAAGGCTTAATTTATGTTCCTACTGTTTCGAATATAAACGAATTGACTAAAAAGGTAGAATATATTTCGGAGGATAGTCCAAGCATGGAATCGATTATGAAAATGGAAAAAGTAATCGATAATACTTTAACTCATTTCAACTTAAAACAATTAGGTTTTGATGCAACTAAAATCGATGCAGCCAAGGTTGATTCCGATATTCATCTCATTAAATTTTCGGGAGAAGATACGGTGAAAGGGCTTAATGAAATTAAAGTAGGAATTGGTAGTGCTTTTGGTTACCTGATTATGATGTTTATTATCATTTACGGAAATATGGTGATGCGAAGCGTGATTGAAGAAAAAACCAACCGTATTATTGAAATTATAGTTTCTTCTGTGAAACCGTTTCAATTAATGTTGGGAAAAATCATCGGAACGTCTCTTGCTGGAATTTTACAATTTGCCATTTGGGCTATCGTTGGTGGCGTTATTCTTTTTGGAGTTACCACAATGTTTGGAGTTCAAACGGGACCTACCGCTACCGTTTCTCCGGAAATGATGGATATGGCTCAAAAAGAAATGGGAACATTACCAGCCTACATCCGTGAACTTTGGAATTTGCCCATAGCGACTTTAATTATCTCTTTTGTGGTGTATTTCATAGGAGGATACTTTTTATACAGTTCACTTTATGCTGCTATTGGTGCTGCAGTAGATTCTGAAACAGATTCTCAACAGTTTTTATTGCCTATTATTATGCCTTTAATGCTTGGGGTCTATGTCGGTTTTTTTACTGTGATGAACGATCCTCACGGAACTGTAGCTACAGTATTTTCGATGATTCCACTTACGTCTCCTATAGTAATGCTTATGCGTATTCCTTTTGGAGTGCCACTTTGGCAATTAATTCTTTCGGTAGTATTGCTTTTTGGTACATTCCTTGCAGTGGTTTGGTTCGCCTCTAAGATTTACCGCGTAGGAATCCTGATGTATGGAAAAAAACCTACTTGGAAAGAGTTGTATAAGTGGTTAAAATATTAAGGAAAAAGTAGCAACAAACGATAAAAGGACCGAATTTTGTTTTTTTATTGTTGCTGTAAAAAATAAGAAGATGTCAAAAATATTAATTATTGAAGATGAAGCGGCAATCCGCAGGGTTTTAGTCAAAATTCTTTCGGAAGAAAACGATTCGTATATTGTTGATGATGCCGAAGATGGTTTACAGGGACTAGAGAAGGTGAAAAATGAGGATTATGACCTGATTCTGTGTGACATTAAAATGCCGAAGATGGATGGTGTTGAGGTTTTGGAAGCTATTAAGAAGATAAAACCAGAGATTCCTATGGTCATGATTTCCGGTCATGGGGATTTAGAAACGGCGGTTCAAACCATGCGTTTGGGAGCTTTCGATTATATTTCTAAACCACCTGATTTGAATCGTTTGCTAAATACGGTTCGTAATGCTTTAGATAAGAAAAAACTCGTAGTAGAGAATAAAATCTTGAAGAAGAAAGTCTCTAAAAATTACGAGATGATAGGAGAAAGTAGCGCTATCAGTCATATTAAAGAAATGATCGGAAAAGTGGCTCCTACCGAAGCTCGCGTATTAATTACGGGACCCAACGGAACCGGTAAGGAGTTGGTTGCTCATCAAATTCACGAGAAAAGTGAGCGCTCTTCCGGACCAATGATTGAGGTGAATTGTGCTGCTATTCCTTCCGAATTAATTGAAAGCGAATTGTTTGGTCATATGAAAGGCGCTTTTACTTCGGCGGTTAAAGATCGCGCGGGTAAATTTGAAGCGGCCGATGGCGGAACTATTTTCCTTGATGAGATTGGCGATATGAGTTTACCGGCACAAGCCAAAGTGTTACGCGCGCTACAAGAAAATCTAATACAACGCGTGGGGGCGGATAAGGATATTAAAGTCAATGTTCGTGTATTGGCAGCGACCAACAAGGATTTGAAAAAAGAAATTGAAGAAGGTCGTTTTCGTGAAGATTTGTACCATCGTTTAGCGGTAATTTTAATCAAAGTGCCTTCTTTAAATGATCGCAGAGAAGATATCCCAGCGCTTATTGAGCATTTTGCAGCCAAAATTGCCGATGAGCAAGGGAGCGCCAAAAAAGTTTTTTCTAAAGCCGCTGTTAAACTATTACAAGAATACGATTGGACAGGAAATATCCGTGAATTAAGAAATGTGGTGGAACGCTTGATTATATTGGGCGGAAATGAAATTTCAGAAAACGACGTTAAGTTGTTTGCTAGCAAATAATAAATATTAGGAAGTGTTTGGGATTAGCGCTGAAACACTCTTCAACAATAACAGAAAAAATGCAGTTAAAAAAAATTAATTCTAACTTACAAAAAGCCTTAATAGAAAACGGAATTACAGAGCCTAATGCCGTACAAGCAGAATGTTTTAGTACTCTGAAAAGTGGTGCGGATGCCGTGGTGGTAATGTCGGAAGGAGAAGGAAAATCGACAACCATTGTGTATACGGTGATCCAAAAGTTAGAAAAAGCTATAGGCGAATCGACAAGAGCGTTAATTATCGTGAAAGATAAAGAAGCGGTACTTGAAATGGTTGATTTGTTTGAAAAATTCGGAAAATATACTAATCTTAGAGTGATTGGAGTTACGGATAAAACGGATATCGATGATGAAAAAAATATCATTTCAGCAGGAATGGATGTGCTAATCGGGACTCCCATTAAAATTAATGCGATGTTTTCTTCGGCAGGGTTTAACATGACTACCATTAAGATTTTTGTGGTAGATGATGCCGATGCCATTTTCAAATTACGTCATGAGCCTATTGTCCAACGCTTGTCTTTGAGTGTTGAAAAAACACAAAGGATTTTCTTTACTGCCGACTTAACCGAAAGGGTAGAAATTTTAGCCGATAAAATCATGATCGAACCTTTTTTGTTTGGGGTAGACGATTATGATGAAGAGGAGGAAGTAGAAGAATTTTAAATCAATTAAACTATAAAAGTATGGCATTAGTAAAGGTTTTTTCCGGGAGTGAAATTTTAGCATTGGCATTACAAACCAAACTCAATGCTGTAGGAATCGAAACGATTACAAAAAACAATATCCAATCCGGAATATTGGCCGGTTTTGGTACCTTGGGTCTCGCTGTTGAAGTTTTTGTTGAAGAAGAACATCTTGCACAGGCTCAGGAAATAGTAGACGAAATGGATTAAAAACCATGACTTATAATCATAAAAAAACTCCGTTAAAATTTTAACGGAGTTTTTTATTTTGGTATCTAGAAATTACATTTTTTGTAATTTATTTTTATTCTCTATTTTCTTAGGTGTTACTAAACCTCTTTTTTTCAGTAGCGGTTCAATACTTGGTTCTGCACCACGAAAACGTTTGTAAAGCACCATTGGATCTTCGGTACCACCGCGTTCTAGGATATTTTTTCGGAACGATTGTGCTTTTTCAGGATTAAATAAATCGTTAGTCGCTTTAAAAGCTTCAAAAGCATCGGTATCTAAAACTCCAGACCAAATATAGCTGTAATAACCGGCTGAATATCCTCCCGCGAAAATATGATTAAAGTAAGTACTTCTGTATCTTGGAATAATAGCCTCTGTTAAGCCAGCTTTTTTCATCGCTGCTTTTTCAAAAGTATTAGAATCCGTAGTGATGTTTTTCTCTTGATTGTGGTAGTTTAAATCTAATAATGAAGCTGCCAAATATTCGGTAGTTGCAAATCCTTGTCCAAAAGTTCCTGCTTTTTGCATTTTTTGAATCAAAGCATCTGGAATTACTTCTCCGGTTTGGTAATGTTTAGCATACATTTTCAATACTTCAGGTTCAGAAGCCCAGTTTTCCATGATTTGTGAAGGTAATTCCACAAAGTCTCTCGGTACACTAGTTCCAGATAAGCTTTCGTAGGTTACATTAGATAATAATCCGTGTAACGCATGACCAAATTCATGGAAGAATGTTTCTACTTCATCAAAGGTTAATAAGGCAGGAGCATTATCGGTTGGTTTGGTGAAATTACATACAATAGAAATCACAGGTACAATTCTTTTGCCATCAGCGATTTCTTGTTTGCGGTAAGAAGTCATCCAAGCGCCACCACGTTTAGAGTTTCTTGGGTGAAAATCCATGTATAAAATTCCAACCAATGTGCCGTCAGCTTCCGTTACTTCCCAAGTACTTGCGTCTTCGTGATATTTAGGTAAATTATTCAATGGATTGAATTTTACCCCATATAATTTTTCAGTTACTGTAAAAATACCTTGACGAACGTTTTCGATACTGAAATACGGTTTCATTTCTTGCTCATCCAAATCGAATTTTTCTTTTCTGATTTTTTCAGCATAATATCTCCAGTCGTAAGGTTGTACTTTTCCTTTAACGCCTTCTTTTTGCATCATTTTTTGAATTTCGGCTTCTTCATTTTTTGCCATCGCAATCGAAGGTTTCCAAAGGTCGTTCAATAGTTTAAGAGCATTCTCTGGGTTTTTAGCCATAGTTTTCTCTAAAACAAAGTCGGCATGTGTTTTATACCCCATTAATTGCGCTTTTTCTCTTCTTAAATTAGCAATAGTTACCGCTAATTTTTTGTTGTCAAACTCATTATCGTTGTTGGCTCTTAGTTGGTATGCTTCCCAGATTTTTTTTCGTAAGTCACGATTAGAACTATATTGCAAGAATGGCATTACACTTGAATTCGCTAATGTAAATACCCATTTGCCTTCTTTTTTTCTAGCTTTCGCATCGGCTGCGGCAGCTTCAATTAAACTTTCTGGTAATCCAGCTAGATCATTTTTGTTATCAATCACCAATTCGTAAGCGTTGGTTTCAGCTAAAATATTTTGACCAAATTTTAGGGTAGAAACCGCTAAATCAGCATTGATCGCTCTTAATCGTTCTTTGTCTGTTTCCGATAAATTGGCACCACTTCGAACAAAGTTTTTGTAGGTGTTTTCTAAAATTTTACTTTGCTCTTGGTTTAAAGACAAGTTGTTTTGGTTGTTCCAAATGGTTTTAACGCGTTCAAACAGTTTACCGTTCAAGTTAATGTTATCGCTATGCGCCGATAAAGCGGGCGCTAATTCTTTGGCAATTTTTTGTAATTCAGGGTTGGTATTGGCACCATTCAAATTAGAAAAAACCGTACTTACTTTACTTAACAATTTACCTGAATTTTCTAAAGCCAAGATGGTATTGTTAAAAGTAGGTGCTTCAGGATTGTTCGCGATAGCGTTAATTTCGGCTTCTTGTTGTTTGATTCCTTCTAGAATAGCCGGTTTGAAATGTTCGTTCTTTATCTGATCGAAAGGTGGAACCTCATACGGAGTGGTATACGCCGAGAAAAATGGATTCATAGTGTTAGGTGACTGCTGTTCTTGCGCTTGCAGGGTTAAGGCTGAAAAGCTTAACGAAAGCAATAAAGTAGATTTTAAATTCATGTTCACTGGGTAATTAATACAGATGTAAAATTAAAAGATTTTTGTGCTATTTCCGCATCTTCTTAACCTTATTTTAAGATTATCGTCTTTACATCCAGACAATTTCCGCTATCTTTGCACCTTCAAAAAAATAATTAGGAAGTGCTGATTTCTAATCTTTAAATTCTAAATCCAGAAATGATTACAGTTAACGATATCGCCGTAGAATTTGGCGGAACGACTCTTTTTAGCGATGTGACTTTTGCTATTAACGAAAACGATAAAATTGCCCTTATGGGTAAAAACGGTGCAGGAAAATCGACCTTGTTAAAAATCGTTGCCGGAGAAAATAAACCGACACGAGGAGGTATTTCTGCTCCAAGTGATGCTGTTGTAGCTTATTTACCGCAACATTTGTTGACTTCCGATAATTGTACTGTTTTAGAAGAAACATCGAAAGCGTTTGCTGATGTATTGAATATGAAGAAAGAAATCGACGATATTAATGAGCAGTTAACGATTCGTACCGATTATGAAAGTGACGATTACATGAAGTTGATTGAAAGAGTTTCGGAGCTTTCTGAAAAATATTATTCGATTGAAGAGGTAAATTACGAGGCCGAAGTTGAAAAAGTACTAAAAGGTCTTGGTTTTGAAAGAGAAGATTTTAACCGATTGACTTCTGAATTTTCAGGAGGTTGGAGAATGCGTATTGAGTTAGCTAAAATCCTTTTGAAAAAACCGGATTTAATTTTGCTGGATGAGCCTACCAATCACTTGGATATGGAAAGTATTCAATGGTTGGAAGATTTTTTAATCAATCAGGCAAAAGTGGTCATGGTGATTTCGCACGATAGGGCTTTTGTAGATAATATTACCAATCGTACCATTGAAGTAACTATGGGACGAATTTACGATTACAAAGCGAAATATTCAGATTATTTGGTATTGCGTCAGGATAGAAGAATTCACCAGCAAAAAGCATACGACGAGCAACAGAAGTTTATAGCCGAAAATCAAGCTTTTATTGAGCGTTTTAGAGGGACGTTTTCAAAAACAGAACAGGTACAATCGCGTGTGCGTATGTTAGAAAAATTAGTTCTGGTGGAAGTCGATGAAGTAGATACTTCGGCATTGAAGTTGAAATTCCCGCCTTCGCCTCGTTCCGGACAATATCCTGTGGTGGTGACGGAGTTGACCAAAAAATATGGTGATCACGAAGTGTTCAATAATGCCAATTTGGTGATTGAAAGAGGTGAGAAAGTAGCTTTTGTGGGGAAAAATGGAGAAGGAAAATCGACCATGATTAAGGCGATTATGGGAGAAATCGATTATGATGGTGGAAAAGTAGAAATTGGACACAATGCCCAAATCGGTTATTTTGCTCAAAATCAAGCGGCTTTATTGGATGGAGAATTAACCGTTTTTGATACGATTGATCGAATTGCCGTGGGTGATATTCGTACCAAGATTAAAGATATGTTGGGAGCTTTCATGTTTAAAGGAGACGATATTCAAAAGAAAGTAAAAGTACTTTCGGGAGGAGAAAAAACACGTTTGGCGATGATTAAATTGTTATTAGAACCCGTAAATGTTTTGATTCTGGATGAGCCAACGAACCATTTGGATATGAAAACCAAAGACATTATTAAAGATGCCTTACGAGATTTCGATGGAACTTTAATCTTAGTTTCTCACGACCGTGACTTCTTAGATGGCTTGGCTGAAAAGGTATTTGAATTCGGTCAAAAAAGAGTCAAAGAACACTTCGAGGATATCAAAGGATTCTTAGCACACAAGAAAATGGAATCTTTAAAAGAGATTGAAAAATAAATAGACAATAGTTAAAAGCTCCGATAGGAGCTTTTTTGTTTTTTATTACACTCTTTAAAAGAGTATATTTGTTTTAATAAAGGTTATAGAAATGAAATATAGTTACTTACTTGTAGTTTTTGCTTTTTTATCTTGTTCTAAAAATATCACATCCAATAAAACTTGGACCCCATACGACGAGACTTCTCAAATTGAAAGTTCAGCCAATAATAAAAATGAGAGAATGCGATTTAAACTCATTCAGTCTAAAAATTTAGACAAGAATGAAATGTTTAAATCTATTGCTAGTCAAATTGGTAATTTTAATGAAGCGGATTATATCCAATTGCTTCCTTATATTTTAGATAAAGATATTTTAAGCATTCAGAAAAGTATCGATGAGAAAAAGCTGAATTATGAAAAATTAACAAAATGGTATTTGTATAGAATTTTAAAATTTGAAAGTAATCAAGAAACTTTTTTAAATGCTATTCTTTCCATTAATAATAATGCGGTACAAGAGGCTAAATTATGTGATAAAAGAAGAGCCCAAAGTAAATTACATCCCATTTATGGTATGCCTATTTTGTTAAAAGATAATATCAATACAAACGGAATGCCTACCACAGCAGGTGCCGTTGCACTTAAGGATAATAATACCAACGATGCCTTTATTGTCGACCAATTGAAAGCAAAAGGTGCTATTATTTTGGGTAAAGCCAATTTGAGTGAATGGGCTTACTTCCTTTGTACTAATTGTCCAAGTGGTTACAGTGCTTTGGGTGGTCAAACGTTAAACCCTTATGGTAGAACTATTTTTGATACAGGTGGTTCAAGTTCAGGTAGTGGTGTTTCGGTAGCAGCCAATTATGCGGTAGCCGCAGTAGGTTCTGAAACCTCGGGTTCGATTATATCTCCATCCAGTCAAAATTCTATAGTAGGACTCAAACCAACTATAGGAAAAGTGAGTAGAACAGGAATTATTCCTATTTCATCTACCTTGGATACTGCTGGTCCAATGGCCAAAAATGTAACCGATACTGCCATTTTACTATCAGCAATTATGGGATATGATAAAGATGATGCGACTACAATTCATTCAGAAGGAAATACGGTTTGGACTAATTTTTCTGAAAACGAATTAAAAGGAAAGAGGTTGGGTGTTTTTAAAGCATATTTGAGTAATCCGATTTACCAAAAAACAATAGATAAATTAAAGTTACAAGGAGCTGAAATTATTGAAATTGAACCACAAAATGTGAATTTTAATGGTTTTGTCACTTTTTTAAATGCGGATATGAAAGTAGATTTACCCCAATACTTGAAATCCTATTCTTCGGTTTATGATGCATTTAAAACAGTGGACGATATTGTTGCGTTTAACAAACAAGAGGCTGCTCTAAGAATTCCTTATGGTCAGGCTTTGTTTGAAGGAATTGTAGCAGAGACGATTTCAGCCGATGATTTTGAAAAATTAAAAATGAGATTTCTTGATGAGGCCATTTCCTTTTTTGAAATTCCAATGAAAACTCATCAATTAGATGCTATTGTATCCATCAATAATTACAATTCGGGTCATGCTGCTATGGCGAAATATCCTTGCTTAGGTATTCCTATGGGTTACAGTGAAGCTGGAGAACCAATTGGAATTACGTTTATTGCCAGGCCTTTTGAAGAGGAGAAATTATTGCAAATTGGGTATGCTTTCGAGAAGAGTAATCCGGTTAGAATATCGCCCAAAAAATACAATTAATTTAAATCTTATTTTGTTTAGACAGCAAACTTATGTGTTTTTAATTGTTTCATAATCAGTTTTTTGTATTGTTTTTTTGTACCTTGTATAAGGTTTAGCGCAATTAAAAAATTGAATTATGAAAACAACGACTCTTTTTCAGTTTCTAGTTTTAGTATTTTTAGGCACTCCAGTTTTTTCTCAAAATACTGAGTCACCTGTGGCTTTGGGGTTGCCTGGCGACAATTTTAATTTGTATGCTGTTTTGGATGTTTTTCAAAAGTCTCAAACCTTAGAAGAGTTTGAACGGAGGATTAACGATAAGCAAGAAAAGATAAACAATCTGGATCTGAATAACGACAAGTTGGTCGATTTTGTCGAAGTTGTTAGTCATAAGGAAGGTGATTTTTACTCTATTGTACTCAGAACCGCAATTAACGAAAAGGAGTACCAAGACATCGCTGTGATCGAAGTGGTGAAAAGCCAGAATAATAAAACCACCATTCAGATTATTGGAGACAAAGCCTTATATGGAAAAAATTATGTGGTAGAACCTTCGGGAAAAACGATTCAGGAAACGCCTAATCCCGGGTATATGGGTAATGATGAAATTATAGTTCATCATTACGATGAGGTATATTATGTGGATAGTTGGCCTATTGTAATTCATATATTCTCTCCGTCTTTTGTGATTTATGTTTCCCCATGGCATTGGGCTTATTATCCTTCTTATTGGTCTCCGTGGCCACCGGTTTACTATTATACTTATTGGGGATATCACCAACATTATCATAACAATCGATTTTATAGAAGAGTGAATTTTGTCCGAAATCCGGTCTATCATTCTACTTACACTAACAGAAGAAATAGTTCCCCTACAGTAAATAGAAGCAGACGTAATGGAGTATACCAAATGACTTATGAAGGTAAAGTATACCAACGACCAGAACGACCTGTAAGAGTAATTGGAGTGCCTAGAGCTTCAGAAAGAAGAACCAATGCACCTTCCGTTAGAGAACAAAGAAATTACAACCCAAGAGCACCTAGAACACAAAATCGCAGTTCCAATACCAACCGATCTAAAACAGGGACAAGAGGAAACAGATAATAGATGAAGTCAGAAAATGTAAAATCAATTCCTGTTTTCTTAATCTAGGTTAAGTGCCCTTCTTTTGTCGTTGTATAATTTTATCGTTATTTTGTTTAAATGATGAATCGTTCGGATTTTATAAAACTTATAACGCTATCTACCATGGGCGCCTTTGCATACAATAATCTTTCCGATTTAAGAAAGATAACTGATAATTACAGTATTCAGAAACGATTTCCTGTTCTTTTTATAGGTCACGGAACTCCCATGAATGCATTGTTTGATAATCAATTTACTAGAGCTTTGGCACAATTGGGAAAACAACTGGAAAGACCCAAAGCGATTTTAGTTGTTTCTGCCCACTGGGAAACTCCCGGAACTTTTGTGAGTACGAATCCTTCTCCAAAAACAATTTATGATTTTGGAGGTTTCGATAGAGCGTTGTACGAGATGAAATATGAACCCCAGGGAGCTCCCGAATTGGCTCATGAAGTTGTCAATATGGTTAAGAGTACCAAGGTTCAAGAAGATGTTACTATGGGATTGGATCATGGGGCTTGGACAGTGTTGCATCATATTTTTCCACAAGCTGATATACCTGTCTTTCAACTGAGTTTGGATTATACTAAATCTCCAGAGCAACATTACCAAATTGCACAAGAAATAAAAGCCTTACGTAATAAAGGGGTTTTAATTGTTGGCAGTGGTAATGTAGTGCATAATTTACGATTGTTAGATTGGTCGAGTATCGATGCAAAACCTACCGATTGGACGCTCGAGTTTGACGAATTGGTCAAAAACAATATCAATAGCGGAAACTTTGAGAAGTTGGTAAAATATCAGGATTTAGGTACTATTGCAAAACTTTCTATTCCAACTAGCGATCACTATTTGCCAATGCTTTATACTTTGGGAGCAGCAGACAAAAACGAACCAGTAAAATACCTTTATGAGGGTTATCAATATGGAACCTTGAGTATGCGCTGTTTTCAAATAGGGTAATAAAAAATCAATCTCTTTATTACTCAGCCTATTTTTTGTATCGGATTTTATTCCTTTGGTTTCATCTGTCAAAAACTAGTTGTCTTCGTTTTCGATAGCTAAGGAAAGTTTATAAATGTTAGTGTTTAGTGCTTCGGTATCATTGTCCTCGCAAAGTAAAAACTCAATCTCTTTTTCGGAAGATTGATATAACGTCAATCCTTCAAATTTATGGTTTTTAGAGATCTGGATTGTTTTTTCTACTTGGAAGGTGCTACTGTTTATACTTCCAATTACGCTTCCTAAAACGTTACCGTCGGCATAGGTTGAAGTAGTGTCTTCTGCAGCGGCTAGAAAATAAATTTTATCTTTAACTAATATAGCATCAGTAAAGGAAGTCACTACATTTTCGATTTTTGGTAAATCAATCGGATGAAATGAAATTGAACCCTTGCCTTTGTTTTTAATGGTAATAATTCCGTTTTTCGCTTGAGCGCCATTACCTCTTTGAAATAAAAAAATCTCATTTTCTTTGAAAATCACTCCTTCAATATTTAATTCGTCATCACCAATCTTAAGTTGATTTTTAATGGATGCATATAAAGCAACAATACTTTTTTCCTGTACTTGTTTTTTGGCTAAATGGTAAGAAATGGTAGTATTTCTTTTCTCTGTAGAACCTGATCCGTACATCTGTAATCGATTTCCCTTTAAAGTAATCGATTCGAAGTCGGGTTTCTCTTTTTTTAGGATATTTTCTTTTGGATTTTCAACTAAGGCTATTTTGTTTAACTTTTGATCAACCATTTGGTATTCATATAAATAAGAGCTATTGTCAGAAATGATAAACAATGAAGTATCATGAAAAACGAGACCTGAGGCTGATCCGATGCCAATAATTTGGAAGAGTAGTGATAGTTGAAAATTTTCCATAAATTTACTTTAGTACAAATATAACTGAAAAACGATGGCATTATTTAACCCCGATGATTTTAAAGTGACCTCTCCTCTCAAGCTTATTGATTTTCCAACCGACCTGAATCTTCCTATAAGTGATAAAGAGAAGGAAACCAAACTAGATAAAGTACAGAAAGATTTAAGTCAATGGCAGGATGTCATGTATGCGCACAATCGATATGGCGTTTTGATTTGTCTTCAAGGAATGGATACGTCTGGAAAAGATAGTTTGATTCGAGAAGTGTTTAAAGAATTTAACCCTCGAGGGGTGGTGGTGCATAGTTTTAAAACGCCCAATAGCACAGAACTCGAGCATGATTATCTGTGGCGACACTATTTGGCTTTGCCTGAAAAAGGAAAGTTTGCCGTATTTAATAGAACGCATTATGAGAATGTATTAGTCACTCGAGTCCATCCAGAATATATTTTGAATGAAAACTTACCTGGTATTGAAAAAGTAGAAGATATTCCAGTTGATTTTTGGGAAAAACGTTTTGAGCAAATCAATCATTTCGAAAGACATATTACAGAAAATGGGATCATCGTTTTGAAATTTTACTTTCACATGAGTAAAGAAGAGCAGCGTAAGCGCTTGTTGCGACGTTTGGAAGAAGAAGAACACCATTGGAAATTTTCGCCGGGAGATTTAAAAGAACGCGAACGTTGGGACGATTACATGCGATACTACGAAGAAGCCATCAACACAACGTCTAAGCCACACGCGCCATGGTACGTAATTCCTTCGGACGATAAAGAATTAGCCAGATATATGGTAGGGAAAATTATTTGGGAAGAAATGCAAAAAATTACAGATGTAAAAGAACCGGCTTTGGATGAAAAAGTGAAAGCCAACTTTGCCGAATATAAACGTCAGTTAGAGCAATAATGATAAACGTTGCGTGATTAAAAGAAGAGTTTTCCGTTTCTTAATGCACAGCCTTACTTATGTATAGTTGTAAAGTGAAGAGAAGTTTGTTTGAATAAACAGTGTACGAGTAATTTTTTTATTTGAGGGCTACAATGACGCAATGTACATGTTAAAAATTGTATTTTTGCTAAAAATTTAGCCATGAAACTTTCTGTTTACACCAAAGAATTTCCGGAAAACATCAAATTAGCCTATCCTATTATTCTAGGAATGTTGGGACATACTTTGGTTGCCATTGTAGATAATATCATGGTGGGAAGATTAGGTCCAACAGAATTGGCTGCCGTTTCGCTGGCTAATAGTTTTGTATTTATCGGGATGTCTCTGGGAATTGGCTTTTCTACAGCGATTACGCCTTTAATTGCTGAGGCTGATGGAGAAAATAGTTTGGTCAAAGGGCGAAGTGTTTTTCATCACGGATTGGTTTTGTGCACCTTTTTAGGATTATTGTTATTTGGTATTATCTATGCTGCGAAACCTCTAATTGTACTGATGGGACAACCCAAAGAAGTAGTAGAAATGGCCAAACCGTTTTTAGATTTGGTAGCGTTTTCATTAATTCCACTCATCATATTTCAAGGATACAAGCAGTTTGCAGACGGAAAAAGTGAAACCAAATATGCTATGTGGGCTAATTTACTATGTAATGTGGTGCATTTATTCCTCAATATCGTATTAATTTACGGCGTATGGATTTTTCCAAAAATGGGTATGTTAGGAGCGGCTGTAGGAACGGTTATTTCCAGAGTAGTCATGGTAGTGTATATGCACTATGCTTTGAAATCGAAAGCCAAATTCCAGCCTTACTTCGAAGGTTTTAGTTTTAAAGCCATAGGTAAAAATATGACCAAGAAAATAGTCGATTTAGGCTTACCATCGGCTTTTCAGATGTTTTTTGAAGTTGCATTGTTTACTGGTGCTATTTGGTTGTGCGGAAAAATAGGAACCACCAGCCAAGCGGCCAATCAAATTGCATTGACTTTGGCTACATTTACTTTTATGTTTGTCTCTGGCTTAAGTGTGGCAGGTATGGTGAGAGTTGGTAATCAAAAAGGAATTGGTGATTTTAGAAAATTACAAATCGTGGCCCGTTCCATATTTTTATTGGCCATTATTATACAAGGCGCTTTTGCAGTATTGTTCGTATTGTTGCACAAAGTGTTGCCTGTTTTTTTCGTTAATGAACAAGTACAACAAACCGCCGAAGTATTATCGATAGCGTCGCAGTTGATTCTCATTGCTGCTGTTTTTCAGTTGTCAGACGGTATTCAGGTGGTGGTGTTAGGAGCTTTACGCGGTTTACAGGATGTGAAAATTCCAATGTATATTACCTTTGTAGCGTATTGGATTATAGGTTTCCCTATTTCAATTTATCTAGGTTTGTATACCGAATTAAAGGCCATTGGGGTTTGGATTGGTTTGTTATCCGGTCTAACTGCTGCGGCCATATTTCTATACTTGCGATTTAATAGACTATCGAATCAACATATAATACTTAATTCATAACTTATAACTCATATTTACTATGGAATTACCCAAATTTGTTTTAGCAGATAATTCTGATTTTCCAGATGATATATTCATTATTCATTTAGAATACCCTCGTTTTTTGATCAATTTAAAAGATGATTCGGTAGAATTTATTGAAGAATTAGACGAAGAAGACGAACACGAATTAGAAGCTGAAATGGAACATCTTATCACTCTAGCTGGTGAGTTTTATGACAGAGAAATGGAACGTTACGAAGAAAATTAAAACAAAATAGCTTTCAAAAATTATTTAAAATATTGTTTTAAGAGTAATTGAGCGGCGGCAAAAGGTGAAATTTCATTGTTTTGTACCGCTTTTTTGTTTTCTTCTAAAAGTTTTTCAATTTCTGGATGATGATAGAAATTAACTTTTAACGATTCGTTAATCGTTTCCAACATCCAATATTGATTTTGTTCTCTGCGTTTTTGTTCGAAATAACCATTCGATTGAACCAGTTGAAAATACCCAGAAATAATCTCCCAAATACTATCAATACCTTGTTTTTCGAAGGCACTACAAGTGGTTACTTTAGGAATCCAGCCGCTGGTTTTTGCCGGAAACAAATGTAAAGCCCGATTAAATTCGGTTTTAGCCAATTTGGCTTTAGCAATATTATCTCCGTCAGCTTTATTAATTACAATAGCATCCGCCATTTCCATGATGCCTCTTTTTATTCCTTGTAATTCATCTCCAGCTCCGGCTATTTTTAATAGTAAAAAGAAATCCACCATGCTGTGAACCGCCGTTTCGCTTTGGCCCACACCAACGGTTTCAATGATAATAGTGTCAAATCCACAAGCTTCACACAGTATAATACTTTCTCTTGTTTTTCGCGCCACACCGCCTAGACTGTCTCCCGAAGCACTCGGACGGATATAAGCGTTAGGATCTTTCACCAATTCTTCCATTCGGGTTTTGTCGCCAAGAATACTTCCGTGCGAAATAGAACTACTAGGATCTACTGCTAGTACGGCTACTTTTTTGCCTATGGAAGTCAAGTAGCTACCAAAAGCTTCGATAAAAGTACTTTTGCCAACTCCCGGAACACCCGTAATACCAATTCGAATCGATTTATTAGCGAAAGGTAAACAAGCATTAATGACTTCATTCGCCTTGTCGAGATGTTCTGGATTTGTACTTTCTATAAGCGTAATGCTTCTGCTTAACGCCGTTTTGTCTCCTTTTAAAATGCCATCAATGAGTTCTTGCGCTGTAGGCTGTTTTCTTCTGAATTGTTGAATCGTAGCCACAACTTGAGCACTAATGATTTCCGGTTGTTCGATACCGTCATTTTCTTTTAAAGCCGAAGGATGTATTTTTTTTTGAGACACAAGACTGAATTAATAGGGTAAAAATAAGCAAAAACTAAGGAATCTTCAAGTGTTCAGAAAAAACATGTTTCTGTATATCGAATCCAATGAATTGCATAGTCGATAATTTTTAGTCGATGATTTAAAATAGTGATGCAATCGTAGTTTTTGATTGTGATTTATTTTTTTCTCATGTGATAAGCGAAACAAAATTCCGGTGGATGTGCTAACTTTGTATCAGAATCATCTTCTATGGATAATATCTTACTTGTTTTTATATGCATGTTGTTGGGCTTTTTTATCAAAAGAAGCCGTCAATTTCCTGAATTAAGCCATAAAACCTTAAACCAATACGTAATCTATATTTCGCTTCCGGCTTTAGCGTTGTATTATATTCCGAAGTTGGTCATTAGTGAAAAACTATTGTTTCCTCTTGGAATTGCTTGGATTGGATTTGGACTTTCGTATGTTTTTTTCTCCGCTTTGGGTAAAATTTTTCATTGGTCTAAAAAATTGACAGGTTGTTTGATTATTACTGCCGGATTAGGAAATACTTCGTTTGTGGGTTTTCCTATTGTCGAAGCTTTATACGGAACAAAAGCCTTGGAAACGGCTGTTATTGTTGACCAACCAGGTTCGTTTATGGTGGTTTCTACAGTAGCCATTTTAGTAGCTACCATGTATTCACGGGGTAAAGCAGATGGTGTTACCATTGCTAACAAAATTTTGTTTTTTCCTCCGTTTATTGCGTTTTTGATCGCTATATTTTTGAATATATTTCAAATCAACCTGCCAGAGGTTTTGCAGTCCGTTTTTCAAAAACTAGGAAATACCATCACGCCTATAGCTTTAGTGGCTGTGGGAATGCAATTAGAGTTCGATAAAAGAAGTAAACATTGGAAGTTTTTAGCCTTGGGACTTCTTTTTAAATTGTTTCTGATGCCAGCTTTTTTCTACATTTTTTATATATCATTATTAGATGCTAAAGGTCTCGATATTCAGGTTTCCATATTAGAATCGGCTATGGCGCCTATGATTACCGGAACAATAGTAGCCTCAACTTATGGATTAAAACCAAAGTTAAGTTCGATGATGGTTGGTTTTGGTATTCCGCTATCGTTTATTACACTTATTTTTTGGTATTTTCTGCTACAACGGGTTCATTAATCATCGATTAGGAGAAGGAGGTAAATCTTTTCTTTAGTACATTTGCTTTAAAATAAAAGCGCATGTTAATTACCTCTAGTATAATTCAACAATTGCAACAAATTGTTGGAGAAAATTATGTGTTTACGGATGAAGCCACCCGAAGAGATTATGGTCATGACGAAACCGAAGATTATAATTTCCCACCGGGAGTGGTTGTAAAACCAGCTACAACCGAAGAAGTTTCTCAGATTATGTCTCTAGCCAATCAGAATTATATTGCTGTGGTACCTATTGGCGGTAGGACGGGACTCAGTGGGGGAGCACTTTCATTGTTGGAAGGAATTGGTTTGTCAATGGAACGAATGAATAAAATTCTAGAAATTGATGAACAAAATCTTCAAGTTAGAACTCAACCCGGAGTGATTACACAGGTCTTACGAGAAGCAGTAGCAGAAAAAGGACTGTTTTATCCCGTAGACCCTAGTAGTATGGGTAGTTGTTTTATTGGTGGGAATATTGCTGAGAATTCGGGTGGTGCTCGCGCTGTTAAATATGGGGTGACCAAAGATTATGTGTTAAATTTGGAAGTGGTATTACCTAATGGACAAATTATTTGGACGGGAGCCAATACATTAAAAAATTCAACCGGTTACAACCTAACGCAGTTAATGGTAGGTAGCGAAGGGACATTAGGAGTGGTTACGCAAGCCGTTTTAAAATTATTGCCTAAAAACGATCATAATTTGTTGCTTTTGGTTCCTTTTTATAAAGCAAGTCAAGCCTGTGAAGCTGTTTCGGCCATCTTTAGAGCCGGAATTGTTCCTAGTGCCTTAGAGTTTATGGAACGGGATGCTATCGATTGGACACTGCAATTTGTCAGTGGTATCAATGTAACAGTGAAACCGGAACATCAGGCTCATTTGCTTATTGAAGTGGATGGGAATTATCCTGAAATTCTAATGCTGGAAGCCGAAAAAATAATGGAGGTGGTAGAACAATTTGAAATCGATGAAGTTTTATTTGCCGATACCGAAGATCAGAAAAATGCTTTATGGAAACTTCGTCGCTCTGTAGCGGAAGCCGTTAAAGCCAATTCTGTTTACAAAGAAGAAGATACCGTGGTGCCTAGATATGAATTGCCGAAATTATTGGAAGGAATCAAAGCGATCGGGAAAAAATATGGTTTTCAATCGGTTTGTTATGGTCATGCAGGCGATGGAAATTTACATGTGAACATCATTAAAGGTACAATGAGTGATGCCAATTGGAAAAAGGAAGTTCCTAAAGGGATTCAAGAAATTTTTGAATTGACAGTGTCTTTGAAAGGAACGCTTTCGGGAGAACACGGTATTGGTTATGTTCAAAAGAATTTTATGGATATCGCTTTTTCCAAACCACATTTAGAATTGATGGAACAGATCAAATATATTTTTGATCCCAATAATATTATGAATCCGGGTAAAATTTTACCCGACAGAGATTAAAATAAAGTTATGAAGGTAAACCCTAAAATAGGAATAGACCAGTTGGTCTTCGGAATGAAACAAAAAGATGTAACGGCTTTGTATGGTAATCCCGATAAGCAATACGAAGACGAAGAAGGAAATGTGATTTACTTGTACAATGCTCAAAAAATGCGTTTGACGTTTTATGAAGACGAAGCATTTCGTTTGGGATATATTATTTGCTCTCATCCCGAATTAGAGTTGTTTTCAGAAAAAATAATCGGAAGACCATGGGAGGCTATAGCCACAATGTTGACGTCTAAAAATATTAAATCCCTCGAAAAAGAAAACTTTGATACCGTTGATAATTATTTTAACGAAAGTAATTGGATGATTTTTCAAGTAGAGTTCGACGAAATAATCCGTTTGGAATTAGGAGCTGTTTTTAACGAAAAAGCAGACGAGTTCGATTGGAAGTTCAAAGGTTAAATCCATAAAAAATCCCGATTATTTAAATCGGGATTTTTTATTTTGTTTTATTTGTTACTCGCTCCAGGTAACGATTCTAATAGTTCTAATTCGAAAATTAAATTTGAATTAGGAGGAATTACTCCGCCAGCGCCTTGAGGGCCATATCCTAAGTTTGAAGGGATAAACAATACCGCTTTATCGCCAAGATTCATTTTTTCTAAACCTTCTAAGAAACCAGGAATTAAACCGTCTTTCTTACCTGCTTGAAAAGGAAAAGGTTGGTAGCCATTTTGTGCCGCTCTGTTGGGATCTAATTTTCCAAACTCTGCAGCAACACTTTGGTAGCTAGTGTCAAATAAATTTCCATTTTCAAAATACCCAGCATAGTGTACATATACGGTAGAGCCTACTGCAGGTTTTTTACCAGAACCTTTTTGTGAAATATAATAAATTAGTCCAGATTCTGTTTTAGTACCAGAAGCTTTAGATTGTGCAAAAAAAGCTAATTTGTCTGCTTTAGATTTGGCTAATTGCGCTACCAAGGCTTTTTGTTCTGCAGCTTGTTTCGCTACACTTTCTTTGAAAATTTTAGCAGCATCAAATTTCTTTGCTTTTGCCCCTTTACGAATAATGGTTACTTTTTTGATAACATCATCTTGTGCAATAGCGTTTACAACATCTAGTCCAGAAAGAACACGTCCAAAAACAGTATGACGACCATCTAACCATGAGGTTTCTTTGTGCGTAATAAAAAACTGAGATCCGTTTGTATTTGGACCGGCATTGGCCATAGATAAAATACCAGGACCACTGTGTTTTAAATCGGGAACAATTTCGTCTTTGAATTTATAGCCTGGACCTCCGCTACCATTTCCATCAGGATCACCTCCTTGAATCATAAAATTAGGAATAACACGGTGAAATTTTAAGCCGTTATAAAATGGTTTTCCAGCAAATTTTTCATTTACCATAGGGTTTTTACCTTCTGCTAAAGCAACGAAGTTGGCAACAGTAATAGGAGTTTTCTCAAATTCTAACTGAAGCAGAATTTTTCCTTTATTCGTTTCGATTTCAGCATACATTCCATCGCCTAATTTGTCGTTGCCGGAATTGCACGAAAAAAATAGAGCGATAAAACTTAAAAAAAGACTTGTCATTCGATTCATTTTAGTTAATAATTACAGATTGTTTTTTATTCAATAGTAGTTTTTTCCTTAACAGAAGCATCTACTTTAATATCATTTAGGGTTACCGTACACATTAATGGTTCGTTGGAACCTACTTTATTCTCATCTCCGTGATAGCCATAGGCCATGTGAGAAGGAAATAAAAAGCGCACTGTTTCTCCTTTTTTCATCAATTTTATTCCGTGGCGTAATCCCATCAGGATGTCTTGTTTGTCTACCACGTATTTTTGAGGTTTTAATTCAGATTGACTGTAAATCAGATTTCCTTTAAGGTCCTTGATTTCATAATCGAAATAAGCAATTTCACCTTTGTCAGGAGTATCCGAAGAGGTCTCGTTTTTAGCAAGATAAGCATACCAATACCCTTTTGTAGAGGCAATATAATCAGCAGCCGTATCTTTTTTAATGATGGCTGCAATGATGCTTTCCTCGTTTTGATTCAATTTTTTATTTCTTTCAATCGATTGTTTCATAAATTCACCACCGGTATGAGAAATAGGTCTTCTAGCTTCCCGTTTATGACTACATGAAGTAACCAAAGTCGTGCCAAGGATTAAAACTCCAATAATTTTTATTAATTTCATTTTACTATCTTTTTGTTTCTTGTACAATTTTTACAAATCGGGTAACGGTTTCTTCTAAACTTTCTGTCGAGCGACCTCCAGCAGCATTAATGTGACCTCCACCATTGAAATAATTTCGGGCAAACTGATTCACGTCGAAAGATCCCTGCGAACGAAAAGAGATTTTTATAATTCCTTCCGATTTATTTTCGATAAAGATAGCAGTAAAATCGATACCATCGATAGATAATCCATAATTAACAAAACCTTCCGTATCTCCTTTTTTGTGGTGATGCTCGTCTAATTCGGTTTGATTTAGCGTGATGTACGAGGTTTTGTGCTCTCTCAACAGTTTCATGTTTTGTAACGCCCTTCCTAAAAGTTGAAGGCGATCGTAAGAACTAGTATCGAATAAATTATTGTGTATTTCAGCATTGTTGATGCCTTTTTCAATTAGATCGGCAGCAACTTTGTGCGTGGTACTCGAAGTCGATGAAAAACGGAACGAACCCGTGTCCGTCACTAAACCGGTATACAAACAAGTAGCGGTATTTTTATCGATTAAATGACCTTTTCCTAACTGATGAATGAAGTGATAGACCATTTCTGAGGTAGAACTCATGGTTGTATCCGAAAAAACATACTTGGCATAAGAATCGGGTGCCTGATGGTGGTCGATCATGATGAACGTTTTGTCTGATAACGACTCTAAAAATGGACTCATTATGTCTCCAGTGCGATGCAAAGCGTTAAAATCTAACGTGAAAATAATATCCGCTTCCTTCAGTTTGGGTTCACAATCTTCACGGTGTTCTTCAAAAAACATTATCTGGTCTGTATTAGGCATCCAAGCCAAATAACGAGCAAATTCGTTCGGAGAAATTATCGTAACCTCATGGTTTAATTGGATTAAAAAATGATACAAACCAAGGGTTGATCCCATAGAGTCTCCATCCTGATTGCGGTGAGGTAGAATTATAATTTTTTGGGGTGAAGCCAACAACTGTTTAATCGCTTCAATGTCATGTTCTTTCATCATGTCGCGAAAATACAATTTTTAGATTAAAAAAACAGTTTGATTCTTATAACGGATCGGCAGTAACTCTAAAAGTCATGTTTGATTTTATCTCGACATCTTGTGTTAATGTTTCTCGAGTAGTAACTTGAGTTCTTAACTTGTAACTGTTTGCTTTAATGTATTGATCTAACTTATTGGAAGTACAGATGAGATTGATCGTGTTGGTGGTGGCACTAATATTATCGAGATAAGCTAATTCGATTTCGTCACTGCTGTTTGTGGAAATGTAAATATGTACTGCTTTTAAAAAACTAAATGTTTTATCCGTAGGATTGATGATGCTCAGTTTCAATTCTTTTAGTTTAACATCCTTAACCAATTCGGCTTTGGTTTTGTTGTTTTCAAATTCTGAAGTAGAATTGGTAGTTACGTCCGGTGTAGGAACTTCAAAAGGAGAATTAAAGGGCAAACCGCTTTTCACAGTAAAAGTAGATTCGTCTCTCACCGTAAAAGTTAATAAGTTGTCGACAACTTCACAAGCGGTTAAGTTTATTGCGATTAATACACTAATTAGTAAAAAACGGTATTTCATTGTAAGGTATTTTAGGTTAGTCAAAAATAATTTATTTTCAATACTTTAGAAAATAAATAGTGTTTTTTTGTATTATGAAAAAGGAGAAATGGAGAGATGGACCAAAGTATATTATTCGGTTTTCTGAAGGAAGATTCATGGTTTTTCGTCAACTATTTTATGTCTTATCACTTAAAAGAAATGGGAAATTGTGTAATTTTAAATATTTAAACCTCATTATAATGAATAAAGCTGTTTTTGTTTTGTCGACTTGGTTTTTACTTTTTAGCTTCAGTAGTTGTTCGAGTCAGGATGAGATTCCCGTACTCTTTCATTTACCTAAATCGTTAAAAGAAGTTTCTGGAATTACTTCCGATAAGAACTCGCTTTGGGCTATAGCCGATAGTGGGAACAAAAATGTAATTTTCCAATTGAATTGGGATGGAAAATTGATTAAAGAAGTGACAATTTCCAACGCTGAAAATATCGATTGGGAAGATTTGAGTCGAGATGTTGAAGGAAATTTGTATGTGGGTGATTTTGGTAACAACGACAATACAAGAAAAGATTTATGCATCTATAAAATCAGTAAAGATTCACTCGATACCGATTTTTGTAAGGCTTCCGCAAAAATTAGCTTCAGTTATCCTGAGCAAAAAGAATTTCCACCTAAAAAAACAGAATTAATATACGATGCTGAGGCTTTTATTGTATTCCAAAATTATTTTTACATTTTTACCAAAAATAGAAGTAAAAATTCCGACGGTACCACTTTATTGTATCGCATTCCGATGATCGAAGGCCATCATCAAGCTATTTTGGTCGGTTCATTTGTAACGGACCAACGCTATTCTTATGGCGCTGTTACGAGTGCAGCAATTAGTCCCAATCAGCAAAAAGTAGTCCTTTTGAGCAATCAAAAAGTATGGCTTTTCGAGAATTTTGAATCGGATCATTTCTTTGAAGGTAAAAAAACAGAAATCGATTTAAACCATTATTCCCAAAAAGAAGCCATTACTTTCAAAGACAATCATATCCTTTGGATTGCCGACGAAAAGGTTAAAAAAAATGGCGGTAATGTATATCAGGTGCCATTAAAGCCCTAGTTTTTTTGATTAAAATCCGAAACCTAACCCAAAAGCAATTCTGTTTCCGTCTGAACCGTTAAAAAACGTGAGTCGGGCGGTTACACTATTTAATCCGTTAAGCCATAAACCACCACCAACTGATTGATGCCATCGCTTTGAATTTTCTCCATCGAGCCAAACACGTCCATAATCGTAACCCATTAAAATACCGTAACGCATCGGAATTAAACTCTGTTGAATTTTCCGAAAGTCCAGCGCAAATCAGAACTCTGATAAAAAGCTTGTTTCCCTAAATAACGTTGTGTGCGGTAGCCTCTTAAATCGTAATCGCCTCCCAGAGTGGCTCCCTGATAGAATTCGTAATTATTATTTAAAACGGCCTTGCCTTTTAGAAGCGTTCCAAAAACCAATCGCCCGTTAGGGATGATTTTGTGACTGATTCCATAAGCTCCTTCCAGATAGGGGAAGTTTTTTCTAGTATCGGAAAGATTGGTTTTCCAATGGGCTTGGATATAAAAAGTCATCCCCATAGTCGGAAGGGAAACGTTATCATAATTTTCGAAACCATATCGCATACCAATACCTGCAAATTGTTGGTAATTAAAGACTTTTGGAGAAACATTATTTGGAAGATCTACAAAACGGTTGGGCGTTTCTTCTACTTCAATACTTTCAAAACTAGCTTGGATTTGCAAATCGCTTCCATTTCTTCCTAGTTTTCTAAGCGACGGTGAAATCCTGAATTGCTGTATTTTTACTCGGTTATAATCCATTCCCATTTTACTATCATCGTTAATGGTTTCGTTTCCAAATCCAAAATAATTGATGCTGAAATTGGGAGTAGTGTATTGTGATTCTAATTCGAAATTCCAGTTTTTCAGCACTTTAGTCCAAATACCATGGTAGAACAATTCAAATCCTTGAGTAGCAAAATAATAATTGCCTTTGAAATTGTGTTTGCGAGCATAAGGAGCGTTGATGAAACCGTATTGAACATAATTTAATGCCATTCCCAATTTGATACCATCATCTGGGTTAGATCCTATAGAAGGCAATATCATTGTGGCGTTTAAAACGGGACGTTTGTAATAAAATTCATTGGTTTCATAATCTTCTGTTAGTGAAATTGAAGCAGTGCTCGTAACCTTGAATTCATTGGCTTTCGATTTAAAATCATAAATCTTTACTTTTTTTCCGTTGTGTATGGTGTAACTATCGTTGTTTTGCCCACCAATGAGACGGATTAAAATACTAGAATTCTCTCGGCCTTCTACTACAAAATCATCATTATTGTCTAATCCGTAGATCCAGATTTCTTTAGTTTTTTTGGGGTGATAAAGTTTGGTAAACTCTACTTCTTCAATCCCTTTTACTAATCGAATGATTTCAATTCGCGTTGCGCCTTCTGCTAGACGAGTCACAATAAATTTTTCTTTTTGATCCGTACCCAGAAGCAATATCTTTTTTTCTAGTAGGTTTTGATACTTTACAGCATAGTCTGCTAAATGTTTTTTTCGGTATTTTAGATTGGATTTTAGTTCAGCAGTAATGCTATCCCGATTAATCTCTGAAGGGAGTCCAGCAAAAGCAAGGTCAATACCTTCGTCTGTTAGCTGGTTAACGATAGCGTTTGCCTGTGCTTTCCACACATCGACATCGTTATTTCGAATTAAAGCTACATCTAGTGAACGAGCCGCTAAATTGAACCATTTTGCGTCAGGAAAATCTTTCTTGAAAGATTTCATGTGTCTGGTAGCAGGTATTCTTGTGATAAGTTGCAGTAGCGCCCCGTCTGCCTTTGAAAATGCCTGATCGCGGTCTCTAGGAATGGGTTGGTAAATGATTTTTCCTTCTCGATGGTATTCCGCCCAGCGCCACTGATCGGCATGTCTGTCCCAGTCGCCAATGAGCATATCAAAAAGACGGGCTTTAATATAAGAAGCTTCGTCTACTTCATATTTCGATTCTTTTCTCAGGTTGGCCAGTACCTCGTCACTGCCAACAATAGCGTCCGGTTTGCCAAAACTTGATAGGTCTTTATGCTCATCGGTAGGGCGTTCTTCAATCATATATAGTCCATCACCAAAAGTTTCATTGTATTGACCTAAGGCATTTTGTTTGGGGATGTAGTATAATTTAGGATTGGAGTGATAGATGCCTACTTGATCCGCTAAATTTGCAATGATAAACGGGGTGTAAGGATGAGACGTGGTGTAATAATCGTAAATGAATTTTTCGGCCGTGGTATTCTTAAATTCAGTTTCAATATTTTGATCTTTGAAAGCCACGGTTTGGAGAAAACGAGCAGCACTTTTTTTTAAGCCTCTCATCACAAATTCGCTTCCGTTTTTGTCTTTTAAACGTAACGATAAAGATTGGTGGCCTCCACCAGCAATGGTAGGTTGTACTCCTCCATAAAGAGTGTCTAAATAGACAACAGGAACTTCTATAGGTTTGCTGTAATAATCGCGATAATGTTTACCCCAAAGGAACTTATAGAATTTGTTTTTTTGAGTCATTTCGGGAGTATAGATAGAGGCGAAAACAGTTTTAGAAGTGGTTTTCGGATAAATACTATCCTGAATGATTTTTGGGATAAGTATTTTTCGGCGTAAGATTTCTTTTTCCATTCCTTTTTCTGTGGAGAAAAAATGAACATATACACTCTGATCTTTTTTAATATCGAGAACTGTATAACCATTTCCGCCAAAAGAAAAACTAACGGGTTGAAGAGCACGCGCAGCGTCTTTTTTGGAGGCTGAACCGCTAATAATTTGTTTTAATCCTTCTTGTTCGATATATTGTAGATTGTGTTCGTGTCCTGATAGAACGATGATATTGTCTCTGTTTTGAATGATAGGAAATAATCTCTTAATTAGAGAAGCATAGGTTTTGTTTTGCAAATCTTGTGGACTAATTCCTGAAGTTTTACGTAAAAGATTCACCAATGACCCTAAGATGGGCAAAGGAATTTTTGAAGAAGCAGGAAATAGTTGTTTGCGCCATGAAAATTGCCCTCCGTGGGAACCATTGCTCACCAGCGGATGGTGAATAGCGACAAGCGTTATCTTATTCTGGTTTTTATTAATGAGGCTTTCAAATTCTTCGAAAAACTTTTCTCGGGTTTTAATATCGCAATCATCGTTAAGGGTAGGATGCAAATTCCAATCTTCTAAAAACCATTGGCTGTTGATCACAATTAAACTCGTAAAATCATTTATTTTCACACTTTCTAGCGGACAATTATTCTTGGGTAAAAAGGCTTTTTTTGTTTTTAAATAATTGTTGATGAAAGTTTCTTGTTCTTTTAGCCCTTTTGTACCCTGATACCAATCGTGATTTCCAGATAGGAAGAAAATTTTTCCAGAGAAATTTTCGGTGATTTTTAATTGGTTTTTCAATTTGGTTTCTGCCGAAGTTCGTAAAGGATGATCTTTGTCGGAAGGCATTCCTGAAGGATAAATATTATCGCCTAAAAATAATAGGGTAGCATTTTTGTTAGACTTTTTAAGTTTTTCTTCAACTAACGATAAAGTATTTTGGGTGGTAGGATCATCGGCATTGCCTGCATCTCCAAGAAGATACAAAGTGTGGGCGGATGAAACGGTATCCTGATGGTTTTCTGTGAAAGTAGAAACCGTTTTCTTTCCGAATTGTGGACTTAAAGTAGCACAAGATTGCAAGAAAATAACCGTTATCACCCATAAGGCATGTATACTTTTGTGATATGATTTATTTACCCAAAACAATTTCATAAATTAGTGGTGTTAAAAAATACTTTTATGGACCTTATTCAAACAGCAGAAGATTTTGTTTTTACACTTTACAAAGATAATCTTCTGGACACTTATACCTATCATAATTTTAATCATACCCAAAAAGTTGTTTTAGCTGCCAAAAAGTTAGCAGAGAAAGAAGAAGTCGAGGCTGAAGAATTAGAAATATTGCTTCTTGCGGCATGGTTTCATGATACGGGTTACGTCAAAGGTTTTTCGGATCATGAACAACAAGGTATTTTGATTGCTCAGGATTTTCTTCAAAATTGGAATAAAGATAAAGAATTTATTGGTAAAGTGACCCAATTAATCAAAGCGACTGAAGTGGGTCACGAACCACAAAACCACTTGGAAAAAATCATTAAAGATGCTGATTATGCTCATTTTGCGAGTCAGGATTACATTTCAATTTGTCAACTGCTACGAGAAGAATGGAAGTTAACCCAAGGGAAAGTTTTTACCGATTTGGAATGGATGACAGAAAACAGAAGAATATTGGTCAACTGTCATCGCTATTTTACAGATTATGCCAAAGAAAATTGGCAGCCCATTAAGGATCAAAACATTTTTCTGCTTCACAAAGAAATACAGAAATTGAAAGGTGAAGGGGACGGTTTTTCCAAATCGAAGCTGAATAAGAAAAAAATGGAAAAATTAGAGCGTCCCGAACGTGGGATTGATACCATGTTTCGAACCACGCTTAATAACCACACACGCTTGAGTGAAATAGCCGATAGTAAGGCAAACATTCTACTTTCCGTAAACGCTATTATTATTTCCATTTCATTGTCTACTCTGATTCCGAAATTAGATAGTCCCGGTAATATGCACCTTATTATGCCTACTTTTACCCTTTTAATGTTCAGTGTGGTTTCTATAATTTTTGCCATCATGTCGACACGTCCTAAAGTGACTAGTGGGGTGTTTACGAGAAAGGATATTGAAGATAAGAAAGTGAATTTGCTCTTTTTTGGGAATTTTTACAAAATGCCACTTACCGAATACGAATGGGCAGTTAATGAATTGATGAAAGATCGCGAATATCTTTACAATTCAATGATTAAAGATTTATATTTTCTAGGGATAGTACTCAACAGAAAATACAAACTTTTACGCATTACCTATACCATTTTTATGTTGGGGATAATTTGCTCCGTTTTTGCTTTTGTATGGGCTTTTAAAAACTCAGGTTTTTAAGGCAGAGAAACACCCACACGTATCGCTTTTAAGCCCGAAATCCCTTGTAGGTCTTCTACTTCAAGAAATTCGATGGTAGGTTCCAATATTTTTTGAAATTGAAGGTATTCAATATATTTGATGTATTCTTTTTCTTCTTCGCGATGCGAATATACAATGGTGATTTTACCCTCTGCGGTGATCCTTTTTTGTGTTCCTTTTTCTAAAGCTTTATCAATTCGTTTTTTGATAACTTCATAACGGGCGTTGTAAGAGCCATCGATGTCAAATCTTTTTTCATCCATTCGGAAACGTATCGTGATAGGAGAACTAAAGACCAATATTAAGGAAGTGACTTCTAAAGGATAGGAAAGCGAACTGCGAATTGCGTAATGTTCTTTGTTCATTTCGGAAAGCACCTGAAGCTGCCATAAACGCATGTTGTATAAATAGGTTAAATTGAAGTTCCCTTGTGGACAAATGTCGCTTCCTATATACATGTTATGTTCAACACCATCCGTGTTAAATCGTTCAAAATAGTGCGGAAAAATGGCTTGCGCTTCTTTTTGTTGGTGATCCAAAATTGCACTTAATTTCTGATTGATAGTCGATAGAGAACTGTCGAATTTTTTTCTTTCCTTGTAAAAAGAACCGGTGATAGGATCAATCTCATTGAAATAATTAGTAATCAGTTTTTGGGTTTTTAGGGAAACAGACTGTTTTTTGAGCATCGGATGAATTTCATTCTCGATGTAGCGTTGTATTTGTTGCTCTGAATCGGCCTTCAACGTAACAGCGGTTTCATTAGAATAGGTTTTTAATTCGAAAATTCGCTGTTCTAGAATGTTGAGTTTCGTTTCTTGAAACAAAGCTTGTAAAACTGAAATCAAAAGATACAACTGATTCTGGATGTCTGTTTTAGTGGCGTGGTTGCGCGTATCAGAAGATTCTTTAATATCTATTTGACCGTACAAAGGATAAACGTCCTTGAACACAATTTCCCCAAAAACATAATCCGGATTTAGTGGTTCATTGAAAAGGTATTTTTTGACTTCGTTTTGGAATTTCCAGTAGACGCTAGGATGGATAGAGGTGTATTCTTTTTGAATAATAGCTTCAATTTTAGTATGAATATCCGAGTTATAGCGATCAATGGTGTCTACTATAAACGGCATAACAATGTCCAGTTTCTGACTGTTAAGGCTATTGAGTTCTCCTACTCGGGACGAAACCAATTCTACAATGCCTAACAATTGACCATCTTTGACTACGGGTGCTAAAATACAGCTGTGGATGTCCTGAGAAAGTAACAGATTTCCAAAGTAAGCGTTTTCAGGTTCTTTACTGAATTGAGTAACGTTGGATATTGCCAAGGCTTTTTTTTGCTCAACTAATGTTTGGTACACCTTGGTATTCAATAGTTCATTACATTTCATCTCTTTATTTTGACAAAGCAGGAAACTGTGTAATTTTTTGTCAAATGAAATCGTATTGAATTTAATTTCCTCGAGTACAAAAGAGGTGAAACCAATTTTTAAATCGGAAATTTTAAAAATAGAACGGAAGATTTTTTCAAAGGAATTTTTGATGTCTTTTTCATCACTATTCAAACGCAATAAATTACTTTTTAAATTAGACACTGCATTTTCTGTAGTGGCATCATATAAAATGATAATGCCAAATCCTTTTAAGAGCCAACTCTGATGCGGGAATTTTTCTTTCCATAAATCTAAATCGTCAAAATTATCCATGAGAAGAGCAATATCCTCAGGAGTCAACGCCACGGCTTTTTCTGTGGGAATGATTTCTAGGAAATCGGCATTGTATAAGATTCGGTAATGTTTTAGTATTCCATTGGCATCCGGAATATCATAAAAAAGAGGAGGATTAAAATCGAGATGTTGCTTGTAATAGGCATTCAGAATTAAACAACAGCTCATGACATAGAACTGATGTTGGTTGAGATTTCGAATGGTGAAATCAAAATTGTTTCCGGCTTCTTTTAGTATTTTTTTGAATCGTTCGGTGTAATTGAAAGTGATATTTAAAAAAGGAATGGTGACCGCTTTAATTTCATTTTTAGTGAGTGCTGTAGGAAATAAATCGGCCATTAAATGTTTGATAAGCTGCGAATTTTCATCAATCTGACGCATGTTCGTAATGCCATTGCGAAGTTCAGGTACTTTTGAAGTTCTCTCTAACAGTGCTTTGGCATAATTAGAGCGATAATCCACATCAGAAGCCGCAATGTGTTCCAAGGTTTCTAAGACTTTGTGAAAAGAGATCTTGATCTGGAAAGGATTTTCCGGAAATTCGTTAAAATTCATTTTGTATAGGCTTATCGACTGTAAAGTTATTGAATAGACAGTACAAAAGGTTTAGTTTTAAGAATACTTTATAATTATTAAGTTACTAAGAAGTCGACATTATTTTAGAGGAAATGACTTTGCTAAAAAACAGAAGTTGGTATCAAGTAGTATTTTAAATTTTAATGTTTGTTAACGATGGAAGGTGTTTTTTGTTTTCTTCATGGTTTTTGTGAAGTTTTTGCGTTTTTCTAAACAAAATAACTAGACTAATTATTGCTATTGCTCAGAATGGGGATTGTTTTTTTTAATAATAATTATATTTCGCGCATAGGCTGTAAAACCGATCAGGTGCCCAATAAAAAGTATAGGATCCAGACGAAACACCGCATAGATGAGTATTAGCCCCGAACCCAATAAACTTATTACCCAAAAACCCAAAGGTAAAGAGGATTCTTTTTTTCTTTCGGAGTATAACCACTGATAGATAAATCGAAACGTAAAAAGAAGTTGCGAGATGATACCTAAAAAGAGTAGAGGGGTTGAAATGGTATCGTCATTAAATAGGTTGTTTATATCGTATCGCTCATTATTATAGCCATAGATTATAATGATTACAGGAAAAATATAAATGAAGAGACGTAAAAACGGGTGTATTTTTTTCCATTGCTTTTGTAACTGAATGTTTCTTATATAAATATAATAGGTAAGCGATTGACCTAGCATTATGGCAAAATCGTTACGTAGGTAACCATAAATAAATAAAAGAAAAGAAGCTACTAGACTTAGCTCCCAAAACAACAAAGGGGTGAGAACTCTTCTACTTTTTTCAGATAGTATCCATTGTAAAATAATCCTGCTAGAGAATAAGATTTGAGCCAAAGCCCCAATCGCTATAGTTATAGCGTTACTCATTTTTAGATTCCTTTATTGTATAATTGATGTATTTTTTTTTCATCCAGACATAAGCAAAACAATCGCACAATGGACCTATAAGCCGATTCCAAACGTTAAATTTTGATTTTCCTGCCAATCTTGGAAAATGACTAACAGGAACTTGAATGATTTTTCCATTTTGTAAAAGAATCATAGCGGGCAAAAAACGATGGAGGCCATTAAACATGGGTATTTTTTTAGCATATTTTGTTTTGATGATTTTAAGAGGACAGCCGGTATCGTTCATGCAGTCATTGGTAAAACTTCTTCTTATACCATTTGCTATTTTCGATGACATATTTTTTATGAAGGAGTCTTTTCTATCCACCCTTACCCCAGTCACAAGATCATAATTTTCGGCATAATCTAGCAGGATATTGAAATCGCTGGGTTGGGTCTGAAGATCAGCATCAATGTATCCAACCCATGGAGTTGAAACCTGATCAAAACCAGCTTTAATGGCCGCGCTAAGGCCATAATTTTTGTCAAAAGAAATGTAGTTAAACGAAGGATTTTCATCGCATATTCTTCTAATGTGTTCTAGACTTTTGTCTTTCGACCCATCATCAATGAAAAGTATTTTTGTCTTTTTTTTAGCTACTGGTAAAAAAGCCGCCATTTCTTTATAAAGCCTATCCATGTTTTCCTCTTCATTATATATTGGAATTATAATTGTAAGTTGTGTGTCCATAAATTGATTAAATTAACAGTGATAGTTTATTTACCTTGTTTTCCTGCTTTAAATGGATTCTGTTTTTAATCTTTTTAGTCGCTTTTTTTAATACAAAATGCACGTCATCAGCGATGTAAAGAAATTAGCGTTTAGAGTTGGATTACTAAATTATTCCCTACAGCTTCCTGCTTTTTAGTTTTTAAGTAATCATATAAAATTTGATTGTTTTTAATCTTTTTTTCACTAGTGAATAAGATGGCACCTTTATACTTTGAGGAAACTATGTCTTCAAGAGAAATTTCTTTAACATCGGTATTCAGGTAGACATCTATGTTTTCTGCACGACGAAGTTTGAAGGTACAGTACAAAGGGTTATCTTTTCCTTCAGATAATTCTTTTCCTTTATTGCATAACTCCCCATAACCAATCCTATTATTTAGGAAAGGAGTTGCCAGCCCAATAATGAGAATAGTTACCAATAGTCCTCCTGCAAAAAAAATGCTGGCTTGAATTATATTCTTTTTATTGTAAATATGATATAATGTAGCCAGACCACTTACTATTAAAACTATTGCCGCTGTTATTGCATAAATCCATAAAACTTGGACTGAATTCAAATAATTTATTCCCAAAAATAGTGCTACCGGTACCGCTAGAAGAATTATGATTACGGGAGTAGCAATAGAAATAGCGATCCATTTCTTCCATTTTATTTTGCTCAAAATAAGCACAGCCAAATAAGCAATAAATGGATAGGCGGGTAACATATAGATCGGTATTTTCGAACTGATAATAGATAAAAAAATAAAGCTGACACTAATAACAGTAAGTAAGAACCGTTCAAGATCAGTGATGATGTATTTTTTTTGAATTCCCATAATAATGGTGGTGATAAATAGTAATGACCATGGACCAATTGAATACCAAATCGTGACGATATAGTAATAAAAAGGTTCTTTGTGTTTAAAAGAATCTACTGCACGATTAACGGTTTGGTTGAAAAGTAAGTTGTTGAGATAACCGTTGCCGCCTTCAATCCAAACCATTAAAAACCAAAAACTAAAACAGATAAGTAGGGTTGCTAAGACTCTCCATCCAAAATACTTACTGAAAGTCCGTATTTCTTTTTGTACCATCAAAAAAGCAACAATGGATAACAGTGGAATTATAATGCCTATCGGACCTTTGGTGAAAACCGACATGAATATATAAAATCCTAATAACCATTGATGATGCTTTCCTTCGGCACCTTCATACATCTTATAAAAGGTGAAAAGAGCCAGCGTGATAAACATGCACATTAGCATATCCATTCTCAAAACTATCATACCGCCTAAAAAGAAAACCGAAGTCATGAGCATTACTGCAGCGGCTATACGAGTTGTTTTGGACAAATGTTTTCCGATCCATTTGTCCATAATATAGATAATGATAAAAGCAGGAATTATTGAAAAAAATGATAAGAAAAATACATTGTGAGTTCCCAACATACTTTTGCCTAACATGACGATCCATAAATACAAAGGGGGTTTATCCGCATAAACTTGTCCATGGTTCGTAAATGCAAAAAGATGATTATTTTTCAAAGCCTCATCTGCGATGCTTAAGTAACGAAGCTCATTGTCAGGAGTAAAATCCCTCAGAATCATAATGGGCATTAAGATAATGAGAATAATTATATAGTATCTGAAACGCATAATAATTTTGAAGTCATTTTTAACTTATTATATATTCTTCAAGTTTCGTGCTCTATGTCTGGGGATACTCAAATTTAGTAAAAAAATGTATTTTTTAACTTGATTTTTCTTGTTTTTTTAATTTTAATTATTTGATTATGAAAATTTTATATTTTTTTAATCAAGTCTTTTATAGGAACTGGTTTAGGATACAATGAAATCTATTTCTGTTTAGAGGGGGAATTCATAGATATTACGTTATTTAATTGGTTCTTTACTGTGACTAGTTTTCTTTTAAAGCGAGATGATTTCTTATATATTTAAAATTATAATTACCTTTGCGCCAAATTGGCATCAGAGAAAAAATTAGATCAATAATTTTCACTCAGACGGCTGATTAAGGGTTCATACTAAACAACAACTTACAGAAAACCTGTTTTTTGCACATGCAACACAATGTACTTATTTTAGATTTCGGGTCTCAATACACACAATTGATTGCCCGCAGAGTTCGCGAATTAAATATTTTCTGCGAAATTTTTCCTTACAATCACATTCCAAGTGATTTATCCAGTTACAAAGCGGTAATTCTTTCCGGAAGTCCTTTTTCAGTAAGGGCTGAAGACGCTCCACATCCTGATTTATCACAAATTCGTGGAAAAATGCCATTGTTGGCCGTTTGTTACGGAGCACAGTATTTGGCGCATTTTTCTGGAGGTGAAGTAGCTCCTTCAAACATCAGAGAATATGGTAGAGCCAATTTATCCTATATAAAAGACGATGAATTGTTTTTTGATGATGTCAATCTGAATAGTCAGGTTTGGATGAGTCACAGTGATACAATTAAGAAATTACCAACTCATGGGGTGCGTTTGGCTTCGACAAAAGATGTAGAAAATGCCGCCTATCGTATCGAAGGGGAAACGACCTATGCCATTCAATTTCATCCAGAAGTATATCATTCGGAAGATGGAAAACAAATGTTGGAAAATTTCTTAGTGAAAATTGCCGAAGTACCTCAAAACTTTACTCCTAAAGCTTTTGTGGAGGATATAATAACAGAAATAAGAGAAAAAGTCAAAGACGAAAAAGTAGTCTTGGGACTTTCAGGAGGAGTAGATTCTACAGTAGCTGCCGTTTTGTTGAACAAAGCGATTGGTAAAAACCTTTATTGTGTTTTTGTAAATAACGGTTTACTTCGTAAAAATGAATTCCAGAGCGTGTTGGATCAGTACCAACACATGGGATTAAACGTGAAAGGAGTTGACGCTTCTGATCGCTTTTTATCAGAATTGGCTGGGGTAGAAGATCCCGAAACCAAAAGAAAGATTATCGGTCGTGTCTTTATCGAAGTTTTCGATGATGAAGCCCATCAAATCGAAGACGTGAAATTCTTAGCACAAGGAACCATTTATCCCGATGTGATTGAATCGGTTTCAGTAAAAGGACCTTCAGCAACCATCAAATCGCACCATAATGTAGGGGGATTACCCGATTTTATGAAATTACAAATCGTAGAGCCACTCAGAATGTTGTTTAAAGATGAGGTTCGAAGAGTTGGTAAATCTCTAGGGATTAATGATGAATTACTTGGCCGTCATCCTTTTCCAGGACCAGGGTTGTCTATCCGTATTTTAGGAGATATCACTCCAGAAAAAGTAAGAATTCTGCAAGAAGTAGATTCTATTTTTATTAATGGATTAAAAGAGCATGGTTTGTACGATAAGGTATGGCAAGCCGGAGCTATTTTACTGCCAGTGAATAGTGTAGGAGTAATGGGGGATGAGCGTACCTACGAAAAGGTTGTAGCGCTTCGTGCTGTAGAGTCAACAGATGGTATGACAGCCGATTGGGTACACCTGCCTTACGATTTCTTGATGAAAATTTCTAATGAGATTATCAATAAAGTAAAAGGAGTAAATAGAGTCGTATACGATATTAGTTCTAAGCCACCAGCAACTATCGAGTGGGAATAAAAAATAATAAAAGATCAAAAAAGTCGTTACAGTAAAAATTTCGTAACGACTTTTTTTATGTCTTTAGGAATGAAATCAACATCGTTCAAAATTGCCCAAAGCATTAGTGATTTAATAAATATCTCGGTAGCATGAATAGGATATTATCAACAGCAGTGAATGTTTTTAGATCACATTTGGCATAACTATTGCCTCATTCAAGCGATGAAGTATTGCACTATGTATTGGAATAGAATCAGAAACAAGATACTCTTTTCGGAAGGTCTGTAATTGCTTATGTTTCAAAATTAATTAAAAAAATATGGAATAGTTGTAAAATAAAAAACCGTTATTTGAATACTTATTTATTGTACAAATCGATAAGGAACAATAACTTTGTTCCAACTGAAAAATGCCCTAAAAGAAGAAAAATGAAGAAAATAGTATGGTTGATAGCCTTGGTAATACAGTTTTCTTTTGCCCAAAATGTGATCAAGCATAAAGTAGCAAAAGGAGAAACAATCACACAAATTGCTAACAAATACAACGTTAAACCTAACGAAATTTATAAACTGAATCCGGATGCTCAAAAAGGAATTGCAGAAAATACCGTTTTAGTGATTTCGTTGGCAACCAAAAATAATACTGAGACTAAAAAAAAGGAGGAAGCCACTAGTGTAATTTTAAAAAAACACGAAGTTCAACCTAAAGAAACGCTTTACAGTTTGTCTAAATTCTATGGTGTCAGCGTAGAAGAAATAGAAAAAGCCAATCCAGAAACTAAAAATGGTTTAAGTATAGGTCAGGAATTAACGATTCCTGTGAAAAAAGGATGGGCTAAGCCACAGGTGTCTAAAAAACAAGAACCGGTTTACCATATTGTACAAACCAAAGAAACCAAATACGGGATTGCAAAACAATACGGGATTACAGTTGAGGAATTAGAGAAAAAAAATCCTGAAATTGTTAACGGACTTCCTATAGGATATAAATTGCTCATCAAAGGGGAACGTCCAAAAGAAGTGGTAGCTTCAACAGATACCTCCAAGGCGGTTCAACCTAAAGCAGAAACACCGGTAGTTCCTCAGCAAGGAATTGTTGTTAAGGAACTATATAAAACGACAGAATATACCGTTAAACCTCAGGAGACCGTATATGGAATCTCAAGAGAATTAGGGATTTCGGTGGATGAGTTGTTGGCCCTAAATCCAGAGGCTAAAGAAGGATTACAAGAAGGAATGGTGCTTAAAATTCCGGTGAAGGCTAAATCTGCCGTAAAAAAAGAATGGGTGGATTTGACCAAAACCTTCAAGAATAACGGGAAGAAGAAAGTTGCGTTGTTGTTGCCTTTCAACATCACTAAATTAGATCAGGATACGGTAAATTCTACAAAATCACGTTTGCGAAAAGACAAATTCTTGAACATGACTTTGGATTTTTATGCTGGTGCTTTGGCAGCAATCGACTCCGCTAAGGTGCTAGGAATGAATCTAGAGGTGACTATTTTAGACTCTGATGAAACCAAATCGACTTCCAATGTGGCATCCCTAGTGTATCAAAACCGACTCAAAGAGATGGACGCGATTATTGGGCCATTCTATCAAAATAATGTCGAAAAATTGGCGCAATTGGTTGAAACAGTTCCTGTAATTTCTCCGCTTTCGAAAGATTACGATAAGAAGTTCCCTAATTTAATTCAGGCGACTACCATGCCGGACGATATTAAACAGGCCATGTTTGATTTCATGCGTCAAAAAGCAGGCAATGTGATAGCGGTTGTTGATCCTAAAAAAGCCTCTGTAAAACAATATATCGAGTCCAATCACAAAGAAGTGAAACTGGTTGGTTTTACTCCAAAAGGAACTTTAGATGTGGCACAAATGAAATCACTTTTGGTAAAAGATAAAATCAATTATGTGGTGATGGAAACAGAAAAAACCAATTTAATTTTGAGTACTACCGGTGCTTTGGTGAATTGGTTAAAAGAATTTCAGATCAATCTAGTAGTTTTGGGTGAAAACGAAGCTTTAGATTTCGAAGAAATTCCGATGAATCGTCTCACCAAATTGAAATTGCATTATCCTTCCGTTTCAAGACCTAACAGAACAACAGAAGGAGAGATTTTCGAATCCGATTTTAAAAAGAAAAATAGGGTGTTGCCTAATCCGTTTGCAACCCGCGGATTTGATGTGACTTTTGATGTCTTATTGCGTCTTAACCAAGAGCGTGCTATAATGGAAACATTTAGTGAAATGGCATCAGAACAAGTAGAAAGTGAATTTAATTATGTCGCCAACCCTGAAGGCGGCTTCCAGAATAAAGGGGTACATATTTTATATTATGATACCGATTTAACAATAAAACAAGCAGACTAATGGCAACATCAAAAGTGACTTATTTAGGTGATTTACGCACCTCTTCGATACATTTACAATCAGGTTCAGAAATAATTTCTGATGCACCACTGGATAACAACGGAAAAGGAGAAGCATTTTCTCCAACGGATACAGTAGCCAACGGATTAGCTTCTTGCATGTTTACTGTTATGGGAATCAAAGCCAGAGAAATGGAGGTCGATTTTTCAGGAGCTACAGCTGAAGTGACCAAGGTAATGGGAACAGATCCGAGAAGAATCACCGAAATTCATGTCACTTTTTCAATGGGAATAGCAGCAGATGAGAAAACCAGAACGATCTTGGAAAGAACCGCAATGACCTGTCCGGTATTTTTTAGCTTGCATCCCGATATTAAAAAAGTAATCGTTTTCAACTGGGATTAATTCTTAAGATAGACAATAATACATTGAAAAACAGAGGGTAGCTTTTTAAAAAGAGCGCGCTCTGTTTTTTTATTTTCCTTCAAAAAATGAACCAACAACAAGCAATTTTAATCAAACTCGCTCATACAAAAATGCCTTTCGGGAAATACGAAGGTCGTTATCTGATCGATTTACCCGAGTATTACGTAGTTTGGTACCACGGCAAAGGATTTCCCAAAGGCGTGTTGGGAGAACAATTGCAATTGGTCTACGAACTAAAATGTAATGGGCTAGAAGAGTTGGTTCATAACATCCGAAAAAACTTTCCAAAACCGTAAAGGGTTTAACGAATAATTGTTATTTCCCCATTGTAAATTATCAATTATTAATCGTATTTTTGCCCGGTTTTAATACACAACAACACAACAATAACAACAAAATGAATCAAACAAAGTATATTTTTGTTACCGGAGGTGTGACTTCTTCCTTGGGAAAAGGAATTATAGCGGCTTCGTTGGCAAAACTATTGCAGGCAAGGGGGTATCGAACTACCATTCAAAAATTTGACCCGTATATTAATGTAGACCCGGGAACATTAAATCCGTATGAACACGGGGAATGTTATGTGACCGATGACGGGGCAGAAACAGATTTGGATTTAGGACATTACGAAAGATTCCTAAATGTTCCTACTTCGCAAGCCAATAATGTGACCACTGGAAGGGTTTATCTTTCAGTGATAGAAAAAGAACGTCGAGGAGAATTTCTAGGAAAAACAGTTCAAGTCGTGCCTCATATCACGAATGAAATCAAGGAACGCATGCAGTTGCTTGGTCAAAGTGGAGAGTATGATATTGTAATTACTGAAATCGGTGGAACCGTAGGAGATATAGAATCTTTGCCATATATAGAGTCAGTTCGACAATTGTTATGGGAGTTAGGCGATAATAACGGAATTGTAATTCACTTAACATTAGTGCCTTATCTTGCAGCGGCAGGGGAGCTAAAAACCAAGCCAACGCAGCATTCGGTAAAAACGTTAATGGAAAGCGGAATCAAAGCAGATATTTTGGTGTGTCGCACAGAGCATGAACTCTCTCAAGAATTGCGTCAGAAATTAGCTTTGTTCTGCAATGTGAAAAAAGAAGCGGTGATACAGTCTATCGATGCTTCAACGATTTACGAAGTGCCTAATTTAATGTTAGAAGAAGGTCTAGATCGAGTGGCTTTGAAAAAATTAAATCTGCCTGAAAAAAACAGACCGGATTTAACCAACTGGAACGATTTCTTATTCCGATTGAAAAATCCGAAGCATGAAGTAAATATAGGTCTTATTGGAAAATATGTCGAGCTACAAGATTCATATAAATCTATTCTAGAAGCCTTTATTCATGCAGGAGCGGCCAACGAGACCAAAGTCAATGTAGTGAGTATTCATTCGGAATATTTAGACGAAAAAACGGTAGCCGAACAGCTAAAAGGACTCGATGGGATTCTGGTAGCACCGGGATTCGGAAACCGAGGAATCGAAGGAAAAATAGAAACGGTGCGTTATGCCCGTGAAAACAAAATTCCGTTTTTCGGAATTTGTTTGGGAATGCAAATGGCAGTTATCGAATATGCGCGTAATGTTTTAGGATATGCCGATGCCAATTCAACCGAAATGAATGAAAATACCTCGCATCCGGTGATAAACTTGATGGAGGAACAAAAAAATATTACCGACAAAGGTGGAACCATGCGCTTAGGGGCTTGGAAATGCCATTTAGAGGAAAATACGTTAGCCTATGCAATCTACGGAAAGTCAGACATCCTAGAGCGCCATCGTCATCGTTACGAATTCAACGGAGCGTACTTAGAGGCGCTTCAAAACGCAGGCTTAAAAGCTTCAGGGATTAATCCTGATACCGGTTTGGTCGAAGTGGTAGAAATCGAGAATCATCCGTTTTTTATAGGTGTTCAGTACCATCCGGAATATAAGAGTACAGTGGCCAATCCGCATCCTATTTTTGTGAAATTTGTGGAAGCGGTTGTCAAACATAAAAATAATTAAGAGCGAATGGCTGGGGCTTTTCAGTAATGGTCTTTCCTGCTGTTCGTTATAGCTAAGCTGCGCTTAGGCTGCCACTGCCATCAGGGCTAGGAGCAATCCTCTTGATTATTTGGGTAACAAAAAGTAAAAATAGTAGACTAACCAATGCTGAAAGCCTAACGCTGAAAGCTAAATTTTAACAATGGAACAAAAAAAATTTGATTTTAATTCAATTATTGGATTTACGTTAATTTTTGGGATTATGATGTACATCATGTACACCAATCAACCCTCTCAGGCTGAAATTGATGCCGAAAAAGCTAAAAAGGAACAAGAAATCAAAACCGTTACGGCTTCAGAAACGGAAAAAACGAAAGCAGTGGCTTCCGATTCTTCTCAGGTAAAAGCCATGCAAGCGAGTTTGGGAAGTTTCGCTTATTCAGCATCATTACCGTCTGCAAAAAACGAATTCACAACTTTAGAAAATGAGTTGGTAATTCTAAAAATTGCAAATAAAGGAGGGTATATAGCAGAGGCGACACTCAAAAATTTCAAATCCATCGATAAAAACGGCCCTTTGGTTCAGTTAATTAAAGAGAACAATGCCAATTTAAACATTGCATTACTGACCAAAGAAGGAAAAGTACTCAATACCAAAGAATTGTTTTTTGAGCCAACGCTTTCTAAAGCCGATGGGAATCAAATCCTTTCCATGAAACTTAAAGCGGGGCAAGATCAGTTCCTAGAATACAAATACGTATTAAAAGCTAACGATTATATGTTAGATTTTGATGTGCGTTCACAAGGATTGGCTTCGGTTTTAAATACTTCAAACCCGGCTAATTTAGAATGGAATTTAAAAGCGTACCGCAATGAAAAAAGTATTTCTTACGAGAATACTTTAACTGAAATGGTTTATGAATATGAAGACGGTAAAGACAACTATTTAGGACAATCAGACGAAGAGGAAGAAGTAAACGAAGTTTCTTATGTAGCCTTCAAGCAACATTTCTTCACGTCTATTTTATTGACAGAGAAACCTTTTAAAACAGCTAAACTAGCTTCTCAGAACTTAATCAAAGACGAAGAAGTAGACAGTGTATTTACTAAAAACTTCAAAGCTTCTTTGCCGTTGGCCTTCAACAATGGAGAGCTAGACTACAAAATGAACTGGTATTACGGTCCTGCCGATTATCAGATTTTAAATAATTACGACAAAAATTTAGATGAAATCGTTCCATTAGGTTGGGGTATCTTCGGATGGATTAACAAATTTATCTTCGTGCCGTTATTTGGTTTCATCGGTACATTCATGTCGTACGGAATAGCGATTATCGTATTCACGATTCTTATCAAAATGGCTATGTCGCCAATTACCTATAAATCATTCTTGTCTCAAGCAAAAATGAAGGTATTGCGTCCGGAATTGAATGAGATTAACGAGAAATTCAAAGATCCTGTAAAGCGTCAGCAAGAAACCATGAAGTTGTATAACAAAGCAGGCGTTAATCCAATGGCGGGTTGTATTCCAGCATTGATTCAAATGCCATTCATGTTTGCTTCCTTCAAGTATTTCCCGGCGGCTATAGAGTTAAGACAAAAAGGATTCCTTTGGGCTGAAGATTTATCTTCGTATGATGCGGTGTTACAATTACCGTTCAGAATCCCTCTTTATGGAAATCACGTAAGTTTATTGCCTATCTTGGCAGCGATCGCGATTTTCTTCTACATGAAGTATACTACTGGAGATCAACAAATGGCAGCACCACAACAAGAAGGAATGCCGGATATGGGTAAAATCATGAAAATGATGATTTACATCTCTCCTATAATGATGTTGATTTTCTTTAATAACTATGGTTCTGGTCTGAGTTTATATAACTTGTTCTCTAACTTAATGACTTTAGGAATTATGTTCTACATCAAGAATTATGTGGTAGATGAACAAAGAATTCATGCGCAAATTCAGGAGAATAAATTAAAAGAGCCTAAAAAGCCTAGCAAGTTCCAGCAAAAATTACAAGAAGCCATGGAACAAGCGGAAGCGCATAAAAAAGCAAAAGGAAATAAATAATACAAAAATTAGTACTCCTTAAAAATACAGTCCCTGTTTTGATTCTTGTAAAAGTTCAAAGCAGGGATTTTTCTATTCTACAGCAACAATATACAACTATTTTATTATGAAAATTTCAATTATTGGTTTTGGGAATTTAGGTAAAACATTTGCCAGTAGTTTTATCAAATCAAAATTTATTAAAAGTGAAGATATTTATGTAGTCACAAGAACATTACCCCAATCCGAAATGTCTCTAGGAATACCAATGGTTAATTTTCAAAAGCTACCGGACTTAAATATAACAGCATCTGATATTGTAATTCTGGCCACCAAACCGCAGGATTTCGAGGAAGTAGCAAAAACGCTAAAACAATTCATTACGGACGAACAAATTGTATTATCGGTAATGGCGGGAGTTTCTATTGAAAAGATTAAAGAAAAATTATCCGTTAAAAAAGTAATTCGTTCAATGCCTAATTTGGGAACCCAAATCGGATTAGGAATGACTGTTTTTTCGGCTTCTGCAGAAACCGATAGGAAAGATTTGTTTATTGTTCAAAATTTAATCAATACTACAGGAAAGTCAATTTATGTAGAAGATGAGTCTCTGATTAATCCGGCTACAGCGGTTTCAGGAAGCGGACCAGCTTATGTGTTTTATTTTATGAATGCTATGATTGAAGCGGCTGAAGATTTTGGGTTTTCCTCTTCCGAAGCCGAGGTTTTGGTGCATCAAACGTTTCTTGGAGCGATTAATTTACAAAGTACGAGCAATTTGTCCTACAATGAACTGATTACTAAGGTAGCTTCAAAAGGAGGGACTACTGAGAGTGCTCTCAAAGTTTTTGAAACCAATGCATTGGATAAAATAATTGCACATGCCATGCAAAGTGCCAACAATAGGGCAATCGAACTGGGAGCATAATAAATTATTAGTATGCTTGTCGTATAACCATTACTTCATGATGTTAGAATTTTATTTTTATTATGAGGTGTCGATAAAAATTATGATGTACTGGTCGAATGAGAACGAGTGATTCTCGATTTAGAATCGTACTATATTCGTATAAAACCGTAGATTTTAGAAGTAATTGGCTTAATTTTTGTTCTCAAAAAATAAATCCAATACTTTTGAGTTTATTTTGAAAAAAGAAAGAAATGAAAATAATTAAATTACTGGTAGTATTCCTATTTGTAAAAACTGCAGCGATTGCACAAGTCAAAGAAAATCAGACAAATGCTAAAGGAGAACGTCATGGTCTATGGAAAGGGTACTATGATGATTCTAAACTGCTTCGTTATGAAGGCAAGTTTATAGACGGAAAAGAACAAGGCCTTTTTACATATTATGCCAACAGTGATAAAAAAATCATTATGGCTACCCGTAATTTTGATGGTAAAGGAGGAGCATATACGATTTTCTATGATGAAAAAGGAAAAAAAGTAAGCGAAGGAAATATCATAAACAAAAAACGCCAAGGTGTTTGGAAGTATTATCACAAAGGATTGACTAGCGTGATGACTACGGAAAATTATATCGATGATAAACTAGAAGGATCCCGAAAAGTATATTATAGCAACGGTATTTTAGGAGAAGATGTTACCTACAAGAATGGAATGAAAAATGGAGTGGCAAAAAAATACAACAAAGAAGGGAAATTAGTCGAAGAATCTACTTTCTTAGACGGAAAAATGCACGGTCCTTATAAAGTATACGACGAATATGGAAAATTAGTAATTGTCGGAAATTTTAAAGATGATAAGAAAAAAGGAATTTGGGAGTATTTCGAAAACGGAAAATTAGTCCGTAAAATGAATGCCGATACAATCAACGGATATAAAAAACCAAGTTTACAAAAGAAACAGTAACTTTGCAGTCCCAAATTACATTTAAAAGCAAAACGAAATGAAACGAGTGGTTGTAGGCTTGTCAGGTGGTGTAGATTCCAGTGTGGCGGCTTATTTGTTAAAAGAGCAAGGTTATGAAGTCATTGGGCTTTTCATGAAGAATTGGCACGATGATTCGGTGACCATTTCTAACGAATGTCCTTGGCTAGAAGACAGTAATGATGCCTTATTGGTAGCCCAAAAACTTGGTATTCCGTTTCAAACCGTCGATTTGAGTGAACAATACAAAGAACGTATCGTTGATTATATGTTCAGTGAATACGAAAAAGGACGTACGCCCAACCCGGATGTTTTGTGTAATCGTGAAATCAAGTTTGATGTTTTCATGAAAATCGCCCTTTCTCTAGGTGCCGATTATGTGGCTACGGGACATTATTGCCGTAAAGGCGAAATAGAAGTCGATGGGAAACCGGTATATCAACTGTTGGCAGGAGTCGATGGTAACAAAGACCAATCGTATTTTTTATGTCAATTGTCTCAAGAGCAATTAGCCAAAGCCTTATTCCCGATTGGAGAATTGACCAAACCTCAAGTGAGGGAAATTGCGTCAAAAATGGAATTGGTAACGGCGGAGAAGAAAGATTCACAAGGACTTTGCTTTATTGGAAAGGTTCGTTTACCGGAATTTTTACAACAACAGTTACAGCCTAAAGAAGGTTTGATTTATGAAGTTTCTGCCGAAAATGAAATATTCAAGGCAGAATCGACTACTTTTCATTCGGAAGAAGATCGACTTAAATCAGAATCATCACCAATACACTATACTCCAGCAATGGCAAAAGTGGTGGGAAAACACCAAGGAGCTCATTATTATACCATCGGACAAAGAAAAGGATTGAATGTTGGTGGGACCAAAGAACCTTTGTTTATTATCGCTACCGATATTCCAACCAATGCTATCTATACCGGACAAGGACACAATCATCCCGGATTGTTCAGAAAAGCCTTGTTTGTAGCCAAGGAAGAAATACATTGGATTCGACCTGATTTGGCTTTAAAAGCAGGCCAAACAATGAAAGTAAAAGCGCGCATTCGTTACCGTCAAGAATTACAAGACGCTACCTTACTTATGTTTGATTCGGGAATGTATGTTGAGTTCGATCAACCACAATCGGCCATTACTCAAGGGCAATTTGTCTCATGGCATCTCGGCGAAGAATTAATTGGATCAGGGGTAATTTCTTAAAAACCTTGTGATTATACTGGAGCATTGTTTATATTTGAAGGATCAAAAGTGTGTATCATGAAAAACATATTCCTCAGTTTACTTCTAATTACCAGCACTGTTTTTGGTCAAAATGAAGAGGCTTGGGTCTATTTTTTGGATAAACCCAATGCGTCCCATTTTTTTAACAATCCATTGTCTGAATTAAGCCAACGTTCTCTCGATAGAAGAACAACTCAGGGAATAGCTCTCGATACCAAGGATGCGCCTCTAGAACAGACTTACCTAGATCAAATTGCAGCTTCCAATGGAATTACTGTATTGGCAAAATCAAAATGGCTTAACGGAGTGCACGTTCGGGGAACTCAAATAGCTATAGCAGCATTAAGTGCGCTCTCTTTTGTACATCGGATTCAATATGCCAATCACGCTTTAAATACGGGAGGAAGAGTAGCGTCAAAATCCGCACAACCTTATAACGTTATAAATAAAGGCTTCAATACGAAAACCGCATACAATTACGGAAGTTCGGCCACACAAATTCAAATGTTAAACGCGCAAGTATTGCACCAGCAAAATTTTACTGGAGCAGGAAAAATAGTTGCCATTATGGATGCAGGATTTCCTGGAGTGAACACGACAGAACCTTTTCAACATTTAAGAGATAACGGATTGATTTTAGGCGGTTACAATTATGTAAACCGTTCCTCCAATTTTTATATCGGACATCCTCACGGAACCATGGTGCTCTCAACGATGGGAGCCATCACGACCAATTTAGTAGGAACAGCTCCCGATGCCCATTATTATCTGTTTATTACAGAAGATGTGGCTAGCGAATCTCCGGTGGAAGAAAGTTATTGGGTGGAAGCCGCGGAACAAGCCGATAGGTTAGGAGTAGATGTTATTAATACGTCTTTAGGTTATTTTTCTTATGACAACCCTAACTATAGCTATTCCTATACACAAATGAACGGTCAGGTTTCAGTAATAGCTAGAGCTACGGATATAGCATTTTCCAGAGGAATGATTTGTGTTAGCTCTGCCGGAAATTCAGGAAGTACTACACAACCCAATATTTTGACTCCGGCAGATGCCGCAATGAATATAACAGTGGGTGCTGTAAACGCTACAGAAACTAGATCATCATTCAGTTCCATTGGACCTACGGCCGATAACCGTATCAAACCGGATGTTATGGCAATGGGTACCGCTTCGGTGGTAGCCAACGAAACAGGTACGGTACATACAGCCGATGGTACTTCCTTTGCTTCTCCAATTTTAGCAGGAGCCATCACCTCGTTTTGGTCGGCTTTTCCTTCCAAAACCAATACAGAGATCGTACAATTAATCAAAGCATCGGCAGATAGGTATTCGACTCCGGATATTTACTATGGTTACGGTATCCCGGATTTTCAAACGATGCTCAATAAAGTTTTGACAGTCAACGAAGTGGAGGATTCAAAAATGGAAATATATCCTAATCCTGTAAAAGACGTACTAACGATTGCTGTTTTAGAAGCGTCTTTGCCTGCCCAAATTGAAATTTATACTACTTTTGGACAAAAGATCATGTCACAAAGGGTAGACTACCCTAAACAAAATATTACGTTACCAACAGTACCTTCCGGAATCTATTTTTATAAGTTATCGAATGGAAAAGCTTCGGCTTCCGGAAAATTAATCAAACAATAATCATGAACAGAATAACGCAACTTTTTACTATTCAGTATCCTATTGTTCAAGGAGGAATGATTTGGAATAGTGGCTACAAACTAGCCAGCGCCGTAAGTAATGCTGGTGGTTTAGGATTGATCGGAGCAGGTTCCATGTATCCAGAAGTGCTGCGTGAGCACATTCAAAAATGCAAAAAAGCAACCGATAAACCTTTTGGGGTTAATGTCCCGATGCTTTATCCCAATATCGAAGAAATCATGCAGATTATAGTCGAAGAAGGCGTGAAAATTGTCTTTACTTCGGCAGGAAATCCTAAAACATGGACTCCTTTTTTAAAACAACACGGAATTACCGTGGTGCATGTGGTGAGTAGTTCTAAATTTGCTTTGAAGGCTCAGGAAGCTGGAGTAGATGCTATTGTAGCAGAAGGTTTTGAAGCGGGAGGACATAACGGAAGAGAAGAAACCACCACGCTGACATTAATTCCTATGGTGAAAGAGAAGATACATATTCCACTAATCGCTGCTGGAGGTATTGCCACAGGAAGAGGCATGTTGGCGGCTATGGTCTTAGGAGCAGACGGGGTGCAAATGGGAAGTCGTTTTGCAGCCTCTGAAGAAAGCTCTGCTCACGAAGCCTTCAAAAAAACTATTGTAGAGGTCGAAGAAGGAGGAACCCAGTTAACCCTAAAAGAATTGGCTCCAGTAAGACTGATTAAGAATAAATTTTATAACGATTTGCAGGAATTGTATGCCAAAGGTCCAACCAAAGAAGAATTAGAAAATCTTTTAGGGAAAAGAAGAGCAAAGCGAGGGATGTTTGAAGGAGATTTGATAGAAGGAGAATTAGAAATCGGTCAAATTGCTGGACTAATCCATGAAATTCAACCCGTGAGCCAAATTATTAAGGAAGTAGTAACCGAGTTTGAACAGGCTAAAAAAGAAGTGGCCACTTTTTAAAAATAAGAAATGAAAAAACAACTTACAATATTATTATGGGTTCTATTTTTTGGAGCAACACTGCAGGCACAAGTCTATCGATTTGAAGTGTCTGGCGTTAGTATGTCTGTAAAACAAAAAAGAACCTGGAGTGAATTTACGCCTTTTAAGCCGGCAAGATTTGTAGCAAGTTTAAACACACCGAAAAATTATATCGCCATATATTCGGAAATTGAACAATACTTTAAAATACAAAAGTATTACGACGAAAAGCAAGAAAACGGGAAACAAATTCTAGGTTTCGATTGTGTAGATTTAAACGGAGAAACCTGTTATATTGAAATTCAAACTCGAAAAAAAGAAAATATGAGTCAGTTGTATATCAATTACAACGATCGCGTATTAGTGTATAATATGAAATACCTGAAAAAATAATGAAAAAGATTGTACTTACTTTAGCCTTATTGACAATAAGTTTGGCCAATGCACAAAAGGCAGAGAAAAATAAAACTCAGGAACTGAAAAGACCGAAGTTGGTCGTAGGAATCGTAATCGATCAAATGAAAACAGAGTATCTGTATCGTTTTGCCGATGATTTTACAGAGCATGGTTTCAAACGCTTGCTACGTGAAGGATTTATGTTCCACAACATGCATTACAACTACATGCCTACGTTTACCGGACCAGGTCATGCTTCGGTTTATACGGGGACTACTCCGGCAGTTCACGGTATTGTGGGTAACGAATGGTTTAACAAAGCCATTGGAAAAGAAGTGTATTGTACGGATGATGCTTCAGTAACAATGGTAGGTGATGGTGTTGGGAACGAAGGATTAATGTCTCCTAAATTATTACAAGCAACTACGATTACAGATGAACTTCGTTTGGCAACAAATTTCAAGGGCAAAGTGATTGGAATGAGTATCAAGGATCGAGGAGCTATCTTACCAGCAGGCCATTTTGCTAACGGTGCATTTTGGTACAGCAAAACCGGTTCTTTTATTTCCAGTACTTTTTACGGTGAAAACTTACCGGCTTGGGTAGTAAAGTTCAATAATGAAAAGAACTATGAAAAATATGCCAATAAAGGTTGGGATTTGTTGCGTTCGAAAGACGTTTACAATGAAAGTTTACCGGATGACAACCCTTATGAAGGGAAATTAAACAAGAAACAAGCTTTTTTTCCGTATAACTTAGCGGAAATGACTAAACCGGGAGATGCTGGAATTTTACGCAACAGCCCTCATGGAAATACGTTGTTGGCAGATTTTGCCATGAGAGCGATTGAAGCTGAACAATTGGGGAAAGATAATGAAACCGATTTCTTAACGGTGAGTTTTTCTTCGACAGATTATATTGGACACACCTTCGGATCGCGTTCAATCGAATTACAAGATACTTATTTGCGTTTGGATGAAACCATGGGGAATTTCCTGAATTATTTAGATGCAACGGTTGGAAAAGACAATTATTTGCTGTTCATCACTGCTGACCATGCAGGAGCAGAAAATGTCAACCACTTGAAAGACAATAAATATGATGTGGAAAACAATAGCGAGAAAAACATAGAACAATCGATTGCAGAATTTCTAAAAACAACATTTGGAGATGACCTATTGCTTAATTATTCTAATTACAATGTTTTTTTAGACAAAGTGAAAATTAAAGCAAAAGGATTGGAGCTGGCAAAAGTAAAAGAAGCACTAAAAGAATTTTTGTATACTCAGAAACAAGTGAAAAGAGTATATGATGAGAGTGAAATTATAGCAGGTTCTACATCGGATATATACCTTAATTTTGTATCAAAAGGATATGACCCATCACAAAACGGAGAGTTAATTGTTATTGATAAACCGGCTTACATGCAATACATAGGCACAGGAACTTCTCACGGTTCACCGTATACCTATGACACCCATGTTCCTTGTTTATTCTACGGATGGAACATTAAAAAAGGAGAGAGTTACGATAAGAAAGAAATCACACAAATTGCTCCGACTTTGGCATTTAAATTAAAAATCTCGTTACCCAATGGTACAGAGGCCAAGGTTATGCCTGAAGTACTTACTAAATAAGAAATACGCCGTAAGGCGTATTTTTTTTGTATTGTGATATTTTGTGAGAAAAGAAAAATAGTAGTTTGCTGATAAGTTATAATATCTCATTTTCCAAATCTGCATAGTTTCTTGCTAAGATAAAATAATATTCTTTGAGAGCATACAATCAAAATCATGTTTTTTTACGCTCTTTGTAGGTACGGGAAATATTTCCGAGCTAAAGATAATGCTCTGGTTTTGTTTGCGTATATCCGAGCGATCGGGTATTTTTTTTGCATAGTTTTTCTGTGTAAACTATTCTAATTAATTTAAAAAAAATCTAACGTTTTTGGGCTTTGCTTTGGTACGTGTTTCGAAGTGCAAAACTATCAACCAGTACCGAGGTAGATAAGAAGCACAGAGCCTCAAGTTTACACGTTACACCGCTTTACACAAAACCTGTTTTATCGGCAGCTTTTCTTTTGTCGTTATGTTTCTGTTGTTCCATTTATTGGTTTTGGAATAGTTAAGAAGTAAGCAAAAACAATTAGTGTTATCGTTGCAGTCAAGGTAAATGCAATTGTTGCTCCAAATTGAAACCAAATAAGTCCTGTCAATGAACTGGCTAACATTGTGCAAATGCTTTGTAAACCAGAGAATGTACCGATTGCGGTTGCGGTATCTTTTTTGTCTGTAATGTTTGAAATCCAAGCTTTGGAAATTCCTTCTGTTGCAGCTGCATAAATGCCGTACAGAAAAAATAGACCGAAGAAGAAATAAATATTAGTGTTGATAGCCATTCCGAAGTAAACAGTTGCAAATAAAACAAGTCCAGACACGAAAATAGTTTTAAGACCAATGTTGTCAGCCATAATGCCAATTGGAAATGCAAACAAAGCGTAAATGAGATTATAAAAAATATAAACACCAATAACTGCTGTGTCGTCAAGTCCTGCTTCTTTAACTTTAAGCAACAAGAATACATCGGAACTGTTGAACAATGTAAAGATTAAAAGTCCTACTACTAATTTTTTGTATGTTGTTGGACTTTCTTTCCAATACTGTAGAAATGAAAAAAATGAAACAGTTGTTTTTGGTCTATCTGTCGTATGGTTTTTTTCTTTAAGAAAAAAGGAAGCCAAAACAGCAAAAAGACCAGGAATAAAAGCAATGTAGAAAAGTGTTTTGTAATCGTTTGGGTTGTAATATAGGTAAATCAAAGCTAATAAAGGTCCAATTGCGGCACCCAAAGTGTCCATTGAACGGTGAAAACCAAAAATTTTTCCTTTAGTTTGTGGTGTTGCTTCGTCTGACAGAATAGCGTCTCTTGCACCAGTTCGTATGCCTTTACCAAAACGGTCAATGGTTCGGGCAAAAAATACCCAAAGCGGATAAATGAAAATGGCCATCATTGGTTTTGAAATGGTACTAAAAGCATAACCGATTTGCACAAACGGAACTCGTCTACCCGAAGTGTCGGAAAGTTTGCCAAAATAACCTTTGCTAAGTCCGGCTGTTGCTTCGGCAACACCTTCAAGTATTCCAATTAGAACCACTGAAAATCCAATTGTCTTTAAATAAATTGGCATAATTGGATACAGCATTTCGCTTGCTGTGTCAGTAAGTAAACTAACTATTGATAAAATCCAAACTGTCCGTGTAATATATTTCAATTTTCTGTCTTATTATTTTGTTGTCTGTTACAGTTGCCTATAACTATTAAATACCATTGAAAATATACAACTTTTTTAAATCTTAATGGTAATTATTTCGTCTATTCTTGTAGTGTAGGATTTAGATAAATTTTCCACCTGATGGTGCGAGCGTTTTGCTCGTGCCCGTAACTAATTTAAATCAATTTCTAAAACAGTCTAGTTATCATTTCCATACTTTTTTATGGTAGTAGTCTAAAGATTCTATCATGACATCAAAATAATCTACATTAGTAAAAATAGCAATTCAATAAACTGTTGCAAAGGAGATATAATAAGCCCTTCTTTTTCTTCAAAGATATACTTTCACTCATTTTTATAAAAGTATAAAATGAAATAGTAATTTTTTAATTTCATTGTTTTATGTCGTACGAGCTAGAAGCTTCCGCTAGCATGGGTTCTGGAGAAAAAAAATCACCATTGTTCCAATAAAGACTTTAAAGTTGAACTTGTAATTTTCCACATTAAAGTTTCCTATTTCTGTATTCTTTGGGAGAAATACCGTTTCATCATTTTTTTCAATCGATATCCATTCAAGCCTTTATGAGCGTTGCTTTGGGAAGTGCCTTAGGAGCAGCAGTTTTACATCATTGGTTTATTCATATAGCCAATAAAAATTTTCAACTGATCTCATCTTCTTTTGATGGTATTAATCGTCAATTTTTGTTAACGCCTCAAGCTCAATTGGCTGAAATTTTAAACAAACAAGTGCTTATGGTATCCTTTAAAGAAACTTATGGTTTACTTGTATTGTTAAGTTTGGTTTGTATGGCGTTTTTTGTTTCTTATCGCTTTACACTATCCCCAATACAAGTGAAATATCCAAAAATACGAACCATTAAAAAGATGTTGCGCAAGGAAATAGCTTAGTAAAAATTGAGAGAAGCTGAATTAAAGAATAAAGCCTAGTGGTAAGACTAGGCTTTCTTTTACTCAGTAAAGGTGACCAATCAAAACTAATTCCTCTGCATTGCAATAACCAGTTCACTTTTTAGTCTTGATTTTTATTGTTTAAATGAAGCGATGTTATTTTCCTAAGTATCAAAGACTATTATACAATTTATAAACGATACATGTAATAAGACTTATAGATTTATGTAAGAGAGAATCAAAATTTGGTATGAAGGAACTAGACAATAATTCTCAAATTGGAAATAAATTATAATTTATTTAATAAACAAAATTAAAGAGACTATAAATAGAAATTACACCTGTACTAGTTTAATGTTTTTCACAGAAAATGTCTCGTAGCGTTTTCTTGATAAAAACGAGACCTCAATAGTGCAGATTTATAATCCGTGCTGTAAAAAAATAAAAAACAATTGGCTATTCCTGTTAGGTTGTACATTCGCAACCCAGAGTCAAGAAACCTAAAAATACAATAAGTAGGGTAGTGATTGTTATGGTAAAAGTAAATGCTCCGTTTAGGATAACTGTTTATCCCGAATCAACAACTACATCATAACTATTAAAAAAATATAATTTTATATGAGCAAAATAAATAAGTTCTATTGTTTGTGTTGAAAATGTTCTAATTCGGAATTAGTATTTTTTCAGCCACTTATCTAATAAATAAATGCTTATTAATGAAGAGATAATTATAACTATTTTAAAGAATAGATTAACTTCTGTAAAAAGATATACCAAAAGAAAAAGAATTGAAATTACAACTGAAAGAGAAATGATATATTGTAAAGAGAGTAATGTAAGGCCAATAAAACGTTTCAGTGGATTGTAGTTAGAAAATCTTCTGTAAAAACTAATTTCGTCTTGAATCTTAGAGATTTGTAAATACAAATCTTCGTCTATTTTTTTTATCGTATCTAGTAATAATTTTTCGTCGGTATTCGGATCTATTGCAATTTTAAAAGCAGAATCAAAAGTATCTTTATTTAAGTAACCGGTTTTGCCGTCTTTTAGGATTATTTCTTGAAGCTGATTTTTATAATTTAAGTTATCTTCTCCCTCGGGGAAATAAGCTATAAAGTTTAGTCTACTTTTTACTTCGGTCAAAATCTCAATCCTCTTTTCAAGAAATTTATTAAAAGTGTTTTTTGACTCTGTTATAGGGTTTTCTACTAATCCTTTTACAAGCCATGATATAAAAGCAATCAATGTAGTCAAAAGAAAAATGACTAAGTCAGGATTTGCATCTTTTAATATTGTTTCTAAATCCATTTGTAATTCTTATCGGTGTTAAAAAATGAAGAAAAGCTTCTTCTGATTTGGAATATAAACCCTCCTTCTTTAGATTCGTCATTTAACTCATTTTCGTTTCTAAGAACAGCAAATGTTAACTCAGCTTCACCTAAAATTGCGAATCGGTCTTTATTATCATTGGTTGTGCCGGTTTTTAAAAATGCATTTTCAATTGTAAAACCTAATTTGTCAGCAAAAATCCTATTAAGAATAGACAAACATTCTATTTTACTGTCAGATAAGTTTTTAGGTGAGAAAAAAGTTGAATATGCTGAAGCTAATTCAAAAAGGGATATCCCGTTTTTTGTTGCACCTAAAATACTTGAAGGGTAAAATTCTTTTTTGTCATGATTAAATATATTCGCTAAGTAACTAAGAGATTCTTCAATATTGGTATTATTAGCAGCATTTAAAAAAGTGTTGTTGTTAGAGTAGAATAACGCTTCACTTAAATTTAATTGCGACTTATAAGAGCCGACTTCTCTCACTTCCCAATTAAAATTATTTTTATAAGCATTGAATTTTTCAAATTTTGTAACACCATTATCACGTAAATAACAATATAGAAATGGTTTTAATGTTGAACCAACGTTGGATTTATAAATAAAGGGGTAGTCAGTTCCATAACTACTTGCAAAAGCAACTACCTTATTATTCTTAATAGCTATTATTGAAACAGGGTATTTAGAGTCAGAAACAAATTGTTTTGCAAAGTTTTGAATCTTTAGATCAATAGTTGATACAATTTTCTTTTTGTTTGAATCAGTATTCTCAGTTATAAAGGGAACAGAAACACTCTTAATGTTTAATAGTTGATTATTACTAATATTAAATTTAGCTTTTAAGTTTTTCTGATTTCTGTTTCTTGAAATTAGCTTTTTGTCATGTAATGAGTTACTGATGAAATGTAATCTTTTTGCAGCAATTTCGGGTTTCTGTGTGTAAAAATTAGGACCTCTAATAATGGTTAACAAATACAGAAGTTCAGATTGATTTAACTTTTCTACTTCCTTGCCAAAATAATATAATCCAGCCGCCCTAATTCCTCTCAAGTTTTTACCGAAGTATACATTATTAAAATATAGATTTAATATTTCTTCTTTTGAGTATCTTTTTTCTAGTTGGATAGCTTTTATTGTTTCTCGTACTTTTCTTAAAAGAGATTTTCGATTGTCTTTTAAAATGTTTCTTGCTAATTGTTGTGTAATGGTGCTTCCACCTTGAACAATTTTTCCGGCTTTTACATTTTCAACTAAAGCACGTGAAATGCCTTTCAAGTCAATACCATTATGCTCAAAGAAACGCTTATCTTCAATTTCAACTAAATATTCTTTGAGTCTAGAGGGAATATAATTTGTGATTGCATTGCATTCATAATCATTAGATACAACTCCAAATGGAATTTCATTATTATATTCCTTGCTGTATATTACGTATCCTTCTAGTTGTTCAGACATTAAAAAAAATCTATTTGGTAATGATTACCAAATGTAGTAAAATTCTTTTTATTGAGTCTTTTGAAATACAGTTTAAAAGTATCTATTTGAAATATATATCAAACAAAGTGAAATTATTATAAGAATGATTTTTAATGAATAAGCTTTCATTCCAATGAATTTTACTTTCTTCTCTTTTTTGAATATTTCAAAAGGAGTTATTAGCCCAATGCCAAAATTCAATGTGAAAATAATTAATACTTTGTAGAAAAATGATTTTGATAATAATTCTTGATTATACCAGCTGCTATTGAATATATTTAATGAGAATGTAAATGAAATTAAAATTGTAAGGAAAAACAAGGTTGATGCAATTTGAACCGGTATTAATAAATTCTTTTGATTGCTAAACTTCTTATTATTACTTTCCTCTTCGTCAAAACAAATATATGTACAATTTATGTTTAATATTCTGTCACCCACTATAGTAAACAGATTTCCCGGAATGTTCTTGGAAACAGTTGTCCCATCATCGTTTTTTTTATAGCGTATTGCTTTGTAAAGATGTATTTTTTCTAATTTACAGGTGTCTTGGGGGTTTAAGTCATAATCTGCAAAAAGTCCAGAATATAAAGTGGTTTCCTCACCTTTTTCACTAACTAAAATGTCTAAGTAAGTATATTTAACTTTTAGTCTATGATCTATTTCTGATGAGATATATTTTTTAAATTTTAATATTTTGCCAGAAAAAAGGTAATGCCAGTTGTTCGAAAATCTTAAAAATTTCCATCTTGTATCCCAACTAAATAGAAGAACAATTTTACTAAGGAAAAAACCAATAATTGCTGAAAAAAAATAAATTCCACCCAGAAAAGGAAGATAATCACTGTAGATGTTTTCGCTTAAACCGTCGAATTTTCCTTTTTTAGCTAGACTTATACTTTTGGTTTTATCTGTACTTTCATCACCTAATGAAGTAACAAAGTTAGTATCAAAATCGTTTAGAATATTGTCAATATTGATTCCTTGTTTGCTGAAACAGTTAAATATTGAAATAAAAAGGAGAGATAAAAGTATTCCAACAAACAAAGAATAAATGAAATTCATTACTGAATTAGTATTTATATTAATTTGTTTGGAAAATTCACCGTGGTAATAGAATCTTCTAGCTAAAAACCCTGGGATAACTAAAAAGAAAAAAATATAGATAAGCGCATAAATACCTATAGTAATTTCCATAGATATCTATTATAGAACTATTATATTATGCTTAGTGTCTTCGGAAGATCTATTCTCGTTGATTTTTTCAATGATTTCTTTAAAATCTTCATTATCATTGGCTAAGTCCCAATTATTGGAGGATACACGGGTAGTATCTGTTTCCTCGTTAATGTTTTTAAGGTCAGCAAGAACAGGGAAGAACAATTCTCCCCAATTTGTGTTTTTCAACCAATCCTTCATCTCTATAAAAAACTTTTTTGTGCCCATATCATTATAATTAACGTATAGACTTATTATTTAGTATTACAAATATAGATAAATAAAGCTACAATATATGTATTTTAACAAATATTTCTTTAGTGCTTTTTTTCATTATTTGTACTTGTGGCATTATTTCCTATTCCTCGAACTATCATTATACCCACGATACTTCCGCCAATCATAAACCTTCCCCCGCAACCAATCTCCGGCAAGTACAAAAACAATTAATCCTAAAATTTCATACAATTCCATACCCAAAAATACAATAAGTGGGGTAGTAGTGGCTATACTAAAAGTAAATGATCTGTTTTAGACAACTATTTATATTTAATGGATAATCACATCATGTTGCTATAAAAGCAAAAAGATGCTTTAAAGCATCTTTTGTATAAACGGTAAATAAGTTTCAGTTTTTCCTAAAAGCCCACTTGCTCAAAATCGTTGTTAAGAGTTTTGCTTTTTATCCTCCCAAGTTACTTTTTTCAATTCAAACCAATCTGTTGGATCGCCTTCATAATCAAAAGTTTCTTTAAAGTCAAATCCTAATTTAGTCAATACTTTTTTTGAATTCTCGTTTTTAGGGTCAGTTATTGCATAAATAGTGTCAATATTCAAATTTTTAAATCCATAATCTAAGATTGCAGTTGAAGATTCAGTTGCAAAACCTTTTCCCCAATGTTTTTTCTTAAATCGATAACCAAGCTCATAAAAATTATTATGATTGTTTAAAGACTGATTAAAATATTTTAATCCAGACCAACCAACGCACTCGTTTGTTGATTTGTCAACCACAGCCCAACGAGCTATACCGTTTTCTTGGTATTGCTTTTTTAGCATTTCAATCACTTTAGTTATTTCGTCAATTGATTGAACAGGATTATTTTCGATATACAAATGAACTTCTGGGTCGGAGTCCATTTCAAATAAATCACTCTCATCCATGTATTCTAATTCTCTTAAAATTAGCCGTTCTGTTTCTGCAAAAATTTTCATCTGTAGTTTTGTATAAAATCCTGAAAATGTAATAATTAATTTTGTAATCTGGTTAAATACGAATATAACTCTTTAAACTTTTACCTACAAAAAAAGACACCATAAAGCATCTTTCATTCCCTTTCTCTACTCAACCAGCTATCATTATAACCGGAAAAAAATCTCCTCCCGTATTCTTTTGAGTTTCCATCTTAGTATTGCTCCGCAACAGCCAATAATAATATTCTAGCTATTGTTTCATATCGTTCCATAACTCAAAAATATAGTAAGAGAGTAGTGGTGGTTATAGTAAAAGTAAAAACTAGGTTTTGGTTAACGTGAAGATTATGTTACACAAATTAGCTCTTTATTATGAAGTATAATAAGGTAGTACATAGTCTAAAAACCATTGAGGGAATTTGTCAGATTGAAGTTCCATATCATTTTTATAGAGTTCAGCTATTAATTCATTTTTCTTTCCGGAATTATCAAATAAATAAGCTCTATAACATAAAGGTAGCACTTGGTGTAGTAAATTAAGCGTTTTTGGATAACGCTCTGTTACTTTTTCTGGTGATACATCATGACCACCAAGACTTTTACGGTTTTGAACACGCGTTACATTAACATCAGGGTCATCAATACAAACAAAATATAAATAAACCTGATAGCCAGATTCAATTAAGTCTTTTATTTCCTCAACTTTTGAAGAATGGCTCATCACGGTTTCAAAACTAAAAGATTTGTTTTGTTCTAGTAGTAAATGTCTTATGAAAGCAGCAATAAAAGAGCCTTCATAGCTGTGAGTATCACTAGAATTGTCAACAATACAATTTTCTTTTATGTGAACATCAATAATATGACCTTCTTTTTCAGCTTTGGAAAAAAGAGATTCTGAAGCAGGTAATAATTTAAAAGCCTCTAAATCTTCCTGAGTTGCAGATAAACCTATAGATTCTAAATCAATTAAAGAGGTGTCTGAAAGTTTTTTTTCAAGTAAATCGGCATTAACAAAATAGCCTGTTTTTTCTTTGTATTCGTTTTGAAATTCTTCAAACAGAGTGCTTTTTCCAGAGCCGTTAGGGCCGGCAAATATGCGCACTCTTTTATTACTTGCCATGTAATACCATTCCTTTTGTTAGAACAATAGCAGGCTCTTTTCTTTCTACAATACGAACCTGTTTTTTTGTTCCATCAGGTAATTCCTCATATACAATACCATCTTCTATGTAAGTAATGGTTAAGTCTAATGCTTTTGAACGACGTACCGCATTATGACCACTAACAGTTCCTGCTTTTACAAGCAATTTTGTTTGACCATAATCTTGTCTGAAAATTTTCTTTACGCTCATAATGTATTTAGATTCTGTTTTTTTGTACTACTACAAAGATAATGAAAATCTGGTATAAGTTTAGTATAAGTACTTACTGAGATTTCGTAATCAGTTTCACCTCTAAAGGTAGTATAATTTGCATCGTTATTATCGTAGTAAAAAGTTAAGATAATCAATTTTTTTAATTTTTTAAGAGTAATATTCTTAGTCTTATCCCTAAAATTTCATGTCATTCAATAAACCAAAAATACAATAAGTAGAGTAGTGGAGTTTATGGTAAAAGTAAATGCTCCGTTTTGGATAACTGATTATTCTACATCAATAAGAATATGTAATTTGCAAAAAAAGTCAGCAAATATTGCTGACTCATATAAAGTTTTTTTTAAATCTTAGCCTAAAATTACATCTCTTTTCATAGCGTTACTTTTTTTAGTTTCTACTTTTAAGTACATCCAAATATAATACCAAAAAGTTAATTAAACAAATTATTTAATAATACTTTCAATTTACATCTAAGTTATTTCCCGATTGAAATTTCTTTGTTGTTATACAATCTTTCGATAAATAATCTTTATGAAAAACGTTATTAAAACCAGATAACGAATGTTTGGCAATGATTGTTAAACGAATAAATGACGATTCATCAGTCCAGTCTTTTTCAATATCATCTGTAGTTCTAATTCTCATTGCATGTAAATTGTGAGTGTCCATTTTGTTTTCACAGGGGATATACGCAGCAAAATTATCTTTTAGATTAATATCTGTTCCAACCAAATTTGTTCCGTTAAAATCTCCAACGGGCTTGTAGAATGTGGTTTCAATATGAATATCAAATATTTCAGATTTGGTTTGGTTTACGAATTTAAAGAAATAATTTGTTTCTCCTTTGTATTCTGGAAAAAACGGTCAAATTGACCACCACTTTCCAGTCTAAATTGACCACCGATTTCGGTGCAAACTGACCACCCAATTCCAGTCCAAATTGACCACCTAAATTTTAGGGTAAATTAGCCATTAAAAACAGTTACTTTTTTTCATGTTGTTAGCCCATACATTCGTATAAAAAATACGGATTATGGCAAACAAAGTAACAGACATGAGTAAGATTAGAAAAGTAATTAAATTTCACTGTAGTGGTAAGAGTAAGTTATTTATTAGCAATTACTTATCGCTTTCAAGAAATACGGTAAAGAAATATATTTCTTTATTTGAACTTCTAGGCTTAAGTTTTGAAGCTATTGATGCCAAAACAGATGCTGAACTTGAAGTTTTATTTTCACAGAATACTATTGAAACCATAGATCCTAGACTACAAAAGCTTTATGAATTTTTTCCACAAATGGAACGCGAACTTAAGAAAGTTGGTGTTACTGTCCAGCATATGTGGGAACGATATATTGCTATACATCCTGATGGTTTTAAGAGTTCTCAATTTAGACATCACTTTAAAATATGGAGTAAACGCGTTAATCCAGTAACGCACATGAATCACAAAGCAGGTGATAAAATGTATGTGGATTATGCTGGAAAAACACTTTCTATAGTTGATAAAGATACGGGAGAGATTAAAGAAGTACAGTTTTTTGTTGCCATATTAGGCGCAAGTCAACACACGTATGCAGAAGCTTCTATGAGCCAACAAAAAAAAGATTTTGTAGCTTCAGTAGAGAATGCTATGCGTTTTTTTGAAGGTGTTCCAGCGGCAATTGTTCCAGATAATCTAAAATCAGCCGTAATTAAGAGTAGTCGTTTTGAACCAACAATTAATGAAACCTTAGCTGATTTAGCCGAACATTACGAAACCACCATATTACCTGCAAGAGCTTACAAACCAAGAGATAAATCATTAGCAGAAGGAGCTGTAAAAATCTTATACCGAAGAATTTATGTCCATCTAAAACAAAAACAGTTTTATAGCTTAGAGGAATTAAACCAACAAATATGGGATTTATTAGATGCTCATAATCACAAAAAACTCACAGGAAGACCCTATTCTCGTTATGAATTATTTATAGAAGATGAGAAACATAAACTACGCCCATTACCTCAAGAACGCTTTGAAATCAAATACCAATCCTTTGCAACAGTAATGCAAAATGGTCATGCATTACTGAGTCAAGACAAGAGTTATTACAGTGTTCCGTACCAATACGTGAGAAAAAAAGTAAAACTTTTGTATACCAAAACTTCGGTTGAAATCTTCTACAAATACAACCGAATCGCCATTCATCCAAGAAATTACAAACCGTATGATTATACGACTATTGCGGAACATTTAGCCAGCACGCATCAGTTTGTGGCTGATTGGAGTGCTAGTCGGTTTATTGATTGGGCAAACAGTATTGACCAAGCTGTAGCGGATTATATTATCCAAATTATCGAAAGTAGAAATCATCCCGAACAAGCTTATAAAAGTTGTTTAGGGATATTGAATTTTGAAAAGAAAGTCGGAAAACAACGATTAATCAACGCTTGTAAACGTGCACTCGATTTTAGGATTTACAGTTTTAAAGCCATCCAAAACAATTTAGAAAACAATTTAGATAACGCTGAGAATGAGCAAGAAGAAGATTTTGAGTTACCCAATCACAACAACATTAGAGGGAAAAACTATTACAAATAAATTAAAACCAAATACTTATGAATGAAATCACCACAACCAAAATGAAACAAATGAAGCTTTATGGAATGCATAACGCTTTTAAAACTGCTATCGAAAGTGGAAAAACAGACCATTACACGCTAGATCAGTTTATCGCCATGCTCATTGATGCCGAATGGGATGAGCGCCACAATCGTCGTATTGAACGAAGTATTAAAAACGCTCGATTCCATTACAAATCCAATATTGAAAACATTAATTTTGATGCTTCACGAAATCTGGATAGAAACCAAGTATTACGATTAGCAGCATGCGATTTTGTTGAGAAAAATCAGAATGTATTAATCACAGGAAGTACAGGTGTAGGTAAAAGTTTTTTAGGAACAGCTTTAGGTTATCAAGCTTGTATCCAAGGATATAAAGTCAGTTATTATAATACATCTAAGTTGTTCGCTAAGTTAAAAATGGCAAAAGCAGATGGTTCTTATCTAAGAGAATTAGCCAAAATAGAAAGACAAGATGTAATTATATTAGATGATTTTGGACTTCAAGCATTAGATAGTCAAAACCGAATTACGCTTTTAGAAATCATCGAAGACAGACACAATAACGGTTCTATAATCGTAACTTCTCAAATACCAGTGCAAGGTTGGTACGATATAATTGGAGAAAAAACCATAGCTGATGCTATTTTAGACCGACTCATACACCAATCCCACCGCATTGAATTACAAGGCGAATCCATGAGAAAGAAAAGAGGAATCAACAAAGAGTAATTTTAGTATATTTGAATCACAAATTAACACAAGAAAAAAGTAGTTTTTAATGAAAAATGAAGGTGGTCAATTTGCTCCGAAATTAGGTGGTCAATTTGAATTGGAATTGGGTGGTCAATATCACTGGAATTTGCAATAGTGGAGCCAATACCGGTTTTGAAGGTTTAATTGATGAACTAATTTTTGACAAACAAGTTTATACTCCTGCACAAATAGCACAATCTTATCAGGAGTATTTAAACACTTTATCTAATGAGAAATTCCAAGATAAAACATTTAACTTCTATCCCAATCCGGTTCAAAACATTCTGAATCTTGAAATAGAAGCAAACATCAGGGTTTTTGATCTTTCAGGAAGACAGATTATGAAGGTCGATAATGCGAATCAAATAGATGTTTCTTCTTTAGCTAAAGGTACTTATTTACTTCAATTGGAAATTGATGGAAAAGTAAATAATGAAAAATTCATTAAAATGTAAGTTTTTTTTAGTTTTTTTAGTAAAACCTCTGTTCAGATCTTCTGAATGGAGGTTTAATTTTTAAATCTATCCAGCTAATTTAGATTCTATACTTTTTTCTGAACAAAAAACAAAGTTTAATTTTTTCGCTTAAGTGTCAATTGCGTCATTCGAATGCTTTTGACAGCCTGATAACGAAGCTTCTCATTGTGTACAAACCAACCTCCAATGGCTCCAATCAAACTTCCAATAAGAATATCCCAAAATCGAGTAACGATTAAAGTATTGGCATCGAGGTTCGCAGCACTAGTTTCGGCTAACAATATGGTCATGGGCGTAATGAAGATAACCGCCAAGCCATAGTGTCGAGTAATCAGTGATTCTACGATAAATTGAAGCAAGACAATGGCCACACAAATGCCTACTGGATCTTGTATCTGTGAAAGGATCAACCAACATAATCCTAGGCCTACAATGGTTCCAGCAATCCTCTGAAGGCCTCTTTCCCAAATTCGATAGGTGGTAGCGCCTTGCATTACAGCCAAACAGGAAATCGGTATCCAATAGGGTTTTTCCAATGCAAAAAGAGACCCAACAAGCATGGCGGCAAACATAAAAAAACCAATGATAAACGCTTCGACGTAATCGGTATAAGTGGGCATAGGAAGCAAAGGTGTACTCGTTTGAAGTTCCTGAGTAAGAATCGATTTTTTCTTCATCAAACTGAACACCAAGGCCAAAAAGCAAGCCAATATGGTTCCCATCGCGACTAGTCCAATTTTTTCAGGGATTTGTTCCAAATTAAAAGGCATGCTGCTTGCTAAAGAAGCCAACATAAGAAAGAAAAAATTTCCGGGCGGTTTCAAACGAAATAGCAAAGAAATCCAATGAACAACAGCACTCAGTAATCCGAAAGCAATACAGGAAACGATAGGATTAAAGCTAAACGTAAGACCAATACCAAAACAAACGATGAAACCAAAAGAACAAATCAACAGGGTAGCCATGCGATTTACAAAATTGGAAGCTACAGGCATGTACAAGATGACCAATCCCGCAAAACTAACGGTGAGCGCCGAAGATAATGTATCTGTGGCCAAGCCAACAAATAAAGGAACTCCAGTACAAGCCGCAGCCAGAAAAGGAATGGTCCAATGACGATGGTTGGGTTTCAACGTAAAAAAATCTTTCCAGAGCGATTGCAACGATGTCTTTTGAGCAGAGGAATCCATGAAGAGCGGTGTTGATTAGGATACCACAAAATTACTCAAAAAAAGAATAGGATAGTGGCGTCTAACACCAAATCAAGTCAATAATAAGAACAGTTTTAAGATTTAAAATATGTGACAATATTTGTACTAAGACAATATAAAGCAAACAGCCTCTTCTGGTATAAAGGACGTATTAAATCTAAGCGAAACTTTGGAAAGGATTTATCGAAAACTATAAGCGTGCTGTAAATCCCATGGGAATCATTAAAACACCTTTTTCAAATTTGTTTAAATACAAAATAACCGGTTTAGGGTTGCCTTCCCAAGTGATTTCATACACATCAAGCGTGCCGGCTCCCATTTCACTCTTCTTCGTGGGAAAAGGACAACAGGATTCCTTTTTTTCGTACGTGATTTTTTCACCTTTGGGTCCAGCCAAAGCATTTAAAAAACGAATTTCGTTTTGCGTACCATCTGCTAAAGAGGTAAACCCAACATTCACGGGATAATCCTCATCATAACCGTACTTCTTATTCGTGGCTTTTTGAGTGATAATAAAGCTGTTGTATTTTTCATTCAATGCGGGGCCTACCACACTGTCATCAATATTTTTGATGGTAGATTTGGTACTGATGCAAGAACTAACCGCAAGAGAAAATGCAAGTAGGGGTACAATGATCGTTTTCATACAAATTTTGTTTATTACTTTTTCCATAGAAGTAGAACAAATATAGTGACAAACTTATATTTTTGTAAAAAATATTTTTAAATGGAGTTTATTACAAATACATGGCATTGGTCAATTGCAGGTTTATTGATCGGTGTCGTAATGTTATTATTGACATATTTTGGGAAAACCTTCGGAATGTCTTCTAATCTGAGAACCATTTGTTCTATGTCCGGAGGCAATAAATGTGCTTCGTATTTCGATTTCGATTGGAAAGAACAAAAATGGAATCTAGCGATTGTTTTGGGCTCTATCGTTGGCGGCTTCATTGCGTATCACTTTCTATGGAATCCTGAAAATGTGACGTTAAACCCTAAAACAATTAAACAATTGGAAGTCATTGGAATAGACGCTCCTAACGGGAAATTAGTGCCGGATGCTATTTTTGGAGCAGAAGCGATGAGTAGTGCAAAAGGGTTGCTACTATTACTTTTGGGTGGTTTCTTAATTGGTTTTGGAACACCTTATGCCGGTGGCTGTACTTCTGGACACGCTATCACTGGATTAAGTAATTTGCAGGTACCTTCGTTAATTGCCGTAATCGGTTTTTTCTTAGGTGGATTGGTAATGGCACATTTTTTAATACCCCTAATTTTTTAAGAAAATGAAATTATTTCGATTTTTTGCAGTAGGAGTTTTGTTTGGGATTACCCTAACCAAAGCAGAAGCACTTTCTTGGTATCGTGTGTACGAAATGTTTATGTTCCAATCGTTTCACATGTACGGTATGATTGGGGTGGCTATTTTGGTAGGAGTTTGTGGAATCAAAATCATCAAGAAAAAGGAAATCAAAGACTACAAAGGTCAGCCTATTGAAATCGTAGACAAAGAGAAAAAGTTTGTACGTTATATTGTTGGAGGTTTTATGTTCGGATTAGGTTGGGCGCTTGTAGGCGCTTGTCCTGGACCTGTTTTTATTTTATTGGGGACAGGAATACCGGCCGCAGTAGTGGTGCTTTTCGGAGCTCTTCTGGGAACTTTCAGTTATGGCTTATTGAAAGACAAATTGCCGCATTAAGACAAGACATAAAAAAAATAAAAAAACTCTCGATTTGTCGAGAGTTTTTTTTATTAACGTTGATTCAATCGCTGTATGCCAAAGCAAATCAGATATTGTGCAATCAGATACGTAGCCATAATCAATAAACTGCTATTGGGTAAAGGCGCATAGAATTTATCGATAGCCAGTAGGCTGTCAGAAACAATAAAAGCAACAGCACCATTAAGAATCAGAAGGTTAAGAGGAGCTTTCCAAGTTAAATAACCACGAATAGCCATAATTAACATAAAGGAAATGACAAAGGCATAAACCGAAACCGGGATAAGCAGTCCTCCTACAGAAGGCAATAAGAGCGTAAGCATGGCATATAAGTAACCTGAAACCAGAAGTATGCCAATAATAAACCAAAACAACTTCGGAGATTTGACGGTAGATTGCTTCGTAAACAGTACAATATACAAAAGATGGGCTATAAGAAAAGCAACCAATCCAAACACAAAGAATAGTTCGTGATAAGGTGAAAACATCAGAATCACATCCCCCAACCAAGAAAACACTAAGGCAAAAAGCAACCATTTTTTAGTGGGAAATTCCAGAGATTCATTCGTAGCCAAAATCAGACCGGGTAGTAATAAAGGTTTGAAAAACCAGGCGATTTCTTCTTTTTTTATAATTATCAATAAAAGATAAAACAGACTGATGGCTACAAATAGGTTGAGGTATTTGGATGATTTAGACATTGAGAGTGATAGGATTAAGATTTTTTTTAAATGAAATAAAAGAAAAGTAAAGACTTACCGCGAACGATAGGCTCAAATAGCCCAAGACAATATACGTCCCGTTAGGAATCTGTTCGTCTAGACCAAACCAATTTCCATGGATAACAATCAGCGAAGTCGCATAAAAAAAACGGATCGCTTCCCAAACAAAGGCGAATTGGTTTTTATCCATGAGTTCGGTATAACTGTAGACGGTTACAAAAACAAAAATGCCATAGAGGATGAGCTCCGTAAAAGTCAGTGCGCCGATATTGTCAAAGAAATAAGTGATGAACAATAAAGTAATTAGTAATTGTGCAACGGACCAGCCAATAAGGGCTTTTGGATTTTCGGTGCCGTATTTTTGAAAATCATAAACAGCATCAATTTTTCGTAACGGATACTTTTCGTCAAAACCTTCTGGACGCCATCCAGTAGGCATAAACCATATTTTTAATTTATCGATGAAGTGCTCAGCATGCCAAGCATCTCGGATAAGTACTCCCAAGTGCTGAAAATTGATTTTGATGGGATTCCAAGTGGCAGCGGGGCGGGTAATGCCAAAAACAGGAGGGACATCCGGTAATTCTTCTTGAAAAGTGCCAAATAGTTTATCCCAAATGATAAAAATTTGGGAATGATTTTTATCTAAATATTCCGGATTAATGGCATGATGTACTCGATGATGCGAGGGAGTAACAATAATTTTTTCTAAAATTCCAAGCTTGTTAATATAACGGGTATGGTACCAAAATTGTAAAAAGAAATGCAACGGAAGGGTGATACTAATCACCGTAGCGGGTACACCCAAGAGAGCGGCAGGGAGCAATAGGAACGTGAACAAATTCACAAATGAGGAAACCGATTGTCGAAGCGCGCACGACAAATTAAACTCCTCGCTACTGTGGTGTATCGCATGTTTGTTCCAGAAAAGATTGATTTGGTGAGACCATCGGTGTGTCCAATAGCCCTGAAAATCAATTACAATAAAAGCAATACAATAGGCTAAAACAGAGGCTTGCACATGAAATACAGCCATGTGGGAAACCATCCATTCATAGCTCAAAATGGAAAAACTGATTCCTAAAATGTCTTTTGTAGCATTCGTAATCCCAGAGCTGATACTGGAAACACTATCCATAAGCGGGGCGTAGTGAACCCCTTTGAAATAACCATACAGCTTTTCTATGATAATCAAAAGTAAAAAGCAAGGCATGGCAATAAGTAATATCTTTCCGTAATTTTCCATTAAAACAATAGGTTTAAAACGGAAAGATAAAAATATTTAACTATTTAAGCAAAAAATGTTAAATTAATTCAGCACTTAATCCTGCTTCCAACAAAGCGGTGCATTGTGGTTTTAATTCGTCTAAAGCGCCTGTTTTTACTGTGCATTTACCGGCATAATGAACTAAAATAGCGCATTGCTCAGCCTGTAAATCATCATGATCACAAACACGAATTAAGGTTTCAATAACGTGATCAAAAGTATTGACATCGTCATTGTATAAAATAATTTCATGGTTAGGAGCGACCAATTCCAAAACATCTAATTTTTCTTGAATTTTTTCAATTGTTGCCATTGGTGTTATAGACTTGAACGTTAAACGATTAATGCAATGATTCTTATGATTTTTGATACTTCAAAGATACCCAATTGTTGCGTTGAATTTTAGAAAGAAATGTTAAACCTTTCTCCGTACAAGAAGCATCGATATGAGGAATGTCTTGTTCGTAAAAACCACTGAATAAAATAATACCTCCAGGGTTCAGACACTCCACATAGGTTGCCATATCATTTAGCAATATGTTTCGGTTAATATTAGCAATAATCAGGTCGTATTTTTTACCTTCCAATATCGAAGCGTCTCCTTCGTAAACGCTAATGTGCTGACAGTGATTTCTTTCAGCGTTTTCAATGGAATTCAGGTAGCACCAATTGTCAATATCGATAGCATCAATAGGTTTTGCGCCTTTCATTTCAGCCAAAATGGCCAAAATTGCAGTCCCGCATCCCATATCTAGCGTTTTCATTCCTTCCACATTCATGTCCAACAAATATTGAATCATCATGTGGGTAGTTTCGTGATGCCCTGTACCAAAACTCATCTTAGGTTCAATAACGATGTCATAAGGAGCATCGGTCTTTGGGTGAAAAGGAGCACGAACATGACACAAACCATCGACATCAATAGGGTCGAAATTTTTTTCCCAAACCTCGTTCCAGTTTTGTTGCTCGATTTCTTCGGTCGTATAACTAATAGAAAAGTCGGGGTTGTTTAAAAGGTAAATATCTTCAAGAAGATCCTCTGACCATAGCGACTTAGGGATAAAGGCAGAGAATCCGTCTTCAGTTTCAATGAAACTATCAAAAGGTTTTTCGCCTAATTCAGCAATTAAAATTTCAGTTCCCAATTCTTTAGGGCTAACCGTAAAATGATAACCGATATAGATGTTTGACATGTTTGATTTTTTTGCAAAGGTACAAATTACAAGAAGAAAAGAAACTAGTCTAAAAGCAACTGCATGAAAATAGAATCCAGCCATCGGTCAAACTTGTAACCGGTTTCTTTTAAATGCCCTGCTTTCTGGAAACCTAATTTCTCGTGAAAGGTAATACTTCCAAGATTTTCAGAGTCAATAACTCCTATCATCGTGTGTAGTTGCTGTTCTTTGGCAATAAGAATTAACTCTTTCATCAATAAAGCACCGATGCCCAAACCTTGAAACCCTTGGCGGACATATACAGAATGTTCTACAGTGAATCGATAGCCTACTTTGAATCGAAAGGTTCCGTAAGTCCCAAAACCGACAATCATACCGTCTTTTTCAGCCACGAGAAAAGGTTGGTTTTTTTCTTCTTTTTCTTTGAAAATGGCAGTTTGTTGCGATAGGCTTCGAACGTCATAATCCCAAATAGCAGTGCTGCTTAGAATTTCATGATTTACAATTTCTAGTACAAAAGGTAGGTCGTCTTCGTTTGCTTTTCGGATAATAATCGACATAGTCATTGTGTTTCTGTAAAAATAAGTATATTTAACGTATGAGTTTGCAAAATTTTTCAAAAGTAGTCGTTTGGCTGTACTTCCTAAATCTGGGAATGTATAGTGTGACTTCCTTGTTCAATATAGAGGAGCCAGAAACATACTTTTGGTTTGTTAGAATTCCCATTTTAATGTTTTTGTATTACAAGACTTCAGTGACGCGAAGTTCCCTATATTTTGTTGGATTGTTGTTGTATCAAATAGCTTCGGTACTTTTTTTTACGGGAGATTCGGTTTTGTTCATTATGGGAAGTGTTTCTTCGGTCTTATTTAAATTTTGTTTGACTCTTTTGATCATCAACGATATTGAAAAACAAAACAGAGGAGCAGTGCTCATGGCCATGATTCCTTTTTTTGTATTGTACCTTTACATCATTAATTTTGTATTGCTTGCTCTAGGAGACGCGTATTGGATATGGATTATCAATGCTTTGCTTACTTCGTTCATGGGTGGGGTAGCCATCATTAATTATTTGAACAATGCCGATGCAAAAGGGTATTGGCTACTGATTAGCGCCATTTTATTTATTGTACAGATTGCCGCTTTCTTTATCAATAAATTTTACATCAAAAGCGAAGCAATTTATCAGATAGTTATTTTGTCCTATGGTTTTGCACATTTTACATTTTACCGCTTTTTAATTTTAAAAGAGAAGGAAGAAATCGGTCTAAAAGATATTTCAACTTCGTAACTTTGTGGTATCGAAAATTTGTAAAATGATCTACCCAAAAATACCCTTAGCACAAAGTGTCATTGAAATTTGTAAAGCGAAAGGGCTCCAACATATAGTGATTTCTCCAGGCTCCCGTAACGCTCCTCTAACCATTGGTTTTACAAATCATGAGGCGTTTACTTGTTACAGTGTGGCAGACGAGCGCAGTGCGGCTTTTTTTGCCTTGGGAATAGCCCAGCAAATTCAAAAACCGGTAGCCGTGGTTTGTACTTCGGGTTCTGCTTTGTTGAATTATTATCCTGCGGTGGCAGAAGCTTTCTACAGTCAGATTCCATTAGTAGTAATATCTGCCGATAGACCGCATGATAAAATAGATATTGGTGACGGACAAACTATACGTCAAGCCAATGTATATGCCAATCACAGTTTGTTCAACGCTAATTTGACCGAAGAAGCTTCTGAAGCGAATGACCTAAAAATACAAGAAGCGTTGTTCATTGCGGCCAGTCAAAAAGGACCGGTACACATTAACGTGCCTTTCGAAGAACCACTTTATGAAACAGTGTCCAGTCCTTCGGTAAAGCCAGTGATGGTCGAATTATACGAAGACCCAAAACCCGAATTAGAGTTGACGGAATACAGTACCATTTGGAACGAATCACCTAAAAAAATAATCCTTTTAGGAGCCAATGATCCAGGCGCTATCGCACAGGAATACTTAGACCATTTGGGAAATGACGCTGCTGTGGTAGTAATGACAGAAGTGACTTCGAATGTGTATCATCCCAATTTTATTACCAATATCGATACCATCATTACGCCTTTTACGGAAGAGGATTTTATAAATTTTCAACCCGATATTTTGGTGACGACTGGTGGAATGATAGTGTCCAAAAGAATCAAAGCTTTTTTACGCAAATACAAACCCAAACACCATTGGCATATCGATGAGTTAAGGGCTTACGATACCTTTAAGGCATTGACAAAACATTTTGAAACCAATCCGAATACCTTCTTTAGTGCTTTTTTACCGCAAACGAAGGAAGTCAATAGTAGCTACCAACGCCAAATTTTAGAAATTAGAGAAAACCGATTGCATAAACATCAAGAATACGCAAAAGGAATTCCTTTTTCAGATTTTAAAGTGTTTGAAACCGTGTTGACCCATTTGCCTCAGGATTGCCAGTTACAAATCAGTAACAGTTCAGCCATTCGTTACGCACAGTTGTTTCCGATACATCCTAGTATAGAAGTGTTTTGTAATCGAGGAACCAGTGGTATCGATGGAAGTACGTCTACAGCGGTTGGAGCGGCAGTGGTGAATCATAAAAAGACGTTTTGCATTACCGGAGATATTAGTTTCTTTTATGATAGCAACGCACTTTGGAACAACTACATTCCCAATGATTTTAAAATTATTCTAATCAATAACAGAGGGGGCGGTATTTTTAGAATCCTTCCTGGTCATCAGGAAACAGAAACCTTTAATACGTTTTTTGAAACCTCGCACCAGTTAACGGCAGAGCATTTGGCTAAAATGTATGGTTTCGATTATAGGATGGCCACTTCGGAAGAAGAAATTAAACAACAATGGGATGATTTCGAAAAAAATACAAAACCGGTGATTTTAGAGATTTTTACCCCGGAAAAATTGAACAATAAAATTTTGTTAGAGTATTTTAAAAAATTGACATAAAACGCAAAATTTGGTTAAGAACCAGATAGACAACTATACCTTGGATAGACAATACAGGCAATAGTCGTTTTTTTACTTAAACTTTGTACATTTGCACTTTGATACTGACAAGATGATTCAAATAGGAAAATTCAATACCCTTACTATAGCACGCGATACCAAGATTGGCTTATATCTTACCGATGGTGAAAAAGATATTTTACTGCCGAACAAATACGTTCCCGAACATTTCGAAATAGGAGAGGAAATAGAAGTATTTGTATACCTTGATCAGGAAGAGCGTCCGGTCGCGACGACTTTGGAACCCTACATTTATTGTTATGAATTTGCGTTATTACGCGTGAATTATATCAATCAATTTGGGGCTTTCATGGATATGGGGCTAGAAAAGGATCTTTTTGTGCCCTTCAAGGAGCAGGCTCGTCCTATGGAACAAGGAAAACGCTATCTAATCTACATGTACTTAGATGAAAAAACCAATCGTTTAGTAGGTTCTAGTAAAACGAATCAGTTTTTAGACAACAAAGAAATCACAGTGGAGAAAGGAGAAGAAGTCGATTTGATCGTTTCTCATATTACGGATGCAGGAATTAATGTAATCATTAATGAAAAGCACAAAGGATTATTGTATAAAAATGAAGTTTTTGAAGATTTGCGTACCGGTGACCGAATCATTGGATACATAAAAAACATTCGTCCTGATGGAAAAATTGATGTTTCCCGTCAACCCTTTGGTTTAGAACGAATAGATGCTTCAGGACAGGTAATCCTTGACGAATTAAAAGCCAGTCGTGGTTTTTTACGATTAAATGATAATTCGCATCCAGAGGATATTAAGACCGTACTTAAAATGAGCAAAAAGACTTTTAAGAAGGCTATAGGAACATTGTACAAACAAAAACGTATAGAAATCAAAGAAGACGGAATTTATTTGATCCAAGAATAGTTTTTTAATCACATATTATCTGTTTTAAAAATAAAAAATGCCAATCGGTGAGGATTGGCATTTTTCTCAATGGATCTCGAAGTACTCCGTCGGAATCGATGTCAAACTTCGAGACAATCGAAAGCACGTAAAGCAAATCAAGGCTTTACGGTCAAAAAAAGAAATAAACTTTCAGAAATAATTTGGTCCAACCAAGGTTGCAAAAAAAATCATACGTTTTATTGCAGTCATTTTGGTTTCTTTCTTGTTAAATCAATAGAAAAGTCCTTGTCCAAATTCCCATATTCACTTTATAGCCTGTAGATTCGTTATTGCGTATACAGAGTGTAACGTAATAATTCGCTAACCGTCTCTGTCAGTTCATCCACAGGGGCTACTCATGGGGTTAGGCTTTAGGTGTTTCAAAAACAGTACGTCTAAAGGCATTGCTTTACAGATAAACGATGACCGTTTTTAAGCATTTAACTAAAGAAAGAGCAACAAATTAACAATTTCTGGAAAGATTATCTTAAATCAATAACGTAATGAACTATTCTTTTTTTTGAATGATAATGTATTATTTTTCAATAGATTAAATTTAGTAAAAAATAAAATATAATGGACTAAAAAATTTAATTTTTTTAAAATTAAAAAAGAAGCTATAGGAATGTAAGATTTCTTTTCATAACACCTTTTTCAGTTTGCTGGAAATGGAGTATTTTTACCAGAATAAAATAAAAAAAGCGAGTGCCTGCAGGAAAAAGAAATCCTAAAGCACAGGTGAACAATACAAATAATAAAAAAGATGAGTAAAATAGAGTGGAAAACGGTACGTGAGTTCGAAGACATTACCTATAAAAAATGCAATGGGGTGGCGAGAATTGCGTTCAATCGTCCGGACGTGCGAAACGCATTTCGTCCTAAAACAACAGCCGAATTATTACAGGCATTTCATGATGCCCAAGAAGATACTTCTATCGGAGTAGTATTGCTATCTGCCGAAGGCCCTTCATCAAAAGATGGTGTATGGTCTTTTTGTAGCGGTGGAGATCAGAAAGCTCGTGGACACCAAGGATATGTAGGAGACGATGGATACCATCGATTGAATATCTTGGAGGTACAGCGTTTAATTCGTTTCATGCCTAAAGCGGTAATCTGTGTGGTGCCGGGTTGGGCAGTAGGGGGTGGACATTCTTTACACGTGGTTTGCGATATGACCTTGGCCAGCAAGGAACATGCTATTTTCAAACAAACAGATGCTGATGTAACGAGCTTCGACGGAGGTTACGGTTCAGCCTATCTCGCTAAAATGGTGGGACAGAAAAAAGCCCGCGAAATATTCTTCTTGGGAAGAAACTACTCGGCTCAAGAGGCTTTCGATATGGGAATGGTCAATGCAGTGGTTCCGCATGACGAGTTAGAAGATACAGCCTACGAATGGGCACAAGAAATTTTGGCAAAATCGCCAACCTCCATCAAAATGCTAAAATTCGCAATGAATTTAACCGACGACGGAATGGTAGGACAACAAGTTTTTGCCGGAGAAGCCACACGCTTGGCTTACATGACCGAAGAAGCTAAAGAAGGTCGCGATGCCTTTCTAGAAAAACGCAAGCCTAACTTTGAGAAAAAATGGTTGCCATAATAGGGTATCCAATACTTTTTCAGAAATTTTGAACAAAAATAAACGGTATAATATTTTAAATTCTCAAGGATGAAACATTGGATTGAAGCAGCTCGCTTAAGAACTTTGCCGCTCTCGGTTTCCGGAATTTTAGTTGGAAGTGTTTATGCGCTCAATAATCCAACCAGTACAGTCTACACTCCTACAGAGGTATTCAACTGGGAGATCTTAGCCTTGGCACTACTGACCACTATTGGTTTTCAGGTGCTGTCTAATTTCGCGAACGATTATGGAGATGGAGTCAAAGGAACGGATAATGAAGACAGAGTGGGACCGGAACGAGCCATTCAAAGTGGGGTAATCACACCTCAGGCAATGAAAAAAGCAATGATCATCACAGGATTATTAACTTTTCTATGCGCTGTTCTATTGATATATGTTTCTTTTCATGATGAATATTTGTGGTATTCCTTATTCTTCTTGCTCTTAGGGATAGCCGCAATAGCTGCTGCCGTTAAATATACAGTGGGGAAATCGGCCTACGGATATAGAGGCTTGGGCGATGTGTTTGTCTTTGTGTTCTTTGGGTTGGTAAGCACGCTCGGCGTTAATTTCTTATACTCCAAAGAGTTTTCATGGCAACTAGTCTTACCGGCTTGCGCCATAGGAATGTTGAGCGTTGGTGTGTTGAACCTGAACAACATGCGCGATGAATTGTCCGACAGGAAATCTGGAAAAAATACGTTGGTAGTGCTCATCGGAGGTCAAAAGGCCAAAATATACCATTATTTTTTGGTCGGTGGAGCAATGCTATTGGTTTTACTTTTTGCATTCAACTACAACGGTTACGGTTTCCGAATCGATCAGTATGCTTTTTTGGTGGCCTATTTTCCACTACTAAGTCATTTAAGAACGGTATATCGCTGTGAAGATAACCGAAGATTGGATCCTCAATTAAAAAAATTAGCAATCAGTACATTTTTACTATCATTAATCTTAGCAATGGTACTAATATTTTAAAAAAATTATAGTATGAAAATTACATTTTATGGACATGCATGTCTAGGAATAGAAATAGACGGAAAACATATTTTAGTAGATCCTTTTATAACAGGAAATCCTAAAGCGGCGCATATTGACATCAACACGATAAAAGCGGATTATATTTTAGTGACTCATGCACACAACGATCATACCCTTGATGTTGAAGCCGTGGCTAAAAGAACGGGTGCAGTGGTGGTCTCTAATTATGAAATTGCAGTGCACTATGCTGGCAAAGGGCTTCAATACCATCCAATGAATCACGGAGGAAGTTGGAAATTCGATTTTGGAACGGTGAAATACGTGAACGCGATACATACCAGTTCATTCGAAGATGGAAAATATGGTGGGCAACCAGGAGGTTTTGTCATCCAAGGAGAGCATAAAAATATTTACATCGCAGGAGATACGGCTCTAACTACCGATATGAAACTGATTCCGATGCGAACAAAATTAGATTTGGCTGTTTTGCCAATAGGAAGTAATTTCACAATGGACGTGGAAGATGCTGTCATTGCCTCTGATTTTTTAGAGTGTAACAAGATCTTAGGGTACCACTATGATACGTTTGGGTTTATTGAAATCAACCACGAACAAGCCAAAAACAAGTTTGTCGAAGCGAATAAAGAGTTATTGTTATTAGAAATAGGGGCAAGTATCGAACTGTAAACCCTCGAATAGACCCAAAGAAATAGCCGATGCTCTCAGAAGTGAAGCAAGTTTCTTTGGGTTTTTTAATGATGAAAAAAATCTTGGATAGGAGTAATAGTCAAAACGAAATAATGAAATCGATCATCGTATCACTGCTGTTGTGGTTCAGTACAATGGGGTTACAGGCACAGGGAACAAATGGGTATTGGGACAACCAACGAATGACCAATAAAGAAATTAAACTGGCTGCAGGAGAAAAAATAATAGTAAAATCGGAAGATTTCCCTGTGGGGACTACCGAATTTGTCTACCGAATCACATTATTAGATGAAAATCAGAAAATGGTCAACGATTTGGCTTCCGTGCTAAAAGCCATTCCCGATCCCTACTACATTGGAAAAGGGGCTGGAAGTGCGATTTCATTGGTTTCAAATATTTCGGGAAATGATAAATGTACTTATGCTATTTTTCAGAATCAAACCAACGCAATAACCTTTGTAGGGGATGAAAAGTTTGAAAAAGCATGTGTGTACCAAAAAAATCCGGTAAGTAAAGACGCAAAAGTAATTTCATTGTCTAAAAATATTTGTCTGGAAGATGACGCCACCAATATTTGGTTTGTATTTAAAAATACCAATTGGATGATGAAAGCAAAAATCGTTCTAGAAATTGTTCCTTGGGTCGATGCAAAAGCCAGTCGAGGATGGAATGCTAATACAACTAAAAAACTAACCGAAGAGTTAACGACACTATTTCCTTTGGATTTTCTTAAAGAGAATGAAATCAGAAAAAAGTTTTACGTAAAACTGGCTGAAAAAATGAAAGAAGAATATCGTTTTAACGATTATCAGTTCTTGACTTCAGAGGAAAAAATGCTTTTTGTTGAAAAACATCAGGAAAATACTTTTGTAGAAATTGGTTTGCCAAACGGCTATGGTGATGCCATGACGATAAAAGCCAAGCAACTGTTTCAAAAGGGAAATCCGGAGGCTGCCATTACGCTGATGAAAGGCAAGGTGGTTTCCAAATCCAAAGCAACTGCACTGCAATGGAATGTCTTGGGAGAAATGTACCTAAACACCAAACAGTTTGAAAAAGCATTGCAAACGTTCAAGACGGCAGAAAAAATAGATGCTGGAGAGTTAAACGTTCAAATGAATCTGGCACACGTCTACATGTTTTTGGATGAGTTTTCCAAAGCAAAGGAAATTCACAAGCGCTATAAAGACCAAAATATTTCAGCCACTCAATCTTGGAAAGACAAAGCCATGCTTGATTTAGAGAACTTTTTAAATACAACACTTCCTCAAGAAAATATTGAAAAAGTGAAGAAACTTTTGGAGTAAAATACAATTGGATTCGAACACATTGAAGGGATAGCATACAGCAAAAACCTCGGATATTAATGCGGTAAAATAATGAAAGCAACTTATAAGAAATACCTTCTCGATTTTAAACAACCTTCGGGAACTTCTAGAGGAATTTTAACCCAAAAAGAAACTTGGTTTTTACAAGTTGAAGATAATGGCAAAATAGGCATAGGGGAATGTGGTCTTTTGAGAGGATTATCGGCGGACGATAGACCGGATTATGAAGAAAAGTTGCAATGGGTTTGCCAAAATATCCATTTAGGAAAAGAGGCACTTTGGGAAGCTCTTTCGGAGTTTCCGTCCATTCAAATGGGAGTAGAAATGGCTTTCTTATCGTTAGCTTCCAAAAATCCGTATGACTTATTTCCGTCAGAATTCACTCGTGGAGAAAAATCAATACCCATCAATGGACTCATTTGGATGGGGGATGAGGGGTTTATGAAACAACAAATCGAAGAAAAAATCGAGCAAGGTTTCACCTGTATAAAATTAAAAATTGGAGCAATCGATTTTGAAAAAGAATTGCAATTGCTGCATTTAATCAGACAACATTTTACCCCAGAACAAATAGAAATTAGGGTCGATGCCAATGGTGCTTTTACTCCCGAGGAAGCAGAACAAAAATTGAAACGGTTGGCCGAATTTTCTTTACAAAGCATTGAACAACCCATCCGACAAGGGCAAGCGGAAGTCATGGCCCAATTGTGTCAAAATACCTCCTTGCCAATCGCCTTGGATGAAGAACTCATTGGTGTTTTCGATAAAAAGGAAAAAGAAAAGGTGTTGATAAAGATTCAACCGCAATACATTATTTTAAAACCTAGTTTTATAGGTGGATTTCGAGGTACAGACGAATGGATAGCCTTAGCAGAAAAATACCAGATAGGATGGTGGATTACCTCGGCACTAGAATCCAATATAGGATTAAATGCAATTGCACAATATACCTATACCAAACAAAATACGATGCCTCAGGGACTAGGAACGGGTGGACTTTATGTGAATAATTTTCCCGCGCCGCTAGAAGTCCGAAAAGGGCAATTGTTTTACAATCCTCATGAGCGATGGGAAGTGAATTTTTAAAAAGAAGTACACAGAGCATAGGGGATAATAGTAGATTCAAACTATTGTACGATCGAGTACTTGTAGAGAGATAATTTAGATTACTCAATATTTAGACACCAATAATAGTATAAATATTTTTTGTTTTTAAAGGTATATTTGTTTTTAAAGGTATATTTGTTTTTTTAACACTTTATTTGGTATTTTTGAAAAATCTAAAATAATCTTATGAGGAAAAAATACCTTTTATGTTTGTCTACTATCGTTTTGGTGTCTTTCGGGATAAGGGCTCAGGACAATAGAATCTACAATCCAAAAGAAGCGTACCAAAGAAGTATGCGATTAGAAACTCCTTCCTCAAGAGAGTCAGTGCTAAAACAATTTGGTAAGGCGTATGGATTAGATGCTAAAAATACTTTTGAACTTCAATCGGAAACTTCCGATTTTTCAGGGCTTTCACATCAGAAACATCAACAATTTTACAAGGGATTGAAAGTGGAATTTGCGACAGTAATTACGCATGCCCGAAATGGAAATGTGGAGATGGTTAATGGAGAGTTGTACAATCCTCAAAATTTAAATCTTACTCCTAAGTTGTCCAAACAAGAAGCATTTGCCATTGCAGAAAAGTCTGTAGAAGCTAAAAAATATTTATGGGAAGATTTTACTGCTTCTCAGGCAATGGATTACCAAAAGCCTAAGGGTGAATTGTTGATATTTCCTTTAGTAAAAACAGCTGAGGTGCGTTTAGCCTATAAATATGATATTTATGCGGTGGAGCCAATTTCTAGAATGGAAATTTATGTAGATGCACATTCAGGTGAGATATTATACCAAAATCCAGTCATTAAACACGCCAATCGTATAATTTCGAACGAAGAAATTAAAAGTAATGCAAAAAAAGTTGAAGAGGCAGTTCTTGGACCTTTATTTGCGACTGGAACAGCGGCAACGCGATACAGTGGGACAAGAAATATAGAGACTTCTTATGATATTAGTCTAGGAAAATATGTTTTAAATGATGCTACTAGAGGAGATGGAATAGTAACCTATAATTCTAATTATGCTCCTTCTTATAATTTGATCCATTTTACGGATACAGATAATGTTTGGAATGATGGTAATTATGCTTCAACTTCTTCAACGAAAGACAACGCAGCCTTAGATGCACACTGGGGAGCAATGAAAACCTACGATTTTTTTAAAGATATTTTCAATAGAAATAGCTACGATGACAAGGGGGCGCAAATCAAGAGTTTTGTTCATTATGATGATAGTACGACTCCACCTAACAGAGGTTATGATAATGCGTTTTGGAATGGAAGTGTGATGACCTATGGGGATGGATATACTGTTTTTAAAGGCCCATTGACTTCAGTGGATGTTTGTGGCCATGAAATTGGTCATGCGGTGTGTACGTACACGGCGAATTTGGCCTATCAAAATCAATCGGGAGCTTTGAATGAAGGCTTTTCGGATATTTGGGGAGCTTGTATAGAACAATACGCGAAGTTTGGTAATTTAAATGCTCCGGCAGATACTGCATCGCCGGGAACAGCTGCAGTGTGGAAAATTGGGGAAGAAATTACGAGTGCTGCTTACGGGGGGTACTTGCGTTCTATGAGTTATCCTAAGTCAGCTTCTCAACCCGATACTTTTCTAGGTGCTAACTATATTACAACTGCTGATGATGGGGCTTGTACACCAACAAAAGCAAATGATTGGTGTGGGGTACATACTAATAGTGGAGTCCTTAACCACTGGTTTTACATTGTAACAGCAGGCAAATCAGGAACGAATGATGCGCCGGTTCCAGATACGTATAATGTGACTGGTATTGGTATGACAAAGTCATCTCAAATTGCCTATTTGGCAGAAAGAGATTATTTAACCCCTAATGCGACTTTCATGGATGCTAGAAATGCAACGATAGCGGTGGCAAGTGCCTTATATTGTACAACAAGTCCTGAAGTAGAAGCGGTAACTAATGCGTGGTATGCGGTTAACGTTGGGGATGCTTTTACTAGTCCGACAATCGATGTTGCACTTAAGGCAATATCGGGAGGAAATGCTGATGTTTCGTGTAATGCGGTATTTAGCCCTACTATCGTTATTGAAAACGGAGGAACTTCACCGTTGACGGCTGTGACGATTAGCTATAATGTAGATGGCGGTGCTAATACAACAATAAATTGGACTGGAAATTTGAGTAATTGTTCACAAGTAGTGCAAAATATTCCGGTTTCAGGATTGACTCGCGGCATTCATACGTTGAATGTTTCGACCACCACAACTAGTGATGCGAATGCGTCAAATAATTCAAAATCAGTAGTGTTAGTGGTTAATGATAATGGTACTATAGGAACGGTGAGTACTTTTGAAACACCGGCTGATGTTTTGGTAGCCATTGATTCCAACGGTAAATCAAACACAGTTTGGGAAAGAGGAGCTATTAATAAAACAAAAATAACCGCTGCAGTAACGGGTAATTCTTCGGGGTATGCAACGAAATTAGTCGGAGATTATCCGAATAAGACAACTTCTTATCTGGTGTCCCAATGTTATAATTTGGCTACGGTGTCAAATCCTACGGTAAGTTTTGATATGGCTTTTGACTTGGAGTCTAACTGGGATCTTATGTATTTTGAGTATTCAACAGATTCAGGAGCTACATGGAAAGTTTTAGGTACAATGAATGACCCTAATTGGTACAATAGTTCTAGACTGCCAGATGGAAACGATTGTTTCAATTGTATAGGAAAACAATGGACCGGTGATTATGCTACGGCCCCAACGGAAGGAAACGGAATGAATGGAGAAAAAAGAAAATACACCCATTCTTTAACAGAATTAGGAGCACCATCTAATGCTATTTTTAGATTTACCTTTGTGTCTGATGATGCAGTAGGGGGTAATGGTGTATTCATCGATAATTTTGTGATTCAAGGTACCCTAAGCCAAAAAGAAAATGCTTTTGAAAAGTTTGCAGTGTATCCTAATCCTTCCAACGGTACTTTCAATGTGGTGCTATCGTCTTCGGATGAAGTGACTATTAAGGTATTTGATTTGAGAGGTCGTTCAGTATACAATCAAGTTTTCGCTGGTCAAGGATCAATTTTTAACAAAGAAATCAATCTGAACGCACTAGGCTCAGGAGTTTATATCTTGAACGTTGAAAGCGATGGGAAAAGAGAAGCAAAACGAATAATGGTAGAATAATCTTCATACTAATGTGCTTCAAGTACAGAAAATTAAAAAGAGCCTGATCGACCATCAGGCTCTTTTTTTTAGGTTGGTGTGAAGGAATTCATGGATCCATAAAGTAGGAGTGAAAGAAAGGGTAAATGCCTACGATTTAGAATAGAAAGTAAAAAAATCCAGTCATGCCTTATGTATAAAGAAAAAAGGCAAGGCAACAGAATTTCTCCCTGTGTGGGTTTTATGAGGAGATATTAGGTATTGATAATACTAATGATTTGTTGAAGTGCTTGTTTAGCTTCCTTCATAACAGGTAATAAAGGCCAAATATGAGGCATTTCTTTTCCGGTGATAACCGTATGCCTAACACCGGCACGTTCAAGTTTTTCACAGAATAAAAGCTGATCCGGATAAGTGATATCATGGGTTGCGATAAATAAATAGGTAGTAGGAAAGCCTTCGAAAAGTCCATGTATTGGTGACAGGGCAAGTGTTGCAAGAGTGTCACCATCATTAAGGCACATTTCTTTAGCGCTTACAACCCCTTTTTTGCTGAGCATAGGATCTTTTGGATCAATTGCTTCTATAGCTTGGTTTTCAAAAGAAGAATTCAAAACGGGAGAAAGTAAGATCAGTTTTGATGGTAAACGATGGGTTTGTGACACCAATCGTTGGGTTAGTCCTATCGCCAAGGTTCCACCTGCCGAATCTCCCATAATAGTAATGTTCTCCGGGGCATAGTGCTCAAGGGCAGAGTGGTAAACAGCGTCAATATTGTCAGAGATTTGATGTATTTTATACTCAGGTGCTTTCGGGTACGTACACATCCAAACTGTGTGATTAGTGTGTTGGATTATTTTTTCTAAACTATCCCAATGATGTTGTGAAGGTCCAGATATAAAAGCACCTCCGTGAATATACAGCAGGAGTTTTTGGGAGGAGGGCTCTTTTTTTATTTCGGTAATCTTGGTTTCACCAATCGTATAGGTTTTGGGAGCTAAAGATTGGAAATAGGAGCTCTGAGGATCGTGAACATCGTTCTTACGTATGGAGATATAATCAATCGGATCTTGACGGAAAGCTTTTTTTATTCCCTTCATTCGGATGACGAATAGCGTGAGATAGTAAGTAATACTTTTTGACATACTTTTTAAAGGCTTTAGAACTAATAGTTATTTTTTTTAAAGATAGTATTTTATTTTTTGCTGGGTAATACGATTCAATAAGAGTTTTTAGGTAAATTTATTATTGAAAATCAATTTTTTATATAAAATAATCGAAATTGTAAATAATATAATTATCTTTGTTAACCAAATGGTTAAACTTAATAGTTAGTATAATGTCCACCGAAGAAAAAATATTTGAAGCCGCCTTTAAAGTCTTTCAAAGTAAAGGTTTTACTGGAGCTAGAATGCAAGAAATAGCTGATGAAGCCGGAATCAATAAAGCGATGTTGCATTACTTTTTCAGAAGTAAGGAGAAACTATTTGAAGCGGTGTTCATGAATGCTTTTGGGAAATTAGCGCCACAAATCAATCAAATTTTCAACTCTGATGACGTTTTGTTTGAAAAAATAGAAAAGTTTATTCACAGCTATATTTCTTTTGTGATGGAGTATCCTTTTCTTCCACAGTTCATTATTCAGGAAATGAACAACAATCCTGAATTTGTGGCAAAGTTTCTAAAAGACAAAAAACGTCCCAATCCCGAGAAATTATTGAAACAAATTGAAAAGGAAATCGAATTAGGTAGTATCAAACCGATTCCCCCTAAACAATTGGTATTGGATATTTTTTCGATGACAGCCTTTCCTTTTGCAGCTCAAACATTAGTAAAAGGAATTATTAATATTTCCAATGAAGAGTTTTTTCGATTGATGGAAGAGCGAAAAAAACACATTGCAACGCAAATTATCAACGCAATTAAGAAATAATGAAAAAGTTTGTTTACATAGCGTTATGCTTCGCTTCCAATGCTTTTTGGGCCCAAGAAAAACTAACGCTCGAAAAATGTTATGAGTTGGTGGAAAAGAATTATCCTTTGGCCAAACAAAACAATCTGTTACAAAGTCAAGCCGAATTGCAAACCAAAATTCTGGAAAAGGATAAATTACCAAAAATTGCATTAAACGCCCAAGCCACATACCAATCGGAAGTAACGCAAGTGCCTTTTTCCATCCCCAATGCCACGATTGAACCTCTAAGCAAAGACCAATATAGAGCCACTTTAGATGTCAATCAGTTGATTTATAGCGGAGGTGCCATCAAAGCACAAACCCAACTCAAATCGTCTCAAATAAAGGCGCAACAACAAGTGGTGGAAGTCAATTTGTATCAATTGAAAAGCCAAATTAATCAATATTTTTTCGGACTTTTATTGGGACAAGAAAAACAGGAATTGTTATTGGCGAAACGAACGTTACTATTAGAGAAAAGTAAAGAAATTCAAGCTGCAGTTAAATTTGGAGCGGTTTTACCGGCATCGGAACAAGTGATTGAAGCAGAAATCATCAAAATCAACCAACAATTAAATGAGGTAAAATACGACCAACTGAAACTTTGGCAACATTTGGAAGCACTTTCAGGAACTACCTTCAATACCAATGCAAAACTAGCCATTCCGAAGCATTTCACTTCAGAAGCGAATGCCATTCGGCCTGAATTAGAACTATTTGCATTGCAAAACCAACAAATTGAAGCGTCTCAGAAAGTAATCGCTACTACCAATGCACCCAAACTAAACGCTTTTTTACAAGGCGGTTACGGAAATCCTGCTTTGAACATGTTAAATAATTCTTTTGAGACTTTTTACATGACAGGAATCCGATTGAATTGGACGCTTTTCGATTGGAATAAAACTAAAAAGGAAAAAGAAGTTCTGGAAATTTCTAAACAACTCATTGCCTCCGAAAAGGAAACGTTTGAAGTGAATCAAAAAAGACAATTACAAGAAATCAATTTTGAAATTGGAAAAATAGAAGACCAACTGAAATCGGATGCAGAAATTATTCAATTACGAGAAAAAATTGTACGCTCAGCAGATGCTCAAATGAAAAACGGCGTTATAACTTCTTCCGAGTATTTAAACGAAGTGACCCAACTTTTCGAGTCGAAAATTACCGAACAAACCCATCGCATTCAGTTGTTTTTAGCCAAAGCGAATCATCAAATTATCAAAGGAATTTAAAGTATACGTTATGAAAAAAATATTGATTCTTCTTACCGCATCTATTATAATATTCAGTTGCAATAAAAACAACGAAAAAGCCGATGCTTACGGAAACTTTGAAGCCACAGAAATCACCGTTTCCTCCGAATCCAACGGAAAAATTGAGTTTTTGAATGTGGAAGAAGGCGCGCAAATCAAAAAAGGAACATTAGTAGGTTTGATTGACACGTTGCAATTGCATTATAACAGAGAACAACTCAAAGCCTCGATTGAAACGGTTCAGTCAAAATCGGCATCGGTATTGTCGCAAATTCAGGTTTTAAACGAACAATTGAAAACGGCCAAAATTGAGCAAAATCGTATCAAAAATATGTTTGCTGAAAATGCAGCTACGAAACGACAAGTGGATGAAATTGAGGGAAAAGTAAAAGTCATCGAAAAACAAATCAGTAGTGTGCAAACGCAAAATGCACCGATTTTAAACGAAATCAAATCGATTGCCGTTCAAATTGAAAAGTTAAACGATCAGATAAAAAAATCGAAAATCACGAACCCAATGGACGGAACCGTTTTAATCAAATACGCTGAACCTTCTGAAATAACCGCTTTTGGAAAACCTTTGTACAAAATTGCCAATTTGAACGAAATGGAATTACGTGTGTACGTAACCGAAACGCAATTGGCTCAAATTAAAATCGGACAAAAAGTTACGGTGGCGATTGATTCGGAAAACGATACTAAAAAATACGAAGGCCACATCACTTGGATTAGTGCGCAAGCGGAATTTACCCCAAAAGTCATCCAAACCAAAGAAGAAAGAGCCAATTTGGTGTACGCCGTTAAAGTGGCAGTGAAAAACGAAGGAAGCTTAAAAATAGGAATGCCGGCAGAAGTTTGGCTAAAATAAGAATAGAATGAAAAAAAGTATAGGAATTGCCGTCTTGATGATGGTAGCAGGTTGTAAATCGTTGTCTAACTCACAAAATTCTAAAACAATGAACTTAGAAAATCTTCACACTGAACAAAAAGCGGTTCAAACGCAATTGCTATTTGAACCCACAGCAGCTAAAGTAGTGGCGCTACGAATTGCTAAAAATGAACAATTGAAAGAGCACGTTACCAAGGTGCCGGCACTCTTAGTGTGCGTTACGGGCGAGGCTACGTATAACGATGAGAAAGGTGAAAAAATCCATCTAAAATCAGGAGATTATGTAAAAATTCCAGTTGATGTAAAACATTGGGTAGACGCACATGAAACCAGTAATTTTCTATTAATCAAATAAGAATTCGGTTTATCATTCACCATTCACCATTCACCAGCACAGATGAGTATTTCGGTTCAAAATATTTCTAAAAAATATAAAAACGTCCAGGCACTTCAAAACATTACGTTTGAAGTGCAGGAAGGCGAACTTTTTGGCTTAATTGGTCCTGATGGTGCTGGTAAAACTACGCTTTTTCGTTTGTTAACCACTTTATTACTTCCTAACGAAGGAAGCGCCTCAGTAGCGAATTATGACATAGTAAAACAAGTGAAAGAAATACGAAATTCCGTGGGTTATATGCCGGGGAAATTCTCGTTATATCAGGATTTGACGATTGAAGAAAACTTAACGTTTTTCGCGACTATTTTCGGAACAACCATTGAAGAAAATTACGATTTGATTGAAGACATTTACGTCCAAATCGAACCATTTAAAAACCGAAGAGCCGGTGCTTTATCGGGTGGAATGAAGCAAAAATTAGCTTTGTGTTGCGCTTTAATTCACAAACCGAAAGTATTGTTTTTAGACGAACCAACCACAGGTGTTGATCCAGTTTCGAGAAAAGAATTTTGGGAAATGCTGAAACGCTTGAAACAGAAAGGCATTACCATTTTGGTTTCCACGCCGTATATGGACGAAGCGAGTTTGTGCGACCGAATTGCGCTCATTCAAAAAGGAAAAATTCTCAAAATTGATACGCCTGATACTATTGTAAAGGCTTACGATAAAACCATTTACGAAGTAGCTTCAAATCAAATGCACCAATTGATTTTGGATTTAAAACATTTTTCATCTCAGTATAGTGTGTTTGCTTTTGGCGAATTTATACACTACATCGACAAAAACGATACTTTTGATACAGCAGCTTTGCGAACGTATTTGCAAGAAAAAGGACATCAAAACATAAGCATTCAAAAAACGACCGCAACCATAGAGGATGTTTTCATGGATTTATAAAAGGAAAGGCAAATGGAAAGTGTACAAGAGAAAATCATCATCGTAGAGAATTTAACCAAACAGTTTGGCGACTTCACTGCTGTAAAAGGCATTAGTTTTGACGTGCATAAAGGTGAAATCTTCGGATTCTTAGGCGCAAACGGTGCTGGAAAAACGACGGCAATGAAAATGTTGATTGGAATTTCCCATCCTACCAGCGGTCAAGCAAATGTGGCTGGTTTTGATGTGCAGAACCAAAGCGAAGAAGTCAAACGCAACATTGGCTACATGAGTCAGAAATTTTCCATGTATGATGATTTAACGGTGGAGGAAAACATTACTTTTTTTGGTGGGATTTACGGTTTATCGCGAAAGCAAATTAAGATAAAAACCAATCAACTGATTGAAGAATTGCAATTGGGCAACATTGCCAAAACAAAAGTGGGTGATTTACCTTTGGGTTGGAAACAAAAATTGGCTTTTTCAGTAGCCTTATTACACGAACCTAAAATTGTTTTTTTAGACGAACCTACTGGTGGTGTCGACCCCATAACCCGAAGACAATTTTGGGAATTAATTTATGCCGAAGCCCACAAAGGTACTACGATTTTTGTCACCACGCATTACATGGACGAAGCCGAATATTGCAACCGTGTTTCGATTATGGTCGACGGTGTAATTGAAGCTTTGGATACCCCAAAAAAATTAAAAGAACAATTTCAGGTCAATTCTATGAATGAAGTCTTTCTGAAATTGGCTCGAAATATTGAGTAACAATAACTTGAAACCTGAAACTTGAAACAAAAAAATAAATGAAACGATTTATAGGTTTTATCCGAAAGGAGTTCTATCATATTTTTAGAGATAAACGCTCGTTGTTTATCCTTTTCGGTATGCCTATTGCCCAAATTTTGCTGTTCGGATTTGCAATTACCAATGAAATTAACAACGTAGAAATTGCGATTTTAGATTATGCAAAAGATAGTGAATCGCAAAAAATCATTCAAAAGATAAAAGCATCACCGTATTTTCATATAGAGAATGAAATTTTTAGTGATAAAGCCATTGAAAGCGAATTCAAAAAAGGAAAAGTAAAAGCCGTTCTATTGTTTGAAAAAGATTTCGCCAAGAAATTACAAACAGAAAGAAAAGCTACCGTTCAAGTAATCACCGATGCTACCGAACCCAACGTTGCTAATACAATTTCGAATTACACCCAATCGATCATTCAAAACTACCAAAACCAAAAAAATACAGTTCAAAAAAGCAATGGTGTTGTCATTCAAAGTCGCATGTTGTACAATCCGGAATTAAAAAGCGTTTTCAATTTTGTTCCGGGTGTAATGACTGTAATTTTAATGTTGGTTTCTGCGATGATGACCTCAATTTCAATCACCAGAGAAAAAGAATTGGGTACAATGGAAATCTTACTAGTCTCACCTTTAAAACCGTTTCAGGTGATTTTAGGAAAAGTATTTCCTTATGTTTTTCTGTCGATTATTAATGCGATAGTGATAGTTTCCATGGGGTATTTCATCTTCGGAATGCCGATAAATGGTAGTATTTTCTTGTTGGCCTTCGAAAGTATTTTATTCATTATTACCGCACTTTCATTGGGAATTTTGATTTCCACGGTTTCCAATACGCAACAAACCGCCATGATGATTTCGTTAATGGGATTAATGCTTCCGGTAATTATCCTTTCGGGTTTTATTTTTCCGATTGCTTCCATGCCGTTGCCGATGCAGGTGATTAGTAACATCATTCCGGCCAAGTGGTTTATCATCATTGTAAAATCGATTATGCTGAAAGGCGTTGGATTGGAATATATTTTCAAAGAAACCTTGATTTTATTGGGGATGACACTTCTTTTTATTGGGTTGAGCATCAAAAAATATAAAACCCGTTTGGAATAAATTAGCACACATGAAAACGATTTTATTCATCATACAAAAGGAGTTCAAGCAAATTTTTAGAGATAAAAGCATGCTTCGCTTAATTTTTATTTTGCCTATCATTCAGCTTTTAGTACTTTCCAACGCGGCTACTTTTGATGTTAAAAACATCAGAGTTACCATTGCCGATTACAACAATTCCTCCTCATCAAGGGCTCTTATCGAAAAATTTAAGGCCAATCCTTATTTTTCAGAAGTTGAAAACGTATCGCACACTCAGGAAGGTATCGAACGATTGAACAAAGGGAAAACAGATGTAGTCATCGAAATTCCGAACCAATTTGAAAAGCAATTGCAAAACGATACTACCACACAAATTCAAGTCTTAATTAATGCCATTGATGGCGCCACGGCGGGTGTTCAAAATGTGTACATAACTCAAATTGTGCAATTGTTCAATCAGAACATTCGGGTAGAAAATCAACAAGTGAGCAATGAGCAACTCGTTCCAAATCGGATTGAAACCATTCCGTCATTTTGGTATAACAATACACTCAATTACAAAACGTTTATGGTACCTGGAATTTTAGTGTTATTGGTTACCATGTTGACATTATTTCTTTCGGCTATGAACATCGTAAGGGAGAAGGAATTGGGCACTTTAGAGCAAATTAATGTGACTCCCATCAAAAAACATCAATTTATCATTGGAAAATTATTTCCTTTTTGGGTTCTGGGATTGGTAATTTTAACTGTGGGATTGTTCATTGCAAAAGTCGTTTTTAGTGTTCCGATGTTGGGTAATATTGCTTTGGTTTACCTTTTCACTTCCGTTTATCTTTTACTGATTTTAGGTTTTGGATTGTTTATTTCCAATCATACCGAAACGCAACAACAAGCGATGTTTATTGCGTGGTTTTTCATGGTTATCTTCCTCTTAATGAGCGGCTTATTTACCCCAATTGAAAGCATGCCGAAATGGGCACAGAACATTACGCTATTGAATCCGATTCGCTATTTTGTGGAATTCATTCGCATGGTTTTACTCAAAGGCGCCGGACTTCAGGAAGTGTTACCTAATTTGGGCATTATTGCTTTTTTTGCTTTTGTTGTTAACGGATTGTCGGTTTGGAGTTATAAGAAAACGAATTAACTAAATATTACAAATTTAATAATCCAACTTTCCCTTCTTCCAAGAGGGGTGCCCGCAGGGCGGGGTGTTTTTCTACAGAAGAATCTCTTTAAAATCAATTACCTTGTAAACGTGTAAAAATCTTTTGAAGTAAAGCCTTACCATCCCTTTTAGCTTTAGGGACTTCTATCGCTTTCAATCCTTGTGGTGTGGTAACAAATTGGTAGCTAAATGCAAATTGTGGGTTTTTAGAATCATCGTTCAGAAGGCCAAATCGGAGATCATTACAATACAATTTTCCGGATTTTTGACTAAGCAAGTACCAGCCCTCACTGATAATCTGAAGCTTTTTAAAATCGGGATTGTGTTGCAAACGTTTGGCTAAAGTTTCATTCTTAGGGTAAGTAGTAAAGCGAATAGGTTGCGTATCGAAAAGCGAATAATCCCCCAATAGATAGCCTTTTTCGGTAGCCACATTGGCATTCCAAAGAATGAGATTAAAAGCAGTAGGTTTAACAATAAGCTTTTCATAAAGAACTTTCTGAGCAGTTAAAGCCTTTTCAAATTGTGCGACAGCATATAATTTAATCCCACAAGACAGCAGTAGATACAAACTACTGAAATACAAACTGCGACGGGCATATTGGGCTCTTAAGATAGCGTTTGGGGTACGCCAAATCATGACCAAACCAATCAGTAGCGGAAGGGTATACAGCGGATCTATAACAAAGATGGTCTTTAAAGCCAAACGATCGGGAAACGGCCAAAAAAGCTGTGTACCCCAGGAAGTAAACAGATCCAACAACACATGAGTAAACAAACACCAAAAAACCACAAGAGAAGCGGCTCGGAAACCAATAACTCCTTTCTCGATACGGCTGATACACCAACCTAAAATAGGAGAGAGCAGTAGGAAAAGGAGTAAAGAATGACTGATGCCTCGGTGAAGTAGTACACCGTCGACAGGGTCAAAAAATTTCCCAATGAGAACATCAAGATCTGGGAGAGTACCCAATACTGCCCCATAGAGAAAAACACGTTGTCGTAGTGCTTTTCCAGCACTAACTTCGGCAACAACAATTCCTAAAACGATTTGGGTCAATGAATCCATTACACAAAAGTAATAGGAAATCAGATATTTTACTACTCTTTATAAAACCAAAAAAACAAAAATTATAGAGGCGGTCTCCTCAAGAAACCGCCTCTATATAATAGGATACTGTAAATTCTTATTTCACGACAGCACGAGTCGCTTTTCCTTGATTGGTATGCACCTCAAAATAATACGTTCCTTTGGCCAAAGTCGAAATATTGATAGTATGTTGAGAATCGGTTTTTACCAATTGTCCTAAAGAATTATAAATGTTAACACGTTCTAAGGTCAAATTGTCTTGTAATTGAATCGTCACAAAATCGATAGCCGGATTAGGGTAAACAGCAAAGCGTTCCAGTACAAAATCATCCGAACCCAAAGCAGTAGTCAGATCATAAACGCGTACAAGTCCGTTATTCGATGTACTGGTATCATAAATAGGAGAACCGATAGCAATTGTATTAGCATCTCCGGAGAGGGAAACACTAAAACCACAACGTGAATCATTAGCTCCATAGATATCTTTTCCTATTTGGCTCCAAGTCCCTGCAATGTTTTTATATAATCGAACTTTTCCAGAATCAGATCCTTTATCATCGTTGCCATAAGCTCCAATAGCGACGATATTGGCATCATCGGAGAGAGAAAGACTGTAACCAAAACCATCAAGATCTTTTTCTCCTTTAATATCACTTCCAATTTGTGTCCAGCTTCCCAATTGATCTTCAAAGATACGTACACGGCCTGGTTTTATTCCATTTGTTACGTAATTACTAGCTCCAATGGCTAGGGTCTTACCATCAGCAGATAAAGAAATACTCACGCCGTTAGCCTCATCACCCGCAGCTCCATTGATAGCTTCTCCTATTGGTTTCCAAATACCTGATTGGTTTTCATATACTACTACATAACCAGATTTTTTTCCATCAATACCAGCACCGGTAGCTCCAATGGCGATTCTATTTTCGTTTGAAGAGAATGAAAGACTATTACCAAAAATAGCACTTGCATAAGCTCCTTCAATCCTATTAACAAATTTCCAACGATTAACCAAAGTCGCATTGTATTCATATATGTCGACATAACCTTTATAATCTGTACTATTTGGTATGTTATAAGTTGCAACAGGAGCACCTACGGCAAGAAATTTTCCACTAGCGGAGAGGGCTACTTTTCCACCGAATCTATTTCCCATGTATCCACCATAAATTACACCTCTAGGCAACCAATTAGTTGGGTTAGCGGGATCTCTTTCGTAGGTGACTACCATACCATTATCTGTAAAACCGGAATCGATATTTTGAACTCCAATTGCGACAATATTCCCATCGGCTGATAGCGATACGGTTTGACCATAATTATCATTTTTAAAGCCTGAATTAAAATCTCCAATTTTAACCCAATTACCGGATTGGTTCTCATATATGCGCACATTTCCACAATTTGTCATTGATGAGTTACAATCATAAAAAGGGGTTCCAATCGCGACTACTTTTCCATTGTTAGATAAAGCGACAGTATAACCTAATTGGTCCCCCCCTTGATCTCCAATAATATCATTTCCAATTTGAACTTGTCCGTAGGTGAGTAACGAAACAAAAAACAGAAAGAATAAAAAATAATTTTTTTTCATAAGGATTAATTTTAAGTATGTTAATAGTAATTAATATTCCATTTTTTAATCAGAACAAAGAGTAAGAGAGAGGGCACAAACAACCTCCAATAATATAATAGGTGAATACGATTTTTATAAACCCCAAGGCTTTACAATAAGAGTAAAGGACTACCTATAATTGTTGTTCTTTAGGTCTCAAAATTAAAGGGGAAATCTAAAAAAATCATAGGGGATAGGGGGGACAAATTAGAGTAAAAAGGGGACAAATTAAAAGGAGTTATAGTGTTGTTTTTCATGGTTTTAGTTTTGAAATAACAGAAAAATCTTAAAAAAACATCCAAAGACTACGTCAATTTTTCCTCCTGAAATAACAATTCATAATCCGCAATCCTTCCCCTCTTTTCAAGAGGGGTGCCCGTAGGGCGGGGTGTTTATTAAATAGTTCCTCATGATAATAATAATCCAATTGATCAAGAACCATTTGTCTTTTGTCTATTAGATTATTTCTCGTTAGAGACTATATCGCAAACATGAAAAATGAACATTCAACCGAGCCTCAAAACCTAATTAATTTTATTATTCAAGAAACAATCAAATTGACATTGTCGATAAGGGCATGATAAAGAGGGTTTAAAAAGTTTTTTCTTCCGAAAAAAAAGAAAATTCTGAAAGATGGATTAGATTATGGTATTTTCTTAGGAGTCGAATTTTTTCAGATTAACTTTAAGTAAAAAATGAAGTGTATTTTTAAGTGATTGAAATATTATGTTTTACTTTATTGAAGTCCTATTCACTAATTTTTTGCAAAGCCAAAACACAAAAATAAAAGAGGTGGTCTCCTCAAGAAACCGCCTCTATAATAGGATATTGTAAATTTTTATTTCACGACAGCACGAGTCGCTTTTCCTTGATTGGTATGCACCTCAAAATAATATGTTCCTTTGGCCAAAGCAGAAATATTGATAGTATGTTGAGAATCGGTTTTAACCAATTGTCCTAAAGAATTATAAATATTAACACGTTCTAAGGTTAAATTGTCTTGTAATTGAATAGTCACAAAATCGATAGCTGGATTCGGGTAAACAGCAAAACGTTCTAGCACAAAATCATCTGAACCCAAAGTAGCAAGATCATAGACACGTACATGTCCAGCGGCATTACCTGGAGCACCAACAGCAATTGTATTAGCATCTCCTGAGAGAGCAACATGACCGCTAAAGTCATTAGATACTTTTCCTTTAATATCTACACCAATTTTGGTCCAAACACCACCCTTATTCTGATAGATGCGTACGTGACCGGAATCCGTTCCATTTCCATCGTTGCCTTCGGCTCCAATAGCAACCGTGGTACCGTCATTGGAGAGTGATACGCTATAGCCAAATTGATCTCCTGCTGCTTCTCCAATAATATCAGATCCAATCTTAGTCCAAACATTCGAAACGTTTTGATACACGCTTACTTTCCCATTAGAAGAACTGTCATTTGTAGCCCCAATAGCAACAGTGTTTCCATCGGCTGATAGAGAAACACTAGTGCCGAAACTCTCATTTGGTTGTCCAGTTATTTGACTATTAACTAGAGTCCATGCACTATTTATGTATTTGTAGACTTTTACAGCATTATTGGTACCGAAGGACGTCGGGTTTCCTGGGTACCCGACAGCAACTGTACTTCCATCAGCAGATAGTGAAACACTATAACCTGTGAAATCAGATTGATTTACACCATTAATACTGCTTCCCATTTTAACCCAAGATTTCCTAATGGCGCTTTGTGTTTTGTATTTGTATTCGTAAATATCTACGTAACCTTGTTGAATGAATTGGGAATTAGCAAAAGGGGCTCCGATCGCAATTTTGTCACCATTATCAGATAATGAAACACTCCAGCCAAAATAATTACCGGCATTACCACCTATAATATCAGTGCTCATTTGTGTCCAAGTACCTAATTTATTTTCATAAACACGCACAATACCTGTATTACTACCTCTTGCAGGAGTTTGAGTTGCTCCAATGGCAAGTATGTTACCATCTTTAGATAGCGAAACACTAAAACCAAAAGATATGTCGCTAGTTGTCGCTATAATATCTGCTCCAATTTGAGTCCATGTACCTGAAGTGTTTTTATATACTCGCACAACACCTTTACCAGTATCAATGTTATATGGAGAACCAATTGCGACTATTTTACCGTCATCGGATAAAGAAACGCTATAGCCACTTCTTTCACCGTTAATTTTTCCATTAATATCGCTTCCAATTTGAACTTGTCCGAACGAGAGTAACGAAACAAAAAACAGAAAGAATAAAAAATAATTTTTTTTCATAAAGATTAATTTTAAGTATGTTAATTATAATTAATATTCCATTTTTTTATCAGAACAAAGAGTAAGAGAGTAGAGCACAAACAACCTCCAATTGATACAATCGGAGAATACAATTTTTATAAACCCACAACTTTACAATAAGCTTAAAGAACTATCTATAATCTTTATTCTTCAAACCTTCAAAATTAAAAGGGAAAACCAAAAAAATCCAAGGGGACAAGGGGGACAAATTAGAGTAAAAAGGGGACAAATGAAAAGGGGTTATAGTGTTGTTTTTTAGTGTTTTAGGTTTAAGATGACAGAAAAATCGTAAAAAAAACCTAAAGACTAGGTCAATTTTTCCTCCTGAAATTACAATTCATAATCCGTTATTCTTCCCTGCTTTCCAAGAGAGGTGCCTGCAGGGCGGGGTGTTTTTTTTTTCAACTCCAACAAACCCCGATAAATTCATGTCTTACAGCACGAATAACAAATGACATTTGGAATTGGTAGATGTACCAAACAGCACCTATATTTTGTTACATCCTGCCAATTATGCTCAAAAAAGAATTGGGAGGCTAAATTACTTCTGTTACGAAACTTTCTGGTTCTTGATATGGGGTTTATGTCTTGAAAGGCTTTTAAGAGGTTGAAAGGCTTGGTTTATAAAGCTTTGGACAACCATGAAGTGTAGAATTGATGGTAGAATCCTAATTTTTGTAAAGATGAATGTAGTAGAACGTGGTAAGGCACCCACTCCATACATATTTAAATTGTAACATGAATTACAACTGATGTTTCCTTCTTTTGATTATTCTTTCATAGGGATAATTAATGTGTGATAATTGTTACAATTTTTCATTCGAACTTTCGTTATTTTTGATTAAAAATCATAATTTATGAAAAATATCTTTATATTATTTTCATTTTTAGGACTTGTAGGTTGCAAAAATGATAAAAATGAAATTCAGCCTATACCTATTGCGGAAACTACTAATGAGGTAAAAAATGAACACGAAGGTAAAAAACTAATGGAAACCCATTGTTATTTGTGTCATAGTCCTAATGCTGGAGAAAATGAAGGAAGAATTGCTCCACCAATGGTAGCCATTAAAGCTCGATATATAGATAAAGAGGGCTTTAACAAGGAGGAATTTATAGCTGCTATGACATCCTTTGTGAAAAATCCAACGGAAGATAAAGCGTTGATGTATGGAGCGGTTAAAAAGCATGGATTAATGCCCAAACAAGTATTTCCTGAAGGAAGCGTAGAAAAAATAGCTGATTTTATGTATGAGTACCAAATTGAAGCTCCAGAATGGTTTGCCGAACATTGGAAAGGCCATGGAAATAAAAATTGGAAACAATCTGGTAAACCTTATGAAGTGACTGAGAAAGAAAAAACCTATGCTGATATAGGTTTAGAATATGCCTTAGGAACTAAAAAAGTATTGGGCAAAAATTTAATGGAATCGATTCAAAAAAAAGAAACTTTGGAAGCTTTAGCTTTTTGCAATCATCAAGCAATCCCTTTAACAGATAGTATGTCAACTAAATATAACGCCACCATAAAGCGTGTTTCTGACAAAAATAGAAATCCAAAGAATAAAGCCAATAGTGAAGAATTAGAATACATCGCTCAATTTAAAAAGGAATTGGCAGAAAAAAAAGAAATCAAACCCGTTGTAATAGAAAAAGAAAATCAAGTCCAATTTTATTACCCGATTGAAACCAATACGATGTGTTTGCAATGTCATGGAACACAAATTAAACCTGAAGTACAAAAACAAATTAAGAAATTATATCCCAAAGATTTAGCGGTTGGGTATAAAGAGAATGAAGTACGCGGTATTTGGAGTATCACTTTTAATAAAAAATAATATGACTAGAGGAGCATACCCTCTACCGAAAGAAATTTCTAATGTTTTGTGATTTGGTAAATAGAATTAATTTTTTTAACTTAGATATGCCTCATTTTGAAGTTGTTATAAAATAATTTAAACTTAAATCTTATTTTTTTTAGGCTTTACTTACCACTGTAATTTACAAAAATTTAGCCGTATCGTCTAAAGATGAGTTGATACAAATGCTAAATACACGGAATGAAAAGCAATATAAATTAAATTACAATAGTAGCCGATAACTTTTTATTTCTTTATAAAACATTCAACGGAAAAGTGAAACTTGAAACACAAGTTATACATGACCTGATTGATATGTGTGATGGAAACCATTGTAACAAATGTAAATTGTTTGTTCAATTATAAGAGGTATTATTTAATAGTTTTATTTAAAAGTATACAAATGAAAATTAAATTTTTTATTATAAAAGCTATCATGATTGTGTTATTTACAGTTTCCTGTAGTGACAATGAAGATAATACAAAAAATGTAGTATTAACGCCAAAAGAAAAAGAGGGGGTATTGTTCATGCTTGAAGAAGAAAAATTAGCAAGGGATACTTACAACTACATGAATAATTTATGGGGCTTAAGCCTGTTTAATAATATTAAAAATAGTGAGCAAAGTCATATGGATGCTATTGTTACTATTTTAGAGCAACATAATATAGAATATACAATTCTTCCTGAAGGGCAATTTTCGAATCAAAATTTACAAAATTTCTACAATCAATTCATTATTGATGGTCAGGTAAGTAGTGTTGAAGCATTAAAAATAGGAGCAACGATAGAAGATTTAGATATTGTTGATTTAGAAAACTATATTAATGAATCGACTAACAAATCACTAATATTAGCATATCAAAACTTACAATGTGGTTCAAGAAATCATTTGAGAAGTTTTGTTTCAACTTTAGATAATTTAGGAGTTACCTATAATCCTCAATTTTTAACAACAGTAGTGTTTAATTCAATTATAACTTCAAGTCATGAACAATGTAATTAAAATAGTATTGATAGTGGTACTTTTTGGTACACAAATGAGTAAAGCACAAGAAAATTCTACCATTGATTATCGTTATTTGTGGGAAGAAGAAAAATTAGCACATGATATTTACGATACTTTAGGAAAAAAATGGGATTTACGTGTCTTTCATAACATTAAACAAAGCGAAAGGCGTCACATGGAAAGTGTAGAAATTATAATTAAAGAAAAAGCAATTTCGTTTGAATTATTTGCAGAAAAAGGAAAATTTCATAGTGTAGTACTCCAAAACTTATACAATAAACTTTTAGCAAAAGGTTTACAATCGCCTAAAAGTGCTCTTGAAGTGGGACGTATAATAGAAAAAACGGATATTTCAGATTTAGAAATAGTATTAACGAAAAAGATACCTCTAAGCGAAAAGCAAATTTTAGAATCGCTTCTTTTTGCATCTAAAAGACATTTAGCTGCATTTGAACGAAAAATGAGCCAGCTTTAATTTAGTTCTCAATCTAACAAAAGCGACTGAATTACAGGTTCTTAATTTATAGATTTGAATTATTAAACGAATCAAACATGGCAAAAATAGTTGTTTTAGGTGCAGGTATTGCAGGACATACGGCAGCCGCACATTTAAGAAGAAAACTTTCTAAAGATCACGAAGTATTAGTCGTTTCACCTAATAGAAATTACCAATGGGTGCCTTCCAATATTTGGGTGGGAATTGGAAGAATGCAACCTAAAGACGTGATCTTCCCATTGGAACCTTTATATAAAAGAAAGGGTATTGGTTACAAACAAGCCAAAGCCGTATCTTTTCATCCAGAAGGCGATAGTTCTGAAGCAAAACCCTATATTTTAGTAGAAGGTGTTTTTGGAGATAACATAGGAAAACAAGAAAAAGTGACCTACGATTATCTAATTAATGCTACTGGTCCAAAACTTGCTTTTGATATGACTGAAGGCTTAGTGCCTGAAAGGAACAAAGTATATTCCGTTTGTACTTATGATCATGCTGAAAAAGCTTCAGAGGCACTTCATAAATTAATTGACCAACTAAAAAAATCCGATAAAAAAAGCGAAAATTTTAATTGGAACCGGACATGCAAAAGCGACTTGTCAGGGTGCTGCATTTGAATATATTTTAAATGTTGAAAACGAATTGCAAAAATTTGGTGTTCGTGACAAAGCAGAAATTACTTGGATTTCCAATGAATACGAATTAGGTGATTTTGGAATGGGCGGTATGCTTTTGGATTACAATGGATTTAATATGAAATCCAAAGACATGCTTGAAATGATTTTTGAAGACAGAGGCATCAAATGGATTTTAGGAGCGGGTGTTACAAAAGTTGAAGATGGATTAGTACACTATGAAAATTTAGAGGGTGAATTTAAAACAGAAACTTTCGATTTTGGGATGCTGATTCCTGCTTTCTCGGGTCACGGCTTTCAAGCGTATGACAAAGAAGGGCAAAATATAACCGAAAAATTATTTAGAGGTTTCATGGTGGTAGATGCTGATTATACCCCAAAACCATACGAAGAATGGAAGGTTCAAGATTGGCCCGAAACCTATCAGAATCCAAGTTATAAAAATATATTTGCTCCAGGGATTGCATTTGCTCCTCCTCACCCTATTTCAAAACCACGAAAAAGTAAAAACGGAACCGAAATTTTTCCATCACCACCACGAACTGGTATGCCATCTGGAATTACTGCCAAATTAGTAGCTGACAATATTATAGATTCTATAAAAGCAGGAAAAGAATCGTTACATCACAAAGGCTCATTACGTAACATGGGGGCAGCTTGTATTGCATCTGCAGGTTATGGTTTGACTCACGGAAGCGGTGTTAGTTTTACCACTTTTCCTATTGTACCTGATTATAAAAAATATCCTGACACTGGAGGAAGAGACATCAAAAAAACTTTTGGTGATATAGGGTTAGCTGGGCATTGGGTAAAATTAGCGTTGCATTATGCTTTTATCTACAAAGCCAAAATGAAACCTTTTTGGTGGTTAATTCCGGAATAATTTAGTGATAAGTGCTTAGTAACGAGTAAAAATTAAAGACATGACACAAAGAATATCAAATTCTCAAAAGAGAAAAATGCAAAACCTTATCATTCAATTATTTAAATTCTTCTATTTAAACATCAGGATTTTAAAAATTGTTGCTGGAGGACATGGGGGAACTCGATAATGATTTCCTTCCTATTAAAAGAAATTGGTATATCCTAATTACCAATCAATTTCCATAATCTTATAGTTTTAGTTAATTTGGTAAAAGAGATTTTGTCTTAATGATAAAGTCTCTTTTTTAGTTAATGGATTACTTTTATTAAGTTCAAAAAATACAAAACATTCAAATAATTATATTTTTCCAAATATATATTGATTGGAAAATACAAAGAATAGGAATGAAAAAAGTGATATTGAATAAGAGAGAAAAACAAAAAAGCCTGTAAATCATACGATTTACAGGCTTTTGCTTCAAAATGAAATTGTTTTAGTGGAGTCGCCGAGAATCGAACTCGGGTCCAAACAAGCAATCAAAAAGCTTTCTACATGTTTAGTTCTTGCTTAGTTTTTCGACTTAAAGCGACGCCAAGAACAGCAACTTTAAGCTTAGCTTGATCAGTGTCAGGAAGGATTTAAAGCATTACCTTCCCTAGGTTTATTTTTACGGTTCCCCTTATCCAACCGCCACAAACCAAGGCTTTTGAGGAGAATCTAGCTTTCCCACCTTGTGAGAACTAGGCAAATCGTACTAAACTTCGGATTAAGCAGCTAAAGCGTAATTATTTTCGCCGTGTAAAAGTTCGAGACATTATATTAATGAGCAACACCTCAATGCTCAACATGCTTACTGATTAATTCCACTCGCTGTCAAAACCAGTCGACCCCTTAATCTTTTGCAAAAATACTAAATTAATATCAAATATCATTCCAAAATTTCGTCCCCTTTCTTTTTGATATGAAAGGGATAATCGCCAAATAATCCGGTGGCTAATTTTAAATAGTAGGTTTTTCGAGTATACTTATTCGATAAACAAAGTAAAGTGGCTTTTTCTTTTCGTAAATGAATGTAAGCCGAAGTATTGCCGTGCCACCAACCGTTATGATAAAAGAGTTGTTTGCCGTCTTTCCATTCTAACAAGCGGATTCCTAGACCGTAGTTTCGAATTCCTTTACTTTCATAACTGTACCCTTTGTAGATTTCTTGTCGTAATTTCTCATTCAAATAGGACGAATGATAAGTTGCCATGTCAAATTTTAATAAATCTCTGACAGTAGAATAAATATTTTTGTCCCCGTAGATGTCATCCAAATGATTCAGCGGGTATTGAATTTTGTTTCCTTTGTAAGAATGACTCGTCGTATCGCCATGTTTTTTCATGTCAAAAACATAGGTATCTTTCATTTTTAAAGGCTCGAAAATCAGTTTTTTCATCGCTGTACGATAATCCATTTGCGTCTCTTTTTCGATAATCAGTGCTAATAGAGCATAATTGGTATTGCAATAACTAAAACGAGAATCGGGTCTAAATTCCAAATCGATATTGTGCTTTCGGATTAATGGAATGATATCACTGTTTCGTAACGTATCTCTTTTGTTCCAAACCTCTTTTTTGTCGGTAAAATAACTGTAATTCCTTAAACCACTTCGGTGATTTAACAACAAACGCAGCGTAATGTCTTCGTAAGGAAAATCCTTTAAAATAGTATTGACTTTTTGGTCTAGACTTATTTTTTTAGAATCAACCAACAACATCGTGGCGGTCGCTGTAAGCACTTTACTCACAGAAGCAATATGCAGTGGAGTATTCGATGTAATAGGTTGTTGCTTCTTGAAATCTCGCATGCCACTGTAGTGTTCATAAAGGATTTCTCCGTTTTGAGCCACTAAGAGACTACCTGAAAAATCATTGGTAAAGAACTCTTTATTGTATAAATATTGAAGGCTGTCTCGTATTTGTTGCTTTCTTTCTGGACTCAGGTTTGAGTTGTTTTCGGTGTAAGGCTGTAGCGTATAAACTCCGTTAATCTTAGTTTCTTCTTTTGTAATCACCGGTTTCTTTTTTTCTGATTTACAAGAGAATAAAAGCAAAGAACTTAAAGCAAGCGTAATATATTTAGTATGAAATAGACGAATCATTGGTATTAAAAATAGGAAAGCAAATATAACCAAAGATATCTTTTTAGCCGAATGGTTTTTATAGATTAATTCTACTTGATTTCTATTTGATAAAAGTTATATTTGCAACAAAATCATTCGTAAAAGTGATTATTTGTTTAGTTATTCAATTGAAATACCCAATAAATGAAATTCGGAATTATTAAAGAAAGAAAAAATCCGCCAGACAGACGTGTGGTTTTTTCACCAGATGAATTGGTGCAGTTAAAAGAAAAGTTCCCACAGGCAAATATTAAAGTTGAGTCTTCAGATATTAGAGTATTCCCAGACGAGGCCTACGCAAAGTTAGGTTTCGAAGTGAGTCAGGATCTTACCGATTGTGATGTTCTTATTGGAGTTAAAGAAGTACCTGTAGAACATTTGATTCCCAACAAAAAGTATTTCTTTTTTTCCCATACGATAAAAAAGCAGCCCCACAACCAAAAGTTATTGGTGGCTTGTCTAGAAAAAAACATCCAGCTTATAGATCATGAAACGATTGTCAATGCGGCTAATAATCGGTTGATTGGTTTTGGACGTTATGCGGGAATTGTAGGGGCTTACAATGCTTTTAGAGCGTTTGGTATTAAATACGATTTATTCAATTTGCCTAAAGCAGAGACCTTAGCCGATAAAGAAGCTTTAGTAGAACGTTTACGTCGCCCGATGTTACCGCCGGTGAAGATTGTACTGACAGGACACGGTAAAGTGGGTATGGGAGCCAAAGAGATCCTAGATGCAATGAAGATCAAACAAGTGACTCCAGAGGATTTTTTAACAAAAACCTATACACAACCCGTTTATACTCAAATTGATGTGTTAGACTATAACAGACGCAAAGACGGACAAATTCTAAATAATTCAGATTTTTATAATAATCCTCAGGATTATGTTTCCGATTTCGAGCGTTTTACGAAAGTGTCCGACATTTACATTGCCGGTCATTTTTACGGAAATGGAGCGCCGGTAATTCTAACCCGTGAAATGTTGAATGCTCCTGATAATAAAATTAAAGTGGTTGCAGATGTTTCCTGCGATGTAGACGGTCCAGTGGCTTGTACTCTAAGAGCATCTACCATTGCAGATCCTATTTATGGTTATTATCCAAGAGAGCACAAAGAGGTTCATTACGATCATCCGGGAGCCATTGTGGTAATGGCAGTGGATAATTTACCTTGTGAGTTGCCTAAAGATGCTAGTGAAGGCTTCGGGGAAATGTTTTTACAGCATGTCATTCCGGCTTTCTATAATGATGATGCCGATGGAATTCTAGAAAGAGCGACCATTTGTAAAGATGGAAAATTAACAAAACGATTCCATTATCTGCAGGACTACGTAGATGGAAAATAAATTAAGATCCCGATTTTGTCGGGATTTTTTTATTTCGTTAATTTATATTCCCAAATACTTATAAAATGAAAAAATGGATACTATTATTGGCTTTTGCTACTGGATTTGCTCAAAAGTCAGATGAAGAACAACTCAAAGCAATTTATCATCAAGCTTTGACTAATTCCAAAAGTTATACTTGGTTAGAATATCTGTCTAATTCGATAGGCCCTCGATTGTCAGGATCAGAAGGAGCTCAAAAAGCAGTTGAATACACTAAAGCACAGATGGAAGCTTTGGGAGTGTTTGATAAAGTGTATTTGCAGGAAGTTATGGTGCCCAAATGGGTGAGAGGAGAAAAAGAAGAAGCATACTTCAAAGATGGAAATAAAAAAGTAAGCGTTCCTATTTGTGCTTTAGGAGGTTCTGTAGCAACATCCAAAAAAGGAATTAGCGCAGAAGTAGTAGAAGTTCAATCCTTAAAAGAATTGGAAGTTTTAGGTGTTGAAAAATTGAAAGGAAAAATAGTCTTTTTCAACCGTTCGATGGATCACAGTCAGATTGAAGCTTTCAGAGCTTATTCGGGAGCTGGAGATCAGCGTAGAGCCGGAGCTAAAGAGGCTTCAAAATATGGAGCTATTGGTGTAATTGTACGTTCTTTAAACTTCAGATTAGACGACCTTCCTCATGCTGGGAACACTAGTTATGGAGATTTACCGGTAGAACAACGCATTCCTGCTTGTGCCATTAGTACAAATGGTGCGGAATTGTTGAGTAAAAAACTAAAAGCCAATCCTAAACTTATGTTTTATTTCAAACAGTCTTGTTTTCAAGAGGAAGATGTATTGTCTTATAATGTAGTAGGGGAAATTAAAGGGAGTGAAACACCCGAAAACATAATGGTAGTAGGCGGTCATCTCGATTCATGGGATTTGGCAGACGGTTCTCATGACGATGGTGCGGGTTGCGTACAAAGTATGGATGTAGCGTATATTTTTAAAAATTTAGGATACAAACCAAAAAATACGTTACGTGTGGTTTTGTTCATGAATGAGGAAAATGGAGGCCGTGGCGGTGATAAATATGAAGAGTTGTCTTTGAAAAACAAAGAAAATCACATTTTTGCCATGGAGAGCGATTCGGGAGGCTTTACCCCGAGAGGTTTTTCTTTCGAAGCCGATGATGCTAGTTTTGAAAAAATTGTGCAGTGGAAATCGCTTTTTGAGCCTTATTTGATTCACTATTTTACTAGAGGATACAGTGGAGCCGATATTCAGGATCTAACGTCCAAACGTATTGTAAAAGCGGGCTTGCGACCAGATTCACAACGTTATTTTGATCATCATCATGCTTCTAATGATACTTTTGAAGCGATTAATAAACGCGAATTAGAATTGGGTGCAGCCACAATGACCTCTTTAATTTATTTAATTGATAAATATGGGATATAAGAAAAGCGCCATTTGGCGCTTTTCTTTTTTATGAAAATTATTTCCATTCAATTTTTCGAGAGAAATACATTACTGCTCCAAGAATTGCGAATAATCCAATGCTTCCAACTAATAATGCATAGCTTTCTAATTGAATAATGACATAAATAAACGTATACAAGCCTGTTAAAGCTACCGCGATAAATCCAGCAAATTTTTTATTCAGTATCGATTTTGAATATAAGCTAATCATCGTTACTACTGATATACCTGCAATTAAATAAGCTAGTTTAAAACTCGAATGCTCAGTAATAGAAATCAATAAAGTATAAAACATAATTAGTGCTAAACCTATCATACTGTATTGGAAGATATGAATAGTAATTTTGCTAATTGATTGGATGAGAAAGAACACCAAGAAAGTTAATCCAATTACTAAGAAACCATATTTTGATGCACGTTCGTTTTGTTGATATTCATCTACAGTTTCGATTAATTTAGCTCCAAAAGCATAATCGTTCAGGTTCGGAATTTTTTCTATGTGTTGTTGCGAAAAAGATCTGTTGATATCAAGAATTTTCCAATCGGCGTGAAAGCCTTTTTTGTTTATTTTTTTTGTCGTGTCGTTTGCTGCAAAAGCTCCTTCAAAACTCGGCGATTCCCAATCAGAATCTAAACTCACAATACTTTTTTTACCAATAGGTATAAACTTAATACTGTTGCTTCCGTTGTATTCCATATTAAATTTGAAATCTATTCTTTGGCTTTTTGCCAAAGTTGAATAATCAAACTTGTCTGATTTTAAAGTGCCATAGAAATTATCTTCATCCGATTTTGATTCGAAATTCAGTTTTTGATTGTTCAAAGCAATATTTAAATCACTTTTTATGCTCTTTAGATTTGTTGTTTTGACCACTATTGAAGCTTGATTCCATAATAAATCTTCTGATTTTATACCTAACTTTTCAAAATTAAGTTTACCAAAATTCCCTTGAAAATCCATGTTTGCTGTAAATACCACATTGTTATAAATACCACGTTTTAATGAAGTATTCTTTTTAGCATCTGTTTTACTATTAAAGTTTTCAGGAAAGAAAAAAGCATTTTTTATTGTGACTTTCTTCTCAATAGTTATTGCTCCAGTTCTAGGATTAGTGATGTTGTATTCTTCATATGATTTATAGGGAATTTTTAGAATTGGCCCATAAAAATAAATGTCTTTTCCCCAAAGATTTGATACTTCCTCTACAACTTCCTTTTTGCGATTTGAACGTTCAGAAATCAAATCTTTTACAAATTCTAGAGGTATAAGTAGGATTAAGGTTAAAAAACCCACCATGGCCATTTTTACTGTTGTTGATTGAAAAAAGCTGTTTTTTGGTTGATTGAATTGTGTTTCCATTGTTATTTGATTTAAAAGGGTTGTAAACTGTTGAATTTATTCTCGACTATTATAAAATAGAAGTAAGCGATAGGTATGTTACTAATTAGAATTAGTATTCTGATTACAGTATCTTCTTTATTTGTCTTTGCAAAAAGTTGGTATATTAGATAAAGAAGTACAAAAGAATTTAGAATTACTGCCAGGTAAGTGTAGAAGAATCCTATCAAAACTAATTCTCGATTGGAAGTAATCATATAAGAAAGAAATAATAATGTGCCAATGCCAAAGCTTACTAAGGCAATGGCTGTTGAAATGGGAATTTTTTTAAGTGTTTTCATTTTTAAAAGAACTTTGAAATTCAAAGTTAATATGTAAAAAAATAGATTATGTTTTAGATAATAGTTTTTCAAGTGCTTCAATATGCTCTTGAAATGCTTTGCGTCCTTCTTTTGTAACTTTATAGCTCGTGTTTGGTTTTTTTCCAATAAATTGTTTTTCAACAACAATATAATTTTCACCTTCCAATGCTTTTGCATGGCTGGCTAAATTTCCATCAGTAACACCTAGTAATTCTTTTAAGGTAGTAAAGTCGGCACTTTCGTTAACCATAAGTACAGACATGATTCCTAAACGAATTCGGTGATCAAAGGCTTTGTTGATATTTTGAATTATGTTTTTCAATGATTGTTTTTATTGTAATATAAAAATATTGACCTATCAAAAGGAATATAAAATAGATTATACTATAGAATATTCCAGTAATTGGAGCGAGATTTCTTCCTAAATCAGAAGTTACTTCTCTCATTAGTCTTTGTTGTTCAATTGTTTGTTCTACAGGAGAAAAAAATCCATCATGATCTAAATCTAAAGCATCCAACTCATTTTTAAGATAAATATTTGTTCCAAATGCCCAAATTACTGCTAAGACATAAAATACTAAAGAACATATGACTGATTGATTAAATGTTGAATATTTATTTCCGTAATAATACTTAACAAGTGTAAATACAACAATATTAATTGTTAAGAAAAGAATAAATGATATCATTATTTTCTATCGTATTTAAAATGCATCATTCCACCATATACAATATGACATAATCCAAATCCAATGGCCCAAAAGTACAAACCAAATCCTGAAAATTCAACAGCTAATAAGCCTAAAATAATTTCGGTAATTCCTAAATATCTAACATCACGTAAAGTATACTTACTAGCGTTCAAGCAAGCCAAACCATAAAACAACAAAGTTATTGGAGCAACTAAACCATAATAGCCATGACGAAGTAGGAGCAAAGCGAAAATTCCTCCAGTTACTAATGGAATTAAAAAATTAATTAATAGTCTTCTTGAAGATGGATTCCAAACGTTTTCCTCCATTTTCTTAGCTTTTCTAACAGTCATTACATAAGCAGTCATTAGTGATGCCACTAGAACAACTAATGCTGTAATTATTATTTTCTTAAAGGTTTCGCTTTCAAGAGTCATGTAGGTTTTCTCATAACTTAAATTTAGAATCAAGCTATTTGCATAAATTGCACCTATAATGGCATAAATACCCGCTAAAACTCCCGATAAACCACTTAGAGAGATAAATTGTGACGATTGTGACATCATTTGTTTAATGTCCTTTATGTCTTGTAAATAATTGTTAGAATCCATTTTAAAGAAATTTATTTCCAGATTATTTAGCTTACGAACCAGCAAATGGTGAGTTAAAAACACCTACAGCCAGTTCAATCCAAATTAGCAAAAATACAATTACTAGTGATGCAATTAGAGTTAATTTATAAGCTTTGTTGGAAATTCTTCTAAAAACAAATTCACAAATAAATCCTAATCCTGATAGTAAGATACCCATAACGATAAAGTCACCAAGACTCCAGTTAATTTCACTTGTAAATAGCATTCCAATTAATGGAATAAGTAATAAGAGACATGTGCCTCCTAAAACAAATAGTTGATTTTTGTTTAACATAGTTTTAATTTTAAAAGAACTTTGAAAAACAAAGTAAAATAAAAAAAAGGAAACTCACAAATAAATTGTAATGATTTAAATGAAGAAAACGAAGAACTGATGAAATCTTTTAGTTTATACGTAATATTTTGAACAATAAATAATTACGCGATTAACATAAAAAAAGCCCTGCAATTGCAGGGCTTAAGCTTATAATTTGAAAATTCCTCCAACAGCAATAACGCTCTGAGCAAACCAAAAATCTTGACTCGCTCTGTCAGCAGGATCGTGAGTGGTTCTGATATCGTTCATGTTGATGTAACCACCTTTTAATTCCGTTTGGATGAAATAATGTTTGAAGAAAGTGAAGTTCAATCCAACTTTGGCAGATAATCCGTAACCGGCAATATGAAAATCATCATGTCTTTGTTTACCTAATAATTTTGAATTGGTTTTTGGGTATAAAAATCCAACACCGATTCCTTCGGTCACATTAATTTGGAATTTATCACTATTCCATGTTTTAAACAGTTTAGAAGAAATATCGTCTACTCTTGAAAATTCGGTATTGATGTAATTCAAACCATCGGTATGTTCAAAAGTCAAGAAATCTTCTGTTAATAAAACTTGTCCGTTAGCAACCGCTTCACCATAAATACCACGGTCAGGATAATTTCCTGTATAGTTTACAACTTTGTCTTGAAGCATCACATACTTCATGTGATCTACACCAATAGAGATGTTGTATTTGTCTGTAATGAAATAACCGATTCTAAAATTAGTTTGAGGAATCGTCATTCGTGAAGGGTTAAAGTAGTCAAGATGCCAGCCTTTTGGTTTGTCTACGGCTTGAACATTATGCAGTGTGAAATTATAATCGGCTCCTCTAAATTCAATATCAGAGTCAGAATATTTTTCACGGTTTCCTCCCCAGTAAATGTAAAATTTACCTTTGTTACTAGAGGTGTATTTACCATTAGTTTGAGCATCGATTTCTTGAGCAAAACTTTTTGAACCTAAGGCACAAAAAGATAATGCTACAATAAGTAGGCTTCTCATTTTTAAATTAAGATTTGGGGTTATTATTGTAGTTAAAAGTTATTTACAGTCTGTCTTATAGCAACTAATTTTTTCATTAATCCTTCAAAATGATCTAAATGAAGCATATTGGCACCGTCGCTTTTTGCGTTAGCAGGGTCAAAATGCGTTTCAATAAAGATTCCGTCTACACCAACAGCAATACCTGCTTTGGCAATAGTTTCAATCATGTCCGGACGACCACCAGTTACACCAACCGTTTGGTTTGGTTGTTGTAGTGAATGAGTCACGTCTAAAACCGTTGTGGCATATTGTTGCATGGTTGGAATACCACGAAAATCAACAATCATATCCTGATAGCCAAACATTGTACCACGATCGGTTACCATTACATTTTCGTTTTGGCAATCCAATACTTTTTGTACGGCATGTTTCATACTTTCTGGACTCATGAATTGTCCTTTTTTTAGGTTTACCGTTTTTCCAGTGTTGGCAGCAGCAACTACTAAATCTGTTTGACGAACTAAAAATGCTGGAATTTGCAATACATCTACATATTCTGCAGCCATTGGAGCGTCTTCGTTAGTATGTATATCGGTTACAGTAGGCACTCCGAATTCCTTTGCTACTTTTTGTAATATTTTTAAAGCTTTTTCATCACCAATGCCAGAAAAACTATCAATTCTTGAACGGTTGGCTTTTTTGAATGATCCTTTAAAAACGTAAGGAATTTTTAGATTGTCAGTAATGCCAACCAACTTTTCGGCGATGCGCATGGCCATTTCTTCACCTTCAATGGCACAAGGGCCTGCTAGTATAAAAAAGTTCCCGCTATCTAAATGCTTGATGTTAGGAATGTTGTGTAAGTTCATGTGCTTTTAATTTTTTGCAAATATACTACAAAACAATGCCAAAATTAACATAAAATTTTCGCTACGAAGTCTGGAATGGTCTCGATTTTATTTTGATTTAAATGTTGAATGAATGCACTTCCTATAATTCCTCCTTTTTGTTGTTTGGTGGCTTGAGAAAAGGTTTCCTGATTAGAAATACCAAATCCTATGATTTGAGGGTTTTTTAATTGCATTTGAGTAATTCTATTGAAATAGTTTTGTTGCGATTCACCAAAAGAACTTTGCCCTCCAGTGGTACTAGAACTACTTACCATATAAATAAAACTGTCCGATAAGGCATCTATTTTTCGGATACGCTCCTCTGAAGTCTGTGGTGTGATTAAGCGAATGTTTTTGAGATTGTATTTTTCAAAGAGCGATTGGTATTGCTGTTCGAAAATTTCCAATGGAAGATCTGGGATGATTAGCCCATCGATGCCAATTTGTGCGCACTGTTCACAAAATTTTTCCATTCCAAACTGAAGAATAGGGTTGAAATAGCCCATAATGATTAAAGGAATTTGAACAGTTTCACGGATGTGTGCTAGTTGTTCAAAAAGTAATTTTGTGGTCATTCCATTTTCTAAAGCTTTGGAGGAACTTTCCTGAATGGTGGGACCGTCTGCTAGTGGATCACTAAATGGCAGTCCAATTTCGATCATGTCTACACCACTTTTCTCAAGTTTTTGAATAATAGAAACAGTATCGTTCAAATTTGGATATCCTGCGGTGAAGTAGATGGATAGAATTTTTTTGTCTTCTTGTAATTTTATATTGATTCGGTTCATTTTTTATGTTTTATTTTTGCGTTAGGGATGGAAGTGGCATCCTTTTCATGCTCGTTGACTTTGTCGAAAGACTATGAAAAGATATAGCGTACAGCCTGTTCGCCGTGGTGAAAACGCTCTGTTAAAAATTAAAATAATCGATGTATGTATTTAAATCTTTGTCGCCACGACCTGAAAGATTGATGACCACAATATCGTTACGATCAAACTGTTTTTGATCTAAAACAGCTAAAGCATGCGCACTTTCGATAGCCGGAATAATACCCTCCATTTTGCATAATTGTAAACCAGCTTTCATGGCTTCTTCATCCGTAATAGCAATGAATTCGGCTCTTTTGGATGCAAATAAATGGGCATGTAGTGGACCAATTCCAGGATAATCTAAACCGGCAGAAATTGAATAAGGTTCTGTAATTTGACCATCCTCCGACTGCATTAAAAGAGTTTTACTTCCGTGAATAACACCTGTTTTTCCCAATATAGAGGTAGCGGCACTTTCACCAGAATATATTCCTTTTCCTGCTGCTTCCGCCGCGATAAGAGCAACGTTTTCGTTTTCTAGGAAATGATAAAATGCTCCGGCAGCATTACTTCCACCACCTACACAAGCAATAACATAATCTGGATTTTCTTTGCCTTCTTTTTCTAATAGTTGCGATTGAATCTCTTTAGAAATGACACTTTGAAATTGAGCTACTAAATCGGGATAAGGATGAGGTCCGACTACTGATCCGATGATGTAAAACGTATCTATTGGATTGTTGATCCAATCTCTAATAGCTTCGTTTGTAGCGTCTTTCAAGGTTTTAGAACCCGATGTGGCTGGGCGTACTTCAGCACCTAACATTTTCATACGGGCTACATTGGGAGCTTGACGTTGAATATCGATTTCGCCCATGTAAACAATACATTGTAATCCCATTAAAGCACAAACGGTTGCCGTTGCCACGCCGTGTTGTCCCGCACCGGTTTCCGCAATAATTCTGGTTTTTCCCAATTCTTTGGCTAGTAATATTTGACCAATAGTATTGTTGATTTTATGAGCACCAGTATGACATAAATCTTCTCTTTTCAGGTAGATTTTTGTTTGATATTTATCGGAAAGTCTTTCGGCAAAATAGAGTGGAGTAGGACGACCTACATAGTCTTTCAAGAGTTGTTGAAATTCGTTTTGAAAACTCTCCGTTGCAATGATTTTACCATAGATTTGGCGTAATTCTTCTACATTTGGGTATAGCATTTCAGGGATAAAGGCACCTCCGAAATCGCCATAGAATCCTTGTTCGTTAACGTGATAGTTCATGTTGTAATTTTTTTAAAAGTTGTATGTTTTTATTTCCTGGTTTTGTTTCGAATTTGCTATTAACATCGATGGCATATATAGGTAATTTGAGTTGTTTTAAAGATTCTGTTTTATCCAATCCAATGCCGCCACTCAGAAAAAAGGGCTTTGTTAAAGAATAATCTTTTAAAACCTGCCAGTCGAAACTAGTTCCGTTGCCACCGGGATTTTCTCCTTTGGTATCAAATAAGAAAAAGTCGCAGGTTGTTTCGTAAGGCTTACAGTTGTTGAAATCAAAGAAATCATTAACCGGAAATGCTTTAATGATTTTTACCGTTTCTTTTTTTTGATGGTCAAGTTCTGTTTTTAAGTCCGTGCAAAATTGTGGAGTTTCATTACCGTGAAGTTGCACCAAATCTAATTCATACTGTAACGTTTTGGTTATGATTTCTTCGAGAGTTGCATTAACAAATACGCCTACTTTTTGAATGGAATTCGGTATTGTTGGGATTTCTCCATTAAAAAAACGGGGCGATTTTTTATAGAAAATAAATCCCATATAATCGGGAAGTATTGCTGCTACTTCCTGAATGTTTTCAGGATATTTCATGCCACAAATTTTTAATTTCATGATTTTACTAGTAAAGAGTTAAGAAATGAAGCAGCGGCAGCGCCAGGATTATCGGTCTTCATGAAATGTTCTCCAATTAAAAAACCTTGATATCCTTGTGGTTGTAGTTTTTGGATCGCTTCAACCGAACTGATGCCGCTTTCGGATACTTTTATAAACTCATTCGGAATATGTTGCGCTAGTTCAGTGCTATATTCCAAGCTGACTTCGAAGTTTTTTAGATTGCGATTGTTCACACCAATCATATCTAAACTAGGTAAGATGGATTTTTCGAGTTCTTCGAGATTGTGAACTTCTAGAAGTACTTCTAAGCCTAAAGATTGTGCGAATTCGGAGAGATTTTTGATTTCATTTCGAGTTAAAACTGCAGCAATCAATAAGATGGCATCGGCTCCATGCGCTTTCGCTTCTAGTATTTGGTACTCATCAATAATGAACTCCTTGCGTAACAAAGGAATGTTTACGGATGCTTTGGCTAAAAGAAGATCCTCTAACGATCCTCCGAAATATTGACCGTCGGTTAATACAGAAATCCCACAAGCTCCTGCATTTTGGTAACCTATAACTACTTCTTCTACCGGAAAACTGTGATTGATTACCGATTTAGAAGGAGATCTTCTTTTGTGTTCTGCGATAATTCCTACTGGAGCATTGCGAAGCATTTTGCTCAGAGAATAGGTTTTGGTATTAAACAAAACGGAATATTCCAGTTGCGCAGCGGGAATAAGCTGCTTTTTGAGTGTTACTTCTCTTTTCTTACTAGCTATGATTTGATCTAAAATGGTCATGATTATCGACTTAGTTGTTGTAGTTTTTTTAATTTTTCTAATGCTTTTCCACTAAATAAGCTTTCTTTGGCTAACTCGAAGGCTTCTTTGGGGTCTATATTTTTGACCGTTGCAATGGCCATACCTGCATTGGCACATACGACGTTGTTTTGAGCTTCAGTACCATTTCCTGATAAGATATTTAGGAATATTTCGGCTGATTTTTCGACAGTGGTACCGCCCTGAATTTCAATTTCTTGTAATTTTTTTAATTGAAAATCTTCAGGTTTTAAAATCTGTTCGTAGTTTTTAGAAATAATTTTGGTATTTCCGGTGAGCGAGATTTCATCGTAACCATCTAAACTATGTAAAATGGTAAAATTAATCTCGGTGTTTTGATACAAATAGGCATACATTCGAGCTAATTCTAAATTAAAAACACCTACCAATTGATGTTTTGGAGCACTCGGATTTACCATAGGACCTAACACATTGAAAAAAGTTTTTACTGCCAAATCTTTTCGAATGGCCGCCACGTTTTTCATAGCAGGGTGGAAGAGCGGGGCGTGTAAGATACAAATACCCGCTTCTTCGATAGATTTTTTTAAGAAAGCTTCTTCATTACTGAACTTTATGCCTAGAGTTTCCATGACATTACTAGAACCAGAGATAGAAGAGACTCCATAGTTTCCGTGTTTAGCCACTTGAATTCCGGCTCCTGCTGCTATAAAAGAGGCGAGAGTGGAAATATTGAAAGTGTTTTTTCCGTCACCTCCGGTTCCGCATAAATCAATGGTGTTGTAATCAGACAAATCAACGGGTAAACAAAGTTCTAGCAAAGCTTCTCTGAAACCAGCCAATTCATCTACTGTAATGCTTCGCATCATGTAGACAGTCAAGAAACTGGCAATTTGTGTTGTATTGTAACTTCCTTCAGAGATGTTTTTGAGTACTGTTTTTGCTTCTTCTTTACCCAATGTTTCGTGTTGTATGAGTCGGTTTAATATTGTTTTCATTTTGATGATTTTGAGTTTTATTGTATTTAAATCTGGAAATAGAATCTCTTGGGTTAGTAAAACTTACTATCCTAAATTCAGGTTTTAAAATGTTGATTTTTATGTTTTTACCTCTAGTTTTTAGTTGTTTACCCAGTTTTCTAGAATTTTTTTTCCGTTGGGTGTTAATACACTTTCAGGATGATATTGGACACCGCGTACATCGAAGGTTTTATGGCGCAACGACATGATTTCTCCTTTTTCATCAATAGAAGTAATATCTAAAACCTCAGGGAAATTATTTTTGGATACTACCCAAGAGTGGTAACGCCCGACTTCAATTTCATCCTCTAAATCTTTAAAAAGTATTTCGTCGGTTACGGTGATTTTAACAAGGGTAGCCACTCCATGATAGACTTTTTCAAGATTCGTCAGTGTTCCACCAAAAACTTCTCCGATAGCTTGCTGTCCTAAACAAACGCCAAGAATACTTTTTGTAGACGCATAGGTTTTGATGACTTCTTTCAATAAACCGGCTTCGTCAGGAACTCCAGGACCTGGAGAAAGTAGAATTTTATTGAAGGGTTTTAATTCGTCCAAATGGAATTCATCGTTTCTGAAAACGGTTACTTCGCAATTCAAATCTTCTAAATAGTGCACTAAATTATAAGTGAAGCTATCATAATTGTCTATAACTACTATTTTTTTCATGGTATTCGGTTTATTTTAGATAGATTCTGCTAAATCTAAAGCGTTGTGTAAAGCTCTTAATTTGTTGTATACTTCCTGCATTTCATTTTCTTCGTCAGATCCTGCTACAATTCCGGCGCCTGCTTGATAATGGAGTTGATGATTTTTACTGAAAAAAGTTCTAATCATGATCGCGTGGTTAAAATTTCCTTCAAAATCCATAAAACCTATGGCACCGCCGTAGAAATTTCGATTGGTATTTTCGATACTTTCGATAAGTTGTAAGGCTTTGTGTTTTGGAGCTCCTGAAAGTGTTCCTGCAGGAAAAGTATCGGCAACGACTTGCATCGTTGAAGCAGTTTCATGTAATCGTCCGCTTACTTTTGAAACTAGATGAATGACATGAGAGAAAAATTGTACTTCGCGATATTTTTCAACGGTTACTTCTGAGCAATTACGGCTTAAATCGTTTCGTGCTAAATCAACTAACATTACGTGTTCACTATTTTCCTTTGGATCTTCGGAAAGTTTTTTCGCTAAAATCGCGTCTTCTTCATCATTACCGGTACGTTTGAATGTACCTGCAATCGGATGAATTTCTGCTTTTTTATCTTTGATGATCAATTGTGCTTCAGGCGAAGAACCCATGATTTTGAAATTTCCATAATCGAAAAAGAATAGGTAAGGCGATGGGTTGATACTTCGTAACGCTCTGTACACATTAAATTCGTCTCCTTTGAAACTTTGTGTAAATCTTCGAGATAGAACCAACTGAAAAACATCTCCTCTATGGCAATGTTTTTTAGCTAATGCCACATGGTTTTTGAATTCGCTGTCTGATAAATTAGATATCGTATCACCTTCTTTGGTGAAGGAGTAAGAGGCGAAATTTTTAGTTTGAATTAACTGCTCTATTTCGCTTACATTGTTCGTATCAGTAATGCTATGGCAGAAAATATAAGCTTCATTTTTAAAGTGATTGATAGCAATGATGTTTTGATAAACCGCATAATAAATATCTGGAATTTGCAAGTCCGTCACTCTTTTTTGAATCGTAATTTTTTCGAAATAGCGAACAGCATCATAACTCGTAAAACCGAATAATCCGTTGGTAATGAATTTAAAATTAGAATTTTCAGATTCAAATCGTGAAGCAAAATGTTGAATGGCTCCTATTACTTGATTGGGCTTTTCGATGGATTGATTGGTAACGCTACCGTCAGGAAAGGTTGTGCTTATGATTTCATTTTCTACCTTAATGTTGGCGATCGGGTTGCAACAGATGTAAGAAAAACTATTGTCATTACTGTGATAATCGTTACTTTCTAGTAAAATACTATTAGGAAATTTATCTCGAATTTTCAGGTAAATACTCACCGGAGTAATGGTATCGGCTAGGATTTTTTTGTAGTTAGTATGTAGTTTATATTTTATCATGGTATAGGTTGTTGGATTTTGACAATAAAAAAAGGCTTGTCGTGATTGACAAGCCTTGATATCTAATTTTTAAAAATACAGATAGGAGGATTCGCTCACGACGTTCGACGTAAGTTACTCCACCACCAAGTATTATTTAAAATGTTGTTCATTTTCTAAATTTTGAATAGTACAAATGTATAGAATTTTATTTTACAAAAACAAATTTTTTAAAATAAAAAAACTCCGATTATCTCGGAGTTTCATTTTTTTTGAAATGTAAGTTTAATTAGTATTTTAATTGAACTTTTAATTCGAACTCATCATCAATAGCTTTGTCAGCTAAAGCACCAAAGTTTTTAGAACCGTATTTTACATCATATTTAGTTCTGTCTACTAATAATTTAGCGTTAGCTACACCTTTGTTTACAACGATGTCAAAAGTTACTGGAGCAGTGATTCCTTTGATAGTTAAGTCAGCAGTTACTGTGTAAGTGTTAGCTGATTTTACACCGATTTGTTTGAAAACTAAAGTAGCAGTTTGGAATTTTTCAACAGAAAAGAAGTCTTCACTTTTTAAGTGACCGTCTAATTTTCCTTTGTATTCACCTTGTAAATCTGTAGTGTTGATTGTAGTCATATCAACTGTAAAGTTACCACCAGCTAATTTTTTTCCTTTGAAAACTAAGTTTCCATCTTTAAGAGCTACATCACCATTGTGTTGTCCACCTACTTTTTTAGCTAACCAAAGTACTTTACTTTTTGCTGCATCTACTTTTTTAGTAGTTTGAGCCGTAGCTGATAATGTTCCTAAAGCAATTACTAATGCTAAAGCGATTGATTTTAAATTTCTCATGATTTTAAATTGGATTAAATAATTATAGTTATAAATTGATAAATAATTCGTTTTTCGGTTTTCTAACTTTTTTCAAATGTTGTGATGGATCCTCTTGATGACGATAACCTATTGTTGCTACTAATGAAGCATTTAAGTTAAGATCTTTAAGATTCAATATTTCGTTATATTTTTCCGGTTCGAAACCTTCCATAGGAGTTGCGTCTATTTTTAGTTCAGCCGCAGCATTTAAAAGATTTCCTAACGCTAGATAGGTTTGTTTTGAAGTCCAAGTAGCTTGTTTTTCTTCTGATAAAGCAAATATTTTAGATTTCATGAAATCTTTATATCCTTGTAAGTCTGCAATATCTAAATTTCTAGTTTCAGCAATGTTAGCAAAAAAATCATCGATTACTCGATCGTCAATTTTTGTATAATTTGCAAAAACGATTACATGTGATGCATCAACAATTTGAGATTGATTCCAGCTTGCCGGTAACAATTGTTCTTTAATTGCTTGATCTTCGATAATCAACACTTTGTAAGGCTGCAAACCGTAAGAAGAAGTGCTTAATTGAATAGCTTCTTTTAAGGTTTCTAAATCTTCAGCACTTACTTTTTTTGCAGGATCAAATTTTTTGGTTGCGTAACGCCAGTTTTGGTTTTGAATAAATGGGGCCATTTTAATTTCTGTATTTTTCTAATAGGTTATTTAATATTCCTAGTTCTTCACTAGTTAGTTTTTGGGCAAAATTATTTTCGTGATCATCAATTTTAGGATCTAAATCTTCTAAAATTTTTAATCCTTTTTCGGTTATTGTCACTTCTATTTTTCTTCTGTTTTCAGGGCAAACATTTCGAGTTACAAATTCTTTCAGTAATAATTTATCAACCAATCGGGTAGTATTACTAGTCTTTGCAATCATTCGTTCTTGAATGATACACATATTGGCAGGTTTCCCTTTTTGTCCTCGAAGAATTCGTAATACATTATATTGTTCTGGTGAAAGGTCATAAGGTTTCAGTACTTCGTTTAAGTTTTCGTTAATAAGCATTTCGGTATGTATTATATTTAATACCACTTTCTTTGCGTCACTTAACGAGACTGTTGATTTTATTACCTCTTCAATTTTCATATTTGTAAGTACAAAATTTGTATGTACAAATGTATGAATGTTTTTTATTTGTATATACAAATGTGTATTAAATCTTTGTTAATTTTTTTTAATGCTTGTGTTCCAACAATGATGCAGAGAAAGTATTTAATTTCGAATATTTATTTCAATTATTCAGATAATTCAGCGGAAAATTGAGGTGTTGATGATTAAAAGCGCAATTAAAATCAATAAATAGTATTGGATGTTCGATTAAATCATAGTATTTTTGATAGATAAAACAAAATCACAATGAATTTAATACAAGAAGATTGGTGGGCTCAGGCTCAGGCTGATGATAATGCAGTTATTCTTGATGTAAGAACCGAAGAGGAGTGTTTAGACGGAATTATTCCGGGAGCTTTGAATATTGATATATATAAAGGTCAAGGTTTTATTTATCAAGTAGACGAATTGGATAAATCTAAAAATTATTATGTGTATTGCAAAGCAGGCGGAAGAAGCGCCCAAGCTTGCCATATTATGAATCAGATGGGATTTGCCCATACGTATAATTTAATGGGTGGTTTTTCAGAATGGGAGGGACCTATTGAGGAAAAATAAAGAAGCAAACTTGCTTATTTATTTGTATTTGATACTTATCAATATTACTTAGGTTTGGATTATTCGTAAATAAAAACAAGAAAGAATTATTCGGAGAGTTTCCTTAATTCTTTCTTGTTTTTAATAATTATCTTTTTACCGCTTATAGCAATCAGTTCCGATTTATTAAAGTCGGACAACAAACGAATACAGCTTTCCGTGGCTGTACCAATAATTCCTGCCAGTTCTTCTCTGGATAATTGTATGCGTAAACTTCCGTCTTCATTGTTTCCAAAAGTGTCTTCCAAATAGATCAAGGTTTGGGCTAAACGTTCTTTAACGCTTTTTTGAGCCATTGAAACCATCTGATCATCCGCCTCTTTTAAATCGCCACAAATTGTTCTCATGATGTTCAAGGAAAATTGGTTATTTTGATTAAAAAACTGCATGATTTCAGCCTTCGGTACAAAACAAACTTCCATGTCCTCTAGCGCAATAGCACTAAGATTGGCAGGTTCTTCGCTAATCATAGAGCGTTGGCCTAACATTTCTCCAGATTTAACCAATTTTACAATTTGGTCTTTACCGTTGGCGCTTAATTTGGTCATTTTGCAAACCCCTTCTTTAATACAATAAACACCATTGGTAACTTCTCCTTCTTCAAAAATAGGCTCTCCTTTTTTAATGGTGTAAGAAGTTTTGCAATTCGCCATGCGTAAAAGTTCATCCTTTGTTAAAGCCTTTAACGAACTAAATTGTCTCACAATACATTGTTCACATTTACTAATACTCATGGTCAACTTTTTTAGAACCACAAATATATTTAAAGTATGATAAAAATCATATTCTAAATAAGCTTATATTTAGAATTTTGCATAAGGTAAATGAGCAAATTATGAATGTACAAAATTGTTTCCATTGTGGTAATGATATTGTAAAGCAGGAAGAGATAATTTTCGACGAAAAATCGTTTTGTTGTGTAGGATGCAAAACGGTTTACGAAATATTTAGTCAGAATGATTTAACCTGTTATTACGATTTTGAAAACGCACCAGGTGCTACACCACAGGATATAAAAGGTAAATATGATTTTTTAGAAAATGAAGACATTGTCACCAAATTACTCGATTTCCAAGAAGATTCAACACATATCGTTTCATTGTATATACCTCATATACATTGTAGCTCGTGCATTTGGATTTTGGAAAATCTACAAAAACTCCAATCAGGGGTAAGTACTTCTCAGGTAAATTTTCACGAAAAAAAGGTTAGGATTACGTATGATCCCAAAAAGACCAATCTAAAAGAAATGGTTCTTCTTTTAAGTGCTATTGGCTATGAACCTTATATTAGTTTAGAAAATTACGAAAATAAAAAGCAAGAGGTAGACCGAACCTTATTCTATAAAATTGGGGTTGCTTTCTTTTCCTTTGGAAATATTATGTTGCTTTCTTTTCCCGAATATTTTGAAGTAGGGGAATTTTGGATTGAACAGTACAAAGTTTTTTTCCGTTGGTTAATTTTTGCTTTGTCATTACCGCCTTTCTTTTACTCGGCTTCAGGATATTATGTTTCGGCTTGGAAAAGTATTAAATCGGGTTTATTAAATATCGATATTCCTATTGCTCTAGGGATTGTTGTGATGTTTGTTAGAAGTACTATTGACATAGTTTTTGACTATGGACAGGGCTTTTTCGATAGTATGTGTGGACTGATTTTCTTCATGTTATTAGGAAAATTATTTCAGCAGAAAACTTATAACTTCTTGTCTTTCGAACGCGATTACAAATCGTACTTTCCTATAGCGATTACTAAAATTTTAGCCAACGGAACCGAAGAACCTGTTCAGGTTTATGATATTGAAAAAGGGGATCGATTGTTAATCAGAAACCAAGAATTAATCCCAGTAGATGGAATTTTAATTTCGCCTGAAGCTTCTATAGACTATAGTTTTGTTACCGGAGAGGCGGTTCCTATAATTAAAAAATCAGGTGATAAAGTCTATGCCGGAGGAAAACAGATAGGGAAAGTAATCGAAATGGAGGTACTGCATTCGGTTTCTCAAAGTTACCTGACGCAGTTGTGGAGTAATGATGTTTTTCAGAAAAAAGTGGATCAGAAGTACAAAACAATTACCGATACTATTAGCCGTTATTTCACTCCCGCTTTATTGTTGTTGGCTTTTGTCTCCTTCGGATTTTGGGTGTTTAGAGATGTTAGTACAGCCTTTAATGTTTTCACTGCGATTTTAATTGTGGCCTGCCCTTGTGCACTAGCTTTAACGGCCCCGTTTACGTTGGGAAATGTGCTTCGTATTATGGGAAATCGAAAATTATATTTAAAAAATGCGACGGTAATTGAACAATTAGCCAAAGTAGATACTATCGTTTTTGATAAAACAGGCACCATCACCACCAACAAAAAGACTTCCATTACTTATGAAGGAGAACCGTTGAATGAATCGGAATTAAAACTGTTGAAAAATGCTTTAAGAGGATCCAACCACCCTTTAAGTAGAAGATTGTATGATTTTATTCCACATCAAGAGAAAATAGAAACAACCGCTTTTGAAGAAATTATAGGAAAAGGAATTTTCGCAACCTTTGGAGAACAAAAAGTAAAGTTAGGCTCTTCGCAGTTTTTACAGCACATGAGCGAAAACACACACAAGAAAACAAAAGTTCATGTGGAAATTAATGGTATTTACAAAGGAAGTTATGTTTTTAACAATCAATACCGAGAAGGGTTGGAACAATTGTTCGAAAATCTGGAGAAACAATATAATTTGGTGGTGCTTTCAGGAGATAATGATGGGGAAAGAAAAATTTTAGAAAAAATGCTGCCAGACAGCACTACTTTAGTTTTCAATCAAAAACCGGAGCAAAAACTACAATACATAGAACAGCTTCAAAAACAAGGACGTAACGTTATGATGGTTGGTGATGGTTTAAACGATGCTGGAGCATTGGCGCAAAGTAATGTAGGGATTTCTATTTCAGAAAATGTAAATGTTTTCTCACCGGCCTGTGACGGAATCTTGGATGCCGTACAGTTTTCTAAGATCAATTACTTTATGCGACTTTCAAAAAATGCAATGAAAACCATTATGATGAGTTTCGGATTATCGCTTTTATATAATTTAATTGGATTGAGTTATGCGGTTACCGGAAACCTGCTTCCTATTGTTGCTGCTATCATTATGCCGCTAAGTACTATAACCATAGTGAGTTTTGTAACACTGATGAGTAATTTTTACGCAAGAAAATAATTGTTAGTCCAAAAAATAATCGTAATTTTTTAACGTTTTTTTTAGATATGATAAAAGTCATGTTTTAAGACTTGGGTTAACGGTAACTTTGAAATATAAAATTTAGGTATGAGTGTCATTTATTTATTAATCTGCATTAGTATCGTCTTAGCTGCTACTTTCCTGTATATTTTTATAAGGGCAGTACGAAGTGGTCAGTTTGATGATGACTATACGCCATCCGTTCGAATGTTGTTCGAAGATGAGCTAAAGAAAAAAGGGAATAATCCAAAAACAAAAATAAAAACAGAAAATCAAGACTAATTATGGAAATGCAACAATTTTATTACGACAACAAAATTGTAAACAAGTTCCTCTATGCCACAATCATTTTTGGTGTAGTAGGAATGTTGGTCGGGCTCTTGTTAGCCACTATGTATCTGTTTCCTAACCTTACTGATGGTATATCGTGGTTAAGTTACGGACGTTTAAGACCTTTACATACCAATGCCGTTATTTTCGCTTTTGTGGGTAACGCTTTTTTTGCTGGATATTATTATTCTATTCAGCGTTTATTAAAAACCAGAATGTTTAGCGATGCGCTCAGTAACTTTAATTTCTGGGGATGGCAGTTAGTTATAGTAGCTGCTGCTATTTCATTGCCATTAGGATATACTACTTCAAAAGAATATGCAGAACTAGAATGGCCTATAGATATTGCAATTGCTGTGGTTTGGGTAGTATTTGGAGTGAACATGATTATGACTATTCTAAGAAGAAGAGAGCGTCATTTGTATGTTGCTATCTGGTTCTACATTGCTACTTTTGTAACCGTAGCGGTATTACATATTTTCAACAGTTTGGCATTGCCGGTTAATGGATTGAAATCATATTCTGTGTATGCAGGAGTTCAAGATGCATTAGTGCAATGGTGGTATGGTCACAATGCTGTAGCCTTTTTCTTGACTACACCATTTTTAGGTTTAATGTACTATTATATGCCAAAAGCAGCTAATCGTCCTGTATATTCATATCGATTATCAATCATTCACTTTTGGTCATTAATTTTCTTATATATCTGGGCTGGACCTCACCACTTATTATATTCGGCTTTACCGGATTGGGCACAAAATTTAGGAGTTGTATTCTCTGTAATGTTAATTGCACCTTCTTGGGGAGGTATGATTAATGGATTGTTGACTTTACGCGGTGTATGGGATAAAGTTAGAACAGATGTGGTATTAAAATTCTTTGTGGTGGCTATTACAGGTTATGGTATGGCTACGTTTGAAGGACCAATGCTTTCTTTGAAAAATGTTAATGCTATCGCACACTTTACCGATTGGATTGTAGCGCACGTTCACGTTGGTGCTTTAGCTTGGAATGGTTTCATGACTTTTGGTATTATCTATTGGTTATTACCTAGATTGACTAAAACAGAATTATATTCTCAAAAATTAGCCAACTTCCACTTTTGGATTGCAACGTTAGGAATCATTTTATATGCATTACCTATGTATGTAGCTGGTTTTGTTCAGGCTCAAATGTGGAAACAGTTCAACCCTGATGGTTCTTTGGTGTACGGAAATTTCTTAGAAACAGTAACCCAAATTATGCCGATGTATGCTATGCGTGCGATTGGAGGTACCTTGTATTTGGTTGGATTATTAATCTTGGTATACAACGTGGTGAAAACGATCCAAATAGGATCAGCAGTAGAAGACGAATTAGCAGAAGCTCCTGCTTTGGCTAAAATTGCTCCTTATCGTTTGAAAAATGAAAAATTCCATGGATGGTTAGAAAGAAAACCTATTCAGTTGACAATCTTAGCTACTATTGCTATTCTGATCGGTGGAATTGTTCAAATAGTTCCTACGCTAGTAGTAAAATCTAATATTCCAACAATTTCTAGTGTAAAACCTTATACACCACTAGAATTAGAAGGTCGTGATTTATACATCCGTGAAGGTTGTGTGGGATGTCACTCTCAAATGATTCGTCCGTTCCGTTCTGAAGTTGCTCGTTATGGGGAATATTCAAAATCAGGAGAATATGTATATGACCATCCTTTCTTATGGGGTTCAAAACGTACTGGACCGGATTTAATGAGAGTTGGTGGTAAATACAACGATAACTGGCATTTCAATCACATGTGGGATCCACAAAGTACTTCTGCAGGATCAATCATGCCAGCTTACAAATGGTTATTCGATAATGAACCAATGGATTATTCTCAAATAGAGAAGAAAATGAGTGTGATGCAAACTTTAGGTGTTCCTTATACAGAAGAAGATATCAAAAATGCGAAAGCTTCAATTGCTGCTCAATCGGCTAAAATTGAAGAAAATCTTAAGCAAGATCCTGACTTCGTGAAGAGTTACACTGAAAGTGAGAAAAATGCTAAAATACGTGGAGAGAAATTCGTCCCTATGAAAGACAGAGAAATCGTTGCATTAATTGCTTATTTACAGCGTTTAGGTACCGATATTAAAGTAAAAGAAACTCAAAACTAATTAAGTCATGTTAAAGTTTATTAAACACAATATGGAAACCATCTCAGGAATAGAGATTTATCCAGTGATATCATTACTGATTTTTTTCCTATTCTTCGTAGGATTGTATGTTTGGGTTTTTACCTATAAAAAAGAGAAAATTACAGAAATGAGTAATATTCCCTTTAACGAATAAGTAATTTAAATGCTTTAAAAATGAAAAAGATTTTTCCAATATATGTTAGAATTCCCGTTTTGTTTGCTTTGTTTTTCTTGGCAATGGAATTCTTTATCGACTCAGGGGATAGACCTGCTTTTATTAAGTATCCCATATTAAATGTAGTATTATTGATTTTCTTATTAATTCTAGTGGCTATGGAATTAATATTAAACGCTACAGATAATATTTTAGATACTTTGTTAACAGAAGAACAACGTAAAGAAAAAGAAATCGAAGAAAATCTTCCTTTCACAGAATCAAAGTTCTACAAAGGGTTAATGCAAAAATTAACACGTTCAAGAAAAGTAGAGGAAGAAGGAGAACTGATTTTGCATCACAATTATGATGGAATCCAGGAATTAGACAACGTATTACCGCCATGGTGGGTGTATTTGTTCTACATTACAATTATTTTTTCTGGAATTTATTTAGTTCGTTTCCATATTCTAGGTCATGATGACCAAACAGCCGAATATGAAAAAGCAATGGCTGAAGCTAGAATTCAGGTAGAAGAATACAAAAAAACGGCACCTGATTTAATGGATAAAGAAAAAGTAACTTTATTAACAGATGCCTCTAGTCTTGAAGCGGGAAAAGCATTATTCCAGACTAATTGTGTGGCGTGTCATAAAGCAGATGGTGGAGGATCAATTGGTCCTAACTTAACCGATAATCACTGGATTTTAGGTGGAGGTATCAAAAATGTTTTCAACACGATCATGGAAGGTGGACGTTCAGGAAAAGGTATGGTGCCTTGGAAAGAAACAATCAAGCCATCTGATATTCAGAAAATTGCAAGTTATGTTTTGAGCTTACAAGGCTCTAATCCTAAAGATGGAAAAGCACCTGAAGGAGATATTTGGGTAGAAGAAGGAGCTGCAAGTCCAGCAGCAACTGCAACAGATTCAACTAAAGTAGCTGCACCAGCAAAATAATAATAAATACTGCGAGATACCTAGTTATCTCGCAGTATTAAAAAAAACTAAATTATGGCTTCTAATTTACCGGATGAAAGTTTTAGAGATAGTATCGCAACTATCGATAAAGAAGGGAAAAGAGCTTGGATATTTCCAAAAATTCCCAAAGGGAAGTTATATGAAAAACGAAAATTGTTAAGTTACTTTTTGTTAGCTTTCTTATTTTCGGCTCCGTTTGTTAAAATCAACGGAAATCAATTTTTATTGTTTAACATCTTAGAACGTAAATTTTCAATTTTCGGAAATCCGTTTTGGCCTCAAGACTTTCACTTAGTCGTGATCACTATGATTATTGGAGTGGTAGGCTTGGCATTATTTACCGTTGCTTTCGGTCGTATTTTTTGCGGATGGTTTTGTCCTCAGACGATATTTATGGAGATGGTTTTTCGTCGAATAGAGTTTTGGATTGAAGGGGATCGTGGTGCACAAATCAAACTGTCTAAACAAGAATGGAATGCGGAAAAAATCAGAAAAAAAGTGACTAAATGGGTAATCTTTTTTATCATTTCTTTTCTAATTGCTAATGTATTCCTCGCATATTTAGTGGGTAGTGATCATGTGTTGGATATGGTTCGTCAAGGTCCTTTTCACAACACCAGCACCCTGATTGCTTTAATCATTTTTACCTGTGTCTTTTATTTTATCTATGCATGGTTTCGTGAACAAGTTTGTATCATCGCTTGTCCTTATGGAAGAATGCAGGGAGTTTTATTAGACAATAAATCAATCAATGTGGCGTACGATCACGTGAGAGGTGAGGGAACACAAGGAAGAGCTAAATTCAAAAAAGGAGAAGATCGAGTTGCAGCCGGAAAAGGCGATTGTATCGATTGTCATCAATGTGTGAATGTATGTCCAACGGGAATCGATATTCGTAACGGAACTCAGTTAGAATGTGTCAATTGTACGGCTTGTATCGATGAATGTAATTCAATCATGCAAAGCGTTAATTTACCGATAAATCTAATTCGTTACGCTAGTGAAGATGAAATTGTAAAGAAAGAAAAATTCGTTTTTACTACTCGTATGAAGGGGTATGCGACAGTATTGGTTATCTTAACTGGGGTGTTCTTTGGAATGTTGTTTTTGCGAAATGATGTCGAAGCCACTGTTTTACGTTTGCCTGGACAATTATACGAGCACAAAGGGGATAACATCAGTAATGTATTTACATACAAAATTGTAAATAAAACGATGGAAGATTTTGATCATATTCACTTTAAGTTAGTAGAACCTAAGGGAACCATTACACTGGTAGGAAATCAAGAAGTTAAGGTGAAAAAAGATAGTTTAACGCAAGGAACACTATTTATAGAAATTCATCCTGCTTTTCTTACAGGTGATAAAACTGAATTAAAGTTAGAAATCTATAATAAACATCAGTTGTTAGAAACCACTACGACTAATTTTTTAGGTCCAAGAAGTTTTAATTAGTTACAATAAATAATAGTTAATAATCAGACTCAAATTTGTCTCTGGGCACTCTTTAAAATATTAGAAGAGGAGATAAATAGAGTCATCAAAAAAATAGAAAAATGAGAGCAAATTGGGGTACCGGAATAGTGATTGCATTCGCATTGTTTATCACTTTCATTTTATACTTTGTTTTTAAAGTTCAAGGAGATTCTAGATATGACCATGAAATGGTTACAGAAGAATATTATAAAAAAGAAATGGGTTATCAAGAACAATTGGATAAGCAACAAAATGCTCAGGATTTACCCCAAAAAGTAATTGTAGATATAAAAAGTGAAGGATTAGTGATTCGTTTTCCAGAATCTTTCGACTATACTAAAATAAATGGAAAAGTGTCCCTGTACAGACCGTCTAACCAGAAATTAGATTTCGATATGCCCATATCGTTATCTTCTTCCAATTTGCTCATACCTAAAACAAAGTTGGTAGGCGGTCGTTGGGACATTATTATTGATTGGAATTACGAAGGTAAAGGTTTTTTAAATAATGAAAAAGTGAATTTGTAGTTTTACTATAGCCTTAATTGTTTCACTTATCTTCAATTTAAAAGTTTATTTTCCATTTATTTCCATTATAAGCTAAAAGAAATGTTATTCTCAGGTTTTATATTCGGTTTGATCAGTAGTTTGCATTGCGTAGGAATGTGCGGTCCTATTGCGATGATGTTGCCTGTCGATCGAAATAATCCTGCAAAAAAAGTAATGCAAATAATGCTTTACCATTTAGGTAGGCTTACCGCATATTCCTTGTTAGGGTTGGTTTTTGGTATATTGGGTAAAGGACTTTTTCTGGCCGGATTTCAACAAAAATTATCGGTTGTTTTAGGACTTATGATGATTATAGTTGTCCTGGTTCCAGAAAGAGTTTTTGCTCAATATAATTTCTCGAAACCGGTTTATAGCTTGATTGCTAAAGTTAAATCGAAGCTAGGAGCACAATTCAAAAAGAAAAGCTTTGGTTCTTTGTTTACCATTGGATTTTTAAATGGTTTTTTGCCTTGCGGATTAGTATATGTAGCGCTTTTTGGTGCTATAGCAATGCAAAATTTATCATTGAGTGTTCTTTACATGGCCTTGTATGGTATAGGAACTATTCCCATGATGAGCGCGGTAGTTTATGTCTCTAATTTATTAACCTTACCAGTGCGTCATAAAATTCAAAAAGTCATTCCTATTGTTGCAGTAGGTATAGGTGTACTTTTTATCCTACGCGGATTAGGATTAGATATTCCGTTCGTATCGCCTAGTACAATGCAATTATTTGTACAAAGCACCCCTAACTGCAAAGTGCATTAGGATAAAATAATGAAACAAAAACAAATTAAATTATAAAGTTATTATGGAAAGACACGATTTATTACATGAGTTCCCAGAGTTTAGAGATAAAATTCATGATTTAAAAACGACCGACAATCATTTTAGAAAATTATTCGATGAATATCACGAAGTAGAACACGAAATTCACAAGTACAATTCAGGTACTGAAAATACTACTGACGAACATATGCATGAATTAAAAGGAAAGTTATTGTTTTTGAAAGATGAGATTTTCGCAATGCTTAAGAACTAATTCAAAGAGGAAGTTATAAAAAAAGCTGTTTCAAAAAATGAAACAGCTTTTTTTGTGATAGTAATTTTGTTTTCTGCTATCTGAATTTTACTAAAACAGAATAAAAAACACCTACAAATGAAGAAATAAATACTATCATCTGTAGGTGTGGGCAAACAACGTGTCAATTAAAAAAAAATGGTAAGAACCCTTTTTATGAGTTTAAATAGGTTTTATACGGTCATAGAAAATAGTTGCGTTTGAGGAGCTTTACGTTGTAAGCGTAAATCAAAAGCCATACAAATATTACGAACAAAAGGTTTTCCTTTTTCTGTTACAATGATGGCATTATCCTGAATTACTAAAAGGCCATCATTTTCCATCTCACGAAGTTCCTCGATGACTTTCGGTAATTCTTGAAAATATAAATCGTTTTCATCCCAAGAAGTAGCAAATTGACACATAATATTCAAGATGTGACGTCGGATAATCAGGTCTTCTTCGCTTAACAAGTGTCCTTTGAAAACAGGTAGTTCGTTTTGTTCTAATCGGGCATAATAATCCTCAATACTTTTTTCGTTTTGAGCAAAACTATACCAACTATCGCTAATAGAGGAGGCTCCCAAACCGATCATCAACTGTGTTTTGGATGCAGTATAGCCCATGAAATTTCGATGTAAATTTCCTTCTTCAAAAGCAGTGTACATACTGTCTTTTTTTAAAGCAAAGTGATCCATTCCAATCTCGTGGTATCCTTTTTTAGCTAATAAATTTTTTCCTATTTCGTACAATTTACGCTTTTCGTCATCTTTTGGAACATCTTCATCTCTAAAACCGCGTTGTCCGTTACCTTTAATCCAAGGCACATGCGCGTAACTATAAAAAGCCAATCGATCCGGAGAAAGAGACTTGGTTTTTTCGATTGTGTCAATGATGTTTTCAATCCCTTGAAATGGTAAACCAAAAACCAAGTCATGAGAAATCGAGGTATAACCAATTTCTCTCGCCCAAAAAGTTACTTTGGCCACATTGTGAAAAGGTTGGATACGGTGAATGGCTTTTTGTACTTTTTCACTGTAATCTTGAACGCCAAAACTCACACGACGGAAACCTAAATCAAATAGTGTTTGTAGATGATCTCGGGTTGTATTATTGGGGTGGCCTTCAAAACTAAATTCATGTTCAGAAGCTATTTCAGCTTTAGATAGAATTCCATTGATTAAGCATGTTAAGTTTTCTGTAGAAAAGAAAGTGGGCGTTCCTCCGCCTAAGTGAATTTCCTTGATTATTGGTTTTTCTGGAAATAACTCGCAATACAATTGCCATTCTTTCAAAACCGCCTCTATGTAAGGATGTTCAACGTCATGGCGTTTAGTGATTCGCTTATGGCAGCCACAAAAGGTGCATAAACTTTCACAAAAAGGCAAGTGGATATAAAGACTGATGCCTTCTTTTTGGTTACTTTCTTGAAATGATTTGATAAAAGTCTGTTTCCAGATATCGTTAGTAAATCCTTCTTCTTCCCAATAAGGAACGGTTGGATAACTCGTATATCTTGGCCCTGGAACGTTATACTTTTGAATTAATGAAATTGTCATACCTAATAACTTTTACAATATCAAAAGTAAAACAGGAAGTTGTAGTACCAAATGATAATTGTCATAAAACAAAAAAAAGAAGCTGTAAGCCTCTTTTCTTTCATTTTTATACTACTTTTTGAACAACTTCAAAAAGTGCACCATCTTCACATTTCAATGTTTTAGAAGGGTATTTCATTAATAAAGCATAATCGTGTGTCGCCATAATCACGGTTTTACCGTTTTGGTTTACTTTACGCAATACTTCCATTACTTCTATACTCGTTTGCGGATCAAGATTTCCGGTAGGCTCATCGGCAAGAATTAGCTCAGGATCATTTAACATAGCACGAGCAATGGCTACGCGTTGTTGTTCTCCTCCAGATAATTGGTGAGGCATTTTTCCGGCTTTACCCGCCATGCCTACTTTCTCTAATACTTCATCTATTTTTTCTTGCATTTCAGTTTCATTCTCCCATCCAGTAGCTCTTAAAACAAAAAGCATATTGGCATTCACGGTACGATCGGGTAACAATTTAAAATCCTGAAACACAATTCCAATTTTTCTTCTCAAAAAAGGAATATTATCATCCACCAAACCGTTTAAATCGTAATCTACAATAGTTCCTTCTCCGTGTGTTAACGGTAAATCAGCATAAAGCGTTTTCATAAAACTACTTTTCCCAGAGCCGGTTTTACCAATTATATAAATGAATTCTCCTTTTTCAACTTTAAGGTTAACGTCAGATAAAATAGCATTGTTTTCTTGGTATATGGTAACGTTTCGTAACGATAAAATGGTTTGTGACATAATAGCTTGTAATTTATTTCGTAAAAGTAATAAGTAAACGTTCTAATGCAAAATAAATTTTGGTATTATGAATAATTTAAGATACTAAACATTTTTTTTAGACGTTAAAAACATAGGAATATTTTATATTTGGTAACAAATTAGATCTTATGAAGAAATTATTCAGTACAGTTGTCTTCACTTTTATATTAAGTTGCGGAACTACTTTTGCACAACAATCAGAAATTTACACTAATAATACTTTAGAATACAATCGAGCATTGACTTTGTATAAAAACAAACAATATCAATCGGCTCAAATCATTTTCGATGCTATCAAGCAAAATGGAAACACTGACTTGGAAGCGGATTGTACTTATTATAGTGCAAATTGTGCCTTAAAACTGAATCAGGCAAATGCAGATGAGAAAATAGAAGGATTTATTAGAGATTATCCAACGAGTACAAAGCAGAATTTGGCTTATGTAGATGCTGCTACATATTATTTTGAACAGGGAAATTATACCAAATCGTTAGAAATGTTCGATCAGGTAGATGAAAATAGTCTTACGCAAGAAGAGTTGGACCGTTATCGTTTTTACAAAGCGTATAGTTTTTTTAATTCGGGGAAGAGAAAAGAAGCTGCGAATTATTTCTATAAAGTGGTTAACTCTCTCGAATTTGGTTCTCAAGCCAAATATTATTTAGGATTCATAGCTTACGAAGGAGACAAATACGAAGAAGCTAACCAATATTTTGATGCCGTTTCCGAAGAAGAAAAATACAAAGAAAAACTATCGTATTTTCAAGCAGATATGAGTTTTAAATCTGGAAAATTCGAAAAAGCCATTCAATTAGGGCAAGCCGCCATGCCGAAATCTTCACCGGCTGAGAAATCAGAATTAAACAAAATTATTGGAGAAAGTTACTTCAATCTGAAACAATACGACAAAGCAATTCCTTTTTTAAAACAATATCAAGGGAAAAAAGGAAAATGGAGTAATACTGATTATTATCAGTTAGGTTATGCTTATTACAAACAAAATGATTTTGAAAATGCTATAGCGCAGTTCAATAAAATTATTGATGGTAACGATAAAGTAGCGCAAAACGCATATTATCATTTAGGAGAAAGTTATTTGAAAACCGATAAAAAGCAACAATCTTTGAATGCTTTTAAAAATGCTTCGGAAATGGATTTCGATCTTAAAATTCAAGAAGATGCGGCTTTAAATTATGCGAGATTGAGTTATGATATTGGTAACTCTTACCAAAGTGTTCCTCAAGTGCTCAATGGATTCATAACAAAATATCCGAATAACCCAAATAATCCTGAAATAGAGAGATTGTTGGTGAATTCTTATATAACTTCTAAAAATTACAAAGAAGCCATAGTGCTGTTAGAAAAAAACAAAACTCTTGGGGCTAAAGGAGCGTATCAGAAAGTAACGTTTTACAGAGGGTTGGAACTATTCACCGATGGAGCTTACGCTGAAGCTTTGAAGATGTTCAAAAAATCGATAGCGGAACAAAAAGAACCCAAATTTTCTGCTCGGGCAACGTTTTGGAAAGCAGAAACCGAATATGTTCTAGAAGATTTTCAAAACGCATTAATTACTTTCAAACAATTTATTGCATATCCGGAGGCAAAAGAGGTACCGGAGTTCAAAAATGCAAACTATAATATAGCTTATGCTCATTTTAAATTAAAAGAATACGAGCAAGCTGCCACATTTTTTGCAAAATATACGGATACTCCTCAAGAGGACAAAAATCGATTAGTAGATGCATACTTACGTTTGGCCGATTGCCGTTTTGTAACAACAAAATATACTGGAGCTATTGAAGCTTATGACAAAGCAATTGCTTTAAAAGGTGTTGATACTGATTATGCCGCTTTTCAAAAAGCACTGTCGTATGGTTTGGCAGGCAAAAACGATAAAAAAGTGATTGAGTTAACCACTTTTGTTAAGACTTATAAGGATTCCCAACTCAGAGACGATGCTTTGTTTGAGTTAGCGAATACTTATACTTCCATGAATGAAACTGCTTCTGCCATCAAAACCTATGACCAGTTGATTAGCGAATACAAGAATGGAAGTTACTCGGCTAGAGCTATTTTGCGTCAAGGATTGATCTATTATAACGGAGACAAAGACGATTTGGCTTTAGCTAAATTTAAAAAAGTGGCTACCGAATACCCAAGAACCGAAGAAGCTCTAGAAGCGGTAAAAACGGCTCGATTGATTTATGTTGACAAAGGAAGAGTGGAAGAATATGCGGTATGGGTTAGAACCTTAGATTATGTAGAAGTAACCGATATAGAATTGGATAACGATTCATGGGAAGCTGCCGAAAAGCAGTACATGGAAGGAAATTCTGCAAAAGCTATTGAAAATTTGTCGGGATATATCAAAAATTTTCCAAACGGACTGCATGCTCTCAAAGCTAATTTTTATCTAGCAGAATCGTTATACAAAACAGGGGCTACAGAAAAATCAATTGTGAATTACGAACGCGTAATCGCTTTGCCCCGCAATGAGTTTACGGAACAGTCATTGTCGCGTCTTAGTGAAATTTTTGTGAAGAAATCGGATTATACAAAAGCAATTCCGGTATTGGAACGTCTAGAAAATGAAGCTGATTTTCCTCAGAATAAAACGTATGCGCAAGCTAATTTGATGAAAGCTTTTTATGATACGAAAGACTATAGCAAGGCAGTGGTTTATGCTGAAAAAGTACTTTCGAATCCAAAATCAGATAATAGAATCAAAAGTGATGCGCAAATCATTGTAGCCCGTTCGGCTATAAAAGTTGGTGACGAAGCAAAAGCAAAAGAGGCTTACGCTAAATTGCAAAAAATAGCCAAAGGAGAACTGGCAGCGGAAGCATTGTTTTATGATGCTTATTTTAAAAACAAAGAAGCAAAATACGAACTTTCCAACACAGTCGTTCAAAAGTTAGCCAAGGAATATTCAGGTTATAAATATTTTGGTGCGAAAGGATTGGTGGTAATGGCTAAGAATTTTTATGGATTGAAAGATAGTTTCCAGGCTACTTATATTTTAGAAAGCGTTATTAAAAATTTTCAGGAATATGAAGATGTGATTGCTGAAGCGCAGTCGGAATTAACGAAAATTAAAACAGAAGAAGCAAAAACAAATTCTTCCATAGGAAAATAAATCTAGCCCATACACAAGAAAGAAGTAAAACTCTGGTTTAAGAAAATTGTAATATGAATAAGATTAAAATATACAGCTATTTACTATTGGTTTTAGGTACAATTCAATTTGTAAATGCTCAAAAAAAAGATGAAAACATTGGAACGGAAGTTGTAAATGTGGTTAAACCCTACACACCAACTATTTCCGATGCTTATAAAGTAAAAGAAACGCCAAACATCGAAGATTCCGAAACCACCCAAAAGGAAGAGGTTAAATATCAAATTTTTTCTTTTCCGGTAGCTTCCACTTTTGTTCCGGCAAAAGGAAAAGCAGCGGCAGTGGATAAGGCGAAGCAAGAAAAACTGTATCAAAATTATGTGACCCTTGGTTTTGGAAATTACAAAACCGCTTTGGGAGAATTGTTCGTAACACATGAATTGGATAAGTATCAATATGCAGGTGGGATGTTCCGTCATCAATCTTCTCAAGGAGGTATTGATGGTGTAGCTCTCGATGATGCTTTTGGAGAAACTTCAATTCAGGCATTATACGGTTACAATCGTAATGAAACCAGTTTTAAAGTTGATTTAGGATATAAAAATGAAGCCTACAATTGGTATGGACTGCCTTTGGAGAATCCCAATTACAATCCAATCAATGCATCGGGTATCAATCCTAAACATCAGTACAATACTTTTACCGTAGGTTCAGAATTGGCTATTTCTAAAAGTTTTTTCGATAAATTAAACTTCAATTATGTAGGTTTTTCAGATAATTATGGTTCCAAAGAAAATCGTTTCATAATCCGACCGGCTTTTAATCTTGAATTGGGCGACACATCTGTAAAAACCAAATTGGGTGTCGATTATATGAATTCTAGCTTTGAAACTATTTATAATCTCCAAACTCCAGATCCAGCGGTTGCCACAAACATCGAAAAGTCAAATTTGATTTTTTCAGCGAATCCTAGTTTCATGATTTTAAAAGATGATTTGTCAGTAGAAGTGGGAGCAGAAGTAGCTTATTTTTCAAGAATGAAAGATATTTATAATGGAGTGAAAACGGATTTAGACAATGAATTTTTTATTTTCCCAAAAGTTAAAGCTTCCTATAATGTTGTCAGAGAAATCATGATCTTGTTTGCTGGTGCCGAAGGAGGATTAAAGCAAAATTCTTATAGAGATTTTGTAAGTCAAAATAAGTTTTTGTCGCCAACTTTATTCCTCGAACCCACGAACAATCAATTTAACATCTATGCCGGATTGAAAGGAAAATTAATGAATACTTTGGCATATAACTTAAAAGCAGGTTATGATGTTTCGGAAAACGTACCACTTTTCAAATCGAATCCGTATTTGTCTGATCCATCCGAAAATTATAGTTATGGCAATTCGTATGCGGTGGTTTATGATAACGTGAAAACGCTTTCGTTCTTCGCAGAATTAAAAGCAGATGTGAATAAGGATATTGCTTTAGGGGTTAATGTTCAAGCCAATAGCTTTAATACAAAATACCAAGAAGAAGCATGGAATTTACCAACCTTAAAAGCAGGATTTACATCAGATTTTAATATTGGCAAGAAATGGTACGCAGGAACACAATTGTTTTATGTTGGAGAACGTTTCGATGCGTATAACAATTATCAAGGATTTGCTAATCCGGATGCTAAAATTAAATTGGAAAGTTATTTTGATATTAATGCACACATCGGATACAAATACAATGAGAGACTTACAGCATTTATCAAAGGAAATAATCTAGCCAATCAGAATTATCAAAGATGGTTAAATTATCCTGTACAAGGTGCTCAGGTAATTTTGGGAGCCAGCTATAAGTTTGATTTTTAAATGAAGTTACAGATTTATTAGAAATTTAGGTACCTTTGGATGGTCTGAGAAGTCTAAAAATCAAATATGTCACTTAAAAAAAATATACACCAATTATATCTTCAAATTCTTCAAGATAAGATAGATGTTTTTCAAGATATGATTACTTCTCTCGCCGAAGATTCCTTGAATGATGCTAAAGGTTCCGCTGGAGATAAGCACGAAACGGCATTATCTATGATGCACTTGGAGCAAGAAAAATTATCGGCAAAATTGAGAGAAACTTTAGAATACAAAACTGTTTTAGATCAAATAGATACTTCCGTGATTCATACGAAAGTAACTTTAGGCAGTTTGGTAAAAACGAATCATCTTACAGTGTATATTGCTGCGGCCTTACCCAAAATTGATGTAGAAGGGCAAAATGTTTTTGGAATTTCCGCGCAATCTCCTTTAGGAATAAGTTTATTGGGAAAAGAAACAGGATATTCTTTTCAATTAAATAATGTTAATTATCAAATACTATCGGTTGAATAATATGAAAAAAAGGCTACTTTTAGGTTTATTAATGTCTGTGCAATTCATGTTTGCACAAAAAACCTCCGCAGATTTACTCATAACGAATGCTACTATTTATACGGTAAATCAGAATTTTGATACTGCCGAAGCTATGGCGGTTAAATCAGGAAAAATCATTGCTGTAGGAAAAACTGCTGATCTGGTTAAGAAATACAAAGCTACCAAAACGATTAACGCCGAAGGTAAATTCGTTTATCCGGGATTTTACGATGCTCATGCCCATTTTTATAGTTATGGAATGAACTTACAAACGGTGAATTTGAGAGGAACACAAAGTTATCAGGAAGTTTTAGATAAGGTAGTTGCTTTTCAAAAAGAAAAAAAATCGAATTTCATACAAGGTCGCGGTTGGGATCAAAATGATTGGGAAGTTAAAGAGTTTCCCACAAGAAAAGAGTTAGACAACTTATTTCCGGACACACCGGTGGTTTTAACTCGAATAGACGGACACGCACTATTAGCCAATAGCAAAGCTTTAGCATTGGCAGGTATTACCAAAGATACCAAAGTTGAAGGGGGTCAGATAGAAGTTAAAAATGGAGAACTTACAGGTATTTTGGTAGATAATCCGATGGAATTAGTGTATCAAATTATTCCGAAGCCAACAAAAGAAATTCAAACTCAAGCGTTGAAAGATGCTCAAAAAGTGATGTTCGATTATGGTTTAACAACTATTAACGAAGCTGGATTAGATAGAGATATTATAGAGTTGATAGATACTTTACAACAAAGAAATGAGCTTGATATCAATATCTATGCGATGGTTACTGCTACTCAAGATAATGTTGATTTGTTTACACAATTAGGCGTTTACTCGACTGATAAACTTAACGTTCGTTCATTTAAATTTATGGGAGATGGAGCTTTAGGATCTAGAGGAGCTTGTCTTCACAAAGAATATTCCGATATGCCAAAACATTTCGGAGCGTTGTTATCGCCTATTGCTGATATAAAAAAATTAGCCAAACAAATTGCCGATTCTGATTACCAAATGAATGCCCATGCTATTGGAGATTCTACTAACACGGTTTTATTGAATATTTACAAAGAAGTTTTAAAAGATAAACCTAATCGTCGTTGGAAAATAGAACATGCTCAAATTATGCAAGAACAAGATTTTGACGCCTTCAGTTCTAATATTATTCCTTCTGTTCAACCTACTCATGCTACTTCGGATATGTATTGGGCTGAACAACGCGTGGGTAAAGAGCGTATTAAAAATTCGTATGCCTATAAAAAGATGCTGGATAAAGCAGGAATAATAGCTCTAGGAACCGATTTTCCTATAGAAGAAGTAAATCCTATGTATACTTTTTATGCGGCTGTAGCCCGAAAAGATTTGAAAAATTTTCCAGAAGGTGGTTTTCAGTCTGAAAATGCCTTAACGAGAGAGCAAGCGCTGAAAGGAATGACTATTTGGGCAGCTTATTCAAATTTTGAGGAAAACGAAAAAGGAAGTTTAGAAGTAGGGAAATGGGCCGATTTTACCATTTTCGACAATGACTTACTAACGGAAGATATTGATGCAATTCCTTATGTTAAAGCGGCCAATACCTTTATAAAAGGAAAACAAGTGAAATAAATTTTTATCAATAATTTTAAAAAGCCTGATAGTGTAAAAACAATCAGGCTTTTTTTATGATACGTATCAAAATTACATTCTTTAACTTTTCTTAGTAAATCTACAGGTGTTTTGTTTCAATTTTATTGTTTTTAAATCTTAAATGTGTTATTTTGTAATTAAAAAGTGTTTTTTAATTTAAAAATTAAACTTTAATACTCAATTTTGTTTCAGAAATAAAGTATAATTTAATAGAAACAAAAATAGTATGTGTGGGATTTTAGCCATTATAGGAAAAGGAAAAGAGGTAGAGTTGGTAAAAACTATTTCTAAGCGAATGTCGCATCGTGGTCCAGATGAAAGTGATATCTACGTTACTGATAAAGGACATATTTTAAGTCACGAACGATTGTCTATTATAGATTTACATTCAGGTCGTCAGCCTATTCAAGGAACTTCTTCGGCGTATATGGTCCATAATGGAGAAATATACAACCATCAAGAATTAAGAGAGACGATTCTAAAAGAGCACAATTTCAGAACTAAATCAGATTCGGAAGTCATAGTACATTTGTATGAAGAATTGGGCTACGATTTTGTACATTTATTAGATGGCGATTTTGCTTTCGTGGTTGTGGATGGAGATGATTTTATTGCAGGTCGTGACCCACTAGGTGTAAAACCATTATACTATGGAATTGATGATAGAGGAAGATATTTTTTTGCTTCAGAAATGAAAACAATTGCCGACCAATGTAAAACATTCTCCACTTTTCCACCGGGACATTACTACACACCACAAACTGGATTTGTTAAATATTATTCCCCGGCATACGAAGACCACACAAAAGCTGATCAAGAGTTAGAGTTAGCTTTAATCAGGGAGTCGCTAACCGAAGCTACCCGCAAACGATTAATGAGCGATGTACCAATTGGCGTTTTATTATCAGGAGGCTTAGATTCTTCTTTAACTTCTGCTATAGCAGCTAGATTGTTGGAAGGTATCGGAAAAAAATTACATTCCTTTTCGATTGGGTTAGATGCTGAAGCTCCAGATGCCGTAGCAGCAAGAAAAGTGGCTGAATTTTTAGGTACGGAACATCACGAAGTTCATTTTACAATCGAACAAGGTATAGAAGTATTAGAAAAATTGATTTGGCATTTAGAAACGTACGATGTGACCTCGGTAAGAGCAAGTACGCCTATGTATTTCTTATCAAAAGCCATTGCAGATATGGGAATCAAAGTGGTGCTGTCTGGTGAAGGTTCTGATGAGGTTTTTGGTGGCTATTTGTACTTCAGAAATGCACCTTCTGTGACCGATTTTCAAAAAGAATGTATCGAAAGAGTTCAGAAATTATTTACGGCCGATTTGCTTCGTGCGGATAAATCAACTATGGCTCACGGATTGGAAGCGCGTGTCCCGTTTTTAGACAAAGATTTTCTAGATGTGGCTATGCGAATCAAAGCAGAAGAGAAGCTTCCTAAAACTTATGAGGGCATCGAAAAATATATTCTCAGAAAGGCCTTCGATACTCCAGAACAACCGTATTTACCTCAGGAAGTTTTATGGCGTCAAAAAGAACAGTTTTCAGATGGAGTAGGCTACAGTTGGATTGATACACTTATAGATTATTGTGCCTCTCAGGTAACAGATGAGCAGTTGCAGAAAGCGGTAGATCTTTTTCCTTACAACACTCCAACAACCAAAGAAGCGTATTATTACCGCTCTATATTTCATAAGTTTTATCCGCAGGAAAGTGCTGCGCAAACTGTTCGTAAATGGATTCCAAAATGGCAAGCCAATACTGATCCTAGTGGAAGAGCCAATGCAGCGCATGTTCAAGCCGCTACGGAAATAGCAAAGGAAGAGGCGATTTAGATTTCAAATGAATTTTTAAATCATCTATATTGAAATTATTTAGCCTCAGTTATAATCTGTAATTGAGGCTTTTTATTTCTATAATTTGTTTACATTTTGTTGATAACTTCGACCGTTTTTAGGCTTATTTTGTGATAAAACTACCTCTATTTTTATATATTTGCGTGTTATACAAAAAAAATACAATTTCGAAAAAGATATTATGAGTGAAGAATTAAAAAAGGGTAGTTACTCGGCCGATAGTATTCAGGCGCTTGAAGGAATGGAGCACGTTCGTATGCGTCCATCGATGTATATTGGAGATACTGGTGTTAGAGGTTTACATCACTTGGTTTACGAGGTAGTTGATAACTCTATTGATGAGGCTTTAGCGGGTCATTGTGATACTATTTTTGTAACAATTAATGAAGATAATTCGATCACGGTTGAAGATAATGGTCGTGGTATTCCTGTAGATATTCACAAGAAAGAAGGAGTTTCGGCTTTAGAAGTTGTAATGACTAAAATTGGAGCTGGAGGTAAATTCGATAAAGATTCTTACAAAGTTTCCGGTGGTCTTCACGGGGTTGGAGTTTCTTGTGTTAATGCCTTATCAGATCATTTGCGTGCTACGGTTCATCGCGAAGGTAAAATTTACGAGCAAGAATACGAAAGAGGAAAAGCTTTGTATCCTGTAAAGCAAATCGGTACAACGGAGAAAAGAGGTACTATTGTAACTTTTAAACCGGATGGAACTATTTTCCAACAAACTCTAGAGTATTCTTATGATACTTTGGCGGCTCGTATGCGTGAGTTGTCTTTCTTGAATAAAGGAATTACAATTACCCTTACTGATGCAAGAGATATTGATGATAAAGGGCAAGTTAGAAAGGAAACGTTCCATTCTAAAGAAGGATTAAAAGAGTTTGTAAAATTTTTGGATGGAAACCGAATTCCAATCATTGGGCATGTTATTTCCATGGAAAATGACAAAGGTGAAATTCCTGTAGAAGTAGCCTTAATTTACAACGAAAGTTATTCTGAAAATATTTTTTCTTACGTAAATAATATCAATACACACGAAGGAGGTACTCATTTGCAAGGGTTCCGTATGGGGTTAACTCGTACGCTTAAAAAGTATGCAGATGCCTCTGGGTTGTTAGATAAATTAAAATTTGAAATTTCCGGAGATGATTTCCGTGAAGGTTTAACAGCTATTATTTCGGTAAAAGTTGCAGAACCTCAATTTGAAGGTCAGACCAAAACTAAATTAGGAAATAGAGAAGTGGTTTCTCCTGTATCTCAAGCGGTTGCAGAGATGTTGGAGAATTATTTGGAAGAAAATCCTAATGATGCCAAAATTATTGTTCAAAAAGTAATTTTAGCAGCTCAAGCGCGTCACGCAGCTAAAAAAGCGCGTGAAATGGTGCAACGTAAAACCGTAATGGGAGGCGGAGGATTGCCAGGTAAATTATCAGATTGTTCTGAACAAGATCCTGAAAAATGTGAAATTTTCTTCGTAGAGGGAGACTCGGCGGGTGGAACAGCTAAACAAGGTCGTGATCGAAATTTCCAAGCGATTATGCCTTTGCGTGGTAAGATTCTAAACGTGGAAAAAGCCATGAATCACAAGGTTTTTGAAAATGAGGAAATCCGAAATATTTTTACAGCACTAGGAGTAACTGTGGGTACGGCCGAGGACAGTAAAGCGCTTAACCTTGAAAAATTGCGTTACCACAAAGTAGTAATCATGTGTGATGCTGATATTGATGGTTCTCACATTGCTACACTTATTTTAACGTTCTTCTTCCGTTATATGCGTGAATTGATTGAGAACGGATATGTTTACATTGCTACGCCACCATTATATTTAGTGAAAAAAGGTAACAAAAAGGAATATGCTTGGGATGACAAGCAGCGCGATGAAATTGTCGAGAAAATGGGTGGAGGCGCTACAATCCAACGCTATAAAGGTCTTGGAGAAATGAACGCGGAACAATTATGGGAAACCACATTGAATCCGGAATTTAGAACCTTGCGTAAAATCAATATTGATAGTTTGACAGAGGCAGATAGAATTTTTTCTATGTTAATGGGTGATGAGGTGCCACCTCGTAGAGAATTTATCGAAAAGAACGCGGTTTACGCTAACATTGATGCTTAATTTTCTTTGATTTTTATATAACTAATCAGGAATTTTAAAGCATAGCTGATCAAAATATTTTAAATAACCTAAAACTATAAAAAATGAAAGTTACAATAGTTGGAGCTGGAAATGTTGGTGCTACATGCGCGGACGTTATGGCTTACAGAGGAATTGCAAGTGAAATCGTTTTACTTGATATTAGAGAAGGTTTCGCAGAAGGTAAAGCATTAGATATTACTCAATGTGCCACTAATACAGGTTTCAATACAAAAGTAACGGGTGTAACTAACGATTATGCCAAAACCGCGGGAAGTAACGTAGTGGTTATTACTTCTGGTATTCCTAGAAAACCGGGAATGACTAGAGAAGAATTAATTGGTATTAATGCAGGTATCGTGAAATCTGTAGCCGAAAACTTATTGAAACATTCACCAGAAGCTATATTTGTGATCGTATCTAATCCTATGGATACTATGACTTATTTAGCATATAAATCATTAGGCTTACCTAAAAATAGAATTATAGGTATGGGAGGAGCTTTAGATAGTTCTCGTTTCAGAACTTATTTGTCTTTGGCTTTAGATAAACCAGCTAATGATATTTCTGCTATGGTAATTGGAGGTCATGGTGATACAACTATGATTCCGTTAACACGTTTAGCTTCTTACAATGGTATTCCGGTATCTCAGTTTTTATCACAAGAACAATTAGATAAGGTTGCCGCTGATACAATGGTTGGAGGAGCAACTCTTACCGCTTTATTAGGAACTTCCGCTTGGTATGCTCCAGGAGCTTCTGTGGCTTATTTAGTAGATTCAATACTTAACGATCAAAAGAAAATGATTGCTTGTTCAGTATATCTAGAAGGAGAATATGGTCAAAATGATATTTGTGTAGGAGTACCTTGTATCATAGGAAAAAATGGAGTAGAAGAAATCATCGATATCCAACTTAATGAAGCTGAAAAGGCATTGTTTTCTAAATCTTCAGACGCGGTGCGTAGCATGAATGACGCATTGTCTGGAATTTTAGGATAATCCATTCAAAATAAAATCCAAAGACTGCTTTTTTGCAGTCTTTTTTTTGATATTAATCATAAATAAATTGGTTAATCACATTCAGAATTATATATTTGCACGTTTTCTAAAAATGGGGAGGTGTTTTCATTGCTCATTTTTAGTTGAATCAACCAAAAAACCAAATAAAAGAATTAATTAATTTTTACAAAGAATGCAGAATAGAGGACTAATTAAATTTTTTGCAATTTTATTTGCTATCGTAAGTATTTATCAGCTTACATTCACCTTTGTAGCTAGTAAAGTGAAAAATGATGCAAAAGCTTTTGCAAATGGAGATCAGGAGAAAGAAATAAAATATCTTGATTCAATTGGTAAAGAGAAGGTGTTTTTAAACTACTTTACCTACAATGAAGTAGCCGATAAACAAATTAATAAAGGTCTTGACTTAGAAGGGGGAATCAACGTGACTCTTCAAATTTCAGTTAAAGATGTATTGAAAGGTTTGGCTAACAATTCAGCAAACCCGGTTTTCAATAAAGCTTTAGCCGATGCTAAGAAAAACCAAAAAGGAAACCAATCTTTTTTAGATGCTTTTTATGAAGCATTTGACGCGGCTTCTGCAGGAACAGGTACAAAATTAGCTTCTCCAGATGTTTTTGGTAACAGAAACTTATCTGACGAAATTAAATTCGATATGTCTGATAGCAAAGTGAAAGCTATCATCAATAAAAAAGTTGACGAATCTGTAGAAAGTGCTTTTGGCGTTTTACGTGAGCGTATCGACAAATTTGGTGTTACACAGCCAAACATCGTTAAATTAGGAAATACAGGTCGTATCCTAGTGGAGTTGCCAGGTGCAAAAGATGTGGATCGTGCTAAGAAATTATTATCATCTACGGCTCAATTAGAGTTCTGGGAAACTTTTAAAGTAGAAGAAGTAGGAAACTATTTGTTAGCTGTTAATGAAGCGTTGAAGAAAACTGAAAAAGCTCCAGTAGCAAAATCTGTTAAAGCGACTTCTAAAATTGACTCTCTTTTAGTGAATAAAGCTGCTAACGATTCTGTTGGTGCAGCAAAAGGAAATAATCCTTTGTTTGATAAATTAATGCCTATTCAAGCTGGTGGACCAATCTTAGGAATGGTTGCTATTAAAGATACTGCGGCAGTTAATGCTTTCTTGAAAAGACCAGATATCAAATCATTGTTACCGTCTGAATTAGCGGATGCGAAATTCGTTTATGGTAAACCAAAAAATGACGAGGCTGAAGTAGTTGAAATGTACGCTTTAAAAGGTAATAGAACTAACACTCCTCCAATGAGTGGTAGCGTACTAGTTGATGCAAAAGATTCATTTGACCAAATGGGTAAACCATCGGTTACAATGCAAATGAATGGTAAAGGTGCAAAAATATGGGAAGAGTTAACAGGAAGAGCTTATACACAACAAAGTAATATTGCTATTGTTTTAGATAACATTGTTTACTCTGCTCCAGGTGTGTCTAGTGGTCCTATTGCAGGTGGACGTTCTGAAATTTCAGGTGCTTTCACAGTAGAAGAAACTAAAGACTTAGCTAACGTTTTACGTGCTGGTAAATTACCTGCAGCTGCTGAGATTGTTCAGTCAGAAGTAGTTGGTCCATCATTAGGACAAAAAGCAATCGATAATGGTACAACTTCTGCTTTAGTAGGTTTATTATTGGTGTCTTTATGGATGATGGTTTATTACGGTAAAGCAGGTTGGTATGCTAACGTGGCTTTAATTGTGAACTTATTATTCTTATTTGGTATTTTAGCAAGTATTGGTGCTGTATTAACATTGCCTGGTATTGCTGGTATCGTATTGACACTTGGTACAGCAGTTGATGCTAATATTATTATATATGAAAGAGCAAAAGAGGAATTATTACATGGTTTAACTCTTGAAGAAGCGATTAAAAAATCGTTCTCTTGGACTGGAGCAATGCGTTCTATTATTGATGCGAACGTTACACACGTATTAACTGGAGCTATTTTATATGTTTTCGGAACAGGACCTATCAAAGGTTTCGCTACAACTTTATTGATTGGTATTTTTACCTCTTTATTTACTTCTATTTTTATTACTAGAATGTTATTAGATAGAGCAGCATCAAAAGGTGAAAAATTATCATTCCACACAAACTTGTCTAAAAATTGGTTCCAAGGATTCAACTATGATTTCTTGAAAGTGAAGAAATTTGCTTACGGATTCTCTCTTGTTGTAATCATTGTAAGTGTTGGTTCAATCATGATTAATGGATTGGATGAAGGTGTAGATTTCGTTGGAGGTAGAACATTCCAAGTGAAATTTGAAAAACCAGTTGAGCCTTCAGTAATTTCAGAAGAATTATCTGCAATTTACGGTGTTCCAGCTGAAGCAAAAGTGTTCGGTAATTCTGATCAGTTAAGAATCACAACCAAATATAAAATCGAAGAAGACGGTGTTGCTATTGATGAAGAAGTGAATAAAATGTTATACCAAGGATTGTCTAAACATTTCCCTGGAATGACTTATGAAAAATTCATCACTCTTTATGAAGGAAAAACAGTAGGATTGTTATCAGGTTCAAAAGTAGGAGCGTCAATCTCTAACGATATTAAAACGAACTCTTTCTGGGCTGTAATTGGAGCGATGATTGTAGTAGGATTGTATTTGGTAGTTTCTTTTAGAAAATTAGGATACTCTTTAGGAGCTATTGCTGCAGTAGCACACGACGTAATCTTTGTTTTAGGCCTTTATTCATTATTATATAAAGTGATGCCTTTCCACATGGAGATGGATCAACACTTTATCGCAGCGATCTTGACTGTAATTGGTTACTCTATGAACGATACGGTAATTGTATTCGACAGGGTTCGTGAGTTCTTAGATGGTAAACTAAAAGGAAACTTCAACAAGATCGTTAATGACTCTATTAATACAACATTATCAAGAACTATCAATACTTCATTAACGATGATTATTGTTTTATTGATCATGTTTATCTTTGGTGGAGAATCGATTAGAGGTTTCGTATTTGCTATGTTGGTAGGTATTGGAGTAGGAACCTATTCTTCATTATTTATCGCAACACCAGTATTAGTGGATACATTATCTAAAAAAGATAAAGAAGAAATCGAAAGAAGACATGCTGAATTAAACAGTTAATCTTTAAAAAGATTTTATTATATTAAAAGTCCCGAATTTTCGGGACTTTTTTAATTTGATTTAATATGAAAACAATTGCTTGGAATGAATTCGAAAATGTAGAAATGAGAGTTGGTACCATTATAGAGGTTAATGATTTTCCTGAAGCTAAGAAACCGGCCTATCAACTGATTATTGATTTTGGTACCGAATTAGGGTTAAAAAAATCATCGGCACAACTAACCAAACGTTATGCTCCCTCTGATTTGTTAGGGAAGCAAATTGTGGCTGTAGTCAATTTTCCCAAAAAGCAAATAGGCCCTTTTATGAGCGAATGTTTGGTTTTGGGTTCGTTAGGGGAGGATAGTGATATAGTGTTGCTTACAAGTGATATGAAGGTCGCAAACGGTTTGAGAATTGGGTAATAAAAAATCCCAAAATCTAATTTAGATTTTGGGATTTTATCTTTATTACTTATTAAATATCGTCGAAATCGATATCTGTAAAATTAGTTCTTGGTTCTTCTTGTGCTTTTTCAGAGAAATACTCCTTTTTGAAATCTTTCTGATGTCTTTCGGAAATGACTTCTTCTCCTTTTTGTTTTAGAACAAAATCAGTCATTTCATCTAAAATATCTCTGAAAGCAGCAAAATCTTCTTTGTAAAGATAAATTTTGTGTTTTTTGAAATGAAAAGATCCGTCTTCTTCAGTGAATTTTTTACTTTCAGTAATGGTAATGTAGTAGTCATCTGCTTTAGTAGAGCGAACATCAAAAAAATACGTTCTTCTTCCAGCTCTTAATACCTTAGAAAAGATTTCTTCTTTTTCTAACATGTCATTTTCGTTCCTATTCATTCTATCAAAAAATAATTGAGTTGTATATTTCTTCAAATTTGTAAAAAAAAACAAAATAAAACAACATTTTATTACATTTCTTTTTCGGTAATTTGTTTTAAATATAACTCTTTATAATAGCCTTCTTCGTTTATTAGTTGATTATGAGTGCCTTGTTGTGCAATTTTTCCGTGCTCTAATACAATGATTTTTTGAGCATTTTTTGCAGAAGACACTCTGTGACTCACAATTATAGTCGTTTTATTTGCACAAATACGATTTAGGTTATTTAATATTTCCTCTTCTGTTTCTGTGTCCACTGCCGATAAACAGTCGTCTAAAAGTAATATTGCTGGATCTTTGATTAACGCTCTAGCAATGGATACTCGTTGTTTTTGACCGCCGGATAAAGTGATTCCTCTTTCTCCTAAAACAGTTTCGTATTGGTCTTTAAAATTAATGATGTTCTGGTGTACTGCGGCATTTTTTGCTGCTTCAATCACCTCTTCATAGCTAGCATTTTCTTTCCCGAATTTAATGTTGTTTATAATGCTGTCTGAAAATAAAAACGCATCTTGAGGAACGGTGCCAATGGCGTTTCGGAGTGCATTTAAGTTCACTTTTTTGATATCCATGCCATTAACTTCGATAGATCCTTCGGTGGGATCATACAAGCGACTTATTAAAGACAGAATAGAAGATTTTCCGGAACCTGTTCGGCCAATAATAGCAAGTGTTTCTCCTTTTTTAATGTCAAAACTAATACCATCAAGTGCTTTGATGTGTGTATCTTCGTATACCAAAGAAACATTTTTAAAACTGATATTGCCTTCAAAATCCATAGGAGTTTGGTTTTCATTGGTTATTTCAGGCGTTATACTTAAAAATTCATTCAGACGCTTTTGCGAAGCTTCGGCTTCTTGTATTAAAGAGGAAACCCAACCTATCGAAGTAACAGGCCACACGAGCATGTTGATGTAAATTATAAATTCGGCAATAACGGCAATATTCGCGATGCTGCCATTAATGTACATAAATCCTCCTAAGGCAATTACCAACAAGTTACTGATACCAATTAACAGTAACATTAGTGGTCCAAAAAAGGCTTGTACTTTGGCTAATTCTAAGCTTTTTTGATTGCTCTCATTGGATAAATTTGAAAATTCAGTTTGTTTGAAGTTTTCTATATGATATGATTTAATCACTCTAATCCCTGAGAAAAATTCCTGTGTGAAACTAGATAGCGTTGAAAGGTTTTTTTGAAACGACAAACTTCTTTTGTTGATTTCGGTGCTTAATTTGAAAATAAAATAAGCTAAAATAGGTAAAGGAAGTAGGGTGAGGACGGTGAGTTTTGGGGAAACTTCCAACATGAAAATAATTACTACCGTAAATCGAATGATTGTGTTAATGGTGTACATTACCGCTGGTCCTACATACATTCTTACGCGGCCCACATCTTCGCTGATACGGTTCATTAAATCTCCCGTTCGATTTTTTTTATAAAAGTTTTGAGTTAAAACTTCATAATGTTTGAAGACGACATTTTTTAAATCAAACTCAATATGTCGCGACATGACAATAAGGGTTTGTCTCATCATAAAGGTCAATACACCTGAAGCTAATACTGCAAAAGTCATCCAAATGATATTCTCAATCAGTAAACTCTTGATTACTTCGGGATTACTATTTCCTTTTTTGAGGTAATCTTCTATAGAAGCAATCGATTGACTGATTAATTTAGGTGAAACTAATGAAAAAATTTGGGCTGCTATAGTTGCGAAAATTCCGCCAAAGAAATGATATTTATATTTTAAAAAATAAGGGTTAAGATATCTTAATTCTTTCATTTATAGTTAAATAATTTTATTTTTATTGTTTATAATTTAAAAAAAATACTAAAATAACCTACATTATTGATGATAATAAAATTATATAATTCATAATTGAGCGTTAAATTTTGTATTAAAATTGCAAACGTTTGAATTAAAAGCGTAATTTTGCATCGACTTTTAAAAAAGTCTACAACTAAAAAAACATTCTATATGATTACTGAATCTTTAAAAGCTAGTGAACTTCATAAAATTGACCCTGTTTTTGGTCAAGTTTCTTTTGATAATCACGAACAAATTGTTTTTTGTAACGACAAAGATACTGGTTTAAAAGCAATAATCGGTATCCATAACACAGTTTTAGGACCTGCATTAGGAGGTACTAGAATGTGGAAATACGCTAACGAATGGGAAGCATTAAACGATGTTTTGCGTTTGTCTCGCGGAATGACGTACAAATCTGCAATTTCAGGTTTAAATTTAGGTGGTGGTAAAGCGGTTATCATGGGTGATTCTAAGATAGATAAGACTCCTGAGATGATTGCTAAATTTGGTGACTATGTAAATTCATTAAGTGGAAAGTATATTACTGCTGAAGACGTAGGAACAACCACAGCGGATATGGATTTAATTCACACTCGTACTGCTCACGTTACTGGAATTTCAGAATCTTTGGGTGGTTCAGGAAATCCTTCTCCAGTTACTGCTTATGGTGTTTACATGGGTATGAAAGCGGCTGCTAAATATAAATTTGGTACCGATAATTTAGAAGGAAAAAGAATTTTAGTTCAAGGAATTGGACACGTTGGAGAGACATTAGTTGATTATATTACTGCTGAAGGTGCTAAAGTTATTATCACAGATATTAATGAAGCACGTTTACAAGAAATTGGTCAAAAATACGGTGCGCAAATATTCAACGGAGAAGATTTGTACAGTGCTGACGTAGATATTTATGCGCCTTGTGCTTTAGGAGCAACTATTAATGATGAAACCATCAATAAAATTAAAGCTCACGTAATTGCGGGAGCTGCTAACAATCAGTTGGCTAACGAAATCAAACACGGACAAATGTTGAAAGATAGAGGTATTTTATACGCTCCGGATTTCTTAATCAATGCAGGTGGTATTATTAACGTATATGCTGAAATCGTTAAGTACGACAAAGCAGAAGCAATGCGTAAAACTGAAAATATCTATAACACCACGTTAGAAATTTTCGACTTTGCCGATGCTAACAACATCACGACTCATGAAGCTGCATTCAGAATTGCTCAAAACCGTATCGATTTGAGAAAAAAAGAATTGGCTCAATAACTATTAACCGATTGTAAAGCTACAGGGTTTTAAAATGATTTTTTATCCTTAGTTTTTATATCTTTTAATGGTAATAAAAAAATAATTGTATTTTTGTGAAGCGAAAGAGATTCTTTCGCTTCTTTAATTTTAAAAGTTCTTATCCAGTGTTAAACAGAAGACATATTCGAGTAAAAGTGATGCAATCCTTATATTCTATGCATCAAAACCATTCTGATAGTATCGAAAAACAAGAAAAGTTTTTGTTTCAAAGTATTGAAAACGTACAAGATTTGTACTTAATTATGATTTCAACTTTGATTGAAATTAGAGCGAAAGAAGAAGCTTTTATCGAAATTTCTCGTAAAAAACACCTGGCGACTAAAGAAGAAAAGAACCCTAATTTGAAGTTCGTTCAAAACAAAGTACTCAACATCCTTTCGGAAAACAATTCTCTTTCTATAGCTCTAGAAAATCGCAAAATCAATAATTGGCAGGTTCATGACGAGTACATTCAGATTTTAATCAATGAGATTAAAGCTAGTGAAATGTATAAGAATTACATGAATCAACCAGGCTCTTCATTTGAAGAAGACAAAGCGTTGGTAGTGGCTATTTTTACGGATATTATTGCTCCCAATGTTAAATTGTATGAATATCTAGAAGATCACAAATTAACTTGGATTGATGATGTACCTTTGGTAAACACTTTAATTCTTAAGCAATTAAAAGCCATCACGGATACTGAAGATGGAGGATTTAGAGTTCCTAAACTGTATAACGATTCAGATGATAAAGAATTTGTTTCTCAGTTGTTCAGAAAAACACTCCTAAATGAAGAAACTCTTGCTAAGGAATATGCGGACAAAACCCCTAACTGGGAAGCTGAGCGTATTGCAGAAATTGACAATATTATTTTACGAATGGCGATTTGTGAATTCTTGAAATTTCCATCAATCCCAGTGAAAGTAACAATTAACGAATATTTAGAATTAGCAAAAGAATATTCTACACCAAAAAGTTCTATATTTATCAACGGAATTTTAGATAATTTAGTAAAAGATTTTACCGCAGCTGATAAACTAAAAAAAGTAGGTCGCGGATTAATGTAAAATTAAATTTTATGATTAAAAATGCAACAAAATGGACTGTTTTAGTCTTGCTATTTGGAATGATTTCGTGTAAAGATCGTTCTGATTATGAGGGAGTTAAAACAGATTCTAAAAACATGGTAGTGCCTCAAGAGATACTTCCTGAGAGTGAAATGGCCGATGAACACCAACATGCCAACATTGCAGACTATCCGGTTTTGACGGTAGAAGGTATTGGGGAGCACGATTTCGGAACCATTAACGAAGGCGATAAAGTAGCGCATACCTTTGTAGTAAAGAATACAGGAAAAACGGATCTATTGATTGTTCATGCGCAACCAAGTTGTGGTTGTACAGTACCAGAATGGACCAAAGAACCTATAAAACCAGGTCAGACAGGTGAATTGAAAATAGTTTTTGATTCCACAGGAAAACCAGGACAACAAAACAAACAAATTACTTTACAAACTAACACAGCATCTGGCCATGAGGTTATAAGATTCAAGGCTAATGTAACACCAAAAGCAAAATAATTATGCAACAGTTTTTACCATTTTTGTTAATGTTTGTGGTTATGATCGTTTTTATGATTGTGCCTCAACAAAGAAAACTTAAAAAAGAAAAAGATTTTCAAAGTGCCCTTAAAATAGGTGACAAAGTGATTACCATTGGTGGTATTCACGGAAAAGTTTCAGAAGTTTCTGAGGCAACCTTGATTATCGAGACGATGTCAGGAAAACTTAAAATTGATCGTTCGGCAGTTTCTGTTGAGAAAAGTGTAGCTTTAAAAGCGAAATAATTTTTTGTAATCATAGAGCAATAAAAAAATCCCAATATTGGGATTTTTTTATTTTCTGTATTTGTCATTAAGGCCAATTCCTTCTAAAATCATCGGCGTAATTTTTTCTAACCGACTAAGTTTTGTTTTTTCTTGTTTTGCCGTATCGATAAACTCAACAAATTCTTTCTTTTTGGTTAGAGTAAAGGCTTCAAATGCCGATTTTACCTCAGGATGATCATTCAGAAAAGTCTCAAAAAAGGATGAAAGGACTAAAGGTGTTTTTTCGGCTTTGTGAACTTTTCCTTGTTCTTCAAGTTGTATCGCTTCGTTAATATAATTTAGAATCAGCGTTTCGTCAATTTCTTCTATAGATTGAAAACGTATTTGACGTTGTGCTTTCGTAGCTTCGTTCCCGCTAACTAGAACCGCTGCGGTATCTTTTAGAAAAGCGCCATTGAAAAACCATAGTCCAAAATAGGATTTGAATCCACCAATACCTACTATATTTTTATTTTTGTAGGTGTAAACAATACCTCCCCATTTGGTAGTTTCTAACAATGGAGTTTTGGAAATAATCGATTTTAAACAATCGATTTCCTCAGCCCAAAGATCATTGTTTTGCCAGGATTTTTTTTCTTGCATATAAAGTCAATATAGAATTTTCAAGAAGGCCTTAAGATGGCACTTTAGCCCCGATGGCAGTGGTATCCTTTTTTGTAAAAAAAGATAAAACGAACAGCGGGAAATACCATTGCTGATATTTCCCGAACGATTCGCTACTTTTTGATTTCAGCAGTAATTTTGGCAATTTCAATAATTACCTCTACTGCTTTTTGCATGCTTTCTACGGGAACGTATTCGTATTTTCCGTGGAAATTATGTCCACCCGCAAAAATATTAGGACAAGGAAGTCCCATGTATGATAATCTGGAACCGTCTGTACCTCCTCTAATAGGCTTGATGATTGGTTTAATTCCAAGGTTTTTCATTGCTTTTTCGGCAATTGAAACAATATGCATAACTGGTTCTACCTTTTCACGCATGTTGTAATATTGGTCCTTGATTTGGATTTCTACGATATCGCCTCCGAATTGTTTTTCGTACTTTTTGTTGATTTTATCAGCGATTTTTTGAGCAAATTTTTTGCGCTTTTCGAATTTTTTACGGTCGTGATCGCGTATAATTAACTCTACATTTGTTTCTTCGATGCTACCATCAAAATGCACTACGTGGAAAAAACCTTCGTAATCTTGGGTTCTTTCGGGAACTTGTTTTTTTGGTAGTTTAGAAATGTATTTGTTGGCTAACAACATAGAGTTGATCATTTTTCCTTTAGCGTAGCCAGGATGCACACTTTTTCCTTTGAATTTAAGTTTTACACCAGCAGCATTGAAATTTTCGAATTCTAATTCGCCAATTTGACTTCCATCCATAGTGTAAGCCCAATCACAACCAAATTTCTCTACATCAAAAAAGTCAGCGCCTCGACCAATTTCCTCGTCTGGAGTAAATCCAACCTTGATAGTTCCGTGTTTGATTTCGGGATGTTGGATTAAATATTCCATAGCAGTCACGATCTCGGTGATTCCTGCTTTATCATCGGCACCAAGAAGAGTAGTTCCATCGGTAGTAATTAACGTTTGCCCTTTGTATAACAGTAAATCTTCAAAATAGGACGGTGATAAAACTACATTTTGTTCTTTGTTTAATACGATATCACCTCCGTCGTAATTGTGAACAATTTGTGGTTTTACATTAGCACCTGTAAAATCAGGAGTAGTGTCAAAATGAGAGACAAACCCAATGGTAGGCACCTCTCTGTCGATATTGCTAGGTAAAGTTGCTTGAATGTACGCTTTGTCGTCTATGGTTACATCTTGTAAACCGATGTTTTTTAGTTCTTCTACTAGTTTATTGGCTAAATCCCATTGTTTTGCTGAGCTGGGAGTTGTATTTGAATTTGGATCAGCTTCTGTATCGATAGTTACGTAGCTGATAAAACGGTCAATAATATGTTGCATTTGTAGTGATTTTTTTGAGTAACAAATGTAAGGAAATTGTTTGGTTTTTTTAAGAGAACAGATGGGGTTTGGAAGTGAAATTACTTTTATAGTAACGATGAATAATGTGTTATTTCTCGATCATTTGTTCTATTTTTTCTTTCCATTCCCTACGATTGTTCAGGATGAAGTCTTCTTGGTTTCCGTCTCGAGTTATAATGCTCAAGCCATTCGGAATAATGAGTAGCGTCGTAAAACTTTTAACTTCTTTTATTTCATAAAGACCAATTCGTGTTGTGTCGTTTTTAAAATGAAATCCATCCGATTGAAACACTAACTCATCGGGAAGCAAAAATAACTTACCACTTCTGTACTTACTATTACGGCTGTGTTTGGCACTTCCGGAAAAAATAACCGGTTTGTTGCCTAAAAGAGTAGCTTCTGACATTGTAAAGTTTATTACTTTGTTCTCTACGAAGTTAAGAAAAAATGCAATAGAGTATTCATTTTAAATTTCGGCTTCTTATTCTTACTTTTGTGCCACAACACAACTATTATGTATAAAAGTATTATTCGTCCTATTCTTTTCGGGTTTGATCCTGAAAAAGTGCATTATTTTTCTTTTTCTGTTATTCGATTAATCAACAAGATTCCCGGTGTTTCGGCTTTAATTCGTTCTTTGTTTGAAATAAAGGACTCCCGATTAGAGCGTGAAGTTTTTGGATTAAAATTTAAAAATCCGGTGGGATTGGCTGCAGGTTTTGATAAAGATGCGAAACTATTTCAGGAATTGTCAAATTTTGGTTTCGGATTTATCGAAATAGGAACTTTAACTCCAAAACCTCAAGAAGGCAATCCAAAAAAGCGTTTGTTTCGTCTGTTGGAAGATTCAGCCATAATTAATCGTATGGGTTTTAATAACGGAGGCGTATTGGAAGCAGTACAGCGCTTAAAAAAGAACCAAGGGGTTTTAATAGGAGGGAATATTGGTAAGAACAAAATTACACCAAATGAACGTGCGGTAGAAGATTACACTTTTTGTTTTGAAGCTCTATTTGACCATGTTGATTATTTTGTGGTTAATGTGAGTTCTCCTAATACTCCAGGACTTCGTGAATTACAGGAAAAAGAACCATTAATACATTTACTCCAAACATTGCAGGATTTGAATCATAAAAAGACGAATCCTAAACCTATTTTATTAAAGATAGCTCCAGATTTGACCAACGATCAGTTGTTAGATATTATTGAAATTGTTACTACAACCCAAATAGCTGGAGTAATCGCAACAAATACTACCATAGCTAGAGAAGGTTTGAAATCGGTTAATAAAATTGAAATAGGAGGATTATCTGGAAAACCATTAACACAACGTTCCACCGAAGTTATTCGTTTCTTGTCTGAAAACAGTAACCGAAGTTTTCCTATAATAGGAGTGGGAGGAATTCATTCGCCTGAAGATGCTATTGAGAAACTCAAGGCTGGAGCGAGTTTAGTGCAACTGTACACCGGATTTATTTATGAAGGTCCTGCGTTAATTAAGGCGATTAATAAAAAGATTTTAGAAACTGCTTAAATAATTATATTTTTGATGTCTATGAATGCCAACAAAATTAAAATTATTGAGTGTCCTCGCGATGCCATGCAGGGAATTAAGGACTTTATTCCTACCGATAAAAAAGTGCAATACATTCAGTCTTTATTGCGCGTTGGTTTCGATACTATAGATTTTGGTAGTTTTGTTTCAGCAAAAGCCATTCCGCAAATGCAGGATACGGCAGAGGTCTTAGCAAAACTCGATTTATCGCAAACAGAAAGTAAACTACTCGCTATAATTGCCAATACTCAAGGAGCAGAAAGTGCTTCAAAACATCCTGAAATTCAGTATTTAGGATTTCCGTTTTCGATTTCAGAAAATTTTCAAATGCGTAATACGCACAAGACAATTGCGGAATCCTTGGTTACTTTACAGGAAATTTTAGACATAGCGGACAAATCGAATAAAGAAGTAGTGACTTATATTTCAATGGGTTTTGGAAATCCTTATGGTGATCCTTGGAATGTAGAAATAGTAGGGGAGTGGACAGAAAGACTAGCCAATATGGGGGGTAAAATTTTATCTCTTTCGGACACTGTAGGAAGTTCAACTCCGGAGGTCATTGATTATTTATTTTCGAATTTAATTCCGAAATATCCTCAGATCGAATTTGGAGCTCATTTGCATACTACACCAGATAAATGGTTTGAAAAAGTAGATGCAGCATACAAAGCAGGTTGCCGCAGATTTGATGGTGCCATTCAAGGTTTTGGTGGTTGCCCTATGGCTAAGGACGATTTGACGGGGAATATGCCCACCGAAAAAATGCTATCTTATTTTACGAGTCAAAAAGCAGATCATAATTTAAAATCAATGAGTTTTGAAAGTGCGTACAATGAAGCTTTGAAAATTTTTACGGTATATCATTAAATACTCAAAAAGATTCATAAAAAAAGGAGCCCTAACATAACGATAGGGCTCCTTTTTGTTATAAAATATTTTTATAATAAATTCAAGATCATTCCACCGCTGAAACTGAATGGCATTCCTGGACGTAACCCCGCTGGTGTTCTAGAAACAAGATAGGTCTTATCTAATAAATTGTTGATGGTTGCAGTAAAGCTAATCCATTGATTAAGGTGATATCTTGAACCAAGGTCTAGAATAAAGTTATCTCCTACTTTTAAATTATTTGGTATACTACCTTTTCCTGCTTTGGTTCTGAAAGCACCATTATATTTTGCAGAAAAAGAGATATCAAATTTTTTGTGTTCTAGGGCAATCGACCCATTGGCTTGATGTTTTGAAATATAAGGCAATTCATCACCTTTAGTCACAATTCCCCAAAGTTCATCAGAACTTCCGAAACTACTTAAAAATTCGGTATCTGTATAGGTGTAGCCTAAAGTAACGGGTAACACTAAATTATTTTCTGCAGATAGTAAATTATAGTTTAAAAGGAATTCTAAACCTTTTACATTTACTTTTCCTGCATTAAACTGATCTAAACTTCCTGTTCCTCCATTCGCGGCTAAATCGCTACCTAGCATATTCGAATAGTCATTGTAAAATAGGATAAGTTCACCGCTTAATTGGTTGTGATTAAATCGTGATCCTACTTCAATATTTACGCTACTTTCAGCAATTTGGCCTTTTTTGTTAGTGGGTGGCGCAAAGCCTTTGTGTACTCCTCCAAAAAATGAGATATTTTCAGAAAATTTATAATTAGCACCTATTCCCGGTAACCAAACTCTAACAAAATTGTCATCCGTTTTTAAATTATTGCCTGATCGAGTAGGATCTGTCTTTCCGAAGTCTTCGTTATAAAGATCAATTGTTTCAAGACGTACCCCAGGTGTTATTGTTAGTTTATTGTATTTTAATTTATACATCGCGTGTGCCGAAAATGCCTTAGCCGATGCTATTTTGTTAGTATCACTTCCGCCAATACCACTATTTGTTAAATTCATGGAACCGTTAAGAATATTGTAACCATCTACCCATTGAAAACGATCTTCTTCGTCGTAATGGTAGCGAGCTCCAATTTCGATATCATGAATAAGTTCATCAGTCGAGAAATGATAATCAAATTTGGTTTGGATCCCTTTAGAAAGGTAATTTCTATTGTTTGCTTTTACTGACAGCGCATTATCAGCCGAATTAACTGATCCGTTGATGATTGCAAAGTGGTTGTTGTATAGGGAAGGATTAATCAAGATATCATTAATCCCTAAATTTTGTGTCCCGAATTTTACCTTATCTAATTTGTACCAATTTCTAGCAAATTTGTTTTGATACGCTGTTGTAGTGATACGCATGAAATTACCTATTTTCAGCGTATGTGTAGCGGTAAATTGCAAATGATCGTTAGTCATTTTATCTTTTTCAGAGGAAGCATAGCGTAGGAATGCGTTCTTATTAAAGTCTTCTTCAGTTAGTCCTAAATAAGTTTCGTTAGAGACTTCGTCAGCATATTGTAGTTTTAAATCTAAACTATTAACTATTTTTTTGTCTTTATTGGTTGTAAGATGAAGTTTTGCTACCAAATCGTTTTTGTCAAATCCTGTATTTCCCCCTTTAGCTAGTTCTTTGAAACCTTTAGAACCAAAATTCATATATTGAATCACAAAACCTGCATTTTTAGCTTTTACACCTGCTTCACTGAAAATACGTCTAGATTCAAAACTACCATAGTTAGCTTGAAAAGTACCATAATTTTTTGTTGGAGTTGGTACTGAAAGAAAGTTTATCGCTCCTCCAGTTGTAAATGGACCGTATTGAATTTGACTACTTCCTTTTAAAATTTCAACAGCATTCATTCTTGCGATTGAAGGAAAATAATAGGCTGCAGGTGCCGAATACGGTGCCGGTGCAATGAGTACACCATCTTCCATCAAGGTAATCTTAGAACTTCTTTCGCCAGAAGTACCTCTTAAACTGATGTTTGGTCTTAAACCAAATCCGTCTTCTTCATAAATATTTACACCAGGAACGTTTTTTAAAACGCGATTGATGTCGGTATGTCCAAATTTTTTAAGTTCTTGAGGAGTTATAAATGTAGCAGATCCTGTTCTGTTTTTAGCTTCAAATTTACTGCCTAGTAAGGAATTGGCGCTGATTATAACTTCATTTAGAGTTTTTGTAGTATCTTTTTGTTTTTGCTGAGCATTTGTATTAAAACTAAAAACGATCAAACAAGAAAATAAAAGTGTTGGCCTCATGTGTTATTTAGACTAATTAAAAATATAGTGCAAAAATAAAACCCGAGTTTCTAATTAACAAATTTATTTAGACTTATTTTAAATAAAAATTATGACCTGTTTTATAATAGGTAATTAGACCTAGTCTTTGTTTTCATTGAAAGTGAAAATCTTTATAATTTCAATACTAGAAGATACACTGTTTTTCATCGACATTTTTTTGGTGATCCGTAGATAGGAAAATAGTAATATCGAAAAAATAGAGGCGAATAAAACTTTTCCAATGATGCTTGATAAAACCAAATTGGCATTATCATTTACTAAAAAGTAGTTTAGGTTATAAAAAATAATGGAATCAAAAATAGAAATAAACACTAAAGTGATTAAAATTCGAAGGAACAGAAAGCGTTGTTTTAATATAAAATCTAAAAACGCATAAATAAACAACATGATAAAACAGTCCAAATACAAAAGAAACGTACCTACTAGGAATAATGTAGTGTTATCGTTCAATAAATTGGATAGAAAGTCTGCTTGTATAGTGTAATTGTCTGTTTTAATTTGTTCATAAGTAATAAAAGAGATAATAGTAATTAGTACATTGGAAATAATGAGTCCAAATATTAGAGATCTAGTCTTAGAGATTTTCTCAGTATGAAACAATAATAGTATTGTAAAAAGAGCCGCATTAAATAGAACAGAGGATCCAGGGGAGAGTACTACTTCTCCGAAAATATTATTATAGACATTAGAAGCTAAAATTGTTTGAAAAAACTGTAAAGACCCAATGAAGACATACAATATTTCTAGTCCAATGATTTTTTTGAAATGATAGAGTAATAATATACAGAGACCAATAAATATTGCTTCAAAAAGTATGAGATTCAAGGCTTCCATTTAAAGTTTTTGAAAATTTTTTATAGAGAATAAGATTGATTTAAATAAACTAAAGTCGTATATTTGCGTGCAATTTAATTACAAATTGCAAATGAACGCACACACAACTAAAATTATCGGCGAAGGGTTAACTTATGACGATGTATTGCTCGTTCCCAACTACTCAGAAGTACTTCCACGCGAAGTAAGCATCAAAACAAAATTCACAAAAAACATTACTCTTAACACTCCTATCGTTTCGGCAGCTATGGATACCGTTACCGAGAGTGCTATGGCTATTGCTATGGCTCAAGAAGGAGGAATAGGGGTATTGCACAAGAATATGTCTATTAAAAAGCAGGCAGCGGAAGTACGTAAAGTAAAACGAGCAGAGAGCGGTATGATTATCGATCCTGTAACTTTACCGTTAACAGCTACTGTAGGAGATGCCAAAAATGTTATGCGTGAATACAGCATTGGAGGAATTCCTGTAGTCGATGAAAATCAGATATTAAAAGGGATTGTCACTAACAGAGATTTACGCTTTGAAAAAGAAAATGAACGATTGATTACTGAGGTAATGACATCTCAAAATCTAGTGACGGCACCCGAAGGGACTACTTTAGTTCAAGCAGAAGAAATTTTGCAAGGCAATAAAATTGAAAAGCTTCCAGTTGTAGATTCTGATTATAGATTAGTAGGATTAATTACTTTTAGAGATATTACAAAGTTGACTCAAAAACCCAACGCGAATAAAGATAAGTTCGGCCGTTTGAGAGTAGCAGCCGCTCTAGGAGTAACTGCAGATGCCGTTCAAAGAGCAGAAGCTTTGGTAGGAGCAGGTGTAGATGCAGTAATTATTGATACAGCTCACGGACATACCAAAGGTGTTGTAGAAGTTTTAAAACAAGTAAAAGAAAAATTCCCTGAATTAGATGTGGTAGTAGGAAATATTGCTACCCCTGAAGCAGCACTTTACTTGGTAGCAAACGGTGCTGATGCTGTAAAAGTGGGGATTGGTCCTGGATCTATTTGTACGACTCGTGTTGTGGCAGGAGTTGGATTTCCTCAGTTTTCAGCGGTATTAGAAGTAGCTGCTGCATTACGTGGTACAGGTGTGCCGGTTATTGCTGATGGAGGTATTCGTTATACTGGAGACATTCCTAAAGCTATTGCTGCTGGTGCCGATTGCGTTATGTTGGGATCTCTTTTAGCAGGAACAAAAGAATCGCCGGGCGAAACTATTATTTTTGAAGGAAGAAAATTCAAATCGTACCGCGGTATGGGTTCAGTGGAAGCCATGAAAGAAGGTTCTAAAGATCGTTATTTTCAAGATGTAGAAGACGATGTAAAAAAATTAGTACCAGAAGGTATTGTAGGACGTGTGCCTTATAAAGGAGAATTGAACGAAAGTATGTTACAATTCATAGGAGGTCTTCGTGCTGGTATGGGATATTGCGGAGCTAAAGACATTCCAACTTTACAGGAAACAGGTCGTTTTGTAAGGATTACTGCCAGTGGAATCGGAGAAAGTCATCCACACAATGTAACGATTACGAAAGAAGCTCCGAATTATTCGCGATAGTATAAAAACATATTGTAAGAGATATAAAAAGGCATAAGTTTTAACTTATGCCTTTTGTTGTTCATAAATTACAATAATTTAATTTTTAATAAGTTGAGCGATTAGTTTTCGTTCACCTACAATCCACAAAATATCTCCTTCTTCAAGAATAATATCAGATTCAGGATTTAGGATACGTTTACCATTTCGTTCAATTCCTACAACCATACCTTGTGTGCGTTCTCGTATTTTCGAGTTTCGGATGCTTTTGCCAATACAACTTTCTGTTTTTAATTCCATTTGTTGTAAAACAATGTCGGCTTCGGCAACTTCTGGGGAAACTTCAATTTCATTTTTATCCAAGTAATTTTTAAAATCTTTTACTTGAGCATCGGTCCCAATGACACATATTTCATCACCGGGAAATAGACGTTCTTGTCGGGTGGGAATATTAATGATAATCTCTCCTCTTTTGATAGAAGCCACATTGATACCAATATTTTCTCTCATTTTAAGTTCTTCAAGAGTTTTTCCAGCAATGTTGGATTCCTTAGCTATTTCAAAACTTGCCATGTGTCCGTCCCAAGGAGAAAGATTCGCAGGTCTTTTTTTATTTATAGAAATTTCTCTGTCATTTAGGTTTTTTAAAAAATGAGCTTCAATTTTGTTATAAAAGGCATGTAATTGTTTCGGGAAAAATAAATAGGCACCAATCGCAACAATTAAAGCAATTAAGGCAAATCCTGGTGAGAAAAAGTTATTTAAAAAGAACCCAATGAAAAATAGAGTCAATAACATTCTCATAAAGATCATCACTATAATAGGCCCACGGTATTTTCGTTCTTCAAACAGAAGTTGTACTTCTTTAACAGCCACTCTTCGAAGCGATAAGGCCCATAAAAATGGCGATAATACTACCAGTGTGATTAAGGCTGCTAAAATATTCCCGAATCTCGAATTTTCTACGATTGGCAATAAATAGCGTGTTGATAAAGTGATAATCGCCACAATAATCGTGGAGTGTATGATGATTTGAGTAAGGTACGCACGTATTACCACTTGCCAATTACTAACTGATTTTATGGCTTGCGCATTGGCACTGTAACGTTCTATGTTTTTAACCCATTTTCGGGGTAATTTTTTCTCAAGAAAATTAGAAAACGGAGTCGACCATTTTACCATGAAAGGTGTAGTAAATGTTGTTACAGCCGAAACGGCAACTACAATAGGGTATAAAAAGTCGCTCGTAACTCCTAAAGTCATTCCCAATGTGGCAATAATAAAAGAAAATTCTCCAATCTGTGATAAACTCATTCCTGTCTGGACAGATTGTTTCAGGGGTTGCCCCGATAATAGCGTTCCAATGGTCGCACTAAAGGATTGTCCAAATAATGTAACAAGAGTTAAAATAGCTACTGGAACCGCGTATTCAACCAAAGTATTAGGGTTAATCAACATACCTACTGATACAAAGAAAACGGCTCCAAATAAGTCTTTTACTGGTTTTACTAGGTGTTCTATATGTTCTGCTTGCGTGGTTTCTGCAATAATAGACCCCATGATGAAGGCGCCTAACGCAGGAGAGAAACCTACTTTTGCAGCAAAAATCACCATCATCAAACATAATGCAATCGAAATAATAAGCATCATTTCATCGGTTAACAAATGCTTCGCTTTTTTTAATAATGTTGGGATAAAAAAGATTCCTGCAACAAACCAAATGGTTAAGAAAAACATCAGTTTTAATACCGACTGAAATAATTCGCCTCCTGAGAATTGTTGACTAACGGCTATAGTAGAAAGTAATACCATCATTAAAATTGCGATGATGTCCTGAACAATAAGTACCCCAATTACGTTTCCGGCAAATTTTTGCGATTTTACCCCTAACTCATCAAAGGCTTTCAAAATGATCGTTGTAGAAGATATAGAAAGAATAACTCCTAAGAAAATACTGTTCATTTTTCCCCAATCTAGCCATTGACCGACCAAATAACCCAGAAGGACCATAAATACAATTTGAGTAATTGCAGTAATTGAGGCTGTACCACCCACTTTCATCAGTTTTTTAAAACTAAATTCTAGTCCCAAACTGAAAAGTAAAAAAATAACCCCTATTTCAGCCCAAACTTCAACACTATGCATGTCTTTAACAGAAGGGAAAAAATCGAAATGATTTCCAGCTAAAAAACCTGCAATCAGGTATCCTAGCACTAAGGGTTGTTTTAATTTTCGGAATAAAAGAACAGCAACTCCGGCAGTGAGTAATATTAATCCTAGATCACTAATTAATGGTTCTAAGTGTAAAGCGGTTTGTGCAGTCGCAGTAGATAAAATCATAGGCGTGTAAGTAATTTATTATGTTTAAAATTGAATATGGCGTAAAATACAAAAAAAAGCCCTTTTTTTAAACTTTATATCGATGAATTAGGGTTTTTTTAAGATTAAATTATGAAAATATTCTAAATTTAACATGTCTTTATTGTTTTGATAAAACAAAAAATCCGCTAAAAAGATTCTAGCGGATGGATATGAAATTTATTTTGATAGGATTAAATCCCTAAATAATTGCTTGGGGTTATCGACTTGAGTTCTTTTTTTATGGTCTCCGATACGTTTAACGTTTCAATAAAAGCGTGAATAGATTCTTTGTTGATTACTGAATTGGTTCTAGTCAAATCTTTTAATGCTTCGTATGGATTAGGATAATTTTCTCGACGCAAGATAGTTTGAATTGCCTCGGCTACAACAGCCCAATTTTTTTCTAGGTCTTCAGCAAATTTGTCAGCATTCAGAAGTAATTTGTTTAATCCTTTTAAAGTAGCTTCAAATGCAATTAAAGTATGTCCCATAGGAACTCCAATATTGCGTAAAACGGTACTATCCGTCAAATCGCGTTGCAATCTTGAAACAGGCAATTTAGCCGATAAATGTTCAAAAATTGCATTGGCAATTCCTAAGTTTCCTTCGCTATTTTCGAAGTCAATAGGATTTACTTTGTGTGGCATTGCCGATGAACCTATTTCTCCAGCTTTTATCTTTTGTTTGAAATAATCCATAGAAACATACGTCCATATATCTCGATCTAAATCAATCAAAATAGTGTTAATACGTTTTAAAGCATCAAAAAAAGCAGCAAAATGGTCGTAATGTTCAATTTGTGTTGTTGGATACGAATGGTGTAATCCCAAAATTTCTTCCACAAAATTAGTACCGAAAGCCTTCCAATCGATGTTAGGATAGGCAATTTTATGCGCGTTGTAATTTCCAGTGGCACCACCGAATTTGGCAGCAAACGGGATGTTATACAACAATCGCATTTGCTCTTCCAAGCGTTCAACGAAAACTAAAATTTCTTTCCCGAGTCGCGTAGGAGAGGCAGGCTGCCCATGCGTACGTGCTAACATAGGAATGTCTTTCCATTCTATACTAAGTTCTTTTAACTTGGCAATTAAAGCTATTAAACTCGGTAAATATACTTTTTCAAAAGCTTCTTTGGTAGAAAGTGGAATAGCCGTATTGTTGATGTCTTGTGACGTTAATCCGAAATGAATGAACTCTTTGTACGACTGTAGTCCTAGTGCATCGAATTTCGATTTGATGAAATATTCAACTGCTTTAACGTCGTGATTGGTAGTTTTTTCTGTTTCTTTAATCCAAAGGGCATCTTCGGTATTAAAATTCTCGTATAATTTTCTAAGTTCAGAATATACTTTTTTATCTATTCCGGCTAGTTGAGGTAAATTCGCTTCACACAAAGCGATAAAATATTCTATTTCAATTAAAACGCGGTACTTGATTAAGGCTTCTTCGGAAAAAAAAGCCGCTAAGGAAACAGTTTTATTTCTATAACGTCCATCAATAGGCGATATAGCATTCAGTTCAGTTAATTGCATTGTTGTGTTGTGTTTAAGAAAGCGCAAAAATAAGTATAAGTTGTGAGTTATAAATTATCTAGCGAAACTTTTTTAAGACAACCTTATCCTTTGCTTTTTTGAATGGCTTTTTTGGCTTGTAACAAATGCCTTTGGTTATGAAAAATTACAAATCGAAAAGTATCTCCTAATTTCAATTTAAGAAGAGAGGAAAGCGTAGTGGGAATTTTAATGGTGTTTAAATTTACATTTTTGGCAATCTCTAACAAATTCAATAATTCGTATTGCTGTTTAACGAATGTTGTTAATGTTTCTTTAGTCAGTACACTTCCATTAGGATTTTTGCTGGCAAATGTTTTCATTTTTTTGCTATTTTCCTTTGGCAACATACTTTCAGCGAAGAAATTTCCCAACCAACCAGGATTAAAATTTGCTGTAGGTTCAGAGAGATTTTGTTTGATATTTTCTGTGATTTTAGCATTATAAAAGTTGCCGTATCGATTTAGATGCTCAATACACTCTAAGGCACTCCAATCTTGTTCCGAAGCTTTGTGTTTCAGTAATTCAAGTGGTTCTTCTTTAAGGCTTTCAATTTCAATGATTATCGCTTGGGTTCTTGAAATAAGATCTGATAGTAATGCGGTTGTCTCCATAATTTTTTTTGCAAAATTCGAAATTAGATTTCGTCTAAACCTTGATTCAAATCAAGATTTTTTAGTCGGGACAATGTTTCAGGACTCATTCTTAAATAATTGGCTATATGTGTATTAGGGATTTCTTGAAAAAGTTTTGGACTCCTTTTCAAAACTCTTTTGTAGCGTTCTTTTGGGGATTGAATCAAGATGTCTTTTTCTCTTTCCAACTGATCAAACAATAAGGCTTCGAGCAGTTCTAGCCAAATTTTTAAATAAATTTCGTTAGAATGAAGAAAATCCATGAACTGGGTTTTACTTATATATTTTACGGTAGTTTTTTTTAGCGTTTGAATATAAAAATCGGTTTTACCTCCGGTAAGAAATGAATCTAAAAAAGTAATTAAATTGTTTTGGTATCCGAAGCGTATGATATGTTCTTCATCATTATTTAAAAAAAATATCTTAACACTGCCACTTTCTATGAAATAGATATTCGTTTCAAAACCAACATGATGGTTTAAAAGGGCATTGCGTTTGAGATCTAATGTCCCGTTGTACAGATCTTTTGCATTGAGCTCTGAGGTTAAAAATTCAATGGGATTCATACTTTACAACATCGATTTCAATTTTTCCATTCCTTCACTAGCACTCATTTTGAATACTTCCAACGGATTTGCTAACTCATAAATTGTAGCGGGTTTAGGGTCAATATAATATACAGGAACTTTTGGAGAGGCGTAATGCATTAAACCTGCAGCAGGATATACTTGCAACGAAGTACCAATAATCACAACAATATCGGCCTTTTCTATTATAGTTACTGCTTTTTCTATAGCAGGAACGGCTTCACCAAACCATACGATGTGTGGTCTTAATTGATTGCCCTTGTCATCAGTATCGCCCCAGTTTAGATCTTCTGTCCATTCGAGGATAAAATTTTCATTTGCAATACTTCGAACCTTAGTTAGTTCACCATGTAAATGCAACACAGAAGAACTTCCGGCTCTTTCGTGAAGATTATCTACATTTTGGGTGATAATATGAACGTCAAATAGTTGTTCTAATTCGGCTAAAATTTCATGACCGCGATTAGGTTTTACTTCTTTGAGTTGTGCTCTTCGTTTGTTGTAAAAATCAAGAACCAATTTAGGATTGTTTTTCCAACCTTCTGGCGAAGCAACTTCCATGATATCATGGTTTTCCCATAATCCATTACTGTCTCTAAAAGTATTAATTCCACTTTCAGCACTCATGCCGGCTCCAGTTAGGGCAACTATTTTTAATTTCATTAGGTTTTGGTGTATTAACTTCGTGTTTGGTAAAGCACACTTTGTGTTATCTTTGTCGAAAATACTGAAAAATCAATCCAAATGCAATTGTTATTTCAAGACGAAAATTACTTAGCTTACTTAGAAGAGTTTATTACAGAGAGTAGAAAGGAAGGTTTTAAAAGGGTTTTAGCAAACAGAACCAAACATTTTACTGTGGTTTGTGAAGATGTGTATCAGTTGCACAATACTAGTGCGGTAATGCGTAGTTGTGAAGTTTTTGGGATTCAAGAACTGAATGTGGTAGAACAGCGTTTTGGAAAAAAAATAGATAAAGAAATTGCTTTAGGAGCCGAAAAATGGGTCGATATTCGACGTTTTTCCAATAATCAGGATTGTATAGATGATTTAAAATCAAAAGGATATCAAATTATTGCCACAACTCCTCATGAAAATGATTGTTTTCTGGAAGATTTTGACATCAGTAAACCATCAGCTATTTTTTTTGGTACAGAACGTCATGGACTTTCAGAAGAAGTGATTCAGCAAGCCGATGGTTTCTTGAAGATTCCTATGGTAGGTTTTACTGAAAGTTTAAATATTTCGGTATCGGCAGCCATTATTTTGCAGAATATTTCTACAAGATTACGTCATTCTAATATAGATTGGCAACTTACAGAAGCTGATTTATTAGAAAAACGTATTGATTGGACTAGAAAATCAATAAAAGATATCGATTTTATTACCCAGAAATACCTTGAAAAACAACAAGTTATTTAAGTAAAAATTCTTTCAAAGGATTGATAAATCGGTCGAAAACTTCTATGTGAGGCAAATGACCTACATTGTCTAATTCAACCAATTGAGCATTTGGTATTTTGGCTTGGGTTTTTTTACCCAATTCTTCATACAATCCCATAGTTTTTTGAATTTCGGATGGCGCCAATCCTTTGCCAATAGCTGTTTTATCTCTTGTTCCTATGATAAGTAGTGTTGGGATATTGATGTTGTCAAATTCATAACATACGGGTTGAGTAAAGATCATATCGGTTGTTTGGGCATTATTCCAAGCAATGAGTGGATAATCTTTGTGTAGCGTCCAACCAGCTAATACATTTAACCAAACGTCATATTCCGGTTTCCATTGGTTATCATAATAAAATTTTAATTGATAGGCTTTATGCGACTCATAGTTTTGTTTGAGTTCGGTAGCGTACCATTTATCAATGGTTTGATAAGGAACCATAGTTTTGTAATCTTCTAATCCGATTGGATTTTCTAAGATTAGTTTTTCTGTGAATGAAGGATACATCAAAGCAAAACGAGTAGCTAGCATTCCTCCCATAGAGTGGCCCAAAACGCTTGCTTTGGTGATTTTTAAATGATCTAAGATTTTTTTGGTGTTGCTGGCTAGCTGATGAAAACTGTATTGATAGCCTTTCGGTTTGCTAGATTTCCCAAAACCAATTTGATCTGGAACAATGACTCTGTAACCCTCATTGTTCAACTCTTCTATTGTGGTTTTCCAATAAGAACCGTTAAAGTTTTTACCATGTAGTAAAACAATATTTTTACCGTTATAATTTTCTGGTACAATATCCATGTAAGCCATTTTTAGATCTTGTTGTTGATCTTTTAAATTTATAAAATGAACTGGATAAGGATATTGATATCCGTTAAGATTTTTATCTAATGCTTTTAAAGGAAATTGTGCCTTAACAATTACTGAAATTAATAATAAAGACAGTAAAAAAAGATTTTTTTTCATTTAACGAATATTACGAAATTGCTTAAACGATAAAGTAAATTAATTTTTCTTTAGAATTTTGTACTCTTCATAACAACCGCTAACAGCATCAAGGATTTGAAGGTCATTAGCACTTTTCATGAAGGATTCCGAATAATTACAACGTTCTAAAATTTCAATCAATTCTTTCTCATTAATTCCCAACATGGCATAAATTGTTTGTCGGTCGTAACGTGTTTGTAGAATATTACGAAGATTGTCGTCTTTTTTCAGTTCTCTAAGTTTTTTCAACTCTTTCGGTTTTTTACCAAAAAAGTTGTACAAAGCATCGGCAGGATTGAATAAAGAACCCATAACACGAGAAAAAGCATTAGGAGAGTTTTCTCCGCCTTCATATCGCTTGGTCAAACCCGCAATAGAATACCAGTAATTTTCTCTTTCAGGAATTAATTTTGAATCGACTTCCAGATAACCCGTTAAAGTGTAGGGAGGGATCACAATCTCTTCTAAAGCATACGCTTTTTCGGTTAATTTAATACGAGACGTACGGTTTTTAATCCAGTCATTAGTCACTCTAACTTCAATAGATTGATAGCCTAAACAGGAAATCAATAAGACATCATTGACTTCGGCATTGATTTCAAAGTTTCCGTTGGCGTCTGAAATAGCTCCTCTGACTTTACTAGTGTTTACAATGTTTGCATTCCAAATGGGAAGAAAATTGTTGTCATTAACAATGACTCCTTTAACGGTATTTTCTTGTGCAAATACTGTTGTAGAAAATAGGTATAATAAAAAAACTGTAAAATATCTCATAGTTCAATTTGAAAAGCTAAATTAACTATTCAATACGAGATATTTTACAGTTTTTATGGAATTATAAGAAAATTAACAAAAAAATGTTAGCTTCTTCTAGGTCTTCTTTCTCTAGAAGCTCCGGAAGTCTCTGTACGTCTAGGAGCCGAACTAGAACGTCTTTCGTTTCTAGGTGCTCTATCGGTAGCATCGCTTCTTCTTTCTGAATTTCTAGAACCTTCACGTCTTCCGCCTTCTCTTCTGTCACCACGAGGTGCTCTGTCACGGTCTCTTCCGCCTCCAAAACCTCTTCTTTCACCACCGCGACCATTGTGGTCACGACGACTTGAATTACTACCTCCGTCGTTTTTAGAGATTTCTACGTTGATTCTGCGTCCATTTAGTTCGTATCCGTTTAATACTTCCATTACTTTGGCAGTATGCTCTCCGTCGGTGTTAAAGAAAGAGAATCCTTCTTTTACATCTACTTTGAAAACATCGTCACGTCCTAAATCTAGAGTTTCTTTTAAGAAGTCTTTCAACTGCATCCAATCGAAATCGTCTCTAGCGCCAATGTTGATGAAATAACGAACCGGATCTCCTGCTCTAATTTCTCTTGGTTCCGAACTTCTTTCTCTGTCGCCAGCTTGACTTGATAAATCACGTTTGGATTTGTAGTACGATAAGAAACGATTGAATTCTACTGAAACCATTCGTTTGATCAATTCTTCCTTAGATAAATCTTGGAAAACCTCATAGATTGCCGGTAGGTAGCTGTCGATTTCGCGATCCACTTCTGTATCGTGAATTTTATTTGCTAAATGCAATAGCTGAATTTCGCAAATTTCAATTCCAGAAGGAATGGTTTTTTCTTCAAATTTCTGTTTGATGATTCTTTCGATAGCCGAAATTTTACGCAATTCACTCTTCGTTACGATTACAATAGAGGTTCCTAATTTACCAGCACGACCAGTACGGCCAGAACGGTGGTTGTAGGTTTCAATTTCATCCGGTAACTGATAGTTTACTACGTGGGTTACGTTGTCTACGTCGATTCCACGAGCTGCTACGTCTGTGGCTACCAACATTTGAACCTGACGACCACGGAACGCTTTCATTACTCCGTCACGTTGTGCTTGAGATAAATCACCGTGTAACGCTGCAGCGTTGTATCCGTCTTCAATTAATTTTTCGGCAACTGCCTGAGTGTCTCTTTTTGTACGACAGAAAACTACCGAGAAAATATCTGGGTTTGCATCTGCCAAACGTTTTAAAGCTTCGTAACGGTCACGAGCATTTACAATGTAAAATTCGTGTGAAACCGTTGCCGAACCTGAGTTTTTATGTCCTACGGTAATTTCTACCGGGTTAGACATGAATTGTTTTCCGATGCGCGCTACTTCAGCAGGCATGGTAGCCGAGAATAACCAAGTGTTTTTCTCTTCTGGTGTGTCCGATAATATGGAACAAATGTCGTCGTAGAATCCCATGTTTAACATCTCATCTGCTTCATCCAAGATACAGAAATCGATGTTTTTAATGTTAACAAGACCTCTGTTAATCATGTCTTGCATTCTACCGGGTGTAGCCACAATAATCTGTGCGCCACGTTTTACCTCTCTAGCTTGTTCTGTAATGCTTGCACCACCATAAACAGCCACAGTATGTAACCCCTTTATGTACTTTGAGTATAATTTAATCTCGTTGGTGATTTGTAAGCATAACTCACGTGTTGGCGACAAAATTAACGCCTGAGTATTTCTGTTCTCAGCATCAATTTTCTGAATTAGCGGAAAACCAAAAGCAGCGGTTTTCCCTGTACCTGTTTGCGCTAGGGCAACTAAATCTGTGTTTTGTTCCAATAGTACTGGAATCGCTTTTTCTTGCACTTCTGACGGATTCTCAAATCCTAGATCTTTAATCGCCAGCAGTAGCGACTCATTCAATCCTAATTGTTCAAATTTATTCATAAAATATTTTAAATTGGGTGCAAAGGTACAGCTAATATGTGAGATTAGCTAATTAATTTAATTATTTGATTTTTAATCACTTAATAAACCAATTAAAATGATTTTTTGTAAGGTATTTGGTGTTTTATTTTAAATCGAAAAAAAGTAACATAGGTAAAAGAATTATTTTTGTAAGAAATCTACGAGTTGTTTTACCGCTTTTCCTCGATGGCTAATGGCAGATTTTTCTTCCATTGAAAGTTCTGCAAAAGTTTGAGTGTAGCCGTCAGCGATGAAAATAGGGTCGTAACCAAAACCGTTTGTTCCTTTTTTCTCGGTCGTTAGTTTTCCTTTTATTATTCCGGTAAATAGGTGTTGCTCGCCGTTGATGTTAAGGCAAATGACAGTTTTGAAATTAGCGTTACGATTCGATTCGTTTTTAAGGACGGATAATAGTTTGTCGATGTTTTTGTTGTCATCTTTAGGTTCACCGGCATATCGAGCAGAGTATACCCCAGGGGCACCATTAAGTTGATCGACTTCTAACCCGCTATCATCAGCGAAACATGCATATCCGTAATTCTGGGTTACGTAATTGGCTTTTAAAATTGCATTACCTTCGATAGTATCTGCGGTTTCTGGAATATCGGTATCACATCCGATGTCTTTTAGACTTAAAATTTTTATGTCTGAAGGAACTAATTGTTGAATCTCTTTGATTTTATTCTGATTGTTGGAGGCGAAAACTAGTTGCATAATCTATTTTTTTGGCAAAGGTAAAATTTTAACAAATGATGAGGAAAAACCGTAATCGGAATTATTAAGACTTCTATAATTTTGTCTATGAAGTTTTAATTGAATAAACAAACTGGGTCTAAAACTAAAAGAACAATAACAAATTGAATACAGATTACTTTTTAGAATAAAATTAGTAGATAGGGGGACAAAATTCGAACGTTTTATAAAGTAAATTCTATAACTGTTTTCATTATTTTTTCAAATTTGCAACTACATAACTATTGTTCTTTGGTTTTAGAAAATTAATTAGGGGATAAGCCACTTTTATAGTGGCTTATTGTTTTTTTGTAGATATTCATTTATGGAAATATCGTCTATCATAACATCCTTGATGATTCCTTCTCCGTTTTTTATAGCAATAACAGCGTAAGTGTTAGAAGATTGATTTCTAGAACTTTCATTGTATGCTTTTTCTGCTTCTGAAGCCTTGTATTCGTTCATGTAGAAACGTTCAAAAGGAAATTCTATCCAAATTTGGTGTTCGTTACCATACTCATTAATTGAAAGGGCTTTAACTTTTAGGAATTCCTCTGTTTTGGGTTCCGTATTACTGATTTTTACAATTCTTGCAAATCCTTTTTTGTCATTAGCTATAATGGCATAGAGGTCTTTGTTTATGTCGATTTTTCGTTTTAAAACAAGATGATTTTCTTTAAAATACAATCGGATGAATTTTCCTCTGAATGGATCGTGTGGATCTATGGGTTCAGTTTTAAATTTGTATATTTTACCAGTTTTAAGCACATCATTATTGTGTAGAATCATCCGTAATGGCACTGCTAATTGTGCTATAACAACTAAGAAAAAGGCTAATAGAAGTATGTTTTTAGTTTTCATGTTGTTTGCGTTTTTTTAGTAAATAATAATTCAAGAGGAAGAATCCCAATCCGATACTTATAAATAACAATCCTCGAATAATAAAGCTCATCTCGGTATCAAAGAAGCGACAAAGAATTAAAAAAGAAATAACAATTAGCCCGAAATTCAATTTGTATAAACTATAGGTCTCGGCTCCATTTTTAATTTCGTAAGTACCAATAAGTAAAACTATAAAATTAGTGATGGTAATGAGGACAAAAGCTTCGGTTTCTGAACTTAAAAAAAATAAGATCGAAAATAAGATAAAAACAAAGTGAATGGGATTGGTTTTTAAAATTGTCCTTTTTTTAAGCGTTTTAAATAGAAGGATTAAGCCTACAAGAAATAAGGTGAGATATACTAAGGAGTCTATTTGTAAATAGTCTTTTTTCTGTCTTTGTAATTCTAACCAAGGGTCCTTAAATGTGAAGATAAAAGTTAAGACTAAGGTTCCTATTTTTCCCACTAGCCAAAAAGCATTACGCGGTTGATCTAAACCTGAGAAAAAATCGGATTTGCCAATAAAATAAAAAATAGACAATACCGAAATGAATCCGATGAGTAATACCGGATTATTTAAAGGAGAAATACTGGGCAAGCAAATAAGTAAGCCCACTGCCCAAAACCAATGATGAAATCTGGTAAAATTTGTTTTAGGATATGTCTTGAGAAGTGAAATGTAATATGGCAGTAAAATAAGGAATAGCAACCAATGCAAGAATTGTGCTGATTGACGATATTCATAATTGCTAACCGAACAATACCAAGTAATTCCGGCAATGCACAATAACGAAACAAAGGAAGAACGCATGATGTACACCAACGGAATGGATAATAAAATCCAAGTCAGTAAAAAACCTTTAAAATTTTCCGGCAAATTGTATACTTGAGCAATCAATGAAATAGTGGCTGCAACGGCAAATAGTAAAAAAGTGGCGCTACTTTCTCTCCAAGCGCTCGACTCTGGTTTTTTTTGTAATGAAAAAAAGCAGAAAGCTTGACTTAGAATGGTAGGAATAAAGGAGATAATGGTTTTGGTTAAAATCGAAAAATTATCCCAATTATGCGCTAAGATCAGAATAATACCTAGTCCGCCAAGAAGCGCACCTAAAATTCCGAAAATGGTAAAAAGTTTATTTGGGTTGTTTTCAGGTTTTTTCTGATAATAATTTATAATATTTTCTGCAATGTCTTTCGTAATGACGTTGTTAGAAACCAATTCAGGAAGTTCCTTTAAAATTGAATTCGACATATAGTTGTTTTTATTTGACAAACCAAATTAGTCATTTTTTTGAAAATATATCTCTGTAATCATGATTATTAATCTATTTAAAATTCCTATTTTTGCCACGTTTTAAAAATCAATTTTGAAATGGTAAAAGATTTATTCGAAAGAATTCAAAACAATAAAGGACCTTTAGGAAAATGGGCTTCTCAAGCAGAAGGTTACTACGTTTTCCCTAAATTAGAAGGAGAATTAGGACCAAGAATGATGTTTCACGGAAAAGAAATATTAAACTGGTCAATTAATGATTATTTAGGTTTAGCTAATCACCCGGAAGTTAGAAAAGCAGATATTGAAGCCGCACAACAATACGGTGCAGCTTACCCAATGGGAGCTCGTATGATGTCAGGGCACACAAAATTTCACGAACAATTAGAAAATGAGTTAGCCGAATTTGTAATGAAAGAAGCGGCTTACTTATTAAACTTCGGTTATCAAGGAATGGTATCTATCATTGATGCATTGGTAACTAAAAACGATGTAATTGTTTATGATGTTGATGCTCATGCTTGTATCATTGATGGTGTACGTTTGCACATGGGAAAACGTTTTACCTACAAGCACAACGACATCGAGAGTATGGAGAAAAACTTACAACGTGCGACTAAGTTGGCAGAAGAAACAGGAGGTGGTATTTTATTTATTACCGAAGGTGTTTTCGGAATGCGTGGTCAGCAAGGTAAGTTGAAAGAAATTGTAGAAATGAAAAAGAGATACAATTTCCGTCTTTTGGTTGATGATGCTCATGGATTTGGTACTCTTGGTAAAACAGGAGCTGGAGCAGGAGAAGAGCAAGGTTGTCAAGATGGAATTGATGTGTATTTCTCAACTTTTGCAAAATCAATGGCTAACATTGGCGCTTTCGTAGCTGCTGATAAAGATATTATTGATTATTTGAAATATAATTTACGTTCACAAATGTTTGCAAAAGCATTGCCAATGATTCAAACTATTGGTTCTTTAAAACGTTTAGAACTATTACGTAAATCTTCTGAACTTAAAGACAAACTTTGGGAAAATGTTAATGCATTACAAAATGGATTAAAAGAAAGAGGATTCAACATTGGAGATACTAACACTTGTGTAACTCCAGTTTACCTTGAAGGTTCTATTCCAGAAGCAATGGTTATGGTAAATGACTTACGTGAAAACTATGGTATATTCCTTTCAATCGTTGTGTATCCGGTAATTCCTAAAGGTATTATCTTGTTGAGAATGATTCCAACGGCATCACACTCTTTAAAAGATATCGAAGAAACTTTAGCAGCTTTCGAAGCGATTCGTGAGAAACTAGTTAACGGTACTTACAAGGCAATTGCTGAAGCTAATGTTGAGAATGTTTCTTAATATGAAATAGGAAATAATCTAATGTATATAATAAAAGCCATCAAAGAAATTTGATGGCTTTTATGTTTTTTAACCGTACAATATTAAAAAGGGAATTAGTGTCTATTTGCTGAAAAGTAAAGTTATTAAATGATAAAAACCAGTTACGTGAATTAAAGTAACTGGTTTTTTGTTGGTAATGTAAATAGATGACTATCTACAGATTTTTAGTTTTAAAATTTAACTCCCAATCGAACAAAACCATAAGCTCCGTTAGACCCCATTTGAACAGAATCGAAGTTCCCACCAGTTTCTGTTTCAGTGTCTTGGATGTCTGGGTAAACGTTTAGAAGATTGTTTACACCTAATGTGATGTTAAAGTTTTTATTGATTTTTTGGTTTATAGATAAATCGGTAACAATTTTATTTCCATAGTAATCGATGGTATCTAACCAATCTATTAATTCTACTTCGCCAAAACGGGTAAATCTTAAACTAGCATTGAATTTTTTGTTGTAATTATAGTTAAAGTTCAATCCTAATTTGCTTTTAGGAGCCGAAGCTAATAAGAAATATTGCTCTCTTTTTCCAAACAAAGTTTCAGGATCTAAACCAGTTCCTTCTCCAATTTTGCCAATGCTCATCTTATTTAAGTTTCCAATGAAAGAAGTGCTTAGGGTACTGTTGCCAAATTTTTCGTCGTAAGTTAATACAAAATCAACTCCTGTAGTTTGCGTATCTAAAGCATTGGCGAAAAACTGAACATTAGATACATTTAATCCTGCCAAACCACTACCATCAAATTGTCCAGTCAGTACAATACGATCTTTAATATCAACAAAGTAACCATCAATAGTTCCGGTGATTTTTCCTTTTTTGTAAGTAAAGCCTAAACTCGCGTTAAATGCTTTCTCTTCTTTAAGTTGTCCAATTCCGAAAGCTTTGGTAATCGGATCGTCGTTTCCGGCTAGTAATGTTTCAGAGGCATTTCCGCTAATGTAATCTGTAAATTTAAGATTGTAATATTTTTGAGTTAATGAAGGGGCTCTAAAACCGGTACTCATGGAGTATCGCATCGCAAGATCTTTAGTGAATTTGATGCGTTGAGCAATTTTTGCATTTAAAGTAGAACCAAAATCACTGTAATTTTCATATCGAACGGCTACAGCTAGATTCACATTGTCATCAAAATCGATTTCAGTATCAATGTAACCAGCAACATTCGTTCTTGTTTTGTTCACTTCATTTTCGGGACTGTACCCTGGAAATCCTTGAGAGCCTCCTGGTCTTGGGTCTCCGTTTCCGTCATAAACATAATCTCCAGGATCCGTATTTTCTGTTACGATGTCTCCGTTAATGTCGTATAACGCATAAGAAGCTTCTTCACCACCAAAAATTTTAAACATTTCTCTTCGAAATTCTGAACCGAATGCAATGTTCATTCCGTTTAATATTTTGTCGAAATTTTTAGTAAAATGTAGACCAACGGTATTTTGTGATAACGAATGTCCTCCAGCATCAAAAGAAGTTGGTGAATTATTTTGTAGGGAAGCGTTTAGCGTATTGTGAATGTCATATTTGAAATGATTCGTCCCAAAAGTGTTGTTAAGATCCATTTCCCATTCACCAAGTTTGGTTTTAAATCCTACCGAAACAGAACCATCGGTAATTTTAGTTCCAATAATAGGATCAAAACCATTCGGATAAATAGACGGAATATTTCTTGGGCTATCCGCTGATCTGGTGAATGCATAAGCATCAGAATCTCTTAAGCTTAAACCTCCAAAAGCATAAACCTGAGATTTCTCTCCAACATCAATTGATCCGTTTAAAAATAGGCTTCCATTTTTGGCTGCAGCATCTCCAAACTGATTTCTGTAGATGTCGTATTTGTTAGGATTTGCTGGGCGATTGGTGTGGTCTTTTTGAGATACATCTAAAGTGGCATTCAAAAATCCTTTATCGCCTAATTTAAACCCGTAATTTCCGTTCACTTGTATAGTTTGTCCATCGGTGCCGCTCGATTGAATGTCGTCTCCATAAGGTGTTTTAGCATAATATGTTCCGTAACTCACATTTCCGTTAAATTCTTCAACATTGTCTTTTAATACGATGTTAATTACCCCAGCAATAGCATCTGATCCGTATTGAGCAGAGGCTCCATCACGTAAAATCTCTATACGCTTGATAGCAGCTGCAGGTATAGCATTCATATCAGTACCGGTATTACCACGGCCTCTAGATCCAAATAAATTGACTAATGAAGATTGATGTCTTCTTTTTCCGTTGATGAGCACTAAAGTTTGGTCAGGACCTAATCCTCTCAGAGTAGCTGGGTCGATATGGTCAGCTCCGTCCGACCCCGATTGTTTACTAGCATTGAAGGAAGGTGCCAAATATTGCAACAATGCATTGACCTCTATTTGTCCTGTTTTACTCACGACCTCCTGCATGTTAATGATGTCGACAGCTACCGGAGAATCGATAATGGTTCTTTTGGTGTTTCTGGAACCAACGGCTTGAACAGCAACTTCATCCAATAATACACCGTCTTCTTCAAGCGAAACTATAATTGGACTTTGACTGGCGCTGACTTCTGTTTTTTTGTATCCTAAAGATGAGATAACGATGGTTGCGTTAGTATTGGATACTGTCATTTTGAATTTGCCTTCAAAATCTGTGGTAGTTCCTGACGAGGTGCCTTTTTCAGTAACATTGGCGCCTACAATGGGTTGACCTTTGTTGTCATTTACAGTTCCAGTAATAGTTTTTTGAGAATAACCGAGGTTAATCCCTAAAAAAATCAAAATAAAAGCTAATAATTTATTCATTGTGTGGTTGGTTAAAGTTATTGCTAATATAAATAAAAAAATATTGTTAAATTTTTATTAAAATAAAATATTTTACAAAACTTATTTTTGGTCGTTAAATTTCTCTCTTGTCAATAACTTTATTGGTCAACTATTTTATATGAAAGCTATTTGCTATAAATTAGCAAAAAATCGATTTTTTTAAAATGTTAGAGCAAAATCAATACACCGAAGACAATATCCGTTCTCTCGATTGGAAAGAGCATATCCGTATGCGTCCCGGTATGTATATCGGAAAATTGGGCGACGGTTCTTCACCTGATGATGGTATTTATATCTTATTGAAAGAAGTTCTCGATAACTGTATCGATGAATTTGTGATGGGAGCAGGAAAAACTATCGAAGTGACTATCAAAGACAAGATGGTTACGGTACGCGATTATGGTCGTGGAATCCCGTTGGGGAAGGTGGTTGACGTGGTTTCTAAGATGAATACCGGAGGTAAATACGATTCTAAAGCCTTCAAAAAATCGGTAGGTTTAAATGGTGTGGGTACCAAAGCAGTGAACGCTCTTTCTAATTTTTTTAGAGTAGAATCGGTTCGTGATAACCAACAAAAAGCAGCCGAATTCTCTGCAGGAAATCTTACCTTAGAAGAAGATATTCAGGAGACCACTAAGAGAAAAGGAACGAAAGTTTCTTTCATAGCCGACGATACTATTTTCAAGAACTACAAGTATCGCAATGAATATATTGTGAAAATGCTTAAGAATTACTGTTACCTAAATACGGGGTTAACAATAATTTTTAACGGAGAAAAATTCTTTTCTGATAACGGATTAAAAGATTTGTTGGAGGAGAATATTTCGGAAGAAGACATGGTATATCCTATTATTCATCTTTCTGGGGATGATATTGAAATTGCGATGACTCACAGTAAGACGCAATATTCGGAAGAATATTATTCGTTTGTTAATGGTCAGAATACGACACAAGGAGGAACGCATTTAGGTGCTTTTAGAGAGGCCATAGTCAAAACGATCAAAGAATTTTACAACAAAAACTTCGAAGCTTCCGATATTCGTAAATCTATCGTGTCTGCGATTTCGGTTAAAGTAGAAGAACCAGTTTTCGAATCACAAACCAAAACCAAATTAGGATCTACTGAAATGGGACCTAATTCTCCATCGGTTCGTTCTTACGTAAATGATTTTATTAAAACAAAACTAGATAATTTTTTACATAAAAACCCTGAAATTGCCGATGCCTTACTTCGTAAAATTCTTCAAGCGGAACGCGAACGTAAAGAACTTTCGGGAATTCGAAAATTAGCCAAAGAACGTGCTAAAAAAGCTAGTTTACACAACAAAAAATTGCGTGATTGTCGTGTACATTTAACCGATGCTAAAAATCCAAGAAGTTTAGAAAGTACTCTTTTCATTACCGAGGGTGATTCAGCTTCGGGGTCTATCACTAAATCTCGTGATGTAAATACTCAGGCGGTTTTTAGTTTACGAGGTAAGCCATTGAATTCTTATGGAATGACTAAAAAGATTGTGTATGAAAACGAAGAATTCAACCTATTACAAGCGGCTCTCGACATAGAAGAGAGTATGGAAGACTTGCGTTACAATAACATTGTAATTGCTACCGATGCCGATGTCGATGGAATGCACATTCGATTATTATTGATTACCTTTTTCTTGCAGTTTTTTCCTGAAATCATAAAAGAAGGCCATTTGTATATTTTACAAACGCCATTGTTCCGTGTCCGCAATAAAAAAGAAACTATTTATTGCTACAGCGATGAAGAGCGTAGAAATGCAATAGAAAAATTAAAACCAAAACCAGAAATTACCCGATTCAAAGGATTGGGTGAAATTTCTCCGGATGAGTTTAAGCATTTCATAGGACAAGATATTCGACTAGATCCCGTGATGTTAGACAAAGCGACTTCTATTGAAAAATTATTGGAATTCTACATGGGTAAAAATACGCCGGATCGTCAGGAGTTTATTATCAAGAATCTAAAAGTAGAATTAGATACGGTAGAAGAATTAACAAATTAAGTTCACAGCTTACAGTTTGCAGTTTACAGTTTTTCTGTTAACTGTTAATTGTTAACCGTAAACATAGCAAAATGAGTGAAGAAAACGAAAATATAAACGAAGAAGAATTAACACCTCAAGACGAGAACCTATCTGAAGAAAATACTTCAGAAGAGGGTCATTTCGAAGGAGAACATTTTTACGATAACAACGAAGAAAATTCTGAAGCTACCATAACCAAGGTTACAGGAATGTACAAAGATTGGTTCTTAGATTATGCTTCTTATGTAATCTTAGAGCGTGCGGTACCTGCTATAGAAGATGGATTCAAGCCCGTACAACGCCGTATCATGCATTCCATGAAAGAATTGGATGATGGTCGTTACAATAAAGTAGCGAACGTAGTTGGACATACCATGCAGTATCACCCACACGGAGATGCGAGTATTGGAGATGCCATGGTGCAAATTGGACAAAAGGATTTACTCATTGATACTCAGGGGAACTGGGGAAATATCCTCACGGGCGATGGAGCTGCTGCTTCGCGATACATTGAAGCACGTTTGAGTAAATTTGCTTTAGAAGTATTGTATTCGCCAAAAATAACCGAGTGGGGATTGTCCTACGATGGTCGTCGAGCAGAGCCAATCAATCTTCCAGTTAAGTTTCCATTGTTGCTAGCGCAAGGAGGAGAAGGGATTGCGGTAGGATTGTCGACTAAGATTTTACCTCATAACTTCAATGAGTTGATCGACGCCTCTATCAAGATTTTGAAGAATAAACCTTTCACGCTATATCCTGATTTTCCAACAGCCGGTATAGCCGATGTTTCAAACTATAATGACGGTTTGAGAGGTGGACGTGTGCGAGTACGCGCGAAAATTTCGCAATTAGACAAACAAACTTTAGTCATTACTCAAATTCCGTTTTCAACCAATACTTCATCTTTGATTGATAGTATTTTAAAAGCCAATGAAAAGGGAAAAATCAAGATTAAAAAAATTGAAGATAATACGGCTGCAGAAGTAGAGATCTTAATCCATCTTCCGCCTGGAGTATCGCCGGATAAAACCATAGATGCTTTGTATGCTTTTACGGCTTGTGAAACTTCGTTGGCCCCTTTAGGTTGTGTGATTGAAGACAATAAGCCGTTATTTATTGGAGTTTCAGAAATGTTGAAAATTTCAACCAATCGTACGGTTGATTTATTACGTCAGGAACTTGAAATTCAGTTGCAGGAATTAGAAACCAAATGGCATTTTTCTACTTTAGAGAAAATCTTCATCCGTGAAGAAATGTACATCGATTTCAAATTGTACTCCGATAAAGAATCGTTATTCCAGTATATGTATGATCGTTTTGAGCCTTTCAAAAAATCATTTGTCAGAGAGATTGTTGATGAAGATTTACAGAAATTAACTCAAATTCCGATGATTCGTATTACCCGTTTCGATTCGGATAAAGCAGATGAGCAGATTGCGAAGCTGGAGGAAGATATGGAGCAGGTGAAGCATCATTTGGCTCATTTGATTGAGTTTGCCATCGATTATTTCTCCAAATTAAAAGAAAAATACGGCAAAGGTCGCGAACGTCAGACAGAATTACGTTCTTTCGATACTATCGAAGCAACAAAAGTAGTTTTAAGAAACACCAAATTGTATGTGAACCGCGAAGAAGGGTTCATTGGTACTGGATTGAAAAAAGACGAGTACGTAGCCGATTGTTCGGATATTGATGATGTGATTTGTTTCTTACGCGATGGGAAAATGGTGATTACCAAAGTTGATGATAAGAAGTTTATCGGAAAAGATATTATTCACGTCGCGGTATTTGATAAAAATGACAAACGAACCATTTACAACATGATTTATCGAGACGGAAAATCGGGTCCGTCATTCATCAAACGTTTTAATGTTTCAGGGGTTACTCGTGATAAAGAATACGATTTAACACAGGAAAAACCGGGATCACAAGTCTTGTATTTTTCCGCTAACCCTAATGGTGAGGCCGAAACAGTAACCATCTTACTTCGTCAGGTGGGAAGTGTGAAAAAATTGAAATGGGATGTCGATTTTGCTGATATTATGATTAAAGGCCGCGGTTCTAAAGGGAATACAGTCTCTAAATATCCTATTAAGAAGATCGAATTAAAAGAGAAAGGAATTTCGACTCTGCGTCCTCGAAAAGTTTGGTTTGATGATACCGTTCAGCGCTTGAATGTAGATGGAAGAGGGGAGTTATTAGGTGAATTTCGTCCTAACGACCGCTTGTTAATCATTACTCAATCCGGAAAATTAAAAACGATTATTCCGGAATTAACAACTCATTTTGATGACGATATGATCGTGTTAGAGAAGTGGAATCCTAAGAAACCAATATCTTGCATTTACTATGATGGAGAGAAAGAGCGTTATTTCGTAAAACGTTTTCTGGTGGAGAATGAAAACAAGGAGGAACTTTTCATTACCGAGCACGAAAAATCACAATTAGAGATTGTTTCTACAGATTGGCGTCCGGTGGCTGAGATTGTCTTTGCTAAAAACAAAGGCGTACAAAAAGAAAATCAAACTATCGATTTAGAACAGTTTATCGCTTTGAAGGGAATTAAGGCATTAGGGAACCAATTAACAACTGAAAAATTGAAGCAGGTCAATTTATTGGATCCACTTCCTTATGAAGAACCTATAGAAATAATTCCGGATGAAATAGAAAAAGGAGATACCGAAAATACAGAAGGTACCGAATTAACCGATTATAATATAAGTCTAGATGACGATGGTCAGATAACTTTAAGTTTAGAATAAAAAAAAGCTCCCCAATTGGGGAGCTTTTTTGTAAATATTAATATTGTCTTATTTCTTTTTTCTCATTTTCATGTTTAAGAATTCTACAGCCAACGAGAAAGCAATAGCAAAATACAAATAGCCTTTTGGAACAGCACCAACATGTTGACCAACCAATGCAGCATTAGATAAGTGCATACTTTCTGTCATTAGCATAAATCCGATAAGAATTAAGAACGCTAAACCTAAAATTTGTATCGAAGGGTTTGCGTTAACGAAATTTCCAACCGGAACCGCAAATAACATCATTACGACTACGGAAACAATAACTGCAGTAACCATGATATAAAGTGCACCTTCTAATCCGTTGGTCATCCCTACAGCTGTTAAAATACTGTCTACAGAGAAAATTAAATCGATTAACAAAATTTGGAATATCACACTTCCGAAAGATTTGGTAGCAGCCGTTTTTAGATCTTTTTCTTCTTCACCTTTGTGATCTACTTTTTCATGGATCTCTTTGGTACTTTTATAGATTAGGAAAATTCCACCAGCAAGTAATATAACGGCTTGACCAGTAAAATTCGCACTAAACCATCCCCAATCAATAGTAAACCATGGTTCTTTCATAGCAATTAAATAGCTAATTCCCATTAAAAGAGCAATTCTCATAAACATAGCTAAGAATAAACCGATTTGAGTGGCTTTTTTACGTTTTTCAACCGGTAATTTTCCAGTTACGATAGAAATAAAAATGATGTTGTCAATACCTAATACAATTTCTAAAAAAGTTAAGGTTAAAAGGGCTACCCATGCATCGGGATTTAAAAATACTTCCATTATTTAGTTATTTGATTTTTGAGTTATACGTGTTTATTTGATTTTTGTTACAGTTCCTTTTTGTTTTTTTGCGTCTCCTACATATGAGTATTCAAAAGTGTATCCATCTTTATTAGTGGTAAGAATTTTAATAATGATGGCTTTCTTTTCTATTCTATTTTTAGGGTGTAGTTTTTGTAGAACATATTCACAATCATTTACCCAACGAACACTAGCGGTATCTGTTTTTCCTTTGAAAGTTTCGATTTGTATTGTATCGTTTCGTTCGAAATACGAAGTCAGTTTTTGACCTTCAATTTCTTCGGTAAATTCAAATTTTCCAGTTTTAAAATCCTTGCAGTTTCTTTCTTGTTGGTAACAAGAAACTAAAAAGAGACTGATTAATAAAGCTGCTATTTTATTCATTTTACTATATTTTGTTGCCTTTTAAAATTTTCAAAACTTTTGTTCTTTATGAAGAGTAACGAAAGCGATGTGGATTTTACCATGAGCAATTAGTTAATTAGTGTTGTTTTCGTCTTCAAAAGAGTCAAATTATTTACCATCAAATAAACTTTTCATAATGGTTTGAATCCCTTTAAAAATCAAATATATAGAAAATAGGCAAACGATGATTCCCATTCCTAATACTGGTATGAACAGTGGATGCGACTGATTTTTAAAGGACATAAAAATTACATAAGGTCCTATGAACAGTAAGGGTAAGGAAAAAGACAATATTCTGATTCCTTTCATAAGTAGTATTTTGTTGGTAGACATTGTAAGTAGCCAATTAAGATTTTGATTTCATTTGTATGTTGTAGTGTTCTATAGCTTTTCGTACACTTCCGAATTCTTTTAATAATTTTTCTGCTTCTTCATACGTAACGGGAATTTCTTCCATGATCATGCGTGTTCCGCGATCAATCAGCTTGACATTACTTAACTGCATATCGACCATTTTGTTTCCTTTCACACGGCCTAACTGAATCATAGCTGTTGTAGAAATCATGTTCAAAACCATTTTTTGAGCCGTTCCAGCTTTCATGCGAGAACTTCCGGTGACAAATTCTGGTCCAACAACTACTTCTATGGGAAGTTGAGCCGTTTGAGACAAAGGACTACCTTGATTGCAGGTAATACAACCCGTGGTAATATTATTTTCGTTGCATTTTTCTAATCCTCCAATAACATAAGGTGTAGTTCCCGAAGCAGCAATACCAATAACTACATCATTTTCATTGATGTTCCATTCCTGTAAATCCTTCCAGGCTTGTTCTTTATCGTCTTCTGCAAATTCAACTGCTTTTCGAATTGCTGTATCGCCGCCAGCAATAATTCCTATAACCAAATCAAAAGGAACCCCGAAAGTTGGTGGACATTCCGAAGCGTCCACAATTCCTAATCTTCCCGAAGTACCAGCGCCGATGTAAAACAAACGACCGCCTTTTTTCATTTGCTCTACCATTTTAGTAACTAAAGTTTCAATTTGAGGTAAGGCTTTTTCTACTGCTAAAGGAACCGTTTTGTCTTCGTTGTTAATATTACTTAACAAATCATGAACCGACATTTGTTCTAAATGTTCGTATTTTGATGATTGTTCGGTGGTTTTTGTGAAAGTCATGATTTTATTTTAGAACATGATGCGCAAGTACTTTTTGGACATCATAGACATTTACAGATTTATTGAATTGTTTAACAATACTTGGGTTTACTTCACTTGAAACCCATATTTTCAACTCCGCTTCTAAGTCGAATGTACCGGCTGTTTCCACACTAAAACGAGAAATGCTTTTATAAGAAATACTTTTGTATTCTATTTTACTGCCAGTAATTCCTTGCTTTTCGATTAAAATTAATCTTTTGTTTGAGAAAATAAAAGTGTCTCTAATCAATTTGAAACCTAATTCGATTTCCTCACCCTCAATAAGAAGATTTCCATAATCTTTTATTAAGGTTTCCTGATTCACAGTTCCGGCATTTCCAAGAAGAGCAGAAAATAATCCCATAATAGCGCTTTTTAGTTTATCAAATGTAACGAAAATCTACATAAAATAAGCCAAAACAACACCTGAGATAATTACAGTGAGTTTTGCTAAATTGAATTTATGACCTTCACTGCTTTCAAAAATAATGGTTGATGAAATGTGAAATAAAATACCGATTACAAAAGCCGTAATTTCAGATTTATAATGTATCAGAATTTCAGAATCTAGAGTTGCAAAAGTTCCTAAAGGAGTCATAACGGCAAATAAGATCATGAAAAGGAAAATCGACAATTTATTTAAATGGGATTGCATTAAAAAAGTGGTCAGAATCATTGAAATAGGGAAGTGGTGAATTGAAATTCCCCAAGCTAAGTGTGGATGCTGACTGATAGGCATACCTTCCAACAAAGCATGAAGGCATAAACTGATGAATAAGGCCCAAGGAATATGATTCATTTTGTGGTGTCCGTGAACATGGCCGTGTTCTGCTCCCTGAGAGAAATATTCTAAAATGATTTGAAAAATAATACCCACCATAATGAATATTCCCGAGTTGCTATGGGTGTGATTGTGATTGTGTGAATGCAAAAGAGCTTCGCTTTCTTGGTATATTTCGGGTAACAAATGTGAAACGGTTAACGCCAATAGAAATGAACCACTGAAAGCTAAGAGTAATTTTAAATTTTTCTTGCTTTTGGGTTGTAATACTAGGGCAATACCGTATCCTAGTAATACCGAAAAAAATGGAAGTAAATAGATCATAAAAAGATAATCAACTATGGGTTATGATGGTTGTGAATTTTTCGATTTAGATTATTTGAAAATCATAATCAAGCGTTCAGAATCATTCTTTAAAAATTTTCGTAATTTATAATCTCCAAAGATATCCAAAAGGAAAATACCTGCTTTTTCCATCATTTGTTCAAAATCGGTTAAAGTCAAAGCTCTTACTTTTTCCATAAAATGAAATTTTTGTCCTTGAGCTTCAAATTTGATTTCTTTGAAAATGTGTCCATCACGAACATAACGTTGGATGTTAAAATCAATACCATCAACCGTTTTTACCTCTTCAGGGACTAAATTATTGATAACATAATTAGCATTCATAAAATCGATTACCGCAAAACCATACTCGTTTAAACTCTCTTTAATAGCTAGTAAAGTCTTAAAATTGTCTTCTTCATTTTCAAAATATCCAAAACTGGTAAATAAATTAAAAACCGCATCGTATTTTTCTTCCGTATGAACACGCATGTCATGCACTTTGAAATGCAATTTTTCATTACTGAATTTTGAAGCTTCTGCGATGCTATTTTCAGACAAATCGATACCGGTTACATCATACCCTAATTGGTTTAAATAGATAGCATGACGTCCTTTGCCGCAAGCAAGATCTAATATTTTTGCGTCATCAGGCAAATTCAGATAATGGGTAAGATTATCCATGAAGTGTTCTGCTTCGGTTTGGTCTCGGTCTTTGTAAAGAATATGATAATAGGGAGAATTGAACCAAGTTTCGAACCAATTCTCTGTTTGTGTATTGTTGTTTTCTGACATTTTTCTAAATAAAAAGGCAAATTTAAAGTATTTTTGCCGATGCAATTCAATAGTTAAAAATATTTTCATTGCAATTGCTATGGTATATTGAGGTAGAAAAAATGGAAAATTTTAAAATGATAGCCAAAACGCTTTTTGGCTTTGAAGAAATTCTTGCAAAAGAATTACAACAATTAGGAGCACAACAAGTTGAAATTGGTACCCGTATGGTCAGTTTTGTTGGCGATAAAGGGTTTATGTATAAAGCCAATTTGGCATTACGCACAGCTTTAAAAATATTAAAACCTATTTATAATTTCAGAGCTTTTAACGAAGCGAGTTTGTATAAAGGAATTCAGGGTATAGATTGGTCTAAATATTTGAATTCGAATCAGACGTTTGTTATTGATACTACGGTACATTCTGATAATTTCAAGCATTCACAGTTTGTGGCTCAAAAATGTAAGGATGCTATAGTGGATCAGTTTAAGTCTAAATTTGGCGCTCGTCCGAGTATCGATAAAGATTACCCAGATTTAAGAATTAACATTCACATTGACCGCGATCAATGTTCTGTTTCATTGGATTCCTCTGGAGTTTCTTTGCATCAAAGAGGATATAAAACAGCGACCAATATTGCACCTATCAACGAAGTTTTGGCAGCAGGTATGTTATTGTTGTCTGGATGGGACGGAAGTTGCGACTTTTTAGATCCTATGTGTGGTTCTGGAACAATTTTGGCCGAAGCGGCTATGATTGCTTGTAATATTCCAGCGAATATTAATCGTAAAGAATTTGCTTTTGAAAAATGGAACGATTGGGATAATGATTTGTTTGATCAAATTATGGATTCTTTAATGAAAAAGGTTCGTGAATTTCATTACACCATCACCGGTTACGACAAAGCACCAAGTGCTGTCATGAAAGCGAAAGATAATATCCGAAATGCAAATTTGGATGAGTATGTGAAAATTTCAGAACGTAACTTTTTTGAAACCGAGAAAGAAAATAAAGGTCCGTTGCACATGGTATTTAATCCGCCGTATGGAGAGCGTTTAGATATTCATTTGGAACGCTTTTACAGAGAATTGGGCGATACCTTAAAGCAAAGTTATCCAAATACGAATGCTTGGTTTATTACCGCTAATTTGGAAGCTTTGAAATATGTTGGATTAAAACCTTCCCGAAAAATTAAATTATTTAACGGTAAACTAGAGGCACGTTTCGTGAAATATGAAATGTACGAAGGAAGTAAAAGAACAAAATTTCAAGAGCAAAATAACGTACAATAATTCAGTTTTTAGTATTTTGTAGATTTGAAGTTTAAGAGCTTCTTTGCAAAAAATAATATCTAGAAATTGATAAAAAAATGAACTATGAATAAGAAAACGAAAGCATTTATTTATAATTTTTTAGGTTTTGCAGTATTCTTTTTTACTGCAAGATATCTAATAGGAAACTATACTAATTTAGAAGGTTGGTGGATTCCATTAACAGCTTTTGTAGTGGGAACTATCCTAGCACCTAAATTTCAAACGGTTTCAACTAGAGAAGGTGAAAAACTTTTTATGAAATGGATTTTTGTTAAAGGTTTGAAAGAATTAAAATAAGTTTCAAATAGTAAAAGCGCCGAGTTGTCTGAACAATTCGGCGCTTTTTTTTTAGATATATTTTTATTTATTTCTTCGGATTTGTAATTGTTGACTTTGTGTTTGTCTTTTTATACAAAGGAATGAAATAACTAAGGGTGTAGTTCCATCCAACCCCAAATTTTCCGCCGTAAGTTCTATTAAATCCTGGGATGTATAAATTATCAAAATTATCCGGTTTAGTATCGGTGACCAAGTAATTTAATCTGAAGCTAAATCCAGCAAAGAAATTATTGAATATTTCTGCTTTTATTCCCGCGGCAACTTCCGTCCAATGAGCTGATAAGCCATCATATTTTTTTCCTGAAATAACATCAGAGGCTGGAGGAAAATATCCAGAGGTGTCGTAAATTTTATAACTGTTTAATTCCTGACTGAAAGAACCAATACCATATCTAAAACCCAAATGGATCATATTTTCCATATCGAGCCAGTTTTGATAAAAATTCCATTCAGGACCTATCTTCAGGTAACTTCCTTTGGTAGTAAAGTTTAATTGATCATCATCAGTTGTTTTATTCTCATTTCCGATTTCAGCTGCCAAATACATTTTTTTGGTTAATCGATAATCTCCTACCAATTCTAGTCCTTTATAGTCTTTATCGTAAAGAGTTCGAGCCAATTTGGAAACATCGGCACCCAAACGCAAACCATATCTTTCTGTTTTTATGATAGTATCTTTAGTCTTTTCTTGAGCCTTGATAGCCAAAGAAAAAAAGATGAGTAACAGACTAAAAGAATATTTTAACATGAACTTCATTTTCGGTTGTTATTGCATTGGTTTGTACTGCTATTTCTTTGATCCAATTGTTCGCGTCAGCATTTAAGACAACCCCGTTGGAATCATTTAGCGTAAAGACTGTTTTAAATCCACAGGCTCTAGAAATATAAATGTCGTTTCGAGTATAATTAATAGCAATTTTATCTTCATTAATTAAAGAAGTTATAGCATTGCCATCGTTGAGAGTAAAAGAATAATTAGTGAAATCTTGTATCGTTTTCAAAGGAATTTTCAACTTAGACCCATTAAAATGGTATTTCGTGTTGTCCGTAGCCGATGCATCAAATACAATACCGTTGGGTTCTCCATCTGCAATCACTTTTAAATTACTCACCGATTTGAGTGCTGTGGGATTGTTGTTGTCGTAAAATTCAATCACTAATTGTGGGGTAGTAGGTGTACCTTCTTCACAAATATCGTCTTTTTCGCAATTCCACAACGAAACAATGCTGAAAACAAAGACTATGACAAATAAAATCTTTTTCATATCACGAATTTATCTCTTTTCCAAAAGTACAACATTTTCTACATGATGCGTTTGTGGGAACATATCAACAGGGCGCACACGTGTTACTTTGTACAATTCATCCATTAGAGCCAAATCTCTGGCTTGTGTAGCTGAATTACAACTCACATAGACCACTTTTTGAGGAGCAATACTCAATATTTGTTTCACAACGTCAGCATGCATTCCATCACGAGGAGGGTCGGTAATAATTACGTCGGGATGACCGTGAGCACTAATAAATTCGTCATTAAAGACATTTTTCATGTCTCCAACAAAAAATTCGCAGTTGGTTATATTATTTCGTTTGGCATTTTCTTTAGCATCAGCAATAGCTTCAGGAACAGCTTCTACACCAATTACCTTTTTAGCTTTTTTAGAAACGAATTGCGCAATGGTTCCCGTTCCAGTATATAAATCATACACCAATTCATTTCCGGTTAAACCAGCAAAATCTCTGGTGATTGAGTACAATTCATACGCTTGTTCCGAGTTGGTTTGATAAAAAGATTTAGCATTAATGCTGAAACTCAACCCTTCCATTTCTTCTAAAATATAATCTCTTCCTTTGAACAAAATTATATCTTGGTCATAAAGTGTATCGTTAGCTTTTTGATTGATTACATATTGCAATGAAGTGATTTCCGGGAAGCGTTCCGCCAGAAAATTCATCATCAATTCAATTTCTTTTTTGTTGTTATCAAAAAATTGGATTAAAACCATTAATTCACCGGTCGATGCGGTACGAATCATCAGCGTTCTTAATAAACCCTCATGATTTCTGGGATTGAAAAAAGACAATCCGTTTTCATTGGCAAATCGTCGGATTTCATTACGGATATCGTTAGAAGGATCCTGCTGTAAATGACATCTTTTGATGTCCAGAATTTTATCCCACATTTTTGGAATATGAAAACCTACGGCATTTTTATTGTCCAATTCAGCACCGCTTTCCACTTCTTCCTGAGTCATCCATCGAGAAGAAGAAAAACCAAACTCCATTTTATTGCGATAGAAAAACTGTTTCTCGGAACCTAAAATAGGTTCGAATTCCGGCAATTCAATTTTACCGATTCGTTTTAAATTATTGAAGACTTCTTGGTTTTTGTAAAATAATTGTTGACTGTAGGTCATATTTTGCCATTTGCAACCGCCGCAAACTCCAAAATGTTCGCAAATCGGATCGACACGATGTTCGGAAAAACTATGAAATTTTATGGCTTTTCCTTCAAAATAAGATTTTCTTTTCTTGAAAGTTTGCACATCAACCACATCACCCGGAACAACATTGGGTATAAAAATTACCTGACCTTCCGGAGCTTTTGCTACCGATACGCCTTTAGCACCTGCATCAAGGACTTTTACGTTTTCGAATACGACTTTTTTTGTTTGTTTTCTTCCCATGCCGCAAATATAAGAATATGATGTTAGAAATAGGAGCTTCGAAATTAGAAGTTTATTGTAAATCAAAAAGTGAAATAGTGAGCATTTATTTGCGAGTTGCCTATTATTTTTCGTAATTCGTGGCTTAAAATTCATAAACCTATGACGCACCTTGCTCTTCTTCGCGGTATTAATGTTTCCGGACACAATATGATTAAAATGGATGTCTTAAAAGAATTGCTGGAAAAAGCAGGTTTTACAAACGTGAAAACCTATATTCAGTCGGGAAATGTTTTTGTAGATACGGATGAAGAACATGGGCCAAGTGTAGGTTTTAAAATCAAACAAGAGATTTTTAAAGAGTTAGGATTTGATGTTCCTGTGATTGTCATTGGAAAAAAAGATTTGGAGGCCTGTCTGCAAAACAATCCTTATTTGAAAGAAAAAGAAGCCGATACCAAAAAATTGTACTTCACTTTTGTTTCTAAAGAACTGAATTCAAATAGTATTCATGAGCTTAAAATGAGTCAGGTAAAACCCGATGAAGCAATTATTGATAGTAACAGAATTTATATCAAATATGCTGTAGGTGCCGGAAAAACTCGTTTCGATCAAAAATATATAGAAAAAAAACTAAATGTAACCGCAACGATTCGAAATTGGAATACTGTGGTGAAACTCTTAGAAATGTACGACGAATAGTTGAAGCAGAGAACTTGATTTAAAATAAAAAGGGCAGTCTAATTTTAAGAAGTTTATTTTTTTTTGCGGAATTAAAGATTGTAGAATATTGAGTTTTTGTAATTTGGTATTTGTACTTTTGAAGAAAATATGGATGATTTCTCTCCACAAGTAGGAATTGCGATTTTACCAATCAAAAAAAATTATTACCATGGCAGTTTTAGAAAAATTAAGTTCAGCCAAAGCGATTGCATTAGAAGACAAACACGGAGCACACAATTATCATCCATTACCAGTGGTTCTGAGTAAAGGAGATGGTGTTTATGTGTGGGATGTAGAAGGAAAAAAATACTACGATTTTTTGTCGGCTTATTCGGCAGTAAATCAAGGACATTGTCATCCTAAAATTGTAGGAGCTATGATAGAGCAGGCGCAAACTTTAACGCTTACTTCACGAGCTTTTTACAACGATAAATTAGGGGTTTACGAACAATTTGTTACCCATTATTTCGGATTCGATAAAGTATTACCCATGAATACCGGAGCTGAAGCCGTAGAAACAGCTTTGAAGATTTGTAGAAAATGGGCGTATGAAAAAAAAGGAATTCACGAAAACGAAGCGCAGATTATTGTTTGTGAAAATAATTTTCACGGAAGAACTACAACGATTATTTCTTTTTCTAACGATGAAAATGCCCGTAAAAATTTTGGGCCCTACACCCAAGGATTTATCAAAATAGCGTATGACGACATTGAAGCTTTAGAAAAAGCCATCACTTCTTCACCAAATATTGCAGGTTTTTTAGTAGAACCTATTCAGGGAGAAGCGGGTGTTTATGTTCCTTCTGATGATTATTTATCTAAAGCCAAAGCGTTATGTGAGAAGCACAATGTTTTGTTTATTGCGGATGAAGTTCAAACAGGAATTGCCAGAACCGGCTCTTTATTAGCCGTTTGTGGTAATTGTAATTGTGAAAAAGCATGCGAAAAGCAAGAAACCTACGTACAACCTGATATTTTAATTTTAGGAAAAGCATTATCAGGAGGTGCTTATCCTGTTTCGGCAGTTTTGGCAAATGATGCTATTATGAATGTGATCAAACCCGGGCAACACGGTTCAACCTTTGGAGGAAATCCTGTGGCTGCAGCAGTAGCTATGGCTGCCTTAGAGGTGGTTTCTGAAGAAAATCTTGCTCAAAATGCGCGAAAACTAGGGGAAATTTTCCGTTCAGAATTAGAGAAATACATTCAAACCTCTAGTATTGCAACTTTAGTTCGTGGTAAAGGATTGTTGAATGCTATTGTAATTAACGATTCGGAAGATAGTGATACAGCTTGGAATATTTGTTTGAAACTTGCAGAAAACGGATTGCTGGCTAAGCCAACTCATGGAAATATAATTCGTTTTGCACCACCTTTAGTAATGAATGAAACACAATTACAAGAATGTATTTCAATTATTACCGGGACTTTGAAAGAATTTGAATAATAAAAATAAACTACAAACTAAACAAACTAACTATTTATGGAAGAATCATCTTCATTTGAAAACTTTGAATTGCATTTAAGCAATCAATCCAAAGAATTTTTAAGAGAGACTGCAAAATGGGCTTATTTATTGGCTATTGTGGGTTTTGTGTTTATAGGCTTAATGATCGTGTTAGGAATCTTTATGGGGACTATGATGTCTTCTTTGGAGACACCGGCGAGTATTCCAGGGGCGTTACTATCTGTTTTTTACATAGGAATATCTTTAGTTTATTTGTTTCCGGTGTTGTATTTGTATCGTTTTGCCAGTAAAATGAAGAAAGCTTTTGCAGAAAACAATAGTGAAGATTTAGAAGAAGGTTTTAAAAATCTTAAATCGCATTACAAATTCATAGGGGTAGCCACTTTACTACTGGTTGGAATTTATGGGATACTATTCTTAGTAGGTATTTTTTCTGCGGCTACTTCTGTTTTTTAGAACATAAGGATGTCAAAAAAAAGAGGCTGTCTATAATCTAGGACAGCCTTTTTTTGTTTATTATTGTCCGGTAATTTCTCGGATTCTTTCTTCTATTAGTTGAGGATTCTGTAAGGCATCAAGACCAATAACGGACAAAATCCAAATCATATATAGTAGATAAATAACCCCAAGAACAATTCCAATGATACATAAGATTTTACCAATTTTCAAGTTGTCATAATTGGTATAAGCCTGAGGGTTTTGTTGATAATTTAGAGTATCTTTTTTGGCTAAATACAAGCCCACTCCGCCCAAAAGCAGACTTAATACACCATAGCAACAGCAAGTAATGATCGATAAAATACCTAAAACAAGTACGGTTGTTGCATTGGGTAATTTTTGAGATTGCGCTTCAAAGTTTGAAAATTGAGAGTTAGTTTCCTCCATAATTGAATGATTTTAGTTTGATTTTAATTGATTTGTTTATAAAAATAAGCAATAACCATAATAACAGCATTAAGTATTGCTAATGGAATAATAATTTTTTTGTAACTTCTAGATTTATCGATAAAATGAAGTCCCAGGACTATAAAGAAGAGTAGTAGAGTGTATATGGCGGGATACATCTGAAATGCCTCTGCAAATTTTCCTTCGGATACTAAATACAAGGCTCTTTGTGTTCCGCATCCCAAACATTCTATTCCTAAAAATTTCTTGCTCATGCAGGGAATCATATATTCTTCTGCTTTCATGTTTAATTTTTTTTCAATTTTACAAAATATCTGCATAAATAAAAAACCTTCGGCGTTTAATTGTACTTTTGAATAAATTTTTAGGAAATGAAAAAAATAGTCATCTTCATATTGGTATTGGTTGTTGTTGGCGTTTTATTTTGGCAACAAAGTTTAGAACAATCCAATACTTGGGTACAAATTATGGGATTTGTACTTTTGTTTTACGGAATGATGCGTCTCAGCAGAAAGGTTCCCAGTAAAAATAACGATAACGACCAATAATGTTTGTAAAAGGAGATAAAGTTTCGGTGCTCGATGATGCTATCAATGGAGTGGTGCTTAAAGTTTCTTCCAGTCAGGTAACTATAGAAACGGAGGAAGGCTTTGAACTAACGTTTCATGCTAATGAATTAATTCTGATTGAAGCTTCGGGAGAGTTGTTAAATAACATGGCAAAAGTAAATTTCTCTTCTATAAAAAAAGAAAAAGAAATACCTAAGCCGAGAAGTTTTGTGAAAGAAAAGAAATCCAGAAAAGATGAATTTCTACTGGAAATCGATCTGCATATCGAAAAATTAGTACCCAATAAAAAGGGAATGAGTAATTATGATATTTTAACTTTACAAATGGAAACGGCCAAACGACAATTGGAATTTGCCATGAAAAACAGGATTCCTAAAGTTGTATTTATTCATGGTGTTGGCGAAGGAGTACTTAAAGCCGAACTCGATTTCTTATTGGGAAGATATGATAATCTTAATTTCCAGGATGCCAATTACCAAAAATATGGTTTAGGTGCCACCGAAGTGCATTTCATCCAAAAGAAAAATTTCCTATAGCGTCGTGAAATAAGTTCCAAATTTGTAATCACCTTCCGGATTAGGACTGTAATAGTAAATCCCTTTTCTGAAAGTAGTTTTATACAAATACAAAGTATGTTTGAAAGTGTTCGGGTCAGTAGTAGCTTCCGTAACCACTCTAATTATTCCAGAAACATCCGTAACACCATTGTCAGCTATCCATTCTTCTGTTAAGGTTGGAGTAGAAGGAGTAATGCTACTGCAAAAGAAATTCTGATTCAGACCACCGTTATACACTCTGTAAATTACTTTGTTGTTTGTAGTATTAATCAATGCTGTTCTTGGATTACCAGGAGTTGTAACAACATTTTGGAATAAAGTTGTTTTATCTATATCAAATAATAAAACTTTGTTTGAATTGTATTTAAAAATCAGATTGTTGTTGGAACAAGTAAGAACTTCATCAGGTGAAGTAAAATTAAAAGCTAGATCCAATACGTCTGTTCTATAATTTCCAAAAGCGTAAGTATCGTAAACAATTTGTTTTCCGGGTGCTTGGAAGATCAGATTTTTGAAAGTAATCGCGTGATTGTAAGCTATAATCTTAGTTGGATTAGTGGTATCATAAATAGGAGTAGACTTAATTTCGATATCACCACCAATGCAATTCCATTCTTCAGTTACGGTTTGTGTAGGTGTTTCACAAACACTAGATGTTAAAACATCCGCTGAATATTTTCTGTAAGTAATGCTGTTTCCTCCACCAATAGAAATAGTTTCAGTTTGGGTTTCATTAGGAAAACTGCTTTCTGGAGTAACAAAAACTAAAGCTTCATTATCACTTATTTTATATAAAGTGTTAGAAGTGGTGCATTTTTGAACTTGAGCAGTATCAAAATTGAAACTGTCTACAATAATATCACCATCATCGCAACTGATTAAAAATAAAACACTTACTAATAAAGCCCAAATGTATCTCATCAGAATCTATATTTTTAACAAAAATACTACTTTTAAATTCTAATAAAAGCTTTGCGGGTCATTTTAAGAGAATTTAAACAAAATGTATATATTTGGATAGTTAACCAAAAAGCAAAATTCAATTTTATGACTTCTGAAGCACAAAAGACGAAATGGTCACAGTTTATTCCATTGGTCACAGTATTCTTCTTTTGGGGATTTGTGGCTGCTAGTAATGATATCTTAATTCCTGTATTCAAAAAGACTTTCGACTTAACTCAGGGTCAAAGTCAATTGGTATCGTTGGCATTTTACATAGCCTATACCGTTGGGTCTGTAATTTACATGCTAATCTCACTTGGGATGAAACAAGATTTAGTCAATAAAATTGGATACAAAAACGGATTAGCACTAGGATTGACTATTTCTGCATTAGGGACACTGTTGTTTTACCCGGCTGCAAATATGCAATCGTTTCCGTTAATGTTGGCAGGACTTTTTACAGTAGCTTTAGGTTTCTCTTTGCAGCAAACTGTTGCCAATCCGTTGGCTATTGCTTTAGGACATGCTAGTACAGGTTCACAAAGATTAAGTATAGCCGGAGGAATTAATAATTTAGGAACAACGATTGGTCCACTAATTGTGAGTTTTGCCATTTTTGGTTCTCCAACGGACAATCATACAGAAATGAGTATTGAGAGTGTTAAAATACCTTATTTAATTTTAGGAATAGCATTTCTTTTAGTAGCAGTTTTTCTTAAATTTTCTCAATTGCCTGATAAGCCTCAAGGAGTTACTGAAGAAACTTCAAATGAAAAGAGTGATAAAAAATCGGCCTTAGCGTACCCTCAGTTGGTGTTGGGTATGATTGCTATTTTTGTTTATGTTGGAGTTGAAGTGGCTACGGCAAGTAATTTACCGGATTATATGGAGACTAAATTAGGTTTTGAGACCAAAGATATTGCGCCTTACATTTCTTTGTATTGGGCTAGTTTAATGATTGGTCGTTGGTCTGGTGCTGTGGAAGCTTTTCAAGTAAATGCCGGTTTTGAAAAAATACTTAAGTTTATTGCTCCTTATTTAGCCTTTGGTGTCTTTTTATTGGTCAACACAATTGCAAAACACGATTTGACTCCTTTTTATGTATATAGTTTAATCATTACCGTATTAATTTTTACAGATATTCTAAGTAAAGGAAATCCTGCTAAGATGCTATTGTACTTTTCTGGTATGGGTATTTTAGCTCTTTTGATTGGTATGAATACAGACGGAATGACAAGTGTTTATGCTTTTACCAGTGTTGGATTGTTTTGTAGTACACTTTGGCCGTGTATTTTTACATTAGCTATTAGCGGTTTAGGAAAAAATACCAGCCAAGGAAGTTCTTTCTTAATTATGATGATTATGGGAGGTGGAATCATTAGCTGGTTACAAGGATATGTGGCCGATTTAACAGATATCAAAACCAGTTACATTGTAGGGGTTTTGTGCTTTGCTTACTTGGTTTTCTATGCATGGAAAGTAACGGCTATTTTAAGAAAACAAGGAATAGCTTTGGATAAGTAATATCTAGGTAGTTAAGAATATAACAAAAAATTAAAAATTCGGAGTAAGATTATCGTTAATTTTGCTTCGAATTTTTTTATCATGCAACTCAACAAATATTTCTTCTCTGCTATAGCAGCATTTATCACCTGGGGCTTTTTTAGTTTGGCATTACGACCACTTAAAGATTATCCATCTTTGGATATTTTATTCTACAGGGTGTTTTTTGCTACAACTTTACTTCTTGTTATTAATTTATTTTTTAGAAAAGAGAAACTAAAAGCCGATTGGAAAGTATTCAGCTCTTTTGACAAAACACAGCGAAGAAAAACTTTAGTTTTAACCCTTGTGGGAGGTTTTTTGCTGACGCTAAATTGGTTTTTATTCATGTATGCAGTAAATCATGTCAGTTTGCAGTCAGCCTCTTTTGCATATCTCATTTGTCCTATTATCACTACTATTTTAGCTTATTTTATTTTGAAAGAAAAATTAAGTGGCTGGCAATGGTTTTCGGTGGTATTGTGTGTTTTCAGTTGTGGAATCTTATCCTACGGCCATGTAGCCGATTTACTTTATAGTTTAGTCATAGCAACTAGTTTCGCACTGTATTTAATCACCCAAAGGAAGAATAACCTCTTTGACCGATTTGTTGTGCTCACAGTTCAAATGGTAATCTCGTCATTAGTTTTGTTGCCTTTTTTTCCTTTTTACAAAGGAGAAACTCCTTCGACCACATTATTTTATACGATGATGGGACTTATAGTAGTTTTGTTTACCATTATTCCGTTATTTCTGAATTTATACGCATTGAAAGGGATGAATTCTTCTGCAGTGGGAATTTTAATGTATACTAATCCTTTAATTAATTTTGTAATAGCGATAGTTTACTTCAAAGAAGAAATGAATCAGTTACAAATAATTGCATACTCATTGATTCTTCTTTCGATTGTTATTTTTAATGAGAAGTTTCTATTTAAGAGAAATCGAGAAAAAAACGGTTGTTATTAGCATCGCGGAATTATAATAATCACGAACTATCTTTACTAGGCATTTCTTTTTCTGTCATTTTCTTTTGTGTTTTCCAATGCCAGAGATGCAGTGTTTTGTACAAATCTACAAACATTGAAGTAACTCCATTGTCATTTTGTCAGTCTGTTTTTGAGTAAATCTGACAATTTTATATGATTTCTCTCTTGGCACAATCCTTGTCATTTAGCAAACCGTACAGCAAAGTACTGCTCACTCCTAGAGGGGCAATTAAACGGAATTAAAAATTAAGGAGATTTATATTATGAGTAAAATTATCGGAATCGATTTAGGTACAACCAATTCATGTGTTTCGGTTATGGAAGGTGGAGAGCCTGTAGTAATAGCTAACGCAGAAGGGAAAAGAACCACACCATCAGTTATAGCATTTGTAGAAGGTGGTGAAATTAAAGTGGGTGATCCTGCAAAAAGACAAGCAGTAACAAACCCTACAAAAACAATCGCTTCTATCAAGCGTTTTATGGGGAACAAGTTCTCTGAAAGTTCTAAAGAAGCTTCTACTGTAGCCTACAAAGTGGTGAAAGGAGATAATGATACTCCACGTGTTGATATCGACGGAAGATTATATACACCGCAAGAATTGTCGGCTATGACACTTCAAAAAATGAAGAAAACTGCGGAAGATTATTTAGGAACTACAGTAACGCAAGCGGTTATTACAGTTCCAGCTTACTTCAATGATGCTCAGCGTCAAGCTACTAAAGAAGCTGGTCAAATCGCTGGTTTAGAAGTAATGCGTATTATCAATGAGCCTACAGCAGCAGCTTTAGCTTATGGTTTAGACAAAGCAGGTAAAGATCAAAAAATTGCTGTTTACGATTTAGGTGGTGGTACATTCGATATCTCTATCTTAGAATTAGGAGATGGTGTATTTGAAGTATTGTCAACTAATGGAGATACTCATTTAGGAGGGGATGACTTCGACCAAGTAATCATCGACTGGTTAGCAAATGATTTTAATGCAGCAGAAGGTGTAGATTTACGTAAAGACCCAATGGCTTTACAACGTCTAAAAGAAGCAGCTGAGAAAGCAAAAATCGAATTGTCTTCTTCAGCGCAAACAGAAATCAACTTGCCTTACGTAACAGCAACGGCTTCTGGACCAAAACACTTAGTGCAAACATTAACACGTGCTAAATTCGAGCAATTGGCAGATAGTCTGGTAAAACGTTCTATGGAACCTGTAGCAAAAGCATTAAAAGATGCAGGTTTGTCTACTTCAGATATCGATGAGGTAATCTTAGTAGGAGGTTCTACACGTATTCCAGTAATCCAAGAGCAAGTAGAAAAATTCTTCGGTAAAAAACCATCAAAAGGAGTAAACCCTGATGAAGTAGTAGCTATTGGTGCGGCTATTCAAGGTGGAGTTTTAACAGGAGACGTAAAAGATGTATTGTTGTTAGACGTAACACCACTTTCTTTAGGTATCGAAACTATGGGTGGTGTAATGACAAAATTAATTGAAGCTAACACTACGATTCCAACTAAAAAATCACAAGTGTTCTCAACTGCTGCGGATAATCAGCCTTCAGTTGAAATCCACGTGTTACAAGGGGAAAGACCTATGGCAAACGACAACAAAACAATTGGTCGTTTCCACTTAGACGGAATTCCACCTGCACAAAGAGGTGTACCTCAAATTGAAGTGACTTTCGATATTGATGCTAATGGTATCATCAAAGTTTCTGCAACAGATAAAGGAACAGGAAAATCTCATGACATTAGAATCGAAGCTTCTTCTGGATTAACTCAAGAAGAAATCGAAAAAATGAGAAAAGAAGCTGAAATGAATGCTGAAGCAGATAAAGCAGCTATGGAAAAAGCTTCTAAATTGAATGAGGCAGACAGTATGATTTTCCAAACAGAAAAACAATTAGCTGAATTTGGAGATAAATTGTCAGAAGGAAATAAATCAAACATCACGGCTGCTTTAGAAGAATTGAAAAAAGCGTATGAAACTAAAGATGTAGCTACAATCCAACCTGCTTTAGATAAAATCAATGAAGCATGGAAAGCAGCATCTGAAGAGATGTACAAAGCTCAAGCAGAAGGTCAAGGAGCTGCTCAAGCAGATCCTCAAGCTCAAGCAGGTGGCGATAATGTACAAGATGTAGAGTTTGAAGAAGTAAAATAAGAATCAACTTCTAAATACAAAAAAACCGAGAATGATAGTTCTCGGTTTTTTGTTTTATATAAACTTTTAAAAGAATTACTTTACCGCTATTACTGAAATTTCAATATTTACGTTTTTAGGTAGTGTAGCAACCTGAACCGTTTCTCTGGCAGGAGCTGTTTCTTCTTGGAAATACTTTCCATAAACAGCATTAATTTTAGCAAAATCGCCCATGTTCATAATGAAAATAGTTGATTTGATTACATTGTCAAATGTCATATCTGCAGCTTCAAGAACAGCTTTAAGATTCTGCATCACTTGTTCTGTCTCTGTTTCAATGTCACTAGTTACTAATTCACCATTAGCAGGGTTAATAGCAATTTGACCTGAAGTATACAAAGTATTACCGCTTAAAACCGCTTGACTGTATGGGCCAATAGGAGCAGGTGCTTTTTCTGTAAAAATAATTTTTTTCATGAAATGATGGTTAATGAGTATAATTTGAATTTCTGATTCATTACTGAATGCAAACTATTATCTTAATCTTTGGTCAGGCAAACTGCGCTTGTCCCATTTGATATCACTTAATACCGAAGAGCTAATTCCAATAAAGAAATACCATGAAGCTCTATCGCCAAAAGGATTCCAGTTAAAATCCATTCGCCAACTCAACAAATCTCTTTGAAAACGGAGTTGTGTATAAGTAACTCCATTCTGAACGAAATCATATCCAGAAGAAACTCCGGCTTTCCATTTGGGAGTAATGTCGATATCACCTGAAAACATTAAAGAACTTTGTGTGATTTTACTTTCTCTATTGTTGTTAGAGTACGTCATCGAATAGGCTAAGCGCAAATCCCACGGTAGTTTGGCATTGTAAAATCCATCAAAAGTATCTTCTTTTTCTTCCTCACCAAACTGAGTATTCCTACGATCGGAGAAATCTGTAGTGGATCCAAATAAATTGTCTGCACGACCACCGTTTCTCAAGCCTCTGTTGTTTAGTGAATTATCGTCTGATTTTTGATTTCGATTGCTCAACGAATAATTTACTGTCATATTCGCACTAGTCATTCTAAACAAGCTTCCACCGTTGTTAATGTTAAGCATATCGATCATTTGCCCTTTGTTGTTAATCGCATAAGGGTTTAATGTCATGCCAAAATTCACATTCATTTTGTCTTTAAACAAATTGGTTCCACCGCTAATACGCAAAGGAGCTAATCGTAATGAATCTGCTCTCATATTGTAACTCGTAGAAATGTTTAAATTGTTTAGCAACATGATTTTTTTGGGTTCTACTTTGGTCGAATCTTTATCTCTTACTTTGGCTTCAAGGGTATTGTTCAAAGAAAAAGTAACAATGTTGCTCATAGAATTGTTTGGTCCTCCAAAAATACCTTGTTCAAAACGATTGTAAGTTTCCATTCTTCCACTACCATCGGCTGCATAAGTGTCATAGTATTTCTCAAAACTTGGGGTATATGAGTAGCCTACACTTGGACGCATCACGTGGCGTATGGCTTGTATTTTGTTGGTTTCTTTAAATTTAAAGGTTCCGTAGATAGTAGTTCCTAAATTTGCGGAAAAGTCATAAGTTCTGAAAGCGGCAAAACCATTTTTCTCAATATTTTCAACTTTGTTTTCAGTGGTATTGAATCTTTTTTCAATGGTTTTCATGTACCAAGTTTCTAGATAATTAGAACTTGCTGTTACACTAAAATATTTAAAAACTTTAAAATTGGTACTGATTGGAATACTGTGTTGTAATCCATTTTTTGCATCACGAAACATCTCAGGTTTAAAAAACAATGAGTCTACGGTTGTGATTCTGTTTTCTCCTCTAACGCTGTAATTAAAGTTGATGTTTTTAATGAAACCTTTCTTAGCTTGATTTTTTCCTGCGAAAGGGAAAACACGATCCATGTTGGCTTGAAACGTTGGAAGTGTCATGTTGATAGAACCCGTGTTGGTGTTCTGCGAATGCGTTGCCGTAAGCGAAAGATTAATCTGAGGAATAACATTAAAAGTTTTCGAAAATGAAACCGACGAACTTAAAGTGTTATTTAAAAAGTTAGCGCTATTTAACTGATTGAATGAATTCTTATAATATTTTTGACTCCCCAAATTAACAGATGCCGAAAATCTTGAATTAGGCGTAGCTTTAGGATCCGGTGAATGTGTCCATTGCAAATTGTATAGATTGGTTTTGGAATAATCCGGGAAACCACGTTCTCCTGTGATTTGATTTTCGTATCTAAAATTAAGATTACCCCTATATCTGTATCGTTTGGCATAATTGCTTTCTACTCTAAAACCATAGCTTCCATTGGTATAATAGTCACCCAAAAGAGCCAAATCTAACTTGTCGCTGATGGCAAAATAATATCCTCCGTTTTGCAAAAAATAACCTTGTTGATTCGTTTGTCCAAAAGTAGGAATAATTAATCCTGAAGTGCTTTCTTCGGTCATGGGGAAAAAAGCAAAAGGAACACCAATTGGTGTCGGAACGTCTGCAATCACAAGATTTGTAAGACCAGCGACTACTTTTTTCTTAGGAACAAATTTAATTTTTCGAGCTAAAAAGTAATATTCCGGGTCGTCAATGTTTTTTGAAGTTGTAAAACGAGCATTTTTGATAAAGATGACTGAATCATTTTCTCTTTTAGAAATTTCGCCTCGTATTTTAAACTCATTCTGTTCTGTTCTAGAATTCCAGATGAGTGCTTTTTTGGTTTTGAAATTAAAACGAATAGAATCGGGTTCTACTAAATTGGATCCTTGCTTAAAAACTGGATATTGAATAGGTTTTCCAACAGAATCATTGATCTTTCCGGCATAAACCTCGTCCTTTTCGTAGTCAATAACGATGATTCCGGATTTTAATTCGATGTCTTTGTAATACACTTCGGCCTCATCGTACAAAGTAATTTGTCTTTTTTTCTGATTGATTCGAGCGTATTGTTTCGATTTGTACTTTATTTTACCGTCTAACAAAGATTTCTTTTTTTTGATAGAATCTTTTTTTATGGTATCATTGGTCTTAGAGAATGTTTTAAGTCCAATTGTAAGGCTATCTTTCTGTTTTTCAGAGGGTATGGAAATACTTTTTTTGCCTAACTCTTGGGAATACGTTTGCAAACCGCAAAGAGTGAGAAAAATAGATGTTAAAACGATATGAAATAAGTTTGTACGCAAAGCTATAAATGCTATTTTTGTAAAATTATGGCTTAATTTTTGAAGTGACAAACTTACATCTATTTTTAAAAAAAAGTAAGCATTTTATAAAATTATAACCTTTTAATCGGGATAAAAGAATTGAATATGAAAATGACAAAAATTAAAAAGGCTTTATCGGTACTTTCTTTAGTTTTCGTTGCGTCAGTAACGGCACAAACCAATACAAAATTTAAAGTTACTCTAGATGCTGGTCACGGCGATCACGATTTCGGTGCTGTGTACCATGGATTTGTAGAAAAAAATATTGCTTTGTCTGTAGCGCTTAAAGTAGGTAAAATATTAGAACAAGACCCTTCAATGGTTGTTAATTATACCCGTAAAACCGATGTTTTTGTTGATTTGGTGGAGCGTTGTAACATAGCCAATAGAGCCGATGCCAATTTGTTTGTTTCTATTCATTGTAATGCAAATAGAAATCAAGAAGCCTATGGAGCAGAAACTTATGTGATGGGACTTTCTAAAAGTGCTTCTAGTTTAGAGGTGGCAAAAAAGGAAAATGCGGTAATTACTTTAGAGGATAATTACAAACAAAAATATGCCGGTTATAATCCTAATTCTCCCGAGTCGTTAATTAGTGCAACATTAGCTCAAGAAGAATATTTAGATCAGAGTATTGAGTTTGCTCACAAAGTACAAGATAATTTTGATGTTAAGTTAAACCGAAAAGTTAGAGGTGTTAAACAAGCGCCTTTCATGGTACTTCACAAAGCTTTTATGCCAAGAGTTTTAATCGAGATTGGGTTTATTTCTAACAAAGAAGAAGGAGCTTATTTAAACTCGGAGGAAGGACAGTTGAACATAGCAAAATCGATTGCTGATGCAATTTTCAGAATGAAAGCAGATCATTTTGGAGGAACAGTACCTGTTTTAGATATCAAAAAATCGGAAAGACCGGTGAAAAAGGATACTATTAAAAAAACTGTTGAAACTCCTCAAGTGAAAGAAGCTCCAAAAGTAATTGAAAGTAAAGTAAGTGCTGTTGATAATAGTAAACCAGTGTTTAAAATCCAGATAAAAGCTAGTAAGTCAGAAATCGAGACAAGCCCTGCTAATTTTAATGGTTTAGATAAAATTTCAGTAATTTCCGAAGGCGGTTTTTTTAAATATATGTATGGAGAAACCAATAATTATGAAGCTTCTAAAAAGTTATTGACAGAAGCCAAAACTAAAGGTTACGATTCAGCATTTATAGTGCCTTTCAGAAATGGAGTGAAAATTTCATTAAATGAAGCGGTAAAGAAAAAGTAATTACTAATTTTAATTATTAATTTTGTCCAAAAATATACGATTTTGAAATTAACAAGAGAAATAAAAACGGCCATTTTGGTCATTGGCTCCTTATTATTATTTATTTGGGGCTATAGTTTTTTAAAAGGGAATAATCTTTTAAATAGTCACAAGAAATATTACGTAGTATACGATAATGTAGAAGGGCTAATTCAGGCTGCGCCAGTTACTATCAGTGGTAAAATGATAGGTAAGGTAAATGCTATTACATTAAATCCTGATGGGAAATTGCTGGTTGAATTACAAATTGATGATGAATCGTTTCCTATTTCTAAATCTAGTTTAGCACAGATTTACGAACCAGGATTTATTGGAGGAAAACAAGTTGCTATCATCCCTAATTTCTACGACAAGAATATTGCAGTTTCTGGTGATTACTTAAAAGCGGATGTTAAAGAGGGATTAACTACCTCTTTTGCTAATAAATTGGAACCGACACAGCAAAAAATAGATGGATTGTTAACTAATACAGATAAGTTAATAGTGAATCTTAATAGTGTTTTAGACGAGCAGACTAAGAATAATATCAAAACAAGTATCGCTCAATTAAGCAAAACATTAGCTGAGTTGAACAAAGTGACTTCACAAGTTAACGGAATGTTGGCAACCAACAATCAAAAAATTAACAATACCTTGTCTAGTGCGGAGAAAGCTTCGAGTGATATGGCTAAAATTACAGCAGATTTAGAAAAAGCCAAATTAGCGGAAACCGTAAATAATTTAGAAGCTACTTTAAGTAATGTAAACAAAATGTTGGTTGACATGCAATCGGGTAAGGGAACTATGGGTAAATTGATGAAAGATGAAGCGCTGTATAACAATTTATCTAAAACCTCTAAAGAATTAGAATTGCTTCTTCAGGACGTTCGATTACATCCTACGCGATATGTAAATGTCTCTTTGTTTGGAAAAAAAGAAAAGCCATACAAATCACCTGAGGAAGAAACAAAATAATCAAACCATACCAATCAAAACCAAATAAACCGTTATGAGTTATTTAAGTAGCATTGTATTTTTAATCATTCTTACAGTAGGAGTGGGTTTCTTTGCCAAAAATGTAAAGAAAATCATTCGTAACATTAAATTAGGAAAAGACGTTAATCGATCGGATAATGCTTCTGAACGATGGAAAAACATGGCTTTAGTGGCCTTTGGACAAAAGAAAATGTTCACGCGTCCGGTTCCGGCTGTTTTACATTTTGCTTTGTATGCAGCGTTTATCATCACACAAATAGAGCTACTAGAAATTCTTGTAGACGGAATTTTCGGAACTCACCGTTTCTTTAAACCTTCTTTAGGTGGTTTTTATACCTTCCTAATTAGTTTTATCGAAGTGCTTTCGTTGTTGGCGCTAATAGCTACCGTAGCATTTTTATCGAGAAGAAATTTATTGAAATTACCTCGATTAAACAAAGTTGAACTACTTGGATGGCCTCAAAAAGACGCTAACCTAATCCTTATAATGGAAATTGTATTAGTAGCTTGTATTTTTACCATGAATGGTACAGATGAAGTGTTGTACAATATGGGGAAATCGCATTTTGAAGGTCAAGGTTCTTTTGGTTTTGCAATTTCACAACATTTAGGTCCAGCTTTATTTGGTTCACTTAGCGAAGGTACATTACATGTCCTAGAAAGAGTAGGTTGGTGGGGACACTTTATGATGGTAATGGTGTTCTTGAATTATTTATATTATTCTAAACACCTTCATATCATTTTAGCTTTTCCTAATACGTATTTCGCGGATCTGAATCCACTAGGGAAATTTGATAATTTAGAGAGCGTTACTAAAGAAGTAAAATTGATGATGGATCCTAATGTAGATCCTTTCGCAGCACCTGCTCCTGATGCAGAAGCTGTTCCTAGTAAATTTGGTGCATCAGATGTTCAAGATCTAAATTGGGTACAGCTTTTAAATGCTTACACTTGTACCGAATGTGGACGTTGTACTTCTTCTTGTCCGGCAAATCAAACCGGTAAAAAATTGTCTCCAAGAAAAATCATGATGGATACTAGAGACCGTCTAGTAGAAGTAGGTGATAATATGGATAAAAATAATGGTGTTTTTGTACCGGATAATAAATCGCTATTGAACGATTATATAACACCAGAAGAACTTTGGGCTTGTACTTCTTGTAATGCTTGCGTTGAAGAATGTCCTGTAAATATTAGTCCTTTGTCTATCATCATGGATATGCGTCGTTATTTAGTAATGGAACAAAGCGCGGCACCAATGTCTTTGAATGCGATGATGACTAATATTGAAAATAATAGTGCACCTTGGCAATATAGTCAAATGGATAGATTAAACTGGAAAGACGAGCAATAATGAATATAGAAGATTTAGATAAAAAATTAGTAGCTGCTTCTGTAGAAGGGCAAACTATCAGTCCTATATTGCCTCCGGGAATTAAAAATTATTTGATTGATATTGATGGGACCATCTGTGATGATATTCCTAACGAAGAACCAGAAAGAATGCTTACAGCAGAGGTATACCCCGATGCTTTGGCGACTTTAAATAAATGGTATGATCAAGGACATATAATTTTCTTCTTCACTTCTAGAACCGAAGCACACAGAGAATATACCGAGCAATGGTTGAAGCAACATGGTTTTAAATATCACGGTATGATTATGGGAAAACCTCGTGGAGGAAATTACCATTGGATTGACAATCATTTAGTGAAAGCAACACGATACAGAGGTAAGTTTACCGATTTGATTGAGAAAAAAGTAACCATTGAGGTTTTCGATGACGAAAAAGAGTCTAAATAATAACCTAACCAAAAAATAAACATAAATTGTATGTCAGAAAATTTAGTAGTGCCTACAATGGCCGAAATGTTAGCTCAAGGAAAACAACCGGAAGTGTTATTTTGGGTAGGTTGTGCAGGAAGTTTTGATGATAGAGCCAAAAAAATCACTAAAGCATTTGTCCGAATTTTAAATCGTGCCAATGTAGATTTTGCAGTATTGGGAACAGAGGAAGGATGTACGGGAGATCCGGCAAAGAGAGCTGGGAATGAATTCTTATTTCAGATGCAGGCTTTTATGAATATAGAAGTTTTAAATGCTTATGAAGCAAAAAAAATAGTAACAGCTTGTCCTCACTGTTTTAATACTTTAAAAAATGAATACCCTGAGTTGGGAGGAAAGTATGAGGTTTTACACCATACGCAGTTTTTAAAAGAATTATTAGATTCAGGACGTTTGACTATTGAAGGAGGTCAATTTAAAGGAAAGAAAATCACTTTCCATGACCCTTGTTATTTAGGACGTGCTAATAAAATATATGAAGCTCCTCGTGATTTAATACAAAAACTTGATGCCGAGTTAGTAGAAATGAAGCGTTCTAAAGCAAACGGTTTATGTTGTGGTGCGGGTGGAGCTCAAATGTTTAAAGAGCCAGAAAATGGTGATAAAGACATCAACGTAGAGCGTACAGAAGATGCTTTAGAAACAAATGCTCAAATTATCGCAGCCGGTTGTCCTTTTTGTAACACAATGTTAACGGATGGAACCAAAGCGAAACACCGTGAACATGATGTTAAAGTGTTGGATGTAGCTGAGTTAATAGCAAATGCTCAAGATTTATAATTTTTAATACACTAATTAGGTTTTGGATCAATTAGAGATCCAAAACCAATCTTTAATAAAAAAATATGTTTGTACCTTTTGATACATTACCGGAACATTCACGAATTTGGATATACCAATCCAATAGAAAATTTTCCGATGAAGAAATGTCAGAAATTGAATCTTCTGTAAAAGAATTCATCGAAGACTGGTCTGCTCATGGTACAGGTCTAGAAGCTTCTTTTATTACAAAATATAACCGATTTATCATCATTGCTGTAAATCAGGAAGTACATGCTGCTTCGGGTTGTTCTATAGATGCTTCGGTGCAATTTATTCAGGCACTAGAGAAAAAATATGAGGTAGATTTATTAGATAAAATGAATGTGACCTTCAAAAATGGTGAATTCATTGCGCATAAATCTTTAATCGATTTTAAAAAAATGGCTAAAGACAAAGCAGTTACCGCCTCAACCATTGTTTTTAATAATTTGGTCAACACCATAGAAGAATTCAACGAGTCATGGGAAGTTCCTGCTTCCGAAAGTTGGCACAGCAGATTTTTTTAGTATCATAGTTTAGCCAATTTTAGCATAGTTTGAAATTGGCTTTTTTTTAAATTCTACCCTTGTTAATTTTTTTAAAGTACTTATGAAGAAGTTTTTTTTCCAACTTACAATACTTGTTTTAGTCGCATTATTTACATGGAATTGTTCTAGTGGAAAAAAAGGTATTACCGCCTCTTCAACAGCGGTTAAAAATGATATCGAAATCTCCGAAATCGATGCAATTTCTAAAGAAGGTTTTAATCTTTTTCCCGAAACTACTGGAGAAAAGAAATGGGTAGATAGTGTTTATAATTCTTTGTCTTTTGAAGAAAAATTAGGTCAGCTGTTTATGGTGGCTGCCTATTCAAATAAAGATACGGTTCATTTTAATTCACTTGAAAAATTAGTCAAAAATTATAAAATAGGAGGATTGATTTTTTTTCAAGGAGGACCTTTTCGTCAGGCGAAATTAACCAATCGTTTTCAAGCTTCTTCTAAAGTACCACTTTTTATAGGAAATGATGCCGAATGGGGATTGAGTATGCGTTTGGATTCTACTTACAAATATCCTTGGAATATGACTCTTGGGGCAATTCAGGATATGAAATTAATCGAAGAACTTGGCGGTCAAATGGCCAAAGAGGCAAAACGTTTGGGACTTCAATTCAACTTTGCTCCTGTTCTAGATATTAATACCAATCCTAATAATCCTATTATCGGTAATCGTTCTTTTGGAGAAAATAAGGAAGAGGTAACTCGTCGTGCATTAGCTTTGATGAAAGGGATTCAAAATCAGGGGATTTTTGCAACGGGTAAGCATTTTCCTGGTCATGGAGATACTGAAACTGATTCTCATCATACCTTGCCAATGGTTAATTTTACTGAGGAACGGATTAACAATGTTGAACTGTATCCTTACAAAAAAATGTTTGATTACGGTTTGGCTTCGGTAATGGTGGCTCACTTGAATGTGCCTAGTTTAGAGCCAAGAGAAAATTTTCCTACTTCTATTTCTTATAATGTGGTGACCAATATTTTGAAGCATCAAATGGATTTTAAAGGTCTTATTTTTACTGATGCTCTGAATATGAAGGGAGCTAGTAACTTTAAAAAACCAGGAGAAATTGATTTGGCCGCTTTCCTAGCGGGTAACGATATCATGCTTTTTGCGGAAGATGTGCCTACAGCCATTCAAAAATTTACACAAGCTTATAAAGATACTTTGATTACAGATGAAAGAATAGAGCATTCTGTAAAAAAGATTTTGGCTCATAAATACAAATCGGGTTTAAATCAATACAAACCAATCGATTTAGCCAATATTTCACAAGACCTAAATACTTCTTACAGCAATACGTTATTGTATAAATTGTATGAAAATGCCGTAACGGTTGTAAAAAATGATCATGAGCAGTTGCCTATTAAGAATCTGGCTAAAACCAAAATTGCGTATGTGAAATTGGGAGATGATTCAGGGAATAAGTTTTTGACAAGTTTAAAAAAATATACTGAAGTTACCGAAGTATCTAATCAAAATATAGATTCTTTACTATTGGAATTGAAAGATTACGACAAGGTAATTATTGGTTACCATGTTTCTGATCGATCTTGGTGGAAAAAGCATGAGTTTACTGCAAAAGAAGTAGAGTACATTACCAAAATTTCAGATAAAAAACAGGTTATTTTAGATGTGTTTGCGAAGCCCTACATTTTAAAATCTTTGCAAAATTTTGAAAACATCAAGAGCGTAATTGTTTCGTATCAAAATGGAGAAATAGCACAGGAAGTATCGGCAGAGCTTATTTTTGGAGCTATCGAAGCGAAAGGAAAATTACCGGTTTCGATTAATGCAAACTATGAAGTAGGTCATGGTCTTTCCACAGAAAAATTGAATGTTTTAGGGTTTGCTAATCCGGAAAGTGTTGGTCTTAATTCGGAAAAGTTAAAAGAAATCGATAAAATCACAAATGATGCCATTGCCAATAAGATTACTCCTGGAGCGCAAATTTTAGTTGCGAGAAAAGGGAAAGTGGTGTATCAAAAAGCTTTTGGCTACCATACCTATAAAAAAGAAATTAAAGTAAAAAACTCTGACATCTACGATATTGCTTCGCTTTCTAAAATTATTGGAACCTTACCCAATATAATGTTGGATTATGATCGTGATAAAATAAATTTGGAGACAACTTTAGGCCAAATGGTTCATAAAGCCAAAGGGACTGACAAAGAATCGATAACTTTCAAAGAATTACTTTCTCATTATGCTAGACTGCAAGCTTGGGAACCGTTTTATAAAGCAACTTTGGATTCGGTTACTAAAAAGCCGTTAAGTCAATTTTATCGTTCCACACAGACTAAAGAGTTCACCGTTCAAGTTTCTGAAAATTTGTTTTTGACCAACGCATACAAGGATTCTATCATTAATAAAATTATTCGAAGCAAGTTACTTCCTAAAAAAGAATATAGGTACAGCGATTTTACTTTTATTCTTTTACAAGAGTATTTAGAAAGCCATCATCACAAGACTTTGGATGTGTTAGCAGAGGAAAATTTCTTTTCTAAACTCGGTATGAACAATACTTTATACAATCCATTGCGTAAATTTGATATGGATGTAATTCCTCCAACCGAAAACGATACCTACTTCAGACACGACATCGTTCAGGGATATGTACATGATATGGCTGCCGCGATGCAAGGTGGGGTAGGTGGTCATGCAGGGTTATTTTCGAATACAATGGATATAGCAAAAATGCTACAAATGTTTATCCAAAAAGGGAATTATGGCGGAATCGAATATTTTTCACCTCAAACCCTAGAAGCTTTTAACACTTGTTACTATTGTCCGGAGGGAAATAGGAGAGGTTTAGGATTTGATAAGCCTCAATTAAAAGGAGATGGTCCCACTTGCGGATGTGTTTCATTAACTAGTTTTGGTCATACAGGTTTCACAGGAGGCATCGCATGGGCCGATCCCGATCAGGAATTAATTTATATTTTTCTGTCTAACAGGACATTCCCAGATAGTAACGCGTCAAATAAACTTTCCAAAGAAGGCATTCGCGAAAAAATCCAGCAGATTATTTACGATGCGCTGCTTAACTAATCGTTAATTTTCTCTAAAATAAAATACTGCGACTCATTTTTTGAGTAAATTAGTTGCATGAAAATAGCAATTGTTTGTTATCCAACTTTTGGAGGTAGTGGCGTGGTAGCTACAGAGTTAGGTTTAGAATTGGCTCGTAGAGGACACGAAATTCATTTTATTACTTACAGTCAACCTGTACGTTTAGCACTTCTCAACCCGAATGTTCATTATCACGAAGTGAATGTTCCTGAATATCCATTATTTCATTATCAACCCTATGAATTAGCATTATCGAGTAAATTGGTAGATATGGTTAAGTTACATCATATCGATTTACTTCATGTGCATTATGCTATACCTCATGCGTATGCAGGGTATATGGCAAAACAAATGTTGAAGGATGAAGGGATTAATATTCCTATGGTAACTACATTACACGGGACCGATATTACTTTGGTGGGAAATCATCCGTTTTACAAACCGGCGGTAACTTTTAGTATCAATAAATCTGATGTGGTGACTTCGGTTTCTCAGAGTCTAAAGGAAGCAACATTGCGATTGTTTGATATTAAAAACGAAATTGTTGTGATTCCTAATTTTATCGAAATAGATGAAACGATAAACAGAAATCAGGTTTGTAAACGTTCTGTAATGGCAAATTCAGACGAAAGGATTATCACGCATATCAGTAATTTTAGAAAAATTAAAAACATTCCAGATGTGGTTAATGTTTTTTACAGGATACAAGAAAAAATTCCTGCAAAGTTAATGATGGTTGGGGATGGACCTGAAAAAGTGATAGCAGAAGAACTATGCGAAAAATTAGGAATTCAAGATAAAGTCATTTTCTTTGGAAATAGTAACGAGATACATCAAATTTTAGGCTATTCGGATTTATTTTTATTACCTTCTGAGACGGAAAGCTTCGGATTAGCTGCTTTAGAAGCGATGGCGTGTGGTGTTCCTGTAGTCTCGAGTAATACTGGTGGTTTACCGGAAGTTAATAGTCATGGTTACTCAGGGTATTTGAGTAATGTAGGAGATGTAGACGATATGGCTGAAAATGCTTTGAAGATACTACGAAATGAAGTTGTCCTAAATGAGTTTAAGCATAATGCTTTGGAAACAGCTAAAAAATTTCTCATAGACAAAATTGTTCCTCTATACGAAAATGTATACGAGGAAGCTCTAGAAAAGACTAAAAAAAATGCCTTCTAATTCAGAAGGCATTTTTATATTTTATTTCCGATTAGAAACGGTATCTGATACTTAAAGCAATGTCAGATCCATAGTCATCTGCAAGGTTATCATTGAAATAAAATTCTGGTCTGAAGTCTAATGATAATTGAATTGGCACGTCAAAGTTGTATTCGATACCGATATCACCAGCTGCAAAAACTGCAGTTTCACTAGGACCATCGTATCTTGTACCACCGATGTAATAATCATCAGCACTCCAACTTCCTATACCACCGCCAACACCAGCATACCAGTTGAAACCTCCATCAATGTTCCAAACCCATTGGTATAAACCTGCTAATTTGAAAGCATCAACATTGTTATTGCTTCTCCAACCCAAATCAAATTCTAAACGGTTGCTTTTTGATAATCCTCTTTGGTATGAAATTTCAGCACCAAAACCGTCGTTGTCCCCTAAACGTAGACCTAAAGCGTTTTTAGAAATGTCTTGAGCTTGCGCATTAAATGCTAAACCTAACAGCATAAAAGCTGATAAAAATAATTTTTTCATGTTATGTTAATTTTAGTTTTAACGAAGGTAAATGTACAAATATTGTTTTTAAATCAAAATTTATAGAGGTTTTTTTCATTGGAGTATTCGTTTAAAAAGGAAGAATATTTTAATCTTTTCTCTTAGTTGTTCATTGTCAAGTGAATAGCTTTTTTAAATATAAGAATCATTGAGTCAATGTAATGAATGTTTTAATTTAATTGATTCTTCTGATTAAGTTTTAGGACTATAAATTTTAAAACATAGATAAGAAACCTTATTTTTGTTAGCAAACAAATATAATGGCAGGGAATTCTTTCGGAAATATTTTTAAAATAACCACATTCGGTGAATCTCACGGAGAATCTTTGGGCGGTATCATAGAAGGTTGTCCTCCTGGGATCGAGTTAAATTTAGATTCGGTTCAATATGAAATGCAAAGACGAAAGCCAGGACAGTCTTCAATAGTGACACAACGAAAAGAAGAAGATGAAGTACGTTTTCTATCGGGTCTTTTTGAAGGTAAAACTACAGGAACGCCTATCGGATTCGTTATTCCAAATACCAATCAAAAGTCGGACGATTATTCACATATTAAAGAAACGTACCGACCTAGTCATGCCGATTATGTGTATGAGAAAAAATACGGTATTCGAGATTATCGAGGAGGAGGAAGAAGTTCAGCCCGTGAAACTGCCAGTCGAGTTGTAGCTGGAGCCATTGCAAAGCAAATTATCCCCGATATTAAAATTACAGCTTTTGTATCTTCTGTTGGAAGTATCGAAATGAATATACCTTATCAAGAATTAGACTTCTCACTTATAGAATCTAATCCTGTTCGTTGCCCCGACACAGCAGTTGCTCAAAAAATGGAAACTCTTATTAAGGAAGTAAAAAAACAAGGAGATACCATAGGGGGAACAATTACTTGTGTGATTCAAAATGTTCCTGTGGGCTTGGGTGAGCCTGTTTTTGATAAGTTACACGCCGAGTTAGGTAAAGCAATGCTTTCTATCAATGCCGTAAAAGGATTTGAATATGGTAGTGGTTTTTCAGGAGCCACAATGAAAGGTAGCGAACATAATGATCTATTCAATGAAGATGGAACAACGCAAACTAATTTCTCTGGTGGTATTCAAGGGGGAATTAGTAACGGAATGGATATTTATTTTCGAGTAGCATTTAAACCCGTTGCGACGTTGCTTCAAAAACAAGAAGTATTAACCAATCAGAATCAAATAATTGAACAACAAGGAAAAGGTCGTCATGATCCTTGTGTGGTGCCTCGTGCCGTTCCAATTGTGGAAGCCATGGCGGCAATAGTGATGGCGGATTTTTACTTATTAAATAAAATTTACAATAAATAATAAGGTAAATTTCAAGAACTTTTACATTCTCAGTTATTTACCAACATACACAGACCTATACAAACAAAAAAATATGAATCATCAAGAAAATTTACCGGAACAAAAAAAATCTATTTTTTCAAATCTTACCATGCAAATTTTATTGGCTATGGTTTTGGGAGCTGCTCTTGGAATCTACGTACACCAGAATTACCTTCCTGATACTGCCAAAGAGTTTAGTGGTTATATAAAAATGTTGGCGACTATTTTTATTCGTCTTGTTCAAATGATTATCGCTCCGTTAGTATTTACAACTTTAGTTGTGGGTATTGCCAAATTGGGCGACATTAAAGCCGTTGGAAGAATTGGAGGGAAAGCTTTAATTTGGTTCTTTACAGCTTCTTTTATTTCCTTACTTATCGGATTATTTTGGGTTAATATTTTACAACCGGGTGCGGGTCTGAATTTATCGGATGTTGATTTAGCTACTGCGAGTGAAGTGACAGAAAAAACGAAACAATTCTCAGCGCAGAATTTTGTGGAGCACATTATTCCAAAGAGTGTTGTAGAAGCTATGGCTACTAACGAGATTCTTCAAATTGTTATTTTTTCGATATTTTTTGGATTAGCAGCCGCTTCATTAGGAGATCATACCAAACAAGTAATATCTGCATTAGATAAAACATCACACATCATTTTAAAAATGGTGAATTATGTTATGAAGTTCGCTCCAATTGGAGTTTTTGGTGCTATTGCAGGTGTATTTGCTATTCGTGATGTGAACGAATTATTGTTCACGTATGCTAAGTATTTCGGATCCTTTTTAGTTGGGATTTCATCTCTTTGGATAGTTTTATTGTTAATTGGTTATATTTTCTTAAAAGGAAGAATGACAACGTTGTTAAAACGTATCACCAGTCCGTTGGTTATTGCTTTCGGTACAACAAGTAGTGAAGCGGTATTTCCAAAATTGACAGAAGAGTTAGAACGATTTGGCGTAAAAGATAAAATTGTATCATTTATGTTGCCTTTGGGGTATTCTTTTAATTTGGATGGAAGTATGATGTATATGACGTTTGCTGCTATTTTTATTGCACAAGCTTACGGAATTCCTTTAGATTTGGGAACACAAATGACAATGCTTTTGGTTTTAATGTTAACTAGTAAAGGTATTGCCGGCGTACCAAGAGCTAGTTTGGTAGTTGTTGCTGCAACTTGTGGTATGTTTGATATTCCGGTGGAAGGAATTGCTTTAATTTTACCAATAGATCATTTTTGTGATATGTTCCGAAGTGCAACCAATGTTTTAGGAAATGCTTTGGCTACTTCTGTTGTTGGAAGTTGGGAAAAAGAAGAATAAATAGACTTATGATAAAAATAAAGCCCGGCATTTGCCCGGGCTTTATTTTTTTATATTCCATCCACAATTTTTCCTAAACCGCCTAGAACACCACCTTCTTCTTTTGTGCTGTTTATACCCGAAGCCGCCATTATTTTACCAGCCAATCGGCTAAATGGTAACGATTGAATGTATACAATGCCGGGACCGCGTAGTGTAGCATAAAACAAACCTTCGCCTCCAAAAATAGAGTTTTTGATACCTCCGATAAATTCAATATCATAATCGACTTCTTTGGTAAAACCTACTATACATCCGGTGTCTACTTTTAACACTTCTCCTGCCTTAAGTTCTTTACGGGCAAGAGTTCCTCCAGAATGAACGAATGCCATTCCGTCTCCTTCAATTTTTTGCATGATAAAACCTTCACCTCCAAACAAACCTCGTCCTAATTTTCTAGAAAATTCAATACCAACAGATACTCCTTTAGCAGCACATAAGAAAGAATCCTTTTGGCAAATGAATTTTCCTTGGTATTGCGTCAAATCGATAGGCACTATTTTTCCGGGATAAGGAGAAGCGAACGACACTTTGCGTTTACCAGAATCCTGATTCATGTAAGCAGTCATAAACAAGCTTTCCCCCGTTAAAATGCGCTTTCCGGCACTTAATAATTTTCCGAACATTCCGGATTGCTGTGCTGAACCATCTCCAAAAATAGTTTCCATTTTAATACCGTTGTCCATCATCATGAAGCTTCCGGCTTCAGCAACTACAACTTCTTGTGGGTCTAGTTCTATTTCTACATATTGCATTTCTTCACCATAAATATGGTAATCAATTTCATGAGCTTGCATAATTTTTTGTTTTTTATTTATTGAATTAGAATGTGAATTTAAAAAAATGTTACAAAAAAAGCGTTCAAAATCTGAACGCTCTAAATTATCCGTGAATGGTTTCTTGTTTACCGTAATTGGTAATAATCTCACCTTCGTAATCTATCCATTCTTTCCATCTTTTGTTTACTTCTTCAACATCGCCATATTTTCGGGCAAAATTCAAGAAAACAGTATAATGATTGGCCTCACTAATCATTAGATCTCGATAAAATTTAGCCAATTCTTCGTCTTGAATGTTTTCCGATAAAACTTTAAAACGTTCACAACTTCTAGCTTCAATCATTGCAGAAAAGAGCAATCGATCTACTAAAGATTGTTCGCGACTTCCATCTTTTTTGAGGAATTTGGCCAATTGATTAACATAATCGTCTTTGCGCTCGCGTGTAAACTCTAAATTACGTTCTTTGATTATATTGTGAACCATTTTAAAATGTTCCATTTCTTCTAAAGCGATGTTGGTTAATTCGGTCACCAATTCTTCTTTTTCAGAATTATTGATAATCAAAGTAATGGCGTTAGTTGCTGCTTTTTGCTCACACCAAGCATGGTCTGACAAAATTTCGGAAATATTTCCTTCTGCAATATTTACCCACTTTGGGTCTGTTTTTAATTTTAATCCTAACATTGTATCAAAATAAGATTGCAAAATTACATTTTTTGGAATTGATTTTTCAAGATAAAAGTGGGTATTTTGTATAAAATTTTCAGTTTGAAAAAGAAACAACTTTTAGTCATTGGTTTGGTTTGGCCAGAACCAAATTCTTCTGCGGCGGGAATCCGAATATTGCAGTTGATGGATCTATTTTTGGCACAGGATTTCGAGATTATTTTTGCTTCAGCAGCTCAGGAAAGTGAATTTTCATTTGATTTGCAATCAAAGGGAATACAAAAAAAAAGTATTGAACTTAATTCCTCCAGTTTTGATGAGTTTGTAGCAAAATTACAACCGGATATCGTTCTTTTTGATCGTTACATATCAGAGGAGCAGTTTGGTTGGCGAATTTCCGAAAATTGTCCAGAGACTATACGAATTTTAGATACAGAGGATTTGCATTGTCTTCGACTAGAACGTCAAAATGCGATTAAAAAAGGGAATACTTTTGTGTTGGAAGATTTGTTGTTATCGGATATTGCCAAAAGAGAAATTGCCAGTATTTACCGTTGCGATTTGACTTTAATGATTTCGGAGTTTGAAATGTATATTCTTCAGGAAATTTTTGGTCTCAAATCGGAATTACTTTACTATTTGCCTTTGTTTTATGAAGTAAAAAAGCAATCGGAAATGCTCACATTTGAAGAGAGGGAGAATTTTGTTTTTATTGGAAATTTTATACATGAGCCTAATTGGGATGCGGTTAAAGAACTGAAAACTAAGATTTGGCCAACCATAAGAAAAAGACTTCCCGATGCTAAATTGTTGATTTATGGTGCATATCCAACTCAGAAAGTGCTGCAATTGCACAATGAAAAAGAAGGTTTTTTGATTACGGGACGTGCACAAAGTGCCTCTGAGGTTATAGAAAAGGCTAAAGTTTTATTAGCTCCTTTGCGTTTTGGAGCCGGTCAGAAAGGAAAATTACTTGAAGCAATGCAAGTGGGGACCTGTTCTATTACTACGAGTATTGGTGCTGAAGGGATAGTTTCTGAATCAGAATGGAATGGTTTTGTCATGAATGATTGGGATTCGTTTATTGAAGCTTCGATTAGATTATATACCGATCAGAATTTGTGGAATGAGAGACAAAAAAAGGGATATATAGCTTTAGAGAAATTCAGTCAAGATAATTTTAAGAAAGAATTTTCTTTCAAATTAATGGAACTTTCGAATCATCTTAAAAAACACAGACAAAACAATTTTATTGGCAATCTACTGCAACAACAAGCCTTTCAAGCTACTAGATTCATGTCCAAGTGGATAGAGGAGAAGAATAAAAAAGCTTCGGATTAAAAAAAAGTATTATTTTTTTTACTAATTTTAGACGAACAGATTAAAAAACAGACCCCCTAAGTTAATGAATGTAGTACCTTTTATTGGAAGTGTTGCAATGCTTAATTCGACTTCTATGGTTGATTTAAGGGCTAGTTTCTTGTTAATTGCCAATGGTGTTTATCATTCTTGGTGGTTTATAACCCTATTTTCGATTTTATTGGTTTCATTTTTAATCTATGGTTTCAGAAAATATTCGACTATCACTAACTCCAAGATTAAAAACTATTTAGAAATAGAAAATTCAAACGAACTCTATAGTTTGTATTTTTTATTTATAGGGATTACAATACCTATCATTGAGTACGTCATTGAATATTTTACCTTAAGAAATGATGAAGTTTTAGAGTTTAATATTTTTATAGGATTAATTCTTGTAGGTATTTATTTTTTAAGCCAAAGGTTTAAAATAGTAAGGAATCATCTGGAACAACTAGCTTTAATTTTATTTTTTATTTACTATGGTATAACCATTTACAGGATTCTTCAATCTCCCGAATTTATATCACCTTACTTTGATTTAATTATACTTTATATTTTAGCCTATACCGTATTAAAAAATAATATTCATTATTGGTTTTTTATCGTCTCCAATTTAATCCTTTTTATATTTTTTATTGTTCAAACACTCATACCTAATATATATGGAATAACAATACTTTATACTACTTTTTTAATTTCAGTTTTAAGTCATGTTCGATACGAAATAAGCTTAAAGGTAAGACAAAACTTCTTATTTGCGGATAACATTGTGAATAAAGGAACTTCATTGGTAGTGGTTGTTAATAAGTTGGGTGAAGTGATTTATTGTAGTCAAAATGTAAAACAAATTTTAGGCTATGAGGTTGAAGAAGTAAAAGGATTGAATTTTTGGAAATTAACTCAAGATGAAGAATTTTCTCCTTTGAATTATGAAATCAATGAAAATCTTTATACCAGAAAATTAAAATGCAAAGACAATACTTACAAGTACATACAATGGAAAGATTCGATATATTCTAAAGGTGTTTATATCGGTATAGGTCAAGATGTTACCAAACAGACAGAAACACAAAATCATTACAAAACATTAATTGAAAGTGCTTCGGATATAATTTATGAAACAGACAGAAATGGTTATCTGATCTATTTAAATCCTTTTTCTAAAAAACTATTAAATTATAGAGATAAGGATATTCTAGGTAAACATTTTTTAAATTTTATCAGAGAGGACTATGTTTCGAAGGTCTTGTCATTCTACAAAAAACATTATTCCAAAACAGAGGAAATTCCAGCAATTGAATTTCCTATCCGAAAAAAAGATGGAACCGAATTATGGATTTCGCAAAAGATTTCACTTACTCATGATTCAAAAGGAAATGTAACAGGTTTTGGGGCTATAGCCAGAGATATTACTCTGTTGAAAAAAATAGAAATAGAACAGCACTACCGACATGCGAAAACAGAAGTTTATAATAAAACCATTAACAATTTAGTCACTAAGCAATATACCGTTGGAGATTCCTTTGAGAACATTGTGAAACATATTCTTAAAGAAACGTCACAGGGTTCAAAAATCAACAGAATCAGTTTCTGGTCGTACAATGGAGACAATTTACACTGTCAGAGTTTGTATTCTTTAGATAAAAATGATTTTGAACATGATGATACTATTTACAAATCAGATTATCCTACATATTTTGACACTTTACTAAAGGATAAAATTATCGTAGCTTCTGATGTTTATCATGATGTAGCTACTAAAGAATTGGCCACTAAAGGATATTTTAGCAGTAACAACATCAAATCACTATTAGATGTTCCGGTAATGAGTAATGGTGAGTTGAATTCTATTCTTTGCTTCGAGACTACCACGGAACCAAGAAAATGGGACAATGATGATATTAATTTTGCACGTTCCGTTTCGGATGTGATCTCACTGACTATAGAATCCAATAAGCGTCTTGAAACAGAAAAAAAATTAGAAGAAAAGACCAAAATTTTGGCAGCAATTGCTTCTACAACAGAAATTTTACTTAAAAAATCGAATATTAATGAAGCTTTTGAAGAAATTTTCAAAACTACCTTATCAAATTTAGGAAAAGCGGCTAATGTAGACCGAATTTATTATTTCGAAAATGATTCCCTTCAATCCATAGTAAGTTTAAAACACGAGTGGCTTAAAGAAGGAATTGCATCCATAAAAGAAGATGTTACCTTATTAGATATTCCACATAAAACGTTAAGTTCTATGATGGAAATCTTACTAAAGAATAAAATTGTCAACCAACTTATAGATGAAGTTGAAGGTGAAGAACTTAGAAAAACATTAAAACAACAAGAAGTTTTAAGTATTGTAGTTTTCCCCATTTTTGTTAAAAACAGCTTGTTCGGATTTATCGGTTTTGATGATTGTACTAATGGTCGCAAATGGGCTGATGACGAATTAGATGTCATGCAAATCCTTTCCAGCAATATCGCTGCTTCTATTGAGCGGATCAATTCCGAAAAACTCATTCAGGAAAGCGAAGAAAAGTTCAAATTATTGGCAGATAATATTCCAGGAACCGTTTACCTGTCTAAGTTTGATCCAAATTGGACAAAAGTATATCTGAATGACGAAATTGAAAAACTTACCGGTTACACTAAAGCGGAATTCATAAAAGGAGAAATCAATATTTTAGATTTAGTGCACCCGGATGATAAACGAGATTTACTGGATAGCACGATCCTCAGTATTCAAAAAAATGAACCCTTTCATATAATGTACCGATTAAAGAGAAAATCGGGCGAATACATTTGGATTGAAGAATTCGGAGATTCTATTGTCAAAGACGGGAAAGTAGCTTACATAGAAGGAATATTGATTGACATTACGGAAAAAAGAGCCATAGAAAGTGAGAAGAAAGCTCGTGAATTAGCGGAAGCTTCCAATAAAGCCAAGTCGGAATTTTTAGCAAATATGAGTCATGAAATTCGAACACCGCTTAACGCAATTATCGGATTTACTGATATTCTCACGGAAACACATTTGGATAAAAATCAGCTGGAATATTTGGCAACAGTTCATAAATCTGCTAAAATATTGTTAGATGTGGTTAATGATATTCTTGATTTTTCTAAAATTGAAACCGGAAAATTAGAGTTGGATATCCGCCGAGTAAATCTTTATGAAATTGCCCATCAGGTTTTAGATATTATTAGGTTCGATTCGGTCCAAAAAAATATCGATTTAAGATTTAATATTGGTATTGGCGTACCTAAATATATAGAAACCGATTCCTTGAGAGTGAAACAAATATTACTCAATTTACTCTCTAATGCCGTAAAATTTACTAGTAAAGGAACAGTGGAGTTAAGATTAGATTTGATCGATAAAACAGAGGATAAAGCCCAAATAAGAGTTTCGGTGATTGATAGTGGCATCGGAATAAAAAAAATAAATCAAGAGAAAATTTTTGAACCTTTTTCACAAGAAGATAACTCTACCACGCGGAAATACGGTGGGACAGGATTGGGATTGGCTATTTCGAATAAGATTCTTAATCTGATGGGAAGTAGTCTGGTGTTAATGAGTGATTTTCGTAAAGGGAGTACATTTTATTTCGATTTGAATGTGGTTTATTTTTCCGAAGAGGAAGGTTTAAATACAATCGATATCAAAGATATTGAGGTTAAATATGAAGATCTTAGTTTTCAATTTAAGAAAAATATTTTTGAAATGGAGAAGAAGATATTGGTGGTAGAAGATAATAAGATTAACATGTTGTTGGCCAGAACTTTGATTAAAAAGTTAATGCCTAAAGCTACTATAATTGAAGCTCCAAATGGTAAAATTGCTATAGAAAGATTCAATGAATTCAATCCAGACTTGATATTGTTAGATATACAAATGCCTGTTTTAAATGGATATGAAACCGCTGTCGAGATCCGACAACTGAATTGGGATATTCCTATTATTGCTCTTACAGCCGGTACTGTTAAAGGGGAACGTGAAAAATGTATTGATGCCGGTATGAACGATTATATTTCCAAACCAATCGATAAAGATGTTTTTCAGAGTTTATTGCTAAAGTGGTTAAAATAAAACATGAACTTTAATAAATCAAAAAAATAAAAAATATGAAATGGAAAGGTAATCGTCAAAGTGATAATGTAGAAGACAGAAGAGGAATGTCTGGAAGCGGGAAGATAATTGCGGGGGGAGGAATAGTAGGCGTTATCATTCTTTTGTTGAATTTGTTTGGAGGCGAAACAGGCCAAATGATTGTTCCGGTATTAGAGCAAATGAATCAACAATCAACCGAAGTTCAATCGGAACAACGACCTTTAACAGAAGAAGAAAAGGTGTTGGGTGATTTTGTAGAAACGGTATTTGCTTATAATGAAGACACTTGGCAGCAGATCTTTTCAGAAAATAATTTAGACTATCGTTTCCCAAAAATGGTTTTATTTACCGATGCAGTACAGACTGCCTGTGGCTCTGCAACGGCTGCTTCCGGTCCTTTTTATTGTCCCGGTGATGAAAAAGTATACATGGATTTGTCTTTTTTCAACGAGTTAAAAACACGTTTCGGCGCCAAAGGAGGCGATTTTGCCATAGCTTATGTTATTGCGCATGAAGTGGGACATCACGTGCAAACAGTACTAGGAACTTCAGATAAAGTGAGACAATTACAATCTAGAACCAATCAAACAGAGGCCAATAAACTTTCGGTAGCTTTAGAACTTCAAGCTGATTTCTATGCCGGTTTATGGGCAAAATACAATCAAAAATATTTAGATCCAGATGATATCGATGAAGCCTTAAGTGCTGCAGAAGCTGTTGGTGACGATGCTATTCAAAAAAGGATGCAAGGACAAGTTGTACCAGAATCTTTTACTCATGGAACATCAGAACAACGTAAATACTGGTTCCTGCGTGGTTTCAATACTGGAGATATTCATCAAGGAGATACTTTCACCGAATTGGGATTGTAATAGAATACATAAAAGATACAACCAATCGTTTTAGACGATTATCACTTCTGTTTTTATTGATATCGTAATTTTTAAAATCTTAAAAAAGACTTGTTTAACATGTGTTTTTTAAGATTTTTTTTCGAAATTATCCAAAAATCATAATAATTGGGTGATGAGTTGAAAATGAAAATCAAAATAGGATGTTTTCTTTTTAAAATCGATAAATTTACCTCTCAAACCCATAAAAACTTATCCATGAAAGTTGGAATTGATGCTATAGCTTTCGATTTGCCTAAATTGTACTTACCGATACAAACACTTGCCGAACATCGTAATATTGAATATGAAAAACTGCATTTAGGGTTAGGCTTAGAGCGAATGAGTTTTCCGGATGTACACCAAGATGTGGTTACTTTTGCCGCAAATGCCGCTTTAAAATTAATCGAGAATTACAGCTTATCTCCAAGTGAAATTAGTAGAATTTATGTAGGTACAGAAAGCGGTATTGATGCATCAAAGCCCGTGGCTTCTTATGTGACTCAGTTATTGGAAGAGAAATTGGGTTCAAGGGTTTTTAAAAATTGTGATGCCGTAGATATGACCTTTGCTTGTATTGGTGCTGTAGATGCTCTTCAGACCTGTCTTGACTACATCCGATTAAATCCTGACCAAAAAGCTATTGTTATTGCTACGGATAATGCAAAATATGATCTTAATTCTACTGGAGAATACACACAAGGTGCTGGTGCGGTGGCTATGTTAATCGCCTCCAATCCCAAACTTCTTTCGTTTTCTAGTAAAACGGGCGTCTCTTCTCAAGGAGTTTTCGATTTTTTTAAACCGAGAAGGTATTTTACTAAAGAACAAATAACTAATGATTCTTCTAATCCATTGTGGATGGATATTGAGGAAAATGAAGTAGCATTATACAAAGAACAGCCGGTTTTCGATGGGCAATACTCCAATCAATGTTATGTGAATCGTATTACTGAGGCTTATGAACATTATAAAGTAATTACCAATAGTCCTAAGGGGTTGTTTACCCAATGGGAAAATATCATTATGCATTTGCCTTATTGTTTTCAGGGTCGAAGAACTTTTGTAGATATTTTTACCAGAGAACTCAAATCACCCGAGAAAGCATCGGACAAAGAGTATGTTAGAAGTGTAGCCAAAAACCAAGAATATCTTGAATTTCTAAATAAAACATTACACCCGGCAGAAATAGCTTCCGCTCTAGTTGGTAATATGTACACAGGCTCTATCTTTTTGGGGTTATTGTCTACGTTTTGTTATCATTTGCAACAACAAACGGAGTTAACCAACAAAGTTTTTGGTTTCATTGCTTATGGTAGTGGTTCAAAATCAAAAGTTTTCGAAGGAACTGTGGAGTCTTCATGGAAATCGGTGATAGAAAAAGTGTTGCTATTTGAAACTTTAGCAAAAGCACAGCCTATAGATTTTGAAACCTATGTCAAACTGCACAAAAAAGAAGTAAAAGACTCCATATTGCCTCCAGATGAGGAGTTTGCCTTAGACTATATAGAAAAAGACAATCCTCAACTTTTAGGCGCTAGATATTATAGGTTTCCAAAGTTATCCTAACCATCCTTCTCGATCCAAACTTCTGTATTGAATGGCTTCGGCAATATGGTGAGATTGAATTTGAGTACTGTTTTCTAAATCGGCTATCGTTCTAGATACTTTCAAAATTCGATCATAAGCTCTAGCAGAAAGATTGAGTCGTTCCATAGCAGTTTTAAGTAAGTTCAAGGAAATTTCGTCTAGTTTACAGTATTCTCGAATTTGTTTGGTAGACATTTGTGCATTATAGTGTATAGTGTCAGATGATGCATATCGCTCCGATTGAATTTCTCGGGCTTTTGTGACACGAGCTCTGATGCTAGCGCTGTTTTCAGAAGGACGGTCATCTGAAAGTTTTTCGAAAGGAACGGGAGTAACCTCAATGTGAATATCAATACGATCTAATAAAGGCCCCGAAATTTTACTCAAATAACGTTGCATCTCATTGGGAGTTGAGGTTACAGGGGCATTCGGATCATTAAAATAGCCACCTGGGCTAGGATTCATACTCGCCACAAGCATAAAAGAGGATGGGTAGGTTATGGTAAATTTAGCTCTAGAGATCGTAACTTCTCGATCCTCTAAAGGTTGGCGCATTACTTCTAGCACTTCTCGTTTGAATTCTGGTAATTCATCCAAGAATAAAATACCATTATGAGCCAAAGAAATTTCACCAGGTTGTGGATAACTTCCACCACCAACCAATGAAACTGAGGAAGCAGAATGATGCGGATTTCGAAACGGACGTTGATTCATAAGTCCAGTATCTTTGACTTTTCCCGCGACACTATGAATTTTAGTCGTTTCTAAAGCTTCTTTTAAGGTCATGGGTGGCAAAATACTAGGTAATCTTTTGGCTAACATCGTTTTTCCTGCTCCGGGAGGGCCAATCAAAATAATATTATGTCCTCCGGCAGCTGCAATTTCCATACATCGTTTAATCGATTCCTGACCGCGGACATCAGCAAAGTCAAATTCTGGATAGTCTAAAGTTTTGTAAAACTCTTCACGTGTATTAATTGTTGTAGGGACTAAATTGGATTTTCCTTCGAAAAAATCAATTACCTCCGTTACATTTTCTACTCCGTATACTTCTAGTCCGGCAACAATTGCGGCTTCTTTTACATTTTGTTTAGGTAGAAAAAATCCTTTAAAACCTTCTTCTTTGGCTTTAATAGCTATAGGTAAAGCTCCCTTAATGGGTTGTAGACTTCCATCGAGAGATAATTCTCCCATAATGATGTATTGGTGTATTGCTTCAGATTTAATTTGTCCTGAAGCAGCCAAAATCCCCAGAGCAATAGTCAAATCATAGGCAGATCCTTCTTTGCGCAAATCGGCAGGAGCCATATTGATGGTGATTTTTTTACCGGGAAAATGATAATGATTATTTTTTAAAGCAGCTGCAATACGATAACTACTTTCTTTTATGGCATTGTCTGGTAGTCCTACAAGATGGTACCCAATACCTTTGTCTATGTTTACTTCTACAGTAATGGTTGTGGCTTCAACCCCGAAAACGGTGCTTCCAAAAACTTTAACTAACATGGCGTATACTAAATTTATATCGTAAATAAATACAATATTAATAATATAAATATTTAAAAGCAATAATTTATAATCTTAAAATAAAGAAACTTTAAAAAAGTGTTAAAAATTATAAGACTCGGCAAGAGAAACTTACTTTTAAGTATTTTTAGAAAAATTAACCATAACCAAAAATGAAAAAACTACTATTTCTGCTTTTGTTGGGCTTGCCATTTTCCCGCCTCGCAGCCCAGGATTACTTTCCCAACAATGAAAGTGTCCGTAATGAAAATAACAATTTTACAGCGTTTACCAATGCTAAAATTTATGTAACTCCAACCCAAGTCATTGAGCAAGGAACTTTACTAATTCGAGAGGGTAAGGTAATCAATGTAGGAAAGTCGGTTGCTTTACCTAAAAATTGTGTAGTTTATAATATGGAGGGAAAGACAATTTATCCTTCATTTATAGATATGTATACCAATTTTGGAGTAGCTAATCCAGCCGCTTATTCTGGTAGCCGTGAACCTTTATATGATACTAAACGTAAAGGATTTTACTGGAATGAACATATTCGTTCGGAAGTAAATGCTTCAGGATTTTATAAATATGATTCTGCTAAAGCGGAGGAATTTCTTAAAGCGGGATTTGGCGTTGTGAATACACATATGGCAGATGGTGTAGCACGTGGTACAGGTCTGATAGTTCCTTTAAGTGACGAATCTAAAACCAATAAAATCTTATTTGATAAAGTCACTCAACATTTTGCTTTCACACGAAGTGTCACTACCAATCAGGCTTATCCAAGTTCTTTAATGGGAATGATCGCATTGTTGAAACAAATGTACCACGATAAGAATTGGTATAAAAATGGAAATTCTACATATAAAGATTCTTCGTTGGAAGCTTTAATAGAAAATGAAAAACTAGTTCAGATTTTTGCGGCAGAAGATAAATTAAATGCACTCCGCGTGGCAAAAATTGGAAAAGAATTCGGAATTAATTATATCCTAAAAGGATCAGGAAACGAGTTCGAACGAATAGATGATATAAAAAAGACGAATGCTAAATTTATTGTTCCCGTAAATTTTCCCGATGCTTACGATGTTAGCGATCCGTATCAGGCCAATCAAATGGAATTAGCAGACATGCGTTTTTGGAATCAAGCTCCTACGAACTTAAAAGTGTTAACAGAAAACGGTGTTGTTTTTGCAATTACTACCGATAAACTTAAAAAACTAGAAGATTTCAAATCGAAATTATTAAAAGCGATTAAATATGGTTTTGACAAGACCAAGGCGTTAGAAGCTTTAACAACAGTTCCTGCTTCTTTATTAGGAAAACCAGCGGAATTAGGAAATCTAAAAAATGGAGCGTATGCTAATTTTATCGTTACTTCAGGAGATTTCTTTGATGAGAAAACTATTTTGTATGAAAACTGGGTTTTAGGAAATAAATATGTTGTAAACGACATGAATAGTAAAGATGTTCGTGGCAATTACGAATTGACTTTCGATAATAAAACGTACCAATTAAAAATAGAAGGAGAGTTGTCTTCACCTAAAGCAGAAGTGAAAACTTCAGAGGATAAAAAAGTGAATGCAAAACTATCGATGGCTAACAATTGGTTCAATTTACTACTAAAATCGGATGATTCAACTAAAGTTGAATTTCACCGATTAATGGCTTTGGTGACTGATACCAATCAGTTTTCAGGAAAAGCGACTATGGCTAATGGAACAGAAAGTTACTGGTCCGCTAAGAAAACTTCAGTAACAGAGAAGAAAGCGGAGGAAACGGCAAAACTTGAAATAAACAAAGTTTTTCCAGTGACTTTTCCAAACTTGCCTTTTGGTAATTTACAAAAACCGAAACAAGAAACCCTTTTGTTTAAAAATGTAACCGTTTGGACGAATGAGAAAGAAGGAATTTTAAAAGAAACTGACGTTTTAATCAAAAACGGAAAAATTGCAGCAATAGGAACGAATCTTTCAGATCCTTCTGCTAAAGTCATAGATGGGAAAGGAAAACATTTAACGAACGGAATTATCGATGAACATTCTCATATCGCTATTTCAAGAGGGGTAAACGAATCAGGACATAATGCTACAGCTGAGGTAACTATCGAAGATGTTGTTAATAGTGATGATATTAATATTTACAGAAATTTAGCCGGTGGAGTTACCACATCTCAGTTATTACACGGTTCTGCTAATCCAATCGGCGGAAGATCGGCTATTGTGAAATGGAAATGGGGATTGTCTCCAGATGAAATGATTTATAAAAATTCCCCACAATTCATCAAATTTGCTTTGGGTGAAAATGTAAAACAAGCTAATTGGGGAATCAATAATCCAACACGTTTCCCTCAAACCAGAATGGGTGTTGAACAAGTGTTCATGGATTATTTTAATCGAGCTAAAGAGTATGATGAGGCTTGGAAAGCATTTAATGCTCAAGGAAAAAAAGGTAAAGTAAAAGCACCTAGAGTAGATCTAGAGTTACAAACTTTAGCTGAAATTATCAACAAAAAACGTTTTATTACTTGCCACTCTTACGTACAATCTGAAATTTTAATGTTAATGCGTGTTGCCGAAAAATTTGGTTTCAGAGTAAATACTTATACACATATTCTAGAAGGATATAAAGTGGCCAACGAAATGAAAGAACATGGTGTAGGAGCTTCTACGTTTTCAGATTGGTGGGCTTATAAGTACGAAGTAAACGATGCTATCCCATATAATGGCGCTTTATTGCACAATCAAGGAGTAACTGTAGCGTACAATTCTGATGATGCTGAAATGTCAAGACGTTTAAATCAAGAGGCTGCTAAAGCTGTAAAATACGGAAATGTTTCAGAAGAAGAGGCATGGAAATTTGTGACCTTGAACCCTGCAAAACTTTTGCATATAGATGATAAAGTAGGAAGTATTAAAGTAGGAAAAGATGCCGATTTGGTTTTATGGAACGATAACCCATTGTCTGTTTATGCAAAAGCGGAAAAAACAATGATTGAAGGTGTGGTATATTTTGATATTGAAACCGATGAAATACAAAGGGCTAATCTTGCAAAAGAAAAAAGCGAGCTAATCATGCAACAATTACAAGAGAAAAATAAGGGAATGATTACGCAGGAGCCTAAAAAGAAAGAAAAAATTGAATACCACTGTGACACATTAGAACATTAAGATTATGAAGAAAAACTTATATAAAATAGCCTTTTTGTTGTTACCTTTCTTAGGAATGGAAGCACAGCAAATACCTGCGCCTAAACAATCGAAATCCATTTTAATCATGAATGCCACTGCGCATTTAGGTAATGGGGAAGTGATAGAAAATAGTGTCATTGGCTTTAAAGACGGGAAATTAACTTTAGTAGCTGATGCTCGTGTGGTTCGTTTCGATGTTTCGGCTTATGATCAAGTGATACAAGCCGAAGGGAAACACGTTTATCCAGGTTTTATTGCTCCTAACGCTACACTAGGTTTGGTAGAAATTGATGCGGTTAAAGCTTCAGATGATGAAAATGAAATAGGAACTTTTACGCCTCATGTTCGAAGTATTATTGCTTATAATTCCGAATCAAGAATCAATGAAACCGTTCGAATGAATGGCGTTTTATTAGCACAAATTACACCTCGCGGAGGGAGAATTCCCGGAACTTCTTCTATCGTTCAGCTTGATGCATGGACATGGGAAGATGCTATTGTGAAGGCTGACGATGGCATTCACTTAAATTTTCCATCAACTTTCAGAAGATCGGGATGGTGGGCAGAACCAGGAACAATTGAAGCAAATAAAGAGTATACAAAGCAGGTTGAAGAAATTAAGACTTTTTTCGCCTTAGCAAAAGCTTATGTATCAGAAAGTTCCAGTCAAAAAAATCTGACTTACGAGGCAACTAAAGGTCTTTTCGAAGGGTCTCAAACACTTTTTGTAACTGCTAATGAAGAAAAACAAATTATCGATGCAGTGGAGTTTACCAAAGCTTTGGGAATTAAAAAAGTAGTCATCGTTGGAGGGTATCAGGCTAACAAAGTAACAGATTTATTGAAAAAGAATAACATACCGGTTTTATTACAGCGTACCCATAGTTTACCAATGTTAGATGAAAATGACGTAGATTTGCCTTATAAATTAGCCACGTTATTAACAAAAGCAGGAGTAATCGTTGGCTTGGAAAATAGTGGTGATATGGAACGTATGAATACACGTAATTTGCCTTTCCAAGCAGGAACGTGTGCAGGTTATGGATTAACCAAAGAGCAGGCGTTACAGTTGATTACTTTAAATACCGCAAAAATTTTAGGAATCGATAGCCAATTCGGAAGTTTAGAAGTAGGGAAACAAGCTACGCTTTTTATCTCTGAAGGTGATGCCCTAGACATGAGAACCAATAAACTCATTCAGGCCTTTATTCAAGGACGTAACGTTTCACTCGAATCACATCAGACTAATTTGTATAAAAAGTATAAAGAACGATACAATCAGTAAAAAAAAAATAGTCCTCGAAAGAGGACTATTTTTTTATTTAAACTTTTTGATTCCGGATAATAACCAATTTTTATATTCTTCTGAATCGGGTGTATAGCCTACCGGTTCTGTTAATCGGTTTTCTTTGGTATCTAAAATAATATAATAAGGTTGTGCATTGGCTTTATAATGCGTAATCTGAAAATCACTCCATTTGTTACCAATCGTTCTAATTTCTTTACCTGTTTCTTTAGAAACGTATTGTTCATGAGCAGGTAACTCTTTTTTATCATCAACATAAAGAGAAATCAGTACTAAATCCCCTTTGATTAATGAAAGAATTTCGGGTTTAGACCAAACATAATCTTCCATTTTTCTACAATTTACACAAGCAAATCCTGTAAAGTCTAATAATATTGGTTTATTTTGTGCTTTGGCATACGCCATTCCTTTGTCATAATCGGTAAAAGCGATAATCCCATGAGGTCCACTTTTAGCGCCATCCGGTAAAATTCCGGTAGCACTCACATTGGTGCTTCCAATACCGTTTGGTGTTTCACTGTAAGTTAGTGGAGGAGGGAATCCTGAAACTAGTTTTAATGGAGCTCCCCAAAGTCCTGGAATTAAATAAACCGTAAATGATAACACTAAAAGTCCAAGAAGTAATCTTCCAACAGAAATCGATGGAATCGGGCTATCGTGTGGTAAAGTAATTTTTCCAAAAAGATATAAGGCTAAAGCTCCAAATATAGCAATCCAAATCGCTAGAAAGACTTCTCTTTCTAGTAAATGTGCTTGTAATACTAAGTCGGCATTGGATAAAAATTTAAAAGCCAAAGCCAATTCTAAAAATCCTAATACTACTTTTACGGTATTTAACCATCCGCCTGATTTTGGTAATGAATGTAACCATCCCGGGAACATGGCAAAAAGCATAAAAGGTAAGGCTAAAGCTAAGGAAAAACCTAACATACCTACAATAGGTGCTATTCCTCCTTTAGAAGCGGCTTCAACTAACAATGTCCCTACAATAGGTCCTGTACATGAAAAGGAAACAATGGCTAAAGCTAATGCCATAAACAAAATTCCGATCATACCTCCTCGATCTGCTTGTCGGTCTACTTTATTAGCCCAAGAGTTTGGTAGCATAATTTCGAAAGCCCCTAAGAAAGAAGCGGCAAAAAATACTAATAATAAGAAGAATATGATGTTAAACCAAACGTTAGTAGATAGAGCGTTCAAAGCATCGGCACCAAATATAGCCGTCACCAGCGTACCTAAAATCACATAGATTAAAATAATAGAAATTCCGTAGAAGATAGCATTTCGAACTCCTTTTGCTTTGTTTTTACTTTGTTTGGTGAAAAAACTTACTGTCATTGGAATCATCGGAAAAACACAAGGAGTCAATAAAGCAGCAAATCCGGAAAAGAACGCAATAAAGAAAATCGTGAATAAACCTTTTTTCTGTTCTGGTTTTTTAGAGATTTCTTTTGCTGGAACTTTTTCTGGTGAATTTTCCACAATTGACGATACTGAATCAGTAGTATTGTCTGCAGTAGTTACAGTATCCGAATTTGTTTCAGCGGTAGTAGCTTCTTCAACTTTTGTTGTCGTTGTAACCGGAAGTTTAATTTCAAATGTTTTGTCTTGTTGAATACAAGCTTCTTTACAAACCTGATATTCTACGTAGACTTTAGCAACATTCGTTTTAGGATTGGTTACTTTTATAGTCTGACGAAATTGTGCTTTCTTTTCAAACATATATTCATCCACCTCAAAAACCTCACTATATACTTTTTTATAAGGACTTTCTTTGGTTTTACTAACTAATTCATAATTGCCTTTCGCATTTTTAAATTGAAAAACAGTAGGCAATGATCCTCCATCTGGGGTAAATTGCGAGAACATATGCCATTCCGGTTCTATGATGGCATCGAAAACCAAAACAAATTCGGTATCAGATTTTTTTTCCACGGAAGTTTTCCATGAAACAGGATCTAAAATTTGTGATTGCGCTCCCCAAAAGGTAAAAAATAAAGCGATTGTGGCTAAAAACTTATTCATTATAATACTTCTATTTTTAAAATATGTTGCGTTTTTTCGTTGGCTAAAAAGCGTTGGTCTGCCCGGTGATTTACAATCCAAATAATTTCGTTTTCCGAGCAAAGTAACCATGTTTTTTCTTTATCGATCAGCGAAAATTTCTCGTCTTTAAAGTACTTGCTTACTTTTTTCTTCCCTTGCATTCCTGAAGGGTAAAAATAGTCACCTTCTTGCCATTTTCGTAATATCAACGGAAACTTTAACGAAAGTTTATCAACAAAAATAGTGCCTTTAGAATGACTTATGATGTGACTTTGGTCACTCAATCGTAAGTTTATAGGAAAATCAATTTGTTTGAGTTGCTCCTGAATTTCGTAAGATTCGTTTTGTGGCTCGGTTTTTTTAGAAAGTATTAAAAAATCTCGATCTTTCAAGAGTCGGTAATCCTCTGAAAAAATTTGTTTTCCGGATTGGGCTTCTGTTAGGTCGAAAATGTCGTTCCAAGCAGTAAATCCATACGGTTTTAACCATTGATACAGATATGTTGTTTTGTGTGGAAGTTTTTGTAATTTATTGAGATCAAACCTTTTTTCATCATTTGTTTCCTCAACCACATCCTCATAAACCATCGAAGAAGCTTCTTCAACAAGACATTGCGCTTCTTGTAAATGAATTAAAGTTTGTTGAAAAGAATTCAAAAAATTCGGATTGAGCTCTTTCAAAATCGGTAGGATGTGATGACGAATTTTATTTCGAAAGTATTTGTCGGAAGCATTGCTAGAATCTTCTCTCCAACTTACTGAATTTTCCTGCGCATAACGCTCGATTTCTTCTCTAGAAAAAGGGAGTAGGGGACGGAGGATATTTTTGTTTTGTTGTGGAATACCCATTAAACCCTCGAGACCAGTTCCTCGAGTAAAATTAATTAAAAACGTTTCGGCCGAATCGTCTATGTGATGTGCAGTGAGCAAAAAATCATAACCATTAGTATGCATCAGTTCGTCAAACCAATTATAACGCAATTCTCTGGCTGCAATCTGAATAGATTTTTTGTGCAAATCAGCATATTTTTGGGTTTCAAATCGATTGATGAAATACGGAATATAGTGCTCTTGGCAGGTCATCTTAACAAATTCTTCGTCTTGGTCACTTTCTTGGTCTCTGAGCTGAAAATTGCAATGTGCTACCGAAAAAGTATAGCCGGAACGCATCAAAAGGTGCATTAAAACCATACTATCAATTCCGCCACTTACTGCCAATACTATTTTTTTTCCTTTCAGAAACGAAAAGGTAGTAGTGATATAATGTTGAAATTGTTGGAGCATGACAGATATATTCTTTGCTAAATTACTAAAAAAAAGCAACCTTTAAAGGTTGCTGATGTTATAATTATTGATTTTCTTTCATCATTGCATGACATTCTTTGGAACATTTGTGTTTCCTCTCGCCATGCTTGTAAACATGTTTTTTGTCCTTACACATTTCTGTGCATTCATGTTTCATTTTTTTGTCTTTCTTTGTTTGTTTGTCCTGAGCCACTCCAGTTAAGACCAGTCCAAATAGTAATGTGACTACTAAAATTACTTTTTTCATAATCGTGTTTTTTAGTTTGAAAATTAAACGTATTATGATATAAAGTAAGTGATTAATTATTTGATTTTCAATACATTTAACATTGCGTTGGCTTTTAGTAGGCATTCTTCATATTCTTTTTCGGGTGTTGCTTCAGCCGTGATGGCGCTGCCTACAGAAAAGGAGAGATATTGCTCATGAGAGTTGTATAAAATACTGCGAATAATCACATTAAAGTCAAAATCTCCGTTGGGAGTAAAATAACCCACCGCACCACTGTAAAGACCTCGTTTGGTTTCTTCCAAACTTTCTATTATTTGCATGGCCGATATTTTTGGAGCTCCAGTCATGCTACCCATAGGGAAAGTGGTTTTAAGGATGGTTACCGCCTGAGTAGTAGGTTCTACTTCCGATACAACAGTTGAAATCATCTGATGCACCTGACGAAAAGTATAAATTTCGCATAACTCTTCAACTTTTACAGAACCTTTCGTACTAGTATGGGCTAAATCATTGCGCACCAAATCGACAATCATAATGTTCTCGGAACGTTCCTTAGCGCTTTGTGCTAATTCTTGTTTTGATTTTTCGTCTTGTAAAGGGTCTTCAAAGCGTTTAGCGGTCCCTTTAATGGGTTGAGAGATGATTTTGTTTCCTTCTTTTCTAATATATCGTTCAGGAGATGCGCTAAGGAGATATTGGGTATGGTTTCTAAAAAAAACAGCAAAAGGAGGTTCTGAAATAGCGTTGAGTTTAGAGAAAATGCCTAAAGGGGCAATAGTGGTATTTTCAGCATAAAATTCCATACAAAAATTCGCCTCATAAATATCCCCACGATGAATGTGACCCAACATTTGGGTTACTTTTTCTATATACTCTTTCTTAGTAATACGCTGTCTGATATTAATGTCACTCGTAGTTTGTGATAAATTGGTATCAAGTGAAGTAATTTCATTCCAATCGTCTGTTATTTCATCATCACAAAAATTCAAATAACAAATTTCCAATTGGTTTCCTTTTAGGAAAAATAGTTTTTTAGGTTGAAAGAAGAAAAGATCTGGAAAATGCAGGCCGTCAAAATTATTCGAAGTGAGTTTTTCAATATCATTTTTTAAATCATAGGACAGATACCCAAAAAGCCAATCTTTGGTTTGTTGTTGGTACTGTTTTAAATCTTCAAAAGCATTATGGTAATCCGTTTGAATCAGTGTAAAAGCATCAACCGCCAATACGCAATCGTAGCTACTGTATTTTTGGGGATAATGGTTGCTATCCAAATACACCACTTCACGAAACTGTTGTGCCCATGTAAGCAGTTGATGTTTAAATTGATCTGAATCTGTGATAGTTTTGACTATAGAAGTTCTCAAGGCTCTGATATATTGAGCAAAAATACAATAATTTCATTTTTATTGGTGCTGTTTTTCTTGTCTCTTCAGTTATTTGTGAATGTTAAATGGAGATGGGCACTAAAGAAAACGATGAGAGATTAACAGAAGACCATCACTGAGGGTTGAGCATAAAAAAACCCGCTAAAAAAGCGGGTTTCAAATGATATGAAATATTTTAAACGTGTAAAGCTCTATTCTCAGTAGCTGCTAACGCTGCTTCTTTGATCGCTTCTGCAAACGTTGGATGCGCGTGTGACATTCTTGAAATATCTTCCGCAGAAGCTCTAAATTCCATAGCAGTAACTGCTTCTGCAATTAAATCGGCAGAACGGGCACCAATCATGTGAATACCTAATACTTCATCAGTTTTAGCATCGGCTAAAATTTTAACAAAACCATCCGTATCGGCACTAGCACGAGCACGACCTAATGCTTTGAAAGGGAAATTTCCAACTTTGTAAGCCACTCCGGCCTCTTTTAACTGCTCTTCTGTTTTTCCAACAGCAGCTACTTCTGGCCAAGTATATACTACACCAGGAATTAAGTTATAATCGATATGTGGTTTTTGACCCGCTAAATATTCGGCAACCATTACACCTTCTTCTTCTGCTTTGTGTGCTAACATCGCTCCGCGAACCACATCTCCAATGGCATAAATAGTAGGAACAGAAGTTTGTAAATGATCGTTTACTTCTACCTGACCTCTTTCGGTTAATTTTACTCCGGCTTTGTCAGCATTTAAACCGTCTGTGTAAGGACGACGACCTACTGATACTAAAGCGTAATCTCCTTCTAAAACTACTTCGTTACCTTTAGCGTCATCAGCTTTTACAGTTACCGCATTTCCGTTTCTAGTTACTTCTTTTACTTTGTGAGAAGTGTAGAACTTCATGCCTTGTTTTTTAAGAACTTTTGTTAATTCTTTCGATAAAGCTCCGTCCATTCCAGGAATGATTCGGTCCATGAATTCTACAACAGAAACTTTTGCTCCTAGACGTAAATACACTTGACCTAATTCTAATCCAATTACACCACCACCAATAATCACAAGGTGTTTAGGTACTTCGGTTAATTTTAAAGCTTCAGTAGAAGTGATAATTCTTTCTTTGTCTATTTTGATAAAAGGCAGCGTTGAAGGTTTAGAACCTGTAGCAATGATAATGTTTTTACCTTGTAATTGTTCTACAGTACCGTCTTTTTTGGTTACATTAACCGTAGTTGCATTTTCGAAAGATCCTACACCTTCATAAACGGTAACATTGTTTTTGTCCATTAGGTACTTAACACCGCCAGAAGTTTGGTCTACCACTGCTTGTTTGCGCTCTACCATTTTGGCCAAATTCACTTTTACTTCACCTGAAACTTCAATTCCGTGATCGGCAAAATGTTGTAATTCTTCGTAATGGTGAGAAGAGGCCAACATTGCTTTAGAAGGGATACAACCTACATTTAAGCAAGTACCTCCAAGTGTGGGATATTTTTCGATAATAGCTGTTTTCAATCCTAATTGTGCACAACGAATAGCCGAAACATATCCGCCAGGACCTGAACCTATAATAACTACGTCAAATGAACTCATAGTATGTATTTTATGTTGTTTTTAAAAAAGTTATGGCAAAATTACTATTTTTTGTTAATTAACTTACTTGTTTTTAGCGTTAATTATTTATGAAATATTAAAAACGGTAGTGTTTTTCACTTCTCCAATCATAAAGGAAGAATGGGTGCTACCAATGTGTTTTATTGAGGTGAGTTTGGTAACCATAAATTCACGGTATTCTTCCATGTCTCGAACACAAATTTTAAGAATGTAGTCATAATCTCCACTCACGTGAAAACATTCTAGGACTTCGTCTAATTTTAAAATAGCATTTTCAAACTCCGCAATAAAGTCTCTGGTATGCTGAATTAATTTTATATGACAAAATACCACATAACTCTTCTGTATTTTATTTCGATCAACTAAAGCTACATATTTTTTAATTGTACCATCTTTCTCTAGTTTTTTGATACGCTCATAAACAGCTGTCACCGATAAATTCAGTTTTGTAGATAACTCTTTTGTCGTACTTTTGCTGTCCGTTTGTAATAGCTTTAATAATTTCTTATCAATTGCATCCATAAATCCTCAAAGTTTAAAATTATTTAGTAGATCGATAGATTTTTTTATTTAAAAAGAAAAAAATCCACTAAAAAGCAAAAGTATAGATTTTTTTTCTAAATTTATTCGTTTGTATTGAAAAATATTTTATTTATAATCAAATTTGGTAATTATAAAACCTAATGATTATGAATAATTTCAACCCAGCAGACAATATTCAGGACTTACAATATTTTGGTGAATTTGGAGGAGTTAATCCTTCTATTTCAGACAGTTCCACCTACACATTTCTCTCTGCAAAGACTATGTTTGATACTTTTGAAGGAAATGCCGAAGGGTGCTATTTGTATTCTCGTCACTCTTCTCCTTCGAATTTGTATTTGGCTAAAGCTTTAGCAGCTATGGAAGGTACAGAAGCGGCAAACGTTTCGGCATCGGGTATGGGAGCTATTACTCCGGTATTGTTGCAGTTGTGTGGCAATGGTGAGCATGTGGTTTCGAGCAGAACAATCTACGGAGGGACGTATGCGTTTTTAAAGAATTTTGCGCCACGTTTAGGGGTATCTACGACTTTTGTCGACATCACAAAATTAGACTTGGTGGAAGCGGCCATCACTCCGGCAACGAAAATCATTTATTGTGAAACGGTGAGTAACCCGTTGCTGGAAGTAGCGGATATAGAATCGTTAGCAAAACTGGCCAAGAAATACAATCTTAAGCTAGTAGTAGATAATACTTTTTCTCCCTTATCCGTAGCTCCGGCAAAATTAGGAGCAGATGTGGTGATTCACAGTTTGACTAAATTTATTAATGGAAGCAGTGATACGCTAGGAGGTGTTATTTGTGGTACTCAGGAATTTATAGATGCGTTGAAAAATGTTAACGATGGTGCAAGTATGTTGTTAGGAGCAACTATGGATAGTTTACGCAGTGCTAGTATTATGAAAAATCTACGCACTTTGCATATTCGTATGAAGCAGCACAGTCATAACGCGCAATATTTGGCTGAAAAATTTGAAGCTGATGGAATTAAAATCGTATATCCGGGTTTAAAAAGTCATCCAAGTCATGAAATTTATAAGACAATGATTAATCCTGAATATGGTTTTGGTGGAATGATGACTATGGATGTTGGAACCTTGGACAAAGCAAATGCACTAATGGAATTGATGCAGGAACGAAACATAGGGTATTTGGCGGTTAGTTTAGGGTTCTATAAAACCTTATTTAGTGCGCCGGGAACCTCTACCTCTTCAGAAATTCCTTTGGATGAACAAGTGCAAATGGGATTAACAGATGGATTGATTCGTTTCTCTATTGGTTTGGATAATGATATTGAAAGAACATATCAAATGATGAAACAATGCATGAAAGAACTAGCGATTATGTAGTAAAAGTTTTTTTCAGAATAATGGAAAATCCCTCTAAACACTAGAGGGATTTTTTTATATTATTTGATAAATCTTGAAGATTATAGGTTTTTTATAAACGTACATCTTCTTTTGGTTATCACAGGATTGAAGTTTTTCCAAAGATTTTGTATGGCGGTATTGTCTTCCAATTCTGGTGTACGGATACATTTAGTAATTCCTTTGTCTTTCATCGTTTTGTAATACTCTTCAAAAATCACAGCCGTTACTCCCTTGCTCTGATATTCCGGAGAAATTCCTATCAAGTAGAAAACAGCTTCTTTACTATGTTTTTTTGCTTTTAGCATTTTTAAAAAACCAAAAGGAAATAATTTACCGTTAATTGCTTTTTGCGCTTGGGCATAATTAGGCATCACAATGGCAAAAGCAATGATGTTACCTTGGTTGTCTTCAATGAATTTGATGTATTCCGGATTTACAAAAGGGATATATTTCTTCTTGAAGAATTCGATTTGTTTTTGATTGATAGCGACAAACGATTGTAGTTTTGAATAGGTTTCGTTAAACAATTGAAACATACTATCTACGTAAGGCAAAATCTCTTGGGTAGATTTAAAAACAATCGATTTGTAGCCATAGCGAGCTTTCACCAAATCGGCAGCTTTTTTTATCGGTTCGTAAGCAACATTATCAAAGGAAAATTCACTTTCGATATATTTTTTTTCTACCTCGAAACCTAACTGTTTAAAGTGTTCTACATAATAAGGATAGTTATACCAACCAATAGCGGTACTTAACTGATCGTATCCTTCCGTCAAACATCCTACTTTGTCTAAATTAGAAAATCCCATCGGGCCTTCCACATGGTCCATATTGTTTTTTTTGCCCAATTCGTAGACTTTTTTCAATAAGGCTCTGCTGACTTCAACATCATCTATGACATCAAACCAACCAAAACGGGTTTTCTTTTTGTTCAGTTGTTTCACTTCATCCCAATTGATAATGGCCGCTACTCTTCCTACAATTTTATTATCCTTGTAGGCCAAGTAAAAATAAGCCTCTGCACTATCAAAAATTGGGTTTTTCTCTTTATTGAAAGAATCAATCTCGTCTTGTAGTAAAGGAGGAACCCAATACGGATTGTCTTTGTATAATGTAAAAGGGAATTTTACAAATTCTTTAATGAGTTGCTTGGTGTTTGCTTCTATAATTTGTATCATGGTGTTTATTCTTCTATTTCGTCTTCTAAACGTTTACTTTTTTGATTCTCTTCTTCTTTTACAGATTTTTCTGGAAGGTCTTCGTTTTTGTTTTTTCGTTTCTTTTTCTCCGCTTTATCCTCAGCTTTTTTCAGGTCTTCCTCTGATAAAATACCCGTTTTAGATTTTGGTCTTTTCTCTTCTTTTACTTCTTTACCATCTTTAATTTCGACGCCTTTGTGTTTTTTGTCAAAGCGCCAAGAAAAACCTATACCTCCGTATATTAAATCGGGAGTTGATTTAATGTTTTTACTGATTGAAGCATCTATTTGTAGCTGGTCCATTAACAAATGTGTCGCTCCCAACGTGAAGATACCATCAGAATAATAATCACCTTTGATGCCTTTATTTTCAAATAAGGCCGACCATTTTTCGTTGATACCGTAAGTTACGGTTAGGACATAACCAAAATTTTTGGCTTCAGACGTAATTTTATCGGCGATTAAATTGGTTACAAAAACCCATTTGTTTTTAAAGTGATTCTGGGTAATCAACATTATCTTGGGACTTACAGTCGCTTCGTTAGGAATACTATAATCATTTTTCATGGCATAGTTAACCCCAACATAACCAGAAATGGCAGGAATTAACGATTTCCATTTGAATTTGTTATTGGCTCTCCAACTATAGATGTTGGGTTTTTCTTCTCCTTTTTTGTACGGATCGTAAAACAAATATTTAGCTCCTAAAGTAGTGTTTTTAAACCCGCTGCGATTGGCTTCTAGGAAATTACTTTTGTATTTGTCCATCTGAAACTGTGCATCTAAAGTCAATTCCAATTGTTCTTTCAGTAAACCGTATCGTGCGGTAAGATCCATTCCAAAACCATTTGCATCATAATCTAAAACACTATGCGATTCATTAATATAATAAACGCCGGATTCTAGTTGAAACACTTTTTTACCTACGGCGAAAGCGCCAGCAGATTTTCCGGGACGATTCGAGTTAATTTGATCTGTAAATTGCGAGTATATTGAAGATGAAGCAAATAAAACAGCTCCTAAAGCTAAAGATTTAAATAATTTCATGGTATTGCCATTTGAGAAAACCAAATGTAGTATTTTTTATCTTTATTTTAAGAATGAGATTCGTAATAATCCGTATTTTTGAAAAAAAATTACCATGCAGGAAGCATCTCTACAAGGTTTTTTTAAAACCATTATTTATATCATCGGGTTTTATTATTTCGTTAAAATTTTAGCCCGAATTTTTATGCCGTTCATCATGAAAAACATGATGCAAAAGGCACAGCAAAATTTTAACAGACAATACGAACAAAGAGGGTTCAACCAAGGAACTACTCAGGATCATACTACACCCAAAAAAGAAGGAAACCCAAAATCCAAAAAACAAGTAGGGGAGTATATCGATTATGAAGAGATAGACTAATCAAAGGATTGTCATTTTCTAACGCTTTCAAAAATTTAGAGTAGAGTTTTAAAATCTAAAATTTAGCGTATCTTCACGCCTTATTTGTATCAATCTAATTTTTATGGACAAACTGAAACGTTTTTATCCACACGCATTGGCTATTTTAAGCTTTGTGTTGGTTTCTATTATTTATTTTTATCCCGTTCTACAAGGAAAAAAAATACTACAATCGGATATTGTGCAATACACGGCCATGGCCAAAGAACAAAACGATTTTAGAGATACATACCAAGAGGAACCATATTGGACAAATAGTGCTTTCGGAGGAATGCCTACGTATCAGTTAGGAGCCAATTATCCTCACAATTACATTAAAAAAGTGGACGGATTATTGCGTTTCTTACCCCGTCCGGCAGATTATATGTTCCTATATTTTATTGGTTTTTATGTTTTGCTATTAACCTTAAAAATCAAACCGCTTAAAGCCGTTTTCGGAGCTTTAGCGTTTGGTTTCTCTACGTATTTAATAGTGATTTTAGGGGTAGGACATAATGCCAAAGCGCATGCCATCGCCTATATGCCTATGGTAGTTGCGGGTGTATTGCTGGTTTTTCAGAAACGCTGGATAGTAGGAGGGTTATTAACAATGGTGGCAGCGGCTTTAGAGCTAAATGCAAACCACTTCCAAATGACGTATTATTTATTGTTGTTTTTGTTAATTCTAACGGCTTACTACAGTTATAAAGCGGTACAGAGTAAAGAGTTAAAATCGTTGGTTTATAGTTTTGGAGTATTTGTAGTGGCCGGATTGTTGGCCGTGGGTGCTAATGCTACCAATATTTTGGCTACGTCGGAATACGCCAAAGAAAGTACAAGAGGCAAAAGCGAATTATCGAAGAATCCTGATGGTACCAAAAAAACAGAGGGTACTTCTATGACGTACGATTATATTACAGAGTATAGTTATGGTATTGCCGAAAGTTTCAACTTAATTGCTCCTCGAATTTTTGGGGGTTCAAATAGTGAAGATTTAGGAACGGACTCCGAAATGTATCAGTTTGTAGTGTCTCAGAATGTTCCAGAAGATCAGGCCAAAGAAATTGTAAAAGGATTGCCTACCTATTGGGGAGATCAGCCTATTGTAGCAGCACCGGCTTATATAGGTGTGATTGTGTTCTTTTTAGCTGTATTGGCATTGTTCATCGATAATCGTAAATTAAAATATGCTTTTCTAGCGGGAGCCATAGCTTCTTTGTTGTTGTCATGGGGTAAAAATTTCCCATTGTTAACCGATTTCTTCATTAATTATGTGCCTTTGTATAATAAATTCAGAGCGGTTTCTTCTATTCAGGTAGTTTTAGAAATTTGTATGCCTGCATTGGCTTTAATGGGCTTGCAAAGCTTTTTTAATACTGAGGAAAAACAACGTTGGGATGGTTTATGGAAATCTGCAGCAGTAACCGGAGGAATACTGATAGTTTTATTGTTTGCAAAGAGTTTATTTAGCTTCGCTGGAGGTAGCGATGCGTACTTGAGAGAGTCTTACGGACCTGAATTTGTTGAAGCATTAAAGGCAGACAGAGCCTCAATGTACACTAGTGATATTTTCCGTTCGATTATTTTCATCGCATTAACTTTTGGTATTTTATGGTTATCCATAAAAAAGACCATCTCGCAACAAGCTGCGACTATATTAGTTGGTTTCTTTATGGTGGCTGATTTATTTTTGATTGGTAAAAACTATCTTGCTGCCGATGATTTTGTTTCAAAACAAGAAGTAGACGAACCTTTCATCGAAGCTCCTTTCGATACGGCTATCCTTCAAGATGCATCACACTACAGAGTATTCGAAGTTTCGGGTAATGCCCTAAGTGATCCGAGGGCTTCTTATTTCCATAAGTCTATTGGAGGTTATCATGCGGCAAAACCAAGACGCATGCAGGAATTATTCGATTATCAAATCGTAAAGAATAATCAGGAGGTTTTAAATATGTTGAATGTAAAATATTTAATACACCGAAATGAAAAAGGAGAGCAACTTCCTGTTCAAAATACAGAAGCCAATGGTAATGCTTGGTTTGTAAATGAAATTAAAGTAGTACCGAATGCGGATGCCGAAATGCAAGCGTTATCGAATCTAGATACAAAGAATGTAGCGGTTAGAACGCTTGAGCCTAATGAAAAACCATTAGCTCTCGCAATTCCTAAAAAAGCGGCTTCTGCAAAAATTGAATTGACTTCGTACAAACCTAATGAATTGCAATATGTAGCAACAAATCCAAATAACGGATTTGCCGTATTCTCTGAAATGTACTATAAAAACGGATGGAATGCATACATCGATGGTAAATTAACGGAACATTACCGCGTAGATTACGCTTTACGAGGGTTGCCTATTCCGGCTGGAAAACATACCATCGTATTCAAATTTGAACCGCAAGTGGTAAAAACAGGTAGTACTATTGCATTAATCAGTTTTGTACTTATGCTAGTATTAATTGCGGGTGGAATGTATTGGAATAGAAAAACAGCCGTTAAGGAATAATCGTTGAAAACCATTATCTACATAGCCATAGGAGGAGCCATAGGAAGCGTCTTACGTTATTTAACATCAATTGTTGTGGGTAAGTGGTCTACGTTTCCTTACGGAACTTTTTTGGCAAATATATTGGGATGTTTAGCAATTGGTTTGTTTTTTGGCTTTTTTGAAAAGAATACTCTGTTATCCAAAGAACTCAAATTCTTTTTGATTACCGGATTGTGTGGTGGGTACACTACCTTTTCGTCTTTTTCATACGAAAATGTACAACTGCTTCAAAATAACCAAATGGGAATGGCATTTTTATACACCGCTTTGAGTATTATGATTGGTTTTTTAGCCACTTGGATTGGATTGTTAATAGCAACTAGGTTTTAATGAAGAAGGTACTTATCATCACATATTATTGGCCACCGGCAGGAGGTCCCGGTGTGCAACGCTGGTTAAAATTTGTCAAATATTTACCCGATTTTGGCATACAACCTGTGGTTTATGTACCCGAAAACCCAACTTATCCGATTGTGGATGCCGATTTAGAAAGCGAAGTATCCGAAAAGGCTATTGTTCTAAAACATAAGATTTTGGAACCTTACGCTATGGCTTCGGTATTTTCCAAAAAAAATACCAAAGGGATTAGTTCGGGAATCATTCCAAATCAGAAGAAACAGACGTTTTTGCAAAAAGCAATGCTTTGGATCAGAGGGAATCTCTTCATACCCGATGCTCGAGTATTATGGGTAAAACCTTCTGTGAAATACCTAAAACAGTACCTTCAGCAGGAAGGAATCGATACCATTATTACTTCCGGTCCGCCGCATAGTTTGCATTTAATTGGACTACAATTAAAAAAAGAGTTGAATGTAAAATGGTTGGCCGATTTCCGCGACCCGTGGACTACTATAGGCTATCATTCGGCATTGAAACTTTCAAATTATGCCGATAAAAAGCACAAAGCACTAGAGCGTGAGGTATTAAATAGTGCCGATACGATTATTGTAACCAGCAAAACGACTAAGGCTGAATTTGAGCGTCTTACCTCAAAACCTATAGAAGTAATTACCAACGGATACGATGTTGAAAAAATCATCAAAGAACCTTTGGATGAAAAATTTACCTTAGCGCATATAGGTTCTTTTTTATCTGATAGAAATCCAAAAATTCTATGGGAATCTTTGAGTGAATTGGTGGCTGAAAATGCCTCTTTTGCCGAATGTTTTGAATTAAAATTGATTGGGAAAGTCAGTCAGGAAATCTTAGATACCATTGCACAATTCGGATTGCAGCATCATGTGCGTAATTTGGGCTATGTATCGCATTTAGAAGCGGTACAACACCAAAGAAAGTCACAAGCACTTTTACTGGTAGAAATAGATTCTGAAGAAACTAAAAGTATCATACCTGGCAAAGTGTTTGAATATATGGTTTCCGAGCGTCCGATTGTCGCCATAGGACCAAAGGATTCTGATTTTGCTGAATTGATTACATCAACCAATACAGGTACTTTTTACACTTACAACGAGAAAGACCGATTAAAAGCGGACTTGCTCTCTCATTTTGAGAAGTACCAGCAAAACAATTTGAAAGTATATCCCATAGGTTTGCAACAGTATTCCAGAAAAAATCTTACCGAAAAGTTAGTCAAAATCATTACATAAAGAAACCCCGGAAATTAAAATCTCCGGGGTTTTATATAAACTAATCTAACTATCCTTATTACGAGATCAAATTTGCGTAATATTATCTTCTACCTCTTACAGGTTGTTGCTCTTCTTCTTTTCTTGGAGTAGCGTCTTCTATTTTAGCTTTAGAGCCATCCATTTTGTAGTAATAGTAGCTGTCGTCATCATTTTCATAACCACCACTTCTAGGATAGTCGTTTTCGTGGTAATGATAATCTCTAGGAGAGTCATAGTCTCCGTAATAACGTCCGCCTTTTACTTGTCCATAGATATCGATGATACGTCCTTTTTTGTCGTAAACGATGCGTAGACCTCCAATTTGAGTCGCTGCAAAGCGGTTATATTTCATGTATACGCTTCCAATTCTGTTCACACGATCAAAAGCATCATAGTTGATAAAGGTGTTACCCACTCGGCGTACACGTCCAAAAGCATCTCTCTCTATCTTTACCCCATAATTTACAGGTCTATTTTTCTCTATGATTACGGTACCTCTTCGACCCGCTGCTCTAAAATAAAAGCTATCATCGCGAGTGTCTTGTGGTCTAGTATTGAAATCGAAATCTCCATTCGGGAAAACATAAAATTCAATACCTCTTTCCATAAATTTTATCGGTTCAGCATCGCGGTAATCTACTTTGTGTTTTCCGATAGCTCTTCCGTTGTTGTCAGAAAAAACAGGGTTTTCTGCCGCTTGGGCCATACTTCCCGCCAGGAAGATGCTGGCCACTACCAATGTGATCTTTTTCATAACATTCATAATTAAAGGTTGCCTACTCTAATCGATTTTCGGCTTGCTCGTCCAAGTTCAATAACTTGTTATGTAGTGTTATCCAATTTATGTGCCAAAAAAAGTTTGGTTCCTTTTTTATTTTTTAAATTGTTGATTTTTAGAGGATTATTTTTTGAAGAAATAAAAATAGTTGGGTCTAATCAAAAAAAACTCCGTTCATTGAACGGAGTTTATACCAAACCAACCTAACCAATTTCTATTATAATGGACGATCCATTATGTGTTGAAATTTCATAATAGTACTTCAAATTCTGTGCCACAAATGGGTTAAATCAGCTTTTCTTTTAAATATTTACCGGTAACGGAATTTTTATTTTTACAAATTTCCTCTGGACTACCAAAAGCGAGTAATTGCCCTCCGTTTTCTCCTCCTTCCGGTCCTAAATCGATAATATAATCAGCACATTTAATTAAATCTAGATTATGTTCAATCACAATAATCGAATGGCCTTTTTCGAGTAAGGCCTCAAAAGAGGCTAATAGTTTTTTAATGTCGTGAAAGTGTAATCCGGTAGTGGGTTCATCAAAAATAAACAAAGCCTTGTCTTTGGTTGTTCCTTTTACTAAGAAAGAAGCCAGTTTAATTCGTTGCGCTTCACCACCAGAAAGGGTAGAAGAAGATTGTCCTAGTTGGACATATCCTAGACCTACATCTTGCAAAGGTTGTAGTTTCTGTATGATTTTAGTCTGGTTCTTTTCTTTAAAGAACGCAACGGCTTCATCGATAGTCATCGTCAAAATATCATCGATGTTTTTACCTTCGAATTGTACTTCGAGAATCTCTTTTTTGAATCGTTTGCCGTTACAAGTTTCACAAGGTAAAGACACGTCGGCCATGAAAACCATTTCTACCGTAGTGCTTCCTTCACCCTTACAGGTTTCACAGCGACCACCATCGACATTAAATGAAAAATGTTTCGCTTGATACCCTCTATTTTTAGATAATTTCTCTTTCGAAAACAAATCTCGGATATCGTCATACGCTTTTATGTAGGTTACCGGATTAGAACGGGAACTTCGACCGATTGGATTTTGGTCTACAAATTCGATGTGTTTGATATGCGAATAACTTCCTTGTAACTCGGTAAACTGACCGGCTTTTTCTCCTACGCCTTCCAATTGTTTTTGTAAAGCCGGATATAATATTTTTTTAACCAAGGTACTTTTACCGGAACCCGAAACACCCGTTATTACCGTTAAGACATCCAAAGGGAAAGTAACATCTATGTTCTGTAGATTGTTTTCTCGAGCTCCGATAACGGCAACACAATTTTTAAACTTACGTCGTTTGGCTGGAACTGCAATTTCCAGTTTACCATTCAAATATTGAGAGGTTAACGAATTGGACTGTAAAATTTCATCGTATGTTCCTTGAGCGATTAATTCTCCTCCATAGGTTCCGGCTTCCGGTCCTATGTCTATAATCATATCTGCCGCTTTCATGATGTCTTCATCGTGTTCTACGACGATTACGGTATTACCTAAATCTTTTAAAGAAAGTAATACTTTTATAAGTTTTTCGGTATCTTTTGGATGTAATCCAATACTAGGTTCATCTAAAATATACATCGAACCCACTAAACTACTCCCCAGAGAAGTGGCTAGATTGATGCGTTGTGATTCCCCTCCAGATAATGAGGCCGAATTTCGGTTTAACGTTAAATAGTTTAATCCTACATCATCTAGAAAAGCCAATCGATTATTGATTTCGATTAAAAGACGCTTGGCTACTTTTTCTTCGAATTCAGAAAGTTGTAATTCCTTAAAAAACGGAATCAATTTGCGTATTGGTAAATCGACTAATTCCGGTAGTGTTTTGCCGCCTATTTTGATGTAGTTTACTTCTGGTCGTAATCGTTTTCCTTTACAAGCGGGACATTTGGTTTTGCCACGATAGCGTGACAATAATACTCGATTTTGTATTTTATAGTTTTTTTCTTCTAATTCTTTAAAAAAACTATTCAACCCTTGAAAGTACTGATTGCCTTCCCAAATCAACTGTTGTTGTGCTTCGGTAAGTTCATAATAGGGTTTGTGTATCGGGAAATCAAATTTATGACTGTTGTTCACCAATTGGTCTCTATACCAACTCATAGTCTCTCCTCGCCATGGGAAAATGGCATTTTCGTAAACGGAAAGTGCAGTGTTGGGAACAACCAAATCGTGATCTATTCCTATAATATTTCCATAGCCTTCACATTGAGGACAGGCTCCGTAAGGATTGTTAAAACTAAATAAGTGAATATTAGGTTCTAAGAAGGTAAGTCCGTCCAATTCAAAATTACTACTGTAAGTAATCCTTTCAGAAGAATTTACTTCTTGTAGGTAACAAGTACCTTTGCCTTCATAAAAAGCGGTCTGAACAGCATCGGCCAATCGGTTGTAGAAATCTTCTTCATCTTTAACCACGATACGGTCAACAATCAGTAAAATATCTTTGTGGTCAAGCGAATGTTGTTCTATTTCATCCAAACGCAAGGTTTCATTGTTCCTCAAAATTCTGATGAATCCTTGTTGCAGTAAAACTTTCAGTTTATCTTCTAAGGCTCTGCCTTCTTCCAAATGAATAGGAGAGAGGAGCAACCATTTGCTGTTGGGTTCAAAGTTTTTTACATCGTTAATAACGTCGGTAACGGTATCTTTTTTTACTTCTTTACCGGAAATAGGAGAAAAAGTTTTTCCAATGCGGGCGTAAAGTAATTTCAAATAATCATAAATCTCAGTAGAAGTACCCACAGTAGAACGGGCGTTGGTGGTATTTACCTTTTGCTCTATAGCTACTGCCGGTGCTATGCCTTTAATGTATTCTACTTTAGGTTTGTCGAATCTTCCTAAAAACTGACGAGCGTAACTCGATAAACTTTCCACATACCGGCGTTGTCCTTCTGCATATAGGGTATCAAATGCCAAACTCGATTTTCCGGAACCGGATAAACCCGTTATGACAACCAATTGGTTTCTTGGAATGGCAACATCTAGATTTTTTAAATTGTGGATTTGAGCGCCTTTAATCAGTATGTTTTTCTTAGGATCAAGAGTCGTAATATCAGTAATCATATACTCATAGCAATTTTGACAAAGTTAGTCATTAATCCACTTTTTTACGAGTAAAGAAGCCCATTTTTAATTTTAATAAATTTTAAGAAATGTTTAAAAAATCAAATTTTTGTTGTTTTTGTAAAAAAAATAATAGTAAATTTGAATTTCTAATACCAAAACGATACGCTTATAGAACAACAATACTTTTTTAAAGCGAAATATTCTCGCTAAAGATTAACACCAAAATTTAAAAAGTATTGTTATGGCTATTACTCAACTTCCTGACGCTTTATTAGTTAAGAGTTACATTGACGGCAATGAAGAAGCATTGGCAATTTTAATTAATAGACATCAATCTAAGATTTACGGATTTATTTATTCTAAAGTTTCGGATAAAGATCTGGCCAATGATATCTTTCAAGATACCTTCATTAAGGTAATTAAAACCCTCAAAGGGAATTCCTATAATGAAGAAGGAAAGTTCTTGCCTTGGGTGATGCGTATTGCTCACAATCTAATCATCGATACTTTTAGAAAAGATAGAAAAATGCCTTTTTTTCGTGAGACAGAAGAGTTTTCTATTTTTTCTGTGATGACGGATAACAGCCCTAATATTGAAAATCAGATTATTTTAGAACAAGTAGAGAATGACTTGCTAAAACTTATCGACGAATTACCGGCCGATCAAAGAGAAGTATTGGAAATGCGTATCTATCAAGATATGAGTTTTAAAGAAATTGCAGACCTGACCGGAGTGAGTATTAATACTGCTTTAGGTAGAATGCGTTATGCTTTGCTTAACTTGAGAAGAATTATAGAAAAAAATCAAATAATTTTAACCAATTAAACAATAAAGCGTTCTACTGTACGTTATTATATAAAATTTAATAACAAAGTATGGCGAAACTTTACACTGAAGAAAAAAATGTTACTACCGACATGTATCCAAAAAAAGAAACTATTGATTTTATTTTAAGCTATTCAAAAGCTTTGAAAATTGTACAGGTAGGAACTGAAAAAATGGAATTACATTCCAACTAAGAACACTAACAATCAATGAAAAAACGTCCTTATCGGACGTTTTTTTTATAATAGGCTTTCAGGACTTCTTGTCTTCCTATCGTTTTAGTAATGATATCTTTTTCTAAATCCCAACCTCTGGCTGGAGAATATTCTCGTCCGTACCAAATGATCTGTAAATGCAAATCATTCCAGCATTCCTTTGGAAACAATCGTTTGGCATCGGCCTCTGTTTGTTGTACATTTTTTCCATTGGACAAGTTCCAACGGTACATTAAACGATGAATATGGGTGTCTACAGGGAAAGCTGGAACCCCAAAGGCTTGGCTCATTACTACACTAGCCGTTTTATGTCCTACTGCCGGCAAAGCTTCCAAGTCTTGAAAACTTTGCGGAACCTCTCCGTTATGTTTTTCAATTAAAATTTGCGATAAACCATGAATTCCTTTCGATTTCATAGGAGAAAGTCCACAAGGTTTAATGATTTCCTTAATTTCTTCCACCGACAGTTTTACCATATCAAACGGATTATCAGCTTTGGCAAACAAAAGAGGAGTAATTTGATTGACTCTTACATCAGTACATTGCGCAGATAATAATACGGCGATGAGCAAGGTATACGGGTCTTTATGATCCAGCGGAACCGGAATACTAGGGTATAATTCTTTTAACGTATTTATAACAAATGATACTTTCTCTGCTTTGGTCATTTTAGTACTTTTAGGATAACAAATATACAGTTATGACAACACTTAAGAAAGGTGATTCTGCACCAAATTTTTCAGCATTAGATCAAGAGGGTAAATCCCATTCTTTATCCGATTATAAAGGGAAAAAATTAGTCGTTTTCTTTTATCCTAAAGCAAATACGCCAGGTTGTACCGCTGAAGCATGTAATTTAAGCGATAATTACGAGCGTTTTGAAGCGAACAATTATGCTTTGTTAGGAGTAAGTGCTGATTCTGCTACGGCACAAGCTAAATTTAAAGCTAAATATAATTTTCCTTTTCCTTTATTGGCCGATGAAAACAAAGAGGTGATCAACGCTTTTGGAGTTTGGGGTCCTAAGAAATTTATGGGTAAAGAATACGATGGGATTCACCGTACCACTTTTATCATAGACGAAAACGGAATTATTGAAGAAGTAATTACCGATGTGAAAACGAAAACACATACCGATCAGATTCTAAAATAAAAAAAAGCAGGTTTTAAAAAACCTGCTTTTTTGTTATGTAGTTTCTGTAGCAACAGAATTACGTTCTTTGTAACCAAATAAATGGTCACGTTTAATCAGTTCTGCAACCCCTTCCGGAAGCATGTCTTCCCATCCGCTTTGACCGGTACAAATCATTTTTAATACCTCTCTTGAGAAGATTTTCAAGTGCGATTTGTCAAAATCCGTAATGTCGATTACTTTTCCATTGTATGCAAAGAACTTATACAATTCTTTCATGCGTGGATGTACTTTAAGGTTCTGAGAAGTTAAGATGGTTCCGTCTTCATCTTCCATTGGGTACAAATATACTTTGAGGTCTCGGTAGAAAAGTTTACCAAAAGCTTCCAAAATACCACCACTCAAATGACGGTAGTACTTCTCGTCAAAAATATCTACTAAGTTATTTACACCTAACGCAAGACCCATTCTTTCTTTAGAGTAGTTCGAAAAATATTCTACTACTTTGTAATATTCCTGAAAGTTTGAAATCATTACCGTTTGCCCTAATGAACATAACAATTCAGCTCTGTCCATAAAGTCTCTTTCGTCAATTTCTCCGTCGCTGCGAAGATTCGAAAGGGTGATTTCAAAAACGACTAAGGTGTTTTCTTTTTTTACTTTATTTTCATCAATGAACATCTGAAGTGATTTCTCATACATGTCCATATTTACCTTGGTCACCGGACGAAAACTTCCGCGCAGGGCCAAAATGTTTTTCTTGTATAAAACAGCTGCCGGTAAAATATTTTTTCCGTTAGGATCAAACATTACGGCATCAGTCATTCCGTTTTTAACCAACTGTAAACTCATCAATCTGTTGTCTACATCAGCAAAACGAGGTCCTGCAAAGTTGATTGTATCAATTTCTAGTTGGTCTTTATCGATATGGTCGTACAAATAACGCAACAAGCGTTTAGGATCGTTATGTTTGTAGAAGGCACCGTAAATTAAGTTTACCCCAAGTTTTCCTAGCGTTTCTTGTTGCAAACGCGCATCGGTTTCTTTAAAACGGATGTGTAATATAATTTCGTTGTATGCCTCGTCTGGTTCTACCTGAAACACGATTCCTACCCAACCGTGTCCTTTATATTGTTTCGCAAAATCGATGGTCGCCACCGTATTGGCGTAACTGAAAAATAATTTGGTGGGATGTTTTTCTCTATTCAGACGTTGTTCCACCAATTTAATTTCATGATGAAGCATTTTTCGTAAGCGAGGTTCTGTTACATAGCGTCCATCGTCTTCAGTTCCGTAGATAGCGTCACTAAAGTCTTTATCGTAAGCAGACATTGCTTTGGCTATAGTACCGGAAGAACCACCGGCTCTAAAGAAATGACGAACTGTTTCCTGACCTGCACCAATTTCGGCGAAAGTACCGTAAATGTTTTCGTTTAGATTGATTCTTAGAGCTTTATCACTGATGGAAGGAATGGTGGCAATATCTTTGTCACCTTTCAGTTTTATTTCGTTTTCGGGGTTTTTCATCTTCATTAACTAAATACCGTACAAAGGTAGTGAAAGCGTTATTTTTTATCAAATATTATTTACTTTTGTAAAAAAGCATTACCCAATTGAAAATTTATTTTTTAGGTACTGGTACTTCACAAGGAATTCCTGTAATAGGAAGTCATCATTCCGTATGTTTGAGTGACGATCCAAAAGATAAACGTTTACGTGTATCTGTTTGGATTGAGTGGGACGATTATTCGTTTGTGATTGATTGTGGTCCCGATTTTCGTCAACAAATGCTCACTTCTAAATGCCACAAAATTGATGCCATTTTATTTACACACGAGCATGCCGACCATACGGCTGGATTAGACGATATTCGGCCTTTTTTCTTCAAGCAAGGAGAAATCCCTATTTATGCGCATCAGAGGGTATTGAAAAATCTGGAACGACGTTTTGAATATATTTTTGAAACCGAAAATAAATATCCCGGAGCGCCAGGCGTTGAAGCTTTTGAAGTGGTGAATAACCAAAACATAACGATTGGAGAAAAAACCATAGTGCCCATTAATGCCATGCATGGTAATTTGCAGGTGTTTGGCTATCGTTTCGATCGTGTGGCGTATTTAACAGATGTAAAAACGATTACTGCAGAAGAGGTAAAGAAACTTCAAAATTTAGAGGTTTTGGTGGTTAATGCCCTGCGGGATGAGCCTCATGATACGCATTTTAATTTGGAAGAGGCTTTAGATTTTATCGCTTTGGTAAAACCGAAGAAGGCTTATTTGACCCATATCAGTCATATTTTTGGGTTCCATGAAGCAATACAACAACGATTACCTGAAAACGTTTTTTTAGCGTATGATAATTTAGAAATCAATTTATAGTTTATGAGAAAGTTACTTTTGTATGGATTTATTTTTTCAGTGTTAGTGAACATCTTCCAATACATGTATGCCACTAAGCGTGCGGGTTATGAAGCGGAAGGGCACGAAAAATATAAAACAAAGATGAAAGATACGATAGCCAAAATTATGGCTGAGAAAGAAGAAGGAGATTATTTTTCATTGGCGCACAACGATAACGCTCTGAATTATTATGAGGGTATCGACGTGAATCAAATGATGCCAAAAATAAAAGAACAACTCTTAGAATTGAATAACAATCCTAAAGGGAATCCTTTAATCTCTTACGATGGAATGGTAATTAATAAAGTTCGCTTTTTAAACCATCGTTGGATTATTGCCGATTTTACGGGAACATCTGGGTGGGGGGAAGTGATTATCAAATACTTTATTGAAGATAGCGGAAAAGCGACTTTCGAACCTGCAGAAACAGTATTGTATCCTCAAAACTAATACATACAAAAAAAGCTGTCTATTACGACAGCTTTTTTTTATTTTGTTTTTTCCAACCAATTTCTGAAATCATAGAAATTTTGTGGAGCCACTCCATGACCAACGGGGTATTCCAAGTAGATGTTTTCAATGCCTAATTCATCTAAAACGGGTTTGGCTTTGCGTGCCCAAGTCACCGGAACTACTTGGTCTACGGTACCATGAGAGGCAAATACTTTCAAATTTCCAAAGTCGTTAGCGACAAAATGTTCTACCGCAATTTCTTCATTAAAATAGCCGCTCATTCCAACCATACGTTGTACTTTTTCAGGGTAGGATAAGGCTATGGCATAACTCAAAATACATCCCTGACTGAATCCGATTAAAGTCACTTGATGGGCATCGATAGGATAATGAGCAACCAACTCATCAATAAAAGTAACAATCAAATCACGGGAAGTACGGGCTTGATCTAAATCTGAGAATTTCTTTTCATCGGCATCAAAATTAATGGCATACCAAGCAAATGCTTTCGGCATCAGTTCGTATGGGGCTCTTGCCGAAATAACATAATATTCCTCGGGTAATTCTGAGGCAAACGAAAACAAATCTTCTTCGTTACTTCCATAACCGTGTAGTAACAGCAACAGCGGATTTTTATCTAATTTTACTTTAGGTTCTCTGACCAAATGATATAATGAAAAGCTCATTTTAAATGTTTTTGAAGAATTTTTGAAATAAGTTGCCTAAAAGCGGAATCGTTTTTGTTTCCCCTTTAACAGCGGTAAACATTCCGTACATGGCCAATACCGATATACCAATCCACATCGACATTACTGCCATGGGGATATAGAAATTGGATAAAAGTAACCCTAAGGCAATAAAGGTAATTGTGAGTCCTAAACCTTGACGGATGTGAAAAGAGGCGAAGGCTGTTTTGTCCTGACCGCTATTCATCGATAAAGCGATTAGTGGACCGACTAATAAAATATAACTGATAATTGCGGGTGTTTTTCCTTGAATGTTTTCTTCCATTATTGTAATTCTAATTTTCCTTGATTATAAATTCCGTAGGCTTTTCCTTTCATAGGACAGCCTAAAAAAGCTGAGTTTTTCGATTTGGAAAGGATGTTTTCAGAGCCAAATGTCCAATCTCCTTCGGGATTAAATAAAGTGATGTTGGCGGTTTGTCCTTCTGCAATCGATGGTGTTTCTATACCGAAGACTTTTCTTCCAGCCGTTAATTTTTCTATGATTAAATCCGTTGGTAAAACGGTCTGTAAGGCACCAAAAGCACTTTCTAATCCCAATGTTCCGTCTTTGGCTCTATCGAATTCTAATTTTTTGAATTCAATATCTATCGGATTATGGTCTGAGGTAATACAGTCTATCGTTCCATCGGAAACGCCTTCTAGCAGCGCTTTTCGATCTTCTTCGGTTCGCAGCGGTGGACATAATTTGTAATTGGTATCAAAACCGTGCAACACACTGTCGTTAAAGACCAAATGATGTACCGTAGTGCTACAAGTCACTTTTAGACCTTTGGCTTTGGCTTCACGGATTAAGGCAACCGATTGGGCACTCGAAATAGTAGGAAGGTGCAATTGCCCTCCAGTATATTCCAAAAGGAACAAATTTCTAGCCACGATTAATTCTTCTGCTAGGGCTGGAATGCCTTTAAGGCCTAATTGTGTAGCGTTTACCCCTTCGTTGACAATACCTTTTCCTTTGATGGTGCTGTCCTGCGAGAAGGCAATGACTTTCCCGTCGAAATCTTGAGTATACTGCAACGCAATTTTTAATAAATTGGCATTGTCGAGATTTTTGTTGTAATCACCAAAGGCTATGGCTCCGGCATTTTTCATATCAAAAAGTTCTGCCAATGCTACCCCTTCACTGTTTTGAGTCAGCGCACCAATAGGGTAGAGCGCCGTACTTTGGTTTTGCGCTTTTAGTTTAACAAAAGCAATTTGAGATTGGTTATCTAGCACCGGCAACGTATTAGGTTGTAAGGCAATGCCTGTAAAACCTGATTTTGCGGCAACTTGCAAGCCATGACTAATGGTTTCTCTTTCTTCAAAACCGGGTTCTCCTAAAGAAACACTGGTATCAAACCAACCCGTAGAAACGTGTAGGTTTTCTAATTCAACTATCGTAAAACCTTCTTCATTGGGTAGAGCAGTACCAATTTTTTCAATAGTGCCGTTACCGATTTTGAGGTCGACAGTTTGATGGTTCCATGGGTTTCCAGCTTCAATGATTCGGGCATTTTTGATAATTACGTTCATTTTATAAATTTTTGAATGAAGATTTCTGCGATGATAAAAATCAGAGTGAGTATCAAAAACCATTTCCAGATTTGTGTATCGGTACGTTCTACTTGTAATGTGTTATAAAAGTTTTCCACACTGTCTACAGTACTGGCGGTTTTAGGAATTTCAAGATCGGTTTCAGTGAGTTGACTTTCTTTTCGGTCAAAATTGAAACTTAAAGAACCAATGGCTTTTTTGTTTTGGATTAAAGTATAATTTCCTGCTTTATGCGGATAATCTCCCGAAGTGATTTTTACTTTGTCGTCCATGATTTGTTGCATGGGGATAAAATCTTCCTCGGCAGATTGTATCGAAATGACTTCGTCCTTGGAAGCTTTGGTGGTTACAAAAACCGACTCGCCACTACCAATGGTTTCATATTGCACTCCGTTTTTGTTTTTATTGATTCCCATTTTGTAAAACGTAGGAACAATGAGCGGTGAATTTTGAAAGTTACTGTTTTGTTTGTTGATTGGCGCCGAAAACAAGTACAAAGCTCCCGAGTTTTTATAGACCGTAGCCAGAAAAGCCGTTTGGTCTTCATAGCTTATGGCTTGCGGAGCCGCTGTTTGCCAACCAAATTGTTGTTGGGTAGTGGGATATTGAAAATTAGAAATTTTCTTTTCAAAAACGTTAGCAAACAATGGATTGGAGAAGTTGATTTTGGTGATTTTTTTCTCCTGACTTTGAACGGCAGTCAACTGAATTTTTCCAAAATTGTTAAGGAAACTATTTAGGTTGCTGAGATCATTTTTTTCGGAAGGGATTACAATCAAATTGCCTCCTTTGTCGACAAATTGTTTTAAATTGGTGTGCATGGCCAGCGGAATCGATTCCAATTCATTCAGAATGATGGTCTGCTGCTTTGCCAAATCGCTGTAGTTTAGTGACTGTAGTGTTGTATTTATGTATTTGAATTCGGGTTGGGTGTAAAGGCGCGATAGGAAATTGGCTTTTTCCGGCGCTCCAATACTCAACACAGGGATTACTTCAGGTTTTGATAATTGGAAGTAAAACGTATTGTCGAATAGTAAACTATTGTCATTGAGGGAAATATAGCCGTTAAAATCGTTTTTAGGAATCGTAAAAGTCAACACCTGTTTACTTTGGTTGAGCTTCATGATGGCCTTGGCAATTAATTTATCCTGATTGTACATCGCTACCGGAATCGATTTCTCCGCTTGAAAATTAGAAGAAACCTGAACGCCTACTTCGTAAAAATTATCTAAAGTTTGTGCCAAAAACACACTGTCGATAGTGATGTTCTCTCTATTTTCGGCTTTGGGAACCACAAAATACGTTTTAGTATTTTCAGGCAATTGCTCCAAAGACTTGGTGTCTAGACCAATCCCATCGGTAATAATCAGAATATCTTTTCCTTGATTACTATTGTGTGATTTTACTTTAAGTAAGGCATTTTCCAAAGAAAACGGAATGGGACTGTAGGATAGTTTTTGCAGGTCTTTTTCGATAGCGGTAATATTAGTATTCCAAAAATCATCACTATTGGTCACTACTGAGATGGGTAATGCTTCGGGCGTATGCGCTAAAAGATCCTGAACCGCTCTTTTGAGTAATTCGCCCTTTTGACCTTTGGCCTGCATGCTGAACGAATTGTCTACTATAATGAATAACTCATTGTTTTTTGACTGACTGTCTTTGGCTTCAAAGAACGGCTGAGCAAATGCTATAATCAATGCCGTAAGCAGCAGTAGGCGGGTAGCCAAAAGCAAGTATTTTTTTATCGAAGCACTTTTGCGACTCTGAATGGACAGTTCTTTCAGGAGTTTTACGTTGGTAAAATATTCTTTTTTAAATCTTCGTAATTGAAATAAATGCACCAAAACCGGTATCACCAGCAAGAAAAGGAAATAAAGAATTTCAGGGTGTTTGAATTGCATTTTCTGAAAGGTTTGTCAAAGATAAATAAAATTAGGGTAAATCGTAAAAAGTTATTCGTTTTTACTCTTGGGTTTTAAGTGTTTTGTCGGAAGACTTATTTTTTCTCTTTTCCTTGTAATAGTCTTTGTCGGCAATATAAATCGTTTTGGTGACTTCACAAAAAACCACATCACCCGATTTGTTGGTAATGTAAGTCGTTTTATGATGTTCGACTTCTTTGTCTTGTTTTACTTTTTGCAGAATTTCGTTGATTTCTTCTTCCGAAAATTCAAAAGTAGCATACATATTTTCGCGGGCAGGACGTTTGAATCGAATGTGAGCTGCTTTGTCCCAAACAATATATTCTTCTTTGAAAATAGACATCAATTGAATCATCGGAATAGGATCGACCGCAGCAAAGAGACTTCCACCAAAGATAGAGCCTACGTAATTTCTGTTTTTGTAGCTTAACGGGATTTTGATGTGAATCGTTTTTAAATCCTCCGACACGTGGGTAATTCGTGCCGTACTGCGACGGTACATGGGAGAGAGGTTGAAACCTAATTTGAACAAAGTAGCTTCTTTTATAAACTTACGGGCGATTTTAGCGGCTGTTTGATACATTATGATGCTATGTTTTAACGATAAAAATACAAAAAGAATCCCCAATCTTACGATTGAGGATTTTTTTTGGTTATTTCTTTTTCTTTTTTTGTGCTCTTTGGCGCTCTACCGCTCTGTTTCGAGGGGCCGTTTTTCGTGGCGTTCGTTTCCCGGGACCTCCAAGATTCACTTTTTTATTCTTTTCTGATTTTTCATGAAAGGCACCATTTTCACTGAGTTTCGGTTTCTTCAGTAAAAATTTGACTTTCTGTTTTTCTTTTTCTGGACCAATCAATTGGGTAGAGATTTCTACTTCGCCAGGAAGATCTAGGATAGGAATTTCCAACTCCATGAGCAGCTCCGCATCAATTTTAATGTCTTCTTCGCGAGGGGCTATAAAACTAATAGCAATACCACTGGCATCGGCACGACCGGTACGACCAATACGGTGAATGTATTGCTCCGGAATTTCGGCCATTTCAAAATTAATCACGTGCGAAATGTTCGAAATATCCAATCCACGCGCCATGACATCGGTAGTAATTAAGCCGCGAAGGGTTCCGTTTTGAAAATCCTGCATGGTGAGCAAACGGTAATTTTGAGACTTATTGGAGTGAATAACACCAAATTGTCCTGGAAAATCCGCGTCTATTTTATCGAAAAGCATATCGGCAATCTTCTTATTGTTCACAAAGACCAATATCTTTTCCAAGGTTTTGTCAGTCTTTAGTAAATGCTTCAATAAGTTGACTTTGGTATTGAAGTTGGGAACATGATACGAAAGCTGTTGTATTTTTTCCAACGGTGTTCCCGAAGGTGCTAAAGAGACTTCCTCCGGAAAATCGAAATAATCGTTTAAGATTTCGTCTACTTCATCGGTCATCGTAGCAGAGAACAAAATATTTTGACGTTTGTTTTTGAGCATTGCCAATATAGACGTCAATTGCGGACGAAAACCTAAATTGAGCATTTCATCAAATTCATCAATGACCAACTTGGTCACTTCCTGTAAGGTTAAGACACCGTCTAAGGCCAAATCCATGACTCTTCCCGGGGTTCCCACCAAAACATCGATACCCTGATAGACTTGATTTTTTTGGGTATTGATATTCACTCCACCGTAAATCCCTAAGGTTCTTACGGACATGTATTGGGTTAGTTTTTCGACTTCTTCCACTACCTGTACGACCAATTCGCGGGTAGGGACCAAAATCATGATTCTGGGATTATAGGTGTTTACAAACTTGTATTGTTTTAGTAAAGGCAAAAGATAGGCAAAGGTTTTCCCTGTACCCGTTTGGGCAATACCCATCATATCTCGACCCGACATGATTACCGAGAACGATTTTTCCTGAATAGGGGTAGGGGTGGTTAACTGTAAATCGTCTAATGCCTTTTGTAAGGATTTAGGAAGATTGAATTGCTCGAACGTTGCCATTATGGTTTCAATTTTTTGCAAAGGTAGAGTTTAAAATTTAGAATTGTCTATTATATACCTTACTTGATTAAAAATAATGGAAAGTAATAGGGTTTTAGGGTTCAGTTATCAGTGTTCAGCTATCAGGATTCAGTTTTGAAGTATTAACTAATGCGCCAAGCACATAAACCTACCTTTACGTAAAACTTTTTTAAGAAGTTTGATTTCAAATTTATAGTGAAAAATAGTGTTTTTAATTTATAAGTAAAAAAGCTTGTTTTGTTTTTAAAGTATTGAATTTTAGTTTTTAATTAAAATGTTGAAAAGAGTTGATTACATTATTTTATAGTAAGTCTTATTTATTTTATTGAAGGATTTTTGATAAATAAATTTATAGACTTTAAAAAGTAGCTTTAAAAAAAAATTTCTATTGCCGTAAAAATTTAATATTAAAATTGATTTTTCATTTTTCTTGTCTAAGATGTAATTTAATATGAAAATCTTTTTTTCAATTTTCTTATTCAGTTTAACAACATTTCTTTCGACGATTGTTGTATCAAAACATGTTTTAATTTTTTTAAAAGTTTCTTTTTTGTCAAGATTAATACCACTATTAAATAATTCTAACATGTACATTTTTAAAAAGAGGATGTAGATTCCAATTAAATCTTTTGTTTTTGAATTGTTACATTTTAGATAGTATTTTTCATAAACTTGTTCTATTATAATTAGGTAGTCGAAAATATTCTTTTCTCTAATGTTTTTTGTTATTGAATTTTCATTATGAACGTTATAATAATAAGTTGTTTTATCGGAACAAAAAACAGTATTTGCAAAAAACATAGTTTCGAAATACCATAACATGTCTTCATGTAGTATTCCAGTGTAGAATTCTAAATTATGATTTTTTAAAAAATCCAAACGATACAAACGATTTTGTGCTATACAAGTTGTGCCTTTTTCAACCATAAATTGAATGAAATAGTCATCAATGTTATGAAGTATTTCATTTTTTGGCCATTCATTCAGAAGAAAAGTTACAGGTTTAAATTCTTGACCATTTGTGCATAAAGTTTGACCAATAACAATATCGATATTTTTATTTGATTGAATGATATTAAACAAATCAGATAAAGCATTGTTAGGGATACTATCGTCTGCATCTAAAAAGAAGATGTAATTCGCTTTTGCCAATTTGATTCCGTGATTTCTTGCGTAAGATACTCCTTTGTTTTCTTGAGCTATAAGATGAAACCTAGTATCACCATGTATTTCATCAGTAATGATTTTTTTACTCTTATCTGTGCTTCCATCATCAATTATTATACATTCCCATTCGCTAAAAGTTTGAGATTTTATTGAATTTAATGTGTTTTTTATGAATGATTCTCCATTGAAACAAGGGACTATAATTGAAATAGAAGGTTTCATATTTATTCTTTTTTTAATCAAACATAAGTATAATTTTTTTAGATCTTAAATTGTTGTGTTGAGTTCTGAGATTAATACTTATTGCATTACTTTTACCTTGAAAATAATTTAACTTATAATGAAAATACTTTATTTCTATCCCGAAAATCCGTTTGAGTTAAATCAAGGGAATAATGCTAGAGCATTAGCATTACTTCGATATTTTAAAAGTAAGATTTATAAAGTTGATTATGTTGGAGTTGCTTCAGAAATATTTTCTGAGGTTGATTTAGAATCAATGAAAAAAGCTAATTTGATAGAAAATGGTTTTCTTTTGAGAAGAGATGAATGCATTTCTAAAATTTTAGGGTATTTGTTTTCTTATGCAATTCCAAACAAACTAAAAGGAAGGATTAGAGATTTTGATAGAACAAGATTTGGTCATAAAAAACAGTTTTCAAAAATTTTGAAAGACAACCAATACGATTACATCATTATTTCGTATGCCTATTGGGCTGAATTAGTAAGAAAAAATAAGTATTTAAAAGAAGCTAAATTAATTATTGACACTCATGATTTTTTGACTTCTCAGTTTCAGAATCGAAAGCGATTTAACTTAGGGAAGTATTTTAAGAAAGAAATTGAAATACTGAATTTCTTCCCAAAAGTTATTGTAATTTCTTCAGATGAAAATTATCTTTTTTCGCAATTTGTTACAAGTGAAATAATTACAATTCCTCATTTTTTGGAAGCTAAATTTCAATTGAATAGCATTGAGAAAAAATATGATTTGGTTTATGTTGCCAGCAGTAATGAGCATAATGTGAAATCAGCAAAATGGTTTTTTGAGGAGGTTTATCCCAAATTAAACCCTAATTTGTCCATTTGCGTTGTTGGAAAAATTAACAAACATATCCCCGAACTTCCCAATGTTACTAAAATGCATTTTGTTGAAGATTTAAATCAAATTTACAGTGAATCAAAAGTAGCCATTTGCCCGATGCTATCTGGAACTGGACTTAAAATTAAAGTCGTTGAAGCCCTTTCTTTTGGTTTGCCAATAGTGTGTAGTCCAAAAGGAATTGATGGCTTAACAAATAAAACCGATAATGGCTGTTTAGTTGCCGAAGATGCCACAACCTTTTCAAACTATATTGAACAACTGATGATTGATGACAATTTTTATCAGCAACAGCAAACGTTATCAGCCAATTTCTTTTTAAAAAATTTATCCGTTGAATCGATTTATTCTCAGTTAGATAAAGTTTTTAAATAGAGTATTACATCTCGTAAATGTTCTTTTGAAAAAGGTTTTAAGCTATCTTCACTGGCATTACTTAATTTTTGCCAAAGTACTTCGTTTTCGTAAAGTTCTATAATTTTAGTTGCAAATTCATTGGAATCATTTGTTATTATTGCTTGATGGTTATTGGTTAAATTCATTCCTTCAGCACCAATATCGGTTGTAATCACAGGTAAATAGTATTCAAATGCTTGACCAATTTTACCTTTAACGCCAGCACCATATCGCAATGGAGCAACCATGAATTTGCTGTTTAAAAAGTAAGATTCGACTTTAGGAACATAACCTAAAAATTCAAACATGGGGTTTGCAATTCCTTTGATTTCTTCTACAACATCTCCAATAATTTGCACTTTTATATCCTTATTGATTTTCCAAACTTTCGGCATAACTTTATGGTAAAGAAAGTGAATCGCATCAATATTTGGTGTATGTTTTGAACCTATAAATAAAATATGCTCTCTCTGGTTAAAAGCAGGAATGTCTTTTTTATTCACTTTTGTATAATGAATATTTGAAATCGTTATTACTTTTTCTGAAGATACATATTTACTAATGAACTCTTTTTCTTTCTGTGAAATGGCTATGACAATAGCGGCTTTTCGAATTAATTTGGTTTCAATTTTTTTGTATTTGAAATACCTTTTATAATCCGAAATTTTAAAAGGATTTATTTGTAAGGATCTTTTATATCGTAAAAAATGAACATCTACCATATCATAAATAATTTTTGATTCAGATAAATGCTGTGTTACAAAATTTAGATTTTTTTTAAATGAAATTGGACCATTAAACCAAACGTAATCTACATTTTTTAAAGATTGAATTTTTTCAATTTCTAAAAAGTTTACTATTACAACTCCCATTTCTGAGAAAAAATGCCAATATTTACTATTAGAATTCTTTTCTTTAGTTAGAAAATAACATTGAAAATCACAGTTATGAAACTCTTCAATAATCTCTTTTAATCGATTAGCGCCAGAATCTTTATCGTATGTTGGAAGACTGTTACTAACAAAAACAATACTTTTTTTCATCTTACCTTTTAATTATTTCTGTAAAAGAGAATGGTTCAATTTGCCACCTTTCAATAGCACTTTGAAAATCTCCCAATATTCTGGTTTAAAAAAGCTCCTAATGAAATATTTTAGGATTAAGAATCCTAAAATAAGTTTATGAGCTAACCAACCGTAATGTTTTTTAATGACATATAGAGTGGAAAGTTTTAACTCCGTTTTTATAGCAATCGATTTTTCTGTACTAGCGCCTTGAAAATGAATAAATTGTGCCTCCGGAATTAAATAGGCATATTTGTTGATTTTTAATAATCGTTTGCAAATATCTGTTTCCTCTTGGTATAGAAAAATATTTGTGTCAAATCCACCAATTTTATTAAAATCTTCATTTTTAAATACCATGAAACTCCCACTAACAAATTGTCCCCTTTGAGGTTTAGAGTATACTTTTTTTCTTTTTGGATATCTTTTTGGGTTTATAAATTCTAGAAAGGCTCTTCCGAAAAGCTCCTTACTTGGTGAGGTGAAATGATCAAGAGTAGGTAAAAAAACACCATTTTCCTTAAATGATTGTGGACCACAAACTCCATACGAAGGATTGTTTTCAAATGCATTTAGTATAATTGAAAAACAGTCGTTAAGAAGAATGGTATCGTTATTAATAAAAGCTAAAAAGCGCCCTTTTGCTTCCGATAATCCAATTGTATTTCCACCTGCAAAACCACTGTTTATTGGATTTTTGATTAACTTTAAATGAGTATATTTCTTTAGTTGCTCTTCTAAAATTTTGATATCTGTAATCTCAGAACAATTATCCACTATAATTATTTCATAATCTATGGTGTCAGAAATGGTGTTAACAATACTTTCAATGCAATTTAAGGTATATTTACTTGTGTTATAGTTAATGATTATTATTGATAAATCCATTTGTTTTAGTACGGTAATTTAAATAAAATGTGTTTTATTATTTACAAAATCAATCAAAACTTAAAACGCAAATTCGCTAAAAATGTTACATGGATCTACAGTAAAAGCATAATAGGCAATGAGCAACAGATGCTATACGTTTTACCCGAATTAGCAAAAAGAAAGATTGAAAAATTTAGTTTTTTAAAGATTAGGTATTTGAAAGTCTAATGGACTAAAAAAATAATCTCGTTTATTGTAGTCAAAGATAGAAAATTAAATAAACTGAGCTCAGTTATTAGTGTTCAGATTTCAGCTGTCAGTATTCAGTTTTGAAGTATTATTTAATGCGCATGGGCATGAATTCTTTTATGAACTTACCTTAACGTAACGTAAAACTTATATTTACTTATGAGCCTTATACGGTTTAAATTTTGTTTCATGGTTTCAGATTTTCTTCGAATGTTGATTGTATTTCTTTTTACAGGGGTACCACAACCTAACCGTATCTATACCGTATCTATTAAGCATCCATACTGGAACTAACCTTTATTGATTTTGTTTTCCTTATTTTAATATGGTTTTAGTTTAGTTTGTATTTTCTATGAGTTTGGTGTTTTTTGAGAAGAAATAACTTAAATTTGAAATAATAAGTAGTACCACAACTAATAATAAAATAAGAATCTAACTGGGATGAAGTACTAATTATGTATCGTACGACTATGGTAAGAATTATATTAATTATCAGTGTAATGATTCACGAGGAATTGTGAGTGATGTTGAAGAGATTCCGAAACGAGTTCGGAATGACAGGGGAGGAGATTCCAAACAAGTTCAGAATGACAAAAAATACAATACTTTAATTAAAAAGTATTAAACTTCTTAAATAGGTAAAATAAAAAATCAAAAACAATGAAAATCAAAACCTTACTTCTTTTATTCCTGATGGTTACTCTGATGACAGGATTCTACTCTTGTAGTACTATACCGAATGGAGCTGTGGCGGTTCAGTCTTTTGATAAAGAACGCTATCTAGGGAAGTGGTATGAGATGGCGCGATTGGATTTTAAATACGAACGAGATTTGAGTAACACTACCGCATTCTATTCTTTGAATGAAGATGGTACAATAAAAGTCGATAATAAGGGGTATCATACCAAAAAGGAAACATGGACGCAAGCCATAGGCAAGGCGAAGTTTGTTGGAGCGGAACATGTGGGGATGCTTAAAGTATCTTTTTTTGGACCCTTTTATTCGGGATATAATGTCATTGCCATCGATGAAAACTACCAATACGCTTTGGTGGCGGGGAAAAATCTTAAGTATTTGTGGATTTTATCTCGTAAGCCTCATCTTCCTGAAGCGATTAAAGAACACTATCTTAAAATAGCCGATTCGATTGGATTTACTACCGCAGACCTTTTATGGGTGAAACATGACCAAAGGAAATAAAGAATAGATGGGGTTAAGATTCCAAAAAAGAGCTCGGAATGACATAAGGGAGGTGATGCTGAAACAAGTTTAGTATGACATATGTAAAGGTTTAGCGAAGAAGGCTTGGAAGCTTTAAAGCGATTATTGTCAGTTAGAAAGTATGATTTTGTTTTAATTGATATTTCACCACGAATACTAAATACGTATTTTTTCGTATTGAGAAACTAAAGGTCTTAGGGCAAATTTGTAATTGGTTTAAGACTTTAGATTATGAATACCATGATATTGCTTTTACTTTTTTTGCTCTTCGTTTTGGGAGTGCACCTCATAGGGATGAATGTAATTTTAAAACAACAACATCATCTGCAAATGGAACAGTTGAGGGAGGTTTTTAAAAAATTATCAAAGAAGCATGAAATCTTACAACAGAAGGTATCTATTTGGAATGATTTTCAAGTAAATTACAATCCTTTTGTGAAAAAAATTAGTGATGAAATCTTTCTGTTTCAGAAAATACTATTAGAAATACTTTTAAAAAGATAATTCATTACTTTAGTCATAATGATTGAATCCGGTATTTGTATGAAAAAATTTGCTTTTCTATTGATTTTAATTAGCGGTGTTAGTTTTGCGCAAGATTTGCAACAACATATCGCAGCGTTAAAAAAAGAATTAAAATCAAAGCCTAACGTAGAAAGAACTACCCAAATTTATTCTGATTTAACCTGGGATTACATGGATGTTTCGCTTGATTCAGCCATAGTTTATGGAGAAAAAGCGTTAGCATTAGCTCATAAAACCAAGAAACACCAACTTATTTCTCAATGCTATTCTAATTTAGGAGGTGTTTATTTACGTAAAGAAAACTTCATAAAATCGGAAGAAAATTATAAAAAAGCAATTCAAATCAGAACCTTAAATAAAGATTTTGAAGGAGTAGCCAAAGTCAAAATCAATATAGGAAATGTATTGGCAAGTAAGCAAGATTATGTGCCAGCGACTAAATATTTTATTGAGGCAATTCAATATTTTGAAGGTAAAAATGATACCATCGTAAGTTTGACCAAAGGGAATCTAGGTTTGATTTTCTTCGAAATGAAGAACTTTCCGAAAGCCATTAAATATTTAGAAGAATCAACCGATTTTTTGAAAAAGAATAACATGCAACAAGGTTTGTGTCACACGTATCTTTCTCTTGGTGATGTGTATTTGGATAAAAAAGACACTTTGAAAGCTCTGAATTCATACCAAATAAGTCTCGAAAATTGTAAATCATGCAAAGACAATCTTGGGATTTCAACTCTAAATCAGCGAATAGGTGCAGTACATTCCGCAAAAGGAAAATCAGAAAATGCGAAAAAGTATTATCAAATTTCAGAGAAACTTTTAAAAGAATTAAATTCTGAAATTGAGCAAACGAATGTAATGTTATCAAAATCGGAAGATTTCATTCAACAAAAAAAATATCGTGAAGCTTACGAGATGTTATTGAAAGTTAAAAAGATTCACAAAGAATATGACTCCGATAGATATTTGTTAGAAACCTACAAAAAATTAACGTTAGTTTGTTTGTATCAGGAAATGAAAGATAGTAGTGCTTATTATTTTAATAAATATACAAATTTAAAAGATGAAAAATTAAAAGCTTCGGTATTGGAACAAACAGCAGAGTTGGAAACTAAATATCAAACTGCTGAAAAGGAAAAACAACTGTTGCAAAAAGAAGCTGAAACAAAAAAGAAAACTACCACAATTATTATTTTATCATTGTTGATTTTTTTCCTTGCAATTGTAGGGTTTTTAATTTACCGTCAACAACGTCTTAAAAATGTACAACAAAAACAAGAATTTGAATTACAATCGGCTATTGTTCAAATTGAAAATCAAAACAAATTACAAGAGCAACGTTTGGCAATTTCAAGAGATTTACACGATAATATTGGAGCACAGTTGACTTTTATTATTTCTTCGGTTGAAAATTTGAAGTTTGGTTTTCCAGCAATGGAAACTTCAGTAAAAAATCATTTGACTAAAATTAGCGATTTTACTAAAACCACCATTGTAGAACTTCGTGACACGATTTGGGCAATGAATGCGAATGAATTTACATTTGACGATTTAAGTTCCAGAATTTATAATTTCATTGAAAAAGCGCAATCGGCCAAAGAAAATACCACGTTTAAATTTACGGTGGATGATCGTTTGAAAAATTACCAATTTTCATCTTTAGAAGGAGTTAATTTGTATCGAACCATTCAAGAAGCCGTGAATAATGCCATAAAATATGCGGATGCCACTGAAATTTCTGTTCAGGTAGAACCCAGTAGAAACGGTATTTCAATTATAATTACCGATAATGGAAAAGGTTTTGAGGTACATGCCATTGAGGTAGGGAATGGCATCGTGAACATGCAAAAACGCATTGAAGAAATAGGAGGGATTTTCAAAATTCAATCCGAACTTACGAAAGGAACTCGAGTTGCTATTACATTAAATAAAGAATCATGATTCGCATTGCCATAGTCGACGATAATACATTTTTACAAAAAACAGTTCAAGATAAATTGAGTTTTTTTGCTGATGTTGAAGTCCGCATCAAAGCGATTCATGGTCAGGATATTATTGAAAAATTAGAAAAAAATCACCATCTCGATTTGATCTTGATGGATATTGAGATGCCGAAAATGAATGGGATAGAGGCTACCGCGATTATTAAAGCGAAGTTTCCACAAATCAAAATCATTATGCTAACGGTATTTGATAATGATGAGAACATTTTCAAGGCCATTAAAGCCGGCGCGGATGGTTATTTTCTCAAAGAGGTCAATCCTCAGGAATTGTATAACGGAATTCAAGAAACGCTGTCAGGAGGTGCCGCAATGACTCCTTCCATTGCGATGAAAACGTTGAAGTTGTTAAGAGAGCCTTTGATTTTTGATGATTCGATCGCCAAAGAAGAAATCAGTTTGACTTCAAGAGAAATTGAAGTTTTAGAGCAGCTAAGCAAAGGCTTAAAATACAATGCCATTGCTGAAAATCTATTTTTGTCGCCCGGGACCATACGCAAACACGTAGAAAATATTTATACCAAACTTCAGGTACACAATAAATTAGAAGCCATTCAAAAGGCAAAAAATAATAAGTTGATTTAATCAATATACGCATTTTTGCGTATTTCTTTACGTACTTCTTCCTCATAATTTTACTTCATAATTAAGACAAAAAATGTTTTACTAATTCTGAAGATTATTATGAAAAAACTATCCTTATTTTCAATACTTATTTTGGCTTTTGCTTTTCAAAATGCAACGGCTCAATTAGACAAATTAGCCATAAAATTTAATACGGGAATGTCGTTCTCAAAACCTGGAGACGATTTAGGCGAAGTTGCAGTTAAAGGAAAAGCGATGCAGTTGTTTACGAGTTTAGAAGGTTCGTATCATGTGAATTATACCCAAAACACCCAGTTTGGTTTTAAAGGGGCAGTGGTATTGGGACAGGATTGGGCTAATTTTTTAGCCGCTGATAGAAGTACCGAATTAAAAGTATCTGTTCCTAACGCAAGATTAAGAGTTTATCCTTTGGCGTATCACGGAAATGTGGAAGAGGCTTTTGAAAAAATAGCACCGGAAGGTTTACCTTTTCTTATTGAAATCCCGGTTTGGATTGGTATTTATTCGAGTATTAACAGTTTACATTTTGACTACGGAATAGGAAGCGGTAAAATTCTTGAGACAGATTATATCGGCATCGGTTTTCAAGATGAAACGGTAAAAAGAACAATGAAATATGTGGGTTGGGGATTACAACCGGTAATTTATCAATCAGAATCAGAAAAATGGTCTTGTAATGCCGTTTTTGATTTTGGGAAATACTCCTGGACTAACGCCAATGGAGGGACGTCTTCTTTTAAAAGCAACCACGTAGGATTTGGTGTTCAGTATCACTTTTTAAACTAACAATCATGAAAAAAGGATTTTATTTTGCGGGTCTTTTGGTTCTTTTGTCTTGTTCTCCAGAGGCGGGTTCGGAGATTGAGGGAGGAGAAGGAAATTCTAATAGCACTTCTGTACAAGAAACACAGCAGGCTAAACAGTTTTATCATTCGAAAGGAGTTCAATTCAAATTCCGATCGTATTGTAGGTTGGATGATAATAACAATAATCACGGATCTACCATCTTTCAGCTGATAGAAGAGGATTCTAAAATAGCATTCTTAGCCCATAATTCGGTGTATGCGATTTCTCTGCAGAGTTACAATTTTATGACTAATGTACAAGGGGAAATTGCCACTCCGGCTACGGCTTCCAGTTCGGGTTTGGTATTGGATTTAAAAGGAGATTTTTATGTAAACGAAGCAAATCAGTTAACATCGATTTCTTATGAAAACCCTTATGGGATGGGTGCTATTGGAGAAGGAACAGCCAAGTTTATTAATCATTCTCTGAATACCAATAATGGACCTTATTCCCCTTTGGCCAGCGGCTATATGTTCTATTTGGGAAATACTTTTTACATGCTGAGTGCCGGTTTGAATTCAAATAGTGGGGCACCCAGTTTATATACTCGGAATAATACGACCTCTACATGGAGTTCACAATTGGTTCCGGGATTTGTTTTGGATACCAATAACAATTATTGTACGAGCCATATTTTAAAAGTGGGAAATACGGTGTATTGGAGTTGGATTAATTATGATACTTCTTTAGACAATGGAAAAATGAATATTATTTCTTTTGACGGGACGAATTTTAGTTCAGTGACTACTTTAACAGGTATTGGCACTGTAGGTTTGTCGGGTATCGATAGAAAAAACACGGTTTTTTTAACCGAAAACAGCGCTACGCCAAATCAGCCTTTTATTGTGATGAAACGCTACGGAACAGCAACATACGATATTTTCAAGTTTACCGGAAGTGCGATTACAAGTGTTGTTTCAAATATAACCGTTACACCAGGTTTTAAAGATATAGCAATTGTCAATGATGTGATTTATATTCTATGTAACGATGAAAAACTATATAAAGTTTCCGGGAGTTCTTTAATAGCGACTAATTTCTCTGCCATAGGGAGCGAAGCTGTAACCGCAATAGAACCCACAACTAGTGGACTTTTGGTGGCTATTCATAAATATATCAATTCGACACCACAACCTAAAGATGTGTCAGATGTAATTCTAATTCCTAACAACTAACATTATGAAAAAGTACTATTTGTTTGGTTTTCTGCTGCTCGCTTTTCAAATTGTCACAGCACAAGAGTCGTGGTTGAAACATATCCCTATTCCAAAACCTGAGACATTACCTCATTATACAACCATTTACGAAGATGAAAAAAGTATAGATTTTCCCAAGAAAACTGAGAGTAAAACGTTTCAATTGAAATTTAAAATAACCGAAGCTAAATTTGAAGGGCGATATACAGATATTCTTATTGGTAATAAGACATATTCTGGCTTGGTTGGGGAAGTCAAATTTAAAAACGGAGATAGTTATAAAGGTACTTTATTTTTTAATTGGAGAAGAAGATTTAGTGATGGGGTTTACACCAAGAAGACGGGAGAAAAGATTCATTTTTTTGAAAATGGAGAACCTTTTAATACGTTAAAATACCAATTTAAAAACGGAGATTCTCTCGTGGTAAACAGAAGTAAACAAGAAGGGAATTCTTTTTATGAATTGGGGACTTATTATTATCAAGACGGGAGTACTCTGGATTTGTCTTATTCTAACGCAAATGGCTATGCAGGACCGATAGAATACAAAGGAAGTAATGGTTCTTATGTTCAAGGTAAATACCTAAGTAGAAATGAACCAGGAGGTTTTTGGAAAATAATTAATGATGGAACTTTGACTTACTTGAATTACTCCGTTCAAAATAATTGTATAGGTACCACTTATTTAAATAATGAATGGAATGTAATATATAATGGTATTGCATACAAAGCTACTAAACTGAATGAATTTACATTTTGCTTTGACGGGAACTGTCACAACGGAGCTGCCAAACTTTTAATTAACAAAGAAAATCAAAGAGGAGTTGCTGAAGTAAATTTTCTTAGTGGAAAAATTCAAAACCCTGTAGATTTCATTTTTTATGACGATTTCTATTTAATGAAGCAGTATGCACTAAAAGCAAATTTAAACAAGAACAATCTCATTGATGGAATTTGTGATTTTCAGTATTTAAATCATTTTCATTTTACAGAACCTTGCCAATTTGTGTATAAAAATGGAAATATTATTGAAGCAAAATATCAATTTAAAAATGGAGATGTTTACACAACATTTAACCCTTTAGACGAAAACGAGGCCTATATTGGAAACTTAAAATTTGCGAATGGACATCGCTATGAAGGAACTGTTAATAAACATTTCCTTCCAGAAAAAAGAGGGATTTATTATTTTAATGATGTTGATTATATTGACGATAAACTATGGAGTAATGGCAAAGCTGTACTTGCTGATTTGTACAAAAACAATAAGAAACAAGTGGGAATTTACAGCTTTGATGTAACCAATAAAAAACTAGAAGAACGGCATATTACAATTTCATTTGAACCAACAGTGCAACCTAAAAAAGCCGAAAGTAATCGACGTTTTTACAAATGTCCTACTTGTACTGGTAGCGGAAATTCTTTTATGGTTTGTCCTGGTTGCGGTGGAGCAGGATACAATTCTAAAGCTACTTTAGTTTACAGACAAGGAGGAACCGACAAATGTGTCTATTGTAAAGGCTCCGGCAGGTATCCTGTTGCGTCTTGCGGCACCTGTCACGGCACAGGAGAAGTGTATCAGGATTGATACGGTTTAATTAATTCTAAAGAAAATAAATATGAAAAATTTTTTGATTATAGCATTGTTAGCAGCCAGTTTTACTAATGCGCAAATAGCAAAATATAAGGCGTCTGATTTTCAGTTGAGTTCAGATGTCACGAAATATGAAACACAAGAATTTTATTTTGATGCAGGTCAGAACAAATATCAAATGAGTAGTAAAAAAACAATCTATTTGAACAAAGGGTTGGTTGCGAAAATTGAAAACGTAATGAATTACTTCATTTATGCACAAAGTGTAAATACATTCAACTATAAAAACGGTCAATTGGAAAGTATTGAGACATTGAGTTCAAATTCGTTATCAACAGAAAAGTTTATTTATAAAAACGGAAAAATTGTAGAACGACTCAAAGACGGCGATTCCAATTCAAAAAGTACCTACGAATACGATGCAAAAGGGAATTTAAACAAAGAAATGGTTCATGAAGATGGTGCTTTGGTAAGAAGAATTATTTATAGTAATTACACTGCTCCCGGTACGTATTATAAAAAAGCAAATAATTGTTATAACGAAACCGAACAAGGAACTCATGAACAATGGTTTAAAAATGGTTTTATGATCAGAGAAAAATTAATCAGCAAATATTATCAGGGCGAAACCTCTTATACTTATGATAAATTGGGTAATGAAGTTACTCAAACCTCTGATGGGAAAAGTTGGACAAATAATTATAGTTATGATACTAAAGGAAATGTGCTTAAATCAAGAGTCATTCAACAAGGTTTTGATGGGATGCCCGATACCAATTATTTCACTTTCGCCAAAGTAACTTACGCTAATGGGAAAACAGAAGGCAGCTTAGATTTTGATGTTAATTACGTTAAAAAATATGAACCTAAATCGGCTTCCTATGAAGTGAGCTTTACGTTTAATGAAGTTTCAGGAGAAGAATTGAATAATGCACTTGACGACTTAAAAGCTTTAACGACTTCAACCTACAAAATCAAAAAAAATGAAGGAAACACGTTTACCATTAAAGATGCTAACGGTGAGGAAATTACGAATGATGTGGAAGCGGTAAAAAGCAAAAATGATATTTTGGTGTATGATATCTTGTTCAAAAAGTCGGTATTGTTGAAAAACTTCTACAATGATGAGGTAAAAGTAGGGGAATGGTATACTATGATAGAGTTGCCATCTCCAACCGGTTTATACTGGATTTTTTCTGAAGCACCTGAGTTTTATGTGATTCAAAATGGCGTTTTAGCCGATATGTCCTTGTACAAATTAGTAAAAACACAAAAAGAAGATGATTTTATCGTACAAGAAGCGGGAATTGACAAATACATCATTCGCGATTTGAATTCGAAAGGTTTTGAAACCTTTTATCCATTAGAATTTTTAAATAATTAGTTATGCGATTAGGAGTTTTTTTTAGTCTGATTTTTGCCTTTGGATTGGCTCAAGAGAAGCATCTAACTTCCGATTTTCATCTTTCGAAAGATGTTGTGAAATATGAATCGGTAGAATATAAATACAATTCTGCAATTAAAAACTTTGAAGTTTCAAAAACTGAAATTTTAGAATTTAAAGAAGGTAAATTGGTTCAGAGAACCCATCAAGAAACAGGGATTTTTGGTGGCGTTATGAATAAAGTTGAAAAATTCACTTACGATCCAAAAGGGCAATTATTGAAAATTGAAGCCGAAGGAAGATATCCAAAACAATTTTTCTATGATAAAAACGGAAAGCTAGTCAAAATTTTTATGGATAGAAATACTGAAGCTTCCATATCAGAGGAGTTTACTTATGATACAAAAGGAAATTTAATAAAATGGGTTAAGAAGACCGGTAATACCATAGATGAGGAAAGAACATTTTTCAATTATACTCATCCGAAGAGTTATAAATATCATTTAAAGTATTATCAATCTCAAAAAAATGAATTGTTGTTTTCAGAAGAAGGTGAATACAAAAATGGGAATAAAATTGCTTACAAACATATTAGCGCTAAAGACAATAAAGAAACGATTTATAAATTAGAATATGATGTTTATGGAAATCTGCTAAAATCCACAAGTAATGCTAATTATCTGTATGAAACGGTATATGCTTATGATGAAAAAGGAAATATAATCAAAGAGCGAAGCAATGATGCAGCCGATTTATATTCGAAATTTTCAAAAGTAACGTTTAAAGACGGAACTACTTCAGGGAGTACAACTTTTGCGCCTTATTTTACTAAAGGAATACAGCAACCTATTCTTTTAATGGCAATGAATAAAAATCCAAAAGAGAAATATAAGGTAATGAAAACTAGCCCAACGCATTATGAAGTAAAAAATAGTAAGGGTGAAATTGTTCCCATCAATCCGAAGGAAAGTTTGATTTTTGAACAAAAAGATATGTTTTTTTACGATGCCAAAACCAATGAAACAGTGGTCTTGTTTGGATTATTTACCGATGCTTACAAATCAAATGAATGGTATGAAACGGTTACCTATAATTCACCAACAGGGAAATACATTGTAGTAAATACCGATTGGAATTTCTTTATTCTTGAAAAAGGAAATGTTGTAGAATCGTCTCCATACAAACTTCACAAAGGTATCGATGGAAATACCTTAGTGATAGCAGAAAATGGCAAAGAAAAATATTTTGTTCCACATTTAGATCAAATGCAAGCTTTAGTAATTTATCCATTAGAATTAATATCGAAATAATGAAAAATATAATTCTACTCTTTTTTTCGGTGTGGAGTTTTGCCCAACAACAATTTAGAACTTCCGATTTTGGTTATTCTGATGATGTGGTAAAAGTGGAAGAATCGCTCTATAAGTTTGATAAAAATCAAAGCAAATTTGTTAAAGAGAACTACTACATCACAGAGATTAAAAACACCTATGTTCAAAGGCAAATTTTAGAGAATATTTATCAAGAAGAAAAAATTTCAGGGGAATATTCATATGTCTATAATTCCGACTCAACACTGAAAGAAATCAATTATAAACCCATTATAGGTGATTTTGGTCATCCAATCAGATTTTTATTTCAGTACGAAAAAGGAAAGTTGAAGAAAGTAAATGTAGAACACATGTCGTCTACTACTTACGAATACGATAAAAAAGGAAATCTGATTAAAGAAGTGGAATTAAATGCAGATGATGAACCTTCGGAAACCATTTTTTACAAAGACTATATTGATAAAAACAGTTATACCAAAATCAAGAAAAACAACGATGGTTCAGGAAGTGATTTTACCAAAGAAATTTATAAAGATGGGTTGCTCATCGAAAAAAACATGGTTTCAGTGGATTTTAATTCGACTACGAAATATTCTTATGACCATTTTAGAAATGTGGTCTCTCAAGTGTATGACGATAGCTCCCGAATAGATTTTAATTACGAATTTGATGCAAAGAACAATCGGATAAAAATCGCAAAAGTGATTCCAGCATTGCCCGATGATAATTCGTTTGCATTTGCGAAAATCACCTACGCAGATGGAACAACTTCTGGGAGCACGGAATTAGATTTAAATTTCATTAAAAAGAACGATAAGTTATTTAGAGCGAAAGATTCGTTATTGCAACAGTATCAAAAAGTTGCTTATTCAAGAACAAATTATTTAACAGTTTTAAAAGGCGAAGATGATAGAATTGAAATTCAAGATTCTTATGATAATAATTTTGAAAAAGTAGTGCAATTAGTTGATACACCAGAGCATTCCAGTTTGGTAATTTTTAATGAAGTAGATCAATCGGTACATTTTGTAAAAGATTTTTATTTAGATGATTTTGCAAAACATGAATGGCATGATGCTATAAAATTGGAATCACCAACAAAAATATTTTGGGTTAAAGATAATAAGTATAAAATTTCATTTTATCAAGACGGAAAGTATTTACAAAGTAGCAATTACTCCATTGAAGATGATGAAAACCCGAAGCATTTGGTGGTAAAATCAGTTGATGGAGCCATTTATCAAATCCAGAATGTTGATGCTGCAGAAGCGGGAAGATTATATCCATTATTTAAAAAATAGAAAAATGAAAAGTTTAATGGTTTCAATTATTGCTTTACTCGGATTGGGTTTGCAAGCGCAAGAGCAATTTCTAGCCTCACATTTTAATTGGTCGCCCAAAACGGCAACGCTTCAAAAAGAAATTTTTTATTTCAATCCAGAAACCAAGGCAAAAGAATGGACAAAAACGGAAATTTATACCTTTTACAATCAATATTTAGATTCTGTAATAGTGGATTTGGGCGATGCAAAAGAAATTACCAAATGTAAATTTAATATTGATAATTGTCTAGTTTCTAAAATCACGGATTATAAATTAAGTGAAACCCAAGACAAAACGTTGTTTTTCTATGATAAAGAATTACGATTAACCAAATCACAAGATTTTGTGCAAGGCAGATTGTTTTCGGAAACGAAATATTCGTATGACAAGCAAAATCGATTAATAAAATCGGTTTGTAAAGAAAAGGAAACAGGTTTTGCAGAAATTACGGAATATACTAATTACACTTCTGATGATAGTTATACCAAAACCTCTTATTACAATCAAGGGAAAAAGAAAGATAATTTGTCCGTCGAAATTTATAAAGAGGGTTTGTTAAGGGAAGGAAATTACCAAACTTTCGATTTAAAAAGTAAAGTCATATATCAGTACGACGAAAAACGAAATGTAATCTCAGAACAAAAAGATAACGAAGCACCAACCTTATATCAATACGAATATGATGGGGAAGGTAATCCAACGAAAATCATGATTTCAAATGCGCAAAACCCCTATGTAAATTCAGAAATTATTATAAAAAGTACCTATTCTGATTTTATGTCCAATTAAAAGGAGTAGTGATCTTTTGGATTTATTTACGTAACTGATTTAAAAAAAACCATCAGCTAAAAACTGATGGTTTCAGGAAATATAATTGGTTAGTTGGTATTAGTTATTCAACATTACAGGCATTACTAACATGGTCACGGTTTCACCTTCGTCTAAACCATCTACTGGTGTTAAAATACCAGCTCTGTTAGGCATAGACATTTCCAGCATGATCATGTCGCTTTGTAAATTGGTTAACATTTCTGTCAGGAAACGAGAGTTAAATCCAATTTGCATATCGTCTCCCTGATAATCACAGGTTAAACGCTCTTCGGCTTTGTTGGAGTAATCAATATCTTCCGCAGAAATGTTTAATTCCGCTCCAGCAATTTTCAAACGGATTTGGTGCGTTGTTTTGTTCGAGAAAATGGCCACACGACGTACCGAACTTAAAAATTGGGTACGGTCGATCATTAGTTTATTTGGATTTTCTTTAGGAATTACAGCCTCATAGTTAGGGTATTTGCCATCGATCAAACGACAGGTCAACACATAATTGTCAAAAGAGAAAGTCGCATTAGCATCGTTGTATTCAATAGTAACTTCGGCATCAGAAGTCGCTAAAATACCTTTTAGAATATTTAACGGTTTTCTTGGCATGATAAATTCTGCTACCTGAGAAGCTTTCACGTCTGTACGGGCATATTTCACCAGTTTGTGTGCGTCTGTTGCCACAAAAATTAAACCTTCGGTAGAAAACTGAAAAAAGACACCACTCATTACCGGACGCAAATCATCATTACCAGCGGCAAAAATGGTTTTGCTGATGGCTGTTGATAGCACTTCTGCCGGAACCAATGTTTTTGATGGTTCTTCCAGATTTACCGATTTTGGGAATTCTTCTCCCGGTGCATACGCTAAAGCGTATTTACCAGATTGCGAACTTATTTCTATAGTATTGTTTTCTTCTACTGTAAAAGTTAAAGGTTGTTCCGGGAATGTTTTTAAAATTTCCAATAATAATTTTGCCGGAACCGCTACACTTCCTTCACTGGTAGAGTCTATAGAAAGCGTGGCAGACATGGTCGTTTCTAAGTCAGAAGCCGAAACTACCAATTGGTTTTGTTTTAATTCAAACAAAAAGTTATCTAAAATAGGTAAGGTATTACTACTGTTAATTACGCTACCTAAAACTTGTAGTTGTTTTAATAAATAAGAACTTGATACTATAAATTTCATCATCTTGATTTTTCTACGTTCTTGTCTTTGTATAAAAGACTTTTTATAATTTACAAATATATCGCAAAGGAATAACTATTGAAAACAATTTTATTAACAAGAATTGAGGTTTTCAACAATTATCGGGCAAATTTTCTTCTTCTTAAATAATTCAGCGCTATTCCAAAAATGAACAGTATGAGTAATGGAAGCCCAACCGTTAGGATTTGCGTATAAGTATAGTTTTCATATACTTTTTCTTTGTCGAGTAGCGGTAAATCAACTTCTTTACTTCTGATGTTGATAAGTCCGTTGTCATCCAATAAATAATTTACCGCGTTCATTAGGAGTTCTTTGTTGGAATATACCTGATTGGTCCATTTGTCAAAACCTAATTCCAGCGGCTCTCCCTCGTTGTCCAACTGGTTTTTCATGATGTCGCCATCAGAAATAACGATCATTTTAGATGGTTTGTTAACGGCTTTAAAGCCTGGATCTTTAAAAGCCAGGACACGATTTTCAAAAACAGAATGGAATTTACCTTCCAACAAAAGGCCTACCGGTAGTGGTCCGGCGGTATAATCTCGCGGATCCGGTTTTTCATTAACCATGGCTAATTCTACTTCTACAGGCGTTCCGACTTTCTTGGAATACATGGAAGATTGCAAAAGAATGGTCTTTTTTATTCCGTTTTTAAGGGTGTCAATAGGGTTGGTAAATTCGAATTTGATTCCGTCAATATTGTTTACAATAGGATGCTTGGTCTGAGGGAAAATATAAGGAGAATAATTCCACGGATATTGCTGGTATTGTGTTTCGCTTCCTTTTCGTCCGGTTGCCAGGGCGATAGGAGCGCTTTGTAGGTCTTTGATTAATACGGGGTTGATACGAAATCCGTACTTAAAAAACATGTCGTTGAGACCTAAATCTATAGGAAAGGCAAGCCCTTCGCCTGATTGATTGAGACTTTCCAAGTCGATGTCTACCGCATCAATTAACCAAATCGCCTTACCTCCGTTGACGATGAATTGATCCAAAACTTGTTTTTCCGCATCGGTAAAAGTTGCTTTTGGCTTAGCAATAATGGCTAGATCGAATGTTTTTAATGCTTTTGAAAACAGCACAGGATCTTTAGAAACAGAGTCTAAAGGAAAAGGAGCAATAAAATAACTGTCCCGAACAGTTTGAAGGAAATCGGCTTTGAAAGCGTCAGGTAATTCTTTTTTTCCTTTGATCACTGCAATTTTTTTCTGCTTTTCGGTGGTTACTTTATGAAATCCATCGGCAAAAGCATATTCTAGGTGCTGTACAGAGCTCACTACTTTCTCTTCTGTGGTCGCTCCTAAACGGTTTTTTAATAAAGGAATTTTCGTGCTCTTGTCTTTGTAGGTGATAATAGCCCATGGGAAAACGACTTCTTCCGATTGTTTTCCTTTTTCATCTACCGTAATTTTAATGGGGGTTAATCCTCTTTCCAGAAAAGAATTCATGATAGCATCGGCCTGGTCCGGATCTTCTAATGGATTTACAAATTGATAAACAATATTGGAGTTGTAGGCTTTGAATTCGTCCAAAAGTTGTCTGGTCTCGGTCTGTAAACGTTTGAATTCGTTAGGGAAATTGCCTTCCAAAAAAACATCGATGTATACCGGTTCCTGAGCTTTTTTGATGATGTCTAAAGACGTTTCGGAAAGGGTATAACGTTGGTCCGCAGTTAAATCAAAACGATAAAAAATAAAATTTCCAACACTATTGATCACCAGTAAAATGACAACGGTTAAAACTAAAGTCTTTAATTTATTCATTATGATTTATAGGATTTTAGTTTGTAAACGGTTAATGAAAGAAATAGGATTACGATACTGATAAAATAAATCATATCCCGGGTATCCAATACGCCACGGCTCATGCTTTTGTAATGGTAATCCATTCCCAAACCAGCAATTACTGAGGCAAAACTTCCTAAAGCGGTAAAGTTAGCAATCCCCTGAAAGCCAAAATATAGGATAAAACTAAGTAACACGGCTAAAAGAAACGATACAATTTGATTGTCTGAAAGTGACGAAGTGTAAATTCCAATGGCTGTATAGGCTCCCATTAGGAATAATAAACCGAAGTAAGAACCTAAAGTACTTCCGAAATCAAGATTACCTTCAGGCAAACCTAGATCATAAATAACTTTAACGTAAACTAAGGTTGGAAGAATGGCAATAATCAGTAATACAAATGAGCCGAGAAATTTACCGCCAGCAATTTCGAGTAGGCTTAAGGGTTTTGTTAGTAGTAATTCCATAGTACCTTGTTTTTTTTCATCAGAAAAACTACGCATGGTAACAGCAGGAATCAGAAATAACAAAATCCAAGGCGCAATGGTGAAAAAAGGTGTCATATCGGCAAACCCCGAATTTAAGATGTTGTATTCGCCTTCAAAAACCCAAAGGAACAATCCGTTGAGTAAAAGAAAAACAGCAATAACCAAATAGCCTATGGGCGAACCAAAAAAGGAACGGAATTCTTTTAATAATATGGCTTTCATTTGCGGTTTAAAAGGTTAAAATTTATTTGAGCCACAAAAATAGTCGAAAGTTGTTTTTAAACAACGTTAAAATTCATCAAACTATTTTAGACTGACCAATTTATCAACACTCCAGGCTTCTGGCTTGTCATTGAAGAGTTTTTTGGTAAAGGTCCAAACCTCATTAAATAGTTCGGAATGACGATAATTCTCTAAATCTTCTTCGGTTTCCCAATAGCTGTAGGTAAAGAAAAGACAAGGATTGTTTTTGTCTTGGTATAATTCCAAAAATCGGTTACCGGGAGCATTTCGAATTTTTTCTTTCATGAGTTCGAAATTTTCCAAGAATGCCGGAATGTTTTCTTCGTGGAAACTTAATTTAACTATGCGTACGAACATTTTATTTTTTTAGAAAATTATCTTGATTATTTAAAGTAGACGCTAACCATGTCACGGTATTTTAGACCTAATAATGATTTAGCGGTACCGGTAGTTTTTGGATTACTTTTGTAGATGGCGATTTCCAAAAAACCAGCTTCGTTAAATAATGCCAGTTTTTCTCCTTCGTAATCCCTTAGGGTATAGCCTTCGCGAACCGTGAAATCCGAGTAAGTAGCGTGAATTTTTTTAATAGATTTTGTACCACATTTAATTTCAAATTCTCGGTTTTTACCCACTTCTTTGAATAAGGATTGCGGTATGTTCGTGATACAATTTCCAAAGTGGTCAATATATATTACATATCCTTTAATACTACTGAAATCGGCTGCTACAGATGGCTTTAATTCGCTTAATTCTTTAATACTGTTTATTTCTTTTCCAACTACACTTAAAGCACCTCCTTTGGCCAAATGATTGGCAACAGTAACAAAAGCGTCGATATCTGTCGAATAGGTGGGCAAACGGTCATGAATATTGATTTCCACAATTTTTTGTGGTTTTATTTTTTGGGTTAGGATACTCAAAATTCCATTGTCTGCACATACAAAAAAATGATCATTCCACTGCATAGCGATATGTCGAGTTTCTGCATTGCGTTCAGAGTCAACCCCTATAAGGTGTACGGTACCTTTTGGAAAGTTTTTATAAGTAGCATTAATCACATAACTGGCTTCAGAGATGTTAAACACATCAATATCATGTGAAATATCAATAATCTGAGCTCCGGGACTTTCGGAAATAATTTTTCCTTTAATAGATCCCACAAAGTGATCCTTTAAGCCAAAATCGGTAGTTAGAGTTATTATTGACATTATTTTGTTTAAAAACTATTGCTGAAATATTTTGTAAATTTACTAGATTTGAAAGAAACAAAACGAATTAATTGTTAACTAAATTTTCAGCTTTTGAACGAAAGAATTATCGAACTAGAAAATATAGCTCCAAAAGAATTTTGGGGAACCCATGACCGACATTTGGAAACCATTAAAAAATATTATCCAAAACTTAAAATTGTAGCAAGGGGTTCTACCCTGAAAGCGTTTGGAGAAGAGGAAGTATTGGATGAATTTGAAGTCCGATTCAGACGACTGATGAATCATTTTACTCGTTTTAATATGATTGATGATAATGTGATTATGCGAGTAATCGAAGGAAGTCCTCAACAAACGGGAGTAATGGATTCTAAAGATGAAATTCTGGTACACGGTCTCGGAGGAAAACTCATCAAGGCAATGACTCCTAATCAGCAAAAGTTAGTCGATTTTGTTCGAAAAAATGATATGGTGTTTGCCGTTGGTCCTGCAGGTACGGGAAAAACGTATACGGGAGTTGCGCTAGCTGTGAAGGCGCTTAAAGAAAAACAAGTCAAAAGAATTATATTGACGCGTCCCGCGGTAGAAGCCGGAGAGAACTTGGGTTTTTTACCGGGTGATATGAAAGAAAAACTAGATCCGTACATGCAACCGTTATACGATGCTTTGCGCGATATGATTCCTCCTCAAACACTAGAAGATTACATCTTAAAAGGAATTATTCAAATTGCACCTTTGGCATTTATGCGTGGAAGAACTTTAGATAATGCTTTCGTTATTTTAGATGAGGCACAAAACACCACACATTCTCAAATGAAAATGTTTTTGACCCGTATGGGTAAAAATGCAAAGTTTATTATCACCGGTGATCCTGGACAGGTAGACTTACCTCGTAGAACTATTTCTGGACTTAAAGAAGCGTTATTGGTTCTAAAAGATGTAGACGGAATCGGTATTATCTATTTAGACGATAAGGATATTGTACGTCACAAATTGGTGAAAAAAATTATAGATGCCTACAAAAGCATTGAAAATAATGATTAACAAGAACAATATGATTCAGCATAAAATTACCGCTTTTTTTGTTTTACTTACCGTTACCTTACAAGCACAGCAATTACAATTAGAGCAGATTATGAAAGGAGAGGCTTTTGTGGGAAGTTCACCCGAAAATCCTCGTTGGTCATTGGATGGGCAAAAGGTTTATTTCGATTGGAATCCTAAAAATGAACCGAGTGCTAGTGTTTATTTTTGGCAAAATGGTTTGAAAGCTCCAAAACAAGTAACTTCTCAGGAGGAAATAAATCTCTCCAAGATGAGATTCCTCAAAGGTTGGGATTCGGATACTTATTTTTTTACGGACCGAGGCGCTGTTTTTCAATACAAAGTAAAGTCAAAAACAGTAAAAAAGTTATATTACAATGATGAATCGGTTGCTAAAATAAGTTTGTCTTCCGATAAAGGAATTCTTTTTTTAGAGCAAAAAGACAACATCATTAAAATGAATTTAAATGACGGAAGCGTTGTTAAAATTACAAATTTTAAAAAGGGACAAGAAAGTAAGCCTAAATCTTCGGAGGGTTTTCTTAATGAACAACAAAGCGAACTTTTTCAATTTATAAGAGATCAGAAAGAGCGTAAAGCTTGGATGTCAAGCCAGCAAAAGAATACTTTTTCAGCATTTCCAAAGTCGTATTACTTTAATCAAAGCGATTTGGATAATTTATCGGTGCACCCGCAAGGTAAATTTGTGACGTTCTCTGAGGTGAACAAGCCGGAAGTTAAGAGTGAGAACATGGAAGTTTTTATAACCGATGATGGTTACAATCAATCGAAAAAGACCAAGGCAAAAGTTTCTGTGCAAAATTTCGTAAAAATGCGTTACGGAATTTATAATGTAGCGAAAGACACACTATACTATTTAGATTTTTCAAAATTATCAGGGATTAATCAGTATCCTGAATATTATAAGGAATACGAGAAACTAAAAAATAAAGAGCCAAAAGCTAAAGACCTTTATATTGATGCAACGCTATTTAACGAAAAAGGAAATTATTCGGTTATAGATGTCAGAAGTCAAGACAACAAAGACCGTTGGCTCCTTGCGGTGAATTTAGAAGAAAATCAATTTACAGAAATAGACCATCAGCATGATGAAGCATGGATTGGAGGTCCTGGCATACCTTCGTATTCTTATGCCAACCGAACTTTAGGTTTTCTGGCAGATGATGCTACATTGTATTTTCAATCTGAAGCTACAGGCTATTCTCATTTGTATACCTATCATTTAGGAACCAAAAGCAAAAAACAACTTACTTCTGGGCAATGGGAGGTAAGAGGAGTTACTCTAGCAGCCAATAAAAATTCCTTTTATGTTACAGCCAATAAGAATCATCCGGGGAATAGAGAGTTTTATAGTTTAACTACTGATGGCAAATTGATTCCAATTTTGACAGCCGAAGGAGCTTACGAAGTGAAACTGTCACCAGATGAAAAAACGATTCTAGCGCGTTATTCCTATAAAAATAAACCTTGGGAATTGTACGTGGGATCTAATATGCCCAAAGCAAAACTTCAGGTGATTACAGATTCGCAGTCGGAAGCTTTTAAAAAGTATCCTTGGCATTCACCGGAAGTCATTAGTTTTAAGGCTCAGGATGGGAATACTGTTTTTGCTCGTATTTACCAACCTACTAAAGAGAAGAAAAACAATGCTGCTGTTATTTTTGTTCATGGTGCAGGTTACTTACAAAATGCGCACAATTATTGGAGTACGTATCTAAGAGAATATATGTTCCATAATTTACTAATCGATAAAGGATATACTGTTTTGGATATCGATTATAGAGCTAGTGATGGTTATGGAAGAGACCATAGAACGGGAATTTACCGATTTATGGGCGGAAAAGATTTGTCGGATCATTTAGACGGTAAGAAGGTTTTAGTAGACCAATACGGCATAAATCCTGATAGAGTAGGGATTTATGGTGGTTCTTACGGTGGTTTCATTACATTAATGGCAATGCTTAACCAACCTAAAGAGTTTAAGGCTGGAGCGGCGTTACGTTCGGTTACGGATTGGGCACACTACAATCATGGGTATACGGGTAATATTTTAAATTTCCCTGAAACGGATCCTATCGCGTATCAAAAAAGTTCGCCGATCTATTTTGCCGAAAATTTAGAAGGCCATTTATTAATGTTGCACGGAATGGTAGATGATAATGTGGAGTATAAAGATATCGTACGATTATCACAACGATTTATCGAATTAGGAAAGAAAAATTGGACTTTAGCTTCTTATCCGGTAGAAGCACACGGTTTTAAAGAAACGTATTCGTGGGTTGATGAGTATTCGAGAATCCTAGATTTCTTTGAAACTCATTTGAAAGAGTAGTGGTTGTAAATCTTATAGTTTAGCTTAGTAAAAGTCGTTCTTAGGAACGACTTTTTATTTTATTTTCATCTAAAATCACTTACATTTGCCAAACAAAACAACAACACAACACGAATGAATACAATTACCTCGACCCATTTTAACTTTCCGGGTCAAAAATCCGTTTATCACGGTAAAGTTCGCGAAGTTTATAATATCAACGACGAAATTTTGGTCATGATTGCCACCGATAGGCTATCTGCCTTTGATGTCGTAATGCCAAAAGGAATTCCTTACAAAGGACAAATCTTAAACCAGATTGCTACTAAATTCATGCAATTAACTCAAGATATCGTACCCAATTGGCTAATCGCTACTCCAGATCCGAATGTAGCCGTTGGGCATTTATGTCAACCTTTTAAAGTAGAAATGGTAATCCGTGGGTGCCTTTCCGGACATGCTGCTAGAGAATACGCGGCGGGTAAACGAATGTTATGTGGTGTTGAATTACCGGAAGGATTAAAAGAAAATGATAAATTTCCAACTCCTATTATTACTCCTACCACTAAAGCTGCTGTAGGCACTCATGACGAAGATATTTCTAGAGAAGCAATTTTAGCCCAGGGAATCGTTTCCGAAGAAGATTACCTAGTATTAGAAAAATATACTCGAGCGTTGTTTCAAAGAGGAACTGAAATTGCGGCGTCGAGAGGATTAATGCTAGTGGATACAAAATATGAGTTTGGTAAAACAAAAGAGGGGAAAATTGTACTGATTGATGAGATACATACTCCGGATTCTTCTCGTTATTTTTATGCAGAGGGATACCAAGAGCGTCAGGATAAAGGAGAAGCTCAAAAACAATTGTCTAAAGAATTTGTTCGACAATGGTTAATCGCTAATGGTTTTCAGGGAAAATCGGGACAACAAATTCCAGAAATGACAGATGAATACATTGCAACTGTTTCAGATCGATACATTGAGTTGTATGAGAATATTATAGGAGAAAAATTTGTAAAAGCAGATATCTCCAATATCCATGAAAGAATAGAGAAAAATGTGGTCGCATTTTTACAACAATAAAATAAAAAGGGGCTGTTAAAAAAAAACAGCCCCTTTTAGCATTTAGATGGCAGGTAGACTAATTTATGATGTTAGTTTAAAAGACCATTCTACCTTTTTTATTTGAAATAAGAGAAATCTTCATTGTTTTCAATTTTCAATAAAGTTTCGTAAATCAATCGAATTACATTTTCCACATCTTCCTTGTGAACCATTTCTACAGTGGTATGCATGTATCGTAAAGGAAGTGAGATTAAGGCCGAAGCGACACCGCCATTGCTGTAGGCATAGGCATCTGTATCGGTTCCGGTAGCTCTCGAAGTGGCATGGCGCTGAAACGGAATTTTCTTTTCTTCTGCCGTATCTACAATTAGATCTCTAAGCTTGTTTTGTACAGCAGGAGCATAAGCAATTACGGGACCACGGCCAATTTTAAGATCGCCTTCAATTTTCTTATCAATCATAGGAGTGGTGGTATCATGACAAACATCCGTCACAATCGCCACATTCGGCTTAATTGTTTGCGTAATCATTTCGGCACCACGAAGACCAATTTCTTCCTGCACCGCATTTACCACGTACAAACCAAACGGCAATTTTTTCTTGTGTTCTTTTAACAAACGGGCTACTTCGGCAATCATAAAACCACCCATTCGGTTGTCTATGGCACGACATACCAATTTGTTTTCGTTCAACACCATAAACTCATCGGGATATGTAATCACACAACCCACGTGTATTCCAAGTTTTTCGACTTCTTCTTTGTTACTGCAACCGCAATCGATAAAAATATTGAATTGAGTAGCAGCCTCTTCTTTTCCGCGACCGCGCGTATGAATGGCAGGCCAGCCAAAAACACCTTTCACAATCCCTTTTTTGGTATGAATATTGACTCTTTTAGAAGGAGCAATTTGATGATCGGATCCCCCGTTTCTGATTACATAAATCAATCCGTCTTCTGTGATGTAGTTTACATACCATGAAATTTCATCGCTATGTCCCTCTATCAGCACCTTGTAGGGCGCGTCAGGATTAATAACGCCCACCGCATTACCATAAGTGTCGGTTATAAAAGTATCTACATAAGGTTTTAAATACTCCATCCATATTTTCTGACCTTCACTTTCATATCCTGTTGGTGAAGCATTGTTTAAATATTGCTCTAAGAAAGTCATTGAAGACTTCGTAAGTATAGATTTTGTTGACATAAAAATAATTTTTTGCTAATTTAATCATTTGGCATCAGACTTGCTGATTAATTTATATTTTTGACAAACAAATTTGAAGAATGAAACTACTTAACATCATACTTGTTTTTTTATTATTGGCATCGGGTTCTAAGGCGCAAATAAAAAAAGATTCCTTACAACTAGATAGTGAAATTCAAGACACCTTGGAAGAATTGCATTTTCAATTGGAAGAAGTATATGTAACCAATAAACCTAATTTTAAATCGGAAGAAGAGCGCAAACGATTTTTATTGTTGCAGCGTCGTGTTTTAAAAACATATCCCTACGCAAAAACAGCAGCGGATAAGTTAGTGATGTTAAATGAAGGAATGCAAGGATTGAAAAGTGAAAGAGACAAAAAAAAGTATTTCAAATTAGTAGAACATTATCTTACGAACGAATTTGAGGAGAAACTAAAAAAAATGAGTCGTAAAGAAGGTCAAATATTGGTCAAGTTAATTCACAGACAAACCGGATCGACCACTTATGATCTTATCAAGGATTTAAAGAGCGGTTGGAAAGCTTTTTGGTCCAACAATACTGCGCGATTATTCGATATCAACCTAAAAACACCATACGATCCTTATAATGTATCTGAAGATTTCGTGATAGAAGGAATACTGTACAAAGCTTTTTCCGAAAAAAAGTTACCCAATCAGCCCGCCAAAGTTCCTATGGAATATGCAGAGCTTGCCAAAGTTTGGAGAGCAAAGCTAAAAGCAATAAAAGAACAAAAAGAATAACGAAGGACACCTTTATATATAGGTGTTTTTTTTGTGTAATAATTAACGGAGCGGAATGATTTTTTGAAAGTCAGAGCGATCAAGTTCCACTAACACTTCGTATAGTTATAATCAAATTGACTATAGCGTGTCCCTTCGTTCCTTCGGGTCGGGTTTTACGCTGTATCTTTTATTTCGCGGGCTGCATAAAAGGATGCCGCTTCACCCCCTCACGCGGGCTTTAGGGTAGAGTTGAAGGAAGCGTTTTCAAAGTCACAATAATATAATAAGTATACCACGGATCAAGAATAGCCTCTGATTGATGACCGCTAAATACTATTTCAAAAAAACTTTTTTTTGTAAGTGATTGATTAGTAGGTTAGAGAGGATAAAGGTTAAAAAAATAGTAAAAAAAGGTTAGGAAATGTAAAAAGAAGTGGTACTTTTGCACCCGCAATCAAGCACAAGTTCATTATAATATTGTAAAAGAATCGGAGATAAGGTTTTGAAAAAAAACTTTAAAAAAGATTTGGATTGTAAAGGAAAAAGGTTTTACCTTTGCCACCCGCAAACGAACCAAGAAAGGGAGTTTGCAGGAAAAAGCAAAAGAGTTCTTAATTAGATATTGAAAAAAAACGGACTGAAAATTTTCTCAAAAAAAAGTTTCAAAAAGTTTTGCGAGTTTAAAAAAGTTTTCTACTTTTGCACCCGCTAACCGAGAGAGGTTGGTGATAATAAAAAAGAAGAATACGTTCATAGACATATTGGATTGACAGCCGTTTCAGATAGAGATATTTGAAACAAATAAAAATGAGAGTAAGAAGAATCGATAGATTCGAATAACCTAGCGTCTTTGTCTAAAAATATTTAAGATTATACGATGAAGAGTTTGATCCTGGCTCAGGATGAACGCTAGCGGCAGGCTTAACACATGCAAGTCGAGGGGTAGAGTTAGCTTGCTAACTTGAGACCGGCGCACGGGTGCGTAACGCGTATGCA
>NZ_JAMLJM010000025.1 GCF_023635005.1 Flavobacterium luminosum | reverse complement strand
GTTAGCGGTAATTTTAAAGCAAAATTTTGATTACATGAAAATATCTAAAAAGACAAATCTTTTTTTAATGCTTCTTTTATACTTATTTGCATTCTATGGAATTTATCTAACTATTAGTATAATATCATATTTAATTGAATCAAAAAATGGAAAAGTAGTTATTACTTCATTGTTTCTAGTTAAGAAATTAATTTTGCCTCTACTCTTTTGGGTTTATTTTTTGCTCGGCGGAAAATTAACAGAAAGAATTAATAATGATTTCGAAAGAAAAGCGTAAAAATGAATAAACTAATTTTTAAATTAATTTCAATTATTATAGGAATATTTTTTCTCATAATTCTTTACATAAATTCATCTTCCTACATTGAAAATCAAACGTGGAAATATTCACATGGGAATTGGATTGGGGATTGGTTAGTTAATGAAAATATGAAAATAGAGAACAGAATAATTTACACACATAAAGGAGAAGCTAAAATTGTTTACTGCTTCCTTGGACAATTAGTTGTCGAAAATATTGCAACTGGAAAAAAAGGTTACTATATAGATAAGAATTAATAAAAACTACCGCTAACACAGGTTTTACGCTATTGCGGGTTTTGCGATTAATTTAAAGTTTCTTTTGTATCTTTGAAGTCAGTGCTAAACGGAAAGGTTCCAGATTCTTTAGTCCGCAACAGTCGTAAAGCCTGGGAACGTTAGC
>NZ_JAMLJM010000024.1 GCF_023635005.1 Flavobacterium luminosum | reverse complement strand
TGTGCAATACGTTTTGCAATTTGATTTTTATCTAGTGCCATAATTTATTACTTGATTTGAAAATTTAATCATTTGAAAATTAATTTCTCTTAGAAGAAGAAATGATTTTCGATATAATCAAATTTATTGAATGTAATTGATCAAACAATTCTATTGTGGGATTTGGATAATATTCTGAATTTTTACAGAGTTCTAACCAATAAAACAACTCATCTGCCTCTTTTGCAGCAATTTTAAATTTATGGATAAAATCTGCTTTACTTTCAGCATTTTGTGCTTCTCTAATATTTGCTCCTATTGAAGTCCCACTTCTAAAAATTTGAGATGCCATTTCAAAACGATTAACACTTCTTATTTGTTCTGAAAAACTTATGATTTCTAATGCAAAATCAAATGTTAATTTTACAATTAAATTTTCTTTATCGTTTCTCATCTTCAAATTAAAGAATTGTCAAATTATTTTTGTCTTACTGTACGTTGCTCAATTCTTTTTTCAAATTTCTCTCCTTGGAAAATTCGGTTGACCATAATTCCCGGAATATGAATTTCATTAGGATCTAAGGTTCCTACAGGTACTAATTCTTCAACCTCGGCGATAGTGATTTTAGCTGCTCCGGCCATTGGTGCGTTGAAGTTTCGAGCCGTTCCTTTAAAGATTAGGTTTCCGGCTTCGTCGCCTTTCCAAGCTTTTACGATGGCAAAATCAGCCTTGTAAGCATGTTCTAAAACGTGCATTTTTCCGTTAAATTCACGTACTTCCTTCCCTTCGGCTACTTC
>NZ_JAMLJM010000023.1 GCF_023635005.1 Flavobacterium luminosum | reverse complement strand
TTCACCTTTCCTTCACAGTACTGGTTCACTATCGGTCTCTCAGGAGTATTTAGCCTTAGCGGATGGTCCCGCCAAATTCAGACAGGGTTTCACGTGCCCCGCCCTACTCAGGATACCACTATCCTTATCTTCTCTTACTTATACGGGACTATCACCCTCTTTGGTTAACCTTTCCAGGTTATTCTAATTCAATCCGCAAGAAATGTCGTGGTCCTACAACCCCAATATTGCCGTAACAACATTGGTTTGGGCTAATCCGCGTTCGCTCGCCACTACTTACGGAATCACTTTTGTTTTCTTCTCCTCCGCCTACTTAGATGTTTCAGTTCAGCGGGTTCGCCCTCCTATCGGAGTGACATGTCTTCAACATGCCGGGTTGCCCCATTCGGATATCTACGGATCAATTCGTATGTGCCAATCCCCGTAGCTTTTCGCAGCTTATCACGTCCTTCCTCGCCTCTGAGAGCCTAGGCATCCCCCATACGCCCTTATTTTGCTTATTGTTTCTTTTTTGCTTTACTTATTACTAAGCAAAACCTTGTTCTTTCTACTTTTTGTATGTTTATCTCAATATGTCAATGAACTTTTATCGCTGTTGCGATTTGTGGAGAATATCGGAGTCGAACCGATGACCTCCTGCGTGCAAGGCAGGCGCTCTAGCCAGCTGAGCTAATCCCCCGTCTTTAGTGTTCAGTTAACAGTTATCAGTTAACAGTACTTCAAACGGTCACTCAACCTCTAAAATTTCCTTTGTGCTTTAAAAAAGTAGTCCCGGGCAGACTCGAACTGCCGACCCCTACATTATCAGTGTAGTACTCTAACCAGCTGAGCTACGAGACTCTGTATTTTAAGCCTTTTTTATTTGAATTAACAGCAAGAGTAAAAAAAATCTAAATCTTCACTTCCCAACTTCTTTTTTTCGTCTCTAGAAAGGAGGTGTTCCAGCCGCACCTTCCGGTACGGCTACCTTGTTACGACTTAGCCCTAGTTACCAGTTTTACCCTAGGCAGCTCCTTGCGGCGACCGACTTCAGGTACCCCCA
>NZ_JAMLJM010000022.1 GCF_023635005.1 Flavobacterium luminosum | reverse complement strand
TTTTTCGTCTCTAGAAAGGAGGTGTTCCAGCCGCACCTTCCGGTACGGCTACCTTGTTACGACTTAGCCCTAGTTACCAGTTTTACCCTAGGCAGCTCCTTGCGGCGACCGACTTCAGGTACCCCCAGCTTCCATGGCTTGACGGGCGGTGTGTACAAGGCCCGGGAACGTATTCACCGCAGCATGGCTGATCTGCGATTACTAGCGAATCCAGCTTCACGGAGTCGAGTTGCAGACTCCGATCCGAACTGAGAACGGCTTTGAAGATTCGCGCCTACTTGCGTAGTGGCTGCTCTCTGTACCGTCCATTGTAGCACGTGTGTAGCCCAAGGCGTAAGGGCCGTGATGATTTGACGTCATCCCCACCTTCCTCACAGTTTGCACTGGCAGTCTTGCTAGAGTTCCCGACTTGACTCGCTGGCAACTAACAACAGGGGTTGCGCTCGTTATAGGACTTAACCTGACACCTCACGGCACGAGCTGACGACAACCATGCAGCACCTTGAAAAACGTCCGAAGAAAAAACTGTTTCCAGTCCTGTCGTTTCCCATTTAAGCCTTGGTAAGGTTCCTCGCGTATCATCGAATTAAACCACATGCTCCTCCGCTTGTGCGGGCCCCCGTCAATTCCTTTGAGTTTCACTCTTGCGAGCGTACTCCCCAGGTGGGATACTTATCACTTTCGCTTAGCCACTCAGATTGCTCCAAACAGCTAGTATCCATCGTTTACGGCGTGGACTACCAGGGTATCTAATCCTGTTCGCTCCCCACGCTTTCGTCCATCAGCGTCAATATACTCGTAGTAACCTGCCTTCGCAATTGGTATTCCATGTAATCTCTAAGCATTTCACCGCTACACTACATATTCTAGTTACTTCCAAGTAATTCAAGTTCTACAGTATCAATGGCCGTTTGATCGTTGAGCGACCAGATTTCACCACTGACTTATAAAACCGCCTACGGACCCTTTAAACCCAATGATTCCGGATAACGCTTGGATCCTCCGTATTACCGCGGCTGCTGGCACGGAGTTAGCCGATCCTTATTCTTACAGTACCGTCAAGCTCCCTCACGAGGGAGTGTTTCTTCCTGTACAAAAGCAGTTTACAATCCATAGGACCGTCATCCTGCACGCGGCATGGCTGGTTCAGGCTTGCGCCCATTGACCAATATTCCTCACTGCTGCCTCCCGTAGGAGTCTGGTCCGTGTCTCAGTACCAGTGTGGGGGATCTCCCTCTCAGGACCCCTACCCATCGTCGCCTTGGTATGCCGTTACCACACCAACTAGCTAATGGGACGCATGCTCATCTTGTACCGTTGGAACTTTAGTAATCAAAAGATGCCTTCCAATTACACTATGGGGTATTAATCCAAATTTCTCTGGGCTATCCCCCTGTACAAGGTAGATTGCATACGCGTTACGCACCCGTGCGCCGGTCTCAAGTTAGCAAGCTAACTCTACCCCTCGACTTGCATGTGTTAAGCCTGCCGCTAGCGTTCATCCTGAGCCAGGATCAAACTCTTCATCGTATAAT
>NZ_JAMLJM010000021.1 GCF_023635005.1 Flavobacterium luminosum | reverse complement strand
GTGTTAAGCCTGCCGCTAGCGTTCATCCTGAGCCAGGATCAAACTCTTCATCGTATAATTTTAAATATTTTTAGACAAAGACGCTAGGTTTTTCGAATCTCTCGATTCTTCTTACTCTCATTTTTATTTGTTTCAAATATCACTATTTGAAACGGCTGTCAATTCAATATGTCTATGAACGTATTCTTCTTATTTTTTATCGCTAGCCTCTCTCGGTTAGCGGGTGCAAAAGTAGAAAACTTTTTTAAACTTGCAAAACTTTTTGAAACTTTTTTTTGAGAAAATTTTCAGTCCGTTTTCTTTTCAATATTTAATTAAGAACTCCTTTTTCGCTTCACTCAAATCTTATCGTTTTAAGTGTTTTGCAAACTCGCTTTTTAGCTCGTTTGCGGGTGGCAAAGGTAAAACCTTTTTCCTTTACAATCCAAATCTTTTTTAAAGTTTTTTTTAAAACCTTATCTCCGATTCTTTTACATTATTACTATGAACTTGTGCTTGATTGCGGGTGCAAAAGTACCACTTCTTTTTACATTTCCTAACCTTTTTTTACTATTTTTTTAACCCTATTTCTTTCCACACTACTAATCAATTACTTAGACGGGAAAGTTTTTTTTATTTCACCTCGAAAATCTATTACTGAATACTTATTTTCGTGTTTAAAACTAATATCATATAGTCAATTTGAAATTCTTTTTACATCCTTATTAACCATTTTGTCTTATATAAATGATAATACAATCATTTTAAAACTATAACTTTTTACTTATCGCAGTTAATTTTACCTTCTTCCTAAAGAAATTAATATCTATTTCAACTTTAAAAATCTTATCATAATAAAGAAATACAACTATTGATGAGGGATTAATATTATATGTATAAATATCAATCTGTAAAATAATTACAAAACCCTTCTATTACAATTTTTACATAAAAATTATACTCTTTATGTATCAACAATTGGCTCGTAATGTAAAATAATTGTCCTTTTACTTAAAAAGGACATTATTTAAAGTCTCTTTTATCTTTCTTTTTAACAACTCTAAATCCTTTCAAGAAAAACACCACGCAATTCTTATGAGGCAATTTAATTTTATAGAACAACTAGGTTCTCTATTAAAATCATCAAATCATAATTTTTTTTAAACAATAAATTATTATCTTCAACTTTCTTGAAATAAAAACAAGAATTATCTATTTCCAATCCAAGAAAGATTTTATGTAATATAAATACGAAAATGATTTAAATGTTGAGAAATTAGAGATATTTAGACACAATTATTCTTATCCCAAAATTATATATTTTCTAGAGAGCCAAACCTCTCAACAAAAATAAACCAATAATTATCTATCGCGTTATATAGATTAAACAGCTATCCTACAATCAAATAGGGTTCATAAAACTAAACATCCCCGTTGGATACTGGTTTTTAAAGTAAGGAGTGATAAAGAAAGGAATACAACCTATCAAAATACACTGGAGTATTTCTTCAAGATAAATTTCTAGTAATATATTAAAAACAAAAAACCCTTCATTGTGTAATGAAGGGTTTTTAAAAAGAAAGGCAGTGACATACTCTCCCACAAAATGCAGTACCATCTGCGCTGGCGGGCTTAACTTCTCTGTTCGAAATGGGAAGAGGTGAGCCCCGCCGCAATAACCACCTTAAGGTTG
>NZ_JAMLJM010000020.1 GCF_023635005.1 Flavobacterium luminosum | reverse complement strand
CTATTGCAAATATCCAATATACTTTTGGAGGTGGCGCTACCAGTGCAAACGTAACGGGTTTACCTGAGGGTGTTTCGTATTCCATTCTAGGAAATGTGGTGACCATCAGCGGTACGCCAACGACTACCACAGGTTCTCCGTTTACTTATACCGTAACTACGGTAGGGGGTACTTGTGGCACGGTTTCAATGAGTGGAACCATCGCAGTGAATACGGCAATGTCTCTTAATCTAATCTGTGATGCTGCCAATTCAACCTCATCTTCATTAGCTTTCGATTTTAGTAATGTGGGTCAGACAAGTTTCACTTATAGTTATACTATCGATGGAGGAGCACCCATTACTGGAACACATATTTCTCCTTCTAATTTTACAGTAACTGGATTGACTTTAGGACAAACAGTAACTTTTACCCTGACAGCCAATGGTGTTTCTTGTGTGCCTCCTCAAACAGTAAGTTGTACAACAACCTGTACTAGTCCAACGCTGACTTTGACTTCAGCAGCAGGAACCAACAATCAAACGATTTGTGTCGGTACCGCTATTACACCGATTACCTATACGTTCAGTGGAGATGCTACTGGAGCCAATGTGACAGGATTACCGGCAGGAGTAACCTATACTACTTCAGGAAATACAGTGACCATTAGCGGAACACCAAGTACTACCACAGCATTAACATCTAATTATGTAATTTCAACTTTAGGTGGCGTTTGTGGAAGTGCTTCATTAAATGGTAGTATCAGTGTAAATACTAATCCTACTTTAGTACTTACTTCAACAGCAGGCTCTAATAACCAATCGGTATGTGTTAACACAGCTATCAATACAATAACGTATACCTTTGGTGGTGTAGCAACAGGTGCCAATGTAACAGGATTACCCGCTGGAGTAACAGCCACTACTTCTGGAAACACAGTTACTATTAACGGTACACCAACAACGGCGAGTGCAACGCCTTATACTTATTCCATTACAACGACTGGAGGTTCCTGTGGATCCGTAACTCTAAACGGAACAATCAGAGTTAATGCCTTGCCGGATCCTAGACCAACAGAGGGTTCAATTTGTGTGAATAGCTCTGGTGTAGCTACAGGTTCTTATATTTTAGATGCTAAATTAGATGAGGCTATGCATGATTTTGTTTGGTATTTTAACAATAATCCTATCGCTAATTCAAATACGGCTACTTATACTGCTACCGCAGTGGGTACTTATGGAGTAGTTGCTGTCAATACCGTAACAGGATGTACTTCTCCATTGGTTACAGCAACTGTTGGCGCTACCATGCCAGCGACGGGATTAACAATTACACAAAGCAATTACTTTAGTGGTAATGCCACTTTAACAGTAACTGTAATAGGAGGAACAGGTACGTATTTTTACCAATTGGATGGAGGCGTTTTCCAATCGTCCAATGTATTTACCAACGTAAGTTCGGGAACACATACAGTTACAGTAATCGATGCGCAGCAATGTAGTTATCTAACGAAAGATGTATTGGTTATTGAATATCCGAAATTCTTTACACCAAACGGTGACGGTTATCACGACAAATGGTTTATTGCAGGATTACAAAACACGGATGTGATTTATATTTTTGATCGTTTTGGTAAACTTATCAAACAATTAAAAGGAGAAGAAAAATGGGATGGAACTTATAACCAACAACCATTGCCTTCTACCGATTATTGGTTTACGGTAGATTATGAGGAGAACGGTGCGAAAAAACAATTTAGAGCCCATTTTGCCCTTAAACGATAAAGACTAAATCATCAATAGATACTAAATCCCTAATAGAATTTTCTTTAGGGATTTTTTTATGTTCCCTCATGCTCTTCCTTGTCATCCTATGTTTGTAAAAGGAAGTTCTTTGAAAATTTTATAAATTTATTTCAACAGAAGAAAGAGAAAGATAAAAGCTAAATTTTGTCATTGGTCAATTAAGACTGTTCAGCATGCTAGTTCC
>NZ_JAMLJM010000002.1 GCF_023635005.1 Flavobacterium luminosum | reverse complement strand
GGAACTAGCATGCTGAACAGTCTTAATTGACCAATGACAAAATTTAGCTTTTATCTTTCTCTTTCTTCTGTTGAAATAAATTTATAAAATTTTCAAAGAACTTCCTTTTACAAACATAGGATGACAAAGAAAGTAGATTCCGGCTCCCGGCTCGAGCCTAGCGAATAGACTAAGTGAACAGGTTCGGAATGACAAGGATTATATAGAAATGCAACACAAGCAAATACATGAATTATTAAAGCATATCAAAGTTTCAATATTCTAAAACTTCTAACTATCATCATTTAATGCGTTTTATTCAAGGTGAACCTTTTCAAGTTTATGTATTGGGGCACTCATTAGGTTTATCAGACCGAACGATGCTTAAAGAAATTTTTGAACACGATAATTGTAAGTCAATTAAATTGTTTTACCATAAAAAAGTGAAACAGAAAATGATTTCACAGAGAAAGTTTATGAATTGGCGAATCATTTTACAGATAAAGGGTTGATGAGAAAAAAATTAGTTCCTTTTGATAAGTCAAGTAAATTGTGAAATATAACTATTACTTTATTCAGAATAATTGATTATCAATAATAATATAATACGGAAAATCATTTTAAAATAAAATAAAAAACTACTACCAAGCACCCTAGCCTATAGCTGCTATTCATTCTATATTACTAACCAGCAGAGCAGCCCTAAACTCTTCTTTTGGTGGCTCTTATTTTAGAAAATTTTATTAAGAATAAAAATTAGAGCAAATGAAAAAAAAAGGTTAAAACATACTTAAAATCAAAAAAAGTATATTTTTGTTAATGTAAGAAATTTTAACATCTATTTAATGTTTACGACAAATTTATTTTCAAGAAAAAGCACTTGCAAATTACGACTCCATTATTTGGTGGTTTTGTGTTTCATGTTTGCGCCTTTATTAACCGCTCAAAACACGCCAAAGAATCATAATGGAAATGCTCCGTATACCAAAGTGTATAATTTGACCTCCTTTTCTAATCCGAAAAAGAACAACATGGAGCAGTGGAAAAAGCACAATATTACTAAAGATTATGCCCATCCTGAATTTGGTTTGCTTTCCAATGAAGCACCCTGCTCTGATTGTATTGAAGTAATTAGTAAACGAAAAGAGGATGAAAAATACTATGTTGACCTTCAAAACCCTTCTTTGTTTTACATTCAAAAAGCATTGGGCGATCTGCATTATAAAAAAGACGGACAATGGCTTACTATCGATTCAAGGATTAAATCTATTGGACCTAACCTATATGAATCAAGCTTTTACCCAGAACCCGTAGGAATTGAAGTAGATAAAAATCGAACTTACATTAAAACACCAAAAGGGAAAGTGTATTTTAATAGTTGGACCCTTTGGTCACGCAATCAAGGTGTGGAACAAATGCAAGCTAAGGCAAATTGGTCTAACTATACCATAGGAGAAGATGGGATGTATATTCATAATATCTTTGATGGAATCGACGCCGAACTTATTGTGTTTAGAGGCGCTGTAAAAACAAATTTTATAATGAAAAAAAATAAGTTTGGCACTTTTGACGAACTTATTTTTAAAGATGAATTCCAACATCAAACCGCACTACAGTTGGATTTTACAGAAGCCCCAGGAAATGAAGAAGGTAACGGTACCCTATCCGTTTCCAACATCACCGAATTAATATCCGTTAGTCCCGCGATTATTTATCCAAAGGGTGGCGATAAATCGATGCTGCAACATGCTGCTTATACTATTAAAGAAAATAAAATGGGGATCGTAGTACCCTACACATGGATTGCCTCATTGATTGATGAATATGAATTGATAATTGATCCTTTGGTATCAGGAAGCAATACTTTAGCACAAGCTTCCATTACAGGCTCAAGATATAATGCTAGTTGTAACTTTACAAATTCATGTGATTATAATTTGTCGGTTACCCAACCCGCAGCTACTACCCTAACGGATGTTACATTTTCTTTTTCGTATTTAGCCAACGGAACTACTTGCTGGTTACAAGATGGTGCTTTTCGCCTAGCTACTAGTACCTGTGTGAGTCCGGCAGCGGCTGGGTATTATTGGCTTTGTAATAGTATTGGAGGTGGTACTTGTGCAGCAAACAATATCTCTATTTTTTCCGATTTACAAAGTTGCCTTCCTGCTCCTAATTGTGCTACCCAAACCATTCCTTTTGTACTTCGCTTTTATAGAAGTTGTTGGGGAGCAACAGGTTGTAGTTCTACCTGTATTGGAGCGGCAAGTCCGTTAACCATTACCTTATTTGGACGCACCACCGAAACACCTGCCACTACTTCTGGAGGAATTAACGTAAGTAGTACAACTGTTTGTCAGAATTCAAGTATGGCCGTAAGTACCAATGGCGGACAATATGGTGTTCCTCCTTACACTTACACATGGAGTTTTAATGCTACCGGAACACCTGCTGTAGGAACAGGATTGAATCCTACTATTACGTTCCCTGTTGCTGGTGCACAAACTCTTTATTTACTTACTTCGGATAGCTGTGGTAATATTACTACTAATGCTCAAAATATTACCGTAAATCCAATCGTAATTCCTAGTGTTAGCATAGTTGCTACCCCAAGCGGCCAAATTTGTCCAGGAACTAGTGTTACTTTTACAGCAATACCCGTAAATGGTGGCACTACTCCTATTTATCAATGGAAAAAGAACAGCCTAAACGTAGGAACCAATTCTGATACTTATACCGATACCTCGCTTAACAATGGCGACAGTATTACTGTGGAATTAGTATCGAATTTACCTTGTACATCTGGATTGGTAACCAGTTTGCCGTATGTGGTTTCCGTAGCAAGTTCTAATAACCCTGAGCCTGATGTGGTGAGTTTGCCCGTTTTAACCGCATCTTGTTCCTTAACCCTAACCAGTGCTCTTTTTCCAACAGCAACTAATCCATGTACTGGTGAAGTTGTAACTGCCACTACAACAGATCCTCTAACCTATACGTCGCAAGGAACATACACGATAACATGGCAATATGTAGATTCCAATGGGCAAACTGCATCGCAAACTCAACAAGTTATAATTAACGATACAACTCCTCCGGTGCCCTATATAGCAACTTTAGCTGCTGTGAATGCACAATGTCAGGTAACTTCAATCCCTGCTCCAACCGCTATCGATAATTGTGATGGAGCGCTTATCGGAACTACAACCACTACATTCCCAATCACGACTTCAACAACTGTAGTTTGGACTTTTGTGGATGCTAGCGGAAATACTATTACTCAAAATCAAAGTGTGGTGATACAAGATACTACTGCACCAGTAGCCGATATAATAAGTTTACCGGCTGTGAATGCACAATGCGAGGTAACCACAATCACTGCTCCAACTGCTACCGATAACTGTGATGGAGTGCTTACCGCAACTACTTCAACTACGTTCCCAATCACGGCTTCTACCACAGTAGTTTGGACTTTTGTGGATGCTAGCGGTAATGTGACTACTCAAAATCAAAGTGTGGTGGTACAAGATACTACTGCACCAGTGCCCGATGTAACAAGTTTACCAGCAGTAAATGCACAATGTCAGGTAACCACAATCACTGCTCCAACCGCTACCGATAATTGTGATGGAGCGCTAACTGCAACTACTTCAACTACGTTCCCTATCACGGCTTCTACCACAGTAGTTTGGACTTTTGTGGATGCTAGCGGTAATGTGACTACTCAAAATCAAAGTGTGGTGGTACAAGATACTACAGCACCAGTAGCCGATATAACAAATTTACCTGCTGTGAATGCACAATGTCAGGTAACCGCAATCACTGCTCCAACTGCTACTGATAACTGTGATGGGGCGCTTACCGCGACTACTTCAACTACGTTCCCAATCACGGCTTCTACCACCGTAGTTTGGACTTTTGTCGATGCTAGTGGAAATACCTCTACGCAAAATCAAAGTGTGGTGGTACAAGATACTACAGCACCAGTAGCCGATATAACAAATTTACCTGCTGTGAATGCACAATGTCAGGTAACCACAATCACTGCTCCAACTGCTACCGATAACTGTGATGGGGCGCTTACCGCGACTACTTCAACTACGTTCCCAATCACGGCTTCTACCACCGTAGTTTGGACTTTTGTCGATGCTAGCGGAAATACCTCTACGCAAAATCAAAGTGTGGTTATTGAGGTTGTAAATTTGGTCATCACGAATCCAGCCCCTATATGTAGTGGAAACACGGCTGATATCACGCAAGCTACAGTAACAACAGGAAGTACGGGAGGTGGTACCTTATCATATTGGTATGATTTAGCTGCAACAAATCCGATACTAAATCCGTCAAGCATAGCGGTTAGTGGTACATATTACATTCAAAGTAGTAATGGAATTTGTGCTGACATCAAGCCTGTAGAAGTTAATATTAAAGATATACCTAGTGTTAGCATTTCGGGTAGTACAATTTGTAAAAACAGTTATGGAACCGTAACATTCAATGGTACTCCCTATACAATGGTTACTTTCAACGTGGATGGTGGTCCCGATCAATTCATTCCGCTTGACCTTAATGGTTATGCAACATTAGACACTCCGTCTTTAACGAATTCAAGTGTCTATAATCTGGTAAACATAAGTTATCAAACCCTTCCATTGTGTAGTGTCCCTCTAAACGAAAGTGCAACTGTATTTGTTGTAGAACCTGCATTTGATTTTAGCTATGTAGTTAGTGAGGCATTTGCTATTCATCCCACTATAACCATCACACCTATAAATGACAATGGGTTTCATTTATATCAATTGGATAATGGTGTTCCACAGTCCTCTAATACATTTACAGGGGTATCCCCAGGAAATCATACCATTACTTTGATAGATATGTATGCTTGTACATCGGTAACCAAACAAGTAAGAATAATAGATTATCCGAAGTTTTTTACACCAAATGGAGACGGACAAAATGATTATTGGAATATCATTGGTATGGATCAATCCACAGCTAAACTTTATATTTTTGACCGATATGGCAAGTTAATAAAACAAATTAGCACCTTAAGCAATAGTCCGGGATGGGATGGGACCTTTAACGGTGAAATGTTGCCTTCTTCTGATTATTGGTTTACGGTTGAATATGAAGAAGACAACACAATAAAGACCTTTAAATCGCACTTTTCGCTAAAACGATAGCTTTTTATTTGTCTCCTTTTACAATAAGTTGATGGAACATTCCCCATCAGCTTATTTTTTGAAGTTTGTTTTTCTTTTAGCTACATACAAGCGCTTGCCATAATCTAAAGAAGCGTACAAGTGTCCTATTTTTATTTTAAGCAAGCATAAAAATCTATAAAGACTTAAAAATTGTACTTTTTAATCGCTAGCACCAATCAAATGGATTTCCCGATCGTGCGCGAATCCTTTCACGTTCGACAACTAGGAATAAGTTGCTGACTCGAGCCTAGCGAACAGGCGAAGCAAACGAGATTCCGAAACGAGTTCGGAATGACAAGAAGGGAGTGAATTCATTCCGGAGCCTGTACTGAGCAGAGAAGTGTCATCATGAGGGATGAATCTCGACTGCGCTCGATTTGACAATGGAGTCTTCAGTTTAAAGTGTATTTGAATGCGTTCGATTTGACCATGAGGAGTTGTAACTGTATTACACTGTGCTTAATGTAATAGGAAGTTCATGCCAATAAAAAAACTGAATTCGTTTGAATTCAGTTTTTTTATTATTCTTAAAGTGTTTGTTTACACTCTTCCTTTTAATGAATTGAAAACCCAAGCGTTGGCTAGAAAACCAACCCCAACAGCTCCAAAACCCCAGCCTGCTACATCAGCATATCGATAAACACCTAATCCAATTAAGATAAAGCCCATGATCACCATGATTAAGGTAGCCCAACCTAGCACTGTATTTTTATTCATTCCTACACTCATAACTATTAGATTTGGTTAATATTTTTGGTTCGCAAATATCGTAAATTTTGCCAAAGGGTACTATACAAATTAGTTAAATATCTTTACTAGCATTTCTTTGAGTAAATCCGATTGGGGTAAGGCATTGGCGCCAACTCCTTTGCTTTTCAAATCGATATCTTTTAAAGTCGCCACGATACTACTCACTTTTTTCATCGGGTAATTTCTAGCGGCCAACTCATAATCCTTCACGAAGTAGGGATTTACTCTTAGCGCCGCCGCTACATTTTTAGGGTTTTTATCTTTCAGACCATGGTATTGCAACAATTGCGAAAAAAAACCGAAGACCAAGCCTACCGTGAGTACCATGGGATTGTCTTTGGCGTTTTGTGCAAAATAATCGGCAATTTGATAGGCTTTTATTTGATTGCGCTCTCCAATGGCTTTTCGGAACTCAAATGGGTTATAATCCTTACTAAAACCAATATTTTCTTCTATGATGGCTGGAGTCACGGTTTCGCCAGGTTTTAGAATAATGGCTAACTTATCGATTTCATTTGCAATTCGACTTAAATCGGTTCCCAAGAAATCGACAAACATTTGTGCTGCTTTGGGTTCGATTTGGAGTTTTTTACCCGAAAGTACTCGCTTCAACCAATCGCCTACCTGATTTTCATAGAGTTTTTTACTTTCAAAAACGACTCCGTTTTTCTCTAATACTTTTGTTACTTTTTTTCGCTTGTCTAAGGTCTTGTATTTGTAACAAAGCACCAACACTGTAGTCTCTTGTGGATTTTCGGCATAGGCTTCCAATTTGTCAATGGTACGCGACAGTTCCTGCGCTTCTTTCACGATAACCACTTGTCGATCTGCCATCATGGGATAACGTTTGGCATTGCCTACGATATCTTCAACGGTTACATCACGTCCGTATAATATGGTTTGATTGAAGTCTTTTTCGTGTTCTTGTAGAATATTTTGCTCAATAAATTCGGCTAACTTATCAATATAATAAGGCTCCTCTCCCATCAGGAAATAGATGGGTTTGATGATTCCGGATTGTATCTCTTTAATGATTTTTAAAACTTCGTCCATGAATTCTTTTTAGCGCAGACCGGCGGTTGTGATTTATCATGAAATAACTATTTTTGTTTCATGCAACAACTCAATTTCCCGTCCTATACATTTCGGTTCAAAAATAGTGAAAATAAAGTGGCTATCTTTGATGAGATCCGTAAAAAATTTGTGATTCTCACTCCCGAAGAATGGGTCCGTCAACATGTTATTCGATACCTTTTGGAAGAAAAAAAGTATTCCAAATCGTATATTAATGTTGAAAAAACCATCTCGATTAATGGTTTAACCAAAAGATACGATGTTGTTGTTTTTAAGCCTGATGGGAAAATTTTCCTGTTGGTAGAATGCAAAGCGCCAGAGGTGACGATTTCGCAAAACACTTTCGATCAGATTGCGCGTTATAATCTGACTTTGGAATCAGAATATTTAATGGTAACCAACGGGCTAAATCATTACTTTTGTGAAATGGATTTTGAAAACGAGCGTTACGATTTTCTGAGAGAATTGCCTAATTTTTAATACTACACAGAGTAGTTTTAATTAAAAGAAACCGATACCTACATGGATTCACCAAAACAAATAAAAAAAATTGCCGTAGTCATTTTAAATTGGAACGGAGTGGAACTGTTACAACAGTTCTTACCCAACGTTATTCAATATTCTCCAGAAGCGACTATCTATGTTGCCGATAATGCCTCTACCGATGATTCGGTGGCTTGGGTGCAGACGCATTATCCGATGGTAAAAATCATTCAGAACCATGCCAATTATGGTTTTGCCAAAGGCTACAATGAAGCCTTGCTTTCGGTGGAAGAAGAGTTGTATGCTTTGGTTAATTCCGATATTGAAGTGACTGAAAATTGGTTGCAACCCATTCTTTCTTTATTTGAGAACGAAGCAACTACTAGTATAGTACAGCCCAAAATATTGGATTTCAAGAATAAAAAATATTTCGAATATGCTGGTGCCGGCGGTGGCTTTATAGATAAATACGCCTTTCCTTACTGCCGTGGCCGTATTTTCGATACGATTGAAGAAGACCACGGACAATACAATGATACCCGAACCATTTTTTGGGCCTCAGGAGCTTGCTTCTTTATTCGGAAAGAGGTTTTTCAAGAATTGAAGGGATTTGACCCCGATTTTTTTGCTCATCAAGAAGAAATTGATTTGTGTTGGAGGGCTTTTAACAAAGGGTACACTGCTAAATATTGTGGTCAGTCTACTGTGTACCATGTAGGCGGCGCTACTCTGGAAACCGGTAGTCCTAGAAAAACATTTTTGAATTTTAGGAACTCCTTATGGATGATGATTAAAAATCTTCCTACCGCTTCTTTGTTTCCGGTTTTGTTCTTCCGAATGGTATTGGATGGTGTTGCCGGCGTCCGATTTTTATTGCAAGGCAAGCCGAAACACTTGTGGGCAGTACTAGAAGCTCATTTTAACTTTTATTTATGCTTTTTCAAGTTTCTGAGAAAGAGAGACTTACAAAAAACAGGGAAATATTATAAAATAAACTCAATAGTCTACCGTTATTTTATTAAAAGTGGCAAAATTTTTGCGGAATATTAAAAAATCAAAAAAATATCCATCTATGAGAAAAGTAGTAGTATTATTATCTGTTTTGGCGATTGTCACCACTTCATGTGGAAGTAAAAAAAAGATAGTCGAATTGGAAGCTAAGAACAAGGAAATTCAAGATTTATTGAACACTTGTACTATTAAATTGAATACTTGTTTAGCAGAAAAAGATGCCTTATCGAGTCAAAACGAATATTTAAAACAAAACAATTCGGATTTGATTAAAAGCTCTAAAGAAATGACGGTTTTAACCACTCAAGGAGCGCAAAATATTGAAAAAGCATTGGAAAGCATTAAAGAGAAAGATTTAAAAATCTCTCGTTTACAAGATGCTTTAACTAAAAAAGACTCGGTTACTTTAGCTTTAGTGACTAGCTTGAAACGCGAAGTAGGAATTGACGATCCGGACATTAATATTAATGTAGAAAAAGGAGTAGTAATGATTTCTATTGCGGACAACCTTTTATTCAAATCTGGAAGCTATGATGTAAGCGACAGAGCGAAAGGTGTTTTAGCAAAAGTGGCAAAAGTAATCAACAGTAAACCTGATTTTGAATGTATGGTAGAAGGTCATACGGACAACGTGCCTATTAAAAATGCGGTATTACTAGACAACTGGGATTTATCGGTGAAAAGATCGACTTCTATTGTGAGAGTATTACAAAACGATTTAGGGGTAAATCCGAAACAATTAATCCCTGCTGGAAGAAGTTCTTATATTCCGTTGGTGGACAATGACACACCAGAGAATAGAGCAAAAAACAGAAGAACTCGTATTATCATCATGCCTAAAATTGACCAATTTTACGATATGATTGAAAAAGAAATGAAAAACTTGAGTAAATAAAGTTCCTAAGTAGTATCTAGGTACTACTCCACTTGATTTATTCATTTTTAAAATAATAAACTCAGATAAAAAAGGCATTTCCTGAATTGGAAATGCCTTTTTTTTAATACTTGTATTGATCTGAATATTATAAGATATCTAAACTTCCTTTTCCTTCACGAACCACAACCGGCTCACCCTCAGACAAGTCAATTATGGTTGAAGCTTCATTATCCCCATAACCTCCATCAATAACCACATCGACTAGTTTTTGCCATTTCTCGAAAATCAACTCGGGATCGGTAGTATATTCAATTACCTCATCATCATCATGAATTGAAGTAGAGACAATGGGATTGCCTAATTTTCGTACTATTTCGAGTGCAATTTCATTATCCGGTACACGAATTCCTACGGTTGTTTTCTTCTTGAACTCTTTTGGAAGGTTGTTGTTCCCAGGTAAAATAAAAGTATACGGACCCGGCAAGGCTCTTTTAAGAATTTTAAAAGTAGACGTATCAATTTGCTTGATATAATCCGAAATATTACTTAAATCGGAACAAACAAAAGAAAAATTAGCCTTTTCTAGTTTTATTCCCTTGATTTTAGCAATGCGTTCTAAAGCTTTGGTATTGGTAATATCGCAACCTAGACCGTAAACCGTATCAGTTGGGTAAATGATTAAGCCCCCTTCTTTTAAGACTTTAACCACCTTAGCGATTTCTTTCTCATTGGGGTTTTCAGGATATATTTTGATGAATTGCGCCATTTCTTTAGCCTTTAGCAAGTTACATTATAAAATTACTTCTTTTTCTTCTTTTCGCAATGGGTTTTATTATCAAAAGTATTGGCATCGTAAAATTGATTCTCAATACTTTTTTGTTTCACTTCATTACACAAAAAAACTCGAATTGACGTTGTTGATATTTCCATCATGCAATAAAAAAGTCATCATTAAAAACGATTCTCGATACTTTTTTTACTCCATTCCATTGCGTAAAAAACACTCAAATTGACGTTATCGATAATTCCATCATGCAATAAAAAAGTCATCATTTAAACGATTCTTGATACTTTTTTTACTCCATTACATTGCTTAAAAAACACTCGAATTGACGTTATGGGTAAATGTACTTAATGATTCAACAGACTATTTAATTTAATAATCTTATCGTGTTGAATTTTAACAAATTAACCTATTATATCTAACTTAGCAAAACGAAGCAACAACTTCTTAATCCCTCCTACTTCAAACTTTATTTCTGCCTTTTTATCCGCACCTGCTCCTTCCAAATTTAATACTTGACCTTTACCAAAACGTTCGTGCATTACGACGTTTCCTACAGCCAATTTATCATCGAATAAATTAGCACTACCGGATTTAGGTGCCTGACCTGATACGGGTTTTAATTTTCGAATATTGAGATTCGGTTTAGGCTCGTTGTCCGTAATATATTTTGGTGGAATACCGGATAACGGTTTGCTTAATCGCAATTTCGATTTGTCTACATCCCCAAATATATCGGCATCAATAGTCGGTTTGTATCGGTAATTATTTTCTGTTGGTGTTAAATATTCTAGATACCTACCATCGATTTCCTCAATAAAACGAGAAGGTTCACTATCTACCAATTTCCCCCAGCGGTAACGCGATTGCGCATAGGTTAGATACGCCTGATGTTCAGCTCTGGTTAACGCTACATAGAACAAACGACGCTCTTCTTCCAATTCACTACGGGTATTCATACTCATGGCACTAGGGAACAAATCTTCTTCCATACCTACGATAAAAACCGTTGGGAACTCCAAGCCTTTTGCTAAGTGAATCGTCATGAGCGCCACACGATCGTCATCACCAGTATCGTTATCTAGATCGGTTGCCAAGGCCACATCTTCTAGAAATTCCGATAGAGAACCACGGGCACCGTCTACTTCTTTTTGTCCTTCGATAAAATCCTTAATACCGTTTAAGAGTTCTTCTATATTTTCGATTCGGGCGATTCCTTCCGGAGTTCCGTCTTTCTTTAATTCCTGAATTAACCCCGTTTTTTTAGTTACATGCTCGGTAAGATAAAAAGCATCTTGATTTTCGTTGATAATCTGAAAACTCTTGATCATGGTAACGAAATCCTGTAACTTTTGTTTGGTACCGGAATTCAGTTTTAGGTCTATCTTATCGATATGCTCCATCACTTCAAAGATGGAACGTTTGTAATGATTGGCAGCAACGGTCAGTTTTTCAACCGTGGTATCCCCGATTCCTCTGGCCGGATAGTTAATCACACGCACCAAGGCTTCTTCATCTTTGGGATTAATGACCAAACGCAAATAGCACAATACGTCTTTGATTTCCTTACGCTGATAGAAAGACAAACCACCATAAATTCGGTACGGAATATCTCTTTTGCGTAAGGCATCTTCCATAGCACGCGATTGCGCATTGGTACGGTACAAAATAGCAAACTGCCCATTATGCATTTGCTTTTGCATTTTTTCTTCAAAAATAGTGGAGGCTACGAAACGTCCTTCTTCTCCATCGGTTAGACTGCGATGCACTTTAATTTTAGGTCCATCTTCATTGGCTGTCCAAACTACTTTATCCAATTTTGTTTTATTGTTATCAATCACATTATTGGCGGCCTCTACGATATTTTTTGAAGAACGGTAATTTTGTTCCAAACGGTACATCTGTACATTCTCGTAATCCTTTTGGAAGTTTAAAATGTTATTGATATTCGCTCCTCGGAATGCATAAATACTTTGAGCATCGTCACCCACCACACAAATGTTCTGAAAACGGTCTGATAACGCTCGTACAATTAAATACTGCGAGTGATTGGTATCTTGGTACTCATCTACGAGAATGTATCGGAACCTGTCCTGATATTTCATCAAGACATCCGGAAAACGCGTCAATAATTCGTTCGTTTTTAGCAATAAATCATCAAAATCCATTGCTCCCGATTTAAAGCAGCGTTCCACATAATTTTGATAAATTTCTCCCATGCGCGGTTTTTTACTCATGGCATCCGCTTCCTGCAATTCGGGATTGTTGAAATACGCTTTTACGGTAATCAGGCTGTTTTTGTATTGAGAGATACGACCAAAAACTTGTTTGGGTTTATAGATATCCTTATCCAATTGCATTTCTTTAATAATCTGTCCAATTAAGCGAACAGAATCCTGAGAATCATAAATGGTGAAATTAGACGGATATCCCAGTTTTTCAGCTTCAATACGTAAGATTTTAGCAAAAACGGAATGGAAGGTTCCCATCCATAAATTTTTAGCTTCGCTGTTCCCTACAATATCAGCAATACGCTTTTTCATTTCACGTGCGGCTTTGTTGGTAAAGGTTAAAGCCAAAATATTGAACGCATCTACTCCTTGACTCATCAAGTTAGCAATACGAACGGTAAGCACGCGTGTCTTTCCTGAACCCGCACCGGCAATCACAATCATTGGCCCATCTTTTTGTAAAACAGGGGCTCGCTGCGCTTCATTAAGCTGGTTTATATATTGATCAATCATAACTATACTTGAAAGTTCAAAAATACGTTTACAAAAGTTGGATTACAATTAATTTTTTAAGTTTATTTGCAATAGAATTTCAATCTACAATCAGAACAAAAAACATGGATACATCAAAATTGATAGAAATAGCGGCTTACACTTTACCCTCAGTAATTACAGGCGGTGTTGCTTATTATTTTTTTAATTCTTATTTTAAAAACGAACAAGGAAGACGTAAGTTTCTTTTGATGAAAGAGAATCAAAAAAGTGCCTTACCATTGAAATTACAAGCCTACGAACGCATGGCTTTGTTTTTAGAACGAATTAACCCTACTAAATTACTCCTCCGTGTAGCTCCGATGTCGGAAGATAAAAATCTTTATGAATCGTTTTTGATCGATCATATCGAGCAGGAATTTGAACACAACCTAACCCAACAAATTTACATTAGCGATGAGTGTTGGAATGTTATCCTGACAGCCAAAAACACTATCATTCAAAATATCCGCAAAACGAACATGAGTGAGAAAATCACTAATGCCGATAAACTAAGGGAAACCATTTTGAGTGATTTGTTAGAAAACGAATCGCCTTCAACTATCGCTTTGGCGTATTTGAAAAAAGAAGTTACCCAAATTATTTAATAAAAAAAGAGGCTGTCCTGAAATTAGAACAGCCTCTTTTTTTATTTCAATTCATTTTGCAGGAATTGTTGTTCTTTGACTGAAAAAGAAGGGAGTAATTCCTGTACTTGTTTTCGAAACTCCTCTTTCTTGAGTAATTTACGTATTGACTCTTTCGCAAACTTGACAAACTGCCATTTATGATGGGTTGTTGCATTGACTAATGATCTCAGTACCCTATCCTCCGAAGGATTAATTTTTACTAACACTTCCAAAGCATTTTGTCTTACCGTGGCATCGTAAAAAACCGAAGCGTAGTCTATGAGTTCCTGATAGAAGACTTTTTTATCTTCTTGTGCATACTCTTTTGTCGCTAAAGCTAATGTTAACCAAGTAATTCTAAGATTTTTATCGTTATTGCCTTCCCAATTTTCGGACAAAGCAAGGTATCGAGTTCGTTCTTCTGGGAATTGCGACCACAATTTTTGTAAAACCATTTCTCTTGTTCTGTACGATTTATCATCAAGGAGTGATTCAAATTGTGCCTTAAACTCCGCCGGTATTTTCTTTATGGTTTCAGCCAATGATTGACGAACCAAAACTTCATTGGATTGCAAAGCCGCTTGTAAAAGATTTTGTTTCGCTTCAAAAGGCACATCGATTAACTGCTCCAAAACTTCTTGTTTGAGAGGATAATAGGCGTCTGATTTTAAAACATTCTCGAACACCGCCTTTTTATCTTCAAAAGATTGAGATTCCATTTGTTGAAGCGCAAACAATTGAGCGATGTTTTTGTTTTTACCCAATAAAGCGACAACCATTTCTTGATCGAAGCTACTGGATTTGAGCCATTGTTCTTTAAACTGCTCCGTATCGAAAGAGGCTACTTTTTTAACTTCTTGTAAAAAATCATCCGTTTCCACATTCTTGTAACGGTATTTTTTAAGATATGCTTTTACTGCTTTCCTGAACTTCTCTTCTCCAATTCCCTCTCTTAAAAAATGTAAAGCCCAAGCTCCTTTTTTGTAAAAGGTTAATGAACTGGCTTTTTCGTTCAGAATCGGAATGGTATCGTATCTCGAAGCTCTTTTTATTTCTTGGGCGTATTGAAGCAATTCGAAATAAAAATAATCGTCCCCGAAAAGCTCTTTCTCGGCTAACAAGGCATAATACGTCGCAAAACCCTCCTGAAGCCAATGATGTTGACCTGATTTAGCGGTAATTAAATCGCCAAACCAATGATGTGCCAATTCGTGTGCGTTCACATTAACATAGTTCAGGTCATTGTACCCTATTTCATCTACGACAAAATCCTGAGAAAAAATTGTTGCTGAGGTATTTTCCATCCCTGCATATAAAAAATCATGTACTGGAACTTGTTTGTAAATTTTCCATGGATATTTTATTCCCGTCTCCTTTTCTAAAAAATCAAACATTTCTTTAGAATACTTGTAGGTAGATGGAAACTTTGAAGCATCGGAAGGTTTTAAATACAATTCAATAGGAATATTGGTGTTGGAATGTTGTGTATACTTATCAAACTTCCCAACGGCTAGCATGACTAAATAAGAACTCATGGGTTGATGCATTCTGAAATGCCAAATTTTATGCTGCTTGTCCGTTGGTGAAACTGTCGTTTTTTGCAAAACACCATTAGAAATTACCTGATAGGCCTCATTAAAGCCAATAGCCAAATTGAAAATCACCTTTTCATTCACATCATCAAAACTTGGCAACCAATGCGAAGTATATCTCCCTTGGCCTTGCGTCCAAATTTGCTCCGCCCCCAAAGCGGCCTCCCATCCTACAAAATACAAGGCTTGTTTGGGAGTTGCGGTATAGGAAATTTCAATATTATTCTTTCCTATTTTATAGCCTTGATAGAGTCCTAAGGTTTTACCCGAGTTTGTGTACGGAACCTCTTTTCCGTTGATTTTCACCACTGAAAACTGCATATTTTTGGCATCGATTTTAATCGTATCTATCGGACTTTTTACTTTAAAATGGTACTTGATTGTACCCGAAACACTTTTTGAAGTCGGATTCAGAGCAATCTCTCCTTCCATGGAAGTAAAATCAACCGCTGTTAATTGTTGCCCAAAAGAAGCTATCGAAAATAAGAGTAGTAAATAACGTATCATTTTTTATTCTGTTTTTCAAAAATACTAGGTTTCTCTGTCTTTTTAGTAAGTTTACCAGCAAATTAACACACTTGAAAACAAAAGCAATAGTCAACTGGAGTAGCGGAAAAGATTCGGCTCTGGCTCTTTATAAAATTCTACAAGAACAACAGTATGAAGTCATGGGACTTCTCACTACCATTAATTCCACCCAGCAGCGTATTTCCATGCATGGGGTTCGATCTGAACTATTGGAAAAACAGGCCAAGAGCATTGGAATACCTTTATATACCATAGAAATGCCTGAAATGCCCAACATGGAAACCTATGAGGAACTAATGCGAAGAACTCTAGATCCGTTTCAACAAATGGGTGTGACTAGTTCTGTTTTTGGAGATATTTTTTTAGAAGATTTACGAGCCTACAGAGAAGAAAAATTAGCTTCTATGGGCTTTGAAGGTATTTTTCCTCTTTGGAAAATGGATACAAAAACAATCATAAAAGAATTTTTGGCGCTGGGTTTTAAAACTATCGTCACTTGTGTTCATGATCGTTATTTGGACCAAAAATTTGTAGGTCGGATTATTGACGAACAATTTATATCAGATTTACCCGATGAGGTGGATATCTGTGGTGAAAATGGTGAATTTCATACTTTCACTTTTGATGGTCCTATTTTTAAAGAGCCCATTCGTTTTGAGATTGGAGAAATCGTTTACAGAACGTATGAGAAACCCAAACCTCTGAATAACGACAATACTGGTTCTGAAACTTGTCACAGCGAACCTAATTATGGATTTTGGTATTGCGATTTAATTCCTAAACCATAAATATCTTTTAAACTCCGTTTTCATCTAACTTTTAATGTTTTTTGGAATCAAAAATTTTAATTTGAATCGAGAATAGAGTATATTCGCAATACGAGCAAAAAGTGAAGCTTTTTTACAATGAATAACCTCCTTGAAACCCCTATCGAATACTTAAAAGGAGTTGGTCCCCAACGTGGTGAATTGTTACGCAAAGAACTCCAAATCTTTAAATACAGTGATTTATTGAATCTATATCCTAACCGATATATAGACAGAACTCGCTATTATAAGATTAATCAATTGGTAGATAGTGCTTCTGAGGTGCAAATCATTGGAAAAATTATCCACATTAAAACCGTAGAATTTGGCAAAGGAAAGAAAAGACTTTCGGCAACTTTTGTAGACGAGACCGGACAAATGGAGTTGGTTTGGTTCCAAGGCATTAAATGGATAAGAGAAAATGTAAAAATCAATGTTCCGTATGTGTTATTTGGCAAAATCAATAGCTTTAATGGCACTTTTAGTATGGCACATCCTGAAATGGAGCTATTGGAAGAACACAAAGCCAGTTTGCGAAGTGCCATGCAACCGATCTATCCTTCGACAGAAAAACTTAACTCGAAAGGGATTTCTAATAAAGTCGTCATTAAAATGATGCAACAGTTGTTTGTAGAAACCCATGTTTTATTTGCGGAAACTCTCCCTACCTACTTAGTGGAAGAATTACAACTGCTTCCGAAGCATTTAGCTATGTTCAATATTCACTTTCCTAAAAGTCAGGAATTATTAAGCAAGGCACAATTTCGATTGAAATTTGAAGAATTGTTTTTCATTCAATTGCAGTTGATTTCTAAAAACTTAATCCGAAAACACAAAATCAAAGGACATCCGTTTGACAAGGTGGGAGATTATTTCAGCACCATGTATACCCATTACCTCCCTTTCGAATTGACCAATGCTCAAAAAAAGGTAATCAAAGAAATTCGAAATGATTTGGGAAGTAATGCCCAGATGAATCGATTGCTTCAAGGAGATGTAGGTTCCGGTAAAACAATCGTTGCGCTTATGAGTATGCTTATCGCTTTAGATAACGGTTTTCAAGCTTGTTTGATGGCGCCTACAGAAATTTTAGCAGCACAGCATTTTAACGGAATTTTAGAACTAGCCAAACCTTTGAATATCAATATAAAATTACTTACAGGCTCAACTAAAAGTTCAGAAAGAAAAATCATTCATCAGGAATTAGAAGAAGGCCGTTTACACATCATCATTGGTACCCATGCACTGCTTGAAGATAAAGTAAAATTCCATAATTTAGGTCTGGCGATTATCGACGAACAACATCGTTTTGGGGTAGAACAAAGGAGTAAATTATGGCATAAAAACACTATTCCTCCTCATATTTTGGTAATGACCGCCACACCTATTCCACGTACCTTAGCCATGAGTTTATATGGCGATCTTGACATCTCAGTGATTGATGAATTGCCTCCGGGCAGAAAACCAATCCTCACTGTTCACCGCTATGACAGCAACCGCTTGAAGGTTTGGAAATTTATTCGCGATGAAATAGAAAAAGGTCGACAAATTTATATCGTTTATCCTTTGATTCAGGAAAGCGAGAAAATGGATTATAAAGATCTGATGGATGGTTATGAAAGTATTTCCAGAGATTTCCCTCTCCCAAAATATGCTGTTTCTATTGTTCACGGACAAATGAAACCATCCGATAAAGATGAAGAAATGCGTCGTTTTTCTGAAGGTAAAACCAATATCATGGTAGCCACTACCGTAATTGAAGTAGGTGTTAATGTTCCTAATGCTTCCGTTATGATTATTGAAAGTGCGGAACGTTTCGGTTTGTCGCAACTCCATCAGTTACGCGGACGCGTGGGACGAGGTGCCGAACAAAGTTATTGTATCTTGATGACAGGAAACAAATTAAGTAACGAAAGTAAAACCCGATTGGAAACCATGTGCAAAACTAATGATGGTTTTGAGATTGCCGAAGTTGACTTAAAATTAAGAGGTCCTGGCGATATTATGGGAACACAACAAAGTGGTGTTTTAAATCTTCAAATAGCCGATTTGATTAAAGATAAAGACATACTACAGTTAGCCCGTTATCACGCCATACAACTCCTCAAAAAAGACCCTGGGATGGAAAAACCAGAACATCAAAAACTCCGAGAAGTCTTTATTGCTTTAGGAAAAAAGAAAAATATCTGGAACTATATAAGCTAAAAAAAGCTCCTTAAAGGAGCTTTTTCTTATTTCTTAGACCATTCGGTAATGTTGTCTTGATTCATTTTTACGTAATCTTGATTGTTCGCTTTTTGAGCAGCTTCCAATGAGATTTTTGCTGTTTCAATCGCTCCTTTTTTATCTCCTAATTTTGCTTGAATTTGAGATTTTAAACGAGTATACCAATATGGTTTTTTGTCATTCAACTCAATAGCTTTGTTAATGTAAGCTAAGGCTTTGTTCATATCACCATTTGATTGGAAGTAATATTGTGCCGAAGCATAGTAATCTCCAAACGATGGACCCGCTAAAGTTTTATCGATGCTAGCCATAGCAATTTTATGAGTAGGAACTTCAAATTTTAAAGCCACTAAGGTTTTCTCCCATGAAATTTCCAAATTAGCATTAGTAAAGTCTACTGCATTAAGGCCAATTGTGAAAGTTTCCACCGGTCTGTTTAACAACTCTGTTTTTACTTTCGCCGATAAAGCCACTTTTGTTTCATCCCATTTTTCAGGATTTCCCCAATTGTTAGTATCAGTGTAAAAGAAAATTTCCCATTCATCTGCTTTCGGAGCTACGTAAAGAGCATATTTTCCTTTCTTTAAAGTAGCGCCGTTAATCACAACGTCATCAGAAAAAGAAATGGTGGTGTTGGCATTGGCTCCCGCTCTCCAAACTTTTCCAAACGGAACCAAATCTCCAAAAACAACTCTACCTCTAGCGCTTGGTCTAGAATATTCAACTTCTATTTCTGTCAAACCTACTGTTTGAATCAAAGTAGATTTTGGACTCGATTGTGGTACTTTTACCTGTGCTTCGATAGATAAAGAAGCAATAAACAATGCTAATACAATAATAACTCTAACCATTTTTTCTATTTTTTATTTCAAAAGTAAAACTTAAGGCGGATTACTTTTGTTAATAAAAGTATAAAAATTAAATAATCTTGTTTAATTTTTCTTTATTTTTGTTAAACAATTTAATAACTTCAGTTATGTATACGCTGCAAACGTCCCAAAAATTACCCATCACTTTAGAACAAGCATGGGATTTTTTTTCTGATCCTAAAAATCTAAATACCATTACACCCGATTCGATGAAATTTAAAACATTATCGGGAGACGACAGAAAGATGTTTCAAGGACAAATTATTCGTTATAAAATCAGTCCTTTTCCACTGATTAGCATGGAATGGGTTACTGAAATTAGTCATGTAGAAGACCGACGCTTTTTTGTTGACGAACAACGTTTTGGCCCTTACAAATTTTGGCATCACAAACACTTTTTCTCGGAAATTGACGGCGGTGTTTTTATGGAAGACATTGTAGACTATAAAGTTCCTTTTGGTATCATTGGAAAATTGTTTCATCCTATCATTGTTCGACCTAAATTGAAAGAAATATTCGCGTTTAGAAAACAAAAGTTAATCGAAATATTTGGAGAATATGGCCAATAAGTCATTACATATCTTTTGGTTTCGACGCGATTTAAGAATTGAAGATAACGTGGGATTGTTTCATGCCTTAAATAGTGAGGAAGAAGTATTACCCATTTTTATTTTTGATGAAAGCATCTTATCACAATTACCTAAAAATGATGCTCGTGTTACCTTCATACACGAACAATTAGAGAAAATCCAGTCGGAATTAAACCAACACGGAAAATCTCTAGCGGTTTTTCATGGGAAACCGATTGAAATTTTCGAGAAACTAATTGCTGAAAATACTATTTCAAAGGTTTATACCAACCACGATTACGAACCCTATGCTCGTAAGCGCGACAAGGAAATGAATCAGCTATTTTTTTCTAAAGGAATCTCATTTTTGACTTCCAAAGACCAAGTCATTTTTGAAAAAAGTGAAGTGGTAAAAGACGATGGGAGTCCGTATGTGGTGTACACGCCTTATTCCAAAAAATGGAAAGAGAATTTCAGAAAAATCAAATTGGTTCATTATCCTTCGGAAGAGAAGTTGGATAAAGTTACTAAACACTTCTACCCTTTCTTATCGTTGGCTGATATAGGTTTTGAAAAATCAGAAATCAAAGTAACTCCTTTTGATGTTTCCAAGACGTTAATCCAAAATTATGAAGCGACTCGTAATTTTCCTGCTCTAAACAAAACCTCTTTTTTGGGAATTTATCTTCGATTTGGAGCGGTTTCCATCCGAAAAATGATTGGAAAAGCCATTGCGGAAAAGAACGAAACCTTTTGGAATGAATTGATTTGGCGCGAATTCTTCATGCAAATTTTATGGCATTTTCCACATACCGCCAACAGGAGTTTTAAAGAGAAATACGATGCCATTCAATGGGAAAACGATGAAGAAAAATTCAAAAAATGGTGTCAAGGAAAAACAGGTTATCCTTTTGTAGATGCCGGGATGCGCGAACTGAATAAAACCGGTCACATGCACAATCGTGTTCGAATGATTGTAGCGAGTTTTCTCTGCAAGCATCTCCTAATTGATTGGCGCTGGGGCGAAACTTATTTTGCGCAGCACCTTTTAGATTACGAAATGGCGAGTAACATAGGTAATTGGCAATGGGCTGCAGGTTCTGGCGTGGATGCCGCTCCGTATTTCCGAATTTTCAATCCCACGGAACAAATCAAAAAATTTGATAAAGACCTAAAATACATCAAAAAATGGATTCCTGAATTGGAAACCTCCTATTATCCAAAACCCATTGTAGACCATAAGGAAGCAAGAGAAAAATGCCTTAAAGTCTACAAAGAAGCCGTAGGATAATCCAGTAATCAGTGGTCAGTAAATAGTATTCAGTTTAGCTATTATCCAAAAACCATAAAACAAAGAAAATGAAAATTGTTTGGTTCAAAAGAGATTTGCGTTTACACGATCATGAAGCGCTGTATGAAGCTTTATCGGCTTCGGGTAAGACTTTATTGCTATACATTTTTGAACCTTCGTTACTGAAGGATTATCACTACAGTCAACGTCATTTCGATTTTATCAAACAATCATTAGAAGCCTTACAGAAGAAACTTTTAAAATATCACACACAAATACTCATTGTGCAAGGTGAAGCGGTAGCTGTTTTTGAAAAACTCTCCCAACTTATTTCCATAAAAGCAGTTTATTCGCACCAAGAAACAGGAATAAAAATTACTTACGATCGAGATTTGGCCGTAGCCGAATTATTGAAACAAAAAGGGATTATTTGGAATGAATACATCACTAATGGTGTCATCAGAGGGATTAAAAACCGAAAATCTTGGAAGGAGAATTGGTATGATTTTATGGATAAAGATTGTTTTCCGTTTTTGCCAACTCCAAGAAGTTTTGTTAAATATATAGAGATTGAAAAATTAGAAAACTACTTTGAAATCCCATCAATTAAAACGACTCCTAATCCGAATTTTCAAAAAGGAGGCGTTCCTACTGCCCTACGCTATATGAATTCTTTTTTTGAAGAACGCGTAGCTCATTATAGCAATCATATCTCAAAACCCGAATTGGCTCGAAAAGGTTGTAGTCGATTATCACCTTATATTACTTGGGGAAATTTATCGGTACGCCAAGTATATACCAAAGCTTGGGAATTGCATGAACAAGGAAAATTCAAACGTCAAATTTCCAATTTTGCTTCTCGTTTGCGTTGGCAAACTCATTTTATCCAAAAATTCGAAATGGAAAGCGAAATGGAGTTTATTGCTGTGAATAAAGGCTACCGAAATCTGAATCAAAAAGTCAACGAAAAATATCACCACGCTTGGATAAACGGAAAAACAGGCGTGCCGCTCGTTGATGCTTGCATGCGTTGTTTGAATACGACCGGTTATTTGAATTTTAGAATGCGTGCATTGGTGGTTTCTTTTTACACGCATCATCTATTTCAACCTTGGCAAAATTGTAGTCCACATTTGGCACAACAGTTTTTAGATTTCGAACCCGGCATTCATTATCCGCAAATTCAAATGCAAGCAGGTGTGACGGGAATTAATACGCTTCGTGTTTACAATCCCGTTAAAAATTCGTACGAACATGACGAAGACGGAACCTTCATTAGAAAATGGGTCCCTGAATTAATCAATATTCCTACCGAATTTATTCACGAACCTTGGAAATTAACTCCTATCGAATCGATGTTGTATGGATTTGAACCAGGAAAAGACTATCCATTACCTATTGTGAATCTTGAAGAAGCCAGAAAGTTCTCTAGTGATTTCTTTTGGTCTATGAAAAAAGAAGAAGCCATAAGAAAAGACAGTAAACGAGTTTTAGACAAACATACTTTTCGAGATCGTGAAATGAGTTAATTCAAATCTCGAACAATCTCGAAATTCAATTCGTTAAAATGGCGCACGATTTTATTCGCTTTTGATAAATCCTGATTTTTCGAATGAAAACTATCGTATCCCACACAATAAATTCCCGCTGAAACTGCAGCTTGAATTCCATTAGTACTGTCTTCAATTACTATACAACTTTCCTTCGGCGCTACCGACAAACTTGCGGCGTGCTCAAAAATGGCGGGATGAGGTTTCGATTGAGGAAAATCCTCTCCGGATACCTTGTGTGTGAAATAAGGGTGTAAGTTAAATCGATTAAAAACGCGTTCGATGGTCACCTTCGATGCTGAAGAAGCTAAAATTAATTGTACTCCATTTTGATGCAAATCAATAATCAAGTTTTCCACTCCTTCAATTAAATACAAATCCTCTTTGGTATCAAAAGCTTCGTTAAATAGATGGCGTTTTCGTAAAATTAAATCTTCAACGTCCTGATTCAGTTGAAAATGTTCTTTTAATTTCTGAAAAATATTTCGGGTAGAATTTCCAGTAAACGAGCGATACATTTCATCGGAAACTTCTATTTCTAACTCTTTAAAATGCTGATAATAAGCATGATGATGTACCGGTTCTGTATCAACAATTACACCATCCATATCGAAAATTACAGTTTTTATCATTTCATGTGATTATGAGGAAGTACAAATATACAAACTGTGATCCTTTTTTATTTTTAATTAAACCTTTTTAAATATATTTAGTCTAATCTGAAAACGAATCGAATTTTGGAAGACGAAAAAGCATTTATATCGGAATTACTTGATCCTAGAACGCAAAATGAAGCCTTTAGGAAACTTATCCGTATGTATCAGCGACCGCTTTATGCTCATATTCGTTCCATTGTCCTTAATCATGATGACACCGATGATGTGTTGCAAAACACCTTTGTTAAAGTCTTTCAAAACTTACATTCGTTTAAAGCGGAGAGCAAATTGTATTCGTGGATTTATCGCATTGCGACCAATGAAGCGCTTACATTTATTAGTAATCGTGCGAAAAAAGCAGGAATTTCGAATCAGGAATTGAAAGAACAGATGATTTCCAATTTAGAAGCCGATGTTGATTTTGACGGAAATGCCATTCAATTGAAATTACAACAAGCCATTGCGAAACTACCCGAAAAACAGCAATTGGTTTTTAAAATGAAATATTATCAGGAACTTAAATACGAAGAAATTTCAGAGATTTTAGAAACTTCGGTAGGCGCTTTAAAAGCTTCTTACTTTCATGCGGTGAAAAAAGTAGAAGATTATTTAAATTCACATTAAACCTTTTAGCATTAATTTTGTCATATAATTATGAAGCCATTTGATTTACAAAACGACCCCAAAATAACCTCAGGATTTAAAACCCCTGATAAGTACTTTGATACCTTTGAAGATCGATTGATGCAAAAATTAGACCTTACAAAGCAGGAAGAAATTAAAGTCTTGTCTTTATGGCAACGCAAAGCCTTTTGGTATTCTGGTGTCGCAGCTATTTTAATGATCGCTTTGGGAACATGGATGTATTTTACACAAAATTCTGTTGAAGAAATGATATTCCCGAGTGAGTATTTGGCTCATGAAAGTGATATTACCACTGAAGAGATTGCGGTTTATTTAACCGATGAAGACATTGCAGCGATTGAAAATGAAATGAATGTAGTCGACGAAACGACCGAAACTTATATTAACGAATACTTAAATTAACATGAAAAATATATATACCCTACTCTTTCTTTTGTTCTCCATTCTAGGATTCAGTCAAGATACCGAAGAACGTATAGAGCGTATAAAAGCCCTTCGTATTGCTTTTATCTCGGAGAAATTAGAACTAACCCCTGAAGAGGCACAACAATTTTGGCCAATTTTTAATCAGTTTGACGATCGCCAGTCGAAATTGCAAAGAGAGAAACGCAAACTGATGAGGAATTTACGTCCCGGAAATACGATGAATTTATCGGAAAAAGAAACCGCCAAACTCATGGAAGAAGACGAACGATTGGAAAATGAAATTCAAAACAATCGTCGCCAATTAGTAAAAGATTTACAAGGAGTAATTCCAAACCGAAAAATTCTTATGCTACGACAAATAGATATTGAATTCAAGCAAAAGTTGTTACAACAGATTCAAAAACGTCAAGAAAGAAGATACAAACGATAACACTAAGTTGTCTCAAAAATTGAGACAACTTTTTTATTTTATTATTCAAACGTTAGTTTCACAATTCTATTTTTGCCTGTAGCTACTGCCGCTTTACCATCTATGAATCGCAGGGTCAAAAAATCTTTATCGGGTAACAATTGTTTCCAATTTTTACCCAAATTGTTAGAATAGAACAATCCATTTGCCCCAACTTCCACAATTGATTTTCCCTGAGTTCCTGGTACAAATTGCACGCAGGAAACATAACCAAAACCTTCGTTTTCAGAAACCAATTGCCATGTTTTTCCTCCGTCCTTAGTGATGGCTTTATTTTGAAAATTCTGTTCCGGTTTCTGATAATTTCCACCAGCTATGATGCCAACATTTTCATTATAAAAATCGGCACAAAAAGCACCCGTCATTGCTTCACCCTGAACCAAAGGGGTGTCATATACTTTCCATGATTGTCCTTTGTCTTCGGAAACCAAAACTCTCGATTTTTTCCCTCCGGAAACCATAAACATTCTTTTTTGTTTCACAATCAAGTTGGTATTGCTAGCCGCAAAAAAAGCCTCACCTGATTCAAATTTAGGAAGATTGTCACAAGAAACTTTTTGCCACGTTTGTCCTCCATCTACTGTTTTTATAAAGGAAGGACAATTCTCAGTTGGATCACCAATGGCAAAACCTTCTTTATCATTTAAAAACTGCATGCTATCATAAAAAACTTTTTCGTTTACCTCCTGATACACCAAGGAAACTTCTTTGGTTTTCTTATCAATTTTATAGAGTAAGGCAGGATTGGCAACGGTGAGAATAAATACAGCGTCCGAGGTTTGAGCAATACTTCTGAATTCTAATTTTAACTCCTCTTTTTTCAATACTTCTGAAAAAGAAGGCGTTCCATCTAAGGTAACATAGCCATATTTTCCGTTATTACCAGCGTACCATACCTTATTTTCCTCTATAGTTAAGGCTCTGGAACTGATAGCTTCAGATAATAAATTATCTATTTTCACAGTAGTAAAACTCAACCTTTCACTATTGAAGACAGAACAAGAAACAATTATGTTTGCAAAAAGTATTGAAAAAAGATATTTTTTCATATTCCAATTATTTAAAATTCAATATTTGTAAAAATAGATGTATTATTTTTAAATAAAAAACCTTTTAAAATCTAAAAATATTCTATTTTTGATTTTTTAAAATTTTGTTAAAATGAGTTCTTCAAATCATCATGATCTTCATAGTAAATTTACTTTCGCAGGTGTTTTAATCACTTTGGGAATTATTTATGGAGATATAGGAACTTCACCTTTATATGTAATGAAAGCCATTATTGGTGATCATGCCATTGCAAAAGATATTGTACTTGGTGGTATTTCAGCTATTTTTTGGACTTTAACGTTACAAACGACTTTAAAATATGTAATTATTACCCTTTCCGCCGACAATAACGGTGAAGGTGGTATTTTTGCTTTATATGCTTTAGTACGACGTACCAGGGTAAAATGGTTAATTGTTCCAGCTATTATTGGTGGTTCTGCTTTATTAGCTGATGGGATTATCACTCCTCCTATTTCTGTTTCTTCAGCGGTAGAAGGTTTAAAAACATATTATCCGGAATTGAATACTGTACCCATTGTAATCACTATTTTATGTGTCCTTTTTGTGATTCAACAATTTGGAACCAGCTTGGTTGGGAAATTTTTTGCTCCCATGATGACTATTTGGTTTGGAATGTTAGCCGTTTTAGGGATTATTCAAATTTCTCACAATTTTGAAGTATTAAATGCGGTTAATCCTTATTATGCTATTCATTTGTTGAGCATCCATCCGGAAGGATTTTATGTTTTAGGATTTGTGTTCTTATGTACTACGGGAGCTGAAGCCTTGTATTCGGATATGGGGCATTGTGGACGTAAAAACATCAGAATCAGCTGGATTTTTGTAAAAATAGCCTTGTTGCTTAATTATTTTGGTCAAGGTTCTTATCTTATAAAACATGAAGGAGAAACACTAAGAAGCATTAATGCCAACAATGTGAATCCTTTTTACTTCATCATGCCGGATTGGTTTTTACCTTTTGGAATTGTCATAGCTACCATGGCTGCCGTTATTGCTTCACAAGCTTTAATCTCGGGATCATTTACCTTAATTAATGAAGCCATGCGTTTAAGTTTCTGGCCAAAAGTAACTATCAAATATCCTTCGGATTTAAAAGGACAATTGTACATTCCTTCTATCAATTGGTTGCTACTCGCAGGTTGTATCGGTATTGTTTTATATTTTGAGGAATCTGGTAAAATGGAAGCCGCTTATGGTTTAGCCATTGTAATGTGTATGATCATGACTACGTTATTGTTAACGTATTATATGGTTATCAAGAGAATCTCCGGTTTTATTATTATCCCTATTATCTTATTGTATTTAACTATCGAATTTAGCTTTTTGATTGCTTGTTTGGATAAATTTTCACACGGTGGATATGTTACTTTAATTATTGCTGCGGGATTAATTTTTGTAATGTCTATTTGGCACGCTGCCAAACGAATCAGTAAGGAATATACCAAAATTGTAAAAATTGATAATTACAAAAAAGTATTAGCCGAATTGAGTGTAGATCTTTCTATTCCTAAATATGCTACTCACTTGGTGTATATGACAAACGCCAATCGCATTGATGAGATTGAAGAAAAAGTGATGTATTCGATCTTACAAAAAAGACCAAAAAGAGCTGATATGTATTGGTTTATACACGTAAATGTGACTAATGAACCTTACCGAAAAGATTATAGAGTTACCGAAATTTTAAAAGATGATTTATATCGCATCGATTTTAATCTTGGCTTCCGTGAACCTACAAAAATCAATTTGATGTTTAAAGAAGTAATTAAAGACATGGTAGCTCATGGTGAAGTAGATATTACCAGTCGTTACGAATCGCTTCACAAAAACAATATCATCGGTGATTTTAAATTTGTACTTTCTGAAAAATTCCTATCCTACGATAGTTTCATGAGTTTTTATGAAAAATTTGTCATGAATACGTATTTCTTTATAAAAAAATTCTCCCTATCAGAAGAAAGAGCCTTTGGATTGGATAGTAGTTCTGTTAAAGTAGAGAAATTCCCAATGGTGCTTCACGCCCCTGAGAAAATTGAATTACGAAGAGTACATTAGTTATGATATCATATAATCCTAAAGATTGGTTTACGTTTATCTTTAAGTTCCACAAAGCGGATACTTTCAGAAGATTGTTGCTCTTATCATTGGCATAGGATTATATTGTTGGATTATAGCGTATCTCGAAATTGAATATTTTAAACTCTCCGATACGAGTTACATCAAAAACATAACTATCATGCATAGTATGTTGGGTTTTGTGATTTCACTCCTTTTGGTTTTCAGAACCAATACGGCTTATGATCGTTGGTGGGAAGGTCGAAAACAATGGGGAATGTTAGTTAACTGTAGTCGAAATTTAGCCATAAAACTTTCGGCATTATTAGAAGATAAAGAGGATACCGTTTTATTTAGAAAATTGATTCCTTATTATGCCAATGTGCTGAATTTACATCTTAATAACAAAAATACCAGTATAGAACTTTTTGAAGAATACAATATTCACTTTGAGCAAGGAAAGCATAAACCCAATCAGGTGGTAAAAGTAATGATTCATAAAATTGCCGAATTGCACAAAGATCAAAAACTTACTACGGAACAAATACTTCTTATTAATCCTGAAATTACTGCTTTTTTAGATATTTGCGGTGCTTGTGAACGTATTAAGAACACTCCTATTCCGTTTTCATACAGTTCATTTTTTAAAAAATTTATCTTCTTTTACGTAATGACCCTACCCTTTGGCTATGTCTTTAGTTTAGGTTATTTCACCATTCCAATCGTCATTTTTGTATTTTATGTTTTGTCAAGCTTGGAATTAATTGCCGAAGAGATTGAAGACCCTTTTGGCAACGATCAAAACGATTTACCTACAGAGAGAATCGTGGAAAGCATTAAGAAAAACATTGAAGAAATACTATAAAACGACTTCTACTTGTTGCTAACTATTTTAGCAAAATATAATCACAATTATTACAAAAGCTATCGTTTCAAAAACATTTATTTTCGGGAAGATGGTATCGTACAACACTTTTTCATGGATTGTTTGATACTTCTTCATTCTATCTTAAGACTTAAACACATAAATAATTAAATATCAATATTTTATATTAAATTTACAGTTATTTTTCATTGAACTTAATTGTAAGCTTATGGATAATTTTCCTATCAATCCTTACCAACTAGGAAACGTACCTTTGCACGATACTTTGCTAAACACCTTTTTTAATAGTAATGCTGATCTATGTTGTATCCTTTCCAAAGAAGGTATTTTTCTTGAGGTTAATTCTGTTTGGGAAAGTACCTTAGGCTATACAGCTCAGGATTTGAAGGGAAATCACTTCAAAAATTTTGTTCACCCAGCTGATCTAGAAAAAACGAACAAAGAATTTTACGAACAAGTACAAGCTCAGGAAAAAATTAATTTTGTGAACCGTTACCTAAGCCAAAATAAAAATTACCATTGGCTAGAATGGAAAGGAAAGATTAATCCCATCGACAATCAAATTTATATTATAGCCCGAGATATTAGCCAACAAAAAAATATAGAGATTGAACTCAGTCTTAATGAAAAAAAATACCAAGATTTTTTCTACAATAATCCCAATCCAATGTGGATTTTTGATCTGGACACACTCGCTTTTTTAGAGGTAAATGAAGAAGCCATCAGACAATATGGTTACAGTAAAGAGGAATTTCTTTCCTTAACGTTAAAAGACATTACTCCCGAAGAAGAATTTTCCGCATTGATAGACAATATTGTTATCGCCAACACCAAATATTTTACCGAGAAAGAACTTTGGCGGCATATAAAAAAGGATGGAACAATTATTTTTGTTGAAATTTCGGCCAGAACCATACTTTATAATAACAAAAAAACACGAATTGTCATTTTAAATAATGTAACCAAAAGAATTGAAGCCGAAAAAGCTCTTTTTGAAGCCAAAACCAAGTTCCGCATCTTGACCGAAAGTTCTAACGATTTAATCATGCGTTTCGATAAGGAGCATCGACATCTGTATGCCAATCCTGCTACACTCCATTATTTTGGCATTCCTCCTGAAAATTTTATTGGCAAAACACATCTAGAATTAGGTTTTTCAGAAAAAGAATTCAGCCCTTGGCATGAAAAAATTAATCAAGTATTTCAAAGTGGCCAAAAGCACAATGAAATACTTCCTATTAACCAGGGTAAGGAATATATGAATTGGAGTTTGATTCCTGAGTTTGACAAAAATGGAAATGTGGTTTCGATCTTAAGTTATTCGAAAGAAGTTACGGATATTATAAAAACACAACAAGCACTGGAGAAGAGTGAAAAAAGATTAAAATTAATTAATGCCGAAAAGGACAAATTTTACTCGATTATTGCTCATGACTTACGAAATCCTTTTAATGGTTTTTTAGGGTTAACAGACTTATTGATAGACGATTTACCTACGATGCAACCAGAGGAAATCGTAGAAATTGCTGGAATGTTAAATAAATCCGCAAAAAATCTTTACACTTTACTTGAAAATCTTTTAGAATGGTCTCAGGTACAATCTGGAAAAACTATATTTCGACCTGAAAAAATAGAACTCAACGATCAAATTTCGTTTGTACTCGATACCATGGAAGAATCTTTTAAGAGAAAAAAATTAAATATTACGTCCAATTTATTAGAAAATATTGCAATCACGGCCGACAAACAAATGTTGAATGCTATACTTCGGAATTTAATATCCAATGCCTATAAATTCACTCCTAGAGGCGGTACGAATGAGATTTCAACTTGGATAACACCTGATAATTCTGTTGCCATAACAATAAAAGACAGTGGTATTGGCATGAGTGAAACGATGGTACAAAACCTTTTTTCATTATCAGAGAAAACAAACCGAAAGGGAACCGAAGACGAAAACAGCTCTGGACTGGGATTACTGCTTGTTAAAGAATATATCGACCTGCATGGTGGTACTATCACTGTCAATAGTACAGAAGGAAAAGGAAGTACTTTTACGGTAACAATCCCTAACTAATAATAAAGCGTAAATCCCAAGGTTTTTGCTAGAGCATAATTTTGGCGGTATAATTCTTCAGTAATTTCAATGACATCTTCAAATTCCTGACACAATCCAAAAAATTGATTATCGAGAATAGTACTCAAAACAGGTGCTGAATTTCGATAACCCGAAACAGCACGAGCTCCCGAAACATCTAAAAAATACTGCGCTTCTTCTTCGGTTAAATCCAAGATTTTTGTATTTGCAAAATGGACTATTTTATCTCTTAATTTCCCTTCGAAAAATTCGGCTATTTCTTCCAGAGAATAATCGTATCCACCAATGGTTATAACATTGCCACGCCCTTCAAATACCAAGTATAAAATTTCATAATCCCTAAAATTACGATCCTCATATAATAATGCACTCAAACTTTCCTCTAGACCTTCAATACTATCGCAAGTCTTATAAATACTTGTGATGTTTTGTTGCATTGCCAGATATTCAAGAGATGGCACTATACTGCTATTGGTTGTGTCATCTATATCTTGTACGCCTTCCAAACAGAAAAGTTTAGAAGGCTCATTGGTGTTGAAAATACTCATTATTCTTTTTTGTATGGCAATTGCCCTATACCGCTTTTAATCTTTTTTCAGTTTATCTAAGCCTAATTCCTTCGTAGAAATTTCGCGCATTTCTACTTTTCGTACCTTCCCAGAAACTGTCATTGGAAAACTATCGACAAATTTCCAATATTTTGGAATTTTATAATGTGCGATTTCATCCTTACAAAAAGCTCGTAAATCCTCCTCTGTGACAATACTACCCGAAATAAGTTTTACCCAAGCCATAATTTCTTCTCCATATTTTTCGTCCGGAACACCTATTACCTGCACATCTTCTACATTTTCATGAGTATATAAGTATTCTTCAATCTCTCTCGGAGAAACGTTTTCACCACCTCTAATGATAATATCTTTAATGCGTCCTGTAATTGATATGTAGCCCTCCTCATCTATCATAGCTAAATCTCCGGTATGCATCCATCGAGCACTGTCTAGTACCTGTTGTGTTGCTTCGGGATTATCCCAATATTTTAACATCACAGAATACCCTCTAGTACACAATTCACCCGAAACACCTCTAGGTACAATTTCCCCAGTTTCTGGATTAATAATTTTTATTTCCAAATGATCTTGCACCGTTCCTACTGTACTGACTTGTTTGTCTAGTGGCGCTCCAATTAGTGTTTGGGTAGATACTGGAGACGTTTCTGTCATGCCATAGCAAATTGAAACCTCTTTCATGTACATTTTTGACTGCACCTGTTTCATAATTTCTACCGGACAAGGAGAACCAGCCATCACGCCAGTTCGTAATGACGTTAAATCATAATCATTAAAATTAGGAAGCTGCAATTCGGCTATAAACATAGTGGGAACACCATATAAAGAAGTACATTTCTCGTCTTGTACCGCTTGCAACGTAGCTTTAGGATCAAAACTTTCACTCGGAATTACCATACAGGCACCATGAGAAGTAATACTCAAGTTTCCTATTACCATCCCAAAACAATGAAAAAATGGAACCGGCAAACATACTTTATCAAGGTTGGTATAATGTAATCGTTCACCTATAAAATAGCCATTATTGAGAATATTATGATGAGACAGTGTTACGCCCTTAGGGAAACCTGTTGTGCCAGAAGTATATTGTAAGTTAATTGGATCATCAAATTGAACTCGAGCTTCAACGGCTTCTATAATCGCATCACTCGTTTCCGTGTGCATTGCAACAAAATCATCCCAATTATCATCAAAAAAGATGGCTTCTTTCAAGCAATCTGTCTTACGCTTAATTTTAGCTATCATTTTGCTGTAATCGCTAGTTTTATACGACAAAGCAGACACTATCATCTTCATTCCCGATTGATTGACAACATATTGAAGTTCTTTTTTACGATAGGCTGGATTCAGATTAACCAAAACAACACCAATTCGAGAAGTAGCATATTGTAGAATTACCCATTCGTAGCGATTAGGAGACCAAATTCCCACACGATCACCCGATTGAATCCCTTTGGCTAAGAGTGCTTTGGCCACTTTAGTCGTTTCCTCCCAAAATGTTATATAATCCATTCGGATATTTTGATGTACCGAAATCAAAGCGATAGCATTAGGATATTGAGCTACCGTTTTCTCTAAATTTTGCCCTATAGTTTCTCCCAAAAGTGGTTTGGAAGCCTCTCCGTATACATAAGAAATAGATGAAGTCATAATAAATAATAAGCTATATCCTCAAATGTACGATATCTCACAGTAATAAAACTGTTAATTTTGAATGATTTTGTTAAATTAATATATACAAAAAAAGAAGTACAATCAACTTTATCCTATTGTAAGTAGCAACTTTGGTATGATAACCAAAAGCTAAGGAAAACTCGATGATTGTACTTCTTTAAAAGTGTAAAAATAAAGTAAGTGATATTACTTGATAATCAGTTTTTTGGTTGTAGACCGACCTTCTTGAGTCATTTTTAACATATACATACCCGAAGACAGATTTAAATTTAATTGAGATTCTGGAAAATAAACACCTTCGTAGACTTTCATTCCAGCTGCCGAATATATTTCTATCGGAGTATTTTCTCTTAATCCTGCAATGACAATATAATTTTGAGCTGGATTGGGATAAAAACTAACATTCCACTCCGAATTAAAATCAGGATTTGACATAGAAGTATACCAAGTCTCTCCAAAATGACTTCCAAAAACATATTCTGCTAACATCGGATAGTCTATAAAAGGATTTCTATTTTTTTGCCAATTGTAAATTACATTATTACGATTCATTTCAAAGTCATCGGCCTTGTCCAAAGTATTCCACGAAAGCAAGGTCTCCAAATCTCCAATGTATCCTGTTGGTGTTTCAGAAACGTCACCATTTACAACATTAAGTCCATTATAACGAACTGCCATGTAAAAAATAGCTCTAGCTACATCCCCTCTCCAACTTCCAGCATTGCCTGAAGGCCCATTATAATCAACCCCGTAATTTCTATTATTACGAACCGTATTTTCGGGGCTGTCTTCAGCTCTCAGATGATGACCGTCAGCACCTCCAGCAGTAATATCATTCGCATCGGTAGTTGTCCAAACATTAATTCCATCATTGGGTGCTAAAGGATCTAAACTAAAATTTCCTCTCGATTGACAATAAATGTGCTCTCTGTTCCAAAAACCAACAGCACCACTTGTTCCTGTTTGTTGGTCTACTTTAGAACTGGGACGTTCGACATACATTAACCAAACTTGGCTTCCGTTTTCTGGATTCACATCGGCTTGTTTTAACATTTCCCAAACATCAGCATACGAATGTTCTCTAACAACGCTTGGATTAGCAATAATGTCTTGAATAGCCTGTTTTAACTGATTGCCTGATTTACCTTCTAAAGAATCGTAATACCCTGCAGGAGTCAAATTGGGGCACAAATTATAGGTTGGATTTAACGGAGTTCCCCATGGTTTGACTTCATAATCGTTATCATTTACCCTAACAATTTTATTGTTATTACTTAAAACATAACCCGAAGGGATACTTCCAATGGTAATTTTAAGAAATTCATCTCCTTCATCAAGAGTATCATCGGTTAATTGAATCGTTTTAGTAGCTGTAGTTTGACCTACTGGTATGGTTACGGAGAAATTTCCGCTGTAATCATAAATATCAAAATTTCCATTTACAATACTGAATGAAAACATGAGATCATTGCTCGATATAGGAGTTTGTGTCGTAAAAACCACATCGAATGATTCGCCTTCTAGTAAATTCCGATTTGGATTTACGCTAGTTGTTATAGCATTAAAAACCACACCTGTTCCATCGTTGTTTGCTCCGGGAGTGGGAGCTTTTAACTCATAAGTTCCATCATTTTTCCTTTGAATAGAAACCGTAGCAGCTTTTAGGGTTTGATTTTCATTAATAAAGGTACTTAAATTTAAGGCTGTCATCAAAGTAGTTGGAGCTGTGGTACCATTACTGTATGCCAAGGCACTTTTTAAATTAGTTGATCTTGCAAGTGTCCCATCAGGAAAATCGGTTGCGTTTCCTTGATAAAGCGCTACCGCATCTGGACCATTTTGAATTGAACTGTCTGCAATCGTAAGAATGGGCGAAGGTGAAACCAATGTATTTCCTAGGTGAAAAATACCATTTAAATCGGTAGTATAACCGTCAAGATCTATAGTCATATAACTTGTAGATGTACTACCTGTAGATGATCCGTTAAAAAAAACTAAAACATAACCATCAAGTGGAAAATTGGGCGTATCTGACTTTAATTCAATAAATTCGAGTTTATCAGTACTGGGCGTATCCGCATCTAGTTCATTAATTACAACTTGTCCGTAAGAGACCGTTGAGAAAAATAGAATAAAGAGTAATTTTTTTAACATCATCATAAAATTTGGGGATTGCAAATTAACTAAAATTAAGGATGTTTGATGAGAAATAATATTAATTTGTAACTATTTTTCCGTTAACAAGCAGTAAAACATTTAAAATTTAAGAATATACGCACCTCTTTTCTATTTCAAATTAAGATTTAGTAGTAAATTGCGTAATTTTAAAACATTGAAAAAACTAACACACATACTCGTTTCTCTACTCTTTGTTCTGAATTCTTTTTTAGGGTTTAGCCAACAAAACATTGATGTTGCCCTATCTTTTGATGCTGAAACGGAATTATTTTTAGTCAAACAAACTCTGTGGTACAAAAATACTTCTTCGAAACCTTTGTCTTATTTAATCGTAAACGACTGGAATCATGCTTATTCTAACAGAAAATCACCTCTTGGCAAGCGATTTTCAGATGAATACGTTCGAAATTTTCATCTTTCCCGTGCAAAAGAACGAGGATATACTGATATCAAAAGTCTAGAAATCAATACGATTCAAAGTGCTTGGAAAAGAATCAAACACCACGAAGATCTATTAGAGATTAACTTACCTAAAGAATTATTACCCAACGATTCAATTCAGCTTTATTTTGAATACACACTCAAAATTCCTGATGCAAAATTCAGTCGTTATGGAAATAATAAAGGAGATTTTTACTTAAAAAATTGCCTTTTGCAAATAGCCCGAATCAATCCCGAAGGAAATCCTGTTCGATACAGTAACGAAAATATTGATGATGCTTCATACGAGAAAATAGAAAAAATAAATCTCAATGTTACACTGCCTTCTGTTTACCTAATTACTTCTAATCTGAATCTAATTGCAGAAAACACCCTCAATACAGATAAACAGGTTTCGTTCTCTGGTCAAAATTTACAAGATGTCCAAATCATTATTGAAAAAAACAAAAGCTTTCGGAATTATAAAAACGAAAATATAGAGATTGAAACCAATATCAATAGCTCTAAAACTGACGATTTTATAAAGGCAATCGTTATTGATAGAATCATTCGTTTTACTCAAGAAAAACTTGGTCCTTCTGCAGTAAAGAAATTTGTAATTTCAGAAACCGAATACGACAAGAATCCATTTTACGGTCTGAATCAATTACCCAATTTTATCAGTCCATTTTCGAATTCTTTTCTATTTGAATTGAAATTCTTAAAAACCTACACCGATAATTTTTTAAAACAGAATCTAAATATCGACTATCGAAAAGATCATTACATTTTAGATGGTATTCAGACGTATTTGCTTATTAAATACGTTGAAGAAAATTATCCTGATTTAAAATTATTAGGTGATTTAAGTCGCTTCAAGGTTATTAGAGGCTATCAGCTGGCCAAAGCCGATTTTAATGATCAATATTATTTTTTATACCTGTTGATGGCTCGAAAAAATCTGGACCAACACCTAACAGAATCAAAAAATGCGCTTGTAAAATTTAACGAACAAATTGCCAGTAGAAATAAGGCAGGAATCTCTTTTTTATACCTAGAGCAATACTTAAAAAATGACACAGTCACTAAAACGTTTTCTGATTTCATTGCTCTCAACAGATCTCAAAAAACGACCCCAGACGACTTTCAAGAACTTTTCCAGAGAAACACGGGAAATACTTTGAATTGGTTTTTTGAAAATGTAATTAATTGTGAGCAAGAAATTGATTTTTCGTTTGGTAAAATTGAAAAAACTGAAAATTCTTTACAGGTTCAAATTCATAATAAAACAAATCTTGAAGTTCCTTTTACCCTTTCAGGTTTCAAAAACAGAACCAAAATATTTGAAAACTGGTATACCGGCGTAAAATATGATTCGATTATTAGCATTCAAAATCCAGATATCGATAAGTTGATTATTAATCACAAAAACAAAATTCCTGAGATTAATAATCGTAATAATTACAAGTCTTTAAAAAGCTTTCCCGATCTTAACAAACCTCTGAAATTAATTTTTCTTAAAGATGTTGAAAATCCTAACTATCATCAGGTTTTTTACGTTCCAGAAATTGGTTACAACGTCTACGACGGAGCTATTTTATCCGTGACTTTTCACAATAAAACGCTTATAGAAAAACCATTTTCCTTTCATCTGAGTCCTAGTTTTTCAACGACATCAGTAAGTTTAACAGGATTTGGAATTGTGAACTATACGCAACAAATCAAGAACTCAAACTTATACCAAGTAAGATATTCATTGGCTGGAGCTTATTTTCATTACATTCAAGACGCTAGTTATTTACGTTTTACTCCTTCAGTTCAATTTAAATTTAGAAACAACAACGATTTAAGAGATAATTTTTGGCAAAGTATCAGCATCAGACAAGTAATTCTTACCAAAGAATTCAGCCCATTAATTTTGAATGATACGGCGCCACTGAATTACACTGTTTCTGATTTACGCTACGGATTTGGCGATGGAGAAACAGCCAAAAGTTATAATTTTCTGACGAATGTCCAACTGTCCAATCATTTTGGAAAATTCAGTATAGAATCGGGCTATCGAAAACTTTTTGAAAACAACTACCAACTAAGTCTTCGCTTATTTGCCGGAACATTTTTATACAAGAAAACAGAAACCGATTATTTTAATTTTGGCTTAGACAGACCTAAAGATTATCTTTTTGACTATCAATACTATGGGCGTTCCGAAACTTCTGGTATTTTCAGTCAACAAATTATTATTGCCGAAGGAGGCTTTAAATCTAAATTCATTAATCCTTATGCCAATCAATGGATGACAACCCTAAATGTCAACTCGTCCATCTGGAAATGGATTCAATTATACGGCGATATTGGTTTTTATAAAAATAAGGGAATTAATCCTAAATTTATCTACGACAGTGGTATTCACTTGAATTTAGTTCCTGATTATTTTGAGTTGTTTTTTCCACTCTATTCTTCAAACGGATTTGAACCCTCTCAAAATAACTATGACCAAAAAATTAGATTTATGGTCACTTTAAATCCTAAAACACTCATAAATCTTTTTACTAGAAAATGGTTTTAATAATCATAAAACAATCTCTTTTAATTAATTATTTACATTAAAAAGATGATTTCTTGTGATTTTATTTAAAAAATAAACTTTTAAAAACATATTTTATAAAAATAATTCAATTAATATTTTCTCATTAGAATTAGAATATATCGTGATTTTGTTTAAATTTGTCGATGTTACAAGTATATTCTTATGATACAAGTGGAAGACAAAAAAGATCTAACTTTTGAAGATTTTAAAACAGAAGTTTTAGGTGATTATAAAATTGCCCGTATAAGCAGAGAATGTAGCCTACTGGGAAGAAAAGAAGTCCTAACCGGAAAAGCTAAATTCGGAATTTTTGGTGACGGAAAAGAAGTGCCTCAGCTAGCACTGGCAAAAGCTTTTCAAAATGGTGATTTCCGTTCCGGTTATTATCGCGATCAAACGTTCATGATGGCAATCGGCGCTATGACAATAGAACAGTTTTTTGCCGGTTTATATGGTCATACCGACTTAAATTTTGATCCTATGAGTGCTGGTCGTCAAATGGGTGGTCATTTTGCTACGCATTCCCTTGACGAAAATGGAAATTGGAAAAATTTAACACAACAAAAAAATTCCAGCGCAGATATTTCTCCTACTGCAGGTCAAATGCCTCGTTTATTAGGATTGGCTCAAGCTTCAAAAATATACAGAAATGTTGAAGGTATAAACCAAACTCTATTTTCTGAAAAAGGAAATGAAGTTGCTTGGGGAACTATCGGAAATGCCTCTACCTCTGAAGGTTTATTCTTTGAAACCATTAACGCTGCAGGAGTCCTTCAAGTTCCTATGGTGATGAGTGTATGGGATGACGAATACGGAATTTCTGTTCATGCTCGCTACCAAACGACCAAAGAAAACATCTCGGAAATCTTAAAAGGTTTCCAACGTGATGAAAACAACAATGGGTACGAAATCATGACTGTAAAGGGTTGGGATTACCCTACTCTAGTTGAAACCTATCAAAAAGCGTCTCACATTGCTCGCGAACAACATATTCCTGTTTTAATCCATGTTCAGGAACTAACTCAACCTCAAGGACACTCAACCTCTGGTTCTCACGAGCGTTACAAGGATGCTGATCGTCTGGCTTGGGAAGCAGAATTTGACTGTTTGGCAAAAATGCGCGAATGGTTATTGGAAAACAATTTAGCTACTGCGGTTGAATTGGATGAAATCGATGCTCAAGCGAAAAAAGACGTATTAGAAGCTAAAAAAACAGCTTGGACTAATTTTATTACTCCTATTAAAACAGAAAGAGACGAATTAGTAAGTGTTCTAAATACAGTAGCTGCTGGTTCAGATAATAAAATCTTTATTGAAAAATACGCGAACGATTTAGCAAGCATCAAAGAACCTATTCGAAAAGATTTGATTGTTACGGCAAGAAAAGTACTTCGAATGGTAGCTAAAGAAAATAGTAAAGCGCCTTTGGCAGCATGGATCAAATCTTATTCAGAAACTATCCAACCTAAATTCAGTTCTCATCTATTCTCTCAATCAGAAAAGAATATTTTCTCTGTTCAAGAAGTTTTACCAACCTACGATGAATCTGCTGAAGAAGTAGATGCACGTTTGGTATTGCGTGATAATTTCGATGCTATTTTTAGTAAATATCCTGAAACTTTAATTTTTGGAGAGGATTCCGGAAATATTGGCGACGTAAACCAAGGTTTGGAAGGTATGCAGGAAAAATATGGAGAACTTCGTGTTTCTGATGCGGGTATTCGTGAAGCTACCATTCTTGGACAAGGAATTGGAATGGCTATGAGAGGATTGCGTCCTATTGCCGAAATTCAATATTTAGATTATTTGCTTTATGCTATCCAGATCATGAGTGATGATTTGGCTACATTACAATACAGAACTGCCGGTCGACAAAAAGCACCGTTAATTATACGTACAAGAGGACACCGCTTGGAAGGAATTTGGCATTCAGGTTCTCCAATGGGTATGATCATCAATGCCATTCGAGGTATTCATGTTTTAGTCCCTAGAAATATGACTAAAGCCGCTGGTTTCTACAATACCTTATTAGAAACTGACGAACCAGCTTTAATCGTGGAATGTTTGAACGGATACCGTTTAAAAGAGAAAATGCCAACCAATTTAGGTGAATTCAAAACGCCAATTGGTGTTGTGGAAACCATAAAAAAAGGTACTGATATTACTGTTGTTTCTTACGGTTCAACATTACGATTAGTAGAACAAGCTGCTAAAGAATTATTAGACCTTGGAATTGATGTAGAAATTATAGATATCCAATCCTTGTTACCTTTTGATATCAACCATGATATTGTAAAATCTTTAGCTAAAACCAATCGTTTATTGATTGTAGATGAAGATGTACCGGGAGGTGCCTCAGCGTTCATTTTACAACAAGTTATCGATGAACAAAAAGGTTATAAATATTTAGATAGTCAACCGGAAACTTTAGCTGCAAAAGCACATCGTCCAGCTTATGGTACAGATGGTGATTATTTTTCTAAACCTTCGGTAGAAGATATTTTTGAAAAAGTATATGAGATAATGCACGAGGCTAACCCCGTAAAATATCCAAGTTTATACTAAAAAAACCACCTTCGGGTGGTTTTTTTATACCAAAACATCCAATAAAAACGTTATTCTTAAAAATTCGTAACCCATGAAAAAGTTTCTCGTTTTTTTAGGAATTCTATTTTTAGTCAGTAATTGTAAAAGTAAAAAAATAGCTATTTCAGATACTGAAAACAGGATGATTGAAGTTAGTCCCAATGAAGTTGAAACATTCAAAAAAGATCGTGCCTACGCTCTTGGCTACCGATTATTAGATGCTTGTAATACCTCAAAATTCAAACCTTACACCAAAGAAGAAGCTACTGATCAAGTGATTCGGAACGCTACCCTTTCGAGAATTTCTGAAACTTGTAGAAAAATCAATTTTAGAAACGGACGGTTTTTGGGATTACAGTTAACTACTATTTCATTCAATAAAAACAGTAAAGAATATCTCTTCAAATATGCAATTGAATACGAAAAAAAATATTTCAAACGAGAATTAACCGTAGTTATTGATGATGATAATAAAGTTTCGGCTATTTACACAAAAGAACAAAAACCAAAACCTATGTAAGGAAATAGTGTCTTTTAAACACCATGCATCAAAATAATTTGTAACAGATTTTCATTTATCAGTGGGTTACTGAATTAATAAGGAGATTAATTATATTTGCTCTCAAATAGCGATTATACAAATGAAAATAGTGATATCACCGGCCAAATCGTTGGATTTTGAATCTCCATTACCTAACAAAAGATTTTCAACCCCATCTTTTCTAAAACAATCAAAAGAAATTGTTTCTGTTTTACAGAATTTGACTCCAAAGGATTTATCGGAATTAATGCATATTTCTGATAAGTTAGCGGAATTAAACTGGCAGCGAAATAAAAATTTTAAAACTCCTTTTAACCAAGAAAATGCTCGACCTGCCATTTACGCTTTCAATGGTGATGTTTACACGGGTCTAGATGCATATACTATACCGGAAGAAAAGCTAGATACTTTACAAGAAAAGCTACGTATTCTTTCAGGGCAATATGGAATTTTAAAACCATTAGATTTAATGCAGCCGTATCGTTTAGAAATGGGAACATCATTACCTATTGGAAATCACAAGAATTTATATGCTTTCTGGAAAGAGACCCTTACCGATGCATTAAACAAAGAATTAAAATCAGACGAGTTATTTCTTAATCTAGCCAGTAACGAATATTTTTCGGTTCTTGATACGAAAAAATTAAAGGTTCCTGTAATTACTCCTGAGTTTAAAGATTATAAGGACGGAAAATTAAAAGTGATCTCGTTTTTTGCCAAAAAAGCTCGTGGTTTGATGGTTCGCTATATTTTAGACCACAATGTTGAAACTCTAGAGGAACTAAAAGGATTCAATTATGAAGGTTATCTTTTTGATGCCAATCTTTCAAAAGGGAATACTTTGGTGTTTACGAGGTGATTGTTTTTAAATTTATAACTTTAGAATATTACTAATTATTTCAACTTGTGTTTTTATGTAGTGACTCTAATAGTTACTCTTCAGGTCGCGCTATCCTCTACATTTTTTTATAACCCCATGATAAATAGTTTCGAGGTTTTTTATTGATTAAAAATTCCTAATTAATAAATTATTGCTATTATGCAACTTCCTCTGAGTATTTATAATACAAAAACTTAAAAACTATAATTACAAGAAATTAATAAAGTTCGCGGCATAATATTACTTCCGTAAATACTGGTATAATAATCAGAGGTTTGTATTTCTATGAAATTTTCATTGTTTAAAAGGTTTTTACCTGCAAGACTAAAAGCAAATCTTTTATCCGATGGAGTATATTTTATTAAAAAATCTATAAAGGAGTATTTAGTTTTTTGATTGGTGGAATAGATATCGTAAACAGCGTTGGCGAACCACTTTTTATTAGGTTTGAATAATAGTTTGAAAGAATTATTATAATTTATGTTTTCAAAATTTTGGTTTTCGTTGTTAATAGTTAGTCTTAAATTGTATTTAAAAACATTTTCAAAGTTGAATTTACCATCGAAGGCTGATTTTAAGAATAGCTCATTAATTAAATTTTTACTTTTATTATCTCTAATTTCAGAATAATTTATGAAATTTTTATAATTGGAAATACTGTATAGTGTTTTAAAGCGAATGGTAGATTCCATGAAGGGTAAATATTTCTCAATCATAAAATTAAAACTACGATTGTTAAATTTTTCGTTTAAGAAGAAATATTCGATTTGTGTATTGTTTTGATCGATGTTAATATTAGAAAAAAAATCACCTTTATTATCTGAATAATTTATGCCAATATTAATTTGGAATTGATTTGATAAATCATAAAGATTGTAATTCGCATTATAAGTAGCTGTTTTTTGCAAAGCTAAACTAGGAGTGTTTTTAATTGTTGTTCTATTATTAATTAGAACTTCATTTGCATAAACAAAATTGTCAGCTTGCGGATTTATTTTTGAACTAAGACTAATGTTAAAACTAGAAATTCTGCTAAATTTATAATTTAAATTAATCTCTGGTTCTACAATAAAATCATTAACTCGCGACTGTTTTTTTAAATAACGATTGAGTAAAGATAGATTTAAAGTTGAAAATATTCGCCAGTTGCCCCAATCATAATCGAAGCTATTATTTAAAAATACTTTATTTTTCTCAAATACAACTGCATTAGTGCTAATGGGTATTGAAAGCGTTAAATCTTCCAATGATGAATTCAATGGATTGCTTGTATACTCTAAACCTAAGTTCATACTATATTTTGCGCGCTTTATTTTTCCAATGATACTACTTTGTAGGTCGAAAAATGTTTTTCTTGATTCTATGTCTTGGATGGCATTTACCGCAGCAGTATTTGATTCTTGCGGTGTAATTTTATACTGTTGATTTAGTACATCAAAGGTTTGATGAGTTGTTAATTGAAATGCTTTATTATCGGATATTCTTTTTGTATAAACGATTTTTGACTTTAAAAAAAAATCATCACTCAGTAAATTTGTATTATATGAAAGCGCTTTATTTTGAATTATTTTTGTTTTAGATTTTACTTTCTCTTTACTCACCATAACATCATAATCGATAGAAGAAGATTCTGATCCAAACGATTTTATATTAAAATCGGCTCGCAGTAACAACGGTTTTTTAATTGCATTGTTACTATCGCTAGTCGTAAAATTTTGGTCATCAACTGTATTGTTTGTCTCACTAAAGTTTAGTGAAGATATGGCATCTCTTACAAAGTATAGGTTAGACTTATAGCTGGTATTAGGGCTTTTTTTAAGCGAAATATTATAATTTGCAAATATGGAATTGTTTAAAACAGTTCGCTTATTATCAAGCATATTTAAAAAACTGAATTCAGGAATAATTTTATTGTTTTTGAATGTTTGGTTTTGCCCATCTTTTTTGCTTTGGAAATTTCCGAAGTAATCAAAAGGTGAGTAATTTAAAGCAATGTTATTGTAACTTAATGTTCCAAACGATTTTATTTTTGATGACACTGATAAAAAATTAGCATCAGAGTCGGTTGCAATTTTTTCTTGTTTAAAAGCGCCCAAAGACGAATTAACACTTCCTGAAACATCAATAATGTTTTTTTTGAGTTTCAAGTTTAAAGCTACTTTTCCATCTCTTTCCAAGCCTTTAAGTAATTTATTACTCGCAAAGTTTTCAATAGCTTGAACTTGATCAATCATGTTAACGTTTATGTTTTTGGTGCCAATTGTGTAGTTCCCACTAAATAAATCTTCTCCATCTAATTGAACAGTCTCCACTGACATACCTTTGTATTTTATTTCGCCAGTATTGTCATTGACTTCCATACCAGGTAATTTTTTTATAACATCTTGAATTTTTCTATCCGATCCATCTTTGTATGCAGCCACATTGAAATTTACAGTATCTTTTACTTCTGTATAAGATCTTCTTTTTGCGGAAATCTTGACTTCTTGAATGGCAATGACTTTGTCTTTTTTTAATAAAAAATCATAAACGTAAGTCTTACCTTTTTCTGGGTTTGAAATGGTAAAACTATCTTTTGAATAATTACTAACTGCTATTTCTACACAAATAGTTTTGTACTCTTTGGTGAGCAATATTTCGTAGTTTCCGTTTAGAGCAATAGTATACTCTTTAATACCTTTTGCTTTAATCGAATCTTTGATGATAATGCTGGCCGTTTCGATAATTTTGTTATCAATGGTAGTTATTTTTCCTTTTATTGTTTGCGCTGTTAAACCACTTAGGTTTAGTAATAATAACAACAAAAAGTATTTTTGTAATGGCATTTATTCAAAAACTATTAAAGATATGTCTAAATTGTTTAATATGATTTTATTAAGTTTTTTTATTTACAGCATTTTTGTTTTTTTAAATCCTTTTAAAATTTACTGCTCTATATTTAACTCCTAAAATGGTGTTGTCTTACATATCTATCACACTGATTATTTATTAAATCAGTAATTATAAAATTTCAATTTCAAACATCTTTTACAAAACACATTTTAAACTTAATTGTTGACAAGATGATAATGCAACAGATATACAATGCTATTTGAAAAGAGTTTTTGGAATGTCTAACATATCAATTGTCATTGTTGAATTAGCATCAGGTTTTTGCGATTTTTGATATTTAAATTTATTCTCTGTAATTCTTATGAAATCGTCTACAAAAACTTCTTTAGAAAGTATTTTCACGAATGGGAAATCAAAAAAAGACTTTTCGAAAGGAGGACAATTCTTTAGACTTGTAATTTCAAAATGATGAATACCATCATTAGTTTTTGCACTTAAAACTAAACCAGGAAGCCCTTTTAGTTTCCAAGGCCCATCACTAATTGGAATGTCATTCGTAAACCAAACTTCAAAAACTCTTTCCCCGAAGTCAAAAATAGCTTTTTGACAATTGTAATTAAAAACCGTTTTAAACTCATCTACAATTTTGATAATTGGTGTATTTTTTTCAAGTACTTTTACGTACTTATTATCTGCTGTTGAATATCTACAATAAATACTATCAGAGTTCATCTTTTTTAGTACAATTTTACCTATACTATCACCTGCTTGTTTCTTGAATTTAGAGTTCATAAATTCTAAAACCGTAGGATTAATATGCGTAAATATACTTTCAGTTTCTCCGTTAATTATACGTCTATAAACAAATTTAGAGTTTACACCATCTGTGTATAAATAACACTTGTTTATTGTACTTGATTCGTGATTACCCATTGTGTAATCATATTCTATCTTTAACTGAGCATAAAAATTAAAATTTAAAAATAAAAATAATAAATAAATACTTTTCATGATTATAATGTGCATTGTTTATAGGTTATAAATGGCATCACCTTTGTTTATTGTTTGAAACAAAATCGTTGTAAAAGGCCATTTAAAAGTTATTTAAATACAAAACAGAAATAAAATTCTGTTTTGTATTATGAAATTATTAATTGCAACTAATGTTAGCAATTGCTTTTTTCTCAGCTTCCTTGCAATCTGTAGCAGTACCCGTTCCTGTACAAGTATAACCATCAACTAATACAGTCACTGTAATAGTACAGGTGTCGACTGGAGGCAAAGTCATTTTAATTTTTTTTTAACTTCTCCATTATTTGCAAAAGCAATAGAGCTACCTGCAAACATAAGCAACCCAATAAATAATTGTTTCATTTTTTAATTTATTTTTTTCCTACTTTCAAGAATTTAGAGTCGCTTGTTTCGGAGTTCATTCACCACTTATTATTGCTATTCACAGTAATATTAAAAATTCAATTTTGACTGCATAAGATATAGTATCTTACCAATTAAATATTACGGTTTTTCCGTACATTTTGTTAAAATTTAGATTTTATAAACTTGATATAAAATCCAAAAAATAAAATATAAAATTTTGTAACTATTGCCCCTTGGTTATAGCGGTAGTCCCGAAAAAATCAAAGCTATTTTTATACGATCTATAGAGCGATTGAAGGAAGCTCCTTTAGTGGAAGAGAGAAAAAAGCTTTGATCAGGTAGGTTAAAGCGAAAAGCTGGAAAAGGTCATAAAAAAACCGCTTCATAATGAAACGGTTTATTACACATTTTTTTAAGATTTTGATATATCAAATGTTTATTAAAAAAACTAATCATTCATCGAGATGAGAAATTCTTCGTTGTTTCTGGTTTTCTTAATGCGGTCATTAATAAATTCCATCGCTTCAACCGAATTCATATCTGCCAAATATTTTCTCATAATCCACATGCGTTGAATTGTTTTTTCATCTAGTAACAAATCGTCTCGACGTGTACTTGAAGAAGTTAAATCAACCGCAGGGAAAATACGACGATTCGCAATCTTACGATCTAATTGTAATTCCATATTACCCGTTCCTTTGAATTCTTCAAAAATTACTTCATCCATTTTAGATCCAGTTTCGGTCAAGGCCGTTGCAATGATGCTCAAAGAACCTCCATTTTCAACATTACGAGCCGCACCAAAGAAACGTTTAGGTTTTTGTAATGCATTGGCATCAACACCACCACTTAATACTTTACCGGATGCAGGCTGAACAGTATTATAAGCACGTGCCAAACGAGTAATCGAATCTAATAAAATAACTACATCGTGTCCACATTCCACTAAGCGTTTTGCTTTTTCTAAAACAATATTGGCAATTTTCACATGTTCTTGTGGCTCTCTATCGAAAGTGGAAGCAATTACTTCAGCACGCACACTACGTTGCATATCGGTTACCTCTTCAGGTCGTTCATCTATTAAAAGTACAATCATGTACACCTCAGGGTGATTGGCAGCTATGGCATTGGCAATGTCCTTTAACAACATGGTTTTACCAGTTTTAGGTTGTGCCACTATCATACCACGTTGCCCCTTCCCGATAGGAGAAAACAAATCTATAATTCTAGTAGAAATCGAACTTCCTTTTTCGGCTAATTTGAACTTTTCTGTTGGAAAAACGGGTGTTAAATGGTCAAAAGAAACTCTATCGCGAACGACTTGAGGATCATGCCCGTTGATTTTTAATACTTTTACCAAAGGAAAATATTTTTCTCCTTCTTTAGGAGGTCTCACCACCCCTTTTACCGTATCTCCTGTTTTTAAACCGAACAAACGAATTTGAGATGTCGATAAATAGATATCGTCAGGCGACGCCAAGTAGTTATAATCTGAGGATCTTAAAAAACCGTAACCGTCCGGCATCATTTCTAATACACCTTCACTTTCTATGATTCCTTCAAATTCATAATCAGGTTCACGGAAATTAGTATTTTTCTTGTGCTTGTTGAATTTCGGGTTAGGATTGTTTGTTGGGGTTTCAACTTCTGGAGTTGAAATTTCTTCTGTTGCTACTACCGGCGAGGTTTCGGATTCTGATGCAACAACTGTTATTTCTGGGGAGGAATTTTCAACTTCCTTTGGAGTATTTTTAACTTTGTTCTTTTGAAAGCGATTATTTCTAGCTTCTTTGTGTCGTATTTCTACTTCTTTCTTTTCTATTACTTCTGCTTTCGATTCTTCAAAAAGTATTGCTTGTGGTTCTGCTATTTTTTCTTCTGAAGGTTTAGCTGTTTTAACTTCACCTGTTTTGGTGTCTTCTTTAACAATTCTAACTCTTTTGGTTTTAGGAGCTTCTGTCTTGTTTTCTTCTTTATTACTAGTCTCTGGGGCAATTTTATCAGGATTTGCCGCTTGGTAATCTAAAATTTGGTATACCAACTCATCCTTTTTTAAGGTTTTAAAGCTCTTGATTTTTGCAATTTTTGCAATTTCTTGGAGCTCAGAAAGCTTCATTTCTTTTAATACAGAAATATCAAACATATAAGGTTGTAAGATTTAATTATGGGATAAAATAAAAAAGAGATTTTTTGAATTCTATGTTCCGAAGTATGAAGTGCTTACGGATTTATAATGCAATAATACGAATTTTATTTTAGTAAACAATAGTTTTTTATGAAAAGATACCCTATTTTTGTTTCTCAATTTTTTGAAAAAATGATTCAACGAATACAAAGTGTTTATTTATTTTTTGCATTTCTAATGAGTGCTGTTTTACCTTTTGTTTTTCATTTATGGAAATTAGAAAACGGTCAGCTCTTTTATTTTATGGAATCGATAAGCTACACTATTCTTTTGGGGCTATCTTCTACTTTGGCTATTTTGAGCCTTTTGACTTATAAAAAAAGACAACAACAGTTTGTGATGAACAGACTGAATATGATATTAAACTTAATTTTACTAGGATTATTTGTGTATCGTACACTAAACCTACCTGGAGAAACTCCTGTTTCAGAGAAGGGTATTGGGATGTTCTTACCTATTTTATCTATCTTACTATTGGTCTTAGCCAATAGAGCCATCAAAAAGGATGAAGATCTCGTAAAATCTGTGGATCGATTACGATAAACCTATCATCTTAGTTTATTAGTGCGACGAAAGCTAACCTGAAATGGTTAGCTTTTTTGTTTTTAACTATTTTTGATTAACTTTAATAAGTATATCACCAAAATTGGTGATGTAAAATTCATTAAGTACGGGTATTTCAGATAAACTTTTATTCTCCTACTTTTGAAAAATCACTTAACAAATTATGGAAACTAAAATAAAAATACATCTTGCCGACGATCATCAGGTACTAATAGACGGATTATTGGCCGTTCTTAAAACAAATCCTCTTTTTGAAGTAGTGGGATTTTCACTTGATGGTGAAGGTTTGGTAGATAGAGTAGCAGAAAATGATGCGCATGTACTCATCATGGATATCAATATGCCGGAGAAAGACGGTATTCAGGTTTTAAGAGAATTTAGCGAAAAAGGATTTACGTGCAAAGTAATTATCTTATCGAGTTATGATGATCCTAAACTCATCAAAGAAGTTATAAAATTAGGAGCAAGTGGTTATTTAACCAAACAAAGCGCTGGAGAAAGTATTTTAGATGCTATTATGGCTGTATATGAAGGCAAACAATATTTTTCTTCTAATATTAAAGATAAAATATTTGATATTTTTACCGAAAACAACCATCGAGAAGCATTAAAAGCAGAAGATGCTATTGCTAATATCACCACTCGTGAACTAGAGATATTAGGATATATTTGTGAAGAAAAAAGCGGAAGAGATATAGGTGAATTGCTCAACATTAGTCCTAATACGGTAGAAACGCATCGTAAAAACCTAATGAAAAAATTAAAAGTAAAAAGTTCTGTCGGGCTTGTTTTATTTGCTACAAAACACAATTTAATCAATTTAAATCAATAAATATTATGTCAAATTATTCCTTATTAAGTGAGTACTCTTACACTAAGATTAACAATTCTCAATTCCAAATCACTTTTAAAATACCTGATAACTGTTTCTACAATTTAGTATGTGTTTCAGGAAAATACACCATCGAAATTAAATTAAATCCCGGAGAAACAACGCCTAGTACTGTTTTTATAGAGGAAACAGAAATAGTTAATATGATAAGTGACAGTTTAAACTTTAAATTTGAGCAATACGAATCTGCTAAAACTATTATAAAAAAACCATCAGGTATCTTAACCGACTAACAAAAGTGATCAAAAACCCTATCTACATAATTCTATTTCTTTATAACTTCTGTTTCGGTTTTCAAAACAAAAAAACCGAAACAGATTCTATAAGCTATTATAAGGAAAATAACGATCCTATCAAAGCAATTAATTTTGCTAACAAACAAGCAAATTCTTCTCTAAAAAAACGCAATTTTAAAAAATATTGTGATCTTAAATACGAACAAGCTCTACTCTATGAAAGTTTTAATGATGTAGAAAATGCTATCAAAATTTTATTCGAATCGCGAAAAATAGCTGAAAAAAATCATCTTTACGATAAATTGGTAGACATACACTGGAAAGTCGGAAACCTCTACACTACTTCTTTTGAATTTCAAAAGGCTCAAAGTCATTTGCACAAAGCAAAAAAGAATGCTGAAAAATTAAAAGACACTGTTTTACTCTCAAAAACTCATCAAGGCTTGTGCAGGTACCATGGTACAGTAGATTCAGATAGTTTAAAATATTATATTGACAAGGTCGCATTATACACTAAAAATTCTAAAGATCTCAAGGAAAAATCAAAAGCGTATGACAATTACGTTTTTTACTATAATAAACTAAAAAAATTCGATCTTGCTAAAGAATATGCTCAGAAATCTATCGAAACGGCGTTGCTAACAAAAGATCCTGTAGTAATCGCCACTGCAAAAGTCAACGCTGCCTTAATTGAAATGGAAGGAGAGCGTAATTACAAAAAAGCTATCGAAATTTACGAAAGTGTTCTAAAACTTTTTCCGAATAATGAGAACACAAAAATAGTAGCTTCTTGTTTTCTTAATGCCTCGTATGCATATGAAAAAATAGGGGATTATAAAAAAGCCTTAGAATATAGTAACAAGTATTTTGAACTATACGATTCTATGATTAATGGTAGGATTGAAAAAGCTACAAGGGAAATAGAAACCAAATACCAATTAGACAAAGCAGCGCTTATATTTAAAGAAAAAGAAAATATTATTGTTGAGAAACAAAAAAGAAATCAAAACATCTCTTTATTATTGGCATTTTTACTGTTGCTTTCCGGTTTGATTTTTTATTTTTATTACCAAAACTTAGTTCTTAAACAAAAAAACAAACTAAAAAATATAGACAACGATTTACAATTTAAGATCATTAGTGCTACCCTAGATGGACAGGATCAGGAGCGCAATAAAATTTCTCAGGTTTTACACGATAATGTTAGTGCTACTCTATCTTCGGTAGGTTTACATTTATCTGCGTTCGAAACCTCTTTGAGCAACGAACAAAGAGAAGATCTAAAAAAAACAAGATTGTTGTTAAAACAGGCTCATGATAAAGTAAGAGATTTGTCTCATGAATTAGTATCTCCTTTGTTGGTTAAGTTTGGATTACAATTTGCACTAAGTGATTTATGTGAAAAAAACTCTAATACACTGCTAAAAATCACGTATCATTCCTTGATTCCAAATTCTAAAAAATTTGATATTGAATTTGAAACCAAGATTTATTACATCGTTTCAGAACTTATTAATAACATTATCAAACACAGCCAAGCTACAGAAGCACAGCTGAATGTCTATGAAGAAAACGATTACTTTTGTTTTGTATTAAAAGACAACGGAAAAGGTTTTGAGAATGATTCTGTACATAAAACTGAAGGTTTTGGATTGACACAAATCAAAGCCCGTGTCAAAAATATGCAAGGTACAGTAGTCATCAAATCGAAAAAAGGAGAAGGAACCGCAATTATTATAAAAGTAAAAGAATAATTATTTTTTACCCAATTCTATAACTTCCAAATCTTTAATTTTATCTCCTTCTATTACAAATCGAAGCATGGTTCTTACCTGATGAAAACCACTTTTCCCACAAGCTCCAGGATTCATGTGCAAAAGATCTAAGGTTTTATCATACTGAACCTTTAAAATATGGGAATGTCCACAAATGAACAGTTTGGGAGGATTTAGTTTTAATTCTTCCCGAATATTCGGATTATATTTACCGGGATATCCTCCTATGTGTGTCATCCAAACCTGAACTCCTTCACAACTGAATCGATTATGCAACGGAAACATTATTCTTGCATCGGAACCATCAATATTGCCATAAACAGCTCTTAATGTTTTTTGCTTTTCTATGGCTTCCGTCACAGACAAATCACCAATATCACCGGCGTGCCAAACCTCGTCAGCCCAAGCGACATATTTCAAAATAACGTCATCAATATGACTGTGAGTATCGGATAAAAGTAGAATTTTTTTCAAGTAGAGATTTTTGCCAAAGATATAAAATTGCTACATTTGAGAATATGAAAAATATCTATTTAGACAACGCTTCCACTACCCCATTACGACCGGAAGTCATCGCCGAAATGACAAAAGTTTTAACAGAAAACTTTGGAAATCCTTCTTCCACTCATGCTTTCGGAAGAAGTTCTAAAACTCTAATCGAATTATCCCGAAAAAGCATTGCTAAAAACCTGAATTGCAGTGCTCAAGAAATCATTTTCACATCGTGTGGAACTGAGGCTAATAATTTTATCCTATTATCGTGCATTCGTGATTTAAAAGTGGAAAGAATTATTACCTCAAAAATTGAACATCATGCCGTATTGCATACGTTGGAAGTTTTTGAAAAACAATATAATATTCAACTTGATTTTGTTTCTATTTTAGAAGATGGCACCATAGATTATAACGATTTAGTCGAGTTGCTATCACAAAATAAAAAAACATTAGTGAGCTTGATGCATGTCAATAATGAAATCGGCACCGTTCTGAATTTGGAAAAAGTATCACAACTTTGCAAAAGCTATAACGCCTATTTCCATACCGATACGGTACAATCTATTGGTAAAACAGAAATCGACCTAACCCAATTGCCCATAGATTTTTTGGTAGCCAGTGCACATAAATTTCATGGTCCTAAAGGAATTGGATTTGCTTTTATCCGAAAAAACATTGTCCTACAACCATTACTTCTTGGCGGTGAACAAGAAAAAGGATTACGTGCCGGGACTGAAAGTATTCATAACATTGTGGGTATGGCAAAAGCCCTAGAAATGGCTGTAGAACATTTAGAAACTGAGCGAAATGAAATTATTGCTCTAAAAAATTACTTCGTGGAGCAATTATACCTTCATTTTCCCGAAGTTGTTTTTGCAGGAAAACCGGAGGATACTTTTTATAATGTAATTAATGTTATCCTACCTTTCGATGAAAGCAAAACCAGTATGCTTCTATTTCAATTAGATATGAACGGCGTAGCGGTTTCCAGAGGAAGTGCCTGCCAATCTGGAAGTGTTAAACCATCGCATGTTTTAGAGGCTTTTGTTTCTAAAGAATTACTTCAAAAACCGAATATTCGCGTTTCTTTTTCTCATTATAATACCAAAGAGGATGTTGATTATTTATTGGAAGTTTTAAAAAAGATATAATGAAATACTACTTTTTTCTGTTATTTCCTTTTCTGACATTTTCTCAGGAATTTGATATTCAAGGGCATAGAGGTTGTCGCGGATTACTTCCTGAAAATTCTATCGAAGCAATGATTAAAGCCATTGATTTAGGAGTCACTACTCTAGAAATGGATATTGTAATTTCTAAAGACCATCAGGTTCTATTATCGCACGAGCCTTTTCTTTCCCACGAAATCGCGTTGGATTTAAACAACAAAGAAATTACAGAAGAGGAAGAAAAACGCTTCAATTTGTATCAAATGAATTACGATGAAATTAAGCGTTACGATTGTGGAAGTAAAATTCATCCTCGTTTTTTAGAACAACAGAAAATACCGACTTACAAACCTTTATTGGCAGAAGTTATAGATACAGTAGAACGTTACCTTTCGTTGAAATATCCTGAAAGAAAATTATACTACAACATTGAAACGAAAACAACCGTGGAGGGAGACGATATTTTTCATCCCAAACCAGAACAGTTTGTCGATTTACTTGTTCGTGTCATCAAAGAAAAAAAGATAGAACACAAAGTCTATATCCAATCTTTCGATGTAAGAACATTACAATATTTACACCAAAAATATCCTGAATTTAAAACGGTTTTATTAGTCGAAAATACATGGAGTATTGACAAAAATTTAGACTTATTAGGATTCTATCCCGATGTTTACAGCCCAGAATTTGTGCTATTAAACAAAAAGAAAACATCCTATCTTCACAAAAAAAATATTAAGGTGATTCCTTGGACGGTCAATGAACAAAAAGATATGATTACGGTCTTGAGTTATGGTATTGATGGACTGATTACCGATTATCCGAATCGTTATTTTGAATTAGTAAAGAACTAAGCTCTAATAATCAGGCTTTACCTCTTTTAACGAGGCATCTCTGCATTATAAACCCAAAAGATATATTTAGGCAAATAATACCAATCTTATACTATTTGCCTGATTCTAAATTATTGTACCTGTTTTTTGGAAGCTTTTTGCTTTTCTTGTTTTTTGAAATAGCCTCTGAAGAAAATATTATGCTTTAACGCTTCTAAATTTTGATTTAGTCGAATACTAGCTTCATTAATATTGGTCATAGTAGAATCAACTTTTCGTACCAATTTAGGATCGTTAGACAAATAATTGATCACTCCTTTCCCTCCTTTTGCATTATCAATGGTTGTATTGAGGTTGTCGACCACCAAATCAATTTTTTTACTCGATTTTTGAAGATTAATCACAATATTTTTGATTTGGTTCGCCACCGCAGTATCATTAATTACCCCTACTACATTGTCCTTTTTATTGAGCGAATTAATTAATTTATTCAAGTTGGCTATCGACTCATTCGTTCCTTGGCTAGTCATTTTTAAATAATGCATCGTCTCTTTCAAATCATTAGCCATTTCACGATCGTACAACAAAGTACCAATTGTTCCTTTTCCTTCGGTAATTTCGTGCGTAATTTTAATTAAATCACTGGTTAACACCGCTGCATTTTCATTGGTAACATTCAATGTTTTCAACATATCTTCGGTTCTAGTACGACTGAAGGATTGTATTACATCTCCGGGTTCTACTGAAGGCGCCTCGCCACTACCAGGTATGATATTAATTAACATACTACCCACCAAACCATCAGAACTAATGGTTGCTATGGCGTTCTTTTTAATGTGTTTTAAAATATCACCTTGAATGACCATATCGACTTTGATAACAGTATCGTTTATCATCTCAATGTTTCTAACTGTTCCTACGTTAATCCCAGAATAACGCACATTGTTCCCCAACTGCAATCCATTTACATTGTTAAATACCGAACTCAAATGAACTGTATTGCCAAACATGTTTTGTTTATTTCCAATAAAATAAACTGCCGCAACAAAGACAGACAAACCAATTATGACAAAAATTCCTAGTTTTATTTTTTCAGCATTCGTTTTCTCCATAACACTACTATTTAAAAAAGGCTTTTACTTTAACATCTTCCGAATTCGAAAGGTCTTCAAAAGAACCTTCCGCGTAATTAATCCCGTCAACCAATAGAATCATTCGGTTGGCAATTACTCTGGCGCAATCTACATCGTGAGTGATAATAATTGAAGACGTTTTATATTTTTTCTGTACGTTTTGCATTAACAATATGATTTCCTTAGACGTTATCGGATCCAATCCTGTGGTTGGTTCGTCGTATAAAATAATCTTTGGCTTTAAAATTAATGTTCTTGCTAAAGCAATTCTTCGCTTCATCCCCCCAGAGAGTTCATTCGGCATCAAATCGACCGCGTGTTCTAATCCCACACTTTTTAATGCTTCCATGACTAAAGGAGTGGTATCTTCGATAACTCCGAACTTTTTGGTATGTCTTCGCAAAGGAAATTCTAAGTTTTCTCGAACCGACATCGAATCATAAAGGGCACTTCCCTGAAAAAGAAAACCGACTTCAGTTCTAATTTCATCCAATTCATCATCGTTCAATTTAGAGATATCTTTTCCCATCACTTCAATAGTACCACTATCCGGTTGCTCTAGACCAATGAGACATTTAATCATGACCGATTTACCGGAACCTGATTTGCCCATAACTACTAGATTTTCTCCTTCAAGTAATTCCATATTAAAACCATCCAAAACATGATTGGTTCCAAAACTTTTTCGAAGATCTTTTATAACAACTATAGGTTCCATCTTATAAATCATAAAATATATCGGTAACGAATACCGCTATAAAGTCAATCACAAACAACAACATTGAAGTATATACTACTGCCGAATTGGCGGCTAACCCTACTCCTGCAGTTCCCTTTTTACAATTATACCCTTTGTAACAGCCCACTAATCCTATGGCAAATCCAAAGAAAAACGATTTAATCGTCGCTGGAATGAGATCACTAAACTCTAAGGCATCAAATACTTGGTTAAAATACAATAGAAAAGAGACATTCCCTTTTAGGTTTTCCACTAAAAAAGAACCATAAATGGCAATCGCATCTCCTACAATGATAAGAATAGGTAACATGAACGTAGTAGCGAGAATTCGAGTCACCACAAGGTATTTATAAGGATTCGTGCCCGATACTTCCATAGCATCAATTTGCTCCGTTACTCTCATCGAACCCAATTCGGCACCAATCCCCGATCCGATTCTACCCGCACAAATCAAAGCCGTTATAATAGGGCCAATCTCTCTAATAATGGAAATACTAACCATGGAAGGCATCCAAGAAACCGCACCAAATTCCATTAAAGTAGGTCGGGATTGCAAAGTAAACACCAAACCGATGATAAAACCGGTCACGCCTACCAATAGAAGAGAACGATTCCCCATATTGTAGCATTGCCTTAAAAACTCGTTAAATTCAAAAGGTCGCTTTACGACTTCTTTAAAGAAACGTCCGGCGAAATAGGATATATCTCCTACTTCGATAAGAAAATTTTGAACAGCGTCAGTAAGAGTAGTGTAATATTTTTTCATGAAGCAACGCTTATTACCTCCAAATATAATGATTTTTAATAAGATGCAAGAAGATATTTACAAGACCTGTTGTGAAAAAACTGACGTACAGCAACTTTTGGTTTCGGCTTTGTTTTTGAACCTTTTTTAAAGAAAATTATATTACATTTTCTTCTATAATAGGCGCTATTTTTAAGTTAACTATACAATAAATTCATTTGCCGTACATCAATTACAAAATTCCTGTACATCTTTTACTTAATTGTCGTACATCTTTCATGCAATCGTCGTACATCTTTTGATTCTTTCATCAGGATAATTATATTCCCTAACCCGATGTAAACTATATTTTCGTTTAAAAAACATTTATTACAAAAGAGATACCACAAAAAAACCGATTTGCTTACACAAATCGGTTTTCTATCTATTTCTTTTATTCTAAAAGATTATAAGTGAATCACTTCACCATAAGCATCGGCAACTGCTTCCATTACTGCTTCACTCATCGTTGGGTGAGGATGCACTGCTTTTAAGATTTCGTGTCCCGTAGTTTCTAGTTTACGCGCTACAACTGCTTCTGCAATCATATCGGTAACTCCAGCACCAATCATGTGACAACCTAACCATTCGCCGTATTTTGCATCGAAAATTACTTTCACAAAACCGTCAGGAGTACCCGCTGCTTTTGCTTTACCAGAAGCAGTAAATGGAAATTTACCCACTTTAATTTCGTAACCTTTTTCTTTAGCTTGCTTTTCTGTTAAACCTACCGAAGCAATTTCAGGGGTAGCATATGTACAACCTGGAATGTTTCCATAGTCTAATGCCTCAACATGTAATCCTGCGATTTTTTCCACACATAAGATTCCTTCTGCTGAAGCCACGTGAGCTAATGCTTGACCTGGAACTACGTCACCAATTGCATAGTAACCCGGTACATTAGTTTGGTAATAAGCATTCACTAAAATTTTATCTCTATCGGTAGCAATTCCTACCTCTTCTAAACCAATGTTCTCGATGTTCGATTTAATTCCAACTGCAGATAATAAAATATCCGCTTCTAAAACTTCCTCTCCTTTAGCCGTTTTCACAAAAGCTTTAACACCCTCACCAGACGTATCAATTCTTTCTACTGAAGAATTAGTCATAATGTTGATTCCTGATTTTTTCAAAGAACGCTCAAATTGTTTAGAGATATCTTCGTCTTCCACCGGAACAATGTTTGGCATGAATTCTACAATGGTTACTTCCGTTCCCATAGTGTTGTAGAAATGAGCAAACTCCACTCCAATCGCACCAGAACCAACCACAATCATTTTCTTTGGTTGCTCCGCTAAAGTCATAGCTTGGCGGTATCCTATTACTTTTTTACCATCTTGAGGTAAGTTAGGTAATTCACGAGAACGCGCTCCAGTAGCAATAATAATATGATCTGCCGAATATTCGGTAACTTTACCATCAGCAGTAGTAACGTCTACTTTTTTTCCTGGTTTTACTTTTCCAAAACCATCAATAACGTCAATTTTATTCTTTTTCATTAAGAATTGAACACCTTTGCTCATTCCATCAGCTACGGAACGAGAACGTGCAATCACCGCATTAAAATCTTTATCAAATTCCTTAACGGTTAATCCATAATCAGAAGCATGTTTTAGGTAATCAAAAACTTGAGCCGATTTCAATAACGCTTTCGTTGGAATACAACCCCAATTCAAACAAATTCCACCCAAATTTTCTTTTTCGATAACGGCTACTTTAAAGCCTAATTGTGATGCTCTAATAGCAGTAACATAACCACCAGGACCACTTCCTAAAACTATGATATCGTATTTCATAAAATGATAATTTTTCAAAATTTGAGTCCAAAAGTACATAATTAATATAGAGTTCTCAAATATTCTAAACAATTATTTGGGCGTTTCCCTTCGGGCCACGTGTTTCGCGCTACACGGTAGCTAGCTTCACCCGTTAACGCAATTCGCCGTATGAACACACCATTTATTCTGTATAATAGCAAAAAACTTTAAGCTCTAAACCTTAAACTTAAAACTTTATAGTATCTTTGCACGCTCAAAATTAACAACATGCGATTACATAGAAATTTGGTTTACACCACAATAGACTCTCTAAATGCCATTTTTAACGAAGGAGAATACGCCGATAAAGTAGTAGCCAGAGCCTTGAAAAAGGACAAACGCTGGGGCAGCGCCGACCGTAAGTTTGTTGCGGAAACCATCTATGAAATTGTACGTTGGAAACGTTTATATGCCGAAATTGCAGAGGTTAAAGAACCTTATAACCGTGATAATCTGTGGCGTATGTTTGCGGCTTGGGCAGTCCTAAGAGGTTACCCTATCCCGGATTGGACACAATTACAAGGCACACCGGAACGAAAAATAAAAGGTCGTTTCGATGAATTGTCAAAGAACAGAGCCATCAAAGAATCTATTCCAGATTGGATGGATGCTTTAGGAGTAAAAGAATTAGGAGAAGTGGTTTGGACAAAAGAAATTAAAGCACAAAACGAACAAGCCAAAGTAATTCTACGTACCAATACATTAAAAATAACTCCAGATAAACTTCGCGCCCGTTTAATGGATGCGAATATCGAAACGGAATACATTAAGAATCAACCTCAAGCCTTAGTTTTAAAAGAACGCGCTAATGTTTTTTTAACTCAAGAATTCAAAGACGGATTATTTGAAGTTCAAGATGCTTCATCACAATTGGTAGCACCTTTATTAGATGTAAAACCAGGAATGCGCGTAGTTGACACCTGTGCAGGAGCGGGTGGAAAAACATTGCACCTAGCTTCTATCATGGAAAATAAAGGTCAATTGATTGCTTTAGATTTATATGAAAGTAAACTCAATCAGCTCAAATTACGTGCCCGCCGCAACGGAGTGCACAACATTGAAACCCGTGTGATAGAAAGTTCTAAAACGATTAAAAAACTACACGAAAAAGCGGACAGAGTTCTTATTGACGCTCCTTGTAGCGGTTTGGGTGTTTTAAAACGTAACCCCGATAGCAAATGGAAATTGCAACCTGAATTCATAGACAACATCAAAAAAGTACAGGCAGAAGTTTTAGAAAATTACTCGAAAATAGTAAAACCGGGAGGAAAATTGGTTTACGCTACTTGTTCTATCTTACCTTCTGAAAATCAAGAACAAATACAAAAATTTCTAGCAACAGAAAGCGGAAAAAATTTTACCTTTGTAGAAGACCATAAAATCCTAGCTCACGAAACAGGGTATGACGGATTCTATATGGCTTTGTTAGAAAGAAAATCTTAACCTTAACCCCAAAAACCAAAATATTTATGAAAAAAAATTACTTCTTAATCGTTTTGTTGAGTTCCTTTCTTGGGATAGCTCAAATTCCTACTGGATATTATGATTCTGCAAATGGTTTATCAGGCTGGGCTCTTAAAACCCAATTAAAAAAAATAATCAACAGTAATAATGACGGTTTATCACCCGAATATTTTCATGTAGATAAAGGTTATGGAACAGGAACAAACACCACGAATAATGGACTTTGGTCAGCTTATGGTACTACAGACAGAGATATGGGTATTGGTTATGAAGATGACAATACAATAGTTGATATATATACGGAAAATCCAAATGGTCCAGACACTTACAATTTCAACTTTAATACTGCATCTGGTGGAAATAATGGGCAATGTGGCTCCTACGTTAATGAAGGAGATTGCTATAATAGAGAACATCTAATTCCTCAATCTTATTTTGGCCATAATAATTCAGGACCACAACTATCTAAATATTTAATCATGAAAACTGACATTCAACATGTTTATCCAACCGATGGCAAAGTAAACGGAATGAGAGCTGATTTTCCTTTTGGCAAAGTTGGAAATACAGCAAGTTATACTTCTTCTAATGGATCTAAATTAGGAAATGCTTCTAATTCGGGATATGCTATAGGATATTCAGGAACTGTTTTTGAACCTATTGACAAATTTAAAGGAGATATAGCCCGTGTATTCTTATATTTTGCAACACGCTACGAAGATGATATGGATGAATTATATAGTTTATACACTACCGTTGATGCTAGAGTAATGTTTGATGGATCAACAAACAAAGTATTTAGTCCAACTTTCATCAATATTCTTTTAACTTGGCATTTACAAGATCCTGTTAGTTTAAAAGAAATTAAAAGAAATGATGCAGCATTTAATTATCAATCAAACAGAAATCCTTTCATCGATCATCCTGAATATGTTTGTCAAATCTGGTCTACTGAATGTACTAAACTAAGTAATGATAATTTTGCTTTAAAAGAAAAAACATCTATCTATCCTAACCCATCAAATGGAAATTTCACTATCGACTTTAAAGAATATGGTGATTATAGTATCGAAATTTTCAACACGTTAGGACAAAAGGTTTTTTCGGCTAAAGAAAACAACAAAAACAATATCGAAATTAACAACGTTCAAAAAGGAATATATTTTGTAAGAATTTCTAAAAATACACAATCAATTGTTGAAAAAATTGTTATCAATTAATCTAAAGCGGTCTGTAGAGACCGCTTTTTTTCATAAATTTCAAACCAACAAGAACTAAACTAAACTACCTAATGAAACCAAGATTAATCTTAGTAACATTACTAAGCTTTTTTTTAGCTAACTCTCAAGCTCCAGCGGGGTATTATAATACGGCTACTGGCTCTGGTTATACACTCAAAACCCAACTGCACAAAATAATCAGTAAGCATAAAGATTTAGGCTATGGTGGATTATGGCAAACCTATAAAACTTCTGATATTGATGATTTTTATGAGAAAGACCAATCTGTCTTAGACATGTATTCTGAAAATCCAAGAGGAAAAGATCCTTACATTTTTAAGATGGGTTCCAACCAATGTGGCATTTATTCTGCTGAAGGCGACTGTTACAATCGAGAACATATCATCCCGCAATCTGTTTTCAATTCTGCTGCTCCTATGGTTTCCGATGCTCATTTTATTCCTCCTACGGACGGAAAAGTAAACGGTAAACGAAGTAATTTTCCACACGGAAACGTGGCTTCGGCTAAATGGACATCAGAAAATGGAAGTAAATTGGGCTCCAGCGCCATAAACGGATACAAAGGAATCGTTTTTGAACCTATTAATGAATTCAAAGGCGATATCGCTCGTATGTATTTTTATTTTGCGACCTGCTATGAAAATAAAGTTGCTGGTTATAACTATGATATGTTCAACGGTACGAATCATCAAGTTTTTACAGAAGCCTTCAAAAATATGTTGCTTCAATGGCATAAAATGGATCCAGTAAGTGAACGAGAGAAGAAACGAAATAATGCCATTTATAAAAGACAAGGAAATAGAAACCCATTTATTGATCATCCTGAATTCGTAGAGAAAATTTGGGGTAAGGCTTCGGTGGTAAAAACCAATACTTCTAAAAAGACAACAATAAATCAAACCAATACCAAAAGTATTCAGAAAACTAAAACCTCTCCTCCTATCATCGCTACACCAAATAATACGACTGGGAATGTATATTTTTCGGCCTACATTGAAGGTTCTGGAAACAATAAAGCATTGATTATTACCAATGGAACTTCGAAGTCAATTGATTTAGGAAATTACACGATAAAAAAACAGACCAATGGCAAAGGTGGTTGGTCTAACGGACTAAAAGTCAAAAGTAAATTAGCGCCTAACCAAAGTTTAATCATACTGCATCCAAAATCGCAACTCAATTGTTCCTATTCCAATAGCTTACGATTAGAGTCAACCGAACTCGAATTTAATGGCAACGATCCTATTGGTTTATTTTTAAATGACAAATTAATTGATTGTTTGGGTACTTTTAATGACGCCAAAATATTCTCGGAAAATGAGACCCTAAAGCGAAAAAAAAGCAACGCTATCCCTAGCACAAACTTCAATAAAAGCAATTGGGAAATTTTACCCATCAATACTTGTAAATAATTTTTTAAAAAGCGCTTCGTATTTCAAAAGTGAAATAGTAAATTTGCAAAACAAACACAACAACAACACAACATGATTCATTTCTTCGGAAACCAATCCAATACGGTTTTTGCGGTACAAACGCAACATGACTTATCGACAGAAGACATCAACAAATTAAACTGGCTTTTTGGCCACGCACATAAAATAGAAAAATCCGTATTGACGGATTTTTTTGTTGGACCTCGTGCAGCTATGATTACTCCGTGGAGTACCAATGCTGTTGAAATCACTCAAAACATGGGAATTGAAGGAATTATTCGTATTGAAGAATTCCAAAAAGTAAATGCCGATTTCACTGATTTTGATCCGATGTTATCGCAAAAATATTCGGAATTAAATCAGGACATTTACACCATCAATATCCAACCAGAACCTATTTTAGAAATTGAAGATATTAACGCTTACAACCAACAAGAAGGTTTGGCTTTAAGTCCTGAAGAAGTAGAATATCTTCATAATTTATCGAATAAAATTGGCAGAAAACTAACTGATTCAGAGATTTTTGCTTTTTCGCAAGCGAACTCAGAGCATTGCCGACATAAAATTTTCAATGGAACCTTTGTGATTGATGGTGAAGAACAACCTACTTCCCTATTCAAGTTAATCAAGAAAACATCAGAAACGAATCCAAACGATATTGTTTCTGCTTACAAAGACAATGTGGCTTTTGTAAAAGGTCCGAAAGCAGTTCAATTTGCTCCTAAAAGTGCGGATAAACCTGATTTCTATCAAGAATCAGCATTTGATTCGGTACTTTCTTTAAAAGCAGAAACACATAATTTCCCTACCACAGTAGAACCTTTTAATGGAGCTGCAACAGGCTCGGGTGGTGAAATTCGCGACCGTTTAGCAGGTGGTCAAGGTTCGTTACCCTTAGCAGGAACAGCCGTTTACATGACTTCCTATTCAAGATTAAACGAAGAACGTCCATGGGAAAAAGGAATGGAAGAAAGAAAATGGTTGTACCAAACACCAATGGATATTTTAATTAAAGCGTCTAACGGGGCTTCCGATTTTGGAAATAAATTTGGGCAACCTTTAATTACTGGTTCCGTTTTAACCTTTGAGCATGAAGAAGAAGCCAGAAAATTAGGTTTTGATAAAGTAATCATGCAAGCGGGTGGAATTGGTTATGCCAAATTGGATCAAGCTAAAAAGCATGAACCAAAAGCAGGAGATAAAATTGTTATTCTAGGTGGTGAAAATTATCGTATTGGAATGGGTGGTGCTGCAGTATCCTCTGCTGATACAGGAGCATTTGGTTCAGGAATTGAATTAAATGCGATTCAACGTTCCAATCCTGAAATGCAAAAACGTGCTGCAAATGCTATTCGTGGGTTAGTAGAAAGCGATAACAACCCAATTGTTTCTATTCATGATCACGGAGCTGGTGGACACTTAAACTGTTTGTCTGAATTAGTTGAAGCTACAGGCGGGCATATCGATTTAGATAAATTACCAGTGGGTGACCCTACCCTTTCAGCTAAAGAAATCATCGGTAACGAATCGCAAGAAAGAATGGGATTAGTGATTGGTGAAAAAGATATCGAAACTTTACAACGCATCGCAGAAAGGGAACGTGCACCTATGTACACCGTTGGAGATGTTACCAATGATCATCGATTTACTTTTGAATCAAAAACCACAGGCGCAAAACCAATGGACTATGCTTTGGAAGATTTCTTTGGAAGTTCTCCAAAAACGATCATGACCGATAAGAGCATAAAACGTAATTATACCAATCCAGAATATACAACTTCAGAAATTCCAACCTATTTAAATCAAGTTTTACAATTAGAAGCGGTGGCTTGTAAAGATTGGTTAACTAACAAAGTAGACCGTTGTGTAGGCGGACGCGTGGCAAAACAACAGTGTGCAGGTCCATTACAACTTCCTTTAAATAATGTCGGGGTTATGGCATTAGATTTTAAAGGAAAAGAAGGAATTGCGACTTCGATTGGGCACTCGCCTATTTCTGCATTAGTTGACCCTGTTGCGGGTTCCAGAAATTCAATTGGAGAGGCTTTATCTAACTTAGTTTGGGCGCCAATTAAAAATGGTTTACAGTCTGTTTCCTTATCTGCGAATTGGATGTGGGCTTGTAAAAATGAGGGTGAAGACGCTCGTTTATACCAAGCAGTGAAAGGATGTTCCGATTTTGCAATTGAGTTAGGAATCAATATTCCAACAGGAAAAGATTCCTTATCTATGAAACAAAAATATCCAAATGATGAAGTAATTGCTCCAGGAACAGTAATTATTTCGGCTATTGGAAATTGTTCTAATATAACCAAAGTTGTAGAACCTGTTTTAAAAAGAAATGGTGGTAATATCTACTACTTAAACTTATCACAAGATAGATTCAAATTAGGTGGTAGTTCATTTTACCAAATTCTAAACAAAGTAGGTTCAGAAGTACCAACGATTAAAGATGCTACTTATTTTAAAAAAGCCTTTAACACCTTACAAGAATTAATCAAAGATCGTAAAATCAAAGCTGGACACGATATTGGAAGTGGCGGTTTAATCACAACTTTATTAGAATTATCGTTTGCTGAAGTGGGCGTTGGCGCTGCTTATGATTTATCTGTATTAGGTGAATCAGATACCGTAAAAACCTTATTCAACGAAAATATTGCAGTTGTTTTCCAAGCGAATGAAGATGTGGAAGCAACTTTCAAAGCTAATGGCATTGAAATATTCAAAATTGGTTCAGTATTAGAAGGCGATTTCATTGCTATTAAAAACGGAAATGACAACTTTAATTTCTCCATTACAGAATCAAGAGATACTTGGTTTAAAACTTCGTATTTATTAGATACTAAACAATCGAAGAATGGTATGGCAGAAGCGCGTTATGCGAACTACAAAAACCAACCTTTAGAATTTGTTTTCCCTAGTAGTTTTGATGGAACCCTTCGTCAAGCTCAGGGTGACATTGCTCCTGTTGGTTCAAGACCAAAAGCAGCGATTATTCGTGAAAAAGGAAGTAATTCTGAACGTGAAATGGCTAATGCAATGTATTTGGCAGGATTTGATGTTAAAGACGTACACATGACCGATTTAATTTCGGGTCGTGAAACGCTTGAAGATATTCAGTTTATCGGAGCCGTGGGTGGATTCTCTAATTCAGATGTTTTAGGATCTGCAAAAGGATGGGCCGGTGCGTTCCTTTACAATGAAAAAGCAAATACTGCTTTAAAAAACTTCTTTAATAGAAAAGATACATTATCTGTTGGTATTTGTAATGGATGCCAATTGTTTATGGAATTAGAATTAATTAATCCTGAACACGAAATACATGGCAAAATGCATCACAATACCTCAAACAAACACGAAAGTGGGTTTACATCAGTTAAAATCCAAAAGAATAACTCGGTGATGTTATCTTCTTTAGAAGGATTAACACTTGGGGTTTGGATTTCACATGGTGAGGGTAAATTTAAATTGCCTTATGCTGAAGAAAAATACAATATTGTAGGTAAATATGCTTACGAAGGTTATCCTGCCAATCCAAATGGTTCTGATTTTAACACCGCTATGCTATGCGATACTACTGGAAGACATTTAGTGATGATGCCACACATTGAGCGTTCTATTTTTCCATGGAACTGGGCGTATTACCCAGAAAGAGAAGAAAAAGACGAGGTTTCTCCATGGATTGAAGCTTTTGTGAATGCTAGAAAATGGATCGAAAATCAAAAATAATCCAAACAAAGAGCTCTGAGAAATCAGGGCTTTTTTTGTATCATTGCATAAAAAATAATTATGCTATACGTTGTACTTAGTGTTATTTGCAGTGTTTCCGTTGGAATTCTTTTGAAATTAGCAAAAAAGAAACACTATAGCTTTTACCAAATTATTAGCATTAACTATATCATCGCTTGGGGTTTAACTCAACTGATGTATCAACCCCAATTAAAAACGCAATTAAGTTCTTCCACTTCTAGTATTATTATAGCCTTGAGCATTTTACTTCCTGTAATTTTTGTGTTCCAAGCTAAAGCAATCAAATATAGTGGCATTGTAAAAACAGATATCGCCCAACGAATGTCCTTGTTCTTATCACTTTTGTTTTCTTTTTTTATCGCGAAAGAAATCTTTGGCATCTATAAATGGATTGGAATACTACTCGCTTTCGTAGCGATTTTTCTAACTTTTTACAGAAAAAATGATGCTGAATTGACCAAAAATAACAAATGGCACTTTTTACCTCTTGTTTTATTAGGCTTTGGTGTTATTGATATCCTATTTAAAAAAGTAGCTTCTTTACAGGAATTACAGTTTACAGAAGTGCTCTTTTTAGTGTTCCCGGGAGCCTTATTCGTTTCTTTAATTATTTCGATTTATTATTTAATCAAAGGCAAAGAATCTTTTAATCCTATCAATATTCTATGGGGCATTGGAGTAGGAATACTCAATTTTGGAAATATTTCACTTTACATTAAAGCGCATCAAGCCTTGTCTAGCAATCCGTCGACGGTTTTTGCAAGTATGAACATGGGGGTAATTGTTTTAGGTAGTTTAGTTGGAATTATGGTTTTTAAAGAAAAAGTAAATCGATGGAATTATTTAGGAATTTTACTTTCTCTTTTAGCTATTGGATTTATTTCCTATTCACAATTGAAATAATTACATAAAAAAACTATTTTAGCAAACTAAATTCTAAACTAAATGTTAAAAAAAATAAATAACTACAGAAGAAAAATCACAAAGGGATTGACTAAGAATATTGGAAAAACAAATTATAAAAGTTTTGAAACTATTGATCCTCAGAAAATCCGTAAAATTATTGTGATTAGACCTAATCACCGATTAGGAAATCAGTTATTAATCACTCCTTTAGTTCAGGAATTAGAGTCTCTATTCCCCAACAGTAAAGTAGATTTGTTTTTAAAAGGAGGATTAGGACCGATTTTATTTGAAAATTATACCAATGTAGACGATGTAATCACCTTACCGAAAAAGCATTTCAAAGAATTTTTTAAATATGTAAAAGGTTGGATGAAATTGATTACTAATTCGTATGATATTGCTATCAATGTCACTCCAGGTTCTTCTTCTGGAAAATTAGCCACTAAATTTTCTAATGCCAAATACCGAATTTTCAGTGAGAATAACGAATCCTTACAAGCTCAATTCCTTGGCTATAAACATATTGCTAAAAAACCAATTTACGATATTAGGTCTATATTAAATAAAATTTCATTTGAAAATATTCCTTTATTGGATTTAAAATTAAATGACACTGAAAAAAATAAAGGAAAGCAATTATTGAAAGATTTAATCCAGAATGATCACAAGACAATTGCAGTTTTCACTTATGCTACCGGTCAAAAATGTTATTGCATAGAATGGTGGGAAACCTTCTATCAAGAATTGAAACAAGCATTTCCTGACTATAACATTATCGAAGTGCTTCCAGTTGAAAATATTTCTCAATTGAATTTTACCATTCCATCATTCTACAGTAAAGATGTCCGAGAAATTGCTAGTTTTATATCTAATTGTGATGTTTTCATTGGTGCCGATAGTGGTATTATGCATCTCGCTAGTGCTTCCCTATCCCCTACTATTGGGTTGTTTCAATTCAACAATATGGCAGTTTATGAACCCTACGGAAATCATAATATAGGATTTAATACCACTCAAACGCCTAATGATGAAATTATTAAATACATCAACACGATATTGAACTAATCTATTGGTGTTTTTTAAAAAATTATCTCTTTTTTGTTTGATTATAGCGGTTATCTTTGCAAGTATAAATCAATAATTATATTATGGAAGAATGTATTTCAATTTTTGACATGTTAAAGATTGGTGTAGGCCCTTCAAGTTCTCATACCCTTGGTCCTTGGCGTGCTGCTGAACGATTTTTAAAAGAGCTACAAGAAAAAAACATTCTTTCAGAAATCTCACAAATCAAAGTAGATTTATACGGTTCATTGTCATTAACTGGAATAGGACACGCCACAGATTTAGCCGTTATGTTAGGTCTTAGCGGTCAGGATCCTGAATACATTCCGGTACAAGATATAGACGGTATCATAAAAGATATTCGTAACAACCATCAATTAAATCTTAATAATTCCTTTTTAATTGATTTTCAAATAGAGCGAGACATCGTTTTCAATAAAAATTTTCTTCCTTTTCACGCCAACGGAATGACATTTACTGCCTTTTTGAAGGATGACAGTAATTACCAATCAACGTTTTATTCCATCGGTGGTGGTTTTGTTGTTAAAGAAGAGAAAGATAATGTCCAAACCAGTGAAAACACTATTCAATGTGCTTTCCCATATCCTATAAATTACGCCTCTGAATTATTAGATTATTGTCAAAAACAAAATCGAAAAATATCTGAAATTGTTTACGATAATGAGAAATCGATGCGTTCCGAAGAGGAAATTCACCGTGAATTGCTCCGCATCTGGAATACCATGCTAGAGTGCATGTACATAGGTTGTCATAGCGAAGGAATTCTTCCTGGTGGATTAAATGTCCGCCGAAGAGCTTTTGATATGCATCAGAATTTAATCGGTTTGGCCAATTATTCTACACCACAAGAATGGCTAGAAACCATACGTAAAACCGAAGTAAAATTCCGGCAAATATTAAAATGGGTAAGTTGTTTTGCTTTAGCTGTTAATGAAGTTAATGCCTCTTTAGGAAGAGTAGTTACCGCTCCTACCAATGGAAGTGCGGGAGTTATACCAGCTGTTTTAATGTATTATATGGTAATTGAAAACCATCAGGCTAACGAAGAACAGGTAAAACAATTCTTAATGGTTGCTGGAGAAATTGGAAGTATTTTCAAAAAAGGAGCCACGATTTCAGCTGCTATGGGTGGCTGTCAAGCAGAAATTGGTGTTTCCTCTGCAATGGCTGCCGGTGCATTGTGTGAACTTATGGGCGGAACACCTGAACAAGTTTTAATGGCTTCAGAAATAGCCATGGAACATCATTTAGGTTTAACGTGCGATCCTATTGGTGGTTTAGTTCAAATTCCGTGTATTGAAAGAAATACTATGGGAGCTATTAAAGCCATCAATGCTGCTGAATTAGCTTTAGAAACCGATCCTAAAAATGCTAAAGTACCATTAGACAAAGTTATCAATACCATGTGGGAAACAGCAAAGGATATGAATAATAAATACAAAGAAACTTCTGAAGGAGGCCTAGCTGTAGCGGTTAATGTTGCCGATTGTTAATTTCGATTTACTATAGAAAAGCAACGCATTACATATCTTGTCACTACTTGTTACATCATCATCCTAGGGATATTGTCTCGTCAATTTGAGTTTATTCCTTTGTTTTTTGGTGATATTTTATATGCTTCGATGGTATACTTTATAGTGTGCTTGTTGTTTCCCAAAACAAAATCCTTAACTATTTTAGGAATTAGTTTAGTTATTTGCTATTTAATCGAGATACAACAAATTTGCGATTTATCTTGGCTTGTAACTTTTAGAGGAACCACGATAGGTCATTACTTATTAGGGGAAGGCTTTTTGTGGAGTGACCTGATTTATTATACTATTGGCAGTAGTCTATCGTTTATAATTCACCAGAACAATTTCTTCAGTAAGTAAAAAACTATTTTCTTCTGGTATCAATAATATGAACAATCTTCCATCCTTGTGCTGTCTTGAAAAGAGTAAAAGAATTAACCCCTTTGTGACTAAGTTTTCCGTTTAAATAAAATTCATATGGTGTCCAGGCATGAGCCATAGCTCCATCAATTTTTATCTTGTAGCTTAAGATTTTTTCTTCAAAACGTACTTCATTTGGAATTTTAGCAATAGATTTAAAGAAATCAGTACTTTTTTCCTGTTTCAATTTAGACTCTGTTTTATTTTCTAAAATAGACTGTAACATCATAGTTTCATCACAAATCGATTTAATTTTGACAGTGTCTTTCGCATGAAAACCTGTGAAAAATTGTTTAATCGTATTCTCCACTTCAACCTTTTGCGCTTGTAACATTACGGAAAATCCTAATGCTATCATTACTAAAAAAACTCTCATCAAAAATCAATTTTTAAGACAATAAGTAGTATTAATGGTAAATATGTTACAATTTTTTTATAAATTATAGTAATTTTACAAACCAAACAAAACACAAAATTATGTCTACAGCTAAAAAAGATTATAAAAGAATCACTACCAAGTCATTAATTGATATGAAAGCTAACGGAGAAAAAATCTCTATGCTAACGGCCTACGATTACACCATGGCTAAAATAGTGGATTCGGCTGGTGTAGATGTGATTTTAGTTGGCGATTCGGCAAGTAACGTAATGGCTGGACATGAAACGACTTTACCTATTACACTTGATCAAATGATTTATCACGCTTCTTCAGTAGTTCGTGGTGCCGAAAGAGCCTTAGTTGTAGTAGATCTACCTTTTGGTTCCTACCAATCTGATTCTAAAGAAGCCTTACGATCTGCTATTCGTGTAATGAAAGAAAGTGGTGGTCATGCCGTAAAATTAGAAGGTGGAAAAGAAATCAAAGAATCAATTCGTAAAATACTTCAAGCTGGAATTCCTGTTATGGGACATTTGGGTTTAACCCCTCAATCTATCTACAAATTCGGAACGTATACTGTTCGCGCTAAAGAAGAAGCAGAAGCAGAAAAACTTTTGGAAGATGCTAAATTATTAGAAAAAATAGGTTGCTTTGCCTTAGTTCTTGAAAAAATCCCTGCAGCCTTAGCTAGAAAAGTAGCCGAAAGTATTGCCATTCCGGTTATAGGAATCGGTGCAGGAGGCGGTGTAGATGGTCAAGTATTAGTGGTACACGATATGTTAGGAATGAACAACGAATTCAGTCCAAGATTCTTACGTCGTTATATGAACTTATATGAAGATATGACTAAATCTATAGGACAATATGTTTCCGATGTAAAATCAGAAGATTTCCCAAACATCAATGAACAATATTAATTCAAATTAGAAACCATTTTAATTTGAAATTTTATAAATGAAAATTCTTTCCAACAAAGACAACCTTCAAGTACTCTATGAAGACAATCACATTATTGTGGTAAATAAACGTGTTGGCGATATAGTTCAAGGAGACAAAACCGGCGACAAACCATTATCTGATGTCGTTAAAGAATACATCAAAGAAAAATACCACAAGCCTGGTGAAGTTTTTCTTGGAGTAGTTCATCGTTTAGACAGACCCACTACGGGAATAGTTGTTTTTGCCAGAACCAGTAAGGCATTGACACGTCTTAATGAGATGTTCAGTAACAGAGAAACACAAAAAACATATTGGGCAGTCGTTAAAAACCGACCTCCAAAAAACGAAGACCTATTAATTCATTTTCTGAAAAGAAACACTCAAAATAATACTTCAAAAGCTTATAGCAAAGAAGTTTCAGACAGTAAAAAAGCGAGTTTAGACTATAAAATAATCAAAGAATTAAAAAATTATTTTGTTTTAGAAATTCAATTGCACACAGGGCGTCATCATCAAATACGTTCTCAACTTTCAGCAATTGGATGTCCAATAAAAGGTGATTTAAAATATGGTTTTGATCGTAGTAATCCTGATGGTGGCATTCATCTTCACGCTCGAAAACTCCAGTTTGTGCATCCCGTATCTAAAGAAACCCTTGAAATTACGGCTCCCGTTCCTGATGATGTAATTTGGAATTCGATTTAATCTTTACCTTTAGCAAAAAATGATATGAGAACATTCCCTTCTGTTTCGGAAAGAAAAGAAGTTCTACGAAAACTTCTAAAAAATATAATCGTTCACGAAGAAGAAATTTTGGATGCTTTATATAAAGATTTTAAAAAACCAAGATTTGAAGGTGTTATCACCGAAACTTCTTACGTAATAAACGATTTAAAGCATACGATAAAAAATTTAAACCAGTGGGCAAAACCTCAAAGGGTCTTACCTTCTCTTTTAAATTTTCCGTCTTCTGATTATATCTACAAGGAACCCTATGGAAAAGTACTAATCATAGCCCCATGGAATTACCCTTTTCAGTTGGCCTTATCTCCTCTTGTAGCAGCTATAGCGGCAGGAAATAGCGTAACATTAAAGCCTTCTGAAATGACTCCATATACTTCAGCATTAATCTCAAAAATCATCCGAGAAACTTTTGATGTGAGACAAGCTTTAGTCGTAACAGGAGACCATACCATTGCTCAAGATTTATTACAAAAACGTTGGGATTATATATTTTTCACCGGTAGTGTTCCCGTTGGCAAAATTGTAGCCAAAGCGGCATCTGAACATATGACACCTGTTACTCTGGAATTAGGAGGCAAAAGTCCTTGTATTGTTGATGAAACAGCAAATCTTCCTTTGGCCGCCAAGAGAATTGCTTGGGGGAAATTAGTCAACGCTGGACAAACCTGTATTGCTCCTGATTATATTTTAGTTCATTACAGAGTAAAGAAAAAATTTATTGAATTACTTAAAGAAGAAATTCAAAAAGCCTTGGGTGAAAATCCTGAAAATTCAAAAGACTTTGCTCGAATTATCAATTTAAAAAACTGGAGACGACAAATCGGTTTACTGGAAAATCAAAACATTATTTTTGGAGGACAATATCAGGAAGAAGAATTATATCTTGCCCCAACGCTAATTGAGGAACCGGACTTGGATAGTCCTGTAATGCAGGAAGAAATTTTCGGACCCATACTTCCGATAAAGTCGTATGAAAATAAAACCGATATTGAGAGAATCATTTCCCGTTTTGAAAAACCGCTGGCTTTATATTTATTTTCGGAGAACAAAGCATTTATAAAAGAAATTAGCGAGCGTTATTCATTTGGCGGTGGTTGTATTAACGACACTTTAATTCATTTTGCCAATCATAAATTGCCTTTTGGAGGTGTGGGACATTCCGGAATAGGTGCCTATCATGGCCGTTTAGGATTTGACAGTTTTTCGCATCAAAAAGCAGTAGTTAAAAAAGCAAACTGGTTAGATGTTCCTTTGCGTTATGCTCCGTACGGAGGAAAACTTAAACTTATAAAACGAATTTTAAACTGGGTATAAAAATTAAAATTAAAAAAAATGTCAGAATTTGAATCATTTGAGAAAGAACAAAAAAAAGCGTTTGATTTAGGAGAAGCTATTAACCAATCTTTTGAAATATATAAAAAAATTGCATTACCCGGTGGCCTAGGATTATTGTTAATCATGGCTATTCTTTCTATTGCATCTATTTCCGGTATTGGTTTCTTTGTGGATATTGAAAGTTTTTCAGAAAAAATGAAAAACTTTAAACCTGAAACCTTATCATTTCAAGACAATTTAATTTACATTGGCGTTATTACTATCATCACAGCACTTATTAGTCCCTTTATTGCCGGAATACAAAAAATGTGTCATGAAGTGGATCACAATGAAGAAGTAAAGTTTTCTTCTATTTGGTTTTATGTGAACTCCGATAGATTCATTCATATTGTATTAGCCACTTCGCTAATTACCCTTATCACTACCGCAATCAACAATTATTTAACGAGCAGCATGCCTCTTTTTGGTAATATTTTAGCCATTTGTATCACTTTCCCTATAAGTGTTTTAACCTTTATCATGCTACCACTTATATTATTTGAAAGGCTTAATGCTATACAAGCTATTTCAAAAAGTACTCAATTAGTTTCTAAGAACTTTTTTACGGTATTAATTTTATTACTATTGGGTTATATTTTTGCTTTTGTAGGATTAATTGCTTTTTGCGTAGGGATTATTTTCACTTTACCGATCATCTATGCTGTACAGTATACAGTCTATAAAAACCTATCCTAATAATTTATTATTACACAATAAAGTTATTGCTATTATCACTAGAACTTATTTAATAAAAAAAAAACGGTCTCTTTTGAGACCGTTTTTTAAACCCATAATAATATTTATGTTTTATATTATTAAAACCAAGCAAACTTCTAACGAATGTATAGCTTTGTAGTCTTACTCTTAAATAAATTCGATATAAAGCACAAAATTATCGTTTAAATAAACACTCTTCATTAATTTTAAGTAGTCGCAAAAAACCACCTAACCAAAATTGGTTAGGTGGTTTTTAAATTTTAGAAAATCTGTCTTTATAGATATCTTTTATTTCAAAATAAAACTTGATTTCGAAACTAATTCTGCCTTATCAAAAATGTAAACAAAATAAGTACCTTCTGTAATATTACTCACTGGAAGATCTTTTTCAACTTTTACCGTTTTATTTTCATACTTAACCGTTGAAATAAAACTATATGTTAAAGTCTTATCGCCAAAAGTCTCTGTCTTTTTATCTCCTAAAACATTGTTTTTACTATCAATGATTTGAACATAATACGTTTTATCTCCCGATTTAGCAATTTGATTTTCAGCAATCATAAAACTAACTTTCAAAACATCTGCTCTACTAGCTTTATCCGTTTCTACTTGTTTTCCAGAACTTTTTTGCTTAACCGCAGTAGTTTGTAAATTCAATACTGATAATTTAGATCCTTTTTCTACAGTTTTAGCCAAGTAATCATTTTTAGAAACCAAAGTATCATTAGCTCTTCTAGAATCTGCTAATACAACATTAGTACTGTCAATTTTGGTAGTCAACTTAGAATTCTCTTGTTTAAGAACTTCTACATCTTTCATTAATGCAGCTACTTTTTCTCTAAGTTTTGCAGCCTCTGCTTTGTATTTGGCTAAACTCTGAGCATCTCCTTTAGATTTCTCAACTTCTTCCATTAATTTCTGAACTTTATCACGTTCAGCAATTAACTCCTCAGACATGCTTGTATTATTAGCAATAGCTTCGTCCAAAGAGGCTTTAGAAGCTTCCAAATCTTTCATTACAGCAGATTTTTCGGTCTCTAAAACATTTATTGTTTCTTTATTATCGGTACTTAACTTATACATATATCCAAGGCTACCAATCAATAACAATGCTAAAACTGCTATAATTGCTTTTAAACTTGAATTACTGTTACTTTGTTTTTCTTTACTAACTGGTTGTTCCATAACTAGAATTAAGGTAATTTATAATTAATTTGAATCGCTAATTTATATTTTTTATTTCAGTTTGCAAATTATAACGTAAGTTTCCATAAAAATAGTATTTTTGAATCAACAGAAATTACATCAATGGACAATTTAATTCGATTTAAACAATCTGATTTAGCAAAAATTACAAACTTTAGAAACGGAGAAATAAAATTTGGAGAAAAGATGCTAATTGTCCCCAAAGATGAAAACGTCTTTGAGTTTATAAAAAATTGTGAAGCCCAATTCGTTATCCTTGGAATCCCTGAAGATGTGGGAGTTAGAGCTAATTTAGGAAGAGCTGGTGCCGAATCGGCTTGGAAAAGTGCCATTGCGAGCATTGCTAACATTCAACACAATAAATTTTGCAAAGGAAATTCTATTTTAGTCTTAGGACAGGTTGATACTTCACAAGAAATAGAAGCTGCTGCACTACTTGATGAAAATAATCCCGAAGATCGAAAAAAGCTTTTTAAAATAGTTGAGCAAATAGACAAAGAAGTATCACATATCATTTTTCATATTGTAAAAGCTGGTAAAACCCCCATAATCATTGGTGGTGGACACAATAATGCTTATGGAAACATTAAGGGAACTGCCCTTGCTAAAGGAAAACCCATAAATGCTATTAATTTTGATCCTCACTCTGATTTTAGAATTTTAGAAGGAAGACATAGCGGAAACGGCTTTTCGTATGCGTATGATGAAGGTTTTTTGAAAAATTATTTCATTTTCGGATTACATGAAAGTTATTCTTCCAAAAATGTTTTAGATAATTTAAAATCATTAAAAGACAGAGTCAAATACAATACTTACGACGAAATTAAAATACGCTCTCAAAAAAGTTTTTCACAAGAACTATTCCAAGCCTTAGAATTCATCAAACAAGAGGCATTCGGAATAGAAATCGATTTGGATGCTATTCCTGGTATTGCTTCCAGTGCAATGACGCTTAGTGGATTTTCCGTTGAAGAATTAAGACAATTTATTCATTACTTTGGCAATCACAAAAATGCGGCGTATCTTCATATTTGCGAAGGTGCACCTTCATTGGGAGAAGACAAAAACAATCATTTAATAGGTAAACTCATCGGCTATCTGGTAACCGATTTCATTAAAGCGTATTCGACAAACTAATTTAGACTATCTTTGCATAAAATTTTTATATGCAGTTTCAAGATTTATCTATTTCCAAAAGCGTTTTATTGGCCGTTACCGAAGAAGGTTACACAACTCCAACTCCTATTCAAGAAAAAGCGATTCCAATTATCATGGAAGGCAACGATTTAGTAGGTTGCGCTCAAACCGGAACCGGTAAAACTGCTGCTTTTGCCATTCCTATCCTCAGTCAATTGCATCCTTTAGTGAGTAAATCATCGAAAGGAAAAAAAATTAGAACTCTTGTGGTTACTCCTACTCGCGAACTGGCAATTCAGATTGGTGAAGCTTTTGAAACCTATGGAAAATATTTAAATACAACTCAATTAACCATTTTCGGAGGTGTTTCTCAAAACGCTCAGGTGGATCAACTTAAAAAAGGAGTCGATATATTAATAGGAACCCCTGGTCGATTATTGGATTTACACAAGCAAGGATTTATAGATTTAGATCATTTACACCATTTAGTTTTAGATGAAGCGGACCAAATGTTTGACATGGGTTTCATCAATGATGTAAAAAAAATTATAAAACTTACGCCAAGTAATAGACAAACCTTGCTATTTTCTGCTACTATGCCTCTAGCCATTAGAGAATTAGCCGATCAATTTTTACATAATCCTGCCACAGTTCAGGTTACTCCTGTTTCATCTACGACAGAAATGGTTCGACAACAAATTTATTTTGTAGATAAACCCGAAAAAAAGCAATTATTATTGCATTTATTACAAACAGAAGACCTTAAAAATGTACTTATTTTTGCCCGTACCAAACATGGAGCAGATAACATTGTAAAATCGTTACAAAAGAATAACTTCAAAGCAGAAGCTATTCATGGTGATAAATCACAAAATGCTAGACAAAGGGTCTTAAACGCCTTTAAAGATAAAGAAATCGATATCTTAGTTGCTACTGATGTGGCAGCTCGTGGTATTGATATCGAACTTCTTCCTTATGTCATTAATTTTGATTTACCCAATATTCCAGAAACCTATGTTCATCGTATAGGAAGAACCGGAAGAGCCGGAAATAGTGGCCTTTCTATTTCTTTTTGTTCAAAAGACGAAGAAGTATATTGGAAAGACATTCTGAAACTAACCAAAGCCAAAGTAAAAACTATGGAAGACCATCCTTTTCCTTGGAAAGGAACGGTTAAAAAAACTACAGAAGACAAAGCTGCAAAGCCTCAGGCGAATTCTAATAACCGTAGCGGAAAATCAAAGGCAAAAAATTCTAGAAAATCTGAAAACGCTAAAAAGAACAAGAAGCGTTGGTACTAAAAGGTACTAAAAAGATAAAGTGCCATAGTTTGGGGAACCTTTGGCACTTTAACAATCAAATAAACAAACTAAAAAACTAACTATTTTAAAACACAATAATTAAATTGTGTGTAATTTCTTTTAAAAACATCCTATCCCTAGAATGTTTTTGGAAATTTGGGTATCAAACTTGTTTTTGAATCATTTTGATAGTTCAAATATACATCAATTATCGATGAAGTACCAAAAAAAATCGATGAAATGCGTTTTTTCTATATAAATTAAAGATAATACTTACGTTTTAAGAAGACAATCTCTCAATTTTCCATGAAAAGTCTTCTAATAATTGATACCGAATTCTATCATGTAATCGATTAGGGCGTCCTTGCCAAAATTCAATTTCCTGAGGTACAACCAAATACCCTCCCCAATGTTTGGGTCTTAAAATTTTTTTTCCTTGGTATTCGATTTCTAATTGTTTTAATTTTTCGTCTAAAAACAGTCTAGACGGAATGACTTCACTTTGATTAGAAACAATTGCTCCCAGTTTACTTCCTTCCGGGCGTGATTCGAAATAACCATCTGAAATATTTTCGGCTACCTTTTGTGCTCTTCCTTTTATAATTACCTGACGCTCTAATGAATGCCAAAAAAAAGACAGACATATATTAGGATTTGCTTCAATAGCTTTTCCTTTTTCCGAATTATAATTGGTATAAAATATAAAGCCTTCGTAAGTGTATTGTTTGAGCAAAACCACACGAGATTTTGGAAAACCGTCCAATCCAATCGTTGAAACCGTCATCGCATTCACCTCTTCTACACCACCAAACTCCTCTACTTCATGAAACCATACATTGAATAAATTGATTGGATCCTCTGGAATATTGGCTTCCAATAATTCACTTTTCTCGTACGATTTTCTATAATTGCTCAAATCTTCCATAATGTACTGATTTTGTTATAAAACTAAATTGAACAGCTGTCAAAACCACGAAAGACACTTTGTCTAAAATTCAAAAAAGACGCCATCATCTGCCAAAAGTGTATTTTCGAATACAGTGACCGCTTCTTCTTTAAACAATTGAATCGACTCATATCGCGTAGAATAATGTCCTAAAATTAATTGTCCTACATTTGCTTTAAGGGCTATGCGAGCCGCTTCTTTTGCGGTACTGTGCATCGTTCGTTCTGTGTAATGAGATTCCGATTCTAAAAAGGTAGCTTCATGATACAACACATCAACACCTGAAATAATAGGTATTACATCTTCATTGTATAATGTGTCAGAACAGAAGGCATAACTTTTAGGAGATGGCGGATCGAACGTTAAAACTGAGTTGGGAATTACTCGTCCATCGTCTAAAGTAATATCTTTTCCGTTTTTTATATTTTGAAAAAAACAGGTCTCAATTTCATATTCTCGAACCTTATCAATGTTCAAATTACGCTCTTTTGGTTTTTCCTGAAACAAAAAACCATTGGTGTACACTCTGTGTTTCAGCGGAATGGTCTTAACTAACACTTTATCATCTTCAAAGATTACTTCTGATTCTGTAGAAGACAATTCCACAAAAGTGAGTTCATATTGGGGCCAAGAATTTGCCAGTTTCAATTGCAACTTAATCATTTCTTTTATACCTACCGGACCAAAAACGGTTAATGGTGTTACTCTATTCAGTAATGTGAATGTAGAAATCAGACCAATCAGACCATAAACATGATCTCCATGCAAATGCGAAATAAAAATTTGATTAATTGCCGAAAATTTGATTTTATTTTTCCGTAACTGCACCTGAGTTCCTTCACCACAATCGATTAAAAACAATCGATTATTTATTTCCAAAACTTGCGAAGTCGGATTGGTAAATGTTCTGGGTGTAGCAGCGTAGCAACCTAAAATGGTTAAATTCATTATCTTTTTCCTTTTCTTCTCTCTCTTTCGTTTTTAATTAAAGTCAATTCGCGGCTAGTTTGTCCTGCCACTGAAGTATTTTCTTCGGCACGACGGATTAAGTAAGGCATCACATCTTTCACTGGTCCAAAAGGCAAATATTTAGCCACATTATACCCTTCGGCCGCAAGATTAAAACTCATATTATCACTCATTCCGTATAATTGACCAAACCAAACTCTAAAATCGTTTTTGGCAATACCACGGTGAGCCATTAATTCCATTAATTTATACGAACTCTCTTCGTTGTGAGTGCCTGCAAAAATAGCCATAGTATCTATGTGTTCTACCATAAATGCTACTGCATCGTCGTAGTTATAATCTGTAGCTTGTTTAGAAGCACATATTGGCGATTTGTATCCTTTTTCTTCGGCACGTTTGTTCTCTTTTTCCATGTAAGCGCCACGAACTAGTTTCATTCCGATATGAAAGCCTTCCTCTTGCGCTTGTTGGTGTAAGATTTTCAAATAATCTAAACGATCCCAACGATACATTTGTAACGTATTGTAAACAATTGCTTTTTTCTTATTGTATTTACGCATCATATCAGCAACCAAATTATCGGCTGCGTCTTGCATCCAACTCTCTTCACCATCAATTAACAAAGCAATATCGTTATCGTGAGCGGCTTTACAAACTCTATCAAAACGTTCTACTACTCTATTCCACTCCGCTTGCTCTGTTTCATTTAAAGATTTTCCTTCACCTAATTTTTGATACAATTCGAATCTACCAAAACCAGTCGGTTTGAAAACGGCAAAAGGTATAGCATCTTTTTCTTTAGCAAAATTGATAATCTTCAACGTTTTATTCATTGCTTCATCAAAAGCAGCTTCATCCTCTTTCCCCTCTACTGAATAATCCAATACAGAAGAAACTCCTTTAGTAAACATTTTATCCACTACAGGAATACAATCGTCTTCTGAAACTCCGCCACAAAAATGATCGAAAACAGTCGCTCTAATTAATCCTTCTACTGGAAGATGGGCTTTTAAAGCAAAGTTGGTAACCGCAGTACCTATTTTTACTAAAGGTTCTGAATCTATTAATTTAAAAAGAAAATAAGCTCTTTCTAATTCGGTATCACTTTTCAGTGAAAAAGCGTTTTGTGTATTGTTAAAAATTTTATCCATGATTATTCACATAAGGTTATGCAAATATAAAACTCCTCATTATTATATTACACTATTTTTACGTTATTTTGCACTACACTTAACACTCCTCTGAGAAATGAACTCTATTCAGGCAAACGGTTACGACATACACTTTAATAATGAAGCATATTTGCGACTTAATTCGTATTTAAACGAGAAAATTTTTTCGAAAATTTTCTTCATTGTCGATGAAAACACCAATGAATATTGTTTACCAAAAGTTTTACCTCTAGTAGAAACAAACACACCGTTTGAAATTATTGAAATTGAATCCGGAGAAGAAAATAAAACCATTGAAACCTGCATACAAATTTGGAGTGTTTTATTGGAATTAGGTGCCGACAGAAAAAGCCTAATTATTAATGTAGGTGGTGGAGTTATAACCGATATGGGAGGTTTTATAGCTTCAACCTTTAAGAGAGGAATAGCGTTTATAAACATTCCAACCACACTATTATCTATGGTCGATGCATCTGTAGGCGGTAAAAATGGTGTAGATTTTGGCGGACTAAAGAATCAGATTGGGACTATTACCAACCCTGAAATGGTACTTATTGATTCTTCTTTTCTTGAAACTTTATCCCAAAGAGAAATGCGTTCTGGCCTAGCCGAAATGCTAAAACATGGTTTGATTGCAAAAAAATCGCATTGGGAAAAATTCAAAAAACTTTCGGATATCGATTTTGATACTTTAGATGAATTAATTGCCGAATCTGTTTCTATAAAAAATGCTATTGTAACTCAAGATCCCACCGAAAACGGAATTCGAAAAGCGTTGAATTTTGGACACACTCTAGGACACGCCATAGAAACTTATTTATTAGAACATCCTGAAAAAGAAGCATTACTTCACGGAGAAGCTATTGCAGTCGGCATGATTTTAGAATCTTTTATCTCTTTTCAACAAGGGTTACTAAAAGAAGAAGAATATCTTGAAATCAAACACCATTTACAACAAATTTATGGAACCGTATTTTTCGATGCTAATGATCAAAATTCTATCATCGATTTACTAATTCACGACAAAAAAAATGAATACGGAAAAGTACAATTTGCATTACTAAATAGAATTGGAGATATAAAAATCAATCAAACCGCTAATAATGAAGTAATTACAAAATCTTTTAGTGATTATAATTTATAGCGTTTTTTTGTTTTTTTGTTTTCATATACGAAATTTAATTTTTTAAATTTGCCCGCATGAACAAACACAATAATTGGAGAAGATTTCAGACTTTTCAGGAAACAATTCTGGAAATATCTAATGCTGTCTTAAAAATTGTGACTGTCATTAAATGGGATGCCCACAGATTATACGCAACTAATCAGAAAACCTACAGTGAATTAGAAATTGAATTTGCGAATATCAGAGTTTGAAAAATTTTGTATTAGAATTTTTATTATTTTTAATTACAAAATACTGATAACTAAATGAATACAAAATATTTCGATTTAATCAATCAAACTTTTTACTTCCCTCAAGAAGAATTTACTTTAAATAAAGACAACTTACAATTTCATGGAATTGATCTAATGAAATTAGTAGAACAATATGGTACGCCTTTAAAATTTACCTACCTTCCTAAAATTTCCGAAAACATCAACAAAGCCAAAATGTGGTTTCGTAATGCTATGGAAAAACACAATTATGAAGCTAAGTATTTTTACTGCTATTGTACTAAAAGTTCGCATTTTGAGTTTATCTTAAACGAAGCCTTAAAAAACAACATCCACATTGAAACTTCTTCTGCCTTCGATATTGATATTGTAGAGCGATTAATGGAAGAAGGAAAAATCAATAAAAATACCTTTGTGGTTTGTAATGGTTTTAAACGTGATCAATACATCACCAATATTGCGCGCTTAATTAATAACGGACATAAAAACACGATTCCTGTAATAGATAATTTTGAAGAATTAGATTTATTGCAAGAAGAAATTGAAGGTAAATTTAAAATCGGAATTAGAATTGCAGCCGAGGAAGAACCTAAATTTGAGTTTTATACTTCTCGATTAGGAATTGGCTACAAAGACATTGTTCCTTTTTTCCGTAAACAAATTCAAGACAATAAAAGAGTAGAATTAAAAATGCTTCACTTCTTTATTAATGCTGGTATTAGAGATACTTCGTATTATTGGAATGAATTGTTAAAATGTATGAAAGTATACATTGCGCTGAAAAAAGAATGTCCAACATTAGATAGTTTAAATATTGGTGGTGGTTTCCCAATCAAAAGTTCATTAGCTTTTGAATACGATTACCAATACATGGTTGATGAAATCCTAAACCAAATTAAAATTGCTTGTGATGAAGCGGATGTTCCGGTACCACACATTTTTACAGAATTTGGTTCATTTACCGTAGGTGAATCTGGAGGAGCAATATATAAAGTATTGTACCAAAAGAAACAAAATGATCGTGAAAACTGGAATATGATTGATTCTTCGTTTATCACAACCTTACCGGATACATGGGCGATCAACAAACGCTTTGTAATGATGGCTGTTAACCGCTGGAACGATACCTACGAAAGGGTACTTTTAGGAGGTTTAACTTGTGACGGAGACGATTATTACAATTCCGAACAACATATGAATGCGGTGTATTTACCTAAATATAACAGAGAAAAACCTCTTTATATAGGTTTCTTTAACACTGGGGCTTATCAGGAAACTATTGGTGGTTTTGGTGGTTTACATCACTGTATTTTGCCGCAACCAAAACATATCTTGATTGACAAAGATAAAAACGGAATTTTTGCAACCGAGGTGTTCTCTGAACAACAAAAAGCAGAAGATATTTTAGAAATTTTAGGATACAACAAAAAGTAATAACTTGCTATCTAAGCAGAAAACAAACAAAATGAGCAAAGGACCTATTAGTCAGTTTATTGAAAAACACTACCTTCACTTTAACGCTGCAGCTTTAGTTGATGCCGCTAAAGGCTATGAAGAACATTTGTTAGACAACGGAAAAATGATGATCACATTAGCTGGTGCAATGAGTACTGCCGAAATGGGAAAATCATTAGCTGAAATGATCCGTCAAGATAAAGTACATATTATTTCTTGTACAGGAGCTAACTTAGAGGAAGATATTATGAACTTAGTAGCTCATAATTCATACAAAAGAGTTCCTAACTACCGTGATTTGTCTCCTCAAGAGGAATGGGATTTATTAGAAAACCATTACAATCGTGTTACGGACACTTGTATTCCTGAAGAAGAAGCTTTCCGTCGCTTACAATCTCATTTATACGATATTTGGAACAAAGCTGATAAATCTGGAGAAAGATATTTCCCTCATGAATTCATGTATCAAATGATTAATTCAGGAGTTTTAGAACAATACTATGAAATTGATCCAAAAGACTCATGGATGGTAGCTGCTGCTGAAAAAAATCTTCCAATCGTAGTTCCAGGATGGGAAGACAGTACAATGGGTAACATTTTTGCTTCTTACTGTATTAAAGGTGAATTTACCGCTACAACTATGAAAAGTGGTATCGAATACATGATGTGGTTAGCCGATTGGTACAGAGAAAATTGCTCAGGAAAAGGAATCGGATTCTTCCAAATTGGTGGTGGTATTGCCGGTGACTTTCCTATCTGTGTAGTTCCTATGTTGTATCAAGATTTAGAAATGCACGATGTTCCATTCTGGGCGTATTTCTGTCAAATATCAGATTCAACGACTAGTTATGGTTCTTACTCAGGAGCAGTACCTAACGAGAAAATTACTTGGGGTAAATTAGACATTACTACTCCAAAATTTATTGTAGAATCTGATGCAACTATCGTTGCACCTCTTATATTTGCATACGTATTAGGTCAATAATATATAGAAGATCCCCATTTTATGAAAAGAGTTATCGTTGATTATTCAAAATTAACAAGTGAAATTTTAAACTTACTGGTAGAGAAATTTCCTGAAGGTTATGATGATTCAGACATCATTAGATTTAAAAATGCAAAAAATGAATCGATTGAAGCTGTTGAAGTTCGTACCGAGGATACTATCTACCTAGTAAAAGTAAGCACCAAACTTGCCGACAGAATTGAAAACTATGATGAAGACGAAGAATTGGTAACAACCGATGTTTCTTTGGACGCATTAAAAGAATTAGAAATCGAAAGCAGTGACGACGACGAGGAAGAAGAAGAAAATGACGTTGCTGATTCTGATGACGAAGACTCTGACGAAGATGATGAATAAAAGGATAAACTTAAATAGACTAACCTCTGTGTTTAAAATTTAAATTTATTTTATAAAAAAGCCCGGTATTGTTTTACCGGGCTTTTTTTTACATCATAATTTTCATTTGAAATTTAATTGGAATATTTAAAATACTTTACAATCTATATAATTCTGAATAATTTACGAATTCTAATAACAACTGTTACTAATAAAAAATCCCGCTTAATTGCTTAAACGGGATTACTTTTTATTAAAATCTCCGTGTATTTTTAATTAATAGGCCAAAAGTTCTTTCAATTCTTTTTCAAATCGCTCTTTTGGTAAATATTGATCTTCTAACGATTTCATGAACGGAATAGCTGATTCTAAACTTCCTACTCGGCGAACCGGAGCATCTAAATACTCAAAACAATTCTCCATAATCATAGAAGAAATATCACTTGCTACACCACCAAACAAAGTATCTTCCTGAAGTATAATCACTCGATTTGTTTTCTTAACCGAAGCGTAAATTGCTTCCCAATCTAGTGGCTGTAAAGTTCTTAAATCCAATAAATCAGCAGAGATTTCAGGATTTTTTTTCAATGTTTCCAAAGCCCAATGTACTCCCGCACCGAAAGTAACTATGGTCACTTGCTCCCCTTCTTTTAGCAAAGAAGCCTTACCAAAAGGTAACGTATAATAATCCTTAGGTACGTCTTGATAAATACTTCTGTATAACAATTTATGTTCAAAGAACATTACCGGATTAGGATCGTTAATTGCGGTAGCTAATAATCCTTTTGCATCGTATGGAAAAGCTGGATAAACTACTTTTAAACCTGGAGTCTTTGTAAACCAAGCTTCATTAGTTTGCGAATGAAAAGGTCCCGCTTGAGTTCCTCCTCCACAAGGCATGCGCACTACAACATCAGCTTTTTCCTGCCAACGATAATGCTGTTTCGCTAATAAATTTACTATTGGATTAAATCCCGTAGAAACGAAATCGGCAAACTGCATTTCTACCACAGCTTTATGTCCATTAATAGACAATCCGTTTGCTGCAGAAACAATAACGCTTTCACAAATAGGAGTATTACGAACACGTTCTTTGCCAAATTTATCTACAAAACCTTCGGTGATTTTAAAAGCGCCTCCATATTCTGCGATATCTTGACCCATAATCACTAGATTAGAGTGACGCTCCATCGACTGACTCAAACTTTGAGAAATAGCGTCAATCAAACGAATGTTTTCAAACTCTTCAAAATGATCAATTTGTTCATGTTCCCAAGGACAATAAACATCATTTAATTCTTCGTCTAAATCGGCAACAATAGCCGGTTCTTCTTGTACTTTAGCCCAATCTTCATCAATCTCTTTCTTGATTTCAGCACGAATCAATTCGTCTTCTTGATCAGAAAGCACCATGGTCAATTTCAAATACTTTCTATAATTTTCGACAGGGTCTTTTTCAGCCCATACGTCCATTAATTCCTGAGGAACATATTTGATCCCACTTGCTTCCTCGTGGCCTCGCATACGAAAAGTTTTAAATTCCAATAGAATAGGTCTTGGATTATCTTTCATCGAAGCTTTTAATTCTGAAATTAAAGTATAAACTTCTAAAATATTGTTACCATCTACAATATGACTTTCCATTCCATAACCAACTCCTCTATCCGCTAAATTTTCACAACGATATTGTTCATTGGTTGGAGTAGATAAACCATATCCATTATTTTCAATAACAAATAATACTGGTAAATTCCATACAGAGGCAACATTAAGTGCCTCATGGAAATCACCTTCCGAAGTAGCGCCTTCGCCAGTAAAAACTGCCGTTACTTTTCCGTTTTGTTTTAGTTTATTTGCTAAAGCAATTCCATCTGCAACCCCCATTTGAGGTCCCAAATGCGAAATCATTCCAATAATATGATATTCCTGAGTTCCAAAATGAAAAGAACGGTCACGACCTTTAGTAAAACCGTTTCGCTTACCTTGCCATTGTGAAAACAAACGATGCAAAGGAATTTCACGAGTCGTAAAAACACCTAGATTTCGATGCATTGGTAAAATATATTCGTCCTTATCTAATGCTGTGGTAATTCCCACGGCTATAGCCTCCTGACCTATTCCAGAGAACCACTTAGAAACTTTACCTTGGCGAATTAAGATTAACATTTTCTCCTCAATCAAACGAGGCTTTAAAATCTTCTTATATAAATCGAGTAATTGAGCGTTAGAAAGCTCTTTTCTTTCAAAATTCATCTGTACAATTTTTAATGCCTCAAAAATATAAAAAAATAACAGCAAAGCCTGTAAATGTTATATTTTTTTAAATTGTTAATAACTTTTAAAATAGTTATAACTTTTTTATATATACATTTGTGATATCAAGGCATTTGCCAAATTTAAGTTATTAACAAAAACTAAGACAATGCAAAAAATTCCTAGTGTTGACTTACGTGATTTCCTATCGGATGACCCGGTACGTAAACAAAAATTTGTAAATGAAATCGGAAAAGCCTACGAAGAGATTGGTTTCGTAGCATTAAAAGGTCACTTTTTAGATGACAAATTAGTTGGAGATTTGTACAACGAAGTACGCAACTTTTTCAACTTGCCTCTAGAAGTGAAAGAAAAATATGAAATCCCAGGTATTGGAGGACAAAGAGGTTATGTTTCTTTTGGAAAAGAATCAGCCAAAGGCCGTTCTACCGGAGATTTAAAAGAATTCTGGCATTTTGGCCAATATGTATCCGAAGGTTCAAAATATGCTGGAGAATACCCTGAAAATGTAACAGTTACTGAATTACCTCACTTTAACGAAGTAGGTAAAGAAGCTTATCAAATGCTAGAAAAAACTGGTGTTTATGTTTTAAGAGCTTTAGCATTATTTATCGGTTTAGATGAATTTTACTTTGATAAATACATCAAAGATGGTAATAGTATTTTACGTCCAATTCACTACCCTCCTATCACTGATGAGCCAAAAGATGGAGCTGTTCGTGCTGCTGCTCATGGCGATATTAACTTGATCACACTTTTAATGGGTGCTCAAGGTAAAGGGTTGCAAGTACAAAACCACAATGGAGAATGGATTGATGCTATTGCTCAAGACGATGAATTAATGATCAATGTTGGTGATATGCTTTCTCGTCATACGAACAATAAATTAAAATCGACTATACATCAAGTAGTTAATCCTCCAAGAGAATTATGGGGTACTTCTCGCTACTCTATACCTTTCTTTATGCATCCAGTAAGCGACATGTCTTTAAACTGTCTTCCTGAATGTATCGATGCTGATCATCCTAAATTATATGAGGATATCACAGCTGGAGAGTTTTTACATGAAAGATTGGTTGAGTTAGGATTAATTAAAAAGTAATCCTAACGAAATACGAAATGAAGTACGGATTTAATTAATCCGTACTTTTATTTTTTATAATTTTATAGAATGGATTTAAAAGATCAATTAAAAAACCTATTCCCTGACCATATCGAATCTGAACCAGAAGAAATTTTGAAATCAGAACACGAGTTATATGTTCAAGCATCACCAATGATTTGTAAATATGAAAAACGCAAAGGAAAACCTATTACAATCATTGAAGGCTATGAAGGTAAAGACGAAGACTTTAAAATTTTAGCCAAAGAAATCAAAACAAAATTGAGTGTTGGCGGCAGTTTTAAGGAAGGCTGTATCATTATTCAAGGTGACTATCGTGATAAAATAATGACAATACTAAAAGATAAAGGTTTTAAAGTAAAACGAGTTGGTGGTTAACACCATAAGTTCTTTACTCAAAAACAAAAATGATTAACCCATTTAACAAAAAAATTATGATTGCTTCATCAGAATTAATATTAAACCCAGATGGTAGTGTATACCACATCAATTTAAAACCAGGGCAAGTCGCAAACGATGTTATTTTCGTTGGAGACCAAAACCGTGTTGAAAAAATCACTCAATTCTTTGATTCTATTGAATTTTCTACTCAAAAGAGAGAATTCAAAACACAAACAGGTACTTACAAAGGCAAACGCATTACCGTAATGTCAACGGGAATTGGACCAGACAATATCGATATTGTAATGAACGAATTAGATGCTTTAGTTAATATTGATTTAGAAACTAGAACCATCAAAGAAAATCTTACCTCATTAAATATTGTAAGAATCGGAACTTCTGGATCATTACAAGCAGACATTCCTTGTGATAGCTTTGTCATGTCTAAATACGGATTAGGGTTAGACAATATGTTACGCTCTTATCTAATCGATCCTATTTCTGAAACTGAAATGGAAAACGCGTTTATCGAGCAAACCAATTGGGATATGAGAAAAGGTAAACCATATGTTATTGCTGGTAGCGAAGTTTTAGAAAAACGTTTAGAAAGTGATCAAATCCACAAAGGTTTTACAGGAACTGCCGGAGGTTTTTATGGTCCACAAGGTCGTGTTTTACGTTTAGATATTCAAGATCCTGAACTAAATAGCAAAATGGACGCCTTCAATTACAATGGCATTCGAATGACTAACCTTGAAATGGAAACCGGAGCTATTTACGGGCTAGGTAAACTTTTAGGGCACCAATGTTTATCCTTAAACGCTATCATCGCCAACCGTGCAACTGGTACTTTTAGCGAGGATCCTTACAAAGCCGTAGATGCTTTAATTGCTTATACTTTGGATAAATTGGCCGAATAATGGACGACTCTTTTTATGATAATTGTAAAAAAGTAAGTTTCAATTATTACAGCGATGTTTTAGAAGAAAATATAGTTGAAACAATGTGGGCCGAAGTCATAGATGAACAAGAAGCCTTATACAGATTGGTTAATATTCCATTTTATGGCGCATTAATTGCTCCTGATGATATTTTTTCTGTTGAAATTGGTCATGATGGAGAAACATTATTCTATCAAGATACTATTGAAAGTTCTGGAAATTCTGTGATTCAAATCGCTGTGGTAGACAATCAAACTAATGTAGAGGATTTAAGAAACGAATTTGTGAAGCTTCATTGTGATTCAGAAGGAGTAACAGATACTTTTTTTGTGATTGAAGTTAAATATGATAACGATTACAAAATCATTAATCAATATTTGGAAAAACTTCAAAATGAAGGTACAATTGATTATGCAGAACCTTGTTTATCCTCTAAACATGCTGCCGATTTAAATTAAAATGGATCTTATTTTAGAAACAAAACGCCTTATACTACGGCCGCTCGAATTGAGCGATGCTGAAGCAATGTTCGAAATGGATAGCAATCCAAAGGTACACCAATATCTTTGGCAAAATCCTAGTCAAGACATTGAAGAAATAAAGAAAACGATTGCCTTTGTACAAGGGCAATATCAACAAAATAATATTGGTCGTTTTGCTACTATTCTAAAAGATACAGGAGAATTTATTGGTTGGACAGGAATCAAATTCGTTACAGAACAACCCGAAAATAGTAATATTAATTTTTACGATTATGGGTATCGTCTAAACGAACCTTTTTGGGGTAAAGGCTATGCCACAGAAGCAACTTTTGCTTGGTTCGACCATGCCTTTAAAAAAATGAATATAGAAGAGCTACATGCGTATACCCATCATCAAAATGACGCCTCAAATCATATTTTGAATAAAGCAGGCATGCAATTTATGGAAGAATATATTGCAAATGATGGTGTAAAATGGCATTGGTGGCGTATTAAACAAAAGGATTACAACAAGTAATCCTTTTTATTTTTGTTTTAATATCTCCATACCTTTTAGATAATCAGAAGGGCGTTGTCCTAATATCTTATAAAAAGTATTACTAAAAGTAGGTGGGCTGTTATACCCTACTGCCAAAGCAATTTCGTTAACGGTAAGTTTGGTTTCTATCAGAAGTTCTAATGCTCTAAGCATCCTTTTTATGGTAAAAAACTGAATAAAAGACATCCCCATATCCTTTTGAAACAACCTATACAAAGAGCGCTCACTGAAACCAAATTTTTGAGCTAAAGAGGAAAAATGGATATTTTCAGATAAATTATCATCAATATAGGCTACAATTTTCACCAAACGTTGTTCTTTAGGAAAAGGCAAAGCCAAGGGAAGATTTATACCACAAATCTGAGGTAAAATAGCCTTGATGGCCAAAGCAATCCTAAAATTTCGACTCTCTTTTTTCAAATCACCATTCCAACGATTGGTAAACAACATCATTTGAAGCAACAAATCATTTACGGGATAAATCCCTTCTTTTGAATAAAAAACTTCGTCATCGATCTCATTCGGAAAATACAAATTGCGCATCATTACATCCTCAGAACTTGGATGAATACTATGTTCAACACCACTAGGAATCCACATAAAATGTCTTGCAGGAAGAAAATAGGTTTTAGTTTCAGTAGTTACATAAACAATTCCACCCTCAGCATACAACAACTGTGCTTTGTCATGTTTGTGTGTTGGAATAAGTAATTCTCCCATCAAATCGTGGTGGCAATAAATACTCTCCGGATCTACATCTACTTCTTGAGTGTAATATTTTTCTTGATTGTTTTTCATCATTGACGGTGTCTGAAATGAATATTTTTATGGCTTATAATAATATTATTACAGCTTATTCTTTTCATAAAATTGTGAAATCAAAATAATTAAAATTTAAAATCAAAAAATTAAACTTTAAATTATCTATTCTTTTTAGTTAATTTTTAATAAATCGATTTTATGACAGATGACAGAATTTTGTATCAAAGTTACAAAGACAAAATAATTTCCGCGCAACAAGCTGCTAGTTTTTTTGAAGATAAAATGGTGGTTGGTTCTAGTGGATTCACTAAAGCCGGGGACAGTAAGGCAGTACTTCCGGCATTTGCAAAACGTGCCGAAAAAGAGTCGATTGGAATTACACTCATAACGGGAGCTTCCCTTGGATTAACTACAGATACAGACCTTGCTCAAAATAATGCTCTTTACAAGAGAATGCCTTTTCAGGCTGATGCAGGTTTACGAAACAAAATCAATGAAGGAGACATCTACTTTATTGATCAACATTTGAGTGAAACCGCCGAATTGTTAGAAAACAAACATTTGCCTCAACTTGATTTTGCAGTAATTGAAGCTACTTATATCGACGAAAATGGTAACATTATTCCAACTACTTCCGTTGGAAATTCAGCTACTTTCGCCAAGTTAGCTAATAAAATCATTATTGAGATAAACACTTCTATACCTTTAAAATTCAAAGGAATACACGATATTTTTATACAAGAAAACTATCCTAATAGAAAACCGATAAACATTACGGCTTCCGATACAAGAATCGGGGAAAACTTCATCATCATTGATCCGGAAAAAGTAGTAGGAATTGTTTTTACTGAACTTTCAGATAGTTTTGCTCAACTTTCGCAACCCGACGCAAAAACAACTGCAATCGCGCAACACCTTGTCGATTTTTTTGAAAATGAAATCAAAGAAAAAAGATTGACCACTAGTTTAATGCCATTGCAAGTTGGAATTGGAAAAGTAGCCAATGCAGTGATGTCTGGTTTAGCCAAAGGAAATTTTAAAAACTTAACCATGTATTCCGAAGTATTGCAAGACAGTACTTTTGAGTTGATTGACTCCGGAAAGATGGATTTTGCTTCGGCTTCATCGATTACTGTCTCCGAAGGATGCTACAAACACCTTTTAGATCATTTTGATGATTATAAAGACAAAATAATTCTTCGACCACAAAACATTAGTAATTCCGCCGAAGTTATCCGCCGATTAGGAATTATCGCTATCAATACAGCTATTGAATTTGATATCTACGGAAACGTAAATTCTACTCATATTTCGGGTACGAAAATGATGAATGGTATTGGTGGTTCGGGTGATTTTGCTCGCAATGCTTACCTAAGTATTTTCGTATCACAGTCTGCATCTAAAGAATTCAATGCTATTTCTCATGTACTCCCGATGGTTTCCCATGTAGACCACTCCGAACATGATGTTGATATTTTAGTAACCGAACAAGGTTTAGCAGATCTTAGAGGCTTAGCCCCAAGAGAAAGAGCTAAACTAATCATAGAAAAATGTGCCCATCCAGATTATAAAGAAGAATTAACGGATTATTTCAATAGAGCTTCTCTACATGGTGGCCACACACCTCACCTTCTTGAAGAAGCTTTTAGTTTTCATACCCGTTTTAAGAATACCAGTAGTATGAAACAAAATGCTCTTGTAAAATCAGTCTATTAAATTTTTTTTCAGATTTAATATTTCTAAATTGTTTTTGTTGGAATTCCCTGTTATTAATTTAGCGGGGAATTTTTCCTTTAAACACTCCAATAAATAGAACTCATTTTTATTCTTTAGAGAGAAGAATAATAAAATTCATTGAGTCCTTTCAAGTAAAATCAACAGAATACTTTGCCATTTTACAATAAAAAACCCAAAGTACTATTCACTTTGGGTCATCAATATTATATTTCTAATGTATTGCTGTTAACGCTACTAAAAACCTAAATCTCTTTCTATTTCTTCCATTTCAATGATATCATGAGCTTCTAAAACTGTAGGAACCAACAAGATAGAATCGGGAACTTCATTAAAATCGATTCCTTCTGCCACTAAGACAAATGATTTTTTGCCTTTTTTATGCTTTTTAGATAAATCTTCAAATAGTTTTATAGCCGCTAGATCAATGGTTTTATCTTGTGTGATATCTAATATAAGATTTGCTGTCTTAAAGCTATTGTATTGATCTGTAATTTTTTGCAGAAAAACATTCGAATTACCTTCTGTATCTTTAATAATAGTTGTATGTCCTTTTTGATCTACTTTCATTGATTTTTTCCTATTTTTTGACTTTTACTAAAGTACGGAAACCAATACCAATTTAAAAACTTTTTTATTTAATTTTTGAAGCCAATAAATAAATAACAGCCATTCTCACAGCTACTCCATTTTCAACCTGATCCAAAATAACCGATTGTTTCGAATCTGCTACATCACTGGTAATTTCAACACCTCTGTTAATTGGCCCAGGATGCATGATTACAATTTCTTTATTTAGAGAATCTAACAAAGATTTATCGACACCATACTGCATGGCATATTCTCTAGTCGAAGGGAAATAGCTAATATCCAAACGCTCATTTTGAACTCTCAGCATATTTGCTACATCACACCATTCTAATGCTTTACGAAGATTAGGCTCCACCTGAACTCCCAAATCCTGTATATATCTCGGGATTAATGTTTTTGGTCCACAAACCTTTACGGTAGCTCCTAATTTTTGTAGAGAATAAATATTTGACAAAGCAACTCTTGAATGCAAAATATCGCCAACAATTACAATTTTCTTTCCGGCCACATCTCCCAAACGTTCTCTAATAGTATATGCATCCAATAAAGCTTGTGTAGGATGTTCGTGAGCACCATCCCCAGCATTTACGATACTTGCTTTTACGTTTTTAGAAAGAAAAACACCCGCTCCTGGAGAAGAATGTCGCATAACTACCATATCAACTTTCATCGAAAGTATATTATTAACGGTGTCTATTAATGTCTCTCCTTTGGTTACCGAAGAACTAGAAGCGGCAAAATTAACAATATCCGCTGAGAGGCGTTTTTGGGCTAATTCAAATGAAAGTTTAGTTCGTGTACTGTTCTCGAAAAAAATATTAGCAATCGTTATGTCTCTTAGGGAAGGAACTTTCTTTATGGGACGATTAATAACTTCTTTAAAATGATCGGCAGTTTCAAAAATAAGCTGAATATCTTCTTCTGTAATATACTTAATTCCTAGTAAATGATTTACGCTTAACTCCTTCATTTTATTTTGTTATTATGACTACTGAATCTTCTTCGGAAGTTTCCTTCCACTTTACAATTACCTTTTCATTATTGATGGCATCTACCTGACGACCTCTATAATCGGGTTGAATAGGCAAATGGCGGCTAAAGCGTCTGTCAATAAGAACTAGTAATTCTACTTCGCTGGGTCTACCAAAAGATTGAATGGCCGATAAAGCGGCATTAATACTTCTTCCAGTGTACAAAACATCATCAATAAAAATCACTTTTTTATTTTCTACCAAAAAGTCTATTTGAGTCTTATTAGCCTCTAGAGTTTCTCCTCGACGAAAATCATCTCGAAAAAAAGTAATATCCAAGAAACCCAATGCAACAGTTGGTACGTTGTATTCCTCTTGTAAAATTTGTTTTAAACGAGAAGCTAACTGAGTTCCACGTGGTTGAATACCAATTAAGACAGTATTCGTAAAATCAAGGTGATTTTCAATTAATTGACAAGCCAAACGATGAAGTATGATATTTACTTCTGTAGATGTGAGCAAAGTTTTTTGACTCATTGTAGTTAGTTGTGTTTGGAGTGTAAAATTAATTATTTTTTTGGATAAATCAAGTAGAATGACAAATCATGAATATAACATTAATCCAACCAATTAAAAAACAAAAGACAGGAACAAATGTCCTGTCTTATTAGAACAAACAAAAATTATTTAACCGGGATAAGTTTCGTTGACTTACTTTTTGCCTCTTTATTTTTCATAATCGTTACGTGAAGCAATCCATCTTTATAAGTTGCCTCTATCTCGTCTTTTTTTAAGTTATCCGGTAACGTAAACGAGCGACAAAATGACTGATAACTAAACTCTTTTCGAGTATATCGTTCTTCTTTATTCTCTTCCGTTTTATGTTCTTCTTTCTCACAAGAAATGGATAAAATGTCATTATCGACTTCTATTTTAAAATCTTCTTTTTTCATTCCCGGAGCCGCCAACTCTATTTCCATTTTAGAATCGGTCTCTTTCATATTTACCGATGGCAAAGTGCTTCCCAAACTTGAAAAATTCTTTTCATTCCAATCAAACATGTTTTTTGAAAAAACATCATCAAAAAAAGTGTTAACCGAAGGAAAAAGGCTATTTCCTCTAACTAGTGTTTCCATAAATGTATTGTTTATAATTAGTAATTTCGTTTCTCTCAAATTTAAGTCATATCAAAACAAAAACAAAACACAAAAACCTAATAATCAATTAAATACACAAAAAATCGATGTTCTACACTTTTATTTAAAGGGATTGTAATTCTTACAAATAAAAAAACCTCACGATGATGTGAGGTTCTTTAGTATTCAATAATTAATACTTATTGAGTCATTAACGTTTTTTTCTTTTCCAAAACATTTACATCCGAAGGAGCCACTACAGTACCTTTAATTTTCAAAGGCACTTTACCACCTTCATAATTCACCGCATTCGATTCTACAGTAATCGTTTTTCTGATTGGACCCGGATTCATATTATACTTTACTTCAATTTTACCGGTTTTACCTGGCATAATTGGTTCTTTTGGTTTACTCGGTACTGTACAACCACAAGTCGACTGTACATTCGTAATAATCAATGGAGCGTCTCCTGTATTGGTAAACTCAAAAACTCTAACACCATTGTCTTTTTCTTTAGTAACAGTACCATAATCAATAGTGTTGTCTTTTGCTTTAAATTCAATTTTAGCTCCAGTTTGGGCTTGAGCAGAAATACCGAAAACGGCTATTGCTATTAGAGTAAATAATTTTTTCATCATTTTCTTGTTTTAGTATTCGTAAAATTAACTTTGTTTTCCTAAACAAACAAATATTTTAACTGACTTTTTATATTTGCTTAGTTTACTTACTTTTGCATACAAAATACAAAAAGTGTACCAATTCATTCTTAATACAAAATATTCTACAATACTTGCCTTCAATGAGCGAGTCAATAGTTTGTATCAGTAATCCATATTCCCGCTGTTCACTATACACGGTATTACGCTCCCATCAGGGCTAGGGAGTAATCCATAAAATTTTTGTAATTTTTAAAAGAAACTAACGATAAACGTTGATCTTTTAATTCTTAAACTTTAAACTAAAAAAAACATGATACCAGCACAATTCGAAGCCAAACAAGTTGAAAAAAAATGGTACGACTATTGGATGGAACACAACTATTTCCATTCTACTCCAGACCATAGAACACCTTACACTATTGTTATTCCACCACCCAATGTAACTGGAGTGTTACACATGGGACACATGTTAAACAATACCATTCAAGACGTATTAATTCGTCGTGCGCGTTTAAAAGGATTCAACGCTTGTTGGGTACCGGGAACAGATCACGCCTCTATTGCTACTGAAGCTAAAGTAGTTGCCAAATTAAAATCGGAAGGAATCAATAAATCCGATTTAACACGTGAAGAGTTTTTAAAACACGCTTTCGATTGGACCGAAAAATACGGAGGAACCATCTTAGAACAATTAAAACAATTAGGTTGTTCTTGTGATTGGGACAGAACTAAATTTACCATGGATGATGACATGTCGGCTTCTGTAATTAAATCTTTCGTAGATTTATACAACAAAGGCTTGATTTATCGTGGTTACCGAATGGTAAACTGGGATCCTGAAGCAAAAACCACTTTGTCTGATGAAGAGGTTATTTACGAAGAAAGACAAGGTAAATTATATCACTTAAAATACCAAATTGAAGGTAGCGAAGAGTTTGTAACTATTGCAACCACGCGTCCTGAAACTATTTTAGGAGATACCGCAATTTGTATTCACCCTGAAGACGAAAGATATTTCCATTTAAAAGGAAAAAAAGCCATTGTTCCTATTTGTAATCGTGTAATTCCAATCATTTTCGATGAATATGTAGATATGGAATTCGGTACAGGTTGTTTAAAAGTGACACCTGCACATGATGTAAATGATAAAACATTAGGTGATAAACACGGCTTAGAAATCATCGATATTTTCAATGAAGATGCTACTTTAAACTCATTTGGATTGCATTATGAAGGCCAAGATCGTTTTGAAGTTCGTAAAGCCATTGAAAAAGAATTAGAGTCTATTGGTGCTTTAGCCAAAGTAGAAAACCACGTAAATAACGTAGGAACTTCGGAACGAACTAAAGCCGTGATTGAGCCAAGATTGTCAGATCAATGGTTCTTAAAAATGGACGAATTGGTTAAACCAGCTATCAAAGCGGTTTTAGAATCAGATGAAATTAAATTACATCCTTCTCGTTTCAATAATACCTATGCGCATTGGTTAAATAACATTCGTGATTGGAATATTTCACGTCAATTATGGTGGGGACAACAAATTCCAGCCTACTATTATGGCGATGGAAAAGAAGATTTTGTAGTTGCTGAAACGATTGAGGACGCGTTAGTTTTAGCAAAAGAAAAAACATCCAATGCTAATTTAACAACGAAGGATTTACGTCAAGATCCTGATGCATTGGATACTTGGTTCTCTTCTTGGTTATGGCCTATCTCTGTTTTTGGAGGAATGTTAGACCCAGAAAATGAAGAGTTCAAATACTATTATCCTACAAATGATTTAGTAACAGGACCAGATATTTTATTCTTCTGGGTAGCACGTATGATCATTGCTGGATATGAATATACCGGAAAAAAACCATTTTCAAATGTATATTTAACCGGATTAGTACGTGACAAACAAGGACGTAAAATGTCAAAATCCTTAGGAAATTCACCAGAACCATTGGGATTAATTGAAAAATTTGGTGCCGATGGTGTTCGTGTAGGATTGTTATTGAGTTCTTCTGCTGGAAATGATATTTTATTTGATGAAGAATTATGTAACCAAGGGAAAGGATTTGCCAATAAAATTTGGAATGCCTTCCGTTTAATTAAAGGTTGGGAAGTAGCGGATATCGCTCAACCAGAGTCTTCAAAAGTAGCTATCGAATGGTATGAGGCAAAATTGCAAAAAACATTGGTTGAAATTGAAGATAATTTCGATAAATACCGTATTTCTGATGCGTTAATGGCTATTTATAAATTGGTTTGGGACGATTTTTGTTCGTGGTTCTTAGAAATGATCAAGCCAGGTTACCAACAACCAATTGATAAAACAACTTTCGATAAAGCCATTGAAATGTTAGAAGCTAACTTGAAGTTATTGCATCCATTTATGCCATTCTTAACAGAAGAAATTTGGCAACACATTGCAGAAAGAACACCAGAAGAGGCGTTAATCATCGCTTCTTGGCCAGAAATGAAAGCTTTTAATGAACAATTAATTGCAGATTTCGATTTTGCAACAGAAGTTATTTCAGGTATTAGAACCATTAGAAAAGATAAAAACATTCCATTTAAAGAAACCATTGAATTAAAAGTGGTGAACAATGAAAAAGCATCTACCCATTTTGATTCAGTAATCATGAAATTAGGTAATATTGTGGATCTAGTTTACGTGGATGAAAAAGTAAATGGTGCTTTATCTTATCGTGTAAAATCTAATGAATATTTCATTCCTGTAGGTGGAAATGTAGATGTTGAAGCTGAAATTGCAAAATTGACGGAAGAATTAAATTACACCAAAGGATTCTTACGTTCGGTACAAGGAAAATTAGCTAACGAAAAGTTTGTTAGTGGAGCGCCAGAACAAGTAATTGCCAACGAGCGCAAAAAAGAAGCCGATGCTTTAGCCAAAATTGCAACTTTAGAACAAAGTTTAGCGGGTTTGCAATAAAATCTAAGTTAGAATAAAAATAAATGAGCCCAATATTCTTGGGCTCATTTTTATTTCAGTTTGTTCTAAAAATTCGTTTTTTTAAATTGCTCCTAAACTTTTAAAAACGGTAATCGTTCCTGTTAACAATATTAGAGAAAGAACAATATTTTTAAATTGAGCTTCTGTAAGACTATTTAAGATTTTTTTACCTATAAAACTCCCTACAATACTCACCATTAACAGAATAGGAATCAAGTACAAATCATCATAATGTACGAATCCATTCATCGTATAAACTACACTTCTACTCAAATCGATACCTAAATCTATAATGGCAGAAGTAGCAATAAAAACACTAGTTTTCAAATTATAGGATGCCAAAACCACTCCTCGTATTGCTCCGCCTGTTCCCACTAAACCAGCAATAAAACCTGAAATAGCACCTCCTAATACTGAGTTTTGAAATGTAGGTTTAACAGTCAAATTCTTGAATAAAAGAAAAACCAAGCTCAACAGAATCAGAAAAAAAGCCAATGCCAATTCTAAAATTTTAGGTGAAAAATACTTACTGAGTACGGCACCAATAATCACAAAAAAAACAGCCGAAATCCCCATATTCATTACCAGTTTTTTATCAAAACCTTCCCTGAAAAGATAAATTTTGGTAATATTACTTGATAAATGAAATAATGCAGTAATCCCCAATACCGACTGAAAATCCATAAAATAGCTTGCAATTGGCACAAATAACAATGAAGATCCAAAACCGCCTACAGTGCCAATAATTTCAGCAATTAAGGCTAACAAAACGAAATAAAGTAAATAGTCCAATGTGTTTTCTTTTTAGTAAAAGTAGTTGTATTTAAAGATTTGTACAACAAATCAAAAATAAAGAATTCGTTCGCGAGATCACAACACTAATGAAAAGAAATACGGACAAAAAACATTAAAAAAAAATATTTATACTTACTTTTAATGCCCTAAATACATTATTCTCTGTTTAGAAATGAAAAAACAATCAATCGTATTGTCAATGAACATTTTGTTTTGCTTATTTTCTTGTAAAAAAGAAAGCAAAAATAGTTTCCAGGTTCAAGCCGGAGAAGTTACCGAAAGTGTTTACGCTTCAGGAATTGTAAAAGCTGAGAATCAATATACTGTCTACCCTACTGTTAATGGCGTTTTACAAAAAATAATGGTCACCGCTGGACAAAATATCAGCAAAGGACAATCGTTATTTCAAATTGAAAGTGAAAAAGCGCAACTCAATACCGACAATGCCCGTTTGGCCTACGAAATAAGCCAAGGAAACAGTCAATATATCCAAGATAAAATTGCTGAAATGGAACTCAAAGTTCAAACAGCCAAAGACAAACTAGCTTTAGACGAATCGATATACAACCGTAGTAAAAATGCTCGCCTATATGATGGAATTTCGGAAGTAGAATTTCAAAAGACCGAATTAGCCTTTAAAAACTCTAAATCGGCTTATTTTTCGGTACAAAAACAATTAGCACAACTCAAAACACAACTTCAAAACGAGCAATCTCGAAACCAGATCAATCTAAAAATCAGTCAGAAATCTCAAAGTGATTTTACTGTCAAAAGTGTCTTTTCAGGCGAATTGTACGACGTTTTAGTCAAAGAAGGAACATTAATAAGTCCGCAGACTCCTTTGGCTATCATCGGTAAAAAGAATGCTTACATTTTAGAATTAGATGTAGACGAAAACGATATGGTACGCATTGCATTAGGGCAAAGAATTTTAGTCACTATGGATAGCTATAAAGGCCAGTTATTTGAAGCTACCGTTGATAAAATTTACCCTATCATGGATGAACGTTCAAGAACTTTTAAAATTGAAGCACACTTTATTAAACCACCCAAAAAGTTATTTCCTAATCTAACGGCAGAAGCAAATATCATCATTCAAACCAAAAGTAACGTGATTACCATTCCAAAAAAATATTTGATTGATAACGAATATGTTTTAGTCGATGGGAAAGAAAAAAGAAAGGTCACTATTGGTCTTTCCGACTATCAGAATGCAGAAATTACTCAAGGATTACAGATTGGGGAAACGATTTATTTACTAGAATAATGAATTTTAAGCTTATTTTAAATATTGCAATTCATTTGCTTCGAGCGCGATTAAAACAATCTATTGTTGCAGCGGCAGGAGTCACATTTGGGATTTCTATGTTTGTAACACTATTGGGATTCATGAACGGATTAAATGATTTGTTGGATAATTTAATGCTTAATCGAACTGCCCATGTTCGTTTATATAACGAAATTAAACCTACGGAACAACAACCCGTTGTGCTATCGGAACAATTTCAAAAGAATACTCATTTTATTCGTTCTATAAAACCTAAAGACGAAGGTCTCGCCATATACAACAGTCGGGCTATTATCCAAAATTTAAAACAAGATGAACGCGTCATCGATGTTTCTGCAAAAATTACTACACCCGTTTTTTTTAACTCCGGAACAATTGAAATTTCAGGAATTATCAATGGGGTAGATGTTTTAGCTGAAGATAAATTATTCCAATTAACTGATTATATGATCGAAGGATCTGTTAATAATCTTTTGCAAAACAACAGCATCATGATTGGAAAAGGATTATCTGAGAAAATGTTGTTAACCACTGGTGATATCATTAAAGTGACTACAGCCAAGGGAGATTTAGCTTCCCTTAAAATTGTAGGGATTTTTCAAATTGGTATAGCCGAAATAGACAATACATTAACTTATACTTCTTTAGACACCGCTCAAAAAATATTGGGAAAACCAACCAATTATATCACTGACATTCAAGTCAAATTATATGATATTAGTACTGCTTCTGTGGTTGCCAAAGAATTTCAACACCGTTTTAATGTAGACACAATTGATTACGAAACGGCTAATTCACAATTTGAAACCGGAAGTTCTGTAAGAAGTATCATTTCCTATGCGGTTGGTATCGTATTATTAATTGTCGCTGGCTTTGGAATTTACAATATCATGAATATGATGATTTTTGAAAAAATGGATAGTATTGCTATTCTCAAAGCCACAGGTTTTTCGGGGCAAGATGTAAAATGGATATTTATCTCTTTATCGCTGATTATCGGAATCGTAGGCGGTATCTTGGGGTTGTTGCTAGGATTAGTATTATCTACCATTATTGATTCAATTCCTTTTGAAACTGCATCACTTCCAACCGTCACCACTTACCCTATAAATTACAACCCATTTTTTTATATTATAGGAATTACTTTTGCTTTGTTAACAAGTACTATTGCCGGATTGTTTCCTGCTCTGAAAGCGAGTAAAGTTGATCCCGTAGAAATTATCAGAGGAAAATAAAGATGAGTAATATTGTTCTGGAGACCAAAGATTTGACAAAATATTTTTATGACCCTGTGAAAATTCAGGTTCTTAAATCGGTCAGCATGAAAGTAAATCATGGAGAATTTGTATCGATTGTAGGAAAATCGGGGTGCGGAAAATCGACTTTACTGTATTTACTATCAACAATGGATACCGATTATGAAGGTCAATTATTTATGGATGATCAACTAATCACTGGAAAATCCGACCAAGAATTGGCACAAATTAGAAACGAGAAAATAGGTTTTGTCTTTCAATTTCATTACTTGCTTCCTGAATATGATGTCTTACGAAATGTCATGTTGCCCGGATTAAAATTAGGTAAACTATCGAAGGAGGAAGTCGAACATAACGCAATGGAGCATTTACGCACCTTGGACATGACGGATCAAGTTTTAAAAATGCCCAATCAATTAAGTGGTGGCCAGAAACAAAGAGTAGCAATAGCTCGTGCGTTAATCAATAATCCGTTGATTATCATGGGTGACGAACCAACGGGAAATTTAGATAAAAAAAACAGTGATTTGGTTTTTGATATCTTCAACGAATTAGCATTAGAAAAAAAACAAACTCTACTTGTGGTCACTCATGACAACGATTTTGCCGCCAGAACCCATCGAACAATTACTATGGAAGATGGAAGAATTATTTAATTATAATTTGAAAAGCATCCAATAATCCTCTCACATTGTCATTAGAAAAAATAGCTTTTTTAATTTTATTCTTTTCAGGATTAATGGAGAAGTTATGACTACTGTAAAAATCTGCTTTGGTAAGATTGGTATCCGAAAAAACAGCCAAACGAAGGTTGCAATTATCAAATAAGGCTTCGGTTAAATCGGTTTCCATGAAATCTACCGAAACCATACTGCAATTCGTAAATTGAATGCCTTTGAGCTTTAATTTATAGAACATCGCATAATCCAACAAACAATTAGTAAAATGAAATTCATAAATCTTTTGATCCGTCATAGCAAAATTAACACTCGTAAAATCACAATCCACAAAAAGAACGCCACGGAAAGCTACGTGACCAATTTTGGCATCTTTAAAATTACAGTGATTAAACGTACAATCGACAAAAATAGCACCCGTAAAATTACTTGAAGTAAAATCACAATGACTAAATGTACAGTTTTCGTATTCGTTGTTGGTTATTTCGTATGTAGAAAATGTAATCTCACGGAATTCTTTATCGAAAATAAATTCGGCACCCATAACTAAAATTTAGCACAAATATAGACTAATCTTTATGAGCAATATGCTTTAATTTATCCATATTTATGGGCTTACTCAAAAATTCCTTTACGCATTTGTATTTTTTAGATTTTTCCTTATCCTCTACAGCAATTGAAGAACTCGCAATATAGATGGAACTATATTTGTGAATTTTATTTTCTAGAGAACAAAACTCTTCTAAAAATTCCCAACCATCCATCTCGGGCATCTCTAAATCTAACAAAAGAATATCCGGCAAATCTGTAGTATTTTCAAAATAATTCAATGCTTCTGAACCATTCGAAAATTCTTTAGTTTCACTGAAAAGACTTGATTTTTCAATTAGTTTTTTAGTCACTAACTTGTATATAGGATCATCATCTATGATGTAAATTTTCTTCTGTTGCATTGTTAAAATAAATTTTAAAGTTAGAGCCAACATCTAAAACACTTTCTACCTCCACTCTACCTTTCATGGCATCTATCTGATTTTTAGTTATAAACAATCCTACACCTTTGGAATCTTTATAAGAAGTAAATGTTTTATACAATCCGAATAGTTTGTCTCCATTTTTATTGAGATCTATCCCTATTCCATTGTCTTTAATTTCCAACACAATATAGTTATTTTCTATGTAAGAATCTAAAATTATTTGTGGTTTTCTATCAGGATGTCTATATCGAATAGCATTAGAGAAAAAATTCAATAAAATACTTTCTAAATAAGCCGGATTAAACTTAACAAATGTCTCATTTGAAACGTTATTTATTATCGAAACGTCATTTTTAATAATCTTATGACGAAGAACTTCTATGGTTTTTTTGATATATTGATTCAGATTTAACTTTTCTAAAACAGTATTCATATCCGTTTGGATTGAAACCACCTGATTAAGGTTATCCATGGTTTGATTCAAGGTCTTTGAAACGGATTTCAATAATTCCATCAATTCTTTTCGTTCCTGTTCTTCTTCCGTAATTTCTATTAAATCGATCAATGATTCTATATTACTAGTATGAGAACGGAGATTATGCGATACAATATGTGAAAAGTTGAGCAATCTTTTGTTTTGTTCAGTCACCAATTGAAGCGAATTGTTCAAGTCTAATTCGAATTGTTTTGACTTAGTAATATCGATTAAAATTCCTCTGAACTTTTTTATATTCTCTTCTTCATGATAAACACTAACAATATCTCGAACCCAAACAACATTGCCGTTTTTATGGATCAATCGATATTCAAAATCAATTGGCTTTAAGCTCTTAGCGTTCTGATCAGTGAAGGCAATCACCCACTCTTTATCTTCGGGGTGAAGTATTTTTCTCCACAGCAAAGGATTATTCAACCATTCTTCGGGAGTATAACCCAGAATAATTTCTGATTTTTTACTAACAAAGCTCACACCTGGTTTTTCTAAATTACCTTCCCAAACCACACCATCAATACTATCAATAATGTCATTGATTTTTTTCTTGGATTTTAAACTCTCAAATTCGGCCTCTTTCCTACAAGAAATATCTTCGATAATTGCAATATGACTCACTAGATTTTGATCTATGACTGACAAACGAGAAATAGTTATTCTTACCCAAACTTGTTTCCCACTTTTATGATAAAATCTTTTTTCTAAGGAATATTGCGCTATGTTTCCTTTTCGAAGTTCTTCCAAATAATACAAATCATTCGGTAAATCTTCTGGATGAGTAAGGCGCATAAAATCTAAATCCTTTATTTCGTCATGATTATATCCAATCAATTCACAAAACTTATCATTACCATATAAAAATTTACCATTGCTAGAATTAGTATGTACAATTCCTAAACCTGCATGTTCAAAAATAGATTTGAATAATAATTCACTTTCCTCAATTTTTGTTTTTTGAGCTAATAGTAAACGTTGCAATTCTGCAGGTCTTTTCAACAATGTATTCGTTAATAAACCCGAAAGCAAACTAAACAAGAAAGCCAAAATAATTAAAGGTATAATTTCATGTAAATCAGAGTTATTTTTTGAAATTACATATAACTTCCAATTCCCTTCTGGCAAATAAACCTCTTTGAATTTCTTATTCGAAAAATCGGATTTGTTTTCTAGAAAAAATTCAGTTTTGCGTGTCAAAGGATTTACTTTGGACAATTGCAGATAGTATTTATCACTTTTGAAATTTGCTATTCCAGTTGATTTAATAAAGTTGTCATATTTTAATACCACGGCAGAAAAACCCCAAAACTTTCCTTTTTTAAAAATAGGCAATCTTCCCACAATCCCCAATCCTCCTTGTCTGAGTTTCAAGGGACCTGAAAAGAAAACTGTTTTAGATTTAATAGCTTTTAGAGCAGCTTCTCTGTTTAGAGAATCATTTAAAATATTAAAATTGATAACCGCTTCATTTCCTTTTAACGGATAAGTATATTTAATCACACCATCAGGAACCAATTGAAGTAAGTCTATATTTTCGTATTTATTCAGTAATTCTTCGGAGATCTTCTCAAAATTTTTGGGTTCTCCTGAATCATCTATCGATAAAGCCAAAGTGATTAAGGCTGCATAATTATTTTTGAAAGCCTGTTCTATATTTTTTTTAACCACGTGGAGCAGATTTACCATTTCATGCTCTTCATTTTCTTTCGAAATCTGATATTTAAAAAAAATACTTAAATTTAAAATGACAAAAAAAACAGAAAACACCATCACTCCCGTTGTTTTAGGTCTCGATAAAAACCAGTTGCTGATGACTGTTATTTTCTTTTCAAGTTTTGTCATTTTCTAAATTTGTATGATAAACAAATATAATTAAAATCGATATATTTTAAACTATATAGAAAGAGGCTGTCCTTTTGAGACAGCCTCTTTTAATTATTCAAAAAAGAAAATTATTTTTCTCCTTTTTCCATTTTAGCTTTTAATTCTGCTAAAGCATCGATATCTCCTAAAGTTGATTTCTCAGCTTGTGTAGAAGTCGAAGAGCTAGCAGCTTCTTTAACTACTTTTTCTTCTTCCTCACGGAAAATTGCAGTGTGAGAAGCTACAACTCTTTTGAATTCTTTGTTGAATTCAATTACTTTGAAGTCAGCAGTATCTCCTTTTTTCAATTTTTTACCATCTTCTTTTTCTAAGTGACGAGTTGGAATGAAAGCAACTACATCATCACCGAAATCAACAGTAGCTCCTTTGTCAACGATTTCAGAAATTGTTCCGTTGTGAATAGTTCCAACCGCGAAAGCACCTTCATGTTTGTCCCAAGGATTAGCAGTAGTTTGTTTGTGACCTAAAGACAATTTACGAGCCTCAACGTCTAACTCTAATACTACTACATCTAATTTTTCACCTACATTGATGAATTCAGATGGATGTTTGATTTTTTTAGTCCAAGATAAGTCAGAAATGTATACTAAACCATCAATACCTTCTTCTAATTCAACGAAAATACCAAAGTTAGTAAAGTTTCTTACGGTTCCTGTATGTTTAGAACCTACTGGATATTTAGCCGTAATATCTGTCCAAGGATCTTGCGTCATTTGCTTGATACCTAAAGACATTTTTCTTTCTTCTCTGTCTAAAGTCAAGATAACCGCTTCTACCTCATCACCGATTTTCACGAAATCTTGTGCTGAACGTAAGTGTGTAGACCATGACATTTCAGAAACGTGGATTAAACCTTCTACTCCTTCTGCAACTTCAATGAAAGCACCGTAATCAGCTAAAACTACTACTTTACCTTTCACTTTGTCACCCACTTTTAAGTTTGGATCTAAAGCATCCCATGGGTGAGGGTGTAATTGTTTTAAACCTAATTGGATTCTTGTTTTCTCATCATCGAAATCAAGGATTACCACGTTTAATTTTTGGTCTAATTCAAGAACTTCACTTGGGTGATTGATTCTTGACCAAGATAAGTCAGTGATGTGGATTAATCCGTCAACACCTCCTAAGTCAATAAATACACCGTAAGAAGTGATGTTTTTAACCACACCTTCTAAAACTTGTCCTTTTTCTAATTGACCAATGATTTCTTTTTTCTGTACTTCGATATCTGCTTCGATAAGCGCTTTGTGAGAAACAACAACGTTTTTGAATTCATGGTTGATTTTAACCACTTTGAATTCCATCATCTTGTTTACATACTGATCGTAGTCACGGATTGGTTTAACGTCGATTTGAGAACCTGGTAAGAAAGCTTCAATACCAAATACATCAACGATCATACCTCCTTTAGTACGACATTTTACGAAACCATTAACGATTTCTCCAGTTTCATTAGCAGCAATAACTCTATCCCAAGCTTTGATAGTTCTCGCTTTTTTGTGAGATAAAACTAATTGTCCAGTTCTGTCCTCACGGATGTCGATTAATACTTCAACTTTGTCCCCTACTTTTAAGTTTGGATTGTAACGGAACTCGTTTAATGAAATAACACCTTCAGATTTTGCATTGATATCAACAATAGCATCTCTTTCAGTAATTCTCACTACAACTCCTTCAACAACCTCTTCTGCATCTGTAGAGATGAAAGTTTTTGCTACTAAATCTTCAAATTCCTGTAAATTTTTAGCATCAACTGCATCAATACCTTCAGCATAGTTATGCCAGTTAAAGTCAGCTAAAAATTGTTCTTGTGTTTTGTTTAATTCAGACATGTCTGATAAATAATTTGTATTCTGATTTTCTTGGGTTTCATGATGCAATAGAAAAAACAGAAGCGTTTTACATATAAGTATTTGATTACCTTAAGGAAACCCTACTCGCCAAAAGGTGTGCAAAATTAAGAATAATTATTTAACTACCAAAATTTTAGCAATATGCTTTTAGTAATCAGTTGTTAGCTTTTTCTTTAAGGAGCGAATGGTTCGGTTATTTTTGCCAACCTTGTTCCCGCTGTCCGCGCTACAAGGTAGCTAGCTCCCATCGGGGCTAATGGGGTATTGTATTGAATTTTTGCCAACAAAAAACCCGATGCAATGATCGGGCTTTCTATATTAATGAGCAATGTTTTTCACATCGTTAGGATTATGTTTGTGTTTAAACAAAATCGCAAACGCAATTGCAATAATTAAGGCATAAGCCGCGAAAGCCAACCAGATATCATGCCATTGTCTTTCACCATTAAGCGTAAAATATTTTTCTATAGCCCAACCTGAGGTAAAACTTCCCAATACTGCTCCAAATCCGTTGGTCATCATCATAAACAATCCTTGGGCAGAGGAACGAATCTTAGGATTGGTAGTCGTTTCTACAAACAAAGATCCAGAAATATTAAAGAAATCGAACGCCATACCGTAAACAATACACGATAAAATAATCATCCATAATCCTCCCGCCGGATCACCGTAAGCAAACAATCCGAAGCGCAATACCCAAGCCAACATCGAAATCAACATTACTTGTTTAATCCCAAAACGTTTTAGGAAAAAAGGAATTGCTAAAATGAAAAGCGTTTCAGATACTTGAGAAATCGACATAATGATGGTAGAATACTTCACTACAATCGAATCCGAATATTCTGGCACCTTTTTGAATTCATCCAAGAATACATCTCCATAAGCGTTAGTCAACTGCAATGCACCTCCTAGGAACATAGAAAAAATAAAAAACAACGCCATTTTATAGTTCGCGAATAATTTGAAAGACTCTAATCCTAATGATTTAATTAATGAATCGCTATCCTCTTTCAAATGTTGTGGTTTACATTTTGGCAAAGAAAAAGCATACAACCCTAATAAAAGAGCTGCAATTCCCGCTATGTAAAATTGATATGCTGTCGCTTTATTCCCTGTAAGGTTGGTCAACCACATCGCTGCAATAAAACCAACTGTACCCCAAACTCTAATAGGCGGGAAATCTTTTACCACATCAGTATCTGGACTATTTTTTAAAGCCGTGTATGAAATTGAATTAGACAACGCAATGGTTGGCATATAAAAACACATAGCTAGCAACATGACATATATAAATGTGGTTGGCGTTGCTACTTGTGGAAGATAAAACAATACTGCAGCATACAAGATATGCAATATTCCATAAAGTTTTTCCGCATTAACCCAACGATCCGCAATAATACCGGTAATGGTAGGCATAAAAAGTGAAGCGATACCCATTGTCCCAAATACGAGTCCAAATTGAGTACCTTCCCATTGTTTTGTTCCAAACCAGAAATTCGCAATAGTAATTAACCAAGCTCCCCACACGAAAAACTGAAGGAAACTCATTAAGGTTAGTCTAAGTTTAATATTCATAATTTTGTTTTTGGTTTTTGTTTGATTTTTAAAAGGGGCGTAAATCTAATAATAAAATTAAACCTACCAAGAAAATAAGGTTAAATATTATTAACCAAATCCAATACTTTTTGAAATTGTTGCTCTCTGGTTAACTGCGAATTGTCAATTTCTATAGCATCTTGTGCTTTTACCAAAGGAGAATCTTCACGGTGCGTATCAATGTAATCTCTTTGCAAAACGTTTTCCAATACGCGATCATAGGAAACCAATTGTCCTTTTTCGGTTAATTCGTCAAAACGACGTTGCGCTCTTACGTCTGGGCTGGCCGTCATAAACACCTTTAGTTCCGCATCCGGAAAAACCACAGTTCCGATATCGCGCCCGTCCATAACTACCCCTTTGTCTTTACCCATTTGTTGTTGTTGTCTCACCAACATCGCGCGTACTTCGGAAACCTCAGCTACTTGACTTACAAAATTAGAAACTTCTAAAGAGCGTATTTGCTTTTCGACATTAACCCCATTTAGGTAGATTTCTGCAAAACCCAATGCTGGATTGAATTGAAATTGTAGATGAATCTCTGATAAATTATTGATCAGCGCTGTTTTATTGAATTCGAATTCGTCTATAAAACCATTTTGCATTGCATATAACGTTACAGCCCTATACATAGCTCCCGTGTCTACATAAGCGTATCCTAAAGTTTTAGCAATTTGTTTGGCTAAAGTGCTTTTTCCTGTCGATGAAAATCCATCGATAGCTATAGTAATTTTTTTCATTTAAAAAATGCCTAAAAGTTTGACAATAGCCCCGATGGAAGTAAGCTACCTCGTAGCACGAACAGCGGGAACTACAATTATTTTTTTTCTATGGTTTGGCTACAAATTAATCATTAATCCGAACTGACTGGTACTAGAAGCCAAAGTGTATCTTGAATACGAATAATCGAATCTGAATTTACTGAAACGAAGTCCGAAACCGGCAGAAATTCCCGCAAATGTTCTTTGTTCTACCAATTTCAATTCGGCAGCACGTCTAAAATTATAACTCAAACGAAAATTAATTCCTTTTGTAGGTAATATTTCTGCTCCAAGAATCACGTGACGAAATGTATTTCCTAAAAAAGTAACTTTTTCTTCCTGAACTCCTCCGTCTATAGTTTCTTCCTCTCGCGCCGGATTAGAGAAAGCTACTTTCCATTGTTGTAAATTTTCTAAGGTTAAATGCCAGCGAATGGGTACATTTTCGAGTTCTTGAGAAACTCCAGCAATAATTTCTAAAGGGAGTTTTTCTCGCATTCCGTTGTAGGTTGTGATTTGTGTACCGAGATTACGTATTACCAATCCATAATTGGTATTGGTTTTTTCGTCTTTGAAAATTGCGCCCAAATCGGTAGCGATGCCCAAAGAATTATAGGTTTCTAAAGTGGAAGAAATAAATTTAGCATTGGCACCAAGATATAAATCGGTATACGGAACATTGTAAGCATAGCCAAGAGATAAGGCTACTTCGCTACCTGAAAAACTTCCGGTGGAATTACCCATTTCATCTCTTCCATCAAATTTTCCGTAATTAATATAAGTTATTCCAGCATGAAAAGTTTGCAAGTGCCTATCGTAAGTATAAGCGTAGGCAGCCGAGCCGTAACTTATATCTGCAAGATAATTTACATAATTTAATCCTAACTTACCATGCATTTCATCATTTATCGTTGCTGGATTAAACAATGGCTGATTAACGTCGTAATCGTAATTAGTAATAGTCTTTCCTCCTAGTGCCGCTTGTCTTGGTGAAGAAGCATTGTTCAAAAATTGAAAAACGCTTTTTCCACCTACTTGTGCAAAAGTCGAATGATATATTGCAAAGAATAAGAGAATATAAATTTTCTTTTGCATGAATTACTGACAAATGATTATTGATAACGCAATGGCGAAGATATTATTTTTTATAAAAAAAACGGCTAAAAAATTAGCCGTTTCCTCTTTTATAATTTTTTTGCGTTCTTGACTTTGTCTTTTGTTATGGCAATTTCGAGAACTTCGGTCATTTCATTCACATAATGAAAGGTCAAACCTTCTATATATTCCGGTTTAATTTCATCGATATCTCGCTTATTTTCAATACACAGAATGATCTCTTTGATTTTAGCTCTTTTGGCTGCTAAGATTTTTTCTTTGATTCCTCCTACTGGCAACACTTTTCCTCTAAGGGTGATTTCTCCAGTCATGGCCAAATGTTTTTTCACTTTTCGTTGCGTCAACAATGATACCAACGACGTTAACATTGCAATACCTGCACTTGGACCATCCTTAGGCGTTGCCCCTTCCGGAATATGGACGTGGATATTATGTTTCGCAAAAATTTCAGGATTAATACCTAATCTCTCGGCATTTGCTTTTACGTATTCCATAGCAATGGTAATGGATTCTTTCATCACCGTTCCCATATTTCCGGTAAAAGTCAAAGAACCTTTACCTTCGGATATAATAGATTCGATGAATAAAATATCTCCTCCAACACTTGTCCAAGCCAATCCGGTAACTACTCCAGCCGTTTCGTTATTTTCGTACTTGTCTCTTTCTAATTTTGGAGCACCTAGAATCGTTACAATATCTTGATCCGTTAATTTTACGTTGTACTCTTCTTCCAACGCGATAGACTTAGCGGCATGACGTACGACTTGGGCAATCTTTTTCTCTAAACCACGAACTCCTGATTCACGGGTATATCCTTCTACAATTTTCTCGATTTGTTTTTTCCCGATAGACAATTGTTTAGACGTTAATCCGTGTTCTTTGATCTGTTTAGGAACCAAATGTTGTTTGGCAATTTCTATTTTTTCCTCGATGGTATAACCTGTCATGGTGATAATCTCCATACGGTCACGCAAAGCGGGCTGAACATTAGCAATGTTATTAGAAGTTGCTATGAATAGAACTTTCGACAAATCGTAACCCATTTCTAGGAAATTGTCGTAAAACTCTTTGTTTTGTTCAGGATCAAGTACTTCTAATAATGCCGAAGACGGATCTCCTTGATGACTTACCGATAACTTATCTATCTCATCTAAAATAAATACAGGGTTTGATGTTCCAGCTTTCTTTAGACTTTGTATAATTCTTCCCGGCATAGCACCGATATAGGTTTTACGATGTCCTCTGATTTCAGCTTCATCGCGCAAACCACCTAAAGACATACGAACATATTCACGATCTAAAGCTTCGGCTATAGATTTTCCTATTGATGTTTTACCCACTCCCGGAGGTCCTGTAAAACATAAAATAGGAGATTTCATATCGTTTCGAAGTTTTAGAACCGCCAAATGCTCTATTACTCTTTTCTTTACATCTTCTAAACCAAAATGGTCTCTATCTAGAATTTGTTGTGCACGTTTTAGATCGAAATTATCTTTAGAATACTTATTCCATGGTAACTCTAAAAACAATTCTAAATAGTTGCGTTGAATACCAAAATCCGGAGAATTAGGGTTGGTACGTTGCAATTTTGAAATTTCTTTATCGAAATGTTTTCTTGTTTTAGCATCCCAATCCATTTCGGATGCTTTTTTACGCATTTCTTCAATTTCAGCTTCATGTGAAACACCTCCCAACTCTTCCTGAATGGTTTTCATTTGCTGTTGCAAGAAATATTCACGTTGCTGCTGATCTAAATCGAAACGTACTTTTGATTGAATATCGTTCTTCAATTCTAATTTCTGTAACTCGATATTCATGAATTTCAAGGCACTTAGCGCTCTTTCCTTTAAATCATTTTCTTCCAACAACGCTTGTTTTTCTGTTGCTGAAAGATTCATATTAGATGACACAAAGTTTACTAGGAAAGGATTGCTTTCTATGTTTTTAATAGCAAATGTAGCCTCTGTTGGAATATTTGGACTTTCCTTGATAATTTGAATAGCCAATTCACGAACCGAATCGATAATAGCTTGAAATTCTTTATCGTTTTTCTTAGGTCTTAGCTCCTCCACTTCTTTTATCGTCGCTCTGATGTAAGGCTCTGTTGTGGTAACTGTATCTATTTCGAAACGCTTTTTACCTTGAAGAATAACCGTTACGTTTCCATCAGGCATTTTTAAAACGCGAAGAATTCGTGCCACCGTACCCACTTTGTGGATTTGACTTTCGTTTGGATCCTCATCTTCTTCATTCTTTTGAGAAACAACACCAATAATTTTATCCGAATTACTTGCATCGTTAATCAATTTAATAGATTTATCTCTTCCTGCCGTAATAGGAATTACAACACCAGGAAACAAAACCGTATTTCGCAATGGAAGAATAGGTAAATCAACCGGTAATTTTTCGTTATTCATTTCCTCCTCATCTTCTGGAGTGAGTAGAGGAATTAAATCTGCTTCATGATCTAACTCTTGAAGTGACAAACTGTCAAGCGTATGTATTTTTTGTTGAGACATAGTATAATTTAAGTCATTTTGTCATTAAACATTAACTGGTTTAGTTAAAACAATGGAGCAATAAAACCAGCCATTCTACTGAAAATCAAGAGCAATGAAACCATTGCAGTTTTTCAGCATTAAAGATTAGTCAAGTTCTATGCCATAAAAAAATTCCGAGGTTAATCGGAATTTTTAATGATTGCGTTTGTGAATTTAGTTTAATGTATAATTAATTAATTCACTGGTGCTGATAGTTCCGTCTATTGTCGTTATTGATTTTACAACCCCAACGTCTTTAGCAAACCAATAGTTAGTTTCTGTTTTGGTTCCATTAATATCAATTTTGACATTTGTTTGGATTACCTCATCATAATTCACATCTTGTACATTTACCGAAACTCCTTTTTCAATTATTTTTCCAGTAACTGTAACGGGTAAAGATTGAGATCCTTGACCATAAACCTTAATTGTTAATTTAAAATTTTGTGTCCAAGTTTGATTTACCTCTAAATCATCTTGCAGAATAATTACTTCCATGGGGGAAACCTCTGCATTGTAAATTGGCATTTCAAAAGCCGTTCTTGTAAAATATTTTGCCCCTGATTTAGCAAACCACGATTCAACAGGATAGCCCAACTCTTCAGACTCTTTTTGAGTGTCTATTTTATAGTATGTTTTATTATTTAAATTTTCTTTCTCAATGATGTGCATCTCATCGATTTGATCATTCTGATCCAGATATGACCATTTATTGTTAATTGCCATAGGCAAATAATTTCCGGTTGAAGTTCCATTATTTGCATCATCATTACTACATGAGGTCAAGAATAAAAATGACACGGAAAAAAAAGCAAAAGCTAGTTTAGTTAATTTAGTTTTCATTTATTTTGATTTAAAATTTGTTTGAATTGAATTTTATTGCTTTCTACCAGGAACTCTCAGTAATAAGAGTACTCCTATCACAAAAAATACTCCCAGAAAAACAATTGAATTTCTCATAGAATCTGTAACCTGATCTATAATCCCATAAACAGACATCCCTATTACGATTCCTATTTTTTCTGTAACGTCATAAAAGCTGAAATAAGACGCTGTATCTGGAGTCTCAGGCAAATACTTAGAATAAGTAGAACGCGCCAAGGACTGAATCCCTCCCATGACTAATCCAACAAAACCTGCTGTGGCATAAAATTCATTGGGCGTTTCTACGAAAAAAGCAAAACCACATAGGGCAGCCCAGAACATGTTTAAAAAAATAAGTACTCTCAAATTTCCAAATTTACCGGAAGCTCGTGAAGTTAAAAAAGCTCCCAAAACAGCAACTATTTGAATTACTAAAATACTTATAATTAAACCTGTGGTTTTTTGACTCTCCGTTTCCCATGCAATTTCTTCGGCTCCAAAATAAGTGGCAATAAGCATTACTGTTTGTACCGCCATGATAAAAACAAAATAACTTGCCAAATATCTTTTTAAAACCAAATTTTGCCTCACTTCTTTCCATACTTTGATTAACTCGTGATAACCATCCAATACCACGGCTCTGGTTACTTTATGACCGGTAGCTACTCCCTTAGGCAAATAATGATACGTAACATGACTGAAACCTATCCACCAAATACCCACCATTACAAAGGAGTATCGCATCATTTCTATTTTCTCTTCATCCGGCACCAACATTACCATAGCCAGATTTAAAATTAGTAAGATCGTACTTCCAATGTACCCCATAGAAAATCCACGAGCACTTACCTTATCCTGCTGTTCTGGATAAGCTATATCCGGAAGGTATGAATTATAAAAAACAAGGCTTCCCCAAAAACCTATCAGACCTAACAGATATGCGGTATAACTTAAAAAGAAATTGTCAACATTAAACCAATATAAACTAATACAAGACAACCCTCCCAAATAACAAAAAAAGCGAAGAAAAGCTAGTTTATTTCCAACATAATCGGCTATCCCAGACAAAATTGGAGACATTAATGCTACTAACAAAAAAGCTAATGCTGTAACAAAGGTAATCATTGCTGTATCTTTGAAATGATATCCAAAGACGTCAACATAATCTCGATTTTCGATTTTAAAAATGGCTTCGTAAAAAATTGGAAAAATAGCTGAAGTAATAACTAAACTATAAACTGAATTTGCCCAATCATAGAAAGCCCAGGCATTCAGAAGTTTTGGATCTCCTTTTGGAAATTGACTCATAATGTATTTTTTGAAAATAAAAAAACTCCTACTTAGTAGGAGCTTCGAAAATACACTTTTTTCTTTATTTATTTGGATTTAGCATTAAATTTTGCTGCTTCCTCTTTTACTTGAGGAATCCAAGATTTTAAGTTATCTATACGGGTTTGGTTACTTGGGTGAGTACTTAAAAATTCTGGAGGAGTTTGACCTCCCGACATAGCACTCATTCTTTCCCAAACTTGAACAGCACTTTCTGGAGTATATCCTGCTATAGTCATTAACAACAAACCAATCTTATCAGCTTCCGTCTCATGGGTACGACTAAAAGGCAACATTCCTCCTACTTGGCTTCCTACCCCATAGGCTTGCATCCATGCTTGCTGAGCTTCGGGTGATTTATCTTTAGTGGCCAACGCCACTGCCACTCCGCCTGCTTGTTGAATTAATCCAGCACTCATTCGTTGTTGTCCATGATTCGCTAAAGCATGAGCTACTTCATGACCTAAGACAGCTGCCAAACCAGCATCATCCTTTGTAATTGGTAAAATACCCGTGTATACCACAATTTTACCACCTGGCATACACCAAGCGTTTACTTCTTTACTATCAACTAATTTATATTCCCATTTATAGTCTTTCAAATAGTCAATATTACCATTAGCGTTTAACCAACGCTCTGAAGCTACTTTAATTTTGTTAGCTACAGACTCTACACGCATAGCGTCTTTGGTTCCTGTAACTACTTTGTTCTCAGACAAAAATTGGCTGTATTGTTGAAATGACATTGGGAAAATCTCGCTATCTGGCACCAAAGCCATCGTTTTCTGTCCAGTAAATGGATTAGTAGTACAAGAATAAGCTAAGATCAAAAGCCCTACAGATGCTATTATTTTTTTCATGTTTTATTAATTTGATATTTAGTGATGCTACCTTAAAAGTAATAAATTTTACAAAAATACTTTCTAAAATTATCATAATTTTAAGAGTCAAATTTCGTACCAAATTGTAAATTGCATTACCATTTAAAATAAAAAAAATTGAAATCTAAGAAGCATCAAGGAATTGAGGTTCCTAAACCATTAAAATACAGTTTAAAACTAGTTGAATTTTTTTCAGAGGACTTAGTTACCAGATTAGCCACTAAAATTTTCACCACTCCCATAAAGCACAAAACTCCAAAACGAGAACATGAAATGGACAAAAATTCGAAACAAGAAAAAGTTTTTGTTCCGAAAATCAATAAAGAAATAGTTACTTATCTTTATGGCAATAGTGAAAAGAAGATTTTATTAGTTCACGGATGGTCCGGAAGAGGAACGCAATTAGTAAAAATAGCTGATGAACTTCTAAAACAAGGATATGCAACCATTAGTTTTGATGCTCCCGGTCACGGAAAATCATCAAGTTCGTCAACTATTATGACCGAATTTATTGCTTCAATTTTAGAATTAGAAAAGAAATACGGACCTTTTGATTATGCTATAGGACATTCTTTAGGAGGCATGTCGGTACTGAATGCTGTCAAACAAGGACTCAATGTTAAAAAAGCTGTAGTGATTGGCAGTGGAGATAAAATTACAGATATCTTAATTGATTTTGTAGACAAATTAGGTTTAAAACATAGTATCGTCAATAAAATGAAAATGTTTTTTGAACAGAAATTCGGAGTTCCAATGGAAGACTACGCGGCTCATGAAGCAGCCAAGAAAGTAAACATCCCAACATTAGTCATTCACGATGAAGAAGATAACGATGTTCCCGTTTTTTGCGCACACAACATTCATAAACATTTGTCCGACGGTCAAATTATGATTACCAAAAAATTGGGTCACAGAAAAATACTAGGAGATCCAGCTGTTATTACCAAAATAATTTCTTTTATCCATGAATAGTTTACTAAAAATCACATTTTTAATAATTTTATCTTTTATGACTTCTTGTCACGGACAAGAGAAAAAAGAATATACCAAAAAACCTATGAAATACACGATTGAAAAAACAGATGCCGAATGGAAAGCGCAATTAGGAGAAGAACGTTATAGAATTCTTCGCTTAAAAGGAACCGAATATGCTCACACTGGAGAATATAATCTTCATTTTGAAAAAGGTACCTATGTGTGTGGCGGATGTCAAGAACCTCTCTTTGAGAGTGATTCTAAATTTGAATCAAACTGTGGATGGCCTTCATTTGATGAAGCGATTCCGGGAAAAATTGAGTACAAAGCAGACAATAGCTTCGGTATGAAGCGTGTAGAAATTCTTTGTGCTCGATGCGGAGGCCACTTAGGTCATATTTTTGATGACGGTCCTACTGAAACAGGAAAACGGTTTTGTGTGAATTCTCTATCAATAGATTTTAAAAAATAACAAAAAATTGATATTTTTATTAAATTTATTTACATTGCAAACCATATAACCTAGCCATAACTATAATGACCAAAATTACAAGACTTTTTGATTTTCCTTATTATCAACTGGAAAACAACAATTTACCTGATGCCCTAGTAACAAAATACAATGGCGAATGGGTAAAAACATCTACACAACAATATATTGACCAAGCCAATACATTATCCCGTGCCTTTTTAAAATTAGGGGTTCAGAAAAACGATAAGATCGCTATCATTTCTTCCAATAATAGAACCGAATGGAATATTACTGATATTGGTGTTCTTCAAACGGGTGCGCAAACGGTTCCAATTTACCCAACCATCTCAGAAGAAGATTACCAATACATTTTAAACCATTCTGAATCTACATATTGTATTGTGTCGGATATCGAGGTTTTAAACAAGATTAATGCGATAAAAAACAATGTACCTTCTTTAAAGGATGTTTACACCTTCGATGAAATTCCAGGAGAAAAAAATTTGAAAGATTTATTATCCTTGGGAGAAGACACTTCGAACCAAAATGAAGTAGAAGATCGCAAAAACAGTGTAACAACTGATAATTTGGCTACCATAATTTATACCTCCGGAACTACCGGAAAACCAAAAGGTGTAATGCTTTCGCACAAAAACATTGTTTCTAATGTATTAGATAGTTCAAAAAGAATTCCTTTTGAATCGGGTAATGTGAGTGCTTTAAGTTTCTTGCCGGTTTGTCACATTTTTGAGCGAATGATTTTGTATTTATACCAATATTATGGTATTTCGATTTATTATGCAGAATCTATCGAAAAAATGAGCGACAACCTAAAAGAGGTTAAACCTAAGGTAATGTCGGCTGTTCCAAGACTTCTAGAAAAAGTATATGACAAAATTTATGCAAAAGGAACTGAACTTACAGGACTTAAAAAGAAAATCTTCTTTTGGGCAATCGATTTAGGATTACGCTACGAACCTTATGGAGCTAATGGTTTTTGGTATGAATTTCAACTTAAAATTGCACGAAAATTAATATTCAGCAAGTGGAAAGAAGCCCTTGGTAACCGATTAGAATTAATGGTTTCTGGTAGTGCAGCGCTTCAACCTAGATTAACTCGTGTTTTCGCAGCAGCTGGAATCCCTATCATGGAAGGATATGGATTAACCGAAACATCACCTGTTATCGCTGTAAACGACATGAGAAATCATGGTTTCAAAATCGGAACAGTAGGAAAAATACTAGATAACGTAGAAGTAAAAATCGCTGAAGATGGTGAAATTCTTTGCAAAGGCCCTAATGTAATGCTTGGCTATTACAAAGATGAAAAATTGACTTCGGAAGTGATTGTAAACGGTTATTTTCATACAGGAGATATTGGAGAAGTGGATAGTGAAGGTTTCTTAAAAATAACCGACCGTAAAAAAGAAATGTTCAAAACTTCTGGTGGAAAGTACATCGCGCCTCAAATTCTTGAAAATACTATGAAACAATCACGCTTCATAGAGCAAATCATGGTGATTGGTGAAGGTCAAAAAATGCCAGCAGCTATAATCCAACCTAGTTTCGATTTTATCAAAGAATGGGCTCAAATTCATAAAATTAATCTAGGAGCTACTAATGAAGAAATTGTAAACAATCCGAAAGTTATTGAAAGAATTGCTCAAGAAGTTGATACACTAAATACTAAATTCGGGAATTGGGAAAAAATCAAACGTTTTGAATTAACGCCAGATATCTGGTCAATCGAGGAAGGACATTTAACTCCTACCCTAAAATTAAAGCGTAAAGTAATCCTTGAAAAATATAAAGGACTATACGAAAAAATATACAACTAGAAATCTAGCAAAAGTTTAAAAGCTAAATCGTTTAGATTAATTAGTTATTAATAATTTAATATAGTACCCCCTAAAACTCCCTTAAACAAAGGGAGTTTTTTTATTTTCTATAAATTCCTCTAATTTTTTTTACAATTTATTATGCATGCATAATATTTTTTATTACTTTTGGAATATTAGAATCATTTATGAAAGATAAAACTATAGATTATGTACTACGAGCAACTTGGCAAGCGGTTTCACGTATGTACAACGAAGAAGCTACTAAATATGGTGGTTCAATGGCTGTAGGATTTGCTCTTTTAAGTATCGACAAAGAAGAAGGGACTCCTTCTACCTTTATAAGTAGTAGAATGGGAATGGAACCAACCAGTTTAACCCGAACGCTGAAATCGATGGAAGAAAAAGGCTTAATATACCGTAGACCCAACCCAGCTGATGGAAGAGGTGTTTTGATTTACTTAACGGAAGAAGGAAAAGAAAAAAGAGAATTATCAAAACAAACGGTACTTAAATTCAATGAAACAGTCAGAAACAATATTTCAGAAGAAAAATTAAATCATTTTTTAGAAGTTACCGAAATTATAAACGAATTAATACAAGACAAAAAAATATACAATCAACCAGAAGTACTAAATGATGAAAAGAGTAATTAAAAAAGTTGCAGTTGTCGGATCCGGAATTATGGGATCAGGCATTGCTTGTCATTTTGCCAACATCGGTGTCGAAGTTTTACTTTTAGACATTGTCCCTCGCGAATTAAACGAGGCGGAGCAAAAAAAAGGTTTAACATTGGACGATAAAGCAGTCCGTAACCGTATCGTAAATGATAGTTTAACGAACGCTTTAAAATCGAAACCCTCTCCTATTTATCATCCAAAATTTGCAGACCGTATAACCACGGGTAATCTTACGGATGATATTGCAAAAATTGCAACTGTAGATTGGATAATTGAAGTAGTTGTTGAAAGATTAGACATTAAAAAATCGGTTTTCGAGCAAATTGATGCACACAGAAAACCTGGAACTCTTGTTACTTCTAACACTTCAGGTATTCCTATCCATTTTATGAGCGAAGGCCGAAGCGAAGATTTCCAAAAACATTTCTGTGGAACACACTTCTTTAACCCAGCTCGTTATTTGAAATTATTTGAAATTATTCCTGGTCCAAAAACTTCACAAGATGTATTGGATTTCTTAAATAACTATGGGGAACAATTCTTAGGAAAAACATCGGTAGTAGCAAAAGATACCCCAGCTTTTATTGGTAACCGCATCGGAATCTTCGGAATCATGAGCTTATTCCACCAAGTAAAAGAAATGGGATTAACTATTGAAGAAGTTGATAAATTAACCGGTCCTGTAATTGGTCGCCCTAAATCGGCTACTTTCCGTACAGTTGATGTCGTTGGGTTAGATACTTTAGTACACGTTGCTAACGGTCTTTACGAAAACTGCCCTAACGATGAAGCTCACGAATTATTCAAACTTCCTGATTTCATCAACAAAATGATGGAAAACAAATGGTTAGGAAGCAAAACCGGACAAGGTTTCTACAAAAAAGAAGGAAAAGATATTCTTTCGTTAGACTTAAATACTTTAGAATATCGTCCCAATAAAAAAGCGTCGTTTGCTACCCTAGAAATGACAAAAACGATTGAAAAACCAATCGATAGATTCAGAGTATTAGTAAAAGGAACTGACAGAGCCGGTGAATTCTACCGCAAAAACTTCTCTGCTATGTTTGCTTATGTATCTAACAGAGTTCCTGAAATTACTGATGATTTCTACAAAATTGACGATGCAATGAAAGCTGGTTTTGGATGGGAAAATGGTCCATTTGAAATTTGGGATGCTATCGGTGTAGAAAAAGGTATCGAAATGATGAAGGCCGAAGGTTATGCTCCTGCTGCATGGGTAACAGAAATGTTAGCTTCTGGCAACACCTCTTTCTATACTGTTAAAGAAGGTGCAACAAATTATTATAACACTGCTTCAAAATCACAAGTAAAAGTACCTGGACAAGACGCATTTATCATCTTAAACAACATCCGCGAAAGCAAAAAAGTTTGGGGAAATGCAGATTGTACAGTACACAATATCGGCGATGGAATCTTAAACTTAGAATTCCATTCTAAAATGAATACTATTGGTGGTGGTGTGTTGACAGGAATCAACAAAGCCATTGATTTAGCTGAAAAAGAATACAACGGTTTAGTAATTGGTAACCAAGCGGCTAATTTCTCAGTTGGTGCTAACATCGGTATGATTTTCATGATGGCTGTTGAGCAAGAATACGATGAATTGAACATGGCTATCAAAATGTTCCAAGACACTATGATGCGTGCTCGTTATTCTTCCATTCCAGTAATTGCTGCGCCTCACGGAATGACTTTAGGTGGTGGTTGTGAGCTTTCAATGCATGCTGATAAAGTGGTAGCTGCTGCTGAAACTTACATCGGTTTAGTAGAATTTGGTGTAGGTGTAATCCCTGGTGGTGGTGGTTCTAAAGAAATGGCTTTAAGAGCTGCTGACACTTTCCGTAAAAACGACGTTGAATTGAACGTTTTACAAGAGTACTTCTTAACTATTGGTATGGCAAAAGTAGCCACTTCGGCATACGAAGCATTCGATTTAGGAATCTTACAAAAAGGTAAAGACATAGTTGTTGTGAACAAAGACCGTCAAATTGCTGAAGCTAAAAAACACGCTTTATTAATGGCTGAAGCAGGTTATACACAACCAGCGAAACGTAAAGATATCAAAGTTTTAGGAAAACAAGCGTTAGGTATGTTCTTGGTAGGAACTGATCAAATGGTAGCTGGTCAATACATTTCGGAACACGACCAAAAAATTGCCAATAAATTAGCTTACGTTATGGCGGGTGGAGATTTATCTGAACCAACATTAGTAACTGAACAATATTTATTGGATTTAGAAAGAGAAGCTTTCTTATCTCTTTGTACAGAAAGAAAAACATTGGAGCGTATCCAATTTATGTTAACTAAAGGAAAACCGCTTAGAAATTAGAAACAAGAACAAAGAAGCAAGAACAAAGACAATTTCTTTCCTCTTTTCTCTTTCTTCTTTTCTCTAAAAAAAAAAATATGAAAACAGCATATATAGTAAAAGGATATAGAACAGCCGTAGGTAAAGCACCTAAAGGAGTGTTCCGTTTCAAAAGACCTGACGAATTAGCCGCTGAAACCATTGAACATATGATGGCGCAATTACCAGGTTTTGACAAAACAAGAATTGATGACGTAATGGTAGGTAATGCGATGCCAGAGGCAGAACAAGGGCTTAACGTAGGTCGTTTAATTTCATTAATGGGATTAAAAGTGACTGATGTTCCGGGTGTAACCGTGAACCGTTACTGTGCATCGGGTTTAGAAACTATCGGAATGGCTACTGCAAAAATTCAAGCAGGAATGGCACATTGTATCATTGCCGGTGGTGCAGAAAGTATGAGTTATATTCCAATGGGAGGTTACAAACCTACTCCGGATTATAAAGCTGCTGCAGCTGGTCACGAAGACTACTACTGGGGAATGGGTTTAACTGCCGAAGCGGTAGCAAAACAATTCAATGTTTCTCGTGAAGATCAAGATGAGTTTGCGTACAACTCACACATGAAAGCCTTAAAAGCACAAGCGGAAGGTAAATTTGATGCTCAAATTGCACCTATCACTGTAGAACATACTTTCATTAACGAAGCCGGTAAAAAAGAAACCAAATCCTATACGGTAAATAAAGACGAAGGACCTCGTGCTGATACAAATGTAGCGGCACTAAACAAATTACGTCCAGTATTCGCTGCTGATGGTTCTGTAACTGCTGGTAACTCATCACAAATGAGTGACGGTGCTGCTTTCGTATTAATCATGAGCGAAGAAATGGTCAAAGAATTAAACTTAGAACCAATCGCTCGTTTGGTAAACTTTGCTTCTGCTGGTGTTGAGCCAAGAATCATGGGAATTGGTCCAGTAAAAGCGATTCCAAAAGCAGTACAACAAGCTGGTTTAAAGATTTCTGATATTGAATTAATCGAATTAAACGAAGCATTCGCATCACAATCTTTAGCCGTAATCCGTGAATTAGACTTAAATCCAGAAATCATCAACGTAAACGGAGGTGCTATTGCTTTAGGTCACCCTCTAGGATGTACAGGAGCTAAACTAACCGTTCAGTTATTCGACGAAATGAAACGTCGCGGCAACAAATACGGAATGGTAACCATGTGTGTGGGTACAGGACAAGGAACCGCGGGTATCTTTGAGCTATTGTAATTTTTTGAAGAGCAGAATAAAGAAAATAGAGAAAAGATTTATGAGCTTACGTCATAATTATAAAAATCTTAAAATTTGGCAAATTGCTATAGAAATAGCTAATGATATATCTGATATCCTTTTAGAATTTCCAAAACACGAAAGATTTGATTTAAGCTCACAAATAAGTAGATGTTCAGTATCTATTCCAAGTAATATTGCTGAAGGATCTGCTCGAACAGATAAATCCTTTAGTCATTTTATAGATATTGCTCTAGGCTCTTCTTTTGAATTAACAACTCAATTAATTGTTGCAAAACACAGAAAATACATAAACGAAATAATTTATAACCAATTAGAATCTAAAATAGAAGAATTTCAAAGAATGACTATGTCGTTTCAAAACGGTCTAAAATAGTCTATTTTCTTAGCTCTATTCTCTATTTTCTTAAAAATAAAAACTATGGAAGATATCACTAGAGGAGGACAATTCCTCGTTAAAGAGACAAAATGTGAAAATATTTTCACGCCGGAAGATTTTACGGAAGAACAAATCATGATGCGCGATTCTGTTAAAGAATTCGTTGACAAAGAATTATGGGCACACAAAGACAAATTTGAGAAAAAAGACTACGCTTATACTGAAGAGTGTATGCGCAAAGCTGGCGATCTTGGTTTCTTAGGTGTAGCGGTTCCTGAAGCTTATGGTGGATTAGGAATGGGATTTGTTTCTACAATGTTAACTTGTGATTACATTTCTGGAGCAACAGGTTCATTCTCTACTGCTTTTGGAGCTCATACAGGTATTGGTACCATGCCAATTACTTTATACGGAACTGAAGAACAAAAATTAAAATATGTTCCAAAATTAGCCTCTGGTGAATGGTTTGGTTCATACTGTTTAACAGAGCCAGGAGCTGGTTCTGATGCTAATTCAGGAAAAACCAAAGCAGAATTGACTGCTGATGGAAAATCATACAAAATCAACGGACAGAAAATGTGGATTTCCAATGCAGGTTTCTGTAATTTGATGATCGTTTTTGCTCGTATCGAAGACGATAAAAACATCACTGGTTTCATCGTTGAATACGATCCAGCAAACCCTAACGGAATCACTTTAGGTGAAGAAGAGCATAAATTAGGTATCCGTTCGTCTTCAACTCGTCAAGTGTTTTTCAACGATACTATTGTGCCTGCTGAAAACATGTTAGCTGGACGTGGTGAAGGTTTCAAAATTGCTATGAATGCCTTAAACGTAGGTCGTATCAAATTAGCGGCAGCTTGTTTAGATGCACAACGTCGTACGATCTCAGCAGCAGTTAAATATGCTAATGAGAGAGTACAATTTAAAACTCCTATCGCCAACTTTGGTGCTATTCAAGCTAAATTAGCTACCATGGCTACAAATGCTTATGTTGGTGAAGCTGCTTCTTACCGTGCGGCGAAATCAATTGAAGATAGAATTGAAGCTCGTGTGGCTGAGGGAACTTCTCACCAAGAAGCGGAATTAAAAGGAGTAGAAGAATTCGCTATCGAATGTTCTATCTTAAAAGTAGCGGTTTCTGAAGATATTCAAAACTGTTCTGATGAAGGAATCCAAATCTTTGGTGGTATGGGATTCTCGGAAGAAACACCTATGGAGTCTGCTTGGAGAGATGCTCGTATTGCTCGTATCTATGAAGGAACAAACGAAATTAACCGTATGCTTTCTGTAGGTATGTTAGTGAAAAAAGCCATGAAAGGTCATGTTGACTTATTAGGTCCTGCAATGAAAGTGGCTGAAGAATTAATGGGTATTCCTGATTTCGATACTCCTGATTACACAGAATTGTTTGCTGAAGAAAAAGAATTAATCGGTAAATTGAAAAAATCCTTTTTAATGGTTGCCGGTGCTGCGGTTCAAAAATTTGGTCCAGATTTAGAAGCACACCAACAATTATTAATGGCGGCTTCTGATATGTTAATTGAAATCTACATGGCAGAGTCTGGAATTTTACGTACTGAAAAATTAGCTAAAGCTAAAGGTGCAGAAAATGTAAAAGAACAAATCGCTATGGCTCAGTTATATTTATATAATGCTGTTGACATTATCTCTCAAAAAGGAAAAGAAGGAATTGTTTCTTTTGCTGAAGGTGATGAACAACGCATGATGCTAATGGGATTACGTCGTTATACAAAATACGTTAACATGCCTAACGTAGTAAAATTACGTGAGACTATTGCTGCAAAATTAATAGCAGAAAACACTTACTGCTTTTAATCCCTTTAAATTTTAATTAGTTAGATAAAAAGCCACAGTAGTAAATTACTATTGTGGTTTTTTTATTTCTACGATTTAACAAATGACTATAGATCGAATTCATTCTGCATAAAAACAAAAAAGGAGTCCTTTTGGGAACTCCTCTACTCTATTTTTTTAAAGGTTACTTATTTGCTTTAAGAGCCTCTTCGTAACGTTTGCTGATCTCCGTCCAATTCACCACATTCCAAATGTTATTTAAGTAATCAGCTCTTTTATTTTGATATTTCAAATAATAAGCATGCTCCCAAACATCGATTCCAAAAACAGGAATACCTCTTTGTTCCGCTACATCCATTAATGGATTATCTTGATTTGGTGTAGACGAGATGGCTAACTTGTTGTCTTTTGTTACATACAACCATGCCCAACCTGATCCAAAACGACTCATAGCAGCTGCGTTTAGTTTTTCTTTTAAAACCTCTAGTGTTCCAAAGCTTTCTTTAACCGCTTTTTCTAATTCAGGAGACATTTTAGTGTTTTTCTCTGGAGTAAGTACAGACCAGAACAATTCGTGATTATAGTGACCGCCACCATTGTTTCTAATCGCTGGACTCATTTTAGAGACATTGGCAAAAATCTCAACCAATGACATTTTTTCTGTAGTAGTTCCTGCTACCGCTTTATTTAAGTTGTTTACATAAGCTGCATGATGCTTGCTGTAATGAATTTCCATTGTTTGAGCATCAATGTAAGTTTCTAGAGCATTATAAGAATAAGGTAATGCTTTTTGGGTAAATTGAGCCGAAGCCGATACTGCTAATAATAAAACAGATGCGGATAATAATGATTTTATGTTTTTCATTTTACTATTTTTTTCTCTATAAAAGTAATTCGATTTTTTAAATCAACATGCTTTTTTAGCGAACTATTAACAGAAATTTAATTTAAAAAAAGTACAATTTAAAGAACGATAGCGCTCCTATTTCTGGATACTTTTGGTAAATCCCTGAAAAAATTGACAATGACATTTCAAAATGTTTAAATTTGCATTTTTATAATTCAATATGATCAATCCTTCAGTTCACGGTTGGGTAAAAAAATTTTTCTTTGAACAAAATTCGGAAGAACAGCCCCTCATAGAAGATGCCCGCTTGTTCTATGAAAACACTCGTGAAACAGGGTTTCTATTTGGTTATACCACCCACTTTGTTACTCAAATACCAATCGAAACAAAAGGTTGGACTACTTCGGAATTTTCTAAAATTGCCTTACTTAATACTCTTTTTGGCATCTACCAACTTTCCGAAAAGAACAGAGATCATGAAGAGTTCATCGTAAAATGTGTTCAGTTTTATGAAGAATTACATCCTAAAAGGATTGGACTTCTGGAAGCAATACTTCCAACCGATACTCTTTCCAATAAACTAGAAAAAATTCTTAGTTCACGGATTCAAACTAACGATAATATCATCAGTAAAAATTTCTCGCACATTCTAACCAATGCTTTGCTTTTTATAGATGTTTTGGCATTTAAAAAATATTTGGCTACTCAAGAAATTTCAACTAAATATTTAAAAAAAGCAGAAGAAATTATTATTACTGTGGTTAATTTGGCCTTAAAAACCAAAGAAAAGAAAACAAAATACGATGATTTATTACAGAAACTCTTCGAATCGTCTGTGCGGTATACCAAGTTCAATAAATCAGATTCTGACGTCTTAGAACACGTTAATTTTTCTTATTTTTCAGATGATTTTGAAAAATTTTACCTTATAGATATTGCCACTATGGCTATATGGAATGACGCTGAAATAGAAACTTCCGAAAAATATTTTCTCTATCAATTGGCTGAGAAATTTAATTCCTCAAATGATTTTGTTGACAAAAGTATCGCAGCAATGGCCGTTTTTATTTCAAAAAACAAGCAAGATATTCCATACTTTAATTACTCTAATCCTGTTAAACATTTTTACGATCAAACTACTCAAAATGTTCAAACCTTAGTTGCAAGGAACAAAGGAAGATTGCTAACGGAAATATCTCAAAGCAAAGAGTTAATGTTGCTCCTAACTCAATCGACCATCAGAGAATTGAATCAGGAAGAAAAGAAAAAGGTAAAAACCCAACTCCTAGACATTTGTAAAACCATACCCTCATTAACCATCTTTTTGGTCCCCGGAGGAAGTTTACTTTTGCCAATTTTGGTTAAGTTTATACCTCAATTATTACCTTCGGCCTTTAATGAAAATTTAGATAAAACTAAATAGTTTTTCCTAACCAAGCCGACATCATCCAGATTGTTTTCTCTTGTTCAGAAATAAAATCGCTCATCATTCCGTTGGTTCCTTCATCATCAATAGCGCCAGATTGTTTCAAGATTATTCTTTCCATTTTTAACAATTCAGACAATGAATTTACAATCAAATTTATGGCTTCCTCATCTTTAAAAATATTTTTTTCAATCTGAATTTTTGAATGTTCAATATAATCCGGAAAAGTATGAAACGGTGTTCCCCCAAGCGTTAGAATTCTTTCGGCAATCATGTCTATTTTCAATTGAGCATCATTGTATAATTCTTCAAATTTAAGATGCAAATCAAAAAAACTTTTACCACGAATGTTCCAATGCATTCCTCTCAAATTTTGATAATAAATCTGAAAGTTAGCCAACAAAATATTGAGTTCGTTAACTAAAATTTCAGTTTCTTTTTGCGGCAATCCAATACTATTAGTTTTCATAGTTTTAAAATTTATTTACAAATTTACTTGAAACTTTTCCAAAATAATTATAAATTAAATCGATAGTTTTTATATTTGTATCAAAATTGATTATACCATGACCATTACCCAATTACAATATGTTTTGGCAGTTGCCGAACACAAAAATTTTACTCTTGCCGCCGAAAAATGCTTTGTAACACAGCCGACACTAAGCATGCAAATTCAAAAAATTGAAGAAGAATTAGACATCATCATCTTTGACCGAAGTAAAAAACCTATTCAATTAACTGAAGTTGGTCAAAAAATTGTTGCTCAAGCAAAAAATATTGTAAATGAAGCCGATAGAATTCAAGATATTGTAGACCAACAAAAAGGATTCATAGGTGGTGAATTCCGCCTTGGAATAATCCCTACGGTAATGCCAACCTTACTACCTATGTTCCTGAATAATTTCATAAAAAAATATCCGAAAGTAAAATTGATTATTGAGGAATTGAATACCAATGAAATCATTACCAAACTCAAAAACGGACACTTAGATGCAGCAATCGCGGCCACTCCGTTAGAAGAAGAAAAAATAAAAGAAATTGTTTTATACTATGAACCTTTTATGGTTTATGTCCCACAACAGCATCCTAAATTCAACAAACATGAGTTGGAAATCACCGATTTGAATGTTGATGAAATCTTACTTTTACAAGACGGTCATTGTTTTAGAAATGGCATATTAAATCTGTGCAAAAGCAAATCAACCCATTCAGAATCAAAATTCCAAATTGAAAGTGGAAGTTTTGAAACCTTAATAAAACTAGCCGACGAAGGTTTAGGGATTACGCTTTTACCTTATTTACATACTTTAGATTTAAAAGAAAGCGACAAGCAGAAATTAAAACATTTTGTGGAGCCTAAACCGGCAAGAGAAATTAGCTTACTATTTCCAAAAAACGAATTAAAAATGCACATCACCGATGCGTTACGCAATACCATTTTGGGAGTTGTGCGCGGGGCTATAGCCTTTCAGAACGTAGAAATTATCAGTCCGTTACAGAAAAAATAAAAGGAGCTAAAAAGCTCCTAGTTAGGTTGGTTTGGTAATTTAATAAGTATCAACAATGTGAATACACTGTCTAAGTTCCGGTTTTTCGCTTGTGAAATACAACAGCCAATTTTTTAGATGTTCTAATTCATAAGGAAGTAAATTTCTAACAGCTTTTTTTAACTCTTTCATAAAAAGTTGAACGTCAAAGCTTACTTTTTCAAGTACATTTTTGGTGTAATCGTAAATCATTCAGGGCATAACTTACATTTTTAAAATGAAACACTTGTTGAAAACTCTTTTATAAAAATAGCTTTTTAAAACGATTAAGAGTAAAAAAAATCGATGAGATGTATTTTTTTTATAGATTTCAAAATAATTACTTACATAAATATATCATCTAAAATAAAAGGGAGCTTTACAGCTCCCTTTTTATACTATGATTTCAAATAAATTTCGCACTTTCTGAGTTCCGGTTTCCCTTGAGTAAATTTAAAAAACCACTCTGTTAATTCTTCCAATTCATACGGTAATAAGACTTTAACAGCTTTTTTTAATTCCTTCTTAAACAAAATAGGATCGAAACTCACTCTTTCCAGAATAGATTTCGTAAAACTTACCATTTGTCTTGTCATAATTATTATATTTTGTGGTATTGATTATTTCAAATATAACTATTTTATAAAAACTAAAATGTTATAATTTTCTAAAAATCCTTAAAACCGATCATCATTTCTCTTTTTCCAGGAGGTCCAGGTACTTTTTTTACAGTAAAACCAACCTCTTGCATCGAACGTTTTACAACACCTCGAGCGGCATAGGTTACTAGGATTCCTTTTTCTTTTAATACCTTAAACATGTTACGGAAAATTTCTGTACTCCATAACTCAGGTTGTACCTGATAACCGAAAGCATCAAAATAAATAATATCAAACCGATTGATAAAATTTATCTCTTGAAATAATTGTTTCTTTTTAGTTAAGAAAAAATTCGATGAAATTTGATGCTTTGTTTCCCAAGAACATTGGTGCATGGCTTTAAAAATAGCATCATATTGAGGTACTTGTAAAGCTTCAACATAATTCATGGAAAGCACTTCTTCGGGGCTCAAGGGATACGCTTCCACACCAACATAATCAATTTTTAAATTACGTTTCTGAGCTTCTAAAAAAGTAATAAAAGCATTAAGTCCCGTACCAAAACCGATCTCTAAAACTGCTATGGTTTCTTTTTCCAACAAAGAAAGTCCGTTTTGGATGAATACATGTTGCGCTTCTTGTATGGCCCCATTTTTAGAATGATAACACTCATCCCAATCAACCAATTGGATGGTAGTTGAACCGTCGAGTGTTTGTATAATCTTTCTTTTCAAACTACTTAATATATAACTTTTTAATTCGAACTATAGGACCACCACATTTCACCTCGTGACATTTTACACATTCAGAAATACTATTGTTAAAATGTTCTTTGGCATTTGACGGGTCTTTATAAATCAGTTCTTGTGAAGCTATAAAAGCCGCAGCGTGTTCTTTAAAGAAAGCATCGTTTTCCTGCTCATCGGTCATAACAGCTTCATGAATTTTCAGAAAATGTTGAGGAAACTGACCAATTGTATCATTATTGAGGATACGCTGTTTGAGTCTTTCGTTGTCGGCATACATTTGTTCCATCAGCATGGCCATTTCCGACATTTCATACATTTCAAATTTTTTCTCTTCTTTTTTAGGAAGTTCACTTGGCTCATTTTTCTTCTGACAAGAAAAAAGCAACACTACTGCTAAAGATAAAACTAGTTTTTGCATTATTTCTTAATTAAAACTCCTGTAGCCTGAAAAGCATAGGTGATTTTAGGTTTAGTGATTTTATTAATTTCCGCTTGGCTTTTTTTAGCATCTTTTGCATAATGACGTTGTTCTTCAACAGATACCACATCGATGTAGGCTTTACCGTTAACAATAGCTTCGCTTCCATCGGCATTTAAAGGAACGAAGAATCCATAATCTTTAAAACGTACAAATGAATTTTGATTAGAGGATAAATCCATATTCATCCAACAACCTTTCTTTTTGCAAACTTCTTTAATTACCGATTTAAAACTTACGGTTACGGTATCTCCTTTTTTCAAACTTTTATACTTTTTAAGCATCGCTTTTTCAGACAATACATTTTTGGGTGTAAATTTTTCTCCAAACAAAGCGTAGTCAGCAATATTGATTCCAGTTTTTTGGGAATTCTGTTTTTTTGTCGTGGTTTGTGCTTGAACACCTAATGCAAATAACATTGCAATTATCCAAAAGAAAGATTGTAATTTTTTCATTTTTTATTTTTTTGTTTATTCATGCAAATCTATTAGAAATCATTGAAACATACACATCTCTTAATACTTTTCTAAAAAAAATATCACATTGATAATTCTATTTTTAAAAATTTAATTATTTGCAAAAAATAATAGTATCCTCACTGATTCTTATCTATTATTTAACAATAAGGTCATTTTTTTTATAAATTAGCAAAAAAATAATTAGGCATGAGCTCAGATATTCAAACCAAGTTTGACTTTATCAAAGCTAACACTTCTAAAATCAACGAGGTAGACTTTGAAAATTTAACTTTTGGTAATGTATTTACCGACTACATGTTGGTATGTGATTTTAAAAACGGTGCTTGGGAAAAACCAGTAATTAAACCTTACGAACCCTTCACTTTAGACCCGTCTGCTAAAGTATTTCATTACGGACAAGCCATTTTTGAAGGAATGAAGGCTTACAAAGATGAAAATGACGATGTTTGGATGTTCAGGCCTTATGAAAACTTCTCTCGATTTAACAAATCTGCAGTGCGTTTATGCATGCCAGAAGTTCCTGAATATGTTTTTATTGATGGTTTGAAAGAATTAATAAACCTTGAGAAATCTTGGGTAAAAAAAGGAAAAGGGAATTCTTTATACATTCGTCCATTCATGATTGCCATCGGTAGTGGAGTAATTGCTCAACCATCTACACAATATCGTTTCTGCGTTATTCTATCTCCTGCAAAATCATATTATTCAGGAGACGTTAAAGTGTTGATTGCTGATTACTACAGTCGTGCAGCTAATGGAGGTATTGGTGCTGCAAAAGCGGCAGGTAACTATTCTGGGCAATTTTACCCTACAAAATTAGCAAACGAGCAAGGTTTCCAACAAGTGATCTGGACTGACGATGCTACGCATACGAAATTGGAAGAAGCTGGAACCATGAACGTTTTTTTTAGAATTAATGATACCTTATATACGGCTCCAACTAGTGACCGAATTCTTGATGGTGTTACCCGCAAAAGTCTAATAGACTTGGCAAAACGCGAGGGAATTGCTGTTGAAGTTCGTTCTGTACTTGTTGACGAATTGGTTGAAGCAGCGAAAAATGGTAGCCTGAAAGAAATTTTTGGAGCAGGAACTGCAGCAGTAGTAAGTCCAATTAGCGGTTTTCAATACAAAGATGAGTATATCGAATTACCTAAAATAGAAAATTCTTTTTCAGCTCACTTAAAAGAAAAAATGACCAACATTCAGTATAAAATCGAAGAAGATACCTTCGGTTGGACTGTAAAAGTATAAATATTGTAAAAAAGCGATTTTGAATTCAAAATCGCTTTTTTTATTAAAATTACCCTAAGATTTTTTCAAAATCAGGTTTAAAGTAGTTAGGTCCTTTCATAACTTTTCCATCTTCACGGTAGATTGGTTTACCATCCTCACCTAATTTACTCATATTGCTTCGCTGAATTTCATCAAAAACCTCCTCAATTTTATGTTGTAGTCCGTGCTCTAAAATAGTGCCACACAAAATATATAACATATCTCCCAAAGCATCTGCAATTTCTGTAATATCATTATTTTGAACCGCTTCAAGATACTCTTCATTCTCTTCTTTCATCAAATTAAATCGAAGAAAATTTTTATTCTCTCCCAAATCTCCAACAGGTTCATTTTGAATACCTAATCCAAAAGCATGATGAAATTCATATACTGCTTGCAATTGTTTTTTCATTTCTTATTAATTTATCACTCCACAAAATAACATATTGATTTGACAATTCCCTATTTTTGTCATAAAAAAATATGTTCAGTAAAGGTCAATTATTATTCGCATTATTTTTTGTTGTTAGTTTTATAGCTGTAATGATTTTTTCTTATCGAAAAGACATTAAACTTCACCGACAACATTATAAAGGGAGCATTTGGATATTGGTTATTTTTTTAGTTTTCATTGGAATTTTGTTTGCCATTAAAACTTTTTTAAAAGATTAACACTTCATCTTCCGTTTAACATTTTTTTTTATATTTTTACGCTATTACCATAATTTTAACTTATGAAAATTGCAAAATATATATTTCTATTAATAATGTTGTGCCTTGGGGCACTCTCTGTTTTTGTTGCGACCAAAGATGGCAGTTATACTATAGTAAGAAAAAAGGTAATTGATACACCTAAAGATTTGGTATATAAATATGTTACGGACAATGAAAATTGGGATTCTATCAATCCTTGGATGAAAGAAAATATTACAATCAATAATATCACTAAAATTGACGGTGAGAGTATTACGCATTATATAACTCTTAACGAAAACAATAACGAGTTAGTATTGACTTTTAAAGATACCCTGAACCAAAAAACACTATTGACTTGGTCTACCAAAGGGAGTTTGACTTTTAAAGATAAATTCTTAGGAATCATTGGCCGTGGTGTCAACAATGATTTTGCCGATCGATTTGATGATGGACTTAACACCATTAATACAATTTTGAACCGTGAACTTCATACTTACGAAGTACGTTTCGATGGATTTGTAAAAAGAGACACCGTTTTTTATATTCAGAAAGTGGTTATGGCGAAAGCTGAGGAGATTCCATTGCGTATTAAAGAATTTTTACCTGAATTAAAAAGAGTACTTACCAGTACCAATACAGCAATTAATGGAGATCCTTTTTTGGTTTATCATTCAAAAGATACGCTAAATAATGTATATAAGTTTTCGGTAGCCATCCCTACGAAGGAAAAAATTTATACTTCGATGGATAGTGAATTTTTAACAGGACAAATTAATCCTTCTAGCACTGTTAAAGCTACGTTAGTTGGAAATTACACCCATAAGAAAAAAGCTCTAGAAAAAATTCATGAGTATATGACTCAAAACAAGTTAGAGCAAAGTGACAATTTCAAAGAAATTGATGTTATCACCAGAAATATAACTACTGATAAATCTGCCTCAAAGTGGATTACAGAAATTTATATCCCTGTAAGACCTATTAAATCTACAGTAGTTAGAAAGGAGAAAAAAATCAATCAAGATTCTATCACTAAAGCAATTATAAAAGATATTATGAATGCTGATAAAAAATAAATGCTATGATGCATCTACAAAAAAGGCTGTTCCATTGAACAGCCTTTTTTATTATTATTTCTTTTTTAATAAATCGGTTATCACTTTTTCAGCTGCATGCAACCCGAATAAAGCGGGCATCCAACTGTTTGTTCCGTAAAAAGACTTTTTAAAATTAGAACCATCAGTCATTTTGACACTATCATAGTCTGGTCTTTCATAAGAATAAACCACTTTTACACCACTTGATATTCCTTCTGCTTTTAAACGTTTTCTCACCTGTTTGGCCAAGGGACAATAATCGGTTTTGGAAATATCTTTTACGGATACTTTAGAAGCTTCAAACTTCCCTCCTGCTCCCATATTACTAATGATTTTTACTTTCTTTCGTTTTGCTGCTATAATTAAATTCAGTTTCGGAGTAATACTATCAATACAATCCATAACATAATCAAAATCTTCAGTAACCAACTCGAAAGCACGTTCTGGTGATAAAAATTCCTTCACTACTGTTAAATCTAACTCTGGATTGATATCTTTAAGACGGGCAGCCATCAACTCTACTTTTGGCAATCCTACTGTCGAATGTAACGCAGGTAACTGACGATTGATATTGGTTATATCTACAACATCTCCATCTACGATCGTCATTTTTCCAACCCCGGCACGAGCAACAAATTCAGCTGCAAAAGAGCCTACACCACCCATACCTACTATTAATACATTCGAATTTTTTAATTTCTCTAAACCTTCTTTTTTAAATAATAATTCTGCTCTCTCTTGCCAAACCGCCATATAATTGTTTCTTTTTTTATTATATTAAATCTTAAAAATATGTGTAAAGTTTTTTGAAACCTGTTTTTCAATATCAATTTTCTTAATAGAAGCCGCTTTATCATAAACTGCTAAAATAGTTTCTGAAATAGTATCCGTTTCCAACAAAAAACGATCGTCGGGTACTTGCAAAAAAACTGAGGCCAATTCCGGGTTACGAAGTAAATATTTTCCAAAAGACAAATAGAACCCATTTTCTAATAGGGATTGAGCTACTTGCAAATTTTTAGAAAATCCATGAACAATCATCGGTTCTTTGATATTCATTTTCTTCTTAATAGCAATCACCTCTTGATACGCTGCGACACAATGCAAAATTACAGGTTTTTTGTGCTTTTGTGCAAGTGTCAACTGCTTTTCGAAAACCTCTTGTTGAATTTCCAACGGAATATCGATACGTTTATCTAAACCACATTCGCCCAAAGCCAAACAATTGGCCATGATTAATTTTTCTTCAATTTTCTTCAAATATTCATCGGTTCGATTTGTATCGATGTACCAAGGATGAATTCCAATGGAAAAATAGGCTACTTCAGAATTGAAATCATATGGATATTGATTCACAATTTCTAAAACCTCCTTTGAATTTGAGGATTCGTGCGTATGTAAATTATACAACATTAGTCATGAAATTTCTTAACACCCGCTTTGATTTCTACCTTTAAATCATTTTCCAACGGTACTACAGGGCAGGAATATTTGTAGTTGTAAGCACAATACGGATTGTATGCCTTATTAAAATCGATAATTACCATTTTTTCTTTAGGAATTCTCATATCAAGATATCGACCTCCAATATAAGTCTCGCTTCCATTGGTCATATCACTAAACGGAAGAAATAAATAATCTTTGAATCCCGGTCTGGTAATAAGCTCTAAATTCTGATAAACAAATAATTGCAATTCCTTTCCTTCGATCTGAAATTTAAGAACACCATAAACTCTATATTGCGGTTTTCTATCCGTTGTAGTTTTCATCTCAAAAGCTTTTCCTTTCACTCGCTTGAACGTAGCCTGAACACTATATTTTTTATCAATAGGAAAAAAATCTAAGCCTTTAAAATTTACTAAATCTTCTTTCATCAAAGGACTCGTTAAGCTATCAGAGAATCTAACATTCATTTCCTTTTGGTACTCTTCTGCAGATTGGATTTTCTCCTGCGCTAATGAAATTGCTGAAACAAAAACAAGTAAGATTATAATAATTTTCTTCATAACGTAATTTTTACAAAATTAGGTGAAACATTTTTCAGTACAAAACAGTATTTCACTAACTTTGGGTCACATTTCCACATATCATGATCATAAACGCCTTACACCGCTATATAAACAACTTCAGAGGATTTTCAAAAGAAATTTGGATACTCACCCTAATGACTTTTATTAATCGTGCGGGTACCATGGTTTTGCCTTTTTTATCAAAATACCTAAAAGAAGATTTACATTTTTCATACAATCAGGTAGGTTGGGTAATGTTTTTTTTCGGAATAGGCTCAATGTTAGGTTCTTGGCTAGGTGGAAAATTATCCGATAAAATTGGTTTTTATAAGATCATGGTTTTTAGTCTCTTTTTTAGTGGCGTTTCATTCTTTATCATTCAATTTATTACCAGTTTTATTGGACTATGTATCAGTATGTTTCTTATTATGGTAATTGCGGACATGTTCCGTCCTGCCATGTTTGTCTCACTGGGCGCTTATGCGAAAAAAGAAGATAGAACACGCGCCTTAACTTTAGTGCGTTTAGCGATTAATTTAGGTTTTGCTGCGGGTCCTGCAATGGGAGGCTTAATCATAATGAACATAGGCTACAAAGGACTTTTTTGGGTAGATGGTGCGAGTTGTATTTTGGCTATTTTAATTTTTTGGAATTTCGTCAAAGAAAAAAAGCATTCAAAATATACCGACAAAGATCATCCTGGAGAAGTACTAACGCATTCTGTTTTTAAAGACAAAGCCTTTTGGATTTTTTTAGGCTGTTGCAGTATTACAGGAATTCTATTCTTTCAATTGTTCACAACCTTGCCATTATACCAAAAAGAGCAATTTAATCTGACCGAATTCCAAACCGGATTACTGATGATGATGAATGGTTTGCTGATTTTCTTTCTTGAAATGCCTATCGTTAGTTATGTGGAACGAAAATCCCTCAACAAAATCAAAGTGGTTTGTGTTGGAGCGGCTTGTATGGCAATAAGCTTGTATTTAATGCTGATCAACCAATGGGCCGGTATTTTAGTCATTATGATGTTTCTGATGTCTTTCGGGGAAATGTTTGCTTTTCCTTTTTCTAATTCTTTTGCGATGAGCAGAGCTCCAAAAGGACATGAAGGGCGCTACATGGCTATCTTTACAATGAGCTATAGTTTATCACATATTTTAAGCGCCAAATTAGGAATGGGTATTATCTCTTTTTCGGGTTATAATTCCAATTGGCTGTTTATGGGAACTTTGGGGGTTATTGGTGTTTTCATGGGGATATGGACATTAAAAATAACCCAAGCTGAAAAACAAAACACTATCTCATAATACTTTAAAACAACTTAAATAAGAACAAAGCAACAATTATCTCAAAAATCGTTGCTAACTCGATGCTTTAGCAGAACTGATAGAGCAGATGTCAAAGCGCAAAGAAAAAACAAAAACAAAAAGGCTGTTCCGATAAAGAATAGCCTTTTTTAGTTTTTGAAAGTAACCAGGCTAAAATCATTTAAAACAGAAGTCCATGATTCTCACCAAAAACTTCTGTTTTGATCAACTTCTAACTTATTTCAAGAGATGCATAAAAAAAATCAATAGGAATTAGAAATCTTGAATTTTTTATAAGAACTTTGCACACTTTTTATCGGCAAATCCCGATTAATTAAAGTTGTATACATGAAAAAGAAGATTGAAATTTTAGCTCCTGCAAAAGATTTACTAACTGGTATTGCAGCTATAAACGCCGGTGCAGACGCAGTTTACATCGGGGCACCACAATTTGGAGCACGTTCAAATGCTCATAATTCATTAGAAGACGTGGCGGCCTTAGTGCAATACGCACACTTATACAACGTACAAGTTTTTGTGGTAATCAATACCATTTTATACGATGAAGAATTAGAAAAATGTCGTCAATTAATTTGGAAATTATACGATGCTGGAGTGGATGCATTAATCATTCAAGACATGGCGATTATGGAAATGGAGTTGCCTCCTATTGCACTTCATGCGAGTACACAAGCCAATAATCGTGATGCTGCTAAAATCAAATTCTTAGCGGATGCTGGAATCCAAAGAGTAGTTTTGGCACGTGAATTAAACTTACATCAAATCAAAGAAATTAGTCAAGCTACGGATGTGGAATTAGAATTCTTCGTTACCGGAGCTTTATGCGTTTCATTCAGTGGAAACTGTTATATGAGTGTTGCCAATGGTGAACGTTCGGCAAATCGTGGTTCTTGTGCGCAAAACTGTCGTTTACCTTATAATTTGATTGATGGAAATGGCGATACTTTAATACGAAATAGTCACTTACTTTCGATTAAAGATTTTGATGTTACGGACCAAATTCCAAATTTAATTGAAGCAGGAATTGTTTCCTTTAAAATTGAAGGGCGTTTGAAAGATGTGGTGTATGTAAAAAATAACGTGTCGTATTTACGTCAGAAATTAGATGATTTCTTAGAAAAAAACAGCGATAAATATACCAAAGCTTCTTCGGGAAGTTGCACTTATGCTTTTGATGCTAACTTAACTCGAACTTTCAATCGTGGTTACACCGATTATTTTGTGAACGAAAGACATCAATCGATTGGTTCTTGGGAAAGTCCAAAATCAAAAGGTCAATACATTGGAAAATTGGTAAAAACGGTTGGGAATTCTTATGTGATTGAAAACGGAGAATTGCTAAACAACGGTGACGGATTGTGCTACATCAATGATAACAATGAAGCCGAAGGAATCTACGTAAACAAAGTAGAGAACGGAATCGTTTATCCGAACGTGTTGAAAGAAATTAAAGAAGGTACTTTAATTTACAGAAATAACGATGCGGCTTTCATTAAATTGGTAGAACGTGAAGATAGTGCGATTCGAAAAATCAGTACTACTTTATTAATGACTGAAAATGAAACTGGTTTTGAATTAATTGCCACCGATGAAGATGATAATGTAAGTATCGTAAAATTAGAGCATCCAAAAGAGCGCACTAAAAACAACGAATCCATCGAAGAAAACATCAAAACGCAATTGGCTAAAACAGGATTTACGCCTTATACTGCAGATGAAATTTCGGTTATATTCTCTGAAAATTGGTTTTTACCGATTTCAAAAATCAATGAAATGCGAAGAACAGTTTACGAACAGTTATCGGAAATTCGTTTGAAAAATTATGTTCGTAAGGAACACCAATTGGTTAAAACATCACATCCATATCCAGAAACAAAATTGGATTTCATGTACAATGTTGCCAATAAAACGGCACGTAAATTCTACGAACGTCATGGCGTAACCGAAATTGAAAAAGCGTTTGAATTGCAATGGGATCCTGGGAAATCTCGTGTAATGACGACTAAATATTGCATTAAATACGAATTAGAACGTTGCCCGAAATACCATCGTGAAAACATGGATAAAAAGCTAAAAGAACCTTTAGTTTTAAAACAAGGCGAATTGGAATACAAACTAAAATTCAATTGTAAACCTTGTGAAATGGAAATTTGGGAAAAAGATGCCGAATTCGAAATTGAAGAAGATCACCTTCATTAAAATGAAACAGCAGTAATCTTTAAAATAAATATAGGTTACTGATCATAAGCAAAAAAGACCGTCTTAAACAAGTCGGTCTTTTTTTATAACTTTGCAAAAAACAAATGCTTTATGTTCAAAATAGTAGCTAAACTCAACAAAATAATTTTACCTAGTTTTTCAAAACAGCAACTTGATCCTGCAAAAGCTAAGAAATGGCAATTGGCAATTTTAGCTTGGCGCTATTATGTTACTTCAAGAGCACTTTCTAATAAGTAATTGCAGCAAAAATTTCTTTACCTTTTATTTTTTCTCTTCCAGTCAAAAAAGAAAGCTCCATTAAGAAATTGCATTGCACAATTTCCCCTCCTAATTTTTCTACTAATTCGCAAACTGCTTTGATGGTTCCTCCAGTAGCTAACACATCATCGTGAATTAGAACCTTATCCCCTTTCTGAATAGCATCTATATGCATTTCGAGAGTATCCTGACCATACTCTAACTCGTAACTAGCTGAAATAGTTTCGTAGGGTAGTTTTTTGGGTTTTCGAACCGGAATAAACCCAGCGTTTAATTTTTGAGCCAGTAAAATTCCGAAAAAAAATCCTCTCGATTCAACTCCAACTACCTTGTCAATTTTTTTATCTTTTAATGTTGTGACCAATGTTTCTAACATTTCTTCTCTTGCTTCAGGGCTTAAAAGCAATGGAGTAATATCTTTAAACAAAATTCCTTCTTTTGGAAAGTCCTGTATATCACGAAAATACTGTTTCAAATCCATTATTTATTCATTTTTTATAAAATTTCTTTTGCAATTTACACATTTGTTTCTATATTTGCACCCGCAATCAAGAAAGAAAACATCTTGAAAGTTTATAAGGCCTCGTGGCGCAACTGAATAGCGCATCTGATTACGGCTCAGAAGGTTACAGGTTTGAATCCTGTCGAGGTCACAAAAAAGTCTGCTTTTCAGCAGACTTTTTTTATTTACAATATATCTTTAAGAACAAATTCCGTTTTTAAAATCATTCCTTTACGATCAATTTCCATTTTTATAGTTTTTCCCTCCTCCGACTGAAGCAGTTCAATTATACTATTAAGTTTATACTTATAAGAAACCAAACCATTAACTTTTGTGAGTATATCGCCTTTTTTAATACCTGCAAGATCTGCCGGCGATCCTGATCTCACATTCGTAATTTGATATTGTGGCTTGAGCGTAAACTGGTATCGAATACTTTTTCTGCTTGCATTAAACACATTTTTCTCCTCTGTAGTTTGCAAAAAACTTGTTTTTAACTCAATTTCTTCTTTAACCAACTGCATTCCAACATGCTCCACTTGAAGACCGCTCATATTAAAATTAAAAGGCTTGTCAAAATAGTTGTTTTTTTTCAAGTAGATTTTAGAATTCTTATAATCATACAAAACCCTGAAGCGTTTTAAAATTTCCGAACCAACAGATCCATTTCGTCCTGCAACAAAACTAGCATTTCGTAACGACTCATCATTCGGAAATGAAATCGTCACATTCTGTAAAGACTCATCGCCAAAAAAGACTTCTTCAGTCCTTGAACGCTTTCCGAAAATTTCACCACTAAAACCATTTCCCAGAAAATCTTCAAAATTCTTCTTTGGAATTTTTATCAACTCTGAGGTATCTTCAAATAACCATAAAGCATCGCTACTTCCTGAATCTATAAGCATTTTCGAATTCATTTTATTACCATTCAAAACCAAAGGAATAGTTACATACGGTTTATCCAACTCAATCGTAAGAGGCAGTTCTTTAAAATTTTTCAATTTTCGTTTCGAAAAATAATTCATGTCGCGATAAACGACTACATTTCGAGAATCATAATTAACTTCTACCGGAAAATCTTTAAAAAATTGGTAACCTATAATCCCATGCACTGGAATACCCAATTGAGAAGAAAAGTTGATTTGCTGATCCAAAATAATTAACAAATCATGATTCTTATCTTGATAATCACCTACAACAACTTTATTAAATTTCGAATACAAAGCATCTATTGGTTCCCCTCCTCCAAGTCCTTTTACTTTAATTTTTTCAACATTATTAAACTGAATAGAATCTGTTTTATCTAAACTAAATAAGATTGTACTATCTACACCTGTATCCAATAAAAAACTCAAATTCACACCATTTATTTCAACAGGAATAATGACCAAATTGTTACTAGTTTCAAAAGGTATTGAAATTTTGCTTCTTTTGGACTTGAATTGAAATCCATCTTGAGAAAAGCTAGCACCAGACAGAATAATAAGAAATAGAAGAGAATATAACTTTTTCATTAAACTGTTTTTAAATCATTGTCACTGAGTATATAAATATACAAATTCTGTATTCAAAACAACTATTCCAATCCGATTATTTAACTTCCAAACAATCAGAATATCAGTATTTAATTATTTAAATTGACAAATTGCGATTGAAACAGTTGACATAAAAATTATATGAATCCAAAAAATAGGCTTTGGAGCTGTTTTTTTTATGAAATCGAAACGAAAAATTATTCTTATTTGAATAAATTATCGCAAATTTGCACTCAAATTTTAAAGCTATGCCAAAGATTTCTAACAAAGGGCAACAAATGCCTGAATCACCCATCAGAAAATTAGTTCCTTACGCAGAAATTGCTAAGAAAAAAGGACATAAAGTATACCACTTAAACATTGGTCAACCGGATATCAAAACACCGGAGGTTGCTCTTAATGCAATTAAAAATACCAATATTGCTGTTTTAGAATACAGTCATTCTGCTGGATTTGATAGTTATAGAACCAAATTAGCAGAAAGCTATCAAAAAATAGGCTTACCTGTAAACAAAGAAGATATTATTGTAACTACCGGAGGTAGCGAAGCTTTATTGTTTGCTATGGGAAGTACAATGGATGCAGGAGATGAAGTAATTATACCTGAACCTTTTTACGCTAATTACAACGGATTTGCTACTGCTTCCGGGGTAAAAGTTGTACCTGTAATTTCTGGAATTGAAACCGGTTTTGCTTTACCTCCAATTGCAGATTTTGAGAAACTGATTACTCCAAAAACAAAAGCCATATTAATCTGTAATCCAGGAAATCCAACAGGTTATTTATATTCAGAAAGTGAAATCCAACAACTGGCAGAACTAGTAAAAAAACACGATTTATTTTTAATTGCTGACGAAGTTTACCGCGAATTTGTATACGACGAAGGAGCTAAACATTACTCTGTAATGAATGTACCTGGAATCGAAGAAAATGCCATTATGATTGACTCAGTTTCTAAACGTTACAGTATGTGTGGTGCTCGTATCGGATGCATTGTTTCTAAGAACAAAGAAGTTATGGCTACGGCAATGAAATTTGCTCAAGCACGTTTATCACCGCCAACTTATGAACAAATTGCTAGTGAAGCTGCTTTAGAAACACCTCAAAACTATTTTGACGAAGTAATTGGTGAATACAAAGACCGTCGCGATACATTAATTGCTGAAATGAATAAAATCCCGGGAGTTACCATTGCTACACCTAAGGGAGCCTTTTATTGCATTGCACAATTACCAGTTGCAGATGCAGATGATTTCGCACAATGGTTGTTAGAATCTTTCGACTACAACGGAGAAACTGTAATGGTTGCCCCAGCAGCAGGATTTTATTCAACTCCAGGAATGGGTAAAAATGAAGTTCGTATTGCTTACGTATTGAAGAAAGAAGATCTAATTAAATCGGTACAAATTCTAGGGGAAGCCTTAAAAGTATACAATAATTAAAAGAAATTAAGGGACTATAAAAATCAACAGCTGTGAATCAAAATCAACAGCTGTTTTTTTTATTTTCAGAAGAATGAAAAAACAACTTTTAATTCTTTTAAGATTTGTTTGATTTAACATTATCAGGATTTATTCCTATATTTGCAAACTTATAAACTCACAGAAGAAAAAATTTATTTAATGGCTCATAACGAAGATTTTCAAGAAGAAATCGGAAACAACCATATTGCAACTAGTGCAGTAAATCCATTACGAAAAGATGCATTCGAAAAAACTGATGATGAAAAAATTGCATTAATCAGAAAAGATGTAGAAAACATCTTAAATACATTGGGTATGGATCTTACTGACGATAGTTTAAGTGGGACACCAAACCGTGTGGCTAAAATGTTTGTGAAAGAAATTTTTGGAGGATTACATCCTGACAAAAAACCGGGCTCATCTACTTTTCAAAATCATTACAAATACAATGAAATGTTAGTAGAAAAGAACATCGTAGTATATTCAACTTGTGAGCATCACCTACTTCCAATTATAGGACGTGCTCATGTGGGCTACATTTCTAACGGTAACGTTATTGGTTTGTCCAAAATGAACCGAATTGTTGATTATTACGCTAAACGCCCTCAAGTACAAGAACGTCTAACAATGCAAATTGTTCAAGAATTACAAAAAGTTTTAGGGACGGAAGATGTGGCTTGCGTAATAGACGCTAAACATCTTTGCGTGAATTCTCGTGGTATTAGAGACATCGAAAGTAGTACTGTAACTGCCGAATTTGGTGGTAAATTCAAAAATGAAGCTACCCGAAAAGAATTTTTAGACTATATTAAATTAGATACTAAATTCTAAATCATATCACTTAGTCGATACGAAAATTTTAAAGAGGGTCATTTTTCAATGGCCTTTTTTTGATATATGCTACTTCGCAAGAAGAAATTACAAAGGAAATACTTAAATTTGAAGCTTAAAAAACAGAACATGACATTATATCAATCTCACTCATTACAGATATACAATACAATTTCAGGTGAAAAAGAAACATTTACACCAATTCACGAAGGAACTATTGGAATGTATGTATGCGGACCTACAGTTTACAGCTATGTACACTTAGGAAACGTTCGTACCTTTATGAGTTTTGATATGATCTATCGCTACTTTAAACATTTAGGGTACAATGTTCGTTATGTAAGAAATATTACTGATGCTGGGCATTTAACAGATGATGGTAATGTTGATAATGATCGTTTTGTAAAACAATCGCGCTTGGAGAAATTAGAGCCGATGGAGGTAGTACAAAAATACACGGTCTATTTTCATAAAGTGTTAGATTTATTCAACTTACATCCTCCTAACATAGAACCAACTGCTACAGGTCATATCGTAGAACAAATTGAATTGACTCAAAAGTTAGTTGATGATGGTTTTGCTTATGTTAGCAATGGTTCCGTTTATTTTGATGTACAAGAATACAACAAAAGAGGTTTAAATTACGGCGAATTAAGCAATCGAAATATCGATGAGCTTTTTGCAAATACTCGTGATCTTGATGGTCAGAACGAAAAGAAAAACCCTCAAGACTTTGCTTTATGGAAAAACGCTTCCCCAGCTCATATTATGCGTTGGAATTCTCCTTGGGGAGAAGGTTTCCCTGGATGGCATTTAGAATGTACTGCAATGAGTACCAAATATCTAGGCGATACTTTCGATATTCATGGCGGAGGTATGGACTTGAAGTTCCCTCATCATGAATGTGAAATTGCACAAGGAAAGGCATGTAATGGTGTTTCTCCCGTAAAATATTGGATGCATGCCAACATGCTTACTATGAATGGTTTGCGCATGAGTAAATCTACCGGTAACTTTATTTTACCGATGGAATTAATAAATGGAGATAATACTTTTTTCGAAAAAGCATTCAGCCCAAGTATTGTGCGTTTTTGTTTTATGCAAGCGCATTACAGAAGTGTACTTGATATTTCTAACGATGCTATGGTAGCCAGTGAAAAAGGCTTTATTCGTCTAATGGAAGGTATTAAATTATTGGATAAGTTACCTACCGCATCTTCTTCTAGCCTAAATATTAAAGATTGGAAACAATCATGTTATGATGCAATGAATGATGACTTTAATACGCCTATCTTAATTGCACAACTCTTTGAAGGTGTTCGCTATATCAATCTAATTAACGATAAGAAAGAAACCATAACGGCTTTCGATTTATCAGAATTAAAAACTACCATGGAAGCTTTCGTTTTTGATGTTCTAGGAATTAGAAACGAGGCTGAGACCGCTAACAATTCGGATAAATTAAGCGGTGTCGTAGAAATGCTTATCACCATGCGTAACGAAGCTAGAGCTAATAAAAACTGGTCATTATCGGATGAAATCCGTGATCGATTAGCAGCACTCGGTATCGTACTAAAAGATGGTAAAGAAGGTACTACTTTTACATTTTAATCATACAAACTCCCTTCTCGGGAGTTTTTTTATTCACATGAAAAAAATACTGATTGCTCCTTTTATATTTTTAGTGCGATTTTATCAAGTCGTAATTTCACCCCTTACCCCAGCAGCATGTAGGTACCACCCTACTTGTTCACAATATATGATTGAGGCCTTAAAAAAACATGGTCTTTGGAAAGGATTGTACTTAGGCATAAAAAGAATATTAAGTTGTCACCCTTGGGGAGGTAGCGGATACGATCCTGTGCCCTAAACAATATAACTATCGTTTTATTTTCATTTACCTTTCCGTAAAATATTTTTTGCCTAATCTTTTTGAAAACACTATTTTTGAATTCATCGATTTAATAAACTATGACTTACTTTTTATCTATTGTTTGGAATCCCTCTGAAGGGATACAGATAGGCTCTTTTACCCTTCGTTTTTACAGCTTAATGTTTGTAATAGCATTTGCTCTAGGATGGTATCTTATGGCTCCTATTTTTAAGAGAGAAAACGAACCTCAAGAAAAACTAGATTCTCTTTTTGTTTATATGGTGGTTTCCATACTGCTAGGAGCCCGCTTAGGCCATGTAATTTTCTATCAAACCGAATTAATTTTTCAAGACCCTTTGAGTGTTATCTTACCTTTTAGATTTACACCTGAGTTTAAATTTACTGGTTTTCAAGGTTTAGCTAGTCATGGAGCCGCTATAGCAGTTATCATTGCTATGTACCTTTATAAAACAAGAATTTTAAAACGTTCTTATCTGTGGATTTTAGATCGAATTGTCATCCCGGTAGCCTCAGGAGCTATTTTCGTTCGTTTAGGGAACTTTTTCAACTCAGAGATTTATGGTCCTGTAACTTCAGGAGATCATTTTTATGCTGTAAAATTTATTAGAGATGACGAATTTTGGGCAGATAAAAGTGTGGAACAAATTACGGGTACGAATGATTTAAATCAAGCTTATAAACTGATTGAAACCGATCCTCAATTCATAAATACCTTAAATGCTATTCCTTTCAGACATCCTGCGCAATTGTATGAAGCGGTAGGCTATGTATTTGTTTTCCTATTATTAATTTATATGTATTGGAAAACGGATGCTCGTAAAAAAGAAGGACTTCTTTTCGGTTCTTTTTTAGTTACTTTATTCTCCATCAGAATCTTAGTAGAATCGGTAAAAGAAAGTCAAGGAGGTTTTGAGAATATTTTAGGTATAATGACTACAGGACAATGGTTAAGTATTCCATTTGTAATAGCTGGTATCTACTTAATTTTTAAAGCGAAACAAACTCAAACCACATAATAAATCGTTTTCGATTATCAATAAAAAGCCCGAATATTTCGGGCTTTTTCTATAATAAATACTTAGGTATCACAAGAAAACAAACTGAATCTACACAAAAAATACCCTCAAATTCTATTAGACTAATTTGAGGGTAAAATTACTATCGTTGTAAATTACTTTATTCTGACTTTGTTGCTTCTTCAGTAGGTTTCGCTTGCTCCACTGGAACTTCTATTGTTTCCGATGTTGGTGCTGGAGACTGATATTTTGGCACAGCCATCTTGGAAAAGGCTCCGTATCTTTCTTCAACTTTATCCCAATTCACAACACTAAAAAAAGTATTAGCGTATTCTCTTCTTCTATTCTGAAACTTTAAATAATAGGCATGTTCCCAAACATCTAAATTTAATAATGGAGTACCAGTAATTCCAAGTCCTTTCATTAATGGTGATTCATTATTAGGAGTGGTAATAATTCTTAACCTTCCGTATTTATCGGATAACAACCAAACCCATCCTGAACCATTTAATTTAACTGCTGTTTCGGAAAATTGACGAATAAAATCATCATAAGAACCAAAATCACGAGTAATAGCCTCTGATAATTCGCCTTCCGGTTGACCACCTGCTTTAGGAGCTAAAGATTCAAAGAAAAAATTATGATTGTAAACTGCACCGGCATTGTTACGAACTTCGGTATCAGAAAAATTTAGGTTTTTAAGTATCGCGTCTAATTCTAAGACTTCATATTTAGTACCAATTACAACTTTATTTAAAGCGTTCACAAATGGCAACAAATGTTTGGAATAATGCAATTCCATTGTTGTAGCATCAAAATGTGGCTCTAACGCATTGTAATCGAAAGGTAATGCATACAATTGAAAAGGCCCCTCCGTAGCTTTTAAATCGCTTGGTTTGCCTCCTTTTTGATCTACAGCAACAATAGGTGTTGCAGGAACATCTACGACTTCAACCAAAGTATCTTTTTTACAAGAAACTACTGCCGAAGCTAAAAAAGGAAGAATTAATAGGTTTTTCTTATTCATTTTCATGGGTAATTTCTTTAACTAAATCAATATAAGCTTGCTTTGCTTCATCAGCGGAAAGATGAGATACCTGCATCCACGCATTTAGCTTGAAACCATCTATAACATCGTGAGCAGAATACTTAACAGCACTAATATTTCCGAAAGCTGCCTGTTTATAATAAGCATACAATCGCAACATAATATCCTGAGGAAGCGAGTCTTGCTCCATATTAGAAACTAATTCAAAAGCTTCTTTAAATTGATTATCTAAATCCTTACAAGACATATATTATTAGGCGATTGCAATAATTGTTTTATTTCCTACAGCCTTTTCCTGTAATTTTACGTTTACTTTGGTTCCCAGAGGCAAATAAATGTCAACTCTAGAGCCAAATTTAATAAATCCAGCATCAGTACCCTGAACTACTTGAGTACCTTCTTCCGCATAATTAACTATACGTTTAGCCAAAGCACCCGCAATTTGACGATACATGATTTCACCAAATACTTTATTTTCAATCACTACGGTAGTTCTTTCATTTTCAGTACTTGCTTTGGGATGCCAAGCAACTAAATATTTACCAGGATGATATTTACTGTATTTAACTAATCCTGAAAGAGCATATCGCGTTACATGCACATTGATTGGTGACATGAAAATAGAAACTTGTAATCTTTTATCTTTAAAATATTCAGGTTCAAAAACTTCTTCAATAACCACTACTTTTCCATCTACAGGTGCTACTATTTTAGTATCGTCTGGAGTAATTGTTCTATTAGGATTTCTAAAAAACTGTAAGACCATTACAAATAAAAACAACAGTAACAATTGTAAAGATAATCTAAGCCAAAAAATCTCTACTAGCTTATCTAAAAACAAAATCCCTACAACTAAACTTAAAGCAGCAATTAAAATGATTTTATAACCTTCTTTATGAAACATATTCTAAAATTTTAAATAAAATAAAAACAAATGGAGCTACAAATATAATACTATCCAGTCTATCTAAAATACCACCATGTCCAGGCATAATACGACCACTATCTTTAACGTTGGCCATTCTTTTAAACTTAGATTCTACAAGATCACCAATAGTTCCAAAAACACTTGTCACCACTGCTATAACCATCCATGTCAGAACAGAAAAAATAGGCACATAATACATACTTATAATTACACCTGCTATGATTGCAAAAAGCAAACCTCCCAAGAAGCCTTCTATGGTTTTTTTAGGAGAAATGCGTTCAAATAATTTATTTTTTCCGAAAGATTTTCCTATCAGATAAGCAAAAGTATCATTCGTCCAAATCAGTATAAAGATAGCAATAATAATGGAAGGAATGAATTGAGAATCCAAAATAGGAAGTTTCGTTAAACATACGAAAGGAAAGGCAATGTAACCTGTTAACGTAATCCAACCTGAATGTTTAAATGGTGCTTGATTTTTTGAAAACAACCACAACATCAACAAAATTAGAATTACAATTGAAAATACTATCACTACCATATCAACCCATAGCGGTGTAGCAAAAACAGCAAAATTGATAAAGATTAATCCTGAAGCGATTAATGCCAATGTTTGTGGTAAATGAATCAGATTTGCAAATTCTCTTACAGTTTGTAACATAAACAAACCGAAAAGAAGGAGAAATGATTCTCTTGACAGAAGGGTAGCTAATAGTAAGATTAAAACATATACTAACCCTGATAATGAACGTATTAAAGTTTCATTCATTTTATAAATTCTCAAGGAGTAATAAGTATAAGTTTTTAGGAGTACTTCCGTATTGCAAGAAATCTTCTTCTTTAGCTTTTTCGAAATATTTTATAGTCGTAATATTGGTTGGGTAATCTGTAGTATAACGCTTTTTAATTTCCCTTAAACCATCGCTAGTCCCTAAAACAATTTGACTAGTTGAAGCCAAAACGACGATATTTACAGGTAACTCAGCTGCTTTTTTCTGTCTAATTTGTGTGGAAGAAAACATGATTGAACCTTCTTCGGCAACCAAACTCTCACAACCTGTAAAGAAAAATTTTGGATTTGATGGATTCTGGTAAACAATATTATTATCCTCTAAAATCTTGAATAACCGAGGTTCCAAACACAAGGCTTCCGATTCAAACCAATCATTTTCTTCTAATATATTTTCAAATTGTTCGTTTAGTTCAGCTATATTTTCACAGTATAAAAATTTACCTCCATTTTTTTTAAAATTAAGGGTAAATTGTTCATCAACTGGAAGTTGTGCATGCGTATCTTGAAAAGGATTGTAATCATTCTCATTAACCTCTTTCGAAGTATCGTTTCCTGTGCCAAATATTTTTTTAAAAATACTCATCTAGTGCTGTAAATATGCTTAATCTTTAAACAATTATCAAAGATAAAAAAATCTTAACCTAATTTTTCAATTAGATTAAGATTTTTCTCGATTTTATTAACGGAGTTTTTAACATTTTTTATTCGAAAACTTCCTTTTCAAAGGGTCTCTTTCCGAAAATATTTTCTAAATCATCTTTAAAAATAACTTCTTTTTCGATTAAAACATCGGCTAATTTTTCTAATTTATCTTTATTTTCTTCTAGAAGTTTTATAGCGCGTTGGTATTGTGACTCAATAATCGAAGAAATCTCTTCATCAATAGTTTTCGCCGTTTCTTCCGAATAAGGTTTAGAGAAATTATAATCCGCCTGACCTGAAGAATCATAATAAGTTATATTTCCTAACTTATCATTCAAACCATACACGGTAACCATAGCACGAGCTTGTTTCGTTACTTTTTCTAGATCGCTTAAAGCTCCTGTAGAAATAGTATCAAAAACCACTTTTTCTGCAGCACGCCCACCCATGGTAGCACACATTTCATCCAACATCTGATTTGGACGAACAATTTGACGCTCTTCTGGCAAATACCATGCAGCTCCCAAACTCTGACCACGAGGCACAATAGTTACTTTAACCAATGGCGCAGCGTGTTCTAGCATCCAACTCACCGTTGCGTGTCCAGCTTCGTGAATGGCAATCGCTCTTTTCTCATCAGGAGTTATAATTTTGTTTTTCTTTTCTAAACCACCTACAATTCTGTCAACAGCATCTAAAAAGTCTTGCTTATCTACTGCCGTTTTGTTGTGTCTTGCAGCAATCAAAGCCGCTTCATTACAAACGTTAGCAATATCTGCACCCGAGAAACCTGGGGTTTGTTTTGCTAGAAAATCAGTATCTAAACCTTCTACTTTTTTAAGTGGTCCTAAATGAACTTCAAAAATTTGTTTTCTTTCACGGATATCCGGTAAATCTACATAAATCTGACGGTCAAAACGTCCAGCACGCATCAGAGCTTTATCTAATACATCGGCTCTATTGGTTGCTGCCAAGACAATCACACTAGTATTGGTACCAAAACCATCCATTTCGGTCAATAACTGATTCAAAGTATTTTCACGCTCATCGTTTGATCCAGAAAAATTACTTTTCCCTCTTGCACGACCTACAGCATCAATTTCATCAATGAAAATAATTGAAGGTGATTTTTCCTTTGCTTGTTTAAACAAATCACGAACTCTAGAAGCTCCTACTCCAACAAACATTTCCACAAAATCAGATCCTGACAAAGAGAAGAAAGGAACTTGCGCCTCTCCTGCTACAGCTTTTGCTAATAAGGTTTTACCTGTTCCTGGAGGACCTACAAGTAAAGCACCCTTAGGAATTTTACCTCCTAAATCGGTATATTTCTTAGGATTTCTTAAAAATTCAACGATCTCCTGAATTTCTTCTTTTGCTCCTTCAAGACCAGCAACATCTTTGAATGTTACTTTAACATCGGTTTTTTCATCGAATAATTTAGCTCTAGAACGTCCTATGTTAAAAATTTGACCTCCGCCACCACCAGCGCCACCGCCTGACATACGACGCATCATGAATAACCAGAAACCAACTAAAATTATAATTGGCAATAAGCTAATCAACAAATCAGTGAAATCACTAGATGTTTTATAATCGTAAGTAGTGATGCGTTTCGCTTTTAAAGCTTCGTCTAATTTATTTTGAAAAATCTCATCATTACCAATTTCTAAAGTATAATGAGGTCCTAAATTTGGATTATTTAGTAAATCTTTTTTAGGAAGTTTTTCGTGAACTTTTTGTTTTAATGCTTCCGGCTTAAGGAAAACCTCTGCAGAATTTTTATTGTAAACAATAACTTTATCTACTTGACCCGCATCTAAATATTCATAGAATTTTGAAACCGTTGTCTTTTGAGGTTCTACCCAACGGGATTGTCCCGAAATCCACATGGCAAAAAAAATGGCACCAATAACGCCATAAATCCACCATGGATTAAACTTGAAATTATTTTGCTTTGTTTCTTTTGACATAGCTATTTTTGATTAATATTTGTTTTCAATAGATGTGATTTTTGCGTCACCCCAAAGACTCTCGATGTTGTAATACTCACGAATGTGTTTTTGGAAAACATGAACTACAATATCTATGTAATCCATCAGTACCCATTCTCCATTGTCTGTACCTTCAACATGCCAAGGTTTGTCTTTAAGTTCTTTTGAAACTACTTTTTGGATAGAATTTACAATCGCGTTTACTTGTGTATTGGAATTACCATTACAAATTACAAAATAATCGCAAACTGTGTTGTCTAATTCTCTTAAGTCAAGAATATCTATATCATTTCCTTTTACTTCTTCTATACCCTTAATGATATTTGCTAATAAAATATCGTTGCTTACTTCTTTTTTCGCCATTTAATAATTATAAATATTTCTACAAAGTTATTGATTTTTGTCTTTATTTTGACCACAAAATACAAATCAACTTTGTTAATAAAGTTTCAAAATTCGACACATGAAGTTAATCAAACTCGATGCCATAGATTCAACCAACGATTTTTTAAAGGGTTTGGCACAAAATCAGCACATCGAAAATTATACTGTCGTGACAGCCAAAACCCAAACCAAAGGAAAAGGACAACACGGAACACAATGGCATGACGAGTACAACAAAAACCTCATAACCAGCATCTTAATCAAAGAAACCTTAACTACAATCGAGGGGATTTTTGTTTTAAATATTGCGGTAACTTTAGGCATTTTAGCCGCTTTACAAAAAAATAAAATTCCGTCTTTATCCGTTAAATGGCCTAACGACATTATGTCAGATAACAAGAAAATAGCTGGCATACTCATTGAAAACCTTATTCAAGAAAATGGAAAAATACAGTCCATTATAGGTATCGGTTTGAATGTGAACCAGACTGAATTTAATAATTTACCGAAAGCTTCTTCTCTTAAAGGCATCACTCGTATGGAATATGACATCCAAGACATTGTCATACAAATTGTGGAAGAAATCAAAAAAAAGGTTGCTTTGATTTCTGACAACAAATCGGAAATCCTTTGGGAGGAATACCAACAAAATCTATTCAAAAAAGGAATACCGGTTGTTTTAGAAAACCAAAAAGGACTGAAATTTATGGGAATTATTCAAGGGGTAAACCGAAACGGCAAATTGCAGGTTTTACTAGAAGATGATTCTATTCAAGAGTATGGAATAAAAGAAGTAAGTCTGATTTTTTAAAAAAAAATCCCAAAAGAACGAGTTCAATTGGGATCATATTTATTTTTGAATCTGTTTTTATAACTTATTCATATTTTGTGCTAACGTCTCTATAAACTTAGAGATTGGCCCTTTGATCATCATAGCCATCATAGCATTAAATTCACCATCAAAAACCAATTGTATTTCGGTCGCCTCAGCACCATTTTCATTAAGATTTGCGGTTAATGTGAATGGTAATTTATCAGAAGCTGCTCCTAAAACAATTTTAGAATTTGGCGTTTTATCTTTCATTTTCAATTTAATTTCAGGCATTCCTTTCAATCCGAAAATAAAAGCATTCTCATCTAGAACTTCAAATTTTGCAATGTTTTCCGGCATTAATTTCTCGAAGTTTTTCACTTGAGACAACTCATTAAATAAATATTCAGCAGATTTTGGTACGGATACTTTTGGGCTTTCTAAATTCATCTTTGTTATATCATTAATTTTTTTAAAATTCTCTACAAAATTATACTTCAATATTCCATTCGGAAGGATTTTTACGCCATTCTTTTAGAGTATCTTGCTCCGCTTCGGTGATGTACTCTTTTGCAACGGCTAAATCTAAAAGATTTTCATAGTTGCTCAATGTGTACAAATCTACATTAGCACTCTTAAAGTTTTCTACTGCCACTTCAAATCCATAAGAAAAAATGGCTGCCATCCCTTTAACATTTGCTCCTTCATTTCTCAAGGCTTCTACGGCTAAAAGACTACTATTTCCGGTACTAATTAAATCTTCTACTACTACCACATTTTGTCCTTTTTGCAAAAAACCTTCCACTTGGTTCATACGACCATGTTTTTTAGGTTCTGGGCGAACATAAACAAAAGGAAGACCTAAATCTTCGGCTACCAAAACACCAATGCCTATAGCTCCTGTGGCTACTCCAGCAATAACGTCTGGTTTCCCAAACTGTTTTTCGATGTTCTTCGCAAATTCGTCTCTAATGTAATTTCGGATTGCCGGAAATGAAAGAATTATCCTATTATCACAATAAATTGGAGATTTCCAACCTGATGCCCATGTAAAAGGATTTTTAGAATTCAATTTAATTGCATTTATTTGTAAAAGCAATTCGGCAGTTTTACTAGCTGTGTCTTTATTAAAAATCATACTGCAAATGTATAAAGTTTTTGTAAACGATAAACCTCTTTTCTTAACAAATCAGATTGTTAAGGAAACCGATTTCAAATTTTTCCTACTGGAAAGCATCGATATTGAACAACTTATTGTGAATTATTTTCAACATAAAATACACAAAGCTTATCTATATCATCCGGACGAAAAAGAAATTATAAAAAAATTAAAAGAGAAAATTCCTGTTAATAAAGCTGGAGGTGGTTTAGTTTATAATAAAAAAGGAGAAGTTTTATTTATTTTAAGAAATGGAAAGTGGGATTTACCCAAAGGAGGTCTTAATAAATACGAAGAAATTGAAGATGCCGCTAAAAGAGAAGTTGAGGAAGAAACAGGAGTAAGTAACTTAAAAATTACAAAAAAACTTCAAAAAACGTATCATATCTTCAAACGTAACGGTAAGTACAAACTAAAGATTACGCAATGGTACGAAATGCACACCGATTTTGAAGGACCGCTTGTAGGACAAGCAGAAGAAGGAATAGAAAAAGTGGCTTGGCTAAATCCTGAAGAAATTGAAAGCGCTCTGAAAAATTCCTACGAGAATATCAAATTATTATTTGAAGAAGAAAAAAAATACAGTCTTAAAAACTAAAAAAACAACCACTTTCGTGGTTGTTTTTTTTTGTCTTTTAGTTCCAATTCTAATAAATCGTTAATCTTTAAATAGAAACCAATTAGTTTACGATACGGTATATAGGATATTGCAAATGTGCTTTTTCGTAATACACCGAATTTTTATGTATCCAATCTAATTGTGCTGGAGGATTTTTCAAAAATTCAGGATCTCTTTTAAGTTTCTCTTCAAACTGTTTCTTCAATTCTGGATTTTCCTGAAAAAGTTTTGCTGCTAAATCTTCAAATAAATAATCTGAATACCCTTCTTTTTGCTGTAAAATCGTATCGAAAAAATTCCAATTAAAAAAAGAATCAACCATTTCCGGTTCTAAGACTTCCAATAAATACTTAATAGCTGGCTGATTCGTTGGAAAAATATAATCTCCTTTGAAAAATTGAATCTTTTCTTTCGTAGAGCTAACTACGGTATTTCGATGCAAATAATGTCCTTCGTATGCTTGTGAAGAAGTCTTATAATCAACGATACGATAACTTTCTACCTCTATTACCGAATCTTTTTTAAGTACTTTATATTGACATTGATTCAATTTTAATAACTCTACAATATTGAACCATGCTTTTGGTACAATATACGCATCTGGAATTACGATATCTTTCGTTGGTTTGTAGTGCGTGTAGAAATTAATTTCTTTGTCAAAAGGTTGGCTTCGATCGTAGTACAAACGATTTCCGGTAGTAACATCACTTTTTTTAATTTTTCCTTCATAACCCAAAAAGCGTCGTTTTTGTACTTTAGAAGAATCTATAACCCAAGCATAAGGATAACGTTTCTTGGGTTGAAAAAGATCTGCGTTTCTTTTTCGTATTTCTTTTATGGTTTTTACATTAGAATCGGCATATTTCAAGGTGCTAACCATAAATTCATAGGTCACTTTTACGCGACTCGCATAGTCTTTCCACATGTGTGTTTCTACCACATATCCAATCGTATTGAACAATGAAGTATATCCAGTGGTGTATCTTGGCGATTCATTAAACTGAGCAAAACCTTTATCTGGTGTACTACCCCAAACATTTACATAAGGTGCACTTTCAATATTTTTTGATTTTAAATCGTTCTCAATACTTGGAATCATTTCTTTATTCATAAAATCCCCTAACTCCTTCCCTATTTTACTAGGCTCAGTCTGGATGAATGTCAACACATATTGATAATCTGCACCATTACTTACGTGATTGTCTATAAACACATCGGGAGTAACAGCATGAAAAATTTCAATCAGTGCTTTAGTGTTTTTGGTATCCGCTTTGATCATATCGCGGTTTAAATCATAATTTCGAGAGTTTCCTCTAAAACCGTATTCTTCTGGTCCATTTTGATTGGTTCGCCAAGTAGAATTTCTATTCAGAAGACCTCCTATATTATATACAGGAACAACAACTAAAATAGTATTTTGTGGCACGCTAATTTTGGAGGTAGCCAAATCGCGGAGTAAAAGCATCGAAGCATCAACACCATCAGGTTCTCCGGCGTGAATGGCATTAATAACCAAGACTACACTCTTATTCGGATTTTTATAATCAAATTTACCATCAGCACTATACGAAACAATATGCAAAGGATTTCCACTATCTTCGGTGCTCATTTCTTGCATTTTGACAGTTTTAAAATCACGATCCAATAATTGAAAGAAAGAGATCACCTCTTTATAAGTAGCCGATTGATTACCATTACCTTTTTCAAAAAAAGTTTGATATTTAGTTTGACCAAATCCAAAAAAGGAAGATAAAACGAGAAATGTGAATAGTTTTTTCATGATGACAAAAAAAGCAAAGAAAACCCTTTGCTTGTTATTATATTAGAATTTGACTTCAACCGCTGGTGGCACTAACACTTTATAGTTTCCTCCGTTACGAATTACATCTCGTACTATACTTGAACTAATATATGAAGTATCTGCTGCTGTTAGAAGGAAAACGGTTTCAATTTTAGATAACTTTCTATTGGTATGAGCAATAGCTTTTTCAAATTCAAAATCTGCAGGATTGCGCAACCCGCGAAGAATGTAATCTGCTTCAAACTTTCTACAGATATCAATGGTTAATCCTTCATAGGTAATAACAGAAACTGTGTCCTCGTGTTTAAATGTTTCTTCAATAAATCGTTTGCGTTCTTCTAGAGGAAACATGTATTTTTTTTCAGCATTAACGCCAATGGCAACAATAATCTCATCAAACAACGGAATACTTCTGTTGATGATATCCAAATGGCCTAGTGTGATAGGATCGAAGGATCCTGGAAAAATAGCTCTACGCATAATTATTTATTTTTTTAAAGCCAATTCTATTGCATTCGAAAATAGATCTTGTAATGAAATACCAGCCTCTTTAGCTTGCTGTGGAATTAAACTCTCATTGGTTAATCCGGGAATGGTATTCATTTCCAACATGTGAGGTTCTCCGTTTACCAAAATATATTCGCTACGAGAAAATCCACTCATTTTTAAAACTTCGTAGGCTTTTTTAGCTACTTCACGCACTCTTTTTTCAATTTCCGGGCTAATTCTAGCTGGAGTAATTTCTTGAGATTTTCCTAAATATTTAGCTTCATAATCGAAAAAGTCATTTTCTGATACAATTTCAGTAATTGGCAACACAATTATTTCGCCTTTGTAATTAATTACTCCAACCGAAACTTCTGTCCCATCCAGAAAACTTTCTATAATAATTTCATTATCTTCCTTATAAGCCGCTTCTATCGCAGCCATAAAATCAGCTTTTTGGTGTACTTTAGAGATACCGAAACTAGATCCCGATTTATTCGGTTTCACAAAACACGGCAAACCCACTTTCTCGATAATTGCATCAACATCTATTACATCTCCCTCATTCAAATAATAAGAAGTAGCTGTTTTTATGCCATACGGTTTTAGTACAGATAACATATCTCGCTTATTAAACGTTAAAGCAGCTTGATAGTAATCACAAGAAGTTTGCTTAATGTTTAACAATTCAAAATAGGCTTGCATCAACCCGTCTTCACCTGGTGTTCCATGAATAGCATTAAACACACAGTCAAAAGTAATTTTCTGACCGTTAACCGTTACTGAAAAATCATTTTTATCTATTGGGTATTCCACATTGTCATCGTCTACATAAACCCACTTTTCTTTGAAAATATGGATACGATATCCTTTGTATTTCGTTTGATCTAAGTTCTGATAAACAACATTTCCGCTCTTCAGCGAAATTTGGTACTCACTGGAGTAACCTCCCATAATGATGGCAATACTTTTCATATTTATTTTTTGTACTTGAACAAAAGTATCATTTTTTTGAATCAAAAGCCTTTCCTATTTTATATATTTTACACAAAAAATTTATGTAAGTTTGCAGTAAATCACTTTTAAAATGAGTTGGAAACGTTTTCTTTTAAGCTTTACTTTTTTCAAACAACTAGGGTTAGCCTTTTTAATTGTTTGTCTTTCAATGTTTTTATTTATGCAATGGATTAATTTCACTACCAATCATGGCGAAGAAATTACTGTTCCAAACCTAAGTAAACTAACGTTGGAAGAAGCGGAAGACAAATTAGACGAATTGGATTTAGATTATGAACTTTTAGATACCGTTGATTACGATCCTGCTTTCCCAAAACTGACTGTGGTACAACAAGATCCTCACCCTGGATCTAAAGTAAAAGAAAACCGTGTGATTTATGTAAAAATCAACGCTGAAACCTATGCAAAAGTTCGTTTACCGGAATTGGTTCAAAAAACTTACCGTCAGGCAGTTCCAACCTTAAAAGCGCTAGGTCTTGAAGTTGGTGACACCACTTATATTCCTAACCTTGCTAAAGACATGGTGTTAGAGATGAGAATGAACGGAAAAAAAGTAAGAGCCGGTCAACAGGTCTTAAAAATGTCAAAAATAGATTTAGTATTGGGAGATGGTAAAATAGGTTTCGATGAAGAAGAACTAGATAGTACCAATCAAATTGATTCAACTGTGATTGAATAAAAATGAATAAAGAAGTTTTTGAAAATGAAGAATTAGAGGACGAATTATATGAACATCATAAATTTATTTCGCCCAAAGGTCAATCTATACTGCGTGTAGATAAGTTTTTAATGCAACTTATTGAAAACGCTACTCGCAATAAAATACAACAAGCAGCTGAGAGAGGTAATATTTTTGCCAATGGCGTTCCGGTAAAATCTAATTACAAAGTGAAGCCTTTTGATGAAATTAAAGTAATGCTTTCGCATCCGCCTTTCGAAAACCATATTATTCCAGAAAATATACCGTTAGATATTGTATATGAAGATGATGCGCTATTGGTGATTAACAAACCTGTAGGTCTTGTGGTGCATCCTGGTCATGGAAATTATACTGGCACCTTAGTAAATGCTTTAGCCTATCATTTCGAAAATCTTCCCATGAATAGTAGCGAACGCCCAGGTTTGGTGCATCGTATTGATAAAAATACTTCGGGTTTACTAGTAATTGCCAAAACGGATGCTGCAATGGCTCATTTAGCCAAACAGTTTGAAGAAAAAACAACGGAACGAGAATATATTGCTATCGTTTGGGGAAATGTAAAAGAAGACGAAGGCACCATTGAAGGAAATTTAGCACGTCATGCCACCGATCGAATGCAAATGGCTGTTTATGCAGATCCAAACATCGGTAAGCCAGCTGTTACACACTATAAAGTATTAGAGCGTTTTGGCTATGTGACTTTGGTTTCTTGTATCCTAGAAACTGGGCGCACACACCAAATTAGAGCGCATATGAAACACATAGGACATCCGCTATTTAACGATGAGCGTTATGGAGGTCATTTGATCCTAAAAGGAACTACTTTCTCTAAATACAAGCAGTTTGTAGAAAATTGTTTCAAAATTTTACCGAGACAAGCCCTTCATGCTAAAACGTTAGGTTTTGAACATCCAGTAACCAAAAAATACATGCGATTTGATACAGAAATACCAAAAGATATGGCCGAATGTATTGAAAAATGGCGCGCGTATGCTAAATCACATGTTTTTAATCAGGAAGAATAAATAGTATGGGAAAACACGCAATTAGAAAAGACATGACTTGTTTAAACTGCGGACACGTAGTTGAGAAAAGATTTTGCCCTAATTGCGGACAAGAAAATATAGAAACTAAAGAATCTTTTTATTATCTATTTTTTCACACCATAGAAGACATTGTCCATTACGACAGTGCATTCTGGAAAACGATACGTTATTTATTATTGCATCCCGCAAAATTGACTCTAGAGTATTTGTCTGGAAAAAGAAAAAAATATGTAGCTCCTGTCAAACTCTATATTTTTATCAGTTTCCTTACATTTTTCTTATTGTCTTTATTAACCTCATTAGATCCTAATAAAACACAACCAATAACTTCCATTGGAGAAAATTTGCAGAAACAAAAAAATGAGGTTATTCAAATCGATAGTCTTGCCTTTGACCAAGAGTTTTTAGAACAAAAAACACCTGGTGAAAAATGGTTGTTGGATCGTTTAAAAAATGTAACCAAACAATCTCAAGACAAAGACTTTTCAGAAAAATTCTATAAATCCTTATACAGTAACATTCCTAAAGCATTGTTCTTGTTTTTACCGTTTTTCGCTTTTGTGCTTTAGCTCTTTCACAACAAGAAAAACTGGTATTATTTTGATAATGGAATTTTCACCATTCATTATTTCTCAATGCTATTGTTGTCTTATACCATCAATGCAACATTTATTTTCTTATTATCATGGTTTTTAGAACTTGAAACCCTTTCGGTAATAGAAAACTATTCTACTAACTTTCTATTCATGTGGTGGATTTTATATTTCTACAAAGCGCATCGTCTATTTTACAAGGAAAAGTTTTGGTTTTCGCTGTTTAAAGCTTCATTCATTGGCTTTATAAATCTTTTACTATTTTCTGTACTTATTCTTTTTTTGATAGCCTACAGTGCTCTAAATGTTAATTAATCCTAATTTTTATTGACTTTAACTTTGGATTTAATTACATTCGTTAACCAATTAAATCTATATGAAAAGAAGAATATTTATCTGGACTATTGCTTCGCTCTCATTTATGAGTGGCTTTGCACAGAATTCCATTACAACCAAACCTGTCAAGCCTGCCATTGTGAATTATATGAATTCTATCACGGCTGAAGAATTAAAAACACACTTATATATTGTTGCTTCCGATGAAATGCAAGGGAGAAACACTGGAGAAGAAGGACAAAAAAAGGCAGGAAAATACCTGATCGAACAATATGTAAAAAACGGAATATCTTTTCCTAAAGGGGCTTCCACTTTTTATCAACCAATTCCTTCCTCCTATTTCCAAAGAGCTTTTGCTCCTAAATTAGGTGATTCCGAAAATATTTGGGCTTTTATTGAAGGCTCTGAAAAACCGGATGAGATTCTTGTTATTTCTGCTCATTATGATCACGTGGGGATGAAAAATGGAGAAATATATAATGGTGCCGATGATGATGGATCTGGTACAGTGGCTCTACTTGAAATAGCTCAAGCATTTAAAAAAGCAAAAGACGAAGGTTTTGGACCTAAACGTTCTATTTTATTTTTACATGTAACTGGAGAAGAACACGGTTTACATGGTTCAAGATATTATTCAGAACATCCTCTTTTCCCTTTAGAGAAAACAATAGCCGACATCAATATAGACATGATTGGGCGTCGTGATGATTTTCATAAAGAAAGTAACAACTATGTTTATGTTATCGGTTCTGATTATTTATCGACCGATTTGTATAATATTACCGAAGAAGCTAATAAAAAGTACGTTAATTTGACGCTGGATTACAAATACAACGATCGTAACGATCCAAATCGTTTTTATTATCGCTCTGACCATTATAATTTTGCTAAACACAATATCCCATCGGTTTTTTTATTTAACGGTACACACGAAGATTACCATTTACCAGGTGATGATCCTAGTAAAATTGAATATGATGCGTTGGCAAAAAGAACTCAATTGGCTTTTACAATAGCATGGGAATTAGCTAACAGAAAAGATAGACCTGTGGTTGACAAAACAGGAAATTAAAAAAAAAACTCTGGTGAATACCAGAGTTTTTTTTTTATCCTTAAATTTTATGCATAAAAAAAGCCTTGATTTCTCAAGGCTTTGGGGTGAATGATGGGTCTCGAACCCACGACCTTCGGAACCACAATCCGACGCTCTAACCAACTGAGCTACAATCACCATTTAATTTTTTTTATGAAACTTTCAAACTTTGCTCGTTGAGCTTAGCATCAGCCTCATTTGCGAGTGCAAATATAAAACTAAAGTTCAGTTTTACAAAAAAAATTAGCAATATTTTACAATAAATTTTCTAAACTATTGACAGCCAAACATCTTTCAACTGTAAAACCTTCGGCATATTCAGTTCCAATTAGCCTTCCTAAGTCCTGAGCTCTATATTTAACACTCTCTAAAAAATTTTTAGAAGTTATTGGAGTTTCCGGTTCATTAGCTTTGGGATTATAAAACTGAGAAGAATAAGCTAGAATAGACTCCATCTTTATCTCCATAAATCCAGTAACATCTACCACAAAATCCGGTTCAATATTTTTCCATTGAATGTAATGATACACCAATTTTGGTCTCCAAGCCTCTTGAACATTCCCTTCCAGAGTTGTTTCAATTTTGGGTAATCCCGATAAAAAACACGCATCAGAAACCAGTTTACTTCCTTTTGCATGATCAATGTGTCTGTCGTCTATAGCATTACACAATACAATTTCAGGTTTGTATTTACGAATCATTTTAATGATTTCGCGCTGATGTACCTCATCATTAATAAAAAATCCGTCTCTAAATTTTAAATTCTCCCGAACTGATATTCCTAGTATTTCTGCTGCATTGGCTGCTTCGGTATCGCGAATTTCTGCAGAACCCCTAGTTCCTAATTCACCTCTGGTTAAATCGATAATTCCTACTTTTTTTCCTAAAGAAATTTCTTTAGCGATTGTAGCTGCACAACCCAATTCTACATCGTCTGGGTGAGCTCCAAAGGCAAGTATATCTAACTTCATTTATTTTACTTTTATTTTATTTATTACTTATAAAACCTTTTTCATGGTTTTTGACTTGTTCACAGTTTCGTACCACTCCGCTTCGGGATTACTATCTTTTGTAATACCACAACCCACAAATAATGCCACTGTTTCTTTATCTATCACTTTCATACATCGTAGGTTTACAAATAGATCTGTCGCTTCTTCGTTGGTATTGAAATTAAAATTTAATTCTCCCAAAAAGCCTGTATAAAATTCCCTTTGGTAGTTCTCATTTTTGATGATAAAATCTTTGGCCGTAAATTTAGGTAAACCACAAACGGCAGGTGTCGGATGGAGAATATCAATCACTTTCTTCAGATTTGAATCATGATTTATGATACCTTCTACATCAGTTCGGATATGCAGCAAATTTCCAGCTCTAGTTGTATAAGGATTTGATGCCATGACATTGAAGGTATGGGGTTTCAAATTCTCTAGAATAAAATCGGTTACAAATCCTTGTTCTTCTTTTTCTTTATCCTTCCAAAAAACCACTTCATCGCCTTGATAGGGTTGTGTGCCCGCCAATGCCATCGTATTAAAAACATTTCTTTTGGCCTGAATTAACTTTTCTGGAGTTGCCCCCATCCACTCGCCAATTTTAGGATGCGACCAATAATAACAAAAGGCAGAAGGATACAACTGTAACATTTTTTCAAAAGTATTTTCGACTTGAAAATCTTGAATCGTGACTGTTTCTTTTCTAGAAAGGACCACTTTGTCGAACTCCCCTCTTCTGATCGCAAAAATTCCTTTTTTTACTAACGAGATAAATTTTTCCTTTTCCGCTATATCCTCAGATTCGTTTTCTAGATGAGATTTTGGTTGATTTTCAAAATAAATACTATTGAATTTAACCTCAGATTTTTCGACTAGCATGATAACCGACATCCCGTCGAAAGGAGCAAAAACAAATCCTTTTTCCGAAAAACTATCTGAAAAATACAAATGATCGTCCTGCTGAAAGACACCTATTAATGTCTTGGAATGAGGTTTTCTATAAACCACAAAAGGCAATTGAAGTTTTTGATGCAAATGAACTTTTTCAAACAAACTTTTCATCGTTATCTTTTTGGCAAAATCATGTTGGTCAATTTACAAAGCGAAATCAAATTTTCCTGTTCATCGACAATTTTAATCTCCCACAAATGAATCGATCGGCCTTGGTGAATTATTTTTGCAGTGGCTGTAACCACACCTTCACGCTTGCTTCTTAAATGATTAGCAGAAATTTCGATTCCTCTTACCTCTTGTTTTTCATGATTAATAAACATTATGGAAGCAGCACTACCCACGCTTTCAGCTAAAGCTACGGTTGCTCCTCCGTGAAGTAATCCCATAGGCTGATGCACTTTTGGAGTTACCGGCATCGTGGCTACCAAATAACCTTCTCCAGCATCTACATATTCTATTCCTAGGGTTTCCATTAAGGTGTTTTTACACCAATCGTTACATTTTTTAAGAACTTTTTCTTTATCGAAAGACATAGTATTATTTTATCTTCCAAATTTACGAATTTTAAGATTATCAATAAAAAAAGAGACTAAAAAACAATTTCGTTCGTTCGTACTTTTTAACTATTTTTATCGAAATTTAATTCAAAAGATGCGCTATACTTTTCTGATTTTAATTGTACTTATTTCATGCCTCACTTCTTGCAGAAAAGACTTTGAAACGGTTGCCAGCAATGGACGCCTAGAGTTTTCTAGAGACACGGTTTATTTAGACACCGTGTTTACTAACATAAGTTCTAGCACTTATACCTTAAAAGTTTATAATAAAAGTAATGACGATATCCAAATTCCTTCTATTGCCTTAGAAAAAGGAGACAATTCGAAATACCGAATGATGGTGGATGGTATGACGGGACGAGACGGAAAAGGCACTTTTTTTGAAAATGTAGAAATATTAGCCAATGATAGTTTATATGTTTTCATTGAAGCTACTGCTGGTATTGAAGAAGCTAATCCAACTGACTTTCTTTACACCGATAAAATTTTATTTGATTCCGGGAGCCGTCAACAAGATGTTGATTTAGTCACTTTAATTCAGGATGCTTATTTCATTTATCCAAAGCGCACACCAAACACCGAGGGCGGTTATACTTATGAAGGACTGTCATTATCCGATAATGATCCAAAAATTACAGCCTATCTTTTGGATGAAAATGATCCAAAAAATGGTAACGAATTACATTTCAACAATACAAAACCGTATGTGATTTATGGTTTCCCAACAGTTCCAAGCAATAAAACACTAATTATTGATGCTGGAGCCAGAGTTCATTTTCACGATCAATCCGGTTTAATTGTTGCTAACAATGCCAGCATACATGTAAACGGAGCTCCTTCTATGACAGCAGCTTTGGAAAATGAAATTATTTTTGAAGGAGATCGACTAGAACCTGAATTTTCGGAGGTTCCTGGACAATGGTTTGCTGTGATTTTAACCGATGGCAGTACCAATAATCGCTTTAAGAATTTAACTATCAAAAATGCTACGGTTGGTCTATTTATACAAAATAACGACGGAACCAATGTTGAAATTGAAAACACCCAAATTTATAATTCTACTGTAGCGGGTATTTTAGCAAGAACTGGAAAAATTAACGGTAAGAATATTGTCATCAACAAAGCGGGTCAATATGCTTTGGCTTGTACTCTAGGCGGTAATTATACCTTTACTCATTGTACATTTGCCAATTATTGGTCAGGAGGACCACGTTCTACACCTAGCGTGTTATTAGATAATACCTTTAGCGATGGTGAAACGCTCTTTATTGCTCCTTTAGAAAAGGCTACGTTTACCAATTCTATTATCTACGGCACCAACAGTATCGAGATTGGATTGAAAAAAAATGATGCCGCTGCTTTTAATTTCGACATTAGCTATAGTTTAATCCGATTTAGCGACACCAATAATCAATTTACTGATGCAATCTATGATTTTGTAAAAAATCCAACTTCGAAAAATAATATTGTGAGTAATTTTAGAACTCCTAATGAGCCTAAATTTAAGAATCCGCAAAAAAATAATTTGAAAATATTATCAACTTCTTCCGTTATAGGAAAAGGAAATCCCGATTTAATAATTCCCTTTGACGTAGATAATGTTTTTAGAACCTCTCCACCAGACCTTGGAGCCTATCAACATTTGAATGAATAAAAAAACTCCCGTAATAAGATACGGGAGTTTTTTGTTATAGAATATTGTGAATTTTCTAGAAAACAAACATTGCTCTTTCGCTCATCATTTCGTTTACCTCATCTGCAACCTCTTCAATAACTTCTTCGTTAGTATGATTCATCAACACTCTGTCGATTAAATCAACTACTTTTTCCATATCAGCTTCCACTAGTCCACGAGTAGTTATAGCTGGAGTACCTACACGGATTCCAGATGTTACGAATGGAGATTTATCATCAAAAGGAACCATGTTTTTATTTACCGTAATTTCAGCTTTCACCAAAGCATTTTCAGCTTCTTTTCCTGAAATATTCTTATTACGTAAATCGATTAACATCATGTGATTATCTGTACCTCCTGAAATGATGTTATAACCTCTCTTTATAAAAGCCTCAGCCATCGCTTTAGCATTTTTTTGAACCTGCATTGCGTAAGTAAAGAACTCATCTGTTAAACATTCTCCAAAAGCAACAGCCTTAGCCGCGATAATATGCATTAAAGGTCCTCCTTGATTACCTGGGAATACAGACATATCTAAAACATGAGACATCATTCTGATTTCACCTTTTGGTGTAGTTAATCCCCAAGGATTTTCGAAATCTTTACCCATCATAATCATACCTCCACGTGGTCCACGTAAAGTTTTGTGAGTTGTCGTTGTTACAATATGACAATGAGGAATTGGGTCATTTAATAATCCTTTAGCAATTAATCCTGCTGGGTGAGAAATATCCGCCATTAGAATTGCTCCTACTGAATCAGCAATTTCACGGAAACGTTTAAAATCCATGTCGCGAGAATAAGCCGAAGCACCAGCAATGATTAATTTAGGTTGCTCTTTAGTAGCAATTTCTTGAATTTTATCATAATTCAACATTCCTGTTTCTGGTTCTACTCCATAGAAAACTGGATTGTATAATTTACCAGAAAAGTTAACCGGCGAACCATGAGTTAAGTGACCTCCATGAGATAAATCAAAACCTAAGATTTTATCACCCGGTTTCAAACAAGCTGCAAAAACCGCTGTGTTGGCTTGTGAGCCAGAGTGTGGCTGTACATTCACATACTCAGCGCCAAAAAGTGCTTTAGCTCTGTCGATAGCAATTTGTTCTACAATATCTACTACCTCACATCCTCCGTAATATCTTTTTCCAGGATAACCCTCAGCATACTTATTGGTTAAACATGAACCAGCAGCTTCCATAACCTGATCGCTCACAAAATTTTCTGAGGCGATAAGCTCTATACCGTGAATTTGTCTATCTTGCTCGTCAAGAATTAAGTCAAAAATTTGTTCGTCGCGTCGCATTTTAATTAAAATTTGTTAAATACCCGTCAAAAGTACGAAAAGTGTTTGGTTTAATCTTAATAGAAGTTATATTTGAACATTGAAAATAAAGTTTTATAACAAAAAAATATACTATGGGTATAACCGCTAACAATCCAGACAGAAAATCATGGCTAGAAATTGCTCCCGAGAGTGATTTCCCTATTCAGAATATTCCTTTTGGTGTTTTCTTAACCAAAGAGAACATCGTTACTGTAGGAACTCGTCTAGGAGATTTTGCCATAGATTTAGGTGCTTTGCAGCAATTAGGATACTTTGAAGGGATAGAACTAACAGACGATGTTTTTCTTCAAGATACTTTGAATGATTTTATTTCTGATGGAAAAAAAACTTGGCGTTTGGTACGTAATCGAATTGCAGACATTTTTGACGCGGAAAACCCAGCTTTAAGAGACAATAAAAAACACCGTGATGTGGTAATTTTCAAAATGGAAGACGTAGAAATGCAACTTCCGGTTTTTATTGGAGATTACACCGATTTCTATTCTAGTAAAGAACACGCCACCAACGTAGGAAAAATGTTCCGTGACCCAGAAAATGCTTTACTACCTAACTGGCTACACATTCCAGTAGGATACCACGGTCGTAGTTCTACTATTGTTCCATCAGGTATACCGGTACATCGTCCTATGGGACAAACCATGCCAGCAGATGCAACAACACCAGTTTTTGGTCCTTCGCGATTAGTGGATTTCGAATTGGAAACTGCTTTTATCACTACTGATGCCAACATTATGGGTGAAAATATTCCGGTTAACGAAGCTGAAGATCATATCTTTGGCATGGTTTTACTGAATGATTGGAGCGCTAGAGATATTCAAAAATGGGAGTATGTGCCTCTTGGTCCTTTTCTTGCCAAAAATTTCGCCTCTTCAATATCACCTTGGATCGTAACTATGGATGCATTAGAGCCATTCCGTTGTGAACAACCAAAACAGGAACCAGCACCACTCCCTTACTTACAACAAGAAGGAAATCATGCTTTCGATATTAATTTACAGGTAGCGATTGCTCCAGAAAATACAGAAGAAACAGTGGTTTGTAATTCAAACCTGAAATATATGTATTGGACAATGAGTCAACAATTGGCTCACCATACTATCAACGGATGTCGAATAAATTCAGGAGACATGATGGGTTCTGGAACCATTTCTGGACCTACAGAAGATTCTTTCGGATCGATGTTGGAACTCACTTGGGGCGGAAAAAACCCAATCCCAATGAAAGATGGTACTGAAAGAAAATTTATTAATGATGGTGATACCGTAATCATTAGAGGTTATTGCAAAAATGATACAATACGTATTGGTTTTGGAGAAGTATCTACTAAACTTCTACCTCCTATAACAACTAAATAAAACATTTAAAAAAACTCCAAAGAATTGGAGTTTTTTTTTTGGCCTAGTCTTTGCTTTATCAAATACATACCTATCTTTGTTAAAATTTCCATTTATGAAAAAAATTACTTTTTTAATTTTATCTATTACAATATTAGCCAGTTGCAGCGGAGTAAAAAAAACGCAATCTTTTTTAAGCGACGGTAATTATGATGCAGCTATCAATCGTTCAGTTGAAGCTCTTAAAACCAATAAAACCTCTAAAGGTAAACAAGAATATGTGTACTTGTTAGAAGAAGCTTTTGCCAAAGCTAAAGAGAAGGATCTTCGCAATATCGATATGTTAGAGAAATCGAACAATCCTGCTAATTTTGAAAAAATATACAATACGTATCTTCAATTAGAAAATCGTCAGGAAAGAATCCGTCCTCTTTTACCTTTGCCTTTATTGCATGAAAAGCGTAATGCTATCTTCCCTTTTGATGATTACTCTAATTCAATTACCAAAACACGCGAAGCTTTGTCTAAATACTTATATGACAATTCTAAGGGATTGATGAAACAAAACAACAAAATGAGTTTCAGACAAGCGTATGATGATTTAGCCTACCTAGATCAGTTAAATCCTAACTACAAAGATGTCAAAAAACTAATGGAGGAAGCTCTTTTCAGAGGAACTGACTTTGTATATGTATATACTAAAAATGAAACCAACATGATCATTCCGGCTCGTTTGCAAAGTGATTTATTGGATTTTAGTACTTTTGGTTTAAACGACAAATGGACCGTTTATCACAACAATAAAGTAAAAGAGATTAAATATGATTTTGGAATGATTGTTAATTTCCGTCAGATTAACATTTCTCCGGAACAAGTAAAAGAGCGTGAATTCATTAAAGAAAAACAAATTGTTGATGGACAAAAGCCTTTATTAGACGCAAATGGTAATCAAACCAAAGACGAAAAAGGCAATGTGATTATGGTGGACAATTTAAAAACAGTACGTGCTACGATTTATGAATTCAAACAATACAAAGCAGCACAAGTAACTGCAAAAGTGGATTATATTGATTTTAGAACCAACCAATTAATTGATGCTTTCCCTCTTTCAAGCGAATTTGTATTCGAATATATTTATGCTAACTATAACGGAGATAAAAATGCTTGCGATGCTGATTATTTACAATATTTTGGTCGACGCGCTGTACCGTTTCCAAGCAACGAACAAATGGTTTATGATTCAGGAGAAGATCTGAAAGCAAAATTAAAAAGTATTATTACCCGAAATAAATTCAGAAGATAACAACAAAAAAATCCGAAACAGTGAAACTATTTCGGATTTTTTATTTTAAACAAATTTTTTCAGATCTTCAGCATCAATAGCATCATGTGAAGCATCGTAAACCGAAAAGCCGTCTTTAAGAACAATCATTTGAGGCGACTGGTGCATTACATTAAAACGCACCGCAATTTCATTAGAAATAGGACGATATTCTAACAAATCCAAAAAATAAGGTTTAACCTTTTCATGCAAATCAAATTGATTTTCAAACTGTTTTAAAGCTGTCCTACTTATAATACAACGCGTACTGTGCTTAAAAATAACCACAGGTTGTTCCTTCGACTCTTCTTCAAGAGTACTGAGCTGGTCTATTTCAGTCAAATAATTCCACTGAACTTTAGAAGCCTCTGATGGCTTCTCATCATTACCAAAAAAACTTTTAAAAAAACTCATCTGTATATTTTTATCTTTTTGAAACTTAAAATACGACAATCACAATTTCATTTGGAATCATTTTATTTGATTTTTACGACATTTTGTCTTAAATTTATAATGTTTTTATTTAAAACTTCACAAAAACAAGTCATTTTGTCCTATTTACCCCTTTGGAATACAAATTGTCTATCACAATACAAAACTAAACAATTAGAAGTAACAACGACTAGCAATTAACAATATGAATTTAAATAATTTAACTATCAAATCACAAGAAGCTTTGCAACAAGCCCAACAAATTGCACAAGCTAACGGACAACAACAACTAGAAAACGAACACATTTTTAAAGGAATACTAGAGGTAGATGAAAATGTAGCTCCGTTCATTTTGAAGAAACTTAACGTAAACGTAGAACTTTTCAAAAAAGTATTGGAAAGCACCATTCAAAGTTTTCCGAAAGTTTCCGGTGGAGACTTAATGCTCTCTAGAGATGCTGCTAATACGTTAACAGAAGCGAATATCATCGCAAAAAAAATGAACGATGAATATGTTTCTATCGAGCATTTATTACTAGCTATTTTCAAATCAAAAAGTAAAGTCGCACAAATATTAAAAGATCAAGGCGTTACCGAAAAAGGACTCGAAGCTGCTATTCAAGAAATTAGAAAAGGAGAACGCGTAACATCCGCATCGGCTGAAGAAACCTACAATGCTTTGAATAAATACGCCAAAAACTTAAACGAATTAGCGCGTACGGGTAAACTAGACCCTGTTATTGGTCGTGATGAAGAGATTAGAAGGGTATTGCAAATTTTGACTCGCCGTACCAAAAACAACCCGATGCTTATTGGAGAGCCTGGTGTGGGTAAAACTGCTATTGCAGAAGGATTAGCACACCGTATTGTTGATGGTGACGTGCCAGAAAACTTAAAAGACAAAATTGTCTATTCTCTTGATATGGGTGCCTTGATTGCCGGTGCTAAATACAAAGGTGAGTTTGAAGAACGTTTGAAATCGGTTGTAAAAGAAGTAACTTCCGCTGAAGGTGACATTGTGCTTTTCATTGACGAAATTCACACACTCGTTGGTGCAGGTGGTGGTGAAGGCGCTATGGATGCTGCCAACATCTTAAAACCAGCCTTAGCAAGAGGTGAATTAAGAGCCATTGGGGCAACAACCTTAGACGAATATCAAAAGTATTTCGAAAAAGACAAAGCATTAGAGCGTCGTTTCCAAAAAGTTAATGTAGACGAACCTGATACCGAAAGCGCAATTTCAATTTTGCGAGGAATCAAAGAAAAATATGAAACTCACCATAAAGTACGAATCAAAGACGATGCTATCATCGCTGCTGTAGAATTATCGCAACGATACATTACCAATCGTTTTTTACCGGATAAAGCTATTGACTTAATGGACGAAGCGGCTTCAAAACTACGAATGGAAATCAATTCAAAACCTGAAGAACTCGATGTTTTGGATAGAAAAATCATGCAGCTGGAAATCGAAATTGAAGCGATTAAACGTGAAAATGACGAAGTTAAATTAAAATCTTTAGGATTAGATCTAGCAAATTTAAAAGAGGAACGCAATGAAATTTTTACTCGTTGGAAATCCGAAAAAGACATTGTGGATCATATCCAAACTATTAAACAAGAAATTGAAGATTTCAAATTAGAAGCGGAACGTGCTGAACGCGACGGTGATTATGGAAAAGTTGCTGAAATCCGTTATGGAAAAATTAAAGAATCACAAGAAAAACTAGATGCTTTACAAACACAACTTGCCGAAGAACAAAGTGGACAATCTTTAATTAAAGAAGAGGTTACTCATGATGATATTGCTGAAGTAGTTGCCAAATGGACCGGAATTCCAGTAACCAAAATGCTGCAAAGCGAACGTGAAAAATTACTCAAACTGGAAGACGAACTTCACAAACGTGTTGTTGGACAAGAAGAAGCTATCCAAGCAATAAGTGATGCTGTAAGAAGAAGCCGTGCAGGGTTGCAAGACGTTAAAAAACCTATTGGTTCGTTCTTATTTTTAGGAACCACAGGTGTAGGTAAAACAGAATTAGCCAAAGCACTAGCAGAATATCTGTTTGATGATGAAAATGCTATGACGCGTATTGACATGAGCGAATATCAGGAACGTCATAGTGTGAGTAGATTGGTAGGAGCGCCTCCGGGATATGTGGGTTATGATGAAGGTGGACAATTGACCGAAGCTGTGAGAAGAAAACCTTATTCGGTTGTATTATTAGATGAAATTGAAAAAGCTCATCCAGATACTTTTAACATTTTATTGCAAGTTTTAGATGAAGGTCGATTAACAGATAACAAAGGTCGTTTGGCTGATTTCAAAAACACGATTATCATCATGACTTCTAACATGGGTAGCCACATCATCCAAGAAAAATTCGAAAATTTAAAAGGAGGAATCGAAGCGGCTTCTGAAGCTGCCAAAATAGAAGTCTTAGGCTTACTTAAACAAACTGTTCGTCCTGAATTTATTAATCGTATCGATGAGATCGTGATGTTTACTCCTCTATCGAGTGCTAATATCAAAGAAATTGTGGGCTTACAGTTAAAAAGTGTCATCAAAATGTTGGCTCACCAAAATATCACCATGGATGCAACTCCAGAAGCTGTAGAATATTTAGCTCAAAAAGGATATGATCCAGAATTTGGTGCAAGACCTGTAAAAAGAGTGATTCAAAGAGAAGTACTCAATCAGTTATCAAAAGAGATTCTAGGAGGTAAAATAACTACCGACAGTATCATTTTGTTAGACAGTTTTGATGGTCAATTAGTATTTAGAAATCAAGAACAATAATAAGTTTATTTTTCTCTAATATTTTGGTTTTTGGATAAAAAAGGGTTTGGTGATTTACCAAACCCTTTTTTTGTAGTTTTATTTAAAGACCGGCTACAATATTGCCATTGGGTTCCACGAGTATTCTTTTTACTTTTTTATCCTTTTTAATTTTAATTTGGTATTCTTTTTTCAACACATCTCCATCAGATTGGGTATATAAAAACTTATCATTCACTATAGTCCAGCCCGGAAACGATTTATAAACCGAATAGATTACTTTTTTAGGCAATCTAACATTTTTATACTCCTCTACCACTCGGGTTAATTTGCCTTGATCATTATAAGTCGCTACCAAAGAAGCTTCATTACCTTCCATGATGACTAGATATTCCACATGTCCTTCATAATCTTTACCTATAGAATAACCAATAAACTTCGTTTCCATTTCTTTAACTTTTGAGTCGGAACCTTTATCCGGCAAATAAATTGAGAAATCTTTGCCGGCACTTTTAATAACTACCGCAGGTAATTCTTCTTCCTTCAATTCTTCATCTTTAATAACCTGAGCACTCAACAAAAACGAAGAGCCCACCAAGGCTATAACACTAAATAATAATTTCATAATAACAAATTTTAATTAAACAATTGACAATAAATAAATCATACTAAATCGTATTATTTCGATTTACGAAACTCTATTTTCAAAACATTCCCATTTGTCTGATTAAATTTGCTCGAAGAAAGAAAGTAGTACATTAAAATTAACTTATAAATCATTGAAAATCTGTTAATTAATTCTAAATGTAATGTTAAAAACCTATTCGAGTTTCAATACATTATTAAACTTAAAAAAATACCGTTTTTTGTTCATAGTCATCTTCTATCCTTATAGTCTGTGAGGTTTACTAAAAAACACCGATTGATTCACAAAAAATCCTTTTCAAATCCTTTTCAAAAAAGTTAATAAAAGCAATTTTTCCGACTTAAAATAACCGCTTGAAGAGTCGATAATAAAGTATAAAGGCCTAGTTAAATTACAATAAAATTGCGAACTTTGCATAAATCTCTGCCTTACTATTTTAAGTAAGCACTAAAACAAACAGATTATTTACGCCATTCTCGACATAGAAACCACTGGAGGTCAATACAATGAAGAGGGTATTACCGAAATAGCCATTTACAAATTTGATGGCCATGAAATCGTAGATCAATTCATTAGTTTGGTAAATCCTGAAATTCCTATCCAGCCTTTTGTAGTGAAACTTACTGGTATTAATAATGCCATGCTTAGAAGCGCGCCGAAGTTTTATGAAATCGCCAAACGCGTTATAGAAATTACTGAAGGATGTACTATTGTAGCTCACAACACCTCGTTTGATTATCGCGTGATTAAAACAGAATTCAAACGTTTAGGATACGAGTTTAAGAAACCTACGTTGTGTACCGTTGAGCTTTCTAAGAAATTAATTCCGGAACAGCCTTCCTATAGTCTTGGTAAACTAGTTCGTAATTTAGGAATTCCTGTAGCCGACAGACATCGGGCCAGTGGAGATGCTATGGCAACCGTGAAACTTTTTAAGATTCTTCTTTCTAAAGATCTAGAAAAGAATATTCTTAAAAGTTTTATCAAAACCGAGATTAAAGCCGGAATATCTCCAAAATTACTAGACATTGTAGAATCTCTACCTTCAAAAACAGGGATATACTACATCCATAATGAAAAAGGAGAACTCATTTATATTGGCAAAAGCAAAAACATCAAAAAAAGAGTCAATCAACATTTTACGGGTACATCATCCAAAAGTAAAAAAATACAACGCGATGTATATGCGGTAACCTTTGAAGAAACGGGGAGCGAATTAATTGCACTTTTAAAAGAAAGTGAAGAAATAAAAATCAATAAACCTATTTACAATCGTTCGCAGCGAAAAACTATATTTCCTTGGGCTTTGTATGCAGAAAAAAACGAAAAAGGATACATTGCTTTAAAAATTGAAAAAGCAGATGGTAGGAAGAAAGAAATCACTTCTTTTACTACGCATCAGGAAGGTAAAAATGCATTGTTTAAAATCACTGAAAAATACCAACTTTGTCAAAAAATAAATGGTTTATACGATTCACAAAAGGCATGTTTCCAATACAATGTGAAACAGTGTTTAGGAGCTTGTATCGAGGAAGAAAGCTCAGAATCTTACAATCAACGTGTCAATGATTTTATCCAGAATAACCAATTTCAAAACCAAAATATGGTTATTATTGACCGAGGTCGAACGACTACGGAACGAAGTGCTGTTCTAATTGAAAACGGGATTTATAAAGGGTATTGTTTTTATGATTTAAATCATCAGATTAAAAATATAGACATTTTAAAAAATATCATTATTCCTATGCAGAATAATCGTGATACCAAAACAATTATTCAAGGATATATCCGTAAAAACAAAATGCTTAAAACGGTGAAATTTAACAAGTCATGAAACATATAAAAACGAAATATGAAATTTTCAGACAGAAAGCATTTTTAATCATATATGGTTCCAATACCGTTGCGGGAAGACTTTTCGATTTAATACTCCTTGGGTTAATCCTATTGAGTGTCATATTGGTGATGTTAGACACTGTTGAAGGCTTCAATAAAAAATATCATAATATTTTAATTGTTTTAGAATGGATCATTACAATCTGTTTTACAATTGAATATATTCTTCGCATCATCACCATCAAAAAAGCAAAAAACTATATTTTCAGTTTTTACGGAATCATCGATTTGATAGCTATTTTGCCGATGTATCTATCGATATTCATTGTAGGAAGCAATGTTCTAACGGTAATTCGTGCCTTGCGATTGTTGAGACTTTTCAAAATTCTAAATCACCCACAATTCTCTGGACAATCAGTACAATTAAGAGAATCGATCATTGCGAGTAGAGGGAAAATTTTGGTTTTCATGTATTTCCTCATCATCAGTTGTATTGTGATTGGTTCTGTAATGTACGTCGTAGAAGGAAAAGAATCCGGATTTACTAGTATTCCTGTAGCTATTTATTGGTGTATCGTTACCTTGTCAACCGTAGGATTTGGCGACATTACCCCTATTACTCCCTTAGGACAATTCATTGCTTCAATTGTAATGATTATGGGTTACGGAATTATTGCCGTTCCTACAGGAATTGTTACGGCCGAAATAGCCAAATCTGAAATAAAAAGACAGACAAAAAAAGCGATTCCTTGCGGTCAATGTGGCACTGCAGATCACAACATACAGGCTAAATTTTGCTATAAATGCGGTCATGAATTCCCTGAAATTTAACCTATTATGAATTATCTTATCACCATTATAGGTCCAACAGCAATAGGAAAAACAGCACTGAGTATTCAATTGGCACAACATTTTAATTGCGCTATAATTTCATGCGATAGCCGTCAGTTTTTTAAAGAAATGAAAATAGGTACTGCGGTTCCCAATGCAGAAGAATTAGCCGCTGCTCCTCACTATTTTATACAAAACAAATCGATTTTTGAACCTTATTCTGTCGGGGATTTTGAATCGGAAGCACTACAACAACTCGATAAACTGTTTCAAGAAAACCCAATTCAAATCATGGTTGGTGGTTCTGGTTTGTACGTTGATGCTGTTTTAAAAGGATTTGACGAATTTCCTGATATTGATGCTTCCATAAGAGATGAAATTAATGCTCATTATGATGAATTGGGTATTCAATACCTTCAGAACACCCTAAAAGAGTTAGATCCGGATTACTATCAAAAAATAAGTATCGAAAATCCACAAACATTACAAAACCCACAGCGAATGAAACGTTTTGTGGAAGTTTGTATTGGAACTGGCAAGCCTTATTCTTCGTACATCGGTAAACGAAAAAACCAAAGAAACTTTACGCCTATTATCATTGGGTTAGAAGCCAACCGGGAAAAAATGTATGAGCGCATCAATCAGCGTGTCGATATCATGTTACAACAAGGTCTAGTTGAAGAGGCATATTCACTTTATCCTAACAAAAATTTGAATGCATTACAAACAGTAGGATATCGTGAATTATTTGATTATTTTGATAACAAGATCACCTTAGAGTTTGCTATTGAAGAGATCAAAAAAAACACCCGCCGATTTGCTAAAAGACAATTAACATGGTTTAAACGATTAGAAAACGCCAAATGGTTTGATTTTAAAACTAACACCACTTCAATCATCGATTATATCCAATCAAAAATTAACTAATTATGCCTATTTCTCCTGATTTTACTTCGATATATACCCACGAATGGGAAATTAATTTTACTCAATGTGCTCCTAACGGGTATTTAAAATATGTCGATTTATGCAATCTTTTACAACTCACAGCTGCTGAACATTCTATTTTAGGAGGAATGAGTTTTAATGATATGCAAGAACACCATCAGGCGTGGGTATTAAGTCGTATTCGTGTAGAAATTGATGCCTTACCGAAATGGCAAGATAAAGTCACAGTAAAAACCTGGATAGAAAATCTAGAAGGCTCTCGTTCCATCCGTAACATAGAAATGTATCTGAAAGGAAAAAAAATAGCTGGTGCAACAACCTATTGGGCTGTTTTTAACACACAATCCCGAAAAGCAGAAGCCTTGGCTTTACCTCATGAACACTTCGAAAAATACCCAGAGGATCATGCAACCTCTAAAAGTTTTTCTAGGATTAACACCCAGCAAGAAACTATAAAAATTAACGAAAGAATAGTGGTTCTATCCGATTTAGATATTGTCAATCATGTAAACAACACAAAATACCTTGAATGGTGTTTGGATGCTTTAGATCCTAAAACAGTCTTAAAACAGAAGATTAAAACTATCGAAATGAATTTTCTTCGTGAGTTGAATTTACATGATACTGTAGAAATTCATGCAGACGAAAACCATCATTTCTTTTCGGTATCCAAACAAGGTAAAATCTGTTTTGCTTTACTTTTAGAATAGCTATATCGTAATAAACGATTACCTTGTTCCAAAAATACTACTCCCTACCCTAACCATATTGCTTCCACATTCGATGGCCAATTGATAATCACCACTCATTCCCATCGAAAGAATTTGGAAGTTAGGATTGGTTTTTTGATAATCGTCGAACAATGATTTTAAATGAAGAAATTCTTTTCTGATTTGTTCCTGATTATCTGTAAAAGTGGCCATTCCCATTAATCCTACAACATTTATATTGGTGGCAGTTTCATCAGTAGTGATATAGTGGATAATTTCTTCTAGCTCCTTTTCATTAAGACCAAATTTAGTCTCTTCCTCGGCAATATGAACCTGCAAAAGACAATTTACAGTTTTTCTCCATCGAATTCCTAAACGATTGATTTCTTTCAGCAATTTCAAACTGTCTACCCCATGAATCAGTTTCACGTATGGAATCATGTATTTCACTTTATTACTTTGAACATGACCAATCATGTGCCATTCAATGTCTTTAGGCATCTGTTCCCATTTTTCGGTCATTTCTTGTACTTTATTTTCTCCAAAAATACGTTGACCAGCATTATAGGCTTCCATCAAATCACTAACAGGTTTGGTTTTTGAAACCGCTACCAAAGTAACGTGTGAAGGAAGTGTTGATTTTATGTTTTGAAGGTTTTCTGAGATTGACATTGTCTATATTTTTTTGATAAAACAATTAAAAACTTTTGATTTATGAATTCAGTGGATCTTATTTTATTGTGTTCATCAATTTTTACAACTCATATACCAATAACCCACTTCTGAATTTTGGTTCAATATAAGTTGATTTAGGAGGCATAATTAAATTGTTGTCTGCTAAAAGTTTAATTTCATTAATATCTGATGGATACAACATGAATCCTACTTCAAACTCGCCTTCGTCAATCAACTCTTTGATAGATAAAATAGCTTGCTTACCTGGAATATAATCTATACGCTCGTCGTTTCGCAAATCACCAATGCCTAAAATTGGATTTAAAACAGTATCATACAAAATCTGAGCATCCAGATTTTTTAATATATTTTCGGTTTCATCCGAACTGAAATTATCTTTGTACTTGTATTCAAGAGCATAAAACTCACCATCGAGATACATACCAAATTCATATTTCACCTTTGGTTGCCACAATTCCAATTCTTTTGGTTTAATAATAAAATTATCAGCCAATAGTTTGATGAATTCTTCTTTTGTATGTCCGTTTAAATCGCGAACTACACGATTGAATTCATAAATTTTCACATTGCTCTCGGCAATTAGAAAACTCATAAAATAATTCAGATTTGGATTTCCCGATGCTTTATCCTGCTCATACAACATTTCTGCCGAAGCAGAACGATGATGACCATCTGCGATGTAAAGATTCGGTATTTTTTCAAAATAATCTAGCAAAAGATTAATTTCTGTTTCCGTTTCAATTTTCCAAAGCGTATGTTTTTCTTTATTCGTTGTGGAAAATTCGTAAATAGGTCTGTTTTTTTTATGAATTGCAATGAAAGTATTAATTTCAGTACTGTCCGGATAGGTAATCAAAACAGGTTCTGTATTAAATCCCGTTTGATGTAAATAATCTTTAAACAATTCTACACGAAACTGTAAGGTATCTTCGTGTTTTTTTATGACGTTATTTTGATAATCCTCTATTGAAGTTCCGGCAATAATTCCTGTAAAAGTATTGTGTTTACTCTGAATTTCATACAAATAAAACATCTCTGTCTGTTCTTTAATTAGAATGTTTTCTTTTTTGAAATCGTTGTATTTGTGAGAGACACCTTTAAATCGTTTATCACTCGTAATGCGTTGAGTATTGGTATAGGCCGGCTGAATTACATGTAAAAACGAATAAGGATTAAATTCCAACAGTGCAACAAGCTCTGCAGGACTGTAATCGTCATACATTCGGCAGGAAACCAACCCAACCTTATCAGGCGCGGGACGAACTGCTTTAAAAGGAATTATTTTTGCCATTATTGGATAGTGTTCAGTTGGCAGTTTTGAATGTTCTGAAACTGCCAACTAATAACTAAATACTATTTTAAGAATTGTTTTGAAACTTTTTCTGCTTTTTTGCTTTCTGAATAATCGTAAAAACCTTCACCAGATTTTACACCTAATTTACCCGCCATTACCATATTTACTAATAACGGACAAGGTGCATATTTCGGATTTTTGAAACCATCATACATTACATTCAAAATAGACAAGCAAACGTCAAGACCAATGAAATCAGCCAATTGTAAAGGTCCCATTGGATGAGCCATACCTAATTTCATTACCGTATCAATTTCCTGAACACCGGCTACACCATTGTATAAGGTTTCAATGGATTCGTTAATCATAGGCATAAGGATTCTATTAGCTACGAAACCAGGATAATCATTTACTTCGGTAGGAACTTTACCTAATTTTATAGATAAATCCATGATGATTTTTGTCACTTCATCAGAAGTATTATATCCACGAATAATTTCTACCAATTTCATGATAGGCACCGGATTCATGAAATGCATTCCAATTACTCTTTCTGGATGAACTACTTGAGACGCAATTTGCGTAATAGATATCGAAGAAGTATTGGTGGCTAAAATCACGTTATGGTCGCAAATGTCACTCAATTGTTTAAAAATATTCAATTTTAAACCTACATTTTCCGTTGCAGCTTCCACTACAAGATCGCAACCTACCACACCGTCTTTGATATCCGTGTACGTGATAATGTTTCCGATAGTTTTGTGTTTGTCTTCTTCGGTTATGGTTCCTTTGGCTACCATTCGGTCAAGGTTAGCAGCAATTGTTGCCATTCCTTTTTCTAATGATTTTTCTGAAATATCAATTAATTTTACGGTAAATCCGCTTTGCGCGAAAGTATGAGCAATTCCGTTACCCATAGTTCCTGCTCCTATTACAGCTATGTGTTTCATTATTAATTTGTTTGTTGTTGTATTTTGAAATTTTCACACGAATTCACCAACATGATTTTTAATATCATTCGTGAACTCGTGACAGTTTTATTTATTCATTGAATCTATGATTTGATAAGCCACACGTAAAGCATTTGTAGCTTGTTCCAGAGTAACTACTGGAGTCGTATCATTGTTTATCGCATCAGCAAAAGATTCTAATTCATCCAAGATAGCATTATTGGGTTCTACAGATGGATTGTCATAATAAATTTGTTTTTTAACGCCTTCTGCATTTTGCAAAATCATATCGAAATCTCCAGGGATTTCGGGAGCATCTTTCATTTTAACCACTTCACATACTTTGTCTAAATAATCGACAGAGATATAGGCATCTTTCTGGAAAAAACGCGATTTACGCATATTTTTCATCGAAATTCGACTCGAAGTGATATTCGCTACACATCCGTTTTCAAATTCTAAACGGGCGTTGGCAATATCAGGAGAATCACTAATTACGGAAACTCCGCTGGCGTGAACATCTTTTACCTTTGAATTTACTACACTCAAAATAGCATCTATGTCATGAATCATAAGATCTAAAACAACAGGAACATCGGTACCTCTTGGATTGAACTCTGCCAATCGATGCGTTTCAATAAACATAGGGTTTTCAATCTTGTTCTTTACGGCTTTAAAAGCAGGATTAAAACGCTCTACATGCCCTACTTGACCTTTTACCTTGTTTTCTTGAGCTAAAGCTATTATTTCTTCCGCTTCTTCTACCGTTGTAGCAATAGGCTTTTCTATAAATACATGCTTACCCGATTTTATGGCTACTTTTGCACACTTGTAATGCGATAAGGTTGGAGTTACAATATCTACCACATCTACCGCGTGAATTAATTTGGCAATTGTATCGAATCGCTGGTAACCAAATTCGGCAGCAATTTTTTCGGCATATTCCGCATTTTCATCATAAAAGCCTACCAATTCATATTTTTCAGATTGTTGAAGTAATCGTAAATGTATTTTTCCAAGGTGACCGGCACCTAAAACGCCTACTTTTAGCATATAAATCTATTTTGAACAAAAATAGAAATTAATTAAGAAATGTCGATTGATTATAGACATTTTGTTTGTTCTCTTTTATGAATTGCCTATTTTTATTTTATCAACCCGCTAATCATTAAAAATCAGACAATTCTTAGTATATTTAAAGTATGGTAAAACAGTTCCTTAACTCTAGCTCATGGAAAATTTATTAATCAACAGGCCTGAATTTCAGCTTTCACAAATTGATTTTATCATCAGAATCCTTGTCTCTATAGGAATTGGTGCTATTATTGGTTTAGAACGTGAACATAGTGCTATTGCAGAAAAAACACCCAGTTTTGCCGGAATACGAACTTTTGTTTTTGCTGTGCTTTTAGGCTTCATTGGAGGTTTATTTTATTTTATTCTGACTCCATGGGCGTTTATGGGGGTTTTATCCAGCGTTGTGGTCTTGACCATTCTTTCTTATTACATTACAGCATCTAAAGGAGATATTGGCGCTACCACCGAATTTTCATTATTAATTAGTTTTTTCTTAGGTACACTAACTTTTTTGGGATTTCTAGACATTGCGCTAATCATTACTGTTTTTGTAGTCGTAATGCTTTCTATTAAATTACCGTTGCATGAAATTGTAGGCAAAATCAGTATCGAAGAATTGTATGATTTCATTCGATTTGTAGTCATTGCTCTTTTGATTTTTCCTTTTCTTCCCAATAAAAATTTCGGGCCTTATAACATTATTAACCCACATGAAATTGGTTGGGTAGTAATCCTAACCTCAGGTTTGGGTTTTATCGGATATATTTTAATGAAATTCCTAGGAGCCAAGAAAGGAATGTTATTAAGTGGAATCATTGGCGGATTAATTTCTAGTACAGCTGTAACTTGGATTCTTGCTAAAAAAAGCAAAGAAAACGAGACACTCTCTTCCAATTGCGCCATTGCCATTTTATCTGCCTCTTCTATTATGGTCTTAAGGGTTTTGATATGGACATTTATTTTCAATGTAAATCTTTTTTACGATCTATATCCGAGTATACTTCTGATATTTTTAACCGCTATCGGCATAACACTCTATTTTTATTTCAAACAAAAAGGAATAGACAACTTAGATCCTTCTATTCGAAAGGATAAACCACTAGACTTACAAGGAGCTATTGTATTTGCTTTAATTTACGTCACCATACTGTTAGTGGTGAACTATTCCCATGAAAATTTAGGAGAAAAAGGGTTCTTATTATCTAGTGCAATAGCTGGTTTTTCAGATATTGATGCTATCACGATAACCATTTCAAAACTGGCAGGCCCTAACTTGGCACATCAAACCGCCTTGAATGCTTTATTGATAGCCATTTTAGCCAATACCATCATTAAACTATCGATCTCCATTTGCACGGGTAGCAAAACGTTGCGCAAACTTCTCTTTATAGGATATGGAATGATTGTATTTACAATACTATCACTACTTATTTTATTGAATTTTTAATAACCATCAAGATTACAACTTACTTATTGCCTTAATCTTGAAACGATATTTTTTTACCTGTCGAAAAATTGAAAGCCTCAAAACAAAGTTGAATTACCTCGAAAAATTCAATTTTGAAGCAAAAAATTAATTAAACATCTTAATTGACATTTGAAAATTTGTTTGTTAATTTTACCCAAAATAATCTCCTCCAAATTGAAAGACACAGCAAAACATCAAGGACTTAGAAATCAATTGGTAAGCCTATTAGAACAAAAAGGCATTACCGATAAAAATGTATTGGAAGCTATCCGAAAAATTCCAAGACACTTATTTTTAGATTCTAGTTTTGAAGATTTTGCATATCAAGACAAGCCTTTTCCTATTGGTGCGGGACAAACTATTTCACAACCTTACACCGTAGCTTTTCAATCGGAATTACTTCAGGTGAAAAAGGAAGATAAAATTTTGGAAATTGGAACTGGAAGCGGATATCAGACTGCCGTTTTATGTACCATGGGAGCCAAAGTTTATTCTGTAGAAAGACAAAACGAACTGTTCAAAAAAACTTCTGTTTTATTACCTAAAATGGGAATTCGTCCCAAATACTTATCTTTCGGAGATGGCTACAAAGGCTTACCTAATTATGCTCCTTTTGACAGTATCATTGTTACAGCAGGCGCTCCTTTTATTCCACAACCGTTAATGGCCCAATTAAAAATTGGCGGCAGACTAGTCATTCCTGTTGGAGAAGAAGTTCAAGTGATGACTTTACTTATACGCAAAACGGAAACTCAATTTGAAAAACACGAATTTGGAGATTTTCGCTTTGTGCCATTATTAGAAGATAAAAATTAGATTTTTATCCCTTTACATGATAAAAATCATTTTTTACTGTTTTTTCTGACCCTATTTTTGCTTCATAATCTTGTAAAAATTTTTAGTATGAGCGATTTTTCAGAGAATGCAGTAAAAAGACCTATTCCAATAGACAAAGAAGTATCTTGGGATAAAACACAAACCATTATGAGTAAAACTGACTTATATGGTACAATAGAATATGCCAACGAAACTTTTGTTGACGTTTGTGGTTACGAAGACTACGAATTAATGGCACAACCACATAACATTATCAGACATCCAGACATGCCTAAAGTGGTATTTAAAGTAATGTGGGATAATATTAAACAAGGAAATAAGTTTCACGGTATCGTGAAAAATTTAGCTAAATCGGGTAGATATTACTGGGTAATTACTGATTTCGAATACATGCGAGACGAAAATGGTAATATTAAAAATTACATCGCACGCAGAAAAGCGGTTCCTCAACCAGTAATTACTAATCATATTGAACCGTTGTATAAAAAATTATTACAAATCGAACAAGCAAGCGGCATTGATGCCAGTGAAAAATATTTGATTGGTTTCCTAGAAGAAAAAGGAATGAGCTACGTTGATTTAATCACTAAATTGATGGTTGATAACGAAAGAGCTCAACAAAACAATAACATTCCTGTAGAAGCAGCTGAAGAAGAGGAAGAAAAAAGAGGATTCTTCAGTAGATTTTTTGGGAATTAATACCACAATAGTAAATTTAGGGGCAAAAAAGCCGATATTTAAAAAATATCGGCTTTTTATTTATATACTTTTTTGATTCGGTCCAAATCTCGTTTGGTATCTCGTTCTTTTATCGATTCCCGTTTATCATAATTTTTCTTACCACGACATAACGCAATCTCTAATTTAGCTAGTCCTTTATCGTTCGTGAATAATCGTAGAGGAATAATCGTCAACCCTTTATTCTGAACATCTTTTAAAAGACCTTTTAATTCTTTTTTATTTAATAATAATTTGCGTTCACTTTTTGCTTTATGGTTGTAATGTGTACCATAAAGATATTCTTCTATATGTGAATTGATAATAAAAAGCTCGTTGTTGTGAAACTCACAAAAACTTTCAGCAATAGAAGCCTTACCCAAACGAATAGACTTGATTTCGGTTCCTGTTAAAACTATACCCGCAGTGTATCGATCGATAATTTCATAATCGAACCTAGCTCTTTTGTTAAGTATATTAATTGTTTTTTGCATAGGAACGCAAATGTATAAACAAATTGGTTAAAAACATAGTATTAATACTGATGATTATTTTTCTGAACAATGATTAATATCAGGATTTACCATAAATGTTGAGAGTACATTTACAGTATAAATTTAAAAACAAAACAAAATGAAAAAGTTAATTTTAATTGCCGGAATTATTTTATCAGGAATTTCAACTTATGCGCAAGATAGCAAAGGTCTTGAAGGATCTTGGTTTGTTACTTCACAGATTGGATATTCACAAACAAAAAATGATGATGCTAAACAAACAAACACTACCATTTTACCTATAGTAGGTACTTTCGTTTCGCCTTCAACTGCTTTGGGTGTAGCAGTTGGACATATCGGAATTAAAAATGAAGACGCATTTGGCACCAATGCGAAAACAAGCTTAGTAGTTGTTCAACCATTAGCTAGAAAATATTGGAATGTTTCTGGTAATTTATATTTCTTTGGTCAGTTGGCTGCACCTATCATTTCTGGAAAAGAGAAAGAAAGCAATCTAAAAGTAAACCAATATGGTTTAGCAGCTTCAGGTGGATTTGATTACTTCGTTACAAAAAATATCTCTGTAGAATTTTCATATAATTTAGTAAACATTAGCCAAACAACGCTAAAAGCAGATAATGGTGACAAGACTACTATTACAGACTTTTCTGTAGCTCATGTGGCAAATACAGAACCATTATACAATTCAGAATTAGGTGGAAGTTTACCAACTTTAACTACTCCTCTATCATTTGGTTTCAAATTTGTATTTTAACTAATTGTTTCTCACACATTTATAGAGACTGATTTCTTTTTGAAGTCAGTCTCTTTTTTTGTAAGATTTTTAGATAAATGCATTTTATCGATGTTTTTAAACACTTAGTCGATGTTTTTGTTTGTAAAGAACATTTTTTAATATTTTCACAAAATTAAACCCAAAAAAAAAACAAAATGACAAAAAAATTCTTGAAATTATGCACTATTTCATTACTTGTATTGTCTTCATGTAACAAAGACGACATACAACAAGAAGAAATAATCATTGAAGCAAGTAAGCAAGACCCTCTTTCTGCTCAAGAAGTTGTAGGAAAAATCGATGGTTCATTTAGCCAAAAAGGTTCATTCAAATGGGATAAAGCAGACAATCACATGCTATGGAGTGCCCTGAAAAATGGTAATAATGTATGTTCGATAGGTTTTGGAGATTCAAAAAATGATTTTGACAGAAAAAAATCAACTAATGCTACCGAATACCAAAATCAGATTTTAAACATCATCAGAAAATACGAAGGAAAAGAAACAGAAAAATTCTTACTAGGTACAGATCCATATTTGAACCAACTTGATGTAATCATTGAAAAGCAGGAAACAGTAATTGCACTTCGTAAAAATAAATTTATCCGATACATGGAGCCTGCTGATTTTAGATATTTCTCATACAAAAATCCATACCAACGATCTGATTCTGAATCAAGTTCTGGTTGTGGTTTAGGTTCTGAGACAATCGCTTCTACAGACTATACTACTATTACTCCCAATGCGAAATTACCATGGGCTTTTGGAAGACACAATATTCCGTCTGCATGGAGTTACAGTACTGGAAAAGGAGTAACTATTGGTGTAGTAGATACTGGTGCTTCAACAGCCAATACACTTCTTAATGCAAGTTTCAATAACGGTTATTCATCGGGAAGAACTGTACAACGTTACGGAGTATATGTAGATTCTATCTGGCCATGGAGTACTACCACTGATGGTGTTAATGACAAATGTGGACACGGAACAAGTATGTCTTCAGTAGCAACTGCTCCTCGTAACGATAAAGGTCAACCAGTTGGTGTTGCTTACAATTCAAATCTAATTGCTTATAGAGCTGCTTCTAATGTGGTTTTAGATGGTTATCATGAACAAAATGGTGTAAAGAATGCATTTACAGGTTTAGCAAATAATTCAAGTGTACGAATTATTTCTATGTCGATGGGACATATCTTCTCTGTTGGTAAAATTGAAGATGGTGTTAAATATGCTTACAGTAAAGGAAAATTAATCTTTTGTGCTGGAGGTACTTCTACAAGTTTTACTTCTTTTGTTGGGGTAATTTTCCCAGCTTGGATGCCTGAAGCGGTTGCAGTAACTGGTATTAAAGAAGCTTCAACTTACCAAGCCTGTGATGTTTGCCACACTGGTAGTAAAATCGATTTTACCATCATGATGGAGCGCACATCGGGTAATAAAATCCCAGTTAACAGCTATTATGATGCTCAAGGAGACTACGTTGGAGGTTCTTCGGTAGCTACAGCGACTACTGCTGGTATAGCGGCTTTGGTTTGGGCTAAAAATCCTACATGGACAAGAGATCAGGTATTAGCTAAAATGCGTCAGACATCGCATTTATATCCTAACAAACATCCTGAGTTTGGTTACGGAATGCCTAATGCTTTATTAGCAGTTCAATAAAACAAAAAAGCTCGATTGATTTCGAGCTTTTTTTATGATTTCTTTTAATTAAAAATTTAATTTGGTTCCAAAGTAGAAGTTTCTACCAGGAGCATTAATTCCTGATGCAAAGGTTCTGTATTGTATATCGAGAATATTTTCGACACCGGCATACAATGTAACATAATCAATCGATCTTATGGCTGCTTTAAAATTATACGTTTGCCATGCTGGCATTCCATTAGCAGGGGCATATTGCAAATTGTCTTCCCCACTCTCTGAATAGTCTTTCAAATGTTTTTTGCCATTGTAAAGCATATTCAAATCTAAACTAACCCATTTATTTTCAAAGTTAAAACCCACTTTACCATAATGAGGTGGAATATGATCCAAAGGTCTTTCCTGTCCCCCTTCTTGAGCTCGGCCATAAGTAAAGTTGTAACTTCCATAAAATTTGAATTCTTTCAGAATATTCCAGCGCAACGAAGAAGAATATCCAAAAATATATCCTTTACCCAAATTTTGATTGGCCATTACTATACTAGTTTCCCCATTGTAATCAACTACATATTGGTTGTTGAAAGTAAAAGTGTCGGTAACAATCACATCGTATAATCGAGTCACAAAAGTGGTATTTTCAAATTCAAAACTTTTACCGCTATAAAGGGTAATTCCTAAGTCGCCGGTGATGTTTTTTTCTGGTTGCAAATCTGGATTGGGAACAATCAAATTGCCTTGAGTTGAATCGAAAACCTTCGCCAAATCATCCACATTTGGTGTTCTAAAACCTGTTGCGAGATTAAAAGAGACTTTAACATTTTTAGTGGAATTGTTTACTATTCCAAAAGCAGCACTATAGGTAAAATTCTTTTGCTCAATGGTACTGAAAGGAAACGGAAAAAAAGTCTTGTCAATAAACTCACTAGACAATTTCGAATACCCTGCTCTTGCTCCTAAACTATAGGAAGTATTATCGTTAAATTTTGAAAAATAATTGGCAAAAGCATCGGTTCGCAAGGTATAATTTTGTCCGTCAGGATATCTTGTACTCGTTGAAGATTTCACCCCTGTAATAATATCTCTTTTAAAAGCGGTAGAATTTAAATCATCGTAGAAAAGTTCTGCACCGTATAACAATTCACCTTTTCCAACTTTCGCTTTCAAATCAAAATTAACGGAATACACTTTTACTCTTTCAATCCTTGATTCTTCTGAAGGATTATTGCGATTCCTTTGAATTCTACTCTCTTCAACATCCTGATAATCGGCTCCAACACTTAAATCACTATTCAAAAAAGCTTTCTGCTTTGTGAATTTATATCCTGCTAAAATTCTTTTCTGCGGACCGTAGTTCCAAGTTGCATAACGAAGATTTCCATTTCTAACATCGGTCAATCTATCGTATCGAGGAATATCTGAAGACGTTGAAAATTGTAAGTTTACATCATGAGAAGTAGTTGCATTCGGCTTAAACAATATCTTTTGCATGGCATTGTACTGCTTATAACCGGAAAATTTCTGAACGTAAGGATCAGGATTCGCAGTTACATAGTCTATCCCGTTAATTGTTTCAACATAAAAAGGTCTCAGACCAAAAAAGGGATTGTTACCATTCCTTTTTTTACCCATTTTTAGATCGCCGAAACTATTATAAGACAATGCCGTTAAAGTAGCCCATTTTTTGCCTGAATACTTTAGATCGATATAAGCAGAACCTTCTGAATTGATAGTCCCATATCTTGTATTTAAAGAACCTGAAAAAGATTTATTACTCTCAGAAAGCAATGTTGGCTTTTTAGTCACCATATTTACAGCTCCGCCCATGGCATCGCTTCCGTAAGGAGTTGATGAAGCACCAAAGAGAATATCAGCATTTTCCAGCATATTTTCATCTATGGTAATCACGTTTTGCAAATGACCACTTCTATAAATCAAATTATTCATACGGACACCGTCTACCAATAACAAGATACGGCTCGATTCTAAACCTCTAATCACTGGGCTACCACCACCTTGTTGGGATTTTTGAACGAATAGTTTTCCTGAATTCGATAACATTTCAGCAGTTGTCTGAAAATTACCAAATTCTATTTCTTTTTGAGAAATTCGCTGTATTTGCTGTGGATTTTTTCGGTTTGAAGCTAAATATCTTTGTGATTCTAATTTCACTTCATCTAAATTACTCACTTTTATAGAATCCTTTTCTTGGCTAAAAACAGGATGAAGGCACAAAATTAGAAGCGACAAATAAAGATGTTTCATGAACTATATTTTTCCGCATTATCATCAAAAATCATGCCTTTATAAGAGAATACATCATTTATTTAATTTTGAATAAACAACAGAGTCTAAAAATTTTCCTTCAAAAAATTCATTTTCTAAAAAATGTGCTTCTTTTACAAAACCATTTTTCTCCAAAACCTTGGCAGATGCTACATTTTCAGGATCAATAACGGCTTCTAGAGAATGCATGTTCATTTTATTGAAACCGTAATCTACCAATAGATTTATTGCTTCCGTTGCTATTCCTTTTCCATGCGCTTCGGGTAATAACATATAGCCAATTTCTGAACGATAATGTTCCCATTTAATTCGGTAATGCCCTATTACACCTAACAATTTATTATCAGGCTTCAGAGTAACTGCCCAATTAATTGCTTCATTAGATTCGATTTTTTCCTGAATCATCTTGATATAATCCAATGCCTCTTCTTTATTTTTAAGCAAAGGTCTTGGAATATATTTCATATTTTCAGGATTGCCTCTTAACTCTAAAACCTCTTGAACATCTTCAGGGGTTATTTGTCGCAGTAGCAATCGTTCGGATTCTAAAATGGTGAAAGGTAAAAAAGAAAAAGTTTTCATAGTTATAAAATAGTTATTGAAAACGAAGTGGTAAAAACCTCGTTTGGTGGTAAAACAATTATTCCTTCTTTTTGGAAGATTTCTCCAGAATCATCACAATGATCAGCAAAACCCTGCCAAGGCTCAATACATAAAAAAGGAGCATTCGCTTTTTTCCAAATACCCAAATGAGGAAAGCCTTCTAATTGAAAAGAAAGATATGGAACTTGATTTTTTAAAAGTGTCATTTCTTTAGATTGAAATGATTTTAAAACAATTGCATCTTTCTCAAACAGTTCATCCGATAAATGGAGTTGATGATCTTGCAATAGAATTTCAGAGGTATCACCAGAGAAATAATCATTTTTAAGTTTATGTCTTATTAACGAATCTTCTTGATCAAAAACTAAAGCATAAGCCTCTAAATTTGTATCTAATGCAAATGCAGGATGTGCTCCTATAGAAAAAGGCATCGAAGTTTCACTATTGTTTTTGACGCTATATTGAATAGTGAGTGTATTTTCGATTAAAATATATTTCATCTCCAATTCAAACTGAAAAGGATAGACTTTAAGGGTTTCTTCATTTTCAGATAATCTAAATACCACCTGATTTTCCGAATGGTTTACCATTTCAAAATTGAAATTTCTCGCAAATCCGTGTCTCAGCAGTGAATATTCTTTATTATTTATAGTATATTTATCCTCTTTCAAACGGCCAACGATAGGAAATAAAACCGGAGAAGTTTTGTCCCAATATTGGGTATCGATTTCCCAAATATAATTTTGGTTCCCTTTTAAAAGTTGTTTGAGTTCAGCGCCTTTGGTATCTATAACTGCAGAAAGGATTGAATTTGAAACTGTAATTTGCATTTATTTTTAAATTGTATCTTTTTTTTAATGATTTACCAAAAGATTTTGTTAAATTTATAATAACCCAAATGTATTAAAATTTAAATGGCATGAATAAAGATTTTGAAATTATCGAAAAAGAAACGATTTCTGCTTTACATTTTCCAAAAACCGATGTGCTGGAAGAAAAAGAAGACATTGAAAGAAGAAAAAATGAATTGGTGAGAGCCTTAACTCTAGGCAATCTGGAACATTCTAAAATCAAAATTTATTTCGAAGACGATACTTCTAAAAAAATGGTAGAAACTACTATTTGGGGAGTTACTGACGAAAGAGTAATACTAAAACAAGGAGTAGTTATTCCGGTAAACAGGATTTATAGTTCTATATAATACAATATTTAAGATGCTAATTGTCTTCTATAAAATACAAAAGCTTCGAAATTTCGAAGCTTTTGTATTTATTTTTTTACCACTAATCGGAATCCTTCACCGTGTATATTCAAAATTTCAACATTTTCATCGGCTTTGAGGTATTTTCGCAACTTAGCGATATAAACATCCATACTTCGGGAAGTAAAGTAATTGTCATCCCTCCAAATTTTGGTTAATGCTAGTTCACGTGGCATTAAATCATTTTCATGTAAAGCTAACATTTTGAGTAATTCATTTTCTTTAGGAGAAAGTTTTATAGGCTCATCCCCAGGATAGGTTAGAAAACGAAGTTTAGAATTTAGGTGGAATTTTCCTATTTCAAATTCAAATTTAGCTACATCAGCTTTTACTTCGGATGCTTTTCTTTGAATAATTGCTTTAATTTTCATTAGTAGAACTTCCGAATCAAATGGTTTGTTCAAATAATCATCGGCTCCTACTTTGTACCCTTTTAAAACATCTTCTTTCATGGTTTTTGCCGTCAAGAAGATCAAAGGCACTTCTTTATTTTTTTCTCTGATTTCTTTTGCCAAAGTAAAACCGTCTTTATAAGGCATCATCACATCAAGAATACACAAATCGTAATTGTCTTTTTTAAACTTTTCGAAGCCTTCCATGCCGTTTTTTGCCAGCGTTACTTCAAAGTCATTCATAGACAAATAGTCACGAAGAATAGAACCAAAATTTGGATCATCTTCAACTAATAATATTTTTTTATTTGTTTCCATAATTTAATAAATTAATGGTAGTTTAATTATAAACGTACTTCCTTTTCCTTTTTCACTTTCGACCATAACTTCACCGTGATGATCGTCTACGATTCTTTTCACATAAGCTAATCCTAACCCATGCCCTTTGACATTGTGAATGTCTCCGGTGTGTTCTCTGTAAAACTTATCGAAAATTTTCTTTTGGGCAACTTTACTGATTCCTTGCCCTTGATCTTTTACTTTTATGACAATAAAATTCTTGATATTTTCTGTTGAAACATGTATAATTGGTTTATCTGGAGAATATTTCACTGCATTTTCCAAAATATTAACCAATACGTTTGTAAAATGAACATCATTCAATAACACCGAAGTTTTGGCTGCCTTTAAATCTAAAGTCATCTCTCCTTGTCGGTCTTCAACAATGAGGCTTACATGTTCAACAGCCTCTTCGATAATATCATGAACGTTACAATTTTCTTTTTTAATATCGAGTTCTTTTTTCTCTAACTTAGAAATTCGCAACACATTTTCCACTTGGGCGTGCATTCTTTTATTTTCATCTTTAATCATTTGAAGATAACGATACACTTTTTCTTTATCCTCGATAATCTTTGGATTTTTAATGGCGTCTAAAGCTAAATTGATAGTTGCAATAGGCGTTTTAAATTCATGTGTCATATTATTAATGAAATCTGTTTTGATTTCGGAAATATGACGTTGGGTATTTAGTTGTTTCAACGCGCTGTAGTAAGCCATTATAATGATTGTTGTGAATAAAATCGATAACACCGAAATTCCAATCAAATCAGAAGCCAAGAAGGATTTTTTCTCTGGAAAACTCACCAACAACTGAAATTTACTCACACCTTCATTATCGGTAAAAATAGGCGCATCAAAAGTATTTTTCTTATCAAATTTAAACTTCTCGGTTCTTACTTTTGTGGCCAATCCATTACTGTAGACACTAAATTCAAAAGGCGTTTTTATTCCGTAACCTTTCAATTCATTGGTTAACAATGCTTTAAGTTGTTCGTTAGAAACCCTTTGAGTAATGTATCTCGTAGCAGCAATATCTTTAAAATTAATATTGAACGTCGCTTTGTCTAAAATATCTACTATCCCGGTTTTTGTAATTTTCTCGGAAGGGATTACATCATTATTCATATCAGAATGCCCGATAGTATTCTCATTGTACACTTCGGTGACTCTTTTGGCTACGTAATTTTTAATTCTCGTAGAATCATTTTTTTTATCAAAGAACGATGCTGAAACTGAATAATCTTCAGGAATTATACTACTGGAATAAATAATTGTCTCATTGGTCAACTCATTTTTTTCCACATAAAAGAACTTCATCAACTCGCTACGTTGCGGCACTTTTCCAATACTATCTTTGAGTTGATTGAATCGACTCAAGAAAGAATACGCTTCTTGTTCTTCAACTTTTTTAGCTACGTTAGCAATGACTTGTTTTACCTGATAAGTAAATTGTTCATCTTTGTTTTTAAAAGAAGCATGAATTAAATAGCCTTGCACAGCAATGATCCCCAGAAGAGCTACCGTCATCAGAACAATTACTAAACGAAACAAGGTTTTATTCATTATTACAAATTTAATATTTTAACACTTAAATACTTAAAGGATTAACCAAATATTAACAACTAATAAATTTATTAAAGATTTTTCAGAATTTTAAGAATTTCGTAGAATTTCACCTTAGCTGATTCGAAATTCTCATTTTCAATAACAAAATCACTTTTAGCAATTCTCTCTTCGTCTGACCATTGATTTTTCATTCTCTCCAAAACTTCCTGTTCCGACACATGATCGCGTTGCATTACTCTTTTTATTCTGGTTTCCTGAGAGGCCGTAACAGTAATAATCTTATCACAAAACTGATCACTGCCACTTTCAAATAAAATTGCTGCTTCTTTTATTATAAAAGGAAAATTTTGTTTGGCTTGCACCCAATCTTCAAAATGTTTTTTAACTAATGGGTGAACAATTTCATTTAACACTTTTAATTGGGTCTCGTCATTAAAAACTATAGCTGCGAGTTTTTTTCGATCAATTTGCTGATTTAAAATCACCTCGGGACCAAAAACAGTTTCAATTGCTTTGACAGTTTCAGGCAAAGACATTATTTTTTTTGCCTCTTCATCGGAAATATAAATAGGAATACCTTCCGCTTCGAAAAGCTTTGCAATAGTCGTTTTTCCACTACCTATTCCTCCAGTTAACCCAATAATTTTTGTCATTATACCTTAAAAAAAAGTTCAGGAAAAGCTTCTTGCGGTTTTTTTCTTAAAATATTGATCTTATAATACGATTCTATAAAACCCAAACCATATCCAAAAAATTGTCTCCACAAGGCTATTATTGTATAAAAACCTACTTTCAAATTCCTGTTTTTGATCGTAGACACTAAAAATATTAAAACCGTATAGGCAAAATAAAGTTTTAGAATCCAATCGAAAGTAAAAATCAATGCCAATACTCCTACGATAAAACCAATTACAAACAATGCAGGCAAAAAGAACGTCGGCTTGGCGTATTCTGGATACCATTGATTTAATATCGGTCTTACTTTTCCGAACTTATTCACTTGAATGTAGAATTTCTCCCAATCTATTCTTCTCTTGTGATACACAAAAGCTTCTGGGATTAACTTCGTTTCGAACCCTAATTTCCAGAGTCTTATAGACAAATCAGGATCTTCTCCTGGGTGAATATTGGAAAATCCTTTAGACGCTTCAAAAGCCTTACTGGAAATTCCCATATTAAAACTTCTAGGCTGAAATTTCTCTAATTTTTCTGTAGCACCACGAACCCCACCGGTTGTAAGTACTGAAGTCATTGTAAAATTAATTGCTTTTTGTATTGCTGTAAAACTAGGCAACATATTATCCGGACCTCCAAAACAATCTACGTAACGCTCTTCAAGACTTTTTTCGACTGCTATGAGATAGTTAGGAGGAATAATACAATCTGAATCTAAAATGATAAAATAATCTCCTTTGGCATATAACATTCCAAAATTTCTGGAATCCCCCGGACCGGAATTGTATTTGAGGTAATAAGTAATATTCAATTTTGTTCTATACTTATCTACTATATGTTCACAAGGTATGGTAGAGCCATCTTCTACTATAACCACCTCAAAAGGTTTCTGATAAGTTTGTTTGGTCAAACTCTCCAATAATTCTTCAATTTCATCGGGGCGATTGTAAACAGGGATGATAAAAGAAAATTTCATATGTTAACGTTTTCACAAAGGTACATTTTAACAAAAAAAGCCACAATAATTTGTGACTTTTTTTAACATTTCTAAAAATTTTATTCTTTAATGACTTTTAACGTTTTTGACTTGTCATTGTTTGTCAATTTAACGATATAGACTCCAGTCTGGAAATTAGACATATCTAAAACATAATTGTCGCTATTAATTCTTTCTTTCAAAACCTGTCTTCCCGAAATATCGTACAATTCTATTGCCTGCACCATTTCCTCTCCTTTGATAAATAAATGATCTCTAACTTTGGTTGGATAAACAGTAAAAGTACTCAAATTCTGTTCAGACATACTTAAAGTCACCGGACTCCATCTAAAAATAGCACCAACTACCGGAGGTGTCAAAGTACTTACTAAACTACATTGAACATTATTTCTGGTACCAGAAACAGAGCTTGCCCAAGTTGAAGTAGAACCTGAAGAAGAGCTTACCTCTCTGTTGTTATAATCTGTTTCATCGTAACCTCCTAAACCAACATGAGCAGTATATCCACTAGTTCCGAAGATCATACTGCCATAGACCACTTCTACAAGATTAGAAGTCTCATACAACCTAATTTGAAAATTATAGTTATGACTAGGATCTGGAGTTCCTCCCGGTATAAAATTTTTCCATTGTGCCACAAAAATTCTATTAGGAGCAGCCCCAATGGTCTCTATCCTTAGTTCTGAATTCGTTGTAAAATTTAATTCCACCCCCAAAGCGGCTACCCTACAACGTAATTCCTCATCTTTTCCCATGTCATGACCTTGTTTACCATCGACGTTAGAAAGTTGGCTTAAAGGAGTTACTGAGATCTGAGAATATACAGAATTTGGTGCTAAGCTACTTTTACCAAAAGACAACCAACCATTACTGTTAATGGCAACCCTATCAAATGTATTTTCGTTAAAAACAAAATTAAAACCGATAGGAAAACCTGGTCCGGGAATTAAATTCTCAATTGTTCCATTCAAATTAGCTGGATCAATAAAGCAAAGTAAAGATCTAGAAGTAGGTGTCCCCAAAACAGTACCTCCGGTTATTTCTTGATAAACACCATTTGCATGAGCAAAAGTATAATTAGTTGCAACTTTTGGAGTAGCTTTAGGTCCACCTTGCGCATTGGATAAGACTATCCAAAATAAAGCAAAAAATAGTAATTTTAGTTTCATTCTAGTTTGTTTTTTATTTAATTGATGCTAAATTAACAAAAAAAGCCTTGAAAAATTCAAGGCTTTATAAAAAAATACGTTTTTAACTATTTGATACTCTCAATAGAAACCATTTCATTTGCATCGGCTAAGTAATCAACACCTTCGAAACCAAAGCCAAATAAATTTAAGAAATCTTGCTTATATCCCGCTAAATCTCCTATTGTTTTTAAAGTCTCCGTATCAGCCTGAGCCCACAAAGTTTTTACCGCTTCCTGAACATCGTCACGCATTTCCCAGTCATCAATACGAATTCTTCCTTGATCGTCTACCGGTACTTCTGAACCATTAAACAATCTATCGGCAAACAAACGTTGCATTTGCTCAATACAACCTTCATGTAAGCCTTTCGCTTTCATTGTCTTATACAACAACGAAATATACAACGGAATCACTGGAATAGCTGAACTCGCTTGAGTAACTAAAGCCTTGTTTACAGAAACATACGCTTTCCCATTCAACTCATTTAACGCTTCAGTAATTTCAAAAGCAGTTGCTTCTAAATGATCTTTCGCTCGTCCTATTGTTCCTTTACGATAAACAGCTTCAGTTACCTCCGGACCTATGTATGAATAAGCAACCGTTGTAGCACCGTTTGCCAAAACACCGGCTTTTTTCATGGCGTCTATCCACATTGCCCAATCTTCGCCTCCCATTACCACAATAGTATTATCAATATCTTCTTGTACTGCAGGCTCTATGGAAACTTGAGAAACATTACCGGTATGGAAATCAACTGTTTTATCACTAAAAGTTTGACCAATTGGCTTTAAAGCCGAACGATGTAAAACACCGGTAACAGGATGCAAACGTACTGGTGATGCCAAACTATAGATAACCAAATCTACCTGACCTAAATCGGCTTTGATCATATCGATAGTTTGTTGTTTTATTTCATTAGAAAAAGCATCTCCATTTATACTTTTTGCATACAAACCTGCTTTTTTGGCCTCTTGTTCAAAAGCAGCCGTATTGTACCATCCTGGAGTCGCTGTTTTTCCTGGAGCGGGTTCTTTTTCAAAGAAAACACCTATTGTTGATGCATCTGAACCAAAAGCAGCAGTAATTCTTGAAGCCAAACCAAATCCGGTTGAAGCTCCTACTACCAAAACTCTTTTAGGACCGTTTATTTTCCCTTTAGATTTTACATACTCTATTTGGTTTTTTACACTTTGAGCACAACCTTCAGGATGAGCTGTTAAGCATATAAATCCACGCATTCTAGGTTCTATAATCATAACTCTATCTTTTGTAGTTTATTTTTTAACAAATTTAATTTAAAATATCAGTTCAGCAAAGCTTTTGCATGTGTTATGGCCGATTCTGAAATATCTTTACCGGAAAGCATTTCTGCAATTTCCACAACTCTTTCTTCTTTTGACAACAATTTTAATTCGGAAATTGTATTTTCTCCCTGATCGAATTTAAACACTTTGTAATGTTGTTGTCCTTTTGAAGCAATTTGAGGCAAATGAGTAATTGCAAAAACTTGCATTTTTTCGCTCATTTTTTTCATAATATCACCCATTTTGTGAGCAATTTCTCCAGAGACCCCTGTATCTATTTCATCAAAAATGATTGTTGGCAATTTAGAATACTCTGCCAATACAGCTTTGATTGCCAACATAATTCTGGACATTTCTCCGCCTGAAGCTACTTTTTTCAACAGGCCAAAATCGGTTCCTTTGTTCGCAGAAAACAACATCTGTATTTGATCTTTTCCGGAATGAAGATAATTTTCTGCTGATTTCATATCAAATTCAAATCGAGCATTTGGCATACCTAATTGCGTCACAATTTCGGTCATTTTATTGACTAAAATCGGAATGGCATTTTTTCTATTCACTGATATAATTCCTGCCAATTCTTCTAAAACTAAATCCAATTCCTTTAATAGAATTTCCGAGTTTTGTATCTGACTATCTAAATCATCTGCTAAAACGACTTTAGCATCCAAGTCTTTTTGAATTTGTAGTAAGTCTGTAACCGTAGCTACATTGTGCTTCTTCTGCAAATTATAGATGGTTTGGAGTTTCTGATTGACCAATTCTAGTCTTTCAGGATCATTGATTAATTTATCGGTCTGGGCTTCTAATTCTGAAATAATATCATCAAATTCGATAATAACACTTGAAATTCTATCGGATAAATTTTGAAAATCCGGAGAAAGCGCAGCTATTTTTTGTAACGAAACTTTTATCTCTTTTAAATTTTGCAAAACACCAATTTGATCTTCATTAGCAATAACTAACGATTTATCTAAATTTTCTTTGATTAACTCTACATTATTCAGTTTTTCAAACTCGATTTCCAATTCGGCTTGTTCATCTTCTTTCAGATTGGCTGCCAATAATTCTTCCAACAAAAAAGAATTGTAATCGGCTTCTTTTGCCAATGCTTCTTTTTCGGCTAAAAGCTTTTTTAGAGTGTTTTTTTCCGACTTAAATTTTGATAATGTTTGTTGGTAATTATTTAAAATATTTTGATGATTGGCTATAGCATCCAAAATCTGAATCTGATAGTCTTCTTCAGTTAATTCTCGCGTTTGGTGCTGAGAATGAATATCAATCAGATAGCTTCCTAAAGCCTCCAACTCCGATAAATTTACCGGACTATCATTTACAAAAGCTCTTGATTTTCCTGAAGGTAAAATTTCACGTCTGATAATCGTTAGATCCTCATAATCTAAATCATTTTGAGCAAAAAAATCCTTCAAATTGTATTTATCGACCTGAAAATGAGCTTCAACAATACATTTTTGTTCTTTATCTTTAAGAGAGGTTAAATCGGCTCTTTTTCCTAATATTAAGCCTAGAGCACCTAACAAAATGGATTTCCCGGCTCCTGTTTCACCGGTAATAATAGAAAATTGGTTAGAAAAATTCATCTCTAACTGTTCTATAAGCGCAAAATTTTTAATAGATAATTGTGTAAGCATTTCGCAAATTTAATTTTAATAAGAAATTTGACTCCACTTACTTGTATTCGTAGGAGATAATTTATTTAAAGTAATCAATAAATCGGTAACATCTACTTTTGGACCGTCTGTGAAAATACTCACTATTTCATCCGTCTTGGCATCAAAGAAAATTCTTGTTAGGTAAGCATTAGGTCGAACGTTTGCAATTTCCAGTAACGTTTTTAAAGCTTTCTTGACCCCTTCTTTTCCTTTTCTTTGATCGTCACTCATTCTGTCTAACGCTTCAAAATGGTATTCGAACATTGCTTTTCTGAATGCAGAATACGCTGGTGACAACATATCATTTACTAAATAAAATCTGTTTTGATTTCCCGTTGAAAGCCAACCTTTGTCCTGTGATTGCTGAGCTTGTACCACAATATTCGAAGCGGTCTCTAGTGATTTTGTACCACCTTCTGAAGAAAATGTATCGGCATCAACTCCTACAATCAAATTGGCATAAAAAGCCAAAATAGAAACCAAATTATTATCAAAATTATTTGGATCGTAATTTAAGGACTGAAACTCGTTGTATACAAAGGAAATGTCTTTATCGTTAATATTTAAAATAGGACTGTTGTAAGTAGAATTATAAATAGGTCTTGACGCTTGCACCTGCAATGTTCCAGTAAATTGGTTAACATTATCGAAAGTTAAGATGTTAAAAAAAAATGAGCACTCAATTTTTTCTATTCCTCGATAAGTCTTGTCGGACCATTTAGTATTGTTTAAAAACTCCGTTAAGGATTTCTGAAGTGTTTTAAAGACTTGTTGGTTGGTAGCAGCTACCTGTTCGGTATTAAAATTAACCGTACATTTTAATTCTTGAGCTTGTAGAAAGCCAAAAAAAAACAAAGACAAAACCAATATATAGTTACGCATAATGAGCTACAATTTTATTTACGATATCAACAGCTACTTCTTCTTTTGATTTTAAATCCTGAGGCTCAATGGTAAAGTTTTTATCGATAAAAGTAACTTTGTTTGTTGCTTTTCCAAAACCTGCCCCTTCATCATTTAAAGAATTCAGCACAATCAAATCTAAGTTTTTTTTCTGAATTTTCTGCTTTGCATGTTCAATTTCATTCTCAGTTTCTAATGCAAAACCTACCAAAAACTGATTTTTCTTAATTTGACCCAAGGAAGCCAAAATATCTTTCGTTTTTTCTAATTCAATTGTAAACGCTGAATCATTCTTTTTTATTTTCTGAGTCGCTACATTTTTAGGTCTATAATCCGCTACAGCCGCAGCAGCTATAGCCACATCTACTTCGTTAAAATAATCATGACATGCATTATACATATCTTCAGCAGAAACTACCTTAATTAACTTCACCAAAGAATGTTTCATCTGAAGATGTGTAGGTCCCGATACTAAAATAACTTCGGCACCAAGATTTGCGGCAGCTTTTGCGATGTCAAATCCCATTTTACCTGAAGAATGATTCCCTATAAATCGAACCGGATCAATGGCTTCGTAAGTAGGGCCGGCAGTAACCAATATTTTCTTGTTTCTTAAAGGAAGTTTACCTTCGATATCTTTTTCTATGAAAGTCAATATATTTTCAGGTTCAGCCATACGACCTTCGCCTGATAGCCCACTCGCTAATTCACCTTTTTCAGCTGGAATAATAATATTTCCAAAGGATTTTAATTTTTCGAAACTTTGAATGGTGGAAGGATGCTTGTACATATCCAAATCCATTGCTGGAGCGAAATACACCGGGCATTTGGCAGAAAGATAAGTTGCTAAAAGTAAATTATCACAGTTACCATTAACCATTTTAGCCATGGTGTTCGCTGTTGCAGGAGCAATTACCATAAAATCTGCCCAAAGTGCTAAATCTACGTGATTGTTCCAAACTCCGTTACCTTCCTCTTCATCGAAAAAAGAATGATACACCGGGTTTTTAGACAGCGTTGCTAAAGTTAATGGCGTGACAAAATCTAAAGAAGCAGGAGTCATAATCACTTGGACCTGAGCACCTGCTTTTATAAAAAGTCTAACCAATGAAGCTGATTTATAAGCGGCAATCCCACCAGAAACGGCTAGTACTATTTTTTTACCGCTTAAAACAGACATTAGTTTTTTTATTTTGAAGATTTATGATAAATTTTACCTTCTAACCATTCTTGAACTGCTAAAGCATGAGGTTTAGGTAATTTTTCATAAAATTTAGAAACTTCAATTTGTTCTTTATTTTCAAAAATTTCTTCTAAGCTATCGTTGTAAGTAGCAAATTCTTCTAACTTTTCGATTAATTCTTTCTTAATCTCAGCGTTAATTTGATTGGCTCTTCTAGCAATGATAGTAATCGCTTCGTACACGTTCCCAGTAGGTTGTTCGATTTGTGTCTTATTGTAAGTCACTGTGTTTACTGGAGCTGTAGTCTTCTTTAAATCCATACCCATTCTTATTTTGAAAATTGTTGTAATTCTTTGTCCACGCGCACTAGCATTTCGTCTGCTAATGCTCTGTATTCTGTATTTGCATTAAATTTAATTAAAGCATCGTAAGCCGCTTTCGCATTGTTTAAACGCTCTTGCATTTTGCTTGGAACACTATTAATAGCCAACTGATAGCTTGAATCTAATTTATAAAATAATGCTTTTTCTTTGAATATAGTACCAGGATAATCTGCTAAGAAATTATCAAGTGCTTTAATTGCTGTTTTGTAATCAGAAACTGTATTGTATTGTTTGGCAATTTCGAATGCTTTTTTCTCTAATTTTTCAGTTAAAGATTTAACAATAGTATTAGCCTCTGCTACATATTGAGAATCCGGATATTTATCGATAAATGCTTGCATTTTAATAATTGCTTTATCAGTATCCACCTGATCCAATGAGTAAACGGGTGATAATTTCGAATAGGATTTAGCACTTAAAAAAGCGGCTTCCTCTACATTATTACTTTTAGGATATAAAGAAACAAAACTCTCAAACTGATAAGCTGCTAAATAATATTGTTTTGTTTTGAAATACGATTGAGCAAACATGTAGAACATGTTCTCAGCTTCTTTTTTCCCTCTGTATACTGGTGCAATTTGTTCAAATAAGCGAATAGCTTTGTTGTACTTTTGCGCTTCATATTGCTTTGTAGCAGCCTCTAATTTTAATGCAACATCTTCTGATTTTAATGCTTTTTGGTATTCACCGCATGAAGATAAGACTGTTACTAAAAGAAATACGTATAATAGTTTGTTCATAATAATTTTTAAAAACCGTTCCATATCAACAGAAGTTACCTTCTATTCAAAACGAACGGCAAAGTTAGTCATTAATTTATTTTTACAAAACTTATTTTCACAACGGCTATTTAAGCAATTGTTTTGTAAAAGCATCTAATCTTTGAGCTAAATTTTCATTTACATTCACCAATGGTAAACGAACTGTATTTTCAGACAAACCTAATGATTTGAAAATTTCTTTAATTCCACCTGGATTTCCTTGTTCAAAAATCATATCGATACTGTCCATGATTTTATAATGTAAAGCATAAGCTTCGTCTACTTTGCGTTGTAATCCAAGACGCACCATTTCGGAGAATTCTTTAGGATATCCTTCACCTATTACAGAAATCACTCCTGCTCCACCCGCTAATACCATAGGAAGAGTAATCATATCATCTCCTGAGATTACAAGAAAACCTTCTGGTTTATGTTGAATTAATTTCATAGCCTGAACAATGTCTCCAGCCGCTTCTTTAATACCAATGATATTTTTAAAATCATTCGCCAAACGCATTACTGTTTCTGGTAACATATTACTTGCCGTACGTCCAGGTACATTATATAAAATAACGGGAATAGGTGATGCTTCTGCAACCATCTTGAAATGTTGGTAAATTCCTTCCTGCGTTGGTTTGTTATAATAAGGAGAAACCGATAAAATAGCCGTAAAATCTGAAAGATCTCTCTTTTGTAATTCTTCTACCACTTCTAGCGTATTATTTCCACCAACTCCTAATACCATAGGAACTCTTCCGCTATTCGCTTCTGTAATTGTACGAACCACTAATTCCTTTTCTTCCTTAGACAGCGTAGCTGATTCAGCAGTAGTACCTAAAACCACTAGGTATTCTACACCGCCTTCAATTACATAATTTACTATTCTTTTCAGTGCTTCCGTGTCTACAGAAAAGTCTTTTTTGAATGGGGTTACTAGTGCAACTCCAGTTCCTATCAATGATTGCATAATTATATTTTGTTTAAAATTTTTAAATATCTAAATAATTCATGAACGAAAACTTTATAATTTTCGGCATTGGTATTAATCATCAAGTGATGTAATCTTTTGTCAACTGACGAAAAACCTGCCTTAAACAAAGCTTTTGAACGATGGGTAACCAACAACAACGGTGCTTTTTCTAAATCATAATAGCTCACCAACATATCAAAAGGTGTTTCTATGAATTCTTTGACAAATGTAGCAGAAAATTCCCCATTCCACCCCATATCTTTACTACTAAAAGTAGGTTGATTAAAAACTTCGTTTTTTTTAATTTTATCTCTGTAAACCAATAGTTTGATATTTTCTTTCGAAATACCTTGATTGACAAACTCCCTAACCAAGAGATCTTTTTCGTAAAAATAACTCTCATCTATTAACAATCCAATTGTTTTAACTGGAGTTACTAGAGCACTAGGGTTAACATTATGAAGACTTCTTTTGAGTATTTTTTTTACAGATAATTCTTTTATATACTTTATAAACATATTATATTTGCGTCTTGCAATATTCGAAACTAGATTAAATTTAAGTAGATTTGATTGGCACGATAAATGCAATTGTAAAAATAAAAATAGAATATTACAAATGAAACATTTTGGTTTAATTTTAACGTTACTGGCGTTCAGTTTTAGTTCAGTTGCCCAACAAGATGTCGTTACTGTCATCGAGGGAAAACAAATTAATGTCAATGATAAATATACTGCTAAAGCAGAATATGAAGCATTCATTACTCCTTACAAACAAAAAATCGATAAGGATTTAAATCAAGTCTTGGCCTTTAATCCGGAAACCCTAGACAAAACTAAAGGAGAATTTCAATCTAATGTAGGTGATTTTTTAGCTCGAATAGTTTTAGAATACAGTAATCCTGTTTTCAACAAAAGAGAAAACAAAAATATTGATATTTGTATCTTAAATCACGGAGGAATCAGAGCAATGATTCCACAAGGCGATGTATCGGCAAGAGCAGCTTTTGAGATGATGCCTTTTGAAAATTATGCTGTGGTACTTGAATTAAAAGGAGAACAAATTGTTGATTTTGTGAATTATTTCATCAAAGAAAAAAAACCACATCCTATTCAAGGATTAACCTTTACGATAACTGCCGATAAAAAAGCGAAAGATATTAAAGTAAAAGGAGAGCCCATAGATTTGACTAAAACTTACTACGTGGTTACCAATGATTATTTAGCAAACGGTGGAGATAATATGGGTTTTTTCACCAAATCTACCCAAACATATAACTTAGAGTATCTTTTAAGAAACATACTAATAGACTACATGAAAGATGTTGATACTTTAAAATTAGTTAATGAAGTAAAAGTTACACAAGAAAAATAATGCTATGAAAAGAAGAGATTTTATTAAAAGAACAGCAGCTGGAACAACATTATTAGGTCTTGGAGGCTTGTCTTTAAGCAGTTTTGATTCTGTAGACGTTAAAAAGATAACTATTTTACATACCAACGATACACACAGTCAAATTGATCCTTTTCCGAGCAATCACCCAAAAAATCCAAATATGGGAGGTGTTGCTAGAAGAGCCGCTGTTATAGAACAAATTAGAAAGACAGAGGAAAATGTTTTATTATTCGATGCTGGAGATATTTTCCAAGGTACTCCTTATTTTAACTACTACGGTGGTGAATTAGAATTCAAACTAATGAGTATGATGAAATACGATTTAGCTACGATGGGAAATCACGACTTCGACAATGGTATTGATGGATTTTTCGCGCAATTGCCTTTCGCTAAATTTGATTTCGTTTCTGCTAATTACGATTTCAAAAATACCATCTTAAATACTCATGTTAAACCCTACAAAATATTTAAAAAAGCAGGGCTTAAAATTGGTGTTTTCGGATTAGGAATCGAATTAAAAGGATTGGTAGACAAAAAATTATACAAAGAAACCGTTTACAATAATCCTATTGAGGTTGCTCAAGATATTGAAAAGCAATTAAAAGAAGTGGAAAAATGTGATTTAGTTATTTGCTTATCACACTTAGGATTTAACTACAAAAATGAACCTGAAAAACCTTCAGATATTGTTTTAGCACGTAAATCAAAATATATCGATTTAATCATCGGAGGTCATACTCACACCTTCTTAGACAAACCAGTTGTTGAAAAGAATATTGATGGCAATGAGGTAATCGTGAATCAAGTTGGTGCTTATGGGGTGAATCTTGGTCGAATAGATTTCTTCTTTGACAACAAAATGAATTTATCTTCTACAGGTAAAAAAATAGTGATCTAAAAGAATATTATTTATAATAAAAGCCCATATCATATAAAAAGATATGGGCTTTTTTATGCATCAAACATATACAATTGTCAGACAACAATCGATTGAATTTTATGATTTCAACTATTTACTTTATCTATTTGTATTTACTTTATCTATTTGCTAGCAATACTATTCTGTTCTAAATTTTCTTCAACAAACATAGTATCTCTGTCAATAAAATAAGCCACTATATAAAAGTAAGAAATAAACTGAAAGGCAAATTCTATGTATGTCAGCGCTTTGACATTAAAAACCATAGTAGTCATTACAAATATAACATCTGCTATTAACCCAAACAAAGCTGCAAAAAAGATGAATGACGCCGCATCAGAAAAATTTGTTGCGAAATAATTATAGAAACTTACACAAACAAACAGCGCTAAAAACACCCCATAAGAAATAACCGGAATAACAAAATCTGGCTGTTGCAAACGAAATGAGTCTACCAAGAAATACATTGCTACCATTAAAATTAAAAATAACAGTGACGCAATGAAAAGATTTTTAAGACGAAATGCACATTGTGAAGTATCTTTTGATACAGTGATAAGCAACAAAAAATAAGGAATAAAGTCAAGAATCATGATGTATAAAACAGCATCTTCTATACGTATTAAAGTGATAGCGTCTGAAATAAAATACAACACTAAGACACCTAATAAAATCAAACTAGGATCTTTTTTTGTAGAAACAAAATAATAAGTTAATAAAGCAGGAATAATCACCGGTTTGGACAAAATCATAAGACCTTCACTATCGATTATAGTCGCCAATAACGATAAAAAACCTGCTATGATATACAAGTAAACCGATACGTTTTTACTGTCCATAAATCATTTTTTCGAAATCTGTTTCACTGATTATAGGAATATTGAGTTGTTTAGCCTTTTCAAGTTTTGCTGGCCCCATATTATCTCCTGCTATCACATAATCTGTTTTGGAAGAAATAGAACTACCTACCTTTCCACCATTGTCTTCAATAGCTTTTTTAAGATCGTCTCGAGAAAACTTCTCAAAAACACCAGAAACTACCAAAACTTTTCCTGACAATTTATCCGAAACTAAAGTATTAGCCTGTTCAGACAACTGCAATTGAATCCCGTATTTCTTTAACCTTTCGATAATGATTTTATTTTCTTCATTTTCAAAATACTCAATGACACTTTGGGCTATTTTTTCACCAATCTCATCTACTGTAACCAACTCCTCCATTGTAGCAGACGCTAAGGCATCGATACTTTTATAATGTTTAGCTAATTTTTTCGCAACGGTTTCTCCAACATAACGAATTCCCAATGCATACAAAACACGATCAAAAGGAATTTCTTTAGACTTTTGTATTCCAGATATGAGATTCTCAGCTGATTTATCTGCCATTCGGTCTAAAATCACGATTTGTTCCTTCTTTAGTTCGTACAAATCAGCGTAATTAAGAACCAAACCATTGTTATAGAGTAAAGCTACGGTTTCTGCCCCTAAGCCTTCAATATTCATGGCTTTTCGGGTAATATAATGTTGAATTCGTCCGATTATTTGTGGAGGACAACCATAAAAATTAGGACAATAATGATTTGCTTCTCCTTCTTTTCTTTCTAACAATGCTTGACATTCCGGGCAATGTGTAATATAATGCACTACCTCCGAGTTAGCATCCCTTTGGCTCAAATCGACTCCAATAATTTTAGGGATAATCTCTCCACCTTTTTCCACGAAAACAGTGTCTCCAATACGGATATCTAACTTTTCTATTTGATCCGCATTATGTAAAGAAGCTCTTTTGACAACAGTCCCAGCTAATTGAACTGGTTCTAAGTTAGCGACAGGTGTTATGGCTCCTGTACGACCAACTTGATAAGAAATAGAATTTAATTTTGTTGCAACTTGTTCTGCTTTAAACTTATAAGCTATAGCCCAACGAGGAGATTTGGCGGTGTAACCCAATTCTTCTTGGAAATTTAAATTATTTACTTTGATTACCACTCCATCTGTTTCATAAGGCAATTCATGACGATGGTGATCCCAGTAATCTATAAAATCAAAAACTTCTTGAATATTCTTAGTCAATTGAGATTGTTTAGGGACTTTAAAACCCCATTGACGTGCTTTTTCCAAACCTTCAAAATGAGAAACAATAGGCAAATTAGAACCAATAAGCGTATATAACAAACAATCTAGCGGACGTTTGGCAACTTCTGCACTATCCTGCAATTTTAAACTGCCCGAAGCTGTATTTCTTGGATTAGCATAAGGTGTTTCACCAATCTCAATCAATTCTTGGTTCATTTTTTCAAATCCGGCAAAAGGAAGAATAATTTCACCTCGAATTTCAAATTTTTCTGGATAATCCCCTTTTAATTGAATAGGTACCGCTTTAATGGTTTTAATATTATTAGTAACATCATCACCTTGAAATCCATCTCCTCTAGTGACAGCTCTTACTAAACGTCCATTTTCATATTGTATACTAATAGAAGCGCCATCATATTTTAATTCACAAGTAAATTCAAGAGGGACATTTCCTAAAACTTTCTGTATTCTGGCTTCCCAATCTAAAACATCTTCTTTAGAATACGAATTATCTAACGAATACATTCTGTACTGATGCTGTACCGTTTCAAAACTTTTAGTTATGGCTCCTCCTACTCGTTGAGTGGGCGAAGATTCATCAAAATATTCCGGATGTTTCGATTCAAGATCTTGAAGCTCTTTGAGTTTCACATCAAATTCGTAATCAGAAATTGTTGGACGATCTAATACGTAATAGTTATAATTGTGTAAATTTAATTCTTCTCTTAAGGCTTTAATTCTTTGTAAAACATCCATAAAATATAAAAATTGTCTGAATTAGTTTGATGCAACTAATTTAGCCAATTTTCGAAAAAAAACACTAAAAATACGCCTCTATTGCTCTAAAATAGACGACATTTGCTCGTATAGCTCTCCATTACTTAAAATAGCACCTTGTTTTATTAAAGCAAAAATTTCCTCATTTCTTTCACCCGTGAAAACTCTTTGTCCTTTTTGCACCTCAACAGCGTCTGTAAAAAGATTGTCACTCAACCATTCTAGTCCTTGCTTCGTTAAAAAATCGACATCTTCTGTTGTTTTAATAATAATGGAACGCATGTAAACCTCGTCAGTAAAAAACAAGAATATATAATTTTTAGAATAATGCTCAAGGTATTTTGCATTGGTCAGCACTCCTTCCCAAATCAAATCTGAAAACACATCGATTTCTTGTTCCGCTACTTCGGGTTTATGCTCTTTTATTAAGTCCCATTCTTTTTTATCTATTTGTTGAGCAGCAAGAAAATTGATAAACTCTTCGTGAAGCTCTTCTAATTGTTCTTTGGATAATCTAGTATATTTCATACCTGAATAATTTGTCTTTATGCAAATTCCTTTGCCAATTTATGGTCACTATTTACACAAAAACGGTTAAAATTAAGAATCTCAATTTTACATTATAAAAAAAGTCCCGAAAAACGGGACTTTCAAAATGTATATTTTACAAAAATTAAGCTTGTTCAGCTACAATTTCGTATGGTAATTCAACGATTACATCACGGTGTAAACGGATAGAAGCAGTATATTTACCAGTTCTTTTCACGATACCAGAAGTGATGAATTTTTTGTCAATTGATTGACCATTTTTCTCTAAAACCTCAGCGATATCAGCGTTAGTTACAGAACCAAAAAGTTTTTCACCACCAGCTTTAGCTGTAATTTTGATATCTAAAGCTTTTAAAGTTTCTGCTAAAGCTTTTGCATCAGCTACAACTTTTGCTTCTTTGTGAGCTTTTTGTTTTAAGTTTTCAGCTAATACTTTTTTTGCTGATGGAGTTGCTAATACAGCAAATCCTTGTGGAATTAAAAAGTTACGACCGTAACCTGGTTTAACAGATACTACATCATCTTTAAAACCTAAGTTTTGAACGTCTTGTTTTAAAATAAGTTCCATGTTGTTGTCCTTATATTATTAGAAGTTAGCCCGCCCATGGCGTGGCAACAACTATTGTGTTAATTATTATTTTAATAAATCAGCTACGTATGGCATTAAAGCTAAGTGACGTGCTCTTTTTACCGCTACAGATACTTTTCTTTGGTATTTTAAAGAAGTTCCTGTTAAACGACGAGGAAGGATTTTACCTTGCTCATTTACGAATTTCAATAAGAAATCAGCGTCTTTGTAATCAACGTACTTGATTCCTGATTTTTTGAAACGACAATATTTTTTTTGTTTGTTCGTATCAATGTTCAAAGGCGTTAAATATCTGATATCTCCGTCTTTTTTTCCTTTTGCAGATTGTTCGATTGTTGACATGATAATTAAGCTTTTTTAGATTTTAATTTTTCTCTTCTTCTTTCCGCCCAAGAAATTGCATGTTTGTCTAAAGTTACTGTTAAGAAACGCATAACACGCTCGTCGCGTCTGAATTCAGTTTCAAAACCTTTTAACACTTCGCCTTCTGCTTGGAATTCGAATAAATGGTAAAAACCACTTTTCTTGTTTTGAATTTCGTAAGCTAATTTTTTCAAGCCCCAATCCTCTTTGGATACCATCTTAGCACCTTTTGAAGTTAAATAGTCTTCAAATTTGCTTACTGTTTCCTTTACCTGTTGCTCAGATAAAACGGGATTCAAGATGAAAACAGTTTCATAATGATTCATAGTAATAAAATTTATTTGTTATAAAATTGGGTGCAAAAGTAACATTTTAATTTTAAGAGACAAACTATTATTCAAAATAATCGATGAAATTGATTTAAACAAACAAAAAACTTTGGAAGTTTATTTTTTTATGTTATTTTTAACATGGATTTTTATTAAATCGAGACCTATGAAGTTGAACTGTATTGTAGTTGATGACAGCTCTATCCAAAGAATTTTGGTTACAAAATTAGTGGATGCGCACCCTAATTTAAATTTAGTCGGCGAATTTTCTAACGCAGTAGAGACTAAAAATTGTTTGGCTAACAAGCAAGTTGATTTGTTATTTCTTGACATAGAGATGCCCGTTATTAATGGATTCAATTTGTTGGACGGTTTAAAAGAAAAACCTCAGATTATTTTTATCACTGCCAAAGCAGAATATGCTGTAAAAGCTTTTGACTACGATGCAACTGATTATTTGCAAAAACCTATTACCAAAGAGCGTTTCAATGCAGCGATTAAACGCGCCATGGATTTACACCAACTTCGAAGAGAAAGTGTAGAAGAAGAAGGGGAGCACATTTTTATTAAAAGTAACCTGAAAAAACTTAAAATTTACACTTCTAAAATCAAATGGATTGAAGCTTACGGTGACTACGTTAAAATTGTAACCGAAGACGACAGCCACTTGGTTCTTTCTACAATGAAATCTTTTGAAAAAGATCTTTCTAAAGATAAATTTATTCGGGTGCACAAATCCTTCATTATCAATATCGATAAGATTGAAAAATTCAACAGTAAGTTTGCTGAAATTGGGGTAACCAAAATTCCTTTGAGCCGAAACAAGAAAGAAGATTTGGTAAAAGCACTTGAATCTTAATAAAAATCAACGTTTACCGAAACTTTAACAGCTTTGTATTGAGAAATAGCCTCAAAGCTGTTGAGTACTTTTCGAATAGCTTTCTTGGTATTACCCAAATGTTTTTCTTGCGGAATCTTAATAAGAATCGTGCGAATATATTCGTTTCTGATTTTACTTACCGGCGGCTCTTCCGGACCAAGAATAGGAATATCAAATTGTTGCTTGAAGACCTGATACAGCCACATAGAACTCTCTTTGAGCTTATCGAAATCCTTGTGTTTCAACGTCAGTTTTATTAACTTAAAATAGGGCGGATATTTATAAATATGTCTTTCGTAAAGTTGCTCTTTATACATACCGATATAATCATGGTGAGTTACTTGCTGTATTGTATTATGAATCGGATTGTAAGTCTGTATGACTACTTTTCCTTTTTTTTCTGATCGCCCTGCCCTACCCGATACTTGAGTCATCATTTGATAACTACGTTCGAAGGCTCTAAAATCAGGAAAATACAACATAGAATCGGCATTTAGAATTCCCACCAAAGAAACATTATCGAAATCGAGTCCTTTGGCCAACATTTGAGTTCCCACCAAAATATCTATTTCTCTGTTTTTAAAACTATCAATCAACCTCTCAAAAGCATATTTCCCACGAGTAGTATCTTGATCCATTCGTTTGATGTTTTTGGTTGGAAACAAGGAACTCAATTCCATTTCAATCTGCTCGGTTCCAAATCCTTTCGAAGTAAGGTCTATGCTGGAGCAAGCGTGGCAAGCATTAGGTTTAGCCATACTATAGCCACAGTAATGACATCGCAACTGATTTTTAAACTTATGATAGGTTAAACTGACATCACAATGAGGACATTGCGGAACATGTCCACACGTTAAACATTCGATTACCGGAGAATAACCTCGACGATTTTGAAACAAAATAATTTGTTCTCCATTATACAAAGCTTCGGTGATCGCATCGATTAAAAATTGACTAAAATGGCCTGTCATTTTTTTTCGAAAGTAATTGTCTTTTAGGTCCACTAAATGAATTTCAGGCAATACGGCATTACCAAAACGTTCACTTAATTCGACTAGAGCATACTTGCCAATTTGTGCATTATAATAACTTTCGATACTTGGTGTTGCTGACCCTAACAAAACTTTAGCATCGTGAAACTTAGCCAATACAATTGCCGCATCTCGGGCATGATATCTTGGAGCGGGATCTACTTGTTTAAAAGTCTGTTCGTGTTCTTCGTCGACTATAATTAAACCTAAATCTTGAAAAGGTAAAAATAAAGCCGATCGAGCCCCAATTACTATCTGCGCTTTCTCTGAAGAATGTAAGACTTGACCCCAAACCTCTACTCTCTCGTTATTTGTATATTTAGAATGAAAAACAGCTACTTTATTTCCAAAATGTTGAGTTAGTCTTGAAACCAATTGTGTTGTTAATGCTATTTCTGGCAATAAATACAGAATCTGTTTCCCTTGTAATAAGTAACTTTCTATTAATTTAATGTACACTTCTGTCTTACCTGAAGCTGTAACTCCATGCAGCAAGCATACCTCTTTATTGTCGAACCCTTGTTGTATTTTTTGTAAGGCTTCAGATTGAGGCAGACTTAAATTAATTTGACTTTCTTCAACCTCATCAAAAGAAACTCGGTCTTGTTGAATGTAGTATTCTTCAAAAATTTCTTTATCGATTAATGCTTTGATAACCGTCGTGCTTATTCCTGAAGATTCTGATAATTCTTTTACGGAAATAGGCTTTTTCAGAGTCGCTTTCAATTGAAAATAACTCAACACTACTTCTTTTTGCTTCTGAGCACTTTTCAGTAGCAACAGAAGTGATTCTAACTTATTGGCCTCATTAAATTCAGGATACAAACGAACATAGCGCACCAATTTTGGTTTATATTGGTCCACCATTTCTTCCTGAAGCGTGATTACCCCTTTATTTAACAATTGGTGTACAATTGGAAGCACCTTCTTTTTGTTAAGAATAGACGTTACTTCTGTAATTTTTAAAGAACTTTGTTGTTGTAAAGCTTCAACCACCAGATACTCTTCATCTGTGAGGTTATCTGTTATTATTTCTTCATTTCGATTCGCCGAAATAATGGTTTCACTTTCTAATAATAAGGCTGTAGGCAAAGCCGTTCTGTAAACTTCGCCGATACAACACATATAATAGGTAGCAATCCATTCCCAATGTTTGAGTTGGATTTGTGTCACTACTGGAAAAGCATCAATAATTTGATGAATTTCTTTTGCTTCGTATAAAGTTGGAGGATTATAATTTTTTTGTTGAACTAATCCGGTATAGAATTTACTTTTCCCAAACGGCACTGCCACACGAGAGCCTATTTTTATGTAATCAAATTCAGCTTCTGAAACTTTATACGTAAAAGTCTGCGGAAGTGCAATGGGTAAAATAACTTCTATAAAATATTCCATTTATCGAACTCTATTCCAATTTTGTGAACGACCAATTAATGAAATACCCATATAACCACGAACTAAGAGTTTATCCTTATTGTCTAATTTAATAAAACATTTGTATAGATTTCCTGTCTCTGGATCTAATATTTTACCGCCATTGTATTCATCACCATCTTTTGATAGTCCTTTGATAATCAACATGCCTAAAACTGGCTTATTTTTATCTGTTCCTTCGCATTTATCGCATTTTTTGTCGCGTTTTTCTGCGTCTAAAATCTCGATAACTTTGCCAAAAACTTTACCATTCGATTCGTAAACCTCTACAATCGATTTGGCTTTTCCTGTTTTATCGTCTATCGTTTTCCATTTGCCCAATACCGATTGTGCATTCATTTGAATACAACCCAAGAATAATAATAGTAACGCTGTTTTTTTCATATTTATAGTTTAAAGTTTAAAGTTTAAAGATGAGGGTCTTTTGTAGGATGAGTTTTTAATTTATTAATGGAAGCATCTAGTTCAAAACCAAGCAACAACACCATACAGTTAATCCACAGGTAGAACATTACTACCAAAAGTGTACCAATGGATCCATAAAGTTCGTTATATTTTGAAAATTTGACCACCCAAATTCCAAAAAAATAAGAAGATACCAAAATTAATATCGTGGTAAATACTGTACCTATTGTGATTAGTTTTCGTTTACTGGTTTGTTTTATTCCGTATTTGAATAATGTAGCCGTAGCCAAAAGAATCATTAAAACAACAAAAATATATCGTCCAAATTCTAATAATGAGATTTTTTCTGAAATTTTACTCGTTAAAACATCCTGAATAATAGTTTGCTGAATAACAATTTCAAGGACAATTATAGCGGAAACTGTCACGATTAAAATCAACACAAAAAACAACGAAATTAACAGCGCCACAAAATATTGACTCAGATATGTTCTTTTGTGAGTGATATGCAATGACGTTTCGAAGCCATTCATAACCGCATTAACACCATTAGTCATCAAGAATACAGATAATATAACCCCTCCAGACAATAAGCCAGAATGACTATTGTGCAAAATATCATTAATAATTTTTTCTATGGCAGCAAAAGTCGTGGGCGGTACATTATCTTTTACAAAATGTAAAAAATCTTGCTGAAATCCTTCAATAGGAATATATGGAATCAAGTTTAGAACAAATAATGCGAAAGGGAACAACGCCATAAAAAAACTAAAAGCAATAGCTGCCGCTCGATAACTTATTCCTCCTTTCAGAATTCCAACGAGGTAAAATTCGATTAAATCATACAAAGAAACCCCATGCAACCATGGCAATTTGATATTATCTAAGAGTATTATCAATTGCTTTACAAGGGGAATTTTGTCGAGTATTTTTCGAACTTCATTCATTTAAAAAGCCTTTAGACTAAGATCCATGTTGTAGATAGAATGTGTTAATGCTCCTGAAGAAATATAATTTACACCACATTCTGCATATTGACGAATCGTCTTTTCATTGATATTCCCCGATGATTCTGTTAGACATTTATCACCAATTAAAGCGACTGCCTTTTTAGTGTCTTCAAAGTTAAAATTATCGATAAGGATTCTATAGATTCCTTCAGATTCAAGAATTTCTTCTATTTCGGCCAAATTTCTTGCTTCTACAATGATTTTCAAATCTAAATTATGCTCTTCAAGATATTGCTTTGTCTTGTGGATTGCTTGTGTAATACCTCCAGCAAAATCAATATGATTGTCTTTAAGCATAATCATGTCATACAAGGCAAATCGATGATTTTCTCCTCCTCCAATTTTAACTGCCCATTTTTCGGCAGCGCGAAAACCAGGAGTGGTTTTACGAGTATCTAAAATTTTGGTATTTGTACCTTCCAAAAGCTTCACATAACCATAGGTTTTTGTTGCTATAGCACTCATTCGCTGCATAGAATTCAATACTAATCGTTCCGCTTTTAAAATAGATAGTGAACTTCCAAAAACATGAAAAACCACATCACCGTGTTGCACCGGAGTACCATCATGCATGAATGTTTCAACTTGCAATGTTGGATCTACATGACTAAATATCATTTTAGCAAACTCGACACCTGCAATTATTCCTTGGTCTTTTACCAAAAGTTTGGCTTTTCCCATGGCAGAATCTGGGATACAAGCCAAAGAACTATAATCGCCTGGTCCTATATCTTCTCTGATTCCGTTTTTTATAAGAGAAAGTAATTCTTCTTGAAATTGAGCTTCTGAAATCATACAGCATAATTTATATGGACTGCTAAAATAAGGAAAAAAGTGGATTTAGTTATTTCTTGCTTTATTATTTGACAAAGCTTTTCAAGTTTGTAACTTTGTCGTTTTGCAACTTACTAAAAATGAACATTAAACTATTGGCCATTGGCAAAACGGATAATAAAAATCTTCAGACATTGATTGATGATTACACAAAGCGTCTGTCTTTTTACATCAAATTTGATCTTGAAATCATTCCAGACATCAAAAATGTTAAAAATCTGAGTGAGTCACAGCAAAAAGAAAAAGAAGGCGAATTGATCTTATCCAAATTAACCAATACTGATCAGCTAATCCTTCTAGACGAAAATGGAAAAACCTTCTCTAGCATCAGTTTTAGCGAGGAATTGCAGAAAAAAATGAATTCAGGGGTTAAAACATTAGTGTTTGTTATTGGTGGACCTTACGGTTTTAGTGACGAAGTTTATAAAAAAGCCAATGGTAAAATTTCACTTTCCGCCATGACCTTTTCGCATCAAATGGTACGTTTGTTTTTTATTGAGCAATTGTATCGCGGATTTACTATCTTGCGTAACGAACCTTATCATCATCAGTAGATGTTATCTGTATTAATTCCAACTTATAACTACAACGCATTTCCTCTAGTAAAAGAAATTCATGAACAATGTGAAAAAGCCGAAATCAACTACGAAATAATCGTTTTGGATGATGGTTCTACTGAGGAAAATAGTTTAGAGGAAAACAGAAAAATCAATCTACTCTCTAAATCACTTTTTGAAGAAAACAAATGTAACATTGGACGTGCAGGTATAAGGAATTTACTGGCTAAAAAAGCGCGTTTTGAATGGTTATTATTTATGGATAGTGATACCTTTCCAAAAAATAAAAACTTTATAACGAATTACATAGTTAACATTACACGAAATAACTATTATGTCCATTTTGGCGGTATTTGTTATAAGAATGAACCACCAGAGCAAACGCAATTGTTACGTTGGAAATACGGAAAAAAGAGAGAAGAAATTTCTTTTAAAATTAGACTAAAAAACCCCTATAATACTGCACTGATTTCCAATATAATTATACATAAATCAATTTTAAACTCGATACCTTTTGATCAACGAATCATTGAATATGGTTATGAAGATTTAGTTTTTATAAAACAATTAAAAGCTAAAAACATCACCATTAATCAAATTAATAATCCAACCTATCATCTAAACTATGAAACTTCTAAGGTCTTTTTAAACAAAACCAAAAAAGCTTTAGATACACTAAAATATATTGATGAACATAAAATTTTAAACTCCCTCGAATCTAAAATCCAAAAAGCATATCGGTTAATTTCTCTATTGAAATTAAATCGTACGATATCATTTTTATTTATATCTTTTCAAACCAAGGCTGAAAAGAATCTTTTATCCTCTAATCCTCATTTACTTGTATTTGATTTATATAAATTAGGTTACTTTTGTTATATAAAGAATAAATAAATGCCATTTTTTTCAGTTATAATTCCGCTTTACAATAAAGAAAAATTCATCCGAAAAACTTTAACGAATGTTTTGAAACAATCGTTTCAGAATTTTGAAATTATTGTTGTAAATGATGGAAGTACAGATAACAGTCTTTTAGAAGTTGAACCGCTAAAGGATCCTCGTATAAAAATTTTCAATCAAGAGAACAAAGGAGCTGCTAGTGCTAGAAATTTTGGTGTAGAAGCAGCAACCGGTGAAGTAATAGCATTTCTTGATGCAGATGATCTTTGGTTGGAGAATCATTTGGAGGAGTTATACAATCTTTACAATGATTTTCCTGATTGTGGTCTATACTGTAGCAGATATTTGATTCAATTATCTGAAAAAAATATTTTTCAACCTAGTTTTTCTTATGCAATCGCGAATCAGTTTAGGGGAATTATTCCTGATTTTTTTGAGGCTAGTTTAGTATATCGTGTGGCATTAACTTCTGCACTTTGCATACCTAAAAAAATAATTCGTAATAACTCATTTAACACCAAGGTTTCTAGTGGTCAAGATTTAGAACTTTTTACCAAGATTGCAATAGAATATCCAGTTGCAATTACTAATATAATGACTGTTGAATATAATTTTTCTATTGAAAATCAATTATCTAAAACACCTATCATCAAAAAAACACTTCCGGATCTGAAACAATTTGATGAAAAAGAGAAAAAGAATAAATCCTTAAAACGATTTCTAGATAATTACAGAAAAGAATATGCTTTACATTATAAAATAGCAGGAGATTCTAAAACTTCACACGATTTCTATTCTACAATTCATCCTGAAAATATTTCTTTTAAATTTAAAGTTATTTATTTTTTGCCAAGAATTATACTAATCAATCTACTGCGCTTCAAACGGTTTTTAAATAAAAAAGGGTTGGAATTTACTATTTATAATTAGGTTGTAACGTATTTTAAAAAAACTTCATATTCTCTGATATAATCCTCTTCGTCAAATTCTCCAGAAGAAATCACCAAACAAACGGCTCCTGAGGAAAAATTGTCTAATTCTCTCCATGTTTTTGAACGAATCAACAAACCTTTGTCAGGCTTATTTAGTGTAATAGTTTTTTTATCGCTTCCGTCATCTAACAACACATCGAAACTACCTGAAAGCGCTATCATTAAAGCTTGCTGTTCTTTATGTGCATGTCCTCCTCGTTGGGCACTGCTAGGAACATCAAATAGATAATAAACCCTCTTTATTTCGAAAGGAATTGTATTTTTTTCAATAATCCCCAAGTTTCCTCTGTAATCTTCTACCTTGGGAATATCTATAATTTCAACATTCATATTATGCAATATTTTTATTAAAAAGTTCTATCCATTTATTGGCAATTACTTTAAAATCGAATTTTTCAACGGATTCTTTTGCTCTTTTTTTACATTTTTCTAAAAACTCTACATCATTTACCCCTCTTTCCATGGCTTTTTTTAGAGTTTCAAAATTTTGATCGCTAACTAATAGACCGTTTTCTTCATGAAGTATAATTTCATTGGGACCTGTAGGGCAATCAAATGAAATTACTGGGACACCAGAAGCCAACGATTCGATTAAAACCATTGGAAAACCTTCGTATTTACTTGATAATACCAAAAACTCAGATTGATGTATATAAGGATACGGATTTGAAATATGACCAACGAAATGAACATATTCTTCGTTACTAAACTTATGTTGCATCTCTGATTGTGTGATACCATCACCAATAATAAGTAAATGAATACCTTGATTTTTAAGATTCGATTCTAAATAAGCCTCAATCAGTTTATCGAATTGCTTGATGTTTTGTCTTTCAAATCTTCCAATCGAAATTATGAATTTAAAAGGAAGATCTACTTCTTGTTTTGATTTTTGTTGAATTTCGGCAATATCAATTCCATTATAAATTGTTACTATGTTTCTTAAAACATGAGTATTTCTTAATTTCTCTTCAATTCCTTTTGATGCGCAAACTATCGCATAATTCTTACTGTATATAAACTTTGTTAAAAATCGGTTTTTAAAAAAATAAGTATCAATTTTAGAGCTATGGACTCCAAAAATAATTTTTGCATTGTAAATCAATTTACAAATCAGTATTTCGGTTATAGGGTTCAATCTATAACGTAAGTCAATAATGTAATCGAACTTGTGTTTTCTGAGATAGAAAAAAAAGTAGGCATATTTTGATAATTTTGAAAAAGGATATTTTGCCACGTTCTTTTCAATATTCACCAACTTTCCATGGAAATCATATCCAATATCATCACTCAGAATAATAGTATGAACCTCAAAATTATTTTTCCCTAACATAAAGGACAAATTAGCTATTACTTTTTCGAGTCCACCATGACTTAAAGAATAGCCTACTAAAGCAATTTTACATTTTGTCCTTGTATTTACCACAAACAAATTATTAATTTGCAGCTAATATAACTACTAAATAAGTCTATGCAAAATTATCCGTTGGTTAGTGTCATTTGTTTATGCTATAATCATGGAAAATATGTCCTAGAGAGTCTCAATTCTGTCCTTAATCAGTCTTATCCTAATGTAGAACTCATTATTGGTGACGATGCTAGTACTGATAATTCGGTCACTGTTATTTCAGAATGGCTTAAAGATCATCCAACAATTCCGTTTGTTTTTAACCAAACTAACTTAGGCAATACGAAAACCTTTAACAAGCTTCTACAATTATCAAAAGGAGATTATATTATAGATCTGGCAGCTGACGATTTATTGCAAAAAGACTGTATATCAGAACTAATAAACACCTTTTATACTAGTTCTTATAAAAACCTTAAAATTGTTTACGGGAATGCTGAATTAATAAATGAGAAAGGACAACATTTAGGATTTTATTATAATCAGCCTGCACCATCTGGAGATTTATACGAATCAATCGTTGGTCAGTATAATAAAATCTGCACACCAGCATCAATGGTTAAAAGGAGTTTATTGGATGAACTGGGTGGCTACAACGAAAATTTGGCTTATGAAGATTTAGATCTTTGGATTAGAACTTCTAGAAAATATCCCATACAATATTTGGATAAAGTAGTTGTAAAAAAAAGAGAACTTGAAAACTCTTTAGGAAATTCCTTTTTTGCCAATAAAAAACGTTCTCATAAAATTAATACATCAACCTATCGGATTTTAAAGAATGTTTTTTCATTAAACAAATCTAAATCTGAACATCAAGCTTTATTAAGAAGAATTCACAGTCAGATAAAACTAACATTTGAATTGAAAGATTTTTCTCTTCTACTTAAATTAATATTACTCAAATTTCGAGTACATTTAAAATTAACAAATCTAATTTTTAGCGAAATATTTTTTTCCAGAAATAAACAATCAACATCAACGCATACAAAAAATAGTTAAGCGCATGAGCCATAACAGCTCCTTCTACGCCGTACAATTTGATTAAAATTAAACTACTGATTAATAAAATTGAAAAAGAGATAACTTCTGCAACAATAAACAACAAGGTCTTTTGTTTTACAAGAAAAATGATTCCTAAGATCCAGGAAATCGCCTTAAAGAAATCTCCAATAATCTGCCAAACAAAAAGTTCCTTCACCGGATAAAAATCAGACGTAAAAAGTATTCGGATAATTATGTCTTTTAATATAAAAGTCACTATCAATAATAAACTAAAAAGCGGTATTGCTGACTTATAATATTCCCAAATAACTTTTCTTTCCTCAGAGACAGAAGTTGCTCTTGCCAATCTCGGAAAATAGTAGATTGATACAAAATTGTGGAGAAACAAAAAATAATATGTAGATATGCGGAGCATTGCTTCTAGATACCCTGCTTCTTCCAATCCTGTGTTTTGTATTAACCAATTTCTTATAATTAAGGGTACAACAGACCCTAAAAGACCGGTCACGCAACCCATCAAAAAATAGTGCATTAAATTCTTAAAAATACCAAAATCAAAATCGAGTAAAGAACTTATTTTTAATAACTCTATTTTTCTAGAAACAAAATAATAATTAAAGAAAAAAAGAATTGATGGTATTAAAACAGAAGACAACAAAGCCCCCACTAATTCAAATTGATAGACTAAACCTATTGTTATTACTAAAGTAATTAGGTTCCCTATTATTCCTACTATAAGAGTATTTTTAACATTCCCTAAGCCTGTCAAAATAGAGTTAAGGAATAAGTTTCCTAGATACAAAGGAAGAACGAGAGCCAATAAAACAAATAAATAGGAAAATTCAACTTGACCATTTAGTATTTCCTGAAAAAAGAAACCTGAAAAAAGAAGAAGAATTGCACCAATTAAAACAGAATTTACACAAAGACAAACAAAAACAGTTGAAACAATTTTTTTTAATTTTTGTGTCTCTGTTCCCGCTTCTGCCACAAATTTTACAATCCCAGTATGCATTCCTAAAGTCCCTACCGTTTCAATAGAAGACATAAAATTTCTAAAATTCCCTAACAATCCCAACCCAACAGTACCAATGGTTAGTGCCAGAAATTTTGAGGTTAAAAAACCTGTTGCAAATCTTACAAACACACTCAAACCATTCAAAGAGAGAAGTTTGAAAAAATTAGATTTGATATTTTTCTTTAAAAATTCCAATTATTTTTTACAATGTTGATACAGACAAAAAATGAAGCCTACAAAATTATTTTTCACCGTCATAAAGAGGAGTTTTAACTTAAAACTAGCTTCTTGCTTAAAATCAAAATTAGTATTAATATTAATCAATTCTCTTTGAAAATCTTTTAAAAAATTATCGATTCTGATCTTTTCATCTTTAGAGTTAAAGTTAAATCTTCGAGACAAACATTTTAAAGCTAAAAAGTTGTAATTTAATCCAAATAGATATTCTAAAGCTATTCTTGAATCGAATTTATGATGGACTATTAAAAACCAAATTCTTTTGAATGTATTTAATCTGTAAAAGTTTTTTTCGGAAAAACTTTTAGTTATAGCTTTAGGATTGTCTTGTCTGTAGTAAAACACCGAATCACAAAAAGCAACTTTTTGACATTTCAAGAAAATTTTTCGAGTCATATATTCATCACTATCAAAAGCGTCTTCAGGAAAAATTTCTGATTCATATAATTTAGTTTTATATAACCCAAATCCGTGTATCTCCCATTTCAGCGATTTTAAAAAAGCATCCCTACCATTTAAGATAATATTTCTGTCGCCATTAACACCTCCTAATCTTTTGCCTTCCTTATTTTCAAAATAAAATACTGCATCACAGAGTACGCAGTCTGCATTTGTTTCTTTATGTCTAATGATCGCTTTCTCAAGCAAATCTTCAGAAAGTAAATCATCTTGAGATAAATAAAACAGAAAATTTCCTTTAATTTTTGGCAAAATATAGTTCCAAGAAATAGATGTCATTCCTCCATTTGGTTTTGAAAACACTTTGAACCGAGAATCTTTTTCGGCAAAATTGTTGACAATCGCTAGACTTTTATCCGTTGATGAATCATCTACCAATAAAACTTCAAAATTGCTATAACTCTGATTTAAAACAGATAAAAGAGTTCGTTCTAAATACTTTTCACCATTAAAAACAGGAATAAAAATCGTTACCAAAAATTGATTATCCATCAATAGTGATTTAAAACCTTAATAATGTGAGTTACTTCATCATTGTTTAGAACCGGACTCATCGGTAAACTTAAAACCTCATTATGAATTTGTTCTGTAATAGGAAATCTCAAATGATTCCATTCTTGTAACGCTTTTTGTTGATGAGGAGCGATAGGATAATGAATCAACGTTTGAATACCATTCTCGGATAAATATTTTTGTAGCTGATCTCTATTTTGAGTTCTAATAACAAAGAGATGAAACACATGTGAAGTACTAAAATCCCATTGCGGTAAGATGATTTTATCGTTAATAATTTCTCGAATATAACGTGCTGCTATCTTTCTTCTTTTATCGTTATCTTGATCCAGATCCGGCAATTTACAATTCAAAAAAGCCGCTTGTAGTTCGTCCAAACGAGAGTTGAATCCTATCGTTTCATTAAAGTATTTCTTTTCAGAGCCATAATTTCTGAGTTTAGAAATCACCTCCACCAATTGACTATCATTGCTAACTACAGCACCCCCATCACCTAATGCTCCAAGATTTTTTCCCGGATAAAAACTAAACGTTCGAGTATGGTCTCCTTCAAAAGGTAAACCGTGACCTTGAGCCGCATCTTCGACTACAATTAAATTATGTAATTTGGCAATCTCATTGATACGTTTCATTGCTGCCAACTGTCCATAAAGATGAACTACCAGAATCCCTTTGGTTTTGAAAGTTATTTTGGATTCTATCAGATCAGGATCGATAGTGTAAGTCTCTATTTTGGGCTCAACTAATATTGGAATCAATCCTGCATGAATAATTCCTAAAATCGAAGCGATATATGTATTGGCAGGAACCAGGATTTCATCTCCTTTTCTCAAAACTCCAATTTCTATGTATCCCAGAAAAGTAAGGGTAATTGCATCTAAGCCATTACCTATACCAACAGCATATTTGGAACCCGAATAATGAGCAAAATCTTCTTCAAATTTTCTCACTTCGTCACCTAGAACATACCAGCCTTTTTCTAAAACACTTTTCAGTTTTTCTTGAAAAGCATTTTCATATCGTTGGTTGATTTTTTGTAGATCTAAAAACGAAATCATAAGCTAATTTTATAATAATCTTGATTGTAAATACAACAACCTAATTCTTCTTTTTGTTTTAACAAACCAGCATTGTAGAACTTTCCTTCGTTTTCATTTACAATACCCATATCGAAAAATTTTTTGCCTTCGCTTTTAAACATTTCTATCAAATGCATAAAAAGATAATCCATAGCACGCAAATCTGCTCCCCTATCCGTTGTGGCTCCATACTGCGATTTTACCCCTTCATCAAACTCAAAAATAGTAATTCCTGCCAGGATATTTCGCCCTTCATAAATGGAGAACTGTCTTATTTTTTTAGGAAAAAACGCTTTTAACTTTTCTATTTCTGCAAGGGTATGAACCGGTTTCGCTTTGTGTCTTTGTTCAAGTCGTGGAATTAAAACTGCTTCCCAAAACGTTTTGAAAGAAGTTTCTTCTCGAATTACTAAGTCTAAACCGTCAAATTTCTTCAATTGCTTTACTTTTGATGGATGAATTTGATAAGGTCTTGAATAATCAATCATCAAATTCATGTCTCTTCTGTAAATTTCAGCACCACTTTGAAACAAAAAATAATCCAACCCAACATTTCCAATAGAACTATAAAAAGGAGGAAGGGATTTAACTACAAAGGTTCTAATAGAATTATTTTTTAAGAATTGTGAGATCGCATCCAAAATAGCTTTCAAAGCATGTCCCCCGATATTTCTCTTGAGCACTATCCCTCCGTAGGTTAATCCTTGATGGGAAAAAACCTCGTTTTCTACAATATTTGCGGGAACAATAGCGGTTAACTTTGACTGCGAGTCGAAAACTAACAACGAAAAGTCTTCAAATCTGTCCTGATGATATTCCATAAAATCTCGATGGAATAAAAAAGTACCGTTTTTAGACTGCGTAACCAATGTATTCCAAATAGTATAATCATCGGGTTGGTATTTTCGAACTGTATACGTTTTCAATAACTTACATGTTTTGAGTGTAATAATTATAATCCTTCAATATTGTTCTTATGAATTCTCGGTTACTTTCAGATTGTTTTCGGATTCCGGTAACTGTTTCGATCTTTTCCTTCAACTTGTTAATCAACTCAAAATCATCCTGCGCCAAAGCATTATTAAAAGTTTCCTTGATAATTCGCATATCATTATCCGAAAGTTTAATAACCAAAGGATACGTTGGCACATATTCGTTCCCGATTTCTTCCAGAATGGTATTGTTAATGGTAATCGAATTTTTTAAAGCAATTACTGCTGTTCCAGCAGCCATATCTCCCAATCGTTGTACTTTTTTACTAGTTGCCATAGCAATAATACCAACTAAAGCTAAAAAGCCATTTCCTTCAATAATTCTGAAAATCCATCTTATTAGATAATCTCCGAAACCAGCCTGATAACCATCTAATTTTACCACTTTGATTTTCAATAATTTTTTCCCAATAGTTTGTCCTTCGAAAATGGCTTCTAGAACTAGAGAATATACAAAAACCGGAAAAAAAAGCATAATTACTATCGCCATTCCAGACCAAGTATCGGTTTTATCCATGTAGTTGGAAAGACCTAAAAGATCGAAAAAAACATACAAAACAATTAGTACATAAGCAACCTTTACCAAAAGATCGATAAATCCAGCCAACATTCTGTCACCAAGAGAAGCAGCTCTGAAATTTATATTGACATTTTGTGTCGTATTTATTGTTAATTCTGACATAATTTATATTTTAGCAATCCATGAGAGAAGTTGCTTTTATAAAACAAAATAAAGGAAAATGGCTTGAACTTGAACAAGCAATTTTGGGTAAATCTATAAAAAATCCTGATGAAATCGCTAATTTGTACATTCAAATAGTGAATGATTTATCTTACGCACAAACTTATTACCCTAAAAGTAAGACGGTTGTGTACCTAAATTATTTGGCTTCACAAATATTTCAAAAAATTTATAGAACCAAAAGAACAGAGAGCAACAGAATACTTCACTTTTTTAAAACAGAAGTCCCTTTATTGGTTTTTCAGTACCGAAGATATCTAGTCTATGCATTTATTTTGTTTTTCGCAACTGTAGGCATGGGAGTGGTTTCGGCCAAATACGACAGTGATTTTGTTCGATTGATTTTAGGAGATCAATATGTAAACCAAACCTTAGAGAACATCAAACAAGGGAATCCGGTAGCTATTTACAAATCGGGAAGTAATTGGGGAAGTTTTGTAGGGATTACTTTTAACAATTTGAAAGTAGGCATGATGTGTTACATTTATGGCATTTTTGGTGGTATTGGTACTTTTTATATTTTCCTGCAAAATTGTATTATGCTCGGTTCCTTTCAATACTTTTTTTACGAGCAAGGGGTGTTTTGGGAAAGTGTCCGAGGGATTTGGATTCATGGTTCTATGGAAGTTTTTGCCATTGTCATAGAAACCGCAGCCGGTTTTATTTTAGGAGCTTCTATCTTATTTCCGAAAACTTTTTCTAGAATGAATTCTTTTAAAATAGGTTTCAAAGATAGTTTCAAGATTTTCTTAAGTACTTTCCCGTTTACGATTTCCGCAGGTTTCTTGGAAGGTTTCATCACTCGCTACTCTATCGATATGCCTATTTGGTTGAGTAGTTTTATCATCTTATCTACTTTAGCTGCTATTTCGTACTACTACTTAATTTATCCTTTCAAAGTACAAAAAAAGACTACTGTAAACCCTATCCAACCTTTTAATCCATAAACAAATCTAAAAGTGTATAAATTTCTACTTTTCTTTTTATTCACCCTTTCGTTAAGTTATGCCAAAGAAAACACTTTGAACGTAGCTATAGCCGCTGTGGATAAGGATTCGGATATAGAGCCACGACATTTTGAAGCTGACTTTAAAGCCAAATACAAAGACAAAAGTTTCATTTACGAATACAAAGCTCCCGAAAAAACTGCTTCGGACAAATTTAAAGAGGCAATTGCAGAATTTCTGAACGATTTATTTGGCTCGACCAGCAAATCCATTTCAGGAAAAACAGTAGAAACAATTCTGAAAATTATTGCCGGACTCATTATCCTGTTTGTGATTTATTTGATCGTGAAAGCCATAATGAATCGAGAAGGGAAATGGATTTTTGGACGAAGTAATGACAAAAAAATCATCGATTATAACGATGTAGAACAAAATATTCACATCGTTAATTTCCAACAATTAATTCAAGAAGCGCTATCACAAGGAAACAAACGATTAGCCATTCGTTATTATTATTTGTGGTTATTGAAGAAAATGACAGACAAAAACATCATCGAATGGGATATTGAAAAAACGAATTCGGATTACAGCTACGAAATACGAAATGAAAAACTAAAAGAAGATTTCAGCTATCTTTCCTATTTGTACAACTATATTTGGTATGGAGAATTTGAACTAACCGATGATGCTTTCGATAAAACTAAAAAAGCATTCGAAACTACATTTCAATCTTTAGTAAAATGAACAGGAATATTATCATCTACATAATTTTGCTAGTATTGCTGATTGCTGGGATTAGCTTCATAGGCTCTACTCAACCAAAACCAATTGATTGGACTCCTTCGTATAAAACTGGGGATAAGATACCTTTTGGCTTGTATGTCTTAGATCAAGAAATTGATACTTTCCTGAAAGACACGAAAATCGAAAAAATACATCAAACTCCCTATGAATTCTTCAATACTACGTATACCTATGATTCTATAAACCCGGGGTATACCAAAAATGGCACTTTTTTATATATCGATGAGTTTTCAAATTTAGATGTAGAGTCCGTTAATGAACTATTATATTATGTATCCCACGGAAACAAAGCCTTTATTAGTGCTAAAGATTTCCCGAGAAACCTTTTGGATAGTTTAAATATTAATCAAATTTCCGAATACAATCAAAAAGGAACCATTTACAACTCTGTGGTTAATCCTGAATTAGGCACTAAAGAATACAAAATCGTAGAAGGAGTCACAAATGGTTATTTTAACAAAATAGATCCTGAAAGCACCACCATTTTAGGTCATATTCGCCAAGATACAGCTCAAGCCAATTTTGTAAAAGTAAAATATTACAACGGTGAAATTTATCTGCACAATCAACCAGCGGCTTTCACTAATTTTCATCTCTTAAAAGACAATCATTATGAGTATGCCGAAAAAGTGTTGTCTTATCTACCCAAAGAACCTGTCTATTGGTACACGGGCCAACAAGAGGACAGTGAAGCTTCGGAATCTCCGTTACGTTTTATTTTAAGTCAACCGGCTTTGAAATGGGCTTGGTATATTTTTCTATTGGGAATGTTGCTTTTCATGATTTTTAACGCCAAACGCAAACAGAGAATTGTTCCAATTATTAAACCATTGCCTAATACTACAATCGATTTTGTCAAAACTATTGGAAACTTATACCATCAAGAAAGTGATTTCGACAATATTATTCAGAAAAAAATCATTTATTTCTTAGAAAAAATCAGAAATGAATATTTAATAGACACCACAAAACTGGACGATCATTTCATTAAAAGATTACACCAAAAATCAGGAAAAGACATTCAAGTTATTGAAAAAGCCGTATTCTTGATTAATGCTTACCGAAAAAGTCCGCACACGAATATTGAAACCGATTTAATTCAAATATCAAACGCAATAGAAAACGTTTTACATAAAGACTAAAATTATGGAAGAAAACACCGCTCAAGAAGTAAATTTTGAATCTCGCATCAATTTAAATCCACTTCTGGAAAACATAAACAACATTAAAAAAGAAATCTCAAGTGTTATTGTAGGTCAAGAAAAAATGATTGATCAACTCTTAGTCGCAATATTGTCTAATGGTCACGTTTTACTTGAAGGTGTACCAGGAGTAGCTAAAACTATTACAGCCAAATTAATTGCTAAAACCTTGAATATCGATTTCAGTCGTATTCAATTCACTCCCGATTTAATGCCTTCGGATATTTTAGGTACTTCGGTATTTGATTTGAAAAAATCGGAATTCGAATTCAAAAAAGGTCCTATTTTTTCTAATCTAATTTTAATCGATGAAATTAACCGCGCTCCTGCCAAAACGCAAGCTGCCTTGTTTGAAGTAATGGAAGAACGCCAAATTACTATCGATGGAAATCAATTTGCCTTAAGTGCTCCATTTCTAGTAATTGCAACACAAAACCCTGTAGAACAAGAAGGAACTTATCGTTTGCCGGAAGCTCAATTAGACCGATTTTTATTCAAAATCGTAATCGATTACCCGAAATTAGAAGAAGAAATTGCAATTATTCAAAAAGAACATTCTTTACAGAATAACAATAAACTAGAAAACATCCAATCGATTTTAACAGCAAACGATATTCTGCAATTCCAAACATTGGTAAAACAAGTTATTGTAGAACCTCATCTGATAGAATACATTGCAAAAATTGTAACCAACACCCGCGAAAATGGTTTCATTTATCTTGGAGCCTCTCCGCGAGCTTCTATAGCCATTTTAAATGCAGCCAAAGGTTTTGCAGCCATAAAAGGACGTGATTTCGTTACACCGGAAGATATCAAAGAAGCTACTATACCGGTACTTCAACACCGTATCATTGTAACTCCGGAACGAGAAATGGAAGGTATTACGAGTACGCAAGTAATTAAGCAAATTATAGATTCTGTTGAAATTCCGAGATAATTTAAGACGTATTAAAACCGATAAAAACTTAAATACCTAAAACTTGAAATTCTTCAAACAACTCTATATCAATAATTTTTTCTTCTACTGCCTCATTGGTATCGTAGCCTTGTTTTGTTTGGCATTTATTTTTCCGCTACTCTATGACATGGTTTGGAATCTGGTTTTAATTTTAATAGCCTTTCTGTTTCTAGATATCCTGATCATTTTCTTTGCCAAAACAGGTATCGAAGCTACTAGGGTGCTTCCTGAAAAGTTATCAAACGGGGACGAAAATACGATTAGAATCGAGATTAAAAATTATTTTACATTTCCCATTTGGGTCAAAATCATCGATGAGATTCCATTCCAATTTCAAATTAGAAATTTTGAAATTCATCGAAAAATAAAAGCTTCTTCGGAAGTTAGTCTAAACTACGATTTACGTCCCACAGAACGTGGTGAATACCATTTTGGAAATTTGAATATTTATGTGTCTTCCCCACTCCGACTGATTTCGAAACGATTTATTTTCGATAACGGGAAAAAAGTGCCTACTTATCCTTCCTATGTTCAATTGCGAAAATATGATTTGATGGCTTTTTCCAATACATTACACCAACAAGGATTAAAAAAAATTCGACGAATTGGCCACACCATGGAGTTTGAGCAAATTAAAGAATATGTTCAAGGTGATGATATCAGAACACTAAATTGGAAAGCCACCGCCAAGAGAAATTCATTAATGGTTAACCAATATCAGGATGAAAAATCACAATCGGTTTACATGATCATAGACAAAGGACGTGTCATGAAAATGCCTTTTAATGGTTTAAGTTTATTGGATTATGCTATCAATTCGGCATTGGTATTATCAAACATCATACTTAAAAAACAAGACAAAGCCGGTCTACTGAGTTTTTCTAAAAAAGTAGAAAACAGAGTCATCGCCGAAAGACGCTCTGGACAAATGCAGCAAATTTTAGAATCGTTATACAACATTAAAACCGATTTCTTTGAAAGTGATTACAGTCGATTGTATGTAGATATCAAAAAAAATATCACCCATCGCAGTCTGATTATTTTGTATACTAATTTTGAAACTTTAGACAACTTAAACCGTCAACTTCCTTATTTAAAAGGGATTGCAAAAAACCATTTATTGGTAGTTGTATTCTTTCATAATACAGAATTAAATCAGTTTGTCGATAAAAAAACTGAAACTCTACAGGAAATCTATGATAAAGTTATTGCTGAGAAATTCATTTTCGAAAAACGTTTGATTGTAAATGAATTAAAAAAATACGGAATCTATACGGTACTAACTCAACCCGAAAATTTAACGCTAGATACCATCAATAAATATTTAGAGATTAAAGCTCGAGGAATTTTATAGCAGAATACTTTCGAATAGTAACGATGAAATAAATTCTGAATTTTCACTTCTTTTCGGATTAATTTTGAATAATTTTGACCCTTAAGATTATCGATTCATGAAACAAATCACTTCGGCACAAAATCCTTACATCAAATCGCTGGTTTTATTACAGGAAAAATCGAAAGAACGCAAAAAAACAGGTACTTTTTTAATTGAAGGAGTACGAGAAATAGAACTAGCCCAAAAAGGAGGCTACGAAATAGAAACGATACTCTTTTTACCGGAAATTATTTCCGAAAAACAACTCCATCAGTTTAGCAATACGTCGATTCAATTCATAGAAATCTCGAAAGAAGTTTATCAGAAATTAGCTTACAGAGATACAACTGAAGGAATTTTGGCCGTAACTCGATCTAAATCTTTTGCGCTTTCAGCATTGCAATTACCTGAAAATCCTCTGATTTTAATCGCCGAAGCTCCTGAAAAACCTGGAAATATTGGTGCTATGCTTCGTACGGCCGATGCCGCTAATCTTGATGCGGTCCTAATTGCAAATCCAAAAACAGACATGTTCAATCCCAACATTGTACGCTCCAGTGTTGGTTGCTTGTTTACGAATCAAATTGCTACAGGAACTACAGAAGAAATCATAGCTTTTTTAAAAGAAAAACGCATTAATTTTTACGCTGCAACTTTACAAAATTCAACCAGCTATCATTTGATCGATTATACCCAACCTACCGCATTAGTGGTTGGCACCGAAGCTACTGGATTAAGTCAGGAATGGCGTGATCATGCCACCCAAAACATAATTATTCCCATGCAAGGTGAAATTGACAGTATGAATGTTTCGGTAGCGGCAGCCATCTTAATATTTGAAGCAAAAAGACAACGAAATTTCAAATAAAGTGTAATAGAATAATTTTTAGAGTATAGAATTAAAAAACATTGAAGTAATTATTCTCATTTTATTCTCTCATTCCTTTTTACGATTGAATTATAATTTCTCGTTAATTCCTAATAAAAGTGAGGAAAATGAATTATATTCGAACATCCAACCAGCAATAAAAAATCAAATACAATGAAAAAAATATTCATCTTTGCTATAAGTTTTATCAGTTTTAGTAGTTGGGCACAAATCACATCAGAACAAATAGACGAGCTAGCCACTAAAACTTTAAAAGCTTTTAATGTACCCGGAATCGCTGTAGCGGTTGTAAAAGACGGCAAAGTAGTTCATGCCAAAGGATATGGCGTTCGTTCCTTAAAAACCAAACAACCCGTAGACGAAAATACACTTTTCGGTATTGCTTCAAACAGTAAAGCTTTTACGTGTACAGCCTTGGCCATGTTAGTCGATGAGGGAAAAATAAAATGGGATGACAAAGTGGTTCAATACCTACCCAATTTTAAAATGTATGACCCTTATGTAACCAAAGAATTTACTATCCGAGACTTAGTGACTCACCGTAGTGGATTAGGCTTAGGTTCAGGAGATTTAATGTTATGGCCTGATGGAACCAACTTCACTCCTTCTGAATTGGTACAAAATCTACAATTTCTGAAACCTACAACGAGTTTCCGAAACAATTTCGAATACAACAATGTTCTTTATGTAACAGCCAGTGAAGTAATTGCTAAAGTGAGTGGAATATCATGGGCCGATTTTGTACAAGAACGTATCATGAATCCTGTAGGAATGACCAATAGCGTGAGTTATGTTGGAAATTTGAAACCTGATGCTAATGTGATTGATCCACATGTTCCAACGGAAGGAAAATTAGTAATTATTCCAAGGTATAATAATCACATTTTTGATGGTGCTGCAGGAATTTACAGTAGTGTTAATGACATGAGCAAATGGGCGCTTTTCCAATTAAATGGAGGAAAATTAAACGATAACAAAACACTACTTTCAGAAAATCAGTTTAAAGAACTTACGCAATTGCAAACAATTATTCCAAGTAATACCAAACCTCCGTACAACACTCATTTTAGTGGTTATGGTTTAGGTTGGTTCTTGAGCGATGTTAAAGGCTACAAACAAATATCTCATACCGGAGGTTTAGAAGGAAACGTGACTCAATTTACTTTAATCCCTGAAATCAAACTAGGAATCATCGTATTTACGAATCAACAATCTGGAGCCGCTTTTTCTGCAATCACCAATACAATAAAAGACAGTTATCTAAATGTTGAAACTAAAGATTACGTTAAATTATTTAGTGAACGAGAAACGGAAAGCTTCCAGAAAAATGAAAAACACTTAGCTGAAATCTGGAGTCAAGCCAAAGAAAAATTTTCGTTTCCTTATCTTGGAAACTACAAAGACAATTGGTTTGGAGATATTGAACTCTATCAAGAAAAAGGCAAATATTATTTTAAAGCCAACCGTTCTAAAAATTTAAAAGGGCAAATATTCAGTTTTAAAGACAATACTTTCCTTGTTAAATGGGATAATCGTACGTTAACTGCCGATGCTTACATGACTTTTGAAAATAACGGAGAAAAAATGACAATGAAAGCCATTTCTGAAATGACTGATTTCAGTTACGATTTTCACGATTTAGAATTCCATAAAAAATAAAAATACTCAGGGAGCTTTAAGGCTCCCTTTTTTTGTATTTTCAATACTCTCAAAAATCATAAACAAAGGCTTTTGATTCCGAACTTACCTCCAAAAAAAACATTCTCCCAAAAAATAGATTATAGTGACTAAAAAACACTGTAATTCCTCTCAAATCGTTTTGAAATGTTTCAAAAAGTCATTAATTTTAGAAACTAGAAGTATAATGACATGGTTGAGATAGATATCGAAAAGGAAAACAAAGCAATAGCTCAAGAATACAAAGAATTACTTCGCATAAGTTACCAAACCCTTACCACAGAAGACAAAAAACTTATCCGAAAAGCTTTCGATTTTGCTGTTGAAGCACATCAAGATCAACGCCGAAAATCGGGAGAGGCTTATATATTCCACCCTATCGCTGTTGCTAAAATTGTAGCAGGAGAAATTGGTTTGGGTGCGACAGCCATTGCTGCAGCCCTAATGCATGATGTGGTAGAAGATACAGATATTACTGTTCAGGATATTGAGAAAATGTTTAATCCTAAAGTAGCACAGTTAGTAGCTGGATTAACCAAAATAGCTCAAGTCCAAAAGGACATGAACATTTCGATGCAGGCCGAAAATTTCCGTAAAATGTTGTTGACACTCAACGATGACGTGCGGGTAATCATTATCAAATTGGCCGATAGACTTCACAACATGCAAACCATGGAGTCTATGGCAGACTACAAGCAAGTCAAAATTGCTTCGGAAACCTTGTACATATATGCCCCGCTAGCGCATCGTCTTGGACTTTATAATATTAAAACCCAACTCGAAGATTTAGGATTAAAATACACAGAGCCAAACGTTTATAACGACATTGTAAGCAAAATAAAAGAAACCAAAGAAGAACAAGATGCTTACATCAAAAACATATCCGATGTTTTAAAAAAATCCTTGGACGAGGAAGGTATCGAATACATTATTAAGGGACGTCCGAAATCTATCTATTCCATACGAAGAAAAATGGCAGCTCAAAACGTAACTTTTGATGAAGTCTACGATAAATTTGCGTTGCGTATCGTGTATAAATCAAATCCACACGATGAGAAGTTTCTCGCTTGGAAAATCTATTCGATTGTTACGGATCATTACCGCCCTTCACCAAGTCGTTTGCGAGACTGGATTTCTTCTCCTAAATCTACAGGATACGAAGCACTTCACATCACTGTAATGGGACCTTTAGGACGTTGGGTAGAAATTCAGGTTCGCAGTGAACGTATGGATGAAATTGCCGAAAAAGGATATGCGGCTCATTATAAATACAAGCAAGGAGCTACTGAAGAAAGCGGTTTAGACACCTGGTTGAATTTATTACGTGAAGCTCTAGAAAATTCAGAAACCAATGCTGTAGATTTCGTAGAAGATTTCAAAATGAATTTATATTCTAAAGAAATCTATGTCTTCACTCCTAAAGGTGACATTAAATCGTTACCCAAAGGAGCCACATCCTTGGATTTTGCCTTTGCCATTCACTCTGAAATAGGTGTAAAAACCCGAGGAACAAGAGTTAACGGAAAACTAGTTCCTTTAAATCACGAATTAAAAAGCGGGGATCAAATCGAAATTATAACTTCACAAAATCAGAAACCTACTGCCAACTGGTTAGATTTTGTAACGACTTCTAGAGCGAAGAATAAAATTAGAAACGTACTCAACGAAAACACTAAAAAAATAGGAGAAGAAGGAAAAGAAATACTCGAAAGAAAACTACGTCATTTAAAAATAACACTAAATGAAACTTCAGTCAACGAGCTAGTAGCCTTTTTTAAATTAAAAACGAGTTTAGATTTATTTTATCGCGTAGGTATCGGTTCTATAGACAATCAGCAATTAAAAGAATATGCGGCTCAAAAAAGCAATACGTTCTTTAATTTCTTTAAAAGTAAAATCAAAAGAACACCTACCAATCCAGAACTAATTCAAAAAGAAGAACTGACTAGTAATTATGACTTGTTAGTGTTTGGAATTGAACAAGATCGATTGGATTATAAGTTATCAAGTTGCTGCAACCCTATCCCAGGCGATCCTGTATTTGGATTTGTAACCATTAACGAAGGGATTAAAGTTCACAAAAAAGATTGTCCCAACGCTATTAGTCTTCAATCAAACTATGCGTACAGAATTATACAAGCACGTTGGATCGATTCGACTCAACAAGAATTTAAAGCTACTTTGCAAATTACAGGAATGGACACTCTTGGTTTAACTAATGAATTAACTCGTGTTATTTCGAATAATATGCACGTAAATATTCAAAGTATTTCGTTATCAGGAGAAGCCGGTATTTTTAATGGGAAAATTACTTTAGTAGTACCCAACAATACGATTCTAAAGAAATTAATCGATAATATTAAAAAGATAGACGGAATAGATAAAGTAGCGAGAGTTTACAATAGTTAATTTTTTAAATACGTCATGTTTTCACTGATATTGAAAGAAAAAAATTGATAAGAAGCAGTCTCGTGCTTTTAGAAATTATTTACTAACTGATTTAATATCGAGTTGCTACATATTCTGCATCGTTAAAGTTTACCATGTAAGATTTTAATCTTTGCAACAAAAAAATTATCTTTGTCGCTTATGACACAGATAGCTTCAGACAATACTAACAACCAAGAGATTGTAAAAAACGTTTTTACAAATTATTTGGAACAAAAAGGACATCGTAAAACTCCTGAACGATATGCTATACTTCAGGAAATTTATGAAAGTGAAGAACATTTTGATATTGAAAATTTATATATCAAAATGAAAAATAAAAACTACCGTGTTTCTCGCGCAACCTTGTACAATACAATCGAGTTGCTTTTAGACTGTGGCTTGGTCCGGAAACATCAGTTTGGACAAAATCAGGCGCATTACGAAAAATCTTATTTCGATAAACAACACGATCATATCATACTAACAGATACCGGAGAAGTGATCGAATTTTGTGATCCAAGAATCCAAACCATCAAACAAACAATGGAAGAACTTTTTGGAATCGAAATTCAAAACCACTCCTTGTATTTTTACGCAACAAAAAAACAATAACTTCTAATACAACAACACAACACAATGACCGTAGATTTACTACTTGGATTACAATGGGGGGATGAAGGCAAAGGAAAAATTGTCGATGTATTAACCTCTAAGTACGACATTATTGCCCGTTTTCAAGGAGGGCCTAACGCAGGACACACTTTAGAATTTGATGGTATCAAACATGTTTTACGTACTATTCCTTCTGGAATTTTTCATAAAAACTCCATTAATATTATTGGCAACGGAGTCGTAATTGACCCTGTTGTTTTTATTAAAGAAATTGAAGGATTGGAAAAATTCAACATCGATATTCAATCGAAGTTGTTAATTTCCAGAAAAGCACATTTAATTTTACCGACACACCGCTTGTTAGATGCTGCTTCTGAAGCTTCTAAAGGAAAAGCGAAAATCGGATCAACGCTAAAAGGAATTGGCCCCACTTACATGGATAAAACCGGTCGTAACGGAATTCGTGTCGGAGATATAGAATTGGAAGATTTCAAAGAAAGATACCGTAATCTAGCCAACAAACACGAGGAAATGATCAAATTCTATGATGTTTCCATTCAATATAATTTAGCGGAGTTAGAAAAAGAATTTTTTGATGCTATTTCCGAATTAAGAAAATTAAAATTCATCGATTCCGAAGAATATTTACATCAAGCACAAAAAGAAGGAAAATCGATCCTTTGTGAAGGGGCTCAAGGTTCTTTATTAGACGTTGACTTTGGAACTTATCCTTATGTAACATCTTCTAATACAACAGCTGCCGGAGCTTGTACTGGTTTAGGTATTGCTCCTAACAAAATCAAAGAAGTGTATGGAATCTTTAAAGCCTATACCACACGTGTGGGAAGCGGACCTTTTCCTACCGAAGATTTTGAAGAAGCAGGTACCACCATGGCTAAAGTTGGAAATGAATTTGGTTCAGTCACAGGACGTCAGCGTCGTTGCGGTTGGTTGGACTTAGTAGCACTTAAATATGCTGTTCAGGTAAATGGTGTTACGCAATTAATGATGATGAAAGGCGATGTACTTTCTGGTTTTGAAACGTTGAAAGTTTGTACCGCTTACCAATACAAAGGTGAAACCATACATCATTTGCCTTACAACATTGAACCCGAAAATGTAGCACCGGTTTATACCGAATTTAAAGGTTGGAAAGCCGATTTAACCGGCATGAGTTCTTATGATCAATTACCAATGGAATTAAAAGAATACATTAATTTCATTGAAAAAGAAGTAGGTGTTCCAATTACCATTATTTCGGTTGGTCCGAATAGAAAACAAACAATTACCAAATAAATAAAAAAAGGCTGTCTCCAAAGTGAGACAGCCTTTTTCTTTTGTTGTAAAATTGCTCCTTTCGCATTTGAGAGTTGAACTATACTTCCAATTTAAAAAAATAAAACTATCTTTGAAGTTCTACTCAAAATTGAAAAATGCCAAATAGAATTTCAGCATCATTCCAACTTTTTTTAAGAAGAATCTTGCGCAAATTTGAGATATTTTTCCTCCTTGCCAAGGAAATTCTCTCGGAACGCAATTTCATATATTTATCTTGTGTCGCTGTAGCAATTTCTTGTGCTTTAGCGGTAATCCTATTAAAAACTTTTGCTCACAATGTTTTTCTTTGGGCTAATTATATTAACAATTATCTAAAACTTCCTTATTCCAACAGTATTTTACCCATCATTGGAATTTTGTTAACGGTTTTTGTCATCAAGAGATTTCTTGGAGGAAGTATCGAAAAAGGGAGCTCAAAAATCCTATACTCGGTAGCAAAAAAAGGAGGAATTGTTCCTAGAAAACAAATGTATGCTCAAATTTTAACTAGCTCTTTAACTGTTGGTTTAGGTGGTTCTGCAGGATTAGAAAGTCCTATTGTAATTACCGGAGCCGCTTTTGGGTCTAATTATGCGCAGAAATACAAATTATCTCAAAAAGACAGGATTTTACTGTTAGCCTGTGGCGTATCAGCAGGAATTGGGGCCGCGTTCAATGCTCCTATTGCGGGCGTATTATTTGCCATTGAAGTTATTCTAACAGATATTACCATTTCGGCATTTATCCCTATCATGATTTCTGCCGCAACAGGAACCTTAGTTTCTAAAATAATCCTCAGTAGCGATGTATTACTTAGCTTCAGTCAGGAACAAGATTTTAATTTCAGAAACACTCCTTATTATATTCTCTTAGGAATATTGGCAGGATTTTTATCGGTATATCATGCTCGAATGTTTCGAAAAGTTGAACATTTTTTCAATAACTTTTCAAAAAGAAGATACGTTAAAGCTTTATTTGGTGCCAGTATTTTAGCATTGTTAATTTTTTTCTTTCCTACTCTCTTCGGAGAAGGTTATGAAAGTATCAAAACCTTATCCACATCACACCCAGAAGATTTACTGCAAAATACCCTTCTAGAAAGTCAAAAGAACAAAGAATGGGTTTTACTGCTCTTTGTTGGTGCAATAGCCATGATAAAATCGATTGCTACGGGAATTACTTTAGGTAGTGGCGGTAACGGAGGTAACTTCGCTCCTTCTCTTTTCGTTGGTTCGTATTTAGGTTTTTTTGTAGCCAAATCGATGCAACTACTTAATATTAACCACAACCTACCGGTAACCAATTTCACTATTGTTGGGATGGCTGGGATATTGAGTGGCTTATTTCATGCGCCCTTAACAGCAATATTCCTAATTGGCGAAATAACCGGCGGCTATGATTTAATGATTCCTTTAATGATTGTTTCCTCTATTAGCTTTGCTATTTCTAAAACTTTTGAAAAACATTCTATGGATGTTAAAGCTTTGGCGGACAAAGGTGATGTTTTTACTAGTGATAAAGATCGAAATATCTTACTAAGCATTGATGTATTTAATTTGATTGAGACACGCTTCGAGAGTTTAACCGAAGATACTCCGGTTGAAAAAGTAGTTTCTCTTTTGGAAACACGAAAGCAAAAATTATATCCTGTCCTTGATACCAAAGGCCAATTAATCGGTTTGGTTCATTTTGATAAAATTCGAAGTATTATTTTCAATTCATTTCAGATCAAATATTCTACAATTAAAGACATCATGAGTTTTCCCGAAACGCTTTTGAATTATGATGATGAAATTGATCAAATTATGGCAAAATTCGATGACACTGATGAAGAAATACTACCGGTTATAAAAAACCAAAAAATGTATGGATTCCTTTCTAAATTGGATTTACTCGAAGCATACCGCCATAAATTCAAAGAAATGGTCATAGAATAAGATGATAAATAATTCTTAATAGAATCTTCAATTGTCTTATTTTAGTTAATTTTGACAAAAAAATAAAGCACTTTGAACACACTATATTTACGCCTTTTAGTTTTCCTTCTGATTTTCAGTCAACAGACAACTTGGTCCCAAGTAGCTCCTGTTACTTCTATCCCTCCAACAAACGGAAAACAAATCATTATTGAAAATTCTGATTTCATGGACATTACCGAATCGGAAGTACCTGGCGCTATTGTGTTAACCGGCAATGTGCGAATCATTCATCAAGGTGTACGTATGTCTTGTAACAAAGCTTATCATTTCACCAAGGAAAATTACGTTAAAGCTTTTGGAAACGTAAATATGATTCAAGGCGACACTTTAACTATGAGTAGCAAATACGCAGAATACGACGGTAACAAAAAATTTGCTTTTGCATCAGGAAATGTCGTAATGACTGACCCAAAAATGACGATTACTACCGATACTATAAACTTCGACAGAAACAGTCAAGTTGCCTATTACAAATCTGGAGGAACTATCAGAGATGAAGAAAATACTTTGACAAGTAAAGCGGGTACGTACTATTTGAATCAAAAAAAATTCCAATTCAACACGGCTGTAACTGTTAAAAATCCGACACACACGATTAGAACCAACCACTTAGATTATTATACAAACTCAGGACATGCCTATGTTTTTGGGCCATCTACCATAGCCTCTGCGAACAATACCATACATACAACTAAAGGTTTTTATGACACTAAAAAAGACGAAGGCAAACTTTTAAAAGGTTCTAAAATTAAATATCGGGATCGACTCATAGAAGGTGACGATTTATATTACGACCGGAAAAAAGATTTCGCACGTGCCATAAACAATGTAAAAATCACCGACACCATCAATAAAATGATTGTAAAAGGTCATTATGCCGAAGTTTACAAACAAAAAGATTCTATGCTTATCACAAAAAAAGCTTTGGTTTCTGGACTTTTCGAGAAAGATTCTGTTTGGTTTCATGCAAAAAAAATAGTTGTTTCGGGAAAACAGCAAGAGCGTATTTTACGTGGATACAACAATGCGAGATTCTTTAAAAATGATATGAGCGGAAAATGTGATTCGATTCATTATGACCAAAAAAGAGGCTTAACACAAATGATTGGCAATCCAATTTTGTGGAACGGAAAAAACCAACTCACCGGAGATTTAATGCATTTAATTTCCGATCAAAAAACGGAGAAAATCGATTCTTTAAAGGTCTTAAATAATGCTTTTATAATCTCAAAAGATACAATTGGAACCGGATACAATCAGGTAAAAGGACAAAATTTATTCGGCAAATTCAAAGACAATAAACTCCATGAAGTAGACATTGTTAAAAACACAGAAGTCATTTATTACATGAGAAATGACAAACAAGAACTTATTGGTGTTAATAAGAACAAAAGTAGCAAAATCAATATGGTTTTAGAAGGAAACACAATTGATGCCATTACTTTTTTTACCGATGTAGATGGCGATATTTATCCCGAAAATGAGTTTCTTGAAGGAGATAGTAAATTAAGAGGTTTTGTGTGGCGCGGCGAGGAACAATTACTTTCTGTAGCTGACATTTTCCCTAAAGAAGAACTCGAAATTGACGCGAAAGTTCAGGCGGAAACCGAAAAGAAAGCAAAAGAACCGGATTCGCCAATGCTACCCAGTAAAGAAACTTTAGAATATGACAAACCCAAAGTAACTCCCAAAAAGGGTACCAAAAAAAGAAAATAATTTTCAGAAATTAGTCTCGGTCAAAATATTTTTTTTGACTATCAGACTTTCAATTTTAGATATTTTACGATTATGTTAAACGATTTCTACCAATATCAAGCTCAAACTTCTCCACATCCGCTAGGAATGGAAGTTTCACACGCCGAAGGTTCTTACATCTATGCTACCAACGGAAAAAAATACCTAGACTTTGTTGCTGGAGTTTCCGCTTGTACACTAGGTCATCAACATCCTAGAGTAAAAAAAGCTATCGTAGATCAATTGGATAAGTATGCACACGTGATGGTCTATGGTGAATACGCACAAGACCCAGCTGTGGCATTATGCAAATTATTAGCAGAACACATGCCATTGTACCTCAATAAAACCTATTTAGTTAACTCAGGTACAGAAGCTACTGAAGGTGCTTTAAAATTAGCCCGACGTGTAACGGGACGCAGTCAACTTATCTCATGTTTTAACGCCTATCATGGAAACACCATGGGTTCTATGAGTGTTATGGGTTTTGAAGAGCGCAAACAAATTTTCCGCCCACTTATTCCGGATGTCGATTTTATCACTTTTAACAATGAAGAGGATCTCCAAAAAATCACCACTAAAACCGCTGGAATCATTCTAGAAACGATACAAGGTGGTGCTGGTTTTATTCAACCGCAAAACGAATTCCTAAAAAAAGTTCGTCAACGCTGCGACGAAGTGGGTGCTATGATGATTTTGGATGAAATTCAACCAGGATTTGGACGTACTGGAAAATTATTCGGATTTCAGAACTATGATGTTGTCCCAGACGTTGTAGTAATGGGTAAAGGGATGGGCGGTGGAATGCCTGTAGGTGCTTTTACCGCTAACGAAAAACACATGGATTTATTGAGTCATGATCCTAAACTAGGTCATATTACCACTTTCGGAGGTCATCCTGTAATTGCTGCTGCCTGTTTGGCAACCTTACAAGAATTGGTTGAAACCGATATAATGGCTCAATGTTTAGAAAAAGAACAATTATTTCGAAAATTATTGGTTCATCCTTTAATTAAAGAAGTTCGTGGAGAAGGATTAATGCTTGCTGCCATGACAGAAAGTCCAGAAATTACCAATAAAGTAATTTTTAAGTGTCAGGACAAAGGATTAATTTTATTTTGGTTACTGTTTGAAGGATGTGCTATCCGTATCACTCCTCCACTGACGCTTTCTAATGAAGAAATTGAAGAAGGTTGTGGCATCATTATTGAAGCTATGAATGAGGTAATGAATGAGATGACTCTCGAGAATGAATAATTCACCTAATTGTTAATTAAATTGTTTACAACAATTCTTTACCCACACCAATAACCAATCTAAGATTTCCTATTTTTAATTAGGACATTTCTAAATATAATGCGTATGAATTTGAGTCACGAAGAAGAAGATCGCAATTTATCCTTATCCCGCTTTGAATCAATGCTTAAAACCAACAAGGTTCTGTTTTTTGATTCCGAAGAATTTGAGGATATCATACTCCATTATATGGATACAGGTAAACCTTCTTTGGCCAAAAAAGCACTGAAACTAGCCTTAGAACAACATCCGAAATCAACTGGATTGAAATTGGTTCAGGTGGAAATGCTCGTTTTCGAAGACAAATTGGATACAGCCGAAAAATTGCTTAACGAGTTGTATGCCATTGAACCTACCAATGAAGAAATTTATATCCAGAAGGCTAATATTTTTTCGAAACGCGACAATCACGAAAAGGCAGTAGAATTGCTGAAAATTGCCTTGAAATATACCGATGATTATGCCGATGTGTACAATCTTATTGGTATGGAATACCTTTTCATGGACGAATTGGAATTGGCTAAAGAAAACTTTATCAAATGTCTACAAGAAGAACCCGAAGAACAATCGGGTTTATATAATGTGATCTATTGTTTTGAATTCTTAGAACAATACGAAGAAGCGATTGCTTTCCTTACAAAATACATCGACACTAATCCATACAGTGAAATAGCATGGCATCAGTTGGGTCGCTTATATTATAGCATTAAAAACTATGAAGAAGCCTACAAAGCTTTCGATTATGCTACCATGATAGACGATCAGTTTATGGGGGCTTTCATGGAAAAAGCAAAGGCATTAGAGCGTTTAAACCGTTATGAGGAAGCCATTGAAAACTATCAGGAAACCATTCGCTTAGAGGATCCTACTTCTTACGCTCTGTTGCGTATAGGAAAATGTTACGAGAAATTAGGTAACGAAATCGAAGCACTAAAATATTATAACCAAACCGTTCACGAAGACCCTCTTTTAGACAAAGGTTGGGTGGCCATTACGGATTTGTATTTCAAAAAGAAAAATTTTCAGAAAGCCTTATTTTTTATCAATAAAGCCTTAGCTATTGATAGTGAAAATAGTTTGTATTGGAAACGTTATGCCACAATAAACAGAGCTTTAAACTTCTACGAAGAAGCCGAGGTAGGCTATAGAAAGGCAATAGAATATGGCGATTATGAGTTAGATACTTGGTTGTATTGGGTAGATATTCTTCAATTTTTAGGAGAATTCGATACGGCCATTCAAACCTTATTACAAGCTAGCGAGTATTTCCCTGACGAATATGAAATTGAATACCGATTGTCAGGATTATATTTTATGCTTCAAGAACATGAAAAAGGATCTTACCACCTAACCAATGCTTTGCATTTAAATTACAATAACCAAACCATATTAGAAGAACTCTTCCCTATCGTTTGGGAAAGAAAAATGGTTCAAGACATCATAGCGAAAAATAAACCTCTATGAAAAAGCTTGGTTTACTAGGCAGGAACATCAGCTATTCTTTTTCAAGAAATTATTTCAGAGAAAAATTTTTAGCAGAGGGATTAACTAATGAATTTGCTTATGAAAATTTTGATATTGATTCGATAAATGAATTCAGTACCGTTCTAAAAAACAATCCGGATCTAATTGGAATGAACGTCACTATACCATACAAACAAGACGTTATTCCTTTTTTAGATCAATTGTCTGTTAATGCTAGTGCAATTGGAGCGGTGAACACCATAAAAGTTTTACCCAACGGAAAATTAGAAGGCCACAATACCGATTATATTGGATTTGTTGACTCTTTGAAACCATTATTGGAATCTCATCATAAAAAAGCCCTTATTTTAGGTACTGGTGGCGCTGCTAAAGCGATAGCCTATGGTTTAGAAACATTAGGAATTAGCTACCAATATGTCTCTAGAAAATCTTCCGAAAACACTCTCTCTTATGAAGATCTTAATCAAACTATTTTAGAGAGCCATCACCTGATCATTAATTGTACACCATTGGGAACTTTTCCAAATATTGAAGATTGTCCGCCAATACCCTATCAATATTTTAGCAAGGAGCATATTGCCTATGATCTTATTTACAATCCAGAAGAAACCGAGTTCCTGAAAAGAGCCAAACAAAAAAAAGCCGTTACAAAGAACGGCTATGAAATGTTAGTTTTACAAGCGGAAAAAGCTTGGGAAATATGGACTAACTAGTATCTTTTCTTAGAGCGATACGCTGTTATTTTTTCGGCAGCTATTTCCTTATATTTAGCAAATTGGCTTTCATTTAGAATCTTTTGCAACTCTTCCGCTTTTTGAAGTTCTAAAACATCTTCTTTTTTTCGAACTTCTTCAGAAGGGATATTCAGTTCTCTCACATCTTCTACAGACAAAAGATACTTTTTAGTGATTTGTAAATATTGTTCTTCTTGTGCAGACGACAATTTTAACACCGTCACTTCTTTTTTGTACTCTTTATCAGCTCTTATCTCTTTGTCTAAATGCTCTAAATTCGATTGGGCAAAAGACGTCAGCGAAAACAAAAAGACAGAAACAACGAATAATTTTTTCATGATAGTGGGTTTTACTGATTGTAAATTTAAAAAATTAATTGAAATGTACAACGATTCCGACAGCATATAAATGGTCATAAGTCTCCAAAAAAAAGTTAATCGGCAAAAATCAGTTTTATAACGTTTTTTACTTTTGATTTTAGCTTGTTTTTACTAACTTCGGCAATCATTAACTGTAAATATCCTGCACTATGCAAGAAGAACAACACGATAACCTGCCAACAGAGAACACATTGGCAGACGGAGACGTTACGCAACAAGAACCAAAGGCTGTCAATGAAGCCGTAGAAGCTATTGAAACGCTAAACGCTGAATTTAGCGAAGATGCTACTATTGACGAAAGCCAAAATATCCCTATGAAAGACTATAGCGCTCTTGATATGGATCAACTCATATCCGAATTGGAGCAGCTAACAGCCAACGAAAAAGTAATGGCAGTCAGAAATCATGTAGAGGAAATCAAACAAGCTTTTTTATCTAAATACAATCACTTTATCGAAGAAAAGAGAGAAGCTTTTTTACAAGAAAATCCAAATCAAGAATTTGAATACCATTTTCCTCTGAAGCATAAATTCGATTCATTATACAACAATTATAAGAATAAAAAGAACAACCATTTCAAGAATTTAGAAATGGTATTAAAAACGAATCTTCAAAAAAGACTCGATTTAATTGAAGAACTCAAAACCTTAATTCAAACCACAGATAACATTCAAGATGCGTTAAAACAATTTAACGACATTCGTGATCGTTGGAAAAATGCAGGTGCTATTCCTAAAGACAAATACAATCATGTTTGGAATAATTACCATTTTCATGTGGAGAATTTCTATGATATTCTTCATTTAGATCGTGAAGCTAGAGATTTAGATTTCAAACACAACTTAGAACAAAAGCAAAAAATTATTGCCCGAGCCAAAGATTTATTGAACGATTCGGATGTATTTAAAGCTTTTAGAGAATTACAATCGCTACACAAAATCTGGAAAGAAGAAATAGGACCAGTTTCAAGAGAACACAGAGAGGAAATTTGGAATCAATTTAGCGAAATTACCAAACAAATGCACGACAAACGTGAAGTTTTATTTGGTCAAATCCGTGAAATTGAACAAAAAAATCTTGAAAAGAAAAGAGAAATTATTGCTGCTATCGAAGCGATTGCTTCAGAAAAAGTTGAAGTCCATACCGGTTGGCAAGCCCTAATTAATAAAGTAGAAGCTTTACGTCAGGAGTTTTTTGCAACCGGAAAAGTTCCTACCGAAGTGAACGAACAAACTTGGGCTGATTTTAAAACTGCGGTAAGAAATTTTAATGCCCATAAAAATTCGTTTTACAAAGACATTAAAAAAGAACAACAGGTTAATTTAGATAAAAAAACGGCATTGGTAGCGCGCGCCAAAGAGCTTCAAGAAAGTGAAGATTTTGCGGCAACCACACCAATAATGAAACAAATACAAGAGGAATGGAAAAAAATAGGTCATGTGCCTAAAAAATTCTCTGATAGTGTTTGGGCCGAATTCAAAGAAGCTTGCAATCATTATTTTGATCGCTTACATCAGCATAGAAATGCTAACGAGGAAGAAGAATTGATTGCTTTTGAAAAGAAAAAAGAATTTTTAGATCAAATTAAAGACTTTGAATTGACAGGCAATCATAAAACCGATTTGGATGCCATAAAAGCGCATATTGAAACCTGGAAAAGTTTTGGAAAAGTGCCATTTGCTAGACGTCATATCGAAGGGAAGTTTAACAAAATACTCGATGTATTGTTTGAAAAACTAAGTTCTAGTAAAAAAGAAGCCGAGATGATGCGTTTCAACAGTCGATTAGAACAACTTGGCAATGATAGCCGAAAAATTGACAGTGAAAAAGTTTTCATTCAACGTAAAATTGAAGAAGTTCAAAACGAGATTTTCCAATTAGAAAACAACATTCAATTCTTTGCCAATGCTAAAAAAGACAATCCGATGGTGATTGAGGTGAAAAAAAGTATTGATCGCCATAAAGAAGAATTAGCTACTTGGAAAGAAAAACTAAAACAACTTCGAAACATCTAAATAATATAAAAGCCATCAATTTGATGGCTTTTCTGTTTCTTTTTGGTCTGTATCCGTATTTTTTACTTGTTGTTTCGTTTCGACCTCTTTCATTTTTTCCTTCATTTCTAATTTATTTTTAGACAAGGTTCCTTTTGGAACTCTTCGGATATTGAATTTCGCTTTAAATCCAGTAGATAAACCCCAGAGATCTTGAGTAATGACTTTGTTATTCTCATCATAAAAACCAAATTCTCCCGTATTAGGAAATAACGCTCCTTCGTTAAGAGCTTCAATCTCTATAAAATTAACCCCTTCAATAAGTCCAAAGTAAATTTTCTTCGAAAGACCGTCTAATTCTAAAAATTCAGAAAGTAATTTACCATCGATCCAAATTCTGATTCGGTCCGCGTCTACTTCACCAAAATCTCTGTAAGAAAGACTTATAGTAGCTGATTCTGTTACAAATTCACCAAAATACATATCTCGCCTGAATTCTTTTGAATCTCCAGAACCTTCCTTGGTAATTACATTGGACTTATTCATCTTCTCAGCATACTGTTTCCCAACATTTAAATCGCTTTTAGGCTGATTGGTCATCCCTGGTGAAGCAGTTTTGGGTTCTTCATATACTTTAGAAGGAAACTTGAACTTTTTGGGCTCAAACGGTTTGGATAAAGAATATTGCGGTGCAGTCGTTGATGTTTCAGGTTTTTCATCCGGTTTTGGCAAATCAACACGAGGGATAGCCACAGACTTGATGGGTTTTCCATCCTGTGCTAAACCAATAAATGGTAATAATACTGCTATTAAAATTATATTTTTCACGTCGTAAATCTATCAAAAATTATTCCAATTTCAAGTTAATTTTTATGAATCAAATTTTTCCATGAAAAACGAATGCTTTAAAAATACATTCTTTTTTTAAAAACGGTAAAATTCCCACATCAAGAATCTAACTATTCTGGAATACTCTGGCAATCATTAAAATTTGATACTTATAATTTTTTAGCCTCTTCCCAAAATACATCCATCTCTGCTAAAGTCATTTCTGAAAGATTTTTACCTAATTCGCCAGCTTTGCTTTCTAGATAAGTAAAACGTTTCATAAATTTTTTGTTTGTTCGTTCTAAAGCATCTTCGGGATTGACTTTTAAAAAACGAGCATAATTGATCATAGAAAAAAGAACATCTCCAAATTCAGCTTCAATAGCATCTTTATCTCCAGAGGCGACTTCTGCTTGAAGTTCCTGTAGTTCCTCTTGTACTTTTTCCCAGACTTGCTGTGGTTCTTCCCAATCAAACCCTACTCCTTTTACCTTGTCCTGAATTCGACTGGCTTTAACCATGGCCGGTAAACTTTTAGGTACTCCTTCTAGAACCGATTTCTTCCCTTCTTTGAGTTTTAATTTTTCCCAATTTCGTTTTACTTCTTCTTCATCTTTCACTTGCACATCACCATAAATATGAGGATGACGATGAATTAGTTTATCACAAATTTGGTTAGCCACATCGGCAATATCAAAACTTTGGGTTTCACTTCCAATCTTGGCATAAAAAACAATATGCAATAATAAATCGCCTAATTCTTTTTTAACTTCTTCTAGGTCATTGTCAAGAATTGCCTCACCTAATTCGTAGGTTTCTTCAATGGTTAAATGACGAAGAGATTCTAGAGTTTGCTTTTTATCCCACGGACACTTTTCGCGTAAATCGTCCATGATATCTAATAAACGTCCGAAAGCATCGAGTTGTTGTTGGCGTGTGTTCATAAAAACGGTTTATGTAAAAATAATAAATCCTGCCGTTGATTGTAAACAGCAGGACTTATAATTATGTTAAAACTTACTTATTCTGAAGCTTTAGTTGCTTTTGTTTTTTTAGGCTTTGCTTCTGTTGCTTCTTCGGTAGAAGTTTCTGCTTTTACAGCCTTTTTAGTTGTTTTTTTTGGAGTCTCTTTTACCTCTTCCTCTAAAACTACTAATCCTTTTGCTTGTAAGATATTATACCAGTTGATTACTTTCTTGATGTCAGAAGCATATACTCTTTCCTGATCATAATCTGGTAATACTTCCGAGAAATAAGCCATTAAAGCCGCTTTATCATCTTTTAACTGAGGTGCTGCTCCTCCATTTTCTTTTTTGGCAATAGCTTCCATTACTTCTACCAATGGTTTTTCTTCAGCATAAGTGTAGATAGAGATTTCTGATAACAAACTCACATTGCTACGCATTCCTACAGTTATTTTTTTGCCATCTAATAATGATTCGGCCACGAAACCTGTTCTGGTTTGCAATTTTAACTCGTATAACCCCGGTTTTCCTGAAATGGCTAAAATTCTTTCTAATTTCATTTTCGTAAATCTATATTATTCAACTAATTATCTTCCTTTTTTTGGCCCTGCAAAACGCATACGATAATCAGGACGTGCTTTCCCATCCATTATATTTTGCAGTTTTTTCTTGATTAACGTTTTTTTCAGCATCGATATTTTATCTGTGAATAAAACTCCTTCGATGTGATCGTATTCATGTTGAATTACGCGAGCTATTAATCCGTCGTAAACTTCGGTTTTTTTATCGAAATTTTCATCAAAATATTCAATCGTAATTCTTTCATGTCTGTAAACGTCTTCACGAACATCTGGAATACTCAAACAACCTTCATTAAAAGCCCATTCTTCACCTTCTTCTTTCAAGATTTTGGCATTGATGAATGTTTTTTTAAATCCTTTTAATTGTTCTGCTTCTTCTTTAGACAAATCTTCACTATCACTAAACGGATCAGCATCTACAATGAACAATCGAATCGGTAGACCAACCTGAGGTGCAGCCAAACCTACTCCATGTGCATTGTACATGGTCTCATACATGTTTGAGATTACTTCTTTTAAATTAGGATAATCTTTAGTGATTTCTTCTCCTACTTTTCGTAGAACAGGATCACCATAACCTACAATGGGATAAATCATCTTTTTACATTTTTGGCGTTTCTTTGTGAAGATGCATCATTTTAACAAAAATACAATTCACGCAGTGGGGCTTAATTTCTTTATCGTTTTAAGTTCGCATGTTCTAATTCTGAAATGATAAACATCCGATAAATCATTTAGAACCCTTGACGCGTTTTAAAAAATTAGACTGCAAAAGTAAGTAAAAATAGAATTAAACATTCAATTTTAGTACTTCATTCGTTTTTTTTCTTATCGCCTTAGAAAATTCAGGATCTTCGTTGAGTTTTTGTCCAAAAGAAGGAATCATTTCTTTTAGTTTTCCCTGCCATTCAGGAGATTTATATTGTTCTGGAAAACATTTTCCAATCAATTCAAGCATAATAGAAGTAGCTGTTGAAGCACCCGGAGAGGCTCCAAGTAATACAGCCAAAGATCCATCTGCAGCCGAAACTACTTCAGTACCAAATTCTAAAACGCCATTTCCGTCTTTGTCTTTTTTAATTACCTGAACCCTTTGCCCTGCTGTTTCTAGAACCCAATCTTCTTTTTTAGCCGATGGAACATATTCTTTTAATGCTTTCATTCGGTCGTTAGAAGACTGAAAAACTTGTTCGATAAGGTATTTTGTTAACGGAATATTTTTAATTCCTGCTCCTAGCATCGGTTTAATGTTATCTAACTCAATAGATTTAATCAAATCGAAATAAGATCCATTCTTAAGGAATTTTGTCGAAAACCCAGCATAAGGTCCAAAAAGTAATTCTTTTTTACCATTGATTACGCGCGTGTCAATGTGAGGAACCGACATAGGTGGAGCTCCTACAGAAGCTTTTCCGTAAACTTTTACACTATGTTTTTTAATTACTTCTGGATTTGTACATTTTAACCATTGACCACTCACAGGGAAACCTCCATAACCATGACCTTCAGGAATATTTGCTTTTTCAAGTAATAGCAAAGATCCACCTCCTGCTCCAATGAATAGAAACGGTGTTAAAACGCGTTTTTTACTACCCGATTCTAACTCTTGTACTTTAATTCTCCATCGTCCATCTTCTTTTTTCTTTATTTTATAAACTTCATGATTGAAGTGCATCTTCACTCCGTCTAAAGTTTCTAAATATTTGAAAATACTACGCGTTAAAGCTCCAAAATTAACATCGGTACCATATTTCATCGAAGTAGCGGCAATTTTTTCATTGCTTTTTCTATTCTCCATAATCAATGGAGCCCATTCCTTAATTAGGTCAGGACTTTCCGTATACTGCATTTCTTTGAAAAGCTCATATTTTTGTAGGGCTTCGAATCTTTTTCTAAGATAATCTACATTTTTATCGCCCCACACAAAACTCAAATGAGGTACTGTTTTAATGAAACTTTCCGGATTTTGCAATAATCCTTTTTCTACCAAATAAGACCAAAACTGTCTTGACACTTCAAAAGCTTCAGAAATTTTGACTGCTTTATTCACATCAATTGTACCGTCTTCCTTTTCTGGTGTATAATTTAATTCACAAAAAGCAGCGTGACCTGTACCCGCATTATTCCATGCATCAGAACTTTCTGCAGCAGCCACATCCAAACGCTCAAAAATTTCTATTTTTAAATTAGGTTGTAATTCTTTAAGTAGTAATCCAAGAGTCGCACTCATAATCCCTGCGCCTATTAATACTACATCGGTTTCAGTTGTAGGAGTTGTTGTTGTCATTTGCAATAATTATACTGCAAAGATACCATCAAAAAAAGCAAAATTCATCTTAAATTCAAGGATTTAACCATTTTTAACACATTGTTAAAAAATCTTAAATCATTTTTCGACTTAAATAATCTCGAAGCATAATTGTTGCGGAAATCTCATCGATCAAAGCTTTGTTTTGCCTTTTTTTCTTTTTTAAGCCACTATCAATCATGGTTTGAAATGCCATTTTTGACGTAAAACGTTCGTCTACTCTAACAACGGGCATTTCCGGAAAAACTTCTTTGAATTTAGCTACAAATGCTTCTATGATTGGCGTGCTTTCAGAAGGCAATCCATTCATTTGTTTGGGTTCACCAATAAGCACTTTCAGCACCTCTTCTTTTGCAAAATAATCTTTCAGAAAATCTATCACTGTCTCTGAAGGGATCGTTGTTAAACCAGAGGCTATAATTTGTAATTCATCAGTAGCAGCTATTCCCGTTCTTTTTATTCCGTAATCTATGGCTAATATTCTCATTTTTGATTATTTGCAACAAATATACGCCCAATTATTTGATAATTTCAAATTCAGCCAAGGGTGCCATTCGAGCTTTATTCAATTTTAATGTTTTTCCATCAAAGTTGTAATTATCAACCGTTTCTAAAACTTGAGCAAATTCTTTTTCTAATTCCATATTTTCGCAAGCCATCATAGTGGAAGCTACTTTTGAAAATTCAATTCGACTAACCTCTTCTTTCAGATTATAGCTGCCCATCATATTATTACAACCAACAAAGACAGAGAATCTTCCAGTATCACTGAAAGAGATTCCATATTCTCTCTTATTATCTTTATTTTTTTTGATAGTTTTTCCATTTAATTTCACCAAGCGCCATTTTGAGTCCTTTAAATCAACTTTAGCAACCTCATCATTTTTTGTCTCTTCTTTTTGGTCTAGAACTATTTCATCAGAAGTTTGGATTTTTGATAATTGATATTTAGAAGCTAAATTCCCTTGAATACGTTTTCCTTCTGTATCGAATTGAAACAAGACATTTTCGCCTACAAAATATTGGTTTGGAACTTCTGACCCCAAAAGTGTAATCGTATTTCCTACTGCATTCCATGAATACTTACCTGTTTCTTTGAGTACTTTACTTGATTTACCTTTATAAATAATTTCCTTGCTGTAAGAATTTTTATTGATAATAATTGTAGTTAAAATAGCTTCACAATCTGCACAAGGAAAACTACCCTTATAGGTGCCGACATAATCTAAACTATTTTTTGCATTATCTTCACTAAGTTGAATGGCTAACGAATCGGTCCTATTTGATTCTTCAATACCTGAAAAATTAGTTTTACAAGCTGTTAAACTTAAAGTGACAATACCTAAAAAAAGGAATGTTTTTTTCATTGTTTTTTTGTATTTTGTTATATTTATAAAATTACTTTTTTTTTGTACTACAAAAACAATTCCAAAAATCATAAAATACTATCTTTGCTAGATAATTTTTAAAAAACATGACCAATTTACAATCTACAATAGAACAAGCTTGGGAAAATCGTGCTTTATTACAAGAAGAAGCTACGCAAAAAGCTATCCGAGAAGTTATTAACCTTATTGATGCTGGTACTTTGCGTGTGGCAGAGCCTATTGAAAACGGCTGGCAAGTTAACGAATGGGTTAAAAAAGCTGTGGTTTTATACTTTCCAATCCAAAAAATGGAAACCATTGAAGTGGGTATTTTCGAATTCCACGATAAAATGCCTTTAAAAAGAGGTTATGCCGAAAAAGGAATCCGTGTAGTTCCTCATGCTGTGGCTCGCCATGGAGCTTATATTTCTAAAGGGGTTATTTTAATGCCTAGTTATGTAAATATTGGAGCTTATGTTGACGAAGGTACCATGGTAGATACTTGGGCCACTGTTGGAAGTTGTGCCCAAATTGGTAAAGACGTACATTTAAGCGGTGGTGTTGGTATTGGAGGAGTATTAGAACCGTTACAAGCGGCTCCGGTTATTATTGAAGATGGTGCTTTTATTGGATCTCGTTGTATTGTAGTTGAAGGTGTTAGAGTAGAAAAAGAAGCGGTACTAGGTGCTAATGTATGTTTGACAGCTTCGACAAAAATCATTGATGTTACGGGGCCTGAACCTGTTGAATATAAAGGTGTAGTTCCTGCGCGTTCGGTGGTGATTCCTGGTAGCTATGCTAAAAAATTTGAAGCTGGCGAATATCAAGTTCCTTGCGCTTTAATTATTGGTAAACGTAAAGCTTCTACCGATTTAAAAACGTCATTAAACGACGCTTTAAGAGAATATAACGTAGCGGTATAATCCTAAATTAGGTCAATGAAAGTTTTAGTTATTCAACAAAAGATGATCGGTGATGTATTGGCTAGCACCGTTATTTGTGAAGCCATTAAAACCGTTTATCCGGATTGGGAAGTTCATTATATGATACAACCCAACACCTTTGCGGTGGTGGAGAACAATCCTTTCATTGACCAAATTATATTTTTTGAGAAAACAAAAGATAAGGGATTGTGGGATTTAATTCAATTTGGTAAAAATTTACAAAAAAACAATTACGACGCCGTTATAGATGCTTATGGAAAATGGGAAAGTATTATTCCTGCCTATTTTTCTGGAGCGAACATCCGAATTGGTTTTAAAAAATGGTATACCAAGTTGTTTTACACAAAAACAATTCTTCCTCAGCAAAACATCGAAGGCTCGGCTATTGCTCATCGTCTTCAGTTAGCAGCTACTCTCCTACCACAAGTTCCTGCGATCCTATTTCCAAAAATTTACTTAAACGATGCGGAAATTAAAATCGCCAAACAAAGTATTTCAGGAAATTTAGACATTACTAGGCCAATCTTTATGATAAGTGTTTTAGGTAGCGGATTCAATAAAAGTTTACCTGTACAACAAATGGCCAAAACACTTGATGATATTGCTACTCATAGCAATGCACAATTGTTGTTCAACTATATGCCAAATCAGGAGTCGGAAGCTAAAGTGATTTATGAGTCTTGTTTACCTGAAACCCAAAAGAACATTCTTTTTGATTTTCAAATTAAAGGTCTTCGCTCTTTCTTAGCGATTTTATCTCAATGTGATGCTATGATTGGTAATGAAGGAGGAGCGGTAAACATGGCAAAAGCTTTAAACATCCCTACTTTTACTATTTTTTCTCCTTGGATAAATAAATCTTCATGGAATATGCTCACAGGAGATACAAATCATATTGCTGTTCACCTAAACGATTATTATCCTGAAATCTACAAAGAGAAACATTCGAAGCATTTTAAAAAACAAGCATTAGAATTGTATAAAAAATTAACGCCCGATTTATATCGAGCGTCATTAATTGATTTTGTAAAAAGAATTACTTCGTAAATTTCTGCAAATACCATTTAACTTGTTCTTGTAATCCTTCTTTAAGGCTAACTTTAGGCTCATAGCCTAATAATCTTCTAGCTTTATCGATTACTGCTGCTGTTTTTTGTTGATCTCCTTTGCGTGGTGGTTGATGATCTATGATTAACTTTTTATTCATAATCTCTTCAACTCTCTTTATTCCTTCAGCGGTTGTATTAATTTCATCTGTACCTAAATTAATAATTTCACCGTTCACCACGTCTTCTTTTCCTATGATTGCGGCTAATCCATCAACAATATCACCCACATAAGTAAAACTTCTTTCGTGTTTAACACTGCCTTCAAAAAGTGGAAATGGTTTATCGTAGTATAGATTCTCTATTAATTTGGTATATAATTTTTCCGGACGCTCTCTTGGGCCATATACAGAATACAATCGTATTGAACAAGCTTTTAACTTTCCTGTACGCTGTAATCCTAAAACTAATTGTTCTGCCGCTAGTTTCGTAGTTCCATAAAAAGAAACTGGTTTTGCAGGTACTTCTTCATCAACAGTAGCTTCTACCCCATATACCGAAGAAGTAGCAATATTTACAAACGATTTTAAATTAGGATTATACTGTAATACCGCTTCCAAAAGATTTTGGGTAGCGTATACATTATTATCTACATATTCTTTTAGAGAAGTTGAAGCTGAAATTCCAGGTTGAGCTGCTAAATGGTATATATAATCAAATGGTTTTGCAAAAACTTCTTTCAAATCATCATTAAGATCAATACGGTATATAGCAATGCCTTTTTCTGCCAAATCTTCGGCATTCATTTCTTTTAATTGCACATCGTAGTAATCATTGAGATTATCAATTCCTACTACTTCGTGACCTAGACTCTGCAATTTTTCACACAAATGTGAACCAATAAATCCAGCGGCTCCTGTAACTAATATTCTCATTATGATGGCTGTTCTTGTTTTTTAATTCCAAACGGAGTCCATTTGATTTTTTTATCTTTAACTTCTTTACGTATCGCTAAATTTGCAGCCAACGATTCAGGAGTTTTATAGCCTCTAGCATGATCTAAATGTAGTACAATTGCTTTGTGACGTATTTGTTTCCCCTTAACGCCGAAATTCTCTAGACGTTCACCAAATTCTCTATCCGGTCCTCCGTATTTCATACGTTCATCATAACCATTAATGGCAATCATATCTTGCTTAAATCCTGATGAATTACAATTGTTGAATGAAGGAGTGGTAGGAGAAACGGTATCTAAAATTTTAGCAAGAAAAGGGCTAGCCCCTAACTTCAACACATTAGAAAATCTTAATTTATCGATACTTTTTAACCATTCTACATCGAAACATCTACCGGAAATAATATCGTCTTTGGTGATTTGTTTACTAGTACGCATAGGTAACTTGCAGTATCCTCCAGATAGAAATCTTCCTTTTTCGGCCTGTTGAGCGTGTATCTCAACAAAATCTTTTCGTGGGATACAATCCCCATCGGTCATGATAATATATTCGTGAGAAGCTTCAACGATAGCCACATTTAAAATTTCCTGACGGCGATAGCCTTGATCTTCATGCCATATGTGACGTAAAGGCACAGGATAATCTATTGCATATTTATCGATTAATGCTTTAGTAGAAGGTCGTGAACCATCGTCTGCAATGATGACTTCAAAATCTTTATAGGTTTGCACACTATAACCGATTAACACTTTTTCTAACCATTCTTCAGCATTGTATGTACTAACTATAACCGATATTTTCATATAAATTTTTATAACTTAAGAGTGCAAAGGTAAATGATTTTTAGGATTTATAAGAATTCCTATTGGCAAGTAACTAATTACTTTTTTCTCCAAAAGAATATTTTTCTTTTAAGATCTCTTCTTTTGTGGAAACGGTACTGAAAATCTTCAGCTTTGTTTTTCAATACACTGTAAACTTCTTCAAACTTTTTACCAATTAGAACTGAATATTCCTCACTAACAATTTTAATAATTTTATCGTTTGAGGTAAGTTTCGACAGATTTTTCATTCGGAGTTCAAACGACATCTTTTCGTGAAAGTTCATTCGATTTAAATCTACCAAATAAAAATTATATTGCCCGTTTTCCTTCTTTATTAATGTGTTTCCAGAAGTATTGTCGATAAACTCAATTCCTTTTTCATGCAACAGAAACGAAAAACGCGCAAATTGTCTAACAATCTCATCAAAATCTGGATAATAATTATTCGTGGTTAATTCCCTAAACATTAAATCCATTTGCAATTGTTCACTAATATAATAACTTTTTTGCAATCCGAAAAGATTACTATTTTCAATAAAAGCGATAGGTTGCGGTGTATGAAATCCTTTTTCGATGAGATAATTCGCATTTTCAAAAGATCTTTGCGCTTTCGACTTACGAATATAACGGTATATGAATTGATTGAAAAATTTAGGAATTTTAAAAGCTTTTACATTGATAACCAAATCGTTGTTTATCGAAAAGGTTTTAATGGTATTACGATTACCGCCATATACAATTTCTCCCTCAGACTCAAAATTTTCAATACAATTTAGTATTGTTTCTTGTCTATTCTGAAATTGCGGGTTAAATTGAAATATCATGCACTTGTAATTAATAGGACAAAATTAACCTTTTTAATATATTTCCTTTAATTTTACGCCAAATATTAGTTGTAAGATGTTTGATCATTATTTAATTACCCGCTTCAATCTAAGAAATCCAAAATGGGATGTTACCAAAAATAACGAATCGCTTTTAACCGATGAGTGGATGGAAGATCGAATGTGGCTCTTTGAAAATTTTTGTTTTCCTTCGGTAACAGCTCAAACCAATCAGAATTTTGAATGGTTATTGTTTTTTGATATCACGACCAATGAAATTTTTCGAAATAGAATAGAAAATCTGGTAAAGGATTACAACAATATCAAGACTTTTTTTATTGATGGGATGCCTGCATTTTATAATGAAATTCAAAATTATATTCTGAACCGCAGTAAAGGTCAATCGCATCTAATCACTTCACGTATCGACAACGATGACAGCATCAGTAAACATTTTATTGACGAAATCCAGAAACAATTTTCTTTTCAGGAATATCAAGCCATAGACATTATTAATGGTTACTCGCTTCAAGTAAAACCCAACTTTATTTTAGGTAAAAAAGAACACATCTTTAATCCGTTTATCAGCTTGATTGAAAAAAATGACCATCCTAAAACTGTTTGGTTCAGTGATCATAATATGTGGAAAAAAGAAACCCGAATCATGCAAATTACCAATAAACGTCTTTGGTTATCTATTATTCACGAAAAAAACAAAGTAAATGAATTTGACGGATACGGTAACATAAAATGGGAAGACATTAATAATGAGTTTATTGTATCTAAAGAAATTAATGAAAAAATCATTCAAGAGCTAATGCCTTTCAAAACATGGTGGTTTTTAAGTCTTAAGAATTTCTTGTATGTTAAAATGGTTTTGTTTAGTAAAGTAATAAAAAAGAAGCTAGGAATTTATAAGTTGAAATAAATGGAACCAATACTTTTATTATGGACTAGCGGTTGGGATTCTACCTTTCGTCTACTCCAAATTATCTTGATTGAAAAGAAAACTGTTCAACCTATTTACATTATTGACCGAAAAAGAAAATCTTTGCAACATGAGTTAAAAGCATTAGAAAACATTCAAGCGAAAATAAAAGAACAGTTTCCTACAAATGCAGCATTGATACTTCCTATTCGATTTGAAGAAAAAGATAGTTTAGTTAAAAACGATGAAATCCTTACAGGATATAACAAATTTAACTCCAAAGTGAAAATTGGAAGTCAATACATTTGGTTAGCTGAATTTTGTAAAATGTATGACCTAAAAGATGTCGAAATGAGCTTTGATAAAGATTCCAGTTTGAATTCTTTTGGAAATATTTTTGAAAAAAATTATTCCACTATTAGTCGTTCAGAAGCAACAGACCTAGAACTTTACGATACAATAGATACTGTTTTTAAATACTTTAAATTCCCTATTTTTCATTTATCAAAAAGTGAAACTTTACAAATTGTAAAAGAGAATAATTGGTACGAAATCATGAAACTGACGTGGTTTTGTCACAATCCTAAGAAAAATCAACCTTGCGGCAAATGTAATCCTTGCAAAAACACTAGCAAAGATGGATTAGGCTTCAGAATTCCTTTGATTAATAGAATGAAAGGGCATATCAAAATTTTAAAAAACAGAATAAAATCGATTTTCAATTAAGCTGACTTTTATTGAATAATTTTATATTTTTAAACATTTTTTTTCTATGAAATCATATCCCAAATGTTCCTTAGTAACTCCTACTTATAATTGGCCCGAAGCACTTGAACTATTACTTTTGAGTATCACCAAGCAAAGCATTTTACCTAACGAAGTAATTATTGCTGATGATGGTTCTAGAAAAGAAACACGATTACTGATAGAGCGTTTTCAAAAATCGTTTCCTGTTCCACTAATTCACATTTGGCATGAAGACAATGGCAATCAAAAGCCTAAAATAATGAACAAAGCCATTGCACAAGCGCAATACGAATACATTGTTGAAATTGATGGCGATATCATCATGCACCCTGATTTTGTAAAAGATCATTTAACTTACGCTGAAAAAGGTGTATACTTATTTGGTTCGAGAGTAAATATCCAAAAATCGATTTTAGAAACCATTTTCAAGAATAAAACCACTTCATTCCATTTGTTTTCCAAAGGAATCAAAAAACGAGGAAGAACACTGCGAATCCCATTCTTCATGAATTTCGCTAAACTTCATGACAGACGTTCTTCAAAACTTAGAGGTTGTAACATGTCGTTTTGGAAAGAGGATTTCGTTAAGGTCAATGGTTTTAATGAAAGCTTAATAGGTTGGGGAGTTGATGACTCAGAGTTAATTCAACGCCTGCACAATATCGGGATCCAAGGGAAACGTTTAAAAAACGTTGGAATTGCATTTCATATTTATCACAAAGAACAAGACAAAAGTCATATTCATTTGAATAGTGCTATTGAAGATGAAGTTAGAGAGAAAAAAATAATTTTTGCTGAAAAAGGAATAAATCAATACTTATAGATTAGTTTTTAGTAATCTTATAGATTTGAAATCGATTTATTTTAAAAACAAACTACATTAAAATAATAAACTTCTATCCCAAAACTAATACTTTTAAGCTATAGCGGGAAGTATAATTGCTTCCCCTAGTTCTTTATTGAAATGTTCTATTTTAAATCTTTTCATTCCAGCCGTTGGAAAAAAAGTAAGTTCTCCAAAAATAATTTTACTTGAAACATAATACAAATCAACCCGAACAAATATAAAATCTGAGGCTAATTTTCTAGCTACTGTAATCATTTCATCTAAATTTTCTGGTTTAGCTATTTCTTCTTCTAAAAAATCCTGTGAAATTGAATCTGGATAAATTTTAGTCCAATTTAAATCGTAAAAACATTTTTTACTTTTTCCATTTTCGTTTTTTTTAACCAAAACATATTTTGGAACTCCATGAAAAGTATAGAATTTATAATCAATCAACTCGTCTGAATCCAATTCAGAAATATAATTTTCGACTATCAATCTTGGTGGGACTTCCTTATAAATATATTCTCTATTCCTAAAAAAATAATTTTCATTTAGAAATTGATACAATTCTTTTTTAATTCCTTTTTCGTTAATAGAATTTTTATCCTTAACAATTATATTATAACCTGAACCATGTGTGCCCTTGATTACAAATTGTTTCGGCAAACTTTTGAAATCGATAACTTCAACTGAATTAAAAACCCCAATGATAGGATTCAAATAAGATGCTCCTATTTTACTTTCAACAAAATTTCTTACTTCATATTTATCAACCAAATTTCCAAACTTCTCTTTATAATAATACAATTTTAGCCATTGAATTTTTTCCATAAACTCTATCGGTTGATCAAGATTCAAAGGCAAATTATTATTATAATAATATTTCGTTTTACAGAATAAAACATCGTTTTTTGAAAAACTTTCAAGGAATTTCAAATAAAGTTGGTAATATTTTCTTTTAAAGAATTTCAATTAGTTAAGAGTTTTAATAATTACTTCATTAAGTTCGTCAAACATTTTTCTGGCTATTATTTCTTTGATAAAATTTTGTTTCAAGAATTCATATCCATTTTCTGTCAATCTTTTTTGCAGTACTTCATTATATAACAACAATTGTACTTTATCTGCAAAATCGATGGGATTGCCAACTTCAGCAAGTAGGCCAGTTTCGTTGTCTATGACCACTTCTGGAATCCCTCCGGCATTAGCTGCTACAATTGGCACTCTACAAGCATATGATTCTAACAATACCCCTCCGGTAGGCTCATTGTTTGAGGTGAACATAAACAAATCGAATTCCGGTAAAATTTCAGGTATGTCTTTTCGGAAACCTGTGAAAATAATTTCATTTTCTAAACCGAGCTCTTTGATCTGAGACCTTATTTCGTTTTCTAATGGTCCTTCTCCAACTAAAACATATTTAGCCTTAGTCCCCCTCTTAACCAATTCAGCAACAACTTTTACCCATGTTACATGGTCTTTAAATCCGGTAAAGGCGGCAATATTTCCAATAATTTTGTAATCATTAGGAATGTTAAATTCTTGGTGTAAAATGCCAATTTGAGATTGTTTTTTAAATTTTTGTATATCGGTAACACTACCTACAACACATAATTTATTATGATCTTTTACAGCATATTTTAAAACGTCTACTACTGGCTGAGAAACACAAATTATTTTTTTAATTCCTGAATAATTGTACTTCCATTTTCTAAAAAAATTTGTATCCACTCTTTTTATCAATGTTCTACACAACACCATAGGAACTTTTAATTTAAAAAGAATAGAAGATAAAACCGCAAGAGTATGTGATTCGCTATTGTGAATAAAAATTACATCTACCTTATGCTTATCAGTAAAGTTTTTAAGATATTTCGCAAATTTTAAATCATATTCCGACTTAATATCACACCCATAAACCTGCATTCCCCCTTTTACTGCAGCTTTAAAGGTTTCGGAATCTTTAGGGCAAATAATCCATTGATCTTTCACGTAACCATAATCTCTGAATGCTTCATATAAATAAATAATTTTTTGTTCATGACCTCTCCATCCTTTTGAAGCTGTTATTTGTAATAATCTCATTAATAAAAATCAAGTTAGTTTTTTAACAAAAGTATCAATATTCTTAACAAAAAAAATTTAAAAGTAAAAATAATCTGACTTTGATTAAATTTGCAAAAAATAACATTATGGCTGATATCAATACCGAAGTACATAACGCATTTGAAATTATAAAAAACGGTGGCATCATTTTGTATCCAACCGACACAGTTTGGGGAATTGGATGCGATGCTACTAATGAAGAAGCCGTGAAAAAAATCTATGCTTTAAAACAACGCGAAGAAACCAAAAGCATGATTGTTTTAATGAATGGCGAACGCATGATGTACAATGTTTTTAAAGATATTCCAGAAGTGGCATGGCAAATTTTAGATTTATCAGAAAAACCAACTACATTAATTTTGGACAATCCTCGAAATGTAGCTAAGAATATCGTGGCAGAAGACAACACTTTGGGGGTTCGCATCGTAACCGAGCCTTTTTGCTTTAAACTAATGGAACGTATGAAAAAACCATTGGTTTCCACCTCAGCAAATATATCGGGACAACCTACCCCAAAATCTTTTAAAGAAATCAGTCCTGAAATTATAAAAGGTGTCGACTATGTAGTAAATTTGCACCACGACAAAATTTCCCAAAATCCTTCTACGATAATTAAATTAGGTTTGGATAGTCAGGTAAAAGTGATTCGCAAATAAAAAACACCGCAGATTCGCAGATTAAAATAGCATTATGGATGATTTTTTATATAAAGACAAAACCTACCAAATTATTGGAATTCTATTTGAAGTCCATAAAAATTTAGGAAAAGGATTTTCTGAAATTGTATACAAAGATGCTATTGAATTTGAGTTTCAACAAGTAAACATTCCATACGAAAGAGAAAAAGAATATTTAGTGAACTATAAAAATACTGTGTTAAAACATAAGTTTTATGCTGATTTTGTAGTTTTTAACGAAATTATATTAGAAATAAAAACTGTTGATTGTTTTAACAATGCTCACTACAATCAATATTTAAATTATTTGAAAGTTTCAGGAAATGAATTAGCACTTTTAGTTAATTTTAATTCTATCTCACTTGAACACAAAAGAGTTGCACTTTCAAAAAAATAAAAAATCTGCGAATCTGCGGTACTAACATGAATTACAAACAACATTTAGAACATACTATCTTCAAAATCATTTCACAAGCAGCTCAAGAACTCAACTTGGAATGTTATGTTATTGGTGGTTTTGTACGCGACATTTTATTAAACCGAGATCATAAAAAAGATATTGATATCGTTGCTGTTGGTAGCGGAATCGAATTGGCTTTAAAAGTTTCCGAATTAATTCCATTCCATCCAAAAGTACAAGTTTTTAAAAACTATGGAACCGCGATGTTGCGTTACGATGATATCGATGTGGAATTTGTAGGCGCTAGAAAAGAATCGTACACCCACGATAGCCGAAATCCTTTCGTAGAAAATGGGACCTTAAAAGACGACCAAGAAAGACGCGATTTTACAATAAATGCCTTGGCTTTTTCTCTAAATTCTGAAAACTATGGTGATTTAATAGATCCGTTTAATGGTGTGGAAGATTTGAAAAACAAAATTATCAAAACGCCTTTAAATCCTGACATCACCTATTCGGATGATCCGTTGCGTATGATGCGTGCGATTCGTTTTGCCACTCAATTGAATTTCGAAATCGAATCTAAATCTTTAGAAGCTATTTCTAAAAACAAAGACCGAATCCATATCATTTCAGGTGAACGAATTGTTGATGAATTGCATAAAATTTTAGCTTCTAAAAAACCTTCTATCGGGTTTTTACATTTGTACCAAACTGGTTTATTAGATATTATTTTACCTGAACTTACCGCTTTAAATAATGTAGAAGAAGTCGAAGGTCATACCCATAAAAACAATTTTTATCACACGTTAGAAGTAGTAGATAATATTTGTCCAAATACTGATGATGTTTGGTTGCGTTGGGCAGCGCTGTTGCATGATATTGGCAAAGCACCAACCAAAAGATTCAACAAAAAACAAGGTTGGACGTTTCACGGACATGAATTTTTAGGTGGAAAAATGGTCAAAAAAATATTTGAGCGTTTGCACATGCCTTTGAATCATAAGATGAAATTCGTTCAAAAAATGGTGATGATGAGTTCGCGTCCTATTGTGATTGCAGAAGATATTGTGACCGATAGTGCCGTTCGTCGTTTGGTTTTTGATGCCGGTGAAGATATTGACAGTTTGATGACCTTGTGTAAAGCCGATATTACAACAAAAAATCCAAAAAAATTCCAGAAATACCACAAAAACTTCGACATCGTAAAAGAAAAGATTGTGGAAGTAGAAGAAAAAGACCGTGTTCGCGTATTTCAACCGCCTATTTCTGGTGAAGAAATCATGGAATTATTTGGTTTGAAACCTTGTAGAGAAATTGGTGTTTTAAAAGAAGCGGTAAAAGAAGCTATTTTGGAAGGAGAAATTCCAAACGAGTATGAAGCGGCAAAAACTTTCGTCTTGAACAAAGCTTCAAAAATGGGATTGAAAAAAGTATAAAAATTATAATCTGTTAAAGCACTTTTCAAATGAGCATTACGTAAATTTGGGGTGCTTTTTGAATATCAAAAAAATGAAAACAAATAAATCAGTCATTTATTGGCTACTTTCTGGATGTGTTTTGTTATTTATCATGGTAACTGTTGGGGGAATAACTCGTTTAACCAACTCTGGTTTATCGATGACCGATTGGCATTTGATTAATGATACTTTTCCACCAATGAGTGAAGAAAAATGGGTGGAAGCTTTTGAAGAATACAAAAAATACCCAGAATATCAACTTATCAATAAGCACAAAGATTTTCAATTAGACGATTATAAATTTATTTTCTTTTGGGAATGGTTTCACCGATTTATCGGACGTATTATTGGAATGGTTTTCATCATTCCATTCGTTTACTTCTTAATTAAAAAGAAATTAGATGCAGCAACGATTAAAAAATGTATCATTCTATTGGGAATGGGTGCATTTCAAGGATTTTTGGGTTGGTTTATGGTAGCCAGCGGTTTGAAAGACATGCCGGATGTGAGCCACTTCAGATTAGCGATTCACTTAACGTTTGCTTTCATTACGTTTGCTTACACACTATGGGTGGCGTTAGATTTAATTTATCCTGAAAGAAAATCACCTATTGTAGAATTGCGAAAAATTGCCCGAATTGCTTTGGTAATTTTAATCCTTCAAATTATTTACGGTGGATTTGTGGCAGGATTAAATGCAGGATTGATTCACAATCATTGGCCATTAATGAGCGACGGACAATTCTTCCATGAAAGTATCCGATTAGAACAATCGAATTTACTTTTATCGTTTACCGAAGGAAAAAGTGGTGTACAATTCATTCACCGAACATTTGCTTATGTGGTAGTTGGAATGATTGTTTTCTTATTTATAAAAAGTAGAAAATTTGCATTGGACAAAGCACAAGATAATGGCGTAAAAACTTTACTGGTTTTTGTGTTCATCCAATTCATCTTAGGAATCTTTACTTTGTTATTCCATGTACCGCTTTGGTTAGGATTAGCGCATCAAATCATGGCGTTCTTTTTATTAACAGCCATGACATTTACCTTACACAGATTTAGTAAATAAAATTAAAAAAGGGCGAAACAATTGTTTCGCCCTTTTTTAATTACTTTTTAACCTTGATAGAACAACCAATAGCTTTTGTAGTATTTGGTGTTGGCTCTTGCCCTTTTTCCAAAGCAGCAATGGCGTTTTCTAAATATTTTTCTTTTACTTGAGAAGCATCTTCCACATTATCATCGATAGCACCAATATATTTCACAATTAAATTTTTGTCTAGTAAAAATACGTGAGGTGTTTTCGTTGCGCCATATTGCGGATAGATTTTCTGACCTTCATCAAACAAATACGGGAAAGTGAACTTTTTCTCTTTTGCTCTTTTTTGCATCAACTCAAAACTATCTTCAGGTTGCGCTGCAGGATCATTTGGATTAATTGCTAACAAAACATAACCTTTTGATTTGTATTTCTTAGCTAAATCGATAATTCGATCTTCATATTTCACTGCATACGGACAATGATTACAAGTAAAAACGACGATAAAACCTTTCGCATCTTTGTAATCAGCCATACTGTACATTTTATTGTCAACCGATTTTAATTTAAAATCAGTAGCCTTATCGCCTACTTTGTATCCCGTAGGATTCGTAAAACTCATCAAAACGCCCATTAACAAGGCTAAAAATCCGATTCTCTTCATAGTATTAATTTGATTAGTGATTCTTTTACAAACTGATTTAATTCTTCAAACGAAGCAAATTCTTGTTCCACAAAAATGGTTTTATTTCCATTGATGATCCAAGTAGCAGGAATAGAACCCGACCAATTTTCATCAACTTTTGAAATCCAATTATTGAATTTTTTATCGGCCATGTAAGTCGTAACAAATGAATAATTTTTCTTTTTCAAAAAAGGTTTCAATTTACTTTCTACTTGTTTATCGAAATCCAAACTCACCGTTACCACTTTTACATTTGGATTTTCTAGATGTAATTTTTGAAAATACGGCAATTCCTTTACGCAAGGCGCACACCAAGTTGCCCAAAAGTTAACTACCAAAGGTTTTTCGGAATTCTTTTGAATATAGGAATTCAATTCTTCGAAATTTTGAAATGTAATTAAGTCCTGAGCTTTCGCAGAAAAACTCAAAAAGAAAAGGGAAAGCGCTATAAAACGAAAATATCTCATTTGCTTTTTTATCAAAACTAATGAGATATTTATTTTTTCTGGTGTTAATTAACAATTCTTTATCAACTGATCCACTCTTTAAAATCACTGACGCGTTCTCTAGCTACAACAACTTCATCGTCTCTGAATGTTGGTAAAATGATTTTCAATCGTGAATTCGAATGCATTTGAATTTCTTTCACTGCTTTCAATGGAACAATGAATTTTCGGCTTACGCGATAAAATTCTTTTGGATTGATTTCAGCTTCCAAAACTTCTAAAGTAGAATCAATTAAATAATCTCTATTGTCTAAAGTATGAATATAGGTTCCTTTATTTTCGCTGTAAAAACATTCGACTTCATCAATGGAAATCACTTTTAATTGTTGACCAATCTTCACAGAAAAACGTTTTTTATACTCTTTTTCAATGGGATTGACTAACATGCGTTTGATAGCTTCAAAATCTAATGAAATATTTTGCGATTGGGTTCTAGCTTTGAATTTATTGACCGCCACTTCCAAATCTTCTTCATCGATGGGTTTTAATAAATAATCGATACTATTAAGTTTGAAAGCCCGTAAAGCATATTCATCATAAGCGGTTGTGAAAATCACGGCACTTTTAATGTCAATTTGCTCAAATATCTCAAACGATAAACCATCAGACAATTGAATGTCGAGAAAAATTAAATCAGGATGTGAATTATTTTGAAACCATGAAACAGCTTCTTCCACAGAATGCAGTAGTGTATTTACTTGTAAACCTAATTTTTCTACTTTGCGTTGTAACAAGCGTGCTGCTGGTTTTTCGTCTTCAATAATTAATATATTCATTGTTTTTGTTTCAAGTTTATTGGATTATAACCTTTTATTAAAAACCATTATTATTACTCCCACTTATTAGTCTTTTCTTTCTCCATGAATTCTTTAATCTTGCGTTCTTCCCAATTTTGACCCATTATAAAATCAGGCAAAAACACCGATAATCCGTGTGCAAACAATCCCAATCCCCAAAAGAAAGCCGTTAAGAAATTATGGGCTTGAAAATAACTTTCTCCCTCTTTCAAATTTTGAATATTGATAATCAAAATCATAATATTAATTACTAAATACACTACTGCGTGTGTATAAAACCCTTTGATTTTCTTTACTTTTTTTACCGCTTGATAATATCTTGCTTCTTCTGCATTCGACGGAATAAAGTTTTTAAATGCTTCTTTATCCATTCCTCTATATATTCTATTTTCTAAACTCATGATTTCTATTTTATTTAATTATTCCCACTTATTGTTTTTCTCTTGTTCTTTGTTCAAAATTTCTTGAATTTTTCGTTCTTCCCAAGAACTTCCGTAACCAAAAACTTTTAATGCATGAAAGAACAACCCCATACCCCAACCTAGCAATGGAAACCAAAACCATTGAAATCCGGAAAAAGTTCTAAAATTGATAAATACTAAAACTGGAATTACTATAAGATAAGAAATTAAACTTCCGTAAAATTCTTTTATTTCTTTGACTCTTATTGATGCTCTATTATAAGCGGTTTGTTCATTATAATTGTTTGATGTTTCCATAACTGATATTTGTTTAGTTAAAATCGGTAGAAATACTTTAAATTCTTTTTCGTTTTCTTCTACCAATACTTTCCTTTTGGTTAAAATTCCGTAGCGATTCACAATGTTTTGTAACCCTACGCCTTTTCGGTCTTGTAAAACTTCTTTCTTCTGAAGATTGTTAGTGATGACTAACATCCCCTTTTCAATATTAATTTTTATATGTAGCGGTTTAACTTCGCTAACTACATTGTGCTTGATGCAATTTTCTAATAATAATTGTAACGATAACGGAACTACTTTGGCCTCTTCATTTTCAAAATTTTCAGGAATTTCAAATGTGATGCTGTTCTCAAATCGCATTTTCAGCAAATTCATATACGTTTTAGCAAATTGTAATTCTTCTGCAACCGAAACCAACTCTTTGTCTTTTTGTTCCAAAACATATCGATATACCTTTGAAAGTGAAGTGGTAAATTTCTGAGCACTTTCAGGATTTTCTTCGATTAACGAACTCAATACATTGAGGCTATTAAAAAGAAAATGAGGATCGATTTGATTTTTTAAACTTTCGAACTGCGCCGAAGCCGTTCCTGCTATAATTTTTTGCTCTTTTAACTTGTTTTCTTGATACGCTTTATAGAAATAAAAAGCATGAAATGCTAAGGTTACCACAAACGTAATGATGATTGAAACTATATAATTTGAAGATTTTTCATTCGCTAAAAACGTCTGAAGAGTTCTTCCCTCAATGATTACATCTTCTACAATTCGAAGCAGAAAAATTACACCTACTGACACAATAAATGAAAGAACAAATCCTGTAACAATTCGATTTCTTGTAAATCTATCGATTTGATAAACATCATCTAATTTTATAAAAATAAAAGCGTTAGCATAATAGAGTGAGTACCCGTAAAGCATTGTGTAGAAAAATTGCCAAGCTAATCCTTCATTTAATCTCACAGAACCTCCCGAAAGCAATTTTATAATAATTAAAGCTACAAATACCAATAACATAATAATGGTGGCTCTCGGAAATTGTTTTATTAGTTTATCTATCATAAATGATTTTTTACATTTGTTAATTCGGCTTCTGTTCTGTCCAATCCCCCATTAGGATGCAAAGTCGATTCAGGTTTAAAAGTAGCAAAAAGTTCGATTGCTTCTTTGAAATTTACATTTTCACAAGTTGGCAAAGCATTTTCTCTTCCTTCTTCAAACGAAGAATTTTGTACCGAGACCATCGATGCGATTAACATTACGATAACAGTGAATAAATTTGTCATAATTTAATTTGATTAATAGTTTAACAGTTTGTTTATTTTATTGAGGCAAAGTTGCAGCAGAACCTCTTCTGAAAAAACTTAAACTAACCGAACTGTCATTTTTTGAGGATGAATTGTAATTCTTCTCCTTTAAAAGAAAATAAGGATTCTTGAAGCAATCAAAATGAAACGAATTTTACATTCATTTTTTAATTTTACATGAATACATTGATTACAATTTAGGTGTGAAATTAATTCGAGTATTTTTGCAATGAAAAAAATAGGTATCAAGAATTGTTTCATGCTCATTTTATTAAAATGGAGGTATTTTTTTGAATAAAATCACTCGAAGTAGCGTAATATTATTATTCTTAATTATCTCGACTTATTTGTACGATACAAAAATTACACAAATGCTTAAAATCAACAAAATACATCATATAGCCATTATTTGTTCCGATTACAAAAGATCTAAAGATTTTTACACTGAAATTTTAGGTTTAAAAATCATTCGAGAAGTTTACAGAGCCGAACGAGATTCGTATAAATTAGATTTAGCTCTTAATGATGGATACGCAATTGAACTATTTTCCTTTCCCGATACTCCTCAAAGATTAACAAGACCGGAAGCTCAAGGTTTACGCCATTTGGCATTTGAAGTTGACGATATAAAAAACACTAGAGAATTATTGGTGAACCAGAACATCGATTGTGAAGAAATTAGAATTGATGAAACGACACAAAAACAGTTTTTCTTTTGTAGCGATCCAGACAATTTGCCTATAGAATTCTATGAGAGCTAATTAGAAATGTTATCAACAAATCCTAAATCTAAAAAATATAATATAAAATAATAATTACCTTTGACCTTCTAAAATAATCCGTGTTATGATATATAAATTTAGAGTCATTCTTGACGCCGAAGAAGATATTTTCAGAGATATCGCCATTGAGGAAAAAGATACTTTGGAAGATTTACACAATGCGATTGTAAATGCATTTGGTTTCGACGGAATGGAAATGGCAGCCTTTTATACTTGTGATGATCAATGGAATCAGGAAGACGAAATTCCTTTGTTTGACACCGGAGACAATCCGGGCGAAGGCTTGACCATGGCTGATTATCTGTTATCGTCTTCATTTGACGAAGAAAACACCAAAATGATTTATGTGTATGACTTCTTAAATATGTGGACTTTCTTTGTGGAATTAGCCGCTATTGAAGAACCTGAAGCTGGAGTAAGTTACCCTGATTTGTTATTCTCCCACGGAATAATGCCTTTAAGTGCGCCGGACAAAGAATTCGAAGCTGATAATGATGACTTCCGTAGTGAGTTTGATGACGATTATGACGACGAAGATTTCGATATGTTTGATGGTGACGATTCTTTTGAAGATTACGGTTTTGAAGAAAACTGGAATTAATCTCTTTTAGCAGAAAGAATAAAGAAGAAAGACAATAATAATTTAATTAAGAGTATCGAAAAAAGAGTTTTTCTCTTTTCTCTTTTTCTCTTTGTCCTAAAGATATGATCAATTTATTTAATACTCACATAGACAATTTATCCATTCACAGAGTGGGAAATAAAAGCCGTAACGAAGCTATTTTTTTATCGAATCAACCTTACAGTTTGAACGATGAAATTATGCCGTTACTGAAAGAGTTTTTCTTTAAACCTTTCCGAGAAAAAGAAGAAAACTACTTTCAATTTGCACATGATGTAGATTTAGAATATAATGAAATGTACAATTTTGCAACCGAAATATTTGCAAACCCTAGTAATATTCATGAGGTATCTAAAAAAATTACACGTCATTTATACGAACAATCCAACCATCCACACATAAAAAATGGTGAAGTTTATGTTGCCTACCTTACCAATGTTTCTATAGACAATAAACCGGTTGATGCCATTGGAGTATTTAAAAGTGAGTTAAAATCGGACTTCCTTCAGTTTGAAGAAAAAGATTCGCAACTGGAAATGATTTTACAACAAGGAATCAATCTTCAAAAATTGGACAAAGGATGTTTAATCTTTAACTACAAAAAAGAAGAAGGATATAAAATTTTAACCATCGACAGTAATCGTTATGATGCCCGTTATTGGTTGGAACACTTTTTAAGTGTTGATGCCTTTCAAGATGAAAATTTCTTGACTAAAAAGTATTTGAAATTCTGTCAGGATTTTGCAAAAGATGTGGTTTTACCAGCCGAAGACAAGAAAGAAGAGGTTATGTTTATGAATCGTGCAGTAAATCATTTTGCTAAAAACGACAATTTCGAAGAAACTAACTTTTTAAATGAAGTAATCGATAATCCTGATTTAATCTCCGAATTCAAAAATTACAAAGTAGATAAAGGAGAAAAATACAGTATTGAAGACTTGACCTCGTTCCCTATTGCCAATGCTGCGGTGAGTGATGCCCGTCGAAAAATGAAAAATATCATTGAATTGGATACTAACATTCAAATCAAACTCGACTTTATTAATCCTGAAAGTGCAGAAAAATTTGTGGAAAAAGGATGGGACGAAGAAAAGCAAATGTATTACTATTTAGTTTACTTCAATAAAGAGCAAAAATCATAAATTCAAAAGAACCTCAATAGCCTTGAGGTTCTTTTTTGTTATACAATTGTTAAAAATCCTACGAAAACTTCATTTCACTTATATTTGTATTCTTAAACTAAAGAATGAAAAAGGTAGTATTTTATTTATTATTTATTTTTTCAACAACAGGATATTCACAATACATTCAAGTTGATGATAGTTTTACTGCACAACAATTGGTTGATAATTTCTTTGCAGCCAATGGTGGTTGTGGTCAAGCCTTTAATGTCTCTGTTAATGGTGGGAATTTCACAAATGCTAATAGCTACGGATACTTTACTAAAGGAAGCAGTCTTTTCCCTTTTAACGATGGTATTATTTTAAGCACCGGAAAAGCCACTTCTGCCATTGGTCCTAATGATGGAGACAAAAGTGACAATCTTGGTGATTGGGCTGGCGACAGTGATTTAGAGCAAGCCTTAGGACTTTCTGGAACTTACAATGCAACCATCTTAGAGTTTGACTTTATTCCTTTCACAGATAAAATTAGTTTCGATTATATTTTTTCTTCTGAGCAATACTTAAAAAATCCTAGATCAAGTCAATGTGGATATACTGATGGATTTGCTTTTTTAATAAAACCTGCCGGCGGAACGTATGAAAATATTGCTTTAGTCCCAGGAACAAATACTCCAGTATCAGTTAATACAATCAGAGGATCAGGAACTATATGCACAGCCAGTAACGAAGAATATTTCGATGCCTTTAACGATTATGATCATCCAACCACTTTCAACGGGCAAACCAAAGTATTAAAAGCCCAAGCCAATGTAATCTCTGGTAATACCTATCACATTAAATTAGTCATAGCAGATCAAGGAAATGGTCTTTTTGACTCGGCGATATTTCTAGGAGGCGGTACTTTTAAAAGTGAAACAGATCTGGGAGAAGATAGACTCATCAGCAATAACAATCCTTATTGCGAAGGCGAAACCGTAATTCTCGATGCAACACAACCAGGAACCAACAATACTTACAAATGGTTCATTGATAGTAATCCGACAAGCATTACAACACCTACATTCACTATTACAGATAATACCAATACGGCTGTTGTAAATTATAGTGTCGAAGTAACTATAAACGGTAGTTGTATCTCAACGGGTGAAGTAAACATTCAATTTGCCTCAAAACCAATCTTATCTAATCAAACTCTAGTTCAATGCGATTATGATTCCAACGGAAACGCCTTATTCAACCTAACCAAGTTAGATAATCTAATTAAAAACAATGATCTTTCTCTTGGTAACGTTACATATTACGAGAATATTGGAGGAGCCGTTATAACAAATCCTTCTGCTTATAATAGTATTCCAAAAAAAATCTATGCAAGGGTTGATAACCAATACAATTGTTCTTCTTATGCCGAAGTAAACTTAGAAATTTCCAATCAAAGTGTAACCTCGCCTCAAACAGTGGCAAAGTGTGATGAAGATGGTACTAAAAATGGAATCACTTCTTTCGATTTAAATACGGAAATTAGTCCAATAATTACAAGCGGTTTACCATCTGGGCTCGTGGTTGAATATTACGCTACAAGTTTAGATGCGGAAGCACAAAGTAATCCATTACCGAATAATTATACCAACCAAAAAGCAAATACTGAAAGTATTTTTGCCAGAATAGTGAACGGATCGGATTGTTACGACATCATAGAAATAATTTTACAGGTCAATTACAATGCGCCTGCGGACTTTAACAATGAAACCACTTTATATTTGTGTCCTAACGCTACAGTAACTTTGAATGTAGCCAATACCTTTGCCAGTTATAACTGGTCTAACGGAGACCAAGATTTTGAAACTCAGGTTAGCACTTCAGGAATTTACACTGTTGAAGTGACCGATTCAAACGGTTGTAAAGCCACTAAAACATTCAATATTCTCCCTTCGGCACCAGCTAGTGATATTGATGCTACTATTTATGATTTTTCTGAAAATAATTCGATTACCATTACCTATACTGATAATGGAGGTGATTACGAATTTTCAATAGACGGAAGTATTTACCAAGATAGCCCCACCTTCGAGAATTTGGAAACAGGAGAATACACTATTTATGTAAGAGATAAAAATGGGTGCCAACCAATTCCTTCTAAAACAATATACTTATTAGACTTTCCAAAATATTTTACACCTAATAACGATGGTTACAATGACTATTGGAAAATTAACTTTTTAGAATTATACCCAACATCATACATCAATATTTTTGATCGTTACGGAAAATTATTAAAGCAATTGTCTTCACAATCCAACGGTTGGGACGGTACGTTTAGAGGAGAGCCTCTTCCCGCTGGAGATTATTGGTTTGTAATAAATCTATACAATGGGAGAACTGTAAAAGGTCATTTTTCACTTAAAAGATAATTCTCTACCTTTGGACCACAACCAAACAAACTTATGAGAATTAAATTATTATTGTTAACCTTTTTTTTAGGGCTAAATGGTTATGCGCAATTCAGTAAAACACATTATATCCCTCCTATTTCAAACAGTGAAGCATATCAGTCTTTAGAACAAGCCTTATATATTTCCTGTCCAAGTACAACCAATGTAAACTATAAAATCACTGCTTTAGGTGGGGCTTCAACCACTGGAGTCGTGAGTAGAGATAATCCTCAGTCAATTATTATAGGAAATGGTTCCGATACACAAATTTTAGCTAACGGATTCTCTGTAGGTTCGGTGCTAAATAACAAAGGGTATATCGTTGAAGCAGACGATTTAATTTATGTTACTGTCCGATTAACCGCTATAAATCAAGCTGGAGGTATCGTTTCAAAAGGTTTAGCAGCATTGGGTACTGAATACAGAATCGGGGCTTTTACCAACAACAGTCCCGGATTAATTACAGATACTAGACATTATACTTTTGCCTCAGTTTTAGCAACCGAAAACAATACCGTTGTAACATTCAGTGATATCAAACCAGGTACTACACTAGTCAATCAAAATACCGGAAATGCTCCCTTCAGCATTACCTTAAATAGTGGTGAAAGTTATATTATAGCTACTCAAGGACCAAATAATGCAAATAGAGACGGGCTAATCGGGGCGCTTATTAGTTCCAACAAACCTATCGCAGTGAATTGTGGCTCGTATGGAGGTTCAAACGGTTCTGTTACCAATAGTTCCGATTTTGGTTTTGACCAAATTGTGTCTACAAAAAATATTGGTAACGAATACATCTTCATTAAAGGAAAAGGAAACAACGATGTAGAAAAACCCTTATTAGTTGCTCATGAAAACGGAACCGAGGTTTTTATTAACGGAAATACAACGCCGACAGCTATCTTGAATGCGGGTGAATATTTAGCAATCAATGGTTTTAATTTCACCAGCGACAATAATTTATATGTTAAAACCTCTAAAAATGTATTTGCCTATCAAGGCCTAGGAGGTTCTGGAAATGAAGCTAATCAGAACATGCATTTTGTGCCGCCTTTAAGTTGCGAAACTCCTAAAATTATCAATAATATCCCTAAAATAAATGAAGTAGGTACTGATAGTAATTTTGGAGGCACAGTTTCTATTGTAACTAAAAAGGGCGCCTCATTAAATTTTATTATCAACGGTGTTGACTATACTTTGGCTAATTTATCAAACATTGGTGTGAGTTATACTGGTCCTTCTAACGTTACCGGAAATCCAGATTATGTTACCTATATTTTCAATGGATTAAGTGGAAATGTTTCTGTTTTTTCGAGTGAATCGGTTTATTTATCCTATTTTGGATCTTCTGGATTTGCAACATACGGAGGTTTTTACTCTGGTTTTACTTTTGCCCCTGAAGTTGCTTTTCAAAAAGTTTCCGTAAGTAATGAAAATTGTATACCTAATATTGTTTTAAAAGTAAATGATGTTACTTCTTTTGATCAATTTCAATGGTATTTCAATGAAGTGCCTATCACGACGGGGGCAACCAATAATTCCTACACTCCTACACAACCTGGGTTTTATCATGTTAAAGCTTCTATTTCTTCTTGTGGAAGAAGTCTTGAATCTGATCGAATTCCTGTTAGTTCTTGTTCTACGAACCAAGATGGTGATTTGGCTAATGATAACATTGATATTGACAATGACAACGACGGAATTACCAATTGCACTGAATCGTTTGGCAATCAAATCATTAACACAGCAGTAACCACGGGTAACATTCCCAATTCAACCATTACTTACAATACCAGTTACTCAACTTCTACTATGGCAGCAGCCATTCCTTTTACTGGAAATGCCGACGGAAGTTTCATTACAGAAGTCCCAGCCGGAAAAGGATATTTTGTAGATTACACTTTAAATTTCAGTCAACCGACCAACATCACTCTAGAATATCCTCAAACAGCAGCGCCAAACGATCTAATCAATTCAAATGCTGAATATGTTGTAAATAGTGATATCAATAAAACCATCACGGTGCTAAACCCGTCAAATCAGTTATTAATTGATACTAATTATGATGGAATTTATGAGAGCGATGTAACGCAATACTCTTCTTTCGAAATCCGATTCCGTTTGAATGGAAGCACACCTTTAGCTGCCGGAAACGCTGATTTTAAATTTCAGTCCTATCAAACTGCTTCATTAAAAATTACCCATAAAAATTTATCTGATACAGAAATCAACAAATCTACTTTTAAAGTACTAGCGACTTGTGTTTACAAAGATACTGATAGTGATGGCATTCCTGATCAACTCGATAACGACAGTGATAACGATGGAATAAGTGATGTGATTGAAGCTCAAGGTAATGCACCAGTAGTTTTATCTAATTCTGATACCAATTTAAATGGTTTAGATAACGCTTTCGAAAATGGATTCATCCCTTATGACAACGACAACGATTTAGTTCCTGATTATTTAGACTTGGATTCTGATAATGATGGTATCCTTGATTCTGTTGAAGGTATAGTAGATACTGATACAGATGGTATAAAGAATTTTAGAGAATTAGACAGCGACAATGATCTTTGTTTTGATGTTAAAGAAGCTGGCTTTTCAGACAACAACTTCGACGGGATTCTCGGAGATACTACAGTTATGGTAAATGCTAACGGACTAGTAACAAACGCCATAGGTTACACTACTCCTCACCCGGATTATACTACGGTAGCCCCAATAACAATTATCGCTCAACCTAGCAATAAAGCTCAATGTTTATTCGAAACTACTACTTTTGAAATAGACGTAAATGCGGAGACTTTTCAATGGCAATTATCGACAGATAATGGTTTAAACTGGAGCAATCTTAGCAACGACACTACCTATTATGGAACTAACACTAATCAATTAACCATTACAAATTTACAGAGTAATATGAATGGTTTTGTTTATCGTGTACAATTAAACCGAAGCGGTAATAGTTGTGATTTTTATTCAAACCATGCATCGTTAATTATTTATGAATTGCCTATTGTAAATAGTGGAGTTACTTATATTCAGTGTGACACCGACACTAACAATCAAAGTATTTTCAATTTAAGAAATAAAGAAAGCCAACTTTCAAACAATTATGTCAATGAAAAGATAGACTTTTTCTTAACGGAAACAGGTGCGCGAAACAATGAAGCTAGTGATTTAATCACCAATCCAACTTCTTATGAAAATACTTCATCTCCTCAAACCATCTGGGTTAGAGTAACCAATAACAACAACTGTTTCAGTGTTACTAGCATGGAATTGTATGTTTCAACGGCTGGGGCAATTACTTTCCCTCAACCTTCAGACAAACATCAATGTGACGATTATGTAGACGCGGTTAATAATGATTATGACGGAATTGCTTCCTTTGATTTTACTGACATCGCCAATGATTTGACTACTTTTTTAAACAATACTAATCTCGAATTTAAATTTTATAAAAACGAGAATGATTATTATTTAGAGAATGATGCAAACGGAAACTCTCTGGCTATTTCGGATATTTCAAATTACAGAAATACAGGTTATAAAGACAGACAAACCATCTGGATCAGAATAGAAGACAAAATTACAGATGCTTGTTTTGGTAAACCTATCACTTTTGATGTTGTTGTAGAACCTTTACCTGCTATTGATACAAATGTTGATAAGGAGGATGATACTTATATTTGTACCAATGATGCTAATATATATCAAACCTTAACTTCGGGGCTTCCTCAAAATTCTAATTTTTCAAATTATTTATTCCAATGGCATAAAGATGGAACTCCATTGAACGGTGAAAACAATCCTTATCTCAATGTAAATGAAGCGGGTGAATATAAAGTTACTGTTTCTAACGCTAATGGTTTGCAATGTAGTAAAGAACGTATCATTACTGTGAATACCTCAAACACTGCTACATTAATTGGAGAACCAGTCGTTAAAGATTTAACTGAGAATAACAGTATTTCTATTACCGTAACCGGATTAGGAAATTATGTATTTACGTTAGACGATTTATATGCTGAAAGACAAACCACAGGATATTTCGAAAATGTTCGTCCGGGATTACATACCGTTTATGTATTAGACTTAAATGGCTGTCCTGTATTAGAAGTTCCTATTTCTATAACTGGGTTTCCTCAATACTTTACCCCAAATGGTGATGGATATCACGATCATTGGAATATGATTGGAGCTAGCAGTCAATTTAATTCCAAAGCTAAAATTTACATTTTTAACCGATACGGCAAACTTTTAAAAGAAATTAATCCTCTTAATGAAGGTTGGGATGGTACCTATTTGGGAGTACCTCAACCCTCTGACGATTATTGGTACAAATCTATTTTAGAAGACGGCCGTGAAGTAAGAGGTCATTTCACTTTAAAACGATAAACAAAATGATTATCTAATCGTATTATTTAATAAATAGTGATAAAAAAAATCTCCGCTCTAATGAACGGAGATTTTTTTATTGATGAGGGTGTAAATCTTATTTTACATCCATTAACTCTACGTCAAAAATAAGAGTTGCATTAGCAGGAATCACTCCGCCTACACTTTTATCACCGTAACCCAAATAAGATGGAATCACAAAACGTGCTTTATCTCCTACTTGCAATAATGCAATTCCTTCGTCCCATCCTTCAATTACAAATCCTTTCCCTAATGGAAATTCAATTGGTTTTTTACGAGGATAAGAACTGTCAAATGTTTTACCGTTTTCTAATTTACCTTCGTAATGCACAGAAACTGTTTTTCCTTTCTCCGCTTGTTTACCATTCCCTTTTTGAATGATTTTATAACGTAAACCACTTTCTGTTCTTTCAAAACCAGCAGCCAATCTTTCCATAGCCTCTTCAGCTTGACGCTTAGCCTCTTCAATTCTTTTCAGTCTAGAACCTTCAAAAGTACGGAAAGCTTCTACCGCATTCCATTTTTGAGCTTCTTCGCCTTGACGGATTATTTCGATGCTTTCTAAAGTATCTCCCTGAGCTACTGCATCAACCACATCTTGACCTTCTACCACATGACCAAAAACAGAATGTTTTCCATCTAACCATGGCGTTGGAACGTGTGTGATAAAAAATTGTGAACCATTGGTTCCCGGTCCTGCATTAGCCATAGATAACACACCTGGCTTGTCGTGTTTTAATGAAGGGTGAAACTCATCGTCAAATTTATATCCTGGATCTCCTGTTCCTGTTCCCAATGGGCATCCTCCTTGAATCATAAAGTCCGGAATCACGCGGTGAAATTTCAAGCCGTCATAATATTTTTGTCCTTGAGGTTTTACTGAATTTTCTAAATTACCTTCTGCTAATCCAACGAAATTCCCTACAGTTCCTGGAGTCAAATCGTACGTTAACTTTACTAAGATAGAGCCTTTTGAAGTATTAAATTTTGCGTAAATACCGTCTTGCATAGTATATTTATTTAAATTTGAGTCACAAAATTACAAATATTAAAAGAAAGTACCTGATATTGGATATTAAATAATTCCTTACTGCTCAAACACAAAAGTTTTTTAATAGGGTTACAACTCATAAACTTAATTTAAAATTAAATATTTTAAAATCTATTCCTTTTAAATTTGCACTTTAAAATTAAACATATGGAAAATTTAAAAGGTCAAAAAGCAATTATAACCGGAGGAGGAAGAGGACTAGGAAAAGCAACTGCTATTGCACTAGCTAAAGAAGGAGTAGATGTAGCCATTACGGGTAGAAATGAACAAAACTTACTAGCTACGGTAAACGAGTTAAAAGCACTTGGAGTGAATGCAACTTATGCTGTTTTTGATGTTAGTGATTATAACGCAGTAAAAGAAGGTATTGAGAAAATTATTGCTGAATTAGGAACTGTAGATATTTTAGTGAATAACGCTGGAATAGCTGCTTTCGGATCTTTTCTTGAAATGGAGACAGAAAAATGGGTTAACATGATTCAAACCAATGTATTGGGTATGTACTATGTAACCAAAGAAGTTTTACCGCATTTAGTGGCTAAAAACCAAGGAGACATTATTAATGTGTCGTCTACTGCCGGAATCAACGGAAATCCAGGAACTTCAGCCTACTCAGCATCAAAGTTTGCTGTAATTGGACTATCTGAATCTTTAATGAAAGAAGTACGAAAAAACAACATCCGTGTTTGTACTCTAACGCCTAGTACAATAGCTTCTGACATGTCGCTAGAACTAGGAATTACCGACGGAAATACTGAAAAAGTATTACAACCGGAAGATTTTGCACAATTAATTGTTGCGAGTTTACAACTGCCAAGAAGAGCCATGCTAAAAACGGCTTCTTTGTGGTCAACCAATCCATAAAAAATATTCTTGATACTATAGAAAGCGGTTTGTTTCAAATCGCTTTCTTTTTTTAATTCATCTGTTCAATTTTAAATTTTATTAGAAGTACAAATAGCTAAACTTTGTACCTTTGCCACTTTGATACAATAAATATGCGTATAGATATTATCACTGTTTTACCAGAATTACTAAAAAGCCCATTTGAAGCATCTATTATGAAAAGAGCAATTGAAAAAGGCTTGGTAGAAGTTCACTTCCATAATTTAAGAGATTACGCTTACGACAAACGCAGAAGTATTGATGATTATCAGTTTGGTGGAGGTGCTGGAATGGTAATGATGATTCAACCCATAGACGATTGTATCACAAAATTAAAATCGGAACGAGAATATGATGAAATCATCTACATGACACCCGATGGGGAAACCTTAAATCAACCCATGGCAAACAAAATGTCGATGTATGAAAACATTATCATATTATGCGGACATTATAAAGGGGTGGATCAACGGGTAAGAGATCATTTCATAACCAAAGAAATCTCTATTGGCGATTACGTCCTCAGCGGTGGCGAAATTGGCGCCATTGTTTTGTGTGATGCCCTAATCCGATTGATTCCTGGGGTTTTAAGCGATGAAACTTCGGCACTTACCGATAGTTTTCAGGACAACTTACTCTCTCCTCCTATTTACACCCGACCTGCAGAATATAAAGGATGGAAAGTTCCCGATGTCTTGCTAAGTGGACACGCCGCCAACATAGACAAATGGCGTGAAGAAAAAGCCTTCGAACATACAAAAAACAGACGACCAGATTTACTAGAAGATTAATATTCCGAGAAAATACTGGTCTAATGCCTAGTTTTGGTTATTTTCTTCCTTTAAAATCTTTCATAGAATCATAAATACCAAAAACATGTTTCATGATCCATTCGTAAATTGCTAAAGGAAAAATACCTTGACACAATCGAATCACCCAATATGGCAAAGGTATCGCCAACATTTTGGTTCTATTTTCGATGGCTCTGATAATTCGTTCCGAAGTTTTTTCTGGATCTAGTATTGGTAATACTTTAGACTTTACCCCATCAAACATTCCGGTATTAATATAAAAAGGCATAATGGTAGTAACCGAAACATTTTGACTCGTCTCGCTCAATTCAATTCGCAAACTATCACTCCATCCTACCACGGCCCATTTTGAAGCAGCGTAAACAGACATCTTGGGATTAGAGATCAATCCAGCCGAAGAAGCAATATTACAAATTGCGCCATAATCTTGATTTTTCATTTCTGGCAAAAATTCCAAGGTTGTGTGCATTAAAGCATTGGAATTGATTAACATTGTTCTTGAAATATCGGTATGAGAATGCTCTGAAAAATATTTTCCTACAACAATCCCTGCATTATTAATTAAAATATCAATGACACCGACTTCTTCCCTTACCTTGGCTGCTGTGGCAACAATTTGATCTACCTGAGAAATATCGACTACAAAGGTGACAATTTCAGATTCAAAAGAAGCAAACTCTTCTTTTACCTTAGCTAACCCTTCGGCATTCACATCCCAAATTACTACATGAGAAGCTTTTCGTTCTAAAGCTTTTCTAACCATAATTTTTCCAATACCTGAAGCGCCTCCGGTAACTAAAACTTTTTTATTCTGAAATATTAATTTTGCCATATTTTTTTAAAAATTAGAATTCTAAAATAGTAATAATTTTCGAAATAACACCTTCGAAAATACGATTGTCATTGCTTATAAAAATGTTAGCATAAGTCATTGTTAATCATTATTTTCACATTAATTTCGATTAATTTTAGTTGAAAAATTGCATCAAAACCAAGATTAAAAAACATTAAATACGATTCTTTGTTCATTTTTTGCTTCTTTCAATACACAAAAACACTCGAACGAATCTTATTGATGACGACATACAACAGTCAAAAAACAATTTCACATTAAAAATCCTAAAAGAGACAGAAAATCAATGCTTTAAAAAGTTAAATTTATTTTGGGTTTTGAGAATAAATTTATAATTTTGCACCCACTTTGACCAACCTCTGGCGATAACCGTGAATGTTGTTCAGATTTTAACCATAATTTTCAATAAAATGGCAAGTTTATTAGATTTCGTAAACAACGAATTAACTGCAAAAAAAGATTTCCCTGCATTTGGTGCTGGTGATACTATCACTGTGTACTATGAAATTAAAGAGGGTGAAAAAACAAGAACTCAGTTCTTCAAAGGAGTAGTAATCCAAAGAAGAGGTACTGGTGCTACTGAAACTTTTACTATCCGTAAAATGTCAGGTGCTGTAGGTGTAGAGCGTATCTTCCCTATCAACATGCCAGCATTACAAAAAATTGAATTAAACCAAAGAGGTAAAGTTAGAAGAGCTCGTATTTTCTACTTCAGAGATCTTACTGGTAAAAAAGCAAAAATCAAAGAAAGAAGAGGTTAATCTTTCATTGGAATGCAATAAAAAAAGTCTCGTTTATTTCGAGACTTTTTTTATGCAAAAAAATCAGAATAAAAATTACACTTTTTACAATTAAATCTAAAAAAAGTAATAATCAAATAATTTTCATTTACCCCACATAAGTCATCTGTATTTTAGTCTGATTTTCTTATATTTGCTAACCTTTTTTAAAGCATTTATTCATTTTTGAAATAGAAAACCAATGACAAAAAAATCAACAATTCACTACACTTTAACGGATGAAGCCCCTATGCTTGCTACACATTCGTTTTTACCAATAGTACAAGCCTTTACAGCTCCGGCTGATATTAATATTGAATTAAAAGATATTTCTGTAGCTGCTAGAATACTAGCGCAGTTTCCTGAAGTACTTAAAGAAGAACAAAAAGTAGCCGATAATTTATCCGAATTAGGACAATTAGCATTAACTCCAGAAGCTAACATTATCAAGTTACCAAATATTTCTGCATCTATTCCTCAATTAAAAGAAGCTATTGCAGAACTACAATCTCATGGTTATGCTATTCCTAATCTCCCGGAAGAAGCTACAACAGAAGAAGAAAAAAATATTAAAGCTAAATATGCTAAAGTATTAGGATCTGCTGTAAATCCAGTATTACGTGAAGGAAATTCAGATCGTCGTGCTCCTAAAGCTGTTAAAAATTATGCAAAAGCAAACCCTCACAAAATGGGTACTTGGGCTTCTGACAGCAAAACAGAAGTAGCTCACATGAATGCTGGAGATTTCTTCGGTACTGAAACATCAACTACAGTAGCATCAGAAGGTAAATTCAGAATTGTATTTAGCGGAAACGATGGTTCTACGAAAGTTTTAAAAGACTACTCTAATTTAAAAGCAGGAGAAGTTATTGACAGCTCTGTAATGAACTTAAACGCTTTAAAAGAATTTGTAGGAACTGCAATTCAGAAAGCTAAAGAAAATAACGTTTTACTTTCTGCACATTTAAAAGCAACCATGATGAAGATTTCGGATCCTATCATTTTTGGTGCAGTTGTTGAAACTTTCTTCAAAGACGTATTCACAAAATATGCCGATGTTTTTAAAGCTTTAGACATCAATGCAAACAATGGGTTACAAGACTTATTAGACAAAATTGCAGGTCATGCACAAGAAGCTGAAATCAAAGAAGCAATTCAAAACGTTTTGAACCAAGGACCTAGAGTAGCTATGGTAAATTCGGATAAAGGAATTACCAATTTCCATGTTCCTTCTGACATTATTGTAGATGCTTCTATGGCTGCCTTAGCGCGTAATGGAGGTAAAATGTGGAACGCTGAAGGAAAAGAAGAAGACACTATTGCTATTATCCCAGATCGTTCTTATGCTGGTTTTTACCAAGCAGTTATCGATGACATGAAGAAAAATGGCGCGTTAGACCCTAAAACTATGGGATCAGTTCCGAATGTTGGTTTAATGGCTCAAAAAGCGGAAGAATACGGTTCTCATGACAAAACATTCCAATTATCTGCTGAAGGTACCGTAAAAGTAGAAGACGAACAAGGAAACGTATTATTAGAACAAAAAGTTGAGGCAGGAGATATTTTCAGAATGTGTCAAACAAAAGACGCTCCTATTCAGGATTGGGTAAAATTGGCAGTAAACAGAGCACGTTTGTCTGATACTCCAGCGATTTTCTGGTTAGACAAAGATAGAGCGCACGATAGAGAAATCATCAAAAAAGTAGAGAAATACTTAAAAGATTTCGACACTACCGGTCTTGACATCCGTATCATGGACATTAAAGATGCTATGACCGAAACTTTACGTAGAATCCGTGAAGGAAAAGATACTATCTCTGTTTCTGGAAATGTTCTTCGTGATTACTTAACCGACTTATTCCCTATTTTAGAATTAGGAACTTCGGCAAAAATGCTATCAATTGTGCCATTAATGAATGGTGGAGGTTTGTTTGAAACTGGTGCAGGAGGATCTGCTCCAAAACACGTTGAACAATTTGTAGAAGAAGGTTATTTACGTTGGGATTCTTTAGGAGAATTTTTAGCCCTACAAGCTTCATTAGAGCATTTGGCACAGACACAAAATAATGCAAAAGCACAAGTTTTAGCCGACACTTTAGACGAAGCTAATGCATTGTTCTTAGCCAATGACAAATCACCTGCTCGAAAAGTAGGTCAGATTGACAATAGAGGTTCTCATTTTTATTTGGCTTTATATTGGGCTCAAGCTTTAGCTAACCAGACAAAAGATGCTGAACTTCAAGCAAAATTTGCTCCAGTAGCTGCTGCCTTAGCTGCTAACGAAGCTACCATTGATGCGGAACTAATTGGTGCGCAAGGAAAACCTCAAAACATTGGAGGTTACTATCAACCAGCAGAAGAATTAACTGCTAAAGCAATGCGTCCAAGTGAAACATTTAACAACATTTTAGCTCAGTTAAAATAAGATTACATTTTAAATGTAAAAAAAGGCGATCTTTTCAGGTCGCCTTTTTTATTAACCCTATATTAACAAGTGTTTTGCTAAAAAAAATCGATCTTTACCATCATAGAAACATAAAAAAATCAGCATGAACTTATTGAGATTTTGGTTTTCATTTTTTTTATTATTTTTCGGTTATAATCTGAATGCTCAAGATAAAATCACTTTGAGCGGAAGCATAACAGACGCTAAAACCAACGAAACATTAATTGGGGTAACCGTTTCGATTGTGGAGACTAATACTTCTGTATTCACCAATGAATACGGATTCTTTTCAATGACATTACCAAAAGGTGATTATACTCTTGAAGTAAATTACTCGGGATATGACACAGACATTAGAAAAGTCTCCCTTAACGACAACACTCGCATCAACCTTCGTTTATCAGAAGAAACTGAAACATCCAAACAATTAGATGAAGTAGTCATCACCTCTAAAAATAAAGCTAATATCAAAAAACCGGAAATTAGCGTCAACAAACTGAGTATTCAGTCTATAAAACAAATGCCGGTAGTTTTGGGAGAAGTTGATGTGATCAAATCGCTATTGTTTTTACCGGGCGTAACCAATGCAGGAGAAGGTCAATCGGGCTTTAATGTTCGTGGTGGTAGTGCCGATCAAAATTTAGTTTTGTTAGACGAAGCAACCATATACAATTCTTCGCATGTATTCGGATTTTTCTCTGTTTTCAATCCAGATGCTATTAAAGATTTAAAACTATACAAAGGAGGAATTCCTGCGCGATTTGGAGGAAGAGCTTCTTCGGTTTTGGATATTTACCAAAAGGACGGTAACAGTAACAAATTCAGCATGAATGGCGGTGTTGGTTTAATAACTAGCCGAATTCTTGCAGAAGGTCCAATTGTTAAGGAAAAAGGTTCGTTTTTGGTCGGAGGTCGTGGTTCTTATGCTCATCTTTTTTTGAAATTTACAGACAATAACAATTTGGCTTATTTTTATGATTTAAACACCAAATTAAACTACAAACTCAACAAAAACAATACTTTATACCTTTCGGGTTATTTTGGTCGTGATATTTTTTCTATTGGCGATAGTTTTACCAATACTTATGGAAACACTACATTAAATTTACGATGGAATCATCTTTTTTCTGATAAATTATTTTCCAATTTATCAATGATTTATAGTGATTACTATTACGGATTAACATTAGATTTTATTGGATTCAACTGGAAATCAGGTATAAAAAATTACAATCTAAAATACGATTTCAAACATTACCTATCCAACAATCTTAAACTGAACTATGGTGCCAATGCCATTTATTACGATTTTAATCCTGGAACCATCGAACCTATAGACGAAGATTCTAGTATCAATTTCCGTCAATTGGATAAAAAATTCGCTCTAGAACCTGCCATTTATCTAGATGCCGAACAATCAATAGGAAATAAAATATCTATTTTGACAGGATTACGATACAGTTGGTTTTACCGTTTAGGTGCTTCGACTATCAATTACTACCAAAACAATCAGGCGGTTACTTATGATGAAAGTTTAAAAATTTATGAAAAAGCAACCCCCATAAGCACCCGTTACTTTGGAAAAAACAAGACCATTGCACAATTTAATTACATGGAACCTCGATTAGCTGTTGCGTATGAAATTAACAACAACCAATCTTTAAAATTGGGCTACAACCGCATGGTTCAATATTTACAATTAATTTCGAATACAGCCTCTCCTACGCCACTCGATGTTTGGACACCAAGTGACAATTACATCAAACCTCAAATTGCGGATCAAATTGCTTTAGGTTATTTTAGGAATTTTAAAAATGATGATTATACTTTAGAAGTAGAAACCTATTACAAAGGCATTCAAAACAGAATGGATTATATAGATGGTGCCGATTTGATCGCCAACGAAGCTATCGAACAAGTTATTTTAAATGGAAAAATGCGTTCCTACGGATTAGAGCTTTTATTGCGAAAAAATACAGGAAATTTTTCAGGATGGATCGCCTACACACTTTCTAGATCCGAACAACAAACTCCTGGAAGAACCGAAACTGAAATCGGTATCAATAATGGTAACTGGTATCGATCCGCTTATGATAAAACGCACAATTTGGCTATTACCGGAAATTACATCTATAATAAAAAATGGACTTTTGGTGCTAATTTCATCCTACAATCCGGTCAACCTGTCACCTATCCTTCTGGAAAATATGTTTATCAAGATATTGTTATTCCTAGTTACGATTCCCGCAACAATAATAGACTTCCGGCTTTTCACCATTTGGATATTTCCGCAACTTTGACTCCCGAGAAGAATATTTCTCGAAATTGGAAAGGCGAATGGGTATTTAGTATTTACAACGTGTACAGTCGTAAAAATGCAGCTTCCATTTCTTTTGCTCAAAACAGAGATACTGGAAAGAATGAAGCTACACGTTTATCCATTTTCGGAATTGTTCCGTCTGTTTCTTACAATTTTAAATTTTAATGACAATGAAAAAAATACTGTTGCTACTTACCACCATTCTTCTACTAACTTCCTGTCAAGATGTAGTTGACATTCCTTTGGAAAATGCTCCAGCTAAATTAGTTATAGATGCAAATATAAAATGGTACAAAGGAACCGATGGCGCCACTCAAGTAATCAAATTAAGCTTAACTAACGATTTTTATACCAGTGAAATACTTCCGGCATCTGGGGCTATAGTAAGTATAAAAGACGATGCTAACACTCTTTTCAATTTTATTGAAGATGCCAATACGGGGAATTATATTTGTACCAATTTCGTTCCTCAAATCAATACAAATTATACCCTTACAGTGGTGTACAAAGGAGAAACCTACACAGCTACCAGTAAATTATTGGCTACACCGGTTATTCAAGACATTCAACAAGAAACCAAACCCGGAATAAGTGGTGAAGATGAAATTCAGGTGAAATTTTTCTTTCAAGACGATGGTCAGCAAGAAAACTATTATCTGTTAAAAGTTAAAAATCCAGAAATTGTTTTTCCAGAATACGGTGTCGTTAGTGATGAATTTTTCCAAGGCAACTTAATGTTTGGATTTTACAATGATGATATCAAAAAAGGGAATCTGTTGCAATTGAGTGTTCAAGGAATAGACAAAGCGTATTTCAACTACATGTCGAAATTAATTTCTGCTTCAGGCGGCAATTCTGGAAACCCTTTTGCCACACCTCCGGCGGTTCTTCGCGGAAATATCATAAATGTTACCAACTCACAAAACTTCCCTTTTGGATATTTTGCGTTGGGAGAAGTTGACGCTAGAGACTATACAGTTCAATAAGATGAGAAATATTGAGTAACTTTTACAGAAGTTTCATAAATTTACATATCATAACAAACTTCGTAAATCGTATCTAAAATGTCTTCACATCATATCGTTCGCGATGATCAAGAACCTGCTTTAATTATTGCTAATGGAGCGGAATGTTCAAAAGAATTATTGGGCCAGTTATTAGAATGGTCTCCTTTTGTAGTTGTTCTGGATTCTGCAATTGAACGAGTTTTTGAATTAGGAATCAAAATTGATGTGCTTTTAGGGGATTTTGATCGAGGATTTACGCCTGAATACTATCTCAACCAACAATATCCACTGGAAATTGTCTATGCTCCGGATCAAAATAAAACCGATTTAGAAAAAGCTTTTGAATATTTAATCGAAAGAGGACATAAAGCGGTAAATGTAATTTGGGCCACAGGACGTAGAGCAGATCATACAATAACCAATCTTACCAATATTGTCCGATTTAAAGAACAATTAAAAATTGTTATTATAGACGACCATTCCAAAATTTTTCTTCTCCCGAATAAATTTGAAAAATGGTACACTAAAAACAGTATCATTTCGTTAATACCTATAGGTGAAGTAACCGGTATTCACTCTGAAAATTTATATTACACCCTTACCAATGACACCCTTACCATAGGATACAGAACAGGAAGCAGTAATCATGTAGCAGAAGACGGCATGGTTATTGTCACTCATGAATCTGGTAATCTATTATTAATTGAATCTTTTGACTAAATCCCTTACTTATGAAAACTCTCCTACAACTAGCCGTTTTACTGTTTTCTGTGCTAATTTCTGCTCAAGAAGCAAATAAACTCAATTTCTCACAAACTTTAGAGAAAGCCCAAACCGAAAACAAAAATGTATTGCTTTACTTCTCTGGTTCCGATTGGTGTGCGCCATGTGTAAAATTCAAAAAACAATTTGTACTGACCGAACAATTTAAATCCTATGCCGATAACAATCTAGTAGTTTACAATGCTGACTTTCCAAGATTGAAAAAAAATCAGTTAACTCCTGAAATTGTCAAAGAAAATGAAACTTTGGCTGAAAAATATAACCGTAATGGTTTATTCCCATTGATTTTACTATTGAATAAAGAAGGAAAAGTAATTAAATCGTGGGATCATTTACCATCAGAAACTCTAGAAGAATTCATCGCAAAACTCAAATAAAATGCTTTGGAAAAAAGTGGATAAATTAATGGGAAATCGATTTGAGATTTCCGTAGTGGGTTCCAATGAAAATTGGTGCTCAGATAAAATTAATTTAGCCATAGAGGAAATAAAACGAATCGAACGTTTACTCACGACCTTTTCAACAGACAGCGTTACATTTCAAATTAATGAAAATGCCGGAAATAAACCCATTGTTGTGCCCGATGAAGTTTTTAACCTCATCGAGCGTTGTCAAATGATTTCAAGAATCACTCAAGGTGCTTTCGACATCAGTTATGGTAGCCTAGACAAAAGATTTTGGAATTTCGATACGCAAATGACCTCTTTACCAGATCCTGAAACAGCAAAAAAATCGGTAGCACTTATCAATTACGAGAATATCATTCTGGACAAAGAAAACAAAACGATCTTTCTCAAAAACAAAGGAATGCGCATCGGTTTTGGAGGAATTGGGAAAGGATATGCTGCCGAAATGGCAAAAAAAATCTTGCTTCAAAACGGTGTTGAAAGCGGTATTGTGAATGCATCAGGTGATTTAACTGCCTGGGGAACTCAAGAAAACGGACAAGCCTGGACCATCGGTGTAGCTAACCCTAACCATCGTAACGATATTTTTTCTACCTTTAAGATAACAAACAAGGCGGTAGCCACTTCTGGAAACTATGAGAAATTCGTTATCATCAACAATAAAAAATATTCTCATACCATAGACCCAAAAACGGGTTATCCGGTAAGTGGCATTAAAAGCGTCACTATTATTGCTGAAAATGCAGAAATTGCAGATGCTTTGGCCACTCCTGTCACCGTTATGGGAATTGAAGTCGGTATGGATTTTATTAATCAGTTAAAACACATAGGCTGTATTATAATTGATGATTACGACCGAAAATACTTTTCCAACAATATAACATTAACATAAATTAACTTCAAATATGAAATCTTTAGCCTATTTTCTTTTACTCTTGTCAAGTGTGAGTTGCACTTCTGTAAAAGAATATCAAAAATCGAAAATTAACGATTCCGACATGGAATTAGCTGCTAGAAAATCTGAAAAATTCGAGAATACTTTCCAATTATATCGCGAAGCTAGCTCTGGTGCTAACGGAGGAAAAACAGGTGGTGGATGTGGTTGTAACTAATCTCTAATAAAAAAGTCATGAAAAAAAGAATTATAACCGCATCGCTATTGGCATTTTTATTTGGAAATCATAGCAAAGCTCAAGAAAATATTACAACAGATACAACTTCAGCTTACCAAAAACAAAAACTCAAAATTGAAGAAGTTAACTTTATTACAAGTTATTATACTCAAGATGGAGACAATTCGGCTGTGACAGGTGGTAAAGGAACTGAGAAACTCAGAGATATTGCCACAACTATTGAAGTTAAAGTCTCTAAAAAAGATAAAAATAACAACAAGCATAATTTAGGTTTCGAATTAGGCGTAGATTCTTATACCTCTGCTTCTTCCGATAAAATTGACCCTAACACTGTGAGTTCTGCATCCTACCAAGATGTTAGAGTATATCCTTCCTTGAATTATGCATTTCAGAATGAAGAAAAAAATTATATTCTGAATGGAGGTCTTTCTGGTTCAGCAGAATTTGATTATTTCTCTATTGGAATTAATGGAGGTTTTACTAAAATCTCAAAAGACAAAAACCGAGAGTTTTCCGTAAAAGGTATGGCCTTTTTCGATACTTGGAAAGTCATCCTCCCAATAGAATTAAGGAACAATCCATCAGATAACGACGCCAAACAAGGAGACAGCAAACCTCGTACTTCGTATAATTTAGGATTAACCCTTTCTCAAGTCATTAATAAAAACTTTCAAATTGCTTTATTAACCGATTTGGGTTATCAAGAAGGACTCTTGGCCACTAAATTTAACCGTGTATATTTTGACGGAGGCGATTTAAAATCGGAAAAACTACCAAGTACACGCTTTAAGATTCCGTTCGGTGTTAGAGCGAACTACTTTTTAGGTGACAATATTATTCTGAGAAGTTTTTACAGATATTATCAAGACAATTGGGATATCAAATCACATACCATCAGTTTTGAACCTGTTTTAAAACTCTCAGCATTCTCGTCTATATCGGTGCCATATCGTTTTTACAATCAGACTTCTGCAAAATATTTCAAACCCATATTCACACATCAATTGGGTGAAGAATATTACACTAGTGACTTCGATCTATCCAAATTCAAAAGTCACATGATTGGTTTAGGTTACAAAATTACCGATGCAGATCAAGGAATTTTTGGCGTAAAAAGAATCAATTCACTAGAATTACGTTACGGATATTATACCCGAGACAATGGTCTAAATTCACACATTGTAACTTTGGCGATGAAATTTAAATAAAATTTATTTTTCCCAAATACAGCTACCGCAAATTGACAGGTTAAACACTTTGAAAGCCTATCAGTTTGCGGTTTCTCTTATCTGTCAGACCTCATAAAAGCAAGTATTTCTTGGGTAAAATTAGTATCTTTGCAATCAAGTTTTTATACCATGAAATTCCAAGTCGTATCCGATTACAAACCAATGGGCGATCAGCCACAAGCTATTGAAAAATTAGCCAAAGGCATTATTAATGGAGAAAAATACCAAACACTTCTCGGGGTAACCGGTTCGGGAAAAACCTTCACAATGGCAAATGTTGTGCAGGAAATCCAAAGACCTACATTAGTTTTAGCACACAATAAAACTTTAGCTGCCCAGTTGTACTCTGAGTTCAAGCAGTTTTTTCCAAACAATTCGGTACAGTACTTCGTTTCTTATTACGATTATTACCAACCCGAAGCCTATATTCCTGTAACTGGAACCTACATTGAAAAAGACTTGTCTATCAACGATGAATTAGAAAAACTTCGATTAAGTACCACTTCAGCACTCCTTTCAGGAAGAAGAGACGTTTTGGTAGTAGCATCGGTATCTTGTTTGTATGGAATTGGCAACCCCGTTGAATTTCAAAAAAACGTAATTTCGATTGAAAGAGATCAAACGATATCCCGTACGAAATTTTTACATCGATTAGTACAAAGTTTATATGCTCGTACCGAAGGTGATTTCACCCCTGGAACTTTTCGTATTAAAGGGGATACCGTAGAAGTATTTCCTAGTTATGCAGATGATCCGTTTCGCATTCATTTTTTCGGGGATGATATTGAAGAAATTGAAGCCTTCGATACTAAAACGTCTAAAGTAATTGAACGTTATGATAAATTAAATATTTATCCTGCAAATATGTTTGTTACCTCTCCGGATGTATTACAAAATGCTATTTGGAACATTCAACAAGATTTAGTAAAACAAGTCGATTATTTCAAAGAAATTGGAAAACATTTGGAGGCAAAACGTTTAGAAGAACGAACAAATTTTGATTTGGAAATGATTCGAGAGTTAGGATATTGTTCGGGAATCGAAAATTATTCTAGATATCTTGACGGTCGCGAAGCTGGAACCAGACCTTTCTGTTTATTGGATTATTTCCCAGATGATTACCTCATGATTGTCGATGAAAGTCACGTGACTATTTCTCAAGTGCATGCCATGTACGGTGGCGATAGAAGCCGAAAAGAGAATTTAGTTGAATATGGTTTTCGTTTACCAGCCGCTATGGATAATAGACCTCTTAAATTTGAGGAATTTGAAGCACTACAAAATCAAGTAGTTTATGTTTCGGCAACTCCTGCAGATTATGAATTACAGAAATCAGAAGGGGTTTATGTAGAACAAGTCATTCGTCCTACTGGCTTATTGGATCCTATCATTGAAATTCGTCCTAGCGCGAATCAAATAGACGATCTGATTGAAGAAATCCAACAACGGTGTGAAGTAGACGAAAGAGTTTTGGTCACTACTTTAACCAAACGTATGGCAGAAGAACTAACCAAATATCTCACTAAAGTTTCTATCAGATGTCGTTATATTCATAGTGATGTAGACACTTTAGAACGTGTAGAAATCATGCAGGATTTACGTAAAGGATTATTCGATGTACTGATTGGTGTCAACCTATTAAGAGAAGGTTTAGATTTACCTGAAGTTTCTTTAGTCGCTATTTTAGATGCTGATAAAGAAGGTTTTTTACGTAGTCATCGTTCGTTAACACAAACTGTAGGTCGTGCAGCCCGAAACGTAAATGGTAAAGCCATCATGTATGCCGATAAGATTACCGACAGTATGCAACGTACCATAGACGAAACCAACTATCGTCGTGAAAAGCAAATCCAGTATAATACTCTACATGGACTACAGCCGAAAGCCCTAAATAAGAGTTTAAATAATGCTTTGAGCGGAAATTCTGTTTCCACTAAATACTATGAAAATCAAATTTTAAAAGCTGCAGAACCGGAAAGTCAATACTTAAGCAAACCCGAAATCGAAAAGAAAATCCGTGAACTCCGAAAAACTATGGAAAAAGCTGCCAAAGATCTTGATTTTATGCAAGCCGCTAAATTAAGAGATGAAATCAAAGCTCTTCAAGAAAAAATATAATCCTACATAAACTTTTGGGTATCATTTTTAATGATTCATATTTGAGTGATCCAATCGTTTTTTTTAGAAAACTTTTTTGAAACAATCAAAAACGACTCGTTATACTTTTTTATTCTATTTCATCGTTAAAACACTCGAATTTAAACCATTAAAACTTCAATCTAACGGATATCAACTGTATTTTACGAAAACATATTACATCATATCTTCTACAAACAAAAAAACATATTTATTAAAAAAATGGTATTTCAACCCGTTATTTTTATATTTTATCGAAAAAATAAGCCTAAATTTTGAATAAAAACGTATTAAAAATACTTTTACCCAAAATTTATGAGATGAAAAGAATAATGAAATTTTTAGGGTACATTTTTATCCTTGCTTGTGTGCTTATTTTAGGAGCACTTACTTATGCCAAAACGATGCTACCTTCTGTTGGAGAAGTTCCTAACCTAAAAGTAGCGATGACTAAAGAAAATATTGCCAGAGGAAAATACTTGGCTAATAATGTAATGGTGTGTATGGACTGTCATTCTTCCAGAGATTGGGGATCTTTTGCAGGACCACCAAAAGAAGGAACATTGGGAATGGGTGGAGAAATTTTTGATCAGAAACTAGGTTTCCCGGGGAAATTCGTTGCAAGTAATATTACACCTGCCAACCTAAAATCTTGGAGTGATGGAGAAATCTTCAGAGCTATTACCTCTGGAGTGAACAAAGACGGAAGAGCTTTATTTCCCGTAATGCCACACATAAGCTATGGCCAATTGGATCAAAAAGATATATTTGCCGTGATTGCTTACATCAGAACGCTAAAACCGATTGAACATAAAACAGAACCTTCTGTTGCGGATTTCCCGATGAATTTTATCATTAACACGATCCCACAAAAAGCTGAATTTTCTTCAATCCCTTCAGATAAAAAATCTGTTGCTTATGGTAAATACTTAACAACTGCTGCCGCTTGTTACGATTGCCACACAAGACAAGAAAAAGGAAAATTTGTTGGAGAACCTTTCGCTGGTGGATTTGAATTTCAATTACCTGGAGGCGCCACGCTAAGATCAGCTAACATTACCCCACACCCTACCGGTATTGGACAATGGACTGAAAAACAATTCATAAAAAGATTCAAAGATTATGCTAATCCAAATTATGTAGCTCCTAAAGTAAAACCGGGAGAATTCCAAACTATGATGCCATGGAATATGTATGCGGGTATGACCGAAGAAGATTTAGCGGCCATATTTAAATATCTTAAATCTTTGGAACCTAAAAATAATGCTGTAACTCGTTTTACACCTTCTACATAATATATCAAAGGGGAAGTAGAAATGTTAGTTGTGCTGTTCTTGGAAAGCTGTAATTAATGTTTCTGCTTCAACCATTTGATTGGGTGAATCTTCCATAAGCTTTAAAATACGCTTTGTCGCTTGAGGATTTAACCCCATATTGATGCCAATTTCATTGATAAAGATTCTTTCCCTTTCGTGTAAAATACCATCGCAATGCATCAATAAAGCCAATCGGTAAAAATGAAGAATTCTGTGAAATTCATCTTTAACCACTTTAAACTCATTTCTTTTACTAAACAATTGTAAAAAAGTATCTTTATCGATTCCCAATTCCTCTGAAACCATCAGTAAAAAATCGTATTCCCTATCGTGTAATACTCCATCGATAACTGCAAAAGCAATCATTTCAGATAACAAACCTATTTTTTCTTCCTGGGAATTCATAATTTGGATATTTGCAGCAAAGCTAACCTTTTCAAAGAATAATTGCAAAGACTCTCAATAATACTATTTGTTTTTAGATAGTGAAACTAAAAAGACTTAGTGCTTCAAATCGATAATAATTCACAAAAAAGTATCTTTAGAAATTATAACCGAAAGAATTGAAAAACAATTACCTTTGGGGCTCAAAAAAAATGCGATGAACAACAACGAAATATTTAAAAAATTAAGAGTTGCTTTACAACTGAGAGATGATCAGATCGTAGAAATCTTAGAGTTAGTTGATTTTAGAATGTCAAAAGGAGAATTGGGTAATTTCTTTCGTCAAGAAGACCATCCTAAATATATGGAATGTGGAGATCAGGTGTTAAGAAACTTCTTAAATGGATTGGTAATTCATCTTCGAGGGACCAAAGAAAATCCTAAAAACCCGAAAGAGGTTATTGCTGCGAATACTCCTGTTGCTAAAACAACCCCAGAAAAATCAAAACCAACAAAAATTTTTAAAAAAACAACTCACAGCAATAAGCCTATTTCAACAAAAACGGCTGTGATGGAAAACACAAAATTTAAAAACGGAAAAAAGAAATAGCTGCATTTCTTTTGTTATAGTTTTTTAGTAAATTTGAAGATATCAACCTAAAAAACAAACCATTATGACTAAAAACATGAGTGCAGCAGATCGTATGATCAGAATACTTCTTGCAATAATTATGGGCTATTTAACCTATAATGGGAGTATTACAGGAACTTTGGGATGGATTTTAACTGTGTTAGCCGGCGTTTTTGTAATTACCTCATTCATTGGTTTTTGCCCTCTCTACAAAGTATTTGGATTCAGTACTTGTCCGACTACTCCTAACAAACCATAAAAAAATCCGAGCAATGCTCGGATTTTTATTTTTTTTTTCAGGACAAGACATATAAACAAAAACTCCCGAGAATGTCTCGGGAGTTTTCTATATAAAATTGAATTATCTAATTAAGACAAAGCTACTTTTACCTGATCTGCAGCTTCTTGGAATTGAACTGCTGATAAAATTGGCATTCCTGAATTGTCGATTAATTCTTTAGCAATTTCAGCGTTAGTACCTTGTAAACGAACAATGATTGGCACTTTAATTGCATCACCCATATTCTTGTAAGCATCAACTACTCCTTGAGCCACACGGTCACAACGAACAATACCACCAAAAATATTGATTAAAATAGCTTTTACGTTTGGATCTTTTAAGATAATACGGAAAGCAGTTTCTACACGTTTAGCATCAGCTGTTCCTCCAACATCAAGGAAGTTAGCTGGCTCATAACCCGCATATTTAATTAAGTCCATTGTTGCCATCGCTAGACCAGCACCATTTACCATACAACCTACAGTACCGTCTAAGTCAACATAATTTAATCCTGCTTCTTTCGCTTCAACTTCAATTGGACGCTCTTCAGTAACATCGCGCATCTCAGCTAAATCAACGTGACGGAACAAAGCATTATCGTCTAAAGAAACTTTAGCATCTACTGCCATAATTTTATTGTCCGAAGTTTTTAAAACTGGATTAATTTCAAACATTGATGAATCTGAACCAATGTATGCATTATATAAAGCACCAACAAATTTTACCATTTCTTTGAATGCTTCACCAGATAAACCTAAGTTAAAAGCAATTCTTCTTGCTTGAAAACCTTGTAAACCTACTGAAGGATCAATTTCTTCTGTAAAAATTAAATGAGGTGTTTTTTCTGCAACTTCTTCAATATCCATTCCACCTTCGGTAGAATACATAATCATATTACGACCTTTACCACGGTTTAATAAAACCGACATGTAAAATTCTTTTGTTTCACTTTCTCCAGGATAGTATACATCTTCTGCTACCAATACCTTATGAACTCTTTTTCCTGTTGGAGGTGTTTGAGGGGTAATTAGATCCATACCAATAATTTGTCCTGCGATTTCTTTTACTTGGTCTAGATTTTTAGCTAATTTAACTCCTCCTCCTTTTCCACGACCACCGGCGTGAATTTGAGCCTTAATCACATGCCAACCTGTTCCCGTTTCTTCGGTAAGTTGTTTTGCTTTTGCAACTGCCTCCTCAGCGTTGTGAGCCACATAACCACGCTGTACACGTACACCGTAGCTTGCTAATATTTGTTTTCCTTGATACTCGTGTAAATTCATAAATATTGATTTTGACTTATGTAAAGTGCCACAAAAATAATAAATTCCTGAAGAAAATAATACTTGTCTGAACTTTTATTTCATCTGTTGCTCTTGAATACAACTTAAGAGAGAAGAACAGGACTGTTTTATAACAATCGAATTTAAAAACCATTCGAAATATTACAAAAGATTGATTAAAAAAATTCTTAACCTCAAAATTCAATCTGTGTTAATAAGAATAAAAAAAGTTTACAAACAGTAGTTTAATAGAATATTTTGTTATAAAAATAACAATATGTTTTATTTTATATAGTTTTGTTTATTTTTTTGGATCTGAAAATTCATAACTTTAGTTTTGCATAAAAATTTAAAAAATGGAATCGAATCAGTTATTACAAATCGCACAAGAATTTGGCTCACCTGTTTATGTATATGATGCCGAAAAAATTGCTCATCAGTACCAACGATTAACGAATGCATTTGCCAAGGTGGAAAGACTTCGCATTAATTATGCTGTGAAAGCCTTGTCTAATGTTTCCATTTTAAAGCTTTTCAAAGAAATGGGTTCTGGATTGGACACGGTTTCCATTCAGGAAGTTCTATTAGGATTACACGCCGGTTTCGCACCTGAAAATATAATTTATACGCCTAATGGAGTTTCTTTAGACGAAATTGAGGAAGTGGCGGCATTAGGAGTGCAGGTAAATATCGATAATTTATCAATTTTAGAGCAATTTGGGGCTAAACATCCTCAAACTCCGGTTTGTATTCGTATAAATCCACACGTAATGGCAGGAGGAAATTCTAACATTTCTGTTGGTCATATTGATAGCAAATTCGGTATATCAATCCATCAATTACCACACATTTTAAGAATTGTAGAAAATACCGGAATGCATATTAACGGTATTCACATGCATACTGGTTCTGATATTCTGGATATTGAAGTTTTTCTATATGCTGCAGAAATTTTATTTGATACAGCGAAACATTTCAAAGAATTAGATTTTATAGATTTTGGAAGTGGTTTTAAAGTTCCTTACAAAAAAGGAGATATTGAAACCGATGTTGAAGAATTAGGAAAAAAACTGACCAAACGTTTTTTAGCTTTCGAAAAAGAATACGGCCGTGAATTGACGTTAGCCTTCGAACCTGGTAAATTTTTGGTAAGTGAAGCCGGTTATTTTTTAGCAAAAGTAAACGTAGTAAAACAAACTACTTCTACCGTTTTTGCTGGAATTGACACAGGTTTTAATCATTTGATTCGCCCAATGTTCTATGGCTCTGAACATTATATTGAAAATATTTCACACCCAAAAGGAAAAGAGCGTTTTTATTCGGTAGTAGGTTATATTTGCGAAACAGATACATTTGCCACAAATCGTCGCATCACAGAAATCAAAGAAGGCGATATTTTATGTTTCAGAAATGCCGGTGCCTATTGTTTTAGCATGTCTTCAAACTATAATTCACGTTACAAACCTGCAGAGGTTTTATGGAAAGACGGAAAAGCACATTTAATCCGTAAACGTGAAACTTTTGAAGATCTCTTACACAATCAAATTGAGATCGGTTCATAAACTTTAAAAAATATAAATACAAAAAATCCTTATCAAGTTAGTCTGATAAGGATTTTGTTTTTTATACATTATTCTAAACGAACTTTGTATTAAAAAAAAATCCAGCTTTCGCTGGATTTCATTATTACGCTATTTTATTACGTTTTCTGTCATTTTCATTTAAATAAATCTTACGTAAACGTAATGATTTCGGTGTAACTTCAACGTATTCGTCTTTTTGAATATATTCTAATGCTTCTTCTAAAGAGAATTTGATAGCAGGAACAATTCTCGCTTTATCATCAGCACCAGAAGAACGAACGTTAGTCAATTTTTTAGTTTTAGTAACATTCACGACCATATCATCTCCACGTGAATTTTCACCAATTACTTGACCTTCATAAATATCTTCATTTGGATCAACGAAGAACTTACCTCTATCTTGTAATTTATCGATTGAATAAGGAATCGCTTTACCATTTTCCATAGAAATTAATGAACCACTCAAACGTCCAGGAATTTCTCCTTTAAATGGTTGATATTCTAAGAAACGGTGTGCCATAATAGCTTCTCCAGCTGTAGCTGTTAATAATTGATTTCTCAGACCGATAATACCTCTTGAAGGAATGATGAATTTTATAATCATACGATCTCCTTTAGGCTCCATGCTTAACATTTCACCTTTACGAACAGTAACAAACTCTACCGCACGACCAGAAACATTTTCAGGCAAATCTATTGTTAATTCCTCTACTGGTTCACATTTAACACCATCAATTTCTTTGATAATAACCTGTGGTTGACCAATTTGTAATTCGTATCCTTCACGTCTCATAGTTTCGATTAAAACCGATAAGTGTAAAACTCCACGACCAAAAACCATAAACTTATCTGCCGAATCCGTTTCCTGAACTCTTAATGCTAAGTTTTTCTCTAATTCTTTATTTAAACGGTCTTTAATGTGTCTTGAAGTTACAAATTTTCCTTCTTTACCAAAGAAAGGAGAATCGTTAATAGTAAATAACATACTCATCGTAGGCTCATCAATTGCAATGGTTGCTAAAGCTTCCGGATTTTCGAAATCAGCTACGGTATCACCAATTTCAAAACCTTCTAAACCAACAATCGCACAAATATCACCCGCTACTACTTCTGCAACTTTTTTACGTCCAAGACCTTCAAAAGTATGCAATTCTTTAATTTTAGATTTAGTGATCGTACCATCACGTTTTACCAAAGAAACATTCATTCCTTCTCTTAAAACACCTCTTTGTAAACGACCAATCGCAATACGACCTGTAAATGAAGAGAAGTCTAATGAAGTAATTAGCATTTGAGGAGTTCCTTCTGAAACTTTTGGAGACGGAACATTATTCAAAACCATATCTAATAAAGGTTCAATGTTTTCCGTTTGTTTTTTCCAATCATCAGACATCCAGTTGTTTTTAGCTGAACCATAAACTGTTGGGAAGTCTAACTGCTCTTCTGTAGCCCCTAATTCAAACATCAAATCGAAAACTTTTTCATGCACTTCTTCTGGAGTACAGTTTTCTTTATCTACTTTATTGATTACCACACATGGTTTTAATCCTAAATCGATTGCTTTTTGCAATACGAAACGTGTTTGAGGCATTGGACCTTCAAAAGCATCCACCAATAGACAAACACCATCAGCCATGTTTAATACACGCTCTACTTCTCCACCAAAATCGGCGTGTCCCGGTGTATCAATAATATTAATTTTAGTACCTTTATAAGTAACAGAAACATTTTTAGAAGTAATTGTAATACCGCGTTCACGTTCCAAGTCGTTGTTATCTAAAATTAAATCACCCGTGTTTTCATTTTCTCGAAATAACTGACAGTGGTACATGATTTTATCAACCAACGTAGTCTTACCGTGGTCAACGTGAGCAATAATTGCAATGTTTCTAATAGATTCCATTTGTATTTTTTTGTGGTGCAAAAGTACGATTATTTTTTACATATAAAACTTTTTTAATAATAGTCGTAATTCCTTAACAATTAAGACATAACAAAAAGCTTAGCAAATTATCCTTTTTATCAATAAACCTCCTACTCGATTCATTTTACTCACAATTAAAAAAATAAACCTATTACAGTTATGATTTTGAATTATAAAAAATACGTTTAAAGAAGATTCAAATTTAAAATTGAGGTAATTTGTGATGATAACTTATTTATTCCTAGTAGTTAGCAAAACTGAAACTTTCTTATTTCAAGCTAAAGAAATTAGCAATATTTATTGCTAAAACATTTGAATACAAAACAAAAAAGCCCTGCAAATGCAGAGCTTTTGAGTAAATTTTTGAACACTAACAGAATTATAAAGCAGCTACGTGTCTTGTCAATTTAGACTTTAAGTTTGAAGCTTTATTATCGTGTATGATATTTTTCTTAGCTAATTTGTCGATCATAGAAATAACACCAGATAATTTAGCAGCAGCTTCAGCTTTATCAGTAGCTAAACGAATTGCTTTGATAGCATTACGTGTAGTTTTGTGCTGATATCTGTTTAATACTCTTTTTTTCTCGTTACTTCTAATTCTTTTTAGAGCTGACTTATGATTTGCCATTTTCTTATTTTTTAATTGTAATAATTATTATAAACTACTAGTTAAAAAAGAAAAACCTCCCACAATTACTTACGCAATCACTTTGGTTTTAACTAATAAAACAAAGACTTGAGACACTAAGCTTTATTTTATAAAACTTATTTACAACTAATTTTGTAGCCCGTAAGGGAATCGAACCCTTCTTACCAGGATGAAAACCTGGCGTCCTAACCGATAGACGAACGGGCCATCTAGCCTTTAAATTTCAATATTTCAAAAATTGTAGCCCGTAAGGGAATCGAACCCTTCTTACCAGGATGAAAACCTGGCGTCCTAACCGATAGACGAACGGGCCATTTCGTACTCTGTTTCTGAATTAATCAGCTCATTTTCGTATTGCGAGTGCAAAGATACACACATTTTTTATTTCTGCAATAGCACTTGCAATTTTTTTTAGTCTTTTTTTACATTTTTTTAGTAAGCCTTTGCAAATAAGACTCTTCCATTTGATGGCTTTCCTGAAAAAACACAAACACCTTCTTCCTCTTTTCTATCTAAAGGTATACAACGTATAGTAGCTTTCGTTAACTCTTTAATTTTCTCTTCGGTTTCTGTAGTACCGTCCCAATGTGCCGATACAAAACCTCCTTTACCATCTAATACTTCTTTGAAGTCTTCAAAATTATCTACTTCAGTAATATAAGTATTTCTGTAATCTAATGCTTTTGCAAATAAATTTTGTTGAATTTGCTCTAATAATTCAGCAATATAAGTTGTTACTCCTTCAGCACTTACAACTTCTTTAGTCAAATTGTCACGACGAGCTACTTCAAAAGTTCCGTTTTCTAAATCTTTAGGACCTATAGCAATTCTAACTGGAACACCTTTTAATTCCCATTCAGCAAATTTAAAACCTGGTTTTTGAGTCGTTCTATTGTCAAACTTAACCGATATTCCTAATTTTCTGAATTTCGCTTGAAGTTCATTAGCTACAGCTGAAATTTTATCCAATTCTTCATCCGATCTAAAGATAGGCACAATTACCACTTGTATTGGCGCAACATTCGGAGGCAACACCAATCCTAAATCATCCGAATGAGTCATAATTAGAGCTCCCATCAATCGAGTTGACACCCCCCATGACGTTCCCCACACATATTCTTGTTTTCCTTCCTGACTCGCAAATTTAACATCAAATGCTTTTGCAAAATTTTGTCCTAAGAAATGTGAAGTTCCCGCCTGCAATGCTTTTCCATCTTGCATTAAAGCCTCGATACAATATGTCTCATCAGCACCAGCAAAACGTTCTGTTTCCGTTTTAACCCCTTTAACTACCGGAATAGCCATGAAGTTTTCTGCAAAATCGGCATAAACATTCATCATCTGAACTGTTTCCGCCAAAGCTTCTTGTTTTGTTGCATGCGCTGTATGCCCTTCTTGCCACAAAAATTCAGCCGTACGCAAGAATAAACGGGTGCGCATTTCCCAACGAACCACATTAGCCCATTGATTAATTAATAAAGGTAAATCTCTGTAAGACTGAACCCAATTTTTATAAGTACTCCAAATGATTGCTTCACTGGTAGGACGAACGATTAATTCCTCTTCCAATTTTGCATTAGGATCTACCATTAATTTACCTGGTTTCGATTCGTCTGTTTTTAAGCGATAATGCGTCACAATAGCACACTCTTTTGCAAAGCCTTCCGCATTTTTTTCTTCGGCTTCGAACATACTTTTAGGAACAAACAACGGGAAATAGGCATTGCTATGTCCTGTTTCTTTAAACATTCTATCCAACTCTGCTTGCATTTTTTCCCAAATAGCATACCCATAGGGCTTGATCACCATACATCCTCTAACACCTGAATTCTCCGCTAAATCCGCTTTAACAACCAGTTCATTATACCATTTCGAGTAATCTTCTGCACGCTTAGTTAAGTTCTTGCTCATATTGAATAGTTTGGCACAAATATTGTGCAATGTTAAATATTATAATTATTCGACAAAACTAACTATTTTTGAGTTGTCCAACAATAAATTTTAAAGATATGAAACTAAAATTCTCCTCTTCAAACAATACCCTTATCAAATCTGTTGTTGGTTTATTAGGTTTGATAGTAAGTTCTTGTGGTTCGTACCAGAATGTTTCTTATTACGACAATGATGGTATTTACGGCAGTAGTAAAAGAGAGGTTGTCACACAGACCAACACAGAAACTCAACAAAATCAGACTGACGACTCTAATAAAAAATACAAGGAATTTTTCGCTAATAATGCCAATAACTACGGTATAGAAAATTCTGATATTTTCACTGATATTGAAAACTATTCAAGCAATACGGATACCACTTCAGTCGAAAGACAAAATTATGCGGCTTGGGGTGAAAACACAACCCAAACGACTATTAATATTTACGAAAACAACTGGGGTTGGAATAATTATTATTGGGGTTACCGTCCTTGGAGAAGTTATTGGGGATGGAATTCTTATTGGTACGATCCTTTCTGGGGATATAGCGCTTATTACGGCCCTTCTTACTGGGGTGGTTGGTACGGATATAGTTACTACGGAGGTTACTACAATAATTGGTATGGCAACCACTACTATGGAAGAAATTATAGCCACAACGGAGGAAGAAGAAATGTGATTTATGGAGATCGATATTCAAACGACAGAAATTATACCGGTCGACGTTCGTATGAATCCAATAGAAGAACAAACTTTAACAGCAATAGAACTTTTTCAAGTCCAAGAACGAATTTTAATTCTCCAAGAAGAAATAATGAAACTACTCCTTCGAGAACTAACACTAACGAAAATCCTAGACAAAGAAGTACTTCACCAAGAAATTATGACGCTCCGAGAAGCAACTCTAATAGAAGCTACGATGCGCCAAGAAGCAATTCTACAAGAAGTTACGACGCTCCAAGATCTTCGGGAGGAAATTATAACAGCGGAGGAGGTTTCTCCGGTGGACGAAGTGGCGGTGGACGAAGAGGATAACCTTTAACTTTACCGAAAGTACCAATTAAGGTTTTTGACAAATAAACATTACTCTCATGAAAAAATATATTTCTATTTTAAGTATTATTTTAGGAACTTCTGCCATTCAAGCACAAGATATAAATGACGCTTTACGTTATTCTCAAACAGAACCGCTGGGAACTGCTCGCTTTAGAGCACTAAGTGGTGCTTTTGGAGCATTGGGAGGCGATTTATCTGCTGTAAGCATCAATCCTGCCGGTTCCGTAATTTTCAAAAATAATCAGGTAGCATTTACCTTGAGTAATTACGCTTCTAAAAACAATAACAATTACTTTGGCTCCCGCAATAGTGATTCATACAATTCTTTTGATTTGAATCAAGCTGGAGGTGTTTTCGTATTTGAAAACAACAACCATAGTGATTGGAAAAAATTTGCTTTGTCTTTGAATTACGAAAATCAAAATAATTTTGATAGTTCTATCTATATTTCAGGAATAAATCCGAGCAATTCGATTGACAAATATTTCCTAGCTTATGCCAACGGGAATGCCTATACTAACTCAGTACAACTAGGTAATTTGCAGAATTATTATTTCGACGAATTATATTTTAACGAACAACAAGCGTATTTAGGTTACAATGCCTACATAATAGATCCAATCCCGTTAGATACTGATCCAGGAAATTACGACAACCCAAATATAAATCAATATACTTCAGCGGTGTTACCAGGGAATTTTACCCATCAATATTCTGCTGAAACCACTGGTTATAATGGTAAATTGTCTTTCAATGCTGCAGCTAACTATCAGGACAAATTGATGATCGGTATCAACTTAAACTCTCATTTCTCAGACTACACAAAATACTCTAGTTTTTTCGAAAGCAATGACAACAATACCACTACAGATACCTATGTAAAGAGAATTTACTTTGATAATGACTTGCATACTTACGGAAATGGATTCTCTTTTCAAATTGGAGCAATCTTAAAATTAGACGATCAATTTAGAGTAGGAGCTACTTATGAATCACCAACTTGGCATAAATTAACCGACGAATTGATTCAAAGAGTTGCAGCCGTTAGTGGTAATAACACTGGAGAATTACCTGTAGACAGAGTTGAACCGGGTATTGTAATGGTTTTTGAACCTTATACCATTCAAACTCCAGGAAAACTAACTGCAAGTGCAGCTTATATCTTTGATAAACAAGGATTTTTAAGCGTTGACTTTAGTTCAAAAGATTACAGCACGATGCGTTTAAAACCAAAAAGTGATTATAGAGATGGCAATATGCTAATCGAAGATTTATTTACTACTTCAAACGAATTAAGAATTGGAGGAGAATATAAAATTGAGAAATGGAGTTTGCGAGGTGGTTTCCGTTACGAGTCCAGTCCTTACAAAAATGAGGCTTTAATGGGCGACCTAAAAGGATATTCGGGCGGTATTGGATATAACTTTGGAGGTACTAAATTAGACTTAGCCTATGCTACTTCCAAAAGAGATTATGGCTACCAGATGTTTTCAACCGGTTTGACAGATCGAGCTAACAGCACACTAAAAAACAATAATGTTACCGTATCGCTTTCATTTGAATTATAATCTATTTCAAATTTAATATTACAAGAAGGCTGTCTCAAAAGGACAGCCTCTTTTTTATTCCTATTCTCGGGGGTTCTATTCTTAAATGTTTCGCCACTTAAAATAAATATTGTAATTTTGCAATCCTAAATTAAAACAATGAGAACCAAATCGTTAAAGAAAAATAAAATTAATGTCATCACATTAGGTTGTTCTAAAAATGTCTATGACAGTGAAGTGTTAATGGGACAATTGAAAGCCAGTGGTAAAGATGTTGCCCACGAAGAAGAAGGAAATATTGTTGTGATTAACACATGTGGTTTTATTAATAATGCCAAAGAAGAGTCGGTTAATACGATTTTAGAATACGTAGACAAAAAAGAACAAGGGATAGTTGATAAGGTTTTTGTTACGGGGTGTTTATCAGAAAGATACCGCCCTGATTTAGAAGCAGAAATTCCTAACGTTGACCAATATTTTGGCACTACTGATTTACCTTTATTGCTAAAAGCGCTTGGTGCAGATTACAAACATGAATTATTGGGAGAACGTTTAACCACTACTCCTAAAAATTATGCTTACTTAAAAATTGCCGAAGGTTGTGACAGACCATGTAGCTTTTGTGCGATTCCTATCATGAGAGGAAAACATGTTTCTCAGCCTATTGAAAAATTGGTTAAAGAAGCAGAAGGTTTAGCAGCTAACGGCGTAAAAGAACTGATCTTAATTGCTCAAGATTTAACTTATTACGGATTAGATCTGTACAAAAAAAGAAATCTAGCGGAATTATTAGAAAACTTGGTAAAAATAGAAGGTATCGAATGGATTCGACTTCACTATGCCTTCCCTACCGGTTTCCCTATGGACGTATTGGAATTAATGAAAAAGGAACCAAAAATTTGTAATTACATCGATATTCCATTACAGCATATATCGGACAACATTCTAAAATCGATGCGTCGCGGTACCACTTATGAAAAAACCACACAATTATTAAAAGATTTTCGTGCGGCAGTACCAGGAATGGCTATCCGAACCACTTTAATCGTTGGCTATCCTGGAGAAACAGAAGAAGATTTTCAGATTCTTAAAAACTGGGTTACTGAAATGCGTTTTGAACGTTTGGGCTGTTTTGCGTATTCGCACGAAGAAAACACCCATGCTTATACTTTAGAAGATGATGTTCCTGAAGAAGTAAAACAAGCCCGCGCGAATGAAATCATGGAGATTCAGGCTCAAATTTCATGGGATTTGAATCAGGAAAAAATAGGAGAAACATTCAAGTGTATTATTGACAGAAAAGAAGGGCCTTATTTTATTGGAAGAACAGAATTTGATAGTCCGGATGTGGATAACGAAGTACTAATTGATGCTGCTCAACATTATCTTAAAATAGGAGAATTTGCCAATATCAAAATCTTTGATGCTACAGAATTTGACTTGTACGGAGAACCAGTATAATGCTATATAAATAAAATAGTCATTCTAAATCAAATTATACCCCAAAAGTCAAACACTCTTTGGGGTATTTTTATTCCTTCAGTAATGTTTGAGTATTTCAGATATTAAATCGTATAATGTCGCCTTATCGATAGGCTTTGTAATATATCCGCTAAATCCGAAAGTATTAATTTTTTCAATTTCTTCAGAAGATGAAAATGCTGTTTGAGCTATAATGGGTAATTCTGCATTTATTTCTTTTATTTTCTCAAATGCTTCATACCCTCCCATTCTAGGCATCTTAATATCCATTAAAACCAAATCGATTTGTGGATACTTTTGATACAATTCAACCGCTTCTATTCCGTCTTTAGCTCTTATGACATTAAAGTCTTTTCTAATCAAAAGGTTTTCAATTAATAGGTAGTTAATATTGTCATCCTCTGCAACTAAAACCGTAATCGATTTATCTATTGGATGGTCTTTTGAATCTTCCGATACTTTACCGGTATCCGTACTCTCAGTCGCATAGACCAATGGAATACTAAATGTAAACAGCGAACCTTGGTCTAATTCTGATTCTAGTTCTATTGTACCGTCTAAAAGTTGCACATACGCTTTAGTGATCGCTAAGCCAAGTCCCAATCCTCCTTCTTTTATGGAATAATCATTATCAACTCTTCGAAATCTATCAAAAATAAAAGGCTGATGATCTTGAGCAATTCCTAACCCTGAATCTCTCACAAAAAAATCTATTTGCAATTTTTCACTATTTAAATGATAACCAAATTCAACAAATCCTTGATTAGTAAACTTAATAGCATTGGTGAGAAGATTGGTTAATATTTGCTTGAACTTGGTTTCATCCAACAACACTTTCGAAGTTATTGGAGGATTAGCTTCAATCCACTTAAAATCAATGTTTTTATCTTTTGAAATCGTAATCGCAATCGACTTGTATAATTCCTGCATACAAGATTCTAAATCTACACTAGAAATATTAGGTCTAATTTGATTGGCATCGATTTTAGACATTTCGATAAGATCATCGATAATTGAAACCAAATTGACTCCACTTTTATTGATGATTTTTATGTAATTCTGTTTTTCACTTTCTTCTAAACCGTTTTCTTTTAAAAGTTCAGAAAAACCAATAATGGCATTCATCGGAGTTCTGATTTCATGCGACAAATTGGTTAAGAAGGCTGTTTTTAACTGATCGCTTTCCTCTGCTTTTGCTTTTGCTTTTTCTAATTGTTTTCGCTGCGAAAAAGTTTCTTCGAATAAATTACCAATTTTACTGAACTCACCAGGTGATGATTTTAATCGCTTTATGGCTTTTTTGTTCCCGGCTTCCAAAATCTGAGTGATAAGATACAAAGGAGTAGAAACCCATCTTCTCAGAAAAAAAACATAGACAATTAGAAATAAAATAAAGAAAATTAAAATTATGGCTAAAATTCTTTCGGTGGCTTTAAAGTTCACAAAGAATTTACGCTCAAACGCCAAAACCCCTATCTTTTCTCCATTCCAAGATTTTAAAGTATAGATTCCTTTGATGAAATTATCATAAAAAAGTTTTTCCTTTTCTAGATATGAAAACGAAACTTTCGAAGTACTAATTTCTTCTAATCGATTAATATACTCCTGATTCAGTAATCTAGCCATGACGAAAAAACCTGATGGCTTAGATTTCATTTTTGTGGGATCGTTACCCGGATGTATTGTCGCCATAAAAACCTCCGCATAACCTTCGGGCAATTTTACATAAAATTTAGTAGTTCTTTTTTGATAAACATAATTCAGCAATGGTTTGTTTATAAAACGAATAGGATGTTTTAATTCTGGTTTGTATTTTTTTCCAATCTCATTGCCTTGCAAATCATAAATCCCAATGTATTCAACAAAATACATATTGATAATATTTCCCACATGCTTATCGAACCATTTTTGATCTTTTGTTTGGGTAAAATCAACCAAAGCATCCCAATAAGTAACGTCTATTAGAGTAGAATAATGAGATTCCGAGTTTAATTTCATTAATGAATTAACCTCATCGTTCAACTGTTTTTGAGTCATTGTATAGACTTCCTTCTCTTGTTTGAGTGTGTAATAAAAAAGATATAGGAATAACAGAATAAAGGATGTAGTGGAGAAAAAAATCAACAACAACAACTTGGAATATATAGACAATCTGTTGATTTTTGTCATAGATTTGAGGTTAATTTCTTTAAGGTTATAATTTGGGAATCATAAACTTAGTATATTTTTTACTATCTATCAAAAAAAAACAGCAATAACGATTTAGACTTACTATTAATCTTACAAAGTCAATAAAAGAGAACTTCTAAGAAGATGGATAGGCTTAGAAAACCAAAATAATTCAAAATCCTCTAGTCCATGAGTTTCGTACGAAATTTTTAAATCATTGAAAGTCCATTTCTTTTCTTTATAAACAGAAATATCGTCTAAAATTTGAAGAAGCCATTCTCCTTTGTCTTTTTCGATTGAAACACTTAAAGTATCCTTTTTATCGTAAAAAGTAAATTGTAACATTTCCCATGATTTACCTTTTTTAGACTTAGTAAAATGAGTCACAGTAGGTTTTCCACCAATCCATACCACTTTCGCATTTGGTTTTACAGTCAGCAGTTGCTCTTCTTGTAAACAATTGTAAATAAAATCAGGATGAATTTTAGTGTTTGGAATCTTAAAATCAAACCAATCTTGCAGAGGATAGTCAAAACAAATCCCGTGCATAAAATTGAAAAGAGATTTTTTTAACCCGAAACTGAATTTATCGTGGTTGATTCCTGTTTTGTCTTTAAATTGGACATCGTTATTGGCAAACGTAATTTCATTTAATTGTGGAACCACTCCAAATTGTTCAGGGTTCATTCCCACCGGACTATGGGCAGTCATCGCAAACTGATGCCAAAATCCCGACTGTAGAATGCCCAATTCGAACATTTGACGAACCATTTCTAAACTATCGATAGTCTCTTGAATGGTTTGAGTCGGATAGCCATACATCAGATAAGCATGAACCATGATTCCTGAATCAGTGAAGTTCTTGGTTACTTTAGCTACTTGCTCTACCGTTACACCTTTTTTAATAAGTTCTAATAAACGATCCGAAGCAACTTCTAATCCTCCCGAAACAGCAATACAGCCTGAAGTTTTTAGCAACACGCATAAATCTAATGTAAAACTTTTCTCGAAACGAATATTAGTCCACCACGTCACCACTAAATTTCTACGAAGAATCTCCAAAGCCACTTCGCGCATTAAAGCCGGAGGTGCCGCTTCATCTACAAAATGAAATCCATTTTCTCCCGTTTGTGCGATAAGTTCTTCCATTCTATCCACCAAAATTTTGGCATGGATAGGTTCATATACTTTGATATAATCCAATGAAATATCGCAAAATGTACATTTTCCCCAATAACAGCCATGAGCCATCGTAAGCTTATTCCAACGACCATCACTCCAAAGACTATGCATTGGATTGGCAATTTCAATGACCGAAATATATTGATTCAACAACAAATCAGAATAATCCGGTGTACCTACTTCGCTTTGTTTGTAATCGGCACGTGATGTATTGTTTTTATAAACTACCTCATCATTCTCAAGTAAAAAAGTCCGTTTAAATTCGATGGATTGGATTCCTCCTTCGTCGGAATGACAAACTGAATCGTACAATAATTCAATTGGCAATTCACCATCGTCAAGAGTAATAAAATCAAAAAACTCAAAGACTCTTTTATCTTTTAGTTCGCGTAATTCCGTATTAGGAAAACCACCTCCCATTGCTATCTTAACCTCAGGATAATGTGTCTTAACAAATTGAGCACAACGAAAAGCACTGTAAAGATTTCCCGGAAAAGGAACTGAAAGACAAATTAACTTATGGTGTTTCTCATCTAATTTATCCTTCAAATTTCGAAGAGTAATATTATCAATGTATGTTGGGGCATTCTGCAGAAATTCATACAATTCATCAAAAGAATTTGCACTTCGTCCTAAGCGTTCCGCATAACGACTAAACCCAAAATTATCATCTACACATTCTACAATGAAATCAGATAAATCCTCTAAATACAAAGTGGCCAAATGCTTTGCTTTATCTTGCATCCCCATTGAACCAAAAGCCCAATCCAAATCATCGAGATGGGCAAAACGTGAAGCTTCAGGCAGAAAATTGCCCGAACAAATCTGACGCGCAAGAGTTGGATTGTTTCCTTGTAAAAAAGCTATCACACCATCTATAGTCTTGGTATACTCTGTTTTAAGTGCTAAAATCCTTTGAGAGTTTTCAGAAACCTCAAAGTTGGATTCAGTTTGAGAAGTAAAATTTGACTCAACAAAATCAAAGATTGCATTCAAACCTTTCGAAGAAAATAGCTCCAGAATGACTTCAATTCCTAAATCCATTTGAAAAGAAGCAATAGATTTAGTATTTAAAAAACCTTTTAAATAAGCTGTCGCCGGATACGGAGTATTCAGTTGTGTAAAAGGCGGTGTAATAAGTAGGATGTCTTTCAAAACAGAGTATTTAAAATACAAAAGTAAGCCTAAAATACGAAAATCATAATGGCTTGTTAAACCAATTTTAACTACCTTTATTTTTGTTAATTTAGCAAAAAATAAAAACCAATGCCAAGCGACTGTATCAACTATCAAAATTCAGGATATTTTTCAAAACTTATTGTTGATTATTTGAATCAAAAACACGAATTACAGTCTCTATACTATCGCTTTCCCACACTTGATAATTTTCTGGCTCAGATCGAAGAAAAACAAAACAATTTTCCAATTGAAAACAGAGCTGTTTTAGTGGAAAGTCTTTTGCAACAAAACAAAAATATTTCTCTTTCTGAAAGCACAACCGAAAATATTGAATCGCTACGATTAGCCAATACTTTTACGATAACAACAGGGCATCAGTTGAATTTATTTACTGGTCCGTTGTATTTTATCTACAAAATTGTTTCTGTGATTAATTTGTGTAAGCAATTAAAATCCGAATATCCCGAATTTAATTTTGTTCCGGTTTATTGGATGGCTACAGAAGATCATGATTTTGAAGAGATTAATCATTTTAAAATTTTCGACAAAAAATTAAGTTGGAATAGACAAGCTTCTGGTCCTGTAGGAAGATTAACCACAGAAGGGTTGCAAAACCTTTTTGAGGAATTTTCGGAATTGATTGGGACAAATGACAATGCTAAACAATTGAAAAATTGGTTCCAAAAAGCCTATTTAGAACACGAAAACTTAACCGAGGCTACACGTTATTTAGTCAATGAAATTTTCAAAGAGTACGGTTTAGTTATTCTAGATGGCGATGACCAAAAATTAAAACAATTGTTTGCGCCCTACGTAAGCAGAGAATTACAGGAGCAGGTTTCGTATCAGCAAGTTTCTGAAACCCTTAAGCACTTTTCAAATTATGAGGCGCAAGTTAATCCCAGAGAACTGAATCTTTTTTATATTGAAGATAACCTGCGAGAACGAATTATTATAGAGAAAGGAAAATTCAAAATCAACAATACAATTCTTGAATTTACGCAAGATGAAATACTTTCGGAACTGAAAAACCATCCTGAAAAGTTCAGTCCCAACGTAATCTTGAGACCTTTGTATCAGGAAATCATTCTTCCTAACCTTTGTTATGTAGGTGGTGGTGGAGAAATTGCTTACTGGCTTGAACTAAAAAAAATGTTCGATGCTTTTAAAATAACTTTCCCGATGCTTTTATTGAGAAATTCTGTTTTGGTAAGTAGTGAAAAACAGGCCAAAAAAGCAGATCAACTGCAATTGAGTTGGGAGGATTTATTCATGACTCAACAAAAGCTTGAAAACAAAAAAACTATAGAGTTTTCTCAATTCGTTATAGATTTTTCGCAACAAAAAGAAAATTTAAAACAACAGTTTGAACAACTACATGCCATAGCCGCTAAAACCGACCCTTCGTTTATAGGAGCGGTTAAAGCACAAGAAGTAAAACAACTTAAAGGATTAGAAAACCTTGAAAAAAGGTTATTGAAAGCCGAGAAAAGAATTCATCGCGACAAGTTGGATCGTATTTTTGCTATTCAAAACGAATTGTTTCCCAATGGAGGATTACAGGAGCGACAACTTAATTTTTCAGTATTATACAAAGAATATGGTGACCGCTTTATTAACCAATTAATAGAGGTTTTAAAACCGTTAGAACAAGATTTTACTATTATTACTTTGTAACTACACACTTCGCTACAGCCCCGATGGAAGCTAGCTACCGTGTAGCGCGGACAGCGGGAAGAAACTTTCGAGAAGACAAAGTTGTTGTGCTGCAAAAAAATAAAATTGCAAACAGTAAGAGATTGAAACTAAAATTGTACTTTTGCACCCAAATTAAAAATAAACAAAATGGCAGGTAATAGAACTTTTACTATGATCAAACCGGATGCAGTTGAAAAAGGACACATCGGTGGGATTTTGAATATGATTACTGAAGGTGGTTTCAGAATCGTTTCTATGAAATTAACTCAATTGACAGTAGCTGATGCTCAGAAATTTTACGCTGTTCACGCTGAAAGACCTTTTTACGGTGAATTAGTAGAATTTATGTCAAGAGGTCCGATTGTAGCAGCTATCTTAGAAAAAGACAATGCTGTTGAAGATTTCCGTACATTAATTGGTGCTACAAATCCTGCAGAAGCTGCTGAGGGTACTATCCGTAAAAAATACGCTACTTCTATTGGAGAAAATGCAGTTCACGGATCTGATTCTGATGAAAATGCTGCTATCGAAGGTGCTTTCCACTTTGCTGGAAGAGAAATGTTCTAATTGAATCTCAGCAATAGTACTCGACAATAAAACCGAGTATTTTAAACATAAAAAATCCGTCAGTGTATCACTTGACGGATTTTTTTATTACTTATATTTTTCAAAAATATGGCTTACTACCTCATCGGTCTGAGCAAAACGTAACTTTCGCTCGACTGTTTTGGGTGGCGCTACCCTTTCCTTGCAATCCGTAATTCGGCACGATTCACAAGTCACTCCTACTTGACGTTTTTTAATGGATTCCTCTTTTAGAAAAGCAATTTTAGAAGAAGAATTAGGCGTAATCATGATACCAAAACCAATACTGCGATAATATCCCTTTCTAAACGGATCTTTAGTTGCCGACGAGATTGTAAAATATTCTACACCACTATGTTCATAAAAAGAAACCTGAGCATCGAACAAATGTTCCTTGTCCGTATTCGGGATTTCTTTGATGGTTTGTAAAGAAATCCATCTTCGACAATAATGCTCGTTACTCTCATTGGCATGAGGTTCCAGCAGATTGGTAATATGCAACTCTTTTGTTAGCTTAATATCATCGCGCTCCGGTTTGTACCCAAATCTGAGAAAAAATAGATTTTTGATATTAAAATCTTTGGGTAAAATATTCGTTAATCGTTGGTAAAACGTTTCAGGTGAATCCGTGTAGGAAGCAATTAATTTCTGAAAAGCAATAGGATCGAATGTTGGTTTTTCGAAAAAAACTTTTAAATTTTCGACCAATGATTTTCTTGGAATCAATAAGGCTCCGGCAAAATAAGACGCTAAAAAATTATTCAAAACCTGATCGAATCGCTCAAACTTAATCCAAGAAAAAGTATACAAACGGTCGGTAATGTCGAGATAATTATAAGCAATTTCCTTGGCATAGATAAACAAACGCTGTGATTCATCTGTCTCAGAAGAAACCAAAAGCGTTTTGGAAGTAGGGACAAATACTGAACGCAGATTGATTAATTCCTTATGCTCAGATAATTCTTCGTTATTGATTACATAACCGTATTCTTCTGTTAATATTTCTTCCAATTCCTTTACCGAAAGACGCTTGGAAAGATCGATAGAATAGGCTTTTGCAAATTTTTCAACCTGATTTTCAATATCTTCAAAGAAATTGTTGTTCGCTTCTTGATAAGATCGTAAAGCTGCCAAAAAGAAACTTTCTTTGGTTAAATTATAATGTTTTGCAATTTCAAAAATAGTACTGATAAAGGCATTGACTTTTAAAGGTGCTTCGGCAATAATGTCGATTAGATCACTTTCTTTGATCCCAAAAAGATCAAGCGGAATTTCTTTAAGAATGTTCGATTGTAGAATTTCTCCAATTGGCGCCAAATTTTTATCCAATTTCAGCGAAACCAAATTATCATAATTGGTTTCCAACGCTTCAGCCAATAGTAAAATCTTATCGCGCTTCGGGTATTTTTTTCCTTTTTCGATCTCGTTTAAATACGATTTCGACAAACCCGTAATTTTTGCCAAACCAAATAGGGACAGATTTTTATCTGTTCTCATTTGCTTTAGTTTAAGACCAAAAATTAATCGTATATATTCTTCTTCTATCATCAGGACGAATTAACTAACCTTTACAAAGATAGAAAATTCGTTTGATTTTGGAATTTTTATTTTTTTTGCGAACGTTCGCTTGTTTTGTAAAAAAATATTTTATATGTTTGTTCGCAAATAAATAGTATTTCACCATGGAAATTTTAACGAATCAAAAAACACAAATAAAAGATTGGGAAAAGCATGCTGCAATCCTGACCGAAGAAGCTGTTACTTTTTTAGAAGCACTCCATCATAAATTCAATGCTAAAAGAATTGAACTCTTAAAGAAAAGAGCAACCCAACAAACGCTATTTGAATCTGGTGGAAGTCCAGTTTTTCCAAAAAGCACAAAAGAAATCCGAGAGTCGAACTGGGTAGCGGCAACGATACCAGAGCCTTTATTAGATCGAAGAGTTGAAATTACAGGGCCAGTAGATCGCAAAATGGTAATTAACGCATTGAATTCTGGCGCTAAAACATTTATGGCAGATTTTGAGGACAGCTGTTCCCCTACTTGGAATAATCTAATGGAAGGACAACAAAATCTGAAAGATGCCGTGAACAAAAACATTGTCTTAGAACAAAACGGAAAGAAATATCAATTGAATGAAAACACCGCTGTCCTATTGGTAAGACCACGCGGATTACACCTGGAAGAAAAAAATATCAAAATTAATGGTCAAAGAACATCGGCTTCCTTAGTAGATTTTGGTTTGTTTTTATTTCATAATGCTCAAAATCAACTAGCGCAAGGATTGGGACCATATTTTTATTTGCCCAAACTAGAACATTATGAAGAAGCTCGTTGGTGGAATGAAGTTTTTGTATTTAGTCAAGATTATTTAAAGGTACCTCAAGGAAGCATTAAAGCTACGGTTCTGATAGAAACTATTACAGCAAGTTTTCAGTTGGATGAAATTATTTACGAGCTAAAAGAACATATCGCAGGCTTAAATTGTGGTCGATGGGATTATATTTTCTCTTACATCAAAAAACTAAAAAGCCATAAAGATTTCATAGTTCCTGACAGAGATCAAATTACCATGACTAGTCCTTTCATGAGTGCTTATTCACTTAGAGTTATTCAGGTTTGCCACAAACGCAATATTCTGGCTATTGGAGGTATGGCGGCTCAAATTCCGATAAAAAATGACGAAACCGCTAATGGAATGGCATTCAAAAAAGTAATTGAAGACAAAGAACGAGAGGTAAAAAACGGACATGATGGTACATGGGTAGCACATCCCGCTTTAGTTCCATTGGCTATGAAAGTCTTTAATGAAAATATGTTGACGAAAAATCAGATGCATATCAAACGAAGCGAATTAACCATCACTGAAGACCAATTGTTAGCCATGCCTAAAGGAGAGATTACCCTGAATGGAATTCGAAAAAATATTAATGTAGGGATTCTTTATATCGAATCTTGGCTTATGGGAGTTGGAGCTGCTGCTTTATATCACTTGATGGAAGATGCTGCTACGGCTGAAATTTCAAGAGCGCAAATTTGGTTATGGTTGCAAAAAAAGGTCACCATCGATGATGGAAAAATCTTTGATACTGAACTTTTAAAACAATTAGTTCAGGAAGAATTACTAAAAATTAAAGAATATGTAGGAACAGAACGTTACGATCATGGCAAATTTAATTTAGCAGCAAAGTTATTTACCGAAATGTCTGTTAAAAAAGAGCTAGACGATTTCCTAACTACAACCGCTTACGAATATATTTAAAACAAAAAACTGCTGAATGCGGCAACATTCAACAGTTTAATAAATTCAAATAATTATCAATAACTATTTAAAGCATCACAAAATTATGAAAACTGAAGAAAGAATTCAACAATTAGTTACAGATTGGACAACCAACCCGCGATGGAAAGGTATTGAAAGACCTTATACCGCAGAAAAAGTAGTTGAATTACAAGGATCGTATCAAATTGAATACTCTGTAGCACGTCGCGGGGCCGAAATACTTTGGAAAAAACTAAATTCTCAAGATTGGGTAGCGGGACTAGGAGCTTTAACTGGTAATCAAGCCATTCAAGAGGTGGAAGCTGGTTTAGAAGCCATATATTTAAGCGGTTGGCAAGTAGCAGCCGATGCTAATTTAGCCGGTGAGATGTACCCCGATCAATCCTTATATCCAGCCAATAGCGTTCCTCAAGTAGTAAAACGCATTAACAATGCCTTATTACGAGCCGATCAAATTCAGTCGGTGAACAGAGTAGAAAACAAAAAAGATTATTTGGTTCCTATTGTTGCCGATGCCGAAGCTGGTTTTGGAGGGAATTTGAATGCTTTTGAATTAATGAAAGGTATGATCGAAGCCGGGGCCGCTGGAGTTCACTTTGAAGATCAGTTGTCATCAGCCAAAAAATGTGGCCATTTGGGAGGAAAAGTATTGGTTCCAACTCAAGAAGCAATCAATAAACTTATCGCTGCTCGATTGGCAGCTGACACAATGGGAGTTCCAACATTGATTGTAGCGCGTACGGATGCCGATGCGGCCAATTTATTAACTAGTGATATCGATGAAAGAGATCGAGAATTTATTACAGGAGAAAGAACTGCCGAAGGATTTTTTTATGTGAAAGCGGGTCTTGAACAAGGAATCAGCCGTGGATTATCCTACGCACCTTACGCAGATTTAATTTGGTTGGAAACTTCAACTCCAGATATTAACGAAGCTAGAAAATTTGCCGAAGCAATTCACGCTAAATTTCCAGGAAAATTATTGGCTTACAACTGCTCGCCTTCTTTTAATTGGGCGGCAAAATTATCGGTAACTGAAATGGAAACATTCAGAGAAGATTTAGCCAAATTAGGATATAAGTTTCAATTTATCACACTAGCTGGATTCCACGCTTTAAATACGTCTATGTTTGAACTAGCTTTAGCATACAAACGCAGAGGAATGGCTGGTTATTCTGAATTACAACAAAAAGAATTCGCTTTGCAAGCTGAAGGATTCCGAGCTGTGAAACATCAAAATTTTGTAGGAACATCTTATTTCGACGAAGTTCAAAATGCGGTAACCGCAGGAACTGCTTCAACAGTAGCTATGAAAGATTCTACAGAAACGGCTCAATTTTAAATTTTAATTGATTAATGAAAAATGCTCCTATAATTCAGGAGCATTTTTTTTATTTTAGAACGACTTCTTTTACTACTTCTCTACCCAATTCTTCATTAATCATTTTAATAATCTTATCTTTTCCGTAACTGAGTTCCTCTCTTAAAACAGACGAGGTAAGCTCTACATACAAAGTAGACCTTTTAAGCAATACATTTCGGGTATAATTATTAACACCGTTACCCATGAGGGTTTTCCAAGCATCGGCTACAGAAATCTGATTTAAGCCTTTATCCAGCTTATTGACTTCAATAATTTCTTTTAAAATATCCCCTATCGAACTTTCGTTACTCAGCCTTTTTGCCATAATTAGGTAATGCGTTTACATTTACTTTTTTGTAATAAAAATCGGCACCTGCTTCCGACTCTAAGACCAAAGTACTATCGGTTAGCTCAATTACTTTTTCGGTATGTTTACCAAATTCAGAAGAAAAATCTAAAACTACTTCCTCTTCTTTGACAGAAGCGACCATCTTTTCCTGTAAATCATCTACTAAAAAAGTGCCCATCGGTTGCCAACGTACTTTTTTATGAAAACCAACTTTATTTTGAATATCAAAATATTCGTAATTTTCATTTACAGGATACTCCTTCTTTTCTCCTTCGGCCGTTTCAACCTTAGTGATTTGCCAATAACCTTTGATTTTATCTATATGCTGAATATCTACTTTTTCAGCACATGATACTATTGTAAATACTGCTAATAGAACTATACTTTTTTTCATATCGTAAAATTAGCATATTCAATTAAACCTTTTTAAAAAATTATCGTCTAAATTTGAAATAACTAAACGAAACCAAATGAAACTATTTTATTTTTTGAGTTTTTGCCTACTTGGATTTTCGGGATGTAGTTCTGATGAAACAACAACCCCGACAGTAACAGAAAAAATGTATTATCCGCCTTTGACAGGCACTACTTGGGAAACTCAATCGATGACTTCCTTAGGATGGAATCAAAACGCGGTGCAACCACTGAAAGATTATTTGATTCAAAAAAACACCAAATCATTTATCATCCTAGTCAATGGGAGAATTGTAATGGAAGAATACTTCAATGGTCATGACGCTAATTCTGTATGGTATTGGGCCAGTGCTGGAAAAACACTTACCGCAACACTAACCGGTATAGCACAACAGGAAGGAAAACTAAATATTAACCATAAGGTTTCCACCTATTTAGGAACGGGATGGACCAGTGAAACCGCAGCTAAGGAAGATCTTATTACTTGTAAACATTTACTTAGTATGAGCTCTGGTTTAGACGATGAATATAATGCTGATTTAGTAGATCCTGCAAATTTAATTTACAAAGCTGATGCCGGAACGCGATGGGCTTATGACAATGTTTATGTAAAACTTCAAGATGTGGTCACAGAAGCAACTGGACAAACTTGGAATACTTATTTTAACACCAAATTGCGTGATAAAATTGGAATGAGTACTAACGGTTTCTGGGTTAATACTAATGATGGACTTAGAATTTATTGGAGTAACACCAGAAGTATGGCGCGTTTTGGACTTTTGGCCTTAAACAAAGGAAAATGGAATGGCGAACAAATCTTAAATGAAACTTTTTTTAATGAAGCAACCTCAACATCACAAAACATCAATCTTGGATACGGTTATTTATGGTGGTTAAATGGTAAAGCCAGTTATCATTTACCGGGAAGTCAACTGCAGTTTAACGGAAGTATCATTCCTTCTGGTCCTAACGACATGTTTATGGCTTTAGGAAAAAATGATCAAAAAATATATGTTGTCCCTAGTAAAAAAATGGTCGTAATACGTATGGGAGATGCTGCCGATAAAGTAAATTTGGCGCTTTCCGACTTTGATGACGTTTTATGGCAAAAAATAAATGCGCTATTTCCATAGCGCATTATTTTTTTAAGCTTTTATCCAATCAATGATGGAAGGATCATTCGGTAGCGTTCTTGGACTTACTACTTTTTCTAATTCTCCCTTGGTGTTGATTAGGTATTTTTGAAAATTCCATTGTACTTCATTATCCTCAAGACCATTTTTGGCTTTTTGTGTCAAAAATTGATACAAAGGATGCATGTCATCTCCTTTTACTGAGATTTTTTCCATCATTGGAAAGGTTACTCCAAAATTCTTTTTACAAAAAGTTGCAATTTGTTCATTTGATCCTGGTTCTTGTGCTCCAAAATTATTCGCAGGAAAACCAACAATCACAAAGTTTTTTGCTTTATATTGATCGTAAACTTCTTGTAACTGCTCGTATTGAGGTGTTAACCCACACTCTGAAGCTGTATTCACGATCATTACTTTTTTTCCTTTTAAAGAAGCCAAGTCAAATTCATTCCCTGAAATGTCTTTAACTTTAAACTGATAAATAGTTTGTTTTTCCATAGTTATACTATTTTGAACCTGTTCGTTTTCCGATGAATCTACTGGCACTTTTACATTACTTTTTTGTTGCATACAACTCAAAAGAAATAAGCCTAATACAATAACAAATGCTTGTCTCATAAATTATTATTTTAATTGTTTTTCATTTCTTTTATTAACCCAAAATACTAGTGCTGAAAATAATAGGTATCCTGTAAGAATATAAATGTAAATAGTCACATTTTGACGCTCACCAGACGCATAGGAATGCAAACCACTTAAATGGAAATTAACTCCAAAGTATGTCATTATAATAGAGGCAAAAGCTAAAACACTCATGAAATTGTAGAAAAGTTTTCCTCTTAATGCTGGTACAAAACGCATGTGAATTACAAAAGCATAAACCATAATACTTATTAAAGCCCATGTTTCTTTTGGATCCCATCCCCAATAACGTCCCCAACTTTCATTCGCCCATTGTCCTCCCAAAAAGTTTCCAATGGTTAACATTACTAATCCAACCGTTAAAGCCATTTCGTTGATATAGGTAATTTCTTTAATGTTCAAATCCATTATTTTCATATTGGTTTTTGTTCTAAACAACATTAAAATCATTGCTACCAAACCTAAAATAGCGCCCAATGCAAAAGGACCGTAACTCGCTACAATTACTGCTACGTGAATCATTAACCAATAAGAATTTAATACCGGTTGTAAATTTCCAATAGATGGATCCATCCAATTCCAATGTGCAACCATTAAGATCATAGCCGCCACAAAAGCCGTAGAAGCCACTGTTAATTTTGATTTTCTTCCAAAAGCCAATCCAAAAAACATAATCGACCAACCTACGTATATCATTGATTCATAAGCGTTACTCCAAGGAGCATATCCGGAAATATACCAACGAGTAATTAATCCTGCTGTGTGTAAAAGAAATAAAATACCGATGATCGCATGAAAAACATTTACTGAAATTCCAACCCATTTTTTTGTATTGAAAATATTAATAATCACAAACAAAAACATGAGCAAACCGGCATACAAATACCATGAAAACAATTTCTTAAATACATCATATTTATTATAGAGTATCTCCATATTTATTTTCTCATCCGATGGACGAACTTCGTAACCGTATTTTTTCTGATAGTTTTCTAGTCCTTGCAACAAACTATTAGCCAATTTGTAATCTTTAGAAAACGAAGCTTTGTCTAGAGAATTTAGATAAAAAGGTAAAACATTTCTAACCGTATCTAAAGCCGTATTTGTTGGTTCATTCAATTCTAAATAACTCACCCATTTGTTGTTTTTATCATACGGTTTTGGGAATATTTTCAGAATTTGTCCGCTTAATGCAGAATACAATAAATTTACTTTTTTATCTGCATCGATAAAATCTTTTTCAAACTGATTAGGGACAGCAGCTCTGTATGCCTTGTCTGCATAAGAAGACAATTTGTAATTTCCTTTTTCATCAAAGAAATCAATCATTTTAGCGTACTCAGCATCTTGATCAACACCAATTATTTTTCGAATACTATCGTTACCTCTTTTCAAGAAAATAATAGGCACTTCATACCATACCTGAGGGAATTGTGTAATAGACAAAAAGACCTGATCGGCGTTCATATCCTTATACGTATCACTCTTACTTACTTTTCTTAACAATTCTGAAGAAAAAGTATTGACAGGCTTCATTCGTCCTCCTTCATCCTGAATAACCAATCGTCCGAATTTTTCAGCCTGTTCCTCCGGCACTAAGAATTTATGTAATAACGAATCAATTTGTTTTTCTGTTACCGTATTATGCTTGTGAGCACTATGTTGTGCAAAACCACCTAGTGAGAATAATAATGTAATAATCAGTAATGAAGCTTTTTTAAGACGAACCTTATCTAATTTCTCTTTCAATTCTCCAAAACGCGAATGTTTAGTAAATAAAATAGCCATCATACCCAAATACAATAAAAAATAACCAATGTAAGTAATCCAAGTTCCCCAAAAATCATGACTTACAGATAATTTTGTCCCTTTTTCATCTGGATCGAAACCCGCTTGAAAAAATCTGTATCCTTGATAATCCAATACATTATTCATGTAAATTCGAGCATCAAAAGATTTTTTATCTACTATAGTCACTTGACTTTCGAAAGCAGAATAACTTTTCTCGGTTCCAGGATTTTTAGAGGCTATAAATTTGTTTAATTTAACCTTGAAAGGAAGTTCATATACTTTACTTCCAAAAATAACGGTATATTCAAGATCGCCCAATTTGAAAGCTTGTGGTTCACTTACCTTTCCTTTAGAGCCTAAAATAGTTATAGTTTTTTCTTGATTCTGGTTTGAAATTTTCAACACCAAAGCATCATCCGTTTCTTTGTTTTTATAATCTCCATTAGATTTGTATTCTTTCACTCCTTTTATTGCAGCTTCAGGGAATACAAACTGACTTCCGGCTACATTGTACAGAGATCTATACATTAACTCTGATTTGGTATTTTTAGTAACATTACCTTTAAACTGATCAGCCATACGCATAAAATCACCATCGAAAGGTGTTTCTATAGTAGAACCATTTTCATTGATTGTAATATTTATTGCTCCTTGAGTGTACTTGTTTAAAGCAAAAAGAATGTTGTGTATACTTTGTACCTCTCCTTCTTTGATGTAATGCTCATGACGTTGACCATCACCGGATTCAACCATTTTTAGATATAAAACACCGTTAGGATCCGGCTTAATCACTTCTTTGGCTCCCATGATAAAGTCAACCAACTCTACTTGAAATGGAATTTCGCTAAACTCATGCTTGTCTACAAAATGATTATCAACAGCAGCAGACAACAACAATGGCTTTTCGATGGTTTTTCGCATCATTTCACCTTTGTAGTTACCATCTACGTACATAGTAAGAAAAGCTCTATCGGAATAAAATTGATTTTCAGTAGCTCCTTCTCTAATAGGCATCATGCCTTCGTAACTGATGTAACGAGTAATAAAAGCACCTAACAATATTAGAATGAACGATAAATGCAAAACGAGAGTGGCCCATTTTTCTTTTTTATACAATTGATAACGCTTAATGTTTCCGAAAAAGTTAATCATGAAAAACACCATGATTACCTCGAACCACCATGCATTATATACTAAAATTCTCGCTGTATCTGTATTGTAAGCATCTTCTATAAAAGTTCCTGCTGCCATAGCAGCTGCAAAGACAATAAACAAAACAGCCATTAAACGTGTTGAGAAAAGAAAAGAGAAAATTTTTTTATCCATTTTAAGGGTCTTAATGAGAGGCACAAAAATACTTAATTACTTTCTTTTTCGATTCAATACTAACCTTTTTTTAAGGAGATTTTAAGAATAAAAAAAGCGAAACATTATGTTTCGCTTCCTATCTCAATCAAAAATAAAGAATTAATTTTTTTCGAATAGTTTTTTAATGTCTTCTACACTTAACATTTGTGAAATTCCTGTAGATGAAGTCAATTTATTTGTAGTCATAAACTGAACCACTGGTCTTGCAGAAGTTTTAGTATAATGTAACCATACAAAATCATTTGGAAGTTCTAATTTAATATCATACATCGGTGATGCATTGAAACCATCAATAATGATTTTGTAAAGATTTTCGTAATCGTTGTCTACATTCTTAAATGAAAAATTTTTAGTAGAGCTTTCGTCTGTATTTTCTATGTCTTTATAAAAGAATGTATATTGAGTTCCTTCTTTTTGTACATAAACTTCGTTAGTACCCACTCTTCCCAAGCGTTCTAATGGAGTTGTTGGCAATACCTTAATTTGTCCGAAACTTAGACCGCTGATTAAAAAAAGCGCTAACAAGAATAACTTTTTCATAGATTAAAAATAGTTTTGGTTATTATGCAAAAATAAAATTTTACTTGAACAAAACAACAAATAATCCTTTTGATTATCAACAACAAATTGTTAATAGTGCATGAATTCTTTTAAAAGTGTATTTTTTACTATTTTAGCCACATGATTCAGACAGTAATAATTGGTGCCGGAAATGTTGCGCAACACTTGATTTCAGCCTTCGCTAAAAGTAATACCGTTGAAGTAAAACAAGTTTTGGCTCGCAACCCTGAAAGTATTGGTGATATTATTGAAAAAGATAAAATTACAACTGATTTTAACCAAATTCAGGAAGCCGATCTTTATATTATTGCCGTAACCGATAATGCTATTGAACAGGTTTCGAATCAACTTTTGTTTAAAAACAAACTCGTAGTACATACTTCCGGTTCGGCTTCGATTGAAATCCTAAACGATGAAAACCGAAAAGGTGTTTTTTATCCACTTCAAACATTCACTAAAGGGAAAGAAGTCAATTTCCGGACAATTCCCATCTGTTTGGAAGCTACAACTGAATCCGATTTCAAATTACTAGAACAAGTTGCTCTAGCTATCTCCGATAAAGTATATGCGATTGACTCTCAACAAAGAAAAGCATTACATGTATCTGCCGTTTTTGTATGCAATTTTGTGAATCACTTGTATCAAATTGGTTCTGAAATTTGTCAAACCAACAATATTCCATTTGAAATTTTATATCCTCTGATTGAAGAAACAGCGAACAAGATAAAAACTCTTTCGCCTCAGGAAGCACAAACAGGACCAGCGAAAAGAAACGACAGCATTACCATTAACACACATCTTAATTTTCTGACTGATCAAACCCATAAAGAAATCTATAAACTACTTACAAAATCCATAATTGACAATGGCAAAAAGCTATAAAGAACTGATGAACGACATCACCACCTTCATCTTTGATGTTGATGGTGTATTGACCGATGGAACAGTACATGTAACCCCAACTGGCGAAATGCTTCGCGAGATGAATATCCGCGATGGTTTTGCCATGAAAGCCGCTATTGAAAGTGGTTATAACGTTTGTATCATTTCCGGCGGTAGCAATGAAGGAGTTAGAATTCGTTTACGAAATTTAGGGATTACAGATATTCATTTAGGCTGTTCCGATAAAGTAGAAACCTTTAAAGAATATATCGACATCTATAACATTAAGCCGGAACAAGTATTATATATGGGTGATGATATCCCTGATTTTCACGTGATGAAATTGGTAGGATTACCTACCTGCCCTCAGGATTCTGTACCAGAAATTAAAGAAATATCCCAATATATTTCTCACAGAAATGGCGGTAAAGGTGCCGTTCGTGATGTTATTGAACAAGTGATGAAAGTTCAAGAGAAATGGAATACTTATTTTAATGGTAAATTCGATTAAAAACAATGAAATACCTAAAACTAATTCGCTATCCTAATTTATTACTCATTGCTTTAATGCAGTTTGTCGTTTTATATGGTTTTTTAAAAATACAAAACATTTGGTTGTTTCTATCCGACTGGCAATTTGGTCTATTAGTTCTAGCAACTATTTGCATTGCGGCTGGTGGAAATATTATCAACGATATTAACGATCAGAATTCGGATGCGATAAACAAACCCAATAGCAACCAAGTTGGAAAATCTATTTCCGAGAATCAAGCTTATAATCTCTATGCTACTTTTACGATAATTGGAGTACTTTTAGGTTTCTATCTGGCTAATGTAATTGGTAAACCTATTTTTGGTTCTGTTTTTATTTTTTGTGCCGCTTTGTTGTACATGTATGCTACTTCTTTCAAACAAATTCTATTGGTTAAAAATCTAATTATTTCCTTTTTATTGGCTTTTAGCATCATAATTATTGGCTTGTTTGAAATTTACCCTGCAACGATTCCAGAAAATCAAGCCCAAATGAAAATGACTTTTTCCATCTTATTAGATTTCGCTGTGATCGCTTTTATTATTAATCTGCTTCGGGAAATCGTAAAAGATTTAGAGGATATGAAAGGTGATTATAATAGTGGTATTTCCACGCTTCCAATTGTACTAGGAGTTTCAAGAACCACTAAAATATTACTAGGCTACAGTTTTATTCCTGTAATCATGATTCTTTATTACATCTATACATACTTATTCCAATTAGAGTTTGCTACAGTCTATATTTTAGGATTTATCATAGGTCCTTTGCTTTATTTTATGATTAAAATGGGTACTGCCAAGAACAAGAAAGATTTCAATCATTTGAGTCTAGTTTTAAAACTGATCATTTTCTTTGGAATATTAGCCATTGGTGTCATCGGATTAAATATTCAATATTATGCTTCGTAAGAAATTTGAAAATACTAAAATCATTCTGGCTTCAGGATCTCCGCGCCGTCAACAATTTTTAAAAGATTTGGATTTAGATTTCGAAATTCGATTGAAAGAAATTGAAGAAGTGTATCCCCCACATTTACAATCGTATGAAATCACAAATTATTTGGCACAATTAAAAGCCGATGCATTTAATGATTTAGAAAAAAATGAATTATTAATCACTAGTGATACTTTAGTTTGGTTAGATAACGAAGCTTTGGGCAAACCTAGAAATGAAGCAGAAGCAGTTCAAATGTTACAAAAACTATCTGGAAAAACCCATCAAGTAGTTACTTCGGTATGTTGTAAAACCAAAGAAAAATCAGATATTATCTACGATATCACTCAAGTGACCTTTTCAGATTTAAGTTTAGAAGCTATTGAATATTATGTTCACCACTACCAACCACTAGATAAAGCTGGTAGCTACGGAATTCAGGATTGGATAGGGCTTATCGGCATTTCCAAAATTGAAGGATCCTATACCAATGTGGTAGGTTTACCCACAGAAAAACTCTTTCAGTATTTGTTAAAATTTTAACTAAATTCTGTTACTTTTTCGTTTTGGCATAGTAATTGGATTATCGTTTAAATCAACAGACTATTATCCATAACTTAAAAACCATACACGATGAAAAAGTTACAATTTATATTCGGAGCATTTTTAGTTTTATTTTCTCTGGAATCTAATGCGCAAGTTTCTATAAGTTTGAATATTGGTTCTCGACCAACTTGGCACGATCATTACCATGAAGAACGAGTGCAATACGTTTATTTACCGGAAATCGAATGTTATTACGATACCTACGATGCTGTATATGTTTACTATGGTCCAAACGGTTGGATACGCTCACGTTACTTACCAGAATACTGCCATGGATACGATATCAACCGAGGACATAGAGTAGTGATTAATTATAGAGGAAATTCTCCTTGGGTAAATTTTGATTATCACCGCAGACACTATTGGAGAGATAACTACAGAAACTATCGTCACGAATACTACGGTCCTAACTACAACAGAAGAACCAATTATGTAGTGGTTAAGGAAAGACGCTACGATAACGACGACCACTATTATTATCGCAATAACGATAGAGGTTATTATAAAAAACAAAACGACAGAAACGAAAATCATGGTCGCGGAAACGGACATGGTCACGGACACGGAAGACGTTAATCAATATCATCTAATCACAAAAAGACTCAAAGAACTATCGTTTGCTGAGTCTTTTTTTAATTTATAACCCATAGAATTCTTCTATCTTTGCAAAAAAGATTTTTGGTTTGAGATACTTTATCGAATTTGCTTATAACGGAACACATTATCATGGTTGGCAATACCAACCCAATGCTATTTCTGTACAAGAAACTTTAAACAAAATTTTTTCCACACTATTACAGCAAGAAATCGATATTGTTGGGGCAGGACGTACCGATAGCGGTGTTCATGCTTCCTTGATGTATGGTCATTTTGATACCGATAAAGAAATCGATAAAGACAAATTAATCTACAAGGCCAATTCTTTTTTACCCAAAGATATTATTGTATACGATATTATTCCCGTACACGAAGAAGCTCATGCTCGTTTTGATGCTACTTCGAGAACTTACCATTATTTTATATCGACTAAAAAAGATATTTTTGGTAATGAGACATCGTGGTATAATCAATTACCACTAGATCTTGAAGCCATGAATGAAGCAGCTCAGTTATTGCTTAATTTTACAGATTTTCAGTGTTTTTCTAAGTCTAACACAGATGTGTTTACCTATAATTGTAAAATTACCGAAGCTTACTGGAGAAAAGAAAATAACAAACTGATCTTTACTATTACTGCTGATCGTTTTCTCAGAAACATGGTGCGAGCCATTGTTGGCACATTAGTAAATATTGGGTTACATAAGATTACGAAGGAAGATTTTATAAAAATCATAGAAAGTAAAGACCGTAAACAAGCGGGCTTTTCTGTTCCAGCTCAAGGATTGTTCTTAACAAATATTACGTATCCGTATATCAACAAATAGCATGAAAGCATTTGATTCGAAACTTTTTAAAAGAATTTTAGTATACACCAAACCTTATCAATGGCGTTACAATAGCGTAATTGTATGGGCCATTTTATTATCGTTATTTGCCGCATTGCGCCCGTATTTACTAAAATATAATGTTGATCATTACATTCAAACCAAAGACGAAACAGGATTATTGCTCTTTATCGGACTCATCGCTTTAACATTATTCTTAGAAGTGCTAGCACAATTCTATTTTGTGTATTGGGCCAATTGGTTAGGACAAGACATCATTAAGGACATTCGAATTAAACTATTCAATCACTTGTCTACTTTCAGAATGAGTTATTACGACAACGAGCCCGTTGGAAAATTGGTAACTCGAGCCGTTTCAGATATTGAAGCCATAGCCCGAATTTTCAGTCAAGGACTATTCATGATCGTGAGTGACCTGCTTAAAATGATTGTTGTGTTAGGTTTTATGCTCTACATGAACTGGAAGCTTACTTTAATTGTAATAGCAGCCATGCCTATTTTAATCTATGCTACCAGAGTTTTCCAAATTAAAATGAAAGTTGCATTTGAAGAGGTTCGTGCTCAAATTGCCAACATGAACACTTTCGTACAAGAGCGTGTTTCAGGAATGAAAATAGTACAGCTTTTCACTCGTGAAGATATTGAATATGAAAATTTTAAAGCCATTAACCAATTGCACAAAAAAGCTTGGATTAAAAACGTTTGGTACAACTCCATTTTCTTTCCAATTGCTGATATCGTTTCGGCTTTAACACTGAGTTTGATCATTTGGTATGGTGGATTAAACATTTTAAACAACGATGGAATCACCAGTTTTGGAGACCTTTTCGCCTACACGATGTATATCTCTATATTTTTCACTCCTCTACGTCAAATTGCGGATAAATTCAATGAGATGCAAATGGGAATGATCGCTGCCAATCGTGTGTTTGAAGTATTAGACAATCATCAACCTATTGAAGATTCCGGCTCTCTAGAAGCACCTCATTTTGAAGGTAATATCGAATTTAAAGAAGTTGTATTTGGTTATAAAAAAGACGAAGACGTTCTAAAAAAAATCAACCTTTCTATAAAAAAGGCCGAAACTATAGCCATTGTTGGAGCAACGGGCGCGGGAAAATCGACCATCATTAATTTGTTGAATCGTTTTTATGAAATCAAATCAGGAACCATCTCTATTGATGGACACAACATAAAAGAATATACTTTAGAAAGTCTTCGCAAACAAATTGCTGTAGTATTGCAAGATGTTTTCTTGTTTGCCGATACAATACACAACAATATTACTTTAAACAATCCGAAAATTTCCAGAGAAGAGGTAATTAAAGCGGCTAAAGAAATTGGTGCGCATGATTTCATTATGAGATTACCCGACAATTACGATTATGATGTTAAAGAACGAGGCAGCATGCTCTCTTCCGGACAAAGACAGTTGATTGCTTTCTTAAGAGCTTATGTGAGCAATCCGAGTATTCTTATTTTAGACGAAGCGACCTCTTCTATCGATGCCTATTTAGAAGAATTAATTCAAAAAGCAACAAATACGCTTACCAAAAATAGAACTTCAATTGTCATTGCCCATCGTTTAGCGACAGTAATCAATGCTAATAGAATAGTAGTTTTAGACAAAGGTATAGTGGTAGAAGAAGGCAGTCACAAAGAACTGTTACAAAAAGAAAACGGCTATTACAAAAAATTATACGAAGCGCAATTTTTAAACCGCGAAGAAAACACTAATGCTTAACCCATGGAACTTTTTTCAATTGAATTAGCGGTAAGAGATTACGAATTAGACGTACAAGGAATTGTAAATAATTCGGTGTATCAAAATTATTTAGAACACGCCCGACACGAATTCTTACACCATCATGGTATCGATTTTGTAGCATTCTCTCAAAACAATATCCTTTTAGTAGTGAAAAGCATTGAGATGAATTTTAAAAACTCATTAGTCAGTCGTGATCGATTTAAAATTGAAGTTTCTGCAGAAAAAGAAGGTCATTTGAGAGTTATTTTCCATCAGAATATTATTCGAATATCTGACAACAAAACTATCTTATCGGCTAAAGTGACTGGTGTAGCTTTAAAAAATGGCAAATTAGTAGCTCCCGATTCTATACCGGAAATTGCATCCTTACTGCAATAACCAATCTTTAAGATTATTGCTTCATTTCCATCAAATAATTACCAAAACGATGGAATTTAAAATAATCTTAAATTGCTGCGGTCAACTATTTATAGTTTCTCAAACAATTTCACACATTCCACCGCTTCTTTAACATCATGCACTCTCAGAATTTGAGCTCCTTTGGTTAAGGCAATCGCATTTAAAAAAGTGGTACCGTTGAGAGCTTCGGCAGCGGTCACTTCTAAAGTTTTATAAATCATTGATTTTCTTGAAATACCAATCAAAAGCGGCAATTCGAAGATGTTGAATAATTCCAACTGACGCATCAACTCAAAATTTTGTTCGGTTGTTTTTGCAAAACCAAAACCTGGGTCTAAAATCAAATCATTGATCCCTAAACTTCGGGCATGTGCAATTTTTTCTGAGAAATAGTAACAAATTTCTTTCAACAAATCGTCATACTGAGTCAAGTTTTGCATGGTTTGCGGAGTCCCTCGCATGTGCATCATAATATAAGGTACCTGTAAGCGAGCAATTGTGTCAAACATGGCTTCGTCTAAACTGCCGGCAGAAACATCATTTATAATTGCTGCTCCATGCGCTACACTTTCTTGGGCCACTTTTGCATAAAACGTATCTATGGAAAGTATTGCTTCTGGGAAATTTTTCAAAATCAAATCCACCGCAGGAATCACTCGTTTCAATTCTTCTTCTGCAGAAATCAAAGTCGATGTCGGCTTTGTTGTTTGACCTCCCACATCTATAAATGTAGCCCCATCGGTGAGCATTTTTTCGACTTGACTCAAAAGCATCTTTTCAGAAACATGCCTGCCTCCATCGTAGAAAGAATCAGGGGTTACGTTTAAAATTCCCATTACCTTTGGGATAGATAAATCGATCAGGTTTCCGTTGCAATTAATGGTCATAGGTAAATAATAGATGTTCAAAAATCGTTAATATTCCTAATTCAATCCAAAAAAAGTCCTATTTTTGGACAAACTTGATACAAATATACTATCTAATGCATAATACCTCACAACAATACGATGCAATCATATCGATTTGTCGCGATTTATTTACTAAAAAACTAAAAGATTACGGAAGTGCATGGCGCATATTGCGATTGCCTTCTCTCACCGATCAAATTTTTATTAAAGCCCAAAGAATTCGCTCTTTGCAAGAAAAAGAGGTACGAAAAGTAGACGAAGGTGAAGCTTCTGAATTTGTTGGGATTATCAATTACGCTATCATGGCTTTAATTCAGTTAGACAAAGGTGTTGTAGATCAACCGGATTTAAATGTCACTGATGCTGTGGCCTTGTATGATGAAAAAATTAAAATCACCAAAGAATTAATGGAAGCTAAAAATCACGATTACGGTGAAGCTTGGCGTGAAATGCGTGTGAGTTCGTTAACCGATTTAATTTTACAAAAATTACTTCGTGTAAAACAAATCGAAGACAACAAAGGCAAGACTTTGGTATCAGAAGGCATTGACGCAAACTATCAGGATATGATTAATTATGCTGTTTTTGCTCTTATTTTAATGGACTATAAAAAGTAATTTTCAAATTTTAACAAAAGTAATTTCAATATGAAATACATTGTACATTTTTCACGTTTGTTTGTTGGTCTTTTATTTATCATTTCGGGTTTCATCAAACTAAATGACCCTGTAGGATTTTCGTATAAATTAGATGAATACTTTGGAGAAACTGTTTTCAATTTACCGGCATTACTTCCTTATACCTTAGGATTAGCGCTTTTCGTAGTTATCCTTGAGATGGTATTAGGCGTTATGCTTTTAGTGGGATACCAAACTAAATTTACACTTTGGAGCTTACTGGCTTTAATTTTATTCTTTACATTTTTAACGTTCTATTCTGCCTACTTCAATGTAGTAAAAGATTGTGGTTGTTTTGGAGATGCCTTAAAACTAACTCCATGGGAATCGTTCACTAAAGATGTTGTATTACTGGTTTTCATACTTATTTTATTCTTTAACAAGCAATACATCACAACCTTATTCAATAACAAATTTGCTTCAGCAGTTTCTGTTCTTAGTCTTGTAGCGAGTTGTTATATTGGTTATCATGTTTTACATCATTTACCATTGATTGATTTTAGAGCCTTTGCCATTGGAAAAAACATTCAAAAAGGAATGGAAATCCCAGAAGGAGCTCCAAAATCTGAGTATGAAATGAAATTCATTTATGAAGTAAACGGAATACAAAAAGAATTTTCAGACAAGGAGTTGATGAACATACCTCCTACAGCGAAATTCATTGACCGTGTGGATAAATTAATCAAAGAAGGATATGTGCCTCCTATTCATGATTTCAGTTTGGAAAAAGACGGAAGCGATTACAAAGAAGAAATTCTTAACGAAGAAAAAGTCATTTTTTTCACTCTTTATGCTTTAGAAAAATCTGCTCCTGAAGGCTTAAAACTTTTAGAAAATTTTTATCAAAAAGCCAAAGCTAAAGGTTATCACACTATTGCGGTAACAGGTTCTGATGCTGCTTCAGTTGAAAAAATAAAACAACAATACGGATTTACCTTCGACTTCTATTTTTGTGATCCTACTACTATCAAAACTATTGAACGAGCCAATCCAAGTATAGTAGTTTTACAAAAAGGAACCATCATGCAAAAAGCACATTACAACGATATTGAAAACATTAAACTATAATAAACCATGAAAAAAATATTTAGCCTATTATCATTATTATTTCTGAGTATTTCTTGCTCTCAAGCCCAAAAAACCGAATTTACTCCAGAAGCTTTGTCCTCTAAATTAAAAGATGTTAAAGGACAGGAAATTTCGTTTCAAGAAATCATCAGCAAACACAAAGGCAAAACCATTGTGATAGAAGCATGGGCGTCTTGGTGCAGTGATTGTGTAAAAAATATGCCTAAACTAAAAGAATTACAAGCACAACATTCAGAAGTGGCTTATGTTTTTTTATCAGCCGATAAAACTAATGAAGCTTGGTTAAAAGGAATCGAAAAACATGCCTTGGTTGGTGACCACTATTTAATGGAAGGCGGTATGAAAGGAAGTTTTGGACAATCGATTGACTTAAATTGGATTCCTAGATATATTATTCTTGACAAAACCGGTAAAATTGCTTTATACAGAGCTATAGAAACTGATTTTGATAAAATTAACGAGACCATAAAAAACATACAGTAAATGAGACAGAAAATTGTTGCCGGCAACTGGAAAATGAATAAAAACGCCGAACAAACGGAAGACCTGATTAACGAATTAATCCAGAAATTACCTGCTGAAACAGAAAGCAGAGTGATTATTGCTCCTACTTTTGTCAATTTAGCCTCGGCGGTAGACCATACTGAATTTACACCTATTGAAGTAGCTGCACAAAATATGCATCAGGCAGAAGGAGGAGCGTTTACGGGAGAAATTTCGGCTGACATGCTTAAAAATATTGGTGTCAATACCGTTATTCTTGGTCATTCTGAGCGCCGTGCTTATTTTCACGAAACAGATGCTTTATTAGCCAATAAAGTTGATACCGCTTTAAAACACGAGATGGAGATAATTTTTTGTTTTGGTGAAGAGCTTAAAGACCGTCAAAACAAACAACACTTCAATGTGGTAGAATACCAATTAAAAGACGCTTTGTTCCATTTACCGGAAACAGCCTGGAAAAACATTATCCTAGCCTATGAACCAGTATGGGCCATCGGAACTGGAGAAACGGCTTCACCGGAACAAGCACAAGAAATGCATAAATTCATCAGAGAAACGATTTTAGAACGTTACGGAAATGACGTCGCCGAAAATGTGTCTATCTTATATGGAGGTAGTGTAAAACCTGAAAATGCTAAAGAAATTTTCTCGCAACCTGATGTTGACGGAGGACTAATTGGAGGAGCAGCACTGAAAGCGGATAATTTTGTAGCAATCGTTCAAAGTATCTAAAAATATTTCAATAGTATTTGAAAAACGAAAAACCGGCATAAGCCGGTTTTTTTGTATGAATATTATATATAACTATTTATTTTTTTCCTTTTTAAGATACTTAGTCAAAGCCAAAATATACATAAATAAAGAGGCTAATAAAGATCCCATTTCAAAACCCAAGTTATCCTTTGTTGTTCTGGCTAACAGTAAAAATACCGTACCAAAAAGGAATAAATGCATTGGTTTTAGATTTTTATAAAACTGAATGAACTTTTCCATAATTACTTAAAGAATGAATCTACGAATTCGTATTTATTAAACACTTGAAGATCGTCTATACCTTCTCCTACTCCTATATATTTAACCGGAATCTGAAACTGATCAGAAATACCTATAACAACTCCTCCTTTTGCTGTACCGTCTAATTTAGTTACTGCCAAACAAGTTACATCGGTAGCCGCTGTAAATTCTTTTGCTTGTTCAAAAGCATTTTGTCCAGTAGAACCATCTAATACTAATAATACGTCATGTGGTGCATCTTCCACCACTTTTTGCATTACACGTTTTACTTTGGTCAATTCGTTCATAAGACCTACTTTATTGTGCAAACGACCTGCGGTATCAATAATCACCACATCCGCATTTTGGGAAACTGCGCTTTGCAAAGTATCAAAAGCAACAGAAGCAGGATCGCTACCCATTTGTTGTTTTACAATAGGTACTCCTACTCTATCAGCCCAAATCTGCAATTGGTCTATGGCTGCAGCACGAAAAGTATCAGCAGCTCCTAACACCACTTTGTAGCCTGCTTTTTTGAATTGGTTGGCTAACTTTCCTATCGTGGTTGTTTTTCCTACCCCATTTACTCCTACGACCATAATCACATAGGGTTTCTTGTTGTTGGGTACTACAAATTCTGTTTCTTCTCCTGAATTTGTTTCGGATAAAAGTCCCGCAATTTCTTCTCTTAAGATGGTATTTAACTCTTCCGTTCCTAGATATTTATCTTTAGCAACGCGCTCTTCGATACGTTCGATGACTTTTAAGGTAGTGTTTACACCTACATCAGAGGTTACTAAAACTTCTTCTAAATTATCTAATACTTCGTCGTCTACTTTTGATTTTCCGGCAACGGCTTTGGTTAATTTAGATAAAAATGAAGTGCTGGATTTTTCTAACCCTTTGTCTAGCGTTTCTTTTTTATCTGAAGAAAAAAGTCTTTTGAAAAAGCTCATAATTTTATATGACTTGAGTTGTTATGGTTTTGTTTAAAAGAAGCCTTCGGATTGGACATAGCCCTGATGGAAGCGAGCTACCATGTAGCGCGGACAGCAGGAATAACATAAAAAAAACACCTTACGATGGGCTCCTAAAATTTACAGCAAATATAAAATAAAAAAGCTACTTCCCAATGAAAGTAGCTTAGTTATATTGAATGGATAAAATTATTTCTTTTTTAGAAATTCATCTACTTCTTCTGGAGACATGATTGCCTCAACGAAAGTATAAGCACCAGTTTTTGGCGATTTCACCATTTTAATAGCTTTCGATAATCTTTTTGAAGCTGTTTGTAACGTTGCAACGGTTTTCTTTGCCATGACTTACTAATTATTTAATTTCTTTATGAACTGTTACTCTTTTTAAGATAGGATTAAATTTTTTAATCTCTAATCTATCTGGAGTATTCTTTTTGTTTTTAGTAGTAATGTAACGAGAAGTTCCAGGCACACCTGAAGTTTTGTGTTCTGTACATTCTAAAATAACTTGGATTCTATTACCTTTCTTTGCCATCTTGCTATATATTTATTAAGGAACAGATTATTTAATAAATCCGTCTGCTTGTGCTTTTTTCAAAACAGCAGAAATTCCGTTCTTGTTAATCGTTTTAATTGTAGAAGCTGCTACTCTTAAAGTAACCCATCTATCTTCTTCAGGAAGGTAAAAACGTTTTTTAACCAAGTTTACAGAGAATTTTCTCTTAGTCTTGTTCATAGCGTGAGAAACGTTATTTCCTACCATCGCTCTTTTTCCTGTAAGGTCACAAACTCTTGACATTATGCTTATCTTTTATCGTTATTCAAAATCAGGGTGCAAAGTAACAAAAAATAAACCTTATGTCCAAACTATTTTTCGTAGTTTTTTAAAATTTCTTTATAAATTAGTTCCAAGCCTTTGTTTACAGCTCTATCGACTACTTTTTCTCTGGGTTGACCAAAGTTAAATTCTTCTGCATATACTTTTTTTGGAGTAGCAATTCCTATAAAAACAGTTCCTACTTCTGCCTCCGCCTCTCCTTTAGAAGGCCCTGCATTTCCGGTAGTAGCAATTACAAAATCCGCTTTCAGGAGTTGTTGCACTTTTTGTGCCATTTCGCGGGCAACTTCGGCACTAACCACGGAATGTTGTTGAATTGTTTCGGATGGAATTCCTAAAACAGTTTCTTTAATTTCTGTTGCATAGCTAACAATACTTCCTTTAAAATAAGCCGAAGCTCCTGGAACAGCTGTTAAAACTGTGGCTATTTTTCCTCCGGTGCAACTTTCTGCAGTAGCGATTGTTAATTGATGAGAAGTCAACAATTTACCGAGCATTACCTCTAGAGGTTCTCCTTCATCAAGACCAACCAAACAATCTTCAATTTGCGGTTTTAACAAAGCGATCTGCTCTGTTAATGCCTGCTGCAGCACTTCTTCACTGGTTCCTCTGGCAGACAATCGCAAACGGACTCTACCCGGGCTTGGCAAATACGCTAATTTGATGAATTCCGGCAAATTATCTTCCCATTCTTCGATACGTTCTGCTAAAAGACTTTCCCCTACTCCGTAAGTTAATAATGTTTTATGGATAATATATGGTCGCTTGTATTTGGCAATAAGTCTAGGAATTACTTCATTCTCGATAATGTACTTCATTTCGTATGGCACACCCGGCAAAGAAATAAAAACAGTATTTTCTTTTTCCATCCACATTCCCGGGGCCGTTCCTACTTTATTAAACAAAACCTCACAACGAGAAGGAACCAAAGCTTGTTCTCTGTTTAATGCTGAAATAGGTCTTTTGAAATTGGTTTCTATTAATTGTGTAACATGAGTCAAGACTTCGTCATTAGAAACCAATGTATCGTTTGTATACTCACAAAGTGTTTTCTTGGTAATATCATCTTTAGTAGGACCTAATCCTCCAGTGATAATAACCACTTCAACCTTGTTTTGTAACGAAGAAAGTGTATTTAAGATGTGGTGCTTATCATCTGAAATGGATAACATCTCATGTACTCCAATTCCAATTTTATCAAGTGCTTTGGCTAAATATCCTGAATTCGTATCGATAATCTGACCAATCAATATTTCATCACCAATAGTTACTATGGCTGCTTTCATTTTTTTGTAGATTTAAATTTGGGGAGCGGTAAAATTATAAGTTAAAATCTTTCTTTACTTCTTCTAAAGCCAGATCTATTCTGTTTTTAAGGCTTTTATATACTTCCTTAATTTCTTTTTTCTTACCCTGATCTTTAGTCCATTGTTCTATTTGAAGAATTTCTTCTTTCGCGGCATCCATACCCAACAGATCTAAAGTAGGCTTTGTTTTGTGCGCAAAACTGTACGTTCGGGCATAGTCTTTTTCTTTAATCCCTTCTTTCATCTCCTTGATGTCGTTGGGAACCTCATCTACAAATAAGTTCACAATTTGAAGGACAAAATCTTTGTCATCGTCTGAAATTGCATAAACCTTTGCTAAATTGTAGTGTATCGCCATTATTTTACTTGTATCTTAAACAATTGTTTGTTTTCAATAAAACCTTCCAAAACATCTTCCGGTTTTACCTTTGCTACACCAGCCGGAGTACCTGTAAAAATAATATCTCCTGTCTTAAGCGTAAAAAACTGCGAAACATAGGCTATAATTTCGTCTATTTTCCACAGCATTTGATTGGTATTTCCTTGTTGTACCAATTGACCGTTATTTCTTAATTCAAAGTTAATATTTTCCAAAGAACTAAAATCATTTTTCGATAAAAAGTCACCTATTACCGCTGAACCGTCAAATGCTTTGGCAATTTCCCAAGGCAGTCCCTTTTCCTTTAGTTTAGATTGCAGATCACGCGCGGTAAAATCGATTCCTAAGCCAATTTCGTCATAGTATTTATGAGCGAATTTAGCATCGATATATTTCCCTACTTTATTGATCTTCACCAATATTTCAACCTCATGATGCACATCATTACTAAATTCCGGAAGTACAAAAGGAAATTGTTTCGGCAAAATAGCCGTATCGGGTTTCATAAAAATCACCGGTTCTTTGGGACGCTCATTATTTAGTTCCGATATATGGTCGACATAATTACGACCAATACAGATTATTTTCATTTTTATGTATTGATTAGTCAATTTATTCGAAAGTAACTCAGTCCAAAACAAGTCAAAACTACTTTCTAATGATCTTTTACAGTTTCGTATTCAACTTTCTTAATTTAATTGCAGTGAGCACTTTTTTGGTATATAAAGGGAAATCAGCATTTTGAATCCAACCGTAATATCCCGGTTCTTTATCCAATACCGATTCTACTGCAACCCCTTTGTGTTTACCAAAAGTGAAAATTTCTTGTCCTTTATCATCTAGGGCAATAAATCCGGCGAAATCGACAAACTTTTTACGAGTAGTAAACTCAGACAACACCTTGATATCATTTTCCAAATCCGGATACCTATCCAATTGCGCTTTTAGAATTTCATAAGTAGCCATGGTATCTGCTTCGGCACTGTGAGCGTTTTCTAAAGTTTGACCGCAATAAAATTTATAAGCAGCACTCAGCGTACGCTCTTCCATTTTATGAAAAATAGTCTGTACATCTACCGATACGCGGTTTTTCATATCAAAATCTACTTCTGCGCGCAATAATTCTTCTGCCAGTAACGGAATATCAAATCGATCCGAATTAAATCCTGCCAAATCCGAATCTTTAATCATATTGTACACATGCGGCGCCAATTCTTTGAAAGTTGGTTCATTGGCTACTTTCTCATTGGTGATTCCATGAACCGCTGTAGATTGAGGAGGAATGGGAATGGTGGGATTAACCAACCAGGTTTTACTTTCTTTATTTCCGTTGGGATATACCTTAAAAATTGCTATTTCTACAATTCGGTCTTTACCCACATCGATACCGGTGGTTTCCAAATCGAAAAAGCAGATAGGTCTGTTTAATTTTAATTCCATTCGTATGTTTGTAAGTAGCAAAGATAAAAAAACCCGACAGGTTTTTAAAATCTGTCAGGTTTTGTTTTAAATTCTTTGAAATAGATTTCTTCATCGTTTATATTTACTTCGGCATAAAATTTTTCTTTGACCTCTTCATTGCACCAGAAATAACTTGATATACCATCTTTACATTCGTTTACCCTATGCGCTCTAAGGTAATAAAAATGCATTATGTTGTTTTCTTCTTTAGTTATAATTTTGATTTGGGATGGCTCAATATCTAAGTCATTGAAGAAGTTCTCTTTCTGATATTTAAGCGCTGGAGCCAGGTATGATTTCTTTACATTTTCAACACCTTTTTTCTCGACTGTTTCTTTCTTTTCTGAACCCAGAAAAATGGGGTTGTCATAAAACAATCGTATTTGATATTTATAATTGAGATCTTTGGCTTTGTAACCGTTTTTGTATCTTAAATCGATAGAGCCACCTCCAAAATCAAGAATGTAAATTTTATCATCTTCAAACACAACGGTAGAATCTGCAATCGTTTTTGAAAATAAACTTGAACTGCTTAAAATCAATAGAGATAGAAAGCCTAAGCGGAAAAAATAAGTTCTCATAAGGATTTTGTTAAGTTAATAATATCGTCTTTTCTAGCTAACGTATTAATCCATTCTGCTGGAATTGTATCCATTCCATAAATTAAAGCAGCTAATCCACCTGTTACAGCTCCAGTTGTATCCGTATCGTGTCCTAAGTTTACTGATTTTAGAACAGCATCTTTATAATTATTGGTAGTTAGGATACACCAAATAGACGCTTCCAATGTATCGATAACGTAACCTGAACTCTTGATATTGTCTTCGTTCACTTTTGTAATGTCTTCGTTTAGCAAACGATGAAACTTATGGATTTCAATGGGATTAATTTTCCTTTGTTCAAAATACTGGGTTAGTTCCGATTGTAATTCATTATAGGCTTGAAATTTATCTTTTCCTTCAATAATTTTTTTAGCGAATTCCAAATAATAAAAGCAAGCCATAACAGAACGAACGTGTGCATGAGTAATCGAAGATATTTTTTTGGTCCAATCAAAACGTGTTTCAATATCTAGTTCTTTAATATGAAGTACCAAAGGTAAAATTCGCATCAATGAACCATTACCGTTGTCCCTTTCATCAAAACCGCCAGCTAATTCCGGTGTCATTCCGTTTTCTAAACGCTCTATGGCGATACGTGTTCCTATGCCAATATCGAATACCCAACCGTGCGGTGTCCAAAGATTATCATTTTTCCAAGCGATGAATTTTTGAGCTAGATTATTGCTATCTAAACCTTCCCTCATGCTTTCTGCTAAACACAACATCAAAGACGTATCATCTGACCAAGTTCCTTTTGGTTGTTCGTGTGTACCGTATTCACGCATATCGGTTACAGGATTTGCTTTTAAATAGCCTCGTGGTTGGAATTCCACTGGAACACCAAGTGAATCACCTATTGCAGTGCCGATGAGGATGGTTTGGAGATTTTTAGACATTAATTAAAAATTCAAAAGTATTGTTATTAGTAATTCTAATATAAAAAGTGTTTCCTATCCTAATGTTATTTTGTTGTAACCAATTACCAATTAAAACATTATTAATTCTATATCCTTTTGCAAAAACAAAATTTGAATGGCTAATATCATCACCTAAAACAATTATAACTTTTTCACTTACTTTTGGTAATAAATTAATTGGAACTTTACTAATGTTTATATTTCCTTTTAAGTGAGAATTTGTAGCTTTTTTTTCTAAAATAAAATCTTTCATGTAGAGTGAATTAAAAATTTAATGGATTTACACCACAACTTCTTAACCAATCATGGTTTAAATGTGAATACCCTTCTTTATTAATAAAAACATCATTTCCCAAATTATTCATTACCCAACAATGAGATATAGACCAAGCTCTTTCATTAAATGGAATTTGCAAATTTTTACCGAATCCATTACCTGTTGGTGTAAATATATGTCCAATTGAAACATCAGGTCTAATGCTTCTCCTAATCTTTTCAATCATTTCTAAAAATAACTCACCAGATTTGAAAGTGCAATAAACAAATTTAATCGATTGATTATTATTAATATAATTTATTATTTCTTCAACATTATCATCTAAAAAACCAAAGTTCATTAAGTCAAGTATTGAATTGTCTTTATAATCATGCCAACAATATCGATTATCATCTTTTTGTACAATTACACATTTTTGATTTTGGTTTACAATCGTTTGAATACCATCTTTTGTACCTTTAATTAAATCTGCAAAAACAATTTTTCCTTTTTTACAGATTTCAAAAATTTGATCTAATGATGGAACATTGTTATTTGTTGATCTTCTTTGAATTAAATGATTTTCATTATGGATGAATAAATTTGACATAATTGTCCACATATACATTCCTCTTCCATAAAAAAAATCAGAAGTATTCCATTCAAAACCATGATTAAAAGTACCCAAAAATAAAACTTCAGGTTCATACTTTTCAGTTTTCAAAATTGCATTTTCTGTCCAAAAACCGTTTTCCCAATTGTGATTCAAAAATTTGTGTTCTACTGGCATAATTTATAAAATTTAAAGTTACATTTTTTTAATCTTGTATTTGTTTATCATGTTTTACCCAAATATCCAATAGTTTTTGGTTGAAAGGTAAAATAATGGTGGTATTAAAATATTCCTTATATTCAAAGTTTGGTTTAAATGCATTTAAATAACTAATTGAACCTTCAAAAACCATGTAATCTTCATCATAAAAAAGACAAAAATCACAAAAACAATTCTCTTCTCTAAATTCGAAATTTTCATTTTTTTTAAAAAACAGATTGCTTGAAATCATTGAATACATAATTTCAGTTCCATCAAACATGACTTGTTTTACCAATAATTCTTCATTCAACTTATAATCTACATCCTTGATTCTGATGTTTTCAAATCTTTTTTCTTGAAAGTGTTTCATGTTTGAGCCTATATATCGATACATAGCTTTTGCAGAAAAAAAACTTGGTAGTTTATCAATTTTCATAATATTACTTTTGTTTGTTTAAAAATTCTTGTTCTTCTTTTGTTAAATTTTCAATACCTACTCGGTTAATTTTTTCCAATATACTATCTACAGTTAGTTTTGGTTTATCATCAAATTGAAAAGGAATGATTTGGTGCAGCAAACTTTCCAAATGGATGTTATAAAAGAAATGCTCGTAAGGTTCATTTTCTAAACGGAAACTATAGCCTAAAATGTATTTCTCAAGGATATAAATTTTGGTTAGTTTGACTTCATGTAAATATTGAGTTCTGGGATAGTATTTTTTGAACTCGTTATGAATGGCTTTGAACTTTTGATTCAGGGGTTGGAAAAACTCTCTCAAATTAAAACCCAGTTCTTCCACCTCTATACAAGTAACACAGGAAATGAAATCTGGAAAGTTCATTTCATAAAAATCGACCGTATATTTTTGAAAGGGTTTGATTTCGAAAGCTGTTTTTGATCTAGTTGTATCGGTATTAAAAATCCAATCGATAATTACAGAACGATAAGATTCGATTTCACTTAATTGGATGGGTTTACAATATTCAACAATATCATTGGTTAAATATTCCGGTATATCAATCAACGGATAATCCTCTTTACTAGTAGTACCGAATAAAAAGTCATTAATTATATAAATTAAATGAATAGTATTTTCCTCATCTTTTACTCGATAACGCAAGTAATCTTTGGTTGTTTCAGCCGTTATAAAATCAGAAGTAATGAACCAATGATTTAGATTTTCAATTGTAGCGTTTTGGAGGTCTAGAGCGATGATTTTATATTTGGAATACATATTTGTAAGAATTTTCAATAGTGGAACCAATTTAAATATATAACGAATAAAAATGTTAAAAAAAACATTAATTTAATTTTAACATTTTATATTTTAGATAATTACCAAAAAAATCAATACAAATACAACCTAGCCCTGATGGTAGAGAAAATCCTTTTTTAAACCTAACAGGTTTTTGAAACCTGTTAGGTTTAAAAAAGATTGAAACGGACAGCAGGAAAATGGAAACCAAAAAAGCCCAAGCCATTCGCTCCAAAAGAAAAAACCCGAGACTTTTCAGTATCGGGTTGATTTATAATTTATTTGATATTAAATATCTCTATTGATATCCCAAGCTTCTAAGTAATCGGCAACGCGTTTTACGAAACTTCCTCCTAACGCACCATCAACTACTCTGTGATCGTACGAGTGCGATAAGAACATTTTTTGACGAATTCCTATAAAATCTCCCTCCGGTGTTTCGATAACAGCAGGTACTTTACGAATAGCACCCAAAGCCAAGATACCTACTTGCGGTTGATTGATAATTGGTGTTCCAAAAACAGAACCGAAAGTTCCTACATTGGTTACTGTGTAAGTTCCTCCTTGTGTATCATCCGGTTTAAGTTTTCCGGCTTTAGCACGGTTTCCTAAATCGTTTACAGCCTTAGCCATACCTACTAAATTCAATTGATCGGCGTTTTTGATCACCGGTACAATTAAGTTTCCGTTTGGTAAAGCTGCTGCCATTCCTAAGTTGATATTTTTCTTTTTGATGATGTACTCTCCGTCAACCGAAATATTCATTCCTGGGAAATCTCGTAAGGCTTTTGCAACCGCTTCCATGAATATAGGTGTAAAAGTCAATTTCTCACCTTCTCTCTTTTCGAAAGCATTTTTCACCTTATCTCTCCATTTCACGATATTAGTAACATCTACTTCAATGAAAGACTGAACGTGTGCAGAAGTTTGAACCGATTCTACCATGTATTTAGAAATCAGCTTACGCATTCTGTCCATTTCTACAATTTCATCGGCTCCGTTAACAGATACCGGAACCGCTTGTGTCGAAGGAGAAGCTACCACTGGTGTTTGCACTTTTGGAGTACTAACTACTGCCGGTTGGCTTCCTCTATTTTTAATGTAATTTAATAAATCTTCTTTATTAACACGACCGTCTTTCCCAGAACCATTAATAGACTCTAATTCCGCTAATGAAATTCCTTCTTCTTTGGCAATATTTTTCACTAAAGGTGAAAAGAATTTTTCTGAGGCAGAAAAATCTGCTGGAGCAACCGTTTCTTTGGCTACTTCTACCGATTTGGCTACTTCAGCTACAGCAACTGCTTTCTCAACTTCATTCGAAACAGCCGTTGCTACTTGAGGAGTATCGCCTTCGGTTTCGATAATGGCAATAGTTTGACCTACTTGAACAACATCATCTTTTTGAAATAATATTTCTACAAGTGTTCCAGATACTTCTGAAGGCACTTCACTATCTACTTTATCGGTAGCGATTTCAAGAACAGCTTCATCTTGTTCTATTTTGTCTCCTACGTTTTTTAACCAGTTAGTTACTGTTGCTTCGGCAACACTTTCTCCCATTTTGGGCAATTTCAATTCAAACTTTGCCATATTATTAAACTAAAGTTGTGTTTTTCTATTTGGATTGCAAAATTACTAATTAATTTGATTTATAATTTCACAAAACCTATTTTTTATTCAATTTTTATTACCTCTCCCCTGTCGTAACTACTATTACTTCCAATCATAAAAGAGGTTTTTTCAGGAATAATTTTAAAAGTGAAATTTTTATTTTTCTGTTTTTCTAGAAAAGCAATGATTTCTTTACAAGAGAAACAATTATTATCCAATACAATTTCGAAACGTTTTCCCGATGAATTTGTATGCGAAAGTAACTCATTTTCGTTAATATCCGTAAATCGATGTACGTTTTTTTGCAATTGAGATTGTAGTTGATTTCTTAAATTTTCATCTTTCGAAAACAAGATATATTCATCAACAGAAACCACACGCTGTTTTTGTTGTTTTTGCTTCAATAAAGCGAAAATAAAAGTTCCTATTTTCATTAAAAAATTAAAGAAAAAAGAACCTCCAAAATGCTTCTTATAAAAAAACTGCATAGCCTCTTTGAAGCGGTGCAAATACTTTTCATCACGTACGGTACTTTCTCCTTTATAATGAATCACAGAAGTTTCATGAAAATAATAGTTCTGATACCCTGCTTTTTCTATCAAATAACTCAAATCGATATCATCTGAATACATAAAACAGTTTTCATCAAATCCACCAACTTCTAGATACAATTCGCGTTTCATAAACATGAAAGCACCTACCAATACCGAAACTTGTCCCGATTCGTTTTCGTTTAAATGCTGTGCATAATATTGATTGAAAACTCTAAACTTTGGAAAAAATTTATACAATCCGAAGATTTTCGTCAATGCTACCCAAGGTGTTGGAACACCACGTTTGGATTCCGGCAGAAAATTACCGGTTCCATCTATAAGTTTGCAACCTATAATCCCTAATGGTTGGTTTGCTGGTAAACTCTCAAATTGAGTAGACGTTACAAAATGTAATAATTTAGAAAAAGTGTCTTCTGCAACAACGGTATCGGGATTTAAAATACACAAATAGCGTCCCTGCGCATGTGCTACACCAATATTATTCCCTTTGGGAAAGCCTAGATTCTCTTTGTTCTCTATAAGTTTTACAAAAGGGAAACGTTTTTTGATCATTTCACAACTTCCATCTTGCGAAAAATTATCTACGACAATAATTTCCGATTCGATTCCTTGAAGTGCTTTTTGAACACTTAAAACGCATTGTTCTAAAAAATACTGAACATTATAATTGAGAATAATAACCGACAATTGCATGTTGCGAAAATAACTATTAATACTAAACTTGTGAAATTAACATAACATTAAATTATTTTTTCATTTTTATTAATAAATTCGATAAAAAATCAACCACATGAAATTAATATTATCTTTTCTTTTAGTCTGCTTCAGTTTTTCAGGAGTTGCCCAATCTTCCATTGAAAAAGATTATGACAAAAAAGAAGTTTACATCCCGATGCGCGACGGAATAAAACTTTTTACTAGCATTTACATTCCAAAAGACATTTCGAAGGCTAACAAATATCCTTTTTTAATGCAACGCACTTGTTATAGTGTAGCGCCGTACGGTGAGAAAAATTATCGTAAAAGTTTAGGGCCTAACAAATTTTTAGCGCAGGATAAATACATTTTTGTATATCAAGATGTTCGCGGTCGCTATATGAGCGAAGGGACTTTTACAAATATGACACCTCAGGTAGATCATAAAACCAAAAATGATGTGGATGAAAGCACCGATACTTTTGACACCATCGACTGGTTGATTAAAAACATTGCCAATAATAACGGAAAAGTGGGCCAATATGGCACTTCGTATCCTGGTTTTTACTCCGCTGTGGGAACATTGGCTAACCACCCTGCATTGGTAGCATCTTCACCTCAAGCACCTATTTCCGATTTCTTTTTTGATGATTTTCATCATAATGGAGCTTTCTTGATGGGTTATTTTAAAACATTCCCTGTATTTGGAGTGCAAAAAACAAAAGCAGAAAATAAAGCTTGGTACGAAGACAAAATGATTAAACCTATTTCTAAAGACGGTTCGATTTTTTACAATGAAATGGGAACTTTAAAAGAAGGGGTTGATAAATATTATTCGGACAATTTCTTCATGCAAGAAATCATTAACCATCCTAATTATGATGATTTCTGGAAAAAAAGAAATTTATTACCTCATTTAAAAAACATCAAACATGCGGTAATGACAGTAGGTGGATGGTTTGATGCCGAAGATTTGGCTGGACCGCTGAATATTTATAAAACTATTGAAAAAAACAACCCTAAAGCCAAAAATACTATTGTTATGGGACCTTTCTCTCATGGCGGTTGGTCTAGAGAAAATGGCAAACACTTTCATAATGACATTTATTTTGGTGACAGCATCGCTACTTTTTATCAGAAAAACATCGAACAAAAATTCTTCAATTATTACTTAAAAGAAAACAAAAAAGAAGCCGTAGCACTTCCTGAAGCTTACATGTTTGATACCGGTAAAAAACAATGGAATGAATTTGCAAATTGGCCACCTAAAAATGCATCGAAACTAGTTTTCTATTTATCGGAAAACGGAAAACTACTCAATACCAAACCAGAAAATATGGGTGCTTCAGAATATTTTAGCGACCCTAACAAACCGGTTCCGAGCAGTATTAATTACACCGAATTGAATGGTTTTACCCCTAGAAATTACATGAGTGAAGACCAACGTTTCGCTACAAGTCGTCCCGATGTGATTACGTTCAGTACGGATTATCTGACGGAAGATATTACGTTAGGTGGTGAAATTACAGTAAATTTAAATATTTCAACCACTGCAACGGATGCTGATTTTGTAGTAAAACTGATTGACGTATATCCTGCCGATGAACCTCAAAACAATGACAAACCTAATGTTTTATATGCAAATTACCACCAAATGGTGCGCAGCGAAATCATGCCGGCAAGATTCAGAAACAGTTTCGAAAAACCTGAATCATTAACCCCTAACCAACCTACACCAATCAAGTTCCGATTACAAGATGTGTTACATACTTTCAAAGAAGGACATAAAATTCAGATTCAAGTACAAAGTACTTGGTATCCGTTAATGGCCATTAATCCACAAAAGTTTTTAGACAACCCTTACTTGGCTAAAAAAGAGGATTACACCAAAGCTTTTGTTAAAGTTCACAACGATAGTCAAATTGAAGTTGATATCATTAAATAAAAATAAAGCTGTCTTTTTAGGCAGCTTTTTTATTTGTGATGAACAAACTGAATACAAAACCGTATTTTTGCACTTTAATTTGTAAATCCTACTTTCAAAGTGAACTACCTATCTGTCGAAAATATATCTAAATCGTTTGGAGAAAGAACTTTATTCGAAAACCTATCTTTCGGAATCAATAAAGATCAAAAAATTGCATTTATTGCCAAAAACGGTTCGGGAAAAACCAGTATAATGCGTATTATTAATGGTGAAGATGAGCCAGATACCGGTCAGGTAGTAATTCGTAAAGATATCAAAATGGCTTTTTTATCTCAAGATCATAACCTTCAGGAAGAATTGACCATTGAAGAAAGTATTTTTGCTTCAGACAATGAAATATTAAAGGTAATTGAACAGTATGAAAAGGCCTTAGAAAATCCAGAAGAGGAAGAAGCATATCAAAAAGCTTTTGATGACATGGATCGTCATAATGCTTGGGATTTTGAAACTCAATACAAACAAATCTTATTCAAACTAAAATTAGAAGATTTAAAACTTAAAGTTAAAAATCTTTCCGGAGGACAAAAAAAGCGTTTATCATTAGCTATCATTCTAATTAACCGTCCCGACCTATTAATTTTAGATGAGCCAACCAACCACTTAGATCTTGAAATGATTGAATGGTTAGAAAGCTATTTTGCTAAAGAAAACATCACATTATTCATGGTAACCCATGATCGTTTCTTCTTAGAACGAGTGTGTAACGAAATACTAGAATTAGATAATGGAAAATTATACCAATACAAAGGAAACTATTCCTACTATTTAGAAAAGAAAGAAGAGCGTATTGCTTCGGAAAATGCTAGTATCGACAAGGCTCAAAATCTTTTTGTGAAGGAATTAGCTTGGATGCGTCGTCAACCCAAAGCCCGCACCACTAAATCGAAATCGCGTCAAGAGGATTTCTATATCATCAAACAAAAAGCAGAAAGTCGTCGCAAGGAAAACGTTGTTGAACTAGAAATTAACATGGAACGTATGGGAAGTAAGATTATCGAACTTCACAAAATTTCTAAAAAATTCAACGACAAAATTATCCTCAATGATTTCTCCTTCGATTTTCAGCGAGGCGCCCGAATTGGAATCATTGGAAAAAACGGAACTGGAAAATCTACTTTTCTAAATCTTTTAACCCAAACCATTCCTGCCGATAGCGGTAAAGTTATTGTTGGTGATACTATTAAAATTGGTTATTACACCCAAAGTGGGATAAATCCAAAACCAGGTCAACGCGTTATAGATATAATTAAAGAATACGGCGAATACATTCCTTTGGCCAAAGGAAGAATTATCTCTGCTTCGCAATTATTAGAGCGTTTCCTTTTCGATTCGAAGAAACAATACGATTATGTTGAAAAATTAAGTGGTGGCGAACTCAAGCGTTTGTATTTATGTACGGTCCTAATTCAGAATCCTAACTTCCTTATTCTCGATGAGCCTACCAACGACTTAGATATTGTTACCCTGAATGTCTTGGAAAGTTTTCTTTTAGATTATCCGGGCTGTTTGCTGGTTGTTTCGCACGATCGTTATTTCATGGATAAAATTGTAGACAATCTACTTGTTTTTAGAGGTCAAGGCGAAATTGAAAACTTCCCTGGTAATTATTCCGACTTCAGAGCCTACGAGGACAGTATAGAACCTGTGAAGGAAGAATCCAAGGAAAAAGTCAATTGGAAACAAAACAACCCGAAAACCAATGGATTAAATTTTAATGAGCAAAAAGAATTTCAAAAGATAGAGCGAGAAATTAAAGATTTAGAGAATAAGAAAATCGAAATTGAAAATTTGTTTTCTGAAGGAAAAGTCGCTGACAATGAAATAGAAGGCAAAGCCAACGAATTGCAAAAAATCATTCAAACCATAGAAGAAAAAGAGGAACGTTGGTTTGAACTCTCAGCTAAAATGGAAGAATAAATGTTGCATCTCATAAAATCATATCTGAATTTTCTCTGGCAATCCAAAAATCAACATGGAGTCCATTCTCCCTTTGTGTTTCATTTGGTTACTAAATGTTTTTATGACACTACCATTTATTCCGAATACAAAACATTAAAAGAATACCGAAAAAGGTTGCTTCGGAACAAACAGTTTATAGAAGTAACTGATTTTGGTGCCGGTTCAAGGGTTTTTAAATCGAATAATAGACAAATCAGTAAAATTGCACAAACGGCAGGTATCTCTGTAAAAAAGGCGGAATTGTTGTTTAGAATTGTTCGCTATTTTCAACCCGAACATATTTTAGAAATAGGAACTTCTTTAGGACTAGCTACTTCGGCTCTTTCTTTGGGACTCGAGTCAGAGACGAACAGAGCGAAGCTAAATCAAAAATCAAAAATCACTACTTTAGAAGGTTGTCCAAAAACTTCAGGACAGGCACAAGAACAATTTAAAGAATTTCACCTTGATAATATACAATCAGTTGTCACGGAATTTAACGAATATCTGAAGAAGAATTCATTCGCAACTACTCACTATCAACTGATTTATTTTGATGGCAATCATTCTAAAGAAGCAACCTTACATTATTTTGAATCACTTCTTCCCACAATTACCAACGAAACCGTTTGGATTTTTGATGACATTCACTGGTCAAAAGAAATGGAACAAGCATGGGAAGAGATCAAAAATCATCCAAAAGTGACTGTTACCATTGACACTTTTCAATGGGGATTAGTCTTTTTTAGGAAAGAACAAGAGAAAGAACATTTTACTATTAGAACCTAATCTTTTTTATTTTTTAAAAAGTCTTTATATGAACGTAGAACAAATTTTCGAAAATAACCAAAAGTGGATTGCTCAAAAACTAGAGAATAACCCTCAATATTTTGATCAACTCTCTTTAGGACAAACCCCTGAATTTCTATACATTGGATGCTCAGACAGTAGGGTTTCGGCAGAAGATTTAATGGGACTAAAACCCGGACAAGTATTTGTGCATCGCAACATCGCCAATATGGTTCCTAATACCGATCTCAATTCGATGTCAGTTATAAATTATGCGGTAGAACACCTTCATGTAAATCATATTGTAGTTTGTGGGCATTATGGATGCGGAGGTGTGAAAGCAGCCATGCAACAATCCGATTTAGGGATTTTAAACCCATGGCTTAGAAACATTCGTGATGTGTACCGAATTCACAAAAGGGAACTTAACAGCATTGAAAACGAAGAAGAACGCTATAGAAGGTTAATCGAACTAAACGTTCAGGAGCAATGCATCAATATTATTAAAACAGCAGAGGTTCAAAAAGCAATTCAAACCAGAGGATTAACAGTTTATGGATGGATTTTCGATCTTCATACCGGAAAACTTATCGATTTAGAAATCGATTTTAAAGATATACTCAAAGGAATAACCGAAATTTACAAGATCACCTCCTAAAATTACTGTAACAAATTACACATATCATGTACTTATAGCTGTACCATTTGCAAAAAATAATGAGCGAAGCTTTAATAACAATATCCGACATCAAACGTGATTTTCAACTAGGAAATGAAACCATCAACGTTTTGAAAGGAATCGATCTACAGATTGACAAAGGAGAATATGTAGCTTTAATGGGACCTTCGGGATCCGGAAAATCTACTTTGATGAATATCTTAGGTTGTTTAGACACCCCTACTTCGGGATCTTACATCCTTAACGGAAAAGATGTCAGTCAGATGGTAGATGACGAACTTGCTGAAATTCGAAATAAAGAAATTGGGTTTGTTTTTCAAACTTTCAATTTACTACCACGAACTACTGCTTTAGACAATGTAGCCTTACCCATGATATATGCTGGCTACTCCAAAACCGAACGAAATGCTCGTGCTAAAGAAGTACTAACACAAGTGGGGCTACAGGACCGAATGGACCACCAACCCAATCAACTATCAGGAGGACAACGCCAGCGTGTAGCAGTTGCTAGAGCCTTGGTTAATCACCCTTCTATTATTTTGGCAGATGAACCTACCGGAAACCTAGACAGTAAAACTTCTGTTGAAATCATGAAGCTTTTTGGAGAAATCCACGCCAATGGAAATACGGTTATTCTAGTAACTCACGAAGAAGACATTGCAGCTCATGCCCATCGAATCATTCGTCTCCGCGACGGACTCATTGAAAGTGACTCAAAAAAATAGTTGATTTGTTGTTCGTAAATTTGTTTATTTGACCCTAAGAACAAAATATTGATTTTGTAAACCAATAATATCATGAAGGTATATACCAAAACTGGAGACAAAGGCACCACAGCATTATTTGGAGGCACTAGAGTCCCAAAACACCATATTCGAATTGAAAGTTACGGAACGGTAGACGAATTAAACTCTCATATTGGACTAATCCGCGATCAGGATATAAATCCACTTTATCAGAAAGTCTTAATTGAAATTCAAGATCGTTTGTTTACAGTTGGGGCTATTCTGGCTACTCCACCGGAAAAAGAAATCTTAAAAAACGGTGAAAAACGTTTACAAAACTTAGGCATAAACGAATCGGACATTACTTTTTTAGAAAATGAAATCGATACTATGGAAAATGCTTTGCCTCCAATGACGCATTTTGTATTACCCGGAGGACACACCACTGTGTCATATTGTCATATAGCGCGCTGCGTTTGCCGACGTGCAGAGCGTTTATCCACCCATTTAAATGAACTAGAACCAATAGAAGAGTTAGTTTTAATGTATTTAAACCGACTTTCTGACTATCTTTTTGTCTTGGCACGAAAGTTGTCACATGACCTCAAAGCTGACGAGGTTCAATGGATTCCCCGAAAATAACGTATTGGGATTTTTTTTTATAATTAAAAAAACTAGTCTGCTGATCAAATAAAAAAACGTTCTTAAAAAGAATTGAAAATAAATTAAAAAAAACTTGATTTTTTAAGTAGAAAAATTATTTTTGCATAAATTAAAAATTTTACAGAGATGTATTGGACATTAGAATTGGCATCTTATTTAAGTGATGCTCCATGGCCGGCTACGAAAGACGAATTAATCGACTATGCTATTAGAACTGGTGCTCCACTAGAAGTAGTAGAAAACCTTCAATCAATTGAAGATGAAGGAGAGATTTACGAGTCAATGGAAGAGATTTGGCCTGATTATCCAACAGACGAAGATTATCTTTGGAATGAGGATGAATATTAATCATAAAACCTACTAGAAAAGTCTCTCGCGAGGCTTTTTTTTTGGTTATTTTTACACATATTTAAACAAACGCGTTATGAGTTTCATAAACAGTATATTAAAAGTATTTTTAGGCGATAAGTCACAAAACGACGTTAAAGCCATTCAACCTATTATCACAAAAATTAAATCTTTCGAAGGAGCTTTAATAGCCCTTACGAACGATGAATTACGTGCTAAAACTATCGAATTCAAAGAAAAAATAAAACAGGCTCGTGCCGAAAAAGACAGCAAAATAGCGTCCCTAAGAGCCGAAGTTGAAAATATTACCGACATAGATGCTCGAGAAGATATCTACAACGAGATAGATAAGTTGGAAAAAGAAGCTTATGATATTTCTGAAAAAGCTTTAAATGAAATTCTACCGGAAGCGTTTGCTGTGGTAAAAGAAACCGCTCGTCGTTTTAAAGAAAATACACAAGTAAGAGTAACCGCTACCCCAAAAGATCGCGAATTATCGGCTTCTAAATCATATATTACTATAGAAGGAGACCATGCAGTATGGGCAAACTCTTGGGATGCTGCAGGAAAAACAGTGACCTGGGATATGATCCACTATGATGTACAGATGATTGGTGGTGTGGTACTGCATCAGGGTAAAATTGCAGAAATGCAAACGGGAGAAGGTAAAACTTTAGTAGCTACCTTACCACTTTATCTAAATGCTTTAACAGGGAATGGAGTACATTTAGTAACCGTGAACGACTACTTGGCAAAACGTGATAGCACTTGGAAAGCACCACTTTTCGAATTTCATGGTTTAACAGTAGATTGTATCGACAACCACCAGCCAAATACCGATGCTCGTCGCAAAGCATACGAAGCAGATATCACTTACGGTACTAATAACGAATTTGGTTTTGATTACTTGAGAGATAACATGGCTCATTCGCCTAGTGAATTAGTACAACGCAAACATAATTTCGCTATTGTCGATGAGGTCGATTCAGTATTAATCGATGATGCTCGTACACCTTTGATTATTTCTGGACAGGTAACTGATGGTGATCGTCATGAATTCAATGAATTAAAACCAAAAATCGAAAGCCTTGTAGGAATCCAACGTCAGTTAGCAAACGGATTTTTAGCAGAAGCCAAACGATTAATCAAAGAAGGAAACACCAAAGAAGGTGGATTCCAATTATTAAGAGCACACCGTGCCTTACCGAAAAACAAAGCATTAATTAAATTTTTGTCTGAAGAAGGTGTGAAACAAATTCTTCAAAAGACAGAAAACGAATACATGTCTGATAACAACCGTAAAATGCCTCAAGTAGACGAAGCATTGTATTTTGTTATTGAAGAAAAAAACAATCAGGTAGAATTAACCGAAAGTGGTATCATAGAATTATCTAAAACCACTGATGATAACTTCTTTGTCCTTCCTGATATCGGTACCGAAATTGCTCGTATCGAAAAACAAAATCTTTCAAGAGAAGAAGAAGCTGAACAAAAAGAGGCACTTTTTGCAGATTTCACTGTTAAAAGTGAGCGTATCCATACATTAACACAATTATTAAAAGCCTATACCCTATTCGAAAAAGATACCGAATATGTGATTATGGACAATGAAGTGTTAATCGTAGACGAGCAAACGGGTCGTATCATGGATGGTCGTCGTTATTCTGATGGATTACACCAAGCTATTGAAGCCAAAGAAAATGTAAAAATTAAAGACGCTACACAAACCTACGCAACGATTACTTTGCAAAATTACTTCCGTATGTACAGCAAATTAGCAGGTATGACTGGTACTGCAGTAACTGAAGCGGGTGAGTTCTTTGAAATTTACAAGTTAGATGTTGTTGAAATTCCTACCAACAGAGGTATTTCACGTATTGATAAAGAGGATTTAATCTACCGTTCGGTTCGTGAGAAATTCAATGCCGTTGCTGAAGATGTCCAAGAATTGGTAGCACAAGGTCGTCCTGTCTTAATTGGTACAACTTCGGTAGAAATTTCTGAAGTATTGAGCCGTATGTTGAAAATGCGTGGCATTCAGCACAATGTTTTAAATGCTAAAATGCACAAACAAGAAGCTCAAATCGTTGCCGAAGCTGGTAAACCTGGAGTAGTAACTATTGCTACTAACATGGCTGGTCGTGGTACCGACATTAAATTGACTGACGAAGTAAAAGCTGCAGGTGGATTAGCTATCATTGGAACAGAACGTCATGATTCACGTCGTGTAGATCGTCAGTTACGTGGTCGTGCGGGTCGTCAAGGAGATCCGGGAAGTTCACAATTCTATGTGTCTTTGGAAGATAACCTAATGCGTTTGTTTGGTTCTGACCGTGTAGCAAAAATCATGGATAGAATGGGCTTGAAAGAAGGTGAAGTGATTCAGCATTCTATGATGACCAAATCTATCGAAAGAGCACAGAAAAAAGTAGAAGAGAACAATTTCGGAGTTCGTAAACGTCTATTAGAATATGATGATGTTATGAATTCTCAACGTGAAGTTGTTTACAAACGTCGCAGACACGCTTTGAACGGTGAACGTTTGAAACTTGATATTGCGAATATGATTTACGATGTTTGTGAAAGCATTGCTGAAAAGAACAAATTAAGCAAAGACTTTAAAAACTTTGAATTCGAATTAATTCGCTATTTATCTATAACTTCTCCAATTACTGAAGCTGATTTTAATCGTTTAACCGACGTTGAAATTGCTGGTAAATGTTATAAAGCTGCTTCTGACTATTATCAGGAGAAAAATGTTAGAGATGCGCACGAAGCCTTCCCTATCATTAGAAATGTTTATGAAAATCCAAACAATCAATTCGAAAGAATCATTGTTCCTTTCTCTGACGGAATTAAAACATTAAACGTAGTGACCGATCTGAAAAAGGCTTATGAAACACAAGGAAAACAATTGGTTGCGGATTTCGAAAAGAACATCACTCTTGCAATTGTGGACGAAGCTTGGAAAAAGCACCTACGCAAAATGGATGAATTGAAACAATCGGTGCAACTAGCTGTTCACGAGCAAAAAGATCCATTATTGATTTATAAATTTGAAGCTTTCAATTTATTTAGAAATATGCTTGATGGTATTAATAAAGAAGTAATTTCATTCTTATTTAAAGGTGATTTACCACAACAAAATACCAACATCGAAGAAGCCAAAGAAGCATCACGTGAAATGTATCACGAAATTAAAGACGAAGTGTTGAACATGGAAGAACAAGCAGAGCGAAACCGCGAAGCTTCGCAAGCAAGTCAACAACCAACGCAACAACAAGTAACAGAAACCATCGTTCGTGATCAACCAAAGATTAACCGTAATGACAATGTGACTATTAAACACATTCTAAGTGGTAAAACAGAAACTATGAAATACAAAAAAGCAGAAGCGTTATTAGCTTCTGGTGAATGGGTATTAGTTCAGGAATAATTTCTGAGAGTTGATCTCTTAATTAAATAATTTTTAAGTCCCTAATTATATTATAGTTAGGGATTTTTTATTTTTATCTTCTACTAAAATTTTCTACCTCTACAAAGCCGCATTAAACACAACACCTTTTCACTATAGACAAACATCTTTCGTATATTTACACAAGCAACTGTTTTTGAAACACACAATATGAAAAAAGGGCTCTCCACCAAAGAAGTAACACAACAACTAAATACTTTTGGTTATAACGAACTTCCTTCTGAAAAACCAAAAAACATTTTTCACATTGCTTTAGACATTGTGAAAGAGCCCATGTTTATTCTTCTAATCAGTTGTGGAATACTCTATATTATTTTGGGTGATATCCGAGAAGGTATTATCTTACTTTCTACCATTTTCATCATTATATTCATCACTTTTTATCAATCTCAAAAAACAGAAAAAGCACTTAATACTCTTAAAAACTTATCTTCGCCACGCGCCTTGGTTATTCGCGACGGAGTTGAAACCCGTATTTTTGGTCGTGAAGTCGTTCCTGGAGACATTGTTATTCTAAATGAAGGAGATCGAGTTCCTGCCGATGGTTATTTATTAGAATCCCTCAATCTCACCATAGACGAATCAATTCTAACTGGGGAATCTATTCCAGTTCACAAATCAGCACAACAAGAAGCTAATAACACAAACCATTTGATTTTCAGCGGAACTCTAGTAGTACAAGGAAAAGGATATGCTGAGATTACGAGCACAGGAATAAATACAGAATTTGGTAAAATCGGAAGTTCCTTGCTTGCCATCGAACAAGAAGAAACTAGAATGCAGAAGGAGATGAAATCTTTAATTAAGAATTTATTCATAGTTGGAGCCATTCTTAGTGCTAGTGTTGTTGTTGCTTTTTATCTGATTCGTGGAAATTTTATACAATCCTTACTCAATGGTTTAGCGGCTGCCATGGCTATATTACCAGAAGAATTCCCGGTGGTGTTGACCATCTTTTTAGCTTTAGGAGCCTGGCGATTGTCTAAAAAGAAAGTTTTAACCCGTAAACCATCCGCCATAGAAACTTTGGGATCTGCTACTGTCTTATGTAGTGACAAAACCGGAACCATTACCCAAAACAAGATGGATATTTCGGCTGTTTATGATGGAAATCAATCTTTTTTTAAACATAGTTTTTCGGAACAACAAACGAAAATCAGAGAAATTATTCAATTGGCGCATTTGGCCTCTCAAGAAAATTCTTTAGACCCAATGGAAAAAGCCTTTACCGTTGCGCACAGTCAATTAGAAAATGGTTTGGTTTCTGATTTCCAACTGTTGAAAGAATTCCCTATATCTAAATCATTACTGGCAATGACCCGAGTAGTGAAAGATAACGCTTCCGATCAGATCTTAGTCGCTACTAAAGGGGCTCCCGAAGCTATTTTTAGTTTATGTAAGTTATCCGAAGAGGAAACCGAAAAACATTTAAAAATCGCTAAAGATTTTGCCCTTAAGGGTCTTAGAATCATAGCTGTTGCTACCACTTCTGTAAATGAAACAGAAATTCCAGAAAATCAAACACATTTCAATCTTCAGTTTAAAGGTTTATTAGGATTGGAAGATCCTATTCGTCCCGAAGTACCGCAAGCCATTAAAGATTGTCACACTGCGGGTATAAAGGTTATCATGATTACAGGCGACTTCCCGACAACAGCGAAAAGCATTGCTTCTCAAATTGGTCTGCCTGATGATGGAGTAATCATGACTGGTGAGGAACTTAAAAACCTAACCGATGAAGAACTTAAAAACAAAATAGAATCCGTAACGGTATTTGCCCGTGTTGTACCGGAGCAAAAACTCAGAATCGTAAATGCCTTAAAAGCGAATCAGGAAGTTGTTGCCATGACAGGAGACGGAGTAAATGATGCTCCAGCTTTAAAAGCTGCAAACATTGGTATTGCCATGGGAATTATGGGAACCGACGTGGCTAGAGAAGCCTCGTCTCTGGTATTATTAGATGATAATTTTGCTTCAATCGTATCAGCTATTCGTTTAGGAAGAAAAATATTTGATAATCTTCAAAAAGCCATGGCCTACATCATTGCGATTCACATTCCTATTATCGGGTTAACACTATTACCGGCATTTTTCCCATCGCTTCCTTTGTTGTTAATGCCATTGCATATCGTGCTTTTAGAATTAATTATCGATCCTGTTTGTTCCATAGCTTTTGAATACGAACAAGAAGAAAAAAATATTATGAACCGCGCTCCTAGAAATCCTAATGAACAGTTTTTTGGTGCGAAACGAATCGTTTCAAGTTTACTTCAAGGATTGTTGTTATTAGCCATGACTATTGCAGTCTATTTTGCTTCTCTACAGGAAGGACATACTGATGGAGAAGTCAGAGCTATTGCATTTTCTTCGCTTATTGTCGGTAATGTATTTTTGATTTTGACCAATCTTTCTAAAACCCGAAACTTCTTTACTATCATTACTGAAAAAAATTGGGCTTTGTGGATGATTCTTTCAATAGCAACCATTTCATTATATCTCATCCTGACGATTCCTTTCTTACAAGGTGTTTTCAATTTTGAATTCCCAGGATACCAACACTTTATTCCTGCACTAATTGGAGCAATTTCTATATTGATTATTCTCGAAAGTGCTAAGTATATAAGCATCAAACAAATCTTTAAAACCAGATAATATTTACAAAATTGTATTACATTTGACATTCAATTTACCAGTTATGAAAAAAATTTTCTATTTATTCGTTCTATTCGTTAGCACACAAATGTTTAGTCAAAACATTGAAAGTCTGAAAACCAAAGCTAATCAAGCCTACAAAGCTTCGGCTGAGATGGATTTTGATAAAATCTTAGAGCTAACTTATCCTAAGTTGTTCTCGATCATGCCAAAAGAAAGTCTGAAAGAGATTATTAAACAAACTTTTGAAGGAAATCCTGAATTCAAAATTAAAATGATTGCCGTAGAACCGAATTTTAACTTCAGTGAAATTAAGAAAATAGACGGACAAACATTTTGTGTAATCAAACACAACAATGCTCTGGAGATGGTGTTTACTAACAAAATTAGTGATCCTAATGCTGTAACTGATCTTTTCAAAAGCAGCATGAAAGCCGATGATGTAACTTATAATGCTGAAAAAAATTCCATCCTTATAAAATTAATTTCCACTATGATTGCTGTAGCCGATGACTCTACCAAAAATGAGTGGACCTTTTTGAACAATGATAACGATGGTCAGTTAATGACTTTGTTATTTAGCGAAAAGATAAAAAAAGAATTGGGATTGTAATGACACATTCTTGTTTACTTTGTGGTACGCAAAGTACTTTTTTCATCAATTATAAAGACCGGATCTATTACACTTGTCCTAATTGTAAAGGAATTTTTCTTGAACCTGAACAACGAATGGAAACTGAAAACGAAGAAAAACATTATCGTTTTCATAACAATGATGTGGAAGATCCTGGTTATCTGAATTTTGTTTCTCCTATCACCCAAGTCATTTTAAACGATTTTACTCCAGAACATTCCGGACTAGATTTTGGTGCAGGAACGGGTTCTGCCATATCGAAAGTATTGTCAGACAATCAGTATAATATAAAACAATTTGATCCTTTTTTTCACAATTACATAGAATTACTAACGAAACAATACGATTATATCGTTTCTTGTGAAGTAGTTGAACATTTTTATAATCCCAAGAAAGAATTTAAACTTCTTAAAAAAATGTTGTTTCCTAACGGAAAGTTATATATCATGACGGACCTCTATTCGCCTGAAATCGATTTCAAAACGTGGTATTATAAAAACGACCATACGCATGTATTTCTCTATCAAAAAGAAACTATGGAATGGATTGCTCAAAAATACGGTTTCAAGGAATTGACTATCGAAAAACGATTAATTGTTTTCGGGAATTAATCTTCAAAATCATCGTAACGTGCCGGTATCTGGGGATCGTATAACGGACATTTAAATTCATCCATTATATCACATAATTTATTCATCGTTTTCCCATCGGTTCCGTAACAATCTATTTTGATACTTTGTGGTGTTGTGATTACATGAAACGCTCCTACTCCTGACTTATTTTTAAAACTGCTCTCATCTACTTTCTCCCAAGTGGAAAACGCATTATTTAATCGGTTTAAAATAACCTGAATAGGTAATTCTTCTAGGCCATTAACCCATTCTTTTTCGCACAAGGCTTCATAAACTTCATGATGATTCAAATAAACCTCATCTAGGTATTTCCAAAAAAGTAGTTCGTACATTTTAAACACATTAAGTTTCCAAATATAAGAATTATATATTTTTGGAAGTTATCATGATTTTAGGCTAAATTAAAGTTGATAAACTTTTAATTTTAAGACATTTGGAACCTTTAAGAATTCCGCGAAACACTTTAAAATTAATACTCAAACGTACCAAATTCCGATTTAATCGTTAATTTTTTTGTTTCGGAAGCTTCCACTCTACCTACAATTTGAGCTTCGACACCAAATGAATTCGAAATTTCGATAATCTCATTTGCAATCTCTGCAGGAACATATATTTCCATGCGGTGACCACAATTAAATACCTGATACATTTCTTTCCAATCGGTTCCAGATTGCTCCTGAATTAACTTAAACAAAGGTGGAACGTCAAATAAGTTATCTTTTATCACGTGTAGATTGTCAACAAAATGAAGCACTTTGGTTTGTGCCCCTCCGCTACAATGCACCATTCCATGAATATCCCTTGAACTAAATTTCTCTACTATTTTTTTAATAATAGGCGCGTACGTTCTAGTAGGTGACAAGACTAATTTACCGGCATCTACAGGTACATTTTCAACGGTGTCTGTTAATTTTATTTTTCCAGAATACACTAACTCCGAAGGTACCGAAGCATCGAAACTTTCTGGGTATTTTTCGGCTAAATAATGAGCAAATACGTCATGGCGTGCGGAGGTCAAACCATTACTTCCCATTCCTCCGTTGTATGATTTTTCATATTTTGCTTGACCAAAAGAAGCCAAACCTACAATCACATCTCCAGACTGAATGTTTGCGTTATCAATTACATCTTTGCGTTTCATTCTAGCCGTTACTGTTGAGTCGACAATAATGGTTCGAACTAAGTCGCCCACATCGGCCGTTTCACCTCCTGTAGAATGAATGGTCACTCCAAACGATTTTAGTTCTTCGATTAGTTCTTCAGTTCCGTTAATAATAGCTGACAAAACCTCGGCAGGAATCAGGTTTTTATTTCGTCCGATGGTAGAAGACAACATGATGTTATCTGTAGCGCCCACACACAATAAATCGTCGATATTCATTATTAAAGCATCTTGAGCAATGCCTTTCCAAACGGATAGATCACCGGTTTCTTTCCAATACAGATAAGCCAAAGAAGATTTTGTTCCTGCACCATCAGCATGCATGATTAAACAATATTCTTCATCATTGGTTAAATAATCTGGAACTATTTTACAAAATGCTTTTGGAAATAAGCCTTTATCGATGTTTTTAATAGCGTTATGCACATCTTCTTTGGCAGCAGAAACGCCGCGAAGTGCATACCTTTTTGAAGTATCCGAACTCATAAAATTTGTTGTGTTGTTGGGTGCAAAGATAAAAAGAAGTTATAAGTTACAAGTTATAAGCTTCAAGTTTTTTACGCAATCTAATTATTGATGATTTCTATTTCTACCCGACGATTTGCGGCTCGTTCCTCTTCGGATTTTTCGGGTAATGGAAATAAAGGTTGTGTGCTTCCAAAACCCTGATAACTCATTCTGTTTTTCTCTATTCCGTTTAATTCCAAAAACTTATATACTGCTTTGGCTCTTTGGGTGGAAAGTTCTTGTTTGTCGGATTTCACGCAACAAATATGTCCTTGTATGTCTATTTTCATTGATGGATTTTGTTGCATCACCAACAATAATTCATACAATTTCCCTCTAGAATCATTTGTAACGGCAAAAGTGTTCAGTACAAAATTGAGATTATTGAGTTTTAACTTGGTTCCTTTTGAAGCATTGGATAGAGAATTCATAAAATCGACATCCAATTGGTATTCGGATTTAGAACCATTTGGATTAGTAATAATTACTTTATCCGGAAATGCTATTTTCTTCTTAGGAACCGATTCGGGTTTTATTCCTAAAACTTCGGCTTCGCGATGCAAATCTTTATTTAACAGATAATAGATGATTACTTTTCTGTTCTCGGCTTTAATTTTAGAATGCTGATGCTTTTCTCCGAAACTTATTTTTTTAAAGTCTTCCCGTATTGGAACTTTACCCGAAATTAATTTAAAAACTGTTTCTACTCTTTTGGCTGCCAATGAATCATTGTATTGTTGCGTTCCGTCTTCGTCGGTATATCCTGTAATAGCTAGTATTTTGCTGTTTTTATTATTCTCAACCCACTGTAATAACTCCTTATTGTCGGGTGCAGAAAGCGTATGTTTATTACTTTGAAAGTAAATATTAAATTGTTCCTGAGCACTTAATGAAGAAACAAAACAAAGAATAAAAAAAAGCCTAATCATACCATAAAAGTAGGTATTATTTTAAGATTATCTCCTTTTTCGATTTAATTTTTACAATTGTAATGGGGAGATAAGTAACCTTTTTATCTACCATTTGCTTAGGAAATACATTTCTTCGCAATACGACAATAAGGTTATTTCCATCTTCGATAATTTTTTCAGGCTCAAGAGAATACATCACGTTGTCATTCCTTCCTACATTCAATACCAAAACATTTTGAGTGGTAAAATCGATTTGGGGGACTTTATCAACATTCAAACCTATAAAAACGGCTTTATAATCCTCGAAATTTTTTATCACTCTGTACGACTTTTTTGGAAAGCCTCTATATAAATCATAAAATATAACTTCTCCGTATTCTGTATTACTTTTAGGAGAAATCATAGTGGATTTACCTGAATCGCACGAAATCAAAAAAAGTATACACAAAAAACGAGCAATTATTTTTCTCATACTGCAATCACTTTAGGCTAATCACATTATTTCCAATCTGGCATAAATCCATTGGTATATAGTGTTGTTCTACTATTATTTACTGTTAAACTTACTTTTTGAATGTATCTTGTCGAAATACCATCATTGGAGGTGTTCATAAAAATTAGTTCGGACTCGTTAGGTGAAAATCTAACATCATAATCATTTGTACCAGCAGGTTTCGCGACATTAAGTTGCGTACTTAATCCTGTCAAAAAGTTGTATAGGTATATGCAATTATCCAACTGTCTATAATCTGGTGACTGATAACCGGAATTATCCATGGTATAAATCAATTTTTGATTATTTACCGAAAAATGCAAGCCTCCTACAGCCCCTACCACTCCAGTAAGTATTGTACTACTGTAATTTCCAGCTGAATCTAAAATGATAATTTCAGCATTATACCCGTTGATATCATTGGTCTTTAAAGCAATGAGCGAATTATCATTACTCCAATCGCATTCTGAGATAAACTTACCCGAATCAGCCTGATACAGTTGTACAAGACCACTTCCATCTGCATTAATCCTGTAGAGTTTATCAAAATATGGATAAATGATCTGACTACCATTACCACTCCAAGAAAACGTTACATGATCCATATTGAATCCAGCAATGGGAACAGAATTGGTTATTTTTAACACATCGCTACCATCTGGTTTCATGGTAAAAATATGTTCTTGTCCTCCTACCGATTTAATAAAGGCAATTCGGTTAATTTGAAGATTCCGTTTGGGTCTATAACAATTGGAAGTACTGGAAGTTATTTGAAGTTCTTGACCCGATTCGTTAGCCGTAAAAATAACATTATTTCCTTCTATACGTCGGGTAAATAAAAATCTAGCGTTAGGAAAATCTAATGTTCTAAAACTGCCTACAGCACTCAAAACAGACGGATTGACCCCATCAGAAACAGCAATTTGCCAATAATATTTTGTAGAATATTTTAAATTAGTAAGGTTGTATGAACTCTCTTTTAAATCTGAAATTGTGACAATCGAATTGTCTTTATCATTCCGTAATGTTAAGGTGTATTGTAACGGATCACTTTCAGGATCAGTGGCAGACCATGTTAAGGTTACATTTAAAGGCAAATCTACACTATTGTCTGTTGGTGTTTTCAACACCGGAGTTGTAGGTGGTTCATTCACCTTTTCTTCTGGTTTAAGCTCAAAGACTATTTCTATGACTTCATTTACTAGTATTGTTCCACTTTCGAATCTAGCCACATAGCCTTCTTTTTGAGCCTGGAAAGAATAGGTTCCCACCGGGATATTTTGCATTGTGAAATTTCCTGTAGAATCGGTAAAAACGATACTGGTATTTGGATTTGATGAGATTTTCACATTGGCCAACGACTCAAAAGTACCATCTCTGACCACTCGACCTTTAATGGTTCCGGATCCTCCTTCATCGAACGATTCTTTACTACAACCTAAAATTAAAATGAAGACTACTGAAATGACTATTTTGGAAACTATTTTCATACCCCTTTACTTTGATTGGTTTAATAACTCTTGGAAATTTGTATCAATAATTTCTTTCTTCTGTTTTGTCTTTCTCTGACCAAGATAAAAAGTCAATCCCAGTCCTGCTCTCAGAAAAGAATCATATTCTTTGCCTTGTGTTAGATAATCAATATTATCAAAACTGGTCACATTTTGTTCTGCAAATAATTTCAAACCTACATTATCCGAAGTCATATATTCCAGTCCTCCGCCAAATTGAAATTTAAAGAACTTGTTTTCAAATTTACTATTGGAATTATAGCCTACACCTAAATATAAAAAAGGAGTCAACTTATCGAATGGCAAGAGATTTGCTTCCAAATTCAAATCTGCTGAGGCGTACCCTACCTCTAATTTATCTTTATTCCCTAACCAATATAAATGTGTCGATCCGCTGAGATAAAATGTTTGGGAAAGTTGGTATTTCAAAGCGGCTTTCATCATGGGTCTAGGTTGAGGATGAGGATAATCATCATTGACCAAAGTAATTCCACCGGCACCTTCTATTCCGAAAACACCTCTTCTTTCATACAAATGTCGGCCATAGAGCTGTGTTTCTTCCGCTACTTTTTTCTCTCTGTCGTAATCGTTAATCAACTCTACTATTTTAGAAGCTGGTACATTAATCTGCCAAATATTGTCCTTGATTCCTTCAATAATCAATGCTTCCACAGCCTTTTCGATAGCTTCCGTAACTGCCATATGAATAGGTTCGTTTTTGGTATATCCGGTTTCTACCTCTAAAAGTCTCTTAAAATTCACATATCGAAATAAACTGGCATCTATGGCTTGTGACAAAATCGTTTTTGAAACATAAACCGTTTTAAGGACTTTTCCGTTGGAAGTGGAAACCAAACGCAGGTAAACGGATATTCTGTCCTGACGATACTTCGTTGAACCACCTGCTCCAAAATATCTTGCTCCGAAACCACCTGTTAGAATATTTGAATCATAAGAAATGATTCCTCCTTCTACCAAAACTCCAGCATATAATAAAGGGGTAAGTTGCGTCTCTGCAGGATTTGCATTTTTCGCATACTCCTGTCTGGTAGAACGGATGATATTACGTTCATTTAGTAAATTTCCTAGATTTTCTCTCTCTATTGGAACAAACCATTTGGAGTCTTCCAATGCTTTTATCAAAATTGTAGTGGCTCCTTGCGTAACGGCTGTACTAAAATTACTTCCATTGTCTGAAGGTTTATATTGCCCAGTTTGATCTCTGAATTTATAGACTCCAACCACTATGGGTTCTGCAGGCTTGGGCAGTGATTTTAAACTGACCGATGTCGCGGAAGATTCTCCTAATGTAGGTTTTTCTATTCCTAGAGGTTGATTAAAATATCCCCCACAACCTGAAAAAAAACTGAATCCAAGTATACCAAAAACTTTTATAAAATACTTCATAACAAGACTTTTAAAAACTTCTAAGCCATTACTGATTTAAACTCCATTATTATTTACTGATCTGATATTTATTTTTAAGGTATGATAACCTGTGTTTGCTCCCCTGTTGCGGTATCTAGTATATCAACGACCAAACCCAAGTTTGAGCTAAAAATTTCGACTGACAATGTTCCGAAAGTATACACACCTGGTTTAATCCCATCTGAACCAGTGCTTGAACCACCTGAACCTGAACCAATATTTCCTGTACCAAATTGTTCTTGAAAAAGGGACCTTGCCAACTGATTTAACAACTGACTGTTTAAATTCTCCGAAAAACGTTCCAATTCGGACTTTCTATTTAAGCGATCTTCACCTTCTTTATCTTTAAATAAATTTTGGGAATCGGCAGAATTCAACATCCATTGATAATTAAATGTATCTCCACCAAATGCAGGATTCTTTGGTTTATAAACTAAATCCTGAGAAAACATTGAAAGACTTGATAGTAAAAAAAACAGAATAGGTACTAGATTTTTCATAACTATAGTTCTAATATTGTGTGATGTATTTGCTCTCTTTTTCTATTTTTTTCAGATAATTGAAAACCCTGACAACGGTTTCCTCAGCCATTGCTTTGGTGAATTCTTCTTCCGGTCTGGAGATGAATTCATTTAAAATTTCGCTATCAATTCTCACTCTGATTCGCGTAGTTCGGGCATTTGCAATTTCTTCTTCAACAGTAATCACTTTAGAAGAATTGTATTTTAATTTTGAAAACTCGGTATAAAAAAAATCGTAAAAATCTTTACCAAATTTTGTCTTTGTTTCGTCTGAAACTATTCCTGTAATTTCAACTCCATCTCCCTTTTTTTGTGCTTCTTCTCTCGAATTTTGACTCTTTTCACCAAATACATACCTATCTTTTCCTATAAGTACTTTATCTTCATCATAAATAAGTAACAATACAATTAGTTCACTGTTCCCATCTGTGTTGATTTGCGTTTTGGATAATCTAATTCTCTGATCTCCTAAAAGCGAAAAAATTCCACCTTGCTGATTATTCGATTCATTATTCCCCTTACGAATTATGGAAAATTTGTAACTCAGACTTTGAAAAGTAGCTTCTGTTAGATTTTCAGCTACTGCGGTAATACCAATCAAATCTACCCCTTCCTCTACTTCAATTTTTGCTTTAACCTTTGTATTTGTGAATTGTGAAAAAACCATATTGAAAGAAAAAAGGAGAAAAAAAATATGGAGTAGCGATTGTTTCATAATCAATTTTTTATTTGTTAAGAATGATAATTTCTCTTGCATTCCCTTTCTGAAAAATGCTCAAATTTTCGACAATAGAATTAGTTCCATAGGTACTTAGTTTTAGATTATTCCCTAATTGAACAAAATTTAAATTTGTATTCTGATAACTGTGTAGCGAGTAATCTCTAACCTCATTGTTATTCCCTTGTTGGTATATAAATTGCATGGTTTGTCTATCATTTCTTAGCACATCAATTCTATTATTATCCCCCAATTGATTGAGTTGCGCGTTGAGATTCAAGGATTGTATATTAGCATCAACCGTATTAAAGTTTCCTATTTGTTTGATGTTCACCAAATTTTGAATTTCAATTGAATTCTGATTCACTTGTGGAATGATGTAATTCATCGCATTTTGATATCCAAACAAAACACCTTGATAAAAATCAGGTGTGTAGTTTTCATGTTGAGCCTTAATTGGAAAAACACAAAAAAATAGAAAAACCGATGTTATAAAAATGGTTTTCATTTGTTTATGATTATAAGAAAGGGTTTTCAAGTTTACCCTGAAAACCCTTGCATTGGTTTTATTTAATTATTTTGGTTCACCAAAGAAACATTTCCTGCACCCACCTGATTTACAACGCTAGTGTGGAATAAATTTTCTTGGTTTGTCCAGGCATAATTACTTGCACCATCTTGGGTGATGAATGACCAGTTGGCCACACCATCTTGAGTAGTTATTGCCATATTTCCTTCTCCGATTTGTAAATGGTTTGCAAGATTAGAATATCCAAATTGAAATTGATTTGAGATGTTATACTCTCCAAATTGAACAGCTACTCCCATATTACCTTCTCCAAATTGCATTTGATAAGAGTAATTCCCTAATCCATCTTGGAATGCCATTGCTTCATTTTCTATACCGTCTTGATCTATTTCAGCTAAATTTCCTTCGCCTAGTTGAAGAACAGTAGCAGAATTTCCAATTCCTAATTGATTTACCTGAGCAACATTACTTTCCCCATATTGATCTACATTGGATTGGTTAAACCATCCTGTTTGTGTAACATATGCTTCGTTACCTTCACCGTACTGATAAACATCCGAACCATTGGCAAAACCATCTTGATTCACTACAGATAAATTCTCAAGACCTATCTGCATTACTTTTGAACCATTAAAGTCTCCATATTGGTCAACATAAGAAGCATTGCTTTCACCTATTTGATCCACTTCAGAACCATTAAACCATCCTTGCTGTAAAGTGTTAGAATAATTTGTTAAACCAAATTGATCAACATCGGATCCGTTTCCTACACCGTATTGATTAACCACACTTAAATTAGCTTGAGCAAAAATGCTCGCCGAAAACAGCACCGAAATGCCAAAAATCACTTTTTTCATAATAAAGATATTTAGTTGTTTATAAATTAATTATTACTAAAAAGTATCAGAAAAGTCTTTTGGGGAAAACCTCCAGAAAAGGAGTCATTTGATTATTGGAACTAGTTTATCCTTATTGTTATTTCAAAGTTATATAAAACTTTTATTCGGTATAAATTTTAAAACAAAAATTAATATAAAACTCTGTAAATCAACAACTTTAGTCGACAAAACACATTAATTCTTACAGATATGATTTTAAAAAAATAAAACTCTTACAAAAGTTTGTCACCCAAACTGTTATGATGAATTCACTATTTTTAGTGATTCATGAAACAATCTCTCATAAAAATTCATTATGCTAAACAAAAAAGGCTGCCTCAAAAATGAGACAGCCTTTTTATTTATAAGACTATTCTATTTATTTTGTGAATAATAGTTCTCTATATTTTGTTAGAGTCCACATTTCGTCATCTACTAGTAATTCTAGTTTGTCGGAATGTTCACGGATAATTTCGAAATACGGTTTTACTTTTTCGCAGTATGCTTCCGCCATTTTTTCGGTACTTTCGAGATTGTTTGCTTTTTTACGCTCTTCAATCATTTTATCAACATTACTGTTGATTCCTTCAATATGCTCCGAAATTTCTTTGATTAATCCAATTTGCTCTCTAGCAATTTTTTCAAAATCCTTTCCAAAGATTTCTTTTAAGCCTTTCACATTTTCAATCAACACGTTTTGATAACGTATTGCAGTTGGAATTACATGATTTCTTGCAATATCACCTAAAACACGACCTTCGATTTGGATTTTTTTAACGTATTCTTCCAATTCAATTTCATAACGTGATTCTACCTCAACATGGTTCATTACACCCATCTCTCCAAATAGTTCTATCGCTTTTTTAGAAACTTTAGCCTTCAAAGCCTGTGGTGTTGTTTTATGATTGCTCAAACCACGTTTTTTAGCTTCTTTTTCCCAAGCCTCACTGTAACCATCACCTTCAAAAAGGATGTTTTTAGTTACTTTAATATACTCTCTTAATACATTAAAGATTGCTTCATCTTTTTTCAGTCCTTTTTCTTCAATTAAAGCATTCACCTCAGCTCTAAAATCATTCAACTGTTTGGCCACAATCGTATTTAGGGTTGTCATAGACACCGCACAGTTAGCCGAAGAACCTACAGCTCTGAATTCAAACTTATTCCCTGTAAATGCAAAAGGAGATGTTCTATTTCTATCCGTATTATCTAATAATACATCCGGGATTTTTCCAACGACATTAAGTTTTAAATCTGTTTTTTCTTCCGGAGATAATCTACCTTGTGTTACTCCTTCTAATTCTTCTAAAACTTTGGTTAATTGTTGTCCAATGAAAATAGAAATAATAGCCGGTGGCGCTTCATTCGCTCCCAAACGGTGATCGTTACTTGCCGAAGCTATAGAAGCTCTCATTAACTCTTCATAATCATGTACTGCTTTAATAGTATTGATGAAGAAGGTTAAAAACTGTAAATTGCTCATTGGTGTTTTTCCTGGACTTAATAAATTAACTCCCGTGTCTGTCGCCAATGACCAGTTGTTGTGTTTTCCGGAACCATTTACTCCTTTGAATGGCTTTTCATGAAAAAGTACTTTAAAATCATGGCGTTCTGCTACTTTTTGCATTACATCCATTAATAAGGAGTTGTGATCGATTGCCAAATTAGTCTCTTCAAAAATAGGAGCCAACTCAAATTGATTCGGCGCCACTTCATTATGACGCGTTTTGACAGGAATTCCTAATAACATACATTCATTTTCCAAATCGCGCATGTATTGTAATACACGGGTCGGAATAGAACCAAAATAGTGATCGTCTAATTGTTGTCCTTTAGCCGAAGTATGCCCTAACAAAGTTCTTCCTGTTGCCAAGATATCTGGTCTAGAAAGTGCTAAAGCCGAATCGACCAAAAAATATTCCTGCTCCCAACCTAAAGTAGCAGTAACTTTTTTTACATTCTTATCAAAATATTTTGCTATTTCAGTTGCCGCAGCATCCATAGCATTTAATGCTCTTAATAAAGGAGTTTTGTTATCGAGTGCTTCCCCGGTATACGAAACAAAAACTGTAGGAATACAAAGTGTTGTACCATATATAAAAGCTGGTGATGTTGGATCCCAGGCAGTATATCCTCTTGCTTCAAAAGTATTTCTTATCCCTCCGTTTGGAAAAGAAGAAGCATCCGGTTCTTGTTGCACTAACTGACTCCCTCCAAATCTTTCAACAGGATCGCTCCCATCTGGAAATGTTTCAAAGAAAGCATCGTGTTTTTCTGCAGTAGTACCGGTAAGTGGTTGAAACCAATGCGTGTAATGTGTTACTCCTTTTGATAAAGCCCATTCTTTCATACCCATAGCGATATAATCGGCCAACTTACGGTCAATTTTAGTTCCATACTGAATCGCGCTCTGCACTGCCTTATATGCTTCTGGTGTTAAAAACTGACGCATTGCTTTGTCATTGAACACGTTTGAACCAAAAATTGCCGATTTTTTGTCTAATTCTTCTACAAAAACAGGATCGCGATTAGTTGCTTTTTGTAAAGATTGGAATCTAAATGTTGTCATAAAAAGTGGATTTAAAAGATTATACCCTATTAATTTGATACAAAAATACAAAAAACAATAAAAAAACAATCAACTACCCCTTGTTTTTTTAGGGTATTGTATCAAAAAATATATTTTAAAGTTATTTAACCTTATTTTAAGGAATCCCTTTGGTAAAAAATTTATATTTGCAGAAATCAAAATTCATATGTTAGTCTGGGGATTATTTATTTTAGCGATCGTACTTTTTTTAGCGCTTGATTTAGGCGTATTCAACAAAAACCCTCATATTATCTCTAGTAAAGAGGCCAGTGGATGGACCGCTTTTTGGGTAAGCATCTCTCTTGCTTTCTCAGGAGTTATTTATTGGTTATACCAAAATAATTACGTTGCTAATCCTGATGATTTAAAACCTACAGCCGCCGTAATGAAGTATATTACGGGCTATCTAATAGAATTATCTTTAAGTGTTGATAATATTTTTGTTATCGCTGTTATTTTCGCTTCTTTCAAAATTCCTCAAAAATACCAACACCGTGTTTTATTTTGGGGTATTTTAGGTGCCGTTGCTTTCAGAGGACTTATGATTTACTTTGGAGTAATGATTATTAATAAGTTTAGCTGGGCTACTTATGTTTTTGGAGCCTTTTTGTTGTTTACAGCAATCAAAATGCTTTTCAACAGTGAAGAAGATGATTTTGAACCTAAAGAATCATTTATCTACCGAGTTATCGGCAAAATTATTCCTATCACTTCCGAAACAGATAAGGAGAAGTTTTTCATACAGACTAAAAGAGGACGAACTGCAACTCCGCTTTTCGTTGCTTTGATAGTGATCGAAGTAATGGACGTTTTGTTTGCCCTTGACAGTGTTCCGGCTATTTTGGCCATTACTTCGGATCCTTTTTTAGTATTCAGTTCTAATATTTTCGCCATTTTAGGATTGCGCTCTATGTATTTCTTCCTAGCTAATATGCTGGAAAAATTCAGCTATTTAGAATACAGCTTAATTGCTATTTTAACCTTCGTAGGAATCAAAATGTTGTTAGTACATTATTACAAATTCCCAGAGTGGGTTTCTTTAGGCTTTATTGCTGTTTCTTTACTAGTAGGCGTCTTGGTCTCCCTAAAAATGGGTGGCGAAGAAGACTTAGAAGAATAATAACCTTTTATTGTAATACCAGAACAGGAATAGCTACTTTGTGGGTTACTTTTTGGGTAAACCTTGTAGTAAACAACTCTTCTAGGAAATCTCTTTTATAGGTTACCATAGCGAGCATATCTATCTCTTGATGGGTGATAAATTCTTCAATGGTTTCGAAAACATCATCTGAAGGATATACAAAAAAGGAAACTTCGTGATTTTTGAATTCATTTTCCCATTGTGAAACAATCTGATGATCAAAATCAGCTTCTGTTTGCGCATGCATACATTTTATTCTAAGCCCTAGCGATTCAGCAAATTCAATAGTTGATTGCAGGGCTTTTTTATCTTTTTCTCTGAAGCGTGTCGTAAATCCTATGGTTTCTACTGGATCATTGACATCAAAATCTTTGGGCAACACAATTACAGGAACCTTACTAGAAATAATCACCGAATCTGTGTTGCTTCCTACTAATTTTGAGAAAAAATCTTGACCTCCAGAAGTAGCAACCACAATCATATCTACATTTTCCTTTTTAACGGTCTCGTTGATATTGTAATTCAAATCTCCCATAGAAAGTTTATGGAACAACGGCACGTCTTCTACATTGTTCTCCTCGGCTATTTTTCGTAGAACTTTCAAATTGTCTTTAAAAACTTCAAACTCATCTAAGTCGATTGTTTTATACAAATTAGAAGCATCAAAAGGGAAAGGCTGCATTGAAAGAATGGGCAGTTCGTAAGTATGCAGCAATAAAAGTTGTGCCTTATTTTTTTTAGCAATTTTTAAAGCATACAATACCGAATTATTGGCCATTTGAGAAAAATCAGTAGGAACTAGAATTGTTTTCATGATGATAATTTTTTTCTCTAATTTAGTCTAAAAATCTGACAAAAACAAACAGTTTACGCCCAAAAGCATTATTTAACCTATAAACAACACAATCTTAAATTTAACCCAACTGTTGCGACCAATCCTATATAAATTGACGGAACTGATTAACGAGTTGTGGAATTGTTACCGAACTTGCAGATGAGGTAGAATTTAAAATCACACACTCCATTTTTCTGTCATTCACAAAAATAGTAAAGGATTGTTCTGACTTAAGGCGAAAATTTGAAGGGAATTCTACTTTCAGTTGTTCCTGTTCAATGTATTTTAAAAAAGTTTGAGCGGCACTATTTTTGGCCGAAAAACCTAAGAGTAGTATTTTTTCCAATTCTGGATGGTTATTTACAATGGAGACAATATCTTGAAACTTCGTAATTTCGATATTAGCATCTAAAGAACTGTTGTTCTTCCTAATTATTTCCAGTGCCACATCATGAATTCCTAGGTTTAATTTTCTCATGATTTGCTTTCGCTCTTCAATAACTTGTACTGTATCTGAAAGACTTGCCTGCAATTCGATTCCCGATAATTCGGACATTACTTTCCAAAATCGGTTTTGCTTATTCGGATAATAAAACGGGAAAGCATGTCTTTTAGGGTGTGGCGGAAAACTTCCTAATGCCAAAGTTTTCATAGGATAAAAATCATAAAACCAATTGGGGTGGATTTCTACAGTCATGTGTTTTTATTAATATAATTGTATTGTTCTGTAAGAAAATTATAGTACATTAACCCTTTGAAAATTCAGCAATAACTCATCCTTTACTATGAAATATTATCTCTTACTTTTTTTCTGCACCTTTTCCTTGTTTGCAAATGAAATAAAAATTAAAGCAACAATCAAAGAAGTAACTGTATTTTCCAATGCTGCACAAATCAACTCTGAAGCATTAGTTAACTTACCCAAAGGCAACACTTTGGTTAAAATTACCGATCTTTCTCCGTATGTAAACCAAAATACCATTCAAATAAGTGGTTTAAAAGATCTTTCCATTCTTTCTATTGGATTCGAGACCGTATTTTATCCTAAAAGAGCCACTTCTGAAAAATTGAATCTTTTACAAAAAGAAATCGACTTGAAAACTAGAGAAATAGCGCTTTTAAGAAGTCAAATTAAAGGTTTAGAAGAAGAAGAGACTATTTTAACGCAGAATAAAAACCTTAGCAGTTCTCAACAATCGGTTACTCTTGAAAAAATACTAATCCATAGCAAACATTACCGTGAAAGAGTCCCGGTGATCAAAATGGAAATTTTTGATATTTCGAAAAAAATAGAATCTCTGGAAAAAGATTTATCGGCTATGCTATTAGAAAAAAACAAAATAAACAATGAGGAAAAAGAACAAAAAGGGGAAATCCTATTAAAATTATACAATCCCAATGAAACCGCCTCATTTAATCTAAATATTAAATACAATGTTTCTAATGCCGGGTGGGTACCTTCCTATGAAATTAAAGCCAAAAACACTCAAGATGCCTTACAATTTGCCTACAAAGCTCAAGTATATCAAACTACCGGAGAAAACTGGAATGATGTTAAATTGATTCTTTCTACTGCAAATCCAACAAACTCCAATGAAAAACCAACTCTGGAAAGTCATTATCTGAATTTTGTAAATAATTATAATAATCGCCAGTTAAGTCCTTCAAGAAACAAAAAATTAGTTTACAACCCACTAGTAAAAACCGTGACAGGAACTGTTTCTGATAAATCTGGCCCATTACCGGGAGTAAATGTAGTTTTAAAAGGAACCACTATTGGTGTACAAACCGATTTTAATGGAAATTATACTATTAAAGTTGAAAGAGGAATGGAATTAACCTACTCATTTATAGGAATGAAAGAGGAAACACTTCCCATATACAGTAGTACAATGAATGTAATCTTAGAAGAGAGTACAGCACAACTTTCCGAAGTAGTGGTGACAGGCTATAGTAGAAGTAGTGACAACTATGAAGAAGACAGCGTTCCTGAAAAACCAAAAGCAGAACTTGTTGACGAAAAAGAAATAGTTATTAATTCCGTTTTATTCCGAATTAATAAAAACTATAGTATTCCTTCTCATGAAACGCCTTCAATGATTGAAATAGATCGTTTTAGTATTCCTGCTGAATTTGAATATTTTTCCGCTCCTATTTTAAGTGAGAATGTTTATCTGACTGCTAAAATAAAAGACTGGACGCAATACGATTTACTTCCGGGAGATGCTACAATATATTTAGAAGGTAGTTTTGCAGGAACAACCTATCTTAATCCATTTCAAACCGAAGAAGAATTAGTCATCTCTATGGGAATTGACTATAATATAATCGTAGAACGAAAACAAATTAATGATTATAAAAACAAATCTTTGTTAGGAAGTACTTCCATTATCGACCGAAATTATGAGATTAACTTACGAAATAACAAATCTATCCCTGTAGACATTAAACTTTATGATCGTATCCCAATTAGTCAAAATAGAGAAATAAAAATCGAAAAAATCAATGTAAATGATGCCGAATACGATGAAGTAAAGGGTATTTTGTTCTGGAAAGTCAACATTCCGGCAAAGAACGCTATCAAAAAACAAATTTCTTATCAAATAAAATACCCTAGAGGCAGAAAAATTAATTTATAATCAAAGACACACTGCAGAAAATTAAAGAGGCTGTTTCTCTTTTGAAACAGCCTCTTTTTTATCCATAATTGCTTGGGAAATCTATTGTAAAGATCTCCGTTCGTAGCGATGCTTCGACAAGCTCAGCATAAGCGATATGCAATCTTCAACTTCAGCTTACGCTTTGTTTCAGATGCATCCTGCTTACATATTTCTTCTATACTGACCACCTACTTCAAATAAAGCACTGGTGATTTGTCCTAACGAACACACCTTAGCTGCATCCATCAATTTTTCAAAAATGTTTTGATTTTGAATCGCAGCTTCTTGAATGATTGAGATTTGATTTTCAACTTCTTTAGCTTTAGCTTGATGCAAATTCTCTAAGGTTTGAATTTGGAACTGTTTCTCTTCCTCAGTTGCACGAATTACTTCTGCTGGAATCACTGTTGGCGAACCTTTTGAACTCAAGAACGTATTCACACCAATGATTGGGAATTCTCCTGTATGTTTCAAAGTTTCATAATACAACGACTCTTCTTGAATTTTACTTCTTTGGTACATAGTTTCCATGGCACCTAAAACCCCGCCTCTTTCAGTAATTCTATCAAATTCAGCTAAAACAGCTTCTTCTACTAAATCGGTTAATTCTTCAATAATGAACGAACCTTGAATTGGATTTTCGTTTTTCGCTAAACCTAATTCTTTATTAATAATCAACTGAATGGCCATCGCACGACGTACTGATTCTTCTGTTGGAGTCGTAATTGCCTCATCGTAAGCATTGGTATGCAATGAGTTACAGTTATCATAAATCGCATACAACGCTTGTAAAGTCGTACGAATATCATTAAAATCAATCTCTTGCGCGTGTAACGAACGTCCAGAAGTTTGAATGTGGTATTTCAACATTTGCGCTCTTTCGTTAGCTCCATATTTATTTTTCATGGCTTTCGCCCAAATTTTACGTGCTACACGACCGATTACAGCATATTCAGGATCAATACCATTAGAGAAGAAGAACGATAAATTCGGACCGAAGTCGTTGATGTTCATTCCTCTACTTAAATAATATTCTACATAAGTAAATCCATTTGCTAACGTAAACGCTAACTGCGTGATTGGATTCGCTCCTGCTTCCGCAATGTGATATCCTGAAATAGAAACCGAATAGAAGTTACGTACATTTTGTTTGATAAAATATTCTTGAACGTCTCCCATCAAACGTAAAGCAAACTCCGTAGAGAAAATACAAGTATTTTGTGCTTGGTCTTCTTTTAAGATATCCGCTTGAACAGTTCCACGAACTTGCGCTAAAGTTTTCACTTTAATATCTTGGTACACATCTGCTGGTAAGACTTGGTCTCCCGTTACTCCTAAAAGCAACAAACCTAAACCATCATTTCCTTCTGGTAATTCTCCGTTATATCTTGGACGCTCTAAACCTTTATCGTCGTATAATGCTGCCTTTCGTTTCTCTACTTCCTCTTCTAAACCGTGTTCTTTGATGTATTTCTCACAATTTTGATCAATCGCAGCGTTCATGAAAAATCCTAACAACATTGGTGCTGGACCATTAATGGTCATGGAAACCGAAGTCGCTGGGTGACTCAAATCGAAACCTGAGTATAATTTTTTCGCATCGTCTAAACAACAAATAGAAACTCCCGCATTACCAATTTTACCATAAATATCTGGTCTGTGGTCTGGGTCATTTCCGTATAAGGTTACTGAGTCGAAGGCTGTTGATAAACGTTTTGCTGGCATTCCTAAAGAAACATAATGGAAACGACGGTTCGTTCTTTCTGGTCCACCTTCCCCTGCAAACATACGTGTTGGATCTTCTCCTTCACGTTTGAATGGATATAATCCTGATGCAAATGGGAATTCTCCTGGTACGTTTTCTTGTAAATTCCATTTTAAGATATCTCCCCAAGCTTGGTATTTTGGTAAGGCAACTTTTGGAATTTGAGAATGTGATAACGATTCAGTGTGCGTTTCAATTTTAATTTCTTTATCACGTACTTTAAACGAGTAAACCGGATTTTTGTATTTGTTAACTTTTTCTTCCCAAGTCAATAAAATTTCCCAATTGTATGGGTCTAAATTCATTTTTACTCTATCGAATTCTTTCAATAATAAACCTAAGAAATCTTTGTTATTATCATTAACTTTTAAAGAACTTTCAATAATTCCCGCTTTGTCAATTTGAGGTAAATTTCCGTTAACTGATTCAATGGTTTTGAAAATTCCGTATAATTTTTGAGCTACTTCTACTTGTGTTAGCGCCGTTTCGTCATATTTTCTGTTGTTCTCTGCAATTTCCGATAAGTAGCGAGTTCTGTGAGGAGGAATTACGAAGATTTTCTCACTCATCTCACGCGTAATTTCGAAAGTCGATTTTAAATCCGCTCCTGTTTTCTCTACAATCTTATCCATGATCGATTTGTAAAGCGTATTCATTCCAGGATCATTGAATTGCGAAGCGATAGTACCAAATACAGGCATTTTATCTGGATCTACATCCCATAAATTATGATTGCGTTGGTATTGTTTTTTCACATCACGAATGGCATCTAATGCTCCACGTTTGTCGAATTTATTTAACGCTACTAAATCTGCGAAATCCAACATATCAATTTTCTCTAACTGAGTTGCAGCACCAAATTCAGGTGTCATAACATATAAAGAAACATCAGAATGATCTAAAATTTCAGTATCCGATTGTCCAATTCCTGAAGTTTCTAAAATGATTAAATCATATTTAGCAGCTTTTAACACTTGAATCGCTTCAGCTACATATTTTGATAAAGCTAAATTCGATTGACGAGTTGCTAACGAACGCATGTACACACGAGAATTGTTGATGGCATTCATACGAATTCTATCTCCTAACAAGGCTCCTCCTGTTTTACGTTTTGATGGATCCACCGAAATTAATCCAATGGTTTTTTCAGGGAAATCGATTAAGAAACGACGCACTAACTCATCCACTAACGATGATTTTCCTGCACCACCTGTTCCTGTAATTCCTAAAACTGGAATCTTAGAAGTTTCGTTTGCGGCGTGAATTTTATCTAACGTTTCTTTAGCAATTTCAGGGAAGTTTTCAGCTGCAGAAATGACACGAGCAATCGCTCTTGGATTTTTTTCTTCTAAATGATCCGCTTCACCATTCAGCACATCACCCACAGGGAAATCTGCTTTCTGAACTAAGTCGTTAATCATCCCTTGTAATCCCATGGCACGACCATCGTCTGGCGAATAGATTTTAGTGATCCCGTAAGCATGTAACTCTTCAATTTCCGAAGGAAGAATTACACCGCCACCACCACCAAATATTTTGATATGACCTGCTCCTTTTTCTTTAAGCAAATCGTACATGTATTTGAAATATTCGTTGTGACCTCCTTGGTAAGACGTCATCGCAATCGCATTTGCATCTTCTTGAATAGCGGTATTCACCACTTCTTCTACACTTCTATCATGTCCTAAGTGAATCACTTCAACTCCCGTAGCTTGGATGATTCTACGCATGATATTGATCGCCGCATCATGCCCGTCAAATAGAGAGGCAGCAGTTACAATTCTAACTTTATTTTTTGGTTGGTAAGGTTGTACTTGTTCCATTATCTAAAAGTATCTTTTTTGAGTGCCGCAATTTAGGTAATTATTAAAAAATAGCGAAATCAATTACCATTTTATAAAGAATTGTTTTGAACCCAAACTGTTTTTTTAGAAACCCCTATTTTTATTCCTTTCATTACTCTCCAGATCCTCTTCAAAATAGATAAAGGAATTAGCTTTTTACAATGATTTGAATTGCTAATTCCTTTTCTTCTTATTTACTTTAACTATACTACAACTATACTATAACTATACTATAAACATACTATAATTATACTGCAAAGTTACTTTTAACTACCATTTGACCCGTCGCAAAGCAACTATAAGGTTGAATCTAAAAGGTAGTTCAACAGTCGGGTTTGATTACCGATATAGAATCGTCTATAACAGTGCCTTTTGAGCTAAATAGCGTTCTATTTTTTCTGGTTTTGTAATGGGTGAGAATCTTTTTAGAGGTTTTCCATCGGGGGCAATGAGAAACTTGGTAAAATTCCATTTGATGCTATTGCCGGGAAAACCAGGAAGTTCTTTTTTTAGGTATTTGAAAAGTGGATGCGTTCCCGGGCCATTGACTTCAATTTTGGCGAACATCGGAAAAGAAACTCCATAATTCAAGAGACAGCCTTCTGCTATTGATTTCTCGTCACCCGGTTCTTGATTTCCAAATTGGTTACATGGGAACCCTAATATTACCAATCCTTTTTCTTTGTATTTTTCGTATATTTTTTCCAGACCTTCATATTGCGGTGTTAGGCCACATTGACTTGCAGTGTTCACCAATAAAATTGTCTTTCCTTTAAAATCGCTCATTTTTACTTCTTTTCCTTGTAAAGATGTTGCGCTAAAATCATAAAACGATGCTTCCATTACTTTTTTTGAATTGTTAATTTATTATTCTCTTTTATTCGGTTTTCCTATTGATTTCGTTTTTTTTGTTTGTCGAATCAAAGGTAGGGTTTCCCTTTTTCATCGAACTCTTTATTACTAAAAAACCCTCCGAAGAGGGCTTTTACTTCAATTATTTCTATTTATAATCTTTGTTTTTGTTTAGCCTACTCCAAATCGAAACGGTCTAAGTTCATGACTTTATGCCAAGCCGCCACGAAGTCATTAATGAATTTTTCTTGTGCATCGGCAGAGGCATAGACTTCGGACAAAGCTCTCAATTCCGAATTCGATCCAAAAACCAGGTCGGCTCGGGTCCCTCTCCACTTTCTTTCTCCTGTAGCACGGTCATAACCATCGTACCATTCTTTAGACTCATCGGTAGCTTTCCATTCGGTAGCCATATCTAACAAGTTTACAAAGAAATCGTTGGTTAATGCTCCAGGACGATAGGTGAAAATTCCAAGATTTGATTGGTCGTAGTTGGCTCCCAAGGCGCGCATTCCTCCGATTAAAACTGTCATCTCTGGTGGAGTTAACGTCAACAACTGTGCTTTGTCCACCAATAACTCTTCCGTTGCTACCGAATATTTTGTTTTCAGATAATTTCTAAATCCGTCGGCTATAGGTTCTAAAACCTCAAATGATGCGACATCGGTTTGTTCCTCTGAAGCGTCCATTCTTCCTGGGGTAAAAGGAACTACTATTTCGAAACCTACTTTTTCAGCGGCTTTTTCAATGGCTACTCCACCCCCCAATACAATTAGATCCGCTAAAGAAACTTTCTTGTTGGAAGTTTGTGCTGCATTAAATTCCTCCTGAATTCTTCCGAGCGTTTGCAACACTTTCGCCAATTGTTGAGGGTTATTGACTTCCCAGCTTCTTTGAGGCTCTAATCTAATTCTAGCTCCGTTAGCCCCACCTCGTTTGTCCGAACCACGGAAAGTAGCTGCTGAAGCCCAAGCTGTAGCTACCAATTCTGAAACGGTTAATCCCGAATTAAGTATTTTCGTTTTTAAGGCTTGTATGTCTAAATCATTAATCAACTCGTGATCTACTTTAGGAATAGGGTCTTGCCAGATTAACTCTTCCGCAGGCACTTCGCTACCCAAATATCTTGAACGAGGTCCCATGTCACGGTGGGTTAACTTAAACCAGGCACGTGCAAAGGCATCGGCAAATTGGTCTGGGTTTTCTAAAAATCGTCTAGAGATTTTTTCATATTCCGGATCGAAACGCAACGAGAGATCGGTAGTTAACATGGTTGGCGCATGTTTTTTAGTTGCATCGTGTGCATCCGGAAAAGTTCCTGCTCCAGCCCCGTTTTTAGCCACCCATTGTTTGGCACCTGCTGGACTTGTGGTCAATTCCCATTCGAAACCGAATAAGTTTTCAAAAAACAAGTTGGTCCATTGTGTTGGTTTTTGCGTCCATGTTACTTCCGGTCCACCGGTAATGGTATCCGCTCCTTTACCTGAGCCAAATTTACTGATCCAACCCAATCCTTGCGTTTCCATATCGGCTGCCTCCGGTTCCGGTCCCACTAGCCCCGGGTCACCCGCTCCGTGTGTTTTTCCGAAGGTATGACCACCCGCGATCAATGCGACGGTTTCTTCGTCGTTCATTGCCATTCGAGCAAATGTTTCCCGAATATCTTTGGCTGCTGCGATTGGATCCGGATTCCCGTTAGGTCCTTCAGGATTGACATAAATTAATCCCATTTGTACGGCCGCTAACGGATTGTCTAGATCACGATCTCCTGTGTATCTTTTATCGTCTAACCATTGGGTTTCATTACCCCAATACACATCCTCTTCGGGTTCCCAAACATCAGGGCGACCCCCTGCAAAACCAAATATTTCGAATCCCATAGATTCTAGCGCTACATTTCCTGCCAAGATCATTAAATCGGCCCAAGAAATCTTACGTCCGTATTTTTGTTTAATAGGCCAAAGCAATCTTCTAGCTTTGTCTAGATTGGCATTGTCTGGCCAACTGTTTAATGGTGCAAAACGTTGTTGTCCTGTTCCCGCGCCTCCTCTACCGTCTCCTATACGATAAGTCCCCGCACTGTGCCAAGCCATACGGATAAACAAAGGACCGTAATGACCAAAATCCGCTGGCCACCAATCTTGTGAGTCCGTCATGAGTTCTGTTAAGTCTTTTTTAATCGCCTCTAGATCTAAACTTTTGAATTCCCTCCTATAATCGAAGTTATCTCCCATTGGATCCGATAGTGATGAATTTTGGCGAAGAACATTTAAGTTCAATCGATTGGGCCACCAATCCTTATTTTTTGTCCCGTGCGTTCCTACACTTTTATTTTGTGTAGCTCCGGAAAAAGGACATTTCCCTGTACTGTTCGTGTTGTTTTCCATAGTATTATTTTATTTGATATTTAAAACATTAGCATCAAAAATCTGTAAATCAATTTTTTATACGATTAAATTTACACAAAACTATCGTAAATCTATGAGTAAAAACTATAATTAAAATTAATTGTTTTTATGTATCAATAATCAAAAACTATACTTTTGAAAATTGGCACTCTATTTGCCTATCTTTGAAAATAAAAAATATCTCCATGAAAAAACTATTCCTACTTAGTGCCATTATCCCTTTTATGGGTTGTGCCCAATTGCAACAAGTTGTTAACCAACTTCCCATGGAACAAGGAGTTTCCCAATTTGAAATTGCCTCTGGACTGAAAGAAGCTTTGAACAACGGTATCAACAAACAAGTGGTAAAACTTACCGCTACGGATGGCTTTTATAAAAACGAAATGGTTAAAATTCTATTGCCGGAAGAACTACAAAAAGTAGACAAAACCTTGCGCGATATTGGGATGAGCAAATTAGCCGATGAAGGTTTGAAAGTTTTGAATCGTGCTGCAGAAGATGCGGTAAAAGAATCGACTCCAATTTTTGTCGATGCGATTAAAGGAATGACTTTTACCGATGCTAAAAACATTCTTTTGGGCAACGAGCGTTCGGCTACCACTTATTTGGAAAGTTCTACCTCAACGGCCTTGTATGCCAAATTTAATCCCGTAATCAAAAATTCGTTCGCTAAAGTAGGTGCGGATAAAATATGGACCAATATTATTACTAAATACAACAGTATTCCTTTGGTTAAGAAAGTAAACCCAGATTTGACCGATTATACTACCAATAAAGCGATGCAAGGTGTCTTCACGATGATTTCTGTTGAAGAGAAAAACATTCGAACTAACTTAACCTCAAGAAGTTCCGATTTGTTGAAAAAAGTATTTGCGCTTCAGGATAAAAAATAAGCGTTAAAATTTTCATAATCAACAAGATAATAACATTCTCTTAACTTTGGAATAGCAAAAAAATACCGACCTTTGTTTCAGAAATTCTTAGAATTTTGTTTGGTTTGGTTAGTTTATAAAAAAGTCGGTACACCTTATACCGACTTTTTTTTTGCTTCTTTGAATACTATAACTTTTACTGTTCTTACCTCCCCATTTTACCGATTAATTCCGGATTCCCATTTGTGATTTTCATTATTATTTTGGAAAATACCATTCTTTTGTACCAAAATCTAATGAAAAGAAAATCTTTACAATCAATCTATTTTGTACTGCTCCTTTTTCTAATTCTGCAGTTTTAGAAAATGAATTACTTGAGCGTTGAAGATATTGGGTTGCTCTACATTCACCACGTGACCGCATTTTTCTATAACATACAGTTTAGCGGTTTTGTAATGCGCTTCTACCACTTTTTTCACAGAAGGTAAAAACATATAATCTTCTTCTCCCATGATGTATAGCGTAGGAATGTTGAGTTCAACCTGTCGGAACCATTTGAGCACCGGATTGATTTCCGCCGTTAGTTTAAACCACTTGATGAATTCTTTTTGGTATAATTTTTTGGCCTCATTGATGAACAATACCCTTGATTGTTTGTGATTGTCTTTTGGCATAATAATGAATGCAAAAAAACGATACAAGACCAAATACGGCAGAATGTATTTGAAAATATTCCCCAGACGCATGAGAATTTGTGAACGGAAATTCATTTTAAGAATAGCCCCGCCCATAATCATACTTTTTACTCTCTCGGGGTGCATTTCGGCTAGCTGGCGAATGACTATGGTTCCTAATGAGATTCCAACAAAATGCGACGATTGAATATTGAGATGATCCAATACTTCTACCACATCTTGGGCGATTGATTTGAAAGTATATTTTTTTTGAAAAGGATTTTTATATCCCGTCTGATTGGAATTGCCATGCCCTCGAAGGTCTAATAGCAAAACATTGAAATGTTTTTGAAACTCGCGAATTTGTCGGAACCAAATGGACGAACTTCCACCGGCCCCATGCACAAAGGTCACCCACTGCGTTGTGGCTTCATTTATATATATAGTATACGAAATCAAACAGTAGAATTTAAGGTTAGCACAAATGTAATGATTTTAAGATAGATACAAAAAAACTTAACTGTCTTGTCACTATTTATTTCGATTCCTTTTTTTAGTATTCTATTTCGTTCTTTTAAACCTTCATATACTCTTTTCGAATTGCTGTATCAGTATGCTCATGGAATCATCTTCTGCGTTTTTCTGATGCTGCTTGACTCTGTTTTTAATGGTGGTGATGATGCTCGTGCGGCTCCCCCAAGCGTTCGTGCAATTTTTTGAAATACTCAAAAGCTTTTGCCAATCGGGTTCCGTACCAAGAAAACATTTCTCCGTCTACAAAAATCGTAATGGCATGATGGGTATATCTTCCCAATTCGAAAGCATGTTCGTCTTTAAATGGAAAAGGTTCCGAAGATAGAAAAACCACGTCCGGATCGCCTTGAATGCGCATTTTTTGGATTACAATTTCAGGATAACGGCCTGGGTAATTGGGATGATTGTCGTAGATATTTTGGAACTTGTTTAGTTTGAGCAACTCGTTGATATAGGTTTCTCCTCCCGCCACCATGTAAGGATTGGCCCATATAAAATAAGCGACCTTTCTTGGTTTCTTGTCGGCGATAAAATTTTGAAAATCTTGGTACGCAAAATTAATTTTATCGATCCATTTTTGCGCTTCCGTACGTTTGTTGAATATTTGTCCAAAATCTTCAATCATCTGTATATTGTCCTCTATAGAAACAATATCTGTTACCCAAACTGGCGCAATGGCTCGCAAAGAAGCCACTATTTCCTCGGTGTTTTCTTCTTTGTTTGCAATAATAATATCCGGTTGTAAGGCTTTGATCTTCTCTATTTTCACCTGTTTGGTACCTCCCACAATGGTTTTGGTCGATTTTAGATGAAAAGGATGAATACAGAACTTGGTAATTCCTACGATACTGTCTTCTAAACCTAGATCGTATAACAATTCGGTTTGGGAAGGGACAAGCGATACAATTCTTTTAGGAGTCGATTGGAAAGTATGCTCAATTCCTAATTGGTCGGTTATTGTTTTTGTGGCCACGTACTTTTACTTTATGTTTTTAATAATTTCCTGCATTTCCTGTTGTAGCTTTAGTGCTTCTTCTCTAGCTCTGAGTGCAAAATCTTCTCCATTAGAAGCATAGATAATCCCTCTGGAAGAATTAATCAGCAAACCGATGTTTTGATTCATCCCATATTGACAAACCTCCTGCAAACTTCCACCTTGTGCCCCTACACCGGGTACCAAAAGAAAACTATCCGGAACAATCTTTCTTATTTCTTTGAAAAATTCGGCTTTGGTTGCCCCTACGACATACATTAGGTTTTGACTGTTTTTCCATGATTTGGAAGTCTCCAAAACCTTTTGGTATAGTTCTTTTCCTTCCAAAGGTAATGTCTGAAAATCGTAAGCGCCTTCGTTAGAAGTTAACGCTAATAAAATGGTATGTTTCCCTTCGAATGCCAAAAACGGTTCTACAGAATCCTTGCCCATGTAAGGTGCTACGGTCACCGAATCGAACTGTAAATCTTCAAAAAAAGCTTTGGCATACATCGCTGAAGTATTTCCGATGTCACCTCTTTTGGCATCTGCAATAGTGAATTGCTCGGGGTACTTTTCATTGATGTACTGAATTGTTTTTTGCAAAGACATCCACCCTTTGATTCCATAAGCTTCATAAAAGGCCGTATTGGGCTTGTACGAAACACACAGATCGTGTGTCGCGTCGATAATGGCTTTGTTGAATTCGAAGATAGGATCTTCTGTCGCTAACAAATGTTGGGGGATTTTGGTAAGATCTACATCCAATCCGATACACAAAAAGGATTGTTTGGTTTTAATTTGCTGAATAAGTTGTTGTGTTGTCATAGTGAAAGTTGTGGTACAAAAGTACTAATTACGGCTGCATTCACAAAATTATATCACCTCAGTCTGAAAGCCCTTTACGCTTGTTTGTACCTATTTTGTCATTCGGAACACGGAACCATAGCCATCGCATACAAACTCCTTAGGACAAAGTTAGGCTTGTGTATTTTCTTAGACAATGTAATTTTATTTATGAATTAATTTTTTACATTTACGTATGAAGTTCACTACACCCCATCCGAGCGCTCCGTTAGCCTATAATTTGGTATCGATTATAGCGATTGTATTTATTTTATACATCATGCAACCTTTTTTGGTGCCTTTGTTCATTTCTTTGATTTTGAGCATAATGGTCTATCCTATTGTTCAATTTCTAGAAGTAAAACTTCGATTCAACCGAATTATTTCCGCTTTGACCGTATTACTGATTTTAGGAATTATCATCGGAATTTTAATCTGGCTCATCAGTGTACAGATCTCTGATTTTGTGAATAAAAGTGATTTGTACACCAACCGATTGACCGCCTTATATGATGAAATTTTTCAGTATCTGGAAGCCCATTTTGGCATTAATGAAAAGCAATTGTTAAGCCAAAGCGATATAAAGTTTGAAGCCTTATTGAAAGACAATTTTTCCAGAATTGGCAATCTTTTAAGTTCTTCGACCAGCATACTCAGCGATTTATTTTTAATTCCGATTTATATCTTCTTTTTCCTTTTGTATCGTAATTTTTTCGTAGAATTTATCCACAAAGCCTTTCCGGAAAAGAACAACAAACTTTTGAATATCATCTTGGATCAAATTTACGATGTTCAGAAAAGCTATTTGTTAGGGTTGTTTACCGTAATGCTCATCGTAGGACTATTGAATAGCATCGGCTTATTGGTACTTGGCATTGAAAACGCCTTTTTCTTTGGTTTTCTAGCCGCACTATTGTTGTTGATTCCTTATATTGGAATCATCATTGGTTCTTTGTTGCCTGCTGTAGTGGCTTTGGCTACGAAAGACTCCGTTTGGTATTCTGTTGGAGTAATTGGTGTGTTTGGATTTGTACAATTTTTAGAAGGTAATTTTATCACTCCAAAAATAACCGGTTCCAAAGTGAGTGTGAATGCCTTTGTTTCTATTTTGTCCTTGATTCTTTTTTCGATGCTCTGGGGAACCAGCGGAATGATTCTTGCTTTACCGATTACGGCTTCTTTAAAAATCATTTTTGACCACACCCCTTCTTTACGTCCTTACGGTTTTTTAATAGGAGAACCCACCGCTGATCATTTACGAAGCAAAGCTTGGAGTCGATTGAAACATTGGGAAGAATTAAAAAAAGAGAAAGAAGCGGAAGATTCTAATAGCAGTGATCCTGAGGCATCCTAAGAAAAGCTACTCCACTGTCATTTTTTTGATTCCTGTATACAAAGGATTATTTTAAATAAAAAAAGCTGTTTCTCTTATTTGCGAAACAGCTTTTTTCAGTTTATACTTTTGTATTTTGCGTTTTTCTACTTTTATATATTGGCACTTTTAACCCTAGGTACACATCAAATCCTTTGGATTCTTTTGAAATTAAATTGGTCAGTAAAGATCCCGAACCTAACATTAATGGACCTAGTCTCAGTCCGGTACCTGCCATTAATCCGCGGTATTGCATATAGTTGAAAGGCAAGTAAAAACTAAAAAATTTGGTTTCGTAACGGGGTGTTACCGATACCACATTGGCTACTGCTGTCGCATTTAAAGCTGTTCTGTTTGCCGCACTGATATCTCCGTTTAGGTTGACATAAAATTTGCGATAAAAATTCCAATCTACGTTGGCATGAATCGCTGTAGGTAAAACCGCTTTTACAGCTCCTTTGGTTTGTGTCACCGTATAATTTTGCTCTAAGAAGTCTCCCAAAGAACCTGCGTCTTGGTATTGTGCTTCCGTCACCGTTTTGTTTAAATCGTAGGTTTTTTGATCCGACAATTTATAGTTGATCGCCCCTAGATCTGTTACAGAAAGTCCTACTTTAAATTTATACCCATTTGCCGGTTTATTTTCAGATTCAGGACGGTATTCGTAAACCAATCCAAAATCACCACCAAAACCTTGAGAATTAGAATCAAAATCAAAGTTTTCGAAGCTTTTTTCAAAATCGTTACTTCCTCCATAGGTCAAATTCCCCGTGGTAGCTATGGTATTGGTTGTTGGTAGGTCCGAATTGTAATTATAATTCACCGTTACGTTGCTCCCTTTCGTATAGGAGTTAGCTATTCCCTGTAGGTATTTTACAGTAATACCTCCTTTTAAGAAATGTTTGCCTTTGTCCAGCAATACCCCAGCATAAGAAACTCCCAATTCGCCCCAAGCATTTCCGGTCATATTAAAATGTCCCGCGTTCAGGTTAAAATCTTCATTGGTATTAAAATCGTCTGATAATTGATTGAATAATTCCCCATTAATATCATGAATATTCACTAAGGCTCTTCCACGGGTAAAAACCGCCACAGCATGTTTTGGTTTGATATTGAACATGAATGCCGGTCCCATTATATCGGAACTAATGATGAAATTATTCGCTGATGAAGGAAATAATTTTGCCTGTGTTTCTATATTGTAGCCACTTTTAAAAACATCCAAAAAAGTTACCCCATAATAATCGTTTGTAACGTTGGTATTGAATGAAAACAAATTAATATCGGTTCTGAAATTAGAATCTACTATAGAGGCTGGGTTAAACAATACCCCTTGCACCCCTGCATAGTTATCCTGCTGGAACCCTATATACGATTGCGCTTTAACCGTTAACGAACAAACAACGACCAAGGTTGTTACTAGAATTTTTCTCATTTTGTTTTCTTTGAATTTAGTTACTTATTTATTTGAATTATTTCAATTTTTATAATCATCGTTTGCTTGTGATTCTGTTGCCTTCAGTACTCTCTTTAACTACTCTTTTCGATTGCACTCTTATTTCGAGAATCCTCACGATGAAATTGATATTCCCTTTGGTTTGTTTCGTATTCCTGTTTCAAACCATTAGCCACAAAAATATATATCCCAAAAAAAAACCTTGTGATGACAAGGCTTTTTGTGATGATTAGAAGACTTCGCTTTCTTTTAATTTTTCGGTATTCGATACCAATTGAAGTTCGTCTATGATTTTTTGTATGTTTCCATTCATCACCCCGTCTAGATCATATAACGTAAGTCCAATTCTGTGGTCTGTTACACGTCCCTGAGGGTAATTGTAGGTACGGATTTTTGCTGAACGGTCTCCACTACTTACCTGAGAGTTACGTTTTTTAGCATCTTCTTCCTGCTTCTTAGCCAATTCCATTTCGTATAAACGAGAACGTAATACGGTTAACGCCTTGTCTTTGTTTTTATGTTGCGATTTTTCGTCCTGACATTGCGCCACCAAACCCGTTGGAATATGCGTCATACGAACTGCCGATTTTGTAGTATTTACTGACTGTCCACCCGGTCCCGAAGAACAGAAAAAGTCGATACGCACATCGTTCATATCAATCTGAACATCAAATTCCTCTGCTTCCGGCAGTACCATCACTGTCGCTGCCGAGGTATGAACACGACCTTGTGTTTCGGTTTGAGGAACACGTTGCACGCGGTGTACCCCTGCTTCAAATTTTAAGGTTCCGTATACATCTTCTCCGGTCACTTCGAAAATAATTTCTTTAAAACCTCCCGAAGTTCCTTCGTTCAGATCGACTACGGAAGTTCTCCATCCTTTATTTTCACAATATTTAGTATACATACGGTACAAATCACCGGCAAAGATAGAAGCCTCATCACCTCCTGTACCTGCACGGATTTCCACCATAACATTTTTCGCATCTTCAGGATCTTTAGGAATCAACATGAATTTGATTTCCTCTTCCAGTTGCGGCAATCTTTCTGTGGCTTCTTCTAATTGCATTTTTGCCATCTCGACCATTTCGGCATCCGATCCATCCGCTAAGATTTCTTTGGCTTCTTTAATATTTCCATCCAGATTGATATATTCTTCTCTTTTTTCAACCAGCGCTTTTAAGTCTTTGTACTCTTTATTTAATTGTACATAACGTTTCTGATCGGCGATAACATCCGGTTGAATGATTAAGTCCGAAATCTCGTCAAAACGCTGTTTTACATATTGTAATCTGTCTAACATAATGTTATTTGTCTATTTTGGAGTGCAAAAATACAATTTTTGTTTCAGGTTTCAAGAATCCCCTTTCCAATTTTTAGAAAAGCTCACTTTCAATGGGTTAAAAATATTATTTAAAATTAATCTAAATAAAATTTGCATGTTTCGTGTTCACTCTTTACTTTTGCTTTGTTATTTTTATTCAATCTAAATAAATAGTAAAAATGAAAAGATATAAAACCCTTCAAGCCCTATTCCTTTTATCTTCCGTCCTCTGTTTTGGACAAACCGCCGTTCCCGAACCGATTCCAGCGACTTCTTTTGACCATGACACTTTGAGAAAGAAAAAAACCAAAGTATTAGAAGAAGTTACTATTCATGCCAACCATCACAGAAAAACCGTTAATAGCGTTCGTTCCGGGTTAAAGCCAATGGACAACCCACAATCGCTTCAAGTTTTAGGAAATGAAATAATTGCGCAACAGCAATCCATCCGTTTGAGTGATGTCATTAAAAATGCGAATGGTGTTTATGTGGGTTCCTCCCGCGGTGGAGCACAGGAATCATTCTGGTCCAGAGGCTACGATATGTCTGCAAACAATACCTTTAAAAACGGTTTTCGATACAACAGTGGTTCTATCCCTGAGGTTTCTTCCCTAGAAAAAGTTGAACTACTAAAAGGAAGTGCTGCGCTGTTGTATGGCAATGTTAGTCCCGGGGGAATTTTAAATCTCGTTACCAAAACCCCTGATTTCAAATCGGGAGGTGAATTTAACATACAAATGAGTAGTTATCAATTTTACAAACCTTCAATAGACCTTTACGGAAGTTTCAATGATGTTATTGCGTACCGTTTTAATGGTTCGTATGAAAACTCCGAGAGTTTCCGAGATGTGGTTCAACGAAATCGATACTATTGGAACCCTTCCTTTCTTTTTAGAATCAGTCCTAAAACCGAAATTACATTACAAGGAGATTATTTGAGTGATGACTGGATTCCTGATTTTGGTACCGGCTCCATTGGAAAAGCTATTGCCAATCTTCCAAGAAATACCTATTTGGGCGCCCGATGGTCGAACGGAAAGACACAACAAGCCTCCACATCGATTTTGGTCAACCACTTACTTTCTTCTGAATGGAAACTAAATTTTAACGCTTCCTTTCAAGATTTCAGCAGAACCTCTCTAGGAACCGAGCGCATACAACCGGCCAATAATGGTGATTGGAAGCGTCCGTATGGAAGAAATAAAGCATTAGAACAGATTTTTGCCCATCAGATTAGTTTGCAGGGGCACTTTAAAACCGGTACGATTCAACATCAATTACTCACCGGCATCGATACGGAAATTTCTAATGCCGATACCTACACTTTTAGATTTTTTGATCCCTCAACCGGAGCCACTGTAACTACATACGATACGATTAACATTTTTGATCCATCCTCTTACGATGTAGCAAACGAAGGGCCTATACTCCCCTCTGAGGTAACAAAAATTGTAAAAACAACGACACAACGTGCGGGTGTTTACGCTCAAGATTTAATTTCTTTTAGCGAAAAGTTCAAAACTTTATTAGGGATACGCTACTCTTATCAGCAAACCCAACCCGAGAGTTATGATCTAAAATTGGCTACGGTTACTCCAGAAACGATTCGAAACGATAGGGCTTTTTCTCCTAAAATAGGTTTGATCTACCAACCTTATAAAACGATAACTTTGTTTTCAAGTTATGCCAATTCTTTTACTCCTAACACCGGTGTTACTATATATAATGAAGCTTTAAAACCTTCAATTATTGACCAATTTGAAGTTGGTATAAAAAATGAATTCTGGAAAGGAACATTGACTACCAACATTACTGCTTATCAAATCATGAACAGCAATTTAGCACAAACCGCGGAGTTTGATGCTTCCGGAGCTGTTAACACCAATCCCAACGTTAAATCGCTTAACGGAGCGACCAAAAGCCAAGGAATTGAATTGGATTTTACCTACAAACCCATACCCGATTTTAACATCATGGCCGGATATAGTTACAACGATATGCGTTTTACCAAAACAACCGGTGCCCCAGGAAGTTTTATTGAAGGTGATCGTTTGGTACGAACTCCACAACACACTGCTAACTTAAGTTTCTTTTATACGATACCAACAGGACTATTAAAAAATGTATCTTTGGGCGCTATAGGAAACTATATTGGCGACAGACTTGGCGGATGGAATAACCAAATCAATCCTTCTTATCCGAACGGCATTTGGGATCGGGAGATTCCAGTATCCGGTTATACCACCATCGATTTTTCATTGGGGTATCGATGGAACCAATTTTCTTTGTTGTGCAAACTATCCAATATTACGAACGAATTGAATTATACTTTGCATGAAAATTACAGTGTAAATCCCATTGCTCCCAGACAAATTACAAGCACCTTACGATATAAATTCTAAAAATCATGAAACAAATCACCATCAGAAATCTACATCGCGATTTAGGCTACTTTTATTTAGGCTTAATCATTTCCTTTGCTTTTTCAGGTATATTAATGAATCACCGAGAACATTGGCATCCTGAAAAATATACGATAGAAACCAAAACTATTAGCATAACCCTACCCAACGACCCGGACAGCATTACCGAAAAGTATGCCGAAACACTGGGAAAGCAATTGGGTATTGAAGATAAATTTCGTCGACACCGAGTTAAAGATGAAGAATTAAAAATCTCCTTTGAAAATCACGATATAGAAATTGATTTAAAAACCGGACAAGGTGAACTGATTTCTTTTATTAAAACACCACTTATTAGTCAGAGTATGAAACTGCATAAAAGCACCTCTCATTGGTGGATTTATTATGCTGACATTTTCGGGTTATCACTCATTGTTATTGCCATTACGGGAGCGATCATGATCCCGGCTGGTAAATTCTCTTTTAAGCGTCGAGGTTGGAAACTTGCCTTAGCGGGCATACTCTTTCCCCTATTGTTTTTACTCTTCCTCGCCTAACTTATCCCTTAAAAACTATAAAACCCCAACACATTTTTACTGTTGGGGTTTTATTTTTTTTATTATATTTGACTGTAATATACGCCATTATGAAAGATTTAACGCCTTATACCTTTACTTTAGGAGAACATCGCAACAAAAAAGTGATTTTCATACAATTTGAAAGAAATTCACAACTCATCGCTGAAGTCAAAACCTTAGTAGGAGCCACTTGGAGCCAAACCAACCGAATGTGGTACGTCCCCGATGTTAGCCAATATCGGAATCTTTTTAAAATTACGAGCGAGTTTACTGTTGGAAAAACTACTTTGTCAAAAATTTCTGTGGAAAACCAGAGGGAATTACAACGACTCATCGATTTATTACAACTTAAAGGATACAGTCAAAGTACGCTGCGTTGTTATACCATGGAATTAGCACAATTTCTTTACTTTCTGAAAGACAAAGAAATTAAACGTTGTACCGAGCAAGACATTCATGACTACCTGTTGTATTGTATTACTACCCTTAAACTCAAAGAAAACAGTCTGCACAGTCGGATTAACGGCATCAAATTTTATTTTGAACACGTCTTGCGTCAGGAAAAAATCTTTGTAGAAATTCCCCGTCCCAAAAAGCAACTAAAACTTCCCAAAGCATTAAATATTGATGAAGTAAGACGTCTTTTTGAAGTCACGCAGAACCTGAAGCACAACACTTTATTAAAATTATGCTATGGCATGGGATTGCGTGTTTCTGAGATTATTCATTTAAAAATCGCGGACATCGACAGTAAATCGATGCGGGTTTTTATTGAAAGAGGCAAAGGAAAAAAAGACCGATATGTCAACTTACCGGAAAGTATTTTAGAACCTTTGCGAAAGTATTATATTGCCTACAAACCCAAGGAATACCTTTTTGAAGGGCAGTATGGCGGTCGCTACAGTTCCCGTTCTGTGCAAAAAATTTTCAAAGAAGCATTGGAAGCTGCACATATCAAAAAAAGAGTAGGCATACATAGTTTGCGGCACAGTTACGCCACCCATTTACTGGAAAACGGGACCGACATTCGATTTATTCAGGAACTGTTGGGTCATAATGATATTAAAACCACATTAGTATACACGAATGTATCGGATAAAAGTTTACGAAAAATTGCCAGTCCTTTGGATTTCTTGTAATATTTTATTTATATTTGAAACGAAATACTATTTTGAAAAGCGAAGTACACTTTTTTGAATAGCATTTTATAACTTATTAAATAACAGTAAAAAGACAAAAAGAATCCGTAATCAGGTTCGCCTATTTACGAGTTAGCGGTAATTTTAAAGCAAAATTTTGATTACATGAAAATATCTAAAAAGACAAATCTTTTTTTAATGCTTCTTTTATACTTATTTGCATTCTATGGAATTTATCTAACTATTAGTATAATATCA
>NZ_JAMLJM010000019.1 GCF_023635005.1 Flavobacterium luminosum | reverse complement strand
AAAATAATATTTTAACATATTGAGATAAATATTCAACTTGGAAAGAATTTCGAGCCGTGCCTTCGATATTCTCAGGCAACGGCTCATACAATAAGCTTACGGGTTATTAGTACTACTCGACTATGACATTACTGCCTTTACATCTATAGCCTATCAACGTGGTCATCTTCCACGACCCTTAAAAGAAATCTCATCTTGTGGTGGGTTTCGCGCTTATATGCTTTCAGCGCTTATCCCTTCCCGACGTAGCTACTCTGCGGTGCCCCTGGCGAGACAACAGATACACTAGAGGTCAGTCCAACTCGGTCCTCTCGTACTAGAGTCAGATCCACTCAAATTTCTAACGCCCACAGTAGATAGAGACCGAACTGTCTCACGACGTTCTGAACCCAGCTCGCGTGCCACTTTAATGGGCGAACAGCCCAACCCTTGGGACCTTCTCCAGCCCCAGGATGTGACGAGCCGACATCGAGGTGCCAAACCCCCCCGTCGATATGAGCTCTTGGGGGAGATCAGCCTGTTATCCCCGGCGTACCTTTTATCCTTTGAGCGATGGCCCTTCCATGCGGAACCACCGGATCACTATGCTCTACTTTCGTACCTGATCGACCTGTATGTCTCTCAGTCAAGCTCCCTTATGCCATTGCACTCTACGCACGGTTACCAAGCGTGCTGAGGGAACCTTTAGAAGCCTCCGTTACTCTTTTGGAGGCGACCACCCCAGTCAAACTACCCACCAAGCAATGTCCCCCACAATATGGGGTTAGGCCTCAGATAAGCAAAGGGTGGTATTTCAACAATGACTCCACAACGCCTGGCGACGCCATTTCACAGTCTCCCACCTATCCTACACATCACTTATCCAAGGTCAATACTAAGCTATAGTAAAGGTGCACAGGGTCTTTTCGTCCCACTGCGGGTAATCGGCATCTTCACCGATACTACAATTTCACCGAGCTCATGGCTGAGACAGTGTCCAGATCGTTACACCATTCGTGCAGGTCGGAACTTACCCGACAAGGAATTTCGCTACCTTAGGACCGTTATAGTTACGGCCGCCGTTTACTGGGGCTTCAATTCAATGCTTCTCCGAAGATAACATCTCCTCTTAACCTTCCAGCACCGGGCAGGTGTCAGGCCCTATACTTCATCTTACGATTTTGCAGAGCCCTGTGTTTTTGATAAACAGTCGCCTGGACCTTTTCACTGCGGCCAGCTTGCGCTGGCGACCTTTCTCCCGAAGTTACAGGTCTATTTTGCCTAATTCCTTAGCCATGAATCTCTCGAGCACCTTAGGATTCTCTCCTCAACTACCTGTGTCGGTTTACGGTACGGGTACTTATAATCTATGTTTAGAAGGTTTTCTTGGCAGCCCTTAGGTACACTATCCCATCATCCGAAGAATCCGAGTACTATCGTATTTCACCAGTTCCGGCGGATTTGCCTACCAGACCTATAGCTAGGTACTTTAACGAACTATTCCGTCAGTTCGCGGTACTTTCATCACTGCGTCACTCCATCACAATTATAAGTAGTACGGGAATATTAACCCGTTGGCCATCGACTGTCCCTTTCGGGTTCGCCTTAGGACCCGACTAACCCGCAGCTGATTAGCATAGCTGCGGAAACCTTAGTTTTTCGGTGTGCGGGTTTCTCGCCCGCATTATCGTTACTTATGCCTACATTTTCTTTTCTAACCAGTCCAGCACCCCTTACGAGATACCTTCAACCCTGTTAGAATGCTCCCCTACCACTTGTATTACTACAAATCCATAGCTTCGGTAGTATGCTTATGCCCGATTATTATCCATGCTCGTCCGCTCGACTAGTGAGCTGTTACGCACTCTTTAAATGAATGGCTGCTTCCAAGCCAACATCCTAGCTGTCGATGCAGACAAACCGCGTTTTTTCAACTTAGCATACATTTGGGGACCTTAGCTGATGGTCTGGGTTCTTTCCCTCTCGGACTTGGACCTTAGCACCCAAGCCCTCACTGCTGGTAATCATTATATAGCATTCGGAGTTTGTCAGGAATTGGTAGGCGGTGAAGCCCCCGCATCCAATCAGTAGCTCTACCTCTATATAACTATATCCAGCGCTGCACCTAAATGCATTTCGGGGAGTACGAGCTATTTCCGAGTTTGATTGGCCTTTCACCCCTACCCACAGGTCATCCGAAGACTTTTCAACGTCAACCGGTTCGGACCTCCACTATGTGTTACCACAGCTTCATCCTGCCCATGGGTAGATCACACGGTTTCGCGTCTAACATTACTGACTCAAGCGCCCTATTCAGACTCGCTTTCGCTACGGATCCGTGGCTTAACCACTTAACCTTGCCAGCAACGTTAACTCGTAGGCTCATTATGCAAAAGGCACGCCGTCACAGCTTATGCTGCTCCGACCGCTTGTAAGCGTATGGTTTCAGGATCTATTGCACTCCGTTATTCACGGTTCTTTTCACCTTTCCTTCACAGTACTGGTTCACTATCGGTCTCTCAGGAGTATTTAGCCTTAGCGGATGGTCCCGCCAAATTCAGACAGGGTTTCACGTGCCCCGCCCTACTCAGGATACCACTATCCTTA
>NZ_JAMLJM010000018.1 GCF_023635005.1 Flavobacterium luminosum | reverse complement strand
CCTAGAAATGGTACTTTTATTTCGGTTTAGTTTTAAAGCAATTTGAGTGATGGAAAAGTGTTGATTAAGCATTTTTTCAATCTCAATTCGTTCTTCAAATTGAAGCCTTTTATAGTTGTTTTTCATAGTGCAAAAATGTTAATTTTTTTAACATTTGTTGCGTTAGATGTCTGAATCGGCGGTAAGCAGAATCAAGTAACAACTATGAAAAAAGAAAAAGATAATTTAGAAGAAAAAGATAATTGGTTTATTATAATTTCAATAATTGTTTGTATTGTGATTATTGGATTATGGGTTGCAAATTATTTTTGTCTAATTGGTTTGCCTGCAACAGAAAGAGGAACCATTGGTGATATGTTTGGCGTAATTAATTCACTTTTTTCAGGATTGGCTTTAGCAGGCATAATTTTGACAATTTTGTTACAAAGAAAAGAACTGAAATACCAAAGAGAAGAGTTAAGAGATACTCGTAAAGAATTTCAAGTTCAAAATGAAACTTTAAAAATCCAAAGATTTGAAAACACTTTCTTTCATTTACTTGACCAATTTCATCAAATTGTAAATACAATCGATTTCACGTATCATTCAAAAAAGAAAAAAGAACAACCAAGGTCGCTCAGCCAAATGGTAAATAGCCCAAGAGCTCCATTAGAAGATTTAGAAAGTATAACCATAACAGGAAGAGATGTTTTCAGATTCAAGTTCAATAAACTTAGTGAGAGCATAAAAAACCAAGATGATGACTTTCATACTGTTTATTTATCACATTACAATCAAGCTAAATCTGATTTTGGACATTATTTTAGAACTCTATATAGAATACTAAAAATTATTGATGAAACTGATTTTTTCTATGATGGAACAACCGAAGAAAAAGAAATATTTCAAATAAAATATAGATATGCAAGTATTTTACGTGCTCAAATATCAGATTATGAATTAGGTTGGATTTTCTATAACTGCTTAAGTGAAAATGGCGTTGAAAAATTTAAACCGTTAATTGAAAAATATTCATTCTTTAACAACTTGCCAGATGATTTAATTCCAGATAACGAACATTTTAAACTTTATAACAAATCAGCTTTTGGAAAATAAGCACTACCGCTAACAAGCGTTTGGCAAGATTGCGAATTTTGTAGTAAATTCACGTTTATATTTCGCAAGAAATTTTATCTTTAAAAGAAAATAATCGGTTCCGAAGTTCGCAACCTCGCCAAGCGCCGGAACGTTGTATGTAATTTTAAAAAAACATCATGAAAAAAACACTTTTAATTTTATTTTTGAATCTTAATTTAGCTTTATTTTCTCAAGAATCAAAACTTAGTATTGAACTTAATTATCCAATTCCTGCAGACAATAATTTTATTGGAAAAAATTATACTGGAATAGTTGATATTGGAGGAAAATATAAAATTATTGACAAAGACGTTTTAGATTTTGGAGTTGCTTTAAATGCTGGACTTTTGACATTTAATAATTCGAAAATTAATTCACCACAGAATTACAAAATTTATGCTTACCCAATACAACCAAAAATATTTTGTGAGTTTAACATAAAAAATGTTGAAAAACTACATCCATATACATCTCTTGGATATAGTTTCATAATATTTAAAGCAACTGGAACCAACAATGGATATGATGTTTCAGACCTTAACGATACTCAAGCTGGGGTTAACTTAAATTTCGGTTTATCTTATGATATTACAAGTAAATTTTTTGTTAATGGACAATTTGATTTTATAAAGCTTCAAAAAGAAAAAGGAATTCCAAATTCTACATATAATACTAATATCAATTTAGTCAAACTTGGTGTTGGTTTAAGATTATAAAAAACTACATACAACAGCGGTTACAAGTAATGGCTAGGTCAGTAATATTCCGAAAATTCTCCGAATTTTCTAAAATAAGTCTATATTTGTTATGGCTTGGTGCTGGAATTACGCCACTACTTGTAGCCGCAGAACCGTTAGGCGTCAGTTCGTTCCGAACCGACGCTGACTAATCCAATCGAAATTATTCTATCTATAGAAAACAAAGAGATATCATATCCGAAAAAACTTTGCGCAGAAAAAAGCGCAGTTTATAAAAACAAATTCGAGCTATGCTCGATTTTTTTTTTGAATCTTAATTGAACACTTTTTCCGAAAATTGACAACAAAATGCAGAACCGAACTTTACGCTGAAATAGAACTGTATGAAAAAATCTGTTGAATTAAAATTTGAAAATTACTTTTGAAAAACAGAACGGAACTCAAAAAAGAAACGGAACTAGATGTTGAAACGGAAATTTTGAAAAACCGAACAACATACAAAAAACAAATTAGATGTTGAAAACTAAACGTTCATAACTGAACTAAACTCACAAAAATATTCTAATTCATGCCTTCGATTCTTAACAAGAACCGAACGCCTAACAGCGGTTTGGCGCCATTGCGGGTTTTAGCCATATTTGGAAAATTAATCGTTTAACCAAAATTTGTCTATATTTGTTAAATCCCGTTAGCAAATACCGCAACGGCAGGCCAAGCCGGCGGGACGTTAGCGGTAATGCCTTGAAAAATCCGCTAAATAACAAACCAAATTGAGAAAAAACAATGAGAATTTCTAAAAAAAAACTAATCGTTTATTTAATAGTTACAATCTTAATATGCTTTAATCTTTTTGTGTTAAAACCAATTTTAAAGAAAAATTATTTCTCTGAAGATATTCTTGATTTCGAGAGAAATTCTTGGAAATATACAATTGGAATCTCTCTAGTTTTATTAATTGCTTTTACTGTTTATGCATTTAAAAAAAACATCTTGAATTTAAAATTTATCATTTACAATTTTATTGTTGTTTTTGTATTTTCATTTTTTGGGAAAGCCTCAATCGATCATGCTTTACTATATGCTAACTTGAAAATTGAAACAAAAAAATATACCAAAAGTTATGTTGTAATAAGATATGCCCCTAATAAAGTGTTTCATATTTATGATAATAAAAGTGAGTTTATAGTTTTTGAAGAGCAGTTAAAGAAAATTGACTCTATTAGAATAAAGAAAAAGCTAAAATCACTTTACAATTTAAAAAATAATGACACTTTAAATGTTGATTATAAAACGGGTATATTAAATGTAAAGTTTTTAAAATAAGGCACAACCGCTAACAGCAGTTTGGCGCCATTGCTGGTTTTGGCATATTTGGAAAAAACTCCGTTTTTTCCAATTTAGTTTTGTACTAGCAAACTTTTAGCTAAATTTACGCAACGGCAGGCCAAGCCGGCGGGACGTTAACCGCAAGCAGATTTGACGCGACGGGAAATAATTCGTTAAATAATTTTTAGTTACGTGATTTTTTTTTAATTTTACACGTAAATATTTTTATTATGAATACGAAATTAACTTTGAATATAGATCAAAACGTTATCGAGGAAGCAAAATTCTATGCTAAGAGCAATAGTGTGAGCCTTTCTAAGCTTATCGAAAATTATCTTTCATCTCTAACCAAAAGGAACGAAGAAAAAAGCAAAGTAAGTCCACTTGTTGAAAGTCTAACAGGTGTAATCAGCCTTGAAAGCAACGATTATAAAAAAGAATATTCAGATTATCTAGCTAAAAAATATTCTTAATGGACAAAATATTAGTAGACACAAACATTGTATTAGATTTACTTTCTAAACGTGAAGAATTTTACAAAGAAGCTCAACAATTATTTACTTTGTCAGACCATAGCAAAGTTAAACTCTATGTTTCTTCCCTTACACTGGCAAATACTCATTATTTATTAGCTAGAAATCACAAATTAGATGAGGCGAGAAAAATTCTAATAAAATTTAAAGTTTTAGTAGAAGTTTTACCAATGGATGATAAAATTTTAGAATTAGCTTTAGTATCGGATTTCAAAGATTTCGAAGATGCTATTCAATATCACACAGCATTAGAAAATGAATTGGATCTAATAATAACTCGAAATAAAAAAGATTTTAAAAAATCAATACTTCCAGTTCTAACAGCAAAAGAATATTTGAAAAAGTAACACTGCCAGCGGTTAACAGCGGTTTTGCGAAATTTGGGCGGGAGTGATTAATGGAAGGATCTTTTTGTATATTTGGCTTAAGTCCGAATGGAATGGTTAGGGGCAATATAAACCCAAACTTCGCAAAGCCGGCGGGACGTTATAGCCAATTTTAGCGCCGATTCAGACATCTAACGCAACAAATGTTAAAAAAATTAACATTTTTGCACTATGAAAAACAACTATAAAAGGCTTCAATTTGAAGAACGAATTGAGATTGAAAAAATGCTTAATC
>NZ_JAMLJM010000017.1 GCF_023635005.1 Flavobacterium luminosum | reverse complement strand
TTCTCGAAATTTTTAAAATATCAATCTAAAGATGTTTTTAAAATTTTGGGAAATAAAGAACAAAAAATCTAATATTTATCTTACTTTTGAAAATAACTAACCGTTGCGTTAGAAACTTGAAACCGCCTAAAACAACGCTCCGTCTAAAGAAAAAACAAATTTCAACACCTTAAAAAATCTAAATTCTTATCTTTACAGATTGAAAATTTTATGTAAAGAGAAATAATGAACAAAACGAAAAGTGCTCCAATAGACAAAATAAATAAGCCAATTCAAAAATTCATAAAAAACGAAAAAGCAGGTGGAATTGTACTCGGAATTAGTGTAATTATCGCTCTAATTTTAGCCAACTCACCCCTATCTCACTCGTATCATCATTTTTTTGAACACAAATTAGGTTTCCTATTTGACGGAAGAACTTATTTAGAATACAGCATTCACCATTGGATAAATGACGGACTGATGGCTATTTTCTTTTTTGTGGTTGGATTAGAACTAAAGAGAGAAATTATAGCAGGAGAATTATCCAATCCTCGAAAAGCAATGCTTCCGATTGCGGCAGCAATCGGAGGAATGCTTGTTCCTGCATTAATTTATTTGGTATTAAATCCAACTGGAGAAGTACATAGTGGTTGGGGAATTCCGATGGCTACAGATATTGCTTTTGCTTTGGGAGTTTTGTATTTATTAGGTAACAGAATTCCATTAGGTTTGAAAGTTTTCCTAACAGCTCTTGCAATTGTTGATGATTTGGGAGCCGTTTTGGTTATTGCATTTTTTTATACTTCAGATATTTCGATGATGAGCTTGCTTATAGGATTAGCATTTCTTTTAGCAATGTATATTGGCAATAAAATGGGTGTCAGAAGTGTACTTTTCTATGCAATATTAGGTATTGGAGGCGTTTGGACTTCATTTTTGTTATCGGGAGTTCACGCAACAATTGCAGCAGTTTTGGCAGCATTCACAATTCCAGCTGATGTAAAAATCAAAGAAAATATTCTGATTGCAAGAATTAAAAAACATCTTGCTCAATTTACTGCGGCTGACCCTAATGATAAAATTCCTACATTGACCAATGAACAACTTCATATTTTAGAAAAAGTATCTTCGGATACGGAACAAGCTATACCACCATTACAAAAGTTGGAACACGCAATGCATCCATTTGTATCATTTATTATTATACCGATTTTTGCCTTGGCTAATGCAGGAGTTTCGGTTTTGGATATTGAAATGGAACAATTATTCAATACCAATGTAGCTATTGGAGTGGCTCTGGGACTATTGGTTGGAAAAGTTGTGGGAGTAGTTGGCTTTACTTGGTTGGCTGTAAAGTTTAGGGTTGCTCCATTTCCAGATGGAATGAATCTGAAAAACCTTTTAGGATTGGGCTTATTGGCTTCCATTGGATTTACAATGTCACTGTTTGTAACCGAATTGGCATTCTCACACGAAGAATATAAAGTACAAGCAAAAGTTGGAATTTTTGTAGCTTCTATCATTGGTGGAATACTGGGATATATGGTTTTAAGCAGACAAAAACCCAAAAAAGAAGCCTAATGAAAAAGTTGTTAGAAAATCCATTATTAACCAAAATATTATATGGACTATATATTGTAGTACTGTTTATTTTGATATTGGATTATGGCTTTAGATTACCTCTGTGGGCAGAAAAATCTATACTATTTTTTTACGTTGTGTTATTGTCTATTGCTGTTTTTATTACCACAAGTAAATATATCTTTCAAAAAAAGAAGATTGTACTTAATATTTTTATTTTTGACTTCTTAAGTGTACTTTTTGTCCTTTATTGTATTTATAAACAATTTGAAATCAGCTCAATAGCTATTTCAGATTGGTTAAGATTTGCTATTATTCTAAAACTCATCAGAGAATTTGCCACGCCAAAAATAAATTACAAACGTTCTGTTCTCAATCCTGCACAGCTTTTCATTATTAGTTTTATGGGACTGGTTTTGATAGGAGCATTATTGTTGATGCTACCGACTGCAACTTATAATGGGATTTCATTTATTGATGCATTATTTACCTCTACAAGTGCGGTTTGTGTAACGGGATTAATAGTAGTGGACACCAGTAGTTTTTTTACGCCTTTCGGACAAAGTTTGATTATGTTGCTGATACAGGCAGGAGGTTTGGGAATACTGACTTTTGCAAGTTATTTCAGCTATTTTTTTAAAGGCGGTGCTACTTATGAAAACCAAATTGCGTTGAGTGATATTTCAAGTTCTAATAAAATTGGGGAAGTATTTACTACTTTAAAACGAATTTTAGGCATTACCTTTTTTATTGAATTTGTAGGAGCAGTTTTTATCTACATCAACATTGACAAGGAGCTTATTCCATCTTTTATGGATAGAATATTTTTTTCTGCATTTCATTCTATTTCTGCATTTTGTAATGCAGGATTTTCCACTTTACCCAATGGAATGATGCAGGAAGGTTTTGTAACAAACTATCCGTTACAATTGATTATCATTGTCATTTTTGTATTTGGAGGTTTAGGATTTCCGATTGTTATCAATATACTTCGTTATCTCAAACATTTCATCAAAAGATACATTCTTTGGTTTGCGTCTGGTAAAGACAATTACAAACCTTGGATTTTGACATTGAGTAGTAAAATAAATCTTATTACTACTTTTTCATTAATGATTGTAGGAACGGGCATCATTTATGCAAAAGAATATTACAATACACTCAACGGACACGAAGGTTTTGGAAAATTTGTAACAGCATTATTTACAGCTACTACACCAAGAACAGCAGGTTTCAATTCTATAGATTTTAGTCAGTTACACTTTTCATCCGTCATCATTATCATTTTTTTAATGTGGATTGGAGCTTCTCCTGCATCTACAGGTGGAGGTATCAAAACAAGTACATTTGCCATTGCTACACTTAACTTTTTCAGTTTAGCAAAAGGTAAAGATAAAATCGAAATTTGGAGAAGAGAAATAGCAGATATTTCTGTAAGAAGAGCCTTTGCAACAATGGCACTTTCATTGGTTGTAATAGGTTTTGGAGTGTTTTTAATTGCTCATTTTGATGCACATATCAAGCTATTGGATATTGCTTTCGAGTGTTTTTCAGCTTATAGTACTGTTGGACTTAGTTTAGGAATTACAGGAGATTTGAGTAGCGAAAGCAAAATGGTATTAATTGGTATTATGTTTATCGGTAGAGTAACGATGCTTTCTATTTTGATTGCTTTTTTCAAGAAAGTAAAAGCCTTGAATTATCGTTATCCGACAGATGAAATTTTAATTAACTAAAAGAAAAAGAAAAATGAAATTTATAATAGTAGGATTAGGAAACTTCGGAGCTTCCTTAGCAGAAAAGCTAACACAACAAGGAAACGAAGTGATAGGAATTGACTCCCGAATGGAGAAAGTAAATGCTCTAAAAGAAAAAATTTCGCACACCATTTGTATGAACGCAACAGATGAAGAAACGGTTGCGGATTTACCATTGCAAAACACAGATATAGTGATGGTTTGTATTGGAGAAGACCAGGGAACAAATGTAATGGTAACGGCACTTTTCAAAAATCTTGGTGTAAAAAGACTGATAAGCAGGTCTATCAATCCATTACACGAAAACGTTTTAAGAGCCATCGGAGTAGATGAAATCGTAAGACCCGAAGAAGAAACTGCTGAACGTTGGGCTAAAAAATTGTGTTTAAATGGCATTATAGATTCATTTGAACTAAACAAAAACTACAGTATTGTTGAGGTGAAAACGCCTGAATATTTTATTGGAAAATCGGTTGAAGAAATTGGTTTTAGAAAAAATTACAACATACTAATTCTCACAATTCTTAAACAAACTGTTCAGCATTCTTTTCTTGGAAAAAGCAAAAGTGTAACAACCGTTCAAGGCATTCCCGAACCTGATACAATTTTGGAAGAAGATGATATTTTGGTAATCTATGGAGCAAACAAAGAGCTAAATAAATTCGTAAAACATAAAAGTAAGGACGAATAAAGAACGCCTGCACCTAACAAGCAGTTTGGCAAAAGAGCGGAGTTAAGGCTAAGTTGAACGTTTGTACTTTTTATCCGCAAAACCATTTTTCTTTTGCTCTTTTTAGTAATTTAGCAAAAAGAAAAAATGGTTTTGCTTACGGTAGTACTAAATTGGAAGTTTCGGCTTCGATTTTCCGCTCCTTCGCCAAGCTGCCGAACCGTTATGTGCCATGAGGCCAAAATTCATAGAAAAATAAGACTAGAATAAAAACATGAAAAGAATTATAATACTAGCTTTATTATCAATCACAATTATTTCGTGTAATGACAATTTAATTGGAAAAAATTACGAATTAGATTATAATCCAAATGAAGAAATTAATTTAATAAACAAACAAAAATCAGAAAATGGATATGATGTAATTTCAATTAGTGGACATATACTTTTTTACGGACACTCTAACGAATATATTATTGTTATTCAAAAACCTCAAGATAGTATTTATAATTTTAAAGAAAACTTAAATCATGATCAGATGATGAAAAAAGTTTTTGAAAGCAATTTTATTCAATTTTGGATTTTAGAAATTAAAAAAGACCGATTATTCGGACCTTTTCAAAAAAGTGAATATTTAGAAAAAAGAAAAGAACTTGGAATTCCTGATAATCTTAAAATAAATTACTCTACAAAAGAATTTTATTTAAAAGATCAAAGAAATGATATACAATACATAAATCCTGATTCTGATGTTGTAGACATTAAAAACTTAAAAGGAAATATGTCAAAATAAAAAAAAACACAGCACATAACAGCGGTTTGGCGCCATTGCTTGTTTCAGGAATATTTGGAAAAAATTCCGTTTTTTCCAAATGGGTTTTGTACTTGCAAACTTTTAGCTAAATTTACGCAACGGCAAGCCAAGCCGGCGGGACGTTGTGCGATATTATTTCGCCGATTCAGACATCTAACGCAACAAATGTTAAAAAAATTAACATTTTTGCATTATGAAAAACAACTATAAAAGGCTTCAATTTGAAGAACGAATTGAGATTGAAAAAATGCTTAATCAACACTTT
>NZ_JAMLJM010000016.1 GCF_023635005.1 Flavobacterium luminosum | reverse complement strand
TGATATTATACTAATAGTTAGATAAATTCCATAGAATGCAAATAAGTATAAAAGAAGCATTAAAAAAAGATTTGTCTTTTTAGATATTTTCATGTAATCAAAATTTTGCTTTAAAATTACCGCTAACGTCCCGCCGGCTTGGCTTGCCGTTGCGTAAATTTAGCTAAAAGTTTGCAAGTACAAAACTAAATTGGAAAAAACGGAGTTTTTTCCAAATATTCCCAAAACCAGCAATGGCGCCAAACCGCTGTTAGCAGCTGGCCTTGTTGTGCTATTTTATTTTTTTTAATACAGAGTCCTTTTTTAGCTTTTAACTCTTCTACATTCATTCTTTTGTTTGATTTGCTAATTCACAGAATAGTTTTAAGTTTTTTGTTGCCTTGATTTGTGTGCCTTTATTGAGCGCATCTTTCGAAGTTAATTTGTCATAGGTTTGCTGCTAACGAATATTTGTATATTAAAGTAGCATACTTTTATGCTCAAAACTTCGTATTAATAACTTAACAAAGATCAGAAACAGAAGTTTAGTTTTTATCTCTAAACCGCTATTTCTTATACACAATGTTGTGCATAGTTATATTTTTAGATATTTTGTCTTGTAAACTTCAGGAGTAAAATTATCTCTTAAAATTAAAATTTCTGCACTTATTGTTTCAATTGTTAAAGGATATTCTGATGCACAAGGATGAAAAGTAATTTGATTGTTATTGATTGAAAAATTACCTTTATTGCAATTCACATTATTGTCTAAAGTAAGATAAGTCCAATCACTTTTTAACCAAAGGTCATAAACTTGACCAGAATCATGAGGTTTCCAAGAAGCTGAACTACCATCAGAAGAATAAATTTCTACAATTTTCCATTTTCCAATAAGTTCCGGAGGAACATTATTTTCAGGGTTATCGTTTTTTGTACATCCTGACATAAATATTGTCAATAAAAAGTAAATAAGTGTTTTCATAATATTTTGATTTTTTATTCAACGATTATTTTGTGGTTTATTATTTCTTCTTCTACATAGAGCTTAAAAATATAGACACCTTTTTTAAGTCCTAAAGTTACAAATGAATTGCTATCGAAAGTTTTTGCTTCTAAACCATAAATATCGTAAAGTTTTACATTTTTTATCTCTTTATCTTTGACTTTTTCAATATTATTTGGACTTACTTTTGCACAAGGGTCTATAATTTTAAAAACAGAATACTCATCTTGACTCGTTTTTAAAATTCTAAAATTTTCACAGAGAACAGGCGGAGGAGGTTGTATGGTCCTATAAACATAAGTCGTATCACAGGAGTTTGCCACTTTAATCAATGCTTCAATTGTCCAATTTGTATTGTTCCCATGAGCAAGGTTTTCAAAACTATTTATTGCTGGACCCATTACAGGATTACCTGTTGACGAAATGGTTTCCCATTTAATATTGGTGATGTTTTGTTTATGAATATCCGAATTTAAACCGGTTAGCTCTAAAAAAACATAATTTACATCTGGTTGTAAAGTAACATTAATCTTCGGTTTGCCTACCCAAATATCCTTTTGTAAGGTCACACCATTTACTATTGCCGTTACAGTAGCCTCATCGTTAATAGAAGTGTTAATGGGCTTAACAGTAATACTATTCGAAGTAGTGTTTAAAATTTGAAGATTAGATGATGTCAAGAAAGTTGCATTCCCACATGGGACAGCATAAACAGTAGTTTCATCACTGCAGATTGTAGATTTACCGAGTAAAGTTGTTTCTGTACAATTACAACTTATTACAGATTGTAATATAGGGTCGTTAAGGATGGCATCATACATTCTAATGGCTTGTTGATTAGTAAAATGTCTTAAACAGTTAGGACTTGTATAAGACATTATATTCTCCGTATCTGGATTGTATCCATCGTTTTTGGTGTAATTGCAATTTGAGTCAACCCAATATGGATTAATATCAGAGGGGTTTCTTAACCCAGAATCGGGAGGCGTATCACAAATTAAATCTCCTGCATAACTGCAATTTTCATCGGTTTCAACTCCAAATCTAGTCTCGTGGGTATGATATAAGTTTAAACAATGCCCTATCTCATGTGAGGAAACATTTGTTATTGATACTTCTTTTCTTATAATTAAATTTGTACTAGGAATACTTTCTGCCCAACCATTGAAAAATGCATTGTCAACAATATAAAAATTGATAGCATTAGGTACATTATTTAGTTGAATAAGATTATATTGTTGTGATGGCCATTGAATATTATTAAGATCAGAATTATTTATATAGTCATATCCTAATTTATTAAAATGTATATTGTGTTGATTATAGTTTGAATTTAAGTTTTCTATAATATCATTAATCTCATAACTATTAATTCCACCAGAGCCATCATCATTTCTAACAATATGAAAATAAACATTTAAACATAGAATTTCTTCACCCGACCCTGAAGCATGATACATCCTTGATAAAGAAGTATAATTTTTTACTTGGTTATTGGATTCTGTAGTACAAAATTCTTGAGAAATTAAAGTTTGGGAAAACATTAAAGCAAGAGTTAGAATAAGTAATTTCGTTTTCATTTTTTTAACAGTTGTTGTATTAGATATCTTAATCGGCGAAAGGCTTGCTGCTAACGTTCTGCCGGCTTTGTCGCCGTTGCGTAAATTTAGCAAAAAAGTTAGCAAGTACAAAACCAAATTGGAAAAAACGGAGTTTTTTCCAAAGGAAGCCCAAGCTTAGCAATGGCACAAAACCGCTGTTAGCCGACGTTTTTTTTATTTAATTTCTTTTTTCTCTTTTTCAATAAACTTGTTTTTCTTTTTAAGTAATAAAGAGAATAACCAACAGAAAAAAAGCCAGCTATTAATCCAATATATATTAAAGCACTTTCTTTTTTCTCATATTCTTTTTTGTCAAGTATAATAATTCCATTTCTTTCAACTTGAATTAAATCAATATTTACATTTTCTGAATCATTATTATTATCTTTATAGTAAACGGTTAATTTGTCATCTATATTTATTTTAGAAATCAAATCATCATATTCTTTAGACATTCTATACACACCAACTTTTTCATTCAAGTCTTTTAATTTTATATAAAATACTTTAGATTTTCTTCCTTTACTACCGTATCTATAATCTATTCCTCTGTTCTCAACTGGACTTATTATTTTGTCAACATTATTAAGGTTGATATTTTGTTTTTCAAAACCAATTTTAGCAAGAAAAAAATAAAGAAAGGAAAAAGAAAATAAAAATATGAAAGTTAAAATTTCTTTTGTCTTTTGGTTGGGTTTAAACATTAATATTTCGGGTTTTTAAAATGACGGCTAACGTCCCGCCAGCTTTATGACGTTGCGGTAAATTTAGCCTAAAAGTTTGCAAGTACAAAACTTCCCAGAGAAAATTCGGAGAATTTTCCAAACACAAGCCAAGCTCCGCAATGTCATAAAACTGCTGTTATGCGATGGCATTATTTAATTTTCGGATAAGACTTATAATTATGTTAATTATATATAAAGGTTGAGCTATTAAATTTAGGATAAAAATTAAAACAAGTGTATTATTCATCAAATCGATTGGCATAAATAATAATTCTTGTTCAGTATAAAACGTTTTTAGAAATAAGAAAACAACCCAATAAGCAAGAAAACTTCCTATTGTTATTATAAAATGAATCAATGATAAAGCAGAAATAAGTTTTCCATTAATTTTTTTAATAATCCAATAACCTAATCCCAAAAAGAAGTATATAAAAGATAATACTGTTGCGGCATGAAATGTATGAATGACAAAATATGTATCATGGACATTTATATCAAAAACTGCATTTGAATCATTTATATCTTTTAAACCAATTAGTATAATTATTAATGACGTTACCCAAAAATATAAATATATTTTGTTTACTTGAATCAATTTTCTCATTGTTTTCACTTAGTTTTGGCCGCTTTCGCATAACGTCCCGCCGGCTTGGCTTGCTGTTGAGGCATTTGCACACGGAACTTCACAAATATAAACAAATTTTGGTTCAACGAGTAACTTTCCAAATATTCGCAAAACCCGCAATGGCGCCAAACCGCTGTTAACTGCTGCTGATTTTTTTTATTTGCGTTCAGTTCGGATTTTTTCGCAAAGTGATTCGTTTCTGTTTTTCAACGTAAAGTTTTTCAAATTTCTGTTTTTCGGAATTTTTTTCTGCGTTTAATTCTCAAAATTTAGCGCAACGAAATTCCACAAAGTTGTTTTCTGTTTTTTTTTCAACGTCCAGTTCGGAACCTTTTCAGTATTTGTCAAACTGAGTTTTGTCAACCATTTTTACTTTCAACAGTTGCTGGATTTTTGTCCAATTTTCAAGTTTCTACAAAATGAAAATACGATTTTAATTTCTTCGGAAATTTTCAAAAAATAGGCGAGAAGTAGTGGACAGAAATTCAGTAACAATTCAACGTCAGATTGGGTTTTTCAGCGTTCAATTCGGCAGTTGCAGTTAACGTCCTGCCGGCTTGGCTTGCTGTTGCGGCATTTGCTCACGGAACATCACAAATATAAACAAATTTTGGTTTAACGATAAACTTTCCAAATATTCGCAAAACCCGCAATGGCGCCAAACCGCTGTTGTGCGATCGGTTTATTTTAGTTTTCTTTTCTTTGGGTTTTGACGATTTGAGAAAAATGAAAGAATTTCAACTTGATCATTATAAAATCTATAATACAAAGAGTTGTGAGTTAGAATGATCGCTCTCCGAATATCATCCTTTAATTCAGATTTTTGGAATAAATCTGGATTTTGAGATATTAAACTTAGAGTTTCTTCAAGCTTAGTCGCAAGATTCATTAATTCTTTTTCTGTCCAGTTTTCTTCAAGATATTCTATAGTTGATTCTAATTCTTTAAGAGCAAAATCAGTCCAAAGAATTTTATAACCATTTTTCATAAAGTTTTCTGGCGTTTGTATGTGGATTTAATTTTCCTTCTTCGGCATCTTGTAAACCTTTTTCAATGGATTGTTTCTCATTTTCAGAAATTGAATTCCACCAATCTTTACTTTCGCGTTTTCTTAATTCCATAATCTTTTCGATAAGAGTTGAATCTTCTAATGTTGAAAGCCATTGGATTAATTCCAATTTTTTATTTTGTATGTGTAATTCAATATCCATAATCCAAAAGGTTTAATATTTCAAAAGTACAAATATATTTTGAATCTGTTTTATAAGTTTCGTTAAAACTGTCGCACAACGTTTTGTGGCTTTGCGAGGTTTGGGGAAAGCCATTCCCAATTTTTAATTTTTTAACGGCGATTGCAAGTACAAGACCAATTTTAAATTAATACTTTAGCCCAAATTTTGCAAAACCACTGTTGTATGCAGGTTTTTCTCTTCTCATTTGCTAATGTCGGTTGTTTTTTGTAATTCTGCAATCTAATTTTAAAATTTTTACTATGAAATACATTCAATTTAGAACAGAAGATAAAAAATTATGGACAGTTTACTTAAATCATATTACCTCTATTTATGAGGTAGAAGGTAAATTAGGTTGTTTTATTAGATTGACTTGCGGAGAAGAGTTGCATACTCAATTAAGCAAGTCGTTACTCTTTAAAAATGTCATAGTACAAGTTTTGAATGATTAATAGCCTCTTCAATTTTTCTTTCAACACTCGCTTTAATCAATCTAATGTTTTTATAACTAACTCCTTTTAGTACTTCTAATATGGAGTTGGTTTTTTCGTCTACTTCATCCCATAAGATTTGCATTTCTTTTTCAATCTCTTCAATTGTTTTTTCGTTTGTCATTTCACTTTTTTGTTTTAGTAGAAACGTCTTTTTGCAAACTTGCATACAACGTCCCGCCGGCTTGGCCTGCCGTTGCGTAAATTTAGCTAAAAGTTTGCAGGTACAAAATTAAATTGGAAAAAACGGAGTTTTTTCCAAGTATGCCCAAAACCAGCAATGGCGCCAAACCGCTGTTACCAGCAGTTTTTATTTTTTCAATAAACTTATCGCTAGTAATCCAATCAATATTATGTTTGTCCAAATTAAATATTTTTCTAATTCGATACTTTTGTCTGTTTTCAAAGTTAATTCTTTAGCAATTTTTGCTTTTTCGATTTCAACATTTTGGTTTGTTATTTTATATTCAAAATTACTTTCATTACTCAAAGATTCTTTAATATAAGTAATTTCGTTTTTCTCATTTTTTGCAACTAACCAAAATTTCCCGCCGTCATTGTCAATACAAAATTCTGAAGTTTCATTCGGTTTTAATTCTTTATCATAATGTGTATAATTTCCATTTCCGTCTCCGAAGTCTTCCCAGAATGTTATTCCATAAATTTTTAAGTTTTGTTTAGTTAAATTTTCTGTTTTTACGTCAATAGGAGTTGAAGCTCCAAAACAAGAATTACTCAGAAAATTTAAACCTAAAGTTATAATTCCAATTAAAATTCCAAAAATGGTTAATAACCTTAATCTGCTTTTTTTTCTAGCTGAATTAAAATAATTAATTATTAATATTATGAAAATCAATAGTGTAGAAAAAAATAGAATATTCATTTTCGGTTTTTTTGGTAAAATTGCTGGTAACGTCCCGCCGGCTTGGCCTGCCGTTGCGTAAATTTAGCTAAAAGTTTGCAGGTACAAAACTAAATTGGAAAAAACGGAGTTTTTTCCAAATATTCCTGAAACCAGCAATGGCGCCAAACCGCTGTTAGTGGCTGTACTATTTAACTTTTTGTTGACTAATTATAGCATTAATCGTGATAAATAGTTCGTCGGCTATACTTTTCATCCCTTTGTCACCAGGATGTAAACCAATTCCACTCGCTTTCCATTTTGTCTGATCACCCTGATAATTTCTTTCATATTTCGCATAATTCTCTTTGTCAATTAAGGTTAAATGTGATAGGTCTACAATAAAGCTATTCGTCTCTGAGGAAACAATTTGGACTAAATTATTTTTATGTAGTGATGGAAAAAATGATGTTGTGCAAATAGTGATATTTTTGTTTTCTTTTTTGAAAGAATTAATCAGTTCTATATATTTTTTTTGGAATAAAAGTAAATTGTCATCTTTTACATTTTCGCCTAATTGGAATATTACAATGTTAGGTTTAAAATTAACAAAATCATCAATTTTGCCATATAATTCAAGGTTAGGATTTCTTTCAAGATGAGAAAAATTTGCAACTCTCATCGTAATTTTTTTATTAGGTAATTTTTTAGATAGTTTATCTAAAAGTAAATGTGCATAATCTTTATTTATATTTGTGGCAGCCATTCCACTTTCGTGAGTCCATCCAATATTTTTAGCAATTGCATGATTAGCCAAACTATTTCCTATAATAAGTACTTTAAAAGACCGATTTCCTTTTCCTTCAACATAATCTTTAAATTTTAGTTGAAACGTATTGTTCATTGCAGATAGTTCTTCTTCCGTTACAGATTCCTTTTTTGCAGTAACTTCTGAATTATTATATTGAATCTTTCTCAACAATTTTTTAGGATAATTTTCTTTTACTAAAATGACCATGAGAAAAATCATGGTTATCAGATTGGTAGCTATTAAAACTTTATATCTAAAAATTGATTTAAACTTCGTAGTCATCTTATTTTCTTTAGATTTTATTTCGGCAGAAGTATTGCCACTAACGTTTTGCGGCTTTGCGAAGGAGCGGATTAGAAAGACTAAACTTTCAATTTTGAACTAACTTAAGCAAAACCATTTTTTCTATTTGCTAATTTACATTTTAAAAGCAAATAAAAAATGGTTTT
>NZ_JAMLJM010000015.1 GCF_023635005.1 Flavobacterium luminosum | reverse complement strand
TTGCCTAAAATGAGGTCTCCTTCCCAATGTCCAGGAATCTCCCTTCCTAGGACTTCAATAGGTCGTTCATCGATACGAATAGGGTCTTTGATAATGGATCTTTTATCGGCTCCCCGACGTACATTTCCACGGTAGTTTCTTTTTTGCCTGAGCTGAGCAATGAGCTCTTTTTTGAGTTCTTTTTTTACGTGAACATAGATGTGAAGATAGATGCTTTCGTGAGATAAATTCATAGTTTTATTATTAGGGAAAAGACGTTTTAAAGTGGTAGTAATTTGATCTGGAGACCAACGTAATTTTAAGTGATCGTAGACAAATTTTTTAAGTTCTGGGTTTTGATTTATTTTTGATTTTCTCCATCTTCTATCATACTGTTTTCCCGTAGCAAAAGCTTCTGAGTTTAGAGATGAATAGGGTGTATTCAATTTATTGATTTCTCTAGAAATTGTACTTTTATTTCGGTTTAGTTTTAAAGCAATTTGAGTGATGGAAAAGTGTTGATTAAGCATTTTTTCAATCTCAATTCGTTCTTCAAATTGAAGCCTTTTATAGTTGTTTTTCATAGTGCAAAAATGTTAATTTTTTTAACATTTGTTGCGTTAGATGTCTGAATCGGCGATAAAATTGTAATTAACGTCTCGATGGCTTGTATTACCGTTGAAATATTTGCTCACGAAACTTTATCAATAGATCAAAACCAGCAATGCTGTCAAAATTCGTTTAGGTGCTCGTTGAGCGTATTTTAATTACATTCTTTTTTATTTTGAATTACATTTGCTTTGAAAGTCTAAAAGATTTGTAACTATTGTTTCAATATCAGGATGTCTACACTAGGCAGTCAATTCAATATTCAGTCGATTAATCAAAATATTATTCTCATAAATTTCAAATACTCTTTGTTTACCGTAAAGATTGTCTTGCTTAGTTTGGAATGATATTTTGAGTTTATTGATTTCGATTTCTTTGTATTTATGAAAACCGTTAATTGTATTAAGTAATCCTAATTTTAGTTTTGTTTCTTCAAATTCAATAGATGTGATTACTCCTTGTTTATACTTCTTAAATGCTTTTTGTCCAAAGAAGTATATTACTGCTAGAGCAATTGCAATACTTGTATATTCGGAGTTGTCAAAAAGTAAATCACTAAGTCCTGAACCACTACTTATTCTTCCACTTGATAAAAGCAACAACAATATCCAACCTCCAATCCAGCCAATTATAAAAAGTGTGATATATTTAATAACTAAAGTAAAATAACCTTCTGTTAATTCTGATTCAGGTTTGTTATTTCGTATTTCATTTTTCTTTTGTCAATATTTGTTGAGATAAGTCAGTCTTAAAATTGGTGTTAACGTCCCGTCAACTTAGGCTACCATTACGGTATTTTCTAACGGAACATAACAAATATAGACAACTTTTGTTTGAAAGATTACTTTAAAATAGAAGTAAAACCTGTGCAATGGTGCGAAACCGCTGTTAGCGGCTGGTCTTATTTTAATTTATTGGTCTGTTACAATATTATGTTTTGAGCTTAATAAATTATTTAGAACGGGATTAATTGGTTTAAAGCAGAATCCAGTTTCTTTCTTTGTACCATTTTCAAAAAAATGAAATTCTACCCCAACAAGAAAAACTTGTTTTGTTTTTTTTAAATTTACGATATAGAAATTAATATGATTTTCGATTTCCTTTTTCAGTAAAATCAATAAAATCATTTGAGAATAAAATTAAAGGCCAAGGATTCCAATTTTTAAAATATTTTAATTTATTTGCCTTTAAAACTCGCACAAATTTAATTTCGGTATTTTCATCAAAAGTTAAATCCTTTCGGAAGTGATATTTCAAAAATTCGAATAATTCTGTTATTAAATACTTTGTCATTGAGGGTTTTACGTTTCGTTTTTTTAGGCTTGCCGCTAACGGTTTGGCACTTGGCGCAGTGGCGGATTTCGGAGCACTTCACTGTCAATATACCACAAAGGTTGATACGAGGTAGAATGTTCAATTAACCACTTCACCCGCCATTGAGCCAAACGCCTGTTAGCGGGTCGTTGTTTTTTGTTCGTCATTAACATATTCTAAAATGTCACCTGGTTGGCACTCCAAAACATTACAAATTGTCTCCAAAGTACTAAATCTAATTGCCTTAGCTTTTCCTGTCTTTAATATAGAAAGGTTAGATAAAGTCAACCCAACTTTATCAGAGAGTTCATTCAGTGACATTTTCCGCTTTGCCATCATCACATCTAAATTTACAATGATTGCCATAGCTTATACAGTTAAGTCGTTTTCGTTTTGAATTTCTACCCCTTTTTTGAAAATGGTTGCTATGATGTAAATCACAGCACCCATTAAAATAAATGCTTTGCTGTCTACCCAAAATTGGTCGAGGTGGTGAGTTGAAAATCCATAATGGTTTAGACTTTTTGTTATTTCTTGAGCAATGTAGCCCAAAACACCTATTGATAAGGTAAAATAACTAACCTTTGCTATCTGCTTTGATACAAAAGTGCTAAATGGTTTCTTTAAATCCATCTTGTGCATTAGTACAATGAGGATGTAAAACAGTATCGCTTTAAGCAGAGCAATGGATAGCACAAAACCATACAGTCCAAAAAATGCCCATTTACTTTCATTGAAAATTGGCATCATATCCAATTTCTGGTAAAGGTTTTGAACAACCTCAGGCTTGTACAAACTATAAATGAAATTGATTATTAAACCTCCTCCTTCAATTGATAAGCCTACAAAAATGAGCCAAGCCACAGCATAGAGGCCCCAGAATACGAAATTGTTTGTTTTTGAAATCATTATTCAAATTTTGATTAACGATGTAAAGATAATAAATAATTATTGAAAAACAATAAATAATTACTTAAAAACAAATTAATTTTACTGAATTACATCAATAAAAAGTCATAGCTAATTAATTTATTGATGTTTAGGTTGTGTATGAAAGTCCGAAAAAAATTACGCTTTGGATGACTATTTTTCTCACAATGCCCGCTAACGTCCAGTTGGATTGTATTACTGTTGAATAAATTTAGCTAAAAGTTAACAAGTACAAAACCAAATTGGAAAAAACGGAGTTTTTTCCAAATATTCCTGAAACAAGCAATGGCGCCAAACCGCTGTTAGCGGTTAGGTCGTGTAAAATAAAAAATTTCTAATCAATTATGATCCAAACAATTTTTTAATGTGATTTTTTATTGTTTGTAAAAAACTTTAGATTTTTTCAGAAAATATTTTCATTTAGTTTGAGTTTATTTTAAGATTTTAATTCCTATTTAAATTCAGTTTTACAAATAAAATAAGCTATTTAATTGACTAAGAAATGGCTTGTAAACAATTAATGAAAATATGATCAACGTATTCTTATAATTTCCACTATTCTTTCGTTTTCATTTACTTTGATTCTATATTCACCTTTAATTGTATCTATAATAGATTTAAACTGAGCGATTTCATATTCTTTTCCATCTAAATTAATTTTATTAGATTCCTTTGAACTGATTACAGATTTTATTCTGTTTGTTCCATCGTTGCTTTCATATGCATCTAAGGATATAGAATTAGATGAATTGATTATATCTTCTTTTATTGGATATTTTTTTTGTGCACATCCGATTGTTAAAAGAAAAGTTAATGTAAAATAGATAATATTTCTCTTCATTTTAATTTTTAATTTTCGCTACGTTACTTAAACCACAAACATTCATAAGTAATTGGGTCGCTGCACTTGCTGGAATAAAAAATGAATCTCCCGATACATCATCAGTATAAATAGTACCATAAATTGCACAATCTCCACCGCTATACCACAAACCTCTTGTTGAAGTTATTTTACTATTAGAAGATTGTATTTTTTCAAAATAAAAAATCCCTTTTTCGTTTGTCTCTTGATTGATAGCGTCAATTTTTTGAAATCTAGAAGAATTGAAAAAGCTTGATGATTTTTGTTTATTTTTTATAATTTCAGATTTTACAAAATCTTCATTTTCTGTTTGTAACTCATCATGTGAACAAGAAATTGATAAAAAGATAAATAAGCTAGATGTGATTAATGATTTTTTCATAATTGATTTTATTTATTATTATGCTGATATAGAATACAAAAAGGAATATAAGTTTAAGTATTATTTAAACTTTTTTAACGTCACATACCTTTTAAATGTTAAGAAATTTTATTTCTATTTGAACTATGCTTTTTCTATTAATACAATAAAAAAGTGTTGTATTAATAAAATTAATGTCGATTTAGGATTTATTTTAGGGTTAGACTTAACTCCCTTTTGTAAATATAGTTATAAATTATTTAAAAAAAAACTATAATTTGGTAATATTTTAATTTTTAATAAACTATTAGTTAACAATAGTTGCAAATTGTCTTTATCGGTTAGGTCTTTTTAAAATTAGTATTCATACTTGGTAGTATTCTTTATTTTTAGGTTTATATTTTAAATTTTACAATTCTTTTTCAGAAATAGTTTCTTTAAAATTGAGTTTAATTTAAAATTTTTTATGATCTGTATATCCTTTCGGTTTCGACTTACCGCTAACGTTCCCACGTTTGGCGCAGTGGTGGGGGATTTTGGAAAACTAAACTGTCAGTCAGTACAAATGTACAATAGTAGCCAGATTTTTGATTGTAAAACCAAAACCCCCATTGCGCCAAACGTGTGTTATAGGGCGTTTTTCTTGTTTGGGTCAAGGGTGTCATTCGTGTCTTTGTAAAATGTGTTTTTAATTATGTCTGCTAATTCATTAACTTCACCATTGTAACTTGTCCCAACGTTATAGTCATTGATTATATAATTTTTAGCATACCAGTCAAAATAGTCGCTGCTGTTTTCTGTCGGATTTTCAAGATACTTTTTATAGGCGTTAACGATTTTTTCAGTTCCTATCTTTACACTTTCTAGGTCACTTATTAATTTGTCAGAACGAACTTGCATAACTCCTAATGTATGTGGCTTTTTTGTTAGCTTGAATTTCAAATTTTCAATTTGTCTTGCAATTTTTGGTCTATTAAAGTCTTCATAGATAATTATTGCATAAACAATGCTTTCAAGTATTTCATTGTTTGTCAAGTCCTTGATAAACTGTCCATAAAACCGTTTGAAATAATGATAACAGCTCTTTAGATACTTGTCTTTTCGTTTTTGTGTCGCTTCTTGTGAAAAGCGTAGGTTGTTTGCTACTTGGAAAATAAAGATTAAGATAATTATCCAAAGTTCATTTGCAACAGTCGTGAAGTCAGGCAAAATATTCGCTTTAACTTTTATCAGTTTTTCGTAGGTGAAGTATGATATAACAACGATTGCTGTCCAATATAGAAACTGTCTATACCAATTCAGTAAAAGTCCGCGATTAGTAGCTAAATTGAAAATTAGTCTAAATAGTATGTAGTAAATGTTAACCAGATAAATATTCCAAACAAATTTGTCAAGTCCGAAATAATATAAACTTGTCGAAACGATAATAATGTAGACAATTGGAGTAAGAACTCTAATCAGAAAGTTCAAAGCTGGAGCTTCTTCTGTCTTTACGAATATGGAAATTTCCATATAGCCAATCGAGTATGAATGTTTGCCTATCCAATTGATTAAGAAAAAAAGTCCAACGCCTAAAATTATATGAACTAAAAGTATCTCCATTTATTTTGTCTAGTTTGTTGTCGTCACTTAAAATGCTCTATAACGTCCCGCCGGCTTGTCTTGCCGTTGCGTAAATTTAGCTAAAAGTTTGCAGGTAAAAAACTAAATTGGAAAAAACGGAGTTTTTTCCAAATATTCCTAAAACCAGCAATGGCGCCAAACCGCTGTTAACCGCTGGTGGATTTTTAAATTTAGCAATCAGTTTTTTTCAACAGAATGATTTTCCGCAACGAGAATTTTGCGTTCAGTTCTGTTTCCAACGTAAAGTTTTTCAATTTTTTTCAAAAATAATCTCGGCGTAGAGTTCGGTTAAATTTTAAGCTTAATTTCCGTAAAGTTTTCAACGTTTTGAATTTCTAGACAAAGTTTGGTACGTTTACGTGATTGTCAAACTGAGTTTTGTCAACCGTTTTTCTTTCAAAAGTTGCTGAATTTTTGTCTGCGTTTTCATTTTCGACCGATTAAAAACTGAATTTTCAATTATCTAAAAATTTTGAAAAATAGGAGAGAAGAAGTAGACAGAAATTCAGTAACAATTCAACGTTAGATTGGTTTTCAGCATTTCGGTTCGGCACTTACTGGTAACGTCCCGCCGGCTTGGCCTGCCGTTGCGTAAATTTAGCTAAAAGTTTGCAGGTACAAAACCCAATTGGAAAAAACGGAGTTTTTTCCAAATATTCCTAAAACCAGCAATGGCGCCAAACCGCTGTTAGCAGCTGGCCTTGTTGTACTATTTTATTTTTTTAAATACAGAGTCCTTTTTTGCTTTTAACTCTTCTGCATTCATTCTTTTGTTTGATTTGCTAATTCACAGAATAGCTTTAAGTTTTTTGTTGCCCTGATTTGTATGCCTTTATTGAGCGCATCTTTCGAATTTAGTTTGTCATAGGTATGCTGCTAACGAATATTTGTATATGAAATAGCGGAGTTTTATATTCAATAATTTGCCTTGTTAACTTAACGAAGATAAGAAACAGCGACTATTGATTTTATCTTTAGCCACTATTTCTTACACACAATGTTGTGTGATTAGTTTTATTCTGTTACTTTCTTATATTTAGTTAATTCATATTCAATATATGTTGTATTTGTGACAAGATTTGTGTTAGTCAAAGAAACTATTGGAATTGTAGATTTTTCAATACAAGGTAATTGTATTATTAATTCATTATTTGCTGAAATAGAAAATGTGCCTACTTGACAACTTTCAATCATGTTTGAGACAATTATTTCTCCTCTATTCTTAAACCAAAGGTCATAGATTTTTCCGGAATCATGAGATTTCCAAGAAGCTGAACTACCATCCGAAGAATAAATTTCTACAATTTTCCATTTTCCAATAAGTTCCGGAGGAACATTATTTTTAGGATCATCGTTTTTTGTACATCCAGACAGAAATATTATTAGTAAAAAATAAATAAGTGTTTTCATAATATTTTGATTTTTTATTCAACGATTATTTTGTGGTTTATTATTTCTTCTTCTACATAGGGCATAAAAAATAGACACCTTTTTTAAGTCCTAAAGTTATAAATGAATTACTATCGAAAGTTTTTGCTTCTAAACCATAAATATCGTAAAGTTTTACATTTTTTATCTCTTTATCTTTGACTTTTTCAATATTACTTGGAGTTACTTTTGCACAAGGGTCTATAATTTTTTACTTGGTTACCAGTTTCTGTAGTACAAAATTCTTGAGCAATTAAAGTTTGAGAAAATATTAAAGCAAGAGTTAGAATAAGTTATTTCGTTTTTATATTTTTAACAGTTATTGTGTTAGATATCTTAATCGGCGAAAGGCTTGCTGCTAACGTCCCGCCGGCTTGGCGTTCGGTGCGGAATTTTAGCCTGGAACTTCACAAATATAAACAAATTTTGGTTTAAAAATTAACTTTCCAAAAAAGCGCAAAACCCGCACTGACGCCAAACCGCTGTTACACGACGTAGCAATTTTTTAAAGTTGAATTTTTATTAAAATATTCAATTTTGGAGCAATAAAAATATGATTTTATTGAAAAAATATGATTTTAAGTAAAAACGAAGCCAAAAGTTGCCAAACACAAAAATGAACATTACCAAGAAACGTAATCTGTTGGCAAGAATCACGTGCTACAGCGCAAACGGAAGCAGATACAAAAATGAAAATTCCCGAGAAACGTAATGCGATTGCAAAAATCACGAAAGTAAATATCAAGTAACCACAACGATTTTCGACAACGAAATTCTATACAGTTTTCAATAACATTTTCGACAATTTTAATTTGTTTTCAGCTATTTAACAGGTTTGTTTTTGGCTAATTTTTCTGTAGAACTATTGCGCAACGTCTATGTCGTGTAACGTCCCGCCGGCTTGGCCTGCTGTTGCGGCATTCGTACACGGAACTTCACAAATATAAACAAATTTTGGTTCAAAGAGTAACTTTCCAAATATTCGCAAAACCTGCAATGGCGCCAAACCGCTGTTAGCCGTTCGGTTTTATTTTTTATATTTCTTTTTAGACAATTCAATTAATGTAATTCTTCTTTCAGTTTTTTGAGACAAATTAGATTTACAGTTTTAAAAATGTTTAAGTTTTTTTTACTTTTTTATGTAACATTTTTTCGACCGCTAATCAAGTATAATAATCCAACAAAGAAACTAAACATAATAAATCCAATTGTCCACAATACTTTTTCAGAGCTACTTATTCTGTTTGAACTGTTCACTTCGTAAATTCCAACAACAACATACAATATAGTTGATAGTATTCCTATTATTAGAAAAATTGATGAATATTCCCAATGAGAAATTTTTATCATTGCTCCGATAACTGTAAAAAGAAATGAAATTGCAAATGCTTTTTTAAATAAATTCTTTTTTTCGTTTTCCATAATTTTTTCTTTTTTATTTAAGCATCATCTTTCTGCGTTCCGTCAAACTGACGGCTAACGTTCCCAGGCTTTACGACTGTTGCGGACTAAAGAATCTGGAACCTTTCCGTTTAGCACTGACTTCAAAGATACAAAAGAAACTTTAAATTAATCGCAAAACCCGCAATAGCGTAAAACCTG
>NZ_JAMLJM010000014.1 GCF_023635005.1 Flavobacterium luminosum | reverse complement strand
TGTTTTTATAAACTGCGCTTTTTTCTGCGCAAAGTTTTTTCGGATATGATATCTCTTTGTTTTCTATAGATAGAATAATTTCGATTGGATTAGTCAGCGTCGGTTCGGAACGAACTGACGCCTAACGTCCCGCCGGCTTGGCTTGCCGTTGCGTAAATTTAGCTAAAAGTTTGCAAGTACAAAACTAAATTGGAAAAAACGGAGTTTTTTCCAAATATTCCTGAAACCAGCAATGGCGCCAAACCGCTGTTACCAGTTGGTGCAACTTTTTAGAATTCTGATTCATTCAACGTGTCGAATTTTCGCAAAGTAGACTCAGCGTCTAGTTCGGTTTTTCAACGCAAAGTTTTTTCAATGTTTTTTCAGAATAATTTCAACGAATAGTTTGGTGAAATTTATAAAAATGAATTTCCGTAAAGTTTTCAACATTTTGAATTTCTCCGCAAAGTTCGGTACGTTTTTCAATTGTCAAACTGAGTTTTGTCAACCGTTTTTCTTTCAAAAGTTGCTGAATTTTTGTCTGCGTTTTCATTTTCAACTGATTAAAAACTGAATTTTCAATTATCTAAAAATTTTGAAAAATAGGAGAGAAGAAGTAGACAGAAATTCAGTAACAATTCAACGATAGATTGGTTTTCAGCATTTCGGTTCGGCACTTACTGGTAACGTCCCGCCGGCTTTATGTCAGTGGCGGGCTTTTTATTACTGACGTTTACAAATATACCGAAAAGTGTGAAAGAAAAACATGAATTTTTATACCAGAAGTGCGAGCACAAACTTTCCCAAAAAATCCCAAAACCCCACTTGCACAAAGCCGCTGTTAGCAAACGTTTTATTCAACGTTTATTGGAATGTCAACATAAATCAATCTTGAGGCTGATGAATCTTTCGCTTTATAATATTCTTTAATGAAACCTCTTAGATTTTTTCTTCCTTTTTTACTGAATATAATCTCTAGCGGAATTGTATTATTCACACCATAAGCTGTATCTATTTTGGTTTGCTCTAAATTGCAGAAGTTTTTGTCAACGTCAGTACCGATGCAGAAAATTAAATCTGGGTTTGCGGCTATTATTGGTTTATGATATATCGTGAATTTGAGAAGTTGATTTTGTTTTACATGCTTCGGAATTTTGACGCTATAATAATTACCGAATTCTTTTATCGTGTCTTTTCCGTTTTCAAAGTACCAACCTTGGTTTGTATACTGATCTCCGCAAACATTAACATATTCAACCACTTTGTCTAAGTTTCCATTCTTTTTAAAGTATTTCCACTTTCCGAGTTTCATTTCTTTATAAAATATACCTTCAGATTCCAATGTGTTTTTCAGGTAATTTTTATAAAGTAAAGAATCCTTTTTTAAAGGAAATTGTACTTGATTTATTGTATTGTCTGAGTTGTACAATACTATTGAATCAATTAAGATTCCATCATCGTAATGCTTGACAACCTTCACATTTCCGTTTTCATAAAACTCCTTGTAAATTCCATCAAATTTCTTTTCTTCATTTAAACTGTACTCTTTTGTCAATCTTTGTTCGGTGTCATATTCTTTGATTTCATTCTTGCAAGAAGTGAATAGAAAAATTGATATGAAGAGCAATGCAAGATATCTCATATATGCAAGGGTTTTAAAATGTTTGCTAACGTCCTGCCGGCTTGGCCTGCCGTTGCGTAAATTTAGCTAAAAGTTTGCAGGTACAAAACTAAATTGGAAAAAACGGAGTTTTTTCCAAATATGCCCAAAACTAGCAATGGCGCCAAACCGCTGTTAGCAAATCGGTTTAATTTCCGCACCGTATTCAAGTCGGAAGTACTAAAATTCTAAAAAATAAACATATGAAATCAATGCTGAAATGGATAATAACAAACAAACAAATGTCATTATCTCGAAAAATTTATAAATATTATCTTTATCTATGCTGTCAGCTTGGAAAGTATTTTCGGAAGGGTTCTCCATATATTTTAATAATTGCTGTTTGTAAGTATCAGCCATCTTCTTTTTCAAAATTACTTCGTAGAATCGAGTTGATAGAGAAAAAAGGATACAAAGTGCAATTAAAATTATGGTCACCAAAAAAGCTACTTTCGCTTCATGATTTGGAATTGGATTAGGTTTTAATCCAATTAGTAAACCTATTAAACCAACAGAAAGAGTAGATAAAGATTTAAAATATTCAAAATAAGAGTTATCACGTATTTCTTGTGATTTATTAAAATTATTAATTAATTCTTTGAAATATTTATTATCCATTCTTAAAGGTTTTCCAAACTGTTTGCTAACGTTTTGCGGCTTGCTCTCAGTGGCGTTGAACCAATGCCAAGCCATTACAAATATAACAAAACATTCCATTCAGCAGCGGATTTTCCGTAGGAAAATCCGGAAGTAGCCATTGAAGCAAACCGCTGTTATGTGACGTTTTTTTTAACTAGTCCAACTAACAATTACATCAGATTTCCATTTATTATTTTCTTTTCTGTAAATTATAGTTTTGCCTCCAAAAAAACTTGAAATATCAATGAGAACTGTTTTTTATCTTTTGAAAATATCGGTAAACTTAATTTGTCATAAAAATTATTTCCATATTCTTTTTTATAACTTTCTAAAAAATGACTTTTTCGGTCAATATTATCTTTTCTATTATTGTTAAAAGAATCAATTGTTTTTTTTGAAATAATACGTTTTGATTTTATTGAATCTTGAATCAATAGAAAATCTTTACGTTCTCCAATTTGTTTTTGTATAAAATCTAAGTCGCCTTTTTGGAAATATTTATCAAGTTTAAAACTAGGATTATCATAAACAAACGATGGAGTTACTAATTGATCTTGTAAATAGTAATCTTGCGTTCCCTCTAATTTTTGAGTTTTTTCTAAATCTTTCAATACCATTTTTATAAACATATAAATTTCATCATCTGTGACTTTTAATGAATCGTTTTTTCTGTGATTTGTACAACTAATTAAAAACACTGTTAATAAAAGATATTGGATAGAAGATTTCATAGTTCTGAAGTAAAATGACACATAACGTCCCGCCGGCTTTGTGTCAGGCGAGGATTTTTATTACTGACATTTACAAATATACCGAAAAGTTATAAAGAAAAAAGCCCAAAAGAAAGAGAAAATGCAAACACCAAGCCCTTAACGATAAATCCCCAAAACCCCGCTTGCACAAAACCGCTGTTGTGCGTTCGGCTTTATTATATATTTATTTTTTCAGTTTCTATTCGGTTATGGTTAAAAGTATAAGTTAAAAATAAGCTAACTATTAATAACCAACTTAAATTATAAATTCCAAAAAACTCAAACATTAATATTCCTTTAAAAATAATTGGAATTACATAAACTAATATTGGTATAAGTATGTAAGACATTAACATTATGTAAAAACCTTTTCTCAGATTTTGGATATAGTATATTTTCGAAAACAAAAAGTAGATACTTAATGATGCGAAAAGTCCACTAATCAAAATGTATATGTTTCCGTCTATACTTTTTAAATTTAGTAAGTCAACTATTTTGTCTATTAAATATCCTATTCCAAATAGTCCAAAAAAACCAATAAAGAATGAAACATAGCTAAGTAAAATCGAACAAATAAAACCTATCAGAAATTTGTACTTCAAAAGTTTTCGATTTACTGTACAAAATGCAATTCCAAAAATCAACGGATTTAAATTATTTCCCATCACATCAATTGGGAAAACAATCGATAAAAGTAATATTAAAAGGGTTGTTATAATTACGTTTTTCATTAGTCGTTTCGTTTTTTTAAGCTGACGCACAACGGTTTACGGTTTGGCGATGTGGCGGAAATTTAGCACAAAAGTTCAATAGAATTACTACCATTGAACATTGCACGAATGTTTCATAGAAGCACTTCAGCCGCCATATTGCCAAACCGATGTTGTGCGTTCGGCTTTTTATTCAGTTTTGTTAAGTGTCCAAATAATTGCTTTTTCTTTCGTTGCTCTGAAAATTGTTGTATGCTTTTCTTTCGGTTCGTCAGAAAATTTCCATTTAACATTTTCTTTGTTCACTACTGTAAAAATGTCAGCTAATTCTTTTGTAAAAGGCGAAACATCTTCTGCGTCTGAACCTGCAAACCAAATCCGTTTTTCTGATGTTGGAAACTTTGCTAAATGTTCTTTTGCTGTTCTTACCAAATAATGATTGTTCCACCAAAGTGAAGGGTCAAAAGCGACATAATTATCAAACATTTCAGGTGTTAGGAAAAATGTTTCCATTACAAAAAGTCCTGATGCGGATTCTCCAATAATACTTTTTTCAGTCGTTGTACGGTATCGTTTGTTAATTTCAGGGAAAAGTTCGTCTTTGATAAATGCTCTAAATTTCTCTGAACCACCAACAACTGGTGCAATTTCTTTGTCTTTCGCTACTTCTGTAAAACCTGTCAAATCTCTTCTTCGTTGAGTGTTTTCTATTCCGACAAGTATTAAAGGTTTTATTTTCTTTTCTTTAATCAGTTTAGCCAAAGTATTTGCAATGTGAGGAAAATCTTCTTTTATTCCACCATCTGCCATATACATTACGGACAAAGAGTCTTTACTTGCTTTATAATTTTCTGGTGTCCAAACGTTTATTACTCTTTCTTCTCCAACTTGTTTAGATTGAATTTTAAAAGTTTCGTGTTCTGGAATAGGGTCGTTTGGTTGTGATGCGTTTGAGCAACTTGTCAATGTAAAAACTATAAAGAGTAAGTTGTAATAAATGAATTTCATATTTTCTGTTTTTTGTTTGTTTATTATTTGTACGCTGTCGTTTTAAGCTGACGCACAACGTCCCGCCGGCTTGGCTTGCCGTTGCGTAAATTTAGCTAAAAGTTTGCAAGTACAAAACTAAATTGGAAAAAACGGAGTTTTTTCCAAATATTCCTGAAACCAGCAATGGCGCCAAACCGCTGTTACCAGTTGGTGCAACTTTTTTGGATTCTGTTTTTTTTTCAACACAACGAATTACCGCAATGTGAATTCTGCGTACAGTTCGGCTCTTACATTTTTCAGTTTTTAAACGTTAAGAGAATTCTGCGTACAGTTCGGTTTTCGTTTCTATTTCTGCGTTTCTGCTTTTAAGTTTGCTTTTCACGTTTCTGTTTGTCCATTTTTTTAGACAAAGTTTGGTACGTTTCTGTATTTGTCAAACTGAGTTTTGTCAACAGTTTTTCTTTCAAAAGTTGCTGATTTTTTGTCCGCTTTTCAAGTTTCTGCCAATTAAAAACGGAATATTAAATTTTGCGAAAATTTTCCAAAATAGGAGAGAAGAAGTGGACAGAAATTCAGTAACAATTCAACGTCAGATTGGTTTTCAGCGCCTCGGTTCGGCACTTACTGGTAACGTTTTGGCGCTTGGCGCAGTGGCGGATTTCGGAGCACTAAACTGTCAATACACCACAAAAGTTGATGCGAGGTAGAATGTTCAATTAACCACGTCACCCGCCATTGAGCCAAACGCCTGTTAGCGGTTCGGGCTTTTTACTCATCATACTCAATTGCTTTGTTTATGTAGTCAATAATTGGTTTTGTTGTTTTGAAAAATTCCATAACAGTTTTAATACAGTCTTTACTTGTTAGTAGCTTGTCATTGAGCGGTTCTTTGGTGCAAAATCCTTTCATTTTCAGAAGTTCACTTGCTGGATTAGTCTCGTTATAGCCAACTGGCATTTTTTTAAGTTTTCCAACACCTTGTATTCCGTTTGGAAATGTTTCTTGAAATTCAGATGTGGTTATGATTTTGTTGAAGTCCGTGAATGAATAATCAATTTCTTGACGAATTTTCTTCAAATACTCAGGCGTTGTTTGCCAAACTCCACCACCAACCGAACAATTTTCTGGTTCTATATGAATAAAATATCCTGCCTTGTTTGGCTGAGGGTAATTCTTGTTAAAAACAATTAAGACATAATTTTTGTATGGTGTCTTATCTTTTGAAAACCTTAAATCTCGGTTTACTCTCGTCAAGCACTTTTTAGGGTCTAAGTTGGCTTGTAAAATTGCGTTGTCAATCTTAGATAATTCTTTCAAGAGATTTTCAGTCAATTGAAGTATGTCGCTTCTGTAATTTTCGTATAAGTCCCTGTTTTGCTCAAACCATTCTCTTGAATTATTTAGTTTAAGATTTGAAAGGAAGTCAAGTGAAGTCTGCTTAATCATTGCTTTTACTTAATTGGTCAATAAATTTCAAAAACACTTTAATTTGTTTGTCTTCCGATTTGGTAGAAGCAATTTTTTCAATAATTTCTTTTTGTTCTTCGTTAGTCAACTTTTTGAAGGCTTTCAGAACTCCTTCTTCTTTGAATGTTTCTAAAATTTCTTTTTCGGTAATTTGTTCCTTTGTAGTCAGTAGATAAAGTGTCACTGTAACCTTGTCTCCACCGCTTTTATTAATTGCTTTTCTGATTTTGTCGTTGATGGAAATTAGTTTGTCTTCGTCACCTAGTTTTGCGAGGTTGATGCTTTCAATTTTATAGTTGTCAATAGTACCTGAAACTTTCATTGAACCCCATTTCCCAACTATGTGTTTCGTGTTGGGAATTTGAATATGGTAAGTCCAAGCACCTTTTCCAGGTTGATATTTTAACTCTAATATTTCGTCTTTTACTAAGTATTCCATTTTGTTACGTTTTGTCTTTTAGCCTGACCGCTAACGTTTCGGGGCTTGGCGTCAGTGGCGGAAATTGAAGCGAAAAGTTTCAATTTAGCGACACAGTAAGCAAAAGCCAATTCATTGAATAAATTTAAGAAAAAAAGACGATGTAATTGGCTTTTTGCGACATAGAAAGCCGAAACTTTCAATAATCACTTAACCCGCTATTGCGCCAAACCCTTGTTAGCGGTAGTTTTTTACTCAATTTTGTCTGTGTTATATCTCTCTTTAAAGTCTCTAACTGATTTCTTTTTGTCGTCATTGTTAAAGTTCAAATTGTCCTTATTGAAGAATCTCTTTTTCAATTCGTTAAATTCTCTCGTTTTTTCATACTCAAATTCTTTGTCATAGATTTTGTCTGACCCGAAGTAAAGTCTGTCTTCGTGAAAATAAAAAAGCCCCCAATTTAGCGTTTCATCAAATATTATTAAGTCGTCAGCAAAGAAAAGTCCTTCCCAATATTTAATTACCATTTTCCAAGTTAGCGTTACAGATTGTCCACTTCTATCACTTTCTATAAATACATACTTGTCAAATAGAATAGGTTTGTTATATAGCCACTTCTTAATTTCTGTCTCACAGCTTTCTGTTACTTCAAATTCTTCGATTGTCTTAAAGTATCTTTCATTAAATGGTTTCCATAATGGACCTGTAACCATTTTAGAACTGTTAATATAGTTTTTGACAAATTCACTCGCTTCTTTATTTAGAAAGAAAATTTGGTCTTTATGTTCCAGAGGAATTTCATTTGCTTCTTCAGGCGACCATAAAAAACTCCAAGTCTTTGGGAAATCAGTTGAATAAGTTTTTATGTTGTCAAAATTTATCATTCTTATTTACTGTGTCGTTCTGTAAAATTACCGCTAACGTCCCGTGGCTTCACGAAGTGGCGAGGAACGGGACTGAGTATTTTCTACTAGTATAAGATTTTCCAGCGGAAAATCGACAACCGGTATAAACAGCTTCGCCATTTCGTGAAACCGCTGTTAGCTGTAGTACTTTATTTCAATTCATTATATTTCTCAAAAAAAGAAGCCAATTTTACTTCGTCAATTTCAAAATTATCTTTAATAATATTATTTTCACAAAGAGCAAAAATTATTTCTTTTCTGCCAATAATTTTCGCATTTGAAAAATCTTTGCCAAAAGTTACAAAAGTGATGACGCTTGAAAATTTTCCATCTCCATGTGAAGTAATACTTCCTTTGATTAATTCTTTTCCATCAAGGTTTGAAATTAAAAAATCATTGCCATTTCTGGTATAATTATAAGCTATTTTATTGTTTAAGATAATTTTGTCAGCTTCTAATTTAACCGCAGTGATTATTTGTTTTTCTTTTGCTTCTTGTGCTATTAAGTTGGTAAAGGATAATATTAAGATTGAAATTAATAGTAGTTTTTTCATAGGATTTCCGTTTTCTATTTTAGTTGTTTTTCGGTTTTTGCGTATTACAGCTAACGTTCCGCGGCTTGGCGATGTGGCGGATTAAGTAAGCCTAATCTTTCGGTTAATGACTAATTTTCCAAGTACAAAACCATCTTCAAATTAAGCCAAATTCCGCCATATAGCCAAACTGCTGTTAGCAGTAGTTGCTATTATTCATTTAAAAATTCCATAATGTATTTATTCATTTCAGCTTTTTGCTTTTTAGTTGCGTTATCCATCATATCGTTATGAATTGTATTTTTAAGTTTAACGATTTTTATTTTGAATTTTTCTTGTTCTTCGATTGTTGGTAAAACACCTTCGTCAGCAATTTGATCACTTGAACGTAATGAATATATTTTCGGTTGCGATGTTCTTGGAAACTCAACTCTACGATTGTCAAGAGAAATTATTTTGTTTACTAAATTCGGATATTTTTGAGCAAATAACATAGTTATATCTCCGCCGTTTGAATGTCCTATTAAGATTAAATGCTTGTAATCCAATTCAGGTTTTGTTTTTTTAAACTCATTTATAGTAAACATTATATTTTCACAACCCCTTTCCCAAATCGGTTTTCTCAAAATTTTCAAATCTCCACTTGTTGGTAATAATTCATCAGTTGGTAATTCATTTTGAATACTAATTACAAAGTAACCTTTTGATGCTAAATTTTCAGTTAGGAATGAATAATATTTATTTGTTCCAAGTTTATTTTGATTATAACAATGACTTAAAATTACAACTTTTTGATTTTCAATTTTTTCATTTGTTTTTGGTAAATATAACGCAACAGGAATATTTCGGTTTCTAGATTTGTCAAATAAATTTATGCTGTCAAATTTTATTTCATAATTTTTAGTTGCAAGTTTTGAATTAGATAATTTTACGTTTGATGTGCAACTTGTTAAAATTAAAACCACTAATATTCTCAAATAAATCTTCATATTTTCTTATTTTCCTTCGGTTCTCGTAGGCGGTTTCAAGTTTCTAACGCAACGGTTAGTTATTTTCAAAAGTAAGATAAATATTAGATTTTTTGTTCTTTATTTCCCAAAATTTTAAAAACATCTTTAGATTGATATTTTAAAAATTTCGAGAATAAAGCGTTTTTTTTGATTTGGTGTTTCGTTTGTTTTAGATCTGTAAAGGATTTAAAATATGTTGTTGAAAGACTTCTTTTGGCGTTTTATAATCGAGTACTTTTC
>NZ_JAMLJM010000013.1 GCF_023635005.1 Flavobacterium luminosum | reverse complement strand
GATTGTGCCGGTAACCAAACCGTACACACTCAAATTATTACGGTTCAAGATACTACTAAACCAACTTTCAACGGTACACTTCCAGCAGATGTAACTGTCGAATGTGACAATATCCCTGAGCCGGCAACTTTAACCGCTTCGGATAATTGTGACAACAACGTATCGGTAGTATTCTCTGAAACTTTCAGTGGAAAAGAAGACCAGTGTGCGGCCAACTATACCATCACACGCACATGGACAGTGACCGATTGTGCCGGTAACCAAACCGTACACACTCAAATTATTACGGTTCAAGATACTACTAAACCAACTTTCAACGGTACACTTCCAGCAGATGTAACTGTGGAATGTGACAATATTCCTGAGCCAGCAACTTTAACGGCTTCGGATAATTGTGATAACAACGTATCGGTAGTATTCTCTGAAACTTTCAGTGGAAAAGAAGATCAGTGTGCGGCCAACTATACCATCACACGCACATGGACAGTGACCGATTGTGCCGGTAACCAAACCGTACACACACAAATTATTATAGTTCAAGATACTACAGCACCTCTTCCAAATGTAGAGATACCTTCTGTTCTGGATGTGAATTGTGATCAGGTTCCAGCTGTACCAAACATTGAATTCAAAGACAACTGTTCTACAGAAGTTACTGTCAACTTTACAGAGAAACAATCTGATCAAACCCAATATGGCTATATAATAACAAGAAATTGGGTAGTAGCAGATCAATGTGGTAACCAAGCTGAATACAATCAAGTTATTAACGTAACTATCGACCAGCCTTTCTCTTATGTTCTTGGTTCAGTTTGTAACGGAGACGACCCAATCGATTTATTTAGCTTCTTAAATCTTACAGAAGAAGAAAAAGAAACGGCTACATGGGTTGATGTTAACAACACGGGAGGTTTAACAAACAATATGTTAAATCCAGCAGGTATTCCAGTCGGATTCTATCTATACAGATGTACTATTACTAGCGGTTCTTGTCCAAGAGTCATAGAGGTTTATATGACAATTGACGATGATTGTATCGTATTACCATGTACTATCAATGAATTAAAAATATCTAAGGTAGTTACACCGGGTGGAGACGGATATAATGATACTTTTAGTATCACTGGGCTTGAAACATGTGGATTCACTTACGATGTTAAAATTTTCAATCGTTGGGGAGCATTACTTTATCAAAATGCAAACTATCAAAATGATTGGAACGGTGTTGCGGATCAAGCTATATCAAGCAATAACTTACCAGCCGGAACTTATTATTATGTTGTAAACATAGTAAATAGTGGGTTTGACACCTTCAACGGATATTTTTATTTAGGAACCAAAAACTAATCACCATATGAAACGTATAATAATAACCATAATAATAGGTGTTTATTCGCTCTGCACGAGTGCACAACAAACACCACAGTTTACACAGTACATGTTTAACACCATATCTGTAAATCCAGGATATGCAGGAAGTCGCGAAGCTTTAACTGTAGTAGGATTACACAGAAGTCAATGGGTGGGTATGGACGGAGGTCCCACGACTCAAACATTATCTATACATTCACCATTAAGAAATGAAAAAGTGGGAGTTGGATTTTCTTTCATTAATGATAAATTAGGATATGAAAACTTCAACTATTTATATGCTGATTTTTCATATACCATTAATTTATCTCAAGAAACTAAATTGGCTTTTGGAGTAAAAGGAGGTTTTACTTACTACAATATAGATCAGGCACTTTTAAACGACCCAGATGTATATAATGATCCTTATTTTCAGGAAAAATTAAATCGTTGGACTCCTAACATTGGCGCCGGAATTTATGTTCATCAGCCAAGATGGTATGTTGGTGTCTCCTCTCCAAAATTAATTGAGAACGATTACAACAAAAATGGTAATTATGTATCATTCGAACAAATGCACTTTTATACCATTGCGGGATATGTTTTTGATTTAAATGATACTGGAAGTGTAAAAATGAAACCAACCGGTTTGGTTAAATTAACCAAAGGAGCTCCTGCTTCTTATGATGCAACGCTATCGTTCTTATTCAATGATAAATTATGGATTGGAGGCTCTTATCGATTTGAAGATTCAGCCGGAGCACTTGTAAGTTTTCAATTATCAAAACAATTGACTCTGGGTTATGCTTATGATTATCCAATTTCTGATCTAAAACCTTACACCTCTGGTTCACATGAAATCATGTTAATGTTTGATTTCAAATTTGATAAAGCTAAATATAAATCACCTCGCTATTTCTAACCTAAATTACTGAATTATGAAAAAAGTCATACAAATATTAGTAGTAATTCTACTTTTTGGATTTACCACTTCTGCTTCAGCTCAATTTGGGAAACAAAAAAGAGCAGATGCTTTATACAATAGTTTTTCGTACATGAAAGCCATAGACGTATACAAACAATTGGTTGAAAATAATTACAATGCTGATTATGCTAAAAGAAGATTAGCCGATTGTTATTCGATGCTTCGCGATCCTCAAAATGCAGCTACTTATTATGAAGAAGTCGTTAAGCAGCCAAATATCGATCCAGAGTATTATCTGAATTATGCGCTAGCGCTACGTTCCTTGAAAAAATATGATGAAGCTAAGATTTGGCTGGATAAGTATAAAGAAGCCGGTGGTGTAGATTCCAGAGTACAAAAAATAATCGACGACAAGGACTTTGTTACAGATATTTACAATATCAAACAGCAATACTTTTTAAAACCCGCTCCTTTTAACTCTGAGGTAAGTGACTTTGGAGCAGTAGAACAGAACGGTTTTGTCACTTTTGCATCAAGTCGCGATAAAGGAGTAAGCATCAAACGAATCTATTCGTGGAACCAGCAACCTTTTCTAGAGCTATACAATATCAAAAGAAACGGTGATAATTTCTCAGAAGCCGAAAAAATAAAAGGAGACATTAATACAAGACTTCACGAAGGTCAAATATCGGTGTCCAAAGATGGTAAAACAATGTATTTTACCCGAAATAATATTTTAAACGGTAAAAAAGGTAAAGACGATCAAGGAATCAATAATCTTAAGATATACAAAGCGAGTCTTAATGAGGAGGGCGAATGGAAAAACGTAAAAGAATTACCTTTTAACTCTGAAGATTATTCTGTAGGACATCCTAGTTTGTCATCAGATGGTAAAACACTTTATTTTGCTTCTGATATGCCTGGAGGAAAAGGAAAATCGGATATCTACAAAGTGAGCATCAATGGAGACTCGTACGGAACTCCTGTAAATTTAGGAGACAAAATCAATACGGAAGGCAACGAACTATTCCCATTTGTACACAATGATGGAAACTTATTTTTCTCTTCAGATGGATTATTAGGTTTGGGAGAATTAGATATCTTCTCAACGATTCTTGACGAAAATGGAAATGTTAGCGAAATTATCAATCTAGGAGTTCCTATTAATTCTAACATGGATGATTTTTCATTTTTCATGAACGATAACGGAGAAACCGGCTTTATTGCTTCTAACCGAGAAGGAGGCAAAGGTGATGACGACATCTATAGTTTCGAGCGTATTCCGCTATTTGCCATTAAAGGAACCGTTACAGATGCTATTAACAAATTGCCTGTTAAAGAAGCTAAGATCATTATTAAAGACAAAGACGGTATTCCTATTGCTGATTTAATTACAGATGAAAAAGGAACTTACAGTATTAATGTAGACAGAGAAACATTTTATACAGTAGAAGTTTCTCATCCGAAATACCAACCAGAACCTTCGAAAATAGCAGATACTCGAAATTCAAAAGGGAAAAGTTTTGTTGTAGTTGATTTTGAGTTAGATCCAGTAAAAGATGTCGATGTCTTAGCAGAGATTAATATAGATAATATTTATTTTGATTTTGACAAACATACTATTCGCGCCGATGCAAAAATCGAACTTAATAAAGTGGCTGATTTAATGCTTATCACCTATCCAAATATGGAAATAGAAATCAGTTCTCATACGGATAGTCGCGGAAGTTTTAAATACAATGAAGCATTAGGTATTCGTAGAGCCAATTCTACTTATGACTATTTAATTTCTAGAGGTGTTAATCCTAAAAGAATTAAAAAACATGAGGGATTTGGAGAATACAATCTAGTAAATGATTGTAAAGATGGTGTAGACTGTTCTGAAGAAGCGCATCAGCTAAACAGACGTTCGGTATTTACAGTCATAAAAATGCAATAATATCATACGCTTATTGCATTGAAAAACCTTTCAAAATTTATTTTGAAAGGTTTTCTTTTTTATGTTTTGTTACGATTTCAACGATCATGTCATATAAAACTTTCGAATCAAATGGTTTTATCATCACGGCATCCATTCCTGATTTCAGAATTTCATCATTGATTTCATGTTTATCAAACGCAGTTAAAGCAATGATAGGAGTTTTAATGCCTTTGTTTCTAAGAATCCTGGTGGTTTCAAAACCATTCAAAAGAGGCATATTAATATCCATTAAAACAACATCAAAATAAGCATCTTCCAAAATTTTAATAGCTTCAAAACCACTTTCTACAATAGTAATTTCAAAATTAAAACCCTTAAGTATTTTCTCCGTTACAATCTGATTAATCTTATTGTCTTCTACCAATAAAACTTTAATTTTTCCTAATTTTTCAAGTTCATCAGTACGGGTGACTTTTTCTATTATATCTTGATTTTCTAAAGTATCAGCACATTTCAAATTGGCAGTAAACAATACCTTAGTTCCTTTATGCTCTTCACTTTCTAAATGAATCGTACCTCCAAAAAGAGCTACTAATTTTTTAACAATAGGTAAACCCAAACCGGTTCCTTGGTAGTCATCATCCCTGCGTTCGATCTGAACAAATTCTTCGAATATTTTCTCATGGTATTCCTTTGAAATACCTATACCGTTATCAATTACTTGAAATTCTAGTTGACAAATATTGTTTTCTTTAGTTAGAACTCTTGCCTTTACTTCTACCTTTCCGTTGATCGTAAATTTTAAAGAGTTACTAATTAGATTCATGAAAATTTGGGACAACCTAATTCTGTCACCAATTAAAAACTTTGGAACAGAGGAATCAATCTCAATCGAGATGTTATTTTTATTCTTGAAAGACAAAACATCGAAACTATTTTTGATAGATTCTAGTTCTTCGCGAATATTGAAAGGTACATCTTCTAAAACAATTTTTCTTTCAGATATTTTATTCATCTGAAGAATATCATTCACTAACGACAATAAATATTTAGCCGAAAATTTTAAAGAACTCAAATATTTGCTACCACTTAACTCAGGATGTTCTTTATTGATGATATCTGTAATACCGATCACTCCATAGAGAGGTGTTCTTAATTCGTGGGTAATGGTAGACACAAATTGAGATTTTAGTTTGGTAACTTCCTCTGCTTTCTCTTTGGCCTCTTTGAGTTCTTTGTTAACCTTTTTAAGGTCTTCGTAATTTTTCCTTCTTAACTTACTATTTCTAAATGAAGTATAAGCAAAAGCAAATAAAATAATCATGGAAATTAAACACAAAAGAATAATAATCCATGTTTTTTGCAAACTTTTCTCTTTTTGTTGCTTTTCAGATTCAATAAAATCGATCTGTCTTTTGTATTCTTCGATTTCGATTTTATTTTCAAAATCTTTTACTTTATTAGAACGCTCTTCATTATAAATTTTTTCCTTTGTAGTACTATATAGTTCTAAATAGTGATAGGCTTCTTCATATTTTTTGTTCTTTAAATAATATTTTGAAAAAAGAAAGTAAACATCCGCCAAGTACGAATCTAATAAATTGGTCGTACTGTTTTTGCCGTAAGAAATGGCTTTTTTGAAGTTCTCCTCTGCTTTTTGATTATTCCCTTTATGACTGTAATAATTTCCGAGTTGGGAATAATAGGTTATACGAGCCTCAATTTCATCATGAAATTTCATGTATTTTTCGGCCTTACTAATATATGGAAACCCTTCATCAAACCTTCCTTCGTCAAAATAAGCACCTGAAATATTCAATGAGTTATAAGTAATCTGAATTGGATTTTTAGTTTTTTCTGTAAAAACTAAGCCTTTTTTGTAATACTCCATCCCCTTCTCAAAATTATCCTGATAATAGGCATAGAGAGCTCCCATATTATTATAAACCCAATCTTGTACCGTATCATTTTTAACCAATTTGGCATGATGTAATGCTTTGGTATAGTATTGTTCGGCTTTTTGAGTATCGGAAAATTCTAAGAAATTGGTTGCTATAACATTATAGGCTTTGGCTTTTAAAAGATCATCATCAATTTGGTTGGCTTCAGATAGAGCTTCTTGTGCCAGTTGTAATGATTTCTCACAATTTAGATCGAATAATGCATTTCGGGCTTGAGTTATTTTTTCCGAAATACTTTTTTTAGAAGAAGGTTCTTTTTGAGCATATGAGCTATTCGCGATCACTACGAACAAAACAATAATACAATGTAATGTTTTAAACATATATTTCTTAGAATTAGCTCAACAACTCACTTTTATTTATCAATCAAAATACGTAATTTTTATTCTTAATTCCTAATCCGTCATGAGTAAAAAAAAACTTCGCCTTGAGAGCGAAGTCTTTTTTGTCATTATTTTATCGAATCAGTTTTTTGTACTTAATTCTTGTTGGAGCTACATCTCCTAAACGTTTCTTACGGTTTTCTTCGTAGTCAGAGAATCCTCCTTCAAAGAAATACACCTGAGAATCTCCTTCAAAAGCTAAAATGTGAGTACAGATACGGTCTAAGAACCAACGATCATGGGAAATTACAACCGCACATCCTGCAAAATTCTCCAAACCTTCTTCTAAGGCTCTCAAGGTATTGATATCTAAATCATTCGTAGGCTCATCCAGTAAAAGTACGTTTCCTTCCTCTTTTAAAGTCATCGCTAAATGCAAACGATTACGTTCACCACCAGACAAAGTGTTTACTTTTTTATTTTGCTCACTTCCTCCAAAATTGAATTTAGACAAGTACGCTCTAGAATTCACCTGACGACCTCCCATCATAATTAATTCTTGACCATCACAGAAGTTTTCCCAAATTGATTTTTCAGGATCAATATTAGAATGCGCTTGGTCTACATACGCTATTTTTACAGTTTCTCCTGTCGTAAACTCTCCAGAATCCGGTTTCTCTTCTCCCATAATCATACGGAAAATAGTCGATTTTCCGGCACCATTCGGACCGATGATTCCAACGATACCTGCTTGCGGTAGTGTAAAATTCAAGTCATCGTACAACAATTTGTCTCCAAATGCTTTGGCTACATGTTTTGCTTCAATCACATGGGTTCCCAAACGAGGTCCGTTAGGAATATACAACTCTAACTTTTCTTCTAATTGTTTTTGGTCTTCATTCAACAAGCGGTCGTAGTTTTGCAAACGTGCTTTTTGTTTGGTCTGACGTCCTTTTGCACCTTGACGAACCCATTCTAACTCTCGCTCTAAAGTTTTACGACGTTTCGAAGCTGTTTTTTCTTCTTGCTCCAAACGCTTCGATTTTTGATCCAACCATGATGAATAGTTACCTTTCCAAGGAATACCTTCTCCTCTATCCAACTCTAAAATCCATCCCGCTACATTATCTAAGAAGTAACGGTCGTGCGTTACGGCTATAATAGTTCCTTTGTATTGTTGTAAATGTTGCTCTAACCAATGTACCGATTCTGCATCCAAGTGGTTGGTTGGCTCATCTAATAATAATACATCCGGTTCTTGTAACAACAAACGACACAAAGCTACGCGACGGCGCTCTCCACCAGATAACACTTTAATTGGTATATCTGAATCAGGACAACGCAAAGCATCCATTGCAATTTCTAATTTTGTATCTAGTTCCCAAGCACCACAAGCATCAATTTTATCTTGTAATTCTGCTTGACGATCCATCAGTTTTTGCATCTTGTCAGCATCCTCATATACTTCAGGCAAACCAAACTGATCGTTAATGGTATTGAACTCCTCCAATAGTTTCACCGCTTCTGCAGCTCCTTCACGAACGACTTCAATCACTGTCTTGTTTTCGTCTAATTGAGGCTCTTGCTCTAAATACCCCACAGTGTAACCTGGTGCAAATACCACATCCCCTTGGTAATTCTTATCGACACCAGCAATAATTTTTAATAAAGAGGATTTACCCGAACCATTCAAACCTAGAATACCAATTTTGGCACCATAGAAAAAGCTCAGATAAATATCTTTTAGTACTTGTTTGTTCGTCGAAGAGTAAGTCTTACTCACTTTCGACATGGAAAATATCACTTTCTTATCGTCAGACATAATGTTCTTAAAATTTATTATGAAATGCAAATATAGGATTTGTCAGGTTCAATTCAAAAATTGGTTTTCAAACAACCATCTGTACCGAAGTTGTATTGTTTTTATTTAAAAGTTATCGAAACTTTAAATAGATTAAGATAAAGAAAACGCATTGCTAGACAACGAACAATAACCCAACAAATAGAAAAAATAACCTTATCTTTTACAGTAATTTACAATATTTTATTTCAATGATTTTTTAAGTTCATGGAATGAATTTATTTCTTCACGAAAATCGTTAGCCTTTACAAAATCGTTTTCTTTGATCGATGCTTCTTTTAATTCCAATAGCTCTTGAATTCTATTCTCTATTTTGTCTAGAAAAGATTGTTGGGAATAGTCGAAATAATGCAATAGTCTTTGCAGTTCCTGTAATTCGTCAAGGTTTACCGAAGTAAAATCCAATTGGTTTTGCTTTGCTAGTAATCCTGAATGTATTGTCTGTAATTCGCTTTCTCGTTTCTTTTTTTCTTCTTTCCGCTCCGTTGCTACTTCATATTTCTGAAGAGAAGACTAAGCGCTTCTTTTAATGCGTGGTCAAGTTCAAGTAATTCTAATTTTAATTTTAGAATGTTACGTTCGATTTCATAGTTAGTCTTCATATCACAATTATTTTTTTAAAATTTTAAACCCGAAACGGGTCTCAGTTAGCTGTCTTTCTCTAATCATTACTATTATTGGCTCTTTTGTGAGAATGATAAGCCCTAATTTACTACAAAATAAACTACTCTGTCAGACTCATTATTTAACACCTTGGTATACAAATCTAGCACTTCTTTAACTAAAAAATAAATAATCATATAGTTTATCACTTCGACGCAGGAGAAGTCTCATAAAGAGAAAAAACTTAATAAGATGCTGATTCAAGCCTAGCTAACAGGTGAAGCAAACAAGTTCAGCATGAACTGTGTTTATTTCCAAATTTATTTTAGTTAATTTTCACTGAATAATATTCTTTTTTTGTTGCAATCGCAAAAGCTTGTTTTAATAATTTGTTTACAACTGCAATTAATGCAAGC
>NZ_JAMLJM010000012.1 GCF_023635005.1 Flavobacterium luminosum | reverse complement strand
TGTGGAGATAGATGCTTTCGTGAGATAAATTCATAGTTTTATTATTAGGGAAAAGACGTTTTAAAGTGGTAGTAATTTGATCTGGAGACCAACGTAATTTTAAGTGATCGTAGACAAATTTTTTAAGCTCTGGGTTTTGATTTATTTTTGATTTTCTCCATCTTCTATCATACTGTTTTCCCGTAGCAAAAGCTTCTGAGTTTAGAGATGAATAGGGTGTGTTTAATTTATTGATTTCCCTAGAAATGGTACTTTTATTTCGGTTTAGTTTTAAAGCAATTTGAGTGATGGAAAAGTGTTGATTAAGCATTTTTTCAATCTCAATTCGTTCTTCAAATTGAAGCCTTTTATAGTTGTTTTTCATAATGCAAAAATGTTAATTTTTTTAACATTTGTTGCGTTAGATGTCTGAATCGGCGGTAGCATATCGCACAACGTCCCGCCGGCTTTGCGAAGTTTGGGTTTATATTGTTCCAAACCTTTCCATTCGGACTGAAGTCAAATATACAAAAAGATCTTTCCATTAATCAATCCCGCCCAAATTTCGCAAAACCGCTGTTGTGCGAAGCTTTTGTTAGGCAAATTCTATATCTCTTTTGTCTAATTTTAATTTAGGTTTATTTATTTTTAAAATTGACATTTTAATTCTTCCTCTTTCTTTTTGTGGAATAGTTGTAGGGATTAGGTTTTCCAATTTAATTTTGAAAAGCCTATGAATAATTATTAAGTCCTTTAGGGTAAAAGGATTAATTCCATTCATGAGTTCTGATATATAAGTTTTGTTGTGACCTAATATAGAGCCTAAATCTTGTTGATTTAAACCTAAATCAGTTAATTTTTCCTTAATAATTTGTTTTCTTTTTAGAATAAAAATTCTTTCCTGTTCTGCTATAAACTCGGCATTATCACTTTCCTTAATTTTTTCATCAGTAATTTCAGATTCAGAACTCCAGTTGCTTTTTTCGTATTCTTTGATTATTTGACGAAGTTTTAATCTTGCTTCTTTATATTCAGGATTATCGACACTTAATAAACGAAGTTTTCTTTCAAGTATAAGTGCTTTTTCGAATTCTAATTCGTCTGAAATAGAACCCTTTTGAATGATTTTTTTATAAGTTTCGATTTTCATAGTAAATTATATTATTTTATCCACTCACGATCTTTTAACCATTTTCGGATAGTGTTTTTATTGTTTTTAAATGTTGTTTCGTATTCATCGTGTGTTCCACACCAAACGATTGTAATCTCGCCATTTTCCTCAAATTCTATTAAAATCAATGTTCTATGCACATTAATATTTAAAAAATAAAAACCATCATTGTGAACACAATCAGCATCCGGTCTGATTTTTATGAGTTCAGTTTGACTCTCGAATTCATTTTTTTCTAAATCGTTTATTAATGAATTAATTGCCGTAACTAATGGTATATTTCCTTTATTCTTATGTTTTAATTTTTCTAGTAATCTCTTGTTTACAATATCCATAAATAAATTTCTTGTACAAAGATATAAAAAAAGTTCTTATAAAATTAGAACTTTTTGTTTTTTTTGTTAATACAGTTTTTTGGGGTAAAGTTTCGCACAACGTCCCGCCGGCTTGGCCTGCCGTTGCGTAAATTTAGCTAAAAGTTTTCAGGTACAAAACTAAATTGGAAAAAACGGAGTTTTTTCCAAGTATTCCCAAAACTAGCAATGGCGCCAAACCGCTGTTAACCGCTGGTGGATTTTTAAATTTAGCCATCAATTTTTTTCAAGTTTCGAATTTTCGCAAAGTAGATTCAGCGTCTAGTTCGGTTTTTCAATGCAAAGTTTTTTTCAATGTTTTCAGAATTATTTCATCGAAGAGTTTGGTAAAATTTATCAAAATGAATTTCCGTAAAGTTTTTCAACGTTTTGAATTTCAACACAAATTTCGGTACGTTTTTCAATTGTCAAACTGAGTTTTGTCAACCGTTTTTCTTTCAAAAGTTGCTGAATTTTTGTCTGCGTTTTCATTTTCAACTGATTAAAAACTGAATTTTCAATTATCTAAAAATTTTGAAAAATAGGAGAGAAGAAGTAGACAGAAATTCAGTAACAATTTAACGTCAGATTAGGTTTTTCAGCACTTCGTTCGGCACTTGCGGTTAACGTCCCGCCGGCTTCATGAAGTTAGGGAAATTTGTGCCCGAACCTTTCCATTTAGGACTGAGTCAAATATATAAAATTACCTTTAAATTTAGCCTTAAAACCCTAATTTCATGAAACCGCTGTTACCCGTAGGTTTTGTTTGATGATTCAGTTTGAGTAATTTATTTCTCGATAGCAAATAGAAATTAATATGTCATTTCTTGTAGTTTCTTCTCTTATCCAATTTCCTTGTCCGTTGAAGAAATACGATTTCACTTCTTTACTTGATTCTTTTCCTTTTGAATAGTAAATCTCAGTTTGTTTAGTCATCAAATTATTGTCATAAGTGTATATAATCTTACTTATTAATCCTCCATTCAGATTTTTTCTTTCTTCTTCTATTTTTTGTCCTTGTTGATTGTATTTAAATTTTGTTTCTCCTCCTTTTTTATAGTTATTCGTTGAATGTTTAGAAACTATCTTTCCAGAATTGTTATATATAATTGTTGTTGAAGTTTTTACACCATAATAATCGCTAAAAATTTCGTTCCCTTTGTTATCATATTTAAAACTATCATCTTTATAGAGTGTACCATTTTCAAAATATTCTTTTCTATTCAATACATTTCCATTTTCATTGAATTTATATTTTATAATTCTATCAACAGTAACATTGTCATAATTGAAAACATAGTTTATTGCTTCATTTTTGACTTTATCATATTTAAATGTTTCCTTATGTTCGGATGGACCAGACTGATTAATTATGCTTATTACTTGCTCTTCTCCATCGTATGTGAGTTTGTATGAAGAAATTGTTGATTCAAATCCGCTTAGCCATTCCGTAGAAATGAATTCTTCTACTTTTCCAAAACTATTGTAATTTACATTTATTGTTTCCTCTAATAGTTCCGTTTTCGATTCGTCATTTAGTTCATGAAATATTGGAGAACCTTTATATTTTTTAACTTCAATTTTTGAAATTTTCTTATACGTTTCTGGATTATCGTTATCAAATATGCCACAATTATCACAATAGTTAATTTGACAAAATGCAATATTTGTAATTAATAAAATAAAAATGTGTAATAAATTTTTCATATGCGGGCGGTTTTAAACTTGCGGGTAACGGTTCACGGCTTGGCGTTTGTGGCGGCAATCGAAGAACATCAGCCCAAATTTAGCACAAAAGTTTAATAGTAGCACTAAGCTTAAATTATGCACGTCAGCCGCCATAACGCCAAACCGATGTTGGTGGCTGCCCTTTGTCGTGTTCGTTGTCTGTCTGATTAATTAAACGATTGTCTAAACGCTAATGGTGTCAAGTGGGTTTTGTTTTTAAACAGTTTACTGAACGATTGCGGATATTCAAAGCCTAACTGATAAGCAATTTCGCTTACTGATAAGTTTGTCGTTGATAAAAGCTCTTTGGCTTTTTCTATGAGTTGGTTTTGGATATGTTGTTGAGTGGTTTGCCCTGTTAGATTTTTCAACATATCGTTTAAATAGTGAGGTGAAACAAATAATTTTTCGGCAAAGTATTGAACTGTGGGCAATCCCAATACACTAAAATCATCACTTTGATAATATGCAGTTAGTGTGTTTTCAAATTTTAGAAATAAGTCGTTTGATACTTTTTTTCGTGTGATGAATTGACGATTGTAAAAACGGTTGCAATAGTTCAGCAATAAATCAATATGCGAAATAACAACGTCTTGTGTGTAATTGTCTATCATTGCCTCAATTTCGTGTTGCAGATTTTGCACCAACTCCGAAATAATGTTTTCTTCTTTGTCTGAAAGATGTAATGCTTCATTGGTGGCGTAAGAAAAAAATCCGTATTCCTTTATACGTTTTGCCAACGGATAATTTTGAATAAAATCGGGGTGGATAACCAACATCCAACCTTCAACCTTTGCTGAACTGCCTGCTTCTACGGAAAACATTTGCTTAGGTGCAAAAAAGGTCATTATACCATTGTCGAAATCATAATACTGTTGTCCGTATTTTATTTTTCCGTCAAAATTTTTCTTCAAATAAATAGTGTAGAAATTATAGACAATCGTTTTTATATCGTTAGGGCTTTTAAAAGGAATGTCATCAAAATTCACAACACTTACCAAAGGGTGTGTAGGTCTTTTAATTTTCAGAAAAGTATGAAGTTCTGAAACTGAGTTTAGAAAATAAGGTGTGCTATTTTTCATTGAATAAAATTAAAAAACAACGGACAAACAGTTAAACTTATCCGTTGTTTTAATATTACAAATTAACGCCTTTCATTGCTTCCTCATTGTATCTTGCTCCTGTTTCTGTTCCTAATGGAATGATACTTTCCAATCGGTTCAAATCTTCTTGTGTTAGTGAAACATAAGTAGCTGCAATGTTTTCTTCAATATACTTTACACGTTTCGTTCCCGGAATAGGTAAGTGTCCTTTGGCTATAACCCAAGCTATTGCAAGTTGTGCCGGGGTAATGTCTTTTTCTTCTGCCACTTTTTTAATCTCATTTACCAGCTCCAAATTTTTGTAAAATTGTTCGCCCATTAATTTCGGTATTACATTTCTTCTGAAATCATCTTCCGCCAAATCTTCGGGCTTTTGTATGTTGCCGCTTAAAAAGCCTCTGCCTATTGGCGAATAAGCCACTAAGCCAATGCCTAACTCATTCAGCGTATCTATAATTCCCAATTCTTCAATTTGCCTTTCAAATAATGAATATTCGGACTGCACCGCTGTAAGCGGGTGAACTTTGTGGGCTTTTCTAATGGTTTCAGAGCCTACTTCCGAAAGCCCGATGTATTTTACTTTACCCTCTTTTACTAATTCGCTCATTGCTTCAACAGTTTCTTCAATAGGTGTGTTGATGTCTAAACGGTGCAGGTAATACAGGTCAATGTAATCCGTGCCAAGATGTTTCAGAGAACGTTCCGCAGCTTTTTTTACATAGTTTCTTCCTCCATTTATTTTACCTGTGGATTGTCCGTTTTCGTCAAACTCAAAAGCAAATTTTGTGGCAATGATGTATTTGTCCCTGTTGCCATTGATTGCTTTTGCTATCAGTTGCTCATTCAGAAAAGGTCCGTAGGCTTCTGCCGTGTCCAAAAAATTACCGCCCAATTCCAATGAACGATGAATGGTTGCAATAGCTTCCGTTTCATCGGCATTTCCATAAACGTTGCCGCCAAATCCTGTTGTCATACCCATACAGCCAAGTCCTATTGCAGGAACTACAAGTCCCTGACTTCCTAAGTTTACTTTTTTAATGTTGCTCATAAAATTTCTTTTTTTTATTCTTCGCAAAGGTCAAAATGTTGCTTCTGAAAAAAGTATCTAAATCGGGGGAAGTTGTATCCAAATGATAGGTCAATAATCTTTTATTGTCGGGTGGTGGGTGGGCTTGGTTTTCTGTTTTGTCTGTCTGTTGAAGTTTGCACGGTTGTCGGTTAGGGTTGCCACCAACGTTCCCGCGCTTGGCGTCAGTTGCGAACTTCGGAACGGATTATTTTCTGTTAAAGATAAAATTTCTTGCGGAAAATAAATGTGAATTTACCACAAAATTCGCAATTGCGCCAAACGTGTGTTGGTGGCAGTTTTTATTTATTATATAGATTTAAGTACATTTCACTATTTACTTTTATTCCACGATAAGTCGCAGATTTCCATTTTGCATTTTTCACAAACTTAATCGCTTCTTTTTCAAAATATTTTATAAAATCTTTGTTTTTAGAGATATTAAAATCAGTTTGTACTTTTATATTTCCTATTGTTCCATTTCGATAAATTACAAAACTGATGTCAGAATTTGCTTTTTCTTTTTTAAGTTGTTGTTTTGTCAAGTTTTTATAATTCAAACTTTTTATAAAATCATTTTCAGGTTTTTCTAAAAAATCCTCGTAAGTTTTAGCTGTTTCATATCTTGAGTTAGTTTCACAATCTGAAAAGCTAAATACAAATTTTGGATTATTTTCAACAAACTTTCGATCCGCAATATTTCTTAAAGAGTCAATAAATTTTTCGCCAAATCTTTTTTCGATTTCTTTATTCATAAGTTCTGAATAGCAATACCATTTAAAACCTTTTGGTGGACGAGAACAAGGAATTAATATTGTATCAAGAGTAATAGAATGTTTAGCTAACAATTCATTCATTTCAAAATTACTAAAATCATAAACTCCAATTCCGTAATGCAATGTGTAAACTAATTTGTTTTTTTTGACATCTTCTTGCGCTCTTTTTTGCTCGAATATACAAAGTGTGTCAACTATTTTTACTTTTTTTGATTTTGTTTTGTAAAATTCATCGATTGATTTTACAATTATTGAGTCGCTACTTATTTTAATTTCAGATATATTTTTCTTTTTTTCGCAAGAAACTAAAATCAAGATAATTGTCAATAAAATTAATTTAAAATATCTCATAAACGTCATATTTTCTGCGATTTTCGGCAAAATTGCCACCAACGTTTTGGCGCTTGGCGCAGTGGCGGATTTCGGAGCACAAAACTGTCAATATACCACAAAAGTTGATGCGAGGTAGAATGTTCAATTATCCACGTCACCCGCCATTGAGCCAAACGCCTGTTATCGGGTCGGCCTTCTTTTTGTCCGTATGTTTTATTCTTCTCCGAAATAGTCACTGTCAATTTTTTTAAGTTCATAAGTCTGCTGTGTCGTGCAACCAAGATTGTAGTCAATCATTAGTTGAGCCAACTGTTCACCGTCTATGAGAACAATTTTCGTTTCATTTCTCGGTGTGTATTCCAATGCTTCCTTAGTGAAATTTGATGTTGTTATGAAAATTCCTTTTTTGGCTCCATGTCCGGCAAGTGCGCCAACAAATTTTTGAAGTTCCGGTCGTCCAACAACATTTCCAGGTCTCCAACGCTTGGCTTGAATGTAAATAATGTCAAGTCCGAGTTTATCTTCTTTAATTGTTCCGTCAATTCCTTCGTCTCCGCTTTTTCCCATCGCCTTACCTGCGTCTTTGATTGAACCACCGTAACCCATTTTTACTAAAAGTTCAACAACAAGTCGCTCGAAAAAAGCAGGAGAGAGGTCAACAACTTTGTTAAGCAGTTCAGATGCTAACGATTTTCTAATTCGTTGGTAAGCCTTGTCTAAACTCTCTTCAGGTGTCTGCTCGTTGTTTTCAATTATTGCCGTTTCATCTTCTTCACTTTCATTGTTGTTTCTCGAAGCGTTTTGAAACTCCAAAAATGCAGGAAACTGTCTTAAATACTTTGCGTCAACTCGGTCAGGATTTTTTGCCAAAGTCTGTCTGCCAAGGTCGGTAATTACAAAAGTTGCTCGCTTTGGTGAGTCAAGGAGTCCTGCTTTCTTTAAATAAGTCTTAGCCCAACCAACTCTGTTGTCAAAAATAGCTTGGTTGCCACTTGCCAAAAGTTCTTTTCTTTCTTCGTCTGTTACTTCAAATTCAATAGCCAAACTTTCAATCAAGTCTCTGTATTTGTGTTCTTGTCCGTCTGAAACAAGTTTGAGTAAAGGAAGCATTAAGGATTGGTAGTCTGGTATCATAATTTTTTGTTAGCCCCAAATATTTGGATTAGTTAAAATGTTAGCAAGAATATTGGAAGCAACATCACTTCCAAAAGATTTTATTTTGTCAATTAATTTTTTCTTTTTCTCAGATTTTGGCTCTTCTGCATTCATTATTTCATTCACTTCTCTGAGTTGCGACACAGTAAGTTCATCTTCTAATGCCCCAATGAGTAAATTTATATTTACTGTCTGATTTTGGTTTTGAGTAAGGTTGATATTTATTCCCGAATTGTCATTCTTTTTCTGTTCTGGTTGACCAAATGTTTCAAGTTCTGTAATGCAAGCTTCAAGAATATCTTTTCCCTGCTTTTTACATGAGGCTAAATTGTCCCAATGAACGGAACCTATTCCGCCACTTGAATATTTAATATTCTCAATTGCTTTTATTCCTTGATAAGTATCACCAAATATTCTACTAAGAATTACAATTGTTGAACTTTTCCAACCACTTAAGTCAAAGTCGTTACTGTCAAGTTTAGAAAGTTGTTTTTTTATTAATTCTATTTGTTTTTCTGTCATTTCTGTCGTCTTTTAGGCTGCCCGATAACGTCCCGCCGGCTTTGTGTCAGGCGGGGATTTTTATTACTGACGTTTACAAATATACCGAAAAGTTATAAAGGAAAAAGCCCGAAAGAAAGAAGAAAATGCAAACACCAAGCCCTTACCAATAAATCCCCAAAACCCCGCTTGCACAAAACCGCTGTTAGCAACAGTTTTTATGATGATCCATTTATTTGCAGATCAAATAGCGATTCAGATTCAATATAATATTTGATATTCCAATAATGACTACAACCATCGAACCAAACCTGCCAGTGTTTTTCCCAGTTCGCTAAATCAGTTCTATATTCAGATTCCGGTTCAATTGATTTTTCCCAAAGAAAATTTACTAATAAATATCGTTTTCCGGAATCATCGATAAATCCTAAATACTGTCGGACATATTTTCTTAAGTTTCTATGGATTACAGGACATTTATATTTCTGATTTAAGCGATTTTTATTTATTCCCGCCAAGTTTTTTCTTAATGAGTTTTCAAAACTTTGAATTTCTTCTTTAGTTGGTGTAAATCGTTTACTTTCTTCTATAAATTTAAATGCACTATTCTTATAAGTATTCGGAAATATAACGCCTTTAAAATTCTTTTCGATTAACAAAATATTTGATTGCGATAAGGCAATTATCGGAATCAAAATAATTATGAAAGTAATTAATCGTTTCGTCATTTTAAAATTGTTGCTAACGTCCCGCCGGCTTGGCGAGGTTTGGGACTAAATTAAGATTTATTTTTCAGTTTACATGGATTTTCCAAATACAAAACCAACTTTAAATCAAGACCAAAACCCAAATCTTGCCAAACCGCTGTTAGCAACCGTAATTTATTTTTCCTCTATTCTTCTTTTGGTAATACTGTATAATGAACCGAAATTTGATCTGAATTAGTATATTTTTGACCAATTGTTTTAGCATACAAGCTAAATGATAAAGGATTGCCTATCATTTTTTCAGTAATCTCAAACTGAAATTTCCCTGTTTTATTTTGAAACTTAAATTTTCCATTATAAATTTCAAAATCTATTTCTCGTCCTTTTGGATCAAATGCTTCAACATTTATCTCTATAAAATCGCCCACTCGAATAACACTTTTAGTAATCATCCCAATACGAGAGAATTGATCATTCCAAGTGTTTCCGAGATTATCCGAAACCTTCAATATTCTAACAAAATAATCCGTTGGGTTCATATTTTTGTTGTGATAGTTTATTAATAATGTTTTTAATTCCCCAAGTATTCCTTCAATAAGTTTTTCTTGATAAAAAAGTAAAGTTCTTCCATGTGATAGTGTGTTTCGAAAAGTTTCCATTTGATCGAAATACACTTCGAATTTTTTCTTATCATCAAAAAAAACTTTAAACTTATCCCAATTTTTAGATATGATATTTTTTAAATCATAGAAATCTGAATAATAAATTATGCGAGTTTCTAAATTGACTCCTTTATATTTTTTTGTTTCAATTTCTCTTTTTTCATTCCACTTATCAATTCTATCTTTTGAAACATTAAAAGGTGAACTATCAGTAGAACCAATCATTTCACTAATTATTGTTCTTAAAATATTTTCATATTCATTGATCATATCTATGTTAAATGTTTTTACGCGGATTATGGTTGCTAACGTTCCCACGCTTGGCGTCAGTTGCGAACTTAGGAACTGAATATTTTCTGTTAAAGATAATATTTCTTGTGAAACGTGAACGTGAATTTACTACAAAATTCGCAATTGCGCCAAACGTGTGTTAGCCGTAGTTTATTTTTTTTCAGGATTTTCTTTTTCCCATTTTTTCCAAGATTCTTTATCTCCTTTTAACCATTTAATATATTCTTCGATTATTATTCCTGAAATTTCATCATTTCCAAATCCTCTTTTTGTTCCAACTTCGCGATTATGAAAATATTTTGAAAGACGTGAACCTCCATTTATTCCCCAATTATTTCTAATCCACATTCCCAAACCTCCCATATGTGAATTAAATTGCCAAGTATCTTTTGATTCTTTAAGTTGCTTTTTGCTCTCAAAATTTAGAGTTTTATCCAATTCTGTAAAGCATTCATAGAGATTTTTAGGAATATAAATGTCATCTATTTTTTCTAGAGTTAATCGTCTTTTATATTCTTCTATTCTATCTTCTTTCTCTTTAATAGTTTCTTGTTCAGCAATTTTAATATCATAATTTCTATATCCACCAAAAAAGCTGGTTAAATAAATTTTATCAACTTCCTTGGGTATAAAGTCTGTTTTAAAAGTTGTAGTCTTTAAAAATTCTTTTATTTTATTTTCATCAAATATTTTGTCACTTTTAATAACATCAATTTCAAATTTCCCTTTTCTATCTAAATAGCCAGTAAGTTCAATTCTGTGTAATTTATATTTATGAAAGGTTGAATCAAATACTGGTATGAATTTAAGATTTGATATATCACTTATAGCTTGCGAAAGTTTTTTGTTATCATTTGAATTTTCAATGTCAATGATATACTTGTATGGATAATTATAATATGATATTTTGCTTTTTACTGCTTCAATATTTTTAATTTTTGAATAAATTGAGTCAAAATCAATTTTCCTTTTAATAAATTCATTTTTGTTTAAATCAAATAAATGAACTTTTTTTCTATTGTCAATAATGTAAATTGTATCATTCTTATTGAAAATATAGTTTTTATTTAAAAATTTATCTTTTTCGGTAATATTATCTTTGTATTCTCTCGTTGTTGGACCTTGTTTTTTGTATGTTGTGTATTGATTATCATAAAACATTTCACATTTTTCTTGGTCTTTATTGCAATCTATAAATTCCTCTGTTGTATATGTTTTTACTAATTTTCCGTCTAAATAATACGTTACATTTTTGTGTTCTTCGCCTTTATAGTAAACTTCATTTTTTATATAAAGTATTTTTCTACCATCATTACTAATCGCTACAAAGAATGGATAACCATCATAAATATCAAATGAGCGATTCAATTTGTAAAATATTTTTTTTGCTCCTAAGCTATCAGTTTCTTCAGTATAATAAACAAAAGATTCTCCTTTCAAGTTAGGGAATTCGTCATCATAAGATATTGATTTTAATTCAAACTCACGATTCGATGAATAAGTTTCCGAAATCGGAATTATGGATGTTGAAATTTGAGAGAATGAAATATTCAATGTTATTAAATGTATAAAAAGGAATAATTTCTTCATTTTCGGCATTTTGAGGTTAAATTACGGCTAACGGAAAGGGGCTTTGCGAGGTGCGGGCTACTGCAAACCAAAAGTCGGGAGGAGAACCAATCTCTAGCAAAAACTTTTTCCATTTTTTAAAATTACGAAAAAAATAAAAAATGGAAAAATTTTTTGCGGGTATTTTCTAGAATATTTCTGAGATTTCCTTCAACCCCGCATCTTGCAAAACCCATGTTATGTGCAGTGCTTTTATGATTTTGTTCTTGAGTTAATCTCCTTTTTTATATTATTTATCGTGTTAAAATTTACTATCCCAATTGGTAATAAAGCGATTGGAATTATTATTAAGGGTGTAAAACCTTTTGTGAAAGTTATGTATAATGAAAGTCCAAAGAGAACAATTAAAGTTCCCAAAAGCATTCCTGTTATTGCCTTTAATGATTTCTCAGTTTTTTTTAATTCTTCGGTGGTTTTCTCGGTTAGTTTCTCATTTTTCATTTAGTTCTTGTTATTTGTTAATTCTATAGTCTTGATTGCTCCCACTGGTGAAATTTTCACATTTTTATTTCCTTTTTCAACATAAAAGTAATTTGCACTATTTGAGCCAATCAAATATACCTCTTTTGTTTCATTTGTGTTAAAAGTTATTTTATAATCATAATTTAAGTTATTATTTGAAATTTTTTCTGAAACCTTAATCCCATTTCCGATTCCAATGCCGAGAAAGAAAGAAAGCAAACCAATTGCAAACATTACAATAAATATTTTTCCAAAGTATGATTTAACTTCATCTTCTGATAATTTTGTCAAGGATTTTTTAGAACCGACAATTTTTCTTACCCATTCTTTTTTGTGATTTTTGGAAAGAATGTAAATAGTCAAAGAAAGTACAGAAAAAAATATAATAAAACCAAATAGAATAATTAGATGTGAGGTTAAATCAGCAATCGGACTTATTAAAATGTCCATAATGTTTGAATATTTCAAAATATTTATTCCAATTTGGTGATAAAAAACACTCTCTTTAATTATTCCAAGAACAACAAGGAATAAATAACCAAAAGGTAATAATTTTTGTAAATTTTCGCTAAATTTCATCTGTTTTTCGTGTTTTGTGGCGAATTTTTCATAGCATTGCACATAACGTCCCGCCGGCTTTAAGAAGTTGGGGATTTTTGTTCCCAAACCATTCCGTTAAGACTGAAGCCAAATATACAAAAAGCCCGTTCCATTAAACACTAAAACCCCAATTTCTTAAAACCGCTGTTAGCAGTAGTAGCTATTTAAAATTTGAGTTTGATTTATAAAGATTTTACAATTTTCAAGGTTAGAACAATTATTCCAACAATTGTTATGAAAGGAACTCTTATGACATTAAATTGCTCATAAGAATCTTTCCAGAAAAACTCTTTGTAATCATTTTTAGTTATCCAGAAATAGAAGCCTAAAAATATTATTAAACCAATTAAAACATAATAATCTCCCAAATTAGTTTCTTTAAGTTTTGTTTATAATATTAGCAAGATAGTGGAAAGCTTTACTTTTAACAAAGTAACAGAGAGCTTTTCATTTTGCCAAAATTGGATTCTCATTTTTTTATTGCAACGTTGGCGCTATTACTGCTAACGTCCCGCCGGCTTTGTCGCCGTTGCGTAAATTTAGCCTAAAAGTTTACAAGTACAAAAGAAAACCTTAGAAAATTCGGAGAATTTTCCAAACACAAACCGAGCCTAGCAATGGCACAAAACCGCTGTTAGCCGTAGTTTTTTTACGATTTGTAATTTCCGTTAATATTTTTAGTTATTAATTTCCATTTCATTATTCTGTTGTGAGTTCAATTTTTTTATAGAATAAATAAAAACGAATTCGAATAAAGCATAAATAAGCAAAGTAAAGATTAAACCATATTTATATTCGTTTGGCAGGTTTTCATTAAAAAAAATAGCATACAGTGTTTTCAATATTGATAATGAATTTAAGACTATAAACAAATAAAGTTGCCAGTTTAAAATTGAATTATTTTTTTTGGAAAAAATTGCAAATGAACTTCCTAATGATAGAATTGTAAATATTAATACATTACTAAAAATTAAAATTTTAATATCTGTTATTGGCAGATTGAATGAATAAAAAAAGCGAGATAAATAATTCAAATCATAATCTCCAAAGGATAAACCTCTTTCTCCTAGAAAAAAATATATTCTCAGGATATCTAGAATTGCATAGATAGAGAAGAATAATACAATATAATTTGCAGTTTTTTCGAATTTTTCTTTTTTCATATTTAGTTTGTGTTAAAATTACGGCTAACGTCCCGCCGGCTTGGCCTGCTGTTGCGGCATTAGTACGCGGAACATCACAAATATAAATAAATTTTGGTTTAACGAGTAACTTTCCAAATATTCGCAAAACCCGCAATGGCGCCAAACCGCTGTTAGCAGTAGCTTTTGTTTGTTCTTTCTTTTAATCGCTTCGCTATTAATAATCGTACTAGTTGTTATGAGTGATTTAATTTATTTAGTCACATCAATATACTATTTATACGTTTCATTTAATAAGTTAAAGTATTTTATATTTCTCTTGACTTCTTTATTGAAATAATCGTTTACGTTATCCTTAAATTCTCTTTTCGGTTTATCTTTTTTAAATTGTTGAAAAAGACCTTTTTCTTTTAATTTTTTCTCTAATAAACCTATGCTAAATCTTTTTATCGGACCTGAAATGGTTTCTGAATAATATTCAGGTTTGCTTGAAAAACCAGGAGTTACGTAGTAACAATATGTTCCATACGCTAAAATAATATAACTTTCCTTTTTATATTGCCTCCATAGTTGACCTTTTTCTGCGCTATAAAATTCTCCAGGAAATTCAGTTATTTTTATTTTTTTTTCCCCACTATTGTTGATTTTTACTCTTAATGTTTCTTCAGTAAAGTCACTATTTCTCCAAGAATATTCTATTATATCATAATTTGGTATGAATTTGTTGTTAGCATAATCTTCAATACTCTTATAAAATTTAAAATCAGTTTGGCTAAAAGTAAAATGACTTATAAAAAGCGATAATAATAGAAATTTTTTTTTCATTTTGTAGTATTATAATTTAAATTAATATTTTAATTTTTTTAACATTTGTTGCGTTAGATGTCTGAATCGGCGAAAAAGTTACTGCTAACGTCCCGCCGGCTTGGCCTGCTGTTGCGGCATTTTTTTACGGAACTTCACAAATATAAACAAATTTTGGTTCAACGAGTAATTTTCCAAATATCCGCAAAACCCGCAATGGCGCCAAACCGCTGTTATGTGCAGTTTTTTTATTCGTGTAATTTTACAAACTTGTTTTTAAGAGTGTCCAATACATACAATTCTGGTTCACACCAAGCACAATCTTTGATGTAATAATCTAAACTGTCTGGAGGATTAGTTATTAGTAACCTACTATTTTTTTGAAATTCATATCCTGCACTTGCAGATGGAATTTCAATTAGTTTTCCATTTTTTGCATTAATAGCAATTCCTATCTGACATGGAGAGCCACATCCCCAATAATTTACGACATATTTTCCAGCAAAATTGATAGCCTCTTTTTCAAATGTTTGTTTAATCATTGTCTTATATCTTTTTGAAAAAGCATTTTGATTTGTATTAAGTATTAATTTTGTTTTTTCAGTTTCAATTTTATTTACAGGGAATTGGTCAAATTTGTATTTGGTAACAAATTTTGTTCGTTCAAAATAAGTTTTCTTAACTTTCTTTTCTTCAACTTTCTTTGCTTTTTCTTTATTAATGGTTTGATTTTCATTGCATCCAATTATTATTGATACAATACAGAAAATAAGACAGATGTTTATTAGTTTCATTTCTAATATGTATTTGTGGTAAAATTGCACATAACGTCCCGCCGGCTTGGCCTGCTGTTGCGGCATTTGTACGCGGAACTTCACAAATATAAACAAATTTTGGTTTTACGAGTAACTTTCCAAATATTCGCAAAACCCGCAATGGCGCCAAACCGCTGTTAACCGCTGGTGATTTAATTTTTTTTGCGTTCTGTTCGGTTTTTTTTCGCAAAGTGATTCGTTTTCTGTGTTTTTCAACGAAAAGTTTTTCAAATTCTGTTTTTCGGAATTTTTTTCTACGTTTAATTCTCAAAATTTAGCACAACGAAATTTCATTCCGTTTTTCTGCGTCTAGTTCGGAAAATTTAGCGCAACGAAATTCCGCAATTTTTTTTGCGTTTCTGTTTTCTGCGTCCAGTTGGGAACGTTTTCGGTATTTGCCAAACTGAGTTTTGTCAACAACCATTTTTTCTTTTAAAAGTTGCTGTATTTTTGTCCGCTTTTCAAGTTTCTGCAAAATGAAAATCGATCTTAATTTCTTCGAAAATTTTCAAAAATAGGCGAGAAGTATTGGACAGAAATTCAGTAACAATTCAACGTCAGATTGGGTTTTTCAGCGTTCAGTTCGGCAGTTGCAGTTAACGTCCCGCCGGCTTTAAGAAGTTGGGGATTTTTGTTACTGATGTTTACAAATATACCGAAAAGTTTGAAAGAAAAAAGCTCAAAAATAGCAGAGAAGTGCAAGCACTGGCTCCTCCCGATAAACACCAAAACCCCAATTTCTTAAAACCGCTGTTAGCAGTAGTTCATCTTCTACGTAATTTAATAGGTATTATTTTTCCTTCATCATTAAATTGTAGTTCTTTATATTCACCACTATTATTGAAAATTAATTTTACAGGAGTCTTGGACATTTTGTTATAATGAGTGCCTAAAAACCCTGTAAGTGTTTTTCCAAAATGCAAAACTCCATTTTTATCTATTTTCCATGTTGTAGTTTCTTGTTTGCCATTATATCTTGTGAAAGTTAATGTATGGTCTTTTTTAAATTCCCATTTAGGACAGGAATCACAATCAAGATTTGGGGCTTTTTCGCCTTCAAAAATGACTACCCAGACGCCCAAAACTTTATTTTCTTGCGAGTAAGATATTAATGTAAATGTATTGATTATTAAGATGGTTAAGAATAGTTTCATTCTTTTACGCGTTTTGTTTTTCGTTGAATTACTGCTAACGTCCCGCCGGCTTTGTGGAGGTGGGGATTTTTGTTCCCAAACCTTTCCATTAGGACTGATGTCAAATATATAAAATTACCTTTAAATTTTGCCTTAAAGCCCCACTTTCACAAAACCGCTGTTAGCGGTAGTGCTTATTAGTCCCAATCCGTCCAAATTGTATCTGTTCTGACAAATTTTGGGACTTTATTTACAATTTTAAATTTTGATTCAGGAGTTATGATTTCAGGAAAATCCACTTCTTTCCAAATTAAGCTGTCAGGTAACTCTTTTTTATAAATCTTGATTTGACTTGAGCCTAATCTCGACTCGTCATAAATAACAAAATTCCCTAACTCGTTGTCTTTGTATAAACCATAAATATTTTTGTTTTTTCTCAAAATTCCCGCACTAGTTCTTATTATAGTGAATATTGTGTCGTTTTTTTCTTTAGAAAATGCTGCAACGTAAACATAAATATTCCCTTTTTTTGGATTCTTTACGGGAAAAGTTTTTTGATAGTCAATGATAATTTTCCGAAAATTAGAATCTAAGTCTTTATTCTCAAATGTAATCTTTTCAAAAGTAGAATTCAATTGCTTCTTTTCTGTGCAACTAAATAAGATTATAGTTAAGGTTATAAGTGTTTTTTTCATAATTGTCGTAGTATTACCGCTAACGTCCCGCCGGCTTGGCCTGCTGTTGCGGCATTCGTACACGGAACTTCACAAATATAAACAAATTTTGGTTTAACGGATAACTTTCCAAATATTCGCAAAACCCGCAATGGCGCCAAACCGCTGTTAGCCGTTGTTTTTATTTTTCAGTTCTGTTTTAATTCTGTTTAGTGTTTCTGTTTTCTTTTAGACTTTTCAAAGTAATAATTGGCTTAAACAATACTTTTTCACAAGCGTAACAATTTTCAATTCTGTATTGTTCAAATTCGCCAAACTTTGTTTTATAAAATTCATATCCACTTTTCTCAATTTCGAATTCCGCATAACAGTAGCCAATTGGCAAATCTAATGGAGTATGAAACCAATCTATTTTTGATTTTTCATAAAACTTGAAGTTTCCATTTTTGTCAGTTTTGACACTTTCAGTTCTTAAATCTCTTGATTCATTCGAGCCAATTTCCGCATTTATGTAATACTCTTTCTCAATTCTGTAAACTGTTGCATTAATAACAGGTTTATTATTTTCGTCAATTACTTTTCCTTCAACATTTGCCTCATAAATTACTTTCTGAGGATGAATGAAAATTCCAATTATTAAAATTAGAAGGATTAAAAAGAAAATTTTGGTTGATTTTTTCATTTTTAGTGTCGTTCAGGTAAAATAACGGCTAACGTCCCGCCGGCTTCACGAAGTGGCGAACTTCGGGATGATATATTTTCCACTAAGATAGAATTTAATAGCGAAATATAAATATGAATTTACCAATTTTCTAGCCATTTCGTGAAACCGCTGTTAGCAGCAGGTTATTATTTATTCAACTTCCGTAATTCCATATTTGATTCCACTTTCGCGAAAAATACCTTTTAATAAGTCATATTTTTGTTCGCAGTAATCGCCAATATCAATCCTTTTGTCGCTAGTTCTTAAATGGTTGCAGCCAAAACAAATTTCGATAAAACCTAAAACTTTATTATCCTTATCTAGGAAGATAAAAGCATTTCTTGGTTCGTAACACTTTACATCTGATATAGCGTATACTTTTCCTTTATGGCTATAATTAAAAATAATGTCAGTAAATTTTTCTATTTGAATCAAGTTTAATTTTTCAACTTGCTCGAATTCTTTATGATTGATTGTGTCTTGATTGATTTTTATTGAGTTTAAATATTTCCGTAACTCTTCTCCAATCATTCCATTTTTTGTTCTATGAGATACGATTAGTATTTGTGAAGTATTTTCAAAAGGAAACATTTTCAAACGGTTTTTAAAACCAATTTTTTTTGAACGTACACAATTTGCATTATTCATTAAAACATCTGTGTCGTAATTTTTCTTTTGACTGTAATTATTACAACTAACAAGGAATAAAAGAATTATTGCTATGATTTTGATTTTTCTATTTTCCATTAAATGCATTTTTTGCGCAACTTGCTGCTAACGTTCCGGCGCTTGGCGAGGTTGCGAACTTCGGAACTGATTATTTTCTGTTAAAGATAAAATTTCTTGCGAAATGTAAACGTGTATTTACCACAAAATTCGCAATCTTGCCAAACGCTTGTTGGCAGATCGTTTTTTTATTCATTTAGTAAAATTTCAATTTCTGAAAGTTTCTTACTCTTTCTTGTTTTAATGATAACTTTCACGATTTCATTTGTAAATGTTTCTTGAGTTACACTTTTTGATTTCAAATAATTAGTAAACAATTTTAATTCCTCAACCCATTTTACTGGATGATTTCCATTTAATAATTTGTCGAAATATTTATTCATTTCATATAGATTGCCAGTTAGTCCACAAATTATGCCTTTGCTATAATTACCCCAAAATCCGTCACTCGTAAAGTTATGGTTAAGAATATGTTCTTTAGCTGAATAAATAGATTTAAATTTTGTTCTATTCTCCAATACTATTTTTAAGCATAAATCGCAAAATTCTTCAATATTTTTTTTAAAACTTTCAATGTTATCTTCGTCAAAATTTACAAAGTCTACGTCTTGTCGGCTACCAATGTCAAATGAAAAATAATCGTGCTCATACCAATGAAAATTTACTCCTACATTTAATGTTGTTCCTTTCTCACCTCTATATGGCTGAAATTCTATTATTGTTGTATACCAACCTCTATCATCAAGCCAAATTCGAGACTGTCCTTTTTGAGTTATTCCAAAAGGTTTAAATTTTTCTTTTGCAATTCTGTTAATAATTTTCGAATGTTCCGCTTGTTTCATTTTCACGATTTTTTCTAAAATGTCTGCCAACGTTCCGGCGCTTGGCGAGGTTGCGAGCTTCGGAACCGATTATTTTCTGTTAAAGATAAAATTTCTTGCGAAATGTAAACGTGAATTTACTACAAAATTCGCAATCTTGCCAAACGCTTGTTAGCAGCTGGCGTTTTTAATTAGTAAATCAATAATACTTCGTTCTGTTTTTTTTGAGGCTCCAAAATCTATGAAGCCACTATCAGAAGAACCTCGACCTTCCGCATTTATTGCAATTAAGTTTTCACTCGCAAAAATTGTTACTTTGTAATCTATTCTCCACCAACTTTTTTGATAAATAAAGCTAAATGTGTTTTCATTCTGAATGTAACTATCTTTTGCTATATTTTTAATAACAGAAATTACATTTTCAATATTTTCTTTCTCTGAAAAATCATTTTCAAAGTAAGTTAATTTATAGTGTTTTCTCAATTCAAATAATCCGTAAGTTCCTAGAATCATTAGCCAGAAAGCTAGAAATAGTAAACCTTTAGATTTGTTATTTACAAACACCGAGTATATTAAGAAAAAAGAAACACAGATTACGGCTAAACAAAGAATTTTGTTAAATAGTTTTTTTGAATTTTTTTGTTTTTCAAATGAATTCTGAAAATTTTCTAATAACATTATGTTGTATGTTTTTCGTTTACGCTTGCTGCTAACGTTCCCAGGCTTTACGACTGTTGCGGACTAAAGAATCTGGAACCTTTCCGTTTAGCACTGACTTCAAAGATACAAAAGAAACTTTAAATTAATCGCAAAACCCGCAATAGCGTAAAACCTG
>NZ_JAMLJM010000011.1 GCF_023635005.1 Flavobacterium luminosum | reverse complement strand
TAAGGTGGTTATTGCGGCGGGGCTCACCTCTTCCCATTTCGAACAGAGAAGTTAAGCCCGCCAGCGCAGATGGTACTGCATTTTGTGGGAGAGTATGTCACTGCCTTTCTTTTAAAAAACCCTTCATCAACAGATGAAGGGTTTTTTGTTTTTAATCAACCCTGAATTTTGTTTCAAAGACTAATATAGTGAAGCTAAAGTGCTTTATAGTATTAGTAATTCAATCATAAAAAACCTATATTTGCACACTTTTAAAATTAAAATAAATGAAAGCAGGAATTGTAGGGTTACCTAACGTCGGAAAATCAACTTTATTCAATTGTTTATCAAATGCAAAGGCGCAAAGTGCTAACTTTCCGTTTTGTACAATTGAGCCTAATATTGGTGTAGTGAATGTTCCGGATCCTAGAATTAATCGTCTGGAGGAATTAGTTAAACCTGAGCGTGTGCAGATGGCAACCGTAGATATTGTTGATATTGCTGGTTTGGTAAAAGGTGCTAGTAAGGGGGAAGGTTTAGGAAACCAATTTCTTGGAAATATACGTGAGTGTAATGCTATTATACATGTTTTGCGTTGTTTTGATAATGACAATATCGTGCATGTTGATGGAAATGTAAATCCAATTCGAGATAAAGAAACAATTGATATTGAATTACAATTGAAGGATTTAGAAACGATAGATAAACGTTTAGAAAAGGTAAATCGTGCTGCGAAAACAGGTAATAAAGAAGCACAAGTAGAACAAGCATTATTAAATCGAATTAAAGACGCTTTATTACAGGCTAAATCCGCTCGAACTGTTGAACTCCTAAATCAAGATGAAGAAGTTTTAATGGAGAGTTTTCAGTTGATTACTGCTAAACCTGTTTTATATGTTTGTAATGTTGATGAAACTTCAGCTGCAACTGGAAATAGTTATGTAGATCAGGTACGTGAACTAGTGAAATATGAAAATGCAGAAGTTATTGTATTAGCTGTTGGTACAGAGGCTGATATTACTGAATTGGAAACGTATGAAGAGCGTCAAATGTTTTTAGAGGATTTAGGTTTAAAAGAGCCAGGATCATCTGTGTTGATTCGTGCTGCCTACAAATTATTGAATCTTCAAACGTATTTCACTGCAGGTGTTAAAGAAGTAAGAGCTTGGACTATTACTGTTGGTGATACGGCGCCAAAAGCCGCGGGTGTTATTCATACCGATTTTGAAAAAGGGTTTATTCGTGCGGAGGTGATTGCTTTTGAAGATTATTCGAAGTATGGTTCTGAAGCTAAAGTAAAAGAAGCCGGGAAATTAAGAGTGGAAGGAAAAGAGTATATTGTTCAGGATGGCGATGTGATGCATTTCCGTTTTAATGTGTAATTTAAGAGAATATCTATAATTGAACAAAGATTACAGATAAAACCGTTGGAACTTTCTCCAGCGGTTTTTTGGTATAACATTTGTGTTTGCAAATGAAAACAAACGGTCATGAAAAAATATTTTATTCTAATCTCATTTACCTTGTCTATGGTTTCCTGTAAAGACCAGGGATTAAATAATAGTTTTATTTTTTTTTCTGAAGCCCAACCCATGAATGTGGATGAGATAAGAGAATTTCCGAAGAACTTTGTTCGAACGTATACATTGGATTATTCACATCGTCTAATTGTGGAACCAAAGTGCGCATATATTAAAGAAATTGAAATTATCAGGTCTTTAAAGTCTGAATTGGATTCGATTGCGGATTTAGAATTTAGAGACAATCAAGTTTTTGATAAAACCGAAAACAAGCCCTATAAAACTTTTATGAGAGGTGATACGATTTCTTTTGAAATAGAACGTTTGGATACTATTTTTTCTTTTGCCGAAAATGAAATTGCAAAAAAATATAAATCTTCATTAATCTTAAATAAAGAGGTGGATGGAAAATACCAAACTAGTATTTTAAGATTATCAATTATTGGAGCAAAACATATTCAACTTGGAACTAAAAAAGATTTTACCAAATTAAAATCTGAACTTAAAATTCCATTTATTGCAGAAATGAAAGAAAAAGATACGATTCACGTGCTTCTAACACCATCTCGTGCCGATTTTAGAAAATTACTTCGTTTAGAGGGATTTGAATATGCAACTTTTTATTTGATGAAATAAGTAATTATGAAATTCATCAAAAATTGCTAAAAATATGGCAATTTTAATTCTGACATTAGTGACCTGTTAGATAATTATAATGTTGCTATCTTTTGTTTCTGTAAATGAAGATTCGGTTTAAATCAATAAGAAATTTTCATCTACATTCTAACAAAAGGCGAGCATGCCGATATCGTTTTGCCGATTAAAAACGAATTATCACGATTGGACCTCCCAACTCAAATTTGAGCATACCCACTCAAAAGATACCACCTATCAATATATGGCCTTAGGTTGGGGGATAAACGTTTTATTCGTGCAGAAATGATTGCTTTTGAATATTATTCGAAGTGTGGTTCAGAAGCTATAGTAAAAGAACTTGGTAAATTAAGAGTAGAAGGAAAAGAATATATTGTTCAGGATGGTGATGTGATCCATTTCTGTTTTAATGTGTAAATGAATTATAACTGACAATATTTAAAAGGTGGAATTTCGATATTTCACCTTTTTTTATGAATAATCTATTATTCAACGAATCGATGTTGTGTTATAAAAAATTCCTAACTTTAATCATTACGCTAGAAGGATTTAAGATATTTAGAAATTAAAAAGAATATGAAAATAATAGCATTTGGAGGAAGTAACAGTAAAAATTCAATCAATAAAAAATTAGCTACTTATGCTTCTTCTTTATTTGAAAACGGTTTGGTTGAAGTTTTAGATTTGAATGATTACGCACTTCCTCTTTTTAGTGTTGATTTAGAAAAAGAAATCGGACAACCTAAATTAGCGACAGATTTTTTAGAAAAAATAGCTTCTGCAGATTTATTGGTGGTCTCTATGGCGGAGAATAATGGTAATTATTCGGTGGCTTTTAAAAATTTATTCGATTGGGCTTCCCGACAAATGAAAGATGTTTTTCAGCAAAAGGACATGTTTTTAATGTCCACCTCTCCCGGTAGAAGAGGCGGCACTACTGTTTTAGAAATTGCCAAAAACGCTTTTCCTCGTTATGGAGCACAAATCAAAGCTACTTTTTCATTACCTAATTTCAATGAAAACTTCGATAGTGAACATTTAAGAATTTCTAATCCTGAACTAGATAAAGAAATTAAAACGATTGTAGCTAATTTTTACCAACAATAGGCAATTTTAGCAGTAGAACTTTTCATGTTACCACATTTTAAAAAGTGGTAACATTTTTTGTTTATAAAGTTTTTTTAGCGCTTCCTGATACGAATATTGATGAGAGATAAAGACGTATCTTTGCACCATGCAACCTACATTATTTCAGTTTTTCAAGTCAGATATTTCAGGAATTACATTACCTGAGAATTTTACTTTTCCGTTTTATTATGAGCCTCATTTGTTGTGTAAGATTGCAGCAAAGGAACTTCAGGATTATTTGCAAAACCAAAATGAATGGCAACATAATTTCGGACTCAAAGCCAACCAAGAAGGATTGGTTATAGGTAAAATGTTTGGAGTCTTAGTTTGTCAGAATCAAAACGGAGAATTAGGCTATCTATGGGCTTTCTCCGGTAAATTAGCCGAAAAAAATCATTGGTCATATTTTGTTCCAACCGTTTTCGATATGTTAACGGATCATGGTTTTTTTAAGAAAGAGGAAGAAGAAATTAATAGAATTAATAAGGAGATCGAAGCCTTAGAGTTTTCGCCGGAATACATACAATCGATCGAGAAAGTAAAGCAAACTGAGCAGAAGGCCTTTGAAGATTTGCAAAGACATAAATTACTCATCAAAGACCATAAAAAACTAAGAAAAGAACAGAGAATCAAGGCACAAGAGGAATTGTTGTTGACCGATTTTCAAGAATTCGATGCTTCGCTCAAAGAACAAAGTCAACAGGAGGGAATTTTGCTAAAAAAAATGACCACCTATTGGAATTATATCATGGCAGATGCACAAAAAGAATTGGACTTTTTTGAAGATAAAATCAATACATTAAAAGAATTAAGAAGACAAAAATCAGCTGCTTTACAACAACTATTGTTTAAAGAATATTCTTTTTTGAATCAATTTGGGAAACGAAAAAGTTTAGGCGAGATATTCGATAACAATCCACCCGCTGGAGCAGGAGAATGTGCGGCGCCTAAGTTACTGCATTACGCTTTCGAAAATAATTTGAAACCTATCGCGATGGCAGAATTTTGGTGGGGACAATCACCTAAATCTGAAGTTCGAAAGCACGGGCAATTTTATCCGGCATGTAAAAGTAAATGTGAACCCATTCTATTGGGGCATATGCTGGAAGGAATTGCTATGGATGAAAACCCTTTTTTAGAAAATCCTGCCGAAGGAAAGGACATTGAAATTCTTTTTGAAGATGAATTTTTGGCAGTGATTAATAAACCGGAAGAATTCTTATCTGTTCCGGGTAAAAGCATCGCAGATTCTGTTTATCATAGAGTCAAAGAAAAATATCCTGAAGCTACAGGACCTTTAATTGTTCATCGATTGGATATGTCTACTTCAGGGATTATGTTGATTGCCAAATCGGAAGAGGTATATGTTCAGTTACAAAGTCAGTTTATTAAGCGTACGGTAAAAAAATGCTATGAAGCTTTGTTGGATGGTGTTCTTCTAGAGAAAAAAGGAACGATTGATTTGCCGCTTCGGGTTGATTTAGAGGATAGACCAAGACAATTGGTTTGTTACGAATACGGGAAACCGGCCTTTACTAGTTGGGAAGTCATTGCAATTGAAAATGGAAAAACACGGGTTCATTTTTATCCTCTTACCGGTAGAACACATCAATTAAGAGTACACGCTTCTCATCCTCTAGGTCTTAATGCTCCTATCGTTGGAGATGATTTGTATGGTTTGAAAGCCAATAGGTTGCATTTGCATGCAAAATCAATTATCTTTATGCATCCGGTAACAGGTTTAGAAATGCAAATCGATACTGTTGCAGGTTTTTAATTAAAATCCCCTGATTATCATGAAAAAAACAACTTTTTTACTTTTAATGCTGAGTACCTCTCTGTGGGCTCAGACCGATGAAAAGCTTTTTAAAATTGTTTCGGAAATTTCCTCAAAGCGTATTGAAAACGATATCAAAACACTCGTTAATTTTGGAACCCGAAACACATTTAGCGATACAATTTCCAATAAAAGAGGTATTGGTGCAGCTAGAAGATGGATTAAAAATGAATTTGATAAAATAGATAAAGAATGTCAGAATTGTCTAGACGTGTTTTATCAAAAATATTTTGTGACCACGAATGTTGGAGAACGAGTGCCTAAAGATTCATGGATTGTAAATGTAGTAGCCATTCAAAAAGGAACTAAATATCCGAATCGTTACATCATCATGTCTGGAGACATAGATAGTAGAAATTCAGATCCTATTGATTATACCAATGATGCTCCCGGTGCAAATGACAATGCTTCCGGTATGGCAGGTACTATCGAAGCTGCAAGAGTATTGTCTAAATATCAATTTGAGAACAGTATTGTTTATTTGGGTCTTTCTGGAGAAGAGCAAGGCTTGTTTGGAGGAAAAGGTTTTGCCCAATATGCGGCCAAAAATAATTGGGAAATTATCGGTGTACTCAACAATGATATGATTGGAAATATAGAAGGCGTAGACGGAACCATCGATAACAGAACCTTCAGAATTTTTTCTGAACCGACTCCAATTACTGAAACCGAAAAAGAACGAAATAACAGAAGATTTTTTGGCGGGGAAGTCGATGGGAATTCAAGACAATTGGCTCGATATATTCATAAATTAACGACTTTGTATTTACCTGAATTAAATCCTATGATGGTATACCGTTTGGATCGATTTGGAAGAGGTGGTCACCACAGACCCTTCAATGATTTAGGTTTTGCCGGTGTACGTATCATGGAAGCTCATGAAAATTACAATAGACAACATCAGAACATACGAAAAGAAAACGGAATTGAATATGGTGATGTAATCAGTGGTGTAAATTTTGATTATGCTAAAAAGTTAACCGCTGTGAATGCAATTACCTTAGCCGCTTTAGGACATGCGCCTAAAGAGCCAGAAAAACTCCAAATAGGAGGGGCGGTTGAGCCTAATGTGAGATTTAGATGGACTAAACCTGATGATGATTCAATTGTGGGATACAAATTATATTGGAGACTAACGACTTCGCCACAATGGGAAAATTCAAGATTTCTAGGAGATGTAGATTCTTATGATTTAAAAGAATTTTCAATTGATAATTATTTCTTCGGATTGGCTTCGGTTTCAAAAAATGGACACGAGAGTTTGATTGTTTTTCCTAAAGAATTAATTCGAACAGGTTTTAAACGTAATTAAAAAAAAAGAGGCTGTTTCTAAAACAACCTCTTTTTTTATGGGTACATTGAATTATTTAGCAACATTTAATTTACTTTTTCTAAAACCGTAGGCAAAATAAATAACCAAACCAATAATCAACCAAATTCCAAACCATTTCCAGTTAGAAACCGCCATACCTGTTAGTAAGTAACAGCAGGAAATCAATCCTAGTAACGGAATTAAGGATAAGTTTTTTACAAATGCTAACACCACCATTATTAAGGTTAATACAAAGAAAGCAAGCATTGGTAAATTAGTAGCAAATGTAGCTTCAGACAAATTAAAAGTTTCAGCAAAGAATTCAGGAACGTAGTAATTCACTAAAACGATAGCCAACAAAACAAGGGCAGGGAAGATCCATTTAGAATTGATATACGGTATTCTGAATTTTCCTCTAGTGGCACGGTCTTTTAATTCTTCTTCGCTTTGAGGTGATAACATCAAAACACCACCACAAACTAATACGAAAGCAAATAGAGTACCGATACTGGTAAAATCTAATACGAAGTTTTCATCGGTAAAGAAAATAGGTAAACCTACTACGATTCCAGTCACAATAGTAGCAAAACCAGGCGTTTTGTGTTTAGGGTGAATTTCAGAGAATTTTTTTGGCATTAAACCATCACGACTCATCGTCATCCAAATACGAGGTTGTCCCATTTGAAATACCAACATAACACTAGTCATGGCTACCACAGCAGCAATAGAAACTATGAACAACATCCATTTTACTCCTTTTAAGGCAAAAATTTCAGCTAAAGGATCACTAACACCCAATAAATCATATTTCACCATTCCGGTTAAAACTAGTGCTAAAACAATATAAACAAGAGTACAAATTGCTAGTGAATAAATCATTCCACGCGGTAAGTCACGTTGCGGATTTTTACTCTCCTCGGCCAATGTAGAAACCGCATCAAAACCAATGTAAGCAAAAAATACTGCTGAAACACCTGCCATAACTCCACCAAATCCATTAGGCATGAAAGGAGTCCAATTGTCGATGTCGATGTAGAAAGCCCCCACAATGATTACCAAAAGAATAATAGCCAATTTCACATATACCATGGCATTGCTTAGGTTTTTAGATTCCTTGGTACCCCTATAAATCAAATAAGTAATAAGTACATTAATAGCTACAGCCGGTAAATCAAAAATGATTTTTAAACCTGCTAGTTCCGGTGCATTTTGCCATGCAGTTAATCCTTCTCCAACTTTATTATCCATAAATGCAGCATGAGCCGATTTATAGTTTATAGTTAACCATTCAGGCAAATGGATGCCAAAAGTTTCTAGTAAATTGGTAAAATAGCCACTCCAAGAAAAGGCAATATAAATGTTACCAATTGAATATTCCATCAATAAGGCCCAACCGATGATCCAAGCAAACAATTCTCCAAAAGAAACGTAGGCATAAGTATAAGCACTTCCGGAAACAGGCACTCTAGAGGCAAATTCGGCATAGCACATGGCAGTAAATCCACAAGCAACGGCACACATAATATAGAGTAAGATTACTCCAGGGCCTCCTGTGAAACAAGCATTTCCAATGGCTGAAAAGGTTCCACCTCCAATAATGGCTGCAATACCAAAAAAGGTTAAATCTTTAACGGTGAGTACTTTATTCAGCCCTGAATGTTCTCCGTCACCGCCTTGTTGTACTATTTTTGTTAATGGTTTTTTTCTAAATAATTGTAAAAAAGACATAGTTTTTGATGGGTTGGTTATTTTTTGGTTAACAAATATATAAAACCAAATGAATATATCGTATATTGTTGAAGAAATAGCGGTATAAGGAAAGGTTATTGTAGAATAAAAAATAATAATTAGACCTGATGTTAGGTACCGCAAATATTATATAAATTTGTAGTGTAAAAATTAATAATCATTTAAAATCATAAAAAAATGGCTTTAGTAGGAAAAAAATTCCCTAACATTACTGTTGATGCAATCTCTGAAATGGGAGATAACTTATCTATTAACATTCTAGATGAGGCTACAAAAAACAACAAAAAAGTATTACTTTTCTGGTATCCAAAAGATTTTACTTTTGTTTGTCCAACAGAATTACACGCATTCCAAGCAGCTTTATCAGAATTCGAAAAGAGAAATACTATTGTAATTGGAGCTTCTTGTGATACTAACGAAGTTCATTTTGCATGGTTAAATACTGCAAAAGACAATGGAGGAATCGAAGGTGTTACTTACCCATTGTTAGCTGATACTACTCGCAATTTGTCTAAAGCATTAGGTATTTTAGATGCAGAGGAAGTATATGACGAAGAAACTAACGAAATTTTATTGGCTGGTTCTAACGTAACTTACCGTGCTACTTATTTAGTAGATGAAACTGGTAAAATTTTCCACGAGAGCGTAAACGATATGCCATTAGGAAGAAATGTAAATGAATATTTACGTTTAATCGATGCGTATACTCACGTTCAAACTAAAGGAGAAGTTTGTCCTGCAAACTGGGAAGAAGGAAAAGATGCAATGAAAGCAGATAGAAACAGTACTGCTGAATACTTAGCTTCTCACTAAAAAATAATTGTTTCAAGTTTCAGGTTGAATTTAAAACCTGGAACTTGAAATTTTAAAACAAAACAATTATGTTTCAAGAAATAGAACAAGATAATTTAGCCGAAATTGTAGCAAATAACGAAACCGTTGTAGTACAGTATGCTGCTTCATGGTGTGGAAACTGCCGTATTATGAAACCAAAATTCAAAAAATTAGCCTCAGAAAACGAATCTATTCCTTTTTTGATTGTTGATGCAGAAAAATTTCCAGAGTCAAGAAAAATGGCTAAAGTAGACAATTTACCCACTTTTGCGACGTTTAAAAATGGACAATTGGTTAATCAAACGCAAACCAATAAAGCAGAAGTATTGGCAGAATTAGTAGCAGAAGTAATTTAATAATCGATTTGTTTTTGTTTTGAGGCAAGAATACTGTTTCACTACAACTTCAATTTTAAGTACTAACGATAAAAGCAAACCAGATGAAATTACCTGTTATTAAGCATTTGACCCAATTTATAGAAGAAAACGATCAAGATTATATTGTAGAAACCATTGAAGTGTTAGAAGCTTTAACAGAAGTTCCTTCATTAAAAGATGAAGAATTGGATGTTATTGGGGAGTTAATTTCTAACCTATATGGAGCTCTAGAAGTACACAAAATGGTTAAGGAAGGTACTGATAAAAAAGAAGCCTTAAATACTTTTATGAAAAGAGTATTGGGTTCTATAGATAAATAATACATCAACGATGTACGCCAATGAAAGACTTCTTCTAGAGGTCTTTTTTTGATATATAGTCAAAAAAATGATTTTTATATCACAAAATCAGTATAGTTGAATAAAATAATATATTTTCGTAGCCTAAATTTCTTTAAGCATTTTTTATGGGGAAAAATACTTTCTATGTTTTGGTTACGATTTTTATCAGTTTTTCTGTTTTCAGTCAGGAATTTTCGTTAAAAACAAGACCTCAAAATTTCGAGACGTTTGCCTACAGAAATGATTCAATTATACCTTTAAAATCCGTTAAAATTCTACCGGAAAGCAAGGCTGTATTTGAAAGTAAATTACCGTATCCCATCATTTTTATTCATGGTTTGAATTCCAATTCTGAAACTTGGAATGCAACGACCGATTATTTTGATAGTCAATACGGCTATACTTTTGGAGGACGATTTGATTTTTGCCTCAATGGAGATGCGAATAATTCCAAAGCCAATACTAATTTTTATCCAACTGCTGGTGCTGATATCATTGCCTTTACTGGAACTATCGTAAATGGAGACTACTATTATGTAAATTTCGATGTAAAAACTGACGGTTCTTTTGGAACCAATGTGTTAAGCAATCAATCCGCTATAGTAAAGCAAGGTAAAGCGCTAAAAAAAGCAATCGAAAGAGTTTTACAGATTACCGGAAAGGATAAAGTAATCTTGGTAGGGCATAGTATGGGAGGATTGGCCTCTAGAGAATATCTTCAAAATGCATCCAACTGGCAAGCCGATGGCAAGCATCATGTGGCAAAGTTGCTAACAGCGGGAACACCTCACGGAGGGAGTAATGCTAGTGATAATCCTATAGCTGTTTTTACCAGCGTAGATCGACAATCGGAAGCGGTAAGAGATCTAAAATCGACCTATTATTATAGTGGAGAAAAAGGAAAATTTTTGTTTGGCGGTACAGAAAAACAAGATAGTTCGAATATGAATGATAATTCGTATACCCCGGATTTTTATAATGTAGATGTGAATTGTAACGGTATTGTAGGTGATCTTATTACAGGCTTAAATCAGAAAACTATTGACCACTTTATCGATTATTCTTCTGTAATTGGAAGAATCACTAACTTTTTCGGAAGTAATATTACTACCGATGGTGTTGTAGAAGAACCATCATCTAAAATGGGGCAGTATTTGACAGGATTAACCTATCCCATGAAAATTTTTTATTTCAATTCCAGTTACGATATTATTGAAAATCATACAGAATTACCCGGTGAATATTATCAATTGATGCAAGGTTTGGATGAGCCCAATGTAAAAGAATTGGCTTATGAAATCAGCACCAATAAGATATACAATGGTTATACCACTATCCAAGAAATAGCCAATCAAGCGGATCAGGATTTTTATAAATTCACGGTTTCAGATAATGTCACTCTAAATGTATTGGTGAATGGTATTGTAACCAGTTCCATGACGGGTGCTATCTTAAATAGTTCCGGAACTGCTGTTGGTGCTATAGAAAACAAGACCGGATCTACGTTGAATTTTTCTCGAAGTGTAACTCCTGGGACGTATTTTCTAAAACTAACTAGTCTAACGCCAACGAGTTCCAATTATCAGTCTCCTTATAATTTTACGGTGACTTCTACACTGTCAATACCAGAACCGGTAGCTCAAGATGTTATGGTATATCCAAATCCGGTTAAAGATTTTTTAAATCTCGAAAATATCAGTTTCAAAACACTAACGATAACTGCATTGTCGGGACAACAATTAAAAGTGTTAGAATCGGATGGAGTACAAACAACGCATGCTATCGATATGAGTACTTTCGAGCAAGGTATTTATTTGCTAACCTTTGAAAATGTAGGTCAACAATGGCAGACATTTAAAGTGATAAAAGAATAAAACAAAAGGCTGGTTGTTGAAAAACCAGCCTTTTTGATATTTTAATAAGTCAAATCGCTAACAGTAATCCTTCTAGTACAATTATTGATACCGTCTATTCGAGTGTTTTTGTGCAATGAAATGAAGCAAAAATGTATCGAGAATTGATTTAATGCTCTTTTTCTTGTTTTGGAATAATTTTTTAAGGAAAATCTAACCGTTTAAAAATACTTTTCTCGAAGCCATAGCGCTACTTTAACCAAGGTGATTAAAATAGGAACTTCTACTAAAGGACCAATTACTCCGGCAAATGCTTCCCCGCTGTTGATGCCAAAAACTCCTATAGCAACCGCAATAGCCAACTCAAAATTATTACCTGAAGCAGTAAAGGAAAGTGCAACAGTGTCTCTATAATTAGCACCAAGTTTTTTGGCAGTAAAAAACATCGTAAAAAACATAATGAGAAAGAAAAGGACTAACGGTATAGCCACGCGTACCACATCTAAAGGAATCGCTACAATTACATCACCTTTCAAACTGAACATTACCACAATGGTAAAAAGTAGTGCTATCAAAGTAATAGGGGAGATGAACGGAATAAATTTCTGATGAAACCAAGTACTTCCTTTGTATTTGATAAGGAAATATCGACTTAAAACAGCGCCTAAAAATGGAATACCAAGATAAATCCCTACAGTTTTAGCAATTTCTAGTACAGTGATGTTAATTTTTAAACCATCTATTCCAAACAAAGGCATCATGATTTCTAAATAAAAATAGGCATATAAACTAAAGAATAGCACTTGCAGTAAACTATTAATACCTACCAATCCCGCCGTTAATTCACGGTTTCCTTCTGCTAATTCATTCCACACAATTACCATGGCAATACAAGGCGCTAAACCAATAATGATTAAGCCCGTCATATATTCCGGATAATCTCTAAGAAAGGTTATCGCCAAAAGGAACATCACAAAAGGACCAAAAATCCATGTAATGAATAATGACGTTGATATTAACTTCACGTTACGAAACACTTGTGGTATTTTCGAAAAATCTACTTTGGTCAATGGAGGATACATCATAAGAATTAATCCTATAGCCAACGGAATATTGGTGGTTCCTGATGATAAAGTATTAAAATATTTTGGGACAGAAGGAATAAAATAACCAACACCGACTCCTAGTAGCATGGCAGTAAGTATCCATAAGGTTAGATTTCGATCTATAAAATTAAGTCGTTTGTTTGCTGGCATATTTATTGAATTTTAGAAAAAACAAAGTACATTTCCGCAGCGATTTCAAGACTTCGTTCTGTGTATTTTTCGGTCATAAGTTTTGTGGAATCAAATTTTTTAGGATCCTCGTAGCGAATAGGTAATCGCAATTCGGCACCACCCACAAAAGGACAACCTTCATCGGCTGAGGAACAAGTCATAATCGCTGCAAATTCAGTAGCAGGATTAAAAGCATCGTCAAAAACTTTTGAAAAGCCAACAATCGCTGGTTCTTTGTCATCATATTGGATGGCGTAAGTAGGATTGCTCCCTTCTTTCAAAAGGGTAACGGTAAATCCTTGATCTTCCAGTGTTGTTATAATTTTAGGAAATAAAGCAGTCGTTTCGGTACCTCCCGAATAACATTCTGTTTTGGGAATTTTGAAATAAAAAGCCATCGTTTGTGCCCAAATTTGTGCCAAATGGCTTCTTCTGGAATTGTGGGTACAAATAAAATTCAGTTTGATAGATTGCTGGTTGTCTTTTTTAGCCTGAATGTACTTGATTAAAGGCTCCAAAATCGCCTGCCTTTCTGATGAAATAGTTCGAGGCAATGCATCGATGGTTTTTAAGAGTCTAGGATTCATGGTTTATTTTTGAAAGTACAAAAAATAAAATTTTGAGTGGTGCCAAAAGGAGTCTGATGATCTTCTGTAAAGCACTGTATAGTTTCAAAATGTTCCTTGAAAACGTTTTGCAATTTCATTTCGGAGTATTGCGTAATTTCAAGACCACTACACTTTAAAGGACCGTTTTCTGAAAACGTTCCTATGAACAAATAACCATTTTCACTTACCGCTTGATGAACAATCTGCTCATATCGTACAATGTCTTCTGCTGAGGTCAGAAAATGAAAACTAGCACGGTCATGCCAAACATCAAAAGTTTCTTCAGGTTTAAAATCTAAGATGTCCGACACTATAAAAGTAACTTTTTCAGCTTTAGGACCTAATCTTTTTCGGATACGGTTGATGGCATTTTCTGAAATGTCTAACAAATACAAGTTCGTATAGCCCATATCGAGTAAATGGTCAATTAAATAACTGTCGCCACCTCCCACATCAATGATTTTAGCGTCTTTATCAATGGCATTATCCCTGAAAAATTGTAGTGATGCCAATGGCTTTCTTTGGTACCAACTGACTTCAGTTTCCTGTTTGGTGGCGAAAACGTTTTCCCAATGTGTTTTTTTATTCATAGGAGCTAATTTTTAACAACAACCAGAGTTTGGGGTACAACAACTCGTTTTAGGCTTCCATTGACCTACTGTAGGCTGAGCTTGGAGTTCAGGAATACCGCATTGGTCTTTGGCCAAACAGTCGGTTAGTTTGTTAGTCAACAAAAAGTGAACACCGTCAAATTCTAAACCAAATTTACCAATCGTATTTTGCATTTGGTATTCTACTTCAATTTCAAGATCTGGAATTCCTAAGGTTTTTTCTGAAAGTTCAATAATATGAATCAATTTTTCTGGATGCAATCGGTGATCGTAATCGTTAGCTTCCCATAATTGAAAATTCACCACTTCTTCCTTACGAACGGTTCCTCCACAATCGACAAAGTGTTTGTGTATTATTCCAACTTCAGTCACATGAAAGTGTGAAGCAACCAATTCACCATTAGGTAATTGGAAAGAAATAGTCGATAAGTTTTGTAGAGCGGATTTAATTTCTGATAGTTTCATGATAATCGTATGTATTTATTAACAACATTTAGAGGATAAATGGGAGGTAATGGTACCGAAATAATGTTCTATTTTCTTCAGCGTATCCAAATTTAAACAGTAGCAAATGGCGGTTCCTTCAATATTTCCTTTAATGATATTTGCATTTTTTAGCTCTTTCAAATGCTGTGATACTGTTGGTTGAGCTAGTGGTAATTCATTAACTATGTCACCACAAATGCAAGTATCTACTTTAAGTAAATATTCTATAATGGCTATTCTAGCGGGGTGAGATAAGGCTTTAAACAAAGAGGCTACTTCGTTCTGCTCTGTTGTAAAAAAGTCTGTTTTTGATGCTCCCATATTTTAAAATTATTATATTGCAATATTACGATAAAACAATTTAAACTTCCAAATAAATAATCGATTTTTTTATTTACTTTTGGGCTTCATTTAAAATTGTCTGTTATGGCTCAAATTGCATTAAAAGGTAATCCGGTACAAACTGTTGGAAATTTACCAGAAATAGGTTCACAAGCTAAAGATTTTGCATTAGTGGCAACGGATTTGTCAGTAAAAACATTAGCAGATTTCAAAGGAAGTCAATTGGTTTTAAATATTTTTCCTAGTGTAGATACAAGTACTTGTGCGGCTTCCGTTCGAAAATTTAACGAGAAAGTAAGTGCGCTAGAAAATACCAAAGTATTGTGCATTTCTCGTGATTTACCTTTCGCACAAAACCGTTTTTGCGGGGCAGAAGGGTTAGAGAATGTGGTTAATTTATCTGATTTTAAAGACGGTTCATTCGGTAAAGATTATGGATTAACGATTGTTGATGGTCCTTTAGCCGGTCTTCATTCTCGTGTAGTGATTGTTCTAGATGCTAATGGTGTAGTGAAATATACAGAACAAGTAGCGGATATTGTAGACGAACCTAATTACGAAGCTGCCTTGGCAGTATTATAAAATGGAGTTTAAAAAAGACGAAACTTTATTTACCGGCCGACTAAAAAGTATAGTTTTTGCTTTTAGAGGGGCAGTAAAACTCATCACCACGGAACATAGTGTGATGGTCCAGTCTTCATTGGTGGTGATTATGACCATCGTTGGATTTTACTTTGAAATTTCAGCTACCGAATGGATGTTTCAGATTCTAGTTTTCGGTTTAGTGCTCAGTGTAGAAGGACTTAATACTGCTATTGAAAAAATAGCCGATTTTGTGCATCCAGCATATCATGAACGGATAGGTTTTATTAAAGATATAGCGGCCGGAGCAGTATTTTTTGCTGCATTAACTGCCATTGCAGTAGGAGCTATAATTTATATTCCTAAACTTTTTTAATTGATAATACAATCTATTTTTCTAAAAACTTTGTGACTTAAATGGCCAAATCTAAGAAAACGACTAAAACTCCTATAGAACCTGAGGAAACCAATATCCTGAAGCGTTTTGTTCCCAACAAGAAGCAAAGCGTTACTTTTGGAGTACTGCTAATACTGCTTTCTGTAGCTATGGCAGTTTCTTTTGTGTCCTATTTTGTTCATGGGAAATGGGATCAGAGTGAATTAAATGATTTCACGGATCGCACCGCGCCCGTGCAAAATTGGTTGGGTAAGTTTGGAGCTTATGTTTCAGATTTATTCATTTACAGAGGTTTCGGAGTGGCATCCTTTATGTTTGTAAAGCTTTTGTTCCTAACCGGGGCTTACTTACTCTTAGATATGGAAGTTTCCAAACTGAAAAAGACTTGGTTTTGGGACATTTTTGCCGTAATTATTCTTTCCATTTTATTGGGATTCTTTGGAAATCAATTGCCTGAATTAGCAGGAATAATCGGGTACGAGATGAATTTATTTTCTCAAGATTACATAGGAAAAACAGGAACATTATTGCTCTTACTTTTTAGTTTTGTGATATACCTGATCTTTAAAGTTAAGATTTCTCCGGAAGCCATCAAAGCTACTTTTGAGAAAACAAAGAACGAACTAAAAGAAGATTTAGCCACACCAATGGCAAGTACTCCCGCTTCTTCGGCTTACAATTTGGAAGAGTTTGCGGTGAATGAGGAAGAAGTAACTGGGAAACCGGATTCTTTGTTAACCATGCCAAATCAAAAAGATTTTACGGATGAGGAGGAAGAGTTTGGCGAAATGACGCTGAAGACAGTACCTACACAATTCGAAATTAACAAAGAAGCCTTAAAACCTACTATAGGATCTGCATCGGAGCTTACTTTAGAAATTCCTAAAAAAACCGAAGAAAGAGAAGAACCTAAACTGCATTCGGATGAATTAGTAATCCAACAGGTAGAGGAAGAGGATATTATAGAAGAAAACTTAGCCGCGAAATTGGTGTCTCATTTCGGAGAATTCGATCCTACGTTAGAATTGTCCAATTACAGATTCCCAACTATTGATTTATTAAAAGATTACGGTACGGGCGGGATTACCATCAATCAAGCGGAGTTAGAAGAAAATAAAAACAGAATTGTAGAAACTTTACGTAACTACAAAATAGATATTGCACAAATCAAAGCGACTGTTGGTCCTTCGGTAACCTTATACGAAATTGTTCCAGAAGCGGGTATTCGTATCTCTAAAATCAAGAGTTTGGAAGATGATATCGCCTTGTCGCTTTCGGCTTTAGGAATTCGTATTATTGCTCCTATGCCAGGAAAAGGGACTATTGGAATCGAGGTGCCTAACAAAAACCCAAGTATGGTTCCTATGAAAGGAGTTATTGCTTCGGCGAAATTCCAAGAGGCAGAAATGGAATTGCCTATAGCTTTAGGAAAAACTATTTCTAATGAAACGTTTGTAGTCGATTTGGCTAAAATGCCACACTTACTAATGGCGGGTGCAACAGGACAAGGAAAATCGGTAGGGTTAAATGCCGTTTTGACCTCTTTGTTGTACAAAAAACACCCTGCTGAGGTGAAGTTTGTGTTGGTGGATCCTAAAAAGGTAGAATTAACGCTTTTCAATAAAATTGAAAGACACTATCTTGCCAAACTGCCAGATACAGAAGATGCCATTATTACAGACAATTCGAAAGTAATTACTACGTTAAATTCGCTTTGTGTCGAAATGGATAATCGTTATTCTTTGTTGAAAGATGCCATGGTGCGAAACATCAAAGAGTACAATGAAAAATTCAAACAGCGTAAGTTAAATCCAGAAAACGGACACCGTTTTTTACCGTATATCGTTTTGGTTGTCGATGAGTTTGCCGATTTAATTATGACGGCGGGTAAAGAGGTAGAAACACCTATTGCGCGTTTGGCACAGTTAGCCCGAGCCATTGGAATCCACTTAATTATCGCTACACAAAGACCTTCGGTAAATGTGATTACCGGTATGATTAAAGCCAATTTCCCGGCACGAATTGCTTTCAGAGTAACTTCTAAAATCGATTCTAGAACCATTTTAGATTCTGGAGGTGCGGATCAGTTAATTGGTCGTGGGGATATGTTGTTTTCTAACGGAAACGATTTGGTACGTGTGCAATGTGCCTTTGTGGATACTCCGGAAGTAGAAAAAATAACCGAATTTATTGGAGCTCAAAAAGCGTATGCAACTGCTTATATGTTGCCAGAATTTGTAGGTGAAGACGGCGGTGGCATAAATCTTGATATTGATATCTCGGAAAGAGATTCTTTGTTCAGAGAAGCAGCGGAAGTCATAGTCACCGCACAGCAAGGTTCTGCTTCGTTAATTCAACGCAAACTGAAGTTGGGTTACAATAGAGCAGGACGATTAATCGATCAGCTGGAAGCTGCAGGAATTGTAGGTCCTTTTGAAGGAAGTAAAGCCAGAGCGGTGAATATTCCGGATCTTGCATCTTTAGAACAGTTTTTTATGAATGAAAAAAATAATAGTTAAAATGAAATTGATGAGTAAAAAGTTTGTAGGTGTTTTGTTTTTATTAATTGGTTTTGCATTGCAGGCACAAACTCCAGAAAAAGCAAAAGCTTTGTTGGATAAGGTATCAGCAAAAGTGAAAACCTATAAAAATATTCAGATTGATTTTAAATACAATTTGCAGAATGCCAAAGAAAATATCAATCAGGACAGCAAAGGAAACGTTACATTGAGTGGAAACCAATACATCTTGAACTTTATGGGAGTGAGCAAAATGTGTGATGGTGCCAAGATTTATACGATTTCTAAAGAAGATGAAGAAGTAAGCATTGCTTCGGTAGGCAAAGGAGAAGAAGATAACGACACTCCTGAAAAAATGTTGACGTTCTTTAATAAAGGCTTTAAATATTCTTGGGACATTGCTCAAAACGTAAAAGGTAAAAAAATTCAATACATAAAATTAATTCCTATCAGTTCAAAAGACGATCGTAAACAAATTTTGGTAGGAGTAGATACTAAGACCAATACGGTTTACAATACCATTACCATTGGTAAAAATGGAACACGCGTAACATTAACTGTTAATTCTTTTAAAACTAATGTTGCTTTGCCTAAAAATCATTTTACCTTTGTTAAAGCTAAATATCCTAATTATTACATCAATAATTTGGATTAATTTTGAGGAATGAAAATTCTTGATCGTTACTTACTAAAAACGTACTTGATTACATTTATTTCGGTATTTGTAATTTTGTTTTTTATATTCATACTCCAAACCGTTTGGTTGTTTATTTCTGAATTGGCAGGGAAAGACCTCGATTTGATGATGGTGATCAAATTCTTATTGTTTGCTTCACCCAAGCTAATTCCAATGGTTTTACCGCTTACGGTACTGCTTTCTTCCATTATGACTTTTGGTGATTTGGCTGAGAATTATGAATTTGCCGCCATGAAATCAGCTGGAGTTTCCTTTCAGCGTACCTTACGTCCGTTGGGAGTGTTTATACTCTTGTTGAGCCTTTGTTCCTTTTTTTTTGCGAACAACGTCATTCCTTATGCCGAATATAAATTCATCAATTTCCGAAAAAATATTGCACAAGTAAAACCCGCTTTAGCCATCGCTGAAGGGCAATTTAGTGATATAGGAAGTATTAATATCAAAGTTGATAAAAAGTCCGGTGATAAAGGAGAATTTCTTACCGGTGTTACTATTCATAAAAAATCAAGTCTAGGGGAGGGGGCTAAAACAGTCATCCGATCCAAAAAAGGGCATTTGATTAGTAGTGAAGATTCAGATTTACTGCAGTTGGTACTCATGGATGGGTATTATTATGAAGATATTACTCCCAAAAACTACAAGGATAGAGAGAAAATGCCCTTTGCGAAGGCTTTCTTTAAAAAATACAATATCAATATCGATTTATCGAAGTTAAATGCCAAAGAGGGTGAGGATGATGAAATTACGAATACCCATTCGATGTTGAAAATTAGTGATCTAAAATATACGGTAGATTCCCTGACAACAGATTACAACAAAGAAGTCATTTCTGTGGCTGATAACCTCTACCAACGATTAGGGGTTACCAACTATTATCAGGTAGATTCTATTAATCCAAAAAAACCAAAAACGCCCGAATTAACTAGTTTTTTAAACAATAAAGATAAGTTTAGAGTGTTGGATGTGGCTTCTAGTGATGCGCTAAGTTCTAAGCAGAATTTAGAAATGAACGAACTCAATTTCCGAGCAAAGAAAAAAGACATCAACAGTCATTGGTACTCTATTTATGAGAAATTCATTGTGGCCTATGCCTGTATTTTTATGTTTTTCATCGGAGCCCCTCTAGGTGCGATTATTCGCAAAGGTGGTCTAGGATTACCTATTGTTTTTGCAATGCTAATCTTTATCTCTTTCCACTTTCTGAATACTTTCGGTAAAAAGTTTTCGCAAGAATCCGGAATTACTCCGTTTTTGGGCGCATGCTTGTCTTCCATAATTCTAACCCCATTGGCCATTTACCTCACGAAAGTTGCGATTAATGACAATGGAGGAGTCAATTTCGATTTTATTACGGAACCTTTCCGAAAAATTTCCAATTTTTTCTTAAAATTCAACAAACAACAATAAATAATGGCTACTACTACCATTCAACTCAACACTATAGAAGAAGCAATAGAAGATATCCGTCAAGGGAAAGTAATTATCGTCGTAGATGATGAAGATCGCGAAAATGAAGGTGATTTTCTAGCCGCTGCCGAAAAAATTACCCCAGAGATGATTAATTTCATGGCGACTCATGGCCGAGGGCTAATTTGTGCGCCCTTAACCGAAAGTCGTTGCAGAGAATTGAGTCTGCACCCTATGGTAAACAACAATACCGACCCTATGGAAACGGCTTTTACCGTTTCGGTAGATTTAAAAGGACACGGAGTAACCACAGGAATATCCGCTTCAGACCGAGCTAAAACCATACAGGCTTTGGTGGATCCTGATACCAAACCTTTCGATTTGGCTCGCCCGGGACATATTTTTCCATTAATTGCCAAACAAGGCGGTGTTTTGCGCCGTACGGGGCATACAGAGGCTGCTATCGATTTCGCACGTCTCGCAGGCTTTAAACCCGCCGGAGTTATTGTTGAAATCATGAACGAGGACGGTTCTATGGCACGTTTACCACAATTAGTGGAAGTGGCCAAAAAATTCGATCTCAAATTGGTTTCTATTGAAGCTTTGGTAGCTTACAGAATGCAGCACGATAGTCTGATTGTGAAAAAAGAAGACTTCGATCTAGAAACCCGTTTTGGAACTTTCCGTATGAGAGCTTACGAGCAAACCACCAACAAACAAGTTCATATTGCCCTAACCAAAGGTACTTGGAACTCCGGAGATGCGGTGCTAACGAGAATCCATTCGTCTCAAGTAAATAACGATTTGTTAGGAACGTTAACTAACGATGCGGACCAGCAATTGGATGATATGTTTAAAATAATTAATGAGCAAGGGCAGGGGGCTGTCGTATTCATTAATCAGGACATGCAAGCAGTGAGTTTGTTAAATCGCATTACCGAATTGAAAGCCTTACAACAACAAGGTGAAATGAAAGCACCAAAAGTAGTAATCGATAGCAAAGATTACGGTATTGGAGCTCAAATATTACATGATTTAGACATTACCAAAATCCGATTAGTCTCTAATTCGTCCCAAGGAAAGCGCGTCGGGATGATTGGTTACGGGTTAGAAATAGTAGAATATGTAAATTATTAATTTTTTTTACTTTTCTAATTTCAAGAAAATGAAAGAGTTAAAAAATAAATGCGAAAAATTTGATTTTTTTCTTCTTTAAACGCTTGCAGAAACAAAAAAACGTTCTATATTTGCACTCGCAATACGGAAGTAAAGCGAGTCTTACTGGAGAAATGGCAGAGTGGTCGAATGCGGCAGTCTTGAAAACTGTTGACTGTAACAGGTCCGGGGGTTCGAATCCCTCTTTCTCCGCGGAATTAAAACCCTAACGATTGATTATCAATTAGTTAGGGTTTTTTATTTGCATTTTATCCCCACATTATCCCCACAATTATTGTGTTTTTTTATTTACTATTTTTATAAAAAATATAAATTATGGAAGCACAAGTATCAGTAAAACAAATAATTAGAGATTTTATCTACATTGGTAAACAATTAGATCATCTTTTTAAAGATAGATTAGAATACAAACTAATTATCGATTTTATTCTTGCTAAAGACTATTTGAATGAAGAATTAGATTTGAGGCTTCCCAAAATGAAGGAAGTCGAAGAAGCTACAGGTTTAAAATCTCATACATTAAGAAAGCTATTACTTAAAATGCACTCTGAAATATTTACTTATGAGCGGAAATTGAATTTGAGCTTCAACAAAGAAATTTACCAATTCAATATTAAGTTTTACAATAATCATTGTTTCTTTAGAGTTGATAAATTACCCCATTTACCAAAAATTGGAGAGTCAGTAAGTTTACCATTTATCAGTGCTTCGATACCAATTAATTATTTTTACGTTGATAATATCCAACATGAGTTTGAAAATGACTGCCAAATTATCGATATTACACTAAAAGTAGGTAGTTACAGTCCCTATTATCATTATATGAAAGATAGAGCTTTAGAGTTAAGAGAAATAAGTCAAAGGGAAATGTATGATTTAAGTGAAAGCCAGATTAAAGAAATAATTTACAATAAAACTCCTTATTATCGGTAACGCTACAACAATAAAAAAACCACCCTTTAAGAGGTGGTTTTGGAAATAAGTATTTACTAAATTTATGAAGCCGTACCAGAGCCAATGTAAATACTATTTGATAATTGTGTTTCTTCAAAATTCATAAAAGAAATGAACATGTGTAATTCATCACCTGAATAACTATTCGGAATAATTACCGTTTGAGATAAATCCGCTCTAGCAGCACCTTCTGTTAAGTAAACGCTTTCGCCTTTTAAAGGGTTAAAAGCTACTACCATAACTTTATCAGTTGCTAACGCATTACCTTCAGCTGAGTTATCATCCCAACTAAATTGAACTTGTCCAGGTGTGGTTAAATCAAAAATAGGGTTTAAAGCTCCAGCTAAATTACCTCTTGATAATAACGCCATTGAATAGTCAATTTCAAAATCAGGTGATACCCCTGTAATTGCATTATTCAGAATGTAAGACATCGCACTATTAAACTGCGACTTTTTTACTGCATAATTTTTATACCCAATCTTAATGAAATTTAAGTTAGGTTGTAAGAACCTCAACACTAAAGCAAATTTTGTTCTTTGATTTACTTGCAATAATGTTCTCGGATTTGCTACACTCTGAGGCTTTGCTCTAATGTAATCAATTCCTTTCCATCTTGAACCAACTACGTTGGCTACTTTTCCTGATACCCCTCCAAGAATACCTCTACCAATTTTACCCATATCTATACAATTTTAAAATTAAAAATTCAATTATGTGAGCTTGGTACGGCTTTGGTATTGATTTTTACATGTTCAAAATTATTATTTCTTAATGTATTTTTTTTAAACTCAAATTGTAATGTTAAAATTTGTTATTAATTATCATAAATTGTTAGTATTCAGATTTAAGAAGAAGGAAATTATTTTTTTATCCATTCCACTATTGCAAGTAAGCCCATAACTTTCCATTCAGAAAATAACTTTCCGAGTGGTTGGAATTGACGCTGTTTTTTTTGAAAGAATGCCTACCGATAAATATCAATCGGAGTGAAAAACGTCTGGCATTATTTTAAAAAAAATTGCACCCTAAGGGGTTTGGGGAAATGGGAGATTTCCCCAACTGTACTTTACCGAGTGCGTTGGCAGTAGCGGAACAAGGGTATAGTTTTATATTTGCTTTACGAGATTTTCTGATTGTTTTTATTGACGGCTTGATGCTAGACACGTCTTTTTAAAATCGGGTTTGTGTGTTTATTGAATTGTTCATTGACATTGCTTAGCATCAAGACGGCTTAAAAACAATTTACTACCAATGTTCTGGCAAATAAAAAACTATACTCTTGTGGGCAATTTTGATTTTTGAGGATGCTTGAAAGTTCTTGAGGATTTATTACAAGATTATGAGTTCTTATGAAAATAGGAAGCATCTTCAAAAAACAATGAAAATACTATTCCTATTTCGGGCGGGTGCGGCTGGGAGCGGATATTTTACATAATGAAATTATAGTTCTAAAAAAATACCACTAAAAATATTAACGCTTTTTTTTGAACTATAATGTTGCCATCATTATGTAAAATAGCTTGGGGTGGTTTAGCATTGGGAAAAACAGCTCTTGTTTTTTGAGATGGGTGTAAGTGGATAAAAAATGGCTTACTGTGCGCGTGGGGTTGGAAAAACAGAAAGCCATTTTTTATTGACTTACTTAGGGAAAACAAGTGCTGTTCTCGGTAGGGAAAACCACATATGCGGTGGGGAGCGTTGGACTGGGTGGGCGCAAATACGTCAGCGATAGCGTTCCTATTTTTTAATTATTTGTTTTGTAATATTAACGAAATGAAGCAAACAAAGAATTGATGCTAGGAATACTTGGACTAGAAGCGGTTTTTGTGCAGCTGAATGAGATAATGTTATACTAAACTATCTTCTAAAAGACTTTCATTGTGATAGTCAATTATCATGTCATCACATATAATATCAATATGTTGATTGTATAGTAACAATGCAGGAACATCTGGAGGATTTACACAAAAAATACGGTTATTTTCTGATATGTATTTTTCTCTTAATTCCATTAATAGTCTGCCTAAAGCATTAACACCTACTAATTCATCGTTGTTTATTGGTTTTGCTCCCCATATTTTATTATCAGTAGCGTATTCAACAATTGATTTGTTTTGTGTTTCTTTAAGTATCGTACTAAATTTATCCCAATTTTGAGCTAACTTAATTTCTAATGCCCAACGCATTACCTTTATTTGGATTTTTTCCCAATCAGGACGAGAAAATTGTGCTTTGTATTTATTACTAATCATTTTAGCTTTCATAGCATTATCTTGATTAATAATTTCAAATTGAATTTCAGGATTTGTTGGATAACGCATTGCTTGATATAAATGCTCCGAAGAAGGTATTATCACTTCATTAATATACAAAGCATAACCTGATGCCATATTAGATAAACCTCCAAATGGCTCTGTTGTTTTTCTAAAGACAATTGCCTCTTTTGCGTTGTAGTTTCTGATATTCATAGTGCAAACTTAGGTAAATATAAATAAATAATTTTAATTTCCTCTATTATATAACGGAAAAAGTCCTTTCCAATTGTGTGCTGGATTATTCCACCACAATACAATTGGACATGTATTGCTTATATTTCTCCAAGTAAAAAACAATGTACCTGTACCAAATGTTTTATAACTCGGATAGGTTTTTCCTAAAGGACGATGTTTGTGTTTTGTTGTTTCATCTTGAATTTTACTAATGATTTCAATCCCTTTGTCTAAAAATATTTGCTCTAATCTATTTCTATTTTCTTTAGAAGAGAAAAACGCCTCTTGACTTGGTTGAGTTGCTTTTCGGTATGCTTTATCTGATTGAACTGAAGCATTTTCTAAACTTACTAAATACGCATCGTATTCATTTTTTGATTTTTCTGGATATACTAAATTTAATTTTGGATTAAACCCTTTTAAATTATTTTCAATTTTATAATAACTACCAACAGGAAACTTAGCAACGTCTAAAAAATAATTTTCATCACCAAATAACTTTTTTAAAGAATATCTTGTATTATCCAAACCCCAAGAGTGTGTACAGAAAAAGAATGATAATATTCGTAATTCTTTATTAATTAACGGTTCTAATAAACTGTTATCTTCAATAAACTTTTTTATCGCAAACTTGAATGTACCTCCACTTGCTAAAACATCATCTAAATAAATATAATTTCTTACTCCTAAAGAACCACATATTTCAATTGTGAAACCTGTTTTTTCGACCATTATATCATTAACTAACTTCAATAGAATGGATTGACTCTTATGCTCTGCTTGCGAATTAATAAAATGTGTTTCTCTCAAAAAAGTTTCAATATTTTGGTAATCAAAAAATGTTGTAGCTTTATTTAGAAATTCCCAAAGTATTTCCTTTGCTTTTTCTTTTGAGATATAGACTCCTTGATTTAAAATATGCAATAGTTCACTCATAACAAATTCTTGATCTTGCTCGTCAAATTGATTTACCCAATCTAAAACGTGTTTAGATGACATAACAAAACCTTCATTATAATCTGAATGATAATCTTGTGTAATTTGTACTATATTTTCTGCTATCTGTTCCAATTCTTAATTATTTAATTTTTATCAAAATCATACTTCATGTCTTTAAAAACTTCTTTAAGATAAGCTACCTTGTTTGCTGTATCATTTAATGAAGGTTTTGAATATTCTTCAATTTCTTTACCAAAAGCAAATTCTATTTTTGAGCTTATTTTGTTGAGTTTTTTTGCTATTTTTTGTAGTTCATTGATTTCGAAATCAAGTTCTTTTCTTGTTAAACCTTTATGGTTATAATCTAATTGATATTCGTCTTCATCTAATGAATTGTAATCGAAAACTAAATTTTCTTCATCTATTTGTTTGAATCCAATATTTAAAGCTACTCTTAATGAATTTTGATAATTTATTTCTCCAATTTGATTACGGTTTATGCTAATTTTTTGTTCTAATCTATCTGTTTCTTCTAATAGATACGGTAAAATAACTTGTTTTAAAGCTTTTGAAAGATGCCCTTTTTTACGATGTTTTGGTAATATAACCCAATGTAAATCGTGTGTCATATCTAGAACAGCACCAATATAATTATCGTTATCTTTTATTAAGAAATAGGTATATGGAACATGACTATCTGAAAAACCACTTTGATACCAAATATGTGCTAATTCAACATTTTTACCAATACCAACTTTTACACAATCTTTATAATTTGGAAAGCGGTTTAGTTTGTTCATTAATTGTATGATGTATTTTTCCGTCATTAATTAAATTTTATAACTCATCCCATTCAAAAATAGTATCATTAAATCCTTTTTTGTCTTTGAGGTATTCTTTAGGTTTAAGTCCAAAATCTGCCAGTTTTAAAGGAATGTTTTTAATCATTTCATAAGTAGTAAAATATTCATTATCAATCCATCCTTTTCCAAAATTTGTTAGACTATTATAATATAAAAGCAATTGTTCATGATTTGATAATTGTGCTCTTAATAGTTTTAAATATTTTTTCTGTTCATTACTATCTTTCATAATAGTTGAATTAACAACGAAAGAAACAGTTTGATACAAATTCCTATAATAATGCCCTAAACGAGTATTGTGCCCATCAAAAGGAGTATAGGTTATCTTGAATTCATAATTTACACCATTTTCGTTACGAATAAAAATAAGATTATTATATTCTCTTTTATATTTTTCAAAATATTTTGTTTTGTACAAACTCTCTTTCCATTCTTGTTTTATTAAAATAAGATTATCTATTAAATCCTTAGTAATCCTTTCTTGTGAAGGCTTAATTAATTTAATTACTACATCGTCTGAATTAAGACCTACCCCAAAAAAGAAAACAAAATATGTAATTTCACACAGGTCTTTTTTTTCAAGATTATTTTTATAAACATCATTTGAATTATAGATTTCAAATAATTTCAAATATATAAATTTAAACTCTTGAAACATTCTCACAAAACATTTTCGACCATGAATTTTTGAAGCAATATCCATTTCATCAATATTAGCTCTATGTAAACGAATCATCTCATAAAACTGGCTTTCAAATTGCTGTATTTTAAACTGATTTTGAACTTCCTGATTGGCTTTAAACTGTACCCAAAATGCTAAAAAGGTTAATATTGTTGCTGGAACAGCAAAGATTGGATTTAAAATACCGCCAACAGTATCTCCAACAATTCCAATATTATCCAACTTATCACTTGAATAAAAAATCATTGGTAACATTATTAAAACAAAACCAATTACCCCAAGAATAATGTAAAGAACACTTAATCTTGTTCCAAACTTAATTGCTTCTTTCTCTTTGCTTATTTCTTTAATCATAAATAATTAATACTAAATAGTGATTTTAGAATTTGTCATACATCTTGTGGAAGTAATTGGCGTGATAAAATAATCCTCATCCAGAAACCTTAATAGATCTCTTATTGCATTTTTATCATTAGGTATATTTAATCTATCATTCTCATCTGAAGTTAAATTGATACCAAAATCTACTGCCAACGCAATAATATTTTGAACATTAATTCCATTCAAAACTCCACTTAACTGGATTGACTTTATTTTCTTTCTTATCGTAGAGTTTAAATGCAAATCGAAATCATCATTATTCTCTATACTAAAAAGAGCATTAGCTTTGAACGCATTAATATCGGCAGCTGTTGCTTCTTGATAGTAGTCAGAAAGGTTAAATATTTTTTTTGTATTAAAATATGAATTAAAAAATAGTTGGTTATTAGCGAATATTGCCGTTAAATTACCACTTATTGAAATTCCTCTTCTGTCAATGTCTGTATAAGTATCTTGACTATAAAAAAGAGATATTCCTCTATTTGATATGATTTTACGAGTATCAAAATGTTGAAATAAATAGTACGGAGTTCCATTTAAAACCAAATGGGTATATACTGCAAAAATATTGCCTTCAAAATTCTCAACATTAAGAACATCATATGCCAATGGATTATTAATTGAATTTACTATTTCTGCATCTAATGGATAATTATCAATATAAAATACTTGGTCTCCATCAGGTTTAAAATTTCCATTAAACTCAATTAGTTCTTTATTAACTATCAAATCATTAACACCATCTGAATAAAAATTACTTATAGCTACTTGAATATCTTGTGACAGAGGAATTCTTTTAATAACTGTTTGGTTATGCTCTTTAACTAATGCAAATAAATTCATAATACTAATCGTTTTCTAAAATCATATATTCTGTTAGCAGTGATATTGATTTAATGTTCTTACTATTGTTGATACTCTTTTTGGTTAATAATACATAAGTTACTCCACCATCAACACTTACTTCGTAAAAATGATACCCGAAAAAGTTTAGTAATGGATTAAAATGATATGAATTTGAGGTAATTACAATGAAGAAAAACAAACAACTAATAAATATCAATACCGGAATATTAAGTCCATTATCCAATTTGTTTGCTAATGGAAGTAAATAAGCTATGATAAAAGTTGTTGCTTCATTATCGGCTGTTTTAATTTCTTGAATAACAACAGGCAATTTTTCAAGCTTTGTTTCAGCTAAACGCAATATTAAAAGACAAATAATGACTAATACGATTGCAAAAATCAAATAATTTAAACCATATAAATAATTACATTTTATATTCTCTAAAAAACTTATATCCTTATTGTATTTTTCTGTCTGTTCAACAAACCAATAGGTTAGCAGTACTGGAGCTAAAGATGTTAATACTAAAAAGAGTTTTATTACTTTATTCATAATTGTAAATTATATTAACTCTAATTCTGAAAAATCTACTCTCTCAAAATTCGTTGATGAAAAATAGGTTTCTCTCAAATGTCTCCCTCTATCATAAATATCAGTGAAATATTCTTTTAACTCAATATCTGAACCATTTACAGCAAGTATTAAACGCTTGTCATTTGATTTTGAAATATAAACTCTACCAGTTAAGTTTCTAAATTCTGTATCTACAAATTGCTTCAATAATTCTTTGCTTTCAAATTCTGTATAATAGAATTTAAACAGGTTTTGCTTTTTTAAATAGGAAACAAAATTGGTTCTGAATTTCTTATGAATTTCAACTCTATATTTTTCTAATTCAAAAGAACTTTTATTGGTATAGGATTTTAAAACAAAAAGAAAATTAATTGAATAGTGATTGACAAACAAGGAATCTCTATCAAAAATTCTTTCTTTAAAATGATATGAATGTTTAATTCCTTTATCAAAATCGATTGCGAGTTTATCATCGTCAAAATTAAAAATATCCGTTACTACGCCTTGAATAAAGAAGTTTGGAGTAATATTATATCCTTCAGTAACTTTATCCCTGTATCGAATGTTATTGTTGATTTTTTTGCCCTCATTCAATAAATCGATATTAAATTGAATTACATTCTTGGCATAAGTAAATTGCTTATAAATTGAGTTCTCTTGAACCTCATTATTGGTTTTATAATACTTTGAATCTCCAATGTAAAAAATACTTTCGTCACGATCAATTAAAGAATCGTACTCAAATAAATGGTCAATAATTTTACCATCTTTATTTTCTTTCAGTTTTTTTAGTGAAACTCCTTTGCTTGTTTCTTTGGTATCGATTTTAGAAGTTATTAGCTTATCAATCATATCTTCAAATATCAAATGATAATACTTGACCATAATAAAATCTTCATTCTTATTCTGAATTGAAACTTTATTAGATTTTGAAAAATACAATTCCAATAATTTATACATTTTTACTAATGTATCTGAAAAGTATTTATAGCGTATCTTCTTTAATATTTTTGGAGCATTGGCAGCTAATTTTTCATAAGCACTTCCTTTGGCAATAGTGTAAGATTCATCTATTTGTATACTGAAATTATATTCTGTCTTTAAATGATTTAAAACGGAATAAAACATACATAATAATTCTTCCTCTGTATCGATATATTTTTTCTTTACATTGAGTTCTGAATAAATTGGTACTCCCTCATTAGTAATAAAAGGATTTGATTTTCTTACTGTTTTACCCCAATTGACTTTTTTATGTTTTGCTGAAATTTGCTTTTTATGAATAAACAGAATTGTGTTTTTATTCTTCTTATGGAAGTTTACAAAACTCAAAACAATATCCAAAAATGAGTATTCATTTTCGCCTAAAGACGAACTTAATTGCAATACATCGCCTTTTGATTGATTGGTGTTTTTATATCTTATTCTATATTCAATTAATCCTTTGTAGAAAATTATTAGAAACCGTTTTAACCAGTTTAATTCATCTTGAGATTCAATTACATCATCAATACTATTTTCAGCAAATAAATCTTTAGGGTATTTATTTAAGATTAAACCTTTTGTATCAATAAACACTTTTGGCAGTAAATAAATTACTTCATTATCGATACTATGATAATATCCCACATTATCAATAATACCATTAACACCATAAGGAGAGTAAAATTTTTCGCCAAATGTATCTTTGAGTGTTTTTAATTTATAAGGTTCTCCTTCAATAAATATTCTCATTACTCTTCTTCTGTTGTAGTTGGTTCTGTTTTATTTATATCAATTAATTTCAATCGTTCTTCAAGAATATAACTAACTAAATTATTTGAAGTACCATTCTCAAAAAAGCTTGTATAGGTTAGGTTCTTGCCATCGGCAGCTTTGAAAATAGTATTTTCTTCATCTTTAAAAACATCATTCCACAAATAGAAAATAACTTTGTTTACAAACGTGCTTTCTGAAATTACTTTTCCAGAATTTTGAGCATCAATAAACCAATTTCCTATTTGCTTGTCTTGGCTTTTAGTAATTTCAAATATTTCTTCATTGATTACTTTTAAGAAACTTAACCATTCAAATGCTTTGCCATTATCTAATTGAATTGTAAAATCTGAATATTTACACTCTGTATCAATTGGAACATATATCCAATCCCATCTTCTTTTGAATGCACTATCCATAGGAAACAAAGATTGGTCGGAAGTATTCATTGTTGCAATTATCTTTAAATTGTTTGGGAAACGAAGTTTACCATTTTCAATCCCTGGATGATTTCCTCCAAATGCTTTATCACTTAATAGATATTTGCAAAGTTCTTCTTCAGCAGTAACTTCATACTTACTAAAACCATCTTTGTCTCTATCTAATAATTGAAATAAATCTCCGAATATTTCAGCACAATTTCCTCTGTTGATTTCTTCTATTTGCAAGTAGTAAGGTTTCGTTTCATCAGCAGAAACTAAATTTTTCCAAGCATCAACATAAATTTTAGTAAAAATTTGAGGTACAAATTTGTAAGCAATTTTATCTCCGTCCATTGTTGGCTTATAACCTCCTACAAATGAATGGTAATCATAATCAGGATGAAAAGTTACTTTTTGTACATTTTTACCCTTTGTTTTATCATCAGCTCGATAAGATTTTCCTGTTCCAGGTGAACCGTAATATATTATGTTGTTTACATCTTGTGAGCTTGTTGATACTGTTGGAGTTATAACATCATCTGATGAATTATGTATTGATTGGATATTTTCTATGTAATAAAAAATGTATTCAGGTCTAAATGTACAAACATAATTATTTCTAAAATTATGCTTATACAAACCATCAAATCTTGCTTTTTGTAATGAATCTATATTTAAACCTCTTAGACTTGGATTTCCAGGATAGTTTGTATCTGGATCAATATTCCAACCTGCAAAAACAAGATTTTCTAATTTATCATTTGCATCATAACAATACACTCCTAAAATAATACTTGGATTTGGATTTGTTCTTGGGTCTTTACGATTTAATTGGATTTTTTTCTCCCTATCGTTTCTCTCCTCATTTCTGATGTTGCCATAATACACAACAATGTTTTTTTGTATATTATTAACGGTATTACGATATTCAATTGTCCATTCGCAACCATCATTACTTATTGATGTACATTCATATACACCTTGTGAAAAGAGTTGTGTCAAGATAGCTTTCTTGTCAGCAATTGACTGAACGGCACCATTATATTGAACAATTTGTGATTCTAAATTTAATTCATATCTCATAATCGGTCTTTATTTTATTTGCGAATATTTCTGCTAATTTTGATGGAACAGCATTACCTACTTGTCTCCATTGCTCTTTAAAATTACCTTCTAATTTGTAATTATCATCGATTGTTTGAAGTCTTTTTATCTCTTCTATTCTCAAAAATCTATTTTTCCAATGAAATGGACCCTGATTGTTTGAAAAACTTGCTTGTATAGTCCAAGAAGGTCTATCAGGGGTTAATTTCAATAAAAAAGTCCAATATCTTGATTTCCATTTAAATAAAGGCTTTGGATGACCTTTTTTTTCTGTATAAAATAAATAATTTTCACCTGGAGGAATATCTTTCATTAAATGATGATGTTTTGAGCCTGGCTTTTGTTCTAATTCATCTTCATTTATATTATCAAAATCACCAAGTACATCACCACATGTGACCCAATTACTTTTTCCTTGTTGTTTCTTTTCTGGATCGCAATGTGTTTCAATTGGAAATTCAAATTTTGGAAATTCCTTTTTTATACCTACACAAATGAACCTTTTACGAGTTTGTGGAATACCGTAGTTAGCTGAATTAACAACTCGATAAGTTATGTTATAGCCAAGTTTATCAGACTCATTTTCTAAAAATTCGAGTGCATCTTTGTGAGTTTTATACATAAACCCATCAACATTTTCAAATAAAAAAAACATTGGATTAACTTCTTTTATTACTCTAAAATATTCAGGAACAGCAAAACCCGCTTTTTCATCTTCAAATCCTTTTTTCTTATCTTGGAGATAATGTCTCGATTGACTAAATGGGGGACAAGGCGGACCTCCAATTACACCTATTACTTTTTGGTTAAATCTTTTAAAATCTATATTTCTAATATCATCATTTATAACTAAATCTGATAAATTATTTTTTTTGATAGTTTCACAAGCTATATCCCAAACATCTGTAGCTAAAACTGTTTTAAATCCAGCATTTTTAAAACCTAAATCTAAACCACCGCAACCTGAATATAAACTAATAATTTTGGGCATATAATTATAAATTTTCAATTAAATTTTCAACAATTGCTTTACCTAATAAAGATGGAACTGCATTACCAATTTGTTTATGAATAGATCTTCTTGAACCAACAAAATTATAATCCTCAGGAAAAGTTTGTATTGCTGCAATTTCTTTTAACCTTAACCTTCTATTATTCCAATGAAAAGGACCTTCCCAATGACCAGGTGAAGCAATAATAGTCCATGATGGTTGAGCTGGATGTAATTTCAACAAGAATGTCCAGTATCTTTTTCCAGAAACAAATTTTGGATTGGGATAGCCTCTTTTTTCAGTTAATGCTATATAGTTTTGTCCAGGAGGAACGGCTAATAAATCTTCAAAATATTTACCTTCAGTTGAATCATAATCATCACTGTAAGCAAAATCATCATATTTGCCAATCCAATCAATCACCCTTTCATATGGCTTAAGATTAGGATTTAATAAAATTTCATCAATCGATCCATTCGTTTTAATTGGGTTACTCTTGATTAGCTTTTTAGAAGCTATAAAAAATACGCGTTTCCTTTTTTGAGGAACCCCAAATTCAATGGCATTAGCTTTATAAACGATATAATTGTATCCTAATTTATCAATTGCTTCTTCAAGTGCCGAGACTGCCTCAACATTCTTTGGATGAAGTAAACTCTCAACATTTTCTAATATAAATCCATTTGGCTTTAGTTCTTCAATCATTCTTAAATATTGACCAATCATATTCCTTGGGTCTTCACTACCTAATCTGTTTTCATGAGTTTTCCAATATCCTGCTTTTGAAAAAGGCTGACAAGGAGGTCCTCCAACTAATATTAATTTATCAGGATTATTTTGTTTAATTATAGATGAATAATCTTTAGCATTCATCACTTTAATATCTTTATGAAAATGGGTTGCATGAGAAAAATATTTATTACTTTTCATTGTTGCAACACTATCTTTATCAAAATCTAAGCTTGAAATAACCTTAGAACCTGCCAATTGAGCACCAATGTCTAAACCACCTGCACCTGAAAAGAACCCTATTGTTTGTATTTTACTATCAATTATTTTATCAATATTATTATTAACAGTATAACCTCTATGGCTAAATTCAATATCTATAAAATCTTTTTTACCAAATTTTTTAAATTCATCTTCAAATAACATTAACTGTGGCTCTTGAACATACAGTAAAGATTCCTTTGGTAATTTATATTTTTTAATTTTTGCAATTTTCATTTATTCTTTTTCTTTTTTTGAATGTTTAACGCTTTCTTTAGCTACCATCATTGCTTTTAATGCTGTGTTTTCATCTTTTACTACATCATAAATTTGATCCGCTAACCAAAGTGTTACTAATTCGTCTGGAACAACTTTTAATATTTTAGCCATTTTTAATACGGTTTCTTTTTTAGCATTTCTTTCTCCTCTCTCAATTTTACTTAATTGAGCTGTGTCCATATCAAGCAATGATGCTAATTGCCGTAATAACATTTTATGTTCTTCTCGTAATATCCTGATTTTATTTCCGAATTGATTATTCATTGTTTAATTATTGACTTGTCACATATTGGCAAATATAATTAAAAACATACTGTAGATTTTTTTAGTAGTGTTTCTTTTTTTGAATAGTTATTCACAAGTTTAATATAGTGCAATTTCCAAGTATATATTAGTTGGAAACTGCACTACATTAATTGAAGTATTTTTTGATGAATTAAACCGTGAATTTTTGAATGTAAATTACTTTTCCCTAATTGTTTGAAATACTTTTTCTTATGATAGTTAAATAGATTTCTACTTTTAACGGTTATTGTATTTTCCCAAAAATTAGTATTAAAATATTTTTCATCTACATTCGCTTTTCTGTCAAATAGAAGGATATTGTTCCATTCTTGAAGTAAAGAGCAACCTAACGCTTGATGGGTTTTGTTGCTAAGTAAATCGCTTAACGTGTGTATTCCTAACTTGTTTATAAATTTAGCTTGTTTGCTTTTTACTTCAAATCGAAAGGTATTTTCTTTACAAAATGTAGGATATTGAACGTGTTTGTTGTACACTTTTATGTTTTTATAGGCATCAACACCCGCTATCTTGTAATATAAATGCTTTGTTGTTCTGTAAAACTGACGTTTTTCATGATAAATTAAATTTGCTATTAGTTTATTAATGGCTATTGGCGAAATGATATTGATTCCGTATTCCAAGTTTATAATGAAACATTTTTCTAAATCTAACTCGAATATTTCTTTGAGATGATCTATTACTTGGATTACTTTTTTTATTGTAAAATCGTCCGCATTGTGTACATCATTATTGTAAAATTTATGAATGCTTCCTGATATTTCTAACCTGTTGAAAAACTTAGTAAAATATAGATTTTCATATCTTCTTGTGATTCTCTTTTTGAGTTTATTATCAATGATTTTATCCGCTTTACCATCATATACTAAAATAGGGTTTCTCCAAACTTCATTTATCAAGACTTCATCAGTAATTTTAAACTTGATAAAGTCTACCATGACCTAAAGAGTTACTTTTTGAATGGTCGATAGTTATCATCAAGCATTTTGTTAATATCCTCTATTTTATAGACAATTTTATTGTTTATTTGGCTGTACGCAATCAATCCTTTCTCTCTCCAATTGGCAGCCGTTCCTGGACTAATTTTAAACAGTTTTTGAAACTCATCGTTATCTATAATTACCTTATCGAATATTCTTTCTTGCTTTTTGGTAACCGCATGGGTTAATTCTTCCAAGCGTTTTTCGATGTTGCTTAAACTTTCTTGAAATGGATAGCTCATAGTTATTGTTTTTTTGAATTAATACTAACTAAGGCTTGTTCGATTTCTGAACGTTTATATCTAATGAGATTTCCTAATCTATAAGGATTTAAGATTTTCTTTTTGTTCCAGTCGGAAAGTGTCACCAAAGAGACTTTAAGTATCTCGGCTGTTTCTTGGCGAGTGAGATACTCTTGTGGTGCAGTAGGTTGGAAATTTTGAGCTAAAGATTTGATTTCAGCTCTAACATCGGTTAAGATGCTTTCTTTGAATTCTTCGGGAGAAACACCGAAAACTTGTGTCATTTTACTTTGTTCCATCGTGATACGTTTTTTTCGTTATTGATGGTACAAAGTAAAGTTGGTTATGATTTGGTAAACGTTCCTTTACGTTCCGGAACGCTTTAGCTTACTTCAATTATGTTAGGTAAATGGTATTTTGCTTTATCAAATGATTTTTTGTTTTCTTCGAATTTATCATCTTCAGGGTTGAGGTATTTTCTCAATGATTCTTCGGAAATTTCAGCATTGAAATTTTGTTTAATCAATTTAGCATAAGCCGTATAATTTATTTCACCGTTTTTATTTTTTGGTGCATCAATAAAACCATTTAAAGCTAACGTCCCTAAAATATAACCGATATGCGTTTTTTTACCTATCCAATTGATTTTTGGATTAACCGCTTTTTCTTCTTTTAAATCAAACACGATTTGTTGAATTTTTTTAAGCTGAACGACAAAATCATGTCCTATCACAAATAATGACAACGGAAGAAAACTTAATGCTTTAGATCTTTTATAAATATCTTCTAAAAAATATATACTTTCAACTTTTCTAAATTTGGAATCTGAAATTAAATCAAAAATCTTTTTATCTATTTCTATTTCGTTTGAACTTGTTCTATCGTGAGTTCTTGCAATTAATTCCTGAAGATTTGGATTGTCATCTATTACTGAAAAGTATCTCGATTGTTTTTCATCTACATAAAAATCAGCTCTTAAAATTTTTAATTGCAGTTTTACAGCTTCTATATTAAAAGCTAAAAAGGAATCAAAATTATCTGGGTCTTGTGAAGATAATTCAATATAAATTTGAGATAATGCGTTTTGATATAGCTTTTTTACATTGTCTATTATTTCTCTTCTTTTAAGATGAATTTCGTTAATTTTCAATTCATAATAATAATGATTTTGATAATTAACTGGCAAAAAATATCTATGAAAATCAATTTCTTCAGCTATTGCATCCGTAAGAAATTCAGAATAATAATTTGCGCTTAAAGCTTTTATAAACGAATTAACACTTTTCATACAAAATTAAAAAGTTAAATATAGTAAACTTTATCTTACTTAACTACTTTCATTTTTTTCTCTTCAATTTCCTGTTCTTCGTTTTGCTTGTTCCAGTACTCTTTTAGTTTTTCTGCTTTTTCTGTATTAGTGATTTTGATGTACTTTAAAAATTGAGTTTCTGTTTGATGTCCTGTAATACCCATTATGGTTAAATTATCAAGTTTCCCATATAGATTGGTTGCAAAACTTCTTCTACAAATGTGTGAAGTAACTAATTCGTACTTGTGATATAAACCTTCTTCTTTACGTTTTGTTTTCTTATTGATTTTAGAACCTTGAACTTTTTCTTTAAATCCTACTTCTTCACAAACATCTTTTACATGCTCATTAAATTTCTGGTCCGAAATGGCTCTCGGAAATCCGTTTCTTTTTTCTAAAATTGCTTTTACTTGCTTGTGGAGAGGAATAGTAACTGTTTGCCCTGTTTTTTGCGTTTCAATTTCAATATAGCCATTTTTGATATTGGCATCTTTTAACCTTAAAAAATCTGAAATTCTCAATCCTGTTCGCAATCCAATAATAAATAAATCTCTTGTGTTTTCTAGTCTTTCAACTCCTTTGAAGTCGTGATTGAAGATTTTATTTATTTCATCATCATTCAAGTAAATACTATCAGCTGTAATTTTTGGTACAAAAAAGTTAGGATGCTCGATGTGAGGATGTACCGGCAAGCCTTTCAATTTTGCATCTCTGGCAATTGTTTTAAGTGTACCAATGTAATTTCCAATAGTACCTAAATTTATTTTTTGTTCTTGTGATAAGAAGTTTACGAACCTATCATAAAAGGTTAAATCTAAATCGGTAAATTTTAGCTTCGTTTTAAAGCGTTTCTCGTACTCTTCTAGCTTTTTTTGAGTTGTGTTATACTTTGTAATAGTTCCTTTGGCAATTGGCTTATTTTTGCCTTTAATTATCCTTGATGGGGCATTTTTAATAAATGTTTCCATGAACGGAATGAAAAACACTTCATCGATGGCTGTTTCATCAATAGGTCTATTGAAGAAATTAGCTATCTTTTTTCTTAACCAATGTTTATCGATGTATTCTCCTTTACTGTTATCGGAATTGAACTCATCAAATATGAATTTTTCAAGCTCTGCAAGTTTGTTATTAATAACGTCCTTGGACTTATCATCGTTTGTAAGTTTGACTTTTTGCTTTGCAGCACTCCATCTTTTAGGTTCTACCTTTAAATCGGTTGAAGCTGTTAAGTCAAATTTTCTGCCATTTTTGAAACGCAAAAGTATGTTTGTTGCGTTTTTTTCTCCTTTGATGAGGTAGTTAATAGTTGCCATTGGTACGGAATTATTATGTATTTCAATAGTTTAAAGATACAAAATTATCCCCACATAATCCCCACATTGACTATTTTTATTTATAATTCACTTAATTTTACTTAACTATGATATATTAAAAAACCCTTATTTTATAAGGGTTAACGATTGTTTTAGTAAGATTTGATATGTATTGAAAAAGTAGGTGTTTGTTCCTCTTTCTCCGCCAGTAGAAATACAAACGGTACTAAAACCCACTAAATTCAACAATTTAGTGGGTTTTTTCTTTTAGGGTTATATCAAATTATTCATTAAATCTCAAAGTTTAGGTGTCTTTCAAGGTGTCACTAAAAAATTAAATTTTCAGTGACACCTCGCAACGAAAGCACCGCTACTACAAGGTGTTCAACAACATATTCAAAAAATGTACATCTTGTGTGTAGTTATTAAATCGAATAAATTTAATACTAACTTTAAGGTCACCAACAATGAACACATCAGTATCAATTCTCTTCTACATCAAGAGAGCAAAAGCCAACAATTTAGGAGTTTGTCCAATCTACACCAGAGTTACAGTTAATGCTAAAAGATTTGAGTTTAGTACCAACAAATACATCAATCCCGATAAATGGTCCTCAGAAGGCAGCAAAGTTAAAGGCACTTCAGAAGAAGCTAGAACAATCAATAGTCATCTGGATTATCTAAAAAATCAAGTTTTAGAAGCAGGGAAGAAACTTTTCAAGAAAGATATTAGCGTTACTTCTGAAAATTTAAAGAATGAATTGTTTGGTCTATCAGAAACCAAGCGTATGCTCGTTCCCATCTTCCAAGACCACAACAATAAAATAAAAGAACTCGTTGGGAAAGAATACGCCCCAGGAACATTAGAACGATACACTACTTCACTCAAGCATACTATCGAATTTATGCAATGGAAATATAATATTTCAGATATTGATATTACCAAGATTGATCACGCTTTTATAACCGATTATGAATTCTGGTTAAGAAGTGTTAGAAATTGTGCGAATAACACAGCTGTTAAATACCTAAAAAACTTCAATAAAATCATCAAGCTTTGTTTGGCCAATGACTGGTTAGAAAAGAACCCATTTGCTAATTATAAATCAAAAGTCAAAGAAGTTGAGAGAGTTTATCTAACAGAAGTAGAAATCCAATCAATAATAGAAAAAGATTTCAAAACTGAAAGGCTTTCACTAGTTCGTGATATCTTCCTTTTTAGCTGCTTTACAGGTTTAGCATACATAGATGTCAAAAACCTAACAAAGTCACATATAAGCTACGGTATTGATGGAGAGAAATGGATATTCACGCACAGGCAGAAAACAGAAAGTGCTTCCAAAATTCCAATCCTTCCAGTTACTCAAATGATAATCGATAAATACGAAAATCATCCACAATGTTTGAATGAAAATAAACTACTACCTATCCTATCCAACCAAAAAATGAATGCTTATCTAAAAGAAATTGCAGGAGTTTGTGAAATTGAAAAAGAACTAACATTCCACATTGCTCGACATACTTTTGCTACTACTGTGACACTTACCAATGGCGTTCCAATTGAAAGCGTGAGCAAAATGCTTGGGCATAAAAATTTAAGAACTACCCAACATTATGCAAAGGTTTTAGATAGAAAAGTAAGCGATGATATGAAAATTTTAAAAGATAAATTCACTGTTCTAAATAATAGCCAATTAAATAAAAATGTAATTTCTAGTTGAATATTAATCAAATATAAATAAATGATTTATGTTAAATAAATCTTAAATAAGGTTTAATAAATATATTTTCAATAAATTTGTTAACCAAATAGTTAAATCAGATAGTTAAACATTATGAATAATAAAGAATCAGAAAATACTGAAACTGAAATATTAAATGCAGCAAAGGAAGTTTTCCTACAGAAAGGAATGGCTGGAGCAAGAATGCAAGAAATTGCGGATAAAGCCAATATAAATAAGGCATTATTACATTATTATTATAGAAGCAAACAACTTTTATTCGAGGCAGTTTTTAAAAGTGCTTTTAAATTGTTAGCTCCTCAATTAAATAGAGTGTTGAATGACGACACCGATTTATTTGAAAAAATAAGAAAATTTACAGAGAATTATGTCGCATTTGTAATCAAACATCCCTATTTGCCAAATTTTGTAATACAAGAGTTAAGTAAAAATCCTGATTTTATACAAAAACTTCGTGCAGAAAAAAACTTCCCTACAATTGATAAATTTAAAATTCAGGTTAATGAAGCGATAGATAAAGGCATTATTAAACCAATTGAAGCAGAACAATTGTTTATTAATATTATATCCTTAAATATTTTTCCATTTATAGGTGAACCTCTATTAATGGCACTTGTAAATATGGACAAAGAAAGCTACAAGAAATTATTAAAAAAACGTAAAACGGAAGTATCGGAGTTTATTATTAATTCAATAAAAATTTAAATTATGAAAAATAATTTAGTAACAATATTGCTTCTAATTTTAACTATTAGTTCTTATGCCCAACAAAAACTAACGATTGAAGAATGTTATGCTTTTGCAGAAAAAAATTATCCCATTGCTAAACAAACAAATTTTTTGCAACAGAAAACATCGTTTGAAATAGATGCTCTAAATAAAGCAAAATTACCTAAAATAGACATAAACGCACAGGCAACTTACCAATCAGATGTAATTGGATTACCTACTTCTTTACCTGGTGTAGAGCCAATAAATAAAGACCAATATAGAGCCACTTTAGATGTAAATCAATTACTTTATAATGGAGGAATGATTAATGCAAACACCAAATTAAAAGAAGCTCAAATGCTTACACAGCAACAACTAGTTGCTGTTAATTTGTATCAACTTAAATCTCGTATCAATTATTCATACATGATGATTTTGTTATGGCAAGACCAAAGAGAATTATTATTAGCCAAACAAAGCACTATCCATTCAAAAATAAAAGAAGTAAAATCAGGTGTGAAAAATGGTGCTATGTTGCCTTCATCTGAACAAGTTTTAGAAGCTGAATTGTTAAAATTAGAACAGGCATTAACTGAAAATACATTTCAACGAATAAAAGAACTTCAAAATTTAGCCGGTTTAACTTCAACAACTATAAAAGAAAACTCTGTTTTAGAAAGACCAAGTACTACTTTAGAAACAAACGGAGTACGACCTGAAATGAAATTTTTTGAACTGCAACAAGATCAAATAGAAGCTTCTAAAAATATAATTTCAAAATCAAATTTACCAAAATTAAACGCTTTTGGACAAGCTGGTTATGGAAATCCTGGTTTAAATATGCTTAATAATTCATTTGATGACTTTTATATGGTTGGTTTAAAATTGAATTGGAATGTATTTGATTGGAATAAATCAAAATCGGAGAAACAAGCTTTAGATATTGCAAAAGAAATTGTTACAACTGAAAAAGAAACTTTTGAAACCAATAATCAAATGCAATTAAACGAATTAAAATCTGAAATTTCTAAACTAGAAACCATTATTAAAACGGATTCTCAAATTATTCTGTTGCGTGATAAAGTTGTTCAATCATCCGATTCTCAAATGCGAAACGGTGTAATCACAACATCTGAATATGTAACAGAATTAAATCAACTTTTTGATGCTAAAACCAATCAAAAAGTACATCAAACACAATTAGAATTGGCTAAAATAAATTATCAAACTATTAAAGGAACCCATTAAGATGAAAAAAAGTATATTATATATTACAGTATTAGCGATATTTTCTTGTAACAAAGACAAAAATGAAGCAGATGCTTTTGGAAACTTTGAAGCTACAGAAATAACTATTTCATCTGAAGCAAACGGAAAAATCGAATTTCTAAAACTTGAAGAAGGAGATCTTTTACAAGAAAACGCTTTAGTTGGACAAATAGATACCACTCAATTGTATCTGAATAAACAACAATTATTGGCTTCAAAAAATACAATTTATTCTAAATCAACTAATGTTTTATCACAACGAAATGTGTTAAACGAACAATTAAAAACGACTTTAATTGAGCAAAAAAGAATTCAAAATATGTTTGCTGAAAGTGCTGCAACAAAACGTCAAGTAGATGAAGTAAACGGAAAAGTAAGTGTTTTAAAGCAACAAATGCAAAGTGTTGAAACCCAAAATGCACCAATTATTAACGAAGTTAAATCGATTGAAATTCAGATTGAAAAGATAAACGACCAATTAAAAAAATCAAAAATCTTCAATCCAATTTCTGGTACTGTTTTGGCCAAATATGCAGAACCAGGCGAAATAACAGCATTTGGAAAACCACTATACAAGATAGCTGATATTTCTGAAATGACTTTGCGAATCTATGTAAGCGAAACACAGTTGTCAAAAATAAAAGTTGGACAAAATGTATCGGTAAAAATTGATGCTGAAAAAGATATGAAATCATATCAAGGAACCATTTCATGGATTGCATCTTCAGCAGAGTTTACTCCTAAAATTATTCAAACAAAAGAAGAACGAGTAAATCTTGTTTATGCCGTAAAGGTAAAAGTAAAAAATGACGGTAGTCTAAAAATCGGAATGCCAGCAGAAATGTGGATTAAAGATGGAGATTAAATAATTAATAATTATGAAAAAAAAGCTTCATTATCTAATCGCATTTCTGTTAGCTGCATTTGGTTTACTTACCTTGTTTTTGAGTGCTTCAGTAATTTTTGACTTATTTGGAATTAGAGCCAAAGAAGGAAATTATGTTTTGTTCATAGTTTGGACAAATTTCATCAGTAGCATAATATATTTAGTAGCAAGTTATGGCTTAGTTAAAAACAAAAATTGGACATCAACTATTTTAGGAATTTCGGCACTAATTCTTATAAATGCATTTATTTGCTTTATTATTTATATCTACACAGACGGAGTGCATGAAACCAAAACAATTGGTGCAATGATTTTTAGAATTGTTGTAACCATAATCTTTGTTGCATTTGCTTATTTCACTATCAATAAGAAAAACCAAATTAATATTAATTAAAAAATTATAGAACATGTTAAAAATAAAAATTGCCCTTTTAGCTACATTTAGTTTACTTCTTTTCTCTTGTAATACGAAATCGAAAGAAGAAAAAGCTACTGAAATTAAAACTGAAGAACACCAACATTCTGAAAGCGAAACCATTCAACTAAATGGTGGACAAAAATGGAAAGTAGATGTTGATATGATGGCTCATATTCGTACTATGGAAAATGACGTAACTTCATTTGACAAAGAAACACCTGAAAACTATCAATTATTAGCTGATAATTTGAAAAAAAATCTTGATTTATTAACATCAAATTGCACTATGAAAGGTCAAGCTCATGATGAATTGCATAAATGGTTACTTCCTTATATCGAATTAGTTGATGATTTTTCAAAAGATAAATCAAATGAAAACCTGGCTAAAATTCAAGAATCATTTACAACCTTTAATCAATATTTCCAATGATATTAAAAAATCTTCACACCGAAAATACAGCAGTTCAAACACAGTTGTTGTTTGAATCAAATGATAAAAAAGTTGTTTCATTACAAATTGCTAAAGGCGAAACCTTAAAAGAACACGTTTCAAAAATACCTGCATTATTAGTTTGTATTTCTGGAAATGCCGTTTTTACTGATGAAAAAGGAACTGTAATTAATCTTAATTCCGGAGTTTATGTAATGATAGAAGTAAATATTAAACATGAAGTAAAAGCAATAGAAGAAAGTAATTTTCTGTTAATTAAATAGCTAATTACTAGTCACTAGTAACTAATCACTTTTAAAATAATGAGTATTTCTGTCCAAAACATATCAAAATCCTACAAATCAATCCAAGCCATTGATGACGTTTCCTTTGAAGTAAATGAAGGAGAATTATTTGGACTTATTGGACCAGATGGAGCAGGAAAAACTACTATTTTCAGAATTCTAACCACACTTTTGTTAGCCAATGAAGGAAATGCCAAAGTTTTAGAATTTGATGTTAAACAAGATTATAAAGCCATTCGAAATTCTGTGGGTTATATGCCAGGAAAGTTTTCACTGTACCAAGATTTAACAGTAGAAGAAAACCTAACCTTTTTTGCCACTATTTTCGGAACAACCATTGAAGAAAATTACGATTTAATCGAAGATATTTACGTTCAAATAGAACCGTTTAAAAAACGAAGAGCAGGAGCATTGTCTGGAGGAATGAAACAAAAACTAGCATTGTGTTGTGCCTTAATTCACGCACCAAAAGTTTTGTTTTTAGACGAACCCACAACTGGAGTTGATCCCGTTTCTCGTAAAGAATTTTGGCAAATGCTAAAACGATTACAGCAAAAAGGAATCACGATTTTAGTTTCAACACCTTACATGGACGAAGCTTCATTGTGTGATAGAATTGCTTTAATACAAAAAGGAAAAATCTTAAAAATCGATTCACCAAGCAACATCATTTCAAAATACGACAAAGTAATTTATGATATTCAATCTAAAAACACACACGGATTAATTCACGATTTGAAAAATTACTCAAGTCATTATAGTGTTTATGCTTTTGGTGAATTTATTCATTATATAGATACAAATCAAAACTTTAATCCAAACGATTTACAGGATTATTTACAACAAAAAAATCACACTCAAATTATCATAAAACCTGCTCAAACGACAATTGAAGATGTGTTTATGGATTTATAATTATGAACGAAGAAAAAATCATACAAGTCGAAAACCTAACCAAAAAATTTGGAGATTTCACTGCTGTCAAAGGAATTACTTTTGATGTGTATAAAGGAGAAATTTTCGGTTTTCTTGGAGCAAACGGAGCAGGAAAAACTACCGCAATGAAAATGCTCATCGGAATTTCTAATCCAACTTCAGGAAAAGCAAATGTTGCTGGTTTTGATGTATTGTCACAATCAGAAATGGTTAAGAAAAGTATTGGTTATATGAGCCAGAAATTTTCAATGTACGATGACTTAACAATTAAAGAGAACATTACTTTTTTTGGAGGAATTTACGGTTTATCTAGAAAACAAATCAAACAAAAAATTACACAATTAGTTGAAGAGTTAGAACTTCAAGAGGTTATAAATAATTTAGTGGGTTCATTACCATTAGGTTGGAAACAGAAATTATCTTTTTCTGTTGCCTTGTTGCATGAACCTAAAATTGTTTTTCTAGACGAACCAACAGGTGGCGTTGATCCAATAACAAGAAGACAATTTTGGGAAATGATATATACACAAGCTTACAAAGGAACAACCATTTTTGTAACCACACATTACATGGATGAAGCCGAATATTGCGACCGTGTTTCCATTATGGTTGATGGTGCTATTGAAGCATTAGACTCTCCAAAAAAACTAAAAGAACAATTCCAAGTAGATTCAATGAATGATGTGTTTTTAAAATTAGCACGTAATATTGAGTAAGCTAATTACTATTAACTAGTTACTAATTACTATTATAAATGAAAAGATTCATCGGTTTTGTAAAAAAAGAATTCTATCACATTTTTCGTGATAAACGCTCCTTGTTTATTTTATTTGGAATGCCTATTGCTCAAATTTTATTGTTTGGTTTTGCAATTACAAATGAAATTAATAATGTAGAAATTGCAATTTTTGACCAATCAAATGATGTAGAAACACAAAAAATTATTAACAAAATAAAATCGTCTCCTTATTTTAATGTCGAAAATCAAATAAATAAAGAAAGTGATATTGAAAAAGAATTTAAAAAAGGAAAAATTAAAGCGGTTTTAATTTTTGAACGTGATTTTAGTAAAAATTTGCAAACAAAAAATGTTGCAGTAGTACAAGCTATAACCGATGCTACAGAACCAAACGTAGCAAACACAATAGCAAATTATACATCTGCGATTATTCAAAATTATCAGTCACAAAAAAAACAACCTAAAACAAATTTAGTAAAAGTTGAAGTACAATCGAGAATGTTTTATAATCCAGAACTTAAAAGTGTTTTCAATTTTGTTCCCGGTGTTATGACTGTTATTTTAATGTTAGTGTCTGCAATGATGACTTCTATTTCTATTACACGAGAAAAAGAAATCGGTACAATGGAAATCCTTTTGGTTTCTCCAATAAAACCTTTTCAGGTAATTATTGGCAAAGTATTTCCTTATATTTTTCTATCAATCATTAATGCTATAATCATACTATTATTGGGCTTTTTTGTTTTCAAAATGCCAATAAATGGTAGCTTACTACTTTTATCTTTTGAAAGCATTTTATTCATTATATCTGCTCTTTCTTTAGGGATTTTAATTTCCACTATTTCAGATTCGCAACAAACGGCAATGATGCTATCCTTGATGGGGCTAATGCTACCTGTTATAATACTTTCTGGTTTTATTTTCCCAATAAATAGTATGCCTTTGCCAATGCAAATCATCAGTAATATTATTCCTGCTAAATGGTTCATTATTATTGTAAAAGCCATAATGCTTAAAGGTGTTGGTATTCAATATATTTGGAAAGAAACACTCATATTAATTGGAATGACAACACTATTTATAACAATAAGTATTAAAAAATATAAAATCAGATTAGAATAAAATTATTTTTTTAAATACACTTAATATTTTCTAAATGAAAACAATATTATTCATCATACAAAAAGAGTTCAAGCAGATTTTTAGAGATAAAAGTATGCTTCAGCTAATATTTATTTTACCTATTTTACAATTATTAATTTTGTCGAATGCTGCCACATTTGATGTTAAAAATATTGCTATCACTTTTGTTGATAATAATCAAAGTCGAGAATCTAGAGAGTTAATAAGTGCATTTGACGCTTCTACCTATTTTAATGTTACAGAATCTTATTTTTCAGAGAATAAAGCTATTGAAGAAATGCAAAAAGGTAAAACAGATATTATTGTAAACATTCCTGTAAACTTTAATCGAAATCTACAAAAAGATAAAAAAGGAAGTATTTCTGTTAACATTAATGCTATTGATGCTGCAACTGCTGGTGTAGAAAATGTGTATGTAACACAGATCGTTAGTGCTTATAATAAGAATATTCAAATACAATCTAAATATATTTCAGAAAACAAAGAAGTAGAACAAAATATAATGGTTATACCTTCTTTTTGGTATAACAATACCTTAAACTACAAAACCTTTATGGTTCCAGGCATATTAGTTTTGTTGGTAACCATGCTAACATTGTTTCTTTCGTCTATGAATATTGTTAGAGAAAAAGAGTTGGGTACATTAGAGCAAATAAACGTTACACCAATAAAAAAATATCAATTTATTATCGGAAAATTATTTCCGTTTTGGGTACTTGGATTAGTCATTTTGACTGTAGGTTTAATTATATCTAAAGTTGTTTTTAATGTTCCAATGCTAGGTAATATTTTATTAGTTTATGGCTTCACATCTATTTATTTACTTTTAATATTAGGGTTTGGTCTTTTCATATCTAATCACACAGAAACCCAACAACAAGCTATGTTTATTGCTTGGTTTTTTATGGTAATCTTTATTTTAATGAGTGGTTTGTTTACGCCTATTGAAAGTATGCCAAAATGGGCACAAAACATTACTTTGTTAAACCCAATTCGTTATTTTGTTGAGTTTATTAGAATGGTACTTTTAAAAGGTTCTGGTTTTGTTGAGGTACTAAATAATTTATTAATAGTATTTGGATTTGCAGTAGTTGTAAATGGTTTGGCTGTTTGGAGTTATAAAAAAACAAATTAAAAATTTTAAGTGACTCTATTTGATAGTTTTAAAGAATAGAACCAAACCAAGATGATTTATTTGTATAAGGAAATATAACATAGATAATTTTTAAAATAATTTGCTAAATGCAGTAAAAAATAAAACATTATGAAAATTAAATTCATTGGAGGTGCAGGAACTGTAACAGGTTCAAAAACACTAATCGAAAGTAATGGAGTAACAATTCTTATAGATTGCGGTCTTTTTCAAGGCATAAAACCCTTACGTGAACTCAACTGGGAACCATTACCAGTTTTACCATCAACAATTGATTTTGTTCTACTTACACACGGTCATTTAGACCATTGCGGTTGGTTGCCTAGATTAGTTGATCAAGGTTTTAAAGGTAAGATTTACTGCACGAGTCCAACCAAAGACATCGCAAAACTTATTTTATTGGATAGTGCAAAAATTCAGGAAGAAGAAGCTAACAAAGCTAATGAAGGGCATTATTCAAAACACCAAATTGCAAAACCACTTTATACAGTAGAACAAGCAAAACAAGTTTTTCCTCTTTTTAGAGTAGTAAAAGTGAATGAAGTTGTCAATCTTGATGCTGAAATTGAGGCAGTTTTTACAAATGCAGGACATATCATTGGAGCTTGTACAATAGATTTAATGATTGAAAATAAAAAATTAGTTTTTTCTGGAGATATTGGTCGTGATGACGATGTACTTATGTATGCACCAACAAAACCGAAAAATGCCGATTATATTTTTCTTGAAAGCACTTATGGTAATAGAATTCATCCAGACACTGATACAAAATTTGAGCTAGAAACTTACATTAACAATACAGTCAACAAAGGCGGCACAATCATTATTCCAAGTTTTGCTGTCGAACGAGCTCAAACGGTAATGTATTTGCTTTGGCAACTTAAAAGTGAAGGTAAAATTCCAAATATTCCTTACATCATTGATACACCAATGGGAATAAGAATATTAGACGTTTTTGAAAATAACACAAAATGGCACAAACTCTCTCCAAACGAATGTGTTGAAATGTGTAAAATGTTTACCATGATTATCGATTATAAAGACACAATTGAAGCTATTTATGATAAACAACCTAAAGTAGTCATTGCTGCTAGCGGAATGGTTACAGGTGGTCGAGTATTAAGCTATTTAGAAAAATATATAGGTTTGCCTGAAACAACTGTTATTATCGTTGGATATCAAGCTGAAGGAACTCGTGGGCGAAAACTATTAGAAGGTGCAAAAGACATTAAAATTCATGGAAAATATTACGAAGTAAAAGCAAAAATTCTTGAAATTGAGGGACTATCAGCTCATGGCGACCAAGAAGATTTAATCAATTGGCTATCAAATTTAGAAAATAAACCTAAAAAAGTTTTCTTGGTTCATGGAGAAAATATTCCAGCTGATGAACTTCGAATAAAAATAAACGAAAAATATGGTTTTGATTGCGTTGTTTCTTTAATGGGACAAGAGATTGATTTATAATCTCTGACAACTAAAATAATGTAACATGAAAAAACATAAAAATAAATTAATTACAAATGAGTCTTTATTTATTCGAGGGCCATTATCTCGATTTAAAGAACTAATATTCACTTTTAAAGTTCAAATTAATTTTATAAAAGCTTTTAGAAAACTACATTTTATTGGTCCTTGTGTAACTGTTTTTGGATCTGCAAGATTTACACCTGATTCAGAACATTACCAAAATGCAGAAAAAATTGGTGCAGAAATTTCTAAACTAGGGTTTACTGTTTTGACTGGTGGTGGTCCAGGAATAATGGAAGCGGCAAATAAAGGAGCATTTGAAAATGGCGGATATTCTGTAGGTTGCAATATTGTATTGCCTCGAGAACAAAAACCTAACCCATACTTACATAAATGGATAGATATTCCATATTTTTTTGTTCGTAAAGTTGTTTTAATAAAATATTCATACGCTTTTATTGTAATGCCGGGTGGTGTTGGAACTTTAGATGAATTATTTGAAGCACTTACATTAATTCAAACCAAAGTAATTAAAAACTTTCCAATAATTATTTTTGATTCAGAATATCATAAAGAACTTTGTCATCATATTAAAATTATGGTTGAAAATGAAAGCATTAGTCCAGAAGATATGAAGCTACTTTACGTTACGGATTCAATACCTGATTTAGTAACACATCTAGAAACTCATGCAATTGAAAAATTTGGATTAATCAAACAACAAATTAAACCAAAATGGTGGTTTTTTGAAAATACATCTAAAAAATGAAAAAACTAATAACAACATTATTTTTAGTTCTTTTATCCAATTATTCTCAAGGTCAAGAGTCCTATTCTTTAACGGTTAAAGTTTCAGATTTAAGAAACTCTAATGGAGATGTTCTTTTTTTATTATACAATAAAGAGGGTTCAATACCTGATGAGAAAATTAAAAACTATTATAAAAAAGAAGTTGGTACAATTTCTATGAATTCATCAACTATAACATTTAATAATATTCCTAAAGGGAACTATGCAGTATTTATACTCCATGACGAAAATAAAAATGGTAAAATTGACAAAAAGTTCATTCTACCAATAGAAGGGATAGGTTTTTCTAATTATCAAAATATTAACTTAACAAATAGACCTAGTTTTTCTAAAGCTAGTTTTAAAATAGATAAAAACCTTTCAAAAGATATTAAAATAATTTATAAATAATTAGTAACATTTAAAAATTTATCGAGTTGTGTAAAATTGATTTTGAAACATATAAATATATCATTTATGAAAAGAATTAATTTAATATACTTATTTACTGTTTTGTTTACAAATAGTATTGTTGCACAAACCTTAACAGATTCAATTGTAACTCTTAATTTAGATAAAATTGCACAAGTCAATCAAGGTGAAAGTTATGTTACTTTTCCTTTTGATATCGGAAATTTAGAACCTTTAATGTTTGAAGCAAATGTTAGTCCTAATTTTAAGATCAGAGAACGTAAAGATTCAAGATTAATGGCAGTGTTAACTTCTCAAATTATAATAAGAATGTTTGATGAGTATTCTTATCCCGTAAAAACACCAAGTTATATACCTCAAATTGCGTTCTATTTTTTAACAGGTCATAAAGATGCAGCCAATAAATTAACTTTATTTGGTAAAATTGCTCATCATTCTAATGGTCAAGATGGTAATTTTTATACAGATGATGGAAAAGTCAATTTACAATCAGGAAATTTTGCAACAAACTATTTAGAATTAGGTTTTTTACAATCATCATATAGTCAAAATTTGAAAGCTTTCAAATTTATAAAAAGCTCTGTTGAAATTCACCCAAAGAGTTGGATGTTAGAAGAACTTCATGGTCAATATAGTGGATTACGATGGCACAATACATTTTTAGCTTATAAACTTCCTATGAAATCGAACCTCATAAAAAGTAGTGAACAAAAGGCAAACTTTTCTGTAAAAGCAGAAACAACTTTGATGCTAGATAATATTAACAATTGGGACACATTTAATTCTAAAAGAATTAATGCCAGTTTAATTGTTTATTATCATCCCAAATTTTTAGAAGACATTGGATTCTTTGTTCAATTCTATCAAGGTATGGATTATTATAATATTTATTTTCAACATCAAATCAGCTCAATTAGGTTTGGTATAATGACAGAAACTTTACGTTTTTAATACTTGAATTATGAAACAAAAACCAATTTTTATTAAAAAGAATTCTATTGATGTTGAACCTTTTTCAACTCAAAAATTAGAACATTCACTACAACGTAGTGGTGCATCTAAAGAAGATATTGAAAACATTATTTCAAAAATACAACCAGAAATTTATGATGGTATTTCTTCAAATGAAATATATAAAAAAGCGTTTGCTTATTTAAAAAAATCAAACAGAACATCTGCATCACGATATAGTCTAAAACGTGCCATTTTTGAATTAGGACCAACAGGTTATCCGTTTGAAAGGTTAGTTGCAGCTTTATTGAGAGAAAAAGGATTTAATACCACTGTCAGTGTAATTTTAAATGGTGAATGTGTAACACATGAAATTGACGTATTGGCTGAAAAAGAAGGAAGCGTTTATGCAATTGAATGCAAATTTCATTCTGACTCTAAAGTATTTAGTAATGTAAAAATACCGTTATACATTAACTCAAGATTTTTAGATATCCAAAAACAATGGAATACTAATCCTAAAAACACAACACATCTCAAACAAGGCTGGTTGGTTACCAATACTAGGTTTACAATTGATGCAATAAACTATGCAAAATGCGTTGGTTTAACTTTATTAAGTTGGGATTATCCCAGTAAAAACGGAATAAAAGAAAATATAGATACTTATGGATTGTATCCTATTACAACTTTAACAACATTAACCTTAAAAGAAAAACATCAATTAATTGAAAATGATATTGTTTTGGTTAAAGAGTTATATAAAACTTCTTATTTATTGAAAAAAATTGGAATCTCTGAAATTAGGATTAAACGTGTTTTAGACGAAATAACACATTTATGTAAAATTTAAATAAAAGAACCATGGAAAATACTAATATTGAAAATAATAGTAGTTTAAGGGAAGAAAAGTTGAAAAAATTTGACACTCGTGGAGTGCAAACACTTTTTAAAACGCTATCAAGAAATCACTACATGTTATTGAAGATGATTGATAATAAAGCAAGAATTATTTTAACCGTTAATTCTATTATTACTTCTTTACTATTTGGTATTCATTTTATTACTACAGACTCTAAAACAATAAACATAAATATTGGTACTAAAATATTGGTAATAAGTAGTATGTTGTCAATGATATTTGCATTAATAAGTATGCTTCCACATAGGTATTTAGGCAATGTTTTTAAAAATAGTGGCTATAAAGGAACGTTATATGCTGCAAATTTTGCTAAACAATCATTATCTGAATTTAAAGCAGAAATTGAACGCATTATGGATAGTGGAAATGCAGTTTACAATGAAATGATTTATGACATTTATTTTTTGGGATTGGTGATTACTAAAAAACAACAATTATTATATGTTTCAGTTATAGTTCTATTGATTGGTGTATTAGCAACACTTACTTACGCAATTTTTAGTATTTAAATAAGAATTAAAAAAAGCAATTAATCGATAAATATGAAAACTTACTTTACATTTTCATCAATAATTATCCTTACATCGCTTTTATTGCATAGTTGTGCATCACTGAATCCTAAACTTAAAGACCAAATTGTACTAGAAGAAAACAAGCAGCAACCTACTTTTAAAATGTATCTAATTGGTGATGTAGGAAAACCTGATAACGGTTATACTCCTACTGCTCTTAAAGCATTGGAAAAAGAAATAATAAATGCTGATTCTTCTGATTTATTACTATTTTTAGGAGATAATGTTTACCCAAAAGGAATTCCTGAAAGTAATAGTCCAGAAAAAAGCGATGCAGAATTTGCATTATCATTACAAATCAATGTTGCAAAAAAATTTCCTGGTCGTGTTATTTTTATACCAGGAAACCACGATTGGTATAGCGGTATTTCAGGATTATACCAACAAGAATTATTAGTTAAAGAAGCATTAGGTTCTAACACTTTTTTACCTGAAAATGGTTGTGCTATTAAAAAAGTGAAGATTAATGATGAAACTATTTTATTAGTTGTTGATTCACAATGGTATATTACTAATTGGGACAAACACCCAACCATAAACGATAATTGCGAAATAAAAACACGTACAGATTTTTTTGACGAATTTAGAAGCGAAATAAAAAAAGCAAGAGGAAAAACAGTAGTAGTTGCCATTCATCATCCTATGTTTACCAATGGATCTCATGGTGGACAATATAGTTTAAAAAACCATCTTAATCCATTCCCAATTTTAGGGTCTCTTAAAAACCTTTTTAGAAATACCACTGGTGTTTCTAATGCAGACTTATCAAACAAGTTTTACAACGAATTAAAACAAAATTTAGTAACGGCATCACAACAAAACGATAATGTAATTTTTGTTTCTGGACATGATCATAATTTACAATATCTTGTTGAAGACAATATTCCGCAAATCATTAGTGGTTCAGGTTCTAAAAATACGGCTACACGGTTAGTAAAAGGAGGTAAATTTGCATACCCTAAAAGTGGATTTCCTGTTTTGAATTTTTTTAAAGATGGTTCTTCAGAAGTTAATTTTATTGCAGCAGAAAACAATCAAATAGTTTTTAATGAACAAGTTTTTCCTTCTGATTTTGAAAAATCTACAATAAAATATCCTAAAATAATTCAAGATTCAGTCAAAGAGTCTATTTATACAAATAAAGAAACCTCTAAAAATGCCTTTTTTAAATTTTTATGGGGAGAAAGATATAGAAAATACTATAGTATTCCTGTAAATGCTAAAGTAGCTTATTTAGACACTCTTATGGGTGGTTTAACTCCTATACGTAAAGGTGGTGGCACACAATCCAAAACGCTGCATTTACAAACAAAAGAGGGAAAAAGATTTGTAATGAGAGCTTTAAAAAAGAATGCCACTCAATATATTCAAGCTTCAGCTTTTAAAGACCAATATGTTGAAGGTTATTTTGAGAACACAGCTTCAGAATCACTGGTGAAAGATGTGTTTACTGGCTCATATCCTTACGCACCTTTTGTTGTGGCATCGTTGTCTAGTAGTTTGAATATTCCATATTTGAATTCGCACCTATATTATATTCCCAAACAAGATAATTTGGAAAAATACAATCAAGAATATGGTAATGAACTATACGTGTTTGAAGAATATGCATCTGAAGGAAATACTCAATTGACTAATGGAAATTTTACGGGAAACATTATAAACACCAAAGATGTTATTGAAAAAATTCATGAAGACGATACAAAAGTTATAGACGAACAAGCATACATTAAAGCTCGATTGTTTGATATGTTAATTGGTGATTGGGATAGACATTACGACCAATGGCTTTGGATAGAATATCAAGAAAATAACAAAACAGTATATAGACCATTGCCAAGAGATAGAGATCAAGCTTTTTCTAAAATGTCTGATGGTTTTATGTTAGGTACTTCAATTCACCTAATTCCTGCTTCCAAATTATTACGAAAATATGCAGCTGATTTAAAAGATGTAAAAGGATTTAATATAGAACCTTATCCTTTAGATATCGCATTTATATCACAATCCAATAAGGATATTTGGGATAAACAAGTTGCAGAAATACAAAATGATTTAACCAATGAAGTAATAGACAAAGCTTTTAATACTGTTCCAAAAGAAGTACAAGATGAATCTATTGAAACCATTAAACATCTATTAAAAGGCAGAAAAACCAATTTACAAACCATAGCCGATTCATATTATAAGCTAATAAATAAATATGCCGTTATTGTCGCAACCAATAAAAAAGATTCTATAAAAATAAATGGATTAGAAAATGGAAATGTAGAAGTTTCAATGTATCAATGGAAAGAAAATTCAAATATAGATTATTTTCATAATAGAACTTAAAACCCAAAACTTACAAAGGAAATATGGATTTATGGGTTAGATGATGATGACATTTTTAATATAACAGATGAAATAAAAAAAATAAAAATTAGAATTATTGGTGGTCAAAATGAAGATGAATACATTGTTGAAAACGGTAAAAATATAGTAATATATGATTACAAATCCAAGCCAAATACACTAAAAGAAATACATAATGCTACGATTAAACTACAAGATAAATATAGCACCAATGTTTACGATTATAAGAAACTTAAAAATAATTTCAATCAAATAATTCCGACCATTGGTACAAATCCAGATGATGGCATTAAAATTGGAATCAATAACACCTATACAACTTATGGTTTCGAAAGAAATCCATTTACTAGCCAGCATAAAATCAACACGGCTTTTTATTTTGCTACTAATGGCTATGAAATTAAATATCAAGGTGAATTTGCTAATATTATTGGCAATTTAAACTTAAAAATTAATTCAATTTTTCAAAGTCCTAACTACACCTTAAACTTTTTTGGTTTTGGTAATGAAACTGAAAATTTAGAAAATGCTTTTGGACTTGACTACAATCGAGTAAGAGTTCGCGAATTTCAACTTAATCCTTCATTGGTTTATAGAGCTTATGGTGGTAGTCAATTTAGTTTTGGTTTAGGATATGAGTCAATTGAAGTAGAAAATACTCAAAACAGATATGTAGAAAACAGTTCTCAATTGCCAAGCTATATTTTTAAGACTAATCAATTTGGAAGCATAAATACCAAATTTGAATTTGAAAATTATGATAATAAGGCATACCCTACTATAGGTTTTAAATCAAGTGTTGATATTGGTTATAAAATGAATTTGGACCAAAGCAACAGAGGTTATACTTATCTAATTCCCGAATTAAGTATTACTCATAAATTAGTATCATCAGGAAAACTTGTATTGGCTAGTAGAATAAAAAGTCAAGTTAATTTAGGTAATAATTTCGAATTTTATCAAGCAGCTTCTATTGGTGGCACTAATGGGTTAAGAGGGTTTAGAAATCAACGATTTACGGGTAACAGTTATGTTTTCCAAAATACTGACTTAAGATATAGTTTTGATAAAATAAAAACCAAATTAATACCAATCCGTTTTGGTTTATTTGGTGGGTTTGATTATGGAAGAGTTTGGTTTGATAATGAAGATTCAAACAAATGGAATAACTCTTATGGTGGTGGTTTTTTCATGTCTGGAGTTGATGTTATATCAACAAACCTTGGAGTATATAATTCAATTGATGGAATACGTATAGCTTTTAGTCTAGGTTTTGGTTTTTAGATAATTAATAATAAATCAATTATGAAAAATTTTTTTTTTAATCAAGTGGATTATTAGAAGAATTGATGCTTTCTGGAGTAATATTTTCTATTAGATTCTACTGTAAATTTAAACATAAAACTACTTATCCTAAATTGAATATAAAAACAACCAAATTATTATCCGATCTCAACGAGCAACTAAATTTTATCGAATTAGAAATTGATAATCAGATAACTCGTTGCGAAAGTTCCATTGAAATTATTTTAAAAGTATTGATTAATTTGAAAAACTTAATTTCAAAATTCAAATTCAAATCTGAAACTGAAGAAATCCAATTTTTTAAAGAAATTAAACCCCAATTCTCTTCAAAACTAATTTATTACAATATGGTCTATAAAATTGAAATGAAAAGGCCTAATGGAGGTAATAGAATTGTGAAGAAATATTTTCAGAACGAGCTTCAAAAACTTAAAGCCTATTTTGATAACGAACTCGACTTTTATAAATATTATCGCTCAGGAAGTAGTTATTTAGACCATAAATATTTTTTAAGAGGCAAATTTGATATAAAATTAGCATTAGATAGTTATTATTTTGAAACAGATGCTTCCTTCTCTACTTCTCACGACTTCAAAGTAGCAAGGATTTTAGCAAATGATTTAATTCAATTATATATTGAAGACCAACTAATTATGATAGAAAATAAAGATTTAGGTGATAAATCACAACGCAAACCGAATACAAAATTAATTTGGACAAGCTCAAAAGTAGCACTTACAGAACTAATTTATGCACTACATTCTGAAGGAGTTTTCAATAATGGTGCTGCTGACCTAAAAGATATTGCTGAAAATTTTGAACACATTTTCGAAATCGACTTAGGTCAATACCGTCGAACATTCCTTGAAATAAGAGCCAGAAAGAATGACAAAACAAAATTCATCACTACTTTAAATGAAGGCTTATTAAAACGAATGGAAAACTCAGATGAAGTCATTTAATTAAAAATCGTTCACAACTCAAACCCCGTTGTGAAATAAAACAATACAATCTTCACAAATTTGCACCATAACAATTTAAAATAAACGTTATGGCAATCGAAGTTATCACACGTGAAGACTTAAACGAATTCAGAAGTCTTCTTTTGAACGATTTAAAAGAAATCATTCAGTCCAAACCTCAACAAACAAAACAGTGGCTCAAATCCAATGAAGTCCGTAAACTGTTAAATATTTCTCCAGGTACTTTACAAAACCTCCGCATCAACGGAACACTGACCTATACCAAAATAGGTGGCATCATGTATTATGACAATTCAGATATTGATAAGTTATTAAATGGAAATAAGGTAAATGCTTTGCCTACTCTGTTTAAATAATTACAATCCGAATGAATTACATAAAACATCTCACTGGTTTCTTTGAGAAAGTAGCCATTGATAAGACGTTAAATCCAACTCACGTTAGCTTATACATTGCTTTGTTTCAATTTTGGAACTGTAATCGTTTCAAAAATCCAATCAGTATTAATCGTGATGAGGTAATGCGAATTAGCAAAATAAGTTCTAAAGCAACCTATCACAAATGTCTGAAGAACTTGCACAGTTTGGGTTATATCAATTATGAACCATCATATAATCCATTCAAAGGAAGTCATGTCATTTTATTCAACTTTTCTGAAGATTTAAAACCGTTGCCAAAATCCGAAAGAAAACCAAAAAATGAACCACTTAATGAACTTGTTTCTGAACAAGCTTTGAACAAGTCTTGTACTAGTAGTGAGACAGGTACTGAACAAGCAGTAGTACCTTCTATAAACTATATAAACAATACAAACATTTTAAACGATAAAAACGTTTCAAACTTGGAAAAGCACTCAAAAAATTTTGAAGAAAATGAAAATGATTTTGTCATTTCGGCGATAGGAGAAATCACATCCCAAGAAAAAAAGTTGCGCGAAAAAAAGAAAGGTTTCGTTGAACCAAACTTGAATGAAATCAAAACCTATTTCCAAGAAAATAACTTTCCGGAACAAGAAGCTCAAAAATTCTTCAATTACTTCAAAAGTGTCGGTTGGTTAGTTGGTGGAAAAACACCAATGGTCGATTGGCAAGCAGCAGCACAAAATTGGATGATTAACGCACCAAAATTCATTTCAAATGCAGAACAACCCAACAGAGCAAAACAACTCAATACAACAACCGACAAAGACTATTCAGAGCCATTATAGCTATAATGAGGTTATTATTTGGATAGAAAACAAAGGAGTTGAACTATACGGCAATCATTTCAAAATAATAGAAACTGATTACCCAATTGTGTACAAACTAATCGCTTATTTCCTAAAAGACGAGCCAACATGCTTTCAATACGGAATAAACCTCAACCAAGATTTGATATTAAGAGGTGGACTGCCAGTGGCAGTCAGGTATTAAAATTATAAGTTATGAATACGACATTAAGTTATTTAGAAATCATTGCTTGGTTAGAAAAAAAAGGAATTGAGTTGTATGGTAAGAAATTCAAAATCTTAGAAACAGACCATGAAATAATATACAAACTAATTGCATACTTTTTGAAGGATGAACAAGCTTGTTATCAATTCAATATCGATTTAGAAAAAGGCATCTTATTAACCGGACCAATCGGATGCGGAAAAACATCATTGATGAATTTAATGAAATACCTAACAGCCACAGAGCATAAATTTTTCGTAAAACCGTGTCGAGATATAAGCTTTGAATTCATCCAGGACGGCTACCAAATAATCCACAAATACAGCAATGGCAAACTATACCAATCAGAACCAAGAACCTATTGTTTTGACGATTTAGGAACAGAAAACAACCTAAAATACTTCGGCAACGAATGTAATGTAATGGCAGAAATTCTATTAAGCCGATATGATCTATTCATTTCAAAAAAACTCCAAACCCACATAACCACAAACCTATCAGCCACAGAAATAGAAAAACATTACGGCAACCGAGTTCGCTCCAGATTACGAGAGATGGTAAATCTAATTGCCTATGATAAATCAACATTAGATAAACGCTAACGTCAGTTCGAGTGTTTCAATAAAATTGCAACCAGCTATTTTATTGAAATGTATCGAGAACCTTTAAAAAATAAAATCCTTATAAATCCGCGTTGCGAAGCATCCGTTTCATCCGCGTTCCAAAAAAAGAAACAAATGAAAACTATAACCAACTTCTGGAACCACTTCCAACAAAATAACTTCGTTTTCCTACTCTTAAACGAAATTTCAAAAGACGAACTAAAAATCCATTTCGACAAACTAATCGAAATACTACATCAATACAACAGTAACCTAGACCTCATCATCAAAAACAAAAAAAACGATGCCGAGTTAATCATCACCGCAAACGGAAATCCCTACCTTTTCAAAGAAGTAGAATTACTAGTCCATCATGCACCAGTTGTAGAACGTTGGAATATAACAGCGTTCCTTCAACCTGAAACCAACCTAACCAAATACGAAAACGGCACCGACAAACCAATAGAGTATTACGGCATCACTTTACGAATAAGTGAAATGTATTTCATCCCATTAGAAAACCCCAATAAACCAACCGATTTAGGAATAAAAGTTTTACTCAAAAACTACATCGTCCACAAAGACAACCCAAGACTTCGAGAAGCAGTTTACGTTCATATTGAGCATCTAATTGGAGAAAAGGCTTTCGCTAATGATATTGAATTTATTGAGATTGGACAATTAAAAAATAATCAAAATGATATAATCGAAATATACAATTTACATAGTTACATAAAGAATAATAATGTTAATTAAATATTTATAAATGAAATCAAATCATAACAAAACACATTAAAATTATTTCTAATTTTATCATATTTAGTTATTTAAATTAATATGATAGATTTAATTTCTTGGGATAAATTAAAACCTTACAATTCTACTCAAAACAAAAGCTTTGAAGAATTGTGTTTTCAAATATGTATAGAAAAATATAAAAATGAAGGTAACTTTACCCGTATTGACGATAGTGGCGGTGGCGATGGAGTTGAATTTTATTTAGAATTAACTAATGGTGACATTTGGGGTTGGCAATGCAAATTCTTTGGAAGATTTGACGAAGGAGGTAGAAAAGAACAGATTAAGAAATCGTTACAAACTGCTTACAAAAAACATGGTGATAAATTAAAAAAATGGACACTTTGCTCTAAAAATTCATTGACAAACGAAGAAAAAAAATGGTTTGATAATGTTGGTAATCTAAAACACGACGGATCTACAATCTTACCTCTTGGCAATAATATTATTATTGATCATTGGGGAGATAGTATAATATTAAATCTTTTAAGAAAGTATCAAAGTATCTATAAATTCTTTTTTTCTGATAAGATTTTAGATGAAAACTGGTTTAAAGAAAAGTTTGAACTAATTTATAATTCCAATGTCATAAAGTCAAAATATTTAGATTCCTTACATGTCAAAGGTGAAGTTGATGATTTTATAACAAGACGTTTAGGTGGTAAAGATTTAGTTAATTTGATAGAAAAAAATGAAGACAATATTGGAATTTATCACTTTAAAAAAGAATTCAATGAAGAAATAAATAGGATTAGAAATGAAGAAAATAAATTTGAGTTTGATGAAATTTATCAAGAAATAAAATCATTTTTATTTGAAAATAAATATGATACAATAGTTGATGATGGTGCAAAATTACTTGATGATATAAAGTCTCATTTTTTGGCTGATAATTACAAATTATCAATTTCTTTAGAAACAAAAATTGATGAGTATAAAAATCGTTATAAAGACTTTTATGAAGCTTACATATTATATAAGAATTCCGAAAAACTTAAATCAATTCACTGGGATGATGAAGAATTAGAAAACAGTGAATCTTCGAAAGAAAAGATTAAGAAGTGTAGAGAAACATTACTTGGACCTTATTTTACACTCAGGAATTATGATTATTTCTTAGGTACTTTTGAAGAATTAATTGCGTTAAAATTAAATGAAATTCATATAAGCGGGAATGCATCTAAAGGAAAAACACACATTTCAGTTGATATAGTAAAAAAACAATTAGATAAAAATAAACCAGCCGTTTTTGTTTTTGGCAAAAGTTTCAAATCCGATTTACCTTTAAAAGACCAACTGAGAAGTATTCTAGATTTGCCAACAGATTGGACAATTAGTGATTTTTTAAGCATTTTAGATGTTGCAGGAAGAATTCAAAATACAAAAGCAATCTTACTAATTGATGGGCTTAATGAAGCTATAAAATGGAAATCTGTTTGGGGAGACAATTTAGAAGAATTAATAAACGAGATAAACGTAAAATATCCCAATATTCTATTTATCACTACTTTTAGAACATCATACAAAAAAGAATTGTTTCCTAAAGATTATTTTAATTATGATCCATATAACTATGACAAGTTGGTTAGAGTTAATGGATTTACCCATTATAATCTAAATGAAGCCATGGATAAATACTTTGAGCATTATGATATAACTCTTGTTAACTCTTCTGGAGCTATAAATGCTTTTTCTGAACCACTATATCTAAAAATATTTTGTGAGACTAAACAAGGTAAATCGGTTTCATTCCAAAATGAAGACTTATTTGATGTTTTTGAAGAATATTTAATAAAGTGCAATGAAAATATTAGCGAAAAACTAGGAAAAGAACTTAGGTTCAATAAAAAATTCACTATTAATATTCTTGAAAAAATTTCTGAATCTCTTTGGGAAAATAGCTCTAGAGAAATTGATTTTGAATATGCAATTAATAATATATTTAACGAAGAAGAGTTTCTGGTTTTTGAAAAAGAAGATTTATTAATATTTAGGGATTGGAATAATGTGGAGGTTATAACATTTACTTATGACTTACTAAGTGGTTATTTAATTGCAAAAAATCTATTCAAATCAATTGATTCTGAAGAAAAGCTAAATGAATTAATCAAATCAAAAAAATTCAAGAATGAACTTTTAAACAGAAAAATATGTCACCCACTATTCAACGATATCCTCAGAAGTTTTTGTGTATTAGCAATTAAAAAATTTGGATTAAGTTTTTATTCATCTATCAAAAACGAAACTTTAAACGATTATTTATTAAAATCTATTTTCGAAGTAAATCAAAAAAAGATTATAGATAACAAATCGATTGCAGTTAATATTATCAAAGAGAATTTTAAAGATTTTAAAAAACATAATCTCATTTTCAATCTATTCAAAAATACTGAACTAGATAGCCAAAATCCATTAAATATAGATCTACTATCTAATTTATTGTTCAATATGAAAGTTTCCGATAGAGATTTGAGTTGGACAGAATATATTAGGTCAAACAATTTTGTTTACAACAATGAATATAAAAAATTCTTAAATAGCTTTGAAGTTGCCTGCAAATCAAAAACAAAATTCAAGACTGATAAAGTTCATTTAGCGGCAAAAAAAGCAATGTGGTTTTTAACATCTACCAACAGAGAATTAAGAGACTTGTCTACAAGAGCTCTTTATTATTATGGTCGAAAATACCCTGACAAATTTCTTGAATTGGTACTATATTCCTTATCAATAAATGACCCTTATGTTTGGGAAAGAACATTAGCAGCTATGTATGGTGTTGTTATGGCTAAACACAGTACTGATGATAATTTTAAAAAATTATTCCTTCCAAGAATAGCTCTAACAATATTTGAATCCATTTTTAAAAAAGAGGCTCCTTTTTCAACAACTCATATCTTAGCTAGGGATTATGCTTCAAAAACTATTGAAATTGGATTATTGCACCATAACGATTTATTGAAACCTGAAGAAGTTTTACAGACAACTGCTCCATTTACAATAGGTGGCAATCGAAATCCTAATGAATTTGATTATGAAAAGGAAGAAGGTATTTTTTCAGTACCTATCAGTATGGATTTTAGTAACTATACTATTGGTAGAATTGTAGAGGGTGGGCATTCCTATTCTGACCCACCAGAGAAGAAAAAAGTTAGAAGGCAGATATATGCTAGAATTTATGAATTAGGTTGGAATGAAGCAGAATTTAATGATATTGATGGAAGAATAAGATCCCAAGGTTATCGTTCAAGAACAGAACAAGCCCATACTGAAAGATATGGAAAGAAATATTCATGGATTGCTTATTTTGAAATAGCTGGTTTACGGATAGACAATAAATTAATAGAGGATAATTGGGATAGATTCCGTTTCTCAGATGCAGATATAGATCCAAGCTTCCCTGAACGTGCTAAAAATAAAAAATTTGTTTTAAAAGATTATCTCGGAGATTCAAAACAACCGTTGCTAGAATGGTATACCAATGGCGGTATACCTGACATTAATGAATATCTAAAAATAGAAAAACTAAAAGGTCATGATGGAAGCTGGATATGTTTAGATGGTTTTATAGTTCAGGAAAGAAAAAAAATTTACCGTGAAGTTTTTGTATTCATAAGAGGATTGTTAGTTAAAAATGATAAATACGAAGAACTAAAAGAACATCTTATTAAAAAGGAAGATATTGGAGGTCGATTTTTACCCGACCCAAGAAGTAATTATTACACTTTTGCAGGTGAGCTATATTGTATCAAGGAATCCGTAGCCGACAATTCTTGTATAATTAGTTTTGAAACAGGTAGAAAAACAGTTAAAGTTAAGAAAGGAGAACCAGGATATTTTGCCAGACCAGTTTTTGATGAAAACAAAATAAAATTTTCATACCCAGAATTCATTGAGATAGATTCAGTAACTTATGATGAATGCGAAGTACTATTACCTGTTATGGATTACAGTTGGGAAAGTAGTCATAGTGAATTAAATAAAGCAGGTCATGAAACTGTTATTTCAAAAGAACTGGCTAATTCATTAAATCTAATTAACAAACCTCAAACTTTTGACCTTTTTGATGATAAAGGGGATTTAGCTTCGCAAAACTTATTCTATAACAAGGATTATAACAACAATCATAGATTTACGTACTTAAGAAAAGATTTATTAGATAAGTTTCTTCTAGAGAATGACTACAAACTCATTTGGGGAATTTGGGGTGAGCGTAATGTAAGATTTAAAGATATAGATTATAGTAGAAAATTTCATACCGATAACAAAGTATCCGACTTACAGATTTTTAGTGATGTTATTGAATACAAATAATATTTTTTTTGTAAATTCATTTTAAACAAAAATAATCACATCAAATGTTTTTTGTCCCATTTTTTTACTAAATTTGGGACAAACATAACATTAAAATGAAACCACAATCTATTCACAATCAAATAGAAGGAAAAATAAAATCTTTAAAAAAAGGAAGCATTCTATTTATAGCCGATTTTATAGAGTTCGGTACTGCCGAAAATGTAAAAAAGGTACTCTTGCGATTAGAAAAAAAAGAAGTTTTAATTCGATTAGCACATGGTATTTATTTATATCCCAAAAAAGATAAAATCCTTGGAACCCTATTCCCTTCAACAGAAGAAATTGCTGTGGCTATAGCAAAAAGAGATAAAGCAAGAATAATTTCTACAGGTGTACAAGCATTACAACAACTTGGCTTATCAACACAAGTACCTATGAATGTAGTCTATTTGACTGATGGAGCACCAAGAAAAATTAAAGTAGGTAAAAGAACAATCACATTCAAAAAAACCACTCCCAAAAACCTGACCATTAAAGATAAAAAACTCAACATTGTAATCCAAGGATTAAAAGAGTTAGGCAAAGACAATGTAGATGAAAATGCTAAACAAAAAATTAAAAAAGTATTGCACCAAATGTCCATTGAAAGCATAAAAGAAGATAGTGTTGCAGCACCAACATGGATTAGAAATACAATCCTTGAATTAATAAATAAAGACTAATATGAACGAGTGGCTTAAACTATCCGAAAAAAGACGGCTTGAAATACTAAACCAAGTCAATAGTCAAACAGGACTTCCAGCCGATGCAATAGAAAAAGATTGGTGGGTAACCATTACGTTAAAAGCAATTTTCTCATCAAAATTTGCACAACATTTAGTTTTTAAAGGTGGCACATCATTAAGTAAAGCCTATAACTTAATAGAACGCTTCTCAGAAGATATAGACTTATCCATTGATAGAACGATGTTAGGATTTGAAGGCGAGTTATCAAAAACACAAATAAAAAAACTTCGTAAAGCTTCAGGTAATTTTATAGTCGGAGAATTTAAAGAAGAATTGATTTCAGAACTAGAAAAGCTGGGAGTAAATAAAGAAAATTATAATTTAATCTTTGATGATGAAATAGATGACACCAGTGATCCGCATCGTATAGAATTAGAATACAACTCAATAGTTGAACCAGGAGAATACATTCCGCAAAGGGTTATCATTGAATTAGGAGCAAGAGCTTTGCTAGAGCCAAACGAACAAAAAGAAATTCAATCAATTATTGGCCAAATATATCCGGAACAAGCTTTTACAATTCAACCATTTGAAGTAATTGTAGTTTTGCCAACCAAAACCTTTTTAGAAAAAATAATGTTGCTGCATGAAGAATTTCTTAAGCCAACCGAAAACATAAGACATTACAGAATGTCAAGACATCTTTACGATATAGAAAAACTAATGGACCACGATTATGGAAAAGAAGCAATAAAAAATAAAGAGCTATTCGAAACACTAGTCCAACACCGAAGTAAATACACACCAGTAAGAGGAATTTCGTATGATTTACACACACCACAAACAATAAATTTTATTCCACCAGCTGAAGTAACTGAACTTTGGAAAAAAGACTACCAAGCCATGCAGGAATTTATGATTTATGGTGAAACCTTGGAGTTTGAAAATCTAATATTAAGAATGCAAGAATTAAAAGAAAGATTTTTATAAATAAATGGTATTAGCTGCAATTTACATAAAAGAACATAAATATTTATTTAATAATGAGCCACAAGTATTAAACTTTGGAGGCAAATATTTTTACGATTTCGAATATATTACTGATAACGATATAACTATTTATAGAAAGGAAAACAATAAATTCATAAATGATTTTTTTTCTAATGAGATCACTTTAATTTCAGGAATAGTTGGAGCAAATGGTGTAGGTAAAACAACACTATTAAAAATAATTCATAAAAGTTATCAAGAAGATACACCAGCAATTTTTGTATATGAGAAATTAACTAGTCAAGGAATAGAATATTTTATTGACAACAGGATTGGCAGTAGAAATAAAAATGGAAGTTTTATTGAAGAGACTAAACCTAGGATAAGCTTTTTTGAAAACATAGAATTTAAAAAGTTTGAGTTTAATTCTTATACACAACTTTATTATTCTCCTATTTATGATAAAAATGTTTCAGATTTTTATACTCTATTAAATATTGAATCGAAACATTCAGAGAGAACTTTGGAAGATATTTACAATGGTGGTATATTAAAAGAAGTTATATTCTTGGAAAGCAATGTCAGTCAGAGAATAAAAGATATTTATCCAGACTTCCCTAGTTATGGAAATCTAATTATTAAGCCTCGTAAACTACACAAAAGAGATTTTACAAAAGTTTATATAGATTCAAATTTAGGAAATCCAAATAAAGCTGAAACCCTTATCCATACAATAGAGAGAGATTTAAGAGTAAAAAACTTTCCAAATCCAGTAAGTCTTTTAAATAGTTATCTATCTATACTTAAAAGTGGTAATGTTACTGATGCATTAAAAGAAATTTGGGATTTGCCTCAATACAAAAATGATGATGAGCAAAACTCTCATTTAATTCACAGTTCTAATAATTTTATTAAAAATATAGAGATATCTCTGTTATCATACCTACTTCTAAATGACATATTTGCTATAACTGAATTATCAGGAACTTTTGACTATAATAAAATCTTAAAAGCTAAGAGTTTTGAAGAAGCCTTAAATTATATATTAGCAAAATACATAGTTCAAACAGATAAAGGATTTTATGATAATCCTGAAGAAGTTGATATCAATGAATACGATAAATTAATTCAAAGATGCAATACTTTGTATAATAGCTTTTCAATTTTAAGTGATGAGGATACTAAAATAATTAAAGAAAAAATTACTACTGATATTAATGGTATTAAAGCAATTAAAGATTTCTATGATTTAATTATTAAAAATCAAAACCTCATTGAAAAAAAATCCTATATAATCCTTAATGTAAAAAATAAGGAGACAAAAAAAATTCTTTCACAAATAATTCAAGCTTATGCAAAGGTAAAAGCATATTTTTCATTTATCCCAATAGCATCTATTGATTTTATCGAAATTGTAGCTGATAAAAAATTATCATTTGGAGAGAAATCACTATTGAATTTATATTCAACACTATATGAATTTACATTATTTAAAAATCATACAAGAGAAAGTAAAAATTATTTATTAATACTTGATGAAGCAGATTTAGGTTATCATCCTTTATGGAAGAGAAAGTATATTGACGCTTTAAATAAAACACTTCCAGAAATTTTTAACACTTTAGAAATCAAAGTTTTTGATAATATCAAAAAGAAGAAAGTGAATTCAGAAATGGAAAACCCAAAAATTCAAATAATTTTTACGACTCACGATCCAATAACATTATCAGACTTGCCCAATTATTCAATTGTCTTTTTAAAAAAAGATAGTCAACTCAACAGTAGTGTATTAAATATTGATGATTTTGAAAGACCTACAAATACTTTTGGAGCTAACATAAGTGATTTACTTTCTGAGTCGTTTTTTATTAATAATGGTTTAATTGGTGATTTTGCAAAAGATAAGATTGAGGAAGTAATAGTTGATCTTGATAAATTACTTGATTTGAAGTTCAATAATAAGTATGTGGATATATCTGAAGATAAAAAAATATTACTCAAAGAAACCATTGAAATAATCGATGAGCCGATCATTAAAATGAAACTGATAAATATGTACAATACAATTTTTGAAGTTTCTATTGAGAATGAAATTAATGAGTTAGAAGAAAGATTAAAATATTTAAGAAATCTAAAAAATAATCAAAATGATTAGCATAAGAGAATGTATATCAGAAACAGAGTTAATATCTATAAGAAATAAGCATATAGATTTTGTTTCAACTGAAGTTGAAAAAAGAATTGATTTCTACATAAATCTGTTTAATTATATATCTTTTTTGCAATTGCACCAAAGAACCAGAACAAGTACTATCATAAACGAAGTAAATAAAATAATTCATCCTTCACAATATGAACCGTTTATTAAAATTATTTTTAATAATGAACAGAAATTTGATTACAACAATCTTAAAAAGGCAAATTTACTCAAACCTAAAGCAAGGAATATAAACAATGTGGTTATTGCACTGAAAAAAATAAAAAAAGAAAACAGGGTATTATTAGGTCTTGATTTAAGCTTTAAAGGTTTAGCAAATAAAAGATATTATACAATTTCAAAACTAGTTTATGATCCAATTGATTTCTTATTAAAAAAAATCTTTGATTACGAAAATTGGTTTTTGAATCTTGACCCAGATGGAGTTTGGGGACCATATCAGTTGACGGAAAGTCTTGGTATGAAGGTTTGTTCTTATTGTAATCGACAATATACTTTTAGTCTATCTAAAGGAAAAAATAAAATTACAAGACCGGAATTAGATCATTTTCTTCCAAAAAATGAAAATCCATTATTATCACTAAGTTTTTTTAATTTAATACCATCTTGTACTATTTGTAATAGAGATTGTAAAGGGAAAAAAAGTTTTTCATATCAAACACATTTTTCACCTTATGAAGCAAATTCTAAACATGAATTAATTAAGTATGATTATTACCCAAAAACTTATTTAGGTTCAATTGGAGAAACAGATGAATTTAGAATTTTTGTAAAAAATGATGGTGCAAAACTTAGCCCTGAACTTAAAGCAAAAATTGACGGTAATACTAAAGTTTTTGAATTAAATACTATAGTAAATGAGCATAAAGATGTAGTACAAGAAATAATTAAAAAAAGACATATTTCTAATGATAATTATATTGAAACATTGCAAAAAACTTTTCCAGGAGCTAAATTAACTTTGGAGGAAGCATATAGATTAGCATATGGAAATTTTTACAATGAAAACGAATTTAATAAAAGACCTTTAGCAAAATTGACAAAAGATATAGCTGTTTCAATAGGTTCCTTAAAAAAATATTCAAAATAGTTATGAGTTTCCAAATAATTGCAATAAAACCTATTAAAGGCTGTCATAAAAAATATTTGAAATTATTGAATGAAAATTCTATATATTATCTATATAGAGAATTTACTATTGATGAAAATAATGACAGAATATCTTTTGAGAAGAAAATCCCAGAACAATTATATGATGTTGAGTGCTTAAACAATGAAAAAGTAAAAATTTGTATTTCTGCAATATCAGGAAAAAATGGTTCTGGAAAAAGTACACTTATAGAGCTTCTGTTCTTAGCAATTAATAACTTTTCATTCAGGTTAAACAAAAAAAATAGAAAAGCAGACCTTATTTATGTGGATGATGTAAGAGTTGAATTTTATTTTAAGACTTTTTCTATTCAAAGGAATAAAGGGGTTGAAAAGTTTTATAAAGTAAAGGTCTTTGATGATGAAGTAACAATTCATCGTTACAGAAAAGTTAAAGGAAATTTTGAATTGTACCAACCAGCAATTTCAGATGATATATACAAACTTCAAGATTTTTTTTACACAGTTACTATTAATCACTCTCATTATGCCTATAATACAGATGATTTGGGAGATTGGTTAAATGGTTTGTTTCATAAAAATGATGCATATCAAACACCTTTAGTATTAAATCCAATGCGTACTAGAGGAGACTTCAAAATTAGTACTGAAAATCATCTAGTGAAATCCAGATTAATATCTAATTTGGTTAAACCAACAACTAAATTTAACTTCAAAAAACTAACAGATAACCTTGAAGCAATTGAACTTGACATAACATTAAATGATACTAAAAGAGAAAAAATTATTTATGAATTACCTACTGATGATCCAAACCTCAATGAAAAAATAAAGCTTAAAGATCTTAATCTTAATGAGGATTTAATTTATAAAAAAATCAATAAATATTATAAATTTTCTTATGATAGTAATAATAAAAAGAAGTTGCGAATAGCATTAGATTATTTAAAGTATAAACTAGTTAATATTTGTGTGACTTATTCAGATTATGACAAATATTTTAGTACGAATAATAAAAAGTTTAATGAGGAATTATTAGACGAATATTTTAAAGAACTTTTTGTTAATGATGAAAGCCATATAACATTTAAATTAAAGCAAACACTCAATTACATTAGATTTAGTAACAATAATATCCCAATAAAAAAACAAAGAGTTCCTCTTAAAAAGATTTCAGATTTCATTTCAAAAATTAAAGAGAATAAAAACTATTCTAAAATTAATGCAATAGAGTTAATTCCTCCTCCTTTTTTCAATACAGATATAATCTTAAATTCAGAAAAAAACGAGAAAATAGAATTCAAAACTTTGAGCTCAGGAGAAAAGCAGAAAATTTATTCTATTAGTTCAATTCTTTATCATTTAAGTAATCTAGATTCAGTAAAAAACACACGAACAAAGACAGCTTACACCAATGTTAATATAATCTTGGAGGAGATTGAACTATATTTTCACCCAGAAATGCAACGAAATTTTATTAATGATATATTAAATAGTATTTCAGGAATAGAACTCAACAAAATCAAAGCAATCAATTTTTGTTTTGTTAGCCATTCACCATTTATACTTTCTGATATTCCAAAAGAAAATATTATGTTTTTAGAAAACATAGATAATAAAGCAACTCAAATCTTAAAAGATAAATCAACATTTGGTGCTAATATTCATGATTTATTAAAAGATGGATTTTTTATGAATAAAGGTTCAATTGGAGAATTTGCTAAGAAAAGAATTACTGAAACAATCCAATGGATGAATTCTATACATGAAGAAAAAGAAAAGCGTTTTAAAGAAGATTTTGAATTATTAGTAAAAGACAAAGAATATCACAAAAATATTATTGAAATAATTGACGAACCAATAATTAAATCAAAGTTACTAGAAATGTACTCCGAAATTTTCGGAAATGAAGAGAGAAAAAAGCATCTTAAATACGAAATTGATAGATTAAATAAAGAATTAAAAGCATTACAATAACGTCAAATAATACCTATTGAGTAATTCAGTAAATCCAAATTTCAACTTCATTAAAATTTTAAATGAAGAAAAAACATACAAGCTTTTATTTCCCGAGAGAGAAATAGGGCTTGCTATTGTTTTGATTTATGAAAAAATTATGGATGGAGTTTTTGAAGATGAAAAGTTTACCGAAAAAGATTTACACGATGCGTTTGAAACTATATATAAAACAAACGTACGTTATCCAAAAGAGGTTTATAGCAGCCATATTATGGATTTACAAGAATATTTTCTAGATTATAACCAGGAGTCTCAAAAATATTTTTTCAAAGATTATGCCTATAAATTTTGCAAACATGCCAAAGAAACACTTATTGGTGCTTTTAATCCAACACGAATCCAAGAGATATGCACACTTCTTTCAAAATCACTTGAAGCAAGAAATACTATAGAGGAACTTAAATTTTGGCTAAAAGAAATATTCAAAAAATATCAACCAGATTTAAGAGAACAAATTGATTTTTTAGACAGACAAATAACCGAGTCTATAGAATTACTTAAAAAAGGAACGGATTTTACGAGTCAAAATTTTCTAGAAATTTTAGTTGCAACAGATGTTAGTATGAACAATGCTCAAAACCATGTCAAAGAATTGCGTTCTGCATATTCAGAGACGAAAACAATTAGAGGCCTACTTGAACAAAAACAAAATCACGATAATGAAACAAATGAATTGATTTCTGAAGTATATGCATTTGTAAAATATATCAATGATCGTTTGAACTCAATTGATAGAAAATTAGACAGAATTCAACCCAAGGTCAGACAACTATTTTCTACATTAAGTAAACCATTACTAAGTTCAAAGATTGAAAAATTCATTCATTTCATATTGGATAAAAGTACTTTAGAATCGAATAATGGAAATAAGACTATAGTATTCCCAAATAACATTTCTTTACCACAAATTCATATTGCAACTCCACACTTCACAATAATTGATAAAGACCGGGAATTATTTCCTTCAAAGCCCAAAGAAAGAAAAACATATGTTCAAAACGAAAAAGTAATTCTGGAAAACACCAAGAAAGCACAAGAAAAAATTAAAGAAATTGATACTATAGGAAATTGGGAAAAATACATTTTTTCAGAAATAAAATTAAAAGGAAGTATCAAATTATCCGAAGTCTTTTTTAAGATTATTAATGAAAGTAAGAGCAGTCAAATAGCCGTAAGTGTTATTTTTAATATAATCAAATCGGTTTACAGCAATAACGATAAATATAAATTGGAAATTGAAAAAGAATTAGAAACAAATAGTGAATTTAATAACATTGCGTTATGGAAAATGAAAGTAATAAAGTTAGTCTAAGTAGTTTTATGTATAGTCCAAATTCTGAAGAATTATTTGCAACAATCGATTACGCATTAAAAGATGGTGTTCATTTTCAAAAAGAAGGAAAACAAATAAAACTCTATAATTTCATTTCACAAAATGAAGAAAGTCTAAAAATGTATTATAACACATTTTTTAAAGTCAATTTAGTTAAAGGAGGCGAAGACAATGCAAGTTATTATTATTTGGATTTTATAAACAGTGATAGAGGAAATATCTCTGATAAGCACAGACATATACTCAAAAGCGAATATGTTATTATTGGGTTTCTTATTTATAAAATTATGTTTATTGATAGAGATTTTGGTTTAGATTCAACACAAAAATTAAAAGAAAAAATCCGTCTTGAATGTGATGACTACAAACAAGGTATATATTCTTTAATTGCAAAATCAAAAAACATTACTCCTGGTAATTACAATGATGATATAATCGATAAAACCATACAATCCGCACTTGAAGAATTTAAAAAAATTGGATGGATAACATTAGAAAAAGATGAGTTCCATACATTACCAGCTTTCGATAGATTAATAAAAGTTTATGAAGAATATATCATAAATATAGATGAAACATTAAACGAATTGAAATGAAAAACTATCCAATAATTAGAAGATTATCAACATTAGGAATAGTACATCATCAGGGATTTGATTATGATTTTAATCCATTTAGAACTGATTTTGTTGGTGAAGGAGGTGCGGGTAAAAGTATGATTTCTGATATATTACAATTAATTTGTGTTGGTGCATCTGCTTTTCACTCTCCAACAAAGAGTACAGGAATGAGAGAGCCTAAAACTATGGTTTTAAGAACTAGTGGTAAAGGAACAGATATGGCATATGCTTTTATAAATGTTGAAATTGAAAAGAATAAATTCATTGTTATTGGAATTTATATAGAAAGTTCCGGTACTTCAAATATGTTTATCATTCAAGAGGGTAACAATTTTGATGACGATACTCAATTGATACCTTTTGACAACATTTTAGGATATTCTAATTTTCTCAAAAATGAAGAAATATTACCTATTCAAAATTTGAAAGAACACATTAGTAATACTTTAAAACTAACATGTGAATCTTGGTTTAAGACTTCAAATTATCATAAAATCCTTTTCAAAAATGAAATATTGCCTATTGATTTGTCTATTAGTAGCAAAACCTTAGAAAATTATGCCAAAATCATTCAAGCTTTTTCCAGAGAGTCTTTAGACATGAATAAAAGTGAAAAATTACAAAGTTTTCTATTTGGTGATGAAAGAGAAAAAGTATTGCTCACAAAATTTAATGAAACTATCGTTGCATTACAAGGAGACTCAAATGAATTTGAAAAAAATTTAACCGAAATAGAATTACTCACAGACAAACAAAACGCATTAAGCGAGTTATTAAAATTTAAAATTGATAAAGATGAAAAAGAGAAGATTTTCTTGTTAGCATCTTTTAAGCTATTCTCAAAAGAAATTACAGAATGCGAAAAAGAAATAATAGATAAAATTAATCTTTACGAAGATAGTTCAAAAAAGCTCATTAAATTAAAAGCTATTGCTCAAGAAAAACTAATTTCAACAAATGAAAAAATTGAAATTATAGAACCAAAATGGGATGATGCTTTTAAAGAGAAAAATAAATGGGAAGAAAGTGATAAGAAATTAAAAAAGTTTATGGATTGGCTATTGTACTTTAATTGCCAAAAAGAAGAATTAAATCAGCGTTACTATAAATACCATCAAAATAAGCTTCAGATAACTCAAATAAGAGAATTGACTGAAAAATTGAATTCAAAAAACCTATTTACTTTTTTTACCAACGAAAAATGGAGTAGTAAAAATGTACTTATTGAAATTAATTCAAAAACCGAAAATTATAAGAAAGAGCTAGAAATTAAAAACAAATTAAAAGCCTTGAATAATATTGAAGATTTAAATTCATTAGCACATTGGGCTTTAAATCAAACTAAAAAAATAGATTTATTTCAAGAAAGTATAATTCATAAATACCAAAATGAAAATATTAGAGTTGAAGAACCAAATAACACAACGTTAAGATTTATCCCAGAACCAAATCAATTGATTGAAAATCTTAAAATAAGAAGTAAAGATGATGAGGGATTTTGGCTTGATCTAAATGGTTTAATGGAATATATTCCTTTGATTGATAAACCAATTTTTGACAAGGATGACAAAGCGGAAATTAAGGACTATTTTCAAAAACAAACTTCAACAATAAAAGAAGATATTTCAAATTTGGAAATAAAATTATCAAATATTGAATCACTTAAAGAAATTTTAGAACAATTAGAAAATCCTGATGATTATATACTTGCTTTTAATTCGGAAATGGGATTAGAAGAACAACTTGAAAACCACGAAATGTATGATGTTTCTAACATTCTTTTTGATGAATATTTTGAAATATTTTGTAAAGCAAAAGAAATAGAAGAACAGCTTAAGATTGCGAGAACTGATTACAAAAAATTAGAAGATGAAAAACGAAAATTAAATAATCTTGTTCTCAATCTAGAACGCGATTTAGAATCATTCGAAACACCGAGAACTATTGCTAAAATTGATGAATATAAAATTAAATATAAATTTGTTCCGTTTGATAATGTAGATTTAGAAAACTTGGAAATTACATTAGAAGCGGCTGAAGATTATTATTCAGAAATGAATAAAATTTACAACACTTTAAAAAGTAACAACAATCAGTCAAATTCTTTAGAGGATATAGATTCAAAAATTTCAATTATTAAAGGTAAAAAGAATGAGATTTACAGCCAAAATCCTAACTTATTTACAGCAGAAGTAGAAATAGACAATAATGAAGATTTGAAAATTAATGAATTAGAAAAAAAATCAACTAACGCCAATATAGAATACATTTCAAAATATAATTCTTTGGTTTATAGTTTTATTAAACAAAAGCAAAATCAATACAAAGACACAGGCGATTTCAGCTCTTTGTGTAGAGAAATTCTTCCTCAAGAAATATTTGATGAAAAAGATTTACTAGATGAAGATGTAATTGAAAAGATATCTGATTATTTGAGAAATATAAACATCAAAAATAAAAGACTAAATAGTCGAAAACTTCAAAAATTGAGTGAGATTATTGATGATGTTTCAAATGAAGTTAGTAATCAATTAAATGACATAAGAATAATCAGTAACTTTTTAAATTCTGAGGATAAACAGATAACTGGAGGTCACAAAGTCGATTTAGATCTAATCTTTGATAATGTTTTCAAAAAAGAGTGGATGAATAGTTTTACTGAAGAAATTGATAAAGATATTCAACTTGGTATAAACGATTCTTTATTTGAAGGTCTCAAAGGTATTTCAACGGAATTAGAACATTATCCAACATTAGAAGAGAAGTTAAAGGAAGCATTTTATAGAAATGGTGGTTCGAGGTCAAATAAAATAGAAGTTAAGGATTTACTTAATCCAAAATCTTATTATAGTTTAAAGTTCTCAATTAAATCATCACAAGGTAACAAAACTGATGGCAGTACAAGTCAAACATATTCAGCTATAGCTCTTTTATGTATGGCAAAATTGTCATTAATTGATAAAACTTCATCTAAATCTAAATTAAAAAAAGGAATTCGTTATATGGCTATTGATGAGGCAGAAGGCCTTGGTAGTAATTTTGATATGTTATATAAAATTGCAAAAGCAAATGATTATCAAATCTTATCATTATCAATAAATCCAAACAAAATTGATGCAGAAAATCAAAATATTTATTTATTGCTTAACAGTTTAGAAGATGAAAATGTAAATTACACTCCAGTACCAATTTTTGGACTATTAAATAATTAAGATATGCAGAAAATTGAGTGGAAATATTTAAAAGGGTTACATCAACTATATAAATTAAAACAAACAAGGTTAAAAATAACTAACAATGATTTTATAAATCAAGTCATTTTAAAACAAAAGAAACTAATAAAATTTAAGGTTGGAAATCATTCCATTATCGAAGCATCATCAAGGTTTAATGATTATTATGAGCAAGAATTTTTAGAAACCTATGAATACTATAATAATTTCTTTGAAAAGTCAGGAATTGAAAACGATGCTAAAAAATCTTTTGATGATGAAGACTTAAAAGCATTAATGTTTGTTTTCTACAATAAAGAGGAATTAAAAAAAAATGTAACTACAGAGAAAAAATTATCTGCTTTAATTTATAAAAATCAAAATTCTAAATATTTATCTAATAAATTAAGTGTTAAGAATGCAGTGTTAAAAATATTAGAACTTACTGAATTTCCAGAAAAAGACCCGAAAAATAATCAATGGAGATTTGTAGTTGATTGTATCAAGCCAAAAGTCATTGTTTTATGCGAAAATCTTGATTGTTTAAAAGTTCCTTTAGAATATAAAAATCATAACATTGAGCTATGGTATGTTGGAGGTAATAATACCAAACCATTAGAAGATATTTCTCAAGACAAACTAAAACTACCTATATATTATTTTTGTGATTGGGATTACAACGGACTGCAAATATATTCCACAGTGAAGAGAATATTTAAATCCAAAGGAGTTGATGTTAAAATTATTCAACCTCAAACACATGAAATTGCAATTGATGTAGATGTAAAACATCACAATAGCAAGTGGAATGAAAATGAATTTTCTAATTTAAAGAAAGAAGATTTTTCATTAACACAAATAGAATTCATAAATCAATTAATAATTGATAATAAGTGGGTAGAAGAAGAATCTTTAGATTTGATTAAATTACTTAAAGCAGATAATATCATTTAATCCAAAATTATCTCATTCATCTGCACAAAAACTGCTCCTAGTCCAAGTATTCCTAGCATCAATTCTTTGTTTGCTTCATTTCGCTAATTTCATTTTTAAATAATGAGAACGTACTTTTTCGTTTAATGGTAAATTGACGTTTTTGGTTTTCAGTTGCCACTCCTTCCCAACGCTCCAAAAAAAAATTACTGTCATGGTTTTTGTCCCAACGCACATCAAGCACTTTGCCTGATGACAAGAAAATTATGTGTAAATTGGAAAATCCTGCACGCCATCAGCCAAAGAGCTTGCCCAACGCACAAAACAAAAACAAGTACGCTTCGCAACTCATGCCAGTAATTTTTTTCCCCAAGCTTTTTTACATAATGTTGCATTATAGTGCATAGGGACTATCCTGCTACTAATCAAAATCTCGGATGCACTATAATAACATTATGTAAAAAAGCCGCTCACCCAACGCTCGTGCCAGTGGCTCCAGGACAACTTTTTTTGTAGCTCCCATCGCATCACCCAGCTACAAAAAAAACCGTCCTTCGCCACTGTCTTTAAGAACATTCACCATTTCATAGGAATAGTTTCGGTTACCATTGCTTTTATGAACGTTCACGGTAACTGTTTTTATCAACTTTGCGTTTAAATAGGAAGTGTTTTCATTGCTTTTGTAAGTTCTAAAAATGGCTTTAACTTTTAGTGATTTGCCTGTGGTAAATCCATTTTTAGAACCCACAAAACCAAAATCCCCAGTAAGAGTATCATTTTTTATTTGCCAGAAAACTAGCAGTAATTGCTCCAGCGAAAAAGCTGATGCCATACCGTTTTTTAAGATAATCTGCAGAATACTGAACACTGCGACTGCCAGCTAAATTTCAAACATCAGCTTTTCCACTAAAGCAATCAGAAACATCTCAGTAAGCAAATAAAAAATGATACCCTTACTCACGCTACTGCCACATCGCACTCGGTAGTTTAATGCATTGTTTTTTGAAGATGCTTCACGTTTTCAATACAACATACCGATTACATTGAAACTTCTCTTTTCAAATCACGTTTTGGCATCCTCAAAAATCAAATCCAAGAAATGGCCACAAAAAAACAATTCCAATAAAAAGAGGGCCATTACGTTTGACCAATAAAAAGCAATAAACACTTGCAAACGAAAGAGTATCAAATTCTTTGGCCGGATGAATAGCTTTTTTATTTTCTATTTGGTTTATTCATCCATCCAAAGAATTTGATACCCTTTCCGAAGACGTCTATCTTTCAAATCAACTTTCAATACTTCGGATAAAATCCGATTAAACAAGGATATCTGATTGGAAATAGCCAACTAAAAATAAAATTCCGATTTCAATAAAAATGGCTATTCTCAATTTCCGATTAAAAAACAAATAAAAAAGAATTGAAAATTTCAAAAAAAAATAAATAAAAAAAGGAAGCAAAGATAAGTTCCAGGTATTCAAAAAAGCAAGTTCAAGCCCTGCGGGTTTCAGAAAAAATCTCCACCCAAACAGTTTCAAAACACATTTAATTTCCGATTAGACGCTGCCGAATTCAATCACGTATCGGGTAGTATTTTTTCTGAAAAACTTGCTTTTTTGAAACCTTCCACTTGGACGAATGGCTTTCTTTTTTTCTTTTTTTTCTTTTGAAATGAATATTCTTCGCTTCCAATTAAAAAATAACATTTGGCGAAAAAAATTTTAATGGGCGGAGCGTAGCGAGGCACATCTGCATTCATCAGAAATTCAACAGAAAATTAGAAGAAAACCTAATTTTTAAATCCGAAGCCATGATGAATTTTATCGTTAAAACCCACAAGAAGAACATCATTTACAGCAAACCGCACTTTTTTGTTTTAAACAAAGGAATGAACAGCGGTAAGCCCCAAAATGAGCCATTCACAAACAGTTTCGTAATCATATTTGATAGTGAAACTGATTGCGAAAATATTTTTTGGATTGCTTATAGCTTATGGAAAACAAATTTTTGGCATCAACATTTAGTGGGTTCTGTAATTCCATTTTTACGTCTTAACGATTTCAAAAAGGAGTTTTTTATAAAATCTAAAATTATGATGGAAGAACACGAAGCTCACATAAAGCATGTTGCTTCTCTTAAACTTTTGGAGCAAAAAGAAAAACAATTTCATGAAAACATCAACCTTATTAACGATATGCGAAGAGTTATCGTGCATCGTTACAGTAAGAGATAATTTAGATTTTTTTTTCATAAATACTATAAAATAAAATGAAAACAAAAAAAAAGTGAAAAATATTTTTTTAGTTAGGATAACTAACTATATTTGCATTGTAATTGCAATTTACATAAAGTATAATAATTAACATTTAAAAAAAATCTAATGAGTAAATCAATTTTTTATCACGCAGGTTGTCCAGTTTGTATTAGTGCAGAGCACGATGTAATTGACTTAATCGGACATTCAAATGTTCAAATCGTTCATCTTGGAACAGACAAATCAAGAATTGACGAAGCAGTAAAAGCAGGTGTAAAATCTGTTCCAGCATTAGTAACTCCAAAAGGAAATGTTTTACATATCAATTTTGGTGCTTCAATGGCTGATGTTATCGGTTAACAAACAAAATTTCCCTGTTGAAATATTTCAACAGGGTTTTTAATAATTTAAACTCATATCAAAATGAAAAAAATAATATTATTTTTAGCAGTTTTTACGCTTTCTTTTACGCAAGCGCAAATACAAAAACCAGCAGGTTATACTTATGGAACAAAACAAGTTTCAAAGTCTCCATTTAGTTTAGAAGATTTAAAACTTTTACAACAAACCTTATTATTTAGTGACGAGGATGTCAAATATTTAAAAATGAGCCACGATATTCTGAAAGATCAAACAAATGAAATTTTAGATGTTTGGTACGGTTTTGTTGGTGGAACGCCACAATTATTGTACTTTTTTGGAAACAAATCAACAGGAAAACCTGAAGGAGAATATTTAGCAAAAGTTAGAGAAAGATTTGCAATGTGGATATTACAAACCGCTGAAGCCAATTATAATCAAGATTGGTTGAATTATCAATACGAAATTGGGTTACGTCATTATTCAACCAAAAAAAATAAAACTGACAAAGCGACAGCAGTTCCAATTGTAAATTACAGATATATTCCTGCATTGACAATTCCCGTTACTACAACATTAAAACCATTTTTAGCCAAAAAAGGAGCAAGTTCAGAGGATGTTGATAAAATGTACAACGCTTGGGTAAAATCAGTTTTGCTACAATCGATACTTTGGGGACAACCTTATATGAAAAAAGGAGAATTTTAATTTATTTCAACTATGAAGATAGCTGTTTGGGATACATATGTAACTCGCAAAGATGGAAAAATTATGCATTTTGATATTTTAGTAGATGAAAATTTGAAAGATGAAAATCAAATTTTTGAATATGGAAAAAAGTATCTAAAAAGTGTAATGCAAGAAGGACAAAATTTAACTTCAAAAGAATGTGTTTTTTGCCATATTGACAAAGCACCTGTTGAAGTTGAGAAACAAATTATAAAAAGTGGTTTTGCTATTATAGAAATGGAAAATTGCTATTAATTTTTTAATAAGCCGAAAGATTAATACTTTCGGCTTATTACTTTAACTAATTTTATGAGAATACATTATATACAACACGTTGTTTATGAGGATTTAGGATGTATTAATGATTGGGTAAATAAAAGAAAACATAAAATTTCATCAACTAAAATATTCGAAAACGAAACTTTTCCAAATATTGAAACTTTTGATTTATTGATAATTCTTGGTGGTCCAATGAGTGTAAATGACAACACAAAATGGATAAAAAAGGAAAAATTGTTTATTGCAAAAGCCATTGAAAATAATAAAAAGGTTTTAGGAATTTGCCTTGGTTCACAATTTATTGCTTCTATTTTGGGCTCGAAAGTATTTCAAAACTCAAAAAAAGAAATTGGTTGGTTTCCAATTCAGATTACAAAATATGAAGAATTTGAAAATCCAATTGAAAAATTTAACAGCAAAATTACAGTTTTTCATTGGCACGGTGAAACATTTAATTTGCCTAAAAATTCATTTCATTTGGCTAAAAGCGAAATTTATCAAAATCAAGCATTTATGTACAATAGAAATGTAATTGCGTTACAGTTTCACCTTGAAGTTACCGAAAAATCTTTAGAAAAAATGATTACTTTTGGCAAAAACGAATTAATAAATGATGATTTCATTCAAAGCATAGAAAATATGAGAAGTTTTAAAAACAACATAATTGAATGCAACAAAAGAATGTTTTTGTTATTAGAATATTTTGAAAAAAATTAATATGTCAGTTTTCAATCTTAATGATCAAAACTCAAATCTTGACAATAAAATTGTGGCAGGATTAGACCGTATTTCACAGGTTTTTAAAACCCTACTTTGGGAAAAATCAAAAACTTATAATTTAAGTCCAATTCAAATACAATTGCTTATTTTTATTGCATATCACAGTGACGAAAAAACTACAGTAAGTTATCTTTCTCAAGAATTTAATTTGTCAAAACCAACAATAAGCGATACAATTAAAACTTTAGAGCAAAAACAATTCATTAACAAAATTATTGATAAAAAAGATACAAGAAGTTACACGATTGAATTAACAGAAAAAGGTGAAAATATCGTTTTTGAAACAGAAAGTTTTGTAAATCCCTTGACCGATATTATTACAAATTTGAAACAAAATGATAAATTAGTTTTGTGGAAAAATATAACAGGTATTATTCAGCAGTTGAACGAATTAAAAATAATAAGCGTTCAAAGAACTTGTTTTAAATGTAAATATTACTCTAACATTAATAATAATTCATTTTGTAATTTACTTAATCAAAATTTAAATACTGAAGACATAAGAATTGATTGCGAGGAGTTTGAGTTAAAAGTATAATTAATTTTCTTCTAAATAGAAAATACTTAATTAATAAAATTCTAAGACAGTAAATATAATTACTCATGAAGTTATTTTAAATAAATTTGGAGGAATGTAAAAAAGCCAGGTCTCACGACTTGGCTTTCATTTTGTTCAACCCAAAGGTCACCACAACTAGGGCTAAACTTATTTTTTGTGCTTCTTATTTAGGCTTTTAAGCAGTAACGAAATCGTAAAACTGACCACAGCTCCAACAGTTGCTAAGATAACCGTTTTGGCAATATCATTAGAAGAAAGATTGGGTACAATACTTAAAAATGTGCCTCCTGCAGTACCCATCAATGTGGGATTATTGGCTGTCATCCGTTGTAGTTAGCTGACTTGCAGCTGACAAAACTCCTCCAGCTACTGCAACATAGCCACCAATGGTAGTTACAATAGCAGGTAGTGCAATTGGAGCAGCTAAAATTGTTCCACCAACGGCAGCTAATGCCAACCCAACAGTTCGAAGCACTTTGAAAAATTTTGGTGTGGGAGCTTTTGCTCTATTGATAATTTTTTTCATAATCTATAATTAAGATTGGATAATTAATTCAATACTTTCTTTATTGTCCAAAGCTTTGTAAACAAATGCTTTTAGCTTCGTAAAAGCTTTTCTCGACATCAAACCTAAACCAGGTCCAGAAAGTTTAGTAACAGGAGCAATACAACCTTGCAATTCCTTTTGAGCATTATTGGCAGGATGAAATAGAATAAACTTTCTATTTGGAACATCCAACAATTCCAAATGCCATTTATATTTTGCACTGTATCGCTTTCTAATAAAATATTTCCCCTCAGGAATGCAGGAAACCTTCGTTTCGTTCATCTTCCACGGCAACTCTATTGTGTTACAAATCAATTTGCCTTCGCATTCGAGTTTACCATTTGTTCCATCAGGGAAATAAGTTCTAGTTAACCAAATAACCATTACACACCGCTGTCAACTTTTGCAATAGACAATGGGTTAAAAGCACCATTTTTCAATGGGTACATTTGTCCATTTATCTCCTGATAGAACTCAACACCTAGAGCCAAAAATAAAGGCTTAGTTGAGTTAGCAGTAACCACATTCACTTGATTAATTGGAGCAGTAGCAGTTCCGTCCCAAGGTAAAATTGCCGTTTCAGAAGTAGCAACCACATACGTTTCAGCTTCAAAATCAATCTCAGCTCCTCCAGAAATGATTTTGTAGTGAGTAGTTCCACTTGGAGCAGCAATCATATTCGCAGGAATAAATGATGCCAAATCCACAGTAATTTCACCAGCCACACGGTCAATAGTTGCCACAAACGGAGCAAACAGAGTGGTTCCAAGCTTACCACGAATATTGAATTCAAAACCAAATAACAATTCAGCTTCTCCATCAATCACGTTACGCAAACCACGTTCACTAACTGTATCTGCTTGGATAACTTTAACCATCGCTTGTGTCAAACGACTAACCATTCTACTATCCGCAGAATTTAAAAGCAATGGTCGTAAAGCCGTTCTAAGCATTTTTCCTGCCTTTCCAGCTCTACCAAACTCGGAACCATTCTCACGAGTTCTTTGAAACGCGGGATCACTTGCAATTCTACTAGCGTCAATTCCGCCTTTTTCTCTTGCTAAGTGACCATCTTGCGTTTTATAAAAAGTAATATCTCCGATAGTACCTTTTAATTTAATTATGCCTTTCTGTCTAGCCATAACTTCAAAATTTTGTTAAACATTCATCTAAAATCTCCTTCATTCTTTCAATCAGTTGCAACCACATTTTGAATGATTATAGCAAAGTTTACAAAGCATTTCACTAAAGAAAAAGTAACAAGTGTACCATATGTCCAAAATCGACACAAGTGTCTTAAATGAACATAAAAAGCCAATAAATAAGTATGAAAAATTATAACTAAATTGCAAAAGATTTTCTGCACGTCAGAAGTATAGCATAGCTATATCAAAGGTATAGATAAAGTATGAAATTGAATAATCAGAGGGTGTGCATCTATCCAAAGGACATACAACGAATAACAGGCAAGAGTTATCGTCAATGTACTAGATTGATGCAAAAGATAAAAAAAGACCTCAATAAGCTCGAAAATGAGTTTCTAACGATTGAAGAGTTCTGTACATATAGTGGCATAAAATATGAACAAGTAACTCACTTGATTTTTGGTTAAATTAGAAGAAATGCTAAAACAAATTTTAATCAAGAAAAGTAGCGACAAGCACTTAAATAACTAGTTCAATTTTTAGTCTTGATGCTTTACTATTCAAATAATTATCCTTATATTTGACTACTTTGAATTTAGAATAATAGTAGCCTTATAAAAGAGGTGTCAGTCGAGGTGTCACTTAAATTAAATGCTTTGCGAAGTATTGATTTTATTGGTGGCTTTTGTAGCAGACAAATCCCTCTTTCTCCGCAAAAACCCTTGTAATCTATTGATTATGAGGGTTTTCTTTTTTTAGGTGTAAATTTAGGTGTAAGTAACCTGATTTTTATCTTCTTCTTTTAATTCTAAAAATCAATCATATTAAAAGCATTTGATATGAATTTCCATATTTTTATGAATTAATTTTATATATGCTAGAACAAATAATAAATGTTTTTGAAGTCAATACAGATGCAATTGCCACAAATAGAGGCTTCTATTATCAATATTTAACCATTTTAAAAAAATGGATTCATAATTTTATTGAAAATAATGATATCGATGCTTACTCTGAGGTAGACCAAGACATTAAAGAAGTAGGAGAAAGTTTATTATTTACCCAAGTTAAGTGCTATACATCAAATTTTAGTTTGAATTCGAAGGAAGTTAAAAATACAATTTTCAATTTCTTTATATTATATCTAAAAAATAAAGACTTAATCAGTGATGTGAGTTTTTGTTTTACTACTAACACAAAAGTTGCTGCTAGCGAAAAACTATTATCTAAATGGATTTATGATGAAAAACTAGAAGACAATAATCTGAGAGTATTATGTTGTCATAAAATCAAAGAAGTCTTATATAAAGAAATTAAAAATAGAAAAAACAAAAATCTAAATAAACAAAAATCAATTGAGAATAGAGATTTAATTAAATCATCAACGGAAAATTTAATCCAAATTGTTAATCTTGAGATTGAAAATTTTACTAAATCAATTAAATGGAAATTTGAGAACCTTGTTCCTAATGAAGCAATAAATAAAATAAAGTTTGAAATTGAGAAATTATTAGAAAATGAAAAATTTCAAAATAGACCAATCTCTCTTTTGTTTGGTGTTTTAATTTCTGAGATTTATAAACGTTCCCAAGACAGCAACCCTCTTAATAGATGTTTAACAAAGAAAGTTATAGAAAATATTTTAAATCATTCAGATGAAGAAATTGAAAGATATCTTAATGTTAAATTCTTTAAGTTGATTAATATTGATATAGAATTACTAAGAACCAATATACAAAGCATTCAATCAAAAGTTGAAGAACATGATTTTGAAATTAATTCTTTAAAAAAAACAATTGTATCTGGTATCATAAAACAATTACCCAAAAACTTAAATTTAATACCCGATTATACTTCTATTAATATATATGATTGGGAAAATTTTTTAATTACTATAAATACCGAATTAGTATCTAGAAAATTAGTATCTATTTTTAGCCATGGAGGAATGGGTAAAACTTCATTTGCAAAAAAATATCTCAAAACTTATTCAAACTACAATCATATCGTTTGGATTACAGTTGAAAATTCTATACTAAATGCGTTTGCTCTTGATGAAATTTTAATAAAAAATCTAAATCTTGATTTTTCGCCTAAAGATGACATTGAGCATCGATTCAAAGTTATTTTAAATGAATTAGCCAAAATTAAAGGAGAAAACTTAGTCATTGTAGATATACAAGAGTTAGAAGAAGATAAAGCATACTTAAATCAATTCATTAGTCTTTCTAATTGGCAAAAATTAATTCTCACTAGAAATAATATAAAAACAATTTCATCTAAAAAACTCCCTAAAATTGAAATTGAAAATGCTAAAAGTATTTTCCAAACTTATTGTAATAAAGAAGATATTGATAACAAATTATTGACTGAATTTATTGATTTTGTTGAGTTCAATGTTTTAGTTATAGAACTCACAGCTAAAACAATTGAAAATAGTTTTGATTTAACTTTGGAACAGTTTTTTACTTCTTTAAAGGAGCAAAACTTAAATGATGAAGACTACAATATTGATATTGATTTACCAGACGAAAACAATTCCATTAAGATTTTTAATTATCTCCTTAAAAAATTTAGTTTTAAGAACCTCAAATCTAATGAATATAGTTATCTAGAATATCTTTCTCTTTTACCTTCAAGAGATATTATTATTGAAGATATTATTCTTATTAACGGTTTAGAACATTATAAAGAAAATAAAGTTCATATAATGAATATTTTAATTAGTCTTGATAAGAAGGGACTTATAGAGTTTACATCTGATAAGAAGAGAGTAAATATCCATAAGATTATAAAAGAATTAGTATTGTATAATGAGCGAGAAACTTTATCTCCTTTCGTTGGTAACATATTTTATATTACTTGGTTAACAGCCAGAATTAAAGAGGGAAAAAATAATCCTTCCATTTCTTATAGATATTTAAAGTATGCACAATCAATTTTAGACAATATTAAAGAAAAATATAGAAGAGCAGTATATCAGCCCTTAATTATGTTAGAAAATGAGTTGTTATATTCTTATAGATTTTATATTCATTTTGAAAACGAATTAGATAAATGGATTGATTTGGCTTCTAGAGCTGAAAAATATCAAGCGATAAGCAATATAAATCTTGGAGTAATATATAATAATCTCGGTTTGGCATATGCCCATACTGATTATGGAAAAGCTTTAGAACAGTTCAAAAAGGCATTAGATTCATTTAATAAAAGTGATAAAATATATCAACCTGAGATTATAACTGTTTTAAATAACATTTCCAATGTTTATCTTATGAATAATGACATTGTTAATGCTCTTGATAATTTCAAAAAAATTCAAAATTTTAGAAAAAAACATAATATTTATAATGACCAACAATTAGTAATTGAATATAAAATATTAGCAGAAAGCTATAAAATGTGTGGAGATATAAAGAAGGCAATTGAATTTATGTCCGAAGGGATTAAATTACATTTCACATTAAAGCCTGAAATTAGAAATGATTTTTTTCTAAGTGCTTGTTATAACTACTTATCAAAATTATTTTTGTTAGACAACAATTTAGATATGGGCATTTTACATCAAGAAAATGCGATAAACATTCTAAGCGAAATGGGCATTAAAAATAGTGAGCATTTACTACTAATGTATGAAATTCTACGACAATTGTATAAAGTCAAAGGTTTATCAAATAAGGAAAAAATAATAATTGAGAAAATTAATACATTTAAAATTTTTGAAATTTAATCATATTAGATGAAAAATTGTTCAATAGAATTAAAATGTCCTATAACATAATTTATAATTAATTTTCTTCAATAGAAGTGAACCAATTACCATTTTTTCTAATAAGATTCCATCTAATATATTTATCCCGTTCATATATCAATGTATAAAGCTTAATAGAAGTACCTTCTATTAAGCTTTCAATAGTGCAAATTCCAGTGATATTGACCACCCAATTCCAATTCAAATTGACCACCTAATTTCGGAGCAAAATGACCACCTCCATTTTTCATTAAAAACTACTTTTTTCTTGTGTTAATTTGTGATTCATATATATTAAAATTACTCTTTGTTGATTCCTCTTTTCTTTCTCATGGATTCGCCTTGTAATTCGATGCGATGGGATTGGTGTATAAGTCGGTCTAAAATGGCATCATCTATGGTTTTTTCTCCGATTATATCGTACCAACCTTGTACTGGTATTTGGGAAGTTACGATTATAGAACCGTTATTATGTCTGTCTTCTATGATTTCTAAAAGTGTAATTCGGTTTTGACTATCTAATGCTTGAAGTCCAAAATCATCTAATATGATAACATCTTGTCGTTCTATTTTGGCTAATTCTCTTAGATAAGAACCATCGGCTTTAGCCATTTTTAACTTAGCGAACAACTTAGATGTATTGTAATAACTAACTTTATATCCTTGAATACATGCTTGATAACCTAATCATAAGGTTTGTAATTTCTTGGATGAATAGCGATTCGATTGTATTTGTAGAAGATTTCAACCGTAGTTTTGGCATACAAAAGTTTTACTTTTTTTCTCACATATTGGTATGGAACACTGTAATAACTCTTGTCCTGACTCAGTAATGCATGACCGTTTTGCATTACTGTTGCAAAGGATTGGTATTTGATTTCAAAGCGTTCTTGAGGTAATGGGCGTAGTTTTTGCTTCTCATCTTCTATAAATAATTCATAACGAGTATAGGGTCTTCCTGTGAGTTTTTTGTGATTATGAGCATCTAATAAATCCCATATTTGTTGGTTTAATTCTTCTAAACTATAGAACTGTTTTTGTTTTAGATGTACATAAATTCTTCGGTATAAGATTTTTACGGCTCCTTCTGCTAATGATTTATCTCTTGGTCTGTAAGCTCTTGCAGGTAATATGGTAGTTTCGTAATGCTCTGCTAAATCGGCTAAGGTTTCATTAATTGTTGGTTCAAAACGACTGCTCTTAATTACGGCTGACTTTAGATTATCTGGAACAATTGCCGCTGGAACACCTTCAAAAAAACGTATAGCGTTCTCTACCGATGTGACAAAATCTTCTTTCTGTTGGCTCATAGAAGCTTCAGCATACGTGTGTTGACTTGCATCTAATATGGCACAAAAAACTGTACTTCTTTAATCTCTCCTGTATCCTTGTCAGCAATAGAAAGTGTTTTTCCAGCATAATCCACATACATTTTATCACCTGCTTTGTGATTCATGTGCATTACTGGATTAACGCGTTTACTCCATATTTTAAAGTGATGTCTAAATTGAGAACTCTTAAAACCATCAGGATGTATAGCAATATATCGTTCCCACATATGCTGGACGGTAACACCAACTTTCTTGAGTTCGCGCTCCATTTGTGGAAAAAAATCATAAAGCTTTTGTAGTCTAGGATCTATGGTTTCAACCGTATTCTGTGAAAATAAAACTTCAAGTTCGGCATCTGTTTTGGCTTCAATAGCTTCAAAACTTAAGCCTAGAAGTTCAAATAAAGAAATATATTTCTTTACCGTATTTCTTGAGAGCGATAAGTAATTGCTAATAAACAATTTACTCTTACCGCTACAGTGAAATTTAATTACTTTTCTAATCTTACTCATGTCTGTTACTTTGTTTGCCATAATCCGTATTTTTTGTACGAATGTATGAGCTAACAACATGAAAAAAAGTAACTGTTTTTAATGGCTAATTTACCCTAAAATTTAGGTGGTCAATTTGGACTGGAAAGTGGTGGTCAGTTTGCACCGTTTTTTCCAGGTTAAATTGGCCAATAGCGTTATTTTTAGTGCTTCTACGTTAGACGACAGGGCGTTGAGTTGCGAAAACTTATTTTCAATTTTAGTGTTTCTTTACGTGCTTTCACCAAAAATATCTTTATTGATGTAAGGGTTCTCTAAATTTGACGGTAATTGGGTGGCATTCAGTTTGAGGTCCCCATCCGTCATAGCGGTAATTCCTCCCAACAAATTCGAAAAGTTATACCCCCCAGAACCGGTCGAATGAATCTCTTCCTCTTGGATGTCGGTTTTAATGTTCACCGCAAATGGGTTGATGTTAAGCAATTTGATTTCGATTAAACTATTGCGTTTGAATTTCGGATTGTTTAGAGTATCAATAATCTCGGACGACTTATTGAGTTTGAAGTATTCGAAGTTATCGGTTTTATAATCGTATTGGATTCTTTATTTGTCTTGCGCCATTGCCAAAGTAGTGCACAAGAATAGGGTAGTTGTGAAGAATAGTTTCATGGGTAGTTTCTGTTTGTACTCAAATTTAATAAAAATTGTCCTTTTTTTGATATATGATTGTTAAGTTTTAGTGGTCAGCTTTCAGTGCTCAGCTATCAGCTATCAGTTATCACTTTAGTAGCGAAGCGCCTCTTTTATGAGCTTATCTCATCACGTCATAGGTCTTATATTTACTTATATGCCTTAAATGGTTTGAACTTTCAGTGTTCAGCTATCAGTTATAATTTCATCAGTGAAGTGACTCTTTAACGTACTTACCTCAACGCATTGATAGGTCTTATCTTCTCTTATATGCGTATTGAAAAAAAGCAGCAAGCCTTAAAAGTTATTAATAACAATGCGTTTATGTTAAAGTATTGATTTTTAATTGTTTAAATTTTTAATAGGTCGCTTCACTTTCAAAAAAACACTACTTTTTTTGTACCATATTACAACTTTTAATACTATTTTGGAAATAGGTCATTACTGTTGTTGATAACTAAAGTTTTAAGCCTTTATTTTTTTTATGAAATTTGTTAAAAGCAAATAAGAAAGCCTTATTAGCTAGAGAATTATTTTTTAATTTATTAATAGTATAAGCCTTTGAAATCAGAAGTAGACGTATTAAAAACTCAAGTAGATGAGTTATTGAAAGTAGTGCAAGAATTGCAACAACAAAATAGTGAAGAGGGTTGGTATGATGGTGCCGATTTGAAACAACTATTCAGTTTTAGCGATTCGACTCTAGCGCGTTATCGCAAAGAAAATAGAATTCCTTTTACCAAATTAGGAGGGCGTATTTTGTATCCTAAGTCGTATTTCACCAAATCGCTTATGGCCAAAATGAAAAACAAACACTTGTTGTAAACCTCCTGAGTTTACCTCTCCCTCTTTCGTTCTAATCGCATATAGAACACCCTTCACCACATCGTATCGTGTAAAGCAATAAAGTAGTTCCGGCTATTAGCTGTCAGCTATCAGTGCTCAGCTATCAATGTTCAGTTGTCAGCAATCAGTCTACAGATTCCCACTATAACTTTAAAAGCAAAGCGCCTCTGTTATGGACTTTTCTCAACGCATCGATAGTCCTTATTTTTTCTTATATGGCTTGTATGGTTTGAGATTTCAGTGTTCAGCTATCAGCTATCAGTGTTCAGGTATCGGTATTCAGTTTTGAAGTATTACCAAATGCGTGAAGCGCATGAACTCTTTCATGAACTTACCGCAACGTAACGTCAAACTTATCTTCCCTTATATGGTTTATAATTTCAGTCTTCAGCAATCAGTCTTCAGATTCCCATCATAACATCAAAAGCGAAGCGTCTCTGATATGGACTTGTCTTAATATATCGATAAGTCTTATGTTTCCTTATATGCCTTATATGGTTTGAGCTTTCAGTATTCAGTGCTCAGGCATTAGTATTCAGTTTTGAAGTATTACCAAATGCGCTAAGCGCATGAACTCTTTCATGAACTTACCGCAACGTAACATAAAACTTATGTTTCCTTATATGCCTTATATGGTTTAAAATTTCAGTGTTCAGCTTTCAGCCTATTTTTCTACTTTTCTTTTACTTTTCTTCGAGCCTTGTTCGTATCAACCCCTGTTTTTACGAAGCGCGTACGAACCACATACGAACAAAGTACGAACAAAACCCCTATAAAAATCCCTCCAACCCTTCATTGACTATCAAACACTATCAAAAGGTGTCAAAACCTGTCAAAAGGTGTCAAAACCTGTCAAAAAAGAGCAAAAGCTTCCAAAGTATAGCAATACCATTCAAAACCTATTAAAACTCTTTAATTCAGTCACTTAACTTGTTTTTTGCTAAAAAGCTGCTCTATCTTTGTGATGTTCTTTGGTAGCGCGCATCAAAAACAAAAGGTTTTTTATTAATTCACAAAATTTTATTAAAGTATGGGTACATACAACAAAGGCATCTTAGGTGCATTTTCAGGAAAAGTAGGTCCGGTAGTGGGTGCTACGTGGCGCGGTAAAGAGGTAATGCGTAGTTTACCTAAAAAAGGGAGCCGTATGGCCACCGATTTTCAACAAGCGCAAAGAAGTAAGTTTGCAATGACCACCGAGTTTTTAGGAGGAATTCAACCGGTAATTAAGCGTTATTTCGGCAGCGATACGGGTTTAAAAACGCGACGCAATCAGGCGATGTCGTACCTGATGAAAGAGGCCCTCGTGTTTAACGATCCCAATTACGAGTGGGATTACACCAAAGTCTTGATTAGTAAGGGCGACTTGCTGGGGATGAACAACGGTCAAGTAGTAGCCGGAACGGGGCAAAACCTTGAGTTTAGTTGGACCGACAACAGTGGGCAAGGGGAAGCCCAAGCGACCGACGCCTTGGTGGTCGTGGCCTATGAGCCTACCTCCAAAACTACGGTCTATAATTTGAATGCAGGTACTCGAAACAGCAGCAGTGCTACCTTGGCTTTACCTACTTTTCTTAGTGGGTTAGAGGTGCAGGTATGGGCTACGTTTGCTTCTGCCGACGAGAAGTTGGCGGCGACCAGTTTGTACTTAGGTTCTGTAACTGTGGCTTAATCTTTAGTGATGAATAGTGTTCGCACTATACCTTTGAAACGCCCTGCCGCTATTGGTGGGGCGTTTAGTTTTGATTTTAATTTTATTACCTCCTTGTATTATTTAAAATTTGAAATTAAAAAAATTAACAATTGTAAGAATTCTTTTTTTTCTTTATGTTTGAGGCTATTCCATATAACCCACTATGAGTAAAACTACCGTAAAAGCCGATATTAATTTTGAACAAGAACTTTGGAAAGCCGCTAATGAATTACGTGGTGCTGTAGCTGAAAATCAATATAAAGACTATGTGTTGCCGATGATTTTCTTGAAGCACATGTCCGAGCGTTATGAAATGCGTAAAGAAGAATTAACGACTTTACTACACGATAAAACTTCTAATTATTTTACGACAGACGAAGCGGAAATCAACTATGTGTTGGAAGATGCGGATGAATATTTGTCTAAAAATGTATATATCATTCCCAAACAAGCCACTTGGGACTACTTAAAAGCCAATGCCGAACAAGACAATATCAAAGTCATTGTAGATGATGCTTTTGACTTGTTAGATGCTACTTTGGCACAATTTAGACCCGATTTAAAAGGGATTTTACCACGTATTTTTGTGAAAAGCCAATTAACCGCACGCCAAGTAGGTGGTTTAATTAATTTACTTTCCAATCCTAAGTTATCGCAAAAGGAAAATCCTGAAAGTGATGTGCTAGGGCGTGTGTATGAATATTACATTGGCAAGTTTGCTTTGGCAGAGGGGTCTGGTGCGGGACAATTCTTTACGCCAGGCAGTATTGTGCGTTTGATGGTAGAAATGATTGAGCCTTATGAAGGAAAAATCTTTGATGCGGCTTGTGGTAGTGGTGGTATGTTTGTGCAATCGTTGAAGTTTTTAGAAAGCCATGGAGGCGACAAACGTAAGATTTCTATTTACGGACAGGAGCGTTATGATGGTACGTTGCGTTTGTGTAAAATGAACTTAGCCTTACGTGATTTGTCCTTTGATGTACGTTTGGGCGACTCGTTATTGAACGACCAATTTCCTGATTTAGAAGCGGATTATATAATTGTAAACCCTCCGTTTAATGTGAGCCAATGGCATCCAGAAGACTTACCTGAAAACGACCCACGCTTGTTTGGACCGAAAGAAGAATTTACTACCGATGGTAACGCCAACTTTATGTGGATGCAAACCTTTTGGAGCCATTTGAGCAACAAAGGAACCGCGAGTGTAGTAATGGCAAATGGAGCCATGACCTCTAACAACAAAGGAGAGAAAAATGTACGTGAGTTTATGGTAAACAACAGCATGATTGATTGTATTGTACGTTTACCCGATAAATTGTTTTTAACTACAGGCATACCTGCTTGTATTTTTATATTAAGTAAAAACCGAGATGGCAAAGATGGCATCCACCGCGAACGTAAAAACGAAATCTTGTTCATAGATACCAGTAAAATGGGTACTATGGAAAGCCGTAAACTACGTGTGTTTACCGATGCCGATATAGACAAAGTAGCCGCAACCTACCATGCTTGGCGTAATAAACAAGATAGTCAGGCTGAGCTTGTCGAAGCCTATAATAACATCGATGGCTACTGCTACGCTGCTACCTTAGAAGAGGTACGCAACCAAGACTACAAACTCACCCCAGGTATTTATGTAGGGACCGAAGAAGTGGAAGACGACGGGATTGCTTTTGAAGACAAAATGGCAAGCTTACAAGCTACTTTACAAGAGCAGTTTGCGAAAGGGAATGAGTTACAGCAAAAGATATTGGAGAATTTTAATAAGTTGTAAATGTTAAAGTTATATTAGTTAAGGTTGACAAATAAAATATTTTTTATAATTTTGTCAACAACTAAATAAATTTATTATGAAAGAAATTGTAGCTAAAAGAATTAAATCTGCTAGAGGATTAGCAGGTTTATCATTACGTGAACTATCAGAAAAATTAGATGGTTTAGTGAGCTATAATGCTATTTCAAAGTACGAAAAGGCTGAAATGATGCCCGATAGTAAAGTGCTTTTACAATTAGCAAAAGTTTTAAATGTGAAATTAGATTACTTTTTTCGTCCGTTTACAATTTCTATTGAAAACATTGAATTTAGAAAGAAAAGTAAACTAGGTGTAAAAAAAGTAACCAGTATTAAAGAAGAAGTTACTGATATTATTACTCGTTACATTGAAGTAGAGCAGTTTTTAAATTTAGAATCTAATTTTAATAATCCTATTAAAAATATTTCAATTCCTGATGGTAACGCTGTAGAGCAAGCAGTAAACCAGTTAATTAAAGATTGGAATATAGGTATTAACGCTTTGCCCAATGTGATTGAGTTATTAGAAGACAAAGAAATCAAAGTGATTGAAATTGATGCGGACGAAGATTTTGATGGATTCTCAGGCTGGGCTACTGGCAATATTCCAGTAATTGTAATTAACTCTAAATTTTCTGTAGAACGTAAACGTTTTACTGCCTTACATGAATTGGGACATTTGCTATTAAGTTTTAATTCTAATTTAGTTGAAAAAGAAATAGAACGTTTGTGCCATCGTTTTGCTGGTGCTATGTTGATGCCAAAAGAAACTTTTTTATTAGAATTAGGAGCACAACGCAATAAAATAAGTTTATCCGAATTAATAGCTATCAAGGAAACCTACGGTATTTCTATTCAGGCTATTATGGCAAGAGCTAAAGATTTGGGTGTAATTTCAGAAGAGCGTTACATTAATTTCAGACGTTGGATAAATGAAGATCCTAGTCGTAAAAAAGAAATTGATTTAGGAAAATTTCAAGGAAGAGAAAGTTCTACTCGTTTTAAACAATTGTTATACAGAGCTACAGCAGAAGATTTAGTTTCGTTGAACAAAGCGGCTAGTTTAGCCAATATGAAATTAGCGGATTTTAGAAAAGAATTTGTGTTGTTATGAGGATAATTGTCAATGATGCTAATATTTTAATTGATTTAGTGAAGCTAGATATCTTGTTTCACTTTTTTCAATTGCCTTTTAGTTTTCATACGACAGATATTATTTTTGATGAATTAGACCCAGCACAACAAGCATTGCTTTTGCCTTATATTGAAACAGAACAACTTGTTGTGGAAGGATTTACAGGAGAAGAATTATTAGCCATTGCCTCATTGAAAGATGAAAAAAATCAACTTTCTATGGAGGATTGCTCTGCCGTTTTTTGTGCTCAAAAATTAGAAGCAGATTTAATTACTTCCGATAAAAACTTACGAAATTTTGCTAGAAGTAAAGCGGTTCCTATTAGAGGACATTTATGGGTGTTGGACATGCTTTTTAGTTATGCTATTATGACTAGTATAGAAGTTACAGCATTATTACATCGATTGCAAACCGAAATAAACCCAAGACTAGGATTACCATTAGCCGCTTGTGAAGAATTGAGACAAAAATGGAACACATAATTAACACACTGTTTGTCATCTCGACGCAAGGAGAGATCACATAAAGTTAAAATAAAAGATAGCGTGATGCGATGCTTCCGTAGCCTGTACTGACAAAGGAAGTATCAGCATGAACTGTGTTTATTTCCAAATTTATTTTAGTTAATTTTCACTGAATAATATTCTTTTTTTGTTGCAATCGCAAAAGCTTGTTTTAATAATTTGTTTACAACTGCAATTAATGCAAGCTTT
>NZ_JAMLJM010000010.1 GCF_023635005.1 Flavobacterium luminosum | reverse complement strand
CACTAAATCTGTCGGCTGATTTACCGGAACATTTAAAGTCGCAAAACATCCTCTACCTGAGTTCACCTGTACTGTGTAAGTACCCGTCGGTAAGCCAGTAAATATATTTGATGTTTGAGCAGAGAAAATAATTGGACCGGCGATAATCTCATAAGTATATACTGGATTATCGTTTGTAGGATCCAAAGTAACAGTGATCGTTCCGTCACTGCCTCCAAAACAACTCACTAGGGTTGAGCTAGCCGTAAAAGTTACCGGAGTTGGTGCTCCTAAGGTAACTGGTACATTAAACGTACAATTAGTTGTTGTATCTGTAATCGTTACCGTGTAGTTCCCTGCCGGTAAACCAGAGATCACATTACCTGAGATAGTTCCAGCAACCGGAGAAATACTGTAAGCATAATTTCCTGAACCACCTGTTGCTGTTATTACAATGCTTCCATCATTATTTGCACATGTCGGTAAAGCCGTTATAGCAACCGATCCTGCCATTGGAGTTAATATATTGATCGTTTCAGTTTCACCACAACCATTAGCATCTTTAACTTCAAAAGTATGACTTCCTGAAGATAATCCAGCAACCATGTAAGGGAAAGTCACCGTTTGGAATGCACCTCCATCAACACTTAATGTATAAGGAGCTATTCCAGCAGTATTTAATGTAATATTTACCGAGAAGTTCCCTTCAACAGCACAAGCATTAATTAAGGATACATCTGCGTTTGGAGTTGTGTCAAGATTAACTGTTATTGTAGTAGGAGTACTCGCAATACAACCATACGCATCTTTTACATATATGGTATAGGTCCCTGATTCAACGTTAAATGTACTTGAAGAACCATATGTAACACCATCAATACTGAAAGTATATGGTGCCGTTCCTCCTTGAGCAACAGCGGTAATAACTCCAGCATTTGTATTACAGTTGTCATTTTTAATAGCACTAGCTACCACTGATAAAGGATTAACAGATTCAACCACATTAAATACTGCAGAAGAAACCGAACAACCGTTATTAGGTCCACTCGTCTCTGTTAGTAAAACAAAGTATGAACCCGGAGCCATTGGGCCAATATTAGTAATTGGATAAGGTCCACCTGCTGGTAATCCGGTAACATTAGTTATTGGAGTTATTGGTGCTGTTGTTAAAGAATTGAAAATTTGCCATGAAACTGAAGTTCCTGCATAATTGCTAACTTCTATACTTACATTCGCATCCGCGCTTCCTTTACAAGTTACATTATTGATAACATCTATATTGGAAGTCATATTCGAATTAGAAGCTGTAGCAGTGTTTGCTTGAGCATAGTAATAACAATTACTTGCACTATCCCATACAATGAAAGAATACGTTACACCTGTTAATAAACCAGAGAAAGTAGCACTACCTGAACCAACAGTGTCCTCTGGTATCCAACCAGCACCTGCCGGAGGTGTAGTAGTATTTGGATACAATGAGAAATAATAAGGGCCACCTGTACCAAAAGTTGAAATTGCATCTACCTTTACTGTAGCACCTGTTAAACAATCTCCTGCCGGTAATACGGTAGCTGTTACTTGCAAGTCACTTACTGGTGATGCTATGGCAATATTACTAGTTGTAATTGAACAACTGTTGGCATCAGTCACAATTAAATCATAGAAACCATAATCTAAATTAGTAAAACAGTGGTTAATACCCGTTGTTGCAGCAGTGAACGTTTGAGGCGCATTACCATTCGAAAGATCTACCAACGTATAAGTATAAGGAGCAACTCCTCCCGATACTCCTTGAACACATATTTGACCTAAAGTAGTATTTCCACTAACTGGATCACAAGTAATAGGCACCAAATTAGAAGTGTATGTAATTTGAGGGTTTTGAGTTATAGTTACCGATCCTGAAATTGTACACAATTTACTGTCTCTAACTACATACGTATACGTTCCAGCCGCTAAATTAGAATAGGTTGTATTTGCACTAAAACCTGTACCGTTAAAATTAATCTGATAAGGAGCAACTCCTCCACCTGGAGTAAAAGTAACGGAACCTGTAGCATCACCGAAACACAATACATTAACTTGTGATGTTGAAACTGTCACAGGTTGTAATGCAGGAATTGTTATGACTCCCGATTGAACAGTACAACCTCTAATATCTGTAACTAGTATTTGATAAGTACCAGGATTTGTAGTTGGTATAGAATAGGTAAAAGTAGAACCTGTCACTGTTGTAGGAGCAGCGTAAGATCCTCCATTATAACTTACTTGATAGGTATACCCTGGATAACCTCCATTGATAGTTCCCGAAATTACAGCATTTGGAGTTGTAGAACAATCAAAGTCTTTAGTTAAAACTGTATTAAGTGTTAACTGAGGATTGATAGTCTGAGTAAATATTACAGCATTCGTACATCCATAAGCATCTCTCACCGTAATAGTATACGTACCTGGAGTAAGGTTAGAGAAAGTATGTCCATTAGTTGGTGTGTTTGAAGCAACGAAAGCTCCTCCATTAAGACTAAACTGATACGGTGCTACACCATTAGATGCCGTAACGTATAAACTTGCTCCATTAGTCGTATCATAACAAAAATCCGAAGTAGCCTCTAATGCTATGGTTGGTTGTGTCGGTGCGGCTAGAGTAAAAGGTCTTGTAATAGAACAACCGTTCGCATCCACTATAGTAATGTTGTATGAACCTGCAGGAACATTAGTAAAGGTATTACCCGATTGTGTACCGGCCACAGGGCTTATAGCATACGTATAACCTCCCCATCCGCCTGTAGCATTAACCGTTACAGAACCATTAGTTAAACAGGTCACCGGTTTGGTGTCTAATGTTGCCGATAAAGCAACCGCTGGAGCACTAATAGTAACCGTAGTGCTTGTTGTACAACCTGTAGATGGATTTACAATAGTAATAGTATACGTATTAGCTGGTAGATTATTTACCGTAACTGAAGCTACTCCAATATTAGTTCCTGAATCTCCAGGGAATCCGTTTGGTGTAATCGTATAATTATATGTTGGACTATATCCTGAAACTGTGAATCTTATAGAACCTGTTGCACTGCCCACACATTGAACATTATTGTTCACCACGGCGTTCACTGTTAATGCCGGTAATGGGTTTATAGTGAACGATTCTTGATAAGTACAGTTTTTAGCATCAGTAACCAAGAAAGTGTAAGTTCCTGGAGCCAAATTATTGAATACATTAGAAGTTTGTGCAATTCCTGCCGTTGGTGCTATGATTTGATATGTTAAAGGTAAAGCTCCACCCGTTACTGTTAGCGTAACATTCGAAGTATTACCTGAAGTACATGTCACCGCAGTAGCCGAGAATGAAATATCTGTAGGTGGTGTTAATGGAGCCACTACAACAGAAGTAGTTGCTGTACATCCATTAGCATCTTTCACAGTAATTGTATAGGTACCTGCACTTGATACGGTAAATACATTACTAGCTTGGAATGTAGTACCGTTGATACTGTAAGATAATGTACCCGTTCCTCCTGAAGCTGTAACGGTAATTACACCACTGCTGGTACATGTGTAAGGTGAGGTTAACAGTGCAGAAAGCGAAATGGCTGTCGGCTCTGTTACAGTAACGGTTCCGTTGAATGTACATTGTTTTGCATCACGGACAATATAATTATAGGTCCCAGCCGTTAAACCACCGTATGTAGTTGAAGAGCTAAATGCCGCTCCGTTAAAACTAATCTGATAAGGTGCCGTTCCTGAAGATGGGGTGATAGTCACACTTCCGTTAGTTCCTCCATTACATGAAACATTTGTAACCGTAAGTGTTGCTGTTGGTATTAATAAAGCAGGAACTGTAACCACTCCTGAGGATGCTATACATCCTCTGATATCAGTAACCTGAAATTGGTAAGTACCAGGATTTGTTGTTGGAATCGTATAAACAAACGGATTACTGCTTGGGACAGGAGAAACTGCTGTATAAGCACCACCGTTATAACTCACTTGATAAGTATATCCAGGGTAACCTCCTGCAGCGGTAACTGATATCGTTGCTGATGGTGTCGCCGTACAATCAAAGTCTTTTGTTAAAACTGCATTAATGGTTAATTGAGGATTAATCGTTTGCGTAAATGTTGTTGCATTAGTACATCCATAAGCATCTCTCACCGAAATAGTATACGTACCCGGAGTCAAATTAGTAAATGTGTGTCCGTTAGTTGGTGTATTTGAAGCTACATAAGCACCTCCATTAATACTAAACTGATAAGGTGCTACACCATTCGATGCTGTAACGTAAATACTAGCCCCATTAGTAGTATCATAACAAAAATCTGAAGTGGCATTTAATGCTAACGTTGGTTGTGTCGGTGCTGTTAAATTAATAGTATCTATATCCTGACATCCATTAGCATCGGTTGTCGTTATAGTATAGTTACCCGGAGGTACATTGGTGAACGTATTTCCCGATTGTGTACCAGCGGCTGGGCTTATAGTATAGGTATAACCACCCCATCCGCCCGAAGCATTCACGGTGATGGTTCCGTTAGCACTACAAGTAACCGGTGTAGAATTTAATACTGCTGCTAACTCAGAAGAAGGTCCTCCAATAGTTACTGTACTTGTAATGGTACAACTCTGATACACTAGTGTTAAAGTGTAAGTACCCGCCGGATAATTGGTTAAAGGGATTGTAACCGTTGTAGAGCCTCCATTAGGAGTTGTACCACTGGCCGAAGTTCCCGGTGCCGGTGTAATCGAATAAGAATAGCTTGCTTTATTAGGTAAGCCCGTAATAGTAAACGATGCATTACCGGTATTCGTTCCGAAACATCTTACATCGTTTAATAAATTTGGTGTAATCACTGGAGGTGCCACAGACTCTAAAACAAATACTTCTTGATAAGTACATCCGTTTTTGTCTGTTACTTGGAAAGTGTATGCGCCCGGTGATAAACCTGCGAAATTACCACTACTAAGAATTGGACTTATGATCGGTGCTACTATTTGAAAAGTTAGTGGTGGTTGTCCTCCAAAACCTGGAACCACATCTACATTAAGTTGTCCTGTTACATTGTCACAACTCACTTTTACCTGATCTTTTAAATACAAATCGCTTGGTCCAATAGGGGTTACTGCTGTAACGGTAGTAGTAGCAGTACAATTGTTCGCATCTCTAACGGTTATGGTATAAGTTCCCCCAACAGAAACAGTAAAAACATTACTTGATTGGAAATTGATTCCGTCGATACTATACTGTAATGTTCCGGTACCTCCTGAAGCATTTACCGTAATTACGCCCGGTGCAGGACAAGTAATTACAGGATTTAATACTGCTGCTATTGTTAAAGGATTTGGATTAGAGATCGTTATCGTTTCTGATGTTGTAGTACAGACAGCCGTTCCGGTAGTATATTGGACTAAAGCTGTATATGTTCCCGCTGATAATCCTGTGAAAACATTAGAATTAGACCAAGTGGTTCCATTGTTTATACTGTATAAAAGTGCATTACCATTGGCATTAGTCACATTAAAAGTAATTGTACCGTTGTTGGCATTATTACATAAAATATTTGTCGACGAAACGGTGTAAGCTGGTGGAAGTACTTGCGATACTACTTGAGTCGTTACTGTCTGACAATTATTAGCATCCACCACTGTAATAGTATAGGTTCCAGGTGTATTTACTTCTATTGTGTTTGTAGTTTGAAATGCCCCTGATGGAGGTGTTGTGTTCACGTAATAAACATAAGGCTCTGTTCCACCTATTACACTAACAGTAATTTCTCCCGGTGTACAAGACAAAGGTTTTGTTACTGAAGACGTTGCAATTAATTGTTTTGGATTACTTAAGGTTAATGTCCCAGATTGTGTACAACCGTTATCAGTATTCACTGACCATGTGTACGTTTGCCCAGGTGTTAAATTTGAAAAGGTATAATTGTTAGCCGCTTGAGGTCCTGCACTAGATACTAAAGTACCCGATGTAGTATTGCCACTATATAAATAAAAGTAATATTGAGCATTAACCTCATTAATTGCTAAGCTTATACTTCCTTTGTCTCCAAAACATAAAGGGTCTGTTACATTAGAAGTAACGGTGAAATTTCTAGCTCTTACTGAAATATCAGGAACCGAAACTATACATCCGTTTGTAAAACCAGTTTGTCTGATCAATACTGTATAACTACCCGCTGTTGTTATGTTACAGAACACATTACTAGATTGCCATACATTGGTTGGCGCTCCTGTAGGTGTTGATAAACTGAATTCATAACCAGATGAAGGTACGTTATTAATAGTGATACAACCCGGTGTATTACAGATGATATCTGTGGCTACCACTTGTGGATCTAATAAATTTTTAAACACATTGAAGTAAAAAATACTAGAACATCCGCCAGGATAATTAATTACAATTCTATATTGTCCTTCAGCAGCAACAGTAAAAGAAGAACCAGTTCCAATCTGATTCCAGACACAAGAAGCTGTTTCATTGGCACAAGTTACTGGGTTAGCTGCGGCACAACTTGTCTCGTCTAATTTTTGCCAAACGATAGAAGTAGCATCGGCAATATTAGTAAGAATAGTTTGTGAATCATTTACACCACACAAATAAATATACGGTAATGGTTTTCCATCGTTTGGACAGGTCACCACTTCATCTGCATAAGGAATAACTGGATTGGTTACCCCCACTCCAAAAGTCACCACATTAAATGTTACCGGTATATCGATACAAGGATCTGGTGCGTTAGCTAAAACGGTATATGTCCCCGCTTGATTAACAACTACTGATTGATTATTTGTTCCAGAAACTGCTGTTATAGTCGCTCCTGATGGACCAGACCAAGTATACGTGCTGTAACCGTTAGGTGCGGTTAATTGAACTGTTGTACCACACATGATTACGTTTTGAGAAAAAACACAATCATCGATATTTCCAATAAAGTTAGTAGGTGATGGAGTCCCTAAGTTACAAGCAGAAAAAGTCGATAAACTCGGGTCATCTGTAATTGGTGTAGTATTAATTACTCCTTGATATGAAGCAAAAGCTTGATTTATAATTCTATTTTCACAAGCATCAATTAATTCATAACAATTCGCTACTACCCTTACTTTTATCCTTATCGTATATCTTGGATCACCAACATTTACTAATGAAGGATCTACGTTTAGAATAATTTCTCTTGTTGCTGCATTATAAGAAGCCACCGTAACTCCTGTAGGTAATACAAGATCCGTTGGATGATTGTAAATTACATTAACCGGTAAAACATCTCTAATGGTTACATTCGTAGCATCATCATTTCCAATATTTTGAAACCCTATTACATACGTTAAACTTTGCCCTAAATTTACCGCTGAACCATCAGCAATAGGATTACCCGCATTGTCCTCTATAGTTTTAGTCAATACAATTTGTGGTTCTATAATATCTACTGCAAAAGCATTAAAGAAATAGAAAAAGACATCTCCTCCAGAACCCAATTTAATATTAGCAGAAGTAGCATTGTTTCCTAAAACCGCATTCGAATTATTAAAATTGGATATTATTCCCGCATCGTAACCGAGTGTGTTCTCACTATTAGGACTTCTGGCAGCAATAATACCATTAATATCGTTGATTGTACTATTAAAAAAGTTATTTGTGGTTCTCGGACGATTGGTGTAGGAAGTTGCTATTTTCGTGCCATTAATTTCCAAATAATCACCTGTAATGCTGTAATCTCCCTCCAAACAAGAAAAAGCAAATTTTGCCCTAACCGGACCCGATGGAATTGTTCTAAAACCAGAAATTGGAATATTCAACGTAGTGGCTCCTCCAATACCACTAAAACCATCAAACGATACAATAGATTTAGCTGGTAAATTAGGGTCTTCATAAACCACAAAAATGGACCATCCAGCACTTAATCCTGTACCTCCATTGTATCCGGTACTAGATACAACATCAGCTACTGTATAAGTCCCTTGAGGATTCGCTAAACCAGTAACAAGAGAGGTTATATCATAATAACAAGCATAGACTTTATTATCATCGTCACCTATTGGATTATTAGGATCATCATGAATAATTGTTCCTGTAATATTCGTGTAGGTAGAGGAACCTGGTAATTTTAATTTAACATTATTGATACCTGTTCTAGTATTACTTTGTAAGATTCCTGCCCAATACAATCCCGCATATTTAATACGATAACAACTAGAACTAGCTGAAGGTATGACCAGATCGGCACTACTCGAGTTAAATGTTGTTGCATCCACATCGATATCGATAAACTGCATATTAATACCGCCATTCTGACTATTCCCGTTGTAAGGAACATTAGTAGATGTACTATTAGTTTTTCTGCTAAGAGTATTGTTACCAATCAACAAAATATCACCCTTTAAATCCTGATCAAATCGAGGGGTAAAAGGCTTCAGATTTTGAGCATAAGTTACACTGTTTATCAAAAACAGCACAACTAACAGTGAGTAGAATTTTAACTTCATAGGGCAATCTTTATTTACTAAAGTTATTTCATTGTATGATATGCAAAACATTTATGTAAAACTCAAACCGAAGTTTTACATAAATGCTGGGATTAATTTTATTATTTTTCAACTTTTACCACTACCATTTTTCCGTTATATGGCTTACTTCCTTTTTCGTTCATTGCTGAAGTAGCCTCATCAATTTCTTCAAATTTTTGGTAATATATGTAATACGAACTTGTGGCTACATTATAGAAGAAATCTATATTAGTTTGACCCGCTTGTATTACTTTTTTCAAGAACTCATCACGTTTAGCAGGATCTTTATGAACTGCTAAAACCAGATAGAAACCAGGTTGAATGTTTTCCACATTTTTCACAATCTGCATATTCGCCTGATCCTCATCACCATAATCAAAATCAGTCGGTTTAAACTGTTGTCCTGTAGGCGAGGTGGTTTCTTTTATTTGTTTTAAAGTAGCTCTGTCTTTTAAGTATTTGTCTTGAGTACTATCAAACTGAGCACGTTTAATTCTACGTTTTTTCTCTACCTCTATTTCAGCTTTAATCTGATCTAATTTGGCAATTAACTCTTGATTTTGTTTGTCTGTTGTAGCTTTTTCTGTTTTTAATTTTAATAAAGCTTCTGCATAACTTTTATTAATTAAATCATTCTTGCTTGGAACAGTTCTTAGACGTGCTATGGCCAAAGCTTCAAATTCTTGAATAAATCTTGCTTGTTCCTGAGTACTTTGAGAAATTTCAGATTTTAAATTCTCTATAGCTCTATTAGCTGCAGAAGCACTCTGGAATTCTACTTCTTTTGTTTGAATAACAACACCTTGTTCCGTTAAATCATTCTCTTTTCGTAATTCTAATAACTCTCTTTGTTTTGCATCAACCAAAGCTTTGAATTTATCAACGTTTTGATTTTGGATTTTCTTAGAATCATCTATAACCTGAGTCAAATTCTCTATCTCTTTATCTTCCGCTGTTTTATTGGCTTCCAATTTAGCTCTTTCCGCAGCTTCTTTTCTTAATCTTTCTTCCTCACGAGCCTTTTCACGAGCTTCTGCTTCTGCTTTTTTACGAGCGGCTTCTTCTTCTTTGGCTTTTGCTTCTGCAGCTTCTCTCGCTTTACGATCGGCTTCTTCTTTAGCCTTAGCTTCTGATTCTGCTTTCAAGCGTGCCGCTTCTTCTGCTTTAGCACGAACTTCCGCTTCCGCTTTGGCTTTCGCTGCTGCCTGTGCTTGTTCTTGCTCTGCTTTTATACGTGCTGCTTCTTCCGCTTTTATTCTGGCTGCCTCATCTGCTTTCGCTTTCGCCTCCGCAGCTTCTCTCGCTTTACGATCCGCTTCTTCTTTAGCCTTAGCCTCTGATTCTGCTTTCAAACGTGCCGTTTCCTCTGCTTTAGCACGAGCTTCAGCATCCGCTTTGGCTTTCGCTGCTGCCTGTGCTTGTTCTTGCTCTGCTTTTATACGTGCTGCTTCTTCCGCTTTTATTCTGGCCGCTTCATCTGCCCTAGCTTTCGCCTCTGCAGCTTCTCTTGCTTTACGATCGGCTTCTTCTTTAGCCTTAGCCTCTGATTCTGCTTTCAAACGTGCCGCTTCCTCTGCTTTAGCACGAACTTCAGCATCCGCTTTGGCTTTCGCTGCTGCCTGTGCTTGTTCTTGCTCTGCTTTTATACGTGCTGCTTCTTCCGCTTTTATTCTAGCTGTCTCATCTGCTTTCGCTTTCGCCTCCGCAGCTTCTCTCGCTTTACGATCGGCTTCTTCTTTAGCCTTAGCTTCTGATTCTGCTTTCAAACGTGCCGCTTCCTCTGCTTTAGCACGAACTTCAGCTTCCGCTTTGGCTTTCGCAGCTGCCTGTGCTTGTTCTTGCTCTGCTTTTATACGTGAAGCCTCTTCCGCTTTTATTCTTGCTGCATCATCTGCTTTCGCTTTCGCCTCCGCAGCTTCTCTCGCTTTACGATCGGCTTCTTCTTTAGCCTTAGCTTCTGATTCTGCTTTCAAGCGTGCTGCCTCTTCTGCTTTAGCACGAACTTCAGCTTCCGATTTAGCTTTCGCAGCAGCCTGCGCTTGTTCTTGCTCTGCTTTTATACGAGCGGCTTCTTCAGCTTTTATTCTAGCTGACTCTTCCGCTTTCGCTTTATTATCTGCTTCAACTTTAGCTTTTAATCGATCCTGTTCGGCTTGTTTTGCTTCTTGTATTTTACGTGCCGCTTCTGCTTTGGCTCTAGCTTCAGCTTCAAGTCTTGCTCTTTCAGCAGCAGCTTTCTCTAATCTCAAACGATCGGCTTCTGAAAGTGCTTTATTCTTATCAGCTTCTGCTTTAGCACGAGCTTCTGCTTCCGCCTTAGCACGAGCTTCAGCCATTGCTTTTTCTCTCTCCGCTCTCAAACGTGCTGCTTCTTCTGCTTTTGCTTTAGCTTCCGCCATTGCCTTTTCTCTTAGCAGACGTTCTCTTTCTAAACGATCTCTTTCTTCTTTTTGTCTAGAAGCCAACAAAGCTTCACGCTCTTTTTGAAGTTCAGCAGCTGATTTTTTCTTAACTGGTGCCGGCTTACTATATGGATTTGTTTTATTTGTCGCTCTAACTATCGGCTTAGCATCTTCGTAATCGCCATAACCTTTTATTTTGTAAGCTAAAGTAACTTCATGAGTAAGACCAAAATTGGAAAAATTACCAAACCCTTTCTCTACAGTATAGCCTATAGATATTTTTTTAGCCAAGATAATACCTAAACCTCCAGAAGCTCCGTATACAGAATTGTATCCAGCTTGTGCCCAAATACCTTTTGGTGCATTTAATAAAACGGAACCAGACAAAATAGTTTTTTCTTTTGCCATTTCTCCTCTTAAAATTGTCGAGAATTTAGCATTTTCAAAGAAACCTCTATCGTAGATATAACCAGTGTACATCAAATGGGCAGCGATACTTTTCATAGGATCATCGCTCACCATTTCAGAACTATTAAAATTGTAATAGAAGATATTATTCGCAGTTAATCCTAAATCGATCATACCGGTGCTGTAGTTAATACCGGGATTTATGGTAAGTAATGAATTTTTTGCAATATTCTGAAGAGAAGGGTCTGATTCATTGGTAATAATTTTACCCTCGTTTAAACCGCTATTCACATACGCTAAATTTAAACCAAAAGAAAAATTGCTATCTCTGTTGATTTCGACATTTCGAGTAAAATTCCCCACCGCTCCAAAGGTAGTTAAAACTCCAATGTTTCTTTGAAACACTCCAAAACCTATTCCATTTTGGTCTCTAAATTTACCAGAATAGCTAAAAAAGTAGGTTGTAGGTGCATCTTCAAACCCCATCCATTGTCTTTTATTGGTGAAAGAAATAAAAGATTCGTCTTCACGTACGAAACTGAAAGTTGGGTTAATTAAGAATTTATTGAATTTCAGAGAATTTTTTATTGGTAGATCAAAAGAAACCACACCATCTGTAGTCTGTGCATGTAAAACGCCAAACAAATTAAAAAACAATAAAGTACTTAATAATTTTTTTCTCATGCTATTTTATAACGGTAATCGTTCCTTTTTTAACAGGGCTTCCACCTTTAGAAATAACATAGTAAAAAATTGGATTTACTGATTTAAATTCTATGGTGTTCTGGGGCCAATTATTCTGATAATTTGTTGTTTTTAGTATTTCTTTTCCGAAGGTATCTACAATTAATACTTCGTATTCTGTTGTTAAATATTCATTAGGAATTTCCCATAAATCATTTACAGTATCGCCATTAGGGCTTATTGTATTTGGTATTTGGGTAGGATTAATTCCGAATCCCACTCTGAATAAAATTTCTTTAGAAAAAACACAACCTGAAGTTTGTTTTACCACTAGTTTGTAATTGCCATCGATTGGAGTGTCGGTACTGAAAGTATCGGAAGTACTTACAGGAGTCGTAGAACTTGGAGCATACCACTCAAAAGTTGGATTAGTCGCTGTTGTAGTAACCGTTACTGCAAAAGTTTCGCCTTGTTGTATTTTGTTAATACTCGGTGATTGTGATGCTGGAAAAGTAAGATTAAAATCAAACCCATTTACTTGAATTGTATTGGTATAGATTGGTGACACACACGAACCAGCATTAACCAAAACCTTATAGTTTCCAGTTACAGCAGTAGTATACGTATTAGCAGTTGCTCCTGCAATTTCTACATCATTTCTATACCACTTATAACTATATCCTGGAGAAGTACTTAATACCGTTGGATTGGATGGGCATACATCATTGGGAGGATCAATACTAGAACTTAAATTAAACGTAGTACTTGATGAAATAACACTAACGGTTACTTTTTGTGATTTTTCTACTTGGCCTTCATCAAAAGTAGAACAAGAACCATAATCTAAAAATGCCTGATACTGTCCTGTACTACTCACTATAAGAGAAGATCCTGTTTGACCAGAAATAACCACCCCGTCTTTAAACCATTTGTATTTCAAATTAGGAATACTTACTGGAGATGGAGCTGTTGCGTCTACAGATAAAGTAACAGTTCCAGAACCACAAATACCTATGTTTGAAGCCTTATTATTTAAATAGAAAGGTTGATCAAAAGCCTGATAATAAGCAGGAAATGCAGAAGAACTTGAACCAATAACACTTGGAGAACTTCCTCTAACTCTTAGTTTATAATTTTGACCAGCCGTTGAAGTGGGAACTTTGAATGTAAAACTTCCCGGACTAGTAGTTGTTTGTGAAGATAATATAGTAATCCCTGTTAAAGAACTAAATGATCCGTTTGGGTCGGACATTTCCAAGGTGTAGGTATTACTACCTGTGAAACTAAAATTAACGGTATAGGTATTAAAGCCAGGGCTTGCACAAATTTTAGTAAAAGCAAAAGTCGGCGCACTAATCTGAGCGTGTAACCCACTTTGAGAAAAGAAGGTAAGAATCAAAACAAAAACGATTTTGATTTTAAATGGTAGAGTTCTTTTCATATTAACTTTTACTTAACACAAAATTCTTAAACGAAAAAAAGCAATTAATATTGTATAGTAATTCAGAAAATCCATTAAAAGTTTTACCTTTTAATGGATTATCCTGAAATTAATATGTTGTGATTATTTTGAAGCGGTAATTTTACCAATTTTCACTCTGAAATCAGGTGTTTTCGCATCCCAAGCGATAAACATTTCAGTATTTGGAGTAGCTTCATAAAGGTTAGCAAACTGAGGATTTCCGTAATAATCTTCTAAGTCCTCATTGTTTGTAGTGTTTTCTAAGAAAATATTTCCTTTACAATTGTTGAAATATAATTCTTCTAATTTAACTTTTTTCAATCCTCCAGCTTCCGGTTTGATTTCATCATCTAAAACCACTGCAGGACTAAAACCTGAGATAACGCTTTTCTTTAAAGTTAATCCTGTATTTTCTGCTACGAAAACTGATTCTTTTACTAAGCCGCTAGCTAAATCTCTGTTAAGATCATCAGTAGAATTTACTAATGTACAGTGAGTAGCTACAACATTGGTCAAAGCTTTTGTAAAATCTGTTTCGTCTTTCTTCTCATAAGAAGTAACATTGATAGCTCTTGCTCTTGTTGCTCCTGAAGAAAAAGAGTGTCTCACTGCTAATGAATTATCTAATTTAGCTTGAGCACCTTGTGTAAATCTGAAATCATCTCCAGTAGAACGTAACGTTACTAAGTTTTTCAAAGTAACATCTCCACCTAAAACTTCAAAAGCATTGCCAGCAGAGAAACTTGACATTACATTTTCGATAATTGTTTTGTTTCCAACAGCAGCGATTGAAACTGCATTGTAATCTTTGTATCCTTTGATTTTTTTACCTGCAAATTCCACTCTTAAGAATCTGATTACTCCAGAACTTGCTGTTGGGTTTGTTCCACCGTAGATAGTTTGAGAAGGATCACCTTCATAATTTAACGAAGCAGTTCCTCCAAATTTGTTAATTGGGGCATCTCCTAAAATCACTAAACCACCCCAGTCTCCTGGTTTTTTTTGTGAACTGTTAGATGTAAAAACGATTGGATCAGTTTCAGTTCCTTCCGCGATAATTTTCGCACCTTTGGCAATAATTAAAGCACCATTGGTAGCTACATCCCCCTTAATAACAGTACCTGCTTCAATGGTTAGAGTTGTTCCGCTAGTTACATAAACTGGACCTTGCAACAAATACACATTTTTTTTGTATAATGTAGTATTGGTTGAAATTTTTCCATACAAAATTGAATTCGTCTCGTTATATTCAACTTTTTTAGGGTTGAATTCCGTCCAATTGTTTAACCAGTTACTAGTACCGATTATACCTTTTTCTTGCTGAGCATTAGCTGCGAAAGCTACAAACAAAGCAATCCATTTGAAGTTGCGTAAATTTTTCATGGGGATTGGATTTAGAAATTTTTCTAAAGTTATAAAAAATATTTTAATTATTCATTAAAACTATTTAATTCTTTTAACATCGACTCATAATAGAGTATTGACGACACTAAATTTCCTTTATCAGCGTAGGGTGTCATGATTCTTTGGAAATCTACTGTTGCAGTTAAAAAAGTTCTAGTGTTTTCTTGTTGAGCATCTAATGCTTTGATATTCTCTGAGTTATCTGGAATACCCACGTCTTGCATAGTAACACCAGGTTTATGTGTTAGCGCGATATACGGCAAAGTATTCACAAGAGAATTAATACGTTCGATATATAGTTCAAGTAGTTGACCTTTTTGCATGCTTTCAAGTTCACTTTTTTCATGAAACTTTCTGATACCAGCATTTGTACTGATAATACTTTTAGGTTTTCCCTTAGCCTGAGCATTAACATTACCTACAGCAAAAAGCATAAATAGGCCTAAGAAGATAATTTTTTTCATGGTTGATTCAAAATTTTAGTTTAACTCTAATTATTCAAAAATATGTTTTTAAATTCAATTGACAAGTTTTTTGCCTCACTTTTATGAATTTTTATTTGAACTTGTCATTTTATTTTAAAAACTTTAACAAAAAATCAATGCATTTATTTTTTTGTTAAATGATTACTAAAAGCGTGCCAAAATTTACAAGCTTTATGTTTTTTTCTGAAAATTACTCTAAAAACCCTTGTAAATAAAGGATTTATTAAATTTACAACTAAGCAAAAATATTAAAATATTTTAAACCGCAAAGACTTATTAACAAAATTTAGTTGAAAACTATCTTTTTTTTTAGTTATACAAACGCAAAAAAGAGCAATACAGTATTTCATTTTGTTCGTTTATATTTGCATCATGCTTTTTAAAAACATTGTTGGCCACGACCATCTAAAAAATCATTTACTAAAAAGTGCCTCGTCAGGAAGGATTCCTCATGCACAATTATTTGTAGGGCCTGAGGGTAGTGGTGTATTACCCATTGCTATTGCCTATGCGCAGTATGTGTTATGCAATAATATTGGTGCCGAAAATGAAGGTGGTAATACCGCTTGCAACCTTAAATTTGAGCATTTTCAGCATCCCGATCTACATTTTATTTATCCGACCGTCACCACTGAAGAAGTAAAATCGAAGCCTAAAAGCATTGATTTCTTGAATCTTTGGAGGCAATTTTTAAAAGAAAAGCCTTATGGAAGTTTATTTGATTGGTATTCATTCTTAAATGTACAAAATAAACAAGGAGAGATTAGGGTAGAGGATGCTCAAGAAATTTTGAAGGCACTTTCCTTAAAATCTTATGAAGGTGGCTACAAAATCATGATTATCTGGATGGCTGATAAATTGAATATCGCAGCCTCGAATAAAATTTTGAAGATTTTAGAGGAGCCTACCGAAAAAACTCTTTTTATTTTGATTTCGGAGAACGAAGAAGACATACTTCAAACCATACGCTCTCGATGTCAAGTTTTGCATTTTTCTGCTTTAAGTGAAGAAGCAATTACCCATCATTTAATTGAATACCAAAATATTGAGCCTAAAAAAGCAAAACTAATTGCTCACAAAGCGCTAGGAAATTACAATAGAGCCTTGAACTTATGTCATGATAAAAATGACGATCAACCCTTTGAAGAATGGTTCATTAAATGGGTTCGAGCTGCTTTTAGAGCTAAAGGAAACGCAGCCGCCATCCAGGATTTAATTTCTTGGAGTGAACAGATTGCGGGATTAGGGAGAGAAACACAAAAGAAATTTTTGCATTTTTGTATCGAAATGTTTCGTCAGGCGTTGTTACTTAACTATGAAACAGATAAATTAGTCTATTTTGAAAGTAGTGTAGGGGATTTTAATTTACACAAATTTGCTCCTTTTGTAAATGGCAACAATATTACAGATATTTACAAAGAATTGTCTGATGCGATTTATCATATTGAACGCAATGGCAATGCTAAAATTATTTTAACCGATCTATCAATCAAATTAACACGTTTAATCCATAAAAAATAAAATTATGCACAACTTAGCCGGATTACTAGTACTCTTTTTTTTAGCAATAACCTTTTTACAATCAGGTTATGATAAATTCACTGATTTTCAAGGTAATTTAAATTGGTTGAAAGGCCATTTTGCAGGAACTTTCTTTGACGGAAAAGTTGCTTTGGCCTTACGCACTTTATTAGTTTTAGAATTGATCGCCGGTTTATTGTGTACCGTAGGAATCGTTGAGATTTTTGTAAATGGTGGAACTACTTTTGGAAAATACGGAGCTGTTTTATCTTGTATCACCTTATTAATGTTATTGTTAGGTCAACGCGTAGCGAAAGATTACGATGGTGCAAGAACCATTGCTATTTATTTTATTACAGCGGTTTTTGGTGTATTTTTATTCCAATAAAAATCCAAAAGAATTAATTGTTTGGTGCTACACTAGCTTTAAACATTCTTAATTCATCCCAAGTAAACTGATCTCCGTATTTTTCTTTCAGCGGGGTGAGAGACTCTTCTTGATATCCTTTGAAAGCCTCGGATAATTCCTGAATTTTGTCTTCAGGCAGGACTTCGTGTAGCTTAATCGCTTGCATTTCAATTAACTTGGCAATATGACCGGAAATAGTTTGAGTGGTAAGTTTACGCAACACAGCAATTTCTTTGATGCTGTTTTGAGCTTGCCACAATTCAAAAGTTTCTTGAACGGTATTTTTCTTGGGCTTTTTTTGAGTTTTTGATTTTGACTTATATCGATTGTCCGCTATTTCATCTTCTAAAATACTGAAATGCTGTTCTTTGAAAGTATTTTGAACCGTTGTTATTTTCTTCGATTTGTACAGCTTCGTTTCTTCTGAAAACAAGTTTTCTTTAGAAATAACCTCACCTGAAACAATAGTTTTTATCATCAATTTCGCTTTCATTAAACGCAAAACCGATTTTACCTGAATCTCTTCCAAAAATGTTAATTCGTCGAAAAGAGTCTTGGCTTTTTGGGCACGTTTTACTTCTTCCAATTTCCATAAAACTTTATACACCATATCATCTAAAACCTTAAAGAAATAATCATAAGCAGCATTGATTCTTTGTTCAATGAATTGATAATCGATCGTTTCACGTGAAAAAAGCTGGTCTAATTGTATTTTGAATTTTCGAGCAGGTTCAACTATATCAATCAATGCATCGACTTGTTTCTTAACCCAAAAGTAATGTGAAGATTTTTCAGATTTCTGGTCGTAATTCTGTAAATGATTGCGCCATTCTTGCAATAATTGATTCCAATCGAAAGAATTTTTTAAAAAATCCAAGAGAAATTTTTTCGTTTCCTGATGAAGTATTTCGCCCAATATTTCTTCGTTGACTTTGTTTTCTGCATAAAGCATAACGTCTTCGTCATTAGAAATGCCATTCATTTGTAATTTAGAAAGCAAAATAAGCCCGTCTAAGGAACGTAAACGAGATAAAGCCACATAAGCTTGTCCAGGCAAAAAAACCTGCGATACATCAAGCGCTGCTTTATCAAAAGTTAATCCCTGACTCTTATGCACCGTGATGGCCCAAGCCAATTTTATTGGATAATGAACAAAGGTCCCCATGACTTCTTCCTCAATTTCTTTAGTATCAGGATTAACAAAATACCGAATGTTCTGCCATTCATACTTTTCCACTACAATAGCCTTGTCTTCCTCTGGAAACTGAACCAAAATTTCTTCCTCCGAGAGTGATTTGATTACGCCCATTTTTCCATTAAAGAAACGCTTTTCAGGATTCAAATCGTTCTTTATGAACATAATTTGTGCTCCAACTTTTAATTGGAGTTGCTCTTCAACAGGATAAATTTTTTTGGGAAAATCGTCAATAACATCGGGTAGGTAAGTATGTAATGTACCCTCCAAATCGGCCAAAGCCTTAGTATTTATAGCCTCTGCTTTGGCATTATGAGTCGACAAGGTTATGTATCCTGTATGTTTTTGTAAATCCGAAGGTGAAATTACATAGCGATTCAATAAATCAACATCTTCTTGTGAAACATAATTGTGTCGTAAATTATTTAAAAGTGCAATGAAAACATCATCTTTTTGACGGAAAATCTTTGTTAATTCAATATAGAGTGGGGGATTATTTTGAAAAACATGGGAATGAAAGAAATACTTCCCGTGATAATAGTTTCGTAAGGTTTTCCATTCATCATCACGAATAACCGGTGGTAATTGCAATAAATCGCCTATAAAAAGAACTTGAATACCACCAAAAGGTGATCGATTTTTTCGCACCGTTTGAAGCATAAAATTCATGGCATCCAGTAAGTCAGCGCGTAGCATGCTAACTTCATCAATAATAAGCAATTCCATGTTGCGAATTACTGCCTTTTTTAAGCTACTCATTTTGAAATGTCTAGCCAAAGTTTTTCGAGTCTCAAACTGGGAAAATTCAGAAAATTGTGGAGCAACTTCCTCTGGAATAAAACCTGCGAAAGGTAATTGAAAAAGCGAATGAATAGTAACTCCTCCAGCATTTAAGGCAGCTATACCAGTGGGAGCAACAACGACTACATTTTTGTGTGTCGTTTTAATGATTTCACGTAATAAGGTAGTTTTACCTGTACCGGCTCTACCGGTGAGGAAGATATTACGTTGGGTTTGGTTGATAAATTGTAAAGTGTACTTGGCTTCTTCAGATATTGTTTGCATGTGGCGTAAATTAAAGTACTAATTTATTGAAATTTAGCTAATAAATAGGAGGGAACGTGAAAATTTGGTTTACATGCATAAAAAAAGCCTTCAAATGATTTGAAGGCTTTTAAATTATGCTGAAAATGATTATTTCTTTTCTGCAGTTTTTGTTTCTTCTTTTTTCTCAGCAGGCTTGTTTTTTGCAGCATATTTTTCGTTTAAAGCTTTCACAACATCTTTAGTGATATCATAAGTATCTTTAGCATATAAAACGGTAGCTGCATCGCCTGTACCATAAATGTAATCGTATCCTTTTTCTTTTCCGTAAGCTTTAATGAAATCACGTACTTTCATTACTACTGAATCTCTTTCTACGCCACCTTCCATTTGCAATTGTTGCGCGATTGCTTGTTCAGCATAAGCCAATTGTTGTGCTCTTTGTTGTAATTCAGCATATTTTTGTTGTGCCCAAGCTTGCCCTTTAGCCATAGCATTTTGTTTGAAGTTCGATTCTTCAGCTTTTAGCTTTCTAGCTTCCACTTCTAATTCACGACCTTTTACTTCCCCTTTAGTTTTAAATTTTTCACTTAAAACTTTAGCCTCTTCATAATCTTCCATCAACTTTTGCGTGTCGATATATGCTGTTTTGAATTCTTTTACTTCAGGAGTCTTGTTACAAGCAATTAGAGAAATTGCCATCGCTGCAAACATTACAATTTTTTTCATTTCTATTTTTCGTTGTTAATTTTTTAAATTTTGGTAAAAATAACATTTTTTTGGAAAGAGATCTAAAAGTTGGATTTTATTCCAAAAAACGTCCTTAATTTTCATTATAGATAATCCTTATACTTTTCTTAGTTATATCGAATTTCACTATTAAAAACCACTTAAATAAATTCGATTTAAGACACTTTTTAAAAAAAGACATCCGTTTTACTTACCTACAGCTAGATCTTTTAAATAAACCGTATTAAATCGTTTTTACTCGTTTTTTACTATGTAAACGTGAGATGAATATTCAAAATTTGAGATTGCTTTCCAATTGGAGCGAAAACCAACCCAAAAAGCTTTGAGAAAATTCATTTTACCGGTTTTGTATTTTTCAGATAGCAAGGATACATAAAAACTATCAAAATACATTGGCAGTGTTTTTACCAATTTCATGTTTTCACGTGAAACCAATTTTTCGATAGCGGTTTTGGAAAAATGCCAAAGATGACGAGGCACATCATAAGCAGCCCAAAAAGGACCATAATAATTTGCATCATACGATTTGTAATTTGGAACAGCTATAATGATAGTCCCATTCGGCTTCAATAAACGCTTTAATTCCTGAATTTGATAGGTAAGATCCGGTACATGTTCCAAAACATGCCACATGGTAATGATATCAAATTGCTGGTTTTCAATAGATTTAGTATCATTTTTAAAGCTAACACCCTTAGAAATAGCTAGATTTTTAGCATTTTCGTTAGGTTCTATACCTGTAATTTGCCAACCATTCGCTTTGGCGGTAACCAAAAAGTCACCAGTTCCAGCACCAATATCTAAAACAGTACCTTTTTCAGGGTGAAGACTATTAAGCAAGGCTACTTTTTTATTCAAAGAATAAATTTTTACCCAATGATAAATTTTTTCAAACAAAGAACGTTTCGCATCGGTATGAGAAATATAATCTTCACTTTCGTAATACTTACCTAAATTTTCTAATGCTGGTTGAGGATGTGTTTTTAATAATTGCAAATCATCATCTAACAATAATTCGAAATGTTCTCCAGAAACCGAATGATCTTCGACTTTTATATATACCTTATGATTTGAAAAGTTCATTTTGTAATTTAAAGTTGTTAAAAAATATCTTATTTGAGAATAAGCAAAAATCTTCATTTTCTATTTTTTGTTTCTTTTAAGCATAGCTTTTAAAAAAAGATTCACCATCAAAAAAACTAGAGCGAAAATGCGTTGGATTTTTACTATTTTGAGATTTTGAGATTTTTAAAAGTAAGTTCCACGTGAAACAAAAAAAAGAATAGTACGCAAAAGTAATTTGTAAATTACTTTTGCGTACAAAAAAATTATCTACCCATAAAAACCAATAAAACTGAAATATCGTTAGGAGATACTCCACTAATACGAGAAGCTTGAGAAATTGTTACCGGACGTATTTTTTTAAGTTTTTCACGAGCTTCATACGATAGCGATTTTAACTGATCGTAATCGAAGTTATCCGGAATACGAATATTCTCTAGACGATGTAGTTTTTCCGCATTCGCTTTTTCTTTTTCAATATAACCTGAATACTTCACTTGAATTTCTGCTTGCTCTAAAATTTCCTGATCCAATTTGCTTTCTTCTGCATAGGTCTTCACTTTTTCAAATTGTAACATATCCTGCATGTCAATTTGTGGACGAGAGAAAATTTTAAACATTTTATCTCCTTGTGAAATCAGTGAACTATTCTTAGCTTCTAAAACAGGATTTGCTTCGGAAACGGAAACGGAAGTTTCTTTAAAGAAATTTACCATTTTATCCGCTTCTTCAAATTTGTATTCCATACGTCGTAAACGTTCCTCTGAAGCCAAACCAATGGCATGCGATTTAGGAGTAAGTCGAAAATCGGCATTGTCTTGTCGAAGTAAAGTTCTGTATTCCGCACGAGAAGTAAACATACGATACGGTTCTTCGGTACCTTTTGTAATTAAATCATCGATAAGTACTCCGATATAAGCTTCGTCTCGCAACAGCACAAAAGGTTCTTTTTCCTGAACTTTTAACGCTGCATTAATTCCAGCCATTAAACCTTGTGAAGCGGCTTCTTCATAACCTGTAGTTCCATTAATTTGACCTGCAAAATATAAATGCTCGACCAACTTTGTTTCCAAAGTATGTTTTAATTGGGTAGGAGGGAAGTAGTCATATTCGATAGCATAACCTGCTCTAAAGAATTTTACGTTTTCAAAACCTTCTACAGAACGCAACGCTTTAAACTGAACATCTTCTGGTAGAGAAGTTGAAAAACCATTCACATAGACTTCAACTGTATTCCAACCTTCTGGCTCCACAAATAACTGATGACGATCTTTATCTGCAAATCGATTAATCTTATCTTCAATCGAGGGGCAATATCTAGGACCTAGAGATTTAATTCGTCCGTTAAACATCGGAGAACGATCAAACCCCTCCCGTAACAAATCATGTACTAAAGGAGAGGTGTAAGTCATATGACAATCGCGTTGTACCGTTAATGGTTTTGTGACATCCGAATAAGAAAATTTATCAGGATTCTCATCTCCGGGTTCCACACGCATTTTTGAATAATCTAAAGAACGACCATCAACACGCGGAGGAGTACCAGTTTTCATTCGACCCGCTTGAAAACCGAGAGCGACTAAATCTTCAGTAATTCCGTAAGAGGCACTTTCACCCGCACGACCTCCACCAAATTGTTTGTCCCCAATATGAATCAATCCATTTAAAAAAGTTCCATTGGTTAAAACAACTGCTTTAGAATATATAGATAAACCAATACCGGTTTTAACTCCAACCGCTTTACCATTTTCAACAATTAGACCTGTAACCATTTCTTGGTAAAAATCTAAATTAGGCGTTTGTTCTAACATTAAACGCCACTCTTCCGAGAAGCGCATACGATCACTTTGCACACGAGGGGACCACATTGCAGGACCTTTTGATTTGTTAAGCATTTTAAACTGTATAGCCGTTATATCGGAAACTATTCCAGAATAACCACCCAACGCATCAATCTCACGAACAATTTGTCCTTTAGCAATTCCACCCATAGCAGGATTGCAAGACATTTGCGCGATGTTCTGAAGACTCATCGTAATCAATAATGTTTTACATCCTAAATTTGCAGATGCAGCCGCAGCTTCACAACCAGCATGACCCGCACCTACAACAATAACATCATATTTTTCTAAAAACATTGGTATTTAAAATTTAATGTTTCACGTGAAACATTATAATTATTTTGCTTGTTATCCTTAATTGTTTCACGTGAAACAATTCATTTTTTGGTATCGATAATTTTTGTTTCACGTGAAACAAAAATTTAAAGAAGGTTAATGTTTCACGTGAAACATATTTATTTTCTCTTCTTCTTTGTTTCTCATTAAAGCTTCCTCATCTGAAGATTTATCTTTATATCCACAATAATGAAGGATACCGTGAATCATTACGCGTTTTAATTCTTCTTCAAATGGAGTATCAAAATCATCTGCATTATCTTGAACACGATCGATAGAAATAAAAATATCTCCACTTATAATATCGTTCTCTGTGTAATCAAAACTAATAATATCGGTAAGTGTATCGTGATCTAAGTACTGTTGATTAATCTCTAATAGGTAATCGTCATCGCAAAAGATGTAGGCGATTTCACCTGTAGATTTGTTTTCAGATTCAATTACTCTGGTAATCCAGTCTGAAAAAAACTGTTCATCCTCAAGCCTAAAATCACATTCGTAGTTATAATTTATCATCTTCTTTAAAATAATCTTGAACTCGTTTATTAAATTGAGAACGCAAAGGTAATGTTTGTCTATTTAAAATTTCTATACTATTTAAATATTCTTGCAATTTAGCGGGTAGGGCAGGAGCCGTGTTTTGAAACTCTTTCTTATTGGTGTTCGATTCTCTTTTATTGTCTTGATTTTGTTCTTGTACCGCTTGCTCTAATTTAAGTAAATCGTATTTAAGGTTTAATGCTTTTTGAATCACCTCTTGAGTGAAACCTTTATTGATTAACTGTTTTTCTATTTGCTTCATTTTATCTAAAGCCGCTTGACCTTGACCAGATAAACCATGCTTTTGTAATTCTTTTTCTAAAGCATCACGTAACTGTCTTTGTTCCTTTAAAATATCTAAAACAGCTTTAGCATCACCTTCACCGTCTTGGCCGTTACCGCCTTTAGAACCTGAACCGTTATTTTGGTTTCCAGGTGAATTACCCTGTTGATTGCCACTTTTAGAACCCTGTTGTATTTTCTTTCCAAGACCTTCTTGCTTTTGAATGATATCAGGTAGTTGCATTCCTTGACCCTGACCTTGACCTGGTTTAGGAGAACCTTGTCCTTGACCCGACATAGACATCTGCATGGAGTTAAGAGTATCAGCTAAAAGATTAGCTAATGTGTTCGCACTGGTTAGCGCATATTGTTGACTAGAGGTTCCACGTCCTAATTGATTCTCGTTAAAATAATCGATACTTTTGTCTAAATGATAATAAACATTACCCACTTGAGAAGTGATTTTTTCTTCAATTTTTGGATTGCGTAATGATAATGCAAACAAACTATCATCGATGTGTTTGAACTGATCTTTTAGATCGTGTTGGGCTTTGATGTGTTTTGAAAAAGAAGCAGAAACTCCATTAGACGCTTTAAAATTATTGATTAATTTTTCTTCTGAAAATGAAAATTCTAATAGGTTATCTAAAATCTGGCGCAACATTTTTACATCTTCTTGTAACTGTTCTTTCTCTCCACTTTGCATATTCATTTGCATAGATTGTCCCATTTGTTGCATTTTTTTTGCAGCACTTTTTTGTTTTACAGTAGCTTTAGAAGGGGAATTTTTTTGTAACTCTTTCGAAGCATTTTGTAAATCATTATTGATACTTTCTTCTTTATCTTTTTGCGATGGCAAATCAAGAGGTTTCTTTAATTCTTTGTTTTGTTTTTGTAGATCATTCAACTCCTTTTTTAAGGCATCAAATTCTTTATTGATTTCGTTTTGCTTCTCTTCTGAATTCGTTTTGCTATCTGATAATTGATCTTGCTTTTCTGCTAATTGTTGTAACTTTTCTGCTAATTGTTCAGCCTTTTTTTCTACATAATAGCGTTTGGTCAATTCAACCAATTGTTCTAAACTTTTGGTTTGATTTTTACTTTTCTGTTGGAACTTCTCAATTTTATCCAATAAATCTTCTTGCTCTAATTTCGAATTTAGTTCTTTTAATTCATCTAATAATTTTTGATTCTTTTCGGATTCCTTTTCTACTCTATTCAAACGTTCTTGTAAAAGTTGTTTATCAGGATCAATCTTATTAGGATTGAATTTCTCTAAATTCTCTTTCATTTTTTCAGAGAACTCCTTCATCATTTCTTCATGCTGTTTCTGACGTTTAATGAAATCATTAATCTTTTGTTGGTCTTTATAATCTAATTCCTTTTTTTGTTTTCCTGAGTTTTGAATTTTTTCTAACTCACTTAATTGTCTATCTTGAGTTTTTAGAGATTGCTCTAAACCTTGAATACTCTTGTTTTGATTCTCTAAAAACTGTTCTTGTTTTTCAGAAGCCGTAGATTCTCTATGAGAAAAAATGGCAGAACGAGAACTTTTAAATTGATGTAAAGCATCGTTATCAAACACTTCAAAATAGTATTCATAAGGAATCCCTTCTTTGATCGTTAAGTTACTTGGAAAAGCAAAAACAAACTGATCATAAACATCATTCTTTACACGGATATTTCCACGTTTAATTTCAGCAGGATTATTCTTTGGATAATATACGATTTGTAATTTTGATAAACCATAATCATCAGCAACCTGTCCAATGAAATACCCTTTATTAGTCTTTAAACTATCTGGCACAGGCTCAACTTTAATAGTAGGATATAAATCCTTTACTGTTTTGATAGAATATGACAGATTTTCGTAGTTTTTGAGCGCTTTATTTGAAGTAACTATTTGATATTCTGTATCTTTAGTTACTTTTTGACTCAAACTAAACGTATTCGTTTGTCTAAAAAAGGAAATCTTTTGTTTTTCGTATAAAAAATTCACTTCATCAGTCGCAACCGTATTCATTTTCCATGTAATCGAAGTACCTTCAGGTACAATAGCATTACCGGTTCCTTTGATGATTTCAGTATTTCTGTTTAAGTATTTAGGGAAATTTAAAATCATCTCAAAATTAAGTACTGCAGGAACAGTTGTTACTTTAAGAAGATAATCAGGAGAAGTCACTTCATTGGCTTCAATATGAAAAGGGATATTCGCAAGAGGCTTTTCAAATACAAATTGAAATTCACCTGATCTAGTGTTTTCCATATAGTAACTTTCGTTATTCATAAAAATCATAACCTTATCCGGAACAATGTTGCCAATTGTTTTAACACGCAAAACATAATCTTTGTTTTGTTCCGTTACCAAGGGATTCGCAATAACAAAATAAAAAGGGGCAGGAGGGGAAAAGTGTTGTTGGTAATTAACCACACGTGCCATACTATTGGTAATTAATTCTTGTCTTCCGGATATTAAGAAAAAGAGTATAACTAAAATGGGTAAAATAGCAAGGGGTAATATTCTTTTATTTCGAGTAAAATCAACAGCCTTGGTAAATGGGATTGGTTTTAAAGCCAATGCTTTCTGTTCAATGGAAGCTAGAAGCAATTCCGATTGATTGGTATCAGTCGTCAACTGTAAAAAATTAAGCAATTTATCATTCACATCCGAAAAATGATTACCGATGATTTTTGATGCCTCAGCGTTATTAATACCTTTTTTAATCTTGAAAAGTTTCGAAAGTGGGTATAGAATAAATCTTGTGAGTAGAAAAATTTCAACGATAAGAAACAACCAAAAAAGTATGGTTCTACCTACTGATGGTAACCATAAAAAATACTCAACGAAGCTTGTAAATAATAAGTACAACAATCCTAAACCTACAAATAAAATAGATCCACGAATTAATTCATTGGTATAATACTTTCTGATAAATTCTTCAAGCTTTAAAAAAATGAGCGCTGAGGAGTTCATAATTGTTTCAATTGTTTATAACCTATAAAGTTATAAAATTTCCGAATACAAAAATCTAGGATTTTCAGGAGCATTTAAGAATAGGAAAATCATAATAATGTATCTTTGTACAAATTTTACACATTATGTCTAAGCCAGTTAGAGTGCGTTTTGCACCAAGTCCTACAGGACCATTACACATAGGAGGCGTAAGAACCGCTTTATTCAATTATTTATTTGCGAAGAAAAACAATGGTGTTTTTTATTTACGCATTGAAGATACCGATCAAACTCGTTTTGTTCCAGGAGCTGAAGCTTACATTTTTGAAGCTTTAGAATGGTTAGGGATTGCACCTGATGAAACCGTTGGAAAAAATGAAAAGTTTGGACCTTATCGACAAAGTGAACGCAAGGAAATCTACAAACAATATGCTGATGAATTAATAACCAAAGGTTGGGCTTATTATGCTTTTGATTCAGCTGATAAACTAGATGAATTACGAAAACTTGCAGAATCGGAAGGTAAAACATTTATATACAATCATACCGTACGTGAAACTTTAGATACTTCATTAAATCTTTCTGAAGAAGAAATTACGAAAAGAATCTCTGCCGGTGAACCTTATGTAGTACGTTTTAAAACACCGGTGAATGAAACTTTACATCTAAAAGATATCATCCGTGGAGAAATTAAATTCGAAACGAACTTATTAGATGATAAAGTATTATACAAAAGTGATGGGATGCCAACGTATCATTTAGCGAACATAGTAGATGATCATTTAATGGAAACTTCCCATGTAATCCGTGGAGAAGAATGGTTGCCTTCATTACCATTACACGTGTTACTCTACCAAGCTTTTGGATGGGAAGCACCAGAATTTGCACATTTACCATTGATTTTAAAACCAATTGGTAATGGTAAATTATCGAAACGTGATGGAGATAAAATGGGATTCCCAGTATTTCCTTTAGAATGGAAAACTGAAGAAGGAACATCAATGGGTTATAGAGAAAATGGTTTCTTCCCTGAAGCAGTAATCAACTTTTTGGCCTTATTGGGTTGGAATGATGGTACAGAACAAGAAATTTTTTCATTAGAAGAATTGATACAAAAATTTGATTTGGTTCGCGTAAACAAATCAGGTGCTAAGTTTGATCCGGAAAAGAACAAATGGTTCAATCATCAATATTTACAAAAACAAAGTGATGAGCAACTTGCTGTTCTGTTTGAAAAGATATTAACTGAGAAAGGCATTTCAACTACTTTAGATGTAAAAAGAATTGTTTCTTTAAACAAAGAAAGAGCCAACTTTGTTAATGAATTATGGGATTTAACAGATTATTTCTTTGTTGCTCCTACAACTTATGATGAAAAAGCATTAAAAAATTGGAAGGAAGAAACTCCCGAACTAATCAAACAATTAATTACCGTTTTAGAGTCAATTTCTGATTTTACTAGTGCAAACATCGAAACCATAGTAAAAGAATGGTTAACGGCAAATGAAATAGGAATGGGTAAGGTAATGCAACCTTTCCGATTGAGTTTAGTTGGAAAAATGATGGGACCACACTTATTTGATATTGTAGAAATACTCGGAAAAGAAGAAACCATCAAACGCTTACAAAAAGCTGTTGATACAATATAAAAAAAGAAAAGAGGCTGTTAATAAAACAGCCTCCTTTTTTTAATTACACTTATAATACATGGGTGACTTAAAAAACAACAATATTCGAACATGGTTACTTTCAGCGGCATTCATGTCATACACTTCAAGTCGCTTCATCATCTCAGTACACGTACTAAAATAATGTCGAATTTTTAGATAAATTTCAGCTCTTACATCCACACTTTTTTTACTACTACCAGCATCAAAGAAGTGAGAATCTAAAATCTGAAGGTTTTCATTTAGAATATGAAAAATAAATCTTGCTATGGAACCATCTGGATTGTAAATCGATCGAAAGATAAGTTTCTTAGAATTCGATTCGGCTAAGACAAAATAACCTTCCACAGAAGAAGAACCTTCTAAATTAAATGTTTGAAATTTGTTGACACCAGCAATAACGTAATCAAAATCTTTAAAACTAAGACTTTGCTCTTTTGAAGAGGATAACGTTTGATAAGTAATACTATTTTCGGAAAAATTGACTTTAAAACTGTTGGTTTTCAAAGTTAGTTTACTGCCATCTTTTAGGACAATTTCATCGGCAGAAAAAGCAAAAAGGCTATAGAAAAGAAAAAAAACAAGGGGGAAAAGTTTCATTGCAATTGAAATTTGAGTACAACTCAAATCTATTAATTGAAATCTACTTTTTGATTAACAAATAACTAAAAAAGTATTATTAAGAAGTTAACATTTTAAAAGTGAAGCTATAAAAAAACTCCCATGAAGGGAGTTTGTTATTATAAGTTGACAAGTAATTGTCCGGAAAGCATTCCTAAATTACCTTTGAAATCTTTATTATTGTTTTTCAGTTTTAAATCATCAAATTTATTAAGATTGTTCATAAAATTATTCACACCATATTGGTAGAAAACAACTGCTTTTACCCATTTTCCTCCGGCTGAAATACCTAAATACACATTACCGTTGATCTTGGTGACGTCCAAAATATCGTTAGCTGTTAATAAATTTCCGTTTATAAGATTGTCTTTGTTACCCTCATTAATTTTTAATTTACCATTCACTTGTAATACAGGACCAAAATCAACAGAAAGATGATTTTCAATGATATTGGCGCTTAACAACAATCTAATTTGAGCTCCTGAAAGTTTATATTTTACATTTTCCGATTGGAATAAAAGATTACTCGTTTCTACAGAAAAATTACTCTCCGTAAATTGCATTCCAAAAATCATACTCCAATTGTTGTAATAATTTCCGCGAACAGAAAAACCACCAATCCAACCCATTTCAGGTTTAGTGTCAAAATTAGAGGTGAATAAGGAAGTTTGAGTAGCACCAAAAGAAATACCAATATGATTTCCATCATTTCTGTTATGTTGAGAAAAAGAAAAACCACTAGATAAGATACACAGTATCAATACAAAACGTTTCATAAGAGATAATTTTACACAAAATTAAACATTATACTGAGAAAAAGGTTGTAACAATATGAATTATTTAACGTATAACTTATATAACGAACTAATCACTAAAACATTATGGGACCATTTACCATTGCCATCCTTTTTTTTGGCATTATTCTTTTATTATCTTCTTTCTTTACTGTTAAGCAACAAACAGCAGCAGTCATTGAACGTTTCGGGAAATTTCAAAGTATTCGAAATTCCGGTTTACAATTAAAAATTCCAATTATAGACCGCATTGCAGGTAAAGTAAATCTGCGTATTCAACAATTGGATGTTATCATCGAAACACAAACCAAAGATAACGTGTTTATTAAAATGAAAGTTTCGGTACAATTCAAAGTAATACAAGAACATGTTTACGAAGCATTCTATAAACTAGAATATCCTCACGATCAAATTACAGCTTATGTTTTTGACGTGGTACGTGCCGAAGTACCAAAATTAATTCTTGATGATGTGTTTGTACGCAAAGATGATATTGCTATTGCTGTGAAACGTGAATTAAATGAAGCAATGATGGCGTATGGATATGATATCATCAATACTTTAGTCACTGATATTGATCCAGATATTCAAGTAAAAAATGCAATGAACCGTATCAATGCTGCCGAAAGAGAAAAAACTGCGGCAATGTATGAATCAGAAGCACAAAGAATTAGAATTGTAGCCAAAGCTAAAGCGGAAGCGGAAAGTAAAAAATTACAAGGACAAGGTATTGCAGATCAAAGACGAGAAATTGCTCGTGGTTTAGTAGAAAGTGTTGATGTTTTGAACAAAGTTGGTATAAATTCACAAGAAGCTTCTGCTCTGATTGTAATTACACAACACTATGATACACTACAAGCTATTGGAGCTGATACCAATTCTAATTTAATTTTATTACCTAATTCGCCTCAAGCCGCAAGCGATATGTTAAATAGTATGGTTACAAGTTTTGCAGCGACTAATATCATGGGTGAACAAATGAAAGGTCAATCGAAACGAATTAAAAATACAAACGATCATACATCGACCGATTATAATCCTTCGGATACATCTAATCCAACAGAAGAAATTTAATCATTACAATTTCACAAAAAGAGTTTCAGAAATGAAGCTCTTTTTTTTTAATTAGGAATCATGAAACAATGAATTGAATCAAAAAGATTAAGTAAAATATAAAATACAGTTTTTTACTACATTTTTTATTAAAAAGTAAATAAATTCAATTTAAAAGTCTTTTAAATAAACTAATATAAAAACACCTTATTCATTTTTTTAAACGTCTTAAAATAAAAATATAGAAGTCGATTTTAATAAAAATTTATAATTAAAAAATAAAATCAATCAATAAAAACTATAATATATATAATCTATTAAAATTTATATATCTATCAATAAAAATAAAAAAGGCTGTAATTTTATTTACAGCCTTCATATAAAAATCAAATATGTTATTCTTTACTCTCTACTTTTGCCCAAGTATCTCTCAAGCCAACAGTTTTGTTAAAAACTAATTTTTCTGAAGTAGAATCTCTATCCACACAGAAATAACCCAAACGTTGAAACTGGAAATGATCCAATTCTTTAGCCGATTGTAAACTAGGTTCCACAAAACCGGTAATTACTTTTAAAGAATTAGGATTTATATATTCTTTAAAGTCAACTTCTTTGTTTCCGTCAGGATTTTCATGCGTAAACAAACGATCATAAACACGAACTTCAGCTTCTAAAGCATGTTCTGTAGAAACCCAGTGAATGGTGCCTTTAACTTTACGTTTACTAGCTTCTGTACCGCTTCCAGAACGAGAATCTGGATCATAAGTAGCATGAATTTCGGTAACATTTCCTTCTGAATCTTTTATAACAGATTCACCTTTAATAATATAGGCATTTTTTAAACGAACTTCAGTTCCTAAAGTCAAACGGAAGAATTTCTTGTCGGCTTCTTCTTTAAAGTCTTCACTTTCAATATAAATTTCTCTCGAAAAAGGAACTTTTCTGAAAGTTAACACCTCTTCTTCAGGATTATTTTCAGCTTCTAACCATTCCTCTTGACCTTCAGGATAATTGGTAATTACCAATTTAATTGGATCTAAAACAGCCATCACACGAGGTGCAGTCTTATTCAAATCCTCACGTACACAAAATTCTAATAATGAAACATCTATTAAATTGGTACGTTTTGCAATACCGATTGTGTCAGCAAAATTGCGAATAGCCGCAGGAGTGTAACCACGACGACGCATCCCTGAAATTGTACTCATACGAGGATCATCCCAACCCGTAACATACTTTTCTTCAACTAATTGTAATAATTTACGTTTAGAAACCACCGTATGAGAAAGATTTCTACGAGCAAATTCACGTTGCTTTGGACGAACTTTTGAACTATCGTAAATATTATCTAAAAACCAATCGTATAACTCACGGTGAGGTAAAAATTCTAGTGTACAAAACGAATGAGAAATTTGTTCTAAGTAATCACTTTCTCCGTGTGCCCAATCGTACATTGGATAAATACACCAAGCATCGCCGGTTCTGTGGTGATGTTTGTGTAAAATACGATACATAATAGGATCACGCATCAACATATTAGAAGAAGACATATCAATTTTAGCACGTAAAATATGCGTTCCTTCTTCAAATTCACCGTTTTTCATACGTTCGAAAAGATCTAAATTTTCTTCAATCGAACGGTTTCTATAAGGGCTATCCGTACCTGGAGTGGTGGGTGTACCTTTTTGCTTAGCCATTTCTTCCGAAGATTGACTATCAACATAAGCCTTACCAGCTTTAATTAGAGCTACAGCCCAATCGTACAATTGTTGAAAATAATCAGAAGCGTAGCATTCATTAGCCCATTTAAAACCCAACCATTCTACGTCTCTCTTAATAGCATCTACATATTCCTGTTCTTCCTTGGCAGGGTTAGTATCGTCGAAACGCAAATTAACAGGCACTTGATAATCAATACCTAATCCAAAATTTAAACAAATTGCACTAGCATGACCCACATGCAAATAACCATTAGGTTCCGGTGGAAAACGGAAACGTAACTTATCTTTTGGCAAACCATTTTTAAGATCTTCTTCAATAATTTGCTCTATAAAATTCAATGATTTTTCTTTTGTAGACATTGTGTTTTCTTATCTTTTGCACAAAGATAAAAAAGTTTAAGCTTTAAAGTTTAATGTTGTTTAATAAACCTTGAACTTGTACCTTTAAACCATCAAAAAAAGGAATAATGGGAATTATTAGACTTAAAAATATACGAACCTTTTCTTATCACGGGTGTTTGGTAGAGGAAAGTAAAATTGGTAGTGATTACAGAGTTGATTTAGAAATTGAAGCAGATTTAGAAAAATCTTCTCAAACCGATAAGCTTGCCGATACAGTCGATTATGTACATCTGAACAAAATTGTGGTCGAAGAAATGGCTATACGATCAGAACTTTTGGAACATGTGGCCCAAAGAATTCTTGAAAGAACGATAAAAGAAATAGATAAAGTGAACAATGTAACTGTAGAAGTATCTAAGCTAAACCCTCCTATAGGTGGTGATGTTCAAGAAGTTACCATTATGATGAGTAAGAAAAGATAAAAGAAACAAGAAAAAAAAGATTCTTTTAATTTTTGACTATTAAACTTTAAACTTTTTATTATATTTGCACACCACAATGGCGTCGTGGCCGAGCGGCTAGGCACCGGTCTGCAAAACCGTCTACCCCGGTTCGAATCCGGGCGATGCCTCAAAAAAAAGAGTTACTTTTCAGTAACTCTTTTTTTATGCTTATCATTTTCTAAATCGTCTTTATTTTTATTATCGGTGTTTTCGAAATCGATAGGTTTAAATCGGAATCGAACGCAATTTTATGAATAATAATTAGAGACGTTTTTTCATTCGTAATGATTTCATTATAAATATCTTGTGGAATTTTATTTCCTTGAATATCAAAACTAGCCAAGGTATCGCCGTTACTATTGGTAAGATACAATCGGAAACCTTTCACTGTAATATTGTAATCAAAAAGAAAATCAACCAGTTTTACAGTAATTTCTGCATTTAACAATTCTTTTTTTTGAATTTCTATAGTACAATCGCCATTAATACATCCTTTTTTGTTGACCAATAAGGATACAAGAGGCAAAGGTTTTACTCTAAAAACATGTTCTTCCACTACGGTTGTACTGTCTGTAGTTTGAATTTCTAATAAAACTTTAGTTTCATTGCCTGATTTTGGTCTGATCGCGTATTTTCCATCTAAATCTTGAGAAACTCCGTCGCCCGATATCTTATAAGATAAAGCATTATTTACAGCTATAGAAATAGGATTGGAAATTCCACGATATAAAACTTTCATACCGTCATTTCCTACTACGGAAAGTTTCGGTTTTTGAATACTTAAAGAATCACTTTGTGCATAAAAAGACAAAGAAGTAAAAAGTAGGAGTAATAATTTTTTCAAAATGATAGAGGTTAAGTGGGTAAAATTTATTCTATTGGGAATATTAATTTATTTATTTTCAATCTTTTCGATGGTATCTTTTACGAATTGTTTGTCAGAGGGAAACCAACCTTGCGCCAACAATACAGCCCCAAAGATTATTAGCAAAATACTACTTAGTTTTTTGATTTTAATAATGTTTGCTGGAGTTAATTTTTTTCGTAATTGTTTCGCTAATAGAATTTTACCAATATCAGTTACCAAATAAGAAAGGATTACAGTAGAAAAAAACCAAATTACGTTAGAAATTTCCATTTGTAATCTAGGACCGAAAGTAATGATAATTAATAGCCAAAAACCTAGTACACCAATATTGATAAAATTGAGTAAAAAACCTTTAATAAAGAGACTCAAATAATCCTTTTTTATGAGCTCGACTACCTCTTGATCGGCTTCTATGTTTTTGCTTGCTTTACGAAGCTTAAAAAAGGAAATAAGCCCATAAGTAAGCATAATGATGCCGCCAAAGATAAAAAGGGCTGGATCGTCTTTTAAACTCTGAATTAAACGGTAACTTCCCAAATAAGCAATTCCGATAAAGAAAATATCGCCTAAAACGACGCCAACGTCAAACACAAAAGCGGCTCGAAATCCTTTGGTAATACTGGTTTCTAACAATACAAAGAAAACGGGTCCGATCATAAAACTTAAAAAAATACCAAGTGGAATACCGTTGCTTAAAATGTATTGAATCATTATAGTTTGTTTAGAAACCGCAATTTAATTTTATATTCTTTAAAATTCTAGCTTTAATTGAATTTTAATATTTTTTTTAGTTGGTATGGTACTTTTTGTTACTTTTTACGATGATATTTCCACCTAAAATGGTTTTCTGATTCACTTGCTTAGGATCACCATAAATTATTATAGAACCACCTGCTCTGGATTTGGCATCTATAAAATCGGAGGCATTTATTTCTATTTCTCCACCAGCATTTACAGTCGCTGTAGCTTGAGAAGCTACAAAATCTTTAGCATAGACTTTTGCTCCAGAATTAGCAATTGCTTCGAAATTTTGGGTTGTACCCTGCAACTTAATTTCTGAACCTCCCGAAGATCGGGCAGCCACTCTACTTGCCTCTAAGTTTAATTGTACCGTTGCACCTTCTTTGGCTATGATATCAAAATTAATCGACTTGATCGTTGCTTCAGATTTAATATGACTTCCTTCGTTGGCTTCCGCTGCTTCGATTTTTTTAAAATAAACTTTAGCTAATACATCTTCCCCTTTTAACAGTTTTTGTAAAGGCATACGGATTTTTAGTTCGCCGTTATTGTTTACAAATTCTACCTGTTCAGAATTGTTTCCTGAAAGTTCTACTTTATTTTCTCCAGCAGGAATTAAAACTATAGAAATCTGATCAAAACCTGTAACTTTTGTAAAATCGCCCACTGATTTAGTAGTTTGAGCCACTAAAAATTGAGTCGATGCTAAAAATAAAAATGTTAGTCTTTTCATTGTGTATTCTATTTAAAATCTAACAGCTTTGATTAAGCTGCTAGGAATTGTTATTCATTTTTTCGGATGAAATGATAATCCAATTGCTTTTTGATTAGATCGGCATTTTTTACTTTAACAATGACTTCATCACCTAATTGCAAAAGACTTTTAGTCATTTCACCAACTAAAGCATATTGTTTTTCATCAAACGTATAATAATCATCTTTTATTTCACGGATACGAACCATTCCTTCACATTTGTTTTCGATGATTTCAACATAAATACCCCATTCGGTCACACCGGAGATTACACCAACAAACTCCTGATCCTTGTGGTCCTGCATGTATTTAACTTGCATGTACTTAATAGAATCGCGTTCGGCATTGGTAGCTAAATTTTCCATATTGGAAGTGTGTACGCATTTTTCTTCATAGACTTCTTCGCTCACACTTTTGCCTCCATCCAAATAGTACTGTAACAAACGATGTACCATAACGTCAGGATAACGACGAATAGGTGAGGTAAAATGTGAATAATAATCGAAAGCCAATCCGTAATGACCAATATTGTCGGTAGAATATTTTGCTTTACTCATGGTACGAATAGCTAAAGTATCGACCATGTTTTGTTCTTTTTTTCCAACTACACCAACTAACAAATCATTCAAAGATTTTGAAATAGCCTCTTTACTTTTAAAATTGATGCTGTACCCAAATTTAGAAATCACACCTTGAAGGTTCATTAACTTATTTTCATCGGGTTCATCGTGAATACGATACACAAATGTTTTTTGCTGTTTACCAATGTATTCGGCTACTTTTCGATTGGCCAACAACATAAATTCTTCAATTAAATGATTGGCATCTTTAGCAATTTTAAAATACACTCCGGTAGGTTCAGCTTTTTCATTAAGATTGAATTTTACTTCCACTTTATCAAAAGAAATAGCTCCATTATTAAGACGGTTTCTTCGGAATATCTTAGCAAGTTCATCTAATTTTAGAGTAGCATTTACGATTGGATCTGGAACAATATATTCTGTTCCGGTTAAAGAAATCTCAGCAGGGATGCTGTTTCCGCGAGTTTCAATGATGTGCTGAGCTTCTTCATAAGAAAAACGTTGATCTGAATGAATCACAGTTCTACCAAACCATTGATTGGTAACTTGTGCTTTTTCATTAATTTCAAAAACTGCTGAAAACGTATATTTTTCTTCCTGAGGACGAAGAGAGCAAGCGAAGTTAGATAAAACTTCGGGTAACATTGGAACCACTCTGTCTACCAAATAAACAGAAGTTCCTCGTTGGTAGGCTTCTTCATCTAAGATAGTTCCTTCCTGAACATAGTGTGATACATCGGCAATGTGAATACCAATTTCATAATGACCATTTTCTAACTTTTGAAATGATAAAGCATCGTCAAAATCTTTAGCATCTTTGGGATCTATAGTAAAAGTCAGTACGTTACGCATATCACGACGCTTTGCAATTTCATTCGGATGAATCGATGTATCCAACTGTTGTGCATAAGCTTCTACTTCGGGAGGAAAGTCATACGGAAGTCCATATTCAGCCAAGATAGCATGAATTTCAGTATCATGCTCTCCTGGTCTTCCCAAGACTTTAATCACAGAACCAAAAGGAGAATCTGCTTTTTTGGGCCAATCTTCAATTTTAGCCAAAACCACATCTCCATTTTTAGCTTCACCAATTTTATCCTTAGGAATAAAAATATCGGTATACATTTTAGCATTTGCCGTAGTTACAAAAGCAAAGTTTTTTTGAATATCGATGACTCCAACAAATTCTGTTTTACTTCTTTCGATAATTTCAATTACTTCAGCTTCAGGTCTTTTACCTTTTCTCTTATTGTAAACGTAAACCTTAACTTTATCTCCATCTAAAGCATGATTTAAATTATTAGTTGGAATGAAAACATCTTCTTCGAAATCTTCACATATAAAATAGGCTGTTTTACGAGAGGTCATATCGATAGTACCTTCGTAATAATCTTGACTCTGTGCTATGACTAAATATTTACCGGGTTCGGTCTCGATAATCTGTTTTTTAGAAGCTAAAATTTTTAAATCTTTAATGATCTCATTTCGGCTCTTAGTATCGTCAACTTCCAATCGGGAAGCAATTTGTTTATAGTTAAAAGTTTTATTAGGTTCTTTGGAAAGAATCTTTAAAATTTTTCCAGAAAAATCTTTAACCCCTTTACTAAACTTTTTAGGTTTCATACTCATTGTATCTTTTCTAATTTTTATTAAAATTACAAAGAAGAATTCAGAAAACAGAAATCGGTAGAAACAATTGGCTTAAAAATAACTTTTAAATTTTTTTCTTGCATAACTTTTCAAAGTTTTCAACAACAATTAAAAAAACAAAAAAGAGATTTTTAAAATTTTAAAATTTATGATGATTATGATAGGGTGTTAATAAGGCTGAAAACTTTTCTTATTTTGGTTTTTTTTTAAAGTTTTACAGAGTTATACTGAGATATTAACACTGTTATGAAAAGATAATCTGTTGTAAATGAAATCTAATATAAAGGTTATTAACAATTGTTAGTTTTTGTGTTTTACGTTCTTTTTTTGAAAAGTTCATCTGTGAAAAACTGTTGAAAACTATGTTTTATTGTTGAATAATTTAAGAACAAATTGCCGAAACTTTTCTTGATTTTCTCATTTCAATTTTGGATTACACTTTTTTGTCATACAACCGAAAAAAAGTTCTAAATTTCTATTCAAAGTTATTAACAAATGATGTTAAATGTTAACCTCTTAGAAACAAAGGGATTGTGATTCGTTATTAACATCGTAAAAAAAGAGGTTATAAAATCGATTTAAAATACTGAAATACAGTATTTTAATTAAAAATAATTATTAACAAACGCACTTATCGTTGATTTCATCCTTTTTTAAACACAACAAGTATTTAATATGGTTTGTTTTGAATTAAAAGAAAGCGATTTTGTATTTTTGTACGTAATCAACACAGAACAAATATAGCATTATGATTATATCAATAGGAAACGATCACGCAGGTCCCGATTACAAAAAAGCAATAGTTGAATTTTTAGAAAATTTAGGACATACGGTAGTGAATCACGGCACCGATACTTTTGATAGTGTCGATTATCCTGATTTTGGGCATCCGGTAGCGTATGATGTTCAGACTAAGAAAGCTGATTTTGGAATTGTAATTTGTGGTAGCGGTAACGGTATAGCCATGACTGCCAACAAACATCAGGATGTACGATGTGCTTTGTGCTGGACCGTTGAAATTGCAGAATTGGCCCGTCAACACAACGATGCTAATGTGATTAGTATTCCTGCCCGATATACTTCAATTCCTCAGGCAGTAGCAATGGTACAAGCCTTTTTAGAAACACCATTTGAAGGAGGAAGACATGCTAACCGAGTTAAAAAAATAGCTTGCCGATAAATAGAAAGAGCTGGGATCAAAAAATGAAACCAGCTCTTTTTTTTATGTTTTAGGTTAAATACGAGGTAATTGTAATTTTCGTCTAATTGAAAAAATACGTACCACTACAGTAACCAAAATTCCAACAATCATGCTCGTTGTTGTATTGATATGATAGTTAATCATCAAAAGATATAAACTTCCCCCAACGATACAAGCCGTAGCGTATAACTCACCGGGTTTTAATAAATTAGGTACTTTATTACACAATACGTCGGAAATTAATCCACCAAAGGTAGCGGTTATGATTCCCATAATTAACGAATATCCCTGACTGACGTCCGCTTTAAGCGCTGTTTGAATCCCCACAATGGTGAATAATCCTATCCCAAAAGCATCAATCCAAAAAATCAGTTTTCTGATAATGGTATTATTGAGTTTGAAGAAAAAGGTAATTACAGTGGATAACAATACTATAAAAACAGCCAAATTATCATTTACCCAATTCACGGGTTTAATTCCAATGAGCAAATCTCTAATGGTTCCGCCACCATAAGCGGTTACAAAAGCTAAAACAGCAGCTCCAAAAATATCAAAACGTTTGGTTCTAGCCTTTAAAACACCTATTACGGCAAATACGAAAACGCCCAAATAACCAATAATATGCAAGTTATCCATACAATCCAAATAATCACAAAAGTAATTAAATCATTTCAAGAGATAGTAAAATTCAACTAACTTTACTTTTTATAAAATAGCTAGCAATCAACATGAGTTATGGGTCAGGAAGCACCATTATTTAAGAAACAGTATTACCCAATTAACGAGGTGCTTTTTCAGTATTTAGAAAAATACAAAAGAACCACGAAAACCTATGTTCTTTATGATGATTTGCTTCGATTTCAGGGATCTGTAGAAGTGTTTGATGACAATGGAAAAGATACTCTGTGGATTCGTGTCTTTTATAATGAATTTGAAAAACAGGAAATAGACGCCAGTCTAAAAAAGATTTACACTCTTTTATTATCCGATGGAGATGAAAGTAAAATACAATTCCTCACTGTTGACTATATTGATTTTTGCACTTTTGGGAATTCGAAACCTTTTCGAATTAAAGTCCGAAATATTCTGAATGAGAATTACACGATTTTTTATGTCAAAAAAGCGGATGCTTCCCGAATTTTTGGTTTGGAGCTTGAAGATATTTTATCACCGAATCGCATTAATTTTTTAGTTTTCAAGGATACCATCATCGAAGAACATATTGTAGGAGTTCCTGGTGATCTTTTTTTAGAAAAGCATCTGAAAAACTGTACCGAACTTGAAAAATCACAAATTGCCAAAGAATTTGTCAAATTCAACGAACGATGCACCATTGGTTTATTGGGAGATATGCGATCTTATAATTTTGTGGTGATTCCAATTTTCGATTTCGATCATAAAGTATTTAAAATTAGAGCTATCGATTTCGATCAGCAATGCTACGAAGGAAGTTTTAAATTATACAAACCCCATCTGTTCAAAGAAAATTTCAAGTTTAGTCAATTGGTTAGTGATAAACTCGAAGCCAACTCGATAGAACAATATCAGATTGAAGAACGCTCTGTTATGGTAAAGCGAATGGCTGGTTCAGAGAAAAGATTAAACGATTTGTTAAAAGCCATGAAATCAATGGAGCTTTCTTCTCCAGAAAAATTGAAACAACTTAAACATGAAATTTTCGAATTTACTCACGATATCCATTTCAAAAAAGCAACATCCATGGGAGAAGTGGTAGAAGCTGCGTTGAATTTTTTGAAAAGAAATTATAAAAGCGAAAATTAAATTCTCATAAAAACAATCAAAGCGATTTGACTCATAAGCACTATAACAAATTTCCATATAAAAGAAAATTTGGCTGTTTTGTGGTTAAAAATAATCATGCCCATCAGGCCTCCTAAAGCACCACCAATAAATGAAAAACCTAATAAATTTTCTTCCGAAATTCGACGGATACTTCTTTTGGCAAACCATTTGTCCATCCCAAAAAGAAAGAAAGTAATGAGGTTGATGATGATAAAATAGAGTAGAATAATTTTCATTTTTTCTGCATAATTCAATAAACTTCCAAAGGTTTTTTTCCGCGTTCTTTTTTAATGAAGTCGTAATTAATTGCGCCAAAGATACTATTTTAGCGTTCTTATTTTTTCAGAATGACAAATATAGAATACATAGTAAAATCGGTTTCAACCACACCAAAAAATATCGAAGCCACTTTACAATTATTAGCCGAGGATTGTACTATTCCGTTTATTGCTCGTTATCGTAAAGATAAAACGGGAAATTTAGATGAGGTGGTAATTGAGCAAATTGCCAAACTCAACAAACAATTTGATGAAATTGTTAAGCGTAAAGAGAGTATTTTAAAATCCATAGAAGAACAAAATGCTTTGTCTCCGGAACTCAAATCGAAAATCGAGAACAGTTTCGATTTACAGGAAATAGAGGATTTATACCTTCCTTACAAAAAGAAAAAGAAAACCAAAGCCGATACTGCACGAGAAAACGGATTGGAACCATTGGCTAAAATCATGATGGCCCAACGCAACGATGATATCGAGTTTATTGCATCAAAATACCTTAATGACAAGGTAGCCAACGAAGAAGAAGCGCTCCAAGGCGCCCGTGATATTGTAGCGGAATGGATTAATGAAAATATTTATATTCGAAAAAACCTTCGACGCCTGTTTCAACGAAAAGGGGAGATTTCCACCAAAGTAGTAAAAACCAAAAAAGACGACGAAGCCGCACAGAAATTTTCACAGTATTTCGATTGGTCAGAACCCATCAGTAAAGCGCCCTCCCATCGTTTATTGGCTATGTTGAGAGCTCATGCGGAAGGCTATGTAAAGCTTAATGTTGAAATCGATAAAGAAGAAGCACTTTCTTTTATTGAAGATAACATCATCAAATCGGATAATGACACGACACCACATTTGCAATTGGCTATAAAAGACAGTTATAAAAGACTTCTAGAACCAGCACTTGCTAATGAAACGCTTCAGGAAGCAAAAGAAAAAGCAGACAGCAAAGCCATCGATGTTTTTGCCGGAAACTTGAGTCAGCTATTATTAGCGCCGCCTTTGGGTGAAAAACGTATTTTGGCCATAGACCCAGGATTTAGAACAGGTTGTAAAGTGGTATGTTTGGATGAAAAAGGAGATTTATTATACAATGAAACTATTTTTCCGCATGCGCCACAAAACGAGACAACTATGGCTATGAAAAAGATAAAATCGATGGTTAATGCCTATAATATCGAGGCGATTTCTATTGGTAACGGAACAGCAAGTAGAGAAACGGAATTTTTCATTAAAAAAATTGCTTTTGATAAACCAGTTCAGGTTTTCGTAGTTTCAGAAGCCGGAGCATCGGTTTATTCTGCATCCAAAATTGCGCGCGAAGAATTTTCAAATTATGATGTCACTGTTCGTGGAGCCGTATCCATCGGAAGACGTTTGTCGGATCCTTTAGCGGAATTGGTAAAAATAGATCCGAAATCGATAGGTGTGGGACAATACCAGCACGATGTGGATCAAACCAAATTAAAAGAAGAGTTAGATACCACAGTGGTTCGTTGTGTAAATTCAGTGGGAATTAATATAAATACAGCAAGTAAATCGTTGTTGAGTTATGTATCGGGTATAGGTGAAAAAATGGCGGAAAACATTGTGGCGTACCGCAGTGAGAACGGTGCCTTTGAAGATCGAAACCAACTCAAAAAAGTGCCTCGATTGGGAGAAAAAGCTTTCCAGCAAGCGGCTGCTTTTATTCGAATTAAGGAAGGAAAAAATCCATTAGATAATTCGGCGGTACATCCTGAATCGTATAAAATAGTCGAAAAAATGGCTAAAGATTTAGGTGTAAAAGTCGATGAACTGATTGCAAATAAAGAAAAAATCTCTCAAATTAAACCTGAAAATTATACCAACGAAACGGTTGGAATCCTAGGAATTAAGGATATTTTGAAAGAATTAGAAAAACCAGGATTAGATCCAAGAAAGGCTGCTAAAATATTTGAATTTGATCCCAATGTAAAAACCATAGCCGATGTGCGTTCGGGGATGATACTCCCTGGAATTGTAAACAATATTACCGCTTTTGGTTGTTTTGTAGATATCGGAATCAAAGAAAGCGGATTGGTTCACATTTCCCAACTCAAAGAAGGGTTTGTGAGCGATGTGAATGAAGTGGTGAAATTACACCAACACGTTCAGGTTAAAGTCGTTGAAGTGGATGAAGCCAGAAAGCGTATTCAACTGACGATGATTATTTAACCAATATTTACATTTATACAGTAGCCCTGATTTCAAAGAGAAATCAGGGCTTTTTTATTTAGATAAAATATCTAATAATCAATGAAATACAAGTTGTACTATTTGTTAAATTTATCTATAAAGATAAAAAACCTGTTAAATTTCATTTAAAAAAGATATTATATCTATTTATTTATATATTTGCACAAAAATTAATCTATGTTTAGTATTCTAATTGCAAATAGTAACCACATTTCTTTTGCTCAGACAATTTGTGATGAAATGGAAGCGTCTGCGAAAGTGAGAGGGACAGGAATTGCCAAAAGATCACCAGAATACATTGTACAAAAAATACAAGAAGGTAAGGCGGTTATTGCCGTAACTGAAGATAATGAATGGGCAGGATTTTGTTACATAGAAACGTGGCAAAATGAAGAATATGTGGCTAACTCAGGATTGATTGTTAATCCTAAATTTCGTAAGAGCGGATTGGCGAGAATGATTAAATCTAAAATTTTTGAATTGTCTCGAACCAAATATCCACATTCTAAAATTTTTGGTCTAACCACAGGATTGGCCGTTATGAAAATCAATTCGGAGTTAGGTTATGTTCCGGTTACGTATTCGGAATTGACCAATGATGAAAAATTCTGGAAAGGATGTCAGAGTTGTGTCAATTTTGAAATTTTGCAAAGTAAAAATTATAAGAATTGTTTGTGTACGGCCATGTTGTATAACAGTAAAGAAAATGAATCAAAAAATGCAAAAAAAGAAAATACTATTAGCTTATAGTGGCGGTTTAGACACTACGTACTGTGCGGTGTATTTGAGTAAAATTGAAAATTACGAGGTACATGCCGTAACCATAAATACAGGAGCTTTTGATCCCCAGGAGATTGCAACGCTAGAAGAAAAAGCATTGCAATGTGGAGTGGCTTCTTATACTTGTATTGATGTGCGCAAAGAATATTACGATGATTGCATTAAATATTTGATTTACGGAAATGTATTGAAAAACGGAACCTATCCCTTAAGTGTCAGTGCCGAAAGAGCGGTTCAGGCGAAAAGCATTGCAGAATATGCCATTCAATTAGGGATTAACACCATTGCACACGGTAGTACAGGTGCAGGGAACGATCAAGTACGTTTTGATATGATTTTCAATCATTTGTTACCCAATGTAGAAATAATTACTCCCATTCGAGACAAGAAATTAAGTCGTGAGGAAGAAATCGGATTTTTGAAATCACACGGTGTCAGTTTCAATTTTGAAAAAGCAGTTTATAGTATCAACAAAGGACTTTGGGGAACATCGGTAGGAGGAAAGGAAACGTTGACTTCGCATCAGAATTTACCCGAACAAGCTTGGCCAACACCTGTTACGGCTACAGCTCCGATAGATATTACATTGACTTTTGTTGAAGGAGAATTGCAATCTATAAACGGACAATCTTTTGAACATCCTTCTATAGCGATTGAATATTTACAACAATTAGCGCAACCTTTCGGAATAGGAAGACATATTCATGTGGGTGATACTATTATTGGAATTAAAGGAAGAGTAGGTTTTGAAGCAGCAGCACCGGAATTAATTATTAAGGCGCATCATTTGTTGGAAAAACATACACTAACCAAATGGCAACTGTTCTGGAAAGAGCAATTATCAAGTTGGTACGGAAACTGGCTACATGAAGGTCAGATGCTTGATCCTACCATGCGTGATATTGAAGCGTTCTTAACGAATACTCAAAAAACAGTCAGTGGCGATGTTTATATCACGTTACATCCTTACAGATATGAATTAAACGGAATCGACAGTGTACACGATTTAATGTCGGCAAAATTCGGTTCTTATGGAGAAATGAATACGGGTTGGACGGGCGAAGATGTAAAAGGATTCACAAAAATATTTGGAAACCAAACATCCATTTATCATCAGGTCAATAAAGATATAGCTAATGAAAACAATTAAAGTCGGAATAATTGGCGGAGCCGGATATACTGCCGGGGAATTACTCAGAATACTGATTAATCATCCCCAAGTGGAAATCGGGTTTGTGCACAGCAAAAGTAACGCCGGTAAGTTTCTTTATGACGTTCATGATGATTTGTTTGGAGAAATCGAGTTGAAATTTTCGGAATCTTTCGATACAAACGTCGATGTGGTTTTCTTGTGTGTAGCGCATGGCGAGGCGAAGAAAATAGTAAACGAATTGCCGTCTTCTGTCAAAATCATCGATTTGAGCCAAGATCACCGTATTGCTGCAGAACATTCTTTTGTTTACGGTTTACCGGAATGGAATAAAAAAGAAATTCAAAAAGCCAATTTTGTTGCCAATCCGGGTTGTTTTGCTACAGCAATTCAGTTGGCCATTTTACCTTTGGCAGAAGCCAATCTGTTGGAAGGAGAAATCTATGCTTCTTGTACCACAGGATCGACTGGTGCGGGACAATCGTTAAGTGAAACTTCACATTTCAGTTGGAGACAAAATAACTTATCGGTTTATAAAGCTTTTACGCATCAACATTTGGCTGAGATCAATCAAAGTTTGCAAAAAACACAAGAAAACGCGAGTGCTAAACTTCATATTTTACCACAAAGAGGTTCTTTTACTCGAGGTATTTTGGCTTGCATTACCTTAAAATCAGATAAGTCATTAGAAGAACTACAGGCTTTATTTGAAAACAAGTACAAAGAAGAGCCCTTTGTGTTTTTGTCGCTTAAGAATTGTCATTTGAAACAAGTGGTGAACACCAATAAATGCCTAATGTATCTCGAAAAAAATGGTGACGATTTGATGATCGTAAGTGTCATTGATAATTTACTCAAAGGCGCTTCGGGTCAGGCAGTACAAAACATGAACTTACTATTCGGATTACCCGAAACAACAGGTTTAAAATTAAAACCAAGTGCTTTTTAATTATGGATACAACAGTTACAAATAGTCCTTTACAAATGCAACTTTTCGATGTGTATTCGGTTTCACCTGTTGAAATCGTTAAAGCTTTAGGTTCTAAATTATGGGATAAAAACGGAAAAGAATATTTAGATTTATATGGCGGTCACGCCGTAATTTGTATCGGACATACTCATCCTCATTATGTTGAGGCATTAACCAACCAATTGCAAAAAATAGGATTTTATTCTAATTCAATTATCATTGCGCAGCAAAAAGAATTGGCTCAAAAATTAGGAGCGCTTTCGGGTTACACTAATTACCAGTTATTTTTATGCAATTCTGGAGCCGAGGCCAATGAGAATGCCTTTAAATTGGCTTCTTTCTATAACGGAAGAAAAAAAATCATCGCGTTTGAAAAAGCTTTTCATGGTAGAACTTCACTAGCGGTTACCAGTACCGATAATCCTGCGATTATTGCTCCGGTAAACGAAAACAACAACACAACTTTTTTACCGTTAAACGATATCAATGCCTTCGACGCAGCACTCAATGATGAGGTGAGTTGCGTGATTATTGAAGGAATTCAGGGTGTGGCAGGAATTCAAATTCCTGAAACAGAATTTTTGCAACATATTGCCCAAAAATGTAAAGAGCATAATGTAGTTCTGATTTTAGATGAGGTACAGTCGGGTTACGGAAGAACCGGAAAATTCTTCGCGCATCAATACGCCGGAATCCAACCGGATATTATTACGGTGGCTAAAGGTATGGGAAATGGATTTCCAATTGCGGGAGTTTTAATCGCTCCTCATATTCAACCTAAAAAAGAAATGTTAGGAACCACTTTCGGAGGAAATTATTTAGCGTGTGCTGCTGGAATAGCGGTTTTAGATGTTATTGAGAACGAAAATTTAATAGATAATGCCCAAAAATTAGGAACGTATCTAATAGAACAATTGCAGTCTGTACCTAATATCAAAGAAATAAGAGGTAAAGGACTCATGATAGCCATCGAATTGCATGAGCCATGTGCACCGGTACGAAAAAGACTATTGGAAGAATTCGGAATTTTTACTGGAACAGCCAGCAATAAAAACACACTAAGAATTTTGCCTTCATTAGCGGTAACCCAAGAAGAATTAGATGCGTTGTTAAATGCTTTAAAAACAATTTTAAAATGAAAAAGTTCACTTCAGTACAAGACGTAGCCGATCCAAAAGCTTTGGTTGACGAAGCCATTGCAGTGAAAAATTCCGAAAAAACATCGGCTATAGGAAAGAACAAAACGATTGGATTATTGTTTTTCAATTCGAGTTTACGTACCCGAATGAGCACTCAAAAAGCAGCTCAAAACTTGGGGATGGAAGTAATGATTCTCAATGTGAACAATGACGGTTGGGCCTTGGAGTTTGAGGAAGGAGCAGTAATGAACGGAAAAACTGTAGAACATATTAAAGATGCGGCTGCCGTAATGGGCTTGTACTGTGATATTTTAGCAATTCGTTGTTTTCCGTCTTTAACCAACAAAGAAGAAGATAGTGCCGATAAAATTATCAATCAATTCATTCAATATGCCAAAGTACCGGTAGTAAGTCTAGAATCAGCCACTCGACATCCGTTGCAGAGTTTAGCCGATATGATTACAATTCAGGAACACAAAACCAAAGAAAAACCTAAAGTGGTATTAACTTGGGCGCCTCATATCAAACCCATACCGCATGTGGTGGCGAATTCTTTTGCGGAATGGGCTTTAGCTTGTGAATACGATCTAACGATTACTCATCCGGAAGGATACGAACTCAGCGAAGAATTCACGAAAGGCGCCACTATCGAATACGATCAGGAAAAAGCATTGCAAGATGCCGATTTTGTTTATGTTAAAAACTGGTCATCGTATACTGATTACGGGAAAGTACTACCAGTTGAAGAGGATTGGATGTTAACCAATGAAAAATTAAAAGTCTCCAATTCTGCTAAGATCATGCATTGTCTACCAGTAAGAAGAAATGTAGAACTTTCAGATGAGGTTTTGGATAGTGAAAATTCGCTAGTCTTGAAACAAGCCGAAAATAGAGTATATGCAGCACAAACGGTATTGAAAAAAATACTGGAAACCAATTTTTAAAAAGATGATACATGTAATTAAAATAGGAGGAAACATCATTGATGACGAAAATAAATTGGATGTATTTCTGAATCGTTTTGCGCAATTGCCGGGAGGAAAAATTTTAATTCACGGCGGAGGAAAATTAGCCACTAGTTTGGCAAAAGATCTAAATATTGAACAGCAAATCATCGATGGTAGACGCATTACCGATGCAGAAACCCTAAAAATTACAACCATGGTTTATGCCGGATTAGTGAATAAAAGTATTGTAGCCAAATTACAAGCAAAATCCTGCAATGCCATTGGATTGAGCGGAGTTGACGGAAATATTATCCAATCAGTGAAAAGAAATCACCCCACCATTGATTATGGCTGGGTTGGTGATGTGGAAAGCATCAATGCTGGATTTTTACAAAATTTGATCGATAATAATATTGTCCCGGTTATTAGCCCAATCACACACGATGGAAAAGGGAATTTATTAAACACCAATGCTGATACCATCGCCACGGAAGTCGCTATGGCGCTTTCTGAAATCAATGAGGTACACTTGAGATTTTGTTTCGAAAAATTAGGCGTATTACTTAACCCTGAAGACGATAGTTCTTGGTTGAGAATGCTTGATAAAGAGCAGTACGAATCCTTAAAAACACAAGGAATTATTTCCAAAGGGATGTTGCCAAAATTAGAAAATGCGTTCAGAGCTAGTGAATCTGAAATCAGTAAAGTGGAAATTTGTCATGCCGATTATGCTAACGAGCAAGGAGAAGCATTTATCGGAACCCAAATAGTTTAAAAATGAAACAATTACAAAACGAAGCGTTAGTATTATTGCAAAAGCTAATTGTAACACAATCTTTTAGTAAGGAAGAGGAGCAAACCGCTGAAATTCTGAATGATTTTTTTGTTCAGCGAGGCATTCCAACCGAAAGATTGCAACATAATGTTTGGGTGAAAAACAAATATTTTGATGCTACCAAACCCACCATTTTACTCAATTCACATCACGATACTGTCAAACCCAATAAGCAATATACGCGAGATCCGTTCAGTCCAGATATTGAAGAAGGTATTCTATACGGATTAGGCAGTAACGATGCCGGCGGACCTTTAGTTTCTTTAGCGGCTTGTTTCTTGCATTTTTATGAAAGACAAGATCTTAACTTCAATCTGATTTATGCCGCTACGGCAGAAGAAGAAATATCAGGAAACAATGGTGTCGAAATTGTATTACCGGAATTGGGAGATATTTATTTCGGAATTGTTGGAGAACCTACAAAAATGGATATCGCCATTGCTGAAAAAGGTTTGTTTGTAATTGATTGTATTGCTCATGGAAAATCTGGACATGCCGCTAGAGAGGAAGGTGAAAATGCCATTTATAAAGCCTTGAAAGACATTGAATGGTTTAGAACTTTTGAATTCCCTGAGGAATCTGAAATGCTAGGCAAAGTAAAAATGTCCGTTACCATAATCAATGCGGGAGTACAACACAACGTAGTACCAGAAAGTTGTCAGTTTACAGTAGATATTAGAACGACCGATAAATACAACAATCAACAAGCTTTAGAAATTATTAAAAAACATGTTGATTGTGAAGTGATTCCGCGTTCCACGCGATTAAATCCTTCTTTTGTACCCAAGGAACATCCCATGGTGCAAAGCGGTATGGCATTGGGAAGAACAATTTACGCTTCACCAACCACATCGGATCAAGCATTAATGAGTGGTTTTCCAACATTTAAAATGGGTCCTGGAGATTCAGCTCGATCGCATACCGCTAACGAATATATTTACGTAGAAGAAATCAACAAAGGCATTGAAATTTATATCGAAATGCTTGAAAAATTTAATCAGACAGATCATTAAATCACCTTTGACAAATCGTTTGTATAAACAAACCGTTTATCACTAAAGGTGACACCGTATGGTACTGCTAAAAAATAAAATTTAGACATATGAAACTTTGGCAAAATACAGATAATAAAGTAAAAACTTCTGTTGAAGAGATGGTGGAAAAATTCACTGTTGGTCAGGATATCGTTTGGGATTTGTATCTAGCCGAAGCGGATATCAAAGGTTCGCTGGCACATACTACTATGCTTCATGAAATAGGTTTACTTACTGCTCAGGAATTACAAGAGATTCATGAAGGGTTGCAAGCTATTTTAGAAACAGTTTACAATAAAACTTTTGTCATTGAAGACGGTGTTGAAGATGTCCATTCTCAAGTAGAGTTACTATTGACACAAATGAAAGGTGAGGTGGGGAAAAAAATCCACGCCGGGCGTTCTAGAAACGATCAATCTTTGTTGGATATCAAGCTTTTTATCAAATCAGAAATCCAACAAATCACAGAAAAAATAGAAACCGTTTTTACTACTTTAATTCATTTGAGCGAAAAACATCAAAAGGATTTATTGCCCGGTTATACTCATTTTCAATTGGCCATGCCTTCTTCTTTTGGATTATGGTTTGGTGCTTATGCCGAAAGCTTAAGTGACGATTTAGAACTTCTAATTGCAGCGTACCAAATGGTGAATAAAAATCCTCTGGGTTCCGGTGCGGGTTATGGTTCTTCTTTCCCTTTAAACAGAACACTTACCACCAACTTACTTGGTTTTGAAACCATGAATTATAATGTAGTATATGCTCAAATGACTAGAGGAAAAATAGAAAAAACGATGGCCATGGCTTTGGCAGGAGTAGCTTCTACGCTAACAAAATTCGCTATGGACGTTTGTTTGTATATGAATCAAAATTTCGGTTTTATAACTTTCCCTAAAGAATTGACAACCGGAAGCAGCATCATGCCTCACAAAAAAAATCCAGATATCTTCGAATTGATTAGAGCAAAATGTAACAGAATTCAATCATTGCCCAATGAGTTAACTTTATTGACCAACAATTTACCTTCGGGTTATCACAGAGACATGCAACTGACCAAAGAATGTTTGTTTCCGGGAATTATCACCCTTAAAGAATGTTTGGATATGCTTCAGGTTATGTTGGAAAATATTGAAGTAAAAAAGGATATTTTATCGGATGAAAAATACTTGAATTTGTTTACGGTAGAAGCAGTGAATCAGTTGGCGCTATCGGGTATTCCTTTCAGAGATGCTTATAAATTAGTTTCGAAACAAGTGGAAGAAAAACTATTCGAGTACAATAATCAAGAACTCAATCATGTTCACGAAGGCAGTTTGGGTAATTTATGCAATGATTATATCAGAGAAGAATTTAACAACAAAAAGAAGAAGTTGGTTTAATCTTCAGGTAAATGGTACGAAGTTTCGTTTTTTACCATACTCATCACAATATTACTGTGATATTGACCAATATTAGGGATATTGGCTAATTTGTTCACTACAAAATCATTGTAAGCATCAATATCTGCAGTAGCAATTTTAAGTACATAATCATAAACCCCTGAAAGACTCGTAACCTCTAGTATTTCAGGGAGTTTAATAACTTCGTCTTCAAAAGACTTTAAATTCTCTTTAGACTGTTGTTTTAAGGTTACATTGCAGTAGGCAAATAATTTTATTCCTACTTTAGATGGATCTAGAATTACGGCACTTTTTTTAATCACTCCGGACTCCTGAAGATTTTTGATTCTTTCATAAGTCGGTGTATACGATAATCCTACCATAGCCGCAACATCCTTCACAGAAAGAGTACAATCTTCCTGTAATATATTAAGAATTTTAGCGTCTATTTTATCCATAAATGAAGTAAATACCTAATCGGAATTATTCTTTAGTTTCGTCTTTTTTCGTGGTATCTTCACCTTTAGAAGCTTTTTTGAACTCATTCAATCCACTTCCTAAACCTTTCATTAATTCAGGTATTTTTTTACCTCCAAAAAGTAATAAAACAACAACTAATATTACAATAATTTCAGTAGTTCCAAATCTTCCCATGATACTTTATTTTATGCTTTTCAGCATTTGAATTATTCAGCAAATATATTAAAGAAAAGCACAAGAGTTTTAATTTTTAACGAATTATTATTTATTACGATTCAAAATCCCGAAATTGCTATATTTGTAACTATAAGTGCGATGAATTATGCCTAAAAAACGATTAAAAAAACTAAGAAGAAAAGCTTTTTTTGATGCCATAAAAGCGCGTCGTCGTTTGGTTATTGTTAATGAAGAAACATTTGAAGAACAGTTTTCGCTGAAACTGAGTATTTTAAACGTTTTTGTTTTCGGTAGCATAGGAGCTATTTTTCTAATCTCCTTAACTAGTTATTTAATTGCATTTACTTCGTTACGGGAGTATATTCCCGGCTATTCGTCAACAGAGTTAAAGAAAAATGCACTTTTGTTGGGAATCAAATCGGACTCATTAGAATTTCAGTTGAAAAAGAACGATGAATATATCAAATCTTTAAAGAAAGTACTAACAGGAGATTTAGAATACGCCAAAGTCAACAAAGATTCGATCTTAGCTTCAGATTATGTCGATCCTTCCGAATATGATTTAGAAGTAAGTAAAGCCGAAATGGAACTTCGTAAACAAGTACAAGAAGAAGCACAAAAAAAGTAAATAAAATACGCGTTACGTTTTAAATTTCGGAAAAGAAAAACATAATACCCACAAAATAAATGTCTATTAAGTCATTAATTGCTAAGCAATTTGCAAAATATATACACTACAAAACCCAAAAATGGGCTACCAATCCGGTAGCAACGCAACAAAAGGTTTTTCAGGATTTAATCCGTCAGGCCAAGTCAACCCAATTTGGTCAGGATCATCATTTTGATCAAATCCATACGTTCGAAGATTTTGCCCAACGAGTTCCGGTAAGAGACTACGAAGCCTTACGTCCTTATATTGATCGAGTGGTTAAAGGAGAAGAAAATATTCTCTGGAAAGGAAAGCCGATTTATTTTGCCAAAACTTCAGGAACCACCTCGGGAGCCAAATATATTCCCTTAACAAAAGAATCAATGCCGTTTCACATTGAAGCAGCCCGAAATGCGATTTTAAGCTATATCAATGAAACGGGTAAGGCTGATTTTGTGAACGGAAAAATGATTTTCTTACAAGGAAGTCCTATCCTAGAAGAAAAAAATGGTATCAAGTTAGGCCGATTGTCTGGTATAGTGGCACATTATGTTCCTAAATATTTACAAAAAAACCGAATGCCTTCTTGGGAAACTAATTGTATAGAAGACTGGGAAACCAAAGTAGAAGCGATCGTGGAGGAAACATTTCCAGAAAATATGACGGTTATTTCCGGGATTCCTTCTTGGGTACAAATGTATTTTGAAAAACTGAAAGAGAAAGCCAATAAACCCGTAGGTGAAATTTTCAAAAACTTCAACTTATTTATATACGGAGGAGTGAATTACGAACCGTACCGTGCTAAATTCGAAAACTTAATCGGTAGAAAAGTAGATGCTATAGAACTTTTTCCGGCTTCTGAAGGCTTTTTTGCTTATCAGGATTCTCAAAAAGAAAAAGGAATGTTGTTGTTGTTGAATTCAGGAATTTTTTACGAGTTCATAAAAGCAGACGAATTTTTTACCGAAAATCCGCGAAGATATACCATTGGTGAAGTCGAACGGGGCATCAACTACGTTTTGATTTTATCGACCAATGCCGGTCTTTGGGGTTATAATATTGGAGATACGATTCAATTTACCAGCTTAGAACCCTACAGGGTTATTGTTTCTGGAAGAATAAAACATTACATATCAGCATTTGGAGAACACGTCATTGGTAAAGAAGTAGAAAGTGCTTTACAAGAAGCAATGATCGGAACATCGGTGCGCGTGAATGAGTTTACCGTAGCCCCACAAATTAATCCATCCCAAGGACTGCCTTATCACGAATGGTTTATTGAATTTGAAAATGAACCCGATGACTTAGAGGCTTTTGCTTTACAGTTGGATCAGGCTATGCGGAAGCAAAATGTATACTACGACGATTTAATTTCTGGACATGTACTGCGTACTTTGGTAATTAGTAAGGTGGCTAAAAATGGTTTTCAAAACTATATGAAATCTATTGGAAAATTAGGAGGTCAAAACAAATTGCCAAGATTAGCCAATGATAGAAAGATCGCCGATTTTTTCACAAATCAATAACGATTAAAGATGAAATTAAACACGCTGATTTTTTTATTTTCATGGTTTAGCATTTCTCTTTTTTCGCAAATCAAGGGAAAGGTAGTAGATGAAAATAATCTACCCGTTCCTTACGTAAATATTGTGGTAGAACAAGAAAATATTGGAACTTCTTCTGATGTAGACGGAACATTTTCTCTAGCCATCAAAGAAGGTAAAACACTTGTTTTTTCGGCTTTGGGATATGAAAAAAAGAAAATCAGCGCTTCGGAAAATATGTTAGTGGTTTTACCTTCAACTACATATGAACTCGGGGAAGTGTCTATTGTAAATAAAAAAGAAACCAAACAAATCGAGATCGGTAAGTCCGAAAACTCTTTGCATCAGGCTTTTGAAAACGGTCCCAAGTTTGATGCTAAATTTTTTCCATACCAGCAAAGTTATGCCAAAACAAAGTTTATTAAGAAAATTTCTATTTTCACAGAAAATGCTTTGGAGGACGCTTCGGTTAAAATACATTTCTATGAGGTAAATCCCGATGGTCTTCCTGGTGATGAACTATTAGAAAAAGATTATATTGTTTCTGTTAAAAAAGGTTCGAGAAGAACTTGGTTCGATCTCTCAAAATTGAATTTAATTTTCCCGAAAAAAGGATTGTTTGTGGCGGTGGAAAGACTTTTTATTGAAAAGAATAAGTTAGAAAAAACCGTTGCTACGGCCGATCCCAATAAACCAAAAATCCAAAGAGTTTATTACCCGTTACCTTTTTATAGCTTCGTAGATCGCGAATACACTTATACCTTTATGGGAGGTAGTTGGCAAAAAGAATCTAAAAAGGATAGTGATGGAAAAGTACTGAAAGCGAAGGTTTTTGAACCAGCTATTCATCTAATTCTAACGAACTAAAAATAAAAATTGTACTTTTGCGGGTTAAAAATAAAAAAGGAAAGCAAAACTTGCAAAGAAGAAGGTGAGAGTTATGTGTCAAAAAAATGCTTTCCTAACTAAAATAGAGAATAGATAAATAAATATAGATGAAAGAAATCAAGAACATTTCGCGCTCTAGAGCGCAAGAGTCGTCGGCAGCTATCGAACGACTGTACATTACCATGAGACATTTATTTAACAGAGGTTTTTATAAACCCATGGGTGTTTCAGGTGAAACTTTACGAGAAGCTTTGTTAGAGCTTCGCCCCGAAATCTACGGTTCAATTGCCGAAGAAAAAGTGGAATTAAACGGATTATTATACGTAATCGAACGTTTACCGGTTGGAATTGAAGAATGTCGATACATTAATTTAACTTCAGACGAAGGGTATTCAAAATCACATTTTCAACCTATAGTGCCTCCTAAACGTCGCAGAAATTGTTATCGTATTGACGATGAACAAATGAATGTGGAAATTACTAGAGGGCGTTCGGATATCTATGATATTTTAACACATCTTACTTTTATTTTCATCGAATCACATAAAATAAAAGATAAAGTTTTAATTGATGATGAAGGTAGAGTATCTCGTGATTGGGAAAAATTAGAGCAAGCAGCATTACAGTCTAAAAAATTAACATTAGTAGAAAGAGAAAAAGCTATTTCTCATGCGGCTAACGTTTTAGGTAGAACTTTTGCTGAGGTGAGCGATATTTACGATGATTTTGGAAATGCAGCTTCGCCAGATCGTTTCTTGCATATTGTGTACTGGTTAGGAAAACTAGCTATTGAAGAAGTAGTTGATGATAACAAGAGAACTATCACTTTTAGTCCAATTTTAAGAGAGCGTTTGGGGCACCATATCTATGGAGATATTTGGGCTACCAATATTAAAGAAGTATTAGCGAATAATGGATTATTAGAAAGACCAATTCATATTATTAGTGCCAATATGCACAGTGTGATGAACTCGGTTTTCGCTCCGGCCGTGTTAGCTTCAAAGTATAAAGGAAAAGGAGAATATCAGATTTATGAAGATTTATCGGCTTCAGGAAACAAGGAATTACGAAAAAAAGTTGAAGATTTCGCTTTACAAAACGGAATGATTTCTTTGCCGGATACTTCAGGAACTAATATTGATGTTCAAATTTTTGATACGGCTAAATTCGATTGGAAAAAAACAGCTTTCCCTACAGCAAAAATAGGCAAAGAGGCTCCGGTGTTAATTGTTATGGATTACGCTTTTGGAGAACAGGCCTTTGAAACCATCGATGAACTTTTGAAACCGTATAAAGTGGACAAGAAGAAAACGTTCCTGAATGTAGAATCGGTCTCTATTATGGGGAAAGCGGGTATTTTAGAAGGTGGTAAAGGAGACATTATGATTCCTAGTGCGCATGTCAATGAAGGAACGGCAGACAACTATCCTTTCCATAATGAATTAACAAAGGAGATGTTTGAAGGCAATGATATCCCTGTATATGCCGGACCTATGATTACGGTATTGGGAACCTCTCTTCAAAATAGAGACTTGTTAAAGTTTTTCCACGAGTCTACTTGGGGAGCTATCGGATTAGAAATGGAAGGAGCGTATTACCAGAAGGCAATCCAATCGGCTTCTAAAATTCGTAAGAGTATTAATCCGGATGTAAAAGTTCGTTACGCTTATTATGCTTCGGATAATCCGCTTGAAACCGGTAGTACATTGGCCTCTGGTGGTTTAGGAACGACAGGAGTAAAACCAACCTACTTGATTACAATTAAAATTTTAGAGCAAATTTTTAATAGCTAATGATATTCACAGAGACAAACCTTTCCGGTTGTTTTGTAATAGAACCCAAAGTTTTCCATGATGATCGCGGTTATTTCATGGAAAGCTTTAATCAAAACATTTTTGAAAAAGGAATTGGACAAAAAATCAATTTTGTTCAGGACAATCAATCGTATTCAACCCAAGGGGTACTTCGCGGTCTGCATTATCAATGCGGTGAGCACGCACAGGCTAAACTGGTTCGCGTGTTGGAAGGTGAGGTATTAGACGTGGCAGTCGATTTACGTCCGGATTCTCCCACTTACGGTCAGTATTATTCTGTAGTCCTTTCGGGTGAAAATAAGAAACAATTTTTTGTACCTCGAGGTTTTGCACATGGCTTTTTAGTCTTAAGTGAAACGGCTACTTTTTTTTATAAGTGCGATAATTTTTACAATGCTGCCAGCGAAGGAGGATTAATTTACAATGATCCAACGGTAAATATTAACTGGGAATTTCCTATCGAAAATTTGATTATTTCCGAGAAGGATAAAATATTACCAACATTGGAAAATGCTAAAAAAGTATGGTAGTTTTAGTCACAGGAGCTTCGGGTCAGTTGGGACAATCCATTGCTTTTATAGCTTCAAAATATCCCGAAATTCAATTTATTTTTGCTTCTTCGAACGATTTGGATATCACTAATGAAGATCGTGTTACTACTTTTTTTGATCAAAACAGTATCGATTATTGTATTAATACCGCGGCATATACTGCCGTAGATAAAGCAGAATCAGAATCGGATAAGGCTTATCGAATCAATGTTCTTGGATCTCAATATTTAGCCAAAGCATGTCAAAAATCAGGAACTACGTTGCTTCATATTTCAACCGATTTTGTTTTTGATGGAACGGCTTCGGTACCTTATACAGAAACAGATACCACCAATCCTATTGGGATATACGGAAAAACGAAATTAGAAGGTGAAAATGAAGTGACAGCTCATTGCGATAAACATTTTATCATTCGTACTTCTTGGGTGTATTCTCAGTTTGGGAACAATTTCATGAAAACCATGTTGCGACTTGCCCTTGATAGGGACGCTTTGAATGTGGTGAATGATCAGATCGGAACACCTACAAACGCTGTAGATTTGGCAGAAACTTTACTTACAATTATACAATCAAATAGTACTATGTATGGGATTTATAATTTCAGTAATGAAGGAGTTTGTTCCTGGTACGACTTTGCCAAAGAAATTTTCAGAGTCAATGCAATTTCCACAACAGTAAACCCTATTCCTACTGAAGCGTATCCCACACCGGCGAAAAGACCCGCATACAGTGTCTTGGATAAGACTAAAATAAAAACGATATTTGACATTAATATAAAATCGTGGCAGGAAAGTTTGCTACAAACCAAATAAAATGAAAAGAGTTTTAATTACAGGAGCAGCAGGATTTTTAGGATCACATTTATGCGATCGTTTTATAAAAGAAGGATACCACGTAATAGGAATGGATAATTTAATTACGGGAGATCTTAAAAATATTGAACATTTGTTCAAATTAGAACATTTTGAGTTTTACCATCATGATGTTTCTAAGTTTGTATATGTTCCAGGTGAATTAGACTATATTTTGCATTTTGCTTCTCCGGCTAGTCCTATCGATTATTTAAAAATTCCGATACAAACTCTAAAAGTAGGATCATTAGGAACCCATAATCTTTTGGGTTTAGCAAGAGTTAAAAAAGCAAGAATCTTGATAGCTTCTACGTCAGAAGTGTATGGAGATCCTTTAGTACACCCACAAACCGAAGAATATTATGGAAATGTTAATACTATCGGACCGCGTGGTGTATATGATGAAGCGAAACGTTTTCAGGAATCTATTACAATGGCCTACCATCGTTTTCATGGATTAGAAACCCGTATTGTTCGTATTTTTAATACCTATGGACCTAGAATGCGACTGAATGACGGTCGTGTAATTCCAGCATTTATTGGTCAGGCATTGCGAGGCGAAGATTTAACCATTTTTGGAGACGGAATGCAAACACGCTCTTTTTGCTACGTAGATGATCAGGTAGAAGGAATTTATCGTTTGTTGCTTTCGGATTATGCGTACCCGGTGAATATAGGTAATCCGGACGAAATCACTATCAAAGATTTTGCGGAAGAAATTATTAAACTAACAGGTACGGAACAAAAAATTGTATACCATCCGCTACCGGAAAATGATCCGTTACAGCGTCAACCTGATACTACAAAAGCCAAAGAAATTTTAGGTTGGGAAGCTAAGGTTTCCCGAAGTGAAGGTATGAAATTAACGTACGAATATTTTAAATCCCTACCCAAAGAAGAACTTTTAAAAGAAGCTCATAAAGATTTTAAAGATTTTATTAAGTAATAATGTCAGTAGGTAGGTATTCTAAATACATCAGACCTATTTCTTATTTGATAGACTTTCTTTTGATCGTCTGGTTATTGCTTTTTGCTTTTCCGAGTATTACGTTTGGATTTAAAAGTACAATAGTACTTCTGTTATTATGGACAGTTATAGCCAATTTTACGAACTTTTACGAAGTATATCGTTTTACGTCTCAAAGTGATATTGTAGTAAAAATATTCAAACAGTTAGCCTTATTTTCATTGGTATTTATAACATTGTTATTTACTACTCAAAGGGTAGTCTCTGTTGCGATAGTTATTAAATACTTACTTTTTTTAACAGTACTTGTTGGTTTTTTTAAATTCGGAATTTTTTATGTACTCCGGAAGTACAGGAAAATACTTGGTGGAAATTACCGAAATGTAATTATTATAGGACAAAGCGAGAAGAGCCAAGAATTGTCGGATTTCTTTAAAAAAAATGCTGATTTTGGCTACAAATTACAAATGCTTTTTTCGAATACTATTTCCATTTCAGAAATAATCCAATTCGTTTTTCAAAATAAAACCGATGAAATATACTGTGATCTTAATAGCGTTTCAAAAGACTGTTCGGATGAAATTATTGCTTTTGCACACAGTAATTTTAAAACAATCAAGTTAATTCCTGACAATTCGGCGTTATCTCATAATATGTTTTTAGATTATTATGGATACATCCCTTTAATTTCAATCAGAAAAACACCTCTAGAAATATGGTTTAATTATTGGCTTAAGCGAATTTTTGACATAGTATTTTCACTATTCATTATCATTTTTGTACTCTCTTGGTTAATACCCATAATTGCTTTATTGATAAAAATGGATTCAAAAGGGCCTGTTTTTTTTAAGCAAAAACGCCACGGATTGGATAATGAAGAATTTGATTGTATCAAGTTTAGATCCATGTTGGTCAATGCAACTGCGGATATTGAGTTAGCTTCTAAAAATGATACACGAATTACCAGACTGGGTAAATTCTTAAGAAAATCGAGTATCGATGAAATGCCGCAATTTATCAACGTCTTTTTAGGAGACATGTCTGTGGTGGGACCGCGGCCGCATATGCTGAGTGTTAACGAAGAGTATGCCCGTCGTTTTGATAAATTTATGGAACGTCATTACATACGACCAGGAGTAACGGGTTTAGCGCAAGTAAATGGATTTAGAGGGGAAGTAATCACGGATAAAGATGTGGAAAATCGTTTAAAATTTGATTTGTATTATATCGAAAATTGGACCTTATTTCTTGATATTAAAATAATACTGATTACAATTAAAAATTTTATTTTAGGCGACGAAAAAGCGTATTAAATGAACGGGCTGGTATCTATAATTACTCCAACATACAATTCAGAAAAATTTATTACTGAAACGATTCAATCGGTTCAAAACCAAACCTATTCAAACTGGGAAATGTTAATTGTCGACGATTGTTCATTGGATAAAACAGTTGATATCATTCAGCATTTTATGGAAGAGGACCATCGCATTCATTTAATTCGGTTGCATAAAAATTCCGGAGCATCTAAAGCCAGAAACGAGGCCATTAAATTAGTAAGAGGTGATTATATGACTTTTCTGGATGCAGATGATATTTGGTTTGCCGATTTTATTACCAACAGTATTGCTACTATAAACAACACAGGAATTCCATTTGTATTTTCTTCCTACAGAAGATCCAATGAAAATTTACAATTTGTCTATTCAGATTTCATTGTGCCTCCAAAAGTTACTTACACAGATATTTTAAAAACCAATTCGATCAGTTGTCTTACCGCTTTTATTGATGTCAAAAAATTAGGTGTAAAACTAATGCCCGATATTCGTAAAAGACAAGACATGGGCTTATGGTTAAAGTATTTGAAAGAAATTCCTTTTGCTCACGGAATTAAAGAACCTAAAGCCATTTACCGTATACGAGAAAATTCCCTTTCCAGAGATAAAAAAGCATTGATAAAATACCAATGGCAATTTTACCGCGAAGTTGAAAAACTATCCATTTTTCAATCGGTTTATTATATGATTCATTGGATGGTGAGAGGTTTTTTAAAGTATAGAAACTAAAGCAAACGCTGAAATTGTTTTAGTTTTCCTCTAGCAGTTCTTTCTAACGATTCTTTTCGATGAAACGTAAAATGCAATCTAGGCTCCAAATACAAGTCAATGGCTTGTTTTATTTTGTCTATTTGCACTAAAGTCAATTCGGTTTCACTGACATAGTGAATTTCAAACGAATCAATTTTGGTTTGTTTGATAATGAATTCTTTCACATTTCCATCGTCTTCAATAATACTTTTGGTCACATAATAAAAGGTCAATCCGGGCGATTTTTTTCCACTCGGCAAAATCGCCACATCATTAGTTCGACCAATCAGTTTTTTCAGAATGGTTTTTTTGCCAAAGCTTTTTTCGTCTAAAATCCCAATGTCACCAATATCATAACGGATAAACGGGTGAGCCTTGTTGAACAAAGAAGTAATTACTACTTTGCCTTCGGTGCCATTAGGAACGGGCTGGTTATTTTCATCCAGGATTTCCACAAACAAGGTTTCCGTATTGACTTGCCATTCTCCGGCAGGATTTTGAAAAGCAATCAAATCCAATTCAGAAGCTCCATATTCATTAACAATTGGGATTCCAAATTGTTTTTCCATCAAGATTTTATCTTCTTCAAAAAGCATTTCGGAGGTAACCATGCATACTTTTAGTGTTGGACAAACATTAGTTAAAACAATATTTCTCTGTTGCAAGAATTTTGCAAACAATACTATTGAACTGGTGTAACCGTTAATGTAATCAAATTTCTTTTGTTTGAATTTTTGAAGTACTTTTTCCAATACAGCATCCGATAAATCGAAAATAGTAAATCGATAACGTCCCCCAAAAAAATCTTTGATTCGCTCTTTGGTGTAGCCAATAAAATCTAATGGAATTCCGTAAAACCTTGCCTGATAGGATTTGTTGAAATCAATACCATACCAGCCAAAACGGTAAATAATTGAAGCCCAGGTGATGGCATGAGCATATTTGTCTTTGGCAAAAACAAAAGGGTCACCGCTGGAACCCGAAGTTTTATTTTTAAAAACCGTTTTTTCAGTAAAACCTCGCGAAAGCCTTTCTGATAAAGATTTTTGAAAATCTTTTTTAGTCATTACCGGAATATCATTCCAGTTTTTTACAGAGTGATCTCCAATAAATTTTCGGTAGTAATCATTATTTTTTAAGTGAAAGGCTATAATTTCTCTTTTTTTATTTTCAATGAACTCTTGGTATTCGGATTCTGATAATGAGAGAATCGAATTGAATTCGGCAATTGCTTCCTTTATTTGGAAACCGTTTAACCGTAAAGACCAATCAAAAAACCGAATCATAATGTAAGATTTGCCCAAAAATATAAAATATGGTTTACAAAGTCGATTTATAAATGTTTTTTTTCTGTCCAAAACAAGCTATTTTTGCATAACAAAACAACAACACAATACTATGACAATTCTTCTTTTAGGGTCAGGCGGTCGTGAACACGCTTTGGCTTGGAAAATGCTTCAAAGTCCTTTATGTCATCAGCTTTTTGTAGCACCGGGTAATGCCGGTACGGCACCATTGGCAACCAATGTAAACTTGAACCCTTTAGACTTTCAATCGGTTAAATCATTTGTTCTTGATCACCAAATCGATATGGTGGTAGTAGGACCTGAAGATCCTTTGGTTCAAGGAATTTATGATTTTTTTAAAGGTGATCCACAAATTAGTCATATTACAGTAATCGGACCGTCAAAAGTGGGAGCACAATTGGAAGGAAGTAAAGAATTTGCGAAAGAATTTCTAATAAGACATAATATTCCAACAGCTCGTTATGAAAGTTTTATCAAAGATACGGTAGAACAAGGCTGTGAATTTTTAACCACATTAAGTGCCCCTTATGTATTAAAAGCTGATGGTTTGGCAGCAGGAAAAGGCGTTTTAATTTTGAACGATTTAGCCGAAGCACAACAAGAATTGCGCAATATGTTGGTCGATGCCAAATTTGGAGAAGCTTCTTCTAAAGTGGTGATCGAGGAGTTTTTGGACGGAATAGAGTTGAGTTGCTTTGTGCTTACCGACGGGAAATCCTATAAAATTTTACCAACAGCCAAAGATTACAAACGAATAGGAGAAGGGGATACCGGACTTAATACCGGTGGTATGGGAGCTGTTTCTCCGGTACCATTCGCAGATGCTGTTTTGATGGAAAAAATTGAAAACCGAATTGTAAAACCCACGGTCGAAGGATTACAAAAAGACGGTATCGAATATAAAGGTTTTATTTTTATCGGGTTAATTAACGTGAAGGGAGAACCTATGGTTATTGAATATAATGTCCGAATGGGTGATCCTGAAACAGAAGTAGTAATGCCCAGAATACAATCGGATTTATTAGAATTATTTCAGGCGGTTGCCAAACAAGAGTTAGAAAAAGTAACACTTGAAATTGATAAAAGAGCCGCTACTACAGTAATTGTAGCTTCGGGTGGATATCCGGAAGAGTACGAAAAAGGAAAAATAATCACTGGATTGAAAGAAGTTGATGGTTCTATCGTTTTTCATGCCGGAACCAAACAAGCAAATGATGAGGTGGTTACCAATGGCGGACGCGTTTTAGCGGTTACTTCTTATGGTGATAATTTTCAAGAAGCCATTAAAAAATCGTATGAAAGTATTCAGAAGATTCATTTTGACCGGATGTATTTCCGAAAAGATATTGGTCAGGATTTAGTATAAAAAAATGCCGCTTCAAACGAGCGGCATTTTTGTTTTTATTTTAAGAAAGAATGAGCAGTAGTATCCTGATCGTCTTCGTTGTTGTCTTTGAAAATTTGTAATTGTTTCACCCAGTAAACAATATAATAACAGATAATACCCCAAAGAACCCAATTGATGAGGTTAGCAATCCACCAATTATCCAATTCTAAAGAGCGCATTAGGTCGTGAGGAGCCATAAGAATTTCTTCAAATAACCAAGCTATTGCTTCAAAAAATGATTTCATATCATTACGTTTTTTTTGTTAGTAGAATCCCATGTAATTCATTGATGACGGTAACTTTTTTCTTCAAAAGAAGGAGTAAGTTTTATAGTATCGTCACGAATGTATTATATTTACACAGCAAAAATATAAAATATACTCATGATAACAAGCATTTTTAGTAAATCAAGACCAATAAATTATATTTTAATTACAATATTGTTGTTAACTTGTTTTGCTATTTATCAGTTTACTACTAGTTATTCAACTATTTCAGTTTACGAGATTATCGAAAAAGTGATTTTTTCATTGGTATTAATAGGATCGCTCTTTATTACTAATTTTATCACCAAGAAAAACGGATTGAGTAAGGATAACAGCTATACGTTCCTGTTGTTTTGTATATTTTTTATCCTTTTTCCTGGAACTTTTTCAAACGGAAACCTTATTATTTCAAATGCACTGATTTTATTGGCGCTGCGAAGACTAATTTCAATGCAGTCTATGGTCACGCCAAAAGAAAAAATCTTTGATGCGTCTTTGTGGGTTTTTGCGGCCAGTTTATTTCATTTTTGGAGTATTCTGTTTATTCTTTTGGTGTTTATTTCAATCATTTTCCACGTTTCCCGTGATTATAGAAATTGGATTATTCCTTTTATAGCATTTTTTACAGTAGTAGTAATTACTACTTTTTTTGCTCTAATCTTTAATCCGGATTTTATTTTTCGTTATAGTAGCGGTATCGCCATAGATTTTGATGTGAATTACATCAAAAATATTTTTCAGAGTTTTTCCTTGGGGCTTTATATAATAGTAGCTATGATTGCTTTTTTCACTATGCTTTTTATTTTAACGCACAAGCCGTTGAATTTACAATCTTCGTACAAAAAAATAATTTTTGCTTTTATACTAGGCCTTATCATTTTCTTTATTTCACCTAATAAAGACAATACGTACCTGATTTTTACTTTTGTTCCCGTTTCGATTATGTTGACGAATTATTTGGAAACCATAAAAAAATACTGGCTAAAAGAATCAATTTTGGGAATCATTATCTTAGCCAGTATAGTAAATTACGTTTTACGATTGTTATAATTTGCTTCCGTAGGCCAAATCACCCGCATCCCCTAGGCCGGGAACAATGTAGTTTTTTTCGTTAAGTTTTTCGTCAAGTGCAGCGACCCACAAATGACAGTTTTCGGGTAAATTCTTTTGCAAATACTCCACACCTTCAGGAGCAGCAATCACAACGGCTATATGAATTTCTTTTGGTTTTTGTTCTAAGTGAAGTTTATGCAATACGGCTACAATAGATTGACCGGTTGCCAACATGGGATCAATCAAAATAAGATTTTTACCTTCAAATGATGGTGCCGCTTGGTATTCAACTAAAATATCAAATTTTTCATCGTTGTCGTAATGATGTCTGTAGGCAGAAACAAATCCGTTTTCAGCATTATCAAAAAAATTCATAAAACCTTGGTGTAAGGCCAACCCAGCTCTTAAAATAGAACACAAAACTACCGGTTCGGCAATAGTGGTAGTATGCTTGATTCCAAGGGGAGTTTGCACATCTATATTTTTATATTCCAGAGTTTTACTTAGTTCATAGGCCATGATTTCACCAATACGTTCAATATTTTTGCGAAATCGCATACTGTCTTTTTGTATGTGAATATCGCGTAATTGCGTAAGGAAGTGATTTAAAATACTATTTTGTTCTGAAATATAATGTATATGCATTTTGATAATTTTTACAAATTGAGTATAAAAGTACAAAAAAACGCTACTTTTGTAAAAAATAAAGAGTCAAAACTATGTTTGCAGAATTTGCTTTTCCAATCTTTGAAAGAAGTATTCAAGAGTATCATATAAAAGATGATGTCTACCAACCACTTGTAAATCCGTACGAAAAAGGATCTATCGAACATTTGTTATATGCTAAAAACTGGGTAGACACCGTGCAATGGCATTATGAAGATATTATTCGTGATCCACAAATTGATCCGGTTGCTGCCTTAGATTTGAAACGCAAAATAGACGCTTCGAACCAAGTTCGTACCGACATGGTAGAATATATCGACAGTTATTTTCTGCAAAAATATGCTGATGTTCAGGTAAAACCTTCTGCAAAAATCAACACAGAAAGTCCAGCTTGGGCTATTGACCGTTTGTCTATTTTAGCACTGAAAATTTATCACATGAACGAAGAAGCTCATAGAGCTGAAGCTACTCCGGAGCACCGTGCAAAATGTCAAGAAAAATTGAATGTGTTATTAGATCAAAAAAATGACATGTTCGTTTCCATTAGTCAGTTAATTGAAGATATTGAAAATGGAGATAAATATATGAAAGTGTACAAGCAAATGAAAATGTACAACGACGAGGAATTGAATCCGGTCTTGTATCAAAATAAAAAATAAGAAGCTGTTTCGATGTCAAACATCAAACACATTTTAGTAATAAGGCTTTCAGCTATGGGCGATGTTGCAATGACAGTCCCTGTGCTGAGAGCTTTTTCTTTGCAGTATCCCGAAGTAAAAGTAACGGTAGTTTCTCGTCCTTTTTTTAAACCTTTTTTTAACGGAATTAAAAACATAGATTTCTTTGCTGTCGATTTAAACGAGCGCCACAAAGGAATCATTGGTTTAGTCCGATTGTATAATGACCTTAAAAAACGTAACATTGATGCTGTAGCGGATTTACACAATGTGCTTCGTTCTAAAATCGTTAGAGGATTGTTTGCGGTATCTGGTAAAAAAGTGGCTTTTACCGATAAAGGCAGAGCCGATAAAAAAGCGTTGACTCGGGCCAAAAATAAAGTTTTTAAACCTGTAAAGTCAATGTTTGAAAGACATTGTGATACTTTTACACAATTGGGGTTTCCGATAGATTTGACAAAAATTGAGTTTCCTCAAAAAGCAATTTTATCCGATGATATCCTAAAAATTACAGGAACCAAAAATCAAAAATGGATTGGCATAGCTCCTTTTGCTCAGTACCCATCAAAAGTCTATCCGTTAGACTTAATGCAAGAAGTGATCAATGATTTGGTTAAAACCAATGTCAAAATTTTTCTATTTGGTGGTGGAGAAAAAGAAATCTTAAAGTTGAACCAATTAAAAGGGAATCATGAAAATGTTGTGGTTGTTGCCGGAAGCATAAATTTTCAACAAGAATTAGATTTGATTTCGAATTTAGACCTGATGTTGTCTATGGATAGTGGAAATGCTCACATAGCGGCCATGTTAGGAGTTAAAGTCATTACTCTTTGGGGAGCCACACATCCTTTTGCAGGGTTTAAACCTTTTAATCAACCGGATGAATTTTGTATCACTGCGGATAGAAAGCAATATCCACTATTACCCACATCGGTTTATGGCAACAAAATTATCGAAGGTTATGAGGATGCCATGCGAACTATTTTGCCTTCGGAGGTGGTACAAAAAATAAATTCCAACGGCTGAGGTTGGAATTTATTTTTTTGTTATCACTTCTTATACATCGTCAAAATCTACCGTAATTTCCGGTGTTGTTGGATGCGCCTGACAGGTTAAAACCAAACCATCGGCAATTTCTTTATCGTTTAGTACCGAATTCTTTTTCATCACTGCATGACCGTTTGTAACTCTTGCAATACAACTACTGCATACGCCCCCTTGACAAGAATAAGGTGCATCTAAACCTTGTTTTAATGCCGCTTCTAATAAGGTTTGTTTCGAAGACATTTCAAAGGTTGTTTCTTCAGAATCAACAATAACGGTTATTTTAGCATGATCGTTACTGCCAACGTCAACTTTATTTTCTGTTGGTGAAGCAGAGAACAATTCAAATTTGATATTTTTTTCTGGGACATTTTTCTCTTTTAATACTCCCGAAACAACATTAATCATTTCTTCTGGTCCACATAGGAAGAATTTAGAAAATTCTTTACCATCATGTTTCACATTAAGTACATTATTTACAACCGATTTGTCTATTCTTCCAAAGAATGAATCTGCAACATTAGCTTGACTATAAACAAAATGCACAAAAAATCTACCAAGATATTTTTGTTGTAATGCTATAAGTTGTTTATAAAAAATTGTTTCTTCTGGTGTTTTGTTTCCGTATACCAAAACAAATGTGCTTTGCGGCTCTTCTATTAATACCGATTGAATAATCGACAGAATTGGAGTAATACCACTACCCGCTGCAAATCCCATATAGTTTCGTTGTTTGCTAGGATCCGGTTCAAAAATAAATTTACCTTCTGGTAGACCTACTTCAAGTACATGGCCTTCTGTTAATTTTTCATTGGCAAATGTTGAAAAAAGACCATTCTTTACAGCTTTAATGGCAATGCGTAATTCGCCACTGTTTGGTGCCGAACAAATAGAGTAGGCTCTTCTGATTTCTTGTCCGTCAAGAGTCAATTTCAAATTTACATATTGACCGGCAATAAATTTGTAATAATCTAAAAATTCTAGTGGGACATTAAATAAGACAGAAATAGTCTGAGGAGTCTCTCGGGTAATTTCTTTTATGGCTAATTTATAGAATGTAGACATGATAATTTGTTTTTTGACAAAATTACTAAAGTACATCGAGAATATTTCTAATAGAGTAAAATTAAAGCCATGATTTGGTAAGAATTTCAAAAAGAAACGTACATTTACGGGTCATAATACTAAAAAACTAATTTTGAAGTTTATATTTTAAAACTTTTTTATGTTGAAAATAAAATACTTAAAATATCTTTCTCCTCTTGTTTTACTTTTTGTAATAGTAGCTTGTTCTACAAAAAAAAATACATTCGTTAATCGTAATTGGCACGCTTTAAATACGCAGTATAATACTCTTTATAATGGCGATTTAGCTTTACAATCGGGTATTAATGAGTTAAAAACGGGTTATTCGGATAATTTTTGGGAAATCCTACCCATTGAACGAATGCAAATAGACGAAGAAGCCTTTCTTCCGGGTCAAAAAGGGAAAAATAAAAATTTTGATCGTGCCGAAGAGAAAGCCACCAAAGCAATACAAAAGCATTCTATGAATATTAAGGGAAAAGAAAAGAATATGCAAATGGATGAAGCTCATTTGTTACTTGGAAAAGCCCGTTATTATGACAAAAGATTTGTTCCGGCTTTAGAAGCGTTTAATTATATTTTATACAAATATTCGAATTCGGATAAGATTTATGAAGCGAAGGTGTGGAGAGAAAAAACCAATATACGTTTGGAAAACGATGCTTTAGCGGTTAAAAATCTAGAATTATTATTAAAAAAAGACAAATTAAAACCTCAGGTTAAGGCGGATGCTAACGCGATGTTGGCTCAGGCGTACATCAACTTAGAGGAAAAAGAGAAGGCTATTGAACCGCTAAAAATCGCTATTGGTTCTACAAAGTTAAATGAGGAAAGAGCTCGATATCATTTTATTTTAGGACAAATTTACCAATCGCTTCAATACAACGATAGTGCTTATTCAAAATTTCAAGAGGTGATAGACATGAAGCGTAAATCTCCTCGAAATTATGTTATTCGTGCTCATGCCAAACAAGCGCAAGTAGTAGATGCAACTCAAGATACTGTAACATTTTTGAAAAAGTATGCCAAGTTATTTAAAGATAGAGAAAACAGACCGTATCTCGATGTCTTGAATTTCGAAATGGGGTTATTTTATGATCATTTGAATAAAAAAGATCAAGCAATTAAGTTCTACAATAAATCGTTAAGAGCAGGATCAACGGATGCTTATTTGCAAGCTTCGGCATATAGAAATCTAGCCACTATTTATTTTGACCGAACCCAATATGTTACTGCAGGTCAGTATTATGATAGTACTCTGACACGTTTGATGAAAAAGAATAAAGAGTATTTTGTGATTTCAAAAAAGCGTCAAAATCTTAATGATGTCATCAAATTCGAAGGCGTTGTAAAACATAACGACAGTATTCTTTATCTATCATCTATTTCGGCAGAAGATCAAAAAAGTTTTTTCGAAAAACATATTTCTAAACTTAAGGCCAAAGAGGAAGCTAGAATAGCTCTAGAAGAAAAGCAAAAAGAAGCACAAAGAAATACCGAAGACAATCCGAACCTTAACAGTGGAATGCCGCAAAATCCTTCAGGGTTTAATTTACCTCAAGATAAAGGGTCTTTCTATTTTTATACGCCTACAACCGTGGCTTACGGAAAAGTAGAATTCCAGAAACTTTGGGGGAAAAGAGCTTTGAAAGAAAATTGGCGTTGGTCGATTCAAACGGAAGAAGTTAAAATCGCGGAAAACAATCAAACGCCAGAGCCTAAAAAGGAAGAAGCTATTCCGGAGCAATACACAACAGAATTTTATCTAAAACAATTGCCAACATCTCCTGTTATTTTAGACAGTTTGGCTCGAGAGCGCAATTTTGCGAATTATCAGTTAGGAGTAATCTATAAAGAAAAGTTTGTTGAATTAGAATTGGCGACTTCAAAATTTGAAAAGGTTTTAGCCAGTACCCCTGAAGAACGATTGGTACTGCCAACACTCTATAATTTGTATCAGATTTATCAAACAACGAATCCTTCTAAAGCAGAAACGTTAAAAAACAATATTGTTCTTAATTATCCTAATACGCGATATGCTCAAATCTTAAGTGGACAAATTGTAGAAAATAGTACAGTAACTTTAACACCGACTGAAGTGTATAATAATTGTTATAAATCGTATACGAATCAGGAATTTTCTTCTGCTTTGGCAACGATCGATCAGTCTTTGAGTCAATTTGCCGGTGACAATTTAATACCGAAATTTGAGTTGTTAAAAGCGAGTGTTCTAGGAAAATTACAAGGGGTTGCAGCTTACAAAAAAGCAATGACCCATGTGGTTGAAACGTACCCTGAAAGTAAAGAAGCCACTCAAGCTCAGGATATCTTGAAGGAAAGTATTCCAAAAATGGAACAAATGGCTATTTCTCTTGATACCACTGCTACAAGTTGGAAGGTCTTGTATAAAGTAGGTAAAAAAGAAGATCCTGCTACGGTACAACTCATGGAAAAAATCAACAAGTATATTCTAGAAAAGGACTACAGTAAATTTAAAGTATCGTACGATGTTTATAACGAAACAGAAAATTTTGTAGTTATTCATGGAATTTCTTCTAGAGAATTTTCGGTATATTTAGTTGAATTACTTCAAACGACAAAAGATTATAAAATTAAAACACCGGCTCACGTTATTTCTTCAGAGAATTATGCCGTGATCCAGGTGCATAAAAATTTCAATCAATTTTTAGAACTTAAAATTTAAAAAATGATGTTCAAAGAAAGCTCAAAATCGTATACCGATGCCCTCGGTAAAACTAACCGAATTGTAGAAGGAACTAGTATTGAAGGTAACATTCAGTCTAAAGCAGATTTCAGATTAGATGGAAATTTAGTTGGCAACTTTACTTCTCAAGGGAAATTGGTTGTAGGACCCGCAGGAAGTGTGACCGGAGATATTCACTGTCTTAACGTTGATGTGGAAGGCAAAGTTGAAGGTAAAATTGTCGTTCAGGAAATGTTAAATGTAAAGACGAACGCTGTTATTAATGGTGAGGTTACTTGTGGGAAATTAGTTGTAGAACCAGGAGCTAATTTTAATGCGACTTGTGTAATGAAAACAGTTGTGAATACAGCAGAGACAACTCATGGAAAATAAAAAACCCGATAGAAGAGGAATAAATAAATGGATGTCGTTAATCAATATTCCTTTTCAGATGGGACTCATCATATTTGTATTTTTCAAATTAGGTGAATGGTTAGATGTTAATCATCCTAGCAGTACAATCTACTACAGTCAATTGCTTACATTGTTGGGGGTTGTAGTTGCTTTGTATCAGGTTATCAAACAAGTGAATAAAATAGGGAATAAATAAAAAAAATAGAAATGTTCAAAACCATCGCACCAATACTAGTAGCAGGATTTGTGGTTTATGTTATAGAAAAAATTCTTTTTTCAGTACTTAATATCGATACTTCAACGTTTCAATTAAGTTTAGAAAAAACCCATATTTTAATGCTGTTATTATCTATTTTGGTAACAATAGTACTGAATTTGGTGTTTAAGAAAAATAAAGAACTAGTAGGAATGACTTTTTTACTAATCACCTCTGTTAAAGTGGCTATAATTTATTTTATCGGAAGTCATTTTATCATGGAAGTTGATGGTTCTTCCACCGAAAAATGGAATTTCTACGGATTGTTTATCTTTTACCTTTTTTTAGAAACGTTCCATACAGCGAAAAAATTAAACCAAACTAGTTTTTCATAAATCGGGATTGAAATACAACATCACCTCCATTCGCTCGAACAAAATAGATTCCATTCGCTAGGTTTTCTACGTTGATTTCGGTCGCGAAATTTTGTTGAAGTAATACTTTCCCCGTGATATCTAGAATTTCTATAGAAGAGAATGGGATATCTTCGGTGTTTTTAAATTTCAAAATTGTTGTTACCGGGTTTGGATACACCATAATATTTTCTTTTACTGCTATATCGTCTAATCCTAAAGTAGGACAAGAAACCGATGTTGGTGAACTTTTAGCAGTCTGAGTGTTGTCACCAAGTTGTCCTCCTATATTGTTTCCCCAAGTAAACAAACTACCATCACTTTTAATAGCTACGGTGTGGGTAATTTTTGAGCTCACAAAAACCCAACTATTGTTGAATGTGTTTTCTCGAGTTGGGGTTAAAGTTGGTCCAGGTGCCGTTGGGGATAGTGGCGTTCCAATGCCTAATTGTCCAGTTGCATTACCACCCCATGACCAAAGTGTTCCATCTTTTTTTATGACTAGTGTATGTTGGTGGCCTTTAGCAATTGCAGTCGCTTCATTAAAAGCAACGATGTTGATGGGAGATGTTTTAGGGCTTGTTGTACCATCCCCTAACTGTCCTGTGGCATTCGAACCCCAGGTCCAAAAAGTTCCATTGGTTTTTAATCCTACGCCGTGTTCTCGAGAAGCTAGTACTACAGACCAATCTGTATCGCTACCTATGCGAATAGGCACATGTGAATATGATGGAGTATTAATCCCAAATCGAGCGCTACTGTTTTTTCCCCAAGCCCACAATTCTCCATTTTTGTTTATTCCCAAAGAATGTTCAGTTCCCGCAGATACAAAAGACCAATCAGTTGCTATACCAATTTGAATAGGTGTATTTTTATCAGAGGTGGAATTGTCGCCTAATTGTCCAAATGCATTGTCACCCCATGCCCAAAGCGTGCCGTTCTTTTTTATTGCTAAAGAAAACTCGTCTCCTGCAGAGATAAATTCCCAATCAGTATCAGAACCTATTTGTTGGGGAAAATTAAAATAAGAAGTACTAGTACCAACGCCTACCTGTCCATCAAGATTTCTACCCCAAGCCCAAAGCGTTCCATCTGTTTTAATAGCCAAATTGTGAGCATTTCCTGCAGAAATTTTAACCCAATTACTTTCTGTTCCTATTTGTTTAGGTATTTTATTAGTAATAGTTGTATTTTCTCCTGTTCCTAGTTGCCCTTGATTATTTCTACCCCAAGACCATAAAGTCCCTCCATCTTTCAATCCTATAGTGTGAACACCTCCAGTAGAAACTTCTTTCCAACATTGTGCTTGGAGTAAAAAAGGACATAGAAAATAAAAAAGTAATATCTTTCTCATTAAAATCTTGTTTTTGGCCAGAGGCTAAAGTAACGAAAAATAATTTATTAACAATTTTATCGACATTTTATTCGATGAAATACTTTATTTCATCGTTGAAAAATAAGCAATCTTAGAGTCATATCCCATTTCTATTTGTTAATAACTTCAAAAGAATTCTTTCAAAAAAGGAAGATTAGCTCAAAGATAAAACCTTGAAAATGAGAAACACAAACGGCTTTTCTAAAAAAAATATTTTAAACGTTTTGGATATTAATAAAAAATGTACCTTTGCACCAAATTTAAACACTAGCTTAATAGTTTTTTATGGTGATTTCAAACAAGTCGGTATCATTAATAGTGTCAGTATGGATGTCTTTGTTAGCTTCGGCAGCAATCGCTAATCCTACTACTGATTCAACTCAGGTAAGTACACACGAAACTCATGCTGTTGCTAATGATTCTACTCATGCAAATGCAGCTCACGAGGTAAAAACTTTAACTCCTGAAGAAGAGAAAAAAGAAAAAGTAACTGCTTTCATAGAGCATCACTTACAGGATTCTCATGATTTTACATTTTTCTCTGATGAAAAAGAAGGTAAGCATTATGGTTTCTCATTGCCTGTAATTTTATGGGATAATGGTTTACAAGTGTTCTCTTCTTCGAAATTCCATCATGGAGAAACTGTAGCAGAAGTTAACGGTAATTTTTATAAATTATACCACGGTAAAATATACAAAACAGATGCTGCCGGTACAATTACGTACGATGAGCATCATCACCCAACGAATCAAAAACCATTAGATTTTTCTATTACTAAAAACGTATTGTCAATGTTGGTTGTTTCTGCCATGTTGTTATTCATGTTTATTAGTTTAGCAAACTCTTATAAAAAAGGTCCTATCCCATCAGGTTTTGGAAGAATTTTAGAACCACTAATTCTTTTCATTAGAGATGAAGTGGCGATTCCAAATATTGGAGAGAAAAAGTACCGTAAGTTTATGGGATTCTTATTGACGGTGTTCTTTTTTATCTGGTTATTAAACCTTTTAGGAATGACTCCTCTAGGAATCAACGTAACAGGAAATATTGCAGTAACTATTTGTTTAGCTACATTTACTTACATTATTACGCAATTTAGTGCGAATAAAGAGTATTGGGGTCATATTTTCTGGATGCCGGGTGTACCTGTATTGATGAAGATTGCTTTGATTCCAGTTGAATTATTGGGTACATTAACAAAACCATTTGCGTTATTAGTTCGTTTGTATGCAAACATTACCGCAGGTCACGTAGTGATAATGACTTTAATTTCATTAATCTTCGTGGGTAAAAATTTAGTTTCTGATATGCCAATCTCTTTAGGATTAACATTATTTATTTCGGTTATTGAATTATTAGTTGCATTTTTACAGGCATTTATTTTTACTATGTTGTCTTCTTTATTTATTGGTATGGCGGTACAAGATCATCACCACGAAGAAGGACATCATTAATAGATAATTAATTTAGAAGTTTAATTTTATATATATATACTTATGGGAACTATTCCAACGTTAGTAGGTGCAGGTTTAGTAGTAATCGGTGCTGGTTTAGGTTTAGGTAAAATCGGTGGTTCTGCTATGGACGCTATTGCTCGTCAACCAGAAGCTGCAGGTAAAATCCAAACAGCGATGATCATCATCGCAGCTTTATTAGAAGGTTTAGCATTTGCTGCTTTAATCTTAGGAAAATAATAAAGACAAAACAAACAATACCTGTAACGGTTGGTTACAGGTCTTGTTTTATCAATTAAAAAATTAAATCATTTTATATTCAACATAATGGAGAAATTATATAACGATTTTTCATTCGGTCTGTTTTTTTGGCAAGCAATTATTTTAGTAATCTTGATTTTGTTATTGGTTAAATTCGCATGGAAACCAATTATGGAATCTATCACCGCTAGAGAAGAAGGTATCAAAGATGCTTTATTAGCTGCTGATAATGCTAAAAAAGAAATGCAAGATTTACAAGCGAACAATGAGCGTATTTTACAAGAGGCGCGTTTAGAGCGTGATTCTTTATTAAAAGAAGCTCGTGAAATGAAAGAAAAAATGATTGCTGACGCAAAAGAAGAAGCACAAGTTCAAGGTCAAAAAATGATTGAGCAAGCGAAAGCTTCTATCGAGAGTGAGAAAAATGCAGCTATGGCTGAATTAAAATCGCAAGTATCTTCTATTTCATTAGAGATTGCTGAAAAATTATTAAAAGAAGAATTATCTAACAAAGAGTCTCAAATGAAATTGGTTGAGAAAATGTTAGGTGATGTAAAATTAAACTAATTCTATCATGTCAAGTACAAGAGCAGCCATTCGCTATGCGAAAGCAATTTTAGACTTAGCTAATTCCAAAAGCGTTGCTTCTGAAGTTAGCCAAGACATGATCTTGATTGCTAAAACGATTAAGGAAAACCAAGAGTTAGCGGCTTTTATCGAAAACCCTACTTTAAAAAATGAAATAAAGTACAACGCATTGTTGGAAGTTTTTGCTTCTGCTAATGCTGTAAGCAAAGGTTTATTTCAATTATTATTAGAAAACAAACGATTTGAATTGTTAGAATCTATCACAGTAGAATTCAATAAACTATTTGATGAGGCTAACGGTTTACAAGTTGCTAAAGTAACTACGGCTGTTGAAATGACTCCAGAAATGGAAGCTAAAGTGATGGCTAAGGTTAAAGAGTTTTCTGATAAAAAAATCACAATAGAAAATACTGTAGATCCTTCAATTATTGGTGGATTTATTTTAAGAATAGGCGACCAGCAGTACAATGCTTCCGTAGCCAACAGATTACAAGTTTTAAAAAGAGAGTTAAGTAATTAATTATTGTAATATAATTATGGCGGATATTAAACCAGCTGAGATTTCAGCAATTTTAAAAAAGCAATTATCAGGTTTTGAATCTGGTGCTACCCTTGAAGAAGTAGGAACAGTACTTCAAGTTGGAGATGGTATTGCTCGTGCTTACGGGCTTTCAAACGTTCAATACGGTGAGTTAGTAGAGTTTGAAAATGGTATGGAAGGTATCGTTTTGAACCTTGAAGAAGATAACGTTGGGGTGGTATTATTAGGCCCTTCAACTGGTATCAAAGAAGGCTCTTCAGTGAAAAGAACACAACGTATTGCTTCTCTTAAAGTAGGGGAACAAATGGTAGGACGTGTGGTAAACACTTTAGGATTTCCTATAGATGGTAAAGGTCCTATCGGTGGTGACTTATACGAAATGCCATTAGAAAGAAAAGCTCCTGGAGTAATTTTCCGTCAACCTGTAACAGAACCGTTACAAACTGGTATTAAAGCAGTAGATGCTATGATTCCTGTAGGTCGTGGTCAACGTGAGTTGGTAATTGGTGACCGTCAAACTGGTAAATCTACTGTTTGTATCGATACCATCATTAACCAAAAAGAATTTTATGATGCTGGTAAACCAGTATTCTGTATATATGTTGCTATTGGACAAAAAGCTTCAACGGTTGCTGCTTTAGCAAAAACGTTAGAAGAAAAAGGAGCTATGGCTTATACGGTTATCGTTGCTGCTAATGCTTCTGATCCTGCTCCAATGCAAGTATACGCTCCAATGGCAGGTGCTGCAATTGGTGAGTATTTCCGTGATACAGGTCGTCCTGCTTTAATTGTTTATGATGATTTATCTAAACAAGCAGTAGCTTACCGTGAGGTGTCTTTATTATTAAGAAGACCACCAGGACGTGAGGCTTACCCTGGAGACGTATTCTACTTACACTCTCGTTTATTAGAAAGAGCAGCTAAAGTAATTGCTGACGATGATATCGCTAAAAACATGAACGACTTACCAGAGTCATTGAAACCAATCGTTAAAGGTGGTGGTTCATTAACAGCGTTACCAATTATCGAAACACAAGCAGGTGACGTTTCTGCGTATATCCCGACCAACGTAATTTCGATTACTGACGGTCAGATTTTCTTAGAGTCTGATTTATTCAACTCAGGGGTGCGTCCGGCAATCAACGTAGGTATTTCTGTATCTCGTGTAGGAGGTAATGCTCAAATTAAATCGATGAAGAAAGTATCAGGTACCTTAAAGTTAGACCAAGCTCAGTTCCGTGAGTTAGAAGCTTTCGCGAAATTTGGTTCTGACTTAGATGCGGCTACTTTAAATGTAATCGAAAAAGGTAAACGTAACGTAGAAATCTTAAAACAAGGTTTAAACTCTCCGTTTACGGTAGAAGATCAGGTAGCTATTATCTATGCTGGTTCTAAAAACTTGTTAAGAAATGTTCCTGTGAATAAAGTAAAAGAATTCGAAAAAGATTTCTTAGAATTCTTAAACGCAAAACACAGAGATACACTAGATGCTTTAAAAGCTGGTAAATTAGATGACAACATTACTGATGTTATCGAAAAAGTAGCGAAAGAAGTATCTGCAAAATATAACTAATAATTTAGTGAAGAGAATTGGTGATTAGTGCATGCTAATTACCAATTTCTTATCACTATTTACGTATAAAAAATGGCGAATTTAAAAGAAATCCGTAATAGAATTACTTCAGTTTCTTCAACGATGCAAATTACATCGGCGATGAAAATGGTTTCAGCTGCAAAGTTGAAAAAAGCACAAGATGCTATTACTGCTATGCGTCCTTATGCTGAGAAGTTAACCGAATTATTACAAAATCTTTCGGCTACTTTAGAGGGGGAAGTAGGAGGAGCGTATACTAACCAGAGAGAAGTAAAAAAAGTATTAGTGGTTGCCATCACTTCAAACAGAGGTTTGTGTGGTGCTTTTAATACCAACGTGATCAAAGAAGTTAAAAGTATTACCGAAAAAAATCAAGGTATTCAATACGATGTGTTAGCTATCGGAAAAAAAGGAAATGACGTTCTGAAGAAAACTCATACCATTGTAGATAACCAAAGTGCTATTTTCGATAACCTAACTTTTGAGAACGCTGCTGAAATTGCTGAGGCTTTAACCGCTAAATTCTTTGCTGGAGATTATGATAGAATTGAATTAGTATATAACCAATTCAAAAATGCAGCCACTCAAGTAGTAAAAACAGAACAATTTTTACCACTAGCACCAATCGCTAAAGGGGAAGCGGTTGCTGGGGATTATATTTTTGAGCCTTCAAAAGAAGAAATTGTGATGACATTGATTCCTAAATCTTTAAAAACACAATTGTTCAAAGCTATTCGTGATTCATTTGCTGCAGAACATGGAGCTCGTATGACTGCAATGCACAAAGCAACTGATAATGCTACTGAGTTAAGAAACCAGTTGAAATTGACTTACAACAAAGCTCGTCAGGCAGCAATTACCGGCGAAATTTTAGAGATCGTTGGTGGTGCAGAAGCGCTGAACGGATAATATTGAAAAGCATTTTTTGCTTTCAACTATAATATTTTAAATGCCCCTTAGATGGGGCATTTTTTATATAACCTCAAATAAAAAAACTAAAATTTACAAAATGATGAAAATTATTTCATTATTCTTGGCATCGATCGCTGTTTTTAGATAAAAGGATAAAGCCCCTGAAAAGAATGAATTGTATAGTTTTTATGCGAGTCAATTTGCCCATGAAGTTGCTAATAATTCCTATGATTTTATCAATTACAAATATGGTTTTACGCCTGAAACAATTACTGACAATTTATGGATTATAGATTCTGAGGATGAAGAAGGAAAAATTCAAAAAGAAGCTGTAGATGCCGTTAAAGTAATTTTCAAATCGATGAATGCTAACGAGCCAATTGATGAGATTGCGAAAAACATGCAACCTTTAATAGAATATTTCGAATCACTAAAAACGAAATACATTGGTGATGATAAAGGAAGTCGAAAAATTAGATACTCTGCTTATTTTAATCTAGGAAAAATATATCTTTATTTAGACATGCCTGAGAAAGCTCTTGCTGAAGGTGAAGGGTTGATCGCTAACGATTATGATAAAAAGGATGGAACAAATATTATTAATGAAGCTAAAAAATTGATTAATGTATTTGAGAAAACAAAACTGAATACAAGACATAATCCTATTCATTAAAAGATAAATTTATTTTATATAAAAAGCCTCAGCAAGATTTCGCTGGGGCTTTTTTTTCGATGTGATTTTGAAATGGATATATGTTTTGAAGTTTTGATGATAATCGACATACTAAGGTATATGGGGTATTTTAGATCAGTATTCTTTTTTATCTTTATATTTTAATATTAAAGACACTATGCAACTTAAAGAACTCACTACTTTAGAAGAAATGTTGGCACAATTGGAAACAATTCACTATTTGTATCCTAAGATGACTGCAGAAAAATATGAACTTTACTTAAGACAGATGATCCCTCATAATTACAAACAACTCATAGTTTTAGATGGAGAAAAAGTCGCGGGAATTACCGGTTTTTGGAAAGGAATAAAATTATGGTCTGGCCCATATTTAGAAATCGATAATTTTGTGGTCCATCCTGATTATCGTGGAAAAGGAATAGGAAAATTATTAACTGATTACATCGATGCCAAAGCGCACGAGTTTGGAAGTACCATGATTGTTCTTGATGCTTATGTGGAAAATTATACAGCGCATAGATTTTATTACAATCAAGGATTTGCGCCAAGAGGATATCATTTTATAAAAACAATTAATAAAAATCAATTGAGTTAGTGATCATAAGGGCTATAATTATTTTGTGGTGTGTTTTGCAATGGAGTTGCAGTAATAAAACAATCATGCATCAAGAGTATGTTTTTCCTGTAAAAATAGATGAAGTATATTTCGAGAATTGGGTTGCAGGAATTCGAGGTGGAGGTTCCGGGACTAATTTTCACATCCGTTTCTCTCAGGGATTACCCAAAGAGATAAAAATTCAACAATTATATTTTAGAGGAAAAGTAGAATCTTTACAGCCCATAGATAATTTCAATTATTTGGTTTCTTTTAAAGGAAATGCGAACTGGGATAGAGCAGATATTATGGAGTCGGACTTTCAGAAAAAACAAATCTTGTGAACCCCCGATACGAATTTCCGACAAAGAAGCACTCTTGACCTATACTCAAAATGGAAAGAATGCTTTTTATAAAATTAAAAATGTAATAGAAAAAGAAATACCACCTTATCCTTCGGCTCGACCGAGAAATTAATTACTTTTGTTCAAATTATTATATTTTGAGTGTATATAAAAGCCTTTTCAAACAGACTTTAATTTACGGCTTAGCTACTGTGCTTCCACGCATGATAAGCTTTATGCTTAATCCTGTTTATGTTCATGCATTACCAAAAGCAGAGTTTGCCGATGTCTCTATCATATTTTCTTACTTAGTCTTTTTTAACGTGATTTTATCTTACGGAATGGAGACTGCTTTTTTCCGTTTTTATAATTCAGAATCCAATAAAAATAAGGTGATCGCAACGTCTATGATTTCGTTGTTGTGCTCCTCTTTGATTTTCCTATTTGTAGGTTTCTTTTATCAAGAAACTGTCGCTAGTGCATTGAATATTAAAACGCAATACATTACTTATACGATTGGAATTTTGGTTTTAGATGCGTTGGTAATTATTCCTTTTTCCAAACTAAGAGCAGAGAAAAAACCAATGCGTTATGCGATAATCAAAATCGGAAATGTGGCGATTAATTTTGGTCTGAATATTTTCTTTTTGCTGTTTTTGCCAACAATTTCCAAAGACAATATTTTAAATGTAATCTATTTTGAAGATTTTCAGGTAGGTTATATTTTCGTTTCTAATCTAATAGCTAGTTTTTTAACGCTAGTGGTTCTTTCAGGCAATTACTTTAAAATTAATTGGCATTTCGATTTTAATTTATGGAAACAGATGATGCGTTATGGCCTGCCTATTTTAGTCGCTGGAATTGGTTTTGCCGTTAACGAACATTTTGATAAAATTTTACTAGAAAGACTACAAGTGCCTAAAGATGATATTGGTGCTTATTCAGCTTGTTATAAATTAGGAATGTTCATGGTTTTATTCAGAACAGCCTATACCTTAGGAATCGAACCTTTCTTTTTTAGTCACGCCGATAAAGAGAATGCAACACAAACGTACGCCACGATTACCAAATATTTTGTAATTTCTGGCTCCTTTATATTTTTGTTTGTAATTGTTTTTATTGATATATTAAAAGTTGTATTGGTGCCTAACGACAATTATTGGGATGCGATGAAAGTAGTACCGTTAATTGTGTTGGCTAATTTCTTTCTAGGTATTTACACCAATCTTTCGGTGTGGTATAAATTGATTAATAGAACTCAGGTAGGGGCTTATATTTCTATAGTTGGAGCTGTCTTAACCTTGGTTTTAAACTTTTGGTTAGTACCTAGCTACAGTTATTACGGTTCTGCAGTGGCAACACTGGTAGCCTACGGAAGTATGATGTTTATTTCCTATTATTTGGGACAAAAAAAATATCCCATTCCTTATGACAAACAAAAAATTGGAGGTTATTTGGCTGTGTCAACCATTTTATCCGCTTTATCGTTTTACGTACCACAACTAAGACAAAGTTTCGTTTTCGGTATATTTGCATTACTACTTTTTGGTTATTATATTTATCGAAACGAAAAACAAACTATTTTAAAAATAGTCAAACGAAAATAATTCAGAAACCAACACTAAGAACCCTTAGTTTTTTAACCGAAAAAACAAGTTTAAAAAGGCTTTAGGTTTTAGTAAGTTTCGCTTCAAAATCAAATGAAAATGCAAATAAAAATCATTAATAAATCCGAACATCCGTTACCTCATTATGAAACATTAGCTTCGGCAGGAATGGATTTGAGAGCCAATATAGAAACACCAATTACACTTCAACCACTAGAAAGAGCTTTGGTCAAAACCGGATTATTTGTGGAACTTCCCATAGGTTACGAAGCACAAGTTCGCCCTCGTAGCGGTTTGGCATTAAAAAAAGGAATTACCGTTTTGAATTCTCCCGGAACGATCGATGCGGATTATCGCGGAGAGATCGGCGTAATTTTAGTAAATTTATCCAATGAAGTTTTTGTAATCGAAAACGGGGAAAGAATTGCACAATTAGTCATTGCAAAACACGAAAGAGCCCAATGGCTTGAAGTAGAAGAATTGTCCGAAACCTCTCGAGGTTCTGGAGGATTTGGCAGTACTGGAGTAAAATAAATTTAGATAATCAATTAAGTAAAGACTTTTGACTACACGAAAGACTTATTACTTTAAATGTTAATACAATAAAAGATGAAAATCATAATTCCTATGGCCGGACGCGGATCACGTTTGCGCCCACATACATTAACTGTCCCAAAACCTTTAATCCCAATTGCGGGGAAACCCATTGTTCATAGATTAGTTGAAGATATTGCCAAAGTAATTAATCATCAAATAGAGGAAATCGCCTTTATCATCCACAAGGATTTTGGTACCAAAGTCGAAGAGGATTTGGTGGCTATTGCAGAAAAATTAGGCGCAAAGGGTACTATTTGTTATCAAAATGAAGCATTGGGTACCGCACATGCTATTTTGTGTGCTAAAGAGTCGATGGAAGGACCTTTAGTTGTTGCGTATGCTGATACTTTGTTTAGAGCTGATTTTACTTTAGACACCACAGCCGATAGTGTAATTTGGGTGAAACAAGTAGATGATCCAAGTGCTTTTGGAGTAGTACAACTTAATGACCAACATGAAATTATTGATTTTGTAGAAAAGCCTAAAGAGTTTGTTTCTGATTTAGCAATCATTGGAATTTATTATTTTAAATCTGGAGAAACCCTAAGAAGCGAATTGCAATATTTGTTAGACCACAACGTTGTAAAAGGTGGTGAATATCAGCTAACAGATGCGTTGGAAAACATGAAACAAAAAGGTATGAAATTTGTTCCTGGTAAAGTAGAGGAGTGGATGGATTGCGGAAACAAAAATGTAACCGTAGAAACCAATTCACGCATGTTAAATTTCCTTCACACTGACGCAGAAGAAAATCTAATAGCAGATACGGTACGAATTGAAAATTCAACCATTATACCTCCGTGCTTCATTGGGGAAGATGTGGTATTGATAAACTCAACGGTTGGTCCTAACGTATCTCTTGGTAAATCGACCCACTTAACCAATGTGAATATTAAAAACAGCTTGGTACAAACGCATGCCCATATTCGTAATGCTAAACTAGATAATGCTATGATTGGAAATCATGCAATTTTCGATGGCGATTTCAAGAGTATCAGCATAGGCGATTATTCTGTTTTGGAGTAAACATAAAGATGAAAAAAAGAGTTTCAAATATCGTTGTATTATTGGTGCTGAGTTGTTGCACCCAAACTCTTTTGGCTCAGGTTAATCCTGAAGATATAGCTTTAGAAACCGATGATTTTCAGGAAGCCTACTATGAAGCACTGTTGCAAAAGGGCATCGAAAACTACGACAAAGCAATTGTTTCTTTGGAAAAATGTTTACAACTTCAGCCTGAAAATGAAGTAATTTATCATGAGTTAGGGAAAAATTATTTTTTTCAAAAAAATTATATCGAGGCTGAGAATAATTACGTAAAAGCAACCCAATTGCAACCCAATAATAAATGGTATTGGATTGATTTGTATGAGGTTTATTATGAAACCAAAAATTACAATCAGGGAATTACAACTCTTCAAAAAATTATTCCACTCGATAAGAATTATAAAGAGGATTTACTTTCGTTGTATATGTATACCCGTCAGTATGATAAAGCTTTGGTTTTAATTAATGAGCTAGACGAGACTGTTGGGAAAACGTATATTCGGGATACTTATCGATTGGAAATTAATATGCAATCGACTAGTAATAGCACAGGGAAGAAAAATCTTGAAAGTGCAATAGAACAAAATCCTTTGGTTGAGGAAAATTATATTTCGTTAATTTATACGTATTCCGAAAACAATCAGGAGGAAAAAGCGCGAGCTGTGGCTCAAAAGATGGAAAAAAATATTCCAAATTCGGAATGGGCACAAGTTTTTTTATTCAAATATCATATTAATGATAACAAAGGAACAGAAGCATTGGCTTCTTTAGAAAAAGTTCTTAACGGTAAAAAAATTGATATGAAAATCAAATTCAGAATGTTTAATGAGTTTTTGATTTTCACAACGAAGAATTCTTCTTTTGAAACACAGTTGAATAAAATAATTCCATACTTCGAAAATAATCCTGAAGTAAATGTTTATACAGAATTAGGAAAGTTTTATTACAAAAAGAAAAACTGGTCCAAAGCGATTGCTTATTTAGAAAAAGCATTCAATACGAGTACCAACGATTTAGAAACGAATATTTTTTTATTGGCATCTTACGAAGAAGTAGCCAATTATGAACTGCTCTTAAAAAAAGCATCCGAATTGGTTGATCTTTATCCAAACCAACCGGAATATTATTACTTTGCAGGTAAGGCTTCTGCAAAAGTTAAAAATTTCAAAAAAGCGATTACTTTTTTAGAAATAGGCATAGATTATGTAGTTGATAATGTAGCTCTTGAAACTGATTTTTGTTTACTGCTATCAGAAACTTTTAAAGAAATGGGCAATATCCCAAAAAGTGATCAGTACCAGAAAAGAGCTATTAATCTTAAAAAGAAATAAAAAAGAATGCAAAAAATACTTCCTTTACTACTTTTAGTTTTAGTGGTAGCTTGTAAACCCAAACAAAATTTAGTAACCCCTGCAACAGTAACAAATACCGCTGCAGTAGAAACAGTTAAAAATATTATATCCAATCATTACGCGATTAATCGTGGTTTTAAGACGGCTTTTATAAATGCCAACGTAGATTATGTAAGTCCAAAACAGTCTTTAAGAGTATCGGCAGATATTCGTATTAAAAAAGACGAGATGATTTTATTGACTGTAAAATTTTTCGGAATTACTGGTGCAAAAGCTCTCATCACACCAACACAGGTTAAATATTATGAAAAAGCCAACAATACATATTTTGAAGGCGATTACAAAATGTTGAGCGATTGGTTAGGGACCGAATTGGATTTTAAGAAAGTCCAAAACATGCTTATTGGTCAGGCTATAGACGATTTAGATCAGACCAAATATGAAATGACTACCGAAGAAAACGCACCGAGATTGAACGAAATTACTTCCGGTAATTTTTTAAAAGGTTTTGTATTTTATCCGGATTCTTTCAATTTAAAAAAACAAGAAATACAACAACTTTCTCCTGAACGAAAAATGTTGGTGAATTATTCCAATTATAAATCGTTTGCCGAAAGTGTTTTACCGCAAGAATTAGCTATTTTTGCAACACAGAACAATCAAACTACGTCCATTGCCATAGAGTACAGGGATGCCAAATTTAATGACGAGTTAAATTTTGTATATAATGTACCAAGAGGTTATGAACAAATTACCATCAAATAGTCTAATTAATCTTTAATGATGTTAAAATATATAATTTTATTTTTTGCTTTAATTACGGTCACTACTTCTTTTGGTCAGGAAGAAGAGAGACAACGTAGGTTAGAAGAACAAAAAGCCAGATTACAGGAAGAAATTCGTGAACAGGAAAAATTATTACAAACTCAAAGAAAGAAAGAAAAATCGGTAGTGAAAGTTGTAGAGCAACAAAATGTAAAAATTGGGTTGCAACAAAAATTAATTAGAACTACCGAAAAACAAAAGAAGGTTCTTGGGAATAGTATGTATATTAATCAGTTAGAGGTTAATAAACTTAAAAAAGAATTGATTTTGTTAAAAGAAGATTATGCTAAAAACATTGTAAAATCATACAAAAGTCGATCAGAACAAAGTAAGGCAATGTTTATTTTGTCGTCGGATAATTTTTTACAAGCCTACAAGCGTTTTCAGTATATGAAACAATATTCTAGTTTCAGAAAAGTACAAGGCGAACAAATTAAAGAAAAAACCAAACAGCTAGAACTATACAATAACAAGCTAGCGGTTCAGAAAAAAGAAAAAGAAAAACTGATTGCGGAAAGCGAGCAAGAAAAAAAGGCTTTAGAAATAGAACGCCAAGAGCAACAAAAGTTATTAAAATCTATTAAAAAGGATAAAAATAAAATCATTGCGGATATCCGTAAAAAACAAAAAGAAGCACGTGCAATTGAACGACAAATAGAACGATTAATTCGTGAAGCAATTGCAGCAGCCAACAGAAAATCTGGAAACACGACGAATACAACAACTTTCGTCTTAACACCTGAAGCAAAAGAATTAGCTAACGATTTTAAAGCGAATCGAGGTCGTTTGCCTTGGCCAGTAGAAAAAGGGGCGTTAACGAAGCGTTTTGGTCGTCAGCCACATCCGTTGGAACCTTCTATCATGATTGAAAGTAGCGGTATTGAAGTATCTTCAGAGCGTGGAGCAAAAGCGCGAGCGGTATTTAACGGAGAGGTAAGTGATGTACAGATGGCTCCTAACGGTACAGCAACAATTATGGTGCGTCATGGAGATTACACTACAACTTATTCTAATATTAGTAAAGTTTATGTGAACAAAGGAAGTAAGGTTACTACCAAACAAGTTTTAGGGGAGATTTTCTATAATCAATCCGCTGGAAGATCAGTGCTTAAATTCCTGATTTATCAAAATATAACGAAATTGAATCCTCAAGTATGGATCATTAATATGTAATAAAAAAGTCCCAAATTTGGGACTTTTTTATTGTATAAATAACGCTTTTAATTCTGTTGCTTCGCTGGGTTTCAATTTTCCAGCCAAGACTAAACTTAATTGTTTACGACGTAAAGCAGCATCAAAACGGATTTTTTCTTCATCAGTTTGTGGTATAACCTGCGGGACTTCTACAGGACGTCCTGTTTCATCTACCGCTACAAAAGTATAAATGGCTTCATTGGCCTTTGTTTTGTTCCCCGACTCACGGTCTTCAATCCAAACATCTATATAGATTTCCATAGAAGATTTAAAACTTCTTGAAATTTTAGCTTCAACAGTAACGACACTTCCTAGTGGTACGGCTCTATTAAAAGCCACATGATTTACAGAAGCTGTCACAACAATACGACGGGAATGACGTCTTGCGGCAATACTTGCTGCTCGATCCATACGAGCCAACAATTCTCCTCCAAAAAGATTGTTTAAAGGGTTTGTTTCTCCAGGAAGAACTAAATCGGTAAGTATGGTTAATGATTCAGAAGGAAATTTAGTTTGCATAGTAATTTTTTTGGTAAAGATAGTGCGTATATCTATAGTTATAAAAAAAGCCTTTCAGAAATTGAAAGGCTGTAAAGGTTTTTATTTTTCTTGCAGGAGAATCCAAGCATCTTTATTTTCTTGATTCTGAATCTTCAGTAAAGCAGCATCGGCTTCAGCTTGAGAATTATAAGTTCCGTACAATACAGAAAATAATCCATCTTCATTTCGTTCTAAAACCGAAGCATCGTAGCCTTTTTGAATTAGAATATTCATGGCATTTTCAGCATATTTTTTAATTCTGAATGACCCGGAAACAATATGAAAGTTATAGTTTAAGTTAGGATCAACAGTGTTTTCTCCTATCGGATTATTTAGAAAAAAAGTAGCTTCCTGAATTTTATTTTTTACTTCATTCTGTACTTGCTTCTGAACCAATAAAGTTTCAGCTTGCTCTTGCTGGTTGATATAAGAAACATATCCGAAACCAGTACCTCCAAGGGAAAGGACAAACATTGCCGCATATTTTAAGTAAGGGCGAACGGTTTTTCTCTCTTCTATGGTTTCGATACTTATTTTTTTGGTAGCAGGTGCATCTGCCAAATTCTTAAGTGCTTCACGTTTTATAGCCGGCGAAACATAAGAACTAAGACCAAAAGAATCAGTAAGGTAATTTACATGACTCGAAGCTTCGAAAACAATATTACCTTCAGCGTTTAATTTTAATAGACCAATGCCTTTAAAAATTAAATAATCTCTGCCTTCTAATTTTGTTTTCCATTCGGAAACTTCATTTTCAATAGCAGATACCGCATGCTCGTAGCTTATTCTTTCAGCAACAGCAACGTGATTAGCCAATAAGCCATCATTGTTCTTAATATTGGCATTAAAAGAAATTACTTTCTTAGGAGGAAAAAAGGTGTGATTGTTTTCCTGTATGTTTGCAGAAACAGTTTCGGTTAAAAAGGCACCAAAACCTGGAATCGTTACACATTGATAACGATACAATAACTGAGAAATATGTTGTGCTACATTCATAGTAGCAAAAGTAAAGCATACAAGCCAAAATAAAAATTTTATTAACAAATTTTATTAACAATTTAAAAATACGTTACTTTGTTATTCACAATTTATACGCCATGTTACATCAAGATTTGTTATACACCTTAGCCTTACTGAAAGTGGAAGGTATTGGTGATGTTACCGCCAAAAAACTTCTAGCGCATTTAGGATCAGCAGAAGCAATTTTTAAAGCTAAAACTTCTGAATTAGCTAAAATTGAAGGTATTGGACCTTTCATTATTAAAAAATTGCAAGATTCACTAGCTTTTAAAGAGGCAGAAAGCGAATTAAAGTTTATTCAATCAGAAAATATCCAAACGCTTTTTTACCAAGACGCGTTATATCCAGAACGTTTAAAACAATGTAATGATTCGCCTGTTTTACTTTTTACGACTGGAAATATCAATTTCAATAATCGAAAAATTATAAGTATAGTAGGCACAAGACAAGTAACTTCCTATGGTGCTGATTTTTGTAAGCAACTTATAGCCGATTTAGCGCCTTTGAATCCAATGATTGTTAGCGGTTTTGCTTATGGCGTAGACATTGTAGCCCACCAAGCAGCAATAGAACATAATCTACCAACGATAGGTGTTTTAGCACATGGATTGAATCAAATTTACCCTAAAAACCATAAAAAGTATATGGCCAAAATGGAGCAAAATGGCGGCTTCATGACCGAGTTTTGGAGTTCTTCAAATCCAGATAGGGAAAATTTTGTGAAAAGAAATCGCATTGTAGCGGGTATTTCTGAAGCTACTATTGTTATCGAAAGTGCTGAACAAGGTGGATCATTACTCACAGCTAATATGGCTAATGATTATCATCGGGAAGTTTTTGCAGTACCGGGCCGAGTTACCGACAAATACAGCCAAGGATGCAATCTTCTTATTAAAACCAATAAAGCCCAATTGCTCACGAGTGCCGCAGATTTGATTTATCATTTGAATTGGGATTTAAAGAAAGAGCCTTCTAAGGCTATTCAAAAACAACTTTTTGTTGCTTTAGAAAACGAAGAGCAATTGATCTATGATTATTTGCAAAAAGGTAACAAAGAACATTTAGACACTATTGCAATCGATTGTCAAATGCCGGTATTCAAATTATCGTCGATATTGTTGGGTATGGAACTCAAAGGTGTTGTTAGACCTTTACCGGGTAAATATTTTGAGATAATTTAAAAATCAATACCTTTGCCGCGAATTCTTCCATTTAGAATTCAAGACATTTTATTTATTTCTCACTTAACGTTTATAGCATGCAACTGTATAACACCTTAAGCGCAGAAGAAAGAAAAGAACTAATTGATCAGGCGGGGAAACAACGCCTTACATTGTCTTTCTATGCGTATGCCAACATTGAACATCCAAAAAAATTTAGAGACGAATTATTTTTAGCTTGGAATGCACTCGAAGCATTAGGCCGTATTTATGTAGCCAAAGAAGGGATTAATGCCCAAATGAGTGTTCCTGCAGAAAATTTTGAAGCTTTTCGAGATACTTTAGAAGTGTATCCTTTTATGAAAGGAATTCGTTTGAATGTGGCGGTAGAACACGACGATCACTCGTTTTTGAAACTGACCATTAAAGTACGTCACAAAATTGTAGCCGATGGCTTAAATGATGAAACCTTTGATGTAACTAATAAAGGAGTACATTTAAATGCTAAAGCGTTCAATGAAATTCTAGAAGATCCTAACACAATTGTAGTAGATTTTAGAAACCACTACGAAAGTGAAGTAGGACATTTCAAAGGAGCTATCACGCCAGACGTGGAAACATTCCGTGAATCCTTACCGATTATTAACGAGCAATTAAAAGATTTCAAAGAAGATAAAAATCTGGTGATGTATTGTACCGGAGGAATTCGTTGTGAGAAAGCCTCGGCATATTTTAAGCATCAAGGATTTAAAAACGTATACCAACTAGAAGGCGGAATTATCAATTACGCGAAACAAATTAAAGAAGAAGGATTAGAAAGTAAATTCATCGGTAAAAACTTTGTGTTCGATCATCGTTTGGGAGAACGAATTACCGATGATATTATAGCGCAATGCCATCAATGCGGGAAACCTTGCGATACCCATACCAATTGTGCCAATGACGGTTGCCACTTATTGTTTATTCAATGTGAGGAGTGTGCTGAAAGAATGGAAAATTGTTGTTCAACCGAATGTCTCGAGATGACTCATCTTCCACTAGAAGAACAAGTTAGACTTCGCAGAGGAATTCAGGTAGGGAATAAAATCTTCAGAAAAGGAAAATCGGAAGCCTTAAAGTTTAAGAAATCGGGTGAGTTAACGGCAACCCCTTTGGCCAAGGCAACTGATTTGACAGAGAAACCCAAAAATATTCGTCAAAGAATCGCGCAGAAAAAAGTATTGGTTGCCAAAGGACAACATTATTTCTCCAAAGCTCAAGTAGGTCAGTTTTTAATGGAAAACCAAGAGCTTCAAGTGGGAGATAAAATCATGATTATTGGCCCAACTACCGGAACACAAGAACTCATCGTAGAAAACATGTATGTTAACGGTGTTCCTAATACTGTTGCAAAAGCAGGAGACAAATTAACATTTAATGTACCTTTTAAAGTAAGACCGTCCGATAAATTATTTAAAATAATACGCTAATGACAACTACAGGAAGAATCGAATTAATGGCTCCGGCTGGAAATTTCGAATCACTTCAAGCGGCGTTAGACAACGGTTGTGATTCAGTTTATTTTGGTGTAGAACAATTGAACATGCGAGCACGAGCAACGGTAAATTTCGTATTAGACGATTTACCGGAAATAGCGCGTCGTTGTCAAGAAAAAAATGTGAGAACTTATTTGACTCTCAATACAATTGTTTATGATCATGATCTTTCAATAGTAAAAACACTTTTGAACAAAGCTAAAGAAGCTAATATAACCGCTGTTATTGCATCAGATCAAGCAGTAATCATGGCGGCCAAAACTATTGGAATGGAGGTGCATATTTCAACTCAATTGAATGTTACTAACATTGAAACAGTAAAATTCTATGCCATGTTTGCCGACACTATTGTGTTGTCTCGCGAGTTGAGTTTGCGTCAAGTAAAGAAAATTACAGAGCAAATCGAAAAAGAACAAATCAAAGGACCAAGCGGTCATTTGGTTGAAATTGAAATTTTCGGTCACGGTGCTTTGTGTATGGCAGTTTCAGGAAAATGTTATTTGAGTTTGCATTCGCATAATTCGTCGGCAAACCGCGGTGCTTGTAAGCAAAACTGTCGAAAAAAATATACGGTTATCGATCAAGAGTCAGGATTTGAGATTGAGATAGACAACGAATACATGATGTCTCCTAAAGATTTGTGCACAATCGATTTTTTAGATCAAGTAATCGATTCTGGTGTTAAAGTTTTAAAAATCGAAGGTCGTGGTCGTGCAGCCGATTATGTGGCGACAGTAACAAGAACATATCGCGAAGCCATCGATTCGTATTACGAAGGAACTTTTACCAAAGAAAAAATCAGCACTTGGATGGAAACCTTGTCCACCGTTTACAATAGAGGATTCTGGAGCGGTTATTACTTAGGGCAAAAACTAGGCGAATGGAGTAAAGACCCTGGAAGTCATGCCACTCAAAAGAAAGTATATGTGGGAAAAGGGATGCATTTTTATCAAAAAGCCAGTATAGGTGAATTTAAAATTGAAGCCTATGATATTAAGAAAGGTGATAAGATTCTAATCACAGGACCAAGTACTGGTGCACAAGAAATGGTTATTGGGGAGATGTATGTGAACGATCAAGTTTCCGAAAAAGCGACAAAAGGTGACAGTTGTACATTTAAACTACCATTCAGAATTCGATTGTCAGATAAATTATACAAAATTGTAGAAGCCTAATGGTTATTATTACCTTACAACGTGATAAGTGTATTGGTTGCAATTATTGTGTAGAGTTTGCGCCGGCACAGTTTCAAATGTCTAAAAAAGATGGCAAATCGGTACTGATTAAATCTGTCGATACGAAAGGATTTCACACCTTAAAATCACACGATCATACCATTGTAGAGGCTTGTGAATTAGCCGAAAAAGCTTGTCCGGTACATATTATTTCGGTAAAAGAAACCTAAAAATTAGATTAAAGATACTTATTCTTACACCTGTTACGTTTTTATATTGTAACAGGTTTTTTGTTTAAAAGGTCTTGCTAGACATTTGCAAAATAAAATTTTGGGATTTGGAATTTCTAATTTGGAATTTAAAATATGTATCTTTACCCACAAAATGATTTTGGCAATAGTAGTCCCAAAACAAACCGGGACGACCTATATATATTCAAATTTATGGCATGTAATTCTTGTTCAACCACTGATGGCGGAGCGCCAAAAGGGTGTAAAAATAATGGGACTTGCGGCACCGATAGCTGCAACAAATTAACAGTTTTCGATTGGTTGGCCAACATGAGTCTACCAGGTGGTCAGGAACCTTTCGATTGTGTGGAAGTTCGTTTTAAAAACGGGCGAAAAGAGTTTTTCAGAAATACAGAAAAATTAACCTTAAGTATCGGGGATATTGTAGCAACCGAAGCTTCACCGGGACACGATGTGGGTATAGTTACCCTGACGGGTGAGTTGGTTAAAGTCCAAATGAAGAAAAAAGGCGAAAACCCCGATGGTGAAATCCCTAAAATATATCGTAAAGCTTCTCAAAAAGACATCGATATTTGGAGTGATGCTCGCAACCGCGAAGAGCCTATGAAGGTTCGCGCTCGTGAATTAGCCATTGCTTTAAATCTAGAAATGAAGATTTCGGATATCGAATTTCAAGGAGATGGTTCGAAAGCTACATTTTATTATACCGCCAATGATCGAGTAGATTTCCGTCAGTTAATCAAAGATTATGCTTCTGAATTCAAAATCAGAATCGAAATGAAACAGGTTGGTTTCCGCCAAGAAGCTTCCCGATTGGGAGGTATAGGTTCTTGTGGTCGAGAATTGTGCTGTTCTACTTGGTTGACAGATTTCAGAAGTGTGAATACTTCTGCAGCTCGTTACCAGCAGTTGTCTTTAAACCCTCAAAAATTAGCTGGGCAATGTGGTAAACTAAAATGCTGTCTTAACTATGAATTAGATACCTATCTGGATGCTTTAAAAGATTTGCCAGATATGGATACGAAACTTTATACAGAAAAAGGAGATGCGGTATGTCAAAAAATAGACATATTTAAAGGACTGATGTGGTTTGCTTATACCGATAATTTTGCGCATTGGCATGTAATTAAAGCAGAACAGGTTAAAGAAATTATAGCCTTAAACAAGCAAAAAACAAGAGTTTCTTCTTTAGAGGATTATGCGCTTGAAGCGGAAAAACCAGAAGTGGAAAAAACGTTCCAAAATGCTATGGGACAAGACAGTTTAACTCGTTTCGATCAGCCAAAGAAGAAAAGCAAAAATAACAATAATAAAAAACGCCGTCCGCAATCACAAACGCCACAGCAAACTCAAGGGCAAAATCAAAATGCAACGACACCGAAGCCGGAGGGCGAAAAAAAAGATAATAAACCTAAAAGACAAAATCGTCCTAAATTTAGAAATGAAAAAAAAGATGCTAAAAAATAGTGTATTGCTGTTTTTGTTCGCTTCGATGATGATATCGTGCGATAAAACGCAAATTTTTGACGAATATCATACTATCGACGATGGTTGGCATCGAGATAGCATCATTACTTTTAATTTTGAACAAAAAGCTTCAAAGGTTCCTGTCAATTTATTTATAAATGTTAGAAACAATGATGATTATGAATTCAGTAATTTGTTTCTAATTGTAAAAATGGAACAACCCAAAGGAAAAATTCATATCGATACGTTAGAGTATCAAATGGCAAATCCCGACGGTACCTTAATGGGAGAAGGTTGGTCGGATATCAAGGAAAGTAAACTTTGGTACAAAGAAAAGGCTACTTTTTCGGAAACTGGAAATTACAAAGTTTCCATTCAACAAGCGGTAAGACAAACCGGGAAAGTAACCGGAGTAGAACGCTTGAACGGTATCACCGAAATAGGTTTTAGAATAGAATCATTAGAAAAGAAATAGTATGGCACAAAAACTGAATACTCAAAAACCGGATTATTCACCATATGTGAAAAAATTTTGGAAATACTTCTTCATGGGATTTGGAGGCGTATTGTTGTTTTTTCTTTTTGCTTCTTGGGGGCTTTTTGGATCAATGCCTTCATTTTCTGAATTAGAAAATCCTGAGTCTAATTTGGCTACAGAAATTATTTCTTCAGACGGTGTCGTTATTGGTAAATTTTTTAATGAAAATAGAACACCGGTTAAGTATGAAGATTTACCTAAACATTTGGTAGAGGCTCTAATTGCTACCGAAGACGAACGTTTTTATGAACATTCTGGTATTGATGGCAGAAGAACGTTAAGTGCCTCTCTGAGCTTAGGAAGTAGAGGAGGAGCAAGTACCATAACACAGCAATTGGCCAAATTATTATTCCACGGTGAAGGTTCTCAATTTTTACCGTTCCGTATTGTTCAAAAAGCAAAAGAATGGATTATTGCGATTCGTTTGGAAAGACAATACACCAAAAACGAGATTATCGCTATGTATTTTAATAAAGTCGATTTTATTAATACAGCGGTTGGAATTCGTTCCGCAGCAAAAGTATATTTTGCTAAAGAGCCTAAAAATCTAACTATTGATGAGGCAGCTATGTTGGTGGGAATGCTTAAAAATCCATCCCTATTTAATCCCTTAAAAAGAGAAGAAAAAGTACGCGAGAGAAGAAATGTTGTCTTGAAACAAATGGAGAAAAATAATTTTCTGACGACAACACAAAAAGAAAATTTTCAGGCCAAACCAATTACATTGACTTTTACTCCCGAGAAATATAACGAAGGAACTGCAACCTATTTTCGTGAATATCTTCGCGATTACATGAAAAAATGGGTAGTAGAAAACAAAAAAGAAGACGGATCGGACTATAATATCTATTCCGATGGATTAAAAATTTATACTACTATAGATTCTAGAATGCAATTGTACGCTGAAGAAGCCGCAAAAGAACATTTAGCGAATTTACAGGAAGAGTTTTTCTTAGAATCTAAAAAGAACAAAACCGCTCCGTTTGTTAATATCAAGCAGTCGGATATCGATAGAATTATGGAGCGTTCTATGCGAACTTCGGAACGCTGGAGAATACTTTCTGAGGATGGAAAAGATGAGGAAGAGATTAAAAAGTCATTCTACATTAAAACCAAAATGACGGTCTTTACTTGGAAAGGTGACAGAGACACTATCATGACACCTTACGATTCCATCCGTTATTATAAACATTTCTTACAACCAGGTTTAATGGCTATGGAGCCTCAAACAGGTTTTGTAAAAGCTTGGGTTGGTGGTATCGATTACCGTTATTTTCAATACGATCACGTAGGATTAGGAGCTAGACAAGTAGGTTCAACCTTCAAGCCTTTTGTGTATGCTACCGCTTTAGAACAATTAGGAATGTCTCCTTGTGATACTATTGTTGACGGTCCTTTCATGATTCGCAAAGGGCGTCATAATGTCACCGAAGATTGGGAACCTAGAAATTCAGACCATCAGTACAGAGGTATGATAAGTCTTAAAAAAGCTCTGGCACTTTCTGTCAATACGGTTTCTGCAAAACTCATAGACAGAACCGGTCCTGATGCAGTAATCGATCTAGTGAAAAAATTAGGTGTTGAAACAGAAATTCCTTCACAACCGTCTATTGCATTAGGTGCTGTAGATATTACAGTGAGAGATTTAGTAGCCGCTTTTAGTGCCTTTGCAAACCAAGGAATTTATATCAAACCCCAGGTGATTGTCAAGATTGAAGATAAAAACGGAAATGTTATTTTTGAACCTAAGTTAGAATCCAAAGACGTTTTAAGTAAAGACGTAGCCTATGCCGTTATCAAATTAATGGAAGGCGTAACCGAAATTGGATCCGGAAGCAGATTAAGAACTCAAGGAGGGGGCTGGAAGTTTGAAAGAGTAACCGGTTATCCTTATATGTTTGATAACCCAATTGCAGGAAAAACAGGAACAACTCAAAATCAGTCGGACGGTTGGTTTGTGGGTATGGTACCTAATTTAGCGACTGGTGTTTGGGTAGGAAATGATGATCGTTCCGCTCATTTCAGAACATTGGCAACGGGTCAGGGAGCTACTATGGCACTACCTATTTGGGCATTATTTATGAAAAAATGTTATGCAGATACATCTTTGAATGTTTCCAAAGAAGCTTTCGAAAAACCTAAAGACTTATCAATAAAAGTAGATTGTTATGTTGCACCAAGAAGACAAGTAAATGATTCTACTGCAACCGACTCTACTGCTGTAAAAATTGAAGAACAGAACACAGACGAATTCGGAATATAATTATGATTAATAGAAAAGTAAACAACGTTCAAGAAGCATTACATGATGTTAAAGATGGCATGACTATAATGCTAGGCGGATTTGGATTATGCGGAATTCCAGAGAACAGCATTGCAGAATTGGTTAAAAAAGGGGTTACTAATTTGACTTGTATCTCTAACAATGCCGGAGTAGACGATTTTGGTTTAGGATTGCTACTACAAAAACGTCAAATCAAGAAAATGATTTCATCGTATGTAGGCGAAAACGCAGAATTTGAACGCCAAATGCTTTCCGGGGAGTTAGAAGTAGAATTAACTCCACAAGGAACCTTAGCCGAAAAGTGCCGTGCTGCACAAGCGGGAATCCCTGCATTTTTTACCCCTGCCGGTTATGGAACTGAAGTAGCCGAAGGGAAGGAAGTACGTGAATTTAACGGAAAAATGCACGTTTTAGAACATGCTTACAAGGCTGATTTTGCCATCGTAAAAGCTTGGAAAGGCGACGAAGCCGGAAACCTAATCTTTAAAGGAACGGCTCGAAACTTCAACGCACCAATGGCCGGAGCAGCTAAAATCACTATCGCCGAGGTTGAAGAATTAGTACCTGTAGGAACCTTAGATCCTAATGAAATTCATATTCCGGGAATTATGGTCAACCGAATTTTCCAAGGAGAGAAATTTGAAAAAAGAATTGAGCAACGTACAGTAAGACAAAAATAATTTGACAATTCTTTAATTTGAAGATGAGAAACGATAAAGAAAATTTAATTGTAAAATTAACATTTGATTTTGCATTA
>NZ_JAMLJM010000001.1 GCF_023635005.1 Flavobacterium luminosum | reverse complement strand
TTTCTCTGCTCAAACATCAAATATATTTACTGGCTTACCGACGGGTACTTACACAGTACAGGTGAACTCAGGTAGAGGATGTTTTGCGACTTTAAATGTTCCGGTAAATCAGCCGACAGATTTAGTGATTGATAGTGCAGTTGTTGATCCATTTACTTGTGCTATTGATAATTCAACTAACGTGGCTACAATTACAGTAAATGCTTCAGGAGGAACAGCTCCATACACGTATAGTTTAGATAATATTAATTATACTTCTTCAAATGTTTTTGAAATAGTAGATAATGGTTCGGTACAAAATTTCACAGTGTATGTGAAAGATTTCAATGGATGTGGAGAAACTATTCCAGTTACTGTAAATCCAATAGTACCTATCACGGCGACTACATCAGCTATAACTATCGATTGTACAAGACCAGAAACAGTTACGGTTACTGCATCTGGTGGATCAGGAAGTTATACGTATTCGTATTTACCGGCAAGTGCTGCTAATATTACACAAGGAACAGCTCCAAATGATAATGTTTTCACTATTACGGCTCCAGGTTCATATTACTTGAGAGTAACAGATGCAGTTACAGGTTGTTATTTAGATCTCCCAGTATATGAAGTTCTTCCTTTCAACAACTTACAGGTGGTTGCTTCACTAGTAAATGGTGTTTCTTGTCTAGGAGGTACTAATGGAACAATTTCTATAGATGTTACTGGCTATTCAGGACTTTACAATTATACAGTATTAGATGCTACCAACAATCCTGTAGTAGGAGCTTCTGGTACAGCTAATACAACAACTAATCCATTTGTTATTCCAGTAGGTTTACCTGCGGGTAATTATACTGTTCAAATTACGGAGACTGCTTCACCTTTCTGTCAGTTTACAACAGGCGTTATTGGTGTAACAACTCCTGCTACTGCAGTGGGTATTGATTTGGTTTCAAATATTAATGCAAACTGTAATGCAAATGCTCAAGTAACTGTTAATGGTACCGGTGGTACTCCAGATTATACCTATGCATTTGTACAAAATAACGTAGTTCCTGCAGCAGGTGATTATACGGCTTCTAATACAGCTTCTTTAGATCCTACTTTAAATACCCAATGGGATGTGTGGGTACAAGATGCTAACGGATGTACGGCTATGCTTGATGTGACTATAACAACAGATCCAATGCCAACAGTAGATGCTCCTACGCTTGCAGTAGATCAATGTACATCAACTGGAACTAACTATACTTTCACAGTTACAGGAACAGGTGTTGCTCCTCTAACATACAGTATTGGTGGTGCATTCCAAAGCAGCCCAACATTTACAGTGGTGGCTTCTTCCACTCCATATACAGTGACGGTGAAAGATGCAAATGGATGTATTGCTACAGATACTATAACTATTTATCCAGTTCTTGGTGTGGTTACTTCGGTTACTGCATTGCCTAGTTGTGCGGATAATGATGGCGTGATTACAATTAATGCTAGTGGTGGTTCTGGAAATTACTCTTACAGTATTTCTCCAGTTGCTGGTACCATTGCGGGTAATGTGATTTCTGGTTTACCAGCAGGAAGCTACACGATTACAGTTACGGATACAACTACATTATGTACTACGACTACAACGGTGATTTTAGGAGCACCAACTCCAGTGACTTTTACAGCAAGTGCTACAATGGTAAGTTGTTTTGGAGGCAGTGACGGAACCATTACGGTTACCTTGGATCCTACAAACGATAATCCAGTATATACTTATGAGATTATCGCCGGTCCAATTACTTTCTCTGCTCAAACATCAAATATATTTACTGGCTTACCGACGGGTACTTACACAGTACAGGTGAACTCAGGTAGAGGATGTTTTGCGACTTTAAATGTTCCGGTAAATCAGCCGACAGATTTAGTGATTGATAGTGCAGTTGTTGATCCATTTACTTGTGCTATTGATAATTCAACTAACGTGGCTACAATTACAGTAAATGCTTCAGGAGGAACAGCTCCATACACGTATAGTTTAGATAATATTAATTATACTTCTTCAAATGTTTTTGAAATAGTAGATAATGGTTCGGTACAAAATTTCACAGTGTATGTGAAAGATTTCAATGGATGTGGAGAAACTATTCCAGTTACTGTAAATCCAATAGTACCTATCACGGCGACTACATCAGCTATAACTATCGATTGTACAAGACCAGAAACAGTTACGGTTACTGCATCTGGTGGATCAGGAAGTTATACGTATTCGTATTTACCGGCAAGTGCTGCTAATATTACACAAGGAACAGCTCCAAATGACAATGTTTTCACTATTACGGCTCCAGGTTCATATTACTTGAGAGTAACAGATGCAGTTACAGGTTGTTATTTAGATCTTCCAGTATATGAAGTTCTTCCTTTCAACACAATAGCAGTGAGTGCTTCTGCAGTATCACCGGTAACATGTTTTGCTGGAACTAATGGATCTATTTCTATTGATGTAACAGGATACTCAGGGTCATATAACTATCAGGTTTTAGATAGTGCAAACAATCCTGTTGTTACAGGTTCAGGAAATACAACGTCGAATCCAATGACAATTAATGGTCTTACAGGTGGAAGCTACACTGTGGTGGTTACAGAAACGGCATCGCCATTCTGTGTAGTAAGTTCTAACAACGTTACTGTTGCTACACCTTCTTTACCATTAGATATTACGGCATTGGAAACGGCTAATGTGACTTGTGATAATAATAAAGGTGTTATTATAGCCACTGCTACTGGTGGATGGGATTCTATTTACACCTATACTATTGATGTTTTACCAGCGGGTGCAACTCAAAATAATAACGTATTCTCAGGAATGCCAGAAGGTACTTATACGATAACTGTTACGGATGCGAATGGTTGTACAGATACTGTTGCTATTACTTTGGTTAAGCCTACTCAAATTACAGCGGATCCTATTGCAACGCAAACGGTGAGTTGTTTTGGTGATCAAAATATGTCAATCATCGTTACTGGAGTTACTGGTGGTCAAGGTTCTAATTATACCTACACACTAAATACTTTATCTCCAATTGTGGCGACTTCAGGACCTCAAACATCTAATGTTTTTGATAATTTAGGAGCAGGAACTTATGAAGTTATTGTTAATGACGGTTATAATTGTGCATCATTACCAATAGCAGCGGTTATTTTACCTAGAACTCAAGTAGAGGCATCATTGTCAATGGTGGCAGGTTCCCAACAATGTGCAGATAGTTCTGCATCATTAACTCTAACAGCTACAGGTGGTGTGGCTCCATACAGTTACAGCACTTCAGCTACTGGTCCGTTTACAGGATCATTCACATCTTCGATTACTTTCAATAATGTTCCTGTGGGTACTTATCAATACTATGTACAAGATGCTAATGGATGTGTTGGTATAGTTTCGAATAGTGTGAAAATTGAACAATTGGCACCATTAACATTAGATATATTGGCAACAACGGATACAGTAATCAACTGTTTTGGAGGTAATGATGCGAACATTCACGTTATAGCTTCTGGAGGAATTGGTGGTTATCAATATACTTTAACCAATACTACTACTGGTGTTGTTTCTTTACCGCAATCAAATGGTGATTTCGTTAATCTAACGGCGGGAACTTATGTGGTTAGTGTGACTAGTGGAAATTGTTCTCCAGTTACTCAAACGATTACTATTACTCAACCAGTCGTTCCATTTGAAGTTACTTTTACTCCAGAAGGAGCAAAATGTTTCGGTGAACCAAATGGTACCATTACGATGACTTTTACAGGTTACAGAGGTACAGTACAATACAGTATTCGTCCTCAAGGAACAACAGATCAGGTTGAAACATTTACAATTGATGATCCTTCTCAACCATATGTAATCACTGGATTATATGGAGATGTTACGTATGATATAATTGTATCGGATATGCCTTTTGGTTGTCCAGTTTCTCAGTCAGTGTTTATTTCTCAGCCTTCAGCTCCAGTTAACTACACTCTTATAAATTATGTTGATGAAGAGTGTGCGGAAGATAATATCGGTAGTATTGAATTCTCAATGTCTGGAGGTACTGCACCTTACAGTGTTTACTATGAAGTTCTTTATCCTGGTTCTTCTACGATTGTTACAAGTGCTACTGAGAATTTAGCGGTAGGAGATACTACACATACTTTCTCAGGTCTTAATGGTGGAATTTATACGGTTTATATTGTTGACGCTAATGGTTGTTCAACTAATTTTGAACAAATCATAGGTAGTGGAGACAACTATAATCCTGTGGCTGTTGTTGAAGCAAAGTGTTACAACGATGTTCCAGGTGTAAAAATAACAGTGGTAAATACCTTAAGTACTGATGGTAGTTTTGGTCCTGGATATACTTTCTCTTTAGGTTCATTCCCTGCTCAAAGTAGTCCAGTGTTTGAATCTATCAATCCAATTTATGCAGCTACACTGTTATCAGGCGGAACGTTTGATATTGATGTTTTAGGTCCAAATGCTTGTCCTAAATCTACACCACAGTTTACTATTGATCCTGTGTTACAATTACAAGTAACTCTTACACAAACGGGATTAAATACTGTAACAGCAACGACTATTGGTGGAAGTGGCGGATACACCTATACTTTCTCAGGAGTAAGTGGAGATGAAACTTCTGAAGGAGTATTTGTATATTTACAATCAGGTACTGTAATGGTTGAAGTAACGGATAGCGCTGGTTGTACAGCAACAGCATCGTTACCAGTTACATTCATTCCAATCTTTATTCCAGATGTGTTTACACCAGACGGAAACGGATCTAACGATACTTGGGCTCCTGAAAATACATCAATCTATCCGAACTTGAAAACACGTATTTACGATAGATATGGTCGTGTGGTGGCCGAATTAAAACCAGGTCAATCATGGGATGGTAAATATGAAGGAAAAGAATTACCAACAGGTGATTACTGGTATGTGATTAAGATTAATGGAAATGACGATAAAGAATTTGTTGGCCATTTCACTTTGTACAGATAATTTAACTCAGAGTTATGAAAAATAGTAATAAGATAACCCAGATGAAAAGAATCTTTTTAGCCCTATTAATGGCTTCGTTTTCGAATGGATTTGCTCAGGAGTTAAATTTACCGGCGGCGACTCAATATCTGGCTGATAATCCTTTTGTGATTTCGCCTACCTATGCCGGTATAGGTGACAACTTTAGAGTTCGAGCTAATGGATTTTTCCAATGGGTGGGTATCGAAGATGCTCCAGCCAACCAAGCTTTATATGCAGATTTTAGGGTTTTAGACCAATCAGGTGTTGGTATTAATCTTTACAATGATAAAAATGGTAATACGCAGCAAACGGGAGGTAAAATCTCGTTTGCCCACCATATTATTTTAGATTATCCTACCCGACAGTATTTATCGTTTGGTATGTCACTAAATCTTAATAATTTCCGTATTGACCCTAATTTCAATGTTAATGATCCTAGTGTTACTAATGACCGTTTTACTTCCAATACCAACTTTGATGTAAGTTTATTGTATAGAAAAGCTGGTTTCTATGGAGCAATCAACATTAGTAATATTGTTAATAAAGACATCAAGAAGTTTGCTACATCCTTAAATGAACCGAACCTGTTGCGTAATTATCAGATTTATACAGGATATGTTTTCAAAGGAAATAGAAGCAGTCGTGTAGAATTTGAACCTTCAGCGTATTTTCAATATTTCGAAAGTGATGGTCGTTCTACAACGGACGTTAACTTGAAATTACGTCACCTAGATTACCAACGTACTGGTTACATCTGGGGTGGAATTACCTATAGAATGTTAAACGATCAACCGCTAAAACCTTTAACAATAGGTCCTATGTTGGGTATCAAAAAAGACGGGTTCTATATGGGATATTCGTATCAGATTTTTACCAGTGAATTGCAGGGATTTAATTCCGGAACACACATGATTACGCTGGGATGGGATTTCTTCCAAGGAATCAGTAACTGTCCTTGTACTCAGAACTCACTTGCAGAAGATTAATCAATTTTAAATAAAAGCCAAAATGAAAACTGTTTTCGATTTCAATTTTAAAGATAAAAAAGCCATTATCCGCGTTGATTTCAATGTGCCTTTGGATAACAATTTTAATGTAACGGATTATACTCGCATTGAAGCGGTTAAACCTACTATAGATAAAATCTTAAATGATGGCGGAAGTGTTATCCTTATGTCTCATTTAGGTCGACCAAAAGGAGTTCAGGATGAGTTTTCATTGCGTCATATTGTAGAAACAGCATCCGAAGTGTTGCAGCGTCCAGTAACCTTTGCTTCTGATTGTATAGGTCATGTAGCAGAAAATGCTGTCAAACATCTTAAATCAGGGGATATTTTGTTACTTGAAAATCTTCGTTTCTACAAAGAAGAAGAAGCTGGTGATGTAGAATTCTCAAAACAGTTGGCTTCTTTTGGTGATATTTATGTAAACGATGCTTTTGGTACTGCCCACAGAGCACATGCTTCAACGGCAATTATAGCCCAGTTTTTCCCTGAAAATAAGTGTTTCGGAACACTTTTAGCTAAAGAAATAGAAAGTTTAAATAGAGTCTTGACAAATAATGAAAAACCTGTGACCGCTGTTTTAGGTGGTAGTAAGGTTTCTTCAAAAATCACGGTCATTGAAAACATTTTGGATAAGATAGACAACATGATTATTGGTGGTGGGATGACGTTTACCTTCATAAAAGCTTTGGGCGGTAAAATTGGAAACTCTCTTTGTGAAGATGATAAGTTGGATTTAGCTTTAGAAATTTTAGAAAAAGCCAAAGAGAAAAACGTAAAAATTCTACTTCCAGTAGACGTCGTGGCTGCTAATGCTTTTGCTAATAATGCAGAAACACAAATCGTTCCCGTTGATGCTATTCCAGAAGGATGGCAAGGATTAGATGTGGGCCCAGCGTCGCTAGAAGCGATCAAGGAAGTGATTTTATCTTCCAAAACAATACTTTGGAATGGTCCTTTAGGCGTATTTGAAATGGATAGTTTCTCGAAAGGTACCATTGAATTAGGCAATTTCATCGCGGACGCAACCTTAAAAGGAGCTTTTTCTTTAGTAGGGGGAGGTGATAGTGTTGCCGCGGTTAAACAGTTTGGATTCGAACCTAAAATGAGTTATGTTTCCACTGGAGGAGGAGCTATGTTAGAAATGCTCGAAGGGAAAACTTTACCTGGTATAGCGGCGGTTATGTGTTAATTAAGTCAATTTTAACAGTTTTTATTGTTCTATTCCATATTAACTGTTTAAGTTTGCAAATAACACAATTTATTGATTCATAACCACTTATAAAAATAAGCTTATGATAAAAAAGAAACTTGCCCTAAGCCTACTCACATTCTTATTAGCCTACAACGGATTTTCACAAGAAAGTAAACCCAAAGATTCGGTGATCCAACCTGAAATCAAAAGGTCTTTCTTGGATTCGATTAAAAATACTTTTGTAGTGGATGAAACCTCTAATTGTATTGACAATCAATGCATCAAAGAACTTTCTTCGACTCAAGATATTTTTGATGGTCTTTTATCTGATATCAAAAATTTAGATTTAAATGTTCCTGTAGATTATGAATTTTCTACGGATGTATTTAAAGAAAGATTACGCTTGATGGATGAAAAGTCTCCTTTTCATATCGATTATAATCCACAATTGGAGAACCTTGTAAAAAACTTTCTAAAAAACCGTAAGCGATCTTACGAACGTTTGATGGGATTGTCTCATTACTATTTCCCTATGTTCGAAGAAGCTATGGCTCGACATAATGTTCCTTTAGAGATCAAATATTTGGCAATAGTAGAGTCGGCATTGAACTCAAAAGCGGTTTCGCGTATGGGTGCAACCGGTTTATGGCAATTCATGTTCCAAACAGGTAAGCAATATGGATTAAGAATCGACTCGTATGTGGATGAAAGAAGTGATGCTTATAAAGCTTCAGACGCTGCTGCACGTTATATGGCCGGTATGTATAAAATTTTTGGCGATTGGGAGTTGGTCTTAGCTTCGTATAATTCTGGTGCGGGTAATGTAACCAAAGCGATTCGACGCTCGGGTGGTTTTCAAAATTTTTGGAATATAAAAAGCAAGTTACCTAAAGAAACACAAGGGTATGTTCCTGCGTTCTTAGCGACAATGTATATTTTCGAATACCATAAAGAACATGGAATTGTTCCGCAAAAGCCAGTGGCCAATCATTTAGAAGTGGATACTATAGCTGTTAAAAAGAACATATCTTTCAAGCAGTTATCAGACTTGCTAGATATTCCTGTACCTGATTTGGAATTTTTAAACCCTTCTTATAAAATGAAGGTTGTTCCTTATATCACTGGAAGAACGAATTTTATAACCTTACCGAAAAATAAAATTGCGGTTTTTGCTTCTAACGAAGATAAAATATATGCCTACGTAGACTACGAGGAAAGCAAAAGAGAAAAACGTTTGGCTCCTAAGCAGAAGAAAGAAGCTATTTTGCCTACTGCACCAGTTGAAGAAGCGTTGGTGCAGACTACTAAAACTACCAAAAGCAATGCGCGTACTAAGTTTCACACGGTAAGACCTGGTGATAATTTGGGAGCTATCGCTTCTAAGTATGGTGTAACCGTAAAAGAAATCAAAGATTGGAACAATATGCGTTCTACAGCGCTTCAATCGGGAAGAAAGTTAAAAATACAAGTTAAGGATACAACATCAGTTCAAGAGGAAGCAATAGCACAAGTGGATTCAGGAGTGAATAAAGTAGCTAAAACCAAAAGCCCTGTTGTTGCTGAGACTAATCTTAAAAAATCAACAGCCATTGCTGAGCATACCGTTTCAGAAGGTGAAACGCTTACGACTATCGCTAAAAAATACCGTATGTATGTGGCTGATTTAAAAAAAATCAATAATCTAAAAGAAAGTACAGTCAAGGTAGGTGATAAGTTAAAATTAAAAGCAACTATAGACAATGTCGATAAGGCTGAACAAATCGAAGAAGCTGTTGCATCGAATGATACTAAAGAAAATATCCATACCGTTAAAAAAGGAGAAAATATTTTCCAAATTGCAAAAATCTATAAAGTAGGTGTGGATGATATCTTGAATTGGAACAATTTAACCACTACGAATATCAATGTAGGTGATGAATTGAAAATCGAAAAGGTTCAGGAAGTTGTGGCTGAAACACCTAAGAAGAAAATCAATAAATTTGAAGAACAACGTTTGTATATTGTTCAAAAAGGAGATTCTTTATTCAAAATCTCACAAAAGCACAACATTACTGTAGCGGAATTGAAAAAGAAAAACAACATAAAAGACAATGAACTTCAACCAGGTATGAAGTTAAAAATCTAAAGAAAGGGAGTCGTAAAGATTCCCTTTTTTAATTAATTTTGAACCAAATCACTTCCATGGAATTACAATTTACAATAAAAAAGTTCGAGGAACTGACTGTTCCTGAATTGTACCAGTTACTTCGATTGCGTAGCGAAGTTTTTGTCGTAGAACAAAATTGTGTCTATCAGGACATAGACAACAAGGATCCGAAAGCGCTACATGTTTTAGGACTTTATGAAGGAGAAATTGTGGCTTATACTCGTCTTTTTGACGCGGGTTATTATTTTGACGAAGCCTCTATTGGCAGGGTGGTTATATCGGATAAGTACAGAGACCGAAAATGGGGACACGAATTGATTCGCGTTTCCATTCAAGCGATTAAAGACTATTTCGGTAAAACTAAAATTACGATTTCTGCGCAAGAATATCTTAAGAAATTCTATGAAAGCCATGGCTTTGTGCAAACTTCCGAAATGTATTTAGAAGATGATATTCCTCACATTCAAATGAAAATCGAATAGGATAGAATACCTTATTTGAGATGTATTGAATTCTATAAGTTTTTAAACCTTTCAAAGGAGATATAAAAAAAGCGCTGAATCTATAAACCAGCGCTTTTTCATTACTTATTTTTTAAGAATTTTATTGTATTCGGAAGGGTTAGAGAGCAGTTGGGTCGCTTTTTTTATCTCATTATCATTTTTAAGATAGTATTGATACAATCCCTCCTTGTACTGATAACGTATGATCAACTCATCTCGAAGTTCGTTTAAAATTTCTGTTTTGTTTTTGTTTAATTCGGTTTCTTCGGCCTTTTTAACAGCATCCATCAACTGATTGTATTGTGTTTGGATAGTGGCGTCTAAATTCTCCTTTTTAGCCTGTTCTAAGGTTTCTTTAAGCAATTGTTCGGTCTTGGTGTCGAAACTAAAGTTCTTTGCCTTTAAATAAGCTTTAAATTGGTTAAAATCGGTATCGTTCACTTCTTTGAATGACGGATTTTTATAAACCCATTGTGTGGCGAAATCGAAAACCACATCATTTTTAGATAAAGCTTCAAGCACAGCACTTTTTTTAGATTGTTGAAGTTCAATATCCGGTTGTATGCCACCACCATCATAAACAGTTCTTCCTGCTCGTGTTTTAAAAGCCGTATAATCTTTTGCTTCTGTTTTAATCGCTTTTCCGTTCGCATCTTTTTTCGAATAATCCAAGGCTTGAATACATCTGCCAGAAGGAGTATAATATCTCGAAATGGTCACTTTGAGCTGTGTTCCGTAGGTTAATTCCAACGGGCGTTGCACCAGCCCTTTACCAAAACTTCGTGTACCAATAATTACCGCACGATCTAAATCTTGCAACGCGCCCGCCACAATTTCACTGGCAGAGGCACTTTTACCGTCTACTATAATGGCTAATGGAATTTTTGTATCTACAGGGCTTTTGTTGGTTTTGTAGACATTATTATGTTTTTGTATTTTAGATTTGGTGGTAACGATGATTTCGTTTGCTGGAACAAAAAGGTTACAAATATTTACAGCTTCTCCCAATAAACCTCCCGGATTACCACGCAAATCCAATATGATTTGGGTAGCACCTTGTTCTTTGAGTTTTTCTAAGGCTTCTTTGGTTTCAGTACTGGCTTTTGCGTTAAATTGTGACAGCACGATATAACCAGTTTTATCGTCGACTTTCCCAAAAAAAGGAACAGCTTTAATGTCGACTTCATCCAATACAATTTGGGTTTGCTTTTTTTCGTTATTGCGTTGGTATTGGATAGCGATTTTTGTGTTGCGACTTCCTTTAAGCAATTGTGAAGCATCTTCTTTGAAATCTTTCAGGAGAACATCTCCAATTTGAATAATTTCATCACCGGCTTTCAACCCCGCTTTGTCGGCAGGATAATCTTTATAGACTTCTCGAATAATCAACTTGCCTTCTTTTCTGTTAATCACCGCGCCAATTCCGGTGTACTCACCCGTATTGTTAATCTTAAATCGAGCGACATCGGCTTCATTAAAATAAACGGTATAAGGATCCAGATCGGCCAACATGTTTTTAATGGCTTTGTCCATCAAATCCGCCGGATTGGTCTGGTCTACATAGTTCATGTTAACCGTTTTAAAAAGCGTAGTGAAAATTTCAATTTGTTTGGCAATTTCAAAAAAATCATCTTTGAAACTTACCCCTACAAACAAAAAGCCACTGGCTAGGGCCGGAAGTATATATCTTTTTTTAAATGACAACATAATTATGCTTTTTTCTTAAAAAATCTTCTTTTGATTAGAAGAAATATCCCTACGAAAATAAGGATAAAAGGCCAAATACTAATCACTCCTAACATAAAATTAGATAATCCGTTAAATCCTTCTTTTATTGCGTTCCAAATTTTACTTCCATACGAAACTGTGGCGCCACTTTCGGAAGCATTGTTAGTATACATTTCTATGCTGATGGTACTCAAAGAAACCTTGTTTTGCATATATTTCAGTTGGCCTTCTTTAGCTTCAATTTCTTCGCGTATTTCGGCCAATTGTTTTTCAATTTCCAGCATTTCAGAGACTTTATTGGCCTTCGATAATAATTGTAAATACCGTTGTTCGAGTTTCTTTTTGGTATTCATGCGCGATTGTATATCGATAAACTCCTCGGTCACATCTTGTTGTGAAATCTCCTTTCGATCAAAATGAGTGATTCCTTTGCTGATGTTTTCAATAAAAGTATCGAAGTGCTGATTAGGAATTCTAATCGTAAGGTTACGATAGACCGAATAGTCGTTTTTCCCAGATTCATCGGTTTGAATGATTGCTTTGTAATCTTGCACCGCCTTTTGAATAGTCTGAAAAGATTCGTTCAGATTACGAGATTCAAAACTGAGATGGGCATTTTTAATGATTTTAGTCTGTTGGGATGCAGGCGCCACCGAACCGACACTCGCTGAATCAACAATTTCATGATCATCGTAAGGAGCGTTTGCTTTAGCAGGTGCCATTAATTTTATCTCAGAAACCGCAACAGATTCTGAAGCCTTATTTTCTTTGCAGGAAATTTGGAATAATACCGAAGCATAAAGGAGTAAAAATAGTTTGCGCATAAGAGTTTGTTTTTTGTATAATGTGATTTATACTTAACTATCAAAAATGCAGCCAAAAAAAAGAGCAAACATTAAAAAAGTTGCTCTTTTATTATCTTTAGTGTTAATTTATTGCTTAATAATTCAATTTTCCAACATGTCGCATCACGCGAAGGGTTTTGTTTTTACGTTTTTCTACATAATTAGAGGATCCTACGGCTTTATATTTTCTAGGACTTGGTAAGATCGCTGCAATAGAGGCCGCTTCATATTTGGTAAGGTTTTCGGCACTTTTATGAAACCAATATTTACTTGCGGCTTCGGCACCATAAACGCCATCTCCCATTTCGATACTATTTAGGTAGACTTCCATGATGCGTTCTTTTCCCCAAACCAGCTCAATTAAAACCGTGTAGTAAGCTTCAAAAAATTTACGGATGTAACTTCTCCCTTGCCAAAGAAAAACATTTTTGGCAGTTTGTTGCGAAATGGTGCTTCCTCCTTTGAGTTTTTTACCTTTCAAATTGCTTTTGAAAGCCTTGTTCATGGCCGAAAAATCGAAACCATTGTGTTGAAGGAATAAACCATCTTCACTGGCAATTACCGCTTTTTGCAGATTGATTGAAATATCTTCCAGAGGAACCCAGTCGTGTTCATAGCGCAATTCTTCACCAGCTAATTTTTGTTCTATGGAACGACTAATCATTAATGGAGTAAAAGGAACAGGAACAAATTTAAATAGTAAAACCAATGCAATAGAAATCAGATTGAACCAGATAAAAACTTTGAATAGAAATCGCTTAACCTTTGCCCAAAAAGTGGTAGGTTGCTTGGATTTCGGTTTTGTTTTAGAGGTTGTTGCTTTCTTTGTTGCCATGATGGTTATATTAAATCTGCTAATTCTTGTCCAATTAAATTGCCTATCGCTACGCCCATGCCGCCCATGCGAACACCACAAAAAACATTATTGGATAAGGGTTTTACTATGGGGTTTTTGTGTGCTCCCACACCCATAATACCACTCCAACGATGGGCTATTTTTATGTCAGTTTGCGGCAAAATTACAGTTTTTAACAATTCTTCCAATCGGTTCTGAATTAAAACGGTTTGTTCTAAACTCGTGGTAGTTTCGCCTTCGAAGTCTAGATTTCGACCTCCTCCAAATAAAATTCGATCATTAATGTTTCTAAAGTAATAATAGCCTTTGTCTAAATGAAAGGTTCCTTTGATATCAAGATTTGGAATAGGTTCTGTAATTAATACCTGAGCACGAGCGGGTTTGACTTCGTTTTGGGTTAATTCTCCAGCAAAACCATTGGTGGCAAAAAATAACTTTTTGGTTTTGAAAGCGAAATCATTAATCTGGACTTCAACTTCGTCGCCTAAATCGATAAAATGCTCTACCGTTAGATTATTCAAAATTTGAATATTGTTAGCATACGTTTTTTTTAGCAACGCCTGCATCATGTTGCCCGTATCGATTTGTGCTTCAAAAGAATTAAAAATGCTGTATTCTTTAATTTTTTGAAAACCAAACCGGTCAAATTGTTTTTCAAAGACATCTGCTTTAAATAAGGGACGGAGCAAATCGTTGATAAAAGGCATTTTTTGAAGACACTCATGGTAGCAGGAATCCTCTTCTTCTAAAAACAATTCATAGCCTCCAAAGGGTTTAAAATCAATTGCTTGATCGCCTAAATTTTTTCGCAATAGTTGCAATCCGTTCCAGCGTTTCTGCACTAATTGAATCACTTCTTCTTCGGTATGAGTTTTTAAATCGTCTATGATTTCCGATAGGGAACCAAAACAAGCAAATCCCGCATTCTTGGTGCTAGCGCCTTCAGGCAACATTCCTTTTTCTAGAATTAGGATTTTACTTTCCGGAAAGCGTTCCCGTAAACGAAGTGCGGTATGCAGACCCACAATACCACTTCCTACAATGGTAAAATCAACTTGAGTAAACCAATTTTTTAATTCCCAATAACTTAATTTCATCTTTTAAAGCTAATTTGAAAAGTAGTGCCTTTGCCTATTTCAGAATGTAATACTCTGATTTTTCCTTTGTGATATTTTTCTACAATACGTTTGGTTAACGAAAGTCCTAATCCCCAACCTCTTTTTTTGGTGGTGTAACCAGGTTCGAAGATTTTTCTGAATTGGTTTCGAGGAATTCCTTTTCCGTTATCGGTCACTTTGATCTTAGCTACGCGCCCATCGTCGATGATGCTGATATCAATTTTTCCTCTTCCTTTCATCGCGTCGATGGCGTTTTTGACTAAATTTTCGATGGTCCAGCTATGAAGGGTCTGATTTATTTTGATGGGAATTTCGTAATCAGGGGCTCTGAATGTAAATTCGACTTGTTCCGAAAAACGCGTCACTAGATAATCATAAGCGGCTTTGGTTTCTTGTACCAAATCTTTTTCTTCTACGATAGGTTCCGAACCTATTTTAGAAAAGCGGTCGGTAATATTTTGCAGACGATCGATATCTTTTTCAATCTCTTCGACCATTAGCGGATCGATGTTGTCGGATTTCATAATCTCTAACCAACCAATTAAGGAGGATAGTGGTGTTCCTATTTGATGCGCAGTCTCTTTTGCCATACCGGCCCAAAGTTTATTCTCCGTAGATACTTTACTGGCTTTGTAATAATTGTAAACCAAGCCGGCAAAGAGGAGAATAATAAGTAATAGAGCAATAGGATAATATTTCAATTTGGTTAACAAAGGAGAATTGGCATAGTATAAATAGCGAAACTTTCCTTTGTCGTATTCTATTTCGATTTTGTTTTTAGACTTTTTATAAATATTGAGTAGTTGTCTGATTTTTTGAGGATCGCTTATGATTTTTTCATCAATGTTATTGGCTCCTATAATGCTATCATTGGCATCAGTTAAAATATTAGGAATGGTGCTATTGTTGGTGATAATTTGTAAAGGCAAATCCACATCAGTATTGTCCGAAGCGTTTTGTAATGTTTTCTGCGCGGTAGCCCAAAGTTCCATCTTATTTCTCTCTTCGTCCTTAAAGATTTGGAAAAACGTATACGTATTCCATAAAATCAGGACAGTGATTAAGAAGGAAAGGAGTATGATAATCCAACGTATCGTATTGCTTCGGTTCGAAAAATTCATAGTTCTTGTTCAGGGTTTAAATATACTAAAAACTCTATTTTCTATTCTTTATTTTCTGGCTTCTTTCTTACTTTTGTTTCAAATTTGATACATCATGAAAAGTTTTTCCCCAAAGGATATTCCCACCCCTCAATTACAAAGCTATTTACAAGGGGCTGTAGCACCAAGACCGATTGCTTTTGCTAGTACGATTGACGAACAAGGAAGACCAAATTTATCGCCTTTTAGTTTTTTCAATATGTTTAGTACTAACCCGCCAATCTTGATTTTTTCGCCAGCTAGAAGGGTGCGAGGAAATACAACCAAACATACTTTAGAAAATGCTAGAGCAACCAAAGAAGTCGTTATAAATGTAGTAAATTATGCTATAGTTCAGCAAATGTCTTTGTCGAGTACCGAATATGCTGAAGGTGTAAATGAATTTGAAAAGGCGGGATTAACCGCGATTCCATCGGATGTTGTTAAACCATTTCGAGTGGCTGAATCTCCTATTCAATTCGAATGTAAAGTGAATGAAGTGGTAGCTTTGGGAACCGAAGGAGGTGCCGGTAACTTGATTATTTGTGAAGTGGTGAAAATTCATATCAATGAAGACGTTCTAGATGAGAATGGTACTATTGATCAACACAAGATAGATTTGGTTTCCCGAATGGGAGGAAATTGGTATTCACGTGCCAACCAAGGATTGTTCGAAGTTCCTAAACCTTTGGTAACTCTAGGAATTGGTGTAGATTCTATTCCTGATTTTATCAAAACAAGCAGTGATTTTGATGGAAACGATCTAGGGATGTTAGGCAATATCGAAGCCTTGCCAAGCGAAGAAGAAATTGCTATATTTGTACAGGAAAATTTTACTGTAAAAGCAGTTTTAAGTTCCGATGATCGACACAAAGTCAATCAGTTAGCAAAACAATATTTAGAAAAAAACGACATACTTTCGGCTTGGAAAGTATTGTTAGCAAAGCAATAAAATTAGAGAAAATGGAAGTTACAGGAAGAATTAAAGTGATTAACCCTACACAAGAGGTTAGCGCATCGTTTAAGAAAAGAGAGTTAGTGGTTACTACCGATGAGCAGTATCCACAACATATTATGATCGAATTTACTCAGGCAAAAGTCGATGATTTAAATAACTTCCAAGTGGGTGAACCGGTAAAAGTTTCTATTAACTTAAGAGGTCGTGAGTGGGTAAACCCTCAAGGCGAAACCAAATATTTCAATTCAATTCAAGGATGGAGAATTGAGCGTTTACAACAAGCCGCTCCTGCAGGACAACCAATGCCTCCAATGCCGGCAGCTCAAGCTTTTGAACCAGCGACATCTTTTAATGAAGAAGAACACGACGATCTTCCATTCTAATAAAGAAACATAAAACATAATCCCAAATTCCAATAGTTTGTTGACCATGACTTAGTGTTGGAATTTGGGATTTTATATTTCATACATCTCAGATTATGTATTGGATTGATAAAGAATTGTATTTTCCACCCGTCGAACAAACCTCTAAGGAAGGGATTATAGCCATTGGTGGTGATCTTTCACCGGAACGATTGTTATTGGCGTACAAGAATGGAATTTTTCCTTGGTTTGACGATGGCGACCCTATTCTATGGTGGTGTCCCGCAGACCGAATGGTACTTTTTCCTGAAGAATTTAAGCCTTCTAAAAGTATGCGGAATATTATCAATAGGGGAGTTTTTACCTTTACCTTTAACAAAGCGTTTCGTGAGGTAATGCAAAATTGTCAGCAAATTAAGCGAGAAGGGCAGTATGGTACTTGGATTACCGATGAGATGATAGATTCCTATACTTTTTTACATGAAATTGGCCGTGCCATGTCTGTTGAGGTGTGGCTTAATGATGAATTGGTTGGTGGATTGTATGGAGTAGATATGGAAACCATTTTCTGTGGCGAAAGTATGTTCTCTAAAGTCAGTAATGCTTCTAAAGTAGCATTTTATTACTTGGTACAATTTCTGAAGGCTAATCAATACAAATTATTAGATTGTCAAGTATACAACGATCATTTGGCTAGTTTGGGATGCAGGGAAATTCCTAGAGAAGATTTTCTAGACATTCTAAAATCAAATTCATCTTCAGATTAAAACAGATAATAGTAGCATTACAAGTTACAGAGACATTTTAGGCAAAGTTTTAATATATAAAGCCTCTACTTTCTTTCTAGCCCAATCGGTTTTTCGTAAAAAGGTTAAACTCGATTTTACAGATGGATTTTCTTTAAAGCATTTGATGTTGATTAATTCCGCAAGCGTATCAAATCCGTAAAAATCTACCAATTGTTCTACGATAGTTTGCAATGTTTTTCCGTGAAGCGGATCGTTGTTTTTGTGTTCCATCTTTATTGTCTTTTCCAGCATTCTTCTACATGATCGTTAACCATTCCGGTAGCCTGCATGTGCGCATACACCACGGTAGAACCTACAAATTTAAATCCGCGTTTCTTTAAATCCTTGCTCAGTTTATCGGAAATTTCCGTGGTGGCAGGAACTTCTTTTAATGTTTTAGGCTTGTTATCAATAGGCTTTCCATCAACAAAACTCCAAATGTACTCGGAAAAACTACCAAATTCTTCTTGAATTTGCATAAAGGCCTGCGCATTGGTTTTTGTAGCTTTGATTTTTAAGCTATTGCGGATAATACCAGGATCTTCTTTTAAAGTTTCCATTTTAAGCTCATCGTAAGTTGCAATTTTCCTATAATCGAAATTATCGAATGCTTTTCGGAAATTTTCTCTTTTCGCTAAAATAGTATACCAACTCAATCCGGCTTGAAAGGTTTCAAGAACTAAAAACTCAAAAATGGTTTGATCATCATATACTGGGGTTCCCCACTCGTTATCGTGATAATCTCGATAGAGATCATCCTTTTCACACCATGCGCAACGCTTTTTTTCCATTAATTGTGATTTTTGTTACTAACCGATTTTCGAATTAGTTGTAAATTTACATAAATAATGTTTGTAAAAATGAAAACAGAAATTGCACAAGCCATCACCAAAGGGATTTCGTATCCAGAATATAGAAAAATTGTTTCAGATTTAATAGCCAACGGGAAATCAACAGGAACCGAACAGAGCGACGATTTGTTGCACTACAGCAAATTGAATGAAACTAGAATGAACCGATTGGATAAAACCATTCATATTCCCGAGGAAGTGGTTGAAAAACTAAATTCATTAAAGAAAGAATATATCTGGTTGGTGCTAACGGAAGGTTGGTGTGGTGATGCCGCGCAAATTCTTCCGATATTGTTCAAACTAGCTTCGGCAACGGATAAAATTAAATTGAAATTAGTTTTTAGAGACGAGAATGAAGCTTTGATGAATTTATTCTTAACCAATGGAGGAAAATCGATTCCAAAAGTAATCATCGTTGAGGAAGAAGACTTGGCCTTTAAATCTTCTTGGGGACCACGTCCTGAAGGGGCAGCCAACTTGATTAAGAGTTACAAAGAACAATACGGTGTCATTGATGAAACAGCAAAAACCGAATTGCAAATGTGGTATTTGCATGATAAAGGTTTAAGTACGATGAACGAACTTACCGATTTAATGCTGCATTTGGAGCAATTAGGCCATTAAAAGGTTTTAATATAGCCACCAATATTGAAGAGTAAAGTGTTTTCGTTGTAGTGAAGGTTAAAACGATACGAGGAAACTTCAATGAAAAGTCCAAAATCATTGGCATCAGATTCGAATCCTAAGGAGTATTTTTGGTATTTTCCTTGCATATTACCCCTTCCTACAGCAAAACCTCTTCCTAGTCCAGTTTGTAGCACTAAGCGTACATCATCGCCTAATAATGGGCTAAGACTAATGTTACCATAAACGGGAACTGCGACCAAACGTTCGTTAGCTTTCCAGTCAAATCCGGTGTGGGCACTTAAGGACAACCATTTGTTTTTATGAACGCCGAGACCATATTTAAAACCTAAACCATTGGCAAGAAACCACGGACGCGATTCATCAAAGGAAGTGTTCGGATCATCGGATTCGGTATTTCCAATGATAGAAGTGTTCAGTTCGTATTGTTGAAAAAATCGATTTTCAGCATTTCTTTCTTTATTTGATCCGTTTCCTTCAACCGTAACGTAATTAGTGTTATTTTGACTAGAAACCGTTAGGGAAAATAAAAAAATAACAAGGAGGAAAAACCTATTTTTCATGTTTTGGGATGAGTTTGTCGAATTCTTCAGGAGTTAACGCATTTTCCACGCTATACTCCCCAATTTTGGTTCTTCGCAAGGCTGTCAAATGACCGCCAGACTGCAACGCTAAACCAAAGTCGTGTGCCAACGAACGAATATAGGTTCCTTTACTACATTGTACTCTAAAATCGATTTCAGGCAATGCAATTCGAGTGATTTCAAATTCGTATATAGTGGTTTTTCTAGCTTCAATTTCAACTGCAGAACCCTCACGGGCATGTTCATACAAGCGTTTTCCTTCTTTTTTAATAGCCGAAAAAACAGGAGGTTTTTGGTCGATTTCCCCTAAAAATTGTTTCACCGTGTCATGAATCAAAGCTTCTGTGATATGTTCGGTTGGAAAAGTAGCATCAATTGCGGTTTCTAAATCGTAAGAAGGCGTGGTAGCACCAATCATTATGGTTCCGGTATATTCTTTGGTTTGCGCCTGAATTTCGCTGATTTTTTTAGTGAATTTCCCCGTACAAACAATCAACAAACCACTAGCTAAAGGATCTAGCGTTCCAGCATGACCAATTTTGAATTTTTTCGGTAGACCCAATCGGTTTTTTAAAACATATTTTAATTTGTTCACCGCCTGAAAGGAACTCCAGGTTAATGGTTTGTCTATTAACAAAACTTGTCCGTTTAGAATATCTTCTGCCGAATACAAAATAGGATTATTTAAAGTAAGAGAAATAAATCAATAAGAAAGAACCTGCTATAATACGATACCAACCCCAAGGTTTGAAGCCGTATTGTTTGATGATTCCAATGAAAAACTTAATGGCTAAAACAGCAACAACAAATGCAACAAGATTACCTACTATAAACATGGTAATGGTCTCTTTGGATTGTAGAATCAATTCGTAACCTTTCATCTGGCTGTGTTCGTAAGTTTTTAAAAACACCGAATAACAAGTTACCGCCAACATGGTAGGAACTGCCAAGAAAAATGAAAATTCAGCCGCCGCATGACGAGACAAGCCTTGTTGCATTCCGCCAATAATAGAAGCAGCACTTCTACTGGTTCCAGGCATCATAGCCAAACATTGCCAGAAACCTATAGTCACTGCTTTCTTAATAGTGATGTCTTCTTCTTGGGTAATGGTTGGGTTTTGAAAATAGTTATCGATAAATAACAAAACTACTCCACCAACAATCAGTACAACAGCAATAGGTATAGGATTGCCTAAAATAGCTTCAATTTTGTCATCGAATAATTTTCCTAGAACCAAAGCAGGGATGACTGCACAAGCCAGTTTAATGAAAAAGTTGAATTTAGAGAAATCGAAAAACTTTTTCCAATACAAGGCTACCACCGCTAAGATGGCTCCAAATTGAATAGAAACTTGAAATAATTTCACAAAATCGTCTTCTTGTATACCAAAATACGAACTTGTGAAAATCATGTGTGCTGTAGAAGATACCGGCAAATACTCGGTTAACCCTTCAACGATCGCAATGAGAATAGCTTTAAGTAAATCCATTGTTTGCAGTGTTCAGTTTGCAGTGTTCAGTTTGCAAAATCTGCGTTCCGACCACTGAAGATACTGTTTACTTTTGAGTATCAGTTTTTTTAAAAATCGAATAAATCGTAATTCCAAAACCAATTAGGACTACGGTAGGAGCCAATCGGATTCTTCTGAAACTGAAGATTTCAGGATTGAAAACATTAGGGTCGTCGCTTCCGCCACCTGCCATAAGGATAAAACCCAATGCAATAACTGCTAAACCAATTAAAAGTATGGTGTAATTTCCCTTTTCGAAAAGAAAATTATTTTTGTTCTCTTCCATAATGTATTGAAGTTTTTTTGTTTCGAATTGCTTTTAGAGGCTCCAAACACCTATTTCTTTTGGATTAATAAAGATCGTCTGTTCTTAAATTTAAGAAACGTTGGGTAGCAAAGTGAGTACTTAACCAAGTAATTAATACTCCAGCTGCGAAAACACCCAAAAGGATTAAGAATATCGATAATTGATCTTCCATAATACCAAGGTTAGGGAAATTGGAATCGACATAGAACAATACGCCCAATAATGCCAATATGGCAACGCCAGAGCCAATCATTCCTAATTTTATGCTTCGGATGATGAATGGTTTTCGGATGAAAGCTTTGGTAGCACCAACCATTTGCATTGTCTTAATAATGAAACGATTCGCATAAATCGACAAACGCAAAGAGCTATTAATCAATAAAACGGCTACAACGGTTAAAAAACCACTAATGATTAGAATCCACATACTGGCTTTCTCCACATTTTCGTTAACCAATTGAACCAATTGTTTGTCGTAAATAATATCAGCAATTAATTTATTTTCGCGTAGTTTTCTTTCAATTTTAGCAATACTGTCGCTTTCTACATAATCAGCTTTGATATGAATGTCAAAAGAATTTTGTAACGGATTTACTCCTAGAAATTCCATGAAATCTTCTCCAATAATATCAGAGTGTGTCTTTGCTGCGGCATCTTTAGAAACAAAATCTACCGTTTTAGCAAATGTTGTAGCTTTTAAACTGTCTCCAAATTTTTGAAGCGTAGAATCCTGTGCCTCGTCTTTAAAGTAAACAGACATGGCAATACCCTCTTTGAAATCGTTCGACAGTTTTCTAGAGTTTACTACAAATAACGCTAGTAAACCTAACATAAATAGAACTAAAAATACACTCAAGACTACTGAAAAGTAAGACGTCACTAATCGGCGTCTTTGAAATTTTTCAAAAGATGAACTCATACGACAAATTATTTGGGGGTAAAAATAGCAAAGAATTTCTTTATATAAAGTTAATAACGCGCAAAGTTTCGTGTTTCTTATAATAAATGTAAATTTGCATCTTAATTTTTTGTTTCAAGTGTCGAGATTTTTATCATTCAATCACTTAAACCTGAAATCTTAAAGACAATGACTTGCGCTTGTAAAAGCATGAGACCATAAATAAATAATAGTAAAAACGAATGAAATACTTCCACAACGAAATCGAAGCCAAGTGGCAACAATATTGGGCCGAAAACGGAACTTTTAAAGCGTCAAATAACAGTGACAAACCCAAATATTACGTGTTAGACATGTTTCCTTATCCGTCAGGAGCTGGCTTGCACGTGGGACACCCACTGGGATATATCGCTTCTGATATTGTAGCACGTTTTAAAAGACATCAAGGGTTTAATGTGTTGCATCCACAAGGGTATGATTCGTTTGGTTTACCAGCGGAGCAATATGCGATTCAAACGGGGCAGCATCCTGAAAAAACTACCAAAGAAAACATTGCGCGTTACCGTGAGCAATTAGATAAAATCGGATTTTCGTTTGATTGGAGTAGAGAAGTTCGTACTTCAAATTCTGATTATTACAAACATACACAATGGATTTTTATTCAATTGTTCAATTCGTGGTACAATAACGATACGAATCAGGCCGAAGATATTGCTACATTAATAGAAAAATTCCAAAAGGAAGGCAATGCCAACGTGAATGCGGTTTGTGATGATAACATAGTTCCTTTTACTGCTGAAGAATGGAATGCTTTTTCCTCAGAACAACAACAAAAAATCTTATTACAATATAGATTAACCTACTTAGCCGAAACCGAAGTAAACTGGTGCCCGGCTTTAGGAACGGTTTTAGCGAATGACGAAATCGTAAACGGCGTTTCAGAACGTGGCGGACATCCGGTAATTCGTAAAAAAATGACGCAATGGTCGATGCGAATTTCAGCGTATGCCGAGCGTTTATTGCAAGGTTTAGAAACTATCGATTGGAGTGAATCCATCAAAGAATCACAGAGAAACTGGATTGGAAAATCAGTGGGAGCTTCTGTGACTTTCAATGTCATGTCGAGCGAAGTCGAGACACCAGCCCAAATCGAAGTTTTCACTACGCGTCCTGACACCATTTTTGGAGTGACGTTTATGACGTTAGCCCCAGAACACGAATTGGTAGCTAAAATCACTACGCCAGAACAAAAAGAGGCGGTGGAAGCCTACGTAGAAGCTACGGCAAAACGTTCGGAAAGAGAACGTATGGCCGATGTGAAAACGATTTCAGGGGTATTCACGGGAGCGTATGCGGAACATCCTTTTACCAAAGAACCAATTCCGGTTTGGATCGGCGATTACGTATTAGCCGGCTACGGAACAGGAGCAGTAATGGCCGTTCCTTGTGGCGATGAGCGTGATTATGCTTTCGCGAATTTCTTCAAAGGAACACACGGAATGCCCGAAATTAAAAACATTTTCAATCAAGATATTTCAGAAGCCGCTTACGGTGAAAAAGGAGGTTTCGAATTGGTAGATTCGGATTTCTTAAACGGATTGGATTACAAAGCCGGAATGACGAAAGCCATCTCAGCACTAGAAGAAATAGGTGCTGGAAAAGCGAAAGTAAATTACCGTTTACGTGATGCGGTTTTTTCTCGTCAACGCTATTGGGGCGAACCTTTCCCAGTGTACTATGTGAATGGTTTACCACAAATGATCGAGGCAAAACATTTACCAATCGTATTGCCAGAAGTAGAAAAATATTTACCAACCGAAGACGGTCAACCACCATTAGGAAACGCGACTGAATGGGCTTGGGATACAGAGAAAAATACAGTGGTTAGCAATGATTTGATTGATAATGTAAAAGTATTCCCATTAGAATTAAACACCATGCCAGGTTGGGCAGGTTCGTCTTGGTATTGGATGCGTTACATGGATGCGTCCAATGAAAACGAATTTGCTTCTGCAGAGGCTTTAAAATATTGGGAAAATGTAGATTTATACATCGGAGGAAGCGAGCACGCAACAGGTCACTTGTTGTATTCTCGTTTTTGGAACAAATTCTTAAAAGATAAAGGTTTTGCTCCAACCGAAGAACCATTCAAGAAATTAATCAATCAAGGGATGATTTTGGGAATGAGTGCTTTTGTGTATAGAGTAACAGTTGCGACAATTGAGAATAATGATTTTTTAAAAGCAACAAATATTTATGTTTCAAAGTCAATTAGAAACAAAATTGTTCATGATAAAAGTTTTGCAAATAATTTTTTAATTGATTTGGCAAAGAATAGTTTAAAAGATGAAATTGATGAAGAAAAACTAAGAAAAGTTGCAGGAATTGTTTTCAACGATTTACATGTTAAAGTTGATTTTGTTAATCTTTCAGATGAATTGGATATTAGGAGACTAAAAGATGATAATGAATTTGGAAAGGAATTTGAAAATGCAATTTTTATTGGAGAAAATGGTGAAATAATAGTTGATGAGAATGGCAAATACATCGTTGGTCGCGAAGTAGAAAAGATGTCGAAATCGAAATACAATGTAGTCAATCCAGATGATATTTGTAATGAATATGGTGCGGATACGTTGCGTTTGTACGAAATGTTCTTAGGGCCATTAGAGCAAGCTAAACCTTGGAATACGGCTGGAATTACAGGAGTTTACGGTTTCTTGAAAAAATTATGGCGTTTGTATTTTGATGACAACGGTTTGAACATTACGAATGAGGAACCAACAGCGGATATGTACAAATCGCTACACAAAACCATCAAAAAAGTTACTGAAGACATCGAGAATTTCTCATTCAATACGTCGGTTTCGCAATTCATGATTTGTGTGAATGAGTTATCGCAACAAAAATGCCATCACAGAGCCATTTTAGAACCTTTAGCGGTTTTAGTATCACCTTATGCGCCACATATCGCTGAAGAATTATGGAGAGCTTTAGGTCACGAAGGTTCCATTGCAACGGTTGCATTCCCTAAATTCGAAGAGAAATATTTAGTGGAATCGGAGAAAGAATATCCGGTTTCGTTCAACGGCAAAATGCGTTTCACCATTAAATTGCCTTTAGATTTAACGGCAGCGCAAATCGAGGAAATCGTAATGGCGGATGAACGAACGCAAAATCAATTACAAGGAAGAACTCCAAATAAAGTGATTATCGTTCCAGGCAAGATTATTAACTTGGTGGGATAATTTTATCAAAACTTGTCATTCTGAACTTGTTTCAGAATCTATGACTTACAACCGCAGATTCTCTGATTTTTTAATCTAAGAGTCTGCGGTTTTTTTATTTCCCTCTTTTAGAGGGGTGCCCGAAAGGTGGGGTGTTAAAATAGTTTACATGAATTGATTTTTTTATTTTAACTTTTGTAACATTTTCAATTTTTTACGTAAAATAAGTAAACTAAAAACTATTAAACATGGAACAAAGAAATGTAGGGAAATTGATTTTCGGAATTATTTTAATTGGAATTTTTATCATTGGAGCTTTAATGTTTGGTTTGCCAAGATATAACGTATGGCAACAAGAAATGGCAGGTAAAGCTGAAATGGCAAAAGCAGAGCAAAACCGTAGAATTTTAGTAGAAGAAGCCAAAGCGAAATTGGAAGCTGAAAAATTAAACGCACAAGCCGAAATTGAACGCGCAAGAGGTATGGCTGAAGCTATGAAAGTAGAAAACGGAACTTTGAATGAAACGTATAACCAATATTTATTCATCAGAACTTTAGAAAAGTTAGCCGATAAAGGTGATTTACCACAAATCATCTATGTCCCAACTAACGGAATGGTTCCCGTGATGGATGTTTCGAAAAAGTCACCCGTAAAACAAATGCAAGAGTAGTTGTTTTTAGAAATATTTAACTAATGCCAAATTGACATTTTGTATTTTTGGCTTGCAATTTGTGATGATTTAGTAAATTTAGAAATTAAAAAATAGATATGTTAGGATATTATATTATTATCGGTGGTATTGCTTTAGCGAGTTGGTTAGTGAGCAAGCGTTTACAAAATAAATTTGAGCATTATTCTAAAGTGCATTTGCGTAATGGGATGAGTGGTGCTGAAATTGCTGAAAAAATGCTTCAAGACCACGGAATTTATGATGTAAAGGTAATTTCAACTCCGGGACGTCTGACCGATCATTACAACCCATTAGACAAAACCGTTAATTTATCGGAAGCAGTGTACAACCAAAGAAATGCTGCTGCTGCTGCTGTAGCGGCTCACGAATGTGGTCACGCAGTGCAACATGCCACAGCGTACAGTTGGTTGACTATGCGTTCTAAAATGGTACCAATGGTAAATGTGTCTTCTACGTTGTCACAATGGTTAATCATGGGTGGTTTAATTTTAGGAATTGCCTCTAAAGGATTATCTATTGGATATATCGTTGCGGTAATTGGTTTAGTGCTAATGGCTGTTGCTACCGCTTTTTCTTTAATTACCTTACCGGTAGAATACGATGCTAGTAACCGTGCTTTGGCTTGGTTAAAAAATAAAAATATGGTGAGCCAACAAGAATATGCGGGTGCTGAAGACTCTTTGAAATGGGCGGCTCGTACTTATTTAGTAGCGGCAATCGGTGCTGTAGCTTCAATGCTTTATTGGGCATTACAAGTTTTTGGCAGAAGAGAGTAGTATATTGAATTTAGTAAATGGTAATCCCAAATCGGCTTGTGCTGGTTTGGGATTTTTTTATAATTGAATTTGACGTTCTATTTGTTGGTCTAAAGAAATAAAAGTTTCTGTGCGAGATACCCCTTCAATGGTTTGAATCTTAGTATTTAGCAAATGCATCAAGTGTTCGTTGTCTTTACAAATAATCTTAATCAGAATACTCCAGTTTCCCGTAGTATAGTGACATTCTAAAACCTCAGGAATTTTACGTAATTCTCGAACAGCCTCTAAATTACGTGCGGCTTTGTCCAGATAGATTCCTACAAACGCCATCGTACTATAGCCTAAGACTTTGGTATTGACAATGAATTTTGATCCTGAAATGACTTTAGCCTCTTCCAATTTTCGCAAACGTTGGTGGATGGCCGCTCCTGAAATTCCAATCTTGTTGGCAATTTGCAAAATAGGTTTACGCGCATCTTCCATTAGAGCACGGAGAATTTCTTTATCGATTCCGTCTATTTCAATTTGTAAGTGATTTGCTTTCATACGAATAAATTTGAAGCCTAAAGATACATTTTTCTTTTGTATTGAAATAAAAAAGACCCTTTTCGTTAGAAAAGAGTCTTTCTTGATATAAAGATTTCGAATTAATTGTATCCTTTGTATGGAACTTCTTTTTCGTGAAAAACAACACCGTATTCTTCCAATTCTTTCAAAATAGGTTGGTACACTTCTTTTTTGATCGGAAGTTGTACTCCCGGTGTTTTAATATTTCCGTTCAAAATTTGTAAAGTAGCCATAGCTACTGGTAGTCCTACGGTTTTTGCCATGGCTGTGTAGGTTTGATCGTCACCAATGCAAACCATCGTAGAATCTATTTGCTTTCGTTGACCATTAATTTCATAGCCAATTTTATGATACATGACAATCATGTCTTTGTCATTAGGTTGTAAAGCCCAAGAATCATTGAGTATTTTTTCCAAAGCTTGTGCTGGAGTAGCATTTTTTAAACCGATTTTTTTGGTGTCATTAAACAAATCCAATTCGACCAATTTGTCCCACATGACATCGTCTTGATCAATTTTTAACTGATGACGTAATTTAATTTCAACGGAATCAGTAGGGTGATAAGGTAAAAATAAGTTAACGAACTCGCGGTAGTTCATGTTTTCAGAATCATCGATAACATAAGTATCATCGGTCATTCCTAATTGAACAAACATGTCCCAAGCCTTAGAAAATCCTACACGACGAATAGTTCCTCGGAATACTGTCAGCGCATTGTCTAGACCGTAAACACTGCGGTACTTTAATGAATCTCTGTTGGCATAGCCTTCGAAACGTCCGTAACCTTCTACTTCTAAAAATTCTGTTCTTCGGAATAATTTATTGTAAGGTATGTATTTATAAGTGCCTTCTTGAATGAATTTTGCGGCTCCACCCTGACCGGCAAGTACTACATTTCTAGGCGCCCAAGTGAATTTATAATTCCATAGATTATTGTCCGATTCTGGGGCTACCAAGCCTCCGCAGAACGATTCGAAAAGAATTATTTTTCCGTTTTGCTCTCTGATTTCATCCAAAACTTTCATTGCACTCATGTGGTCTATTCCTGGATCTAAACCTACTTCATTCATGAAAACCAATCCGTTTTCTTTGGCTGCTGCATCCAAACTTAGCATCGCATCACTGATATACGAAGCGGTTACCATATTTTTTTTGAAGGTGATACAGTCTTTGGCTACTTCAAAGTGCATGTGTGCCGGAAGCATGGAAATTACAATATCGGCTTTTTGAATTTCTGACTGACGCTGCTTTTCATTGTGGATGTCAAATTCAATAGGATTAGCATTTTTGTGCCCGTTGGTTTTTCTAGTAGCCAATTCAAGAGATAAATCGGCTATGGTAATAAACAAATTTTCACTTTCCGATTTCTCTAAAAGGTATTTTATTAGTGACGAAGCAGAGCGCCCTGCTCCAATAATTAAAACATTTCTCATGGTTGGTTCTTGATAAAAATCACACAAATGTAGTAAAATGTTATATTTTTAAAAGTATTGTGAAGGCAAAAGGATTAAAATTAACTCGGGGTGTCGTATTTTTGAAGAAAAATTGTAATGGATAAGAAGATTATTTTAACCGCTTTGGTTTTCGGATTAGTTTCAATTGTATTGGGTGCTTTTGGAGCGCATGCTTTAAAAAAAGTATTAAATACAGACCAGTTAACTTCTTTCGAAGTAGGAGTGCGCTACATGATGTATCATGCTCTTTTTTTGCTTTTTATTGGTACCACTCAATTAATTATGCCTGAACAAAAAAACATCGTTTATTATTTAACCTTGTTTGGTGTTTTATTTTTTTCAGTTTCCATTTTTCTGTTGTCAACCAGTGCGGTAACCGGAATGAATTTTAAATTTTTAGGTCCAATTACTCCAGTCGGAGGCTTGTTATTAATCGCCGCTTGGGGTGTGACTTTTTATTACATCATCACAAAAAAAGTATAAACTATTAAGCAATTAAAATAATATTTATACTTTTGCTGACTATAAATAGTACACAACACATCATAATTTATGGAATCATACACCCCAAGTACGCAATCGATTTCGTTAGAAAAATACGGAATCAAAGACGTTAAAGAAATTGTATATAATCCTTCGTACGAACTATTATATAAGGAAGAGTTAGATCCTAGCTTACAAGGATTCGAAAAAGGAAAGTTAACCGAACTAGGCGCTGTCAATGTAATGACAGGAGAGTTTACCGGTCGTTCCCCTAAAGACAAATATATTGTAAAAGACGAGGTTACTAAAGATACGATCTGGTGGACTTCTGACAAAGCAGTTAATGATAATAAGCCTATTTCTCAGGTGACTTGGGATGCGCTAAAAGAAACTACCGTAAATGAATTGTCCGGAAAAAGACTTTTTGTAGTGGATACTTTTTGTGGAGCCAACGAAAACACCCGATTAAAAGTTCGTTTTATTGTTGAGGTAGCATGGCAGGCACATTTTGTAAAAAATATGTTTATTCGCCCTACAGAAGAAGAATTAGCGAACTACGGAGAACCTGATTTCGTGGTAATGAATGCTTCTAAAACCAGCTTCAAGGACTATGCCGCTCACGGATTAAATTCGGATGTGTACATTGCCTTCAACCTTACTGAAAAAATTCAATTAATTGGAGGTACTTGGTACGGTGGTGAAATGAAAAAAGGGTTGTTCTCTATGATGAACTATTATTTACCATTACAAGGAATCGCATCCATGCACTGTTCGGCTAACAAAGGTAAGGATGGAGATGTTGCGGTCTTCTTTGGATTATCTGGAACTGGAAAAACAACTTTATCAACTGATCCAAAACGTGAATTAATTGGTGACGATGAGCACGGATGGGATAACGATGGTGTTTTCAACTTCGAAGGTGGTTGTTATGCTAAAACCATCGATTTAAGTAAAGAAAACGAACCGGATATTTATGGAGCTATCAAGCGTGATGCATTATTAGAAAACGTAACAGTGGATGCCAATGGGGTTATCGATTTTAAAGATGGATCGGTAACACAAAATACGCGTGTTTCATATCCTATTTACCATATTGAAAACATTGTAAAACCGGTTTCTAAAGCGGGTCATGCTACTAAGGTGATCTTTTTAACTGCTGACGCTTTTGGTGTGATGCCTCCGGTTTCTAAACTAACCCCTGAACAAACAAAATACTATTTCTTATCTGGTTTCACTGCAAAATTAGCAGGAACCGAAAGAGGAGTTACACAGCCAGAGCCAACTTTTTCGGCTTGTTTCGGAAAAGCATTCTTGTCTTTACATCCAACAAAGTATGGGGAAGAGTTGGTGAAAAAAATGGAAGAACACAATGCTACGGCTTATATGGTGAATACCGGTTGGAATGGTACCGGAAAACGTATTTCTATTAAGGATACCCGTGCGATTATCGATGCTATTTTAGATGGTTCTATCGAAAAAGCCGAAACAGCAACGGTGCCAGTCTTCAATTTTGTTATTCCTACTGCTTTACCTAACGTAGATACGAATATCTTAGATCCAAGAAATACTTACGCAGAAGCGTCAGAATGGCATACAAAAGCGGTTGATCTAGCGGGTAGATTTGTTAAGAACTTTGTTCAATATACCGATAACGAAGAAGGTAAAAGTCTTGTAGAAGCGGGTCCGCAATTATAATACAGTTATTGAATCTTTTAAAGAATAAAAAAAGAGTTGCCCATTATACACAGCAACTCTTTTTTATTTTTCTTGTATCGTTGTTATAAATTTTTCAAACAACGCTATCGTTTTTTTATGGATTTCCTGAAACGTTAATCGATCTTTGGTTTGATAGAAGAACATTATCGCATAAGGTTGATCCAAATGGTCTATTAAGATGCTTTTATTAAGCCTATAAGTCTCTCTTAGGACACGTTTGTAGTAATTCCGATCAACAGCCTTCTTAAAATATTTTTTAGATACAGAAACGCCGATTTTAATCTTCTCTCCGGTCTCAGGTGTTATGGGGGCATATACCAATCGTAAAGGATATTTTGAAACGGATTTTCCTTCAGTAAACAGCAAATCTATAGCGGTTTTACTTTTAAGTTTCTCGTGCTTTGGATAGGTATTTTTCATCAGCACAAAGGTAGAATAAAAAAAAGACAGAATGTATCTGTCTTATTGTCTAAATTTTTATTTAGCTTTTTCCAAAAAAATTACCAAAAAATCCTTTTTTGTCTTTATTTCCGGTCATTATGAAAGTAATATATTCCATATATGTTTTGTTTTGTTCCTCAAGAAATCCTTTCAGGTATTTTTCACTTGCTTCCAAACCGCTGGCGTTTTCTATTTGTAGTAATCTTCTGTACAGCGGCTCGATGTGAGAATGAATAACAGAATCCGGAATAGCTTTTCTTTTACCGATGTAATTAATAATAGTACCATCTTTATCTTTTACCACTTCAAAATTGGTTATTACCCAATAATATCTCCCGGATTTCGCCATGTTTTTGATAATAGCATGAAAATTATTTCCTTCTTTCAGATTGTCCCAAAGATATTTGAAGATAACTTTTGGCATATCAGGATGTCTAATCATATTATGAGGTTTAGACATTAGTTCATAATCCTCATATCCAGATACATCGATGAATGTGCACTTTATTAATATTGAATTTTACAATCTTAGTGTTAAAAGAAAGAGGCTGTTTCAAAACGAAACAGCCTCTTTCTAATTTTATTTCTTATAGTTATTATTGTTTTTGTTCACATCAGCCATAATTTCTGTAGGGTCAATTTGAATCGATTTAATACTTTCTTTGTCTTTAGAAATAGTAAATTCAAAAGTTGGATAAGCCCAATCCCATCCTTCTAAAACGGTTCTCGTCATATTCGGAAATGGATTTTCTTTGGTCCAACGCATAAGAGTATTTGGAATATAAAAACTCTCCGAAGATCCATCTTCATATACCACTACAATATCTAAAGGCATTGGTGTACGTCCAATTCGTTCTAAAGTAACTTTTGTAGTATTCGCTTCGGCGTTTACATTCTTTATTCCATAATCTATGGTGTTGGTCGTTTGTGTCCAATCCGTTAAAAACCAGTCCAAATTGGCACCTGAGACTTTTTCAGCGGTTTTTCTGATGTCTCTTGGAGTTGGATGAGTGAATTTAAAATCATTATAATAACGTTTTATCGTTTTCATCAGATTTTCGGTACCAATTAGATATTCAAGTTGTGTTAAGAATAAATTTCCTTTGCTATACGCTTGAATACTATAAGGGCGATTCTCATCATAACGGTCAGAATGTGTGCATTGCGGTTGTTCTTTACCTGATTTCACTAGACTCAGGTATCCGGCATATGAATCGGCGTGCGGGTTGGCCACTTTCTTTTCGGCTATTTCATTCAATCCATAGTTTTCCAACCAAGTAGTAAAACCTTCATCCATCCAACTGTGTTTTGATTCGTTGGTTGCTAAAACATGTTGAAACCATGAATGCGCCATTTCGTGAGCAGTAACCCCTAATAAACCATCAAAAGAGCCTTCACCAAGAATTAACGTACACATGGCATACTCCATCCCTCCGTCTCCTCCTTGAATTACAGAGTATTGTTTGTAAGGGTAAACTCCAACAGTTTTGTTGAAAATGTCTAATAATTGGGCTGTTTTCGGTTGTAAATTCTTCCAATTCTGGATAAATTCCGCTTTGTTTTGATATAGGAAATGTAAAGTGGTACCCGATGGTGTTTTGTACACATCGTGTATGTAATCTTTGTCAGCTGCCCAAGTAAAATCATGTACGTTAGGAGCTATAAAGTGCCAGGTTAATGTTTTTTGTTTTTTAGGGATAGTTACCGTAACTCCTTCATCCTGATAATTATATCCTATTTGATTTCCGTTTTGAAGATAACCCGAACCTCCTAGAATATAATTTTTGTCGATCGTTATTTTGACATCAAAGTCTCCCCATACGCCATGAAACTCACGGGCAATATAAGGATCTGCCTGCCAGCCGTCTATGTCATATTCGGCTAGTTTAGGGTACCATTGCGCCATAGAAAGTTCAATCCCTTCTTTATTGTTTCTGCCGGAGCGACGAATTTGTACCGGTACTTGCCCGTTAAAATCCATGGTAAAAGTAGTTGAGGTTTTTGGCAACAAGGGTTTGGCCAAATCCACTTCAAGAATTGTACTGACTGTTTTGTTGTTGACAGCGACACCATCTTGTTTTAAATTAGTTACATATAAAAAACCTATTTCATTGGGTTTTAGTGCAGCAATTCGACTTTCTTTCACTTCTTTGTCGCCCACTTTTACTTTGGTCACCATTCTTCCATCAGGATCCTTAATCGATTTTAATCGAGCATCCATTGGACTGTTAGGTTGAAACGCATTATTGAACAAATGAAAAAAGACTCTTTTTAAGGTGTCCGGAGAATTGTTGGTATACACCAAAGTTTGTTTTCCTTTATATTGGTATGTTTTCACATCCATGTTCACTTCCATTTTGTAGTCGACATGTTGTTGCCAATATCCCGGGTTTGGATTGTTTTGAGCCAATAAGCCTAAGGGTAAAAACAATAATAAATATTTTTTCATAATGTGTTGGTTAAGAGCAAACACCATCCTGAAACTACTTTCATGATGGTGCTTTATAATTTAGGTGTTATTTTTTTGCCATTTTCTCTGCCAATAATAAGGCATTGTAAGCATTTACGATTTTTCCGCTCACAGAAACCTGATTCAATTTGGTTTCTCCTCCGTTTTCACCCGGTAAAACCAGAGTATTGTTTAGAGGTGTGCCGGAATCCATGATAATACGCTTCACTTGTGACGCCGTTAACGAAGGATAATAGGCACGAATTAGAGCGGCTACACCGGCTGCATTCGGTGATGCCATTGAAGTTCCTTCTAAGTATTCGTAGGAGTTGTTTGGTGTAGTCGCATAGATTTTAACTCCGGGTGCAAATACATCCACATTCACTTTTCCATAGTTAGAGAAATTGGCCAATAAAGCAGAACCATATTCATAGTTTAATGCTCCAACGGTTAATACATTGTCTGCAAATTCCGGAGCAGTTCCTTCGGCATCATTCGGGAAATTAGGGTTTTTGTCAATGTCTTTTGCATCGTTACCTGCAGCATGCACAAACAATACATCTTTGGATTCGGCATATTTTATAGCATCAAAAACCCATTGTTTGTTTGGTGAATAACTTTTACCGAAGCTACCGTTGATAACTTTTGCGCCGTTATCTACGGCATAACGAATGGCTAATGCAATATCCTTGTCGTATTCATCTCCGTTCGGTACGGCACGACACGTCATAATTTTTACTACATCGGAAGCGACACCGTCACCGCCTTTGCCGTTGTTGCGAACCTGAGCAATGATTCCTGCAACGTGAGTACCGTGTTTAGCGCTTTCTTTTTTAGGACCAATAACATTGTTATTTCCGTAGTTTTTGTCATTAATATCGTCAGGATTGTCACCCACGAGCTTACGTCCGTTAAATTCGGTATTCAGATTATAATTTAACTGATCGTAAACATAATCTTTGTAGTTTCCAATCTCTTGATCAAATTTAGCTTTGTCGCCTCCAATGCTGGTCATTACCTGAACGATGATGTTCTGAGACTGCAATAGACCCGGTTCGGTAGTTTGAATGGCTTTTACTTCGGCCAAAGTGTAATTGCTCTTTCCTAAGTGTTTGGCCACCGCGGCTTCAGCGCCTAAAATTAAATCCAACTGTTGTTTTTGAGGTTCTAATTCAGCTTGTTTGACTTTCAATTCGGCCAAAGCATTTTCGTATTGAATTGAGCCATCATTTCCTTTTTTAACAATACGGGTTAATTCCAATTGTTCGTTATCGGAATCTCCCAAGAAATTCCAACCATGTACATCATCAATATAACCATTGTTGTCGTCATCTTTTTTATTGCCCGGAATTTCATTTGGATTGGTCCAAATCACTCCTTGTAAGTCTTCATGTTCTATATCGATTCCTGAATCTACAACAGCAACAATTACTTTGGTTGCTTTTTTCCCTTTTAAAATTCCTTGATATGCTCGATCCACACTCATTCCCGGGATGGTGTCTTGGGTTAAATCCAAATGACTCCAACGTTCTAGTTGTTTGTTGGTAATTTTTGTGGTTTTTAAAGGCATCGTATCAATCTTTGCCGGATCTACGCTTACCAGTTGTTTTGGTGCACTGCAACTAACTAATGCAAAAGCTAAAATGGCTGATAGATAAAATGGTTTTGTAATAGTCATAATATGTTGTATTTTTTTGATAAATGTCTGAATTTCTATAAAAAAAGCAGCGATTTTAACATTAGATTAATATATCCTCGCAACGGAACACCTCTTTTAAACGTACTCCTTTTTCGGTGTGTTCTACCGTGATGATTTGATTGTGAGCGTCGTGCTCTAACCATAAATAATAATTATTGTCAGCAGCTGCATTCAAGAATTTTGTTTTTTCGGGCATGGTTAGTAAGGGTCTGGTGTCATAACCCATCACATAAGGAATTGGCAAATGCCCAGCTGTAGCTAATAAGTCGGCACAGAAAACTATGGTTTTGTCTTGGTATTTGATGTGAGGGATCATTTGCTTTTCGGTATGTCCGTCAACGTAGAAAATATCGAAACCCAATTCGGTAGAAAAACCAAAATCAGTATCCGGTCTGTTAACGAATTTCAGTTGACCGCTTTCCTGCATCGGCAGGATGTTTTCCGACAAAAAGGACGCTTTTTCTCTTGGATTGGGACGGGTAGCCCATTCCCAGTGATTTTCATTGGTCCAGAATGTTGCGTTTTTAAAAGCCACTTCATAACCGGTTCTGTCGGAATTCCAATTTATACTTCCGCCACAATGATCAAAGTGCAAGTGCGTCATAAAAACATCGGTTATATCATCGGGATGAAAACCATATTTTGCAAGCGATTTCTTTAGGTTGTCCTCTCCCCAAAGTGAATAATAGCTAAAGAATTTTTCCGACTGTTTGTCTCCCATTCCCGTATCAATCAGGAGTAAACGGTTTCCGTCTTCAATGAGTAGACAACGTGCGGCAATATCAATTAAATTGTTGGCATCGGCCGGATTGGTTTTGTTCCATATTGATTTGGGAACTACGCCAAACATAGCTCCTCCGTCAAGTTTGAAATTACCGGCTTCTATAGGATATATTTTCATTTTCGTGTGTTTAAAAATTTCCGAATTACACAAAAATAGGGATTAGCTGAGATAAATTTTCTTTTTATTGGTAATTATATTCAAAACAAGAGGAGAATTTACCATTGTTATATTCTAATCGGGTTTCTTTGCATTTCGAAAATTCGGTTCTGGTTATAGACTTTGAAACGGTTTTCCCGTCTTGTTTAATTTCTACCCTTTGCTTTTTCTTGTTGAAAACGATGTTTTTTTCGGCCACTATTTTTTTGTTTTCTACCTTTTTGAAATTCGAATAGTTGAGATCTGTCGGACTCTTGTAGTTATATAGGATTTTGAATACTCCTTCGTCTTCTTCGATGATTCTGTTGAGATTGTCGTATTTGTAATATTTAGGGAAACCTTCCATCTCGCCACCGGCATCGTATTTTTCTCCATATACGGGTAAAAATGTATTAGGATCAAGCTTGTAAAATGCCTTGAGATAGACTTTCTTGTTTTCTTCCGAAAGAATGGCAAAATAACCGTTATTGTATTTGAATATTTCTTTGGTTTTGATTCCTTTCGCATCAATTTTAATAATGCTGTCAATCAAACTAAAAGAATCTCTGTAATAGGTGACTTCTTCTTTTAAGGTTTTGTTCTGAAGTTGGGTTCTTTTGATGATTTGATTGTTCTTATCGTATAATTCTACAATTTGTAATCCGGTTTTTCTTTTTTTAGAGCTATCATAATATTCATTAATTACGATCACATCATTTTTACATTTTGGATTAAACCTTTTTTTAGGAATGTAAAGGGAGTAGGGATTTTTCTGAATGGCGGATGCATATTCTTTAATCACAACATAATTTGCCTTTAAGATATCCTGCGCTTTTTGGATATTTTGCTTTTTGATTCTTTCTTTTCGTTCTTTATAGTACACTTGGTCTCGGAAAGGAGTGTCGAAATATTTTTCAAATTCTTCTATGTATCGACTGGGATTGCTTACCACTTTCGGGATGTCTTTTCCATTAGAGAGCATTAAGCCTAAGGAAGGATTTGTTTTTTTGTTCTGAAAATAATAGTCCTTATCATTCGTGAATTTTATGATTTCATTCTTTTTAGGCGCTATGATTTTTAATTCATTCGTGTTGCCAAAGTGCGCTAAAAAACGATGGTATATAGAGTCATGTTTGCCCGTTTTTTCACCACTGTCGGTTTGTTTGTAAAAAACCATGGCGCGTTGTTTTTGAAGATTTATTCCAACAGTTTCATTTGGTTTTTGTTCTTGAATGGGTAATGTCGCGCAGCCTGTTATGGTGAGTAAACCACTGAAAAACAAGGCTAAAATTGGTTTTTTGGTCATGGTTTTGTAGATTTTGGATCTTCCAAATATAAGAATTTTATTATATCTCAAGTTCGGAATTTTTAACGTTTTATGATTTTGAGTTTAGCAGTAGACTTAAAGGTTAAAAACGGATATAAATAATTTTTATTCTTCAATTAGTTATAAAAATGTTAGTAATTATGAAAAAGGCTTTTTATGTTATATCTTTGCCGTTAATTTAGACAAAATCAAAATTAGGTATGATTAAGGTTTCAGAATCAGCAAGTAAGAAAATAATCGATATGATGAAAGACGATGGTTTTGACCCGGTTAACGATTACGTTAGAGTTGGGGTTAAAAGTGGCGGATGCTCAGGTTTGTCTTATGAATTAAAATTCGATAAAGAGATCAATGAAAACGATAAAATTTTTGAGGACAACAATGTAAAAATTGCCGTAGAAAAAAAATCGTTTTTATATTTAGTAGGAACCATACTAGAATATTCTGGAGGTTTAAACGGAAAAGGATTTGTTTTTAACAATCCAAATGCACAAAGAACTTGTGGATGTGGAGAGAGTTTCTCTCTATAAATCAAAAAATATGAGTAAGTATACAGAAGACGATTTAAAAGTCGAATTAGAAAATAAAGAATACGAATACGGATTTTATACCGATATCGAATCGGAAACATTTCCTGCGGGTTTAAATGAAGATATTGTTCGTGCTATTTCTAAAAAGAAAAACGAGCCACAATGGATGACCGACTGGCGTTTAGAGGCGTTTCGTGCCTGGCAGCAAATGGAAGAACCGGAATGGGCCAACGTAAATTACGAAAAACCCGATTTTCAGGCGGTATCCTATTATTCGGCACCTAAGAAAAAAGATAAATATGCGAGTCTGGATGAGGTAGATCCCGAACTATTGGAAACCTTCAAAAAATTAGGGATTTCACTAGATGAACAAAAAAAGTTAGCGGGTGTGGCAATGGATATTGTGGTCGATTCGGTTTCCGTGGCAACGACTTTCAAAAAAACATTAGCTGAAAAAGGCATTATTTTCATGAGTATCTCCGAGGCCATTCAGGAACATCCGGAATTGGTTAAAAAATATTTGGGAACTGTGGTACCGCAGAAAGACAATTTCTATGCGGCTTTAAATTCGGCAGTGTTCTCAGATGGAAGTTTCTGTTACATTCCAAAAGGTGTTCGTTGCCCTATGGAATTGTCTACCTATTTCCGTATCAATCAAGGTGGAACCGGTCAGTTTGAGCGTACCTTAGTAATTGCGGATGAAGGAAGTTATGTTTCTTACCTAGAAGGCTGTACCGCACCAAGTCGTGACGAAAACCAATTGCACGCTGCAGTGGTAGAATTAATCGCGTTGGATGATGCTGAAATCAAATATTCAACCGTTCAAAACTGGTATCCCGGAAATAAAGAAGGTAAAGGCGGGGTTTTCAACTTCGTGACCAAAAGAGGTTTGTGTGAGAAAAATGCTAAAATTTCTTGGACACAGGTAGAAACAGGTTCTGCCGTAACCTGGAAATACCCTTCATGTGTATTAAAAGGTGATAATTCCATCGGAGAATTTTATTCGATTGCGGTTACCAATAACTTTCAACAAGCGGATACCGGAACCAAGATGATTCATTTGGGTAAAAACACTAAATCTACCATTATTTCAAAAGGTATTTCTGCCGGAAAATCACAAAACAGTTATAGAGGATTAGTGCAAATTGGAGCAAGAGCTGAAAATGCTCGTAATTTCTCGCAATGTGATTCACTTTTGATGGGAAATAATTGTGGAGCACACACCTTCCCGTACATCGAAAGTAAAAATGCTTCAGCAAAAATTGAACACGAAGCTACGACTTCAAAAATTGGAGAAGACCAAGTGTTCTATTGTAACCAACGCGGAATCCCAACCGAAAAAGCCATTGCCTTAATCGTAAATGGTTTTAGTAAAGAAGTATTGAATAAATTACCTATGGAATTTGCTGTAGAAGCACAGAAATTATTAGAAATTTCGTTAGAAGGTTCAGTAGGATAGTCAATCATAAATTCGAATATATAACACATTTACAAAATGTTACAGATAAAAAACTTACACGCTTCGGTAGAAGACAAAGACATATTAAAAGGGATTAACCTTGAAATTAAAGCAGGAGAAGTGCATGCGATTATGGGGCCTAACGGTGCCGGAAAATCTACTTTATCTTCTATCATTGCTGGAAACGAAAATTACGAAGTAACTGAAGGTGAAATCTTTTTAGACGGAGAAGAAATTTCAGAATTAGCTCCTGAAGAAAGAGCACACAAAGGCGTGTTCTTATCGTTCCAATATCCAGTGGAAATTCCAGGTGTTTCGGTAACGAATTTCATCAAAACAGCTATTAATGAAAAGCGCAAAGCGAATGGCGAAGAAGAAATGCCAGCGAATGAAATGTTGAAGAAAATCCGTGAAAAATCAGAGTTGTTAGAAATGGACAGAAAATTTTTGTCACGTTCTCTAAACGAAGGTTTTTCGGGTGGTGAAAAGAAACGTAACGAAATTTTCCAAATGGCCATGTTAGAACCAAAAATCGCAATTTTGGATGAAACGGATTCAGGTTTGGATATCGATGCGTTACGAATTGTTGCCAATGGTGTAAACAAATTGAAAAACGAAAACAACGCGGTATTAGTAATTACGCACTACCAACGTTTGTTAGACTATATCGTTCCAGATTTCGTTCACGTTTTAATGGACGGAAAAATCGTAAAAACGGGTGGAGCTGATTTGGCTTTAGAATTAGAAGAAAAAGGATACGATTGGATTAAACAAGAGCAAACCGCATAATATGGAGTTGAAAGAAAAAATGTTAGCTTCTTTCATGGCCTTTGAAGAAAAAATCAAAGACAATGAAGATTTGCACGAAGTTCGAAATCACGCCATAAAAAATTTCGAAAACAAAGGTTTCCCAACCAAAAAAGAGGAAGCTTGGAAATACACCTCGTTAAATGCCATTTTGAAAAATGATTTTTCGGTTTTCCCAAAAAAGGATAATGCAATCGAATTTAAAGACGTAAAAAAGTATTTCTTACACGAAATTGATACCTACAAAGTAGTTTTCATCGACGGAATTTTTAGTTCGTTTTTATCTTCTACTACGCATGAAGGTTTAGATGTTTGTTTGATGTCTTCGGCATTGACCAAACCGAAATATAAAATGGTAATTGATACGTATTTCAATCAAATTGCGAGCAAAGAAGAGAGTTTAACTTCTTTAAATACGGCTTTTTCATTGGAAGGCGCTTACATCAATATTCCAAAAAGTAAAGTGGTGGAGAAACCTATCGAAATCATCTATTTCTCTACCGGAAATGAAGCGGCTTTAATGGTGCAACCTCGAAATTTAGTAATCGTTGGAGAAAACGCTCACGTGCAAATCGTAGAACGTCATCAAAGTTTGAATTCGAATCCCGTTTTAACAAACTCGGTAACCGAAATTTTTGCTCAAAAACGTGCGATTGTTGATTATTACAAAATTCAAAATGATGTGCAAACTGCCAATTTGATTGACAATACGTACATTGCACAAAAACAAGAGAGTAGAGTAGCGGTACATACGTTTTCGTTTGGTGGAAACATCACCAGAAACAACTTGAATTTTTATCACCAAGGCGAACGAATCGATTCTACCTTGAAAGGAATTACTATTATTGGTGATAAACAACACGTAGATCATTATACTTTGGTGCATCATGCGCAACCCAATTGCGAAAGTCATCAAAATTATAAGACGATCTTAGACGGGCAATCCACAGGTGTTTTCAATGGTAAAATTTATGTTGAAAAAGAAGCCCAAAAAACCGATGCCTTCCAACAAAATAACAACATTTTAATTGGTGATAAAGCTACCATCAACGCAAAACCACAATTGGAAATTTTTGCCGATGATGTAAAATGTTCCCACGGTTGTACGATTGGACAGTTAGATGAAAGCGCGATGTTCTACATGCAACAACGCGGAATTCCTAAAAAAGAAGCCAAAGCGTTATTGATGTATGCTTTTACCAGTGAAGTAACTTCAAGTATCAAAATACCGGAATTAAAAGCTAAAATCGCCCGTATCATCGCCGATAAGTTAGGCGTGAAAATGGGTTTTGATTTATAATAGTCGATAAAATAGTAAAGAGGCTGTCTCAAAAGGACAGCCTCTTTTTTTTATTGCTTCACACTAGCTAAAATTTCTTTCACCAATGCATTCAAATCGATGTGGTCGTAGCCTAAACGCACCACTACCATGTCGTGAGACGGAATGATGAAGACGCGTTGTCCCTGAAATCCGTCGGCATAATAAACATCTCGGGGTACATCGGGCATTTTGCCTCCCGCATTTAACCAAAATTGCGCGCCATATTGATTTTCTGAAGTGGGAGTCGGAGTAGCCACATATTTTGACCAAGTTGGATCAAATAATTGTTCTCCATTCCAGTTTCCTTTGTGTAAGTATAACAACCCGAATTTTGCCCAATCGCGAGCATTGGCCCAGGCATAAGAAGAACCAATGTAATTTCCTTTCAAATCGGCTTCAATCAGCATCGAATGCATCCCAATTTTATCGATTAATCCACGGTACCAAAAATCTAAATATTCCTGATGGGTTTTAAATTGTTTTCTGAGGATACCCGATAATAAATTGGTCGTTCCCGAAGAATAATTCCAACTTGCATTGGGTTTACCTACCAGCGGTTTATGGATTTGCGAGACAGTCATGTCGCTTTCCTGAAACAGCATTTTGGTTACATCCGAAATGTCATCGTAGTTTTCGTCCCATTCCAAACCAGAATTCATCTGTAATAAGTTATGAATGGTAATGTTTTTGCGTTCGTCATTTTGCCATTCGGCAATGGGAGCCGGTTGATTGATGTTAAGTTTTCCTTGTTTTTGTAAAATTCCGAATAAGGTAGCGGTAATACTTTTTGTCATGGACCAGCCAATCAATCTGGAATCTTTCGAAAAACCCGGAGCATATTTTTCAGCTATAATTTGGTCTTTGTACACTACTACAACGGCTCGGGTACATTTTTTTCCTTCTTCATTTGGTGCAAAAGCTTGAGCAACGGCCTTGTTTAATCGGTTGTAATCAATATTGCTAAAAGTACCTGGTAATGGTTCGCCATCGCCATAAGGAAAAGGAATAGATGTATTACTTGTGATGGTTCTTTTGGGTACCAAATACGGTTTAGAAGCATCATATTCATCATTAATCAAAACTGCTCCCAATCCTTCTCGGTAAATAGCTTTTCTGTTTTTAAAACCATAGACAGAGGATTCCGCGGCTTTTTCTTTTTCATTTATTTCGTTAGTGGCTAATTGGATTAGGTCGATATCGTTATCGCCTTTTTCAATAACTTCTAAAGATCTGTTGTCCAGAAAGTGACCGGAGGCAACACTTTTGGCTGAAAACCCCGAAATTAAATCTAGTTTCGGATAGTTCACATAAAAAGCAGTGCCCAAAATACCCACAACGGCTAAAGCAGCATAGCCTAGAATTTTCTTCATACTAATGATTTTTATGCAATTTAAGTATTTGTCCTGAATTTGTGAATTTTTCTGATTATCAAATCATAAAAAAGATTTATCGAATTTCCTTCGTCTATTCATGGCCAAATAACTATTTTTGTATTTAGAAAAATTCTAAATAATACAATGTTAGATATCCAGAAAATAAGAGCCGATTTTCCCATCTTAAATTGTACGGTTAATGGTAAGCCATTAATTTATTTTGATAATGGTGCAACATCACAAAAACCGCAAGTGGTAATAGATGCTATTTCGAACTATTACAAAGAAATTAATGCTAATATTCATCGTGGAGTTCATACGTTAAGTCAATTGGCTACTGATGCCTACGAGGTGTCAAGAGGAAAAGTGCAGCAGCACATTAATGCGAAACACAGCCATGAAGTGATTTTTACATCAGGGACGACACAAGGTATCAATTTGGTAGCGAGTAGTTTTACTGCATTAATAAAAGCCGGGGACGAAATTATGGTTTCCGCCTTAGAGCATCACAGTAATATTGTGCCGTGGCAATTTTTGTGTGAACGTACAGGGGCTACTTTGGTAGTGATTCCCATGAATGACAAAGGGGAACTCATTATGGAAGAATACGATCGTTTGCTTTCTGAGAAGACAAAAATCGTAGCAGTGAATCATATTTCAAATGCTTTGGGGACTATTAATCCCATCGAAGAAATCATTGCCAAGGCACACCATGTTGGGGCCGCGGTTCTAATAGATGGGGCTCAGGCAACGCCTCACCTTCGACCGGATGTACAGGCCTTGGATTGTGATTTTTATGTGTTCTCGGGTCATAAAATCTGTGGTCCGACGGGTGTTGGAATTTTATACGGAAAGGAAGCATGGCTCAATCAATTGCCTCCGTATATGGGGGGTGGTGAGATGATTAAAGAAGTCACTTTTGAAAAAACTACTTATGCTGATTTGCCTCATAAATTTGAAGCAGGCACTCCTAATATTGCGGATGGTATTGCTTTAGGTACTGCGATTGATTATCTGAACGGAATAGGTTTCGAAAATATTCAAAAGCAGGAAAAAGAGTTATTGGCTTATGCCACAGCCAAATTGTTGGAAATAGAAGGGCTGAAAATCTACGGAACTTCCGAAAATAAAACGTCGGTAGTATCTTTCAATATTGAGGGAATCCACCCATACGATATCGGAACGATCATCGACAAATTAGGGGTAGCGGTTCGCACGGGACATCATTGTACACAACCCATTATGAATTATTTTAACATTCCGGGAACCGTACGTGCCAGCTTTTCGTTCTACAATACCAAAGAAGAAATTGATATCTTTGTAGATTCCGTGAAGAAAGCCAAAACGATGCTTTCTTAGCATAAATCTATTCATTATGAAAAAAGTAGCACTTATCACATTGTCAATAGTTACCTTGTTGATTTCTTGCAAATGTAAAAAGGTAACATCTGATATAGTGACACAGGAACAAACAATAGTTTCAAACGGAACTCATTCGGAAAATAAAGCAACTAATAATCAGCACCAAGCTATGATAGAGACCGAATACGAAGCAAATACTAGAGGATTTTATCTCAAAGTGAAGTATAGTAATGGAGTAGCTTATTTTACGAATCAAAGAGGTTCAGATCTCTTCAATACTGTTTCATTAACAAAAGCTCAAGCTAAAGAGTTAGATCTTTTATTAGATGGTGTTGCATTAGAGAATTTGCCCAATTTGAAGGATCCTTCTCAAAAACGTTTCTATGATGGTGCTGCCATAGCCAATCTAAAAATAACAAAGTCGGGAAAAGAATTCAAAACGGTCGATTTTGACCATGGAAATCCACCCGCTGAAATAGCAAAATTGATAGAAAAATTAGTTTCTTATACGGTTCAAGAATAATACAATGACAATTAAAGAAATACAAGAAGAAATCGTTGACGAATTTTCAATGTTTGACGATTGGATGCAGCGCTACGAATATATCATCGAATTGGGGAAATCCCTTCCTCTAATCGATGAGAAATACAAGACAGACGAAAACATCATCAAAGGCTGTCAATCTAAAGTTTGGGTACATGCAGAGGAACAAGACGGAAAAGTGGTTTTCACTGCCGATAGTGATGCGATTTTGACCAAGGGAATAATAGCCATTTTAATCAGAGCTTTTTCCAATCAGTCGCCTCAAGCCATTCTGGATGCTGATACTCAATTTATAGACGAAATTGGTTTGAAAGAACACTTGTCGCCTACTAGAGCAAATGGCTTGGTTTCAATGATCAAACAGATAAAAATGTATGCTTTGGCTTTTCAAGCGAAGCAGTAACGAAATAAATTAAACATATAAGCCATCTAAGTTTTACCCTATGATATACACCACAAAAATTAATACACGCCATGAAAAATGTAACAAAGACACAATTAAAAGATTTAGTTTATCGAGTTAATGGAGCGGCTATTGAAGTTCATAAAAGATTAGGGCCAGGATTATTAGAAACGGTTTATCATAAGTGCTTAATAAAAGAATTGGAATTGCGAAATATAAATTTGATTTCAGAATTCAATATTCCAATAAATTATAAGGGATTCGAATTGGATTCAAAACTGCGATGTGATATTTTAGTTGAAAATATTTTAGTGGTTGAATTGAAAGCAGTTGCAGAAATGAATCCAATTTACGAAGCGCAGCTTTTGACTTATATGAACTTATTAGTAAAACCAATAGGTTTATTAATTAATTTTAATGTTAAGAACATCTACTACGAAGGACAACAAACATTTGTAAACGAAATATATAAGACACTATGGGATTAACTTATATGACTTATATGTTAAAAATAATAGTAATATGGAAGAATTTAACGATACAATCAATTTAGGAGAAGAGGTAGTAAAAGTTTTAAAAACGATTTACGATCCAGAAATTCCCGTAGATATTTATGAACTGGGTTTGATTTATGATGTATATGTCAATGAAGATATGGATGTAAAAATCTTAATGACATTAACATCGCCTAATTGCCCTGTAGCAGAAACTTTACCTAATGAGGTTAAAGAAAAAATCGAAAAAATTGGCGAAGTAAAAACTTGTGAAGTGGAGATTACTTTTGACCCGCCTTGGAGCAAGGATTTAATGAGTGAGGAAGCGAAGCTAGAATTGGGAATGTTGTAATTTCCCTTTTTACTTGTAATTCTCCTAAACACTAATTACTGACACTATATATGGACGAAATAGTAAACAAAGTAGCGCAAAGTTCTTTAATGGTCTTCGACTTAGAAGATTATTTCCCTGAAGAACATGTGGTAGATTTAGATATTTCACAATGGTTATTAGAAGGGATTATTTTGCGAGAATCCGAATTTAGAGAACAATTAAAAAATACCGATTGGTCTCCGTTTAAAGATAAATATGTGGCGTTATATTGTTCAACCGAAGCCATATTGCCTGCTTGGACTTTTGCTTTGGTTGCCGTTCATTTAGCTCCTTTTTCTCTTAAAGTTATTCACGGGTCCAAGAAGAGCGCAATCATTGAATGGTATCAGGATATTTTAAATAAGCTAGATTATACGGAGTATTTCCAAAAACCAGTCATTTTAAAAGGTTGCTCTAAAAGAGAAGTACCTAATGAAGTATATACAATAGCCATTCAGAAGTTACTCCAAGTAGCAAAGAGTGTAATGTTTGGAGAAGCTTGCTCTGCAGTGCCATTGTACAAATCAAAAAAAGAAAGACCTCTGTGATGAGGTCTTTTTTCATTCTTTTTCAATAGCATCTTTATAATCCGGATACAAGAATTTGTTATACGGAAAGCGGGTGATATGAATTTGTCGAACCGCTTCGTAAACCTTTTCCCTGAACTCTTCAAAGTTTTCTTTTTCGGTTGCTGAAACAAATAGGGTATTGTTTTCACCTAATTTACTCATCCAAGTTTGTTTCCATTCCTCGAGCGTGTAATGTTTGGTCGTTTTCTCCGTCATTAAGTCATCCGCTTCGATGGTTAGGTGCTTGTAGGCATCAATTTTATTAAAAACCATGATAGTAGGTTTATCGGCACTTTTGATATCCTGTAAAATTTGGTTTACTGATTCAATATGGTCTTCAAATTCAGGGTGTGAAATGTCAACCACATGCAGCAATAAATCGGCTTCACGCACTTCATCCAGTGTACTTTTGAAAGATTCGATCAATTGAGTAGGTAGTTTACGGATAAAACCAACGGTGTCTGATAATAAGAACGGAAGGTTTTTGATCACCACTTTTCGAACCGTAGTGTCTAAAGTGGCGAACAATTTGTTTTCTACGAAAACATCACTTTTTCCTATCGCATTCATCAATGTTGATTTTCCTACGTTAGTATAGCCCACAAGGGCCACTCGAACCATAGCGCCACGATTACTGCGTTGTACCGCCATTTGTTTGTCTATGGTCTTAATTTTCTCCTTCAATAAGGCGATTCTATCACGAACAATACGACGGTCGGTTTCAATTTCAGTTTCCCCCGGTCCACGCATACCAATTCCACCTCGTTGACGCTCTAAGTGAGTCCACATACCTGTTAAACGAGGAAGTAGATATTGGCATTGCGCTAATTCCACTTGTGTTCTAGCATAAGAAGTTTCGGCACGTTGCGCAAAAATATCAAGAATAAGATTGGTTCGGTCTAGTACTTTACAATCTAATTCACGGGTGATGTTTTTTTGTTGTGCAGGAGTAAGTTCATCATCAAAAATGACCGTTTTGATTTCGTTTTCCTTAATATAAAGTTTAATGTCTTCCAATTTACCACTACCAACAAACGTTTTTGGATTGGGTTTATCCATTTTTTGTGAAAAACGTTTGATAACGGTTCCACCAGCAGTATAGGTTAAAAACTCCAATTCGTCAAGATATTCGTTTAGTTTATCTTCACTTTGGTTTTGTGTTACTATCCCAACAATAATTGATTTTTCAAAGTCAAAAACTTCTTTTTCTAACATATTCTTTCTTTATAGAGTGCAAAGGTATGTAAATTCGAGTGTAAAAAAGCAAGTGTGATTTACAAACACTTTTAAAGCTACATATTGTAATAAATAAAAAAGGCCATTCATTTAAGAACAGCCTTTAAGATTGAGAAATATAAGATTATTGAATTTCTATATTGTCAATGTGTAAATTGTAAAGAGAATTACTTCCTACTTTTAGTGCAAATAAATCGCCTGTAGTTGATGTGTTTATTTGTACATCTGAAATATTCAGAGTTATTTTTGCCCATTGTCCTCCGGTATCAATAGTACCAGTGTAAGCATTTGTTCCATTATAAGGACTACCTGTTTGAAGAGCGGCTTTGCTTAAAGAAACAGGTGCTGCAGAACTAATGCTTCCTAAATTGAATACATCATAACCAGTAGTTGATCTATATACATTTATAGATAACGATTTTGCAGAAGTTCCTTTTATCCAAAAAGTAATTTTTTTTGGGTTGGCAGGAATGGTTCCATGAGCAGAAGCTGAAATAGTAAACACATAATCATTAGCTGTTGGAGTTCCATTCAAATGAAGAGAATTTCCAGTTACAGCACCAGCACCAGCACCTTGAACAGCATAAGGTTTAAGTCCGAAACTGTTTATTGAAGAATTAAATGTTGCCCAGTTTTCAAAATCAGCACCTAAGAACAATAAATTAGTAGGAGCAGTTGGGGCTATTGGAGCAGTTGGGTCAAATCTATCACCGGTTAACTGAACATCTAGTTCGGTTCTAATCATAAATTGATAAGTACTGCCGAATTTTGTTAATACTCCTCTGATTTTTCCATTTAAAGAAGGTACAGATTTTGCAGCGAAAGTTGCAAATTCACTAACTCTTACAATTATAGTATTTCCATCTGCATCTGTAATGGTATGATTTGTTGCTCCTCCAATGCTGTTTAGACTAGGGTCATAGTATTTTTTTCCAACAGAAGTATTAGAAAACTGAACTGCATCAAATTCGACAAGAGAATTTATGTACTTATCGTTTTTAGCATCTGCAATAGTTAAGTTCTTAATGATATCGTTTTCATTTACTTTTTGACATGAGCGTAAGATTACATTTTTATACTCTATTCCTGAAATTCTGCCTACCCCATTGTTGTATGAAGATCCGATAACAGTAGAACCGTTTTGTTTGTTAAAATATCTATTCTTATCTAGTTTGATAGTTACTTTTCTACCCGGTTCAAACTCAGTGTATAAATTGTAATTGTCAACCGGCATGCTGAAACCTGTCAATCCATCTGTAGAAATCATTGAGATCGATTTGTAAAAGTTTCCACCTTCGTCGCTTGACGTTACATAAGCCTCAATGTAATCAACGTTATCACCCGTTGTATATTGAGTAGCAGTTGCAGTAGCTATACTTGTAATGTCTGAAACTTCTTTTGTTTTTGTTATGCTAACACACTCTTTCGATAAATTTGGTGTACCATAATCGTCACCTGTAACGCAACTTACTAAAGAAGCTATAACGGCTGTTGTTAATATGAATTTTAATTTTTTCATAGCTATTAGTTTTTGGTAATCTTAACGTTGTCTAACTGTAAAGTGGTTGTAATACCTGCTTTGCTTCCTTTGTATTTAAAAGCAATTCTTACATTATTGCTCTCAATCGCACTGATATCAATTTGACCACTACTAACAAAAACATCATTGGTAGTAGGAGCTGTAAATGTTATAGGAGTCCAAGTCGCAGTTCCTATACCGGCTGTCGTACCATCGTAATTAGTAGATACCAAAACAGTTAATGGGTATCCGTTACTATATCTAGTTTTTGTTACGAATGATAATGCCTCTCCAGTAGATTTTGTTAAATCAATAGCAGGGGTTATTAACCAAGCTTCATCATTACTACCCGTAGCTGAGAAATTAGATGAGAATTCAGCATAAATATTATTGCTATATGTTCTTGCATGCCACAAACGTGTTGAAGTAGCATTATAATTAACCCATCCATCTAAAGTAATGGGTACTTCAACAGAACCACTTCCTGTAGGACTAGTCTCAAAGCCTTCATTGAAAGCATACTCAAAAACCGTAGGGATCACATAATCATCATCTCCCACACAACTTGTTAGAACGCTTGAACTAAGGGTTAACAAGAATATCGTTTTTAAAAATTTCATTTTCATAGTGTCTTTTTTAGAAATTTAGATAGAAGTTAACAAAATAAGTTCTGCCATATCCGTAAAAATATTTCGGACCGAAAGAAGGAGTACCTTTTGCTAAATCTGCTTGTAAATCAGGGAAAGTTGCTTTTCTAGATTGTTCGAAACCTCCTGTTTTGTATTCAATATCAAATACGTTATTTACTGAGGCAAAGAAACCTAAGGTATTACGGTTTGCTTTGCTGATTCTCCAAGATTTACCACCTGTCAAGTTTACTAAAGTAAAGTTGTCAAATTTCTCTTGTTTTAAAATATCTCTTACTGTTTCTTTGGTAGCTCCAGTGTAGTTGTCTCCTGTTGCTCCATCGATACTGAAATTGTCTGTTCTTAAGATGTTAGCTACATCTAAATAAGTATTAGCTAAGTAATTAACATTAGCACCAATCCACCAGAAATTAGGGTCTCTATATTCTAAACCAAACGAGGCAGCAGTTTGTGGCATTCCAGCTTGGTGATAGTTTTTGATATATACTTTTCCGAAATCTGTTAAAGGATTGTTTCCGGCAGCTGCCAAAGCATCGTCATTAGTTTTCAGCTTTGCATTGTCAGAGAAAATGTACTGACCATAAGAAGCCGCTGCAGTAGCTTTGATAGTTGGTGTAATTTGGTATTCTAAACCTAATTCTGCACCCATGTTTTGTTTTTCGATTCCTGTTACGATTTCGCTTACAAAGGTATCCTCATCTCCTCCATCATCGCTACCAATACCTTCTCCGTAGAAGAAAGAGATTTCTGTAGCGTCAGTGATTTTAGAATAGAATCCAGTAATACGACCTTTGAATTTAGGTGTTCTTACGATGTAACTTGCATCAGTACTTACGATATTTTCACTTTTTAAATCCGGTGTGATTGTGTTATTCAAACGAGCGTTAGAGAATGAATTTCTCAAGCTTGGCGCTTTAGTTTGGTATAATCCGTTAAAGTCAAAGAAATGTTGACCTGATAATTTATAGGTTAAACCTCCTTTGAATCCGAAGTTTTCAAAATTAAGCGTTTTGCTTTTTCCGAAGGAGTTATTAGCATAAATACCGTTTTGGTATAAACCTTCTCTTTGGTATTCTGTACGAGAGAAAGATTGTGCTAAGTAGAAGTTCGCTTTATCGTAAGTGAATTTGAATTGTGTAAATCCATCAAATGTTAAAGCACGTAACAAGTAGTTGTATCCGTAAGACTCTCCTTCTAAAACTTTTCTATCCGGATTGTTTAAATTTGATTGTGAAGCATCTCCAGAGTAGAAAGGATCAATATCAAGGAAATAATCTCCTCCCATTAAGTCTAATAAATTCTGGTGATTGTGAGAACGTAATTTTCTAACATTAACTCCAGCGTTTAAACTGATGTTATCAGAAAGATTCGAATTGATGATGGTATTTGCATTTAATAAGTTATCATCGGTTCTGTCTTCATACAATACATAAACACTTCTTCCAGGGAAAGCACTGTTTTGATTAGCAATGTACATAGCGTTCCAATCTATTTGTGAGTTCGCTCTAAAAGTGTTCGCTACATTGGTTAAATCATCATTAGTATATCCTCCTAAGTTATTGAAATAACTTGGTAAATTTTTGTAATAAGTAGGATCTGGGTTGTTTCCTAATTGGTAGTCTAATCTAGAGTTTCCAATAGTTCCCGTTTGGAAGGCAACATTGGTGTTTAGGTTAGTTCTTTCAGAAATTTTCCAGTAATGAGATAACATTACAATGGGCTCTTCTAAGTCTTTATCTCTAGAATTTCTTTTTTTACCGTTTTGCCATCCCCAATAAGAGTTGTATTTAACACCCATTAAGTCGCTAACTTCTTGTGTGTTTGGTGAATTTTTACCTCTACTGTTTTGTGCGTAGATCGCAGTTAAATTTAAACTGTGTTTATCGTTAAATTTCTTTTCAACAGCAGCAAATAGTGAATTTGCACCGTAGTCAGTACCTTCAAAGTAACCTTCTTTAGCCCATCTTCTTGAAGCCGAAACAGCAAAGGCCCATCCGTCTTTATCTAAACCAGAAGCATGAGTACCCATAACTCTCCAGCTATAATTGGTGTTGGTACCCGACATTGATATTCTTGAACCAGGTCTGTAAGAAGAAGCTCTAGTACTGATGTTTTGTGTTCCTAAAGCACTACCAAAATTGTAATCCGATGGAGCAGAACCCATAGTAAATTCTTGGTTACGAGTTGCATCATTCAAACCACCCCAGTTACCCCATTGTGGTCTACCATCATATAATTTATTCATAACGATACCATTAATCATTGTGGTACCGTATTCGTTATCCAAACCTCTGATTCTAAAACGCGCTTGTCCCCAATTAAATGCAGCAGCTTGCTGATACGTATCTCTTGAAGCTTGCAATAAACCTGAAGTACTTTCGGAACCGCTATTGTCGTCTCCTAAATCATTTTCAGTAATAGTTACCAAACTTAGTTGCTGTTCTGAAGTAATGTCCTCTTCTAAAGCAATTACACCTAAGTCTAAAACCTTTCCAGCTGTAATTTCAACAGCTAGTATCTGATCTTTGTAACCATTACTCTTTATCTGAAGAATTTGGTTACCTACAGCGACATGGTGGATTGTAAATTTACCGTCTTGACCCGTTACCTGAGTTAAGTTCGTGTTCACAATAGATGTCACTACATTTTGTAAAGGATTTTGAGTTTTAGCGTCAAGCACAGTTCCAGTAACACCCGTAGGTTGCTGAGCAAAAACCAAAAATGCATGTAATACAAATAATGTACTAATAACAAGTTTTTTCATAAATAAAATTAAAAATTAATTTAAGGTTCTCTGCGTGTTTTCAAAAAGCAGGGCAACAAATGTACATTTTTTAATAACATTATTTACTTTTGACATAATTTTTGTAATACATTTGACGAAAACTTTACATTACTTATATGAAAATTAAAAATTTCTCTTTACTATTCATGATTCTAATCGCTTCTTTGGCGAATGCTCAAGGGAAGCAATATGCTGTGCATACTATAGCATTTTATAATCTCGAAAATTTTTTCGATACAGTGAATGATCCTAAAATAAACGATGAGGATTTTATTTATACCCCAGAAAATTATGCTAAAAAGATTGATAATTTGGCTCGAGTAATCTCCGGATTAGGAACGAGCGAAGTGCAAAAAAACGCGCCTATCATTTTAGGAGTTTCGGAAATTGAAAACAGAACAGTACTAGAAGACTTGATCAAACACCCATTATTAGTTAATTTAGGTTATGGAATTGTTCATTTCGATTCTCCTGACCGAAGAGGTATTGATTGTGGTTTCTTATATCAGAAAAAATATTTCAAGCCTAGTAGTTATCAAAATTATCCTTTGATTATTTCTGACGATTTGAGCGATAAAAAGGCGAAAGATAAAGACAAAGAAAAAGTAGAAGATACCGATGCTAATGTTGTGGATGCAGCTACCAAAAGAATTTACACTCGTGATCAGATCTTAATGACAGGAACATTAGATGGTGAAGAAATGAGTTTTATCGTAAATCACTGGCCATCTCGTAGTGGAGGGGAAGCAAAAACAAGTCCACTTCGTCAAGCGGCGGCGGCATTAAATAGAAAAATCATTGATTCTTTACAAAAAATCAATCCTAATGCTAAAATCTTTACCATGGGGGATTTAAACGACGGTCCTTACAATAAAAGTGTTAAAGAGATTTTAGGTGCCAAAGGTGATGAAAAAGATGTAAAACCGCTAGGATTATACAACCCGGCTGAAAAAATGCTTAAAAAAGGAATCGGAACTTTAGCGCATCGTGATGCTTGGGATTTCTTTGATCAAATTATTTTCACCGAACCGTTGTTGCCTAAAGGAAAAGACGATTACCAAACATTCAAATATTGGAAAGCGGGAGTATACAACAAACCGTTTATGATTCAGCAAACGGGTCAGTACAAAGGATACGCATTGCGAAATACTTCAGCAGGCCCTGGTTTCTCGGATCACTTCCCTTCTTACGTTTACATTATCAAATTTAAATAGTAAAATAAAAAATCTCGATTCGTCGGGATTTTTTATTTTTATAGCCAAAATAAATAAATCATGTCTATCAAGAAACCTTTTAATCTTGCCACTTGGATAAATGAAAATCGTCATTTCTTAAAGCCTCCCGTTGGAAACAAAACCATTTATGATGAAACTTCAGAAGATTATATTGTGATGATTGTGGGGGGACCCAACGCACGTAAAGACTATCATTACAATGAAACCGAAGAATTATTCTATCAATTGGAAGGGGAAATCACCATTTACATTCAAGAAGATGGTCAGAAAAAGGCGATGAAATTGGGTCCTGGCGATATGTATTTGCATCCGGCAAAAGTACCGCATTCTCCCGCAAGAACCGAAGGCTCTGTTGGCTTGGTAGTGGAAAGAAAACGAGCAGGAAAAGGTTTTACTGATGGCTTGCTTTGGTTTTGCGATAACTGTAATCATAAATTACACGAAGTCTATTTCGAATTACACGATATTGAAAAAGATTTTCTTCCTCATTTTCAGGAGTATTATTCCTCAGAAGAGAAGAGAACGTGTCAAAAATGTAGTACGGTGATGGAAACCAATCCTAAGTTCATAACAAAGTAAAGTAAGAACACCAAAGTTTTTGCAAAAAAATTGGCGAATCGGCGGTCTGTATTTAAATACAATAGTTAAAAATATATTTTTATCTTTGCATAAATCTAACAAAATCTGAATAAAAAGTTATAAAATGATATCTGAAGCAGCAATTCAATTTGGTATGCAAGAAGCATTGCAACAATTAGGCATTAAAGAAATCAACGAAGGAACTTCAACAGGTTCTAAGTGGTTTTCTAACGGAAAAATCATCGAATCGTATTCACCAGCAACCGGTGAGTTAATTGCAAAAGTAAAATCTTCTACCAAAGAAGATTACGAAACAGCAATGCAATCAGCAACAGAAGCTTTCAAAACTTGGCGTTTGGTTCCAGCTCCAAAAAGAGGGGAAATCGTACGTCAAATGGGAGAAGAATTGCGTAAACATAAAGAAGCATTAGGAAAATTAGTGTCTTTTGAAATGGGTAAATCCTATCAAGAAGGTCTTGGAGAAGTGCAAGAAATGATAGATATCTGTGATTTCGCAGTAGGTTTATCACGTCAATTACACGGTTTAACGATGCACTCTGAGCGTCCTATGCACAGAATGTATGAGCAATGGCATCCGTTTGGAGTAGTAGGAATCATTTCGGCTTTCAACTTCCCAGTAGCGGTTTGGTCTTGGAACTCAATGTTGGCTTGGGTTTGTGGTGATGTTTGTATTTGGAAACCAAGTTCAAAAACACCTTTATGTGCAGTTGCTTGTCAAAACATTATTCAAACGGTATTAGAGAGAAACAATTTACCAGAAGGAATCAGCTGTTTAGTAGTAGGTAACGAGTCGGGTGATTTAATCAATAACGACAAACGTATTCCATTGGTATCGTTTACAGGTTCTACAAGAATTGGTCGTCACGTATCGCAAGTAGTAGCGTCTCGTTTCGGAAAAACCATTTTAGAATTAGGTGGAAACAATGCGATTATCGTTTCTAAAGAAGCCGATTTATCCATGGTATTAGTAGGAGCGGTTTTTGGAGCGGTAGGAACAGCAGGGCAACGTTGTACGTCAACTCGTAGATTAATTGTTCACGAAAGTGTTTACGATAAAACATTAGACGTTTTAGCTAAAGCTTATGCGCAGTTAAAAATTGGAAATCCATTAGATGCTAACAATCACGTAGGTCCACTTATCGACAAAGGTGCAGTACAAGATTACTTAAACGCTATCGAAAAAGCAAAAGCAGAAGGCGGAAGAATCATCGTAGAAGGTGGCGTTTTAGAAGGAAACGGATACGAAAGCGGCTGTTATGTGAAACCATGTATTATCGAAGCGAAAAATGAGTTCGAAATCGTACAACACGAAACATTTGCTCCCGTTTTATATGTAATGAAATACAGCACAATTGAAGAAGCGATTGAAATGCAAAATGCAGTTCCTCAAGGATTATCTTCTTCGATCTTCACCAATAGTATGAGAGAAATGGAATTATTCCTCTCGGCTGCAGGTTCTGATTGTGGTATTGCTAACGTAAACATTGGAACTTCTGGTGCTGAAATTGGTGGTGCTTTTGGTGGTGAAAAAGAAACCGGTGGTGGCCGTGAGTCAGGATCGGATGCTTGGAAAGCCTACATGAGAAGACAAACGAACACTATCAACTACGGAACAGCGTTACCTTTAGCACAAGGTATTAAGTTTGATTTGTAATTTTCTTTTAAGAGAATAGAATAAAGAAAAAAGAATATAGAAAAACCCTGCAAGATTGCAGGGTTTTTAGTTTTTAATTATTCATGTAGTTTGCGTATGATTAGGAATTTAAACGTTATTCAAAGATTTCAAAAGTTGTAAAGTCCTATTTTCTTCTACCTTTCTTCGTACGTTGTTCGTAGAATTACCCCTTTTTACGAAGCGCATACGAACAAAACTCCTATATTTTAACCTTCAACCAGTCATTTACGAGCAATAGCTATCAAAACCTGTCAAAAGCTATCAAAATCATCTAAAAAATAAGACTCAACTGAATAGCTTCAGTATAGATACTCCATAGTAACGGTATACTAACGGTAAGGTTGTGGTACCCCGAAATCTTCACTCTTTCAAGAAAAAGGAAGAAGTCAATACTTTTTAGCGGCTTTAAAGAATAGAACTACTAATAAAAATAAAACCCTGCAAGATTTGTTTTGCAGGGTTTTATATATCATTCTGTCAAGCTGAACTTGTTTCAGCATCTCATTTTTAACTTCTGACTCGAGTTTCCGAATTGACTAAGAAACAAGTTCAGAATGACAAAAAAGATTACTTCGTTTTCTTCACGTATTGCGTCAAAATAACAATATATTGTCCTTCTACTCTTCCTTCAATTTGTTCTGGATTGTCCCAAACCAATTTGATATTATGAACGGCAGCTCCTCGTTTTGCGATAAAGTTTGCGCCTTTTACATCTAAATCTTTGATTAAAACGACAGAATCACCATCTTGAAGAATATTCCCATTAGAGTCTTTGTGAATGATTTTTCCTTCTTCGTCTTCGCCTTCACCAGTAGCTTTAGCCCATTCTAAGGCTTCTTCGTCTAGGTACATCATGTCGAGCAAATCGTTGTTTTTCAAACGGGCTAACATGCGCCATGATAATACTTGAACAGGTAAAAACTCACTCCACATACTTTCCGATAAACCTCTCCAATCGTTCTCATTGGTAGTATCTGGGTTTTCAATTTGGTCTTTTAAATGTTTGGCAATTAAAACGGAATGTTCTAAACTTTCAGCCGTGTAAGGAGGTAAAGTGTAGACTACTAAATCGTGTTCAGCACCACTGATTTCACATTTAGAGTCACTACGATCCTTAAGTTTTTTTTCTATTATGCTCATTATAAATTGAATACCATGCTAAGATTAGCATAAAATTGATTATTTAGTTTTTCAAACCCTTTTACATTAGTGTCATATTTTGCAAAAGGCACTCCGAATTCTGATTGTAATCCAAAACCTTCAGAGAAGAAGTAGCGAACGCCTAAGTGTCCTCCAAAATTTTTAACCCCTAAATCTAATCCAGGGTAAATATCCATTTGTTCTGGTAACGTTAAGACTTGACCAATGTTGGCATTAAATCTGAACTTAGCATCGATACGGTCTTTGAATTCCGGTTTGAAAGTTTCAGTTCCTATAGTAACTTCTTTAACATCCAATAAATAAGAGGCCGAAAATCCTATAGAAATATTATCTCCTAATCCAAAATCAGTTCCAACATTTAGTCCTGTTCCTCCATCTTGAATATTAGCGCCAATGTGCATTTTGGTATCTCCTTTTCCGCTGTAAGCTTCCTGAGCATTCATTAAAAAAGGACATAACACTAATAAAAACGTAAAAATTCTTTTGTTCATTTTAGTATAAATTAAAAATCATGACAAATATAGTGAGTTCCAATTAATTTCGGCCTTTTTCCTCCGGATAGAGTGTGTAAACCGGATCACTTTGCCAGAATTCTTTGCTTTCTATATCCAATATACTTAACGAACCTTTATAGGCGGCACCCGTGTCCATGTTCCAGATATTGGCTTTGTTCACTGGCACAGTTTCGTTAATTTGGGTTACCGGAGTATGACCGATGTATATTTCCTTGTAAAGATTTAATCGTTTGGGGTAGAAAATAGAAGTTGTGGGTAAATTGGGATCAAGACTTAAGGCCGTTTCCCAAAGCGTCCTATCCCAATACAATAACTTAACGAAATGCTCCATGGTAACGCCTTTTAGATTGGTAAAACCAGCATGAAGGAAAAGACGATTGTAGTTATCGAGATGGTAATTGTTCAGTTTTGACAAAAAATCGATGTGTTTTTGTTTTGTTTCTTCGCTGATGCTTTGGTAAGCTAGCACGGTAGAGATACCTCCATTCTTGAGCCACATCGGATTATCAGTATTATTTTGTAACCAATGTAAAGCAAGTTCGTCGTGGTTTCCTCTTAAAAAAATACAATTGTAAGACTTTTCTAATTCAATTAGAAAATCCAACACTTGAGGCGATTCACTCCACCCATCCATATAATCTCCTAAAAAGATCAAAGTATCGTTTTGAGTCACCGCCGCACGTTCAAAAATTTGTGAAATGGCCCTAAGTCCACCATGGATGTCTCCAATTATTAATGTCCTGTCTTTCATATAATTAATTTAACAAAATATGAGGAAAAACCGTAATCGAGAGTGCTTTAAAACCTCATATTTTAGAGCATCTAAAATACAAATAGTAACCTTTTAATTTTTAAATTATGAAAGCAATAGTTTTAAGTTTCGGATTTTTCTTGTTGGTTGTTTCTCCTTCTACTTGTTCTTACGAAGAAAATGAAATGGTGGGTTCGTCGTATTATAAAACTTCAGGAGAAGAAGATGAATCTCAGAATGAAAAAGATATAGATCCGCTTGTAGTTCCAAAAAAGCCTTAATAAATAAATTTTAGTGTATCACCGCAATAACTTTTAAAATATTTAATCAAATGAAAATAGTATTATTGAGCCTTAGTTTTTTTGTTCTTGTTATTTCCGCGTTTTGGCTCTCTCTTGATAAAGTAGAAATTTTTATCGATTCAGGAAATCAAAGCCTTATGCTCATAGAGAACACACCCAATCCAGAAAATGTCGAAATAGAGCCTTTGATTGTTCTAAGAAAGCCCTAAGGGAAGCGTTTTTAATGTAAAAGCCTAAAAAAAATAGTTTCTTACAAATCGCATGCAATATTTTTTTAAATGTAGTAGTTTTGATATTACTAAAGCTCCTTTTTGAATTTGAAAAAAATAATTTGCATCTGTGTATTAATAAGTCTTTTCTCCTGTGAATGGAAAGACAAAAAAGCCATATCGGATTCTAAAAAACAGATCGATGTGTTGCTAGAAAAGGCCAATGATTTTAATCTTAGTAATAAAGAGAGAATTGGATATGCCAATCAGGTTCTCTCTTTAATGGATGCTGCGCCCAACGATTCTTTAAGTAGAGCTAATTATTTTAAATTGGCGGGCAGGTATTTCAATGCAGAGGATTATCCGATGTATCTTACAATCTCCAGAAAGTTATATAAAATGACTTCTGAAGCGAATGATACGTTGGGAATCGCAAGGAGTTTGTATTACATAGGGGATTATCATTACAATAGATTCAATAATGATAGTACTTATTTCTATTACACCAAATCTGAAAAGGCATACAACTTTGTAAAAAACAACACAGAAGTATTAAGAGTTCGGTTCTGGAAGGCCAATATATTGTTGCATGAAAAAGATTTTACAGGGGCAGAAACGGCTATAGTTAATATTTTGAAAGAAGCCAAGAGTGGAGACGATCTTCGGCTAGTTTACGATTGTTATTCGGCTTTAGGAAATGCATTGGAAGGGCTGAATAACTTAGATGAAGCTTTGCAATATTACCAAAAAGCTTATGAAACATCTTTAGAACTTACGCAAGATCCTCAGTACCTTTTGTTGAAGGCTCAGGCTTATAATTATACCGGGAGAGTTTACCTTAAGAAAGCAGATTATAACAATGCTTTTTTCTATTTTCAAAGTGCATTGAATTTTGATAATTTCAAAGTTTCAGAGCCTGTCATGTATGCCAATTTGTTGAACAATTGGGGTCAGGCAAAGTTAGAACTGCACGACGATTCCTCCGAAGGAATGTTTCACGAATCTCTTCAAATAAGAGAGAAATTAAATAATATTCCGGGTATCGTTTCTAGTAAGATCAATTTGTCTAAGTATTATCTTTTTAAAAAAGATACCATCAGAGCGTTGTCTTATGGTTTGTCTGCAAAAAAAATGGCAAACAGAAGTAAAATATTCGAAGACGAATTGGTGGCTTTAAAACTTTTGGCCAAAATTGATCCAGTCAAGAGTTCGCAATATACATCGAGATACATCAGTTTATCAGACAGTCTTCAGGATGTCGAAAGAGCGACTCGTAACAAACTGGCTCGAATCGAGTTTGAAACCAATGAAATCTTAACACAAAAAAACTATATCGAAGCGGAGAAAAAGAAGATCTCCATACAGCTTTGGGTCGTCGTCGTATTAAGCGTCGTGATTTTGCTATTAATTATACTCGTCTACATTACAAAAGCACAACATTCTAAAAATAAAGCATTACAATTCGAGAGGGAACAGCAAAAAGCCAATGAAGAGATTTACAGACTTATGCTTAATCAGCAGAAAGTTATAGACGAAGCACGTCAAAACGAAAAGAGAAGAATTGCTCAAGAACTCCATGATGGGATTATGAGTAAACTAACCAGTACTCGTTTGAATTTGTTCATATTAGGAAAAAGGAACGATGAAGAAACCATAAAAAAGTGTTTGAATTATATTTCCCAAATTCAAGATATTGAAAAAGAAATCAGAAGTATATCCCACGACCTTGCACAAGAGAATGTGTTAGGCGCGGATAGTTTTACGTCTATTGTCGATTCTTTGGTAGAAAGTCAAAGGCAATTTTCCGGAGTAAATTATGTTATAGAAATAGACAGTGCTATTGAGTGGAACAACGTGGAAAGTACCCTAAAAATAAATCTGTACAGAATTCTACAAGAAGCATTGCAAAATATTTACAAACATGCTAAAGCCCAAAATGTTACGATAAGTATTACCAAAAACGAAAACATGATTATGGTGGAAATTAAAGATGATGGATGTGGATTTAACGACAAGAAAATTAAAGAAGGTATTGGAATACGAAATATGTATTCTAGAATTAAAACGTTTAAAGGAACTCTGAAAATAAACTCGGAAATAGGTGGAGGAACCACTATTGAAATTCAAATTCCAGTATAAAACCGATGACAAAAAAGAAACTGAAAATACTGATTGTTGAAGATCACCCTGCAATGATTGAAGGGTACAAAATGATTTTATCCTATAACAATAAAGGCTATGAACTTGAAGTGATGTCAGCCTTGAATTGTAAGTCAGCTTATGAATTAATCACGCACGAAGACTACTTTGATGTGGTGCTGTTAGATTATAGTTTACCTCCTTATGAAGAACAAGATTTGAAGTCGGGAAATGATCTTGCGGTACTTCTCCGTAAACAAAAACCCACCACAAAAATTATGGTATTGACTTCTCATTCCGAAGCAATACTTTTATACGATTTGATTACAGGTGCGGCTCCGGAAGGAATTTTGGTTAAAAGCGATTTTACTGCCGACGAATTATTAAAAGCCTTTGAACAAATTGTAGAAGGAGGAAATTACCATAGTTCTAGTGTTACCCAGAATGTGAGCGGGTTGCTCTCTAGAGAGAAGTATTTAGATGCTTACAATCGACAAATCATTTCATTATTGGCGCAGGGAGTAAAAACAAAAAATATCCCTGAATACACTAATCTGTCTATCAGTGCGGTGGAAAAACGAAAAGTAAACATCAAAGATTTTTTCGGTATTTTTAAAGGAGGTGACGAAGAAATTGTTCGAAAAGCGAAAGAAGCTGGGTTTATTTAACAAAATATGAGGAAAAACCGTACTTTTTTGATCGTAAATATTCGGAAATTTAAATATCTAATTTTCAGGTATTAATTTATGATTGAAGAAAAAGTATATCAGCAAAGAAGAAATAAGTGTTCATTAATTGTTTCTACTTTTTTTCTAGCCGTTTTTATTCTTATTGCGCTGAACATTATTATGATTTTGTTTTACATTATCCAAAATATCGAACAGCCTGATTTTGATAGATTGACCATGGCATTCAAAAACGGCCGACTCATAATTAATGATGAAAAAGTAGGTTTTTCTATCCTCCAAAACAGTTACATATTTATGTTTGTTTGGCTGTTCCTAATTATTGCTACGGTTAGGGCAATTAATAAAAAAATGATGACTTATTTTTTATAATCGTATTTCATTTTTCTCAAAACACGCATGGCTTCTTTAAAACTTGTGTATACGCTGGGATACGGTTTTAAGAGTAATTTAGCATCAATCAGTCTTTGTTTTGCATTTTCAAAACCATTCAGATAACACAACATAAAAGTAGAAGGTAAATTTTCGAGATCTTTTAATTCATTTTCTGATAAAACAAAACCTTTCTCCATTTTTATCAGTAAAGCCTTGTGAGCATTATAAATATGATGCAACACTTTTTTGTTGTATTCCGGCGGTTCAAATAACATTTGTGTTTCGATTTTGTAATAGCCATTGTCGAAAAACATAATAATCACTTTTTCCAGAGGATAATAACTGGTTTTATCATTCAATCCCAACCGAATATATTCTATTATGGTAAAAGAGTTGTCGGTATATTCTATAGTTACTTCGTCTTGTGCCGAATAAAATAATTTGATTTGCTCGTTAATCAGTTCAATGTCTACTCTCGAAAAATAAGTGGTATCTCTAACCTTTTTTTTGTTACCTGCCCAACAAACCACAAATAATTCCTTAAAAACTTTGTACTTGGTGTCCATGTCTTTATGACGGACATTAATAAAATCTATAACTCCTTCCAAAGTATGGGCAATACTGTTCCTCGAATTGTTTTCGATACTGATAACCGTTTCAATGTTTTGTTTGGAAAAAGGTATTTTTTCAGACGTTGGAATCGTGTTACTCCCTACCCGAACAAAGGCGGTATTGGCTTCAATGGTGTGAATTCCTTTTTTAAAAAAAGTATTTTTATGATTCGGCTTTATCGTCACCAATCCTACTACCTTATCTTTTGGTAAATGCGGGAATGGCACATTTTCATATTGAATTTTTGGTGGGTTCTCTAAAAAGGCATTAACTAGATTTTGAATTCGGCTATCGTCAAAGAAATCATCACCCACAATCTCATTGCTCTCATCTTCTACACCTACTACTATATAGGAATTGTTGTTCGGATTGGAATTAGATAAGGCGCAGATGTGTTTAAGGAATTTAGCTTTTCCTTCTCGGGTGTGTAAATTAAGTTTTCGCTTCTTATCATAAAAACTATTCTCATCATTATGACCCAATAAGTTCTTAATCAAAAGCCTTTTATTAATCATTTTTTAAAAAATAAATACTAAAGTACATTTTTTTGCGTTAACAAAATAATATTAATTCAAATACCCAATTTATGAAAAATAATGTGAGATTATTAAGCCTACTTTTAATGGTATTCACGACATTATCTTTTCAAAGTTGTAATGATAATGATGATACAGAAAAAACAGCTACCATTAATGTAAGAATGACGGATGCACCGGGTGATTATGACGCGGTTTATGTAGAAGTTTTAGACGTAATGATAAAATCAGATGCAAACCCTGATGAAACTGGATGGGTTAGTATAGGAACCGCAGCGCCTCAAGTGTATAATTTACTTGATTTAACAGGTGGAGTAAGTGCTTTGTTGGCTTCTGATGCAGTAATTCCTTCAGGACATTTAGGACAAATCCGATTGGTTTTAGGAGATGATAACAGTGTCGTGAAAGATGGAGTTACCTATCCTCTAAAAACACCAAGTGCTCAGCAATCTGGCTTGAAATTATTGGTGAATAAAAATCTAGAAGCAGGATATACCTACGATTTTTTACTTGACTTCGATGTGGAAAAATCAGTTGTTGTTCAAGCCGGTTCATCGGATAATTTTAATTTAAATCCTGTGATAAGAGTTTCTACAGTGGCCAATTCAGGTATCATTAAAGGTATTGTAACTACCACTCCTCCTGGAGTTCAGGTTTTAGCTTCTGTAAAAGTAAATGAAGAAGTGGTGTCTGCTTATACCGATGCTGAAGGTAAATTTCAAATTAACGGAATACCAGCTGGAGCGTATAGTGTAACATTAACTCCTGATGCAACTTCTGGATTGCAACCAAAAATTATAGACAATGTGATTGTACAAAACGGTCAAGTAACAGATCTCGGAAATCAATCGCTGTAAGATACAGACAAATATTTTAGTTAGTTTTCTAAAAACGTCAACCTTTTTCTCATTCGGGGTTGGCGTTTTTTATTTAAAGTTTTTTTAGCTTCTTCTCTTTCCAAGCTTCCCTTGGCTTCATGTTTGGATTCACGATTTTTTCCTTTGGCATAGGTTCTTGTTTTGTAGTTCTTAAAATTTAGCAAAATAGTATTAAATTATAGCCAAAAGTAAACGCTGGACTTAATATTTAACTGATTATTAACAGCCTGAATCTAATTTAATTTTCAATTTGCATGATATTAATTTAGATGTTAATTTCACGACCTTAAAATATTGATGATGGAAGAAAATACAACGACTTTGGATATTAGAGCCATTAATGAAAAAATAGAACGCGAAAGTGCCTTTATCGATCTTCTTACTATGGAGATGAATAAGGTTATTGTGGGACAAAAACACATGATTGAGCGTTTGTTAATTGGTCTTTTAGGACAAGGACATATTTTGTTGGAAGGGGTTCCTGGGCTAGCCAAAACATTAGCTATTAATACCTTATCTCAAGCAGTTCAAGGAAGTTTCAGTCGTATTCAGTTTACGCCTGATTTATTACCTGCTGATGTCGTGGGGACTATGATCTACAATATCAAGCAAAATGAATTCACCATCAAGAAAGGTCCTATTTTTGCCAACTTTGTTTTAGCGGATGAGATTAACCGTGCTCCTGCAAAAGTGCAATCGGCTTTGTTAGAGGCCATGCAGGAAAAACAAGTGACCATTGGAGATTCTACCTTCAAGTTAGAAAAACCTTTTCTAGTATTGGCAACACAAAACCCAGTTGAACAAGAGGGAACGTATCCGCTACCAGAAGCACAAGTGGATCGTTTTATGCTGAAAACGGTAATTGACTATCCTAAAATGGAAGATGAGCGACTAGTGATTCGTCAAAATTTGAATGGTAATTTTGAAAAAGTAAATGCTGTAGTTTCCATCGATCAGATTTTACGTGCACAACAAGTAGTTCGTGAGGTGTACATGGACGAAAAAATTGAAAAATACATTTTAGATATCATATTCGCTACGCGTTATCCTGAAAAATATAAATTAGAGTCTTTAAAACCTTTAATCAGTTTTGGCGCTTCTCCTCGTGGAAGTATCAATTTGGCTAATGCTGCAAAATGTTATGCTTTCATCAAGCGTCGTGGTTACGTAATTCCAGAAGATGTTCGCGCTGTTGTTCATGATGTTTTGCGTCACCGTATTGGAATTACTTATGAAGCTGAAGCCGAAAATATAACTTCTGTAGATATCATCAATAAAATCGTAAACGAAATCGAGGTTCCTTAGTAGAAATCTGTAAACCGTTACTAATAAACTGTTCACCGAAATGGATACCAAGGAATTACTTAAAAAAGTTCGTAAAATAGAAATTAAAACCCGAAGATTGAGCGATCACATCTTTTCGGGAGAATACCATACGTCTTTCAAAGGAAGAGGGATGACGTTCTCAGAAGTACGTCAATACCAATTTGGCGACGATGTTCGGTCTATCGATTGGAATGTTACTGCGCGTTACAACGAACCTTATGTAAAGGTTTTTGAAGAAGAACGCGAATTAACGATGATGCTCATGATAGATGTTTCGGGTTCGGAGAATTTCGGAACTAAAAACCAGTTAAAAAGTGATACGGTCACCGAAATTGCCGCTACTTTGGCATTTTCGGCAACACAAAATAATGATAAAATCGGTTTGATTTTGTTTTCAGACCAAATCGAATTGTATATCCCGCCCAAAAAAGGGAAATCTCATGTATTGCGTATTATTCGAGAACTAATAGAGTTTAAACCCAAAAGTAAAAACACCAATATTTCTCAGGCTTTGCAGTTTTTATCTGGAACTCAAAAAAAGAAAGCTATTGTTTTCATGATTTCAGATTTTATTGCTGAAGACGATTATGAAAAAACACTGCGAATTGCCAGTAAAAAACACGATATCACTGGTGTTAGGGTCTATGATATTCGGGAAGAAAAAATGACCGATGTTGGATTGGTAGCGATGCAAGATGCTGAAACCGGCCAAATTCAGTGGGTCAATACCGGTTCTAAAAAGGTACGACTACAATACGAGAAATACTATCACGAAAAGGTAGAGTATTTTAAAGACATCTTTTCAAAATGTGGTTCGGGAACCGTTAATACAAGAGTGGATGAAAGTTACGTGACTAAATTACTCGGATATTTTAAATCACGATAGGGACATATGAAGTGGATTACAAAATATTTGTTTTTAGCATTGATGCTGATTTCGTCAGTGGGTTTCGCACAATCATTAGAAACTAAAATTGACACGGTCAAAAACAAAATCGGTGCACAATTTACCTTGACTTTAAAAGTGAAAGGAAAACCATCTACTTTGGTTACCTTTCCAAATGTGAATCATTTTGGTGGGTTAGAAGTTATAGAATCTTACCCCATTGATACAATTAAAGAGGAAACGAACTATCAATTGATTAAAAAATACGGGTTAACACAGTTTGATACCGGTAAATATGTTATTCCGTCTATTCCTGTTTTAATCGACAAGAAACCGGTTTTTTCGGATAGCATCAAAGTGGAAGTTTTCGATGTGAAAGTCGATACACTTAAACAAAAAATGTACGATATTAAACCGATCATAGCCGTTGAAAGACCGATGGGTAATTGGTGGAAATACCTTTTACTGATTTTACTTTTATCTGGTATTGGGTATGCGATTTATCATTTTTGGAAGAAAACTAAAAAACCTTCTAAAAAAGAAGAAATTGTATACGGTTCTCCTATCGAAAAAGCGACTACTTTATTACAAGAGTTGGAGAAAAAACAGTTACTAGAAAAAGGAGAAATCAAAGAATATTACTCGGAACTGACAGATATTGCCCGTGATTACATTGAAGAAGCCATAGAAATTCCCGCTAAAGAAAGTACAACTTCAGAATTAATCGTAGCGCTAAAAAACGCATCCAACAAGAAGAAATTAAAACTATCTAAAGAAACACTAGACGGTTTAGAACAAGTATTGAAACAAGCGGATTTGGTAAAATTTGCAAAATCCAAACCGTTAGATTTCGAAATTGCAGATGATCGAAAAAAGATAGAAAATACCATTATAACTATTGATAAAGCTATTCCAGTAGTCATTGACGAAAATAGTGTTCAGTGGCAACGCGAACAGGATGAGTTGAAGCGAAAAGCAGAAAAGAAAAAACAATTTACTGCTCTTGGAGGAATCATTGGTTTCGCAGCGATTCTAGTACTCACGTTTGTAATAGTTACCAAAGGATTAGATTACGTTAAAAACGGCTTTTCAGGGCATTCTACCAAAGAATTGTTGAATTCGGATTGGGTTAAATCAGAATACGGTAATCCTTCAGTCATTATAGAAACTCCAAAAGTACTGAAAAGAATGGATGTTTCTCAAATGGTACCTAAAGATGCTATGGCGCTAATCAAAGGAATGCAAATGTTTGGGTATGGTAGTATTTTTGAGTACTTCTACATCACTGTTTCCACTACCGAATTTAAAAAAGAAACCAATGTAGATTTGTCCAAAGCGCTGGAAGGTACTGTAAAAACACTCGAAGCACAAGGGGTACAAAACATGATTGTACGACAAGGAGAATTTAGCACCGAGCAAGGAATTAAAGGAATTAAAGGATTCGGAACAATGATGGTGCAAGACGAAAGATTGTATTTCGAGATTTTGTTATTCAGCCAAGCCGGAGGATTGCAACAAATTATGATTGTTCACAAAGAAGCCGATGAAAGAGCTCAAAAAATAGCAGAACGAATGCTGGAATCTGTCGAATTAAAATTAACCAACTAATGGATAAGGTAACCTTTTTAAATCCCGAATTCTTTTGGTTGTTTCTGTTTTTGCCTTTGGCTGTGGTTTGGTATTTCTTTAAGAGAAATGAAGAAACTCCAACGCTTCAAATCAGCTCCACAAAAGGGTTTAAAACAATCAGCAGTATATTGCCAAAACTGAGACCTTTATTGTTGGTATTGCGTTTATTGGCATTAAGTTCATTAATTATTGCTTTGGCAAGACCTAGAACGGTCGATGTGAACAGTAAAACGAATAGTACGAATGGTATTGATATTGTCATAGCTTCGGATGTTTCCGGAAGTATGTTGGCCAAAGATTTAAAGCCCAATCGTATGGAAGCTTTAAAAGAGGTAGCAACAGCTTTTGTTAAAGAGCGAGTAAGCGATCGTATTGGGATTGTAGTATACGCTGCAGAAGCTTACACCAAAACACCTGTAACTAGTGACAAAGCAGTTGTGTTACAAGCCATCAATGATATTAAGTATGATAATGTTTTACAAGACGGAACCGGAATCGGAATGGGATTGGCCACGGCCGTTAACCGATTAAAAGAAAGTAAAGCAAAAAGTAAAGTAGTTATACTTATGACCGATGGGGTGAACAATTCAGGTTTCCTAGAACCGATTATGGCTTCGGAAATTGCGGCCGATTTAGGGATTAAGGTCTATACCATCGGGATAGGAACCAATGGCAATGCTCTGTTTCCTTATGCTTATGCACCCAATGGTGGATTTTTATTTAAAATGATGCCCGTTCAGATTGACGAGAAACTCATGAAAGAAATTGCTCAAAAAACAGGAGGAAAATATTTCAGAGCTCAAAATAATAAAGCATTACAACAAATTTATGATGAGATTAATCAGTTGGAAACCACAAAAATCGAAGAGTTAAAGTTTGTTAATTACGATGAAAAATTCAGACCTTTTGTGGTGTTGGCAGGTTTGTTGTTGCTGTTGGAAATAGTGTTGCGAAATACTCTTTTCAGAAGTTTTATTTAAGATAATAATTGTTGTATTCCCAGTGAATCCGGCGATTGTTAATCAACATTAATGTTATAGTTTACAATTCACAGTAAAAAATGTACGAGTTAGACGAATCAAAATATTTGTATTTATTATTCTTGCTGCCACTATTGGTTTTGCTTTTTCTGTGGGTTCAATTTTGGAAACTCAAAAAGCAGCGAGAATTTGGTGATGCCAATCTGGTTCAACGATTAAGTCCTGAAAAATCGATTTTTAAACCTGTCCTAAAATTTGCCATTGTCTTGTTGGGAATTACAATGTTAATCATCGCATTGGTAAATCCGAAAATAGGAACTAAAGTCGAAAAAGTAAAACGAGAAGGAATCGATATCGTATTTGCTGTGGATGTTTCTAAAAGTATGCTGGCCGAAGACGTTGCGCCAAATCGTTTAGAAAAAGGAAAACAATTGGTGTCACAGATTATTAATAATTTAGGATCCGACCGTATTGGAATTATTGCTTATTCCGGAAGTGCTTTTCCTCTATTACCCATCACGACCGATTATAATATTGCTAAAATGTTTTTGCAGTCCATGAATCCAGGCATGATTTCTTCTCAAGGAAGTAATCTGAACGAGGCTATTCAGCTAACGCAACAATATTTTGAAGGAAGTGGCAATACGAGTAAATTGTTAATCATGGTGACCGATGGTGAAGACCATTCGGAAGCGGCTGCCGAGGCGGCTGCCGAAGCTCGAAAGAAAGGAATTAAAATCATCACCATTGGAGTGGGAACTACTGCTGGAGGCCCTATTCCTATTAAACGAGGAGGAGTGACGGAGAGTTATCATATCGATAAATCTACTGGGGAAAAGGTAATTACTCAATTGCGTCCGGAAGCTCTAGAAGATATTGCTAAATCTGCTAATGGTGCCTATATTAATGGCAATAGCACTAAGGAAGTACTCGAATTTATGCGTAAATCACTTAACAATATCCAAAAAACAGAATTTGAAGCTACGGAAATGGCTAATTTCCAATCACAGTTTCAATGGTTTTTAGGAATTGGTTTCTTTTTGTTGTTCCTTGATGTGTTCTTACTAGAGCGAAAAACAAAATGGATTCAAAAATTAGATTTGTTCAATGAGAAGAAGCAGAATTAACATGAAAAGCATTTTTAAAATAGTATTTTTGTTGACTTTTGTTGCTGTTTCTGCACAACAGAAAAAAGATTTTGCTTTGCCTGATGGAAACGATGAGTTTCAGAAAAAACAATATGCAGAAGCGGAAGCCAATTACCGTGTTTCAAAATCTATAAATGAAAAACGAGCTACAGCTTCTTATAATTTAGGGAACGCTATTTACAGACAAAACCAACCTTCGGAAGCTAAATTTGCTTATGCTAAAGCAATTGAAATGGCGAAGGGAAAACAACAAAAGCACAGAGCTTATCATAATTTAGGCAATGTGTTTATGAAAGAGAAAGCGTATGACAGAGCGGTTGAAGCCTACAAAAATGCTTTACGCAACAACCCTGCCGATGAGGAAACACGTTACAATTATGCTTTGGCTAAGAAAATGTTGAAAGAAAACCCTCCGAAAGGCAACGACAAGAAAGACAACAAACAGGATAATAAAGATAACAATAAGGATCAGAACAAAGATCAAAACAAGCAAAATCAGGACAATAAAGATCAAAATAACAAAGATCAAAACCAGAATAAAGAAAAACCTGAAGACCAAAAAGAAAATCAGAATAATCAGGAGCCAAAGCCCGGAAATGTTCCTAAAGACCGTTTGCAGAATTTATTGGATGCTGTAAACAACGAGGAAAAGAAGATTCAGGATAGAGTAAATGCCAAAAAAGTAAAAGGAAAACCGGTTGAAGAAGGCAAAGACTGGTAAAAAAATGAAGATTAAGGAATGAACAAACTACTTTTTATAGTGTTACTTTTAAGTTTCAAATTGACAGCACAAGTACAATTTGAAGCTAGTGTGAGCAAAAATTCATTAGGAATTAATGAACGTTTGCGCATCGACTTTACTATGAATGAAGATGGGGATAATTTTAATCCACCCTCTTTCGAAGGATTTAGAATTGTAGGTGGCCCCAACCAATCTGTTAGTTTTACATGGGTTAATGGAAAAAAAGCATTTGAAAAGACGTATTCTTATTTTTTACAGCCTACCAAAAAAGGCTCTTTTGTCATAAAACAGGCAACCATCGAAATTAACGGACAGATTTATAAAACCAATCCAGTAAAAGTAACCGTAGGCAATGCCGTTCAGGAAGAGCGAGATCCTTATGAACAATACAACCCGTACGGTCAACCAAGACAAGCACCGGTAGTAACAGCCGGCAAAGATGGTGTACATTTGGTAGCAGAAATTTCTAATTCAAATCCATATCTCAACGAGCCGATTACCGTAGTTTATAAGATTTATGTTAGTAATCGTTCTGGTGTAGGCGGTTGGAGAGAAGTGCAAAATCCCAAGTATACCAACTTCTGGAGTCAAAATATAGATGTAAAACAACTACAAGTACAACAAGGAACTTTTAAAGGAGAACCTTACAGGTTTGCGGTACTTCGAAAAACGGTTTTGTATCCGCAAAAATCGGGTAAACTAGAAATCGAGCCTCTCACTTTAGATGTAGAAGTAGAAGTGCCATCGGGTGAATACGATTTCTTCGGTCGCCCTATTATGACCATGGGACATAAAAAAGTTTCTGCCGGATCAAGGGTGATTTCCGTTAAACCATTGCCTGAAGCTGGGAAACCTGAAAATTTCAGTGGTGCGGTAGGTACCTTTGATTTCAAAGTTATTCCTTCAAGAACACAGCTTAAAACTGGAGAATCTTTAGACCTAAAAGTTCAGGTTTCAGGAAAAGGGAATTTAAAACTTTTTACCCTGCCTAAACCGGTGGTTCCAGCTTCTTTAGAAATGTATGATCCAGCACATCAGGAGAACGTGCAAACCCCGCTTTCAGGGATGACAGGAAGTATTTCGGATACGTATACTATTATTCCTCAATCGGAAGGGAAATTTCCAATACAACCGTTGAGTTTCTCTTACTTCGATTTAGCAACTAAATCATACAAAACGATCACTTCTAATGAAATTACTTTGGAAGTAGGTGAAGGAAGTGGTTCTAACACTTTGGCACAAAACAATTCGAATAAGAAAAATGTGATTGCCAACGCAACGTTTGGTTTTATAAAAACTAAAACGAGTCTAGTAAGTCAACATCGAGAGGATTTTCTAGGTTCTGGTTTGTTTTACGCTTTGTTAGCGGCACCGTTTTTATTCATTCCGTTATTGGTGGCATTCCGTAAAAAGAAAGAGGCCATTAATTCCGATGTGGTTGGAAACCGCATCAGATTGTCAAACCGATTAGCTAAAAAATACTTGTCGGAAGCACAAAAACAGTTGGGTAACAAAGAGCTATTTTATATTGCTTTAGAAAGAGCGTTGCATAATTTCTTGAAGGCGAAGTTACATATTGAGACTTCGGAAATGAGTAAAGATAAAATCAAAGAATTATTGGTTTCTAAGCAAGCAGATACCGATACAATCAACCAATTCATTGCCTTGATGGAGAGTTGTGAGTTTGCCCGATATGCGCCATCGACAAGTACTGGTATTCAAAATGATTACGATCTCGCAGTGAATATTATTTCGGAATTAGAAAAACAAATTGTGCAATCCTAATGAGATTAAAGGTGTCAATTTGATGTATTACTTTGTTTATTTCTGATAAATAGATCAAAAAAATGAAAAAACTATTCTATATATTTTTACTTTTTACTCAGGTATTCTGGGCACAGGAGGCTTTTGAAAAAGGGAATTCTCTGTACGAAAAAGGTAAATACCAAGAGGCTATAGTTGCTTATGAAAGTATTTTGAAATCTGGAGAAGAATCGGCGGAAGTTTATTTTAACCTTGGAAATTGTTATTATAAATTGAATGAAGTAGCCCCAGCAGTTTATAATTTCGAAAAAGCACTTTTGTTGCAACCCAATGATAGCGAAATTCAAAATAATCTTGAATTTGCCCGAAAAATGGCCATCGATGAAATTGTTGAGGTTCCTAAAGTTGGTTTCTACAAAATACTAACCGATTTCACTTCCGCTTTTCATTATGATACGTGGGCTTGGATAGCAATCATTTTCGCAGTCTTCTTTTTGTTCAGTTTTGTAGGGTATTATTTTTCAACTACTACTTCGTTAAAGAGAGTGTTCTTTTCTGGTATGATTCTTTTGTTGTTGTTTTTATCGGTGAGCATATTGGCTGGCTTTTTTGAACAATCACGTTATCAGAATGAAAAACCGGCGATCGTGTTTGTCGATACCGTAGCAGTGAAAAGTGAACCCAATAGTGCTGCACCCAATGCTTTTACGTTGCATGCAGGAACCAAAGTATATGTTTTAGAAACTTTGCACAATTATAAAAAAATTCAACTGCAGGATCAAAAAGAAGGTTGGATTGAGAAGAGCGCTGTCAAAGAGATAAAATAAACCGTTTCTACGGATTATGCTTGATTTGTTGTGGAAGAAGTCTCTTGCTCTTGGTCAATCGAATTGGTTTTGTCTTTCAAACTCGTAAACCAATCGCTAAGAATGGGGAGTAAGGTTTCGGAAGTCTTTTTGCACGGCGCTAACAAAAGTGAATTTTCTTGAGTTTCTTTACTTACCAAGAGGTTGTTGATGTTTATTTTCTCGAATAAATGCAGAAAAATACCGATTAATAAAATAGTCTTAAGCGTCCCGAAAATACCACCTAGCAATGAATTGGCCCATCCAAGAAAAGCGAAATTTGCTATTTCCGATACTATTTTAGCGGACCAATGAATGGTAAAAATTACACCAACCAAAGTAATTAAAAACGCAATAAGTTGTACTTTTTCTGGGGACCAAGAAAAACTTTCATCTAATAATTCAGCAACGATGTAGGAGAATTTTAAGGCAACAAAAAGTCCTACGAAGAATGCTACTAACGAAGCCAATTCTACAAAGAGCCCGTTTTTAAATCCTTTGTAAAAACCAAAAACAAGACTAGCGGACAATATAATATCAAGAAATTCCATGATTAAAAGTTGGATGAGTAACAAAGATAACAGAATTCTTTAATCTCATCTAACAATAGTATCTTTGCAAGGTGTATGAAGGTTTCTTTGTACCATTAACTTAAATTTTGAAAATAATGTCACGCGATATACAACTTAAAAACCGCTGGGAGCAGGTGGTCAACCTACTTTCTAAACAGTTTGCCGATGGTGATGAACTAGATCTGGATGCGATTATCTATCTCATCGGAATTCAAGAGTTAGGAAGATTTGGAAAAGCTTTCAAAAAAGATGAAAAAATCAATTTGATGCATATTGCTATTTGCAGGTTGTTAGAACCTTATGGGTATTATGAATTTGATTATTTCGATCATGACGGATGGCCCCATTATAAAATTAAAGAAGCATTGCCACCTTTAAAAGCAGGAGAACAATCCGTTTTAATGAAAGAGGCCATTGTGAATTACTTCTTAGAAAAAGAAATAATCAAATAAATACTGTCAACGGTTCGCTGTGAACTCTAAACTAAAAATTGTAACTTTGCCATTATATTGAAAAGACCGATGATAGATAAGATTAAAGAATACATAGCAGAGGCTCAGGCTTTTGAGACTCAAAGTAAAGAAAAATTAGAAGAATTCCGAATCCGATTCCTTGGAAGTAAAGGATTGGTGAAAGAAATCTTTGCTGAATTCAAAAATGTACCGAACGATCAGAAAAAAGAATTTGGGCAAATCATCAATACACTAAAAAATACAGCCGAAGAGAAAGTAAAAACGATTCAGGAGGAATTAGAGAGCAAGGAAGAAATCAAAGGTATTTATGGTGATTTAACCCGTCCAGAAGAACCTTTCAAAATTGGTTCACGTCATCCTATTTCTTTGGTTAAAAATCAAATCATCGACATTTTTTCTAATGTAGGTTTTAATGTGTCGGAAGGTCCTGAAATTGAAGACGATTGGCACAACTTTACCGCTTTAAATCTTCCAGAGTACCATCCGGCAAGAGATATGCAAGATACATTTTTCATTCAGACGAATCCGGATGTTCTTTTGCGTACACATACTTCATCGGTACAGGTAAGATATATGGAAGGTCACAAGCCGCCTATTCGTACAATATCTCCAGGTAGAGTATTTCGTAATGAAGCCATTTCATCTCGTTCGCATTGTATTTTTCACCAAGTAGAAGGATTATACATTGATAAAGATGTTTCATTTGCCGATTTAAAGCAAACCTTATTATATTTTACCAAAGAAATGTTTGGTAAGTCAAAAATACGTCTTCGTCCTTCGTACTTCCCTTTTACAGAGCCTAGTGCTGAAGTAGATATTTACTGGGGACTTAAAACAGAAACAGATTATCGTATCACCAAAGGAACGGGTTGGTTGGAAATCATGGGCTGTGGTATGGTAGATCCTAATGTGTTAAAGAATTGTGACATCAACCCAGAAGAATACAATGGTTTTGCCTTTGGTATGGGTATTGAACGTATTGCCATGTTGTTGTATCAAATTGGCGATATTCGTATGTTCTATGAAAACGATGTACGTTTCTTAGAGCAATTCAAATCGAGTATATAAATTTTACATTGTATTGTCGAAGGTCAAAAGTCTTTTGAATAGGCTTTTGGCTTTCGACTTTTATCTTTATAGCTTTTTATGAAAAAAGACATTATTATTCCCAAAGTAGAAAATGTATTTTTAGCCGCTATCCAAGAATGGAATGACGATTTTATGGATAAAGTTTGGAACGTTTATTTAATTAATGATTCTGATTTTGAGTTGGAAAACCTAATCGTTGTTTCGAAAGCCTACGGAAAAATCGACAACGAAATGCGTAAAACGTCTCTTCTACGACACGGTTTTAAATCGTTGCCTAGTGTTTCTGCTCTTAAAATAGAAATGATTGAGAATAGTGTTTTAGCCCTAAATAATGAGTTTATGGTGACGTATTTTATAGGTAATACGCTTTATGATAAAAAATTCACCTTCCGTCAGAATACCATTAACGAACATGCTACAGAGGAAGTACCCATTTTATGGAAGAATGGAGTGGTAGTAAAATAAAAAAGCAGCGCTTATCTTTAATGGGATAAGCACTACTTTTTTATATAAGTTTAATCTAATTTTTCTGTCAGTTTTTTGAAGGCTTTTTTAGCTTCTTTTCCTTCATATAAAACCTCATAAACGGCATCAAGAATCGGTGTTTTAGCTCCGTATTCTTTGTTTAGATTCCAAGCACTTTTTGCGGCATAATAACCTTCTGCAATCATACTCATTTCCATTTGTGCCGATTTTACTGTGTAGCCTTTTCCTATCATGTTACCAAACATTCTGTTTCTAGAAAAGAGAGAATAACCGGTTACTAGTAAATCTCCTAAATAGGCCGAATTATTGATGTTACGTTTCATTTTGTGTACTTTTCTAATAAAACGTTTCATCTCTCTTATGGCATTACTCATCAATACCGCTTGGAAATTATCCCCGTAACCCAATCCGTGTGCAATACCTGCGGCAATAGAATAGATGTTTTTTAAAACAGCGGCATATTCGGTTCCGATAATATCATCGGTAGTTTTTGTTTTTATGAAATAACTAGCCAGATTTTTGGCCATGATTTTAGCTTTGGAAGCATCGCCACACGCTATGGTTAGGTACGAAAGACGTTCTAAAGCGACTTCTTCAGCGTGACATGGTCCTGTGATAACCCCAATATTTTCAAATGGGATATTGTAGTAGGTATTAAAATGCTGTCCTACAATTAAACTGCTTTCCGGTACAATTCCTTTGATAGCAGAGAAGATAACTTTACCTTCTAAACTTTCGGTTAAATTAGCCAACTCGTTACTTAAGAAAGCTGAAGGAATAGCAAAGATAATATAGTCTGCATTGGCAACAGCCTCATTGATATCGTTGGTTAAATGAAGTTTTTTAGTGTCAAATTCTACAGAACTTAGGTAGTTCGGGTTATGTTTATGCAATTTTAGGTGTTCTAAAGCATACACACTACGCATATACCATTGTACTTGGTCTACATTCATTGTTAACATTTTTACAATGGCTGTAGCCCAACTGCCACCACCTATAACCGCAAACTTATGTTTATTCTCACTCATAATAGTTATTTTCATCTCTTTTTTCGCGTTAAATTCACCAAGGGAGACATAGTGAATTTTGAGAGAAAAACGAGTAAAAGTTTATTCAAAAAATGAAAGGAATACAAAGGTAACAATTTTTTGGCATGCATATTGGTAATGTTAAAATGAAACTATAAAAACCTTGAGTTATGAGAGCGATAAAATTATTTTTGGTGAGTTTGTCAGCAACAATGTTGTTGAGTTCATGTACAGCCGATGTTTTTATAGGTGATGATTATGTAGATAACGGCATTTCGTTACCGGAATTAATGAATAGTTATGAATTGTGGTATGTAGATTATGAGGCAACCACTGGTTCGGGAGATGTTCCTTTCTTGTCAAGGGCTTTTACGATCTCTTTTTTAGAGGGTGCTTTGTATGCCAATAACAATTTAGCCGGTATAGGGTCAACAGGTAACGGTTTTGGAATTAGAGTCGGCTACTACGATTATTTTTCAAATGGAATAAGGGTCTATCATGATGTTTATGGAACTTATGACTTGGAAGTATATCAAACGGCTGCTAATCGTATAAAATTATACGATAGACGTCAAAATACAACCTATTACTTAATCGGTTATCAAAGAAATGGTTTTGACTACGATCGATTGTTTTATGACAACATTCATTACTTTTTACAAGAATATAAAGCTTGGGAAAAAGTGTATACAAGTAGAGCGGGTGCTTTGAATGATTTTGATAACGAACATTTTATTCAGTTCGTAGCAGGAGGAAGTAGTGATACATTTCGTTCATCGAAAGATTTACCAGGCACAAGTGTAAATAGTATTTATTGGGACTTTACTGGATTTTATGGAATTTTAAATACTTCCAATATGTACAGTAAAACTTTAACATTAGATTATGATTTTTGGGGCAATGAATCTTTTACACTAACCGTTATTAATGATAGTCGTATACGATTATATCATAATGCTAGCGGAACTACTTATGAATTTGTCGGGAGAGGATTCATCCAATACATGAAACAATCACCGTTGGATGTAAAGAGAAAAAGTACAAAAAAATAGAGTTAGTAAATTGAAATAAATTTAAGTTGAATTACGTTTTGTTTTTGGTGTTTAGTAAGAAGGCGCTCTAGGAATTCATCCCAGAGCGCCTTCTGAATTTATAACTATAACTATTTTAATAACTCAATTCTACAATTTCACGTACTTTTTCTGGTGTGATATTTTGTTTTTCACCCATAGCAGTCCAGCCTCTTTCCTCGAAGCGTTTTACAATAAAATCGGCTGTTCCATCGTAGTTAGAAGTGTTTTCAGATAAACGAGTTAACATTCCCATTTTTTGGAAAAACTCAGTAGTTTTATCAATCGCTTTTTTAGCAATATCCTCATCGGTTCCTTGAAGATTCCAAACGCGTTTTCCGTATTGTGCTAATTTTTCTTTCTTAGAGTCAAACATCACTCGATATAAATTTGGACCAATAATAGCCAATGTTCTTGCATGATCGATTTCGTAAAGTGCTGTTAGTTCATGACCAATCATGTGGGTAGCCCAATCCGAAGGTACTCCTTTTTGGATTAATCCATTTAGTGCCATAGTACAACTCCAAACAAAGTTGGAAGCCAATTTGTAATCAGTTGGATTTTCTACTACATCAGGACCAACTTCAATTAATGTTTGTAAGATGCTTTCTGCTAAGCGGTCTTGTAATAAAGCATCATGAGAATAAGTAAGGTATTGCTCTAAAACATGAGTAAAAGCATCTACTACACCGTTTTGTAGTTGTCTTTTTGGTAATGAATGAATAACAGTAGGGTCTACTATTGAAAATTTAGGGAATAATGCACTTCCTCCAAAAGATAATTTTTCTTGAGTAGCGTTAATGGTAATTACTCCTCCTGAATTCATTTCTGAACCTGTAGCAGGTAATGTCAAAATGCCTCCAAATGGAATTACCGCATTGGTATCTTTTGTTAGAATACGTTTTTGTAAAATATCGATAGGATCGCCATTAAATTTAACGGCTGCAGAAACAAATTTAATTCCATCAATAACACTTCCTCCGCCTACAGCTAAGATGAAACCAATGTTTTGTTCTTTAATGATTGCTACTGCTTTCATTAAAGTTTCATATCTAGGATTTGGTTCAATACCACCAAACTCCACAACATCAAATCCAGCTAAAGCGGTTTTTACTTGATCGTAGATACCATTTTTAAAAATACTTCCTCCACCATAGGCTAGGAGAATTTTAGTATTAGCAGGTAATAATTCAGGGAGCTTAGCTATTTGTCCCTTCCCAAACACATAGTTTACAGGATTGTATAATTCGAAGTTTAACATACTTATTTTTTGTTTAATTGATCTAATAATTTTTTTGCTACCAATTTAGAAGAGGCTGGATTTTGACCAGTAATTAATAAACCATCTTCCACAGCATATTCTTGCCAATTTTCAGATTTAGAATAGGTAGCACCATTTTTCTGTAATTCGTTTTCTAACAAGAACGGAACTATGTTTGCTAACCCTACTGCTTCTTCTTCCTCATTAGTAAAACCGGTTAGTTTTTTTCCTTTTACCAAGAACTCACCATCAATTTTTACGTTTTTCAATGCAGCTGGAGCGTGACAAACAAAACTTATAGGTTTGTTATTTTTATAAAAATCAGCAATTAAAGCGATTGATTTTTCATCTTCTGCCAAATCCCAAAGAGGTCCGTGACCACCAGGATAAAAAACAGCATCGTAATCAGCTTGATTGATATCAGCTAATTTATGAGTATGTTTTAATTTTTCCAAAAGATCTTTATCATTGTCAAAACGTTTGGTGTCTTCTGTAGCCGAGCTAGGGTCAGCACTTTTAGGGTCAATTGGAGGTTGACCGCCAAGAGGTGATGCAATAGTTACTTCTACTCCTTGGTCTATCAAAGCATAATAAGGCGCTGCAAATTCTTCTGTCCAGAAGCCTGTTTTAGCTCCTGTATTACCCAATTGATCGTGGCTAGTAACCACAAATAATACTTTTTTCATAGTGTTGTTTTTTTCTTGTTCTATATTTTTTGTTTTGCAACCTACAGCCACTGCCATAAGTCCTAATAAAATTAATTGTTTCATTATTTATTTTTTTTGCTACAAATTTACTTCGATTGTGTTATTAGTAAAAATAAATTGAATTATGTTTGTGATAAATAAATTTATATCATGGTAAACTTAGAATGGTATCGAACTTTCAAATCGGTGTATAAAAACGGTAATTTTTCATTGGCTGCTAAGGAATTATTTATTAGTCAGCCAGCGGTTAGCCAGCAAATTGCCATGCTCGAAGCAAGTGTGGGGTATCAGTTGTTTGTTAGGAAATCGAAAGGGGTAGAACCACGGAATATGCTAAGTTACTAAATAATTTAATTATAGAGGCTTTGGAACGCCTTGAAAATGTGGAGAGTGGCTTTAAAGCACAGGCCGTGAATACCGAGCGATTATTTTCAGTGGGGATTTCCAAGCATCTCATGAGTTCCATAGGAAATAGTTTGGTAGCGAAGTTCGATTCTATCGATTTTACGTTTCATGAAAATGATACTCTTTTTGAAATGGTAGATGGCAAAAAGATCGATTTTGCCCTAGTCACAAAAAAGTTTGACACTTTTGATACGATTCAGGTTAAGATTAGGGATATTAAGCAAGTTTTGGTGGCTTCTACAAATTTGGATGGTACTACTGTTAAAGCAGCCATAAAAAGAAATGACTTTCCCGCAGTGGAGCAATGGCTCAATAAGCAAAAATGGTTTAGTCATGATGCTCGTATTCCACATATTAAATTATTTTGGCTTTATGTTTTCGATAAGAAAAGACCATCTATGGAGCCTAATTATATCATTCCTTCAGAATATGAAATGCTGGAAATTTTGTCTAAAAATACTGGAGTGGCAGTAGCTTGGGATTGTAACGTGCAGCCTTTTTTAATGAATAATCAATTGCAGGTTTTATGGGATTCTAAAAAAATGCCCAACACTGAACTTTTTCTCTTGTCGAGAAAGAATAAAAATTTAACCTCAGTTTTTGACGAAATCGTAAAGGTTTTGAAAACAGAGCTGGTTTAACTTACTTTTTGTAAAACAAATTGTGTTCTACATATTGCCATACTTTATGGGGTAACAAAGGAGTAACGTTCTTTTTATTCTTGATACTTTCTCGGATAAAAGTCGAAGACAATTCTATGATAGGAGCTCCTACACGGTGAATTTTAGGATTATCAGAAAACTGAGGATCCATTTCTCCTGAATGCAGACGTGGATAAACATAAATATCGTGATTTTGAAGAATCACTTCATAATTTTTCCATTTATGCAATGAATTGAGATTGTCTTCTCCCATGATTAATGAAAACTCATATTCAGGATATTTTTCCTGTAAATGGAACAGAGTGTTTACCGTATAATTGGGTTGAGGTAACTTAAATTCTATGTCGGAAGGTTTAATTTTCGGATAGTCTTCAGTAGCCAAATGCACCATGTGTAATCGATGGTAATCATCTAATAAGGTGCTTTTTTGTTTGTGTGGATTGTGCGGCGTGACAACCATCCATATTTGGTCCAAATTAGAATATTCTGCCATATGATTGGCAATAATCAAATGTCCTATGTGAATAGGATTAAATGTTCCGAAATAGAGTCCAATTTTGAGCATAAGTTGTCAGCCCTTAGATTTAATCGCCGTTGCCTATTGGTTTTCGGCTGGATTCACAAAATTTTTAACCAATTGATACGCCTCTTCTTTTGCTACATCCAAATCATAATTCTTAATGATGGTATCAAATTGAGGAGCCGTAGCTAATTCTACGTGAGCTTTGGCAATACGCATGTTGATTTTTTCTTCACTTTCCGTAGAACGTTCTTTGAGTCTGCGTTTTAATTCATCTACACTAGGAGGCTTGACAAAAACGGCTAGGGTTTGTTCTGGAAATTTTTTCTTAATTCGTAATCCTCCGGCCACATCAATATCGAAAATAACGTTTTTTCCTAAGGCCCAAATTCTTTCCACTTCTTTTTTCAGCGTTCCGTAAAAGTTATCGCGATAAACTTCTTCCCATTCTACGAAGTCTTCGTTTTTGATATGCTTTTTAAACTCTTCTATCGACATGAAATAGTAGTCCTTTCCATTCACTTCTTCTCCGCGAGGTTCTCGGGTTGCGGCCGAAATAGAGAATTCAAGGTTTAGTTCTTCAATTCCTAATAAATGTCTTACTATAGTGGTTTTTCCGGATCCTGAAGGTGCCGAGAATACAATTAATTTTCCTCCTTTGTTCATTGTATGGTACTTTTTGGGCTTGTAATTTATAAAACGTTCAGAACCTGTTCTTTGATTTTTTCCAATTCGTCCTTCATTTGAACGACTAATTTTTGCATACCTGCATGGTTAGATTTAGATCCCATGGTATTGATTTCACGACCAATTTCTTGCGAAATGAAACCTAATTTTCTACCATTGGCTTCATTACCGTTTAGTGTTTCTAGAAAATAATCAAGATGATTGGTAAGTCGAACTTTTTCTTCGGTGATATCTAGTTTTTCCAAATAATAGATTAACTCTTGCTCAAAACGATTGGTATCTACTGCAGTCTGTAATTCTGAAATAGCAGTTGATAAACGGTCTTTAATATTTTGAATACGTTCAGGGTCTAAAGCCAAAGTCTGGTTCATAAGATTGCGAATGTTCTCGATACGCAATTTGAATTCGTTTTCTAGAGAGATTCCCTCATCTTTTCTGAACTGGCCAATGTTGACCAAGGCTTCGTTTATAACCAACTGAATTTGGTTCCATTCTTCTTCATCAATGTCATCACGTTCTGTCTTCAGTGCATCGGGCATTCGTACCGCCATTTTCATTAATTCTGTCGCATCTGCTTCTGGAAGAATTTCACGCATTTGTGCCATATAGGCTCTTACGATTGGCGCATTGACTTTTGTTGAGGTTTCCTCGCCGGTCACTTCGATATATAGTGAAAAATCAATTTTTCCGCGTTCTAACTGTTGCGAAATCTGATTACGTAAACCAAGTTCCATTTCTCGATACACTGAAGGCATTCGAACATTTAAGTCAAGTCCTTTGCTGTTCAGTGATTTGAGTTCTACAGTTATTTTTTTGGTAGCCAATTGAATTGAGGCTTTTCCAAAACCGGTCATTGATTGTATCATAGATTCTAAAAATAAGGCGTAAAGATAAGAAAACTTATCTGTAACTAGTAAAGGAGAGGGTTTCTTAAGTGAATTACTCTTTTGGAATCGCTTTTTTTTGTGTCACTAAATAAACTCCGGTAAAAATTAATAATGCTGAACCGATTTTTATCCAGCTTAGTTCATCTTTTCCAAGACCAATAGCAAAAACAGAAGCAAATAGGGGTTGAAGGTATATGAAAACCGCCACAGTAGTTGGTTTTAGTTCTTTCATTGAAAGTAAATTCAGTAAATAAGTTAGAAAAGTTGAAAACACGACCACAAAACCTATTTTAAGATAAACGGCAGTAGGTAAGAATTCCCAGTTTACAGCTTGAAATTCGTTCCAACCAAAAGGAATCACCATTAGAAAACCGAAGAAATAAATCCATTTTACAAAAGAAAATGCATTGTATTTGTCCATTAGTTTTTTGACAAGAATGAGGTAAAATCCATACGAAACAGCATTCACAAATACCAGAAAGTTACCTAACATGGCGTTGGGAGCGTTGACCATAGATTTTCCGTAAAGGATTAGGATTATAGTTCCGATAAGTCCTAGAAGGATACCTATAATTTTTTTGTTTTCCATACGTTCCCTCATGATAAGGGCGGATAAGACTAGGACAATCATAGGAGTTGTGACCATTAAAACCGCTCCCATGATGGGTGAAGTATAGCTTAATCCTTTGAAAAAAGTCAACATATTGAATGCGATACCAAAAAATGATGCCGCTATGATCCGAGGGAAATCTTTTAGATCTATTTTCTCGGTCTTGATAAATAAAGAGACAATCCAGAATAAAAGCATAGATCCTCCCACTCGCAAGAAGATGAATCCATAGGCATCGATATGTTTGGGCATCACATCTTTGGCAATGGTAAAGGTTACTCCATAAAGAATTGAAACCAATGTAGCCGAAAGTAAGGCCCAGTTTCTTTTACTCATGACTCAAATGTTTTATGGCAGCTTCAACGGTTTTAGTACTATTACCTACAAAAATTTTTCCATCGGCAATAATTACCGGTCTCGATAGAAAAGTGTAATGTTCTAGGATATAACGTTTGTAATCAGATTCAGTAAGCGTTTCATTTTTAAGTCCCATTTCTTTGTACAGCGTTGCTCTTTTGCTGAACAATGTTTCGTAACTTCCTGCTAATTCCTTCATTTCTTCCAATTGCTTAACCGTTATAGGTTCTGTTTTTATGTCCTGTAAGGCAAAAGTATCTAGTTGTGGCAAGGATTTTAGTATGCGTTGACAAGTACTGCAAGTTTTAAGATGGTATATTTTTCGCATGATTAACTTTTTTGCAAAAATACGTTTTTTTGAATCGAAATGGTTGCTCTATTTTTCTTTGACTTCCGCTTCTTTTTTTATGAAAGAGCATTGGTGTTTGATAGGTTAAAGAATTTCTAAATTTCGATATTGAAAGAGGGTATTCATAGTTTTGAATTACTTTTGTAAAAAAAATAAAATGGGAATATTTACTAAAAAGCTTTCGATACGTTGGTCTGATTTAGATCCTAATTTTCACATGAGACATAGTGCTTATTATGATTTTGGAGCACAGCACCGCATGGAAATACTAATGCAGTTGGGTTTAACTACGAAAGTTATGAAAGAACAACACTTTGGTCCTATAGCGTTTCGAGAAGAATGTATTTTCCGAAAAGAAATTCATTTTGGAGAAGAAATTACCATGAGTACAAAAATTGGTAAGATGCGTGCGGATGCTTCCCGATGGACAATTGTGCATGAATTGAGAAATGCAAATGAGGAATTGTGTGCGCAGATTTCGATTGACGGTGCTTGGATGGACACCAAATTGCGAAAATTAGCAAACCCTACACCAAAAATTGCTTTGGAGGTAATGAATGCTATCCCTAAAGCAGATGATTTTGTGTTGTTGTAGTTTACGTCCTAATCAATAGGTTTTTCGGATTGGTTTTAAGAGAATTGACACCCAAAGTCTGTTTTTTTGTAATTATTATAGAATAAAATTAACTTTACAAGATAAAAAAAAGAATATGAAATTTAACACAAAAGCAATACATGGTGGACAACATCATGATCCAAGTACAGGAGCAGTAATGCCTCCTGTGTATCAAACTTCAACCTATGCACAACACAACCCGGGTGAGCCTAATAATGGTTACGAATACAGTAGAGCCGCTAATCCAACGAGAACTGCTTTAGAAAATGCTTTGGCAAGTATCGAAAACGGTACACGCGGTTTGGCTTTTTCTTCCGGTTTAGCAGCTACTGATTGTGTGCTTCGTGGTTTGAAAGCCGGTGATGAGGTTATTGCAATGGATGATTTATATGGTGGTACTTACAGAATGTTTACTCGTATTTATAAAAATTCGGGTATTGTTTTTCATTTTGTAGACATGAACGATTTAGAAAAATTTCAGTCGTTAATCAATGAAAATACGCGTTTGGTTTGGGTAGAAACTCCTACAAACCCATTAATGAAATTAGCTGACATTGAAGCCATTGCTACAATTACAAAAAAACATCCAAATATTTTGTTTGCCGTAGATAATACTTTTGCTACTCCTTATTTACAAAAACCATTAGACTTAGGTGCCGATATCGTGATGCATTCGGCAACAAAGTATTTAGGAGGACATTCCGATGTAATTGCTGGTGCTTTAATCGTGAAGGATGAAGAGTTAGGGAATCAATTGCATTTTCAGCAATTTGCTACAGGAGCAACTTTAGGTCCGCAAGATTCATTTTTGGTGTTAAGAGGAATTAAAACATTACACTTAAGAGTACAACGTCATTGTGAGAATGGCGCTAAAGTAGCCGATTATTTAGTAAATCATCCTAAAGTAGAAAGAGTATATTATCCTGGTTTGGAAAATCATCCGTTTCATGAAATTGCAAAGAAACAAATGATTGGTGGTTTTGGAGGAATGGTGACTTTTACTTTTAAATCTGGACTTAAACAAGATTCTATTGATTTCTTGAAAAAATTGAAAGTATTTACATTAGCAGAATCTTTAGGCGGTGTTGAATCACTAGCGAATCATCCGGCACTTATGACTCATGCTTCTATACCAGAAGACAAGCGTAAAGAAATTGGTATTACCGATGATTTAGTTCGTTTGAGTGTTGGAGTGGAAGATGTAGATGATTTGATTGAAGATTTAAAACAAGCTTTAGCATAACAAATAGAAAAAGCCACGCATCGCGTGGCTTTTTTATGATTTATTTTTTTATTAATCTAAGTAATAAATATACCCAAAGTTTAACCAAACATTCCAATCGTTTGCTTTGTTTTCTTTAAACATATCTGGATTAGGATTTAAACCATCAACCCAGTTAGAGAAATAATATTGGAAACGTAAGTCTAAGATTAGATCTGATAAAGGATTTAGTTTGTATCTCGTTCCAACACTTGAAACTACCGACCAAGTACTTCCACTTTCATTAGTAAATCCATGTTCTTTGCCATCTGAAGGAACCCAATACTTAGGATACATGTTGGCTTCTATTAGCCTTCCATCACCATAACTCGTACTAACTTCAGGCTTGTAAAAACTGAACTGACCACCCAAACTAATGAAAGGACCAAAACTTCCAGTTTGAGCAGTAAAATCACGTATGCTTAGAGGGTAAAATTCTAATTGCATACCAATGTTGGTAACGGCAGTACTCCCAGTCATTGCTCTTAATTGTTGAGCGGCTACTGAGGTTTTATCTGGGTCTACCCATCTACCGAAATGGTTTAGTTTAGTTTTGTTGTAAGAAAGTTCACTTCTCACCTTGAAGTGATCGTTAAAATAGGTCTCACGAGCATAACAATTACAGTCTGCTCTGTAAGAAAAATTTAAATAATGAATTAGACCAATTCCTAAACCTGTATTCCCTTTATTGGTGTCAAAATCATGACGCTCTCCATAATCCGATTGAAACGCAACCGGTCCGGCAATGACACCTACTTCGTGTGAAAAACCAAACTGAGAATGAGCGGTATTAATAACGCCTAAACAGAATATGACTATTAAGCAATAAAATTTGGACATGGGTCAGCTTTTAATTCATTACTGCACAAATATATAAAAACATCAACTACATTAAAAATAAAATGTTAAAAATTCTTAAATATTGTCCAAATCAGGTTTTCGTAGCCAATTTTACATTTAAAAATTATGGGCATACTTTTTTAAATGTATATTTGTATCGTTTAACAAAAAAACATTTGTTTTTATAGCTAAAATAATAGCTATTGTTTATAGAAAATAATTTATAATAATGGAACAGAAAATCAATGATTTTATGGCTCAGGTAACGGCCAAAAATCCAAATGAGCCTGAGTTTTTACAAGCAGTTAGAGAATTTGCAGAAACAGTTATCCCGTTTATAGCTGAGCAAAAAAAATACGATGGAAAAAACCTGCTACTACGAATGGCAGAACCGGAGCGTTCAATTATTTTCCGTGTGCCATGGGTAGATGATAAAGGTGAAATTCAAGTGAACAGAGGATTCCGTATTCAAATGAATTCTGCAATCGGACCATACAAAGGAGGTATCCGTTTTCATCCTACAGTAAATTTATCGGTATTAAAATTCCTTGCTTTCGAACAAATCTTCAAAAATAGTTTAACTACACTTCCAATGGGTGGAGGAAAAGGAGGAGCTGATTTTGATCCTCAAGGGAAATCTGATGGAGAAATTATGCGTTTCTGCCAATCATTTATGACAGAATTGTGTCGTCATATTGGTCCAGACCTAGACGTTCCTGCTGGAGATATTGGAGTAGGTGCTCGTGAAATTGGATACATGTTTGGACAATACAAAAGAATCAGAAATGAATTTACTGGTGTTTTAACAGGTAAAGGTCTAGCATATGGTGGATCGTTAATTCGTCCTGAGGCTACCGGATATGGAGTAGTTTATTTCACTGAGGAAATGTTGAAAACTAAAGGAGAAACTATTAAAGGAAAAACCGTTGCGATTTCAGGTTTTGGAAACGTAGCTTGGGGAGTAGCTTTAAAAGTTAATGAGTTGGGCGGTAAGTTGCTTACTATTTCAGGTCCTGATGGATACATTTATGATGCTGATGGAATTTCAGGAGAGAAAATTGATTTCATGTTAGAAATGAGAGCAAATGGTACTAACCGTGCGGAAGTTTATGTTGAAAAATTCCCAAATGCAGTATTTCATAAAGGAAAGAGTCCTTGGGAAGCTAAAGTAGACATCGCTATTCCTTGTGCTACTCAAAATGAATTGAACGAAGAAGATGCTAAAAAATTAATCGCTAACGGCGTTATGTGTGTTACTGAGGCGGCGAATATGCCTTCTACCTTAGAAGCTATCAAACAATTTTTAGATGCTAAAGTATTGTTCGCTCCTGGTAAAGCGGCAAATGCTGGAGGTGTTGCAGCTTCAGGTTTAGAGATGACTCAAAACTCTATTCGATTGAATTGGTCGAGTGAAGAAGTAGATGCTCGTCTTAAAGTGATTATGGAAGGAATTCACAATCAATGTAAACAATATGGTACTGAAGCTGATGGTTATGTAAACTACGTTAAAGGTGCTAATATTGCTGGTTTTGTGAAAGTAGCAGATGCAATGCTGGCTCAAGGCGTTGTATAACCTGATAACAATAAATTATAGCTTAAAAACCCTGCCTTAGTGTAGGGTTTTTTGTTTTAGATATATTAAAATCTATATAAAATCGTTTTTAGTTATATTTGTCCGATATCTTTTAATTTTATGAATAGAATTGTTTTAATAATTATATTTCTTCTATCCTCTTTTCAAGGTTTTCCTCAGAATAGTTCCGTTTGGAAAGGTTATTTTTCATACAATTCAATCAAGGATATTTCTAAAAGTGATGCAGAAGTTGTGGTGGCTACTGAAAATGCTTATTTCAAAAAAAATACAAATACCAACGCGTTCAACACAGTGACAACCATTGAAGGCTTGTCAGGACAAATCATTACTCAAATTTATTATTCAGAAGCCTACAAAAAAACAATCATAGGACACGAGGACGGATTGCTGATTGTAGTGAATGAAAACGATGGTTCTGTTTTGAATGTTGTTGATATAGTTAATAAAGTTTCTGTGCCATCTGATAAAAAGAGAATCAACCATTTTTATGAGTTCAATGGCAAATTATACATCTCCACTGATTTTGGTCTTTCTACCTTAGATTTGGCTTCATCGGAGTTTGGGGATACCTATTTTATAGGCCCAAATGGTTCTAATATTGAAATTTTTCAAACAACCATCCTGAATAATACGATTCACACTATTGCGAAAGGTTATGGTGTTTTAAGTGCTTCGGTTTCTAACCCTAATTTGGTCGATTTTAATCAGTGGACCATGATGACTCCCGGTAATTGGAAAGGTATAGAGACCATCAGCGATAAAATTATTCTGATTGATTCTGCTACAAGTATGTATTCACTCATAGGCAATACACCTTCTTTCGTGGCTTCTTTTTCGCAAATTCCTGTCGACTTTAGAGTGGTGGATAAACAGCTAGTAATAGTTACGCAAAATTATGTGTATGTTTATGATGAGCAGTTAGCAAATTCGTATACGGTGAATAATTCTGCCGATGCAACTACTATGTTTACTTGTGCTATACTGAAAGAGGAAAAACTATACATTGGGACACAAAACAAAGGACTTATTACAACTTCTAAAGTTAATACTACAGATTTTGTTAACACAACACCAAATGGACCAATTCGTAATAAAATTTTTGGAGTAAAGTCTTTAACCGATGGTTTTTGGGCAGTGTATGGTGATTATACTTCAGCATTCAATCCGTATCCTTTAGATGCTTTAGGAGTAAGTAAATATGATACCAAAGACGAATGGGTTACAATTCCTTATCAAGATTTATTAGGTGCTAAATCTATATCAAGTATCAATATTAAACCTAACGATGAGAAAGAAATATATTTTAGTTCGTTTTATTCTGGTTTATTAAAATTTAAAAATGATATTCCTGAGGTGATCTACAATGCATCAAATAGTAGTTTGAGAACTATTGAAGGACAGGTTCCTGATGATATTCGTGTTGGGGTTTCAAGTTTTGATAAAAACCAAAATTTATGGATGACGACATCAATTACAAAGAATTCGATTCACGTACTGAAAACTTCGGGACAATGGCAGTCATATGCTTTGCCTTGTGTTGAACCTTCTCTTCTTTATGCAACCAAGGGAGTATTAGTTGATCGAAATAATACAAAATGGGTAATGACAAGAATAGGTGCTATAGGTTTTAATGAGAATTCTAATAAATGTATTATAATTAACGAGAAGGAAGAAACAGGAGCCATGCCTTCAAGGGATGTTAGGACTTTGGCTATCGATAAAAACAACAAACTTTGGATTGGTACTATGAAGGGTTTAAGGGTTTTACCTTCTGTAGATTCCTTTCTCACACAGCAAACTTTAGAGCCCAAACCAGTAATTATTATGGAAGATGGCTTGGCGCAGGAGTTATTGTACCAACAGTTTATTACAGATATAGTGGTAGATGGAGCAAACAACAAGTGGATTGGTACTGCTGGAAGCGGAGTTTTCTATATTTCCTCTGATGGACAGAAGACGTTTAATATTTTTACTAAAGAAAATTCGCCTTTACCTAGTAATACAATCAACGATATCGAGATTAATGAGATTACAGGAGAAGTATTTATAGCCACTGAAGCTGGTATGGTTTCATACAAAGGAAACGCAACCGCTGGAGCAGAAGATTTAAAAAATGTAGTAGTTTTTCCTAACCCAGTACGTCCCAATTTTACCGGAGAAGTGTCTATTACAGGTTTAATGGACAAGTGTAATGTTAAAATTACTGATGTTAATGGTAATTTAGTCTATGAAGCAATTGCTCAAGGTGGTACTATTCAATGGGATACCAAAGCTTTCGGGAAATACAAAGTAGCTTCAGGAGTTTACATTGTTCATATTTCATCGGAAGATGGTGTCGAAGTGGAAACTAAAAAAATTATGATAATACGATAATGGTCGTTAAAACCAAAGCTATTGTTATTTCTTCATTGCGATACCAAGAGAAATCATTAATCGTTAGATGTTTTACCCATTCTAGTGGGTTAAAATCGTATTTTGTGCCTAGTGCTTTTACAGCTAAGAAGAAGAGTATTGCTTATTTTCAGACTCTTACCTTGATAGAAATTGAGGCAAATCATAAAAACAAAGGATCGCTGGAACATTTTAAAGAAGTTAAGATTGCAGTTCCTTACCAAACGTTAAACACTGATATTGTTAAAAGCACTATCGTTATTTTCCTGTCAGAAGTTTTACATCATGCCATAAAAGAAGAAGAAAAAAATGAATCGCTTTTCACGTTTTTAGAAACAGCATTGATTTGGCTAGATACCCATGACGAGATTGCTAATTTTCATCTTATTTTATTACTGGAAATAACTAAATTTTTAGGCTTTTATCCTGATGATTCCGATATTGAATTACCTTTTTTTGACATAGTAGAAGGACACTTTGCATTTCATCAATCCATAAACTGCATTAGTGCACAAGACACATTTTTGTTTAAAAAGCTATTGGAACTGAAATTTGATAGTTCGCAAAAGTTTTTCACGGCTTCAGAACGTCAAATATTACTCAAAACCATTTTAGATTACTATGTGATCCACTTGGTAGGTTTTAAAAAACCGAAATCGCTTGAGGTTTTAAGGGAAGTTTTCGAATAATATTCAAATAAAGCACTTTTCAGATTTAAGATACATTAAAAATTGTTGTAATAAGTCTTTTTTCTTGCTTCTTTTCTCTATTTTCTTTAAAATTCCTTACTTTCGCAAATTGATTTAAGAAAGCGACAAAATGAGTACAAAATTTACTGAATACAAAGGACTTGACTTGCCAACAGTAGCATCAGAAGTTCTTGATTTTTGGAAAAAAAACAATGTCTTTGAACAAAGTGTCACTTCTCGTGAAGGGAAAACGCCGTATGTGTTTTTTGAAGGACCTCCTTCAGCAAACGGGCTTCCTGGAATTCACCACGTGATGGCGCGTGCGATTAAAGATATTTTTTGTCGTTATAAAACTCAAAAAGGCTACCAAGTGAAGCGTAAAGCTGGTTGGGATACGCACGGATTACCTGTAGAATTAGGTACCGAAAAAGAATTAGGCATCACCAAAGAAGATATCGGAAAAACCATTTCAGTAACCGAATACAACGAAGCGTGTAAAAGAACCGTTATGCGTTATACTGATGTTTGGAACGACCTTACCGAAAAAATGGGATATTGGGTAGATATGGAAGACCCATATGTGACATACAAATCCAAATACATGGAAACAGTTTGGTGGTTACTTAAACAAATCTATAACAAAGATTTACTATACAAAGGCTACACCATTCAGCCGTATTCTCCAAAAGCGGGAACCGGTTTGTCTTCGCACGAAGTAAACCAACCAGGTTCGTATCGTGATGTAACGGATACAACGATTGTAGCGCAGTTCAAAGCAAAAGACGAAACCTTACCAAGTTTTTTACAAGGTTTTGGAACGATTCATTTCTTAGCTTGGACAACTACGCCTTGGACGTTGCCATCAAATACTGCATTAACAGTTGGACCTAAAATCGATTATGTTTTAGTAAAAACGTTCAATCAATATACTTTTGAGCCTATTAATGTTATTTTAGCTAAGAATTTAGTTGGGAAACAGTTCGGAGGAAAGTATTTTGTAGCGGAATCAGATGCTGATTTTACAAATTACAAATCAGAAAATAAAAAGATTCCCTACCAAATTTTAGCCGAAGCAAAAGGAGCTGATTTAGTTGGAATCAAATACGAGCAATTATTGCCATTCGTATTACCCTACCAAAATCCAGAAAATGCTTTTAGAGTAATTTCAGGTGATTTCGTTACGACTGAAGATGGAACGGGTATTGTTCACACCGCACCAACATTCGGAGCTGATGATGCTAAAGTAGCCAAAGAAGCTACTCCAGAAGTACCGCCAATGTTAGTCTTAGACGAAAACGGAAATCCAGTCCCATTAGTAGATTTACAAGGGAAATTTGTATCTGGATTAGGTGATTTGTCTGGAAAGTACGTGAAAAACGAATACTACAATGAAGGCGAAGCTCCAGAAAAATCAGTAGACGTTGAAATCGCGATTCGTTTAAAAGAAGAAAACAAAGCCTTTAAGGTTGAAAAATACGTGCACAGTTATCCACATTGTTGGAGAACCGACAAACCAATTTTATACTATCCATTAGATTCTTGGTTCATCAAAGTAACCGAAATCAAAGATAGAATGTTCGACTTAAATGACACCATCAACTGGAAACCAAAAGCTACAGGAGAAGGGCGTTTTGGAAATTGGTTGAAAAATGCGAATGATTGGAACTTATCACGTTCACGTTATTGGGGAATTCCTTTGCCAATTTGGAGAACAGAAGATAAAACCGAAGAAATCTGTATCGGTTCGGTTGAAGAATTATACAATGAAATTGAAAAAGCGGTTGCAGCAGGTTTCATGACGGAAAACCCATACAAAGGTTTCCAAATCGGAAATATGGAGGAAACGAATTACGATTTAGTGGATTTACACAAAAATATCGTAGACAACATCGTTTTGGTTTCTGGTTCAGGAAAACCAATGAAACGCGAAACCGACCTAATTGACGTTTGGTTCGATTCAGGTGCGATGCCTTATGCACAATGGCATTATCCATTTGAAAACGCAGCATTAATCGACGAAAATAAAGCCTTCCCAGCGGATTTCATTGCTGAAGGAGTTGACCAAACTCGTGGTTGGTTCTATACCTTACACGCTATCGGAACTTTAGTTTTTGATAAAATTGCCTATAAAAACGTAGTGTCAAACGGATTAGTTTTGGACAAAAACGGACAAAAAATGTCGAAACGTTTAGGGAATGCCGTAGATCCTTTCAAAACATTAGAAGAATTTGGTCCAGATGCAACCCGTTGGTACATGATTTCCAATGCGAATCCTTGGGATAACTTAAAATTTGATATCGAAGGTGTGGCTGAGGTGCGTCGTAAATTCTTCGGAACTCTTTATAATACGTACTCGTTCTTTGCATTGTATGCGAATATCGATGGATTTACATATTCAGAAGCTGAAGTTCCATTAAACGAAAGACCAGAAATCGATCGTTGGATTTTATCGGAATTACATACTTTAATTCAATTAGTGGATGAAGCGTATGCGGATTACGAACCAACAAAAGCGGCTCGTGCTATTTCTGATTTTGTTCAAGAAAACTTGAGTAACTGGTACGTTCGTTTGTGTAGAAGAAGATTCTGGAAAGGCGAATATGGAACAGACAAAATTGCGGCTTATCAAACACTATATACGTGCTTAGATGTAGTAGCTAAATTAGCGGCTCCAATTGCTCCTTTCTTCATGGATCGCTTGTACAAAGACTTAAATACCGCGACAAATAAGGAAAACTTTACTAGTGTACACTTAGCGAATTTCCCTGTTTCGGTTGAAAACTTTGTTGATAAATCGCTGGAAAGCAAAATGTTGAAAGCACAAACTGTGTCGTCTTTAGTGTTGTCTTTACGTAAGAAAGAAATGATTAAAGTGCGTCAACCTTTACAAAAGGTAATGATACCAGTGCTTGACGAAACTTTCAAAGCAGAAATTGAAGCAGTTTCCGATTTGATTAAGGCCGAAGTAAACGTAAAAGAAATTCAACTTTTAGATGATGCTTCGGGTGTTTTAGTGAAGCAAATAAAGCCGAATTTTAAAAATTTAGGGCCACGTTTTGGAAAAGACATGGGCTTGATTTCCAAAGAAATACAAGGTTTCTCTCAGGAACAAATTGCTAAACTTGAGCGTGAAGGTGAAATTAATATTGTTATTTCAGGAAATAGTATTAATTTAACCACTCAAGATGTGGAAATATCTTCACAGGATATTGAAGGTTGGTTAGTAGCTAACTCAAACGGTATAACAGTAGCGTTGGATATTACGATTTCCGATGAACTTAAAAAAGAAGGTATCGCCAGAGAATTAGTCAACCGTATCCAAAATATCCGTAAAGATTCTGGTTTTGAAGTAACGGATAAGATTAAAGTAACCATGCTGAATAATGGGGAAATTCAGTCGGCTGTAGAAGCAAATTTGGATTACATTAAGTCAGAAACGTTAACGGAAGAACTAATTTTCGCAGATAGTATCGAAAATGGTACGGAAATTGAATTTGATGAACTAAAAACTAAAATATTAATTTCGAAGTAATAGAAAAGCTTTTAAATTAATGCCAATTAACAAAAACAGTTGTAATTATGGTGGATGAACAAATTAGATATTCGGACGCTGATTTAGCAGAATTCAAAGAATTAATTTTGAAGAAATTAGAAAAAGCTAAAAATGACTTGGATTTGATCAAGAGTGCTTACCTTAATGACTTAAACAACGGTACAGATGATACCTCTCCAACGTTTAAAGCATTTGAAGAAGGTAGCGAAACTATGTCCAAAGAAGCTAACTCTCAGCTGGCTATTCGTCAGGAAAAATTCATTCGTGACTTGAAAAATGCCTTAATCCGTATTGAAAATAAAACATACGGAATTTGCAAAGTAACTGGAAAATTGATTGCCAAAGAACGCTTGAAACTGGTTCCTCATGCCACAATGAGTATTGAGGCTAAGAATCTACAGAAATAATTAATTTTAATACATGTATTGAACGCTCCTTTTTAGGGGCGTTTTTTTAATAATAATGTTTATTTTTGCCCATTCAAACAGTAAATAATGAATCTAAAAAAGGCTTACTTAATTATATTTTTAGTGTTGTTAGTAGACCAAGTATCTAAAATCTACATTAAGACGAATTTTCTATTACATGAAGAAGTTCATGTTTTTAATTGGTTTAAAATTCTATTTGTAGAAAATGAAGGGATGGCTTGGGGTGCCGAAATTCCTGGTGCTTATGGTAAAATAGCGTTAACTTTATTTCGAATTGTTGCTGTTTGCGGAATAGGCTATTGGTTGTGGGATTCCGTTAAAAAACAGGGTTCTAATTTGTTGATTGTAGCTATTTCGTTAATCCTAGCAGGAGCTTTTGGTAATATCATAGATTCAGTTTTTTACGGTAGAATTTTCAATGATAGTTCTTTTGAAGTAGCAACCTTGTTTTCGGATAAACCTTATGCACCATGGTTTTATGGGAAAGTAGTCGATATGTTTTATTTTCCTATTATTAAAGACTATCCAATGCCCGAATGGGTTCCTTTTATAGGAGGTACAAACTTTACCTTTTTTAACGCCATTTTTAATGTGGCTGACGTAGCGATTTCAACCGGTGTAGGATTGTTACTTGTTTTTAATAAAAGAGCATTTCAAAATTAATAAATAGTATTTTATAAATAAAAAAGAGGCTGTTTCGGATTAGAAACAGCTTCTTTTTTATTTTCTATGACCTGGAGCATGTTTTTTAGCACTTTTATCTCCGGTTACTTTTTTAGCATGTCCAGGAGGAAGTCTTTTATGTTTAGAAACGTGAGTCCTTTTGGACGAATGAACGTGTACGCAACTGTTTAAACACATTGCAAGTAGGAAGAAAGTCATAATATAACGTACTCTTCCGGTTAAGATAGATTTCATAGGTTAAATTTTGGATTCGCTAATATAAGCTAAAATTGAATCACCCCGAAAGGCGTTATGCAATAATCTAATCTTACATCGTGTTCTGATACATCGGATATACTTTCTTCTGGATCAAAGTAAGACAAACCTATTTTGATGACATCAGTGCGGCACTCATTTAAAAATTGATCGTAAAATCCTTTTCCGTAACCTACTCGGTTTCCTTTTTTATCATACGCCAAAAGCGGTACAAAAACTACCTCAATTTTGTTTGTAGGGACTTCTAAACCATCAACAGGTTCAGGAATGCCATGTTTGTTGACAGACAATTTGGTATTATCGGTTAGTAGATAGTGCGTCATTTTTCTAGTCTCAAAATCCGATTTAGAGACTACTACTTCTTTATCTTTTCCAGCAAGGATTTGCAATAAAAATTCGGTATTAACTTCTTTTTGAGCTTCAATAGGTAAAAACAAATGAAAATAAGTTTTATCCCAAATAGGCAAATACAAACAATGATTGGCTATAGCCAAACTGTCGTCCATGATTTCGTTAAAGGAAAATTCTTTTCTTAGATTTTTGTACTTACTGCGTAATTCAGATTTGGTCATTGATAGAGGCTTTTAAATCCGCTATAAAAGTACTCAAATGATCGACTTCTACGTGATCCATAATCACAATTTTATACCATTGATTTGTTTCATCGTGTTTTTGAGGGACTAAATCATATTTTTCTGCCAAAATAGGAGTGATGTGTTTGGCCTGAATGGTAACAATGTTCATGTCGGTTTCTCTGAAATACTGAATGTTTAATGCGTTTAACTGCTCACAAAGCCAATCGGTTCGCATTTGAAGGATACTAATTTTTTCAAACCATCCATACGGTCCGTATGTAAATAAAATCATCCATACTGCCACCGCATTAGAACCACTTCGACTTCCGCATAGAGTCAGATCCATACCCTCTACATACTCTGCTTCTTTGGTAAGCACATTTTCAATCAATCCTTTTCGGCAAACAAAGACACCAGTTCCATAAGGAGCTTGGAGCATTTTGTGTGCATCAATGGTAATAGAACTTATCTTCGGATTTTGAAAATTAATGGAATTTTGTTTGTGACTGAATGGATAAACAAAACCACCATAGGCAGCATCAATGTGTAATTTATATGTTAACTCATGCTTTTCGAGTAACGAAGTGTAGTTTTCTGGATCGTCCACGGCACCAAACATGGTGGTTCCCATATTAGAAATGACTATAAAATATTTGATTCCTCTTTTTTTTGCCTCAATAATCTCATATTCTAAAGCTTCGAGGTTTATTTTTCTAGTTTCAAAATGAACAGGAACTGGAATTCTATGCAATAGTAACAAATTGGCTCCTTTGGGAATAGAATAATGAGTGTCTTCTGAAGCAAGAATGCTAATTTCATCTAACGAAGCTTGATAGGTATTCATAAAATAGTTGCGATACATCCATATTGCCTGAATGTTGGCTTCAGTACCGCCAGTGGCAATGTATCCGTCATAACTTTCGTGACTAGCTTTAAAAATATCTTCGGCAATGACTTGCAAAACTTCCCGTTCTATTTTTTGAGTCCCGCTAAAGGCTTTCTCCGAGGAACCAATCGTGTGACAACCAATATTGTTTGGGTTGGCAACATAGGCTTGAAGAGTAGGAGCATCTTTTAGAAATGGAGCATCACTGTAAAAAACTTTATTATCAAGTTTTGAAGCGGGATACCCCAAAGAAGTGTCTTTCTCAAAATTCACATTTTCATGCAATGCACCTTCTATTCGCTGTTGTCGTTCTTCTTGTGTAAGTTTCTTCCAAGTATTCATACCTATTGATTTTGTGCGAAAGTAACGGCAATTCCTATTCTAAAAAATGATATTTGTTAGGTTTAGCACTTCGAATACAATTTGTAACTTTGAATCCATCTTTAAAACCGGTTAAAAATTCAAATGATACCCTCCTTAGAACTTCAAATCCAAACCCTGCCGGATAGTCCGGGGGTATATCAGTATTTCGATAAGGATGGTAAAATTTTGTATGTTGGGAAAGCGAAAAATTTAAAAAAACGCGTTTCTTCGTATTTCAATAAAATCCATGATACGGCTAAAACCAATGTGTTGGTCAAAAAAATTGTCCAAATCAAGCATATTGTAGTGCCTACAGAAACCGACGCGTTGTTGTTGGAAAACAATTTAATTAAAAAATTGCAACCCCGATACAATGTTTTACTAAAAGACGACAAGACTTATCCTTGGATTTGTATCAAAAAAGAACCTTTCCCGAGAATATTTGCAACCCGTAAAATGATTAAAGATGGTTCGGAGTATTTTGGTCCTTATACTAGTTTTAAGACGGTAAATACTATTTTAGAGTTGATTAAAGAGTTGTATCCGCTTCGTACTTGTAATTTTGATTTAAGTCGTGCGAATATTTTATCAGGAAAATACAAAGTTTGTTTAGAATACCATATCGGAAATTGTAAAGGTCCTTGTGAAGGGTTGGAAACACTAGAGAATTATCAAAATCAGGTGGAGGCTATCAGAGAAATTCTGAAAGGGAATTTTAAAGAGAGTTTGAAAGATTTTAAAAAGCTGATGTCGGCTTTGGCTGAAGACTTGCGTTTTGAAGAAGCTCAAAAAATCAAAGAAAAAATCGAGGTTTTAGAGAATTATCAGGCGAGATCAACGATTTTAAATCCTAAAATTTCTAACATCGATGTTTTTTCAATCATTTCCGATGAAAGTATGGCATATGTGAATTTCTTACAAATCTCGCACGGAGCCATTGTGCGTTCCCATACGATGGAATTGAAAAAAAAATTAGAAGAAACCGACGAGGAATTGTTGGCTTTGGCAGTAGTAGAACTTCGCGAACGTTTTCATTTGAATTCAAAAGAAATTATAGTGCCTTTTGAATTGGATTTGGGAGAGAAAATTCAAGTAACCGTTCCGAAATTGGGCGATAAAAAACAAATCTTAGACCTATCGGAGCGTAATGCTAAATATTACCGATTAGATCAGTTGAAACAAATCAAGATTGTAGATCCGGATCGACATACTAATCGCATCATGGCTCAAATGAAGAAGGATTTACGTTTGCATGTCGAACCGCGTCATATAGAATGTTTCGATAATTCAAACATTCAAGGAATCAATCCTGTTTCGGCATGTGTGGTGTTTAAAGACGGAAAGCCAAGTAAAAAAGACTACCGTCATTTTAATATCAAAACGGTGGAAGGTCCTAACGATTTTGCTTCGATGGAAGAAGTGGTATACCGTCGCTACAAAAGATTGTTGGAAGAAAATGAAGCTTTACCTCAATTAATTGTCATTGACGGAGGTAAAGGACAGCTTTCCTCTGCTTTGAAAAGTCTAGAAGATTTAGGATTATGGGGTAAAATTGCAATTATAGGTATTGCCAAAAGGTTGGAGGAAATTTATTATCCGGGTGATTCAGTACCATTATATTTAGATAAAAAATCGGAAACACTAAAGATTATTCAACATTTACGAAATGAAGCCCACCGATTTGGAATAACATTTCATAGAGACAAACGAAGCAAATCTGCGCTGAATTCTTCTTTAGAGTCAATACCTGGAATTGGTGAAAAAACCATGCAAACGTTAATTAAACATTTCAAAAGTGTTAAAAGAATTAAAGAAGCTTCCGAAAAAGATATTTCAGAAGTGGTAGGGGTTTCAAAAGCCAAAAAAATTCACGACTTTTATAAGAAAATTTAGTAACGCCATTATGATAAGAATTCTTTGGACTGCCGTTTTGATAATAATGTGTTTCATGTCCGAATCAATTTGGGCTCAACAAACCACAGAAAAACCTAAAATCGGCTTGGTTTTAAGTGGTGGCGGTGCAAAAGGATTAGCCCATATTGGGGTGCTTAAGGAAATTGAAAAAGCAGGAATCAAGATAGATTATATAGGAGGTACTAGTATGGGCGCAATCATTGGAGGATTGTACGCCTGTGGATTTACTGCTCACGAGTTGGATTCTATTTTTTCTGATTTAGATCCGGATGCAATTATCCAAGATTTTATTCCAAGAACCAATAAGACTTTCTATGAAAAGCATAACGATGAAGTTTATGCTGTGACCCTTCCTTTTCAAAATTTTAAAATTTCTGTTCCCAAAGGCTTTTCAAAAGGACTTTATAATTACAATCTATTTAGTAAACTGACCCATAATTATCGTCATGTGCGCGATTTTAATCAGCTAAAAATCCCCTTTCTATGCATTGCAACAGATGTAGAAACTGGAAAAGAAGTAGTATTTCGTGAGGGATCTTTACCCATGTGTTTAGCGGCGAGTGGTGCTTTCCCATCTTTGTTTTCACCAGTGGAAATCGATGGTAGATTTTATGTAGACGGAGGAGTGGTTAATAATTTTCCGGTGGAAGAAGTCCGAAAAATGGGCGCTGATATTATTATTGGTGTTGATGTGCAAGACGGATTGAAAAACATTAATGATATTGGAGGTGCTACAGGAGTTTTGGTGCAAATTTCCAACTTCAACACGGTGGAGAAAATGGAAGAAAAGAAAAAACTTACCGACATCTATATCAAACCTGATATTAAAGGGTTTACAGTTATTTCATTCGATCAAGGACAGGAAATTATTAAGAATGGGGAAGAGGCAGCACGAAAAATCTCTGCTCAATTGAAAGCTTTGGGAACCAATTATGAAACTGTCTCTCAAAGAAAAAGTCGTTCCGACAGTTTGTATGTTAGCGGAATTTCCATACAAGGGTATAAAAATTATACACGTTCTTATTTTTTAGGGAAACTTCGTTTAAAATCTTGGAATAATATTAGTTATGATGATTTAAATAATGGTGTTAATAATCTGAATGCTACACAGAACTTTACTTCCATTAAATACAAATTGGCCAATGATGGCGAATATGATGTTCTAACCTTTGATGTTGAAGAAAATCCGGTAAAGACCTATTTGAAATTGGGTGTTCACTATGATGATTTGTTTAAATCAAGTGCTTTGGTGAATATCACGAAAAAAAATCTTTTTGTCAAAAACGACTTGGGATACATCGATTTTATAATTGGCGACAATACCCGATATAACTTGGAATATTATATTGATAATGGTTTCAATTGGAGTTTTGGTTTTAAATCTGATTTTGATCAATTTAGTAAAGCAAGTAAAACCGATTTTAAGAACGGTACCGTACTCGAAAGCATCAATAAGGAATCGATAGATTTAGATTATAAATTAGTATCTAATAAGTTATATGCTCAAACTATTTTTGCTCAAAAATTCCTTTTGGGTGCTGGTTTAGGACATGATTTTTATGATATTTCTTCCAATGATTTACCTACATACAATAAATATATCGATTACAGTTCTTATTACTCTTTGTTTGGCTTTCTAAAATATGATTCATTTTCAAACAAGTATTTTCCTAAAAACGGATGGTATTTTTTTGGAGATTTTCAACATACCTTTTATTCCACCGATTACAACAGAGATTTTTCTCCCTTTTATCTTTTAAAAGCGGATATGGCTTATGTTCGAACTTTTTTCAAGAAAATATCGGTAAAAATACAATCAGAAGGAGGGTTTACTATTGGTGAACGAATTAATCCTATGTATGATTTTGTGTTAGGAGGTTATGGTTTTCATAAGTTTGCTAATTTCGGATCCTTCTTTGGATATAACTTCTTAGATTTAAGCGGAGACAGTTATGTGAAAGGAAGTATTAATCTTGACTGTGAGTTTATCAAAAAAAACCATGTGAATTTTACGGCCAACCTCTCCAATATCGGAAACAGAATTTTTGCGAGTAATGAATGGATTTCCAAGCCTAATTATACAGGTTATGCTCTTGGATATGGTTTAGAAACGCTTTTAGGACCTTTGGAAATAAAACACTCGTGGTCTCCAGACACAAGAAAACATTATACTTGGTTTACAGTAGGTTTTTGGTTTTAATTCGTATTTTTTTCGAAAGTTTTTTATAAAAATCTTTTTTTTTCTTCATTTGTTTTCAAAAAAGTCTATTTTTGAGCACTAAAACAACCAAACAATAATTTATATGTCTATTTGGAGAGTAAAACCAGTATCTGCTTTTGAAGCGGATATGAAAAAAAGTGAATTAAAAAGGGTGCTTGGCAAATGGAGCCTTACAGCCATTGGTGTTGGAGCTATTATTGGCGGTGGTATTTTTGTACTAACCGGAACCGGAGCTTACTACCATGCAGGCCCTGCTTTAGCTATTTCTTTTATTATTGCCGGTATTGCCTGTGTTTTTGCAGCACTTTGTTATTCAGAATTTGCATCTATCTTACCTGTTGAAGGTTCTGCTTATGCGTATGCTTATGGAACCATTGGGGAGGTTTTTGCTTGGATCATCGGATGGGGACTTATCTTGGAGTATGCCATGGGTTCTATGACGGTGGCAGTATCCTGGTCTGGTTATTTTAACAAGTTTCTCAAAATGTTCGGTGTCAAACTTCCGGAATGGTTAACTACAGATCCTGCTAGTTATACCGGTGAAGGTTTTTCTATGAATTTACCGGCTTTTTTAATCGTTCTTTTTGTTATATCTATATTAATCAAAGGAACACAAAGTGCGGCTAAAGCGAACAATTTAATCGTTGTGCTTAAGGTTTCTGCTGTATTGTTTGTGATTATTGCAGGTGCTTTTTTCATTAATATAGAAAACTGGACTCCGTTTATTCCTGAAGCGACTCAAATCGTGGAAAAAGAAGTAACTCATAATGCGTATGGTATTGGAGGGATTATCTCGGGAGCTGCAGCAATATTTTTTGCTTATGTAGGTTTTGATGCTGTTTCTACTCAAGCTGGAGAGGCAGTGAATCCTAAAAAAGATGTTCCTTTTGCTATTATAGCATCATTATTAATTTGTACGTTGCTTTATATCTTAGTTTCGTTAGTTTTAACGGGAATGATGAATTACCAAGATTTTAACCCGCTAGGAAAATATCCAGAAGCTATTAAAGCTCCGGTAGCTTATGCTTTTGATATTGCTGGTCAAGGTTGGGCAGGCTTCATTATTACAATCGCAGCTACCGTTGGATTAATCTCTGTATTGATGGTAATGATTATGGGACAATCAAGAATCTTCTTAGGTATGTCTAAAGATGGTTTAATTCCACAGGTTTTCTCTAAAATTAATCCTGTTTCTGGAACACCAAAAACGAACTTAATGATTTTAGGTGGTGTTATTGCAGTTGTTGCAGCATTTACACCGATCAATAAATTAGCCGATATGACTAGTTTTGGAACCCTATTTGCCTTTACGATGGTGTGTATAGCGGTTTGGATTTTACGTGTAAAACAACCTAATTTGGTCAGAACCTTTAAAGTTCCTGCTTTACCGGTAATCGCAGTTTGTGGTATCTTAATCAATACTTATCTGATGGTTAACCTTAGTAAAGAAGCACAGATGCTTTCTGTTGGCTGGTTAGTAATCGGTATCGTGGTTTATTTCTTATACGGAAAAAGAAACTCGAAACTAGAAAAAGAAGAAAAACAAGAATAATTTTAAGCCACTTAATAGTGGCTTTTTTACTTTTTTACGATATTTGTTTTGTAAAATAAATCTATGGAACCTTTATTTAAAGATTTATTGGCGCATTTAAAATTCCTCATCAAGAGAAATCCTGAGTGAGTTCCTTTTTATTTGATATCAATGAAGTTTAAACTTCTAATTAACGTTGAATTTAAAAACAAATAAAAAATGCCGTTTTATCACAAATTAGGAAAAATTCCATCGAAACGCCATATACAATTCAGAAAGGATAATGGAGATTTGTATTACGAGCAGTTGTTTGGTACCATTGGTTTCGACGGAATGTCGACCAATATGTATCATGAACACCGCCCTACTCAGGTGAAGGAAATTCGTAAACAATATTCGGTAGCACCTAAAATTGCTAAAGAAAATAATATTCAGTCTTATAGATTAAGAGGGTTTCAGGTAGAACCAACCGATGATTTTCTGGAAAGTAGAAAAATCGTTTTGACCAACTCGGACTGTCATATAGTTTTAGCTGCTCCTAGAAAATCAACCACCGATTATTTTTATAAGAATACGGATTCGGATGAAGTAATCTTCATTCACAAAGGAACTGGAAAATTAAGAACCATGTTAGGAAATTTAGATTTCAAATATGGTGATTATCTTGTAATTCCGAGGGGAATGATTTATAAAATCGATTTTGATACTACAGACAATCGATTGTTTATTGTCGAATCACATCGACCAATTTACACGCCAAAGCGTTACCGAAATTGGTTTGGACAATTGTTAGAGCATGCTCCTTTTTGTGAGCGCGATATTCGTCAGCCGCAAGAATTAGAAACATATAACGAAAAAGGCGACTTTGTAATTAAAGTAAAAAAGAAAGACGAAATTTTCGAGATGGTTTATGCTACGCATCCTTTTGATGTGGTAGGATATGATGGTTTCAATTATCCTTACGCGTTATCTATACACGACTTTGAGCCTATTACGGGAAGAATTCATCAACCACCTCCGGTACATCAAACTTTTGAGACGGATGCTTTTGTAATTTGTTCTTTTGTACCTCGTTTATACGATTATCATCCGGAAGCAATTCCTGCACCTTACAATCATAGTAATATAGATTCGGATGAGGTTTTGTATTATGTAGATGGTGATTTTATGAGCCGAAACGATATCGAAGCTGGACACATTTCTCTTCACCCAGCCGGAATTCCACACGGACCGCACCCAGGAGCAACGGAAAGAAGTATAGGTAAAACGGATACACAAGAATTAGCTGTGATGGTAGACACTTTCAAACCTTTGATGGTAACGGAAGATGCTATGAAAATCGCAGACGATAAGTATTACCAATCTTGGCTTGAGTAACGAGCTAATTTGAAAATTTAAAATACATTAATTCTTTTTAAATTTTCAATATGGATTTGAATCATCTTCAAATCTTAGATCTATTAATTTCAAAATAAAAAAACATGGCACAAGAAATAAAATCAGTAGAGTACGGATTAGAAAAAATATTTGAAGGCGCACAAGACTTCTTACCATTATTAGGAACAGATTACGTAGAATTTTACGTAGGAAACGCGAAACAAGCGGCACATTTTTATAAAACAGCGTTCGGATTTCAATCATTGGCGTATGCTGGTTTAGAAACTGGAGTGAAAGACAGAGCTTCTTATGTGTTGGTTCAAGATAAAATCAGGTTAGTTTTAACGACTGCTTTAAAAAGTGATTCTCCTGTTGGAGAGCATGTAAAAAAACATGGTGATGGAGTTAAAATCGTGGCACTTTGGGTAGAAGACGCAAGAAAATCTTTTGAAGAAACTACAAAACGCGGTGCAAAAGTATATATGGAGCCTACTGTGGAAACCGATGAATTTGGTGAAGTAGTGAGAGCTGGAATTTACACTTACGGAGAAACTGTTCACATGTTTGTAGAGCGTAAAAATTACAAAGGAACTTTTTTACCAGGTTATAAAGAATGGAAATCGGATTACAACCCAACGCCAGTAGGTTTAAAATTTGTGGACCACATGGTAGGAAACGTAGGTTGGAACGAAATGAATGTTTGGGTAAAATGGTATGAAGATGTAATGGGATTTGTAAACTTCTTATCTTTTGATGACAAACAGATTACAACAGAATATTCGGCTTTAATGTCTAAGGTGATGAGTAATGGGAATGGAAGAATTAAATTCCCAATTAATGAACCTGCTGAAGGAAAGAAAAAATCGCAAATCGAAGAATATTTAGATTTCTACGAAGGTCCAGGAGTACAGCATATTGCCGTTGCAACCGATGATATTATATCAACAGTAGCTGAAATGCGTGCCAGAGGTATCGAGTTTTTGAGTACACCTCCACAAGCGTATTATGACGCTATTCCTGAGAGATTAAAAGACCATATGTCGAAGTTTAAAGAAGATATCAAAGAACTTCAAAAATTAGGAATCATGATTGATGCCGATGAAGAAGGTTATTTGTTGCAAATCTTCACGAAACCAGTAGAAGATCGTCCAACTCTTTTCTTTGAAATCATTCAAAGAATGGGTGCCAGAGGTTTTGGAGCTGGTAATTTTAAAGCATTATTCGAATCTATCGAAAGAGAGCAAGAACTAAGAGGAACACTTTAAAAAATAATGTTTTTATGAAATCCGGAAAAATTACTTTCCGGATTTTTTATTTTTAACCAATAGGATTTCCTTTTTTCTATAAAGTTTCTTCGTTTTGTTAAAATAATATTAAGTAAAGTTTAATTTCATTGTAAAATTATCAGCAAACACTGTTGTAACAACTGTAGTTTTGATAAAAATATGTTAAAATTGATTTTTTGTTAGATATAATTGAAAAACCGATATATATTTGCATAACAATTCTAAGGGGTGGTTCCCTCTGAATTTGATAAATTTTCATAATTTATAGTTTTTTGGTTGGTTAATAGCATAAAAACTCAGTCAGTAATGACTGAGTTTTTTGTTTTTTATTATTTTTGGAATAAAAATTGTATTCTTTCTGAAGAATATTAAACCAAAAGAAATGAAAATTAAAATTCTATTCTTCTCCTTACTTTTTTCATTAGCGTCTATCGCTCAAAAACCAACGGCTTTTGATGTAGGTGAATGGTTCAAGTTCCGAATACATTACGGATTGGTCAATGCCGGTTATGCTACGTTGGAGTTGAAAGAAGCGACCAAAGCCAATAAAAAAATCTTCTATGCTGTTGGTCATGGCTACACGGTTGGGATGTCAAGATTCTTTTTTAAGGTCGAAGACCATTATCAAAGTTACATCGATAAAGAAACATCTAAACCTTATCAATATTTAAGAAAGATTAATGAAGGAGGTTATACGAAAGATCAGGAAGGTTTCTTTAATCAGGAAAAAAATACGGTTTTAGTCAAAGATTACAAACATAAGACAGAGAAGACTTTTAGCGTCACAGAAAATGTTCAAGATATTGTTTCTTCTTTTTATTATTTAAGAAATCATCCCAAAATTGATAAACTCCAAGTAGGTGAATCTATTGTCATTGATATGTTTTTTGATGATGAAATTTATAAATTTAGATTAAAATATATCGGGAGGGAAGTATTACGTACCAAATTTGGAAAAGTACAATCAATGGTTTTTCGACCTTTAGTGCAATCGGGTAGAGTGTTTAAAGAGCAAGAAAGTTTAACAGTTTGGATATCCGATGATGAAAATAAAATACCTTTGCGTATTAAAGCAAGTTTGGCTGTAGGTTCTCTTAAAGCCGATCTGGATGCCTTCAAAGGGTTGAAAAATCCGTTCATGATAATAAAAGATTAAAAATGAGTGACTATTCAGAATTAGTAAACGAAATCGATAAAAAATATAAAGGCTTACATCAAAAAACAGAAGCTTATCTGGAAGGATTGCTGTGGTCAAAACCCATTACCTATTGGGATTACATACAAACCGATGCTTTGTTGAATCTTCAGATTCAAAGAACAACGTTACCCGATGAAAACATTTTTATCATGTATCATCAGATTAATGAGTTGTTGTTTAAAATGATTCTATGGGAAATTAAGCAAGTATCGTATGCAGAAAATTTAACGACCAGTTTTTTCACCGAAAGGTTAATGCGCATCAGTCGTTATTTTGATATGTTAACCACCTCGTTTACAATTATGGGAGATGGAATGGAAGTGGAACAATACATGAAATTCCGCCACACCTTAACACCAGCCAGTGGATTTCAAAGTGCTCAATATCGCTTAATTGAATTTTGTTCTACAGATTTGATCAATTTAATCGATTATCGTTTCAGAGCTACCATTGATAGAAATACGCCTTATACACACGCTTTCGAACATTTGTATTGGCAAGCAGCTGGGAAGGATTATCAGACCGAAGAAAAATCGTATTTTTTAAAACAATTTGAAGAAAAATATAAAGATCAATTTCTTCGCGTAATGGAAGAATACAATACCATTAACCTTTGGCGTAAATTTAAAGAACTTCCAGAGTCAGATCAGCAAAATCCTGAGTTGATAAAAGCGATGCGTCATTATGATTATACCGTAAATATTACTTGGGTTATGGGGCATTATCGAGCAGCTCAAAAATATATCGATAACGGAAAAGGTGATGGAGAAGCCACAGGAGGAAGCGATTGGAAAAAGTATATGCACCCTCGTTATCAGCGTCGTATTTTCTTCCCGGAACTTTGGTCTGAACAGGAATTAGCTTCTTGGGGTGAAAATGTTTAAAAAAACACTATTTTAGCGTTTTGTTTAATCTGCTTTTATCTTTGAAAGCTGTCTTAAAATAAAACGCTTCTTGAAAAAATATGTATCACTACTAATTCTTCTGTTTTTAGTTGTTTCCTGTAAAGATGATAAAAATGCGGTTCAATCTGTTAAAAAGGTCGAGCCCATCGTCTTTGATTTCGGATTTAAACTAAATAATTTTTCTGTTGTTAGAGACACTATCAAAAAAGACGATACGTTTGGTACGATCATCGAAAAGCAAAATCTCAACGGAAAGCTAGTTCATGATGTTATTATTAGTGTAAAGGATACTTTTAATGTTAGGATCATGCAACTAGGGAAGCCTTATACTTTATTGCGAACTAGAGATCGATCAAAAAAATTACAATATTTTATTTATCAGCCAGACAATCTAACGTATTATGTGGTTGATTTTACAGATTCGGTAGCAGTAGCATCCAAAAAAATAAAACCAGTAACGTATAGAAGGAGAACTATTGCAGGAGAATTAAATGGTTCTTTGTCAGAAACTCTCAAAAATGAAGGGGTTGCTGCTTCTTTGTCGGCAAAATTAACCGATGTTTACAAGTGGTCTATTGATTTCTTTAAATCGAAAAAAGGTGACAAATTTGCGGTTACTTTTACGGAGAGATATATTAACGATTCGATATATGACGGAGTAGATTCTTTAGAATGTGCTTTTTTTGAATACAAAGGCAAAAAAATATACGCTTTTCCTTTTAAACAATCTCCCAAAGATAAGTTGGAATATTATGATGAAGAGGGAAAAGCGCTCAAGAATTTCTTTTTGAAAGCACCTTTGAAAACGGTGAATATTACCTCGCGTTTTTCAAAAAGACGATTTCATCCAGTACAAAAATTCTTTAAGCCTCATAACGGGACAGATTACGCAGCTCCTCACGGAACGCCAATTATGTCTACGGCTAATGGAGTGGTTGAGTTGGCGGGTTATACCGCGGGTAATGGAAACCACGTAAAGATTAAGCACGATAAAACCTATTCTACACAATATTTGCACATGTCTCGTATTTTAGTTAAACGCGGGCAAAAAGTTAGGCAAGGACAAATTATTGGTAAAGTAGGAAGCACGGGTCTGGCTAGCGGTCCTCACGTTTGTTACCGATTTTGGAAGAATGGAAAACAAGTAGATGCTCTAAAGTTAAAACTACCTACCTCAATTCCGATGAATCCTAAAAATAAACCAAGATTCATCGAGTTTATGACTCCTTTGAAAAGAGAACTTGATAGTGTTGCACAATTGAAATAATTAATTTTTCAAAAATAAGCGGAATCACAGTCATTGATAGTTTCACTTGTGTTTAAAAGGCGTCAACTAAAACGTTTTCGTTTAAATACATCCTTATAACTTGATTTTATGGGTGATTTATCTAAATCAATATTGTAAATTCGCTGTCCAATATTTTGTATAAAACAATGAATATGTCGTTACCTTCAATTAATCCTACCGAAACTTTAGCTTGGCAAAATCTAAGGGAGCATTTTGCAGAAATGCAATATGTCAATATGCAGGATATGTTTGTTGAAGACTCTCAAAGAGCTGAGCGGTTTCATATTCAATGGAAACAATTCTTAGTCGATTATTCTAAAAATAGAATCAATCAGAAAACGATAGATTTACTTTTACAATTAGCTCAGGAAGTAGAATTAAAAAAAGCGATTGAAGCACAGTTTTCTGGGGAAAATATCAATCAAACAGAAAATCGAGCAGTTTTGCATACTGCTTTACGTGCTCGCCCAACGGATACTATTCTTGTAAATGGGAAAAATGTTGTTCCAGAAGTTTACGAAGTAAAAGAAAAAATAAAAGATTTTACCGAAAAAGTAATTACCAAACAATTGAAAGGTTTTACGGGAAAACCAATTACCGATATCGTTAATATTGGTATAGGAGGTTCTGATTTAGGCCCGGCAATGGTAGTAGAAGCCTTAGGTTTTTACAGAAATCACCTTGGTGTTCATTTTGTTTCCAATGTAGATGGAGATCATCTTCAAGAAATAATGAAACGGATTAATCCTGAAACGACCCTTTTTGTGGTGGTTTCTAAAACATTCACTACACGAGAAACGTTATCTAATGCGGAAACTATTAGAGATTGGTTTTTGCGATTTGCACAACCTGAAGATATAGCTAAACATTTCGTGGCAGTTTCTTCGGACACTTCAAAAGCTAAAGCTTTTGGAATTGATGAAGCCAATGTTTTTCCAATGTGGGATTGGGTTGGAGGACGTTTTTCTTTGTGGGGATCTGTTGGCTTAACGATCAGTTTAGCTGTTGGCTACGATAATTTTGAGCAGTTGTTGGCTGGAGCCAATGCTATGGATGAGCATTTTAGAACCGAATCTTTTGAAAATAATATCCCTGTTATATTGGCACTTTTGAGTGTTTGGTATAATAATTTTTTCCAAGCCGAAACAGAGGCATTGATTCCTTATACACAATATTTACAAAAGTTTGCGCCATATTTACAGCAAGGTATTATGGAAAGTAACGGAAAAAGCATTGCTCGTAATGGGTTTCCTGTAAATTACCAAACCGGTACAATTATATGGGGTGAACCAGGAACGAATTCCCAACATGCGTTTTTTCAACTAATTCATCAAGGGACTAAGTTAATCCCTGTAGATTTCATCGGATTTAAAAAATCGTTACACGGTGATGTAAAGCATCACAATCAATTAATGTCTAATTTCTTCGCTCAAACCGAAGCTTTACTCGAAGGAAAATCTGAGGAAGAGGTGTTACAAGAACTAAAAGCACAAGGAATATCAGAGGATAGAGCACAATTGTTACTGCCTTTCAAGGTATTTGATGGTAATAAACCTACTAATACCTTATTGATAGATCTCCTGACGCCTGAAACTCTTGGATCTTTGATTGCTTTATACGAACATAAGATTTTTGTACAAGGAGTGATTTGGAATATCTTCAGTTACGATCAGTGGGGTGTAGAATTGGGGAAACAATTAGCAGGTTCTATTTTAGAAGAAATTAACAGTTTGAAGCTACAAAAACATGATTCTTCCACTGAATTATTGTTGAAAAATTACCTTGATATTTGATTTTTTATTAATAGATTGTCATAATCAGTCTTTCTTTTTGTTGTAAAATTGTGAATTTGTTTTTTTTGTTTCGATTAATGTAAAATTATGCTTGCATAATATTAACATTAACTTAACATTGAAGTTGAATATTTGTCGGAATTTTGTCCCCAAACAAAAAATAAACATCACAAATGAGAAACATGAAAAATTGGTTTTTAGTGACTTTCTTTTTCTTGAGTATTTCTTCAGTATTTGCTCAAGGAAAAATTACCGGAAAGGTCGAAGATGAAAACGGTCCTCTTCCTGGTGCAAATGTTGTTATCCAAGGAACAACAAATGGGGTAGCAACTAGTTTTGATGGTAGCTTTACCCTTAATTCTTCAAAAGCTACAGGAACTCTTGTAGTATCTTACTTAGGATACGAGTCTAAAAAAGTATCGTATTCAATCATTGGTAGTTCTTCAGATTTGGGAACTATTGTTTTAAAAGCTGAAAGCAATGTTTTAGGAGAGGTAGTGGTATCTACTACTGTTATTGATATTGCAAAAGACAGAAAAACGCCAGTAGCTGTTTCTACAATCAAGGCTGCTGAAATTAGAGAAAAATTAGGTTCTCAAGAATTTCCTGAGATATTAGCTACTACACCATCGGTGTATGTGACTAAATCTGGAGGAGGTTTTGGAGATTCAAGAATTAATATTCGTGGTTTCGATCAGAGAAACGTTGCGGTTATGATTAACGGTGTACCTGTAAACGACATGGAAAATGGAGCGGTATACTGGAGTAACTGGGCAGGTTTATCTGATGTAACAACAGCTATGCAAGTGCAAAGAGGTTTGGGTTCTTCTAAATTAGCAATTTCATCGGTAGGTGGTACGATCAACGTAATCACAAGATCGGCAGATGCTAAACAAGGAGGTTCAATTTCTTCAACAATCGGTAACGATAATTATCTTAAAACCTTAGCGTCGTACTCAACTGGTAAAATGGAGAACGGTTTATCTGCTTCAATTTTATTCAGTAATACTATGGGTAATGGATATGTTGATGGTACTAAGTTTTTAGGTCAAAATTACTTTATTGGTTTAGGTTATGAAATCAATGAAAACCATGATATCCAGTTTACTTTTACTGGTGCTCCTCAATGGCACCACCAAAGAAGTTTTGCTAATACCTTAGCAGATTACATTAAATACGGTAATCCATCAGAAAACAAACCAAATATTAAATATAATTCTGATTGGGGTTATTTAAATGGAGAAGAGTATTCTTGGGCTAGAAACTTTTACCACAAACCTGTAGCGTCTTTGAATTATGACTGGAAGATCAACGATAAAATGAAATTATCTTCTGTATTTTATGGTTCATGGGGCCGTGGAGGTGGAACGGGTAACATAGGTAGATCTCCTTTTGCTTTCAAAACTGCAAATGGTTTAGTGCCGTTTAATGATTTCTATGCTTACAACACTGGAACTTATGATCCAGCAAACAGAGATGCTTTAACTGCAATTACTGGACCATCTAACTTAGCTCCAACCAATGGAGAGCAAATCTCAAGTAGAACAGCTGGTTTCACTAGAAGAGCTTCTATTAACTCTCACGACTGGTATGGAAGTGTGATAAATTTAAATACAAAACTTTCCGATAAATTTACTTTAGATTTTGGTGTAGATGCAAGAACATACATTGGTTACCATTTTAGAAATGTAAATGATCTATTGGGTGCTGATGGTTATTTTGATAATAGAGATATTAATAATCCTAACCGTTTCTTATATAATACATATTCTGCATCTCCAAGCTTTAACCCTTTTACAAACGTAAAAGATCAAGAGAAGATTGAGTACAACAATAATGGATATGTTAAATGGTATGGAGCTTTCACTCAGTTAGAGTATTCTACTGAAAAGTTATCAGCTTTCGTTCAAGGGGCAATTTCTCAACAAGGTTTCAAAAGAGAAGATACGTTTTTATACTTGAAAACGAATGATCTATACATGACTGATTATAAAAATATTTTAGGAGGTAATGTAAAAGGTGGTGTAAACTATAACATTAACGAACAAATGAATGTGTTTGCTAATGCAGGATACTATTCTAAACAACCATTCTTCAATGCGGTTTATCCTAGTAACCAGTCTATTGTAGCTGCTGATCTTACTAATGAGAAAATTTTAGGTGTTGAATTAGGATATGGTTTCCGTTCTTCTATTTTCAATGCGAATTTAAATGCTTATTACACTTCTTGGAAAGATAGATATCAACGTTCATCAGATCCTAGTTCAAGTAACAGAAATGGATATTATGAAGCTTTTGGTGTTGATGAAATTCACCAAGGTTTAGAATTAGAAATGACTGCAAAACCATTTAAAACGTTAAATATTAATGGTATGGTTTCTTACGGTGATTGGTTCTATGATGGAAATGCTACTTACAAGAAGTATGACCAAAATAATTTATTATTAGGTGACGGTACATTAACTTTAGATAAAGTTAAAGTTGGAGACGTTGCTCAAGTTACATACAGTATTGGTGCTAATTGGGAAGCGGTTAAAGGCTTGAAATTAGATGCTAATTACAGATATGCTGATAATTTATATGCAAATATTGAACCAGGAAGATTTTCTGCAACTAATAACAAAGGTACTTTATTGTTACCAAGCTATGGATTAATGGACCTTGGTTTATCTCTAAAATTGAATAGAACTAAAGATAGTAAAGATTCATTTAACTTTAGAATAAATGTTAATAATGTTCTTGATGAAACATTTGTTACAGAATCAAGAACTAATCAGTTTACTGCAACTCAAGCTGAATTTGATGGTGGTACTGGTGATGGTTTAATTAATCCATTCGGAAGTACAACATCAGCAAGTAATAAATTGAAAGGAACTGGTTCTGGACAATATCCTACTTATCAAGATTATTTGGCAAAAGGAGTTTATGATGGAGTTGATGTAAGAAACCAAGTATTCTTTGGTTTTGGTAGAACTTGGAACTTCTCTGTAAGATACGATTTCTAATCTTTTTACATACAAAATTCGAAACCACGTCTTTTGGCGTGGTTTTGTTTTTTTAGTTATATTTGTTTAAACTAAAACTTTTAAAATGTACGATTTTATTCAAAAATTTCATTCTGGTTGGGCGTATCTAGCGCTTTTATTATTAGTAGTTGCTGTGGTAAATACCGCGTCAGGTTTTTTTGCCAATAGAGAATTCACTGGAAAAGACCGCAAAATCGCTTTATTCGGTTTAATTGCAGCTCACATTCAATTATTAGTCGGTTTGGTTTTATATTTTATTTCCCCACTTGGATTAGCCTTATTGGGTGAAATGAAAGATGCTTCAGCACGTCTAACTTCTCTTGAGCATCCATTAATCAATATCATCGCTTTGGTACTGATTACTATTGGTTGGTCTAAGCATAAAAAACAAGCAGAGAGTGCGGCTAAATTCAAATCAATTTTAATCGGGTTTGGAATTGGATTATTGTTAATTCTAAGTAGAATTCCATGGGCTTTATGGCTTTAAAATAATATAAAAAGTCCTATTTTAGGACTTTTTATTTTTTTAGGTATAGTATTTGATTTAGGATGTATAATGTTAAATAAAACAGTGATGATCAGTAGAATTTTTTTAGTCTTGACTACATCTATAGCAATAGTGTTGATTTCTACGGTTTCTTTTCGGAAATTCGATAAAAAACCTTTTGCAGCGAATCAAATACAAGATACTGTTAAAACAGACAGTATTGATAGTTTAGTTATAGATAGTCTCTCGATTGAAGAAGGACTTTATAATTACAAACTTTATAAAAGCAATGCTCACGCTTCGTATTACTCCAATAAATTCAATGGTAGGAGGACGGCCAGTGGAGAACGTTTCAATAATAAAAAATTTACCGCTGCGCATCGAAGATTTAAATTTGGCACCATACTTCGAGTAACAAACCTAAGAAATGGTAAACATGTATTGGTTCGAGTCAATGATCGAGGGCCACATGTAAGGAACCGCGAAATCGATTTGTCTAGGGCTTCATTTATGTTGTTAGCCACTAATAAACGCAGTGGCGAGATGAGGGTTAAAATTGAAATCGCTCAAAAAAAATAATTACTCTGTAGGGTACGGATGATTACTTAGATAGGCGTTATAATAGCGCTCATCACCTGTTACCTCTTCAGCTAACCAATCCGGTTTTGTAAAATCTTCATTTTCGGATTCCAATTCTATTTCAGCAAGAACAAGTCCTTCATGATCTCCTGCAAATAGGTCTACTTCATAAGTATGATTACCTACGGGAATTTCATAACGTGTTTTTTCTATAATTCCTTTTTCACAAAGAGTTAATAGCTGTTCGGCTTCTTGTAGCGAAATTTCTTTTTCCCATTCCATGCGTGTGGTTCCGGACTCATTCCCTTTTCCTTTAATGGTAAGAAATCCTTTGTTTCCTTTAATTCTGACGCGTACAGTTCTTTCAGGATTAGAGTTGAGATAGCCTTGAACAATTCTGTTTTTTTTGGTTGCTAAAGACAAAAATGACAAATGGGATACTAAAAATTTTCTTTCTATTTCTATCATAATTTTCCGTCTGCTATTAAGGTGATTTGATCTGAACTTATTCTTGATGTAGTATAGTTGTTTTTGGTAAGTTGTATCATAGCTCTTGCAATGGTTTTAGGTGTAATGCTACGATATTTTTTTAATTTTCCTATTAGTAAAGGGTTGATTACTCGCATTAAATAAACTCCAATTTTCTCTGCGAATCGGTCTCTTAAAAAGTCGATTAACGATGGCTGTAACAAGTAGGTTTTTTTAAGATCCTGTGCTAAGACATCTCGCTACATTTCCCCTTTAGTTCTATTGTAGAAAATGCTGCTGTTGGGATCGGCTCCTAAGGCTGATACAACTATAAACGTATTTATGCCGTTTGCCTTCGCTATTTTGGCAGCTTGAACAGGAATACCGTAATCTATTGCTTTGTAAGTTGTTTTGTCAGGTGTTTGTGCTTTTGTGGTGCCTATGCAACAAAATAGGACATCTGCCTTACATTCGGAGGCAATTTGTTTTAAATGTAATAAATCGGTAATAATCTCTTTGATTTTTGGATGTTCTAGTTTGCCTTTTGATCTGGAAATAACAATTATTTGGTCAAATTCCTCATCTTCAATCAAAAGTTTCATTAATTCAGTTCCGGTAACACCACTGGCTCCTAAAACAATAGCCGATTTTCCCATACTGTAAAATTTTAATGGAATATACATAAATTTACACAATGGAAACGAAACCTATACGTAAAATAATCCACGTAGATATGGATGCGTTTTATGCTTCTGTAGAGCAAATGGATCGGCCTGAGTTAAAAGGTAAACCAATTGCTGTAGGAGGAAGTGAAACGCGAGGTGTAGTTTCTGCAGCAAGTTACGAAGCGCGTCAATACGGTGTTCGGAGTGCCATGAGTGGGATTCAAGCGAAACGTTTATGTGCTGATTTAATTTTTGTAAAACCAAGATTTGATCGGTACAAAGAAATTTCTCAAAAAATTAGAAAAATTTTTCTTGATTATACCGATTTAGTGGAACCGCTCTCTCTAGATGAAGCTTATCTCGATGTAACGCAAAATAAAAAAGGCAATCCAAGTGCAACATTAATCGCCAAAGAGATTAGAACTCGTATTTTTCAAGAGGTGGGGCTTACGGCTTCGGCTGGTATTTCTGTAAATAAATTTGTGGCCAAAATTGCCTCTGATTATAATAAACCTAACGGACAGAAGACGATTAATCCCGATGAAGTAGTTTCTTTTTTAGAAGGATTAGATGTGAAGAAATTTTACGGAATAGGTAAAGTTACCGCCGAAAAAATGTATCAGTTGGGAATTTTTACTGGATCGGATTTAAAAAGTAAATCTAAGGCTTTTTTAGAGGAGCATTTTGGTAAGAGTGGAATGCATTATTATGATTTGGTACGCGGAATTCATAATAGTGCCGTAAAACCGAATAGAACCACAAAATCTGTTGCAGCCGAGCACACTTTTAATACCAATTTAACTTCGGAGATTTTTATGGAAGAAAAATTGGTTCGTATTGCAGAAGAATTATCTCGTCGTTTGCAAAAACACAAGATTTCTGGTAAAACGGTCACATTAAAGATTAAATATTCTGATTTCACTCAACAAACCCGAAGTAAAACTTTGCCTTATTTTATACAAGATAAAGCCTTGTTGTTTGAAAACGCTAAAGAATTATTGTATCAGGAACGAATGAAAGATTCGGTTCGTTTGTTAGGAATTTCTTTATCGAACTTAAATACAGAAATAAAAAAAACCGTAGTCGTTCAACTACGGTTTGAATTTTAATGCTTAGGTAAAGAAATTTTCGTTTACTCTATTTCGGATATTCTTAATGTATTGACCATTCCTTTAGCAACAACAGGCATCGCGGCAAGGTTTACTAAAATATCACCTTTTTGTACATAACCTTTCTCTTTAGCAATCGCATTGATATCGTCAATAGTATCATCGGTGCTCACAAATTTGTCATATAAGAAAGCGTGTACACCCCATAATAAATTTAACTGTGTTAAAATACGTTTGTTAGTGGTAAATACCAAAACGTGCGCATGAGGTCTCCAAGCCGAAACTTGAAAGGCAGTATACCCACTATTGGTTAGAGTGGTAATTGCTTTGGCTTCGATGTCGTCGGCTAAAATAGCTGCATGGTAACAAATGTGTTTTGTTACATAGCGATTGGTTTTAATTTGTGGCTGTTTTTGAGGCACTTGAATTAGTGGCGAATCTTCTACTGCTTCAATGATTTGAGTCATTTTTTCAATTACCTGAATAGGGTAGTTTCCAACAGAAGTTTCTCCAGAAAGCATTACCGCATCGGAACCATCCATTACAGAGTTGGCTACATCGTTTACTTCTGCACGAGTAGGAGTAAGGCTGGTAATCATCGTTTCCATCATTTGAGTGGCTACGATCACAGGGATACGAGCTAATTTAGCTCTGTTGATTAATTTCTTTTGAATTAATGGAACTTCATGAGCTGGAAGTTCTACACCAAGGTCACCACGAGCTACCATTAATCCGTCACAGTGAGCTACAATTTTATCGATATTCTCAACTGCTTCCGGTTTTTCGATTTTTGCTATAATCGGAATTTTATGGTCCGAATGTTTTTCTATCAAATCGCGTAAGTCTTTCAAATCTTCTGGAGTTCTTACGAAAGACAATGCAATCCAATCTACTTTATGTTCAATGGCGAAAATAGCATCTTTGATGTCTTTTTCAGTCAGGGCTGGTAAAGAAACTTTTGTGTTAGGTAGGTTAACTCCTTTTTTCGATTTTAGAGGTCCTCCTTGAATTACCTTACAAACTACTTTGGCTTTTTTATCAGTAGAAACGGCTTCAAAAATTAATTTTCCGTCATCTAATAATATTCTTTCACCAGGATTTACATCTTGTGGAAACGCTTTGTAGGTCATGAAAACATTGTCAGGTGTTCCAGGAACATCTTCAGCGGTTTGAAAAGTAACCAAATCCCCTTCATTTACCACCACGTCTTCTTTCATAACACCTACACGTAACTTAGGACCTTGTAAATCTGCTAGAATTGCTGTAGTGTAACCACATTCTTCATTGATTTCTCTGATAATTCTGATTCGTTCCGCTACATCAGTATAATCAGCATGTGAGAAGTTAATTCTAAATACATCAACTCCTGCCTCAATCATTTTCTGTATTACTTCTTTTGTGCTACAAGCAGGCCCAAGGGTAGCAACAATTTTGGTTTTTTTTCTTGTTGGCATTTTTAAAAAATTAAATTGTTTTTTGATTTGATTTCATTGGCATCTACTTCATAAACCGTACTGATGAGATCAATTTTTTTTATTTGGGTTATAATTTCTTTTGTTTTAATCTGTCCATCGTGTTCTATCTTTAAGAAATAGTCCACTTTTTTTAGTTCGTTAATCAGATTGACTTGGGTGGTTACCAAATTATCTTCAAATAAAGAAGTGGTTTTGGAATCTACAGGTAATTCAATTTCTTGTTTATTTTGTATCAGATCCCAAGTCATCATAGCAATTTCATCTTCAAAAGTAAATCTTGAAAATGAAGCTTTGTGTTTTTTGATTTCAATTGGGATTTCTTCATCGTTCTTAGAAAGTAAAATCTCCAGTTCCCGATTTATCTTAAAAGCCAACCGATAATCTTCCAATGTTGTATGGATGGCTATTAGGTCATAATCTACCTGATCGAAATCTTCTAATTGTAATTTATGAATAGCCATAGATCCAAACAAAATGTAAATATACTACTTAATCAAGAACTTTAACGGATGTAAACTGTTAGCTTTTTGCTAATTTATTAACGAAAACGTTTGCGTAATAAAACTGTGATTTTACGGTTTTTCCGTAACAAATGTTAAATGTTAAAATTTTATAGTGAAAATCTGTCTTTTTGTTTTGTTTTGCAAAAATTTTAAAGGCGCCTTAAAATTTAAATAAATTAAAGAATGTAGGCTTTGACTAAATATTGAGTCTGATAACAATTGGAAAAATGTCTTATTAAAAAGTTTTAGATGCTTAAGCGAGATTTGGGGAATTCAAACTAAAATTAAAATTATGAAAAAAAAGTTATTACCAATTTATTTGGGCTTAACAATGTTAATTAGTGTAATTGGGCTTGTTGCATGTAGTAATGAGGATTCTTTTAAAAGTCAAAAGGTTGAAACTAAGACAACTTTAGTGTTTAATTCATTAACAAAGGAGTTTTATGGTATTAAAGATAAAAATTTAAATGAAGCAAACAATCAGGTTTATGAATTTGTTCAAAAATTTGAGTCAGATTCTAATATGCCAAGTTTTGAATCATCGGATGATTTAAAAGAATACATAACTAAAAATCCAGAAAAAGCAAGTGGGGAATATAATTTTTATATTAATGGTGAAGTTGTTTATAAAGTATCAATTGCAAAAGGTATTAAAATAAATGAAATAATTTTTCCAATTTCTGATAATGGGAGATATGGTTGCTCTTATGAAGGTGTTAGAAGATGTGCTGTGGATAGAATTCAAAGTATGAATTGGTATGACACATGGGGTTGTATCGCTGCAGGAATGGCTTGTGTGATGGATAATATGATTTCATGTGGAATAGACATCTGTTAAAGTATATAAATATGAAATTTTTTAAAATTTTTTTATTAGCATTTAAAAGAGTGTTTGATTTTAAAGGAGAGTCTAGTATCTTAGAATTTTGGTCATTCTTTTTGTTAAATATTTTATTCGGTTCAGTCTTATTAATATTTTTTAAAATAGTATTTGATACCGAGTTGCCTGCTAAAATTTACAGATATGTTTCGTTACTACCGTTATATGCATGTGGATTCAGGAGATTGAGAAATGCTGGTATTTCACCTTGGTTATTTTTGATCCCTTTAGTAAATTTATTCTTGGCAGGATTGCCAGAGAAAAATAAAGAAGGAGCGTTGTAAGCTCCTTCTTTATTTCATGTCAATTTGAGATTGAAAAACGAAATATCCTCTTTTAGAGGCAATTTCTTCGGCTTTCTTTTTAGAAGTAGCACGTGCTTTGGCGACTACTTTGCCATCAATGTGAAGTTTTACGCCAAAGTGTTTTAGGTTTCCGGTTCCATTATCGTCATAGACTTCGTAATGAAAAGATTTTTTTTCTTTCTGACACCATTCAATCAATAAACTCTTGTAGCTGATTACCTTTCCTTCTAATCGGTCAATGTCTACATAGGGTTTGATGATTTTTTTGTGGATGAATTTTTCGCAGTACGAAAAGCCTTTGTCCAAATAGATAGCTCCAATAAAAGCCTCGAAGATATTCCCGTGAACGTTTTCACCAAAATGTTTCGGAGACACTTTGCTTTCTACAAATTGAATTAAGTTAAAATCTTTCCCTAATTCATTCAGGTGCTCGCGACTTACAATTTTGGAACGCATTTTGGTCAAATAACCTTCATCTCCTCTAGGAACCTTATTAAAGAGGTGTGCAGCTATCACTGATCCAAGCATGGCATCTCCCAAAAACTCTAAACGTTCGTAATTAACGGTGTTTCCCTCTTCATCCACCTTATTCATCGAGCGATGGGTGAATGCTTTTTTGTAATGTTCTAAATTATTGGGCTTGAAGCCTAGAATTTTCTCGAGTTTATCAAAAAAAATCCCGTCTTCTGGAGAACGGGAATTTTTGAATATTTTTTTAATAATCCTCATACAAAGTGATTAGTCAATTTTTTTGAATAACACACAAGCATTGTGACCACCAAATCCAAAAGTATTGCTCATAGCAACTCTAACTTCTCTTTTTTGAGCTTTGTTTAGTGTTAAATTCAATGAAGGATCGATATTTTCATCCACCACAGTATGGTTGATCGTTGGAGGTACTATACCATGTGTGATTGATAATACAGAAGCGATGGCTTCTATAGCACCTGCAGCACCTAGTAAATGACCTGTCATTGATTTGGTAGAGTTAATGTTGATGGTTTTTGCATGCTCACCAAAAACAGCGCTAATAGCTTTTAATTCAGCCACATCGCCAAGAGGTGTTGAAGTACCGTGGGTGTTGATGTGGTCTACATCTTCCGGCTTCATTCCTGCGTCATCCAAACAGTTTTGCATTACTGCAATTACACCAATTCCTTCTGGATGTGGTGCTGTTAGGTGATAAGCATCTGATGACATACCGCCACCTCCAATTTCACAATATATTTTAGCACCACGTGCTTTTGCATGTTCGTATTCTTCTAAAACTAGAGCACCTGCTCCTTCGCCTAATACAAATCCATCACGGGTTGCATCAAAAGGTCTTGAGGCAGTTTCAGGGCTTTCGTTTCTTGTAGATAAAGCCTGCATAGAGTTAAAACCTCCCATTCCTGCTATAGTAACGGCTGCTTCAGAACCACCGGAAATAATTACGTCACACTTACCTAAACGAATATAATTGAAAGCGTCAATTAATGCGTTAGCCGAAGAAGCACAAGCCGAAACAGTAGTGTAGTTAGGCCCCATGAATCCGTTGCGCATTGAAATATGAGCAGGAGCAATATCCGCAATCATTTTAGGAATAAAGAAAGGATTAAAACGTGGAGTTCCATCACCTTTTGCGTAGTTGATAACTTCTTCTTGGAAAGTTTCTAAACCTCCAATACCCGCTCCCCAAATCACACCAACTCTTTTTTTGTCTACGTTAGTGTCGGTAATACCAGCATCTCGAATAGCTTCTTCACCGGCAACGATGGCATATTGTGCAAATTTGTCCATTCGTCTTGCTTCTTTCTTGTCAATAAAATCTTCAACGTTGAAGTTTTTTACTTCGCAAGCAAACTTTGTTTTGTGTTTTTCGGTATCATAATAGGTAATTGGGGCTGCGCCACTTTTACCATTAATTAATGCATTCCAGTATTCTTGAAGGTTGTTTCCTATAGGTGTCAATGCACCTAATCCTGTTACTACTACTCGCTTTAACTGCATATATAGTTGGTTTTGTTTAATATAAAAAAACCCATAGTACTTTTAATATCAACTAAAAGAAACAATGGGGTATTACATAGTATTTTTCGATTGTAATACAATCAATGTTTTTACAAATCTATGAAAAGATTCTTAAAGACAGTAAAAAATAATAACATCTGTAAGGTGTTTCACTTACAGATGCTTTTAGTATAATTATTTTTTAGCTTCTTCGATGTAAGAAATAGCTTGACCTACAGTAGCAATGTTTTCAGCTTGATCGTCTGGAATTTGAATATCGAACTCTTTTTCGAACTCCATAATTAGCTCAACAGTGTCTAATGAATCAGCTCCTAAATCGTTAGTGAAGCTTGCTTCTGTAACAACTTCATTTTCGTCAACACCTAATTTGTCTACGATAATCGCTTTTACTCTTGATGCAATGTCTGACATAATCTTAAATTTTAAATTTTAATTAGTTGGCAAAAATAAAAAACTTTATTTTAATACAACATGAATTCGTTAATAAATCTAATCGCGAAGGTAAAAATTAATTTTAAAAGAGAGTTCTTTTTGTTTAATTCTCAATTTTTATTCTTTTTTTTGCGTAATAAAATTACACTGGCAGAAGTAGATCTATTAAGGTTTTCTAAGCTAATGATAACAACACAACTAATGAAAAAAATTGTAATTTTTGCTTCCGGTTCCGGATCAAATGCCGAAAAAATTATAGCACATTTTAAACATAGTGACCAAGCTAAAGTAGTTAAAGTATTTTCAAACAATCCAAAAGCTAAAGTTCTAGAACGTGCGGCGAATCACGAATTACCTGCAGAGGTTTTTACAAGAGAAGATTTAAACAACGGTACGGTTTTGCAAAAAATTAATACAATACAACCGGATTTAATTGTTCTGGCTGGATTTCTTCTAAAGTTTCCTGAAGATATTATTGCAATGTATCCTCAGAAGATTATTAATATTCATCCTGCCTTGTTACCTAAATATGGAGGTAAGGGAATGTATGGGGAGAATGTACATAAAGCTGTTTTAGAAAATAAAGAAAGAGAAACAGGTATAACTATTCATTACGTTAACGAACAGTATGACGAAGGCGGTATCATCTTTCAAAAGGCGGTTTCTGTAGAAGAGTGTACTACTCCGGAAGAGATTGCGGAAAAAGTACATCAGTTAGAGCATGAACATTTTCCGAAGGTAATCGAACAGTTAATTTCTAAATCATAGTTTTTTGTCTCATCAAGTACACATATATACAGACGGTGCATCAAAAGGAAATCCCGGACCAGGAGGTTACGGTGTGGTTATGGAATTGGTCGGCACAAACTATAAGAAAGAATTTTACGAAGGTTTTCGATTAACAACCAATAACCGTATGGAATTGCTTGCGGTAATCGTGGGTTTGGAAAAGCTTAAAAATCCAAATATGAAAGTTCTGGTGATTTCCGATTCGAAGTATGTAGTAGATTCTGTGGAAAAAAAATGGGTTTTGGGTTGGGAAAAAATAGGTTTCAAAGGAAAGAAAAACCCAGATCTATGGGTTCGCTTTTTGAAAATTTACCGACAACATCAAGTCGATTTTAAGTGGATCAAAGGACACAACAATCATCCTCAAAACGAACGTTGCGACCAGTTGGCAGTAATGGCTTCCCAACAAAAAAAGCTATCGATAGATCAGTTTTATGAAAGTGAAGAAGCAAGATAGTTATAGTTTTATTTGTAATCCAACGTATTCTCTATAATAGTTTTAAGTACTCCTTATCCTATTATAATCTTTGTTTTATTCAATATTCAGTTTTGATTAAAAATAATTTGAGATAGAAAAGATTTTTATTTGCTAAAATCGAAGGCTATTTTAAACTTTCAAACTAAAAGATTATCTTTGCCCCTTATTTCAAATTCAAGATTAATGAACAAATTATTAATTGTAGGAACAGTTGCTTTTGATGCGATTGAAACTCCGTTTGGTAAAACAGATAAAATTCTAGGTGGTGCAGGTACATTTATCGGTCTTTCAGCATCTCATTTTAATTTACAGTCGGCTATTGTTTCTGTAGTCGGTGAGGATTTTCCACAAGAATATATAGACTTGTTAAAGTCAAAAAATATCGATGTAACAGGTCTAGAAGTGGTTAAAGGAGGAAAAACATTCTTCTGGAGCGGAAAATACCATAACGATTTGAATTCTCGCGATACTTTGGTAACAGAACTTAATGTATTAGCAGATTTCAAACCGGTAGTACCTGAGAATTTCAAAAAAACCGATGTAGTGATGTTAGGAAACCTGCATCCTTTGGTACAAAGCAGTGTTTTAGATCAGTTAACCGAAAAACCTAAATTGGTAGTTTTAGATACGATGAACTTCTGGATGGATTGTGCCTTGCCAGAATTGAAAGAAGTAATGAAACGTGTAGATGTAATTACCATTAACGATGAGGAAGCGCGTCAATTATCTGGAGAATATGCTTTGGTGAAAGCGGCAGCTAAAATCCAAGAAATGGGACCTAAATATGTCGTAATTAAAAAAGGAGAGCATGGAGCTTTATTATTCCATGATGCTCATGTATTTTTTGCACCGGCGTTACCACTAGAAGAAGTATTCGATCCAACAGGAGCTGGTGATACTTTCGCAGGAGGTTTCTCAGGATTCATTACTCAAAGTGAAAATATTTCATTTGAAAATATGAAACGTGCCATCGTTCATGGTTCTAATTTAGCTTCTTTCTGTGTAGAGAAATTCGGAACAGAAAGAATGGTGAATTTAACCAAAGAAGAGGTTCAAAACAGATTACAGCAATTCAAAGCTTTAACACAATTTGATATTGAGTTAACATAAATCACTGACGCCTCGAAATTTCGGGGCGTTTTTTATTAAAACAACAACACACATTACAACAACACAACAACAATGAGCGACGCAATTAAACACGAGTGTGGTATTGCACTTTTAAGGTTAAAAAAACCTTTAGATTATTATAAACAAAAGTACGGTACGGCTTTTTATGGCGTAGAAAAAATGTATCTGTTGCTGGAAAAGCAACACAACAGAGGTCAAGATGGTGCTGGATTGGCTAGTATCAAATTAGACGTAAAACCTGGTCAACGGTATATAAGTAGAATCCGTTCCAATCATGCACAACCTATTCAGGATATTTTCAGCCAGATTAACACTAGAATCAATGAAGAGTTAGTTCAACATCCTGAATATCGTGAGGATGTAGCTTTACAAAAAGAGCATATCCCTTATGTGGGAGAAGTTTTTTTGGGTCATGTGCGCTATGGTACTTTTGGTAAAAATAGTATTGAAAACGTACACCCTTTCTTACGTCAAAATAATTGGATGCACCGCAACTTAATTGTAGCAGGAAATTTTAATATGACCAATGTTAAAGAGTTGTTCGATGATTTAGTTCGTCTAGGACAACATCCGAAACAAATGGCAGATACTGTTACAGTAATGGAAAAAATTGGTCATTTCTTAGATGATGAAGTAACCGATTTATACCAACAATGCAAAAACGAAGGGTTTTCTAAACAAGAGGCCTCAGCAGTGATAGCTGAACGATTAGATGTGGCTCGTATTTTAAAAAGAGCTTCTAAAAATTGGGACGGAGGTTACGCAATGGCCGGATTAATTGGTCATGGTGATGCTTTCGTGACACGAGATCCGGCAGGAATCCGACCAGCTTATTACTATCAGGATGATGAAATTGTAGTAGTGGCATCAGAACGACCAGTGATTCAAACGGTATTCAACGTGCCTTTTGATCAGATTAAGGAAATAACTCCGGGTCATGCGTTAATCATTAAAAAAAATGGAACGGTTTTAGACGAAAAAGTACGCGAAGCTTCCATAAAAAAAGCTTGTTCTTTTGAGCGTATTTATTTTTCTCGCGGTAGTGATGCCGAAATTTATCAAGAGCGAAAAGAATTGGGTAAACTAATCATGCCTGAAGTGCTAAAAGCAGTAGATAATGATACAGACAATACCGTTTTTTCGTATATCCCAAATACTGCGGAAACTTCCTTTTTTGGTATGATTGAAGCGGCTAATGATTTTTTGAATCAAAGAAAAATAGCTGAAATTTTACAGAATAAAGAGAACTTATCAGCCGAGAAATTACAGGAGATTTTGTCTGTGAAGTTACGTTCCGAAAAAATTGCTATTAAAGATGTAAAACTACGTACGTTTATTACCGAAGATAGTTCACGTGACGATATGGTGGCACATGTTTATGATGTAACCTATGGTGTGATTAAACCTACTGATAACTTGGTGATCATCGATGATAGTATTGTTCGTGGAACTACTTTAAAGAAAAGTATCATTAAAATGATGGATCGTTTGAATCCTAAAAAAATCATTATAGTCTCGTCGGCACCACAAATTCGTTACCCTGATTGTTACGGAATCGACATGGCAAAACTCGAGACCTTAGTTGCCTTTCAAGCGATGTTAGAATTGTTAAAAGATACTAATAAGTATCATTTGGTCGATGAAGTTTATGCGAAATGTAAAGCACAAGAACATTATAGCGATTCTGAAATAGTGAATTACGTAAATGAGTTGTATGCACAATTTACAGACGAACAGATTTCGGATAAAATTGCAGAAATGTTAACGGAGCCTTCGGTGAAAGCTGAAGTGAAAATCATTTTCCAAAGTGTTGAGAATTTACATAAAGCTTGTCCTAAAAACCTAGGAGACTGGTATTTTACAGGTAATTACCCTACCGCGGGAGGTAATCGGGTAGTGAATCGAGCTTTTATGAATTTCTACGAAGGAAAGGATGCTCGAGCGTATTAAAATGCCGTTAATCGACTTTATTGACTATTCACCGATTAAGTTTGAAGACATTATTATATAATTTTACCTTTATCCCACCATTACATAAGTAGGTTAAGTTTATGGTAGATTTGGGGCAAAAAAGGTAGAACTAACACTTCTGCCTTTTTTATTTATACGAAATTCTTATTCGGTAGATTATCTCATTAAAATTAATGATGCGATACCTTTTTAACGATTTTTTACACAATTCATCGATAAATTTTGAATTTCAATTACAAGTCACATACTTTTACTGTACCATTACATAAGTAGGTTAAGTTTATGGTAGATTTGGGGCAAAAAAGGCGGAACTAACACTTCTGCCTTTTTTATTTTTCAAAAGAATCAATTGATAAATAGATAAATTATAATTTATTGATGATTAAATAATTGTATCAAAATTAACTTGTCGATTTTATTGGTTTTTTAACGATTTTCTTTGGGAATAAAATAATTTCAAAATACATTTGACTCACCATTACACAAGTAGGTTAAGTTTATGGTAGATTTGGGGCAAAAAAGGTGGAAGTGAATCTCCACCTTTTTTATTAGGTTAACTATTAATTCACAACAAAAAAAGAGGCAATCTTAAAATAGATTGCCTCTTTTTTTATGAGAAATAAAAATCAATTATTTCGCTTCAGCGTAACGTCTAGCTACTTCATCCCAGTTAATTACATTAAAGAAAGCCTCAACATAATCAGGTCTTCTGTTTTGGTAATGCAAATAATAAGCATGTTCCCAAACATCCATTCCTAAGATAGGTGTTCCTCCACAGCCTACACCTGGCATTAGTGTATTATCCTGATTAGGAGTTCCGCAAACTTCTAATTTTCCGTCTTTAACACACAACCAAGCCCATCCAGAACCAAATTGAGAAATTCCTGCTTTTGAAAAAACATTTTTAAATTCTTCAAAACTTCCAAAAGCAGAACGAATTGCTTCAACTAATTCACCTGTAGGTTCACCGCCACCATTAGGAGACATAACAGTCCAAAATAAATTGTGGTTATAAAAACCTCCACCATTATTTCTGATTGCTGCTTTGCTCATATCTAGGTTTTTAAGGATTTCTTCAATAGATTTTCCTTCTAAATCAGTACCTGCAATGGCAGCATTTAAGTTGGTAGTATATGCATTGTGATGTTTTGTATGGTGAATTTCCATAGTTCTGGCATCAATATGTGGTTCTAGTGCATCGTATGCATAAGGTAATTGTGGTAACTCAAAAGCCATAATATTGTTTGTTTAAGATTAATAAATAATTTAATTTCAAAATTAATCATTTAACTTTGGAAATGGAAATAGTTATTTCTTATTTCACTATAAGTTAACAGTTTTGTAGTTTCATCAAATAGACTAAACCATAATGCTTTCAATAAAACAAATAAGTTTCTTAATTTTTCTTCTTATTTCTGTCTTGGGGAATTCCCAAGTTTTTTTCAAATACAAAATAAGTAAGCCGTATTGTTTGTTAAATTTCATGCAAACCGCAGCCGGATCGCATGGTACCTCGAGTACATTTAAAGATTTTATTGAAAAGCATCCTGCTAATGATTTAAAGTTTAAAGAAGCAATCGAAGAGTACAAGAAAATCAATATATATTACACGGTTTCTAGAGATGATTACCCTACTTCCAGAAATCATGGGGTTTCAACGTATGATTTGGTCGTTGCGAGCGCAGTGAATTCTAAAAACTTAACCGACTTTAAATTAAATTGTTTGGGGTTCCTTCCGTTGGAAACGAGTCAGAATTTAATCCAACTGCTTCGGAATATTGAATCCTATTACGATACAATGGTTTGGAACGAAAATAAACCGAAACTAGAAAAACAGTTGCAAGAACTATCGAAGTTTGAAAATGTGAATATTCAAATTTTTAATAGAATAAAACAGTTTTATGATTCTTCTTGGACAGCCGATGTCCCTTTTCAGGTAGCGTTGTATCCTATTCCGGGCGCCAATGGTTTTATAACCGCTACACCTCATGTGAATAATCTATGTGTGGCTATTTTCTCAGATGAAACTGATTACAATTCGAAAAACGGTGTTGTGCTTCATGAAATGTGTCACGTTCTTTACAAAGAGCAAAAAATAAAAAAACAGTTTGAGATTGAAAATCATTTTAAAGAAAACAATACACTTTATTCCAAATTCGCCTATTCTTATCTCGACGAAGCTCTAGCCACAGCAATTGGCAACGGATGGGCATATAAAACAGTCAATCATAAGTTAGATGATCGCGAGTGGTATGCCGATGCAACCATTAATAAATTCGCAAAATTAATTTACCCGAAAGTTGAAAGTTACATCGAAAAGAACAAGTCGATTGATAAGGAATTTTTGACTCATTCCGTGAAAACTTTTGCTGCAAATTTTCCTAAGGCAATTCAAGATTATACCATTTTATTCAACAAAACGGTGGTGTATGCCAATGATCTTAAAGAAAGAGAAATATTAGAAGCCGTAAGTGAGAATTTTCAAATATATACCTTGAATCTTTCTAGTCCAATTTTTCATCCGTATAGTATAGAATCAATTAATAATTCGCCTGAGACTCAACTTTTCATTATTCACAACAACCAACAGGAAACGTTGGATGTTTTGAAAGAATACTTTCCATTGGTTGGAAGTTATAAGTACAAAAATGCATCCATGAATTTAAGTTTTTTCGATATTAAAGGAAGGGCTATTATTGTGTTGGTTTTAAAAGACATTTCTGAACTTCCATCAGAATTATCGAAAATGAAGCGTCAAGTTTTTTTTGATATCAAACAGCCTTTACAATTTTAAATATTTCAGAGTAGTGCAAAAATCCGCATTTTCCATATATAACGCATCCGCTGGTTCTGGTAAAACTTATACACTTGTAAAAGAATATTTAAAGATTATTCTAACAGCAAAAAAAGACGATGCTTACAAAAACATCTTAGCCATAACTTTTACGAATAAAGCGGTTCATGAGATGAAAAGCCGAATTGTAGATAGTCTTTTTGATTTTACAAAAGAGAATCCTTCTGAGAAGTCGATAGTATTAATGAGGGATATTGCTACTGAAACGGGTTTGGATCAGCATAAAATAATCGAGAAGGCAAAAGCAATTATTAAAAACATTATTCATAATTATGCGGCTTTCGATATTTCTACTATCGACAAGTTCACCCACAAAGTGATTCGTTCTTTTGCTCATGATTTGGATTTACCGATCAATTTTGATGTGTCGTTAGATACCGAAAATTTGTTGCAAGAAGCTGTAGATGCTATTGTTGCTCAAGCTGGTGAAGACGAGGTTTTAACCAAACTTTTAGTTGATTTTACCATGGAAAAAACCGATGATGATAAATCTTGGGATGTTTCCAATGATATTTTTACCACCGGGAAACTTATTTTGAATGAGAATTATCGGGAAGAAGTGTTATCCTTAAAAGACAAGCAGATTCCAGAATTTGTTGCGCTCAAACAAAATCTTACGGAGTTGTGTAACCAAATAGACGATGAAACTTCTGATTTGGCCACACAGACATTGAACCTTTTAGAATCTCAAGGAATTGATTTGAAATCTTTTTCCGCAGGACATTTTCCTAATCATTTAAAAGGAATCCAAGAAAGAAAATTCAATCCTAAAAACAAAACCTATCACGAACCGGATGATATTAAGATCAATAAAACGGCAAAGGATAAACCTCAGATAGAAACTTTAGTCCCGCAATTGTTGTCTGCACTGGATGTGATATATCAAAAATTCGAAAAAAAGCATTTTTATGAAGCTTTTCTAAAAAATATCACCCCTTTGTTTTTGCTCAATACAGTGAGCAATCAATTGACAAAAATTCAGGAAGAGCAGAGTATTTTGTCGATTTCAGAGTTCAATAAACTCATCAATGAACAGATTCAAAACCAACCAGCTCCATTCATCTACGAACGTTTAGGTGAACGGTATAAGCATTTTTTTATAGACGAATTTCAGGATACGTCTCAGATGCAGTGGCAAAATTTGATTCCGTTAATAGACAATGCGTTGTCTAGTGAAGACTTACAGGGAAATAGAGGCTCACTTTTAATTGTAGGCGATCCTAAACAATCCATTTATCGTTGGCGTGGAGGGAAAGCAGAGCAGTTTATCGAGTTATCTAAAAATAGCAATCCGTTTAGTAATAAAGATAAAAAAGTTATTCATCTTGAAATCAATTACCGCAGTTATGATGAGGTGATCAATTTTAATAATGAATTCTTTCGTTTTTTAGCTGAAAAATTCGAAAACGAAGACTACAAAGAATTATATCTAAATAATAGTTTTCAAAAGTCGAATGCGAAACAAGGAGGTTATGTTAATATCACGTTCCTTCCAAAACTGGAAAAGGAATCGACAGAAGAAGAGCTAACCCAAGATGATTTGTACTTGCAAAAAACATTGGAGACAATTCAGTCGATACAAACAAAAGGTTTTGAACTCCACAATATTGTTTTGCTTACCCGAAGTAATAAACATGGTGTTTTATTGGCGAATTATCTAACGGAACATCATTATCCGGTTATTTCTTCGGAAAGTTTGTTGTTGGATTCTTCTTCAGAAGTGCAGTTTTTTTTAAACATGCTACGGTATCTAAATGATAAAAAAGACAAAGAATCACTAGCGCATAGTTTGTATTATTTGGCGCAAAATTTCCCTATAACGTTACCGGTTCATGACTTTATTAATCAGGGAATTCAATTTCAAAAAGAAATCCAGTTACAGGAATGGCTTTACCAGCAGGGAATCGAAATACCGTTGAGTACGATACGAAGAAAATCGTTGTATGAAATTGCGGAGACTTTAATTTTAAAAGCAATTTCGAGTGAGAAGAATAACGCATACGTTCAGTTTTTCTTAGATGTGGTTCTGGAGCGCGATGTAAAATATCAGTTGAGTATTGCCGATTTCTTAGAATATTGGCAAAAGAGCGGAAGTAAACTCAGTGTGCCATCAGCGGAAGGAGCTAATGCCATCCGAATCATGACTATTCATAAATCCAAAGGATTAGAATTCCCAGTAGTTATTTTTCCTTTTGCTGAAGAAGATTTTAGTAGAAATAAAGGAGAAAAACTTTGGATTGAAGGTAATGAAGAGGAATTAGGTATACCTAAAGCATTGGTGGCTAAAAATAAAGAGGTGCAAAAATTTGGTGAGAAAGCGGCTCAAGTTTATCAGCAAAAAGCACAAGAGGATTTATTAGACAATATTAATGTTTTGTATGTGGCTTTAACTAGAGCCGAAGAACAGCTATATATCATTACTAGAGCTAAGGATCGCAATAAAGATGGAATGTTGCCTAATAATTTAGCTTCTTATTTTATAGAATTTGTAGAAGATAGAGTCGACAATGAGCCAAATAAAATGAGTTATGAATTTGGTTCTCCGGAAAAAGTTTCAGTGAAAGAAACAACGACTAAAAATATTGAAAAAATTAAAACGGTAACAGCGGTTATCAAACCCGAAGCTATTAAAATTGCCCAACGCGAAGCCTTAATGTGGGGAACACAACAACAGGAAGCCATTGCGTTTGGAAATGTAATGCATGAGATTTTGTCTTTTATTACAGTGAAAGAAGATGTTGGTCTTTCGGTTCTTAAAGCTTTGGAAAACGGATTGATATCGGAACAACAAAAAGAAACTATTGAAAAAACGTTGAATGAGATTGTTGTACATCCCGAGTTGACCGATTTTTTCGCTAAAGAGAATCAGGTTTTTAATGAACGCAGTATTTTAAAACCAAATGCAAAAACCATGGTTCCGGATCGAGTAGTGATTCAGGGGAAAAATGCCTATTTGTTAGATTATAAAACAGGAACGCATCAGGATAAATACGCCAAACAGCTTGAACAATATGAAAAGGTTTTGGAAGAAATGGGTTATAACGTGCAGAAAAAAACGCTTTTGTATATAGGTAAAAATCTAGAAGTAGTACATTTGTAAACAGAAAGAATAATTGAAACAACGACAATAACAGAATATGTACGGAAAAATTAAACAACATTTACAACAAGAGTTAGAAACGATAAAAGCTAACGGGTTGTACAAAAAAGAAAGAGTTATCACCTCTCCTCAAGGCGCTGAAATTACCGTTAATGGGGAAACCGTTTTAAATTTTTGTGCCAACAACTACCTAGGATTGTCTTCTCATCCAGAAGTTGTTCAGGCCGCCAAGGATACCTTGGACTCTCATGGATTTGGAATGTCTTCGGTGCGATTCATTTGTGGAACACAAGATATTCACAAAGAATTAGAAGCAACTATCGCTAAATTTTACGGCACAGAAGATACTATTTTGTACGCTGCAGCTTTCGATGCCAATGGAGGTGTTTTTGAACCTTTATTAGGAGAAGAGGATTGTATTATTTCGGATAGTTTGAACCATGCTTCCATTATCGATGGGGTTCGTTTGTGTAAAGCCGCCCGTTATCGTTATGAAAATAATAATATGGCCGATTTGGAAGAGCAACTCAAAAAAGCAACTGAAGCGGGGCATCGTTTCAAATTGATTGTTACCGATGGTGTGTTTTCTATGGATGGGTTAGTGGCTCCTTTAGATAAAATATGTGATTTAGCAGACCAATATGATGCTATGGTCATGGTAGACGAATGTCATGCTGCGGGTTTTATTGGGGCAACTGGTAAAGGAACCTTGGAAGCAAAAGGAGTAATGGGACGTGTAGACATTATCACGGGAACACTAGGTAAAGCCCTGGGAGGTGCTATGGGAGGTTATACTACAGGAAAAAAAGAAATTATCGAAATTTTGCGTCAACGATCAAGACCATATTTGTTTTCAAATTCTTTGGCGCCTTCTATAGTGGGAGCTTCTCTTAAAGTCTTCGAATTATTGGAAAAAGACACTTCTTTGCGAGATAAATTAGAATGGAATACAAATTATTTCAAAGCAGGAATGAAAGCCGCCGGTTTCGATATTATTGATGGGGATTCTGCTATAGTTCCGGTAATGTTGTATGACGCAAAGCTTTCACAAACTATGGCCGATGAGCTCTTAAAAAAAGGAATTTATGTGATTGGTTTCTTTTTTCCAGTGGTTCCAAAAGACAAAGCCCGAATTAGAGTGCAATTATCTGCAGCGCATACTCAAGAGCATTTAGACAAGGCTATCAGTGCGTTTACAGAGGTTGGAAGGGAATTAAAAGTAATAAAATAGCACTTTTTTTCAACAAAACAAAGCTTTTTTTTAACAATTCATTTTGTAATTAATTATTTACGACTTACTTTTGTCTAATATAACGTATTGTAATCAAATAAAATTAAGTATGAAACATCTTAGTAAACTTTATGTTTCCATGTTGATGGTTGCTGGTTTGAGCGCTAATGCACAAAGTAGTGATAATCCATGGGCAATATCTTTTGGTGCTAATGCAGTAGATACTAGAACTAGTGCAAGTCCAAGAGATTTTAATTTAAAAGATCATTTTTCTCAACTTTTTAGAGTAAAAGACAACTGGAACATGATTCCTTCTGTTTCTTATTTATCAGTTTCTAAAAATGTTGGTGGAAACTGGTCTGTAGGAATAACAGGATCGGTTAACAAAATCGAGAAATGGGTAGATCACGTACCTGGAGCTTCTCCTAACACTACAACAGTTTACAATCCAGGTAATTTTGCATATTACGGAGCAGATGGTAAAATCGCTTACAGTTTCAAATCTTTAATAGGTTTAAAATGGTTCGATCCATCATTAAACATTGGTGGTGGTTACACTTGGATGGAAGATAAAAGTGCTGGAAATGCTAACATTGGTGCTGGTTTAACTTTTTGGTTAACAGAGAATGTTGGTTTATCTTTAGCTTCTACCTACAAAAAAGCATTTACAGATAGAATAGATTCAGACGGTTCTTTAGATGTGCCTTCTGTATTCCAACACATGGCTGGTTTAACCTTCCAATTTGGAGGTAAAGATACAGACAACGATGGTATCTATGATAAATATGATGCTTGTCCAGAAGTTGCTGGTTTAAAAGAATTCGATGGTTGTCCTGATACAGATGGAGATGGTATCCAAGATAAAGAAGATGCTTGTCCAGAAGTTGCTGGTCCTAAAGAATTAAACGGTTGTCCAGATGCTGATGGTGATGGTATTGCTGATAAAGACGATGCTTGTCCAGAAGTTGCTGGTTTAGCTAAATTACAAGGTTGTCCAGATGCTGACGGTGACGGTGTAGCTGATAACAAAGACAAATGTCCTTCAGTTGCTGGTCCAAAAGAAAATGCTGGATGTCCATGGCCAGATACTGACGGTGACTCAGTTCTTGACAAAGATGACAAATGTCCAGATGTTAAAGGTACTGTTGCTAACAATGGTTGTCCAGAAGTGAGCGAAGAAGTAATGAAAAAATTAAACGATTACGCTAAAACTATCTTGTTTGATTCAGCAAAAGCTTCTTTCCAACAAAAAACATATCCAGTGTTACAAGCTATGGTAGCTATTTTAAAAGAATATCCATCGTCTAACTTCTCTATCGAAGGTCACACTGATTCTGACGGTAAAGATGCTGTAAACATGAAATTATCTGAAGATAGAGCTGCTGCAGTTAAAAATTACTTAATCGAAAACGGTATTGATGCTGCTAGATTAACTTCATCTGGTTTTGGTGAAACTAAACCAATTGCTTCTAACAAAACTAAAGCTGGTAAAGCTTTAAATAGAAGAGTTGAAGTGAAATTAGTAAAATAATTTCTTCAAAATATTTTAAAAAGAACGCTCCGAATTTCGGGGCGTTTTTTTATTTTTATCCTATGACAAATAATTCTTTCCTTGATAAATTGGCGGATCACCTTCTTGATAATTACGCCCAATCACTTTCTGATATTATTGTTGTTCTTCCCAATAAGCGCGCTCGTGTTTTTTTGTTGGAAGTACTAAGAAATAAGGTCGACAATCCTTTTTTTGCGCCTTCAATTATTAGTATCGAAGAATTTATACAAGATTTATCAGGAATAAGAGCTATTGATTCTATTGAACTTTTATTTGAGTTTTATGAAGTTTATGTTTCTATTTCTGAAGAAAAAGAGGTTCAATCTTTTGAAAAATTTGCCAATTGGGCTAAAATATTACTGCAGGATTTTAACGAAATAGATCGATATCTTCTAGACCCTAATTACGTATTTTCATATTTAAAAGATATTGAAGTTTTAAAACGTTGGGAACTGAATCCTGAACACAAAACTGAGTTAATTGATAAACAATTAGAATTCTGGAGCAAACTTCCAATATATTACGAGGCTTTGTATCAACAATTGCTGCAAAAAAAATGTGGTTATCAAGGATTGATTTATCGGGAAGCAGTGAATAAACTTGAAAGTTTATCGTCTAATCTTCAAACTGGAAAGTTAATTTTTGCGGGATTTAATGCTTTGAATCAGGCTGAAGAAAAAATCATACAATATTTGTTGGCTAATAATAAAGCAGAAGTACTTTGGGATATTGACAAGGTGTTTTTGAATGATTATTTGCATGATACAGGACTATTTGTGCGACGATTTAAGGAAAAGTGGAGTTATTATAAGTCACATCCGTTCGAATGGATTGTAGATGAATTTTCAAAGGAAAAAAATATCGAGATTATCGGTACTTCAAAATCTATAGGTCAAGCAAAAATAGCCTCTTCAATCATAAAAGATAGAATCGACGCGCATGCCGATGTGAAATTAGATAATGTAGCTTTGGTTCTAGGTGATGAAAATTTGCTTATCCCTATCTTACATTCGTTACCAGAAAATGTAGGTAGTTTAAACATTACTATGGGATATTCTAGTAAGAACAATCCCGTTCAGGTTTTAATAGCCAAATTGTTTAAAATGCATCATAATGCTCTAAAACGTAACGGCCAGAGCTATGTTTTGTATTATAAAGATGTATTAGATGTGTTGACTAATCCTATAGTTGAGCCTTATGTAAATGCTCTAGATTTGATTACAATCATTAAAAAAAACAACTATACTTTCATTCCATTACAAAAACTTCTTTCGCTTTATAATGATACGAATCCGTTGTTCGATTTGTTGTTTGCGAAATGGGATAAAAAACCTGTAGAGGTATTGGAAACAATTTCTCAATTGTTGCTTTCCATTAAAGAGCAATTAGCTGTTAATGTTGAGGAAGATACTAGTTTAGTCAAAACCTTCTTATATTCTATTTATAAAGTCATCAATAAACTCATTTCGTATTGTTCTAAGAACGATTTTGTTAGTTCTATCGAAATGTTACATACTATTTATAAACAAGTCATTGATCTTGCCGAAGTTTCTTTTGAAGGTGAGCCTTTGTCTGGTTTACAAATTATGGGTGTTTTAGAAAGTCGTGTGCTTGATTTTGATACGGTAATCATTACTTCTATGAACGAAGGCAAATTTCCTGCAGGGAAGAGCGTAAATTCGTTTATTCCTTACGATGTAAAAAAAGAAATTGAATTGCCAACATATAAAGAAAAGGATGCTATTTATACCTATCATTTTTATCATCTGTTGTTGCGTGCCAAAAATATTTATTTGTTGTACAATACAGAAAGCGAAGGGTTAGATGGTGGAGAGAAAAGTAGATTTATCACCCAATTGGAAGTAGAGCGACAGCCGAATCATCATTTGTCTCATAAAATAATCCAACCTCATGTGCCCAATGTAGCGCGTGAAATCTTATCGATTCCAAAATCAGACTCCATAAAAGAACGTTTGAAGGTTATTGCTTCAGGGAAAGGATTTTCGCCTTCTGCCTTAACTACGTATGTACGAAATCCTATTCAGTTTTATTCTCAAAGGGTATTGTCTATTCAGGAAGCCGATGAAGTAGAAGAAAGCATAGCTTTGAATACTCTTGGAACAATAATTCATCAAACTTTAGAAGAATTATACAAACCCTATCTGAATAAATTTTTATCTGTAGCCGATGTCGATACAATGCTTAAAGTTGCGGATGAAGAAGTATTTAGGCAATTTAAGGAAGTGTACAAAGAAGGAGAAGTTAAAAAAGGACGTAATTTGTTGGCTTTCGAAGTAGCGAAACGTAATGTATTTAACTTTTTGAAAGACGAAAAGCGGTTGATTGAAGATGGTGATGCAGTTAAAATTATTGATTTGGAAAAAAAATTATCAAGAGAATTAGTCGATGATCGTTTACCTTATCCTGTAATTATTTCTGGAAATGTTGACCGTGTTGAGATTAGAAACAATAAACTTCGAATCGTAGATTATAAAACAGGCAAAGTAGAAACCGGGAATTTATTAGTATCAACATGGGATGGGTTGACATTGGATATTAAAAATGAAAAAATCATCCAATTATTATGTTACGCATTCATGTACGAACCATTTTTAGACAATAGGGAAATGGAAGCCGGAATAATTTCTTTTAAAAATATGAGAGCCGGTTTTATGTCTTTTGGTTTTAAAGAAGGCAAACAAGTATCCACAAGTATTACTTCAGAAATTTTATCGGAGTTTATAGGAGAATTGGTGCGATTAATCAGTGAAATTTTAGACACATCCATACCGTTTGAGGAAAAACGAAATTGATTACGTTTGATCCATAAAATCCAACAAAACGGTACTCAAATCGTCTCTGTTTTCGATGTGACTCATGTGTCCGTCAGGAAAAGAGACAAACTGTGTTTCTGTTCCTTCAATTTGAGTTATGGTTTCGCTATAATTCAAAACAGGGTCTTTTTTTCCTAAAATTAAAAGTATCGGGAAAGTTGCAATATGCAATAATTTTTCTCGGTTGACTCTTTCTCTCATTCCTTCCAAAGCAGCTATTATTCCTTGTAAAGGAGTTTTTAGCGCTTCTTCTTTAACAGTATCAATTTCATTGCGCAAACGGTCTCTGTTTTCTTCACAAAATAAATTAGCAATGGCCATACTGATGAAAGTAGTATAATTTTGTTTTACTGCTTTAATCGCGCGTAATCGGTTTATCTTTCTTTCTTCACTATCTTCTTTTGCTGTCGAATTTAATAAAACAATTCCTTTCACCCAATCCGGATATAATTCGGCAAAAGCCAAAGAAACATAACCTCCCATAGAGTGCCCCACAAATACTGCGGTCTTAATTTTTAAATGATGTAAAACGGCATGTACAGCATCAGCCATGTCTTCCATGGTATGGATATATCCTAAACATTCCGATGATCCATGTCCCAGTAGGTCGATGGCCACAACACGATGTTTCTTGGCTAAAATAGCAGCATGATAATTCCACATACCACGGTTTTCTAGAAAGCCATGAAGCAGAACTATAGTTTTGCCTTTTCCTGAATCGGAATAGGCTATAGTGGTGTTTTTAAAATAGACTATTTGCAAAGGTTATTTTGTTGAGAGTGCAAAAATAGCAAAAGATGCTAACCAATGCTCTCCTCCGTAACCACTATCAAATAAAACTGGTAATGATTTTTGTATGAATTCTTGTGAAGCAGTCCTAAAAGTTTTCCCGACAGTATGATTTTTGGGAAGATGACGGGCAATATTTTTCATGTTCCAAGATCGACTAAAAGAGAGGCCGTCTAAGTGTACAATCTGATAATCGTTACGATCGCTGACTGTAGGTGCCTGACAAATTCTTTCTAAGCCTTTTTTGGTGTAGAATTTTTTGAACCATTTTTCAAACTCTTTTGGAGACAAAATACGGGTCATTAAATCAGCAGATTGCAAACTTGGAGAAAAGAAATCACTTCCGTCTGGTTCTAAATGTGCTGGAATGGCTTCGTTGTCGTAATAAAAAGATTTACTTTTTTCGATGATTAATTTTAAAAAGTCATCCTCATTTTTTGCTTTTGCCCAATCGTATGCAAAACAAAGTCCAAAGGCAGTGTTAGGATGCACACCGGTTCGATTAGGATACGTTTGTTTGGGTAAAAAATCTTTCCAAATCGTCACAATTTTTTGAGTCAACGGTTGTAAGGATTCGTGCCATTTTTTTCCAAGTTCTGTATCCCAAGTGTATAACTCTTCATCTAGCTTTAATAGCCACGCCCATCCATAAGTTCGCTCAAACCCTTTTGAGGCGGTGTATTTTCCAAAATATTCTGCTTCTAAAATCATTTTGTCTTTCTGAAAAGAATTATTCAGGGTTGCAATGATTTCTTCCTTATTTTCAAGATTCGGAAATTCTTTTAATAATTTAACCAACATCCAATGACCATGCACGCTGCTGTGCCAATCCAAACATCCATAAAACACAGGATGTAACTCATGGGGCAACAAACGAGCATCTTTTTCTCCATCGGAAAGGTGAGAAGTTTTGTTAGGAAATTCTGTATTGATGCAATGCAATGGCATTTGACTTAGCTTAAGTGCAGTTGCAACGGTGAGTTCTTGAGCTTGAATTCCGGTGGAAAGTATTAGGAGAAGGAATATTTTTTTCATAACCAATTTTTAATAAAGTAAAGCTAATAAAAAAACGACCCTTTTCAGAGTCGTTTTCTTTCTTTGTTAAAAAATAAATCTATTAACTATTCATTAAACTTTCAATTTCATCTGCTTCAATCGGAATGTTGCGCATTAGGTTAAAAGGCTCTCCGGTTGATTGAATTACCACGTCATCTTCTAAACGAACACCAAAACCTTCAGCAGGAATATAAATTCCAGGTTCAACAGTAAAAACCATATTGGCTTGCATAGGCTCGTGCAATAAACCGTAATCATGAGTATCTAAGCCCAAGTGGTGAGAAGTACCGTGCATGAAATATTTTTTGTAAGCTGGCCACTCCGGATTTTCGTTTTGTACGTCTGCTTTGTCTAATAAACCAAGACCTAACAATTCAGAAGTCATGATTTTACCTACTTCAATATGATATTGTTTCCAAAGTGTTCCCGGAACCAACATTTTAGTCGCTTCGTTTTTAACTTTTAAAACCGCATCGTAAACTTCGCGTTGTCTTTTGGTGTAACGTCCTGAAACTGGAATAGTACGAGTTAAATCGCTTGAATAATTGGCGTATTCAGCACCAACGTCTAATAACAATAAATCTCCTTCTTTACATTGTTGATTGTTTTCAATATAATGCAACACATTCGCATTGTTTCCTGAAGCAATAATCGGAGTGTAAGCAAAACCTTTCGAACGGTTACGTAAAAATTCGTGCGCCAATTCGGCTTCAATCTCATATTCCATTACTCCAGGTTTTACGAACGATAACAAACGACGAATTCCTTTTTCGGTAATGTTACAAGCTTGTTGTAGTAAGTCGATTTCTTCACTCTCTTTAATCGAACGTAGTCTTTGTAAAATCGGGTTTGATTTTTCTACTTTATGTGCCGGGTAATTTTCTTTCCACCATTTGATAAAACGATCTTCTCGCGTCTCTGTTTCAACAGACGAGCGATAGTGCTCATTGGTGTTAATATACATGGTATCGGCATATATCATCACTTCTTTTAAAGTTTTGTGAAAGTCCTGTAACCAAATTACAGTTCTAACACCTGAAACTTCAAAAGCACGCTCTTTAGTCAATTTTTCACCTTCCCAAATAGCGATGTGCTCGTTTGTTTCTCTTAAAAAAAGAATTTCTTTTAGATGTTCGTAAGGCGCATCAGGGAACAATAACAAGATACTTTCTTCCTGATCAACACCCGATAAATAAAAAATATCACGATGTTGTGCAAAAGGCAAGGTACTATCGGCACTTACAGGATAAATGTCATTCGAATTAAAAACGGCAACGCTATTAGGTTTCATCTGAGAAGCAAACTTACTTCGATTTTTGATGAATAAATCGCGGTCTATTTGATGGTATTTCATGATCTTGAATTTTTTGATTTTCAAAATTAATAAGATAAAAATGAAAAGTTGTTAAATACTTTAGAAATTTTGTAGAAGTGTAACGTTTTGGCTATTTTTCAAAAAATTTTTCAAGATGAAGAAAATTACGTTATTGTTTTTATTGATTTTGCAATCTTCAATTGCTCAAAATTCTTTATTCAATCAAGTGGAAGCTAAAACTATCGGACCAACGATTATGAGTGGTCGCGTGGTAGATTTAGCCGTAAATCCGAAAAATCCAACGGAGTTTTATGTAGCGTATGCTACGGGTGGACTTTGGTATACTAATAACAACGGTACTTCTTTTTCGCCAGTAATGGATGCTGCCGAAACCGTTAATTGTGGTTCGGTTACGGTAGATTGGAATTTAGGTACGATTTGGGTTGGAACGGGTGAAGTGAATGCTTCGCGTTCATCGTATGCTGGAGTTGGTGTTTTGAAATCTTCAGATAAAGGCAAGACTTGGGAAAATTTAGGATTGAATGATTCGCATCATATTAGCCGAATTTGGGTTAATCCCAATAATTTGAATGAAATTGTGGTGGCCGCTGTCGGACATTTGTATACCACTAATAAAGAGCGCGGAATTTATAAATCAACCGATGGTGGGAAATCTTGGAGACAAACGTTATTTGTAGCGGAAGATACAGGAATTATTGATTTAGCCGTTTCTAAAAACAATCCTAAAATTATGTTTGCGGCGTCTTGGCAAAAAGATCGAAAAGCGTGGCATTTTGATGGTGATGGAGAAAAATCGGGTATTTATAAAAGTGAAGATGGCGGAAATACTTGGAAATTAGTTACCACAAAAGAAAGTGGATTTCCCGCTAACGAAGGTGTTGGAAGAATTGGTTTAGCGATGTTCGGCGAAAATGTAATTTATGCGGTTTTAGATAATCAGAACAAACGACCAAAAACAGTTTCAAAAAACAAATTGACTACGATGTTGTCAACTCCAGGGGCTGATTTTATGGAAATTTCGAATAAAGAATTGAATCGTGCTTTGAAAGAAAGTGGTTTTAGAGATAAATATCGCGCGGAAAACATTAAAAATTGGGTGGCCGATAATAATATGGAACCAAAAGAAGTTTTGGCTGTTTTGTCTGATGCGAATAAGGCTTTATTTGAAACAGAAGTAATTGGTTGCGAAGTTTACAAATCGGAAGATGGCGGAAGATCCTGGAAGAAAACCAATCAGAATTATATCGACGATATGTTTTACACCTATGGTTATTATTTTGCAAATATTTCGGTAGATGAGAAAAATCAAAATAGAGTTTATATCGGTGGTGTTCCTTTACTGTTTTCGGAAGATGGGGGAAAAACTTTCACTCTAATTTCAAAAGAAAATGTGCATGCGGATCATCACGTAACTTGGATTAATCCAGAAAATCCAAATCACATTATTAATGGAAATGATGGTGGTGTGAATATTTCTTATGATAATGGCGAACATTGGATTAAATGCAACAATGAAGCGGTAAGTCAGTTTTATGCGGTAAATGTCGATTATCAGGAAAAATATAATGTCTATGGCGGAATGCAAGACAACGGAGTTTGGTTTGGCCCCAATAATTACACACATTCTGTAGCTTGGCATCAAGAAGGAAAATATCCGTATCAAGAATTAATGGGTGGCGATGGTATGCAAACGCAAATCGATCGTCGTAATCCTAGTGTGGTTTTTACGGGAAATCAGTTTGGGAATTATTACAAAATCAATCAAAAAGAGAACAAGGTTGACTACATCACACCCAAAGCGCCAAAAGGCGAAAAACCGTATCGTTTCAATTGGCAAACGCCGATTTTACTGTCGTTGCACAACCAAGATATTTTGTACATGGGTTCGGAGTTTTTACACCGTTCAATGAATCAAGGCGAAACTTGGGAAAAAATTTCAGGGGATTTAACCAATGGAGCCAAAGAAGGAAATGTAGCTTTTGGAACATTGACGACTATTTCAGAAAGTAAATTCCAATTTGGATTGCTTTATACGGGTTCCGATGATGGGAAAATTCACGTTTCTAAAGATGGTGGCGCTTCGTGGCAATTGATTTCGGTTAATTTGCCTCAAAATTTATGGGTTTCAAGAGTGGTAGCTTCGGCTCACAAAAAGGAACGCGTTTATGTTACTTTAAACGGCTACAGAAGCGATAACTTTGAAAGTTATGTCTTTGTTTCAGAAGATTTTGGTGCGACTTGGGCTTCAATTTCGAATGGAATAACGCAATCGGTTAACGTAATTGTAGAAGATTCGATCAACGAGAATATCTTATATGTGGGAACGGATAATAGTTTATTCATTTCATTAGACAAAGGCACAACTTGGCAAGATTTTTCTAATGGAATACCAAAAGTGGCGGTTCATGATGCGGTAATTCAATCCAAAGCAAAAGAGTTAATTGTAGGAACTCACGGTCGTTCAATTTATAAGATCGATATTTCTAAAGTTCAGGAATTAACGAAAGAAGTTTTGGCTAAAAACCTGCATTTATTTAAAGTAAACGATAGAACGAAATCTGAACGTTGGGGGGTGCAAAATTATGCTTGGGGAAAACCCAATGAGCCTTTACAAAACATTTGGTTTTATGCTAATCTAAACGGAGTTGTAAATATTTCTGTGACCAATGAAGCCGGAATGGTTGTGTTTACTCGTGAAGTCGAAGCTAAAAAAGGTTTGAATGCGTTTGTTTTTGATTATTCAATGACCAAAGAGGTGGCTGGAAATTGGAATAAAAAAGATAAAAATGTCAAAATCAAAGAAGCGGAAAACAAGAAGTTTTATCTGCCTGTCGGGAAGTACAAACTAACGATTTTTAAAGATAAAATGTCAGAAAGTCAATATTTAGAAATTTTGACGCCTAAAAAATAGCGTTCAGCAATGATTTACATTAGCCCATAGGTCGTTGGTGTTGTTTCATTTCATTTGATTGATGTACCTATTTTTAAAATTAAGTTTGGATTATTAAATTTTTTATAAAAGTTTGCAGCTAAAACTCTTTTTTTGTTCTTGTAAAATATTGATATTCAACGATAGTTAAATTCATTTTAAATTCATTATAAATAAGAAAGTCTGGGTTGTACTTCCGGGCAAATTCCCTTACTTTTGTTTTAATTTTTATACAACCAATTATCTAACAAATATTATGGCAAAATCTGCACTTTTAAAGTCATCACTAGCAAAAAAATACTGGATGGCTCTTACGGGTTTATTTTTATGCTTGTTTTTGGCTGGTCATTTAGCTGGTAACTTACAGTTAATTTTTGGAGATGCATTACAGTTCAATAAGTATGCATTGTTCATGACTACCAATCCAGCGGTAAAATTACTTTCTTATTTAACTTACATTTCGATCATTTTTCACGCGATCGATGGAATTATGCTTGCAATTCAAAACAAAAAAGCGCGTCCTGTAGCTTATGCAATGAATAACCCAAGCGGAAACAGTAGTTTCGCATCCAGAAACATGGCGGTATTAGGAACGGTTATCTTAGTGTTTATTGCTACACACATGGTGAACTTTTGGGCAAAAATGCATTTTTCCCAAATGCCGTTGCAAAAAACGACAATTGAATTTCAAGGAATGAAAAATGATTTTTATATCACGACCGATGGTGGTTATGTGCCAGTAAATGATCCGGCATACGTGATTAAGAATAAAACAGAAATTTACGATGCCAATGTGAATTTAAAAATCAAGGATGCTTATAAAGATTTGCATAAAATTACTTTCGATTTCTTTAGAGATGCAAAATGGGGATTACCTTTTACTATTTTTTATGTGCTATCTATGATTGTGTTGGCGTTTCATTTGTTACACGGTTTTCAAAGTGCATTCCAATCTTTAGGAATCAATAATAAGTTTACTCCTGCGATTAAATTGTTCGGAAAATTGTTTGCGATTATTGTTCCGTTATTGTTTGCAATTATTCCACTTTACATTCACTTTACTAAATAATCAACATCAGAATATATTATGAAGTTAGATTCTAAAATACCAGAAGGTCACATTTCAGAGAAATGGACTAACCATAAAAACCATCTAAAATTAGTTGCACCGAATAACCGTCCGAAAATTGATGTTATTGTTGTAGGTACGGGATTGGCTGGAGCTTCTGCTGCAGCATCTTTGGGTGAAATGGGATATAACGTAAAAGCATTTTGTTTTCAAGATTCTCCTCGTCGCGCACACTCTATTGCGGCACAAGGAGGTGTAAATGCTGCTAAAAATTATCAAAACGACGGAGACTCGGTATATCGTTTGTTTTACGATACCATCAAAGGTGGTGATTACCGTGCACGTGAAGCTAACGTACATCGTTTAGCAGAAGTTTCCGGAAATATTATTGACCAATGTGTGGCACAAGGGGTTCCTTTTGCTCGTGAATACGGAGGTTTATTAGATAACCGCTCGTTTGGTGGTACACAGGTACAACGTACGTTTTATGCTGCAGGACAAACAGGTCAACAATTGTTATTAGGAGCTTATTCTGCTTTATCTAGACAAATCGGTTTAGGTCGTGTAAAAATGTATAACCGTCACGAAATGCTAGATTTAGTAAAAGTGGATGGCAAAGCACGAGGGATTATTGCTCGTAACTTAATCACCGGTGAAATTGAAAGACATTCCGCTCATGCTGTGATCATTGCTTCTGGAGGTTACGGAAACGTGTACTTCTTGTCTACTAATGCCATGGGAAGTAACGTAACGGCAGCTTGGAAAATACACAAACAAGGCGCCTTATTTGCTAACCCATGTTTCGTACAAATTCACCCAACTTGTATTCCGGTACACGGAACGAATCAGTCAAAATTAACCTTGATGTCTGAATCGTTACGTAATTCAGGACGTATTTGGGTTCCAAAGAAAAAAGAAGATGCCGAAGCAATTAGAGCCGGTAAATTAAAACCAACTCAAATTGCAGAAGAAGATAGAGATTATTTCTTAGAAAGAAGATATCCGGCTTTCGGTAACTTAGTACCGCGTGACGTAGCTTCAAGAGCTGCAAAAGAGCGTTGTGATGCAGGTTACGGAATCGAAGCTAACGATACCAATGAAGGGGTTTATTTAGATTTCTCTACCGAAATTCAAAATAAAGGTAAACAAGCCGCATACGCTAAAGGGAATCACAATCCAACACCAGAAGAAATTACCACTTTAGGTAAAGCTTGGTTAGAAGAGAAATACGGTAACTTGTTTACGATGTACCAAAAAATTACCGACGAGAATCCATATGAAACTCCGATGAAAATTTACCCTGCCGTTCACTACACTATGGGTGGTGTTTGGGTTGATTATAACTTGCAATCAACTATTCCGGGATGTTTCGTAGCAGGTGAGGCTAACTTCTCTGACCATGGTGCTAACCGTTTAGGAGCTTCGGCTTTAATGCAAGGTTTGGCTGATGGATATTTCGTATTACCTTACACAGTTTCGAATTACTTGGCTGATGAAATCCGTACAGGGAAAATTTCTACAGATTCTCCTGAATTTGCTGAAGCAGAGAAGCGAGTAATGGATCAAATTAATTTCTTCCTTAACAATAAAGGAACTAAATCGGTTGATTATTTCCATAAAAAATTAGGTTTAATTATGTGGAATAAAGTAGGAATGGGTAGAAATGCTCAAGGACTTACTGAAGCTATTACCGAAATTGCACAGTTAAAAGAAGATTTTTACAAAGACGTTTATGTACCGGGAAACAACGATGAAATGAATCCGGAATTAGAAAAAGCCCTTCGTGTAGCTGACTTTTTGGAATTAGGTCAGTTAATGGCAATGGATGCTTTACAACGTAATGAATCTTGCGGTGGTCACTTCCGTGAAGAATACCAAGATGCTGAAGGAGAAACTTTGCGTGATGACGAAAATTTTGCTTTCGTTGGGGCTTGGGAATACCAAGGAGAAGACATCAACAAAGAAATAATGCATAAAGAAGAGTTGAAATACGAGTTTATCAAAATTGCTGCACGTAACTATAAATAGTCAACGGCTTAAAATGTAAAGATTATGGCTTCAAAAAAGAATATCAATATAAACCTTAAAGTTTGGCGTCAAAAAAACGCTAAAGCTGCGGGTAGTATGGAATCATACAAATTAGATAACGTTTCTACAGATAGTTCATTCTTAGAAATGATGGACCAATTAAATGAACAATTGGTTGCAGAAAAGAAAGAACCGATCGCTTTTGACCACGATTGTCGTGAAGGGATTTGTGGTATGTGTTCTATGTATATTAATGGTCGTGCACACGGTCCAGATACAGGAATTACAACTTGTCAGTTACACATGCGTATGTTCAATGATGGTGATACAATCTTTGTTGAGCCATGGAGAAGTAAAGCATTCCCAGTAATCAAAGATTTAGTGGTAGATAGAAGTGCTTTTGACAGAATTCAACAGGCAGGTGGTTTCGTATCTGTAAATACTTCGGGCAACACTATCGACGCTAACACGATTCCAGTTCCTAAAGCTGATGCAGACAAAGCTTTCGAGGCTGCTGCATGTATTGGTTGTGGAGCTTGTGTGGCAACTTGTAAAAATGGTTCTGCAATGTTATTCGTAGGAGCAAAAGTTTCTCAATATGCTTTATTACCACAAGGTAAAGTAGAGGCTACAGAACGTGTACTAAATATGGTTCGTCAAATGGATGAAGAAGGATTTGGTAATTGTACGAATACTGGAGCTTGTGAAATTGAATGTCCAAAAGGTATTTCATTAGAAAATATCGCTCGAATGAACAGAGAATATCTGAAAGCGAGTTTGATAAAATAAGTCAAAAAGCGTCTTCGGACGCTTTTTTTATGACTTTTTTAAAGTAAACAATTTAAATCGAATCATGAAAAAGATATACTTATTTTGCCTATTAGTTTCTACTTTGGCATTTTCACAAACAGAAGAAGAAAAGGCTGAAAAGAAAAAGAAAATTGAATTAGAAAAAGCCAGTTTGCCAAAACCATATCAGGAACTAGAAGACGCAGATGCCAAAGTGAAAGAATTACGTATTCAAGCCGCGGCCGAAAATAAAAACATTATTCTTCAAGTTGGTGGGAATTGGTGCGTCTGGTGCCTTCGATTGAATGATTTTATTCAAAAATCTGATGATTTAAAAAATATAATCGATAAGAATTATCTTTATTATCATTTAAATTGGTCCCCTAAGAACAAAAACGAATTGTTTTTTAGCAACTATGGTAATCCTGGAGAAAAGCAAGGTTATCCTGTTTTTTTGATCTTAGATCCCATAGGGAAATTAATTCATGTACAAGAAACAGGCTCTTTAGAAGAAGGGAAAAGTTATAGTTTTGACAAAATTAAGGCCTTTTTGGAAGCTTGGAAGCCAAAGCAATAATTACACGTTTTTTATAAATTAATTCATGAAAATAGCTATCATACAATCCGATTTAGTCTGGGAAAATCCAGAAGCCAATAGAATTTATTTTGAAGAAAAAATCAATGCTATTTCAGAAGCGGTAGATTTAATTGTTTTGCCCGAGATGTTTTCTACTGGTTTTACCATGAATCCTTCTGCTGTGGCTGAAGAAATGAATGGTGTGACGGTTTCTTGGATGATTGCTTTAGCGAGAAAGAAAAATACCGCTATTACGGGAAGTCTAGTGATAGAGGAGGAAGGTAATTTTTACAATCGAATGCTTTTTGTGTATCCTGACGGTACTTTTCAAAAGTACGACAAACGTCATTTATTTACTTTGGCTAAAGAAGAAGCCGTTTTTACTCCTGGAAGAGAAAAAGTTATAGTGGAATATAAAGATTGGAAAATTTGTCTTCAAATTTGTTACGATTTGCGTTTTCCGGTTTTCGTTCGTAATGTAGAAAATTATGATTTGCTTCTCTATGTGGCAAGCTGGCCTAAACCAAGAATCAATGCTTGGGACATATTACTAAAGGCACGTTCTGTAGAAAATCTTTGTTATACTATAGGCGTTAATCGCATTGGAATCGATGGCAATGGTATGCCTTATGTAGGACACTCTCAGGTTATAGATTATTTAGGGAATGCGTTGATTGCTCCATTTGAAACCGAAGCAGTTCAACTAGTAACCTTAGACAAAGCAGAAATGTTGACGACTAGACAAAAATTGAATTTCCTAAATGATAAGGACATTTTCGAGATTACGAATTAATATTTTCGTAATCTCGCTATTTTCCTAGATCAATTTCCTGATTCACATCCCAGTTAGCTCTTAAGTCTATTTCGTTCGGGAAATGGTACACTTCTTCGGGCTGACGATTCTCAAGGTAATTTCCAGTATCGCGTTGTTGATTTTTGTTTTCATCATAAATAACGCGCAGTGAGTATTTTTGAGGTTCTAACAACAAAAATTCCACCAGAGTAGTTTCTGTATATTTAGAAACTATTGTTTCTCCTTTTTCGTTTGTAAGTTCTACAATGACTGGTAACGATTTGGCATTTTTCAAATTCAATTTCAAATTACCATAATCTTCCAATGATTTTGTATTAACCTGAAAAGTCAAAGTGTCGTTTTTCTGACCCAAATAATCTTCTGTAGCTTCAGGAAGTAAGGTTAAAGTGTATTTTTCGTTTGGTTCTTTATCAAATAAAAATTCCCAATCTTGATGAAATACATCGTAATGTTTTTTGAATTGAACCGTCGAGGAATCTTTTTTTGTCAAACGTATCTTACTCTCATCAAATTTAGTCAAAGGAGTTTCCGAATGCAGAATGAATTTGTCGTTAAATCCTACGATTCCTTTAGTTTTAGCGGTTATTTTTAAAGAATCTTGTTTCAACTCTCTTGTTTTAAGTGCAAATATTTTATCGATACCTTTATTGGATACGGTCAGTTTTAAAGAATCATTTTTTAAAGGCTGAAACCAAAGTTGGAGAGAATCTTTATTCGTTAATTTAGTGGATATTACCTGAACCTTTTCTTGGTTTCTAGTTGCGGTAATTATAACATCTTTTGGGTTCCCCTCATAACCTAACAGAAGTCGGTTACCAGAAGCTTGAGACGGTCGGTGTGCTTTAAACGCAGGTACCTCTTTGAATAATTCCAATTCAAAAATAGAAGGATCCGGAACGGTAATGGTCTGATTATAAAAAGCTATTTTATCTTTCGTAGGATCAAATTTATAGTTCGCAGCTTTTTCTTTTAAAGCGATCAATTTGTATTTTCCTGCTTTAACATTATCGAGTTTAAACGTCGTGGTGCTGTCTAGCGTATTGGTGATATATCGTGGCGTTTGTTTGTAAATGATAGAATCGGTAAACGTGTCATCTACTTCATAAAGCATCACGTTCACATATTTGTCGGTTACTTTTTCGTAAGAATCTTTAACGAATCCTTCAACGGTAAGAGAATCTAGTTCTTTTCCTGTTGAAAAAACATATTTGAACTGTTTTATCGGGTTTCCTTCGTTATTGTCAGTGATACTTGGGCCAAAATTAAAACTGTATGTTGTGTTAGGTTGTAAAGTATCGTTGATTTTTATAATCATTTGTTTGCTGGCGCTTCCTTGCGGTAATACCGTTAAGGGAGTTTTCATAAGTGGGGAAACTACCAGATTTTTTTGTAAATCTTTAATCTTTATATATTCATCAAAATTAATCTTGATGGTATTAGTATTAAAATCTTTAGAAAAATTTTCAGGGTAACTCGAGACAATTTTTGGAGGGGTAACATCTTTGTCGCCGCCAGTTATAGATCCTCTTTTGGCACAACTCACCGCTAAGGAAAGGGTTATAATGATACAGAATAGAAATTTAATTTTTCTCATGGATATCGATTTACAGCACAAAATAACCACTTTATTTAGTGTAAACGAAATATTTTTAGTTAGTTTAACGATTATGATTCCGAAAATCCCATTGTTAGGATGCTCAGTTTGGCTCCGGGAATTTTTAAAATGGCTTTTCCGCACGCTTCCAAGGTGGCTCCGGTTGTTAGCACGTCATCAATCAGTAAAAAGTGTTTATGGTGGTGTTCTTCGTTATGATTCACGTCAAAGCTATTGGTATTAAGACTCGATCTTTCTTCCAGATTTTTTTTGGATTGTGTGATCGAATAGTGATTTCTGTAAAGAATATCGGTTGTTACAGGAATATTCAATGTATCACCAATAGCATGGCAGAAAGTACTAATTTGGTTATAGCCTCTTTGTTTAAGTCGTTTTGGATGTAAAGGTACAGGTATGATATAATGCACTTCTTCGAATACTTTCTGCTGTTTCAAATCTTCAGCATACCATTGGCCTAAAACCGTACCAATTTCTTGTCTTTTTTTATATTTCAAATGATGAATGAGTTCTTGAGTGATTCCTTTTTTGTGAAAATAAAACATCGAAAATGCATTTTCAAGGGGTATTTTACCGTAAAATTTCTGAAAAGCTTCGTTTTCTTTAGTAGATAGATGATTTGTAAGAGGAATCTCATGTCTACAGCTCGTACATAGTTGATTTTCAGATTTTAGTATCAAATTTAGACATCCGGGACATGTTTTAGGGTAAAATATGTTTATCAAATATTCAAGCATTTCATCGATTTTTTTTTAAGTTGTTGAGTGAATAAGATAAATTTAATAAATATATTCATCTTTTTTGAAAATGATAGAGAAAGTACCAAAATCTATATACCTTCTAACATCGATTGTATTCATGTCGATTTCCATAATTTTAGGATTTAAAAATTATGAAGCTAATGTCAAAAATGAAAATTTAGTAAAAAACTACAAATTAGAAGTAGTCACCCATAATAACGAGTTAAGAGAAATTTTAAATCGTTACGATGCTGAATTGCTGAAGAATAAACAATTGCTTTTGTACAGTGGTATTTTAGCCAAACATGGTGTTTTAGATAGTGTGAAATACAAACAAGTATTGGAAAATAAGATAGCTGAAAAAGAAGTGTTGCAACTAGATTCTGGGACTTTGGAGAATAAGATTCAGGAGAATAAACAGTTAAACAATCATATAAAAAGATTGTTGGAAGCCAATAGGGAACTTCAGAAAAAAAATAGCCAAAATGAAACAGTAGTGGCAGTATCAAAAAATCTTGAAGCCAAAAACGTGCGGGCCAATGGAATTAAAATAGTGTCTAATAATGTCATTAAAACTAGAAGGTTTAACAAAACAGAACAGATTAGAGTTTGTTTTACGCTTTTAGAAAACAATACAGCGGTAAAAGGAAAAAAAGATATTTATATCCAAGTCATAAATCCTTCGAAAAAAGTAGTGGCTCAAGAAGATAATATTTCGACGCGTAAAGCACCTTTGTCGAGTTACAGCGCAAAAACAAATGTATATTACGAGAACAAAGAAGTAGATGTTTGTCTTTTTGTGGAACCAAAAAAGGAGGATCTCATAAAAGGGGATTATGAAATCAATATTTATTCGGGTGTCAATTTAATTGGAAATTCAGTCTTAACATTGAGATAATTTGTCTTAATTTTGTGAAAAAGGAAAAGCAATTTTTCAACGTAATATAAACTGTAATATTAAACGGAATTTAAGTCCGTTTTTTTTTATTTTTGCAATACTATGGCAAAACAAGAAGATTTATTTAAAAATGTAGTTTCGCACGCAAAAGAGTATGGATTTATTTTTCCGTCTAGCGAAATTTATGATGGTTTGAGCGCTGTATATGATTATGCGCAAAACGGTGTAGAATTAAAGAAAAATATTAGAGATTATTGGTGGAAATCCATGGTGCAGATGCATGAAAACATCGTGGGTATTGATGCTGCAATTTTTATGCATCCTACTACTTGGAAAGCTTCTGGTCACGTAGACGCCTTCAATGATCCGTTGATTGATAATAAAGATTCTAAAAAAAGATACCGCGCAGATGTTTTAATTGAGGATTATGCCGAAAAATTAAACCAAAAAGCACAAAAAGAAATCGAAAAAGCAAGAGGCCGTTTTGGTGAAGCTTTTGATGAAGCACAATTTGTAGCGACTAATGAAAGAGTAAAAGGGTATTTAGATCAAAAGAATGCTATTTTACAAAGAATGGCTAAAGGTTTAGATTCTGGTGATTTGGCCGACGTGAAAGCTTTAATCGAAGAACTAGAAATTGCTGATCCAGAAACTGGTTCTAAAAATTGGACTGAAGTACGTCAGTTTAACTTAATGTTCGGGACTAAGTTGGGCGCTTCAGCGGATACAGCAATGGATTTGTATCTTAGACCTGAAACGGCTCAAGGTATTTTCGTAAACTTCTTGAATGTGCAAAAAACAGGTCGTATGAAAATCCCTTTTGGTATTGCACAAACCGGAAAAGCATTCCGTAATGAAATTGTGGCGCGCCAGTTTATTTTCCGTATGCGTGAATTCGAACAAATGGAGATGCAGTTTTTCGTAAAGCCAGGAGAGGAAATGAAATGGTACGAATACTGGAAAGAAACACGTCTGAAATGGCATTTGTCACTTGGTTTAGGAAAAGAAAATTATCGTTTCCATGACCATGAAAAATTAGCGCATTATGCTAATGCAGCGGCAGATATCGAGTTTAATTTCCCATTTGGATTTAAAGAGTTGGAAGGAATTCACTCGCGTACTGATTTCGATTTAAAAGCACATGAGCAATTTTCAGGAAAAAAACTTCAATATTTCGATACAGAAGAGAACAGAAACTATGTTCCATACGTAGTGGAAACTTCGGTTGGTTTAGATCGTATGTTTTTGGCAGTTTTCTCTAAAGCTTTACAAGAAGAAACTTTAGAGGATGGTTCAAGCAGAACGGTATTGCGTTTGCCTTCGGTGTTAGCCCCAACAAAAGCTGCGGTTTTACCATTAGTGAAAAAAGATGGTTTGCCGGAGTTAGCAAGGGAAATTATCGAAGATTTGAAATGGGATTTCAATGTGGCATATGATGAGAAAGATGCCGTAGGTCGTCGTTACCGTCGTCAAGATGCCTTAGGAACTCCGTTCTGTATTACTGTGGATCATCAAACTTTAGAAGATAAAACAGTTACGATTCGTCATCGTGATTCTATGCAACAAGACCGTGTGGCAATTTCTGAGTTAAGAGGAATTATCTCTAATGAAGTTTCTATGCGAAACTGGTTGATGAAGATGAAATAAAAAATTAGACTACCACTGATCAAATAAAAAAAACCAAATTCATTTCGAATTTGGTTTTTTTTGCTTATTATTTCGAGTAAAAATCGAAGTTTTGTAACTATTTAAATAAAATGGTTGTTTTAGGCTTGTAATTCATGTAATCTTTTTACATACTTCCCAATCACATCAAATTCTAAATTAACCTTTGTTCCTATTTTGAAACTATTAAAATTGGTATGCTCGTAAGTATAGGGGATAATCGCTACACTAAATTCATTAATTTTCGAATTCACGACCGTTAAACTCGTACCATTTACCGTAATCGAACCTTTTTCAATAGTAATATTGTTTAGAGATTTGTCGTATTCAAAAGTAAAATACCAACTTCCATCGGCTTCTTCAATATTTTTACAAATAGCAGTCTGATCCACGTGCCCTTGAACTATATGCCCATCTAGACGATCGCCTAGTTTCATGGCGCGCTCTAAATTTACTTTTTCTCCCACTTTCCATTCTCCTAGGTTGGTTTTTTCAAGAGTTTCTTTAATGGCTGTAACAGTATATGTGTCATTTTCTATAGCAACAACAGTTAAACACACGCCATTGTGTGCCACACTTTGATCTATTTTTAATTCGTGGGTGATGTTAGATTGTATCGAAATTTGAAGATTTTCGCCTTCTTTTTCCAGCCCTTTGATGGTTCCGAGAGTTTCTATGATTCCTGTAAACATTACTGATTTTATTTTAGTAAATTTGCATTCAAAATTAGCAATAAATACATTGAACTGATGACAAAAAGACCAGAAAATATAATTGTAGGAATTTCAATTGGTGATTTGAACGGTATCGGTAGCGAAGTTATTCTGAAATCTTTAGAAGATACGCGTATGCTAGAATTGTGCACGCCGGTTATTTTTGCTAATGTAAAAATCCTTTCTTTCTTAAAAAAACAACTCAATCTGAATGTGAATCTTCACGGAATAGATAAAGTAGATCAAATTCTTCCCGGAAAGATTAATGTTTTAAATGTGTGGCGAGAAGGGGTTAATTTAGAATTTGGAAAGGTAGATGAGAATGTAGGAAGTTATGCTGTGAAATCTTTTGTGGAAGCAACCAAGGCTTTAAAAGAAGGAACAATCGATGTGTTGGTGACAGCGCCAATTAATAAGTCAAATATTCAATCGGAAGAATTTTCTTTTCCGGGGCATACTGACTATTTGAATCAGGAATTAGAAGGTAATGCGTTAATGTTGATGATTCAAGATAATCTTCGTGTAGGATTGTTGACAGATCATGTGCCTATCAACGAAGTGGCGAAACATCTTACAGAAGATTTAATACGTAAAAAAATACAAACCATTAATCAGACCTTGGTTAGAGATTTTGGAATTAACAAACCAAAAATTGCAGTTTTAGGACTTAACCCACATTCTGGTGATAATGGTGTGATTGGTGATGAAGAAGAAAAAGTATTGAAACCTGCTTTGAAGAAAATTTTTGAAGAAGGAATTTTGGTTTTTGGCCCTTATTCTGCGGATGGATTTTTTGGAAGCAACCAATATGAAAAATACGATGCGGTTATAGCAACTTATCATGATCAAGGATTGATTCCTTTCAAGACCTTGTCTTTCGGAAAAGGAGTTAATTATACAGCAGGTCTCAATAAAATAAGAACTTCTCCGGATCACGGAACCGGTTTTGATATAGCCGGAAAAGGAATAGCAGACCATCAGTCTTTTTCAGAGGCGATCTATGCGGCAATTGATATTTTTAAGTCAAGAATGGCTTATGAAGAAATGGTTGCTAATCCATTAAAAATAAAAGAAAAACAGTTATAAACAAAAAAATGTTCATAACCCTTTTGATTTTATAAATAATTTATATCTTTGCACACCCTAAATAAGGGACAAATTGTTGTTAAGATGAAAGTTACAAATGAATATTTAATCTCCTATGTGGGATTAAAGCTGGGGAAACATCAGTTTGAATATCAAATTAATAAATCGTTCTTTGATCACTTTGAATACGACGAATTTGATTCGGCCGAAATAAAAGTGACACTGGTTTTGGAAAAACAAAGCAATATGCTTGAATTAAATTTTAAGCATACTGGAACCGTACATGTTCCTTGTGATATAACCAATGAACCTTTTGATTTACCTATTAAAGGAAAATTAAAGCTAGTGGTTCGTTTTGGTGAACACTATAACGACGATAATGAGGAGTTGCTCATTTTGCCTTATGGAGAACACCAAATTGATGTATCGCAATACATTTATGAAATGATTGTTTTGTCAATCCCTTTAAAACGTGTACATCCTGATGCGAAAAATAAAACTTTGTCAGAAGAAGTTTTAATCGAGCAAGAGGAAACACAAACCGAAGACGAAGAAATACAAGAAAAAGAAATTGACCCGCGTTGGGCAGCATTAAAGAAACTATTAACGGATAAATAATTTTGTAAAATGGCACATCCTAAGAGAAAAACCTCGAAAACTAGAAGAGACAAAAGAAGAACTCACTATAAAGCAACTGTTGCTCAAATCGCAACTTGCCCTGTAACTGGAGAAGCACATTTATACCACAGAGCTTACTGGCATGAAGGTAAAATGTACTATAGAGGTCAGGTAGTTATTGATAAATCAGTAGCTGTTGCTTAATACGTTTTAGTAAAAGAAAATCGAACTCTCACTCGAAATGTGGGAGTTTTTTTGTTGGATATAACCGAATTTATTTAGAAGTGCATTGTATCTTTGTATTAAAGAATTTTGTATCTTCAACCTGATTTTAAAAAGGCTCGTTTTAAGAGGAATTATTTGAAAAACATGAGTACAATAACTGCCGCAATAACCGCCGTAGGTGCCTATGTCCCGGATTTTGTCTTATCTAATCAAGTTCTTGAAACTATGATAGATACGACAGACGAGTGGATTACTACACGTACTGGAATAAAAGAAAGAAGAATTTTAAAAGAAAAAGGGAAAGGAACTTCCTTTTTAGCGATAAAAGCTGCGCAAAATCTTATCGAGAAAACAGGTTTAGACCCTAAAACAATCGATTTGGTTATTATGGCTACAGCAACTCCAGATATGCCAGTAGCATCGACAGGTGTTTTTGTTGCTACGCAAATTGGAGCAACGAATGCTTTTGCTTTCGATCTACAAGCTGCATGTTCTAGTTTCCTTTACGGGATGTCTACCGCTTCAGCTTATATTCAATCAGGTAAATATAAAAAAGTATTGTTGATTGGTGCCGATAAAATGTCGTCTATTATAGATTACACCGATAGAGCAACTTGTATTATCTTTGGAGATGGTGGTGGAGCCGTACTTTTTGAACCGAATTATGAAGGCTTGGGAGTACAAGATGAAATTTTACGAAGTGACGGAATCGGACGTGAGTATCTTAAAATTGATGCAGGTGGATCTATTTTACCGGCTTCCAAGGAAACGGTTGAAAATGGTTTACATACCGTGTTCCAAGACGGAAAAACAGTATTCAAATATGCAGTTTCCGGTATGGCAGACGTTAGTGAAAAAATCATGGAACGCAATGGTTTAACTGGAGAATCGGTAGATTGGTTATTGGCACATCAGGCAAATAAACGTATCATCGATGCAACGGCTCAACGTATGAATTTAGAGGATGATAAAGTCTTAATCAATATTCATCGTTATGGAAATACCACTTCAGCGACTTTACCGTTGCTGATGCATGATTTTGAAAAACAATTAAAAAAAGGAGATAATCTTATATTTGCAGCTTTCGGTGGTGGATTCACATGGGGATCTATTTACCTAAAGTGGGCATATGATACTAAATAATAAACCAAAACCCAATATCATGGATATTAGAGAAATTCAAAACCTAATCAAGTTTGTAGCAAAATCAGGTGCTACCGAAGTAAAATTAGAGATGGATGATTTCAAAATCACCATTAAAACTACTGCTGAAGGTGCAGCTGAGACTACTTACATTCACCAGGTGCCAATGCAGGCTGCAATGCCTCAGATGCCGGTAGCTCAAGCTCCTATGGCTGCAGCTCCTGTTGCTGCAACACCTGTAGCCGAAACAGCAGAGGATAACTCTAAATACGTAACAGTGAAATCACCAATGATTGGAACTTTTTACCGTAAACCATCTCCAGATAAACCTGTGTTTGTTGAAGTAGGTTCTACCATCGGTAAAGGTGATACTTTATGTGTGATCGAAGCGATGAAATTATTCAACGAAATCGAAAGTGAAGTTTCTGGTAAAATCGTTAAGGTTTTAGTTGATGATGCTTCTCCAGTAGAATTTGATCAACCGTTATTTTTAGTTGACCCATCATAAGTTATTTTAAATGCTAAATTTTGAATGATGTATTTTACTTCATTCAAGTAATTTAAAATTTATAATTCAACATTTAAAATTTCAGAAGATGTTTAAAAAAATATTAATTGCTAACAGGGGCGAAATTGCACTTCGTGTAATTAGAACTTGTAAAGAAATGGGGATCAAAACCGTAGCAGTATATTCTACGGCTGATGCCGATAGTTTGCATGTGAAATTTGCAGATGAAGCAGTATGTATCGGACCAGCACCAAGTAATTTATCTTACTTGAAAATGTCGAACATCATTGCTGCAGCAGAAATCACGAATGCAGACGCTATTCACCCAGGTTATGGATTCTTATCTGAAAATGCTAAGTTTTCTAAAATCTGTCAGGAGCACAACATAAAATTTATTGGAGCTTCTCCTGAAATGATTGATAAAATGGGTGACAAAGCTACGGCTAAAGCAACCATGAAAGCAGCGGGAGTTCCTTGCGTTCCTGGTTCTGAAGGGATTTTAGAATCTTTTGAAGAAGCTAAAAAAGTAGCCAAAGAAATAGGTTACCCTGTAATGATGAAAGCTACTGCTGGTGGTGGAGGAAAAGGAATGCGTGCCATCTGGAAAGAAGAAGAGCTTGAAAAAGCTTGGGAAAGTGCTCGTATGGAAGCAGCTGCAGCCTTCGGAAATGATGGGATGTACATGGAAAAATTAATCGAAGAACCTCGTCATATTGAAATTCAAGTGGTAGGGGATTCATTCGGTAAAGCATGTCACCTTTCAGAAAGAGATTGTTCTGTTCAAAGAAGACACCAAAAATTAACAGAAGAGACGCCATCTCCTTTTATGACTGACGAATTGCGTCATAAAATGGGTGAAGCAGCAGTTAAAGCTGCGGAGTACATTCAATACGAAGGAGCAGGTACTGTTGAGTTCTTGGTAGACAAACACCGTAATTTCTACTTTATGGAAATGAATACTCGTATCCAAGTAGAGCATCCAATTACAGAACAAGTTATCGATTATGATTTGATTCGTGAGCAAATATTGGTAGCAGCAGGTGTGCCAATTTCAGGTAAAAATTACTTACCTCAATTGCACTCTATCGAATGTCGTATCAATGCTGAGGATCCTTATAACGATTTCCGTCCTTCGCCAGGTAAAATTACCGTTTTACATGCGCCAGGAGGTCATGGAGTTCGTTTAGATACTCACGTATACGCAGGATATACTATTCCGCCAAATTACGATTCAATGATTGCTAAGTTAATTACAACAGCTCAAACACGTGAAGAAGCTATAAATAAGATGAAACGTGCTTTAGATGAGTTTGTAATTGAAGGAATTAAAACTACTATTCCGTTCCACAGACAATTAATGGATGAGCCGGATTATGTGGCAGGTAACTACACCACAAAATTCATGGAAACATTCAAAATGAAAGAACCGAATAACTAATAAAAGAAAAACCTCATGTATCATGAGGTTTTCTTATAATAAAAAATAACCCCGAAGTTTTGCGCTTCGGGGTTATTTTTATAGTGTTTCTTGTAACCATTTGAAAAATTCACGTTGCCAAATTAATGCATTTTGAGGTTTTAACACCCAGTGATTTTCTTCAGGGAAAAGTAAAAATCTACTTTTGATTCCTTTAAGTTGAGCAGCTTGGAAGGCTTCTTGTCCTTGTCCAATTGGCACACGGTAGTCTTTTTCTCCTTGAATGATAAGAATAGGAGTGTTCCAATTGTTGATGTAGTTAATAGGATTAAATTCGTTGTAGGTTTTTTGAGCAATTTGATTCTCTTTTTCCCAATACGCTCCACCTGCATCCCAATTGGTAAAGAAAACTTCTTCGGTAGTTCCGTACATGCTTTGTGTGTTAAAAATACCACAATGTGAAATAAAAGTCTTGAAACGGTTTTTGTGTATTCCTGCTAATTGGAAAACAGAATATCCTCCGTAGCTGGCACCAACAGCCCCTAGACGTGTTTTGTCTACATACGATTCTTTTGCGATCTCGTCAATGGCAGTTAAGTAGTCATCCATAACTTGTCCGCCCCAATCCCCTGAAATTTGTTCATTCCATTTTACACCGTGTCCTGGCATACCACGACGATTTGGCGCAACTACTACATAACCTTGTGCAGCTATAGTTTGGAAATTCCAACGGTAAGAATAAGATTGAGTTAGTGCGCTTTGTGGTCCACCTTGGCAATATAAAAGTGTCGGGTATTTTTTAGTAGCATCGAAATTAGGAGGAAGAATCACCCAAACTAGCATTTTTTTACCGTCGGTTGTTGTTACATAACGTTTTTCAGTTTTGCTTAAGGCTAATTTGTTGTAAATTTCTGTATTAACTTCTGTTAACTGTTTCCATGTTTTCTTAGCTAAATCGTAAGAATAAACCTCTGACGCATGGTTCATGTCATTTCTTGCTAAAATTACTTTAGAATCAGAAAAACCAACAATTTGGGTTACGTCGAAATCTCCTTTAGTAATCTGCTTAACAGTAATAGCAATTTTGGTTAAACCTGGAAAATTTACTTCGAAAAGTTGTTTGGTTCCGTCTACCGCAGCTATGAAATAAACTTTTTTATTATCATCGCTCCATTTGAAACTTTCCACTGTTCCATCCCAACCTGCAGTTAGATTGATATCTAAGCCTTTAAAACGAACAATGATATCATTTTTATCAGCTTCATAACCGTCACGTTTCATTTGTAACCAAGTTAAGTCACCTTTAGGAGAAAAAACGGGATTTGTATCGTAACCTAAATTGTTTTCAGTAAGGTTTTTAGTTTCTTTAGTGTCGATGTTGTATTGGTACAAATCGGTGTTGGTACTCGTAGCATAAGCAGTACCAGACTTCTTTTTAGAAACATAGATAATATTTTTGCTGTCAGGCGACCAGATATAATCTTCATCACCACCAAATGGTTTTTGCGGGGAATCGAATAGTTCTCCTTGCATAATATCTACAGGAGCTTCTGCATTAGCGACATTTCCGTAAAAAACATGATTGTAAGTTCCATCTCGCCAAGTATCCCAATGACGATAGTCTAATCCATCATAAACTTTAGCATCCGATTTTGTCAATTCTGGATAAATATCTTTACCAAAAACATTGCTGATTTTTACGGCTTGGTGCGAAATCAAATAACGACCATCCGGTGAAATATTTTTGTTTCTCAGTAAATCTTTGGTATCCTTTACTTCTGTTGGATTACCACCGTTGACAGGGATAATGTAAAATTTTGAATTGGACTTGTTTTCCTCCATAGAAGGAGTGGCCACTTTGTAAACAATATTTTTTCCGTCGTTAGAGATCCCTAGAGGTGTTACTCGACCAAGTTTCCAAAGTAATTCAGGAGTCATGACGTTTTGTGCATTTGCGCTTAGTCCCATCATTCCAAGAGTTAAAATAAGGAGTTTTTTCATTGTGTTGAATTTAAAAGTCTGGCTAAATTACTGAAATTTTATGTTAGTTAAGTTTAAACCAATAAAAACGAGGCTGTCTCAAAAATGAGATGACCTCGTTTTCTATTTTCAACTTTTTTATTGAATTTTTATTACAAAATAATTTTTCTTACCTCTTTGTAATAAGATAAATTGATTATTAATTAAATCTTTATTGGAAACCGAGTATTCTTCTGTTACTTTTTCTTTGTTTACAGCTATCGAATTTTCGGTTAATGCACGTCGAGCTTCACCGTTAGATTTTAAAAATCCGGTTTTGGTGTTCAAGATATCTACAATGTTAATACCGGTTTCAACTTCGCTACGTGAAATTTCCGCTTGAGGAACTCCTTCAAAAATTTCTAGGAAAGTTTCTGCGTCTAATCCTTTTAATTCTTCGGAAGTAGAATTTCCAAACAAAATATTAGAAGCTGAAATTGCTTTTTCTAGTGCTTCTTTGCTGTGAACAAACGTGGTTACTTCTTCTGCAAGTTTACGTTGTAAAACTCTTAAGTGAGGCGCTTGTTTGTGTTCCTCTATCAAAGCTTCGATAGTTTCTTTGTCTAAGAATGTGAAAATCTTGATGTATTTTTCGGCATCTTCGTCAGAAGTGTTAAGCCAAAACTGATAAAACTTGTAAACAGATGTTTTGTCTGCTGTTAACCAAACGTTTCCTCCTTCAGATTTTCCGAATTTAGATCCATCTGCTTTAGTGATTAAAGGACAAGTCATTGCAAAAGCTTTGTTGTTTCCTTCAGGATTCATTCGTCGGATTAATTCTGTTCCGGTGGTAATATTTCCCCACTGGTCACTACCACCCATTTGTAATAAACAGTTGTGAGTTTTGTGCAAGTGGTAAAAATCGTATCCTTGTATTAATTGGTACGTGAACTCGGTAAACGACATGCCGTCTCCTGCTTCTCCAGACAAACGTTTTTTTACGGAATCTTTAGCCATCATGTAGTTTACGGTAATACGTTTTCCTACGTTGCGGGCAAAATCGATGAACGTAAAATTCTTCATCCAGTCATAATTATTAACTAGGATAGGAGCGTTAGCTTCGTTTGAATTGAAATCCAGAAACTTAGAAAGTAGTTTTTTGATTCCTTCAACGTTTTTAGCCAAAGTTTCTTCGTCTAATAGGTTTCTTTCGTCACTTTTTCCTGTTGGGTCACCAATCATTCCGGTTGCTCCTCCTACTAAAGCAAAAGGTTTGTGTCCGAAGTTTTTTAAATGAACCAATAAAATAATGGGAACTAAACTCCCGATGTGAAGTGAGTCAGAAGTTGGATCGAAACCAATATATGTTGAGGTGCTTTCTTTTAAAAGTTGCTCTTCTGTTCCAGGCATCATGTCGTGAACTAAGCCACGCCATTGTAATTCAGTAATTAAATTCTTCATTTCTAAACAAATTTGCTGCAAAGATAGTAATTCGACCTCAATGGCAATGTTAAATTCAAAGGTCTGATTCTATAAAATAATAATCTTGGTGATTTTGTTTCTTGAGGGAGGTTGGGTTGATTCTTTTTTATGAAAGTTTATCTTGTTTAAGGTTGTAATGGTTTTATTCGGTAGTTTTTCTCGCATATTTCTTTGTGTATTTTTAGAGTTTTGAAAAAAGGTTAATTTTAAGTCTTATAAATTGCACAATTGGAAAATATTGGTCGAATAAAAAGTAATTCCATAATGTTTTGACCTATTTTTCACATTTTTTAAATATTTCAAAATTAAACAGATAAATGTGCTAAATTCTTTTAAATTGTCGGCGAAAAGTTTATACTTTTGCATAATATTTTTAACCAAAATCGTCCTCAGACAATATTATGGATAGGTTTTCCTTTTTAAACGCAGCACATACGGCTTTTTTTGCCGATTTATACGATCAGTATTTACAAAATCCAGACAGTGTAGAACCTAGTTGGAGAGCATTCTTTCAAGGGTTTGACTTTGCTAATGAGTTTGGTGCAGGCCCTGTAGAAGGTCTTGCTTTAGCAGCCGATGGTCAGGCTGATTGTTCTTTAGTAACCGATAAGCTTCAGAAAGAATTCAAAGTTTTAAAACTAATTGATGCTTACAGAACCAGAGGTCACTTGTTTACTAAAACAAATCCGGTTCGAGACAGAAGAAATTATTCTCCTACTTTAAACATCGAAAATTTTGGATTATCGGAAGCAGACCTGAATACAGTTTTTGATGCCGCTAAGGTGGTGAATCTAAATCCGTGTTCATTACGTGATATTATCAAACATTTGGATAATGTATATTGCCAACACATTGGTGTGGAATATATGTACCTTCGTGATCCTAAAACTATCGAATGGATTCAACGTCGTTTGGATATCAATGATAATTTACCAAATTTCAATACAGACCAAAAGAAACGCATTCTTAAGAAATTAAACGAAGCTGTTTCGTTTGAGAATTTCTTGCACACTAAATATGTGGGTCAAAAACGTTTCTCATTAGAAGGAATCGAATCAGCTATTCCGGCTTTAGATTTCTTAATTGAAGCTGCTGCCGATAAAGGAGTAGAGCAATTTGTGATGGGAATGGCGCACCGTGGCCGTTTGAATGTTTTGGCGAATGTTTTCGGAAAACCAACGCAAGATATCTTCTCGGAATTTGACGGAAAAGATTACGATGATGATGCTTTGTTCGACGGTGACGTGAAGTACCATTTGGGACTTACTGCGGACAGACAAACACAAAACGGAAAGAAAATCAATATTAATTTAGCACCCAATCCATCTCACCTAGAAACAGTAGGAGCGGTCATTGAGGGAATTACACGTGCGAAACAAGATAAATACTATTCAGAAGATCCCTCTAAAGTGTTACCAATTGCCGTTCATGGTGATGCTGCCGTAGCCGGTCAAGGTATCGTGTATGAAATTATTCAGATGGCTAAGTTGGATGGTTATAAAACTAATGGAACTATTCACGTAGTGTTTAATAACCAAGTTGGTTTTACGACTAATTATTTAGATGCACGTTCTTCAACGTATTGTACGGACATTGCAAAAGTAACTTTGTCTCCGGTATTGCATGTTAATGCCGATGATGCTGAAGCGGTAGTTCACGCAATGTTATTTGCTTTAGAGTACCGTATGGAATTCAAGCAAGACGTGTTTATCGATTTATTAGGTTACAGAAAATATGGTCACAACGAAGGTGATGAGCCTCGTTTTACTCAACCAAAATTATATAAAACCATTTCAAGACATAAAAACCCAAGAGATCTTTATGCTGAAAAATTACAGGCAGAAGGAGCTATAGATGGTAATTATGTGAAATCGTTAGAAGAAGAGTACAAAGCTGCTTTAGAAGAAAATTTGGAGAACTCGCGTAAGAAAGACTTAACCGTAATTTCTCCATTTATGCAGGATGAATGGAAAGGCTTTGTGCAAGTTGAAGCAGAGGGAATGCTTCAAAAATATGATACAAAAGTAAGCAAAGAAATTATTGATGCGGTTGCCAAAACAGTAACCGAATTACCATCTGATAAAAAATTCATTAGTAAAATTACCAAGCTAATAGGAGACCGTAAAACAATGGTCGAAACTGATAAGTTAGACTGGGCAATGGGAGAAATGTTAGCTTACGGATCTTTATTAACCGAAGGTTACGATGTTCGTATCTCTGGACAAGACGTAGAACGTGGTACTTTCTCACATCGTCATGCGGTGGTAAAAGTAGAAGATTCGGAAGAAGAAGTAATTTTATTGAACCATGTACCAAACAAAAAAGGAAACTTCTCGGTATACAATTCACACCTTTCTGAATATGGAGTTTTAGGATTCGAATATGGATATGCATTAGCCAATCCGAATGCTTTAACTATCTGGGAAGCACAGTTTGGAGATTTCGCTAACGGAGCGCAAATCATGATTGACCAATACATTTCGGCTGCCGAAGATAAATGGAACAATCAAAACGGTATTGTAATGTTATTGCCACACGGATACGAAAACCAAGGAGCAGAACATTCTTCGGCACGTATGGAGCGTTTCTTACAATTGTGTGCACATCATAATATGTACGTAGCCGATTGTACTACTCCAGCTAACTTCTTCCATTTATTGAGAAGACAAATGGTAACCAAGTTCCGTAAACCGTTAGTAGTAATGACTCCTAAGAGTTTATTACGACATCCAGAAGCTGTTTCACCGATAAGTGATTTCACCGATGGTCAATTCCAAGAAGTAATCGATGACGCAAATGTGAATCCAGCTGAGGTTAAAACATTGGTGTTCTGTACCGGTAAATTCTATTACGATTTAAAAGCTGAAAGAGAAGCCAACGGAAGAAAAGATGTGGCTCTAGTAAGAGTAGAACAATTGTTCCCACTTCCTGTAGAACAAATGAAAGCGATTATTACTAAATATCCTAACGTAGATGATTACGTTTGGGCGCAAGAAGAGCCTAAAAACATGGGGGCTTACGGTTATATGTTGATGAATTTCAATGAAGTAAAATTCAGAGTAGCATCACCAAAAGCATATAGTGCTCCAGCAGCAGGAAGTTATGTACGTTCTAAGAAACGTCATGCAGCAGCTATTGCAATGGTTTTTGATAAGACCTTATTTCAATAAAAATTGTATTTTTGATAAACTGATATATAACAACACTTTATAAAATTATAACGATGATTTTAGAAATGAAAGTCCCTTCACCAGGGGAATCAATCAAGGAAGTAGAGATTGCAACTTGGTTAGTAAAAGATGGAGATTATGTAGAAAAAGACCAAGCAATTGCAGAAGTTGATTCAGATAAAGCTACGCTGGAATTACCTGCTGAAATGAGTGGTATTATTACTCTAAAAGCAGAAGAAGGAGACACTGTGGCAGTAGGTGCAGTAGTGTGCTTAATCGATACAGATGCTGCAAAACCAGAAGGTTCAACAAGCGCTGCACCAGCTGTAGAAGCTCCAAAAGTGGAAGAGAAAAAAGTAGAGGCTCCAAAAGCAGCACCAGCTCCGCAAGCTACTTATGCGACAGGTTCAGCTTCTCCGGCTGCTAAAAAAATATTAGCGGAGAAAAATATAGATCCAGCAACTGTTGCTGGAACAGGAAAAGCAGGTAGAATTACTACCGAAGATGCAGTAAATGCAGTACCATCTATGGGAACTCCTACCGGAGGCACTCGTGGTTCGGAAAGAACAAAATTGTCGATGTTGCGTCGTAAAGTAGCAGAACGTTTAGTAGCGGCTAAAAACGAAACGGCGATGTTGACTACTTTTAACGAAGTTAACTTAACGAACGTTAATAAATTAAGAAACGAATACAAAGATGCTTTCAAAGACAAACATGGAGTTTCTTTAGGATTCATGTCATTCTTTACCAAAGCGGTTACAAGAGCATTACAATTGTATCCGGATGTAAACTCGATGATCGATGGAGATCACAAGATTTCATATGACTTCTGTGATATTTCTGTGGCAGTATCGGGTCCAAAAGGTTTAATGGTTCCAGTTGTTAGAAATGCGGAATTATTAACGTTCCGTGGAGTAGAAGCTGAAATCAAACGTTTGGCTTTACGTGCTCGTGATGGTCAAATCACAGTAGACGATATGACTGGTGGAACATTTACCATTTCTAACGGTGGTGTTTTCGGTAGTATGTTGTCTACCCCAATCATCAATCCTCCTCAATCTGGAATTTTAGGAATGCACAATATTATTGAGCGTCCAATTGCTGTAAACGGTCAGGTAGTTATTGCTCCAATGATGTATGTAGCATTATCTTATGATCACAGAATTATTGATGGTCGTGAGTCAGTGGGATTCCTAGTAGCCGTGAAAGAAGCATTAGAAAATCCAGTAGAATTATTAATGGATAACAATCCTAAAAAAGCGTTGGAATTATAAGACTTCAACAAGTTTTTTTGACAAAATAAGAAATCCCATTTTCAACTGAATTTGGGATTTTTTCGTTTATTTGTATCTATGAAACAAAACGAAAAACAAGCTGCCATTGGATTTATTTTTATCACTTTGCTGATAGATGTTATAGGACTCGGAATTATTATACCGGTTGTTCCCAAACTAATTCAGGAATTGATTCATGGAGATGTTAGCGAAGCGGCAAAATATGGAGGTTGGCTTACTTTTGCTTATGCGATTACGCAATTTGTTTGTGCGCCTTTGGTGGGAAACCTGAGTGATAAATTTGGAAGAAGGCCTGTTTTGTTACTATCCCTTTTAGGCTTTAGTTTAGATTACTTGTTGTTGGCTTTTGCTCCAACAATCACTTGGCTTTTTGTAGGTAGAATTATAGCTGGGATTACCGGAGCTAGTATTACCACAGCATCGGCCTATATTGCCGATATAAGTACCGCCGAAAATAGAGCTAAAAACTTCGGAATGATTGGAGCGGCATTTGGTGTGGGATTTATCGTTGGACCGGTTATCGGAGGGATTTTAGGACAATACGGCGCTCGAATTCCTTTTTATGCGGCAGCGGTATTGTGTTTTTTCAATTTCTTATACGGATATTTTATCCTTCCAGAGTCATTGTCTGCCAGTAATCGAAGAGCCTTCGATATTAAACGCGCCAATCCGATAGGTTCATTTATCGGATTGAAAAAATATCCTAAACTTATTGGTTTAGTCGTTGCGGTGTTTATCTTACATACTGCTTCTCATGCTGTTCAGAGCAATTGGAGCTATTTTACCATGTATCAGTTTAAATGGGATGAAAAAACAGTGGGAATCTCTTTAGGGATTATTGGATTGTTGGTCGCTATTGTGCAAGGTGGATTAATTCGATGGATTAATCCAAAGTTAGGAAACGTAAAAAGTATTTATGCAGGTATGGCATTTTATACCTTAGGCATGTTTCTTTTTGGTTTTGCGTCGCAAAGTTGGATGATGTTTGTCTTTTTAATCCCCTATTGTCTAGGTGGAATAGCAGGTCCAGCGTTGCAAGCCGTGATAGCTTCGCAAGTACAACCAAATGAACAAGGAGAAATTCAAGGTACGTTGACCAGTTTAATGAGTGCTTCTGCTATTATAGGCCCGCCAATGATGGCAAGTGTGTTCTATTATTTTACTCATAATGAAGCTCCTTTTAAATTTGCTGGAGCGCCGTTTATTTTAGGAGGGATAGGCATGTTGTTAAGTACAATAATAGCTTATGCTGCACTGAAAAAACATCATTAACAAGTCTTCGTTAGAAATCATATCTTTGTAAAAAATCTAAAATGACTTTAACAGCCAATAAAAAAATATATTTCGCCAGCGATCAACATTTAGGCGCACCTACTGCCGAAGCTAGCTTTCCGCGTGAAAAAAAATTTGTAGCCTGGTTAGATGAGGTAAAACAAGATGCCGAAGCTATTTTTTTATTAGGCGATTTATTCGATTTTTGGTTTGAATACAAAACAGTGGTACCCAAAGGATTTGTGCGTGTCCTTGGTAAATTAGCCGAAATTAGAGATAGTGGAATTCCCGTGTATTTTTTTGTAGGTAATCACGATTTATGGATGAATGATTATTTTGAAAAAGAACTAAATATACCGGTGTACCATTCAGCTAAAGAATTTCAATTCAATGGGAAAGAGTTTTTAATTGGTCATGGTGACGGATTAGGACCTGGAGATATTGGCTATAAACGAATGAAAAAAGTTTTTACCAATCCTTTTTCCAAATGGTTGTTCCGATGGTTGCATCCGGATTTGGGTGTGTCTTTGGCACAATATCTTTCCGTAAAAAACAAACTAATTTCCGGAGAGGCTGATGTACACTTTTTAGGGGAAGAAAATGAATGGTTAATTCAGTATGCCAAACGTAAATTAGAAACCAAACATTACGATTACTTTGTTTTTGGGCACCGCCATTTGCCTCTGGAAATTCAATTAGATGAGTCTTCACGTTATATAAATCTGGGCGATTGGATTGGTTATTTTACCTACGGAGTATTTGATGGTACAACTTTCGAATTGAAAAAATACTAAAACCTTTTGTCATTCTAAAATAAGCCTTACTTTTGCACCGTCTCAAAGGGGTGCTCTAAATTACGAGCTGAGATTATACCCAACGAACCTAGAACAGGTAATGCTGTTTAGGGAAAGGCTATTCGGATTTCATAATTCCGTTTGGCGAGAAAATCAATATTAATTTTTTAAAAAAGGAATAATTGCCCCTTTTATTCGTTTCCATTTACGAATGAAAACTTTATTCAAAACAATCTTCGCAGTTAGTGTACTGCAAACATCTTTGGCGGTAGCTCAGGAAAGAGTGCCAAAAGATTCTGTTCCAACCAAATCTTTAGAGGAAGTTATTGTAAAGGCAACGCGAGCCGATGAAAAAACACCTGTTACATTTACGAATTTTTCTAAAAAAGATTTTTCTAAACAAAATTTAGGTCAGGATATCCCGGTTTTAATGAATTATCTGCCTTCGGTGGTTACTACTACAGATGCCGGTAATGGAATTGGTTATACAGGACTTAGAGTTCGCGGTAGTGATGCTACACGTGTAAATGTAACCATCAACGGAATACCGTATAACGATTCGGAAAGTCATGGAACTTACTGGGTGAATATGCCTGATTTTGCTTCTTCAACGGAAAGTATTCAGTTGCAACGCGGAGTGGGAACTTCTACCAACGGAGCAGGAGCTTTTGGAGCTAGTTTGAATTTATTGACCGATAGAACTTCTGAAAAGGCTTCGGGAGAAATTTCAAATTCAATGGGAAGCTTCAACACGTTCAAACACACCGTAAAATTCAGCTCAGGTTTATTAAACAAAGGCTTCGAATTATCAGGCCGTTTGTCAAAAATCAAATCGGATGGATATATTGATAGAGCTTTTACAAGGCTGAGTTCGTATTTTTTGCAAGGAACCTACATTGGTAAAACCACTAGACTAAAAGCGTTGGTTTTTGGAGGAAAAGAAAATACCTACCAAGCTTGGAATGGTATTGATGGGGCCACTTTAAATTCCAATCCTCAATTTAACTGGTCCGGTTATTATGTTGACGAAAATGGGAAAGAACGTTTTTATGATAATGAGACGGATAATTATCAACAAGATCATGCACAATTGCATTGGAATGAAAAATTTTCGGATGTTTTGTACTTAAATCTAGCGTTGCATTACACCAAGGGTAAAGGATATTACGAAAACTACAAAGAAGACGCTGTTTTTGAAGATTATGGTATGACGGCTCCTCAAGGTCTATCTACTACCGATTTAATCCGTCAAAAATGGTTGAATAATGATTTTTACGGTACAACGTTTTCCTTGAATTATAAAAATGACAAAACAGATGCGGTTTTTGGAGGTGCTTTAAATAAGTATGACGGAACGCACTTTGGTAAAGTAATTTGGGCGAGAAACGCCTCAACCAGCGAGCTAGGCGATCAATATTATAACGATTACGGAATTAAAACAGATGCTAATGCTTTTTTAAAAGTGACACATACGCTTTGGGATAAATTGAATTTGTATGGAGATATTCAATTAAGAAATGTGGAATATAAAGCAAATGGAGTACAAGCTAATTTAATTAATGATAGCTTCAATTTTTTTAATCCTAAGGCTGGTTTGACATATTCTATAAAATCGAATAGCAATATTTATTTTTCTTACGCCAAAGCGCATCGCGAACCGAACCGAACGGATTATGAAAACGGAAATCCTCGTCCTGAAAAGTTGGATGATTTTGAATTAGGATGGCGTTTAAGTTCTGAAAGGGTAAAGCTTAATATCAACAGTTACTATATGTTGTATAAAGATCAGTTGGTGCTTACGGGAGAATTAGATGATGTTGGATCGCCTATTCGTAAAAATAGCGGAAAAAGTTATCGTTTAGGATTGGAAGCCGATGCGAAAATTATGCTTTCCAAAAAGTTCCTATTGGCTCCTAACGTGAGTATCAGTGAAAATAGAAATAAAGATTTTTACAACGATGCCTCTGGGACACCAGTGTCGTTGGGTAATACAAAAATTGCGTATTCGCCTCAATTCATTGTGGGTAATATTTTTACTTATATGCCAATTAAAAATGTATCTGTTAGTCTGCTTTCAAAATTTGTAGGTAAGCAATATTTGAACAACCTAGACGACAAAAAAGCATATTTGCCAGATTATTTTATTAACGATTTCCATTTTAATTGGGATTTTCCGGTGAAGAAAGCTTTGAAAGAAATTAGTTTAAGCGTAGTTTGCAATAATATTTTGGATAGAAAGTATGTTTCTAATGGATATGATTATTACGGAACAAATTATTATTATCCACAAGCGGGTGCCAATTTTTTGGCAGGAATTAGCTTGAAATTTTAATTTTTAACTCAAGAGATTATTAGATTTTCAATTGTAAAAAACGTTTAAAGTAAAGATTTTACAGTTATATCTAATAATCTCTTTTTTTACTATTACTCAAATCCTGAACAGAAGCAAATTTGCTGTAAAAAGCAAAATTTGCTTTGACTATGACAGATTTCAAATTCGAACTAAGTGAGAACAAGAGAAATGATTGTTAAAACGATTCAGGACACATGTTCGCTACATTTCACTAGGAAAAAACACTCGAATTAATTATCAATGCTGTTTAAAAGAGAAGGTTTGTTTAATTGTAAACCCTTATAATATCTCCCATGATCTCGGTGCGGTAAAATCGCAAAGGATATTGTGCTCCATTGATACTTCCTCCGGTATAAAGACTGTATTCGTAATCTTCGCAAGAACAAACCACATTAATACCGTTAATAGTCATTTGAGAACAAGAACTAGGATAATGATTTGGGCAGCTAAGTTCAAAAGCGTTATAAGCACCTTCACCAACTTTCATTACAACGATGCCTTTTATCCCTACGCCAGGATCAGTGATAATTACAGGATTACTCACGAATTTCAAGGAGTTGTAAGAAGGTAAATTAGTATTAATGTCTTTAGAGAAATTTATATTTTGCAAATAAGGATTATTACTTGTGTTTCCGTCAGGGCTACAAGCAAAAAGTAAAAGGGTTACGAGAGTTAGAATCTTCTTCATTTAATTTTTTTAAAAGATATTGATAACAAATTTAATTTAATTACATTTGTACAACGCACAATAGAAGAAATAAATTACAAACTGAATAAAAAATAGTACCTTTGTACAAAGAAATCCCGTCGCGATGGGATTTTTTCTATTTATATAAATAATGAAGTTATGAGTACAGTATCTTATTATACGGCAGCAGGTTTAAAGAAATTAAAAGAAGAATTAGATCAACTAAAAAATATAGAACGCCCTAAAGCTTCTCAGGCAATTGCTGAAGCGAGAGATAAAGGTGATTTGTCAGAAAACGCAGAATACGACGCAGCCAAGGAAGCGCAAGGTCTTTTAGAAATGAAAATTGCTAAAATGGAAGAGTTGTATGCCAATGCACGTTTGATTGATGAATCGCAATTGGATACTTCCAAAGTATTGGTTCTATCTCATGTTAAGATTAAAAACCAAGCCAATGGTATGGAATTGTCTTATCAGTTAGTGGCTGAGAGCGAAGCGGATTTGAAAAAGAACAAAATTTCGGTAACCTCACCGATTGGAAAAGGTTTATTGGGTAAATCTGTGGGTGAAGTTGCCGAAATTCAAGTGCCAAATGGTATTTTGAAATTTGAAATTTTAGAAATCACTCGAGACTAAACGTTTATTATTATGGCTTCTATTTTTACTAAAATTGTAAACGGAGAGATTCCTTGTTACAAAATTGCTGAAGATGAAAATTTCTTGGCTTTTTTAGATGTGAATCCCAATGTAAAAGGGCATACCCTTTGTATTCCAAAAAAAGAAATTGATAAAATTTTTGATATAGAAGACGAGTTGTATCTGGGTTTAATGGCTTTTTCTAAAAAGATAGCCATAGCTTTAGAAAAAACCGTTCCTTGCAAAAGAATTGGTATGACCGTGATAGGTTTAGAAGTGCCACATGCCCACGTGCACTTAATCCCTTTGAATATGATGGATGATGCTCGTTTTCAAAATAAAGTAAAATTAACACCAGAAGAGTTTCAGGATTTAGCTAAAGCAATCGCTAAAAATCTATAATAAAAAATCCCGCAATTTGCGGGATTTTTTATTATTTAAGATGGGTATATTAATAACGGTTTCGGAACCAAACTTTTTGCCATTCTCTTTTCAAAATCAGGAAAGTAACTTGTTCTGTAAGCGCAACGAGATCAGAACCATCTAGTTTTTTTACCTGTTCTTCAGATACATCGATGATGTATAGTAAATTGAGATATTCTGCAAACTTGAACTGAATCAACTTATAAATTTTCTCATGCAACTGCATTTTTAATTCAATAGGAGTCAGCTTAGTTGAAAAATCAAGACTTTCATTGGCGTACGTAAAATCCTTGTTCAGTTGTTCAATAAGTTTTATGTACAATTCTTCTTTCTGAGCTTCAGAGAGTAATAAATCGGTATTTTTTGGCGCTATGTACATATCTGTAAACTTATTATAACATCTTAAGAATGAAAGTTTTTGATCATAATGTTTTGCTTATACCTTTCGCTCCATTAAATTTTCGCCAAAGGCCTTCAACATTACTTTTTTACTGTCCTCAATATCCATTTTTTCTAAAGTTTTAAAGGCTTTCAAAGTATATTCTTTAATGGCTTGTCGTGTCGCTTCGCTAGCGCCGGTCGTATTAAAAATTTCTTTTACAGAGGCAATCTTATCCGTATTGTCAGTCGGTTGGATGGAGAATAAATGTAAAAGTTGTTCTTTTATTTCTGGTTGGGCAAAAGCTAAGGCTTTTAAGTAAAGATAGGTTTTTTTATTTTCAATTATATCGCCTCCTACTTGTTTTCCAAAAGTTTCTGGATCACCAAAAGCATCTAGATAGTCGTCTTGTAGCTGAAAAGCAATTCCTAAATTTAATCCAAAATCATAAATAAGATTTGCATTATCAATAGAAGTCCCGGCCACGATAGCGCCCATTTTCATGGCAGCACCAACAAGAACAGCAGTCTTGTATTCAATCATTTTCAAATATTCCGGAATGGTTACATCATCGCGGGTTTCAAAATCTACATCATATTGTTGGCCTTCACAAACCTCTAAGGCTGTTTGGCTAAATAATTTTGCCAAATCTCTGAAAATCGAAGGTTCGTATTGTTCAAAATATTGATAAGCCAAGATTAGCATGGCATCTCCGGATAAAATACCCGTATTGATATCCCATTTTTCATGAACAGTTTCGTGGCCACGACGCAATGGCGCATCATCCATTATGTCGTCGTGAATTAGCGAAAAGTTGTGAAAAACTTCTATGGCAGTAGCTGCTGCTAGGGCATTTTTACAGTCTACATCGAATATTTCGGTTGCCATTAAGGTTAAAACAGGACGCATTCTTTTTCCGCCCAAGGATAAAATATAGCGTATGGGTTCGTATAAATTAACAGGTTGTTTGTCAATAGCTAACGAAGAAAAATGGTCCGAAATAATCTCTTGATAATATGAAATAGGGTGCATGGTGTATTTTTTTGCTAAAATACTCGAAATCTCAGACACCTACAATTAAAAATAGAAATGTTAATTTTATGTAAATACAGCGGAAACTTTTTTTGTTTCTAAAGTTTCCTTATTACCTTTGCTCCTCAAATTTAGAATCAGAAAAGATGACTGCAAATAATTTGTGGGTTAATGAAGGACAATCGAATGTTTTAATTAAAGTCAGACGTTCCATGAATAAATATCTGAAAACCAGAATCAGATATTCCAAAGGAACCATGTCTATTTCAAATAATCAATTGGAAGACATGTCGGTAGAGTTTGTCTTAGAAGTGATTTCAAACGGGAATTATGCTTTTTTTTCGAAGAATGAAGTAGACTCAGTGATCAGTTTTACCTCGATCGCGTTTCAGAAAGTAAGTCCAACCATAAACTTTATTAAAGGGTATTTGACCATTAACGGTATCACCAAAATAGTAGAATTAGAAGTTTCTGTGATTTACCAAAACGATTCTGAAATCCTGCCTCAAGCGGTTTTAGAAATATCCGGAGATATTAACAAAAAAGATTTTGGTTGGTCTTCTAATGAATTTACACGACTAAAAGGTTTTCCGTTGGAAAAAAATATCAAGCTTAGGGCAAATTTAGAGTTCGATAATTTTGTTGACGCTAAGGAATCTGCAAACTGAGAACAATAGAAAAAGAAATAATATGAAAGATAAGATTATATCAAAAGCAAATGATATGTTTTTAAAACTGGGTTTTAAAAGCGTAACGATGGATGATATAGCATGCGAAATGTGTATTTCTAAAAAAACCATTTACAAGTACTTCAGCAATAAAGAAGCGTTAATTGAAGAAGGAACGGAAGCGATTAAAAATCAGATTCAGAATGCGATTAACGACATTGTGGCTAAAAATTATAATGCCATTAGAGAAAATTTTGAAATACGTAAAACTTTCAAAAACATGTTTCAGTCGGTAGATCAATCTCCCGCTTTTCAGTTAAAGAAACATTATCCGGAGATTTATGCAAAAATAACGGAGGATGAGTTTATTGAATGTAGAAAGCTTTTTACTCAAAATGTTATCAAAGGAATGGCAGAAGGCCTGTATCGATCGGCGATTGACGTAGAAGCGGTGGTACAGTTTTTCTATACTTTGATGTTTTCCATCAATGAAAATACACTAATGGAAAAAGAAGCCAATATTTTAGAGTTAAAAGCATTGGAATACCATACCAGAGCCATTGCTACAGCTAAAGGAATAGAAGAATTAGAGAAAAATTTAAACACTAACAATAATTAAGTCAATGAGAAATAAAATCGTAATAGCTTTTGTTTTTTTAACCGGTCTTATTCAGGCGCAGGTGAAAGAACTAACATTAAAAGAAGCCTTGCAGTTTGCGCTCGAAAATAAATCGGATGCCAAGAAAGCAAAGCTTCAGGTAGAGAACAGTAACCACCAAATTGCAGAGGTTAGAGCACAAGCATTACCGCAAGTCAATTTAACAGGAGGATTAACGTACAATCCTATTTTGCAGGAAAGTGCTTTGCCTGGAGAAATTTTCGGTCAGCCGGGAACAATTATTTTAGTTCCTTTTGGTCAAAAATGGAATAGTACGGCAGTGGCTTCATTGACTCAGAATTTATTCAATCAATCTGTTTTTACAGGTTTGCAAGCGGCTAAAACAACACGCGAATTTTACGCCATAAATCAGCAATTAACCGAGGAACAGCTTATTGAAAAAGTTTCGTCAAGTTATTATCAGGTATATGTTTATCAACAAAAGCTTAAAATAGCAGAAAACAATTTAGAATCTACTAAAAAAGTCAGAGACATTATCAAAGGACAATATGAGAATGGTTTGGCAAAAAAAATAGATTATGACCGCATGTCTGTCAAAGTGAGTAATCTGGAAGCCGCCAAACAACAATTAACTAATGCGGTACAGTTACAGGAAAACACATTGAAGTTTTTTATTGGAATGGCTATAGATCAACCTATTAAATTACCTGAAAATACGATTTCTGTAACAGCAGAGGCTTTTACAGACAAAGTAGAAACAAGCAATAGAACAGAATTAGCGTTGTTAAAAAAACAAGAACAGTTGTTAACTTACCAGAAAAAATCATATTTGGCGGAATATTATCCAACGTTGTCATTGAGTGCAAATTACGGATACCAAGGTTTAGGAAAAGAAATGCCTTGGTTTGCAAAACCAGCTGACGGAGTGTATTGGACTGATTTTTCTTCGGTAGGATTAAATTTGAAAATGCCTTTGTTTAACGGTTTTTCAACCCGTTCTAAAGTACGTCAGGCAAATATCAATCTTCAGAAAATTCAGGAAGATATAAAAGATACAGAATTGGCATTGAATTATGGTTTCGAAAATGCGAAAACCCAAATGAATAATAGCATTATCAATATCAATACCCAAGAACAAAATGTGAAGTTAGCTCAACAGGTTTTAGATAATACTAAAAATAACTATATCAATGGCTTGGCTTCATTAACCGAGTTGCTGGATGCCGAAAATTCTTTAACAGAATCACAAAATAATTATACTTCAGCACAATTAGAATACAAATTGGCTGAGATACAAATCATAAAATCAAAAGGCGAATTAAAAAATTTATTAAAATAATTTACAGATGAAAAAGACAATATATATCATAATTGGGGTAGCATTGGTGGCAGGAACCGTAGTTACTTTAATAAATAATAAAAAGAAAAATGCTGAAGATACGGCTATTGTGGCGGAACAAAATGCTAGTGTATCGGTACGTGTGGCTACGGCAGCAACTAGCGCTATTGATGCAGATTTTGTAGCAAATGGTAATTTTGCTCCTAGCCAAGAGTTAAATTTTGCTGCGGAAAGATCAGGAAAAGTGATCAGTGTTTTGGTTAAAGAAGGAGATTATGTAGCCAAAGGACAAACGCTAGCGATCATTAGAGGAGATATTATTGGGGTAGAAGCACAAACAGCTAATGCCAATTATCAAAACGCTTTGAACGATTACAATCGTTTCGAGAGTGCTTATAAAACAGGCGGTGTGACCAAACAACAATTAGATCAGGCTCGAATAAATATGGTTAATGCAAAATCGAGATTAACTCAAGCGAACATTAATCTAAGTGATACTAAAGTAAAAGCACCTTTTAGCGGAATCATCAATAAAAAATATATTGAGGTAGGAACGATTTTAAGTGCAATGCCGCCAACACAAATGTTTGAAATTGTTAACTTAAGTGCTTTAAAATTAAAAGTTTCGGTAAGCGAGAATCAAATAGCGCAATTAAAAATTGGTTCTCCGGTAAAAGTAAAAGCAAGTGTTTTTCCAGATAAAGAATATTCAGGAAAAGTAGTGTTTATTGCTGCTAAAGCGGATGCTTCGCTTAATTTTCCTATTGAAATAGCAGTAACCAATAATCCTAACAATGAAATTAAAGCCGGAATGTACGGAACAGCAACGTTTGGGAGTAGTACTAAGCAACCACAATTGTTAAATATTCCTAGAAATGCTTTTGTGGGAAGTGTAAGCAGTAATCAGGTTTTTGTAGTTGAAAACGGAGTGGCAGTATTGAAAAAAATTGTGGCCGGAAGAGTTTTCGGTGACAAAGTTGAAATCTTGGATGGTCTAAAAGAAGGTGATGTTGTTGTAACCAGTGGTCAGATTAACTTAACTGATAATACTAAAGTTACCATTGTAAAATAATTAAGGAATAACACATGAAAATAGTAGACTTATCCATAAAAAGACCTTCCCTGGTAATAGTGTTGTTCACAATACTCTTGCTCGGAGGTTTATACAGCTACAAACAGTTAAGTTATGAGCTGGTACCAAAATTTGAAATCAACGTAGTAACTGTTTCTACGATATATCCGGGAGCTTCGCCAAGTGAAGTAGAAAACACGGTAACCAAAAAATTGGAAGATGCGGTTTCTACCATGGAGAATATTAAGAAGTTGGAATCTAAATCATACGAAAGTCTCTCGGTGGTTATGATTACACTGACCGCTGATGCAGATGCCGATTATGCCCTTAATGATGCTCAGCGAAAAATTAATGCGGTTTTAAAAGACCTTCCGGATGATGTAGATCCACCATCATTGAGTAAATTCTCCTTGAGCGATTTACCAATCATGACCATTGGTGCTACAGCGAGTATGGATGAAATTGAGTTCTATGACTTACTGGATAAAAAAATACAACCGGTAATTTCCCGTGTTCAGGGTGTAGCTCAGGTAAATCTCGTTGGGGGACAAGAAAGAGAAATCAAAGTAAGTTTGGATGCTAACAAATTGCAAGGTTTCGGATTGTCTGTGCCTCAAGTACAACAAGCCATTTTGACTTCTAACTTAGATTTTCCTACGGGTAACATTAAAACTAGAGAAAATAGTACACAAATTCGTCTTTCTGGAAAATATAAATCGGTTGAAGAATTAAGAAATTTAGTAATTTCTTCTAATCAGGGAGTTCAGATCCGTTTGGGAGATATAGCCGACGTACAAGACGCTCAAAAAGATGTTGCTAAAATCTCTAGAATTAACCAAAAGAGTTCAATTCTTCTTCAAATTATTAAGCAATCGGATGCTAATGCTGTAGAAGTAAGTAAAAAAGTAAATGCAGCCATTGCCAAAATAGAAAAAGATTATGCAAAATCGAATCTGAAACTGAAGGTAGCCAACGATAGTAGTTTGTTTACTTTAACGGCCGCTGATAATGTAATGCACGATTTGTTCATTGCCATATTTTTGGTAGCTTTTGTAATGTTGTTTTTCTTACATAGCTTGAGAAATGCGGTAATTGTAATGGTTTCTATCCCTGCATCGTTAATTGCAACGTTTATCGGAATCTCATTAATGGGATATACACTAAACTTGATGAGTTTGTTAGGACTTTCTCTAGTGGTAGGTATTTTAGTGGATGACGCCATCGTAGTGTTGGAAAACATTCACCGCCACATGGAAATGGGTAAAAATAAAGTACGTGCGGCGTATGATGGTGCTGCAGAAATTGGTTTTACTGTAACGGCTATTACTTTGGTAATTGTGGTGGTATTCTTGCCAATTGCGATGAGTACTGGTTTGGTTTCGAATATTATAACCCAATTCTGTGTTACGGTAATTATTGCGACAATGTTGTCTTTACTGGCTTCGTTTACCATTGTGCCTTGGTTGTTTTCTCGTTACGGAAAATTAGAACATTTGAATAAAGAGTCTTTTTTCGGTAAAATCATTTTTGGTTTCGAAAATTATTTGGAGCAATTTACACACAAAGTAACAGACATCTTAAAATGGGCGTTACACCATAAGAAAACAACTTTATTGATTATGGTAGTGGCTTTCTTCGGATCGGTGTTTGGTTTATTAGGAGGTGGATTTATCGGAGGGGAATTCTTCGCCAAAACTGATAAAGGGGAATTTTTGGTTCAAATTGAAATGCCGAAAGATGTATCGGTAGAGCAGACAAATTTCATGACTCAAAAAGCAGAACAGTTTTTGAGAAGTAAAAAAGAAGTGGTCGATATGATTACTACTGTTGGTCAGACCAGTGAAGGAATGGGAGCGACGCAATCTACAGCCTATAAAGCAGAAATTTTGGTGTCTTTGGTAGAGAAAGCGAAACGCGATGACGATTCATTTATTTATGCTGCTAAAATTAAACGCGAATTAGAAAAAGTTTTGGTAGGTGCCAAAGTGAAAACGGTTCCTATGGGATTAATGGGGGCCGACAAAGCACCAATTGCCTTAACAGTTACGGGACCTAATTTTGAAGATGTAACTATTTTTGCTCAAAAAGCAGCTCAAGAACTGAAAAAAATACCGGGTTCTTCAGAAGTAAAATTAACCTCAGAAGCGGGTAATCCGGAAATTAAAGTTCAAGTGGATCGAGATAAGATGGCCGCTCTTGGATTAAACTTGCAAACGGTTGGGTTAACAATGCAAACCGCTTTTAACGGTAACACCGATGGAAAGTTCAGAGCCGGCGAATACGAATACGACATTAACATTCGTTTTAATGAATACGATCGTTCTAATGTGAAAGATGTTAATGAATTGATTTTTGTAAATAACAAAGGACAACAAATTAAATTATCTCAGTTTGCCGATGTAATAGAAAGTTCAGGGCCGAGTATGTTGGAGCGAAGAGATAAGAGTACTGCAGTAACCATTGAAGCTCAAACGGTTGGTCGACCTTCGGGTACCATTGCAACGGAGTGGGAAGCAGTATTTTCAAAAATGGAACGTCCTACTGGAGTTAACTATGTTTGGGGTGGTGATATGGAAAACCAGACAGAAGGTTTTGGTACCTTGGGTGTAGCCTTGTTAGCAGCTATTATTTTGGTATACTTGGTAATGGTGGCACTTTATGATGATTTCATTACGCCTTTTGTAGTGTTGTTTTCAATTCCTTTGTCTTTCATTGGAGCACTTTTTGCCTTAGCATTAACCAATAACTCTTTAAATATTTTTACAATCTTAGGGATTATTATGTTGATTGGATTGGTTTGTAAAAATGCAATTTTATTGGTCGATTTTGCGAATCATAGAAAAGATGAAGGAGAAACTACTTTTAACGCTTTAATTCAGGCGAATCACGCTCGTTTACGACCAATTTTGATGACCACTATTGCAATGGTTATTGGTATGATTCCTATTGCATTGGCTAAAGGTGCCGCTGCTGAGATGAACAATGGTTTAGCTTGGGTAATTATCGGAGGATTAGTTTCTTCGTTATTCTTAACGTTAGTAGTTGTACCTGTGGTGTATGCAATTTTTGATAGCTTAAAAAGACGTTTTGGAAAAGGAGAAAAAGTAAATTATGCAGAATTAATGACTGCAGATTACAATCATAACGAATTAAGTGAAGATGGTTTTACACCTAAACACGAGTTGTAATTATAAGTTTTAATTAGTTAAAAAAACCGTTGCAGTAAAATGTAACGGTTTTTTTTATTGTATCAGATAGCGTTCGTACCAAGAAATGGCCAAATTGGCTACTTCTTCCATTTTTCCGGGTTCTTCAAAAAGATGACTGGCTTCAGGAACAATTTCAATTTGTTTGATTCCGTTTAATTTATCATAAGCCACTTCATTCAATTCGATTACTTCATGATCCCAACCTCCAACAATGAACAGGGTAGGTGTCGTAACGGTAGATAGTACATTCATAGCCAGATCAGGACGACCACCCCGACAGACAATAGCGCGGATGGTTTGCCCAAAATAAGCGGCGGCACCTAAGGCTGAAGCGGCTCCGGTACTGGCTCCAAAATAGCCAATAGGAATATTACGACCGAATTCTTGAGTCTGCACCCATTGGGTTGTTTCAATCAAACGTTGTGTTAATAATGGTATATCAAACCGATTTTCTTGTTCCAGATCTTCTTTTTCTGTTAACAAATCGAATAATAATGTCCCAATGTTTCGGATTTGAATTAATTCAGCAACATATTGATTTCTTGGACTCAAACGACTGCTACCACTTCCGTGTGAAAAAATTACGATTCCGTAGGCGTTTTTGGGTATCATTAATTCTCCTTTTAGGGTAACGGATGTTAAAGGGATATTTATTTTGTGCTGTTTCATAAGTTTAGTTTGAAGGAGTATTGTTTAACATTCTGATGACTTCATCATCTTCTACTGGATTAAATTCTTCATAAAATTCTCCAACAGCATTAAAATCTTCGGGAGCTAGTAAATAAACAAATACATCGGATTCCTTTTCAAAAAGAGAAATCTTGTTATAAGGAACTACCGGAACGGCTACAATAATCTGGGCAGGTTTGCTTTTTCGTAACATACGAATACTCACCAAGACTGTGTTTCCGGTAGCAATGCCGTCGTCGACCAGAATTACATTCTTATTGGTTACATCAATAGGGTTTTGGTGCCCCATATATTGTTTTTGTTTTTCTCTTAATTTTTTTCGAAGACTAATAATTTCATTTTCAATATATTCCGGTGGGATCTCGGTATGGTTTTCAGTGATTACGGTATCTAAAGAGACGGACCCAATTGCATATTCTTTATTGTTGGGATGACCAATTTTTTTTGAGAGTACAATGCTCAAGGGAAGTTGTAATTCTTTGGCAATGATATGTCCTACAGGGACACCTCCTCTAGGTATCGCTAATACCACAGCATTGGTGTTTTTATATTCTGATAATTGTTTAGAGAGTAATAAACCTGCTTCCGTTCTATTTTTAAACCTGTTGTCTTTCATAACTCTATTGGTTAAGGAATAACACGTATAAAGTTGCTGAAAATCAGATTATTAATTTGAATTTTTGGTTTAAAAAGTGATAACGTGTGACAAATAGTTAAATTTGATTTGCGTAAAAGTATAGATCAATCAGAAAACGTATTCTAAGCCTACTCCAAGAATTTGTTTTAGCTGAACTTTTGGTCCTAAAGTTACTTGTTCACCATTTATTTCTTCTTTGGCTTTGATGTCGTCATCATAAATCAGATGAGTCCCAACATTGGCTTTTACGTATTTGTTCACGACCAAATCCAGTTGCATTTGCCAGTTCACATCAATATTGCCAAATTTGTTGAGGTAATCGGAATATAAACTCAATCGATTTTCCAAAACCATGTTTTTAAAGACTTCATCTTTGTGTTGACCTGAGACTAAGACACCTAATTCCGTTCTGGTTTTATGTCCTTTACGTGTTAAATTTCCAAATTCATCATATATAGCTTTGGTCACACCGTAAGCTCCTTCATTGGCGAGTCTTTGATTGAGAACAAAAGTGGTTTTTTGAGTTAAAGGAGAAAGGTAAAAATTGAATTTGTTTTTTTTATCGATATATTCTGTACCAATCCCTAGGAAAAGATAGGCCGGAGCAAAAAATTGAGAAATTGCTTTTTCTGTATTGGGGTAGGCATATCCGTCAGTAAATTGTGTGTTAAAATTCAGTTTGGCTGAGTAAAACCATTTCGAGATAGTATCCGTTCTGTAACCAAAAGTGGAGTTGTATTGTAAAACATCATCTGTTTTACGAATCTCTAAACCATCTTGTTTGTTCACACCATAGCGAACAATCAATTCGTTATTCCATTTTAGGTGTTCGTATTTGTAAGAACGGGTAAAAACACCTTTTAATAATCCAGATATAGAATTGTTTCCTCCGGCATTCCAATTCATAAAAGCTGTTTCGCTGATGTCAAAACCAATTTTGTGTTTCTTTTCCCAGTTGGAAGTAGAGTCAGGAAGTTTAGTGACAATTTTCTCTTGAGCAAATGAAAATTGAATTAAAAAAAGTAAAGTTATGACTGAAAAAGTTACTTTCAAATTCATGGCAACAAAGATTTGAGTATTAAAAAAAACGCCTCTAAAAAGATGAGGCGTTTTTTTACTTGGTTTTTGGTTTTGGTTAATTTGTGGAGAATATCGGAGTCGAACCGATGACCTCCTGCGTGCAAGGCAGGCGCTCTAGCCAGCTGAGCTAATCCCCCAGAACGAACCCAAATGTACTGTTTTATTTAAAAAAAATCAATACTACAACATTAATTAACAAATCAGTCAAAATATGTTAGGAACACTCAAAATGTTGTAAATGGCTTTCAGTGGAGAATACCGGATTCGAACCGGTCGCCTCTACGCTGCCAGCGTAGCGCTCTAGCCAAATGAGCTAATCCCCCAAAAAGATTGTCAAATATACTCTTTTTATTGAATAATTGATATTTTTGTTTAAAAAAATAAAAATGGACATCACTATAAAAATAACGGATAGAGAAGGGGTAATACATGAAGTACAAGCCCCTACAGATATGAATATGAATATTATGGAATTGGTTCGAGCCTACGAATTAGCTCCTGAAGGAACTATTGGTATCTGTGGTGGTATGGCAATGTGTGCTTCTTGTCAGTGTTATGTGTTAAATGATGTACCGCTACCCGATAAAAATCCTGACGAAGAAGCCATGCTTTGGGAGGCTTTTAATGTTAAGGAAAACAGTCGTTTAGGTTGTCAGATCCATATTACGGAAGAAATAGACGGTTTGGAAATTGAATTAGCTCCGGAAAGTTAATGGTACCTCAATTCACACATTATATTTTAGATGGATTAATTTGGAAGAAGAAAAAAATATAACAGTATTCTTCTTCCAAATTCTATAAGCTAATATTTGTTTAAGCTAATGAAAGTTCTTTTTTGTGGATTGTTTCCTCAATAGCATTCCATAAACCAATTCTTTTGTCCAAAGCTTCAATGGCTACTTGTTCTGTCTCGCTCCATTTTTGAGGGTCATTTCCGCACAATTCCGTAATCATTTGCATTGCCATTGGACCGTGTTCGTCGGCATCTAATTCAATGTGTCGCTCGAAATAGTAAATTAGTTTTGATAAATCAGTTTCAGGAAAATTGATTTTAAAATTTCTCAAAATCTCCGTGAACATATTCGGAATCAAATCCTCACGACCAAAAGTAAAAGCAGCTGCTATTTTGTGTGCTTTTCCTTCTTCAATAATTCGGAAAGTATAGTCCAAAAAGCCCTTGATATTAGGGTGTAACTGACTAGTTTTTATAGAGACAAAGATGTTTTTTGTAGTCATTACATCTTCTAAAAAAGTTTCTACTTCTTGGGTATTGGCTCCACAGGCTTTCATCGCATCGAGATACATTTCAAAATGACTTTGTCTTTTTCCATCAATAGTCAAATCGGATTCTTCTGCCAAAACGATTTCGTTGATCAAATAACGTATTGCTGTATTTTTCGTAGCAAACCATGGAGTCGTGGTACAAGTCAATTTTTGTTGTAATGCTTTGAGTAATGACATAAAATCCCATACGGCATAAACATGGCTTTCTAAGAAACAATGTAAATCTTCAATAGACTTTATTTGTCCATATAAGGGATGAGTGTGCAGAATATCCTTGTGATTTTGGATATTAGCTTGGATGGTTTGAATCGTCATGATAAATATTTTTGGGATACCTAAAGATACAAAAAAGTATTTAAGGATTATTTTGGGACAAAAATAAAAAAGCTTTCTGAGTACCGGAAAGCTTTTATGATTGTATTTACTATTGTTTATGCGGTTTGCTCGTCTGCTGAGGGACCGTACATTCCAGGAACTTTGGCTCCAAGAGCTCTAAGATATGCCGACAGTTGTCCGCGATGATGAATCAGATGGTTCATTACAAAGGATCTGTAAACAGCCGATTTAGGCATGGTAAAATAAATAGCAGATCCGTTTCTCAAGGTCCATTCTTCGTTAAGGGTTTCATTGCTGACTTCCTTGAGCAATTGTGTGGCTTCGTTTACATTGCTGTCGAAAAAAGACAATAACTCTGATACTTTTTTAAAGTCTTTAGGAACATAGTTAGCAGTACTAAAATCCAATTCCGAATGTAAAAAAGCTGCTGGAATCCATGTGGGAATTTCGGCAATGTGATTAGCTAGTGCCCCTAGGCTCATTGCTTTTTCATTAGACTTATAATCAAAATGTTCTTCTGGAATTGCGTCTAATATTTTTCTAGTTGTAGCCATTTCGTGTAGAAATTCCGGCATAAAAAAATCACCTAGTCTCATAATGTTATACTGTTTATTAAGTAATTTAAAGTTACGAAAAATCACAAAAAAAAGAGCTCGATGGAGAGCTCTTTGTTATTTTTATTTGAATGCAGGAAAACCAGTCACATCCATACCTGTAATTAGTAAATGAATGTCGTGAGTTCCTTCGTAGGTGATCACGGATTCTAAATTCATCATGTGGCGCATAATCGAATATTCGCCGGTAATTCCCATACCGCCTAACATTTGACGCGCTTCACGGGCAATGTTTATAGCCATCTCCACATTGTTGCGTTTTGCCATTGAAATTTGAGCAGTCGTAGCTCTTCCTTCATTACGTAAAACTCCTAAACGCCAGGTTAGTAGTTGTGCTTTAGTGATTTCTGTAATCATTTCAGCTAATTTTTTTTGTTGCAATTGCGTAGCGCCAATTGGTTTGTCAAATTGAATACGTTCTTTCGAATAACGTAAAGCAGTGTCGTAACAATCCATAGCTGCACCAATTGCACCCCAAGCGATTCCGTAACGAGCCGAATCTAAGCATCCTAGTGGTGCTCCTAATCCTGATTTTCCTGGCAATAAGTTTTCCCTAGGAACTTTTACGTTATCAAAAATTAACTCTCCGGTAGCCGAAGCCCTTAAAGACCACTTATTATGTGTTTCCGGAGTAGAGAAACCTTCCATACCTCTTTCCACGATTAAACCATGTATGCGTCCTTCTTCGTTTTTAGCCCAAACTACTGCAATTTGTGCAAAAGGTGCATTGGAGATCCACATTTTGGCACCATTTAATAGATAATGGTCTCCCATATCTTTAAAGTTAGTAACCATTCCTCCCGGATTAGAACCGTGATCAGGTTCTGTTAGACCGAAACATCCCATCCATTCTCCGGTTGCTAGTTTCGGTAAATATTTTTGTCTTTGCTCTTCGGTTCCGTATTTCCAGATAGGATACATTACCAATGATGATTGTACGGATGAGGTTGAACGTACTCCAGAATCACCGCGTTCAATTTCTTGCATGATTAATCCGTATGAAATTTGGTCTAATCCAGCACCACCATATTCTACTGGAATATAAGGCCCAAAACCACCAATTTCCCCCAAACCTTTTATGATTTGTTTTGGAAACTCAGCTCTTTGAGCATAGTCTTCAATAATTGGAGAAACTTCTTTTTTTACCCAAGCTCGCGCAGCATCACGAACTAATTTATGTTCTTCTGTCAGTAAGTCGTCTAATAAATAATAATCAGGAGATTGAAATAAATCTGGTTTCATCTGTTTGATTTTTTATGGTTTATAATTGGTCAGATGAAATTAGTATATGTTCTTTTATACTCATTCCATTTTTTGTTTTGTGACGCAAAAGTAAATAAAGATTTTTAACAATTCAATGAACGATTGTTATAATTTGATCTTTAGGGTTTTTTTGGGTCTTGGTTTACGTGATTTGTAATGTTTTTGTTGGTAAAATAACCTGGAAGAAGAAGTAATTAATGATTGAAAAACTTTTGAATTGTTTTTTGTAATTACATTTTTAGATAAAATTCTTTGGTTAATTCAATATATTCAGGCGTATATTGATGACGTGAAATTTCGATAACCAATTCATCGGTTAAAGGGGTTTGCTCGATTCTGGTGAAAGCCAGTAAACTTCTTTTTATTTCTGTAGTAGATGTTCCTTTTACTCGAGTTATTTTTAAAGGAAATAGTTCGCGTTCTTGGCAAAGGTTGATTATTTTTTCTTCTTCTTTAAAAGGAACAATTAAGGAAAATATTCCGTTATCAGATAAAAATAAATCGGCGGCTTCTACTAATTCATCAAAAGGTAATGAATCTTCAAAGCGTGCATTATTACGTTGTGTATCTCCCGATTTGTAATCGTCAGTATAAAAAGGAGGGTTGGAAACAATTAAATCAAATACTTCCTCTACTTCTTCAACGAATTCGTCTAACCCGGCATGATAGCAGTACAAACGATCGTTCCACGGAGAATTTTCAAAGTTTTCGGTAGCTTGTTCGTAAGCATTACCATCAATTTCGATGGCGTCAATTTGTTCTGCTTGTGAGCGTTGTGCTAGCATCAAAGCAATTAATCCGGTTCCGGTTCCTATGTCAAGTATGTTGTAAGGATTATTGATTAATGGAGTCCAAGCGCCTAATAAAACACCATCGGTTCCAACTTTCATAGCGCAACGGTCTTGCTTTATATTGAATTGTTTGAATTGAAAAGTGTTGTTTGGCATTTTAAATTTCAGATTTTGAAATTTATAAGAGTGATTAAAATGGAGTCTAAAAGTTTATTTTAGATACAAATCTACCAATCCGACAGGAGTGTTTAGATAGATTGTTTGCTTTTCACGATTGACTTCAACAATAAAATCATCAATCATTGGGATTAAAATCTCCACACCGTTATTTTCAATTTCAAAAAGAGGTTGTGCAGCACTGTCGTTAATAGAAACAATCTTACCAATATTCCCTAAACGGTCATCTACTACGTCAAAACCAATAACTTCGTGAAAATAAAATTTGTTGCCTTCAAGTTTGGGTAACATCGATAAAGGAAGGTAAACTTCACAACCAATGAGTTTGTCGGCTTCTTCTTCGGTGTCTACGTCTTCAAATCGAACTTTAAGGAAATCGCCTTTGTGTAGTTGGGATTTTTCAATAAAAAATGGAACCAGATTTTTGTTGAATTCAACAAAAACTGATTCCAAATCTTCATACATTTCGGGTTCGTCCGTATCTAAATAGATAAGAACTTCGCCTTTGAAACTAAATTTTTTAGCGATTTTACCTAAATAAAAACATTCGTCTTTACGCATAATCGCCAGTTATAATTAAGCTTCTGTTTCGTTGTTGTTTTCTTCAACAGCTGGAGCTTCCTCTTCAGTAGCAACTTCTTCAGTAGCAACTTCAGCTTTTGCTGCCTCAGCTTGAGCAGCAATACGTTTTTCGTTTGCTTCTTTTTCAGCTTTTAACGCTTTAGCTTTAGCATCAGCTTCTGCTTTGCTTAAACCTTCTTTTTTAGCATTAACTTTTCCAGCCTTCTCTTCTAACCAAGCATTAAATTTAGCTTCTGCTTGTTCCGGAGTTAAAGCACCTTTACGTACACCGCCTTCTAAGTGGTGTTTTAATAAAGCACCTTTGTAAGATAGGATAGCTCTTGCAGTGTCAGTTGGCTGAGCACCATTAAATAACCAAGTTACTGCTTTGTCAACATTTAAGTCGATAGTTGCAGGGTTAGTGTTTGGATTGTAAGTTCCGATTTTTTCTAAGAATTTACCATCTCTTTTTGCGCGAGCATCTGCCGCTACGATCCAGTAAAAAGGTTTTCCTTTTTTACCGTGTCTTTGTAATCTAATTTTTACTGACATAATCTTATTGATTAATTTGAGGTACTCGACCTCGGTTAATTGAGGGTGCAAATATAGTTAAAAATACGATAGATTTTACATTTTGTCGTAACCCGATAAAATATTTTCAATAAATTACATTTTGAATAGGTAAAAAGTTATTTTTGTATCTTATCAATTAATGAATAAATGAAAAAAATCAGTATCATATTGTTTTTGGCGATTAGCTTATTTTCTTGCCAAAATGAAGTAGAATTCAACGACCCTGCTTTTCAGGCGAGTTTAAATAATGAAATTTGGAAAGCGAACATAAAGTCAGCAAAAATTACCAATGGGGCGCTTGTTTTGGAAGGAACGTCTATTCATTACAATTTAGCATTGCGAACAAATTCTGCTTCTGCTGGAAAATATTTATTAGGAACTACTAATCAAGCAAATATGGCTATTGTGGCTCCGGTAAATGCTAGTTTAGGCTTGCAATACACAACGGGGATTAATCCAGGAGCTGTTTATGGGATTGTGATTCAAAATGCCGGAAGCGGCTACATTACTTCTGGCGCTTTGTCTGTATCAGGAGGTTCGGGTTCAGGTTTAAAGGTGAACATTGAAGCAAATAGCAGAGGATCCGTGACAAAAATTGTAGTCAATTCTCCTGGATCAGGTTATTTACCGGGCGATGTGCTTACCATTACTGCGGGAAATAATAATGCTAAAATTTTAGTTCAAACGGTACAAAATAGTAACGGAGAGGTGGTTATTACTAAAAATACTGGAACTACTATATCAGGTACTTTTAAGTTCACGGCTTTCGACGCAAATACCGGTGCAGTAGTATCTTGTAAGGAAGGTGTTTTTTATAATTTACCGTTGCAATAAATTAGTTCTCGAATAATATTCTTAAACCATTCTGTATCAGAATGGTTTTTTTGTTTTCATGAAATTGGAAATAAATCATTTTAATAGCTTGATTGTCATTTTAATAGTCTATCTTTACACAAATTATAAAATTTATATATGAATATTTTTGTAGGGAGTTTGCCTTTTTCTATTGATGAGGCAGACTTAAGAGACTCTTTCGGAGTGTATGGTACTGTAGCATCGGTAAAATTAATTACAGATAAATTTACAGGAAGAAGTAAAGGTTTCGGATTCGTAGAAATGCCTAGCGATGAAGAAGCTTTAAAAGCAATCCAAGAGTTAAATGGCGCTACGGTAGAAGGTCGTACGATTGTAGTTAATAAATCGGAACCAAAACCGGAAGGCGAAAGAAGAAGTTTCAATAACAACCGTTCAGGTGGTAGTTATGGAAACAACCGCGGTGGTGGAAACTATGGCGGAGGTAACAATAGAGGAGGAAGATACTAGACCTATTTTTATATTGTACTGGAAAACCATTCGTGAAAACGAGTGGTTTTTTTGTTTCTGTTGATAAGAATTTTTGATTTCTACACTTCTAAAACGTACTTTTGAAAATTCTCTTTTTCCCTTCTTGGGAATGTTTTGAATTGAAATTTATATTGTAAAAATTCTGGACTTTTAAAACTATGTATTTAATCTTCGATACCGAAACTACGGGTTTGCCACGCAATTGGTCGGCACCTATTACCGATACCGATAACTGGCCACGTTGTATTCAGATTGCCTGGCAGTTACATGATGAAATGGGTCGATTAATAGAACATCAGGATTATTTAGTACGACCAGAAGGATTCAATATTCCTTTTGATGCGGAACGAATTCACGGGATTTCCACAGAATTAGCTATGGAACAAGGTGTGCCGTTAATGGAAGTGCTGGAAAAATTCAATTTGGCGCTTTCCAAAGCCAAATACATAGTAGGTCAAAACGTAGGTTTCGACGTAAATATTATGGGGTGTGAATTCCATCGTATGCAAGTGGCTTCAGATATGGTGAAAATGCCAGTTTTGGACACTTGTACCGAAGTAACGGCTAATTTATTAAAATTGCCCGGAGGACGCGGAGGTAGATACAAACTACCTACACTTACGGAATTACATCGATATTTGTTTGAAGAACCTTTTGCGGAAGCCCATAACGCTACAGCCGACGTTGAGGCTACTACCCGATGTTTTTTAGAGCTGATCAAAAGAGAAGTTTTTACAAAGGAAGAACTAGATGTAACGGAAGATTATTACATCAATTTCCGTGAAAATAATCCGCAGAAAATACAACTAATCGGATTAAAGCACATCAATCTCAAATCGGCTTCGGATGAAATCAGAGCTCGTCTGAAACAAATCCAAAAGGAAGAGGAGGGAACACCGGTTACTCAGGAAATGAGTAACGATTTTGAGCAAGCGCCTTTTGTTCATTTACACAATCACACACAGTTTTCGGTTTTACAGTCCACCATTGGAATTCAGGCATTGGTTAATGCAACTGTGAAAAACAATATGAAAGCCGTGGCCATGACCGATACTGGAAACATGATGGGAGCTTTTCAGTTTGTGAGCGCTGTTCTTAGTCATACCAAAGCGGCAAAAGCTAAAAATGAGGAACTTATTGCGAAAGGGGAAGCGCCTACAGAAGTAGAAATCAAGCCCATTGTAGGATGTGAATTCAATATTTGCGACAATCATAAAGACAAATCCAAAAAAGACAACGGTTATCAAGTGGTCTTTTTGGCAAAAAATAAAAAAGGTTATCATAATTTAGCCAAAATGTCATCTATCGCTTATACCGATGGATTTTATTATGTGCCAAGAATTGATAGAAGTATCGTTGAAAAATATAAAGAGGACATCATGGTGCTTTCCGGAAATTTATACGGAGAAATTCCAAGTAAAATTTTAAATGTTGGAGAAAATCAAGCTGAAGAAGCACTGATTTGGTGGAAGGCGCAATTTGGAGACGACTTTTACATCGAAGTCATGCGTCACAATCAAGAAGATGAAAATAGAGTGAATCAAACGTTGGTGCAGTTTGCGCGAAAACACAACGTGAAACTCATCGCTACCAACAATATCTATTATATTGCCAAAGAAGATGCTAATGCGCACGATATTTTGTTGTGTGTAAAAGATGGAGAAAAACAAGCCACTCCTATAGGTCGTGGTCGAGGTTATCGTTACGGTTTGCCAAATCAAGAATATTATTTCAAGAGCGAAGCCGAGATGAAAAAAATCTTTGCTGACCTGCCCGAGGCGATTATCAATATTCAAGAAATTATAGATAAGGTCGAACCGTATTCTTTATACCGCGATGTTTTACTTCCTAAATTTGACATTCCTGCAGAATTTCAGGTGGCCGAAGATGAAGAAGATGGTGGTAAGCGAGGAGAGAACAAATACTTACGTTATCTTACTTATAAAGGAGCGGAAAAAAGGTACACAGAAATCACAGAGGATATAAGAGAGCGACTCGATTTTGAATTACTTACTATTGAAAAAACGGGTTATCCGGGTTACTTTTTAATTGTACAGGATTTCATCGCAGCGGCACGTGAAATGGGAGTTTCCGTTGGGCCGGGTCGTGGTTCTGCTGCAGGTTCTGCGGTGGCCTATTGTCTAGGGATTACTAATATCGATCCCATTAAATATGATCTCCTTTTTGAGCGTTTCTTGAATCCAGACCGTGTGTCCATGCCCGATATTGATATCGATTTTGATGATGAAGGTCGTGGTTTGGTTATGGAATACGTGATTGATAAGTACGGTTCAAATCAGGTAGCACAGATTATTACCTATGGTAAAATGGCTACCAAATCGGCAATTAGAGATACCGCTCGTGTATTAGATCTTCCACTGTTTGAGGCAGATAGAATAGCGAAGCTCATACCAGGAATGATGCCTTCCAAGTGGAATTTGAATAGGTTTTTGAAAGAGGAGGAAAGCGAAGTGAAAAAAGCGTTAAAATCTTCCGATGAGTTTGACCGAATCAAAGAATTAATCGCTATTGCCAATGAAGGAGATTTAGCAGGAGAAACCATTCAACAGGCTAAAGTATTAGAAGGTTCTCTCCGCAATACTGGTATTCACGCATGTGGGGTAATCATCACACCAGATGATATTACCAACTTCGTTCCGGTGACTACTGCAAAAGATTCTGATTTATATGTTACGCAGTTCGACAACTCTGTAGCAGAAAGCGCTGGTTTGCTGAAGATGGATTTCTTGGGGCTAAAAACCCTAACTCTGATTAAAGATACCGTTAAATTGGTAAAATATCGTACCGGAATAGAACTCAATCCAGATGAATTTCCTATCGATGATCAGAAAACATACGAACTCTTCCAAAGAGGTGAAACCGTTGGTATTTTCCAATACGAGTCGCCCGGGATGCAGAAATATATGAAGGATTTGAAGCCGACTGTCTTTGCCGATTTAATTGCGATGAATGCGTTATACCGACCAGGACCGTTAGAGTACATTCCGTCTTTCATTCGAAGAAAAAATGGTGAAGAACCAATTACCTACGATTTAGATGCTTGCGAAGAATATTTAGGAGAAACTTATGGAATTACCGTTTATCAAGAGCAGGTAATGCTTTTATCGCAAAAATTAGCGAATTTCTCCAAAGGTGATGCCGACGTACTTCGTAAAGCGATGGGTAAAAAGCAGAAAGATGTCTTGGATAAAATGAAATCCAAGTTCATCGATCAAGCAAAAGCCAATGGTCACGACGAACAAAAATTAGATAAAATTTGGACCGACTGGGAAGCGTTTGCGAGTTATGCCTTCAATAAATCGCATTCCACATGTTATGCTTGGATTGCCTATCAGACAGCATATCTGAAAGCGCATTATCCCGCAGAATATATGGCAGCGGTGCTGTCCAATAACATGAACGATATTAAGCAAGTTTCTTTTTTTATGGAAGAGTGTAAGCGAATGGGCTTGCAAGTTTTGGGTCCAGATGTTAATGAGTCGTTTTACAAATTCACGGTAAACGAAAATTACGCGATTCGTTTCGGAATGGGAGCTGTTAAGGGTGTTGGAGAAGGAGCCGTGAATACCATTGTAGAAAACCGTAAAAATGGTAAATACAAATCTATTTTTGATTTGACTAAACGTATCGATTTGCGCGCTGCTAATAAAAAAGCTTTTGAAAACTTGGCTTTGGCTGGAGGTTTAGATTGTTTTACAGAGACACATCGCGGTCAATATTTTCATCATGACGGAGACAATATCACGTTCTTAGAAAAAGCAATTCGCTACGGGGCAAAATCACAGGAAAATGAAAACTCTTCTCAAGTAAGTTTGTTTGGTGATGCGTCTGAAGTACAAATACCAGAGCCGGCTGTTCCGCCTTGTGAAGAATGGCATACCATGGAAAAATTAGCGCGTGAAAAAGAAGTGGTTGGGATTTATATTTCAGGTCATCCACTAGATGATTACCGCTATGAAATGAAATATTTCTGTAACGTCCGTTTGGAACAATTAAAAAATTTAGAGCCTTTTGTAACAAAAAATCTCACTTTTGGAGGGATTGTAAATAATGTACAGCATCGAACGGCAAAAAACGGAAAAGGTTGGGCTACGTTTAATTTAGATGGGTACGATGAAAGTTTTGAATTCAGAATTTTTGATGAAGAATACTTGAAATTCCGTCATTTTCTGGTACAGAATCAATTTGTGTTTTTTAAAATCAATGTCAAAGAGGGATGGGTAAATCGAGAAACTGGTAAAAAATCAGACCCAAGAATTCAATTTTTGGAAGCTAAAATGTTGGCAGATGTCTTACCAACGTATGCTAAAAAAATAACGATTCAGTTCTCGATACATGAATTACGAGAAAAGTTGGTGAAAGATTTGCACGAGTTATTTGTAAAACATCCTGGAGATCATCAGATCACTTTTGAAGTTTTAGAACTAGAGAAAATCAAGCGCGAATTACAATTGGTGTCTTCTCCTGAGGAAGTAGAGGTGTCCGATGAGGTACTACCAGGGGAAGTAGAAGTAGAATTGGCAGTGCCGGAAGAAAAAGAGGAAGTAGTTATTAAGAATATGCTTTCGATGCCAAGTCGAAAAATAAAAGTTAAAATTACGTCTGAATTGCTCCAAGAAATGGAGAAACTTCAAGTTAATTTTAAAATAAATTAGACAGGATATTATGATGTTCTGTTTTAGGATTGTATTTTTGCAAAAATTTAAACCAATAAACTATCATGATTAAAAAATTATTGTTAGCTGCTTGTATGGTTTCGACTTTAACCATGACAGCTCAGACAGAAGAGCCAACTTCAAATACAGATAAAAAAGGATGGTATCTTAAAGCTGGAGGATCATATTTTATTCAAACAGCTGCGACTGAATTTCCAATTGTAAGTGGAAGACAGCCTAATAGCGATGTGTATGTGGCTCAAGAATTAGTTTCAAGAAAAGCTATCACTGGATCTTTCGGTGAAGGTTTTAGAACTGGATTAACTGCTGGATACCGTTTTACTGAACGTTTAGGTTTTGAAATGGGAATTAACTACTACAGAAGTAATAGTAAAACTATGGCACAAACCAAAACAGATCAAATTTTTGTGAACGATAATAATGAAATGATCTTTAATTTTACAGCTAATGGTAAGGTAACTGCTTTTGACTTAGCTCCTGCTCTTGTTCTTTATTTAGGAGAAACTAATGGATTTGAACCTTATACGAAAGTTGGGGTTTTAGTGCCAGTTCACGGAGATTTAGAAATTACTACGAATGCGGTTATTCCAACAAGTCCTACAACTGTGGGGAACTTACACAAAGTAGATAAAGTAAAACCAAATCCAACTATCGGTTTTATGGCTGCTTTAGGAACTTCTTACAAGTTAACTAACAAATTGTCTGCCTTTGCAGAAGTAGAATACCGTAACTTTACAGTACACGGAAAATCTAAAGAAACTACTGAGTATACAGTTAATGGTGTAGATCGATTAAACACTTTGGCTCCAGCTCAAATACACTCTAATTATGTAGATTCTTTAGGAACTAACTCTAACAATGCTGAGACTAATCCAAATGGTGTAGATCCTACAAAACCTTTAGATGAATTAAGTTCTTACATCAGTATTAGTGGTGTTGGATTAACATTAGGATTAAAATATAGTTTATAATATAGTAATAATCAATTAGGTTATTCTAAGTATAAAAAAGGAGCTCTTTAATAGGGCTCCTTTTTGTTGTTATAAATCGAAGCAATCTCACCATAATTAAAACTGATTTTTAAATGATGTACTATTCAAAATAAAATTCTATTTTTGTGTATTAATACAAAAGAAATTAAAATGGCACAAGCAATAACAGATGCTACTTTTGAAGAAGTAGTATTACAGTCAGATAAACCGGTAGTAGTAGATTTTTGGGCAGCATGGTGTGGTCCTTGTAGAATGGTTGGTCCAGTAATCGACGAAATCGCTACAGAATATGAAGGAAAAGCAGTAGTTGGAAAAGTAGACGTAGATGCTAACCAAGAATTTGCTGCTAAATATGGGGTTCGTAACATCCCTACAGTTTTAATTTTCCAAAATGGAGAAGTAGTAGGACGTCAAGTAGGAGTAGCTCCAAAAGATACTTATACAAAAGCTATAGACGCATTATTGTAATCAATATTTTATAAGAAGAAGACCTGACGATAGTCGGGTCTTTTTTTGTTAGTAAAAACACTTCTCTTGAATAGATAATTTTGTCATCATCAAGAAACATTAATTTCTTCTAAGGGTTATTATCTACTTTTCTTCTAATTTCCTTGTTTTGAGTTTTTTTAGTTTGTGATTCCTAAAAAAGACTACACAGACAATTCACATTATAGGTCGTAGTCTTAGAAGTCCTAAAAATTTAATATTTTTTGTTTTTCTAAAAGGTTAAATCAATAAATCATCGTACTCTCGTTTATAATACTGATTTCATTGTTTATATTTGAAGTATGAAGTTTGATGCACAAATAGAAAAAATATCCAGTTTTCAGCATTTAGAGCTATTGGCCAACCAAATTGTAGAAGGTTTTATTTCAGGTATGCATAAATCGCCATTTCATGGTTTTTCTGCTGAATTTGCCGAACATAAAATCTATAATGTTGGAGAAAGTACAAAGCATATCGATTGGAAGCTTTTTGCCAAAACTGATAGGTTGTATACTAAGCGTTTCGAGGAAGAAACCAATTTGAGATGCCATCTTATCATAGACAATTCTTCGTCTATGCATTATCCGAAATTAAAAGAGAATCAATTTTTTTATGAAAATAAAATAGGGTTTTCAGTCCTAGCTTCAGCTGTGCTTATGAATCTGCTTAAAAGGCAAAGAGATGCGGTTGGATTAAGTGTCTTTTCAGATTCGTATGAATACTATGCGCCAGAAAAAGGAAGTGAACGGCATCATCGAATGTTACTAGATAAATTAGAAAACCTTTTACGTGTTTCAAAAGAAGCGAAACAAACCGATACAATTACGTATTTGCATCAAATAGCCGAAAAAATGCATCGTCGTTCCATGATTATTCTTTTTACAGATATGTTTCAAAGAGAAGACGATGAAAAGCTTTTTAAGGCACTTCAGCACTTAAAACACAACAAGCATAAAGTAGTTTTGTTTCATGTAGTCGATAAAAAAACGGAGTTTAATTTTGATTTTGACAATGCTCCACGCAAATTTATCGATATTGAAACTGGTGAACAAGTCAATTTGTTTGCAGAAAATGTGCAATCGGATTATGAAAAATTAGTAAAACGTTATTTTGATGAGATAGCCAATACGTGTGCTATGTATAAAATAAAGTATGTTCCGGTGTCGGTAGACGAAAAATTTGAAAAAATTATGACTACATATCTGATTGAAAAACAGAAGTTTGGTTAAAAACCTGAAATTTTTTTTAATTTTTTTTCGAAAAACACTTGCAGAAATGAAAAACGGTTGTATATTTGCAACCGCAATCGAGTTCGGTATGACACTTACAAAATAAGAGAAGCGAATAAGATTAGTCTGGTTTGGTAGTTCAGTTGGTTAGAATACATGCCTGTCACGCATGGGGTCGCGGGTTCGAGTCCCGTCCAGACCGCCAGAAAAAAGAGGAAGCTCCGTTATTGCGGAGCTTTTTTGCCCTCTTACAATATTTAAAATTAGTTGTGTTGTTTAGTCTCGTTGGAGACAGCGAGATGGTTTAGTAGTTAGACCAATGAAAAGCTTTCCATTTGATTGGAGGGCTTTTTTATTTTTTAGTGGAAAAAGTTATTCCAGTTTTGCCAAATCAAATAGATAAACATTCCTAAAAAAGCCATACACAAAACAAACTTCATAAAGGTAGAAGCCAAAAAGCCAATAAAAGATCCGGTAGCGGCTTTTAAGGCTCTGTTGTGATCTTGGCTGTTATAATACAATTCACCAAGAAAAGCGCCTACAAAAGGGCCAATGATAAAACCAAAAGGGATAGGAGCAAGTAAACCTACTATTAATCCGATATTGGTTCCCCAAATACCGTATTTACTTCCTCCGAAATATTGAGTGCCTTTGGCGGGAATCACGTAATCCAGAATGAGAATTAACGCGGTAATAAAGAAGGTAATTCCCAAAACCCAATAATTGTTTGGAACCGCTTGGGTTAGATATAATAATAATAGTCCCAACCAACTCAATCCGGGACCGGGTAAAGCAGGTAAAAAACTTCCTAAAATTCCAACGATCATGCAAACAAAACCAATAATGACCAACACTGAATCCATAATATTATTTTTTATTACTTTTGTCCACTAATTTAATCAATAATCAAATTATTTGGCATAATTAATTCCAATGAAAAAAGTACTTGCCTTTTTAACTCTTCTTACGTTCCTGCAAAGTTGCCAGTATTTTGAAAAAAACGTGCCTAGTAAAGAAGAATTGCTACAACAAGAATTGAAAAGAATCAACTGGAAAGAAGTCGATGAATATCCGTCTGCCTTGCCTTGTGATTCTATTATTGATAAAACACAACGCAAACAATGCTTCTTTGATTTTGTTACACAGCATTTACAAGAAAAATTAGCAAACGATACAATTCGTTCCATTTATAAAAGACCCGATACGCTTCACGTAAGAGTAATAGTAATGCCAGATGCTCAACTTGTCTTTCAATCTTATTTTAAAGTAGACAGCTTGGCTTTTGATTCGATAAAAGCAGATAGTATCTTACAATCTAAGCTGGTTGATTTTCCTGCCATAGAACCAGCAATAAAAAGAGGGGTAAAAGTAAAGTCGGAATTTATCGTACCGGTAGTTTTAAAGAAGAACTAACGCTATTACAGTTTAAATTTTCTTCCTTTCCAAGTGTAATTACCCCAAAAGGAATAAAAGACCACCAATGTGCTGAAAAGCGGATAAATGAAACTGCTTGCGATTAAATAAGTCAACTTGATTTTAAAAAATCGACTGGTTTGGATTAATAAAATAAGATCTACTGTAAATTTGATTCCGAAAAAAACGATTAATGATTTCCAATTTACGGTAATAATTAAAAACAAGAGTGAAAGATTCATCAAGAATACAGAAAGTCCTAACTGTTTACTGTAAATCCCCGAATAATTTCCTGTTTTGCTAGCCCAACGTACTCTTTGATGAAATAAACGATACCAAGACTTCTCGGGTTGCGTTTTTACTAGAGCTTCATGCGATTTCAGAAAATGCACTTTACTAGGGTTTCGTTTCATGCCTTTCTGCAATAAAAACACATCATCACCACTAGCAATCGTCTCGTTGCCTTCGAAACCATTCAGTTCGTAAAAAAAATCTTTAGTATAGGCGAAATTCGCACCATTGCACATAAAAGCTTGTTGGTTTCCAAAGCTACCAATAGTGGTTCCTTGTAAGCTCAATAAATCTAGTTGCTGAAACGCGTCTAAAACAGATGAATTGGTTTGATAATACACTCCAGAAGCAATCATTTCGGGATGATTATGCTGGACAAAAGCATCAAATGTATTTAGCCAGTTTTCGGATACCACACAATCGGCATCAGTAGTTATAATCCAATCAAACTTAGCATGAGGGATAGCCGTAGTAATAGCGTCTTTTTTGGGCGAAAGTGTTTTTCTTGAATTTCGTAAAACAGTAATTGGAAAATCGTAATTAGCAAATTGAATTTCGTCATCGGATTCATCATCTACTAAAATCACTTCGAAAAGATCTTTAGGGTAATTTAACAATGAAATAGAATTCAAAAGTAAGGGAAGGTTTTTAGCTTCGTTCCGAAAAGGGACAACAATTGAAAAACGAGTAGAAGGCCATGTTTTAGGAAAACTAAAATCCTTCATTTTTGAAAAACCAAAGGACAGCCAAATAATATTTAGCACATACCCAAGCCCTATGAAAAAAATTATGGTTGCCATTTAGGCTTAAAGTTAAGAACAAAATAGCTTCCCACCAAAACAGGTAACACGGTATTTAAAAACCACATGAGTGTACTTATGAAAACTACAATCCATTCGTTGATTCCTAATAACCCAAAGAAATACACTGCGACACTTCCTTTAACGGCAAAGTCCAAAAACTGGAAAGTAGGTAATGAGGATGCTAAAAAATACACACTAGTGATCGCGGACATCAGTAAAAAATAAGGTACGTCTACTTCGAAAATTAAAAACAAGAAATAATATTGATGCGAAAAAACGAGATAGCGCCCAATAGCCAGCATGATATTTTTTTGGTGTACCTTTTTTGGAATTTCATTAATCTTATGCAATAATTTCTCGATGGAATAGCCTTTGATCGCTATTTTTTTCGTGAAAAAGAGAAAAAGAATTAAAGAGAAAAATCCAATGAAGAGTATGCCAACAGTTTGCGTGGTAATAATTCGGAATTTGGCATTAAAAAACAACAATCCAAAAATTCCGATGAGGATTGTTAATACCATTTGAATACCATTGCAGATCAAATTCAAAAAAATAATTTTCTTGGTCTGTGATTTTTCAAAATATAAGGCTTTTCCAGCGTATTCTCCAATCCCATTAGGGGTGAATAAAGCGGCGGTTAAGGCTCCCAACACCTGTTTAGAGGCTTCACCCACAGAAATTTTTCGGATTACTGTGACTAGGTTTTGCCATTTTAAAATTTCTAAAAACCGATTAAGAAATGTCAGAAAGATAATAATTGCGATATTTCCAAAAGATTGTTTTTCTAAAACTAAGGCTTGGAATTTTTCCCAGTCCAATTGTTTGTTGTTTGCTAATTGTTGGTAAATAAAATAAAATGCGCCACTTACAATCAAAACTTTGATGGTAAAAACAAGGAATTGCTTAGCTTTGTGAGGAATTGAAATCATGTTGCAAAGTAACGAAACTTTGAACTCGAAATCTTAAACTTGAAACTAAATAATTGGCAAACGAACGCATCATATTAGGAATTGACCCAGGAACTACTATTATGGGTTTTGGGTTAATTAGAGTGGTCAACAAAAAAATGGAGTTCATACAACTTAACGAGTTGCAGCTCAATAAAATGGATGATCATTATATGAAACTTAGACGTATTTTCGAGCGTACAATTGAATTAATAGACACCCATCATCCGGATGAAATTGCTATCGAGGCGCCTTTCTTTGGTAAAAACGTGCAGTCGATGTTAAAATTAGGAAGAGCACAAGGGGTGGCGATGGCTGCTGGATTGTCGCGTCAAATCCCGATCACAGAATACGAACCTAAGAAAATCAAAATGGCGATTACTGGAAACGGAAATGCCAGTAAGGAGCAAGTCGCTAAAATGCTTCAACAATTATTAGGTTTGAAAGAATTACCCAAAAATCTAGATTCCACCGATGGTTTGGCAGCGGCAGTTTGCCATTTTTTCAATTCGGGAAGAGTTGAAGTTGGAAAAAGTTATTCGGGTTGGGATGCTTTTGTAAAACAGAATGAAGATAGAGTGAAGAAATAAATGAGCGGCATCTACATCCACATACCTTTTTGCAAGCAGGCTTGTCATTATTGCGACTTTCATTTTTCTACTTCTTTGAATAAGAAAGATGAGATGGTTTTAGCTTTGGCTAAAGAAATTGAAATGCGGAAAATCGAGTTTCAAGACGAAATAGTGGAAACGATTTATTTTGGCGGTGGAACACCGAGTATTTTAGAAATATCGGATTTAAAATTATTGATTGACACAGTATATCAAAACTATAAAGTAGTCGAAAATCCAGAAATTACGGTTGAAGCGAATCCTGATGATTTAACGGAAAATCGAATCATCGAATTATCAAAAAACAAAGTCAATCGATTGTCTATTGGAATTCAGTCATTTTTTGAAGACGATTTGAAGTTAATGAATCGTGCACACAATGCAGAAGAAGCTAAAAAGTGCTTGGAAACGGCTACACAATATTTCGATAATATTTCCATCGATTTAATTTACGGAATTCCGCAGATGAGTAATGAAAAATGGCTGCAAAATATAGAAACTGCTTTATCCTTTGGTGTTCCGCATATTTCGAGTTACGCCTTAACGGTTGAACCAAAAACCGCTTTACATTCGTTCATTCAAAAAGGAATTATTCCGCAACCGGATGATGAAGTCGCTCAGGAACATTTTCATCTTTTGGTCGACAAACTTTTGGAAAATGGGTTCGTTCATTACGAATTATCGAATTTTGGTAAAGAAAATTATTTTTCAAAAAACAATTCGAGTTATTGGTTGGGTAAAAAATACATCGGAATTGGTCCGTCTGCACACAGTTATGATGGAAAAAATCGAGGTTGGAATGTTTCTAATAATTCGTTGTATATCAAATCGATTCAAGAAAATAAATTACCCATCGAAATCGAAACCTTAACCAAAACCGACCGTTACAACGAATATATTATGACCGGTTTACGAACCATTTGGGGTGTTTCGTTAGCAAGAGTCGAACAAGAATTTGGAAAAAACTATTTGGAGTATTTAAATCAACAAGCTTCAAAATTTATCGAAGACCATTTGTTGTTTGTGGACGATAACGTTTTACGAACTACAAAAAAAGGGAAGTTTTTGAGTGACGGAATTGCGAGTGATTTGTTTTTGTTAAATTTGGAATGATTATTAACCACTAAGAACACGAAGGAGGCACAATATGATATAAAACTTTGTGAACTTAGTGAAAACCTTGCGCTCTTGCGGTTAAAAAATATGAAAGCAACCATCAACAATATACAAATCGACTTGTCAAAACCGATTGATATTTCTATTCCATTGACCAATAACGAACAAAATCCGATTGCGTGGTATCAAAATATACCTGAAATTGAACCAGTAAAAATGGGCGATTGGATAGGAAAAGTTTCGGAAGGAAAGTCATCAACTAATTTCAATAACATTTTCTTCAACCCACACGCACATGGTACGCATACGGAGTGTTTAGGACATATTACACGCGATTTCTATTCGATAAATCAGTGTTTGAAACAGTTTTTCTTTACGGCAGAATTGATTTCAGTGAAGCCAAAAAAAGTGGGTGAAGATTTAGTTATTACAAAAGAACATATCTCGACTGCGCTAGATAAAGCAAACTGCAGCTCGGTTGAAGCCATCATCATCAGAACATTACCCAATCCTGAAAACAAAAAGCATCTGAATTATTCCAATACGAATCCTCCTTATTTAGAAGAAGCTGCAGCAATTTTCATTAGAGAAAAAGGAATCCAACATTTGTTAATCGATTTGCCAAGTGTCGATAAAGAACACGACGAAGGAAAACTGTTGGCTCATAAAGCGTTTTGGAATGTAAAAGACATCAATCAAGTAAATCAAGACGCTCGATTTCATTGTACGATTACAGAAATGATTTATGTTGATAATACCATCAAAGATGGAAGTTATTTGCTGAACTTGCAGTTCGTTTCGTTTGAAAATGACGCTTCACCATCGAAACCCGTGTTGTATAAGATTGAAAAGTAACTACAAAGATGGACATCCAACAACTTTACGAATTTTGCTTATCCAAAAAAGGTGTCACCGAACATTTTCCGTTTGATGAAGATACTTTGGTGTTTAAAGTAGGTGGAAAAATGTTTTGCTTAACTTCGTTATCCGAATGGGAAAAGGGAACTCCATCGTTAAATTTAAAATGTGATCCCGAACGCGCATTAGAACTTCGCGCCGAATATGAAGCGATTGAACCTGGATATCACATGAGCAAAGTACATTGGAATACCGTTCGTTTTCATGGCGATGTCTCTGATAAAATGATGTGTGAATTAATAGACCATTCGTACGAATTGGTTTTTAAAAGTTTGACCAAAAAATTACAAGCGGAAATTTTAAGTTGATTTTCATAAAAAAATTCAAGGCACAATTTATTTGAGGATTATCAGTTTTTATCTGGTTGTATTAAAGAAACATTCAATGATTTTTTAAAATGTTTTCGGATAAAGTTTTTTTAATTTCTTAAATTAGGCATCACTTTTGAAATAGTGCAGAAAAAATACATATATAATAAACAGACTATGATTGATAATTTAAAAAAAATACTAAACGAAGATCAGGATCCAAAAGCCATAGAAAAGATTACAGCTAAATTAGCCAATATGTTAATGTCTAATGAAGAAGTAGGTTACATAGCGGTTCAGAAAAAGCCGGCTGTGACCATCTTGCCGGATAGTATCGTGGTAACGAATAAGCGTATTATTTTGTGCAAACCTAAAAATCTTGGGTTGTCTATGGAATTTGTAGATTATGATTGGGACGATATCGGTGGGGCTTTTGTAAAAGAGGGATTATTAGGATCGGATTTTTCTTTTTCGACAAAATCTGAGTTGACTCATACTGTAGACTATTTGCCTAAAAATCAAGCTCGAAAATTGTATACTTACGCCAAAGAACAATTGGATAAATTGAAAAACACAGTGAGTTCTGTTTCGCAGGAAGCTACACCTATCATTGAACCGGCTATTGAAGAAGTAGAAACCGAAGAAGTGACCTCTTTTGCTGAAATTATTCCTTCAACTCAGTTGATTCCAGATACTGAAATCGAATCTCCTGTTCCGCATGGAGAAAAAATGCTAAAGGATTTGTCTAAAGAGGAATTGTTTGAAAAATTACAAAATTACAAGAAGTTGCTCGACAATGGATTAATCCTTCAAGGAGAATATGACAAATTAAAAGCTGAGATTTTACAATATTTATAAAAGAAACAAACCCTGTCAGATACTTAAATTTTTGACAGGGTTTTCTTTTTTACATCGATCCTTTTTGTTTCTCCACATAATGATCCGATTGAAGTTTTAAAAGTTCAATGGCTGATTTTTTCTTGTAGTCATACAATTCTTTCTCAGATTTAATGTCTTGATAAATTGTATCATAAATGGCTGCGTCGGTTTCTTTTTGTAAACGTCGCTGGTAATTATGTTGTTCTAGATTGACTTTTAAAGCCGCTTCGTTGTCTTCTAACTTGAAATCATATTCCCCTTTAGGAGAAAGCATCTTGGCAATAATTGGAGAAGTTTCAATGGCTAAAAACAGTAACATGATAAAAAAGGAAGGTAAAAAGGGCAATTCATTGAGTGCGTTGATTCTAGCCATTAAGCCATCAAAATTATCAATAACCGGTTTGGTATCGCCTATTTTTTTGTCTAAATCCGCTTGTAAGTTTTTGGCTCGACTTTCTTTTTCGGAAATAATTTTTGATGAAGTAATTCTTAAGGAGTCTAACTGACGTAAAGCCAAATCATGTGCTTCTCTTTTTTCTTTATAAATAGGACCCTTGCCCATTTTTTTAGTTCCCGTGGTTCCTTCGGCTTCAGTTATGTATGCTTGATATAAATTAGCTACTTCTTTTTCTTTTGCTTGTAAAGTCGATTTAATACTGTCTATTTCAGCTTGATTTTTGTTGATGTCATTTTTAAAATAATCGCTGACTTGATTTTTATTGGCAATGGCCATCGCGTTTTTCTCTTTTAATAGGACAGTATTAATTTCCTTTTCAAAAATTTTTATTTCTAAAGGTTTAGAAATAACTATCGCAATGATTATTGCGAGTACAATACGAGGTGAGGCTTGAAGTAATTCGGTTCTAAAGTTATCTCTTTTGCGGATGGTTGAAACGATAAATCGGTCTAGATTAAAAATAAGCAGTGCCCAAACAATTCCGAAAACAGTTGCATAATAAGGATTATCAAAAACAGTAAATAAGGCGTAAGCACTAGCTAAAAAAGCCATGACAGCAGTAAAGAAAACAGTTGCGCCAATTCCTACATACTTAGTTTGTTCGCCTTCACTACAATTGGAAAGCAATACTCTGTCGGCGCCAGAGCATAGAATAAAAAAACGTTTTAACATGATTGATTTTGATTTGATGATTGATAGATCAAATTTAAGACCATTTATGAAGAATTTGTAGCCTATAAAAGTTAAATTTTTGAAGTAAAACTATGTAAGATTTTTTTTGGTTTTTTAATAGTTCGTTTATTGCAGATTGTTATCTTCCCTTAAATGTATTTGGGTAATATTTTTAAAAAAGTATTTTGTGAAAATAATTGTTGATTAAAATGTGTTTCAAATAATAAAATTTAAAAAAGTCGCAAAATATAATTAATGAGTTTTTTATGAGGAGAATTTTTTTTCGCTTTCAAAGCAATCACAGCCTTTCAGTATAATAGAGTTAGATAGAGAATTTTTTCACAATGTTTTTTTATTTAATTTAGCCAAAAATACCAGATCCCCAAAACAACAATGAGTCGAAGTAAATTATATTTTGGTTTTCTTTTCACTTTCTTTTTCATAAAAATTAATGCTCAGCAAATTGTTGTTCCAAATTCTTTAAACAAGGCTAAAGATTTTGAATTTGTCATCCAACAAGAGAATGAAAACTGTAAAGACACGCTTTCTTTACAAAACTATTTAAAACCATTATTGCAAAAGCAATCTAATGCACATGCTTCATTGTACAACGCCTTGTTGGCTAATGGCTATAAAAAAATTCAGGATAGTATAACTAGAGGTAGCAAAGAATTGTATCTGAAATCCATCCAACAAGCTAAGGTTACAAACAATAAGCCCTTGATCATATGGACTAAGCTAAATTATGTTAAATGCTTATATCATTTTAGGAAGTACCCTGAAATGCTCCCTACATTATTGCAAATTCTCGAAGATATCAAAGAAATAAAAAGAGAAACTCTAATTTTTCCAGGTGATTCATATAAAAAAATAGGCTGGATCATGCAAACCCTCTCCGATTATCCAGAGGCGGAGCATTATCTACAGTTAGCTCTGAAACATACCAATCCCAATTCTGCTGAATATGCGTCAATATTGGATACTTATGGTATTAATTTTTATAAAATCCGCAATTATAAAAAAGCATTAGAACAATTTAACAAGGCCGGATCCTTAGCTTTAAAAGTAAAGGATAGCCTGAGATATGCCAAGGTATTGGGAAATAAAGCAATGGTTTATAAGGATCAGAAAGATTATGTAAAAGCGATTGTTCTTTTAAAGGAAGATATAACGATATCGGAATGGTTGAATGATTCTAAAAATACCATGTTTGCCTCAATCGCTTTGGGGAAAATCTATTTAGAAAATAAAAGGTTTTCTGATGCAGAAGAGATTTTGCGTAAAGCTGAAAAAATTGCAGTTTCTAAGTCTTATTTGAGAAAATCGGAGTTAGAGATCATCAAACTAAAATTGGAATTATTTAAAAATAAACCCAATGTTCCAGAGGAACTTGTGGCTCATAGACGTATGCTTGTTCTAGAAGATTCTCTTCAAAAAGCAGATGGAGAAACGCAAATTCATCTTTTAAACTGGCAAATTCAAAAAGATAAATATCAAGAAAAAATAAGTCAAACGAATAAGTTGTACAAAAAAGAGGTTTTCAGTAAAAAACTGTACAGCATTCTAGCGGTTGTATTAATTTTATTTGCTGTATGGATTTACTTTTATCAGAAGAATAAACATAAAAGAGAACAAATAATTTACGAGGAAAAAGTAAAAGCATTAGAACTGAAAAAAGCCGAAATAGAGCTTGCATTAAAGAGTACCAATAATGATTTGAACAATCAGGTAGCTTACATAAAAAATAAAAATCTTGAAATTAAGAAATTGAGGTCCGAAATAGAATCTATAAAAGCCTCTTCGTATTATTATCTCGAAAAAGAGAGTGGAAAATTAAAAGCCTTACTGGATTCACACCTGATGACCGATCAAAATTGGGTTAATTTTAAGGTGCAATTCGAAAAAGAAAATTCGGATTTTTGCCAAAAACTTTCTGAGGATTTTCCAGAACTCACAGATTCTAATTTGCGGATTATTTATTTACAGAAACTAGGTTTCAGTACTCTTGAAACTTCCGAGTCTCTCGGAATTACTCCAGATGCTGTGAAGAAAGCCAAACAACGATTGAAGAAGAGATTAGGAAAAAAATACGAAACACTTTTCGAATTAGTGCAGAACTAAAATGTGTTATCTCGATTTTTGTGACGCTTCTTCTCTAAAGAAACAATATCTTTTACGTTTTTATTTTTTACAAATATAAATAAAAGCAGGAGGAAGGTTTAAAGGAGTAAAATTAATTTTTACTTCTGAAAAATAGGATTCAAGTTTCTTTTTTGCATTTAGAGAATACTGAAACTGAATGTATTTTCCTTCCGGAGATAATACTTTGCCTGAATTTTCGAGAATTTTGTCTACTACTAAATCTGGAATCATGGCAAAAGGTAAAGAAGATACAATATAATCTACAGAGGTGTAACCGTGTTGATTGATATAGTCTTGTACTTTTTCCGCACTATCACTAATTAGTATTAATCTAGGGTCTTCTATTTTGCGTAATTCTTCGAGAAAAGTAGGGTTGATTTCAAGAGACAATAATTTTGAATCAGGCTTCATTTTCTCTAGCAGTTTATGGGTGAAAACACCAGTGCCAGGACCAAATTCTACGATACAGTTTGCCGTGGAAAAATCGATCGGGGCCAACATTTTTTTGGCTAAAAAAGAGGAACTAGGCGACAAAGCGCCTATAGTTCCTGTTGATTTTAAAACTTCAGAGATAAACTTTTTCTGACTCACCTTAATTATTTATTCATTTCGGCGAAATATTTGTAAAACAAAGGAATAGTTTCGATTCCTTTTAGGTAGTTGAAAACACCAAAATGTTCGTTTGGTGAATGAATAGCGTCACTATCCAAACCAAAGCCCATCATAATAGTTTTTGATTTTAATTCTTGTTCAAAAAGCGCAACAATAGGAATACTTCCACCTGAACGAACTGGGATTGGTGCAACACCAAAAGTTTCGGTGTAGGCTTTTGCCGCCGCTTGATAGCCAACGCTGTCAATAGGAGTTACATAACCTTGTCCACCATGATGTGGTTTTACTAATACTTTTACAGCCTTTGGAGCAATGCTTTCGAAATGCTTTTGGAATAATTCTGTAATTTCTTCCCAATTTTGGTTCGGAACCAAACGCATTGAAATTTTTGCATATGCTTTGCTGGCAATTACTGTTTTAGCACCTTCTCCAGTATAACCACCCCAAATTCCATTCACATCCAAGGTCGGACGAATTGAGTTTCTTTCGTTAGTTGTATAGCCTTTTTCACCAAATTCTTCTGCAATATCTAAGGCTTTGTTGTAATTGTCTTGATTAAAAGGACGTTGTGCCATTTGCGCTCTTTCTTCAGCTGATAACTCTTCTACTTTATCGTAAAAACCAGGGATTGTGATGTGGTTGTTCTCATCATGTAAAGAAGCAATCATTTTGGTTAACACATTAATTGGGTTAGCTACCGCACCACCATATAAACCAGAATGTAAATCACGGTTTGGTCCAGTCACTTCCACTTCTACATAGCTTAAACCTCTTAATCCGGTAGTAATAGAAGGCTGTTGGTTCGAGATCATTCCTGTGTCTGAGATCAAGATCACATCGTTGGCTAATTTTTCCTGATTTCTCTCTACAAACCATCCTAAACTTTTAGAACCTACTTCTTCCTCACCTTCAATCATGAATTTCACATTACAAGGTAAGCAGTTATTAGCAATCATGTATTCAAATGCCTTTACGTGCATGTACATCTGGCCTTTGTCATCACAAGCGCCACGAGCAAATATAGCTCCCTCTGGATGTATTTCAGTGGGTTTAATGACAGGCTCAAATGGAGGAGAGGTCCATAATTCTATTGGATCAGCTGGCTGTACATCATAGTGGCCATAAACTAAAACCGTCGGAAGCGATGGGTCAATTATTTTTTCACCATAAACGATAGGATACCCTGGAGTCTCACACAACTCCACAAAATCGCAACCTGCTTTTTCAAGACTAGATTTTACGGCGTTTGCGGTGTCAATAACATCTTGTGCATATGCACTATCGGCACTAACCGAAGGTATTTTTAATAAATCGATTAATTCGTTTAAAAAACGTTCTTTGTTTTCTTGAACGTACTGTTTTATATTTTCCATTTTTAATTTGAATAGTAAAAGTCAAAGATAGCAAAATGAAAATTCCAAATATCATTTTCCATTCTAAATTACAAAGAGATGATTTGTGTTGTGTTTCGAAAATGAATTTTTTGGTGTATTTTTTTGTTTACTGTTTGCAATTTAAAAATAATGTCTATATTTGCACTCACAATTTCTGCGGGTGTGGCGAAATTGGTAGACGTGCCAGACTTAGGATCTGGTGCCGCAAGGCGTGTAGGTTCGAGTCCTATCACCCGCACAAAGCTCAAACGAAAGTTTGGGCTTTTTTTATTTTACTGCTTTTCTGTTCGACTATTCTAAACAAAAAAAGTTAAATTTGCATTCAAATTTTTACAAAATGTACAGAAGTCATAATTGTGGCGAATTAAATGCGTCACATATTCATACAGAGGTAACCCTTGCAGGTTGGGTTCAAAAATCTAGAGATAAAGGATTTATGATATGGGTCGATTTACGTGATCGCTACGGTATTACCCAATTGATTTTTGATGAAAGTCGTACGGATAAAGCCGTTTTCGAATTAGCTAAAACACTAGGACGTGAATTCGTTATTCAAGTTAAAGGTACAGTAATCGAACGTGAGTCCAAAAACCCAAACATATCTACTGGTGACATCGAAATTTTAGTTTCTGAGTTAAAGGTTCTTAATTCAGCGATTACTCCTCCATTTACTATCGAAGATGAAACAGATGGTGGAGAAGATATTCGTATGAAATATCGTTATTTAGATATTCGTCGTAATCCAGTAAAAAATAGTTTGTTATTCCGTCATAAGGTGGCTATGGAAGTTCGTAATTTCCTTTCTAACAAAGGATTTTGTGAAGTGGAAACGCCTTATCTTATTAAGTCTACTCCTGAAGGAGCTCGAGATTTCGTGGTGCCTAGCCGAATGAATCCGGGACAATTTTATGCTTTACCACAATCGCCACAAACTTTCAAGCAATTGTTAATGGTAGGAGGAATGGACAAATATTTTCAGATCGTGAAATGTTTCCGTGATGAAGATTTACGTGCCGATCGTCAGCCAGAGTTTACTCAGATTGATTGTGAAATGGCTTTTGTAGAGCAAGAAGATATTTTGAATACATTCGAAGGCTTAACCCGTCATTTATTAAAAGAAATCAAAGGGATAGAGGTCGACAAATTTCCAAGAATTACCTACGAATATGCAATGAAAACGTATGGTAACGATAAACCAGATATACGTTTTGGAATGGAATTTGGCGAGCTGAATGAATTTGCACAACACAAAGATTTTGCTGTATTTAATTCTTCTGAGTTAGTGGTAGGTATTGCTGTTCCTGGTGGAGCTGCTTATACTCGTAAAGAAATAGATGGTTGGATTGATTGGGTAAAACGACCACAAGTTGGGGCTTCAGGAATGGTATATTGTAAATACGAAGCCGATGGTACATTAAAATCTTCTGTAGACAAGTTCTATGATCAAGAAGATTTGAAAAAATGGGCTGAAATAACGAAAGCCAATCCGGGAGATATTATTTTTGTATTATCAGGACCTGCAGACAAAACGCGCGGTCAGTTAAGTGCTTTGCGTATGGAGTTGGGTAATCGTTTAGGGTTACGAAAACCTGACGAATTTGCTCCACTTTGGGTAGTAGATTTTCCACTTTTAGAATGGGATGAAGAAAGCCAAAGATATCATGCGATGCACCATCCATTTACTTCACCAAAACCAGAAGATATACATTTGATAGGTACAGAACCTGGAAAAATCAGAGCTAATGCTTATGATATGGTGTTGAATGGTAACGAAATTGGAGGAGGTTCTATACGTATTCATGATAAAGAATTGCAAGCTAGAATGTTTGAATTATTAGGATTCACTCAAGAAGAAGCTGAAAATCAGTTTGGATTTTTAATGAATGCTTTCCAATATGGTGCGCCGCCACATGGAGGTTTGGCCTTTGGTTTAGATCGTTTGGTGGCTATTTTAGGTGGTCAAGAAACCATTCGAGATTTTATCGCGTTCCCTAAAAATAATTCTGGTCGTGATGTGATGATAGACGCCCCTTCAGTTATTGATCATAAGCAACTGGACGAATTATCGATTCAACTAAATGTACAATAGATAGAGTGGGCGTTAAGCCCACTTTTTTTGTTTTAAAAAATCAAAATAGCTGTATAATTTTTTTGAAAAAATGGCAATAAAACTTTTTTGTTTTAATAAAAAGTATATCTTTGATTTATTATTAATTTATTTTTTTTAAAAAAATGCGCACAGGCAAAGTAAAATTTTTCGTTGAATCTAAAGGTTTTGGATTCATCACTGACGATGAAACAGGAACAGATATCTTCGTACACGTTACCGGAACAAACGGTAAAGAGTTAAAAGAAGGTGACAAAGTTTCATTTACAGAAGAAGACGGACGTAAAGGTAAAGTGGCTACTAATGTACAAGTAGTTGGCTAATTATATATAGTATTTTTAGATTACCAGAATGAAGGTTACACCGCTCCAAATTGGAGCGGTTTTTTTATGCTATTATGGAAAGGGGAAGTATTTTTTTTAATGTATTTATATGAAATTTCTATTAATATTTTTTACTTTAAAATTATTCTTTTACTACTTTTTTAGTGGAAATTCCTTCATTTGTATAGATTTTAAAAAGATAAATTCCTTTGGGTAGATGATTAATATTGATAATGTTTGTTGTGTTGTTAAGATTTTGTTTTTCTAAAATACGTCCATTAATATCTACTATATCAAGATTTGCATTAGTTGAATTATTAAATTCTATATATATTAAATTGTTAGCTGGGTTTGGATATAATTTAAAACTTGAATCTAATTTAAAGCCGTCTAAATCTAAGGTGTTAACGGTGAAACAATCAGAAGTTACCGTACAGGATCCAAGAGTTACGTCTACTTTGTAATCTCCAATCGTTATAGGAGTAAAATTTTGGTTTGTTTCCCCTGTTATTAAAGTGTTAGGACATTGATACCATTGATAAGTTGCTCCTGATTGTGTAGCTGTTAAAATTCCGGCAGATTCAGTTATATTCTTATTAATTGCTGATGGTTCAGTTATAGTGAAATTTTTAGTAGTTTGACAACCATTTAAATCTGTTATTGTACATGTGTAATTCCCTGCTAATAATCCTGAAGCCGATGCTTCCGTACCACCACTTGGAGACCAAGAGTAGGCATATGGAGCGACTCCTCCACTTGGACTTACTTTTGCAGAACCATCATTTCCTCCAAAACAAGTAACATTTGTTTGAGAGTCTGTTGCGCTAACAGCAGTTAAGGATCCGATTACCCTATATTGTAAAGTTAAGGTCCAGGTAACCGTTCCTCCGCCAGAACAATTTGATCCAGATGCTGTGGCTATATAAGTACCATAATTTGTAAAAGTAGGTTGTGTTAAAGCAGATGATGGTATTGAAATTGTGTGTGTTCCGGTATTTGCATCGCTCCCTATACCATCATTTTCAAAAGCACTCCAAGTAAAAGTGTAACTAGTTGGTAAACTACAATTATATACCTTGCTAAAAAAAGTATCATTTACTGTTCTGGTCCCAGGGCAGTTTATTCCTGATAAATCGAATACAAAATTACTAGCAGTAGAGCCGTCATTAATTGAAGCTCTCCATGAAGGGTCACTATCTCCAGCCCCAAAACCATCCATGTCATTAATATTAGAGGTTACAGTTGTAATTCTAAATTCAACAGTTTTTTGAGAGTATCCAAAATGTAAAGCGAATATTACTAATATTAAAAAATATTTTTTTTTCATTTTATTTTTAATTTTTATTCAAATTTAAAAATAAACATACTATATGTACAATAAAATAAATAGATCTACCTTTTTTTCTTAAAAAATGCTTTCATCAAAGACGAACATTCTTGTTCCATAACACCATAAACGATTTCAGTTTTAGGATGTAGTTTTCCACCCATAGCTCGAAACCCTCTATGTTCGTCAGTAGCACCACAGACTATTTTACTAATTTGGCTCCAGTATAAAGCGCCGGCACACATTTGACAAGGCTCTAGAGTAACATAAAGGGTACAGCCTTTGAGGTATTTTCCACCTAAAAAATTAGCGGATGCTGTTATTGCCTGCATCTCGGCGTGCGCAGTTACATCGTTAAGCATTTCGGTAAGATTATGACTTCGAGCAATAATCCGATTGTCTACCACAATTATGGCGCCCACAGGGATTTCGCCTTGTTCGAAAGCCGTTTCAGCCTCTAATAAGGCTTTTTTCATAAAATACTCGTCAGTGAAAATATTTTCCATAAAAACAAAATTACAATTTCAAGTTGTACATTTGTCTTATGAGTGAAAAACTATTGCAAAAAATTGATTCTCCAACCGATTTGCGAAAATTAGAGCTTTCGCAATTACCACAAGTAGCGAAAGAACTTCGCGAATTTATCATCGGAATAATATCTCAGAAAGAAGGGCATCTTGGTGCGAGTTTGGGAGTTGTGGAGTTAACGATTGCTTTGCATTATGTGTTTGATACTCCAGAAGATTTATTGGTTTGGGATGTTGGTCATCAGGCTTATGGCCATAAAATTTTAACCGGAAGGCGTAATGTTTTTCATACCAATCGTGATTTAGGAGGAATATCAGGTTTTCCAAAACGTGAAGAAAGTCAATATGATGTTTTTGGTGTAGGACATTCTTCAACTTCTGTTTCGGCGGTTTTAGGAATGGCTCTAGCCTCAAATTTAAAAGGGAATACAGAAAGGAATCATATTGCAGTAATCGGTGATGCTTCTATAGCATCAGGAATGGCCTTTGAAGCGTTAAACCATGCAGGTGTTACAGATGCCAATATTTTAATTATTTTGAACGACAATGCTATTGGTATAGATCCTAGCGTTGGAGCCCTCAAAGAATATCTTACTTCTTTCAAAGAAGGTCATCTACACGAAGAAAATAATATTTTTAAAGCATTAAACTTTGATTACTCTGGACCGATTGACGGTCACAATCTTGAAGAATTAATTTCGGAACTGAATCGATTAAAAACGGTTAAAGGTCCAAAATTTCTTCATGTCCTTACGACTAAAGGGAAGGGATTGCAGCTAGCGGAAGAAAATCAGGTAAAATATCACGCGCCAGGTAAATTTGATCCAGAAACAGGTAAAATTTATCCGAAAGAGGAAGGAGATTTACCTCCAAAATTTCAAGATGTTTTTGGACATACTCTGGTGGAATTGGCCAGATTAAATGAATCTATCATTGGAGTTACTCCTGCAATGCCATCTGGATCTTCTATGAAGTTTATGATGGAGGCTTATCCTGATAGAGCTTTTGATGTGGGTATAGCGGAACAACATGCAGTAACTTTGGCTGCTGGAATGGCTACCCAAGGGATGGTTGTTTTTTGTAACATTTACTCAACTTTTCTGCAACGCGCTTACGATCAGGTGATACATGATGTGGCGTTACAGCGACTTCCTGTTATTTTATGTATAGATAGGGCTGGAATTGTGGGCGAGGATGGTGCGACTCACCATGGCGTTTTTGATTTAGCTTATTTAAGTTGTATTCCAAATTTAATTATAGCTGCACCAATCAATGAAATTGAGTTGCGAAATTTAATGTATACGGCTCAATTAGGATTAGAATTGCCTATAGCTATTCGTTATCCAAGGGGTAGAGGAAATATTAGAGATTGGCAACAACCTTTTTGCAAACAAGAAATAGGTAAAGCTTTTTGTTTGAAAGAAGGTAATCAAATAGCTGTTTTGTCAACTGGAACCATAGGGAATAATGTTATAAAGGCTTTGGAAAATAGTGGACGAAATGATATAGCTCATTATCATTTTCCTTTTGTAAAACCTTTAGATTCTCTAATGCTTCATCAAATTGGAAGACAGTTTAAAAAAATTGTCACGATAGAAGAAGGAACGGTTAATGGTGGTTTTGGGAGTCTTGTGAGTGCTTTTCTTTTAGAGAATAATTATTCTATTTCGGTGCATAAATTCGGAATTCCGGATGTTTTCATAGAACACGGCACCGTCCAGCAATTACATGAAATCTGTAAAATAGACGTAGTTAGTCTTCAAAAATATTTTGAGTCTGTATAAAAAAACTCCGCAAATTGCGGAGTTTTTAAGTTAGTTTAAAATTATTTTCTGTGAATGATTTATATTCTCACCTTTTATGTTTAGAATATAAATACCTGATTGTAATTGATTTAAATTAAGTGTTTTTACACCTGAAATAGATTGAGTGTTTTCAGAATAAACCACTCTTCCATTTAAATCTACAATAGTAATGACTGAATCGGTTACATCTCTATCGATAGAAATATTTAAATTGCCATTTGTAGGATTTGGATAAATATTTATTGAATTTGGATTTATAAAATCTTCTTTAGCTAAAGTAGGAGGTAAATCAGTATAAAGAGTTGTAGGGTTATCTCTAAGACCGTCTACACCCACATTGCTAACTCCAGAATTTGCACTATAACCTACACCTCTTCTTGCAAAAACTCTCCATATAAGTTCATAGTCTGCTCCTCCTGTTGTAATTTGATCGGCTTCAAGAATAGCATCACGTCCTGAAATAAAACTTGGTGCACATCCATCTATTTTGATACCGTCCAAAACAATTTTCATTACTTTATTATTTCCTCCAGTGCCATTATAAATGTTGCTGTCATAACCATATTTACCTATATAGGCCCATGCAAGATCCCATAAAATTGTGGCCCATACGCTTCCAACGGAATGCACATCAACCCTGTCTACATTGGGGGTAACAGATGTGTCAGTGTACCACATTGTGCTTATGACTGCATAAGTTTGAGGGTTAACCGACATGTCAGTTGAATATGGATATCTTCGTATTCCAGGTCCATTTGTTGGTTGGTTGCTTGCAAAAGTACCTATTCCCCTTTTATCTGTTCCAGTATCGCCAGGTTTTATTTGCATCATTAACCAAAACCAGTCGGACCATCCTTCTCCCATTTGTTCAGAACTAGAGAGACAATTACCGGAAAGTCTTGTTGAAATACCATGCCCATATTCGTGAGCAATGATACCGTTATCAAAATCACCATCAGCATAAATATTGCTATTGCTATTAATTAAAGTCGTGTTTATTGACCCTTCATTCGTAAGTGCATTTATTAAAGCATCACCATCTATTTTTGATAATCCAATAGCTGGAATGGTAACGCCAGCATCACCACCTCCAATTCCCCAAGCAGTATTTGAATTATTTACTATTATTACGGCTTTTGCACCAGCATTTTGAGCAGCGATTACTTTAGCTGTAAAATTACAATTACCCCTTCTTACTACTACTATTTTGTTTGTCAAAGAAGTTGTAGCTGGAGAACATGCGTCATTCGGATCAGTACTAACTCCGTCACTGTTGTTATCTACAAAAAGTACAATTTGACCCGACATATTGGTTGGTGTAATAGGTAATTCTACGTGACCTGCAGTAAAACTATTGTCAATTGCTAAGTATGTAGTTCCTGAAAGAGAGCCACTAGTGATTTGTACCTTTATAGGGTCAGTATGTTCCCATAAATACATTTGCATTCTTGGTTTGCTTCCATCGATAGGGGTAGAGAAATTTGCATTGTTATAACTTGGAGTTGGTTTTTGAGAGGCATCTTGTGCTTCTGCTAATACATAGTCGCCTTCTGCTCCTCCTCTTGAGTAATTTTTATCTTGAAAATTTTTATTAATTTCATTAAATCCATATTGATACCATAAGTCATGCATAATATTATTCATGTAGAATAAATTTGTAATTGCTGCATCAATATTATTTGCGGGCGTACTTGTTAAACCTGAGTATGAATAGTCAAAATTTAAATTTGGATATGTTCCCGATGAAGCAGTAGTAAATGTACTAGGACTCGGAGGATTTGAATTTGTATAATCGGAATAAGCAAAAACATTATTCCCTTGTGTATGATTGAATGTCGTTGGGTTAGAACTTCCACCTATTGTACCATTATTATTATGCCATCCGTTAGGTGAAGCAGCTACAGATAAGGGCGCTAAAGCGGTAGTTGATTCAGGATTTGTTACAATTGTTCTTCCGTCCGTTGCAGAGGGAAAAGCTGCTTTATAATGATTTGGACTTTCATAATTCCAAGGTATTACCTTGTAGCTTGTTGTTCCAGGATTCAATAAAGCATTTTTTTTAGTTAATTCTATATTATTGTCTTGATTTTTAAATATTAAGGAATGGTCATTAGTAGAGAAATCATGTTTTTTGTGAAAAGTACACTTTATTGTTTTATTCTCTTTCTCTATAATAGTTCCATTTTCAGCATCGATAAAAATATTCCAAAGGTCTTTATCTCCTATGTTAGAGTAATATTCAAAGAAATATGAGAGTTTTAGTTCGTTTTTTGGAGTATAGTAATAAACTAATTGCCCATTAATGAATTGGTTGTTTGTGTTTTTGCTTTGTAATTTAAATTTATTGTTTTCAAACTTAGAAACAGAAAATTCGTCAACTCTATCATTTGTCGAATTTAACGCTATTTTTAACGCAGAATTTAAATCGATTTTTTGAGTTAATTTTTTTGCATTCGTTGAAAAATCTTTAATAAATTTATTTTTTCCTGAAATTTTCCCTGAAGGATGGATTAAAAAGTTTGAATCGTTATTGAAAACGGGGATTCCATTAAAGGTTTGTTTGACATGGCAAACGGTAACATTACTCGTTGTAACAAATTCGTCTGAAACGATGATATTATCGATCTCTGTTTTTGATAATTTTAATTTGGACTGGTCATCGTTTAAATGTTTTCTTATCTTGTCTGTATTTGACTGTGCAAAGGAGACTAGTGAGATAAGAAAAATGGGAAAAAGTAGTTTTTTCTTCATTTTATTTATTTTGGTTGGTTATTGCGCAAAGTTATTAATATTTTATTAAAATAATTATAAAGAATTTAATAAATATCAGTTTTTAGAAATAATCTTGTTAAAAAGTAATGCGTTCCCATCTGTGAGCATCGATACAAAATGACAGATGTGTAGCAATCGTTCGTAAAGAGTTTCTTTAGTAATATTTTGTTTTTCGGGGAGAATTTTTAGAAGTAAATTATCAAAATTGGTTTCTTTTCCTTCAAATCGATTGTTGTAGGCTGTGATGAATTTATCTAAAAGATTATTAATAATTTGATAACCGTTAATTTCTTTCTCAATCACTTCTCGGCTTTGGTAGATGTTTTTTATACTTAATTTGATAATGTCATCCATCTGGGCTTTGTATTTCGATTTATCCATCAAAGCGTAAGGGAATTTTCCTTGGAGGATCAATTCTTCATTTTGAATGAATACATTGACAGCATCGTTAATCAGGCTACCAATAGCTAATGCACGAAGGTAACTGATGCGGTCTTCTTTCGTAGTTAAGGCATTGTATTTTGTGGTATCGATGGAATCTTTAACTAAGTTAATAAGATATTCCAGCGCGAAATCTTCAGCCACCAATCCTAGATTGATTCCATCTTCGAAATCAATTATGGTATAACAAATGTCGTCAGCAGCTTCCACTAAATATGCTAAGGGGTGTCGTTCGTAACCTAGGTCGTTTCCGAGTTTGTTAGGAAGCAATCCTAATTCTTCGGCAACCTCTTTAAAAAAGGCTTTGTCTTGTTGAAAGAAGCCATATTTTTTATCGGCGATATTCGAAGTAGGTTTTTTGGGGAGACTTTCTTTCGGATATTTCATAAAAGCTCCTAGTGTGGCATACGTCAATCGCAGACCACCTTCAACACCTGGACGGGTGCTAGTTAACACTGAAAATCCATTTGCATTTCCTTCAAAATCAGTCAGGTCTTGCCACTCTTTTGGGCTAAGTTGGTCTTTGAATTTTTGACCTTTTCCAATTGAAAAATACTCGCCAATTGCTTTTTCTCCGGAATGACCGTAAGGTGGATTGCCAATATCGTGAGCTAATGCAGCTGCGGCTACAATGGCTCCAAAATCGTTCATGTGGTAGCCATGGATTTCTTGGAGGTATGGATATTTTTCTAATATTTTTTTTCCAACCAATCTTCCTAAGGAGCGGCCTACTACGGATACTTCCAAACTATGGGTTAATCGTGTATGTACAAAATCGGTTTTGGAAAGTGGTATAACTTGGGTTTTATCTTGTAAGCTTCTGAAGGCCGAAGAAAAAATTACGCGATCATAATCGACTTCAAAGCCCAAACGGGTATCATCTTGTTCTTTTCGTAAACGTTTACTAGTATCTCCTTGGCGTTTTAAAGATAAAAGTTGTTCCCAATTCATCATAGAAGTTTAAGATTTTAAATTTGTGGTTCGAAGATACATATTTTATCCCTCTTTCTTCATGCAAATGCTGTTTTCAACGCCAATATATTGTCCGAAATTAGGAATAATCACATAACCTGTTTTTTTATACAAAGCAATGGCATTTTCTAATTTTGGTGAAGTTTCTAAAATAAACTGTGTATAACCATTTTCTTTTGCCCATGCTTCAATTTCAGATAAAATTAGATTAGCTATTCCTTTTTTTCGATGGTCAGGATGCACAAACATTCTCTTGATTTCTGCCGTGGTAGCATCAAATTCTTTGAAACCACCACAACCGACCGGTTCATCATTTTCATAACACACCAAAGCATGTGCTAGAAACTTGTTGTTGTGAAAGGCAAAAAAATCTCTTTCTTCACCATCAATGTCAATTAAGTATTCGTCGAATAAGGCAACTAGTTTTTTAAAATCGGGATGGTCTGATGTAGTACGAACTAATTTCATTAGGCATTTTTTTGTTTTGCAATTTCAGCTTTAATGATGTTGTTTTTAACTTCTTTGAAAACATGGTTTTTGGCTTCAGCAAAAGAAATATCGTATAGGCGTTCTAACTTGGTGAATTCGGGTGGGTATTTTTGCAATAATTTATCGTAATAATCATCTAAGATTTTTCTAGAAGGTAAAGTGAATTCTAATTTTAATTCAAATCGGCGTACCAATGCCTCGTCTATCATTTGAATTTGATTAGTCGCAGCAATTAAAATTGATTTTTTTGGAAAATTATCAATCAGTTGTAAAATAGCATTGACCACACGTTTCATTTCGCTATTATCTTTGTTGTCGTAGTCTCGAATTTGTCCCAAAGAATCAAATTCATCAAAAAACAGAACTGCGCTTTCGTACTTTACTTCTTTAAAAAGGCTTTCGATATTTTTGGCGGTTTCTCCTAATTTGGACGAAATAATATTGGCTAAATTTACAATGATGATTTTTTTATTGAGTTTTTTAGCAATTGCCTTGGCTGTCATGGTTTTACCACATCCGGTTTTACCATACAACAACATCTTGTTGATAACAGGTAAATCGTAATGTTCTAAAATTTCCTTGAATTGGTATTCTTTTAGAAATTGATTGATTTGCTCCGAAACCTTTTCATTGAAGACTACATCTTCTAAATTAACATTGCTATGGTCTAAGAAATAAAAACTCAAAATGGATGTTTTTTAGTTGGTTTTTTAATTATTCAAAGAAAAGTTACGTGTTTTTTTGGGGTATTTATCGTAACTCTTGTCACTTGGATTTTCAATCACAGATTTAATAATGATTTCATCACCAATTTTAAAATTCTTTTCGGTATACTGATAATCCAATAAATATTCGCCACAGAAATAATTTCCTTGTTCGTCTTTTTCTATTTTACCGGTGTAGATACCTTTTTTTTCTTTTGACATCTTTTTTCTTTTTTTCAAAGGTACAAAATTGAAAAAGTATTTTTATTAAATAAAAACAGCCATCAAATGATGGCTGTTGCTTTGTTGTTTTTAACGAAGTGAGTTTTTAAGAACCACACATTTCACAATCTTCAGGTCCTGCATTTCTAGAACGTTCAATCATTGCTCTGAATTCATCGGTAGACATTTCGCCTTCGGTTGATACTAATTCTAGTTCAGTCGAATTAGCAGTAGGTTCTGCTTTTTTCTCATTGTTTAGCGTGAACTTGATAGCGTCTACAGCAGCTTTAGTTCTTAAATAATACATACCGGTTTTTAATCCCGATTGCCAAGCATAGAAGTGCATCGATGTTAATTTAGCAAAAGTAGCACCTTCCATGAATAGATTTAAAGATTGAGATTGGTCGATGAAATAACCACGCTGACGTGACATGTCAATAATATCTTTCATAGACATTTCCCATACCGTTTTGTATAGTTCTTTTAAATCCTGCGGAATAATTTCTATGTTTTGTACAGAACCATTATGTCGCATGATTTGTTGTTTTAATTCTTCATTCCAAAGACCTCTTTCTACTAAATCGTGTAACAAGTGCTTGTTCACAACGATAAACTCACCAGATAATACGCGACGAGTATAAATGTTAGAAGTATAAGGCTCGAAAGCTTCGTTGTTTCCTAATATTTGTGAAGTCGAAGCAGTTGGCATTGGAGCCATTAATAAAGAGTTGCGAACTCCGTGTTCCATAACTTCTTTTCGCAATGAAGCCCAATCCCATCTTCCAGATAAATCTTCGTCAGTTAATCCCCAAAGATTATATTGGAATTCTCCTTGAGAGATAGGCGAACCTTCAAAAGTGGAATAAGGACCTTCTTCTTTGGCCATTTCCATAGATGCGGTAACTGCCGCAAAGTACATGGTTTCGAAAATTTCCTGGTTTAATTTTTTGGCTTCGTCACAAGTAAATGGTAAACGTAACAAGATGAAAGCATCGGCCAAACCTTGCACTCCTAATCCTACCGGACGGTGACGCATGTTTGAGTTTTTAGCTTCTTCTACCGGATAGTAATTGCGGTCGATTACTTTATTTAAATTTCGTGTAACACGTTTAGTAACGCTGTATAATAATTGATGGTTAAACTGTCCGTTCTCTACAAACATTGGAAGAGAAATAGATGCCAAGTTACAAACGGCTACCTCGTCTTCTGAAGTGTACTCCATGATTTCTGTACACAAATTAGAAGAACGAATTGTACCTAAGTTCTTTTGATTCGATTTACGGTTTGCTGCATCTTTGTACAACATGTATGGCGTTCCGGTCTCGATTTGAGATTCTAAAATTTTCTCCCAAAGTTCACGGGCTCTAATTGTTTTTCTTCCTCTTTTTTCGGTTTCGTATTTAGTGTATAAAGCTTCAAATTCTTCGCCGTATACATCATATAATCCTGGACATTCGTTAGGACACATCAAAGTCCATTGAGCGTCTTCTTGAACACGTTTCATGAATAAATCAGAAGTCCACATAGCGTAGAATAAATCTCGTGCACGCATTTCTTCTTTACCATGATTTTTCTTTAGGTCTAAGAAATCCATAATATCTGCATGCCAAGTTTCGATGTACACAGCAAAACTTCCTTTGCGTTTTCCTCCTCCTTGATCTACATAACGCGCGGTATCGTTGAATACACGTAGCATAGGTACGATTCCGTTTGATGTACCGTTAGTGCCTCGGATATACGATCCTGTTGCGCGCACATTATGTATAGATAATCCAATACCTCCAGCGGATTGAGAAATTTTTGCTGTTTGTTTTAAAGTGTCATAAATACCTTCAATGCTATCGTCTTTCATCGCTAATAAGAAGCAAGAAGACATTTGAGGTTTTGGAGTACCTGCATTGAATAGGGTTGGAGTGGCATGCGTGAAATATTTCTTAGACATTAAGTCGTAAGTTTCTATTACCGAATCTAAATCGTTAAGATGGATTCCTACCGCCACACGCATTAGCATATGCTGAGGGCGTTCCACAATCTTACCGTTGATTTTTAATAGGTAAGAACGCTCCAAAGTTTTGAAACCAAAATAATCATAATTGAAATCTCGGTTATAAATTACATGAGAGTTTAAAAACTCTGCATTTTCCATGATTACCTGATGAACTTCGTTGGAAATTAATGGGGCTTTTTGTCCGGTTCTAGGATTAACATAGTGGTACATCTCGTTCATTGTTTCAGAGAACGATTTGTTGGTATTTTTATGTAGGTTAGAAATGGCAATTCGTGCAGCCAACTGTGCGTAATCTGGATGCGTTACGGTCATGGCAGCTGCGGTTTCTGCAGCAAGATTGTCTAACTCAGAAGTGGTCACTCCATCGTATAATCCTTCAATTACACGCATGGCTACTTTTACGGCATCTACTAATTCATTTAGACCATAGCACAGTTTTTTGATTCTGTCTGTGATTTTGTCGAACATTACCGGCTCTTTTCGGCCATCTCTTTTTACTACGTACATTTTTTTAAGGTTTTGTGAAATTAGAAAATCCCTTCTCTAATTTCGGGTTATTAGTTAATTGCTGTGTTTGTTTAGTTGTTTTACTTTGTTAGATAACATCCACATTATCATAACGAAGATTTGGTTTAAATATTAGAAATCGGCGTCGAAACTAATTTTATTATCTTCTTCGCTGTTATTCATTACCCCTGCTTTTTGGTATTCACCTACTCTTTTTTCAAAGAAATTGGTTTTTCCTTGTAATGAAATCATATCCATGAAATCAAAAGGATTAGTCGAGTTGAATACTTTGGCACAACCTAATTCTACTAATAGTCTATCGGCAACAAATTCTAAATATTGTGTCATCAGTGTAGCATTCATTCCGATTAAACTTACAGGAAGTGATTCGGTAATGAATTCACGCTCTATATTTAATGCGTCTACAATTATTTCGCTGATTCTTGTTTTAGAAACCTTGTTGATTAAGTGGTGGTTGTGCAGGTGAACCGCAAAGTCACAGTGTACCCCTTCATCACGCGAGATTAATTCGTTAGAAAACGTTAAACCTGGCATTAATCCTCTTTTTTTCAACCAATAGATAGAACAAAAAGCTCCTGAGAAGAAAATACCTTCAACGGCTGCGAAAGCAATTAAACGTTCTGCGAACGAATCGGATTTAATCCATTTCAAGGCCCAATCTGCTTTTTTTCGAATGGCAGGGAAGACCTCTATCGCATGAAATAATTGATTTTTTTCTGCTTCGTCTTTTACATATGTGTCAATCAGTAAAGAATAGGTTTCACTATGGATGTTTTCCATCATGATTTGGAAACCATAGAAGAATTTTGCTTCTGGATATTGTACTTCATTAACAAAGTTTTCAGCTAAATTTTCGTTTACAATTCCATCCGATGCAGCAAAAAAGGCCAAGATGTGCTTGATGAAATATTGTTCATCTGCATTTAGTTTGTTGTTCCAGTCATAAAGGTCTTGATGTAAATCAATTTCCTCCGCAGTCCAGAAACTAGCTTCCATTTTTTTGTACCAATCCCAAATATCATGATGTTTGATGGGAAAGATCACAAAACGGTCTTTGTTTTCTTGTAAAATAGGTTCAATAGTAGCCATAGCTATCTGATAATTATAATGTTATAAAATGTGGTTTTTTTGAAATTTGAGGTACACAAAGATTCAAATTTGTTCCCGAAAATAAAACTTTAGTTATTCACAATTGTCTCGAGTTTTTAACAACGTAGCAAAATCAAGGCTTCCCAAGCTTTTATCTTAAGCTTTTGATAATTAGTATTTTACGAAAAAATATTTTCGCAAAGTCTTGTAAAATAAGGGGTTTGAGATGCTGGAAAAATCTTTTTTTTTAAGATTGTTTTTGTGAAAACGGATTTTTAACTCGAAAAAAAAACTCCCGAAAAGAAGGGAGCCATTTTTATAAGTTTTATTTCTGTGATTTTAATTCCTCGGCTACTTTTTCTAGATCATCATACCATTCATTTCCGAAACGTCTGATAAGAGCTTCTTTGACGAATTTGTATACCGGCACTTGTAATTCTTTACCTAAAGAACAGGCATCGCTGCAGATGTCCCATCGATCGTAGTTAACGGCTTGAAAACTGCTGAATTCTTTCACACGAATTGGATATAAATGACAAGAAACGGGTTTTTTCCAGTCGATTAAGCCTTGGTTATATGCTTGTTCTATTCCGCAAAGTGCTGTATCGCCATCAAAAATTACGTAAGCACAATCTTTATTATCAATTAGAGGGGTTCCTAGTTCATTATCTTTGTCGGTTACCCATGTTCCTTGTGTTTCAATAGCTTTAATTCCTTCGGGACGCAAAAAAGGTTTTACAATAGGGTAAATTTTTTCTAAAATAAGTGTTTCTTCTTTTAATAAAGGTGCTCCAGAATCTCCATCTATACAACAAGCTCCTTTGCAAGCCGTGAGATTGCAAACGAATTCTTTTTCTAAGATATCTTCTGATACGATGGTTTTGCCTAATTGAAACATGAGGTGATTTTTTTGCAAAGGTAGCTTTTTTGAACGGAAGAAAAACTCTCAAGTATAAGAAAAGAACGAATTTTTGGCATTAAAAAAATACTTACATTTGTGCTACTAAAACACTGATTATGGTATTCGATTGGAAAGAAATTTTTACGGTAGGAATGGTTTTGTTTGCAGTAATCGATATTGTAGGTACGATTCCTATTATTGTTGATTTGCGTAATAAAGTAGGTCATATTCACTCGGAAAGAGCTAGTATTGTTTCCGGACTCATTATGATTACATTTTTATTTGTTGGAGAAGGAATGCTAAAATTTATCGGTGTTGATGTTAAATCTTTTGCTGTTGCCGGTTCGATAGTGCTTTTCTTTTTGGCGTTGGAAATGATTTTAGGGATTAGCATTTATAAGGATGAAGAACCTAAAACAGCCAGTATTGTTCCTCTAGCTTTTCCTCTCATCGCAGGTGCTGGGACCATGACAACTTTGTTGTCCTTACGTGCTCAATACCAGTCGATAAACATTGTTGTTGCTATCTTGATCAATATAATTATTGTATATGTAGTGTTAAAACTTTCGGGGCGTATAGAAAAGATGTTGGGACAAACAGGTCTTGGCGTTATTCGTAAAGTTTTTGGAGTAGTATTATTAGCCATAGCTGTTAAATTATTTGCTTCTAATGTTAAAGGCTTGTTTGTTTAAAAAAGAAAACTCTAAATTTGCCTGTAATTTTATTTAAAATGAAAATTTTTACCTACATAATTTTTCTTGTCGCTGCGATACTAATCGGTGTTAATGTGATGATGTTAGATTTTAAAAATTTATTTGAAGGAGATAGCTTAGTTGCTCTAATAGGAATTTTAGCGATTCTTTGTGCTGTAGTCATTTGGTTGATTTTTAGAGTGTCTAAAACAATCGATGAAAAATTAAAAAAACAATCGTAAATGTTTGATGTTCTCATCATTGGAGGTGGTGTTTCTGGCATCTCTTGTGCTTTGGTTTTAGGATCAGCTCAAAAGAACCCTTTTGTTAAAGACAAAAAAATAGCGATTATTACGCACCAGAAAGCCTCTTCATTACAAGATGCTATTTTTTACAATGCCTACGGAATTCCTGCCGGTAAGTTGGGCGCAGATATCTTAGTCGAGAGCACAAAACAATTGCAAGATACGTATCCTCACATTCAACAAATAGCTGGAGAAAAAGTATTGAGTGTGCTTCCCATAGCGGAAGGTTACGAAATAAAAACTACCAAGCAAGTTTATACTTCTAGAATTATTGTAGTTGCGGTTGGATCCTCTAATTTATTCGCGATTGATGGTTTGACGCAGTATGTAGAGCCTCACCAAAAATCTCTTGCTGAAAAGCAACGAATTCAATTAAAAAATGTAGATCATAAGGTTGCTGAGGGTATTTATGTTGCTGGAACTTTAGCAGGACATAGAAGCCAGTTGGCTATCGCTTCAGGAAGCGGTGCTTCGGTCGCTACTGATATTTTAGTGCTGTGGAATAACGGCGTTGAAACTCATAGCCATGATAGTGTAAGAGAATAGCATTATTTTTCTAAAGCTTTCTTAATCATAGCATCGTCTTTCAAGACTACTTTATAATATTCATTTTCCCCTAACAATTGACGACAAAATTCGGCAGTCAAATAACGTTTGATGTAGGATTTACTCGAATTCATATCGATGTAAGCGTCATTCTCCGTTACATAAGTTCTAAATAAATTAAAATAGGTATCTGAAGCCGTTTTTTGAATAATTTCATTAAAAGTTAAATTTTCAAAAGCTTTTCGATCCTTATCAATGATTTTGAAGACAAAATTAGTTGGTGCGCCAGATTGCATCAGCATCGGGATCAATTCATTTCCTTTTGAAGCTTCCAATGGAACAAAAATATCGGGAACAATTCCTCCTCCGCCATAAACGATTCGACCCTTAGGAGTTTTAAATTTTAAGCTATCGGCTAATTTTATACTGTCTTTAGCATAAAGTTCGCCGTTATGGTATCGCTCCATAGAATCATTAAAATATTTTGCGCTTCCTTCATCGTATGGTTTCTGAATAGAGCGTCCAGTAGGAGTATAATATCGGGCAACGGTAAGTCTTACACTAGAACCATCTTTAAAAGGCATTTCGCGTTGAACTAATCCTTTGCCAAAAGAACGACGACCAATGATTAGTCCTCGGTCATTGTCCTGAATGGCCCCTGCAATGATTTCACTCGCAGAAGCCGAATTTTCATTAATTAAAACAGTGATTTTTCCTTTTTCGAAGGCACCATTGGCTGTGCCCCAGGTTTTGTCTATGCGTCCTCTTTTGTTTTTGGTAAAAACAATTAGTTGTTTTTCTTTCAAGAAATCATCGGCTATTTCGATCGCTTCCTCCATATATCCGCCACCATTGTCTCTTAAGTCAAGGACCAGATGGTTGGCTCCTTTTTTTATTATTTGTGCTAAACCGGTTCTGAATTCTTCAAAAGTTGTTTCCGAAAAACGGTTGATTTTGATGTAACCGGTTGTTTTATTAAGCATAAGGGTTACATCTACACTTTTTACGGGAATGACGTTTCGGGTAACGACTATGTTTAATTTCTTTTTTTCGGATTTTCGGTAAATAGTAAGGGCAACTTTAGAATCAATCTCGCCTTTTAAGATGCGATATAATTTTTCGGTGGTGATTTTTTTCCCATAAAGTGTTTGTTTATTCGCTACAAGGATTCGATCCCCAGCTTTTATTCCAGCTTTTTCCGAAGGGCCATTTTTGATTGGATTAATAATGGTGACCGTGTCGTTTTCGATGAAAAAATTAACGCCAATTCCTACGAAGTCGCCTCGCATACTTTGCGCTTCTTCTTCAGCGGTACTTTTGGAAATGTAAACAGAATGAGGATCTAATTTTTCGAGTATTCCGGTTACAGTTTCATCTACTATGGAATCGGTGTTGACTTTGTCTACATATTCAGAATCAATAAAATCGATCAACTTGTTAAGTTTCTGTTTGGTCTCGTTTTGTGTGAGTGTTGTAGTCGATCCCGGTGCTTTAATAAAGATACTGCCCAGCAAAAAACCTACAGCTAATGCAGAGAAGAGAAGTAGTGGGAGGTATACTCTATTGATTTTCATTTATTCTAAATCTTCGATGTGTTCTAATTCTACTCCGGCGCGTTCCAAAAATTGTAAACCGGAATCGTCTTTATATCCTTGATGATATACCACTCTTTTGATGCCTGCTTGGTGAATTAGTTTGCTACATTCTTTGCAAGGGGAAAGCGTAATGTATAACGTGGCGTCTTTACAGGATTGTGTAGAATTGGCTACTTTTAAAATGGCATTTGCCTCGGCATGTAAAACATACCAATGGGTTAAATTGTTTTCGTCTTCACAACAATTCTCAAAACCTGTAGGCGTTCCGTTGTAACCGTCAGAAATAATCATTCGGTCGCGAACTATAATGGCGCCCACTTGTTTACGTTTACAATACGAGAGTTTACTCCATTCTTGGGCTAATCGTAAGTAGGCTTTGTCGTATTTGTTTAATTTTTTTTCTTCCATTTTATCTGTTCCAAATAGGGCTTTGTACAATCATCGGTACTACAACTCCAATGATGAAGGCTGACATTACCAGAGTCCAGTCTCTTTTAGAAAATCTAAAGATGGTTTGTACTATGTAGGATAATATGAGTACCACAAAAACCACGATAATTTGCGCCGCTTCGATACCTAATGCGAATTCGCTCAGAGGTAAAAGTTTCTCAGTTGCACCACCAGGCAAAATAGTTTTGAAGTAATTAGAGAAACCTAGCCCGTGAATAATTCCGAAAAATAAAGTTACAATCGCAATTAGACTAATGCTCTCTGTTTTGCTGTTTTTACCGGCAGTGAATAAGTTATATAGTGCTACTATTAAAATCGTGATAGGAATAACAAATTCAATCAAATTTTCTCTTATATATACGATGTTGAATATTGAAAGTAGTAAAGAAAGAGTGTGGCCTATGGTAAATAAACTGACAAGTAGGAACAATTTCTTCCATTCGTTAAAGGAGTAAGGAACGGTAAGTCCTATGAGGAAAAGTACATGATCATAAGCATTTATGTCTAAAACATGTCGTAATCCAATTTCAAAATATAGCCAAAATTCTTGCATGTGAAGATAGATTTTTAGGAAACCAAACTTACAAATTTATTTGTGTTTAGATTTTATTGGTAGCTACAATTTTTTGAAAACATTTTTTTAATGAGTACATTTGTATTAAATTAAAAAAACATAACTATGTCAATCTCTGATTTATTTGATAGTGAATTCAAAGCAAGAAATAAAGGACATTTTTCTGCTATAGTGCGTGTTGCCACTGCTGATGGTGATTTGAGTGAAGAAGAAAAACAGTTCTTGGATAAGTTGAGAACTCGTCTAGAAATTTCTGATGCTGAATATGAAGAAATTATGGAAAACCCAACCAAATATCCTATCAATCCACCTTATCTGTACACACAACGTTTAGAGCGTTTGTATGATTTGTCACGTATGGTTTATGTGGATCATGTATTGGGTCCAAAACAAAAAGAAGTATTAACAAAGTTCGCTCTTGCTTTAGGATTTACACCAAGCAATGTGGGTTATATTGTTGACAAAGCTTTCTCACTTTTGATGTTGAATGTAGATTTAGATACTTTCGTATACGAAATGCAACATATGAACAAGTAATTGGAAAGTTGTTAGCATAAAAAAGCTCGTTGTTTCTGCAACGAGCTTTTTTATTGAATGTAAAATTATATTTTGAATGTGATTACCGGTCTGTGAGCATGATTAACTAAACTTTCGCTGACACTTCCGTTTAAAAAGTGAGCTAAACCTTTTCTGCCATGCGTACACATTCCTATCAAATCGGCGCTTATTTGATTGGAGAAATGAAGCACACCATTTTCAATGTTAGCATCATTGTAAATATGAGTTTGGTAATTTTGGATTTTGAATTCACTTATAAAGTTATCCATAATAGCTTGTGCCCCATGGGTAGATTTGAAATTATTTGGTGTGTTGATGTATAATAAATGTAATGTTGAGCCAAAATTATTCGCTATTTCTACAACCTTTTGAAAAGGTTTTCGGATTTCCTCCGAGAAGTCAGAAGCAAAGACAAAATGCTCTATTTTGAATGAAAATCGATCTTCTTTGATGATCAAAACTGGAATTTCGGAGTTTCTGACTACTTTTTCGGCATTTGAACCTACAAACATTTCTTTCATTCCGCTCGCTCCGTGCGATCCCATGATGATGATATCTATATCGTTGGCTTTACTAATTTTCATGATTCCTTCAAAGGCAACTTCAAATTGTATGAGCTGTGAAACTTTAATACCTTCAAGATAATCACTATTGATTAATTCCTCCATTCTTTTTAAAACTGCATTTTTGAAGAATATAATCTCAGGGATTTCCGAACCATGATTAATTGCATCGTTGGTTTGGTGTGGCAGTTCCAGCATGTGGACCAATAAAATTTCTCCATTGTTTTTCTTTGCAATTTGCGCAGCAGCTTTTAATGCATATTCGGCATGGTCCGAAAAATCGGTTGGGACTAATATTTTCTTCATAATTTAGTTTTTTAGATTTTGTGAGTTCATATTGAATTAGTTTTATTAAAGTTAGCGAAAAATTTAACACTAAGCAATAGTTTTTATTTTTACAAAAAAAGTAGTATATTTGCACAATTATTTATTAGTTTATTTAAATAATGAGGCACGCACGGCGTGCCTCTTTTTATACAATATGACATTTAAAGAAAGAGTAAAACAGCTATTAGAAGAAGGTTTGGAGCAGTATCCAAGTTTGTTTCTGATAGATTTAACTATAACTGACAGTAATAAAATTATTGTAACTTTAGACGGTGATAATGGAGTGCAATTGCAAGATTGTATAAATATTAGCCGTGCTATTGAGCATAATTTAGACCGAGAGGAGCAAGATTTTGCACTTGAAGTAGCCTCTGCTGGGGTTTCTGCTCCCTTGAAGTTGGTTCGTCAGTTTAGAAAAAATATAGGTAGAATCCTAAAAATTCAAACCAAAACAAAGCTTATAGAGGCGGAGTTAGTAGAGGTAAGTGATGATGATATCACGGTAGAGTGGAGTTCGAGAGAACCTAAGAAGATTGGAAAAGGAAAAGAAACAGTACTGCATACCGAGAAAATAGCGTATGATGATATCGTGGAGGCAGTAGTTACTATAATATTTTAAATTAAAGAGTTGGCATGGAGAATTTAGCATTAATTAATTCGTTTTCAGAATTTAAAGATGATAAACTGATAGATCGTGTAACGCTTATGGCGATTTTGGAGGATGTATTTAGAAATGCATTGAAGAAAAAATACGGTTCAGATGATAATTTTGATATTATTATCAATCCTGATAAAGGAGATATGGAAATCTGGAGACGTAGAGTTATTGTAGCGGATGAAGATCTTGATTTTGAAAATGAGGAAATTACTCTTTCAGAGGCTCGTAAGATTGAGCCGGATTTTGAAATTGGTGAGGAAGTATCGGAAGAGGTTAAATTGATTGATTTGGGAAGAAGAGCTATCTTGGCGTTGCGTCAAAACTTGATTTCTAAAATCCATGAACACGATAACACGAATCTTTACAAGCATTTTAAAGATTTAATTGGTGATATTTACACTGCAGAGGTGCACCATGTGCGTCCTAAAGCGGTTATCTTGGTAGATGATGAAGGAAATGAGATTGTTTTGCCAAAAGAAAAACAAATCCCTTCAGATTTCTTCCGTAAAGGAGATAATGTTCGTGGAATCATTGAAAGCGTTGAGCTAAAAGGGAATAAGCCGCAAATTATTATGTCAAGAACCTCTGAAAAATTCTTGGAGAAATTATTTGAACAAGAAATTCCAGAAGTTTTCGATGGATTAATTACCATCAAAAAAGTGGTGCGTATACCAGGTGAAAAAGCTAAAGTTGCCGTAGATTCTTATGATGATCGTATCGATCCGGTAGGTGCTTGTGTTGGAATGAAAGGATCTCGTATTCACGGTATTGTTCGTGAGTTAGGAAACGAAAATATAGATGTAATCAATTACACTAATAACATACAGTTGTACATTACTAGAGCTCTTAGCCCTGCTAAAGTTTCTTCTATAAAAATAGATGAAGAAAAGAAAACTGCAGAAGTGTATTTGAAATTAGAAGAAGTGTCTAAGGCAATTGGTCGCGGTGGTCACAATATCAAACTGGCAGGTCAGTTAACAGGATATGAATTAGACGTTATCCGAGAGGGTAATACAGTAGAAGACGATGATGTTGAATTAACTGAGTTTTCTGATGAAATTGATGGCTGGATTATAGATGAGTTCGCAAAAATCGGATTAGATACAGCGAAAAGTATTCTAAATCAAGATGTAAATGACTTGGTTCGTCGTACAGATTTAGAAGAAGAAACCATTCTTGAGGTAATCAAGATATTAAAAGAAGAATTTGAAGATTAATAACCTTAATCCACAAATAAAAATAAATCATAAATAAAATTTATGTCTGAAGGAACAATAAGAATAAACAAAGTTTTAAGGGAATTCAATATTTCGTTAGAAAGAGCAGTCGATTTTTTAAAGGACAAAGGGTTCACGATTGAATCTAATCCCAACACAAAAATCACCAACGAAATATATAATGTCCTATCAAATCAATTTGCTGGAGACAAAGGGAATAAAGATGCTTCTAAAGAGGTTAGCGAAGAGAAGAGAAAAGAAAAAGAAGCGCTTCGTCTAGAGCGAGAGCAAGAGTTAGAAGAAAAACGCAAAGAGGAAGAGCGTGCTCGTCAGGAAATCATTAAGGCTAAAGCTAGTGTGGTTGGTCCTAAACAAGTTGGGAAAATCGATTTAAATCCTAAACCTGTTGAAAAGTCCATCGAGAAACCAGTCGAGAAACCTGTAGTTCAATCTGTAGAAAAGCCGGTTGAGGCAGTAAAAGAGACGGTGATTCAAACACCAAAAGTAGAAACTCCAAAAGAGGAACCAAAACCAGTGCTTGAGAAACCTAAAGTAGAGCCAAAAATTAAAGTAGAGTCAAAACCTGTCGTTGAGCCAAAAGCAGAGAAACCCGCTTCAAATCCTTCAGTTGAAGCAGCTCCTGTGGAAGAAACGCATGCTACACAATACCAAAAACTTTCGGGAACTACATTTACCGGTCAAACTATCGATCTTTCTCAGTTCAATAAACCTAAAAAGAAACCAGAAGACAAAAAACCTCACGGCGGTCAATCCAATGCCGGAGGAGCAGCTGGTGCTGATAAGAAAAAACGTAACCGTATTCCTTCTAAACCGGGACAACCTGGACAAGGTGGTCAACAAGGTGGACAAGGTGCGCAAAATAACAGATCTGGTGGGCAAGGCGGATTCAATAAAGGAGGTGGAAAACCATTTGGTAAACCAAACGCTATTCGACCTGCTATTGTAAAAGTTGAGCCAACGGAAGAAGAGGTTAAAAATCAAATTAAAGAAACTCTAGAACGTTTACAAGGAAAAGGTAACAAATCTAGAGCTGCTAAATACCGTCGTGACAAACGTGATACACACCGTCAACGTACAGAAGAAGAATTGTTGGCACAAGAAGAAGGAAGTAAAACTCTTAAAGTAACTGAGTTCGTTACGGTAGGTGAAATTGCTACTATGATGAACGTGCCAATTACTAAAGTTATTGGAACTTGTATGTCCTTAGGAATCATGGTAACCATGAATCAACGTTTGGATGCAGAAACCTTAACTATCGTTGCTGATGAGTTTGGATATGAAGTTGAATTTACTACTGCAGATATTGAAGAAAATATCGAAGTTGTAGAAGATAGACCAGAAGATTTAAAACCACGTGCTCCAATCGTGACTGTAATGGGACACGTAGATCATGGTAAAACATCGTTATTGGATTACATTCGTAAGACTAACGTAATTGCTGGTGAGTCTGGAGGAATTACACAACATATTGGTGCTTATTCGGTAGAATTAGATAACGGACAAAAAATCGCGTTTTTAGATACTCCAGGTCACGAGGCCTTCACGGCGATGCGTGCCCGTGGTGCTCAGGTTACCGATATTGCTATTATTGTTGTAGCTGCCGATGATGACATTATGCCGCAGACTAAAGAAGCAATTAGTCACGCACAAGCAGCAGGAGTTCCTATCATTTTTGCAATTAATAAAATTGATAAGCCAACGGCTAATCCTGAAAAAATTAAAGAAAAATTAGCAGCCATGAATTTCTTAGTAGAAGAGTGGGGAGGTAAATACCAGTCTCATGATATTTCTGCTAAAATGGGAATCGGAGTTAAAGAATTACTTGAAAAAGTATTACTTGAAGCTGAAATTCTTGAATTGAAAGCTAATCCTAATAAACCAGCTGTTGGAACAGTGGTAGAAGCATTCTTAGACAAAGGTCGTGGGTATGTGTCTACAGTTTTAGTACAAGCTGGAACTATGAGAGTTGGAGATTATGTATTGGCCGGAAAAAACCATGGTAAAATCCGTGCTATGCATGACGAAAGAGGTCACAATATTAAAGAGGCAGGTCCGTCAACACCAGTATCTATCTTAGGATTAGATGGAGCGCCTACAGCGGGTGACAAGTTTAATGTATTTGAAGACGAAAGAGAAGCAAAACAAATTGCAGCAAAACGTACTCAATTATTACGTGAGCAATCAGTTAGAACGCAACGTCACATCACGCTTGATGAAATCGGTCGTCGTATTGCTTTAGGTCAGTTTAAGGAATTGAATATTATTCTTAAAGGAGACGTTGATGGTTCAGTTGAAGCTTTATCAGATTCATTCTCTAAACTTTCTACAGATGAAATTCAAATCAATATTATCCATAAAGGGGTTGGAGCTATTACAGAATCTGATGTAATGTTGGCTTCGGCTTCAGATGCAATCATTATTGGATTTAACGTTCGTCCGGCTGGAAATGCAAAAGCATTGGCAGAAAAAGAAGAAATTGATATCCGTCATTATTCTATCATTTATGCAGCTATCGATGATTTAAGAGATGCAATGGAAGGAATGTTGTCTCCAGAAATGAAAGAAGAAATCACGGGTACTGCAGAAATTAGAGAGTTATTCAAAATTTCTAAAGTGGGAACTATTGCCGGATGTATGGTAACTGATGGAAAAATTGTTCGTGCTAACAAAATCCGCTTGATTCGTGAAGGAGTGGTTATTTACACAGGTGAATTAATTGCTTTAAAACGTTTCAAAGACGATGTGAAAGAAGTTTCTAAAGGTTACGACTGTGGTATGCAAATTAAAGGGTACAATGACATCCAAGAGTATGATACCATTGAAAGTTTTACAGAAGTAGCTGTGAAGAAAAAATTGAAATAATTTCATGATTTTATAAAAAAAACCTCGATTCGTCGAGGTTTTTTGTTTTTGGTCGATTTTTTTTCTTTTAGACGCTAATAGTTTTTACTTACAAGTAAAATGTTTTATTTTAGTCAAAACAAAAAAAATTATGATGAAAAGAATTACTTTTTTAACAATGCTACTTCTGACATTATTAGGAAGCCTAAAATCGTTTTCTCAAAATGGTTATGTCGGTGAGATTAGGATGGTAGGTTTTAATTTTGCTCCAAAAGGATGGGCATTATGTAATGGACAACTATTGTCAATTGCTTCCAATACTGCTTTATTTTCAATATTAGGAACTACTTATGGAGGTGATGGGAAAACTACTTTTGCTTTACCTGATTTGAGAGGTAAAGCGCCTATGCATCATGGGCAAGGGGCAGGATTATCTAATATTTATTTAGGACAAAGCCACGGTCAAGAAACTGTGTCATTATTTCTAAGTCAATTGCCTCAGCATTCTCACAAAGTAAATGCTGTTGCTGAAGAAGGAAATCAAAGTACCCCTACGGGTAATTTGTTCGCGAATACAAAAGGGTTAGATAAAGAATATTCAAACGGAGCTTCTAATACGGAGATGAATCCTAATATGATTCAACCAGTAGGGGCAGGTGTTCCATTTAATAATATGCAGCCTTACGCTACTGTAAATTTTATTATCTGCTTGCAAGGGTTTTTTCCCCCAAGAAATTAATTAAAACTTAAATTATGAAAAAGTCATTCATTATTTTTTTATTATTTATAGTATCATGTGTTGAGGCGCAAACTATAACTTTTAAAGGTTGTCCGAATTTGTTTTCTGAAAGTAATACGTTTACCTTCAATTCAATAGGAATAGATGAAACAGGTAGAAATATATATGCTACCACCCCAATCAATGGTGATCAACCTTGTCCATCTGGTGCTTGTGAGTTTAAAATACTTTGGAATCAGGCCAATATGCGTTGGGAATTTATTGCTGATTCAGGTGATGGTGATTTCTTGGGATCAAATTTAATTTATTCAAATGTCGAAGAATCTACGCCGAACCCACCAAGTTTAAGTCTAGGGACTTGGGAAGAAAATATAGCAGTTACTTCAGGAGAATGTGGTGGAAATTTATCGAATGCTAATGCTACTTTGACTGGAGCGGTTCAAAATACACTTTCAAAAGATAATTTTTTATTAGATCAAGCTATTACTTTTTATCCTAATCCAATTAAATCTGTTTTAAATGTTAGGTCATCAATTACCATTAATCAAATTTCTATTTGGAATTTACAAGGTCAAAGTATTTTAGTAACAGAAGAAAATTCGACATTAGATTTATCTCATCTTCAATCGGGAATTTATATTATGAAATTTGTTACTGATCAAGGAATAAAAATAGCCAATATTATCAAAAATTAAAATGAAAAATATACTTAAAATATTTTTGTTTGTTACTCTTTTTGTAAACAGTAACAAGTTGTTTTCCCAAGATGGATCTCAATATTTAGGAGAAATACAAATGTTTGCAGGGAATTATGCTCCAAAAGGGTGGGCCTTGTGTCAAGGTCAGTTATTGCCAATTAATCAAAATCAAGCACTTTTTTCTTTGTTAGGTACAACGTATGGAGGTAATGGTACTACTACTTTTGCATTGCCTGATTTAAGAAGTCGTGTTCCTATTCATGTTGGTAATGGGTATAGTCAAGGCCTTTTTGGGGGTACAGAATACATAGTATTGACAATCAATAACCTGCCAAGTCATTCACATACGGTTAATGCTGTGAATACAGCTGGAAATCAAAACTTACCCACAGATAATTTATTAGCAGATACCTTAGTTTTAGATCCTGAATATTCTAACGCATTACCTAATTCCGAAATGAATAGTGCTATGGTAAGTAATGTGGGTGCAAATCAACCTATGAATAATATGCAGCCTTATTTAGTTATAAATTATATAATATGCTTACAAGGAGTTTATCCTTCCGCTAATTAAATTTTTAATAGAAATCATGAAAAAACTCATATATACATTTTTAATAATGCTTTTTTGGAACACCATTAATGCGCAGAATCCCTATGTAGGACAAATTAAAATGTTTGCTGGAAATTTTCCTCCTCAAGGATGGATGTTTTGTGAAGGACAGCTTCTATCCATAGCTGAGTATGAAACATTATTCATGCTGATAGGTACAACATATGGAGGTGATGGACAGACTACATTTGCTCTTCCCGATCTAAGAGGTAGAGTTCCAGTTGCTATGGGACAAGGATTGGGGTTGACAGCAAGAATAATTGGTGAGCAGGGTGGTAGCGAAGAAAATGTTATGACAGTTAATCAAATGCCGGCTCACACACATAAGGTAAATGCAGTGACTACAAATGGTAATCAAAATCTACCAACGGCTAATCTTCCTGCAGGAACATCAGTTTTGGATAAAGAATATTCTAATGCTCCAGCAAATACAATATTTAAGGTAAATATGTTAAACCCTTCAGGTGGTGGCCAACCGATTAATAACATACAGCCATCTCTTGCTGTCTCGTTTATAATATCTTTGTATGGTGTATATCCATCTCCAAATTGATTTTTTTAAATATTAAGAAAAGAGGTTGATCAATTTTCAACCTCTTTTTTTGTTTATACTTCTTTTCCTTTACTTAAATAATACACCGGAATTCCTGCCAGCATAATTAAAACTCCCCAGCCGCAAGTACTTGTTCTGTCAATCAGTAACATGATACAAATAGCGCTGGCTACTAATATATAAAGTGCTGGTAAAAATGGATAGGCAAATGCTTTATACGGACGTTCGGCATTTGGCATTTTTTTTCGTAAAATGAAAATTCCGTAAATAGTCAGGATATAAAAAATAATTACAATAATCATGACAAAATCCAATAGGTCGCCGTACTTTCCTGTTAGACATAAAGCCGAAGACCAGATACACTGAATCCATAAGCCCCATCCTGGAACACTTGCATTATTTAAATTCGCTGCTTTTTTAAAAAACAATCCGTCTTTTGCCATCGTGTAATATACGCGTGATCCAGCCATGATTAGACCGTTATTACATCCAAAAGTCGAAATCATAATCATGATCGCAATGATAATAGTTCCTGTAGATCCAAAGATTTGTTCCGAGGCTACTACAGCCACACGGTCAGAAGGAGCAAAAGCAATTTCTTCCAAAGGAACTACCGCTAGATACATGATGTTTGCTAGAATATAAATGATACTAACAATCAATGTTCCTAGAAATAAACTCAGTCCTACATTACGTTGTGGATTTTTAATTTCACCAGAGATAAAAGTCACTCCATTCCAGGCATCACTTGAAAAAAGAGAGCCTACCATTGAAGCTGCAATGGCAGAGACCAATACAAATCCTCCTATTTCGGTCCAATTGTCAGTCTCTTTGTTAAAAGTTTGGGCGTTCCAAGCATTGGTCCAGTTTGCATCCCAAACATCACTTTTAGCGGCAAGAATTAATCCGAAAATGATTAATCCAAAAAGAGAAGCTATCTTGGTAATAGTGAAAATTTTCTGAATAATTTTTCCGTTTTTAACACCGCGACTGTTTATATAGGTGAGTAAAAAAATGGTAATAATCGAAACGATCTGTGCAACACTTAGTTTAAAAGACGAGGTGTCTATTAAAAAATTATTTTCACTGAGTGAAGGAAAGAGGTAAGCGGCAAATTTAGAAAAAGCAACCCCAACAGCCGCAATGGTTCCGGTTTGTATAACGGCAAAGAAACTCCATCCGTATAAAAAAGCAACGAGCTTGTTATATGCTTCTTTCAAGTACACATATTGACCGCCAGCATGAGGGAACATAGAGCTCAATTCCCCATAGCTTACAGCTGCAATCATGGTGATCAAAGCGGTAGCAACCCAAATCAGTACCAACCATCCGGCACTACCTATATTACGGGTGATGTCAGCACTCACAATAAATATTCCTGAGCCTATCATAGAGCCCACCACGAGTAGTGTCCCATCGAGTAAGCCTAATTCGCGTTTAAAATTTTGTTTTTCGTTTTGCATAATTTTTTGGTTAGTTTGGATAAAGATATAAAAACAATTTTATAAGCCCTTTTTTGTAACTTTATAGATAAATCAAAACCAATGGAAAAAGATAAAGAATATACCAACGGAGAGATCACCATTGTATGGAAGCAAGAACTTTGTATCCATTCGGGAAAATGTGTTAGAGGATTGGCCGCTGTTTTTAACGCGAAAAACAGGCCGTGGATAAATCCTCTGGGTGCCACAACGGAAGAAATTGTAAAACAAGTAGCAGAATGTCCTTCAGGAGCGTTATCTTTATTTTATCTAAAAGAGAAAAAATGAGTAATTATTCAGAAATACCGTTGATTTTAAATCAAGAGAAAAAAAGATTTGAATTAGAAGTGGAAGGCGTAATTGCTTTTATAGATTTTATTGTCAATAATGAAAACATAATGTTTCTGACTCATACCGAAGTCCCTAAAGAACTAGAAGGAAAAGGTGTAGGATCTGCCTTGGTTTCCAAGACTTTGAATCATATTCAAGAAAAGGGGTATACCTTGGCGCCCTTATGTCCTTTTGTCGCTGCGTATCTGAAACGTCATCCCGAATGGAAAAATGTTCTGGCTAAAGGATACAACATTCAATAATTGAAAATTCAAGCAAACTCCTATTTTGCGGAGTTGTTTTATCTAGATATTCTTTGTAAAAAACAGAGAACTTTCTCTTTATCTTTGCCGTATGAATGAAAATTTGAATCCAAATAAAGAACGATTTTCTCCTGAAGAAATAGACGTAGAGAAAGCATTGCGACCACTCTCTTTTGATGATTTTACAGGACAGGATCAAGTACTCGAAAATTTAAAAATATTTGTTCAGGCTGCCAATTTAAGAGGAGAAGCGCTGGACCATACACTATTTCATGGTCCTCCGGGTTTAGGGAAAACAACCTTGGCCAATATTTTAGCCAATGAGTTGGGAGTAAGTATTAAAATAACTTCTGGACCCGTTTTAGATAAACCGGGTGATCTAGCAGGGTTGTTGACAAACTTGGACGAACGAGATGTGCTATTTATTGATGAAATACATCGGTTAAGCCCTATTGTGGAAGAATATTTGTATTCGGCAATGGAGGATTTTAAAATAGACATTATGATAGAGTCCGGACCTAACGCGCGTTCGGTTCAAATTAATCTAAATCCATTTACTCTAGTAGGTGCTACCACTAGATCAGGTTTGTTAACGGCGCCTATGCGCGCCCGTTTCGGGATTCAATCCCGTTTGCAATATTATAATACCGAGTTGTTGACCACTATTGTGCAACGTAGTTCTTCTATTTTGCGTATGCCAATTACCATGGAAGCAGCCATCGAAATAGCCGGACGTAGCCGTGGAACTCCTCGAATCGCAAATGCGTTGTTGCGTCGGGTACGTGATTTTGCGCAAATAAAAGGCAATGGGAAAATTGATATAGAAATTGCCCGTTTTGCGCTTAAAGCTCTTAATGTAGATGCTCATGGGTTAGATGAAATGGACAATAAGATTCTTGTGACTATCATCGATAAGTTTAAAGGAGGTCCTGTGGGAATCACAACTCTAGCAACTGCAGTTTCAGAAAGTGGTGAAACCTTAGAGGAAGTTTATGAGCCATTTCTAATCAAAGAAGGATTTATTATTCGTACACCCCGTGGCCGAGAAGTAACGGAGAAGGCATACAAACATCTAGGTCGTATAAGAGGATCCAATCAAGGAGAATTGTTTTAATCTTTTGTTATCGACTATGAATATCAAAGAAAACCATACTAGATTAATTAAATCCGAGGCACAACGTCTCGGGTTTTTGTCTTGTGGTATTGCTAAAGCCGGTTTTTTAGAAACAGAAGCACCCCGATTAGAACGTTGGCTAAACAATAACAGTCATGGTGAAATGTCTTATATGGAAAATTATTTCGATAAAAGATTAGATCCAACTTTGTTGGTAGAGGGAGCAAAAAGCGTGATTTCTTTGTTGTTCAATTATTATCCTTCCAAAATTCAGAGAGAAGATTCGTATAAAATATCCAAGTATGCTTACGGGCAGGATTATCATTTTGTAATTAAAGACAAGCTAAAAGATTTGCTGTCCTTTATCCAAACAGAAATAGGAGAGGTTTCGGGTAGAGTTTTTGTTGATTCCGCTCCCGTGTTGGATAAAGCTTGGGCCGCCAAATCTGGTTTGGGTTGGATAGGAAAAAATAGTAATTTAATTACCAAGCAAGTCGGTTCGTTTTATTTCATTGCGGAATTAATAGTTGATTTAGATTTAGAATATGATGCGCCTACTACAGATCATTGCGGATCTTGTACCGCCTGTATAGATGCTTGTCCCACACAGGCTATAGTGCAACCTTATGTGGTAGATGGGAGCAAATGTATTTCGTATTTTACTATCGAGCTCAAAGGGAATATACCTAATGAAATGAATGATAAATTTGATGACTGGATGTTTGGTTGTGATGTTTGTCAGGATGTTTGTCCTTGGAATCGTTTTTCTAAACCGCACAACGAGCCACTTTTTAATCCTAATGATGAAATTTTGAACTTCTCCAAAAAGGAATGGGAAGAAATTACTGAAGAAGTGTTCAAGAAAGTATTTAAAAATTCTCCAGTGAAAAGAACAAAATTAGAAGGTCTGCAGCGAAATATTGAATTTTTAAAATAAAAAAACCTCCCATTTCTGAGAGGTTAGTACCCGGAGTGGGAATCGAACCCACACACCTAAGTACACGAGTTTGAGTCGTGCGCGTCTACCAATTCCGCCATCCGGGCATACGATAGTAATTGTGAGTGCAAATGTAATTATTTTTTTTAAATTTCATAAAAAATACTTCAAAAATATCTTTTCTTCTTGAATTTTATTCCTAAATTTGCACCGCGTTAATTCGCGCAACACATAACTAACTACATAACAACATATTAATGCCACACCTAGAACCCGAAGCAAAAATTTTTGCCTGTTCGCAAAGTGTTTACCTAGCTGAGAAAATTGCCGAGAAATACGGTGTTGAGCTAGGGAAAGTAACGTTCTCGCACTATAGTGATGGTGAATTTCAGCCGTCTTATGAAGAATCAATCCGCGGATTGAGAGTGTTTATCGTTTGTTCAACGTTTCCAAGTTCAGATAACTTAATGGAATTGTTGCTAATGATAGATGCGGCCAAAAGAGCTTCAGCAAGACATATTACGGCTGTAATTCCTTATTTTGGTTGGGCACGTCAGGACAGAAAAGACAAACCCAGAGTACCAATTGGAGCCAAACTAGTTGCAAAATTATTGGAAAGTGCCGGTGCCACCCGAATTATGACAATGGATTTGCACGCTGACCAGATTCAAGGTTTCTTTGAAAAACCAGTGGATCATTTGTTTGCGTCAACCATCTTTTTACCTTATGTAAAAAGTTTAGGTTTAGAAAACTTGACAATCGCTTCTCCAGATATGGGAGGATCGAAAAGAGCTTATGCCTATTCAAAATTTCTAGAGTCGGACGTGGTGATCTGTTACAAACAAAGAAAAGCAGCCAATATCATCGAATCGATGGAACTCATCGGAGAGGTAAAAGGAAGAAATGTGATCTTGGTAGATGATATGATCGATACCGGAGGAACATTAGCCAAAGCGGCTGATTTAATGATCGAAAAAGGTGCCTTGAGCGTGAGAGCTATTTGTACGCATGCCATTTTATCTGGCAATGCTTACGAAAAAATTGAAAACTCGCAATTAAGCGAATTAATAGTGAGCGATTCTATCCCGTTAAAGAAAGAATCTATTAAAATTAAAGTGGTGAGTTGTGCTCCTTTATTCGCGGAAGTTATGCACATGGTACATCACAACAATTCCATCAGTGGAAAATTTTTAATGTAAGTTTATATTATTAACTATATTTTTTTTAAATGAAATCAATTACAATCAAAGGATCAGAAAGAGAAAGCGTGGGCAAAGTAGCTACGAAAGCCTTACGTAATGCTGGAGCGGTTCCTTGCGTATTATACGGAGGAGATCAACCAGTGCATTTCTCAGCAGAAGAAAAAGCATTCAAAAACTTGGTTTACACTCCAAACGCACACACAGTTGTGATTGAGTTGGATAACGGAAAATCGTTCAATGCGGTTTTACAAGATATCCAAGTACACCCTGTAACGGACAAAATTTTACACATCGATTTCTATCAGTTATTCGATAATAAAGAAGTTACCATGGAAATTCCGGTTAGAGTTGTAGGTACTTCTCCAGGGGTATTATTAGGGGGTGTTTTACGTTTAAACCAACGTAAATTAAAAGTAAAAGCTTTACCTGCTAACTTACCAGATTTTATCGATGCTGATATTTCTTCTTTAGAAATGGGTAACAAACTGTACATCACGAAGTTAGCTTCTGATAACTACAAGTTTTTACATCCAGACAACACTGTGGTTTGTCAAGTAAGAATTTCTCGTGCGGCTATGAAAGCGGCTCAGGAAGCGGCAAAAGCAGAAAAAGGAGGAAAAAAGAAAAAATAATCTTTTTAAACTTTATACCAAAGGCGTCTTCAACGAGACGCCTTTTTTTATGTAATCCATTTTGGTAATTATGTGGAGCGAATGTTTAGGGTTGTTCAGCTATCCTTATTCCTGCTCTTCGCGCTACACGGTAGCTAGCTTCGATCAGGGCTAAATAGGATCAGTCATACTTTTTGTAATCCGTCTAAATTAATTTACTTTTGCCTCATGATTCATTGGATTGCTCATCTGTTTTCATCCAAAACAGTAACCGAAAAAATAGATATGAAAAAATTTTTAATAGTCGGACTTGGTAATATTGGAGCAGAATATGTGAATACCCGACACAATATAGGTTTTAAAGTAGTCGATTTCTTGGCTAAAAAAGCCGGTGTCGAATTTGAAACGGTAAAGTTGGGAACCATGGCAGAAGTGAAAGTAAAAGGACGTACACTGTTATTGCTGAAACCAAATACCTACATGAATTTAAGCGGTAAAGCCGTTCAGTATTGGATGGAAAAAGAAAAAATCGCCAAAGAAAACATCTTAATCATTACAGACGATTTGAATCTTCCTTTCGGGACTCTTCGAATAAAGCCAAAAGGTTCCGACGGAGGTCATAACGGACTTAAGAGTATTCAATCAGTTTTAAATACTACGGACTATCCTCGTTTTCGTTTTGGGATCAGTGACGATTTTAAAAAGGGAAAACAAGTCGATTATGTGTTAGGAGAATGGGACGAAGCAGAAAAGGTAAAACTACCAGAGCGCTTAGAAGTAGCCGCTAACGCTGTAGAATCTTTTGCATTGGCTGGTTTAGGAAACACCATGACCGCCTTCAATGGAAAATAAAAAAGGGAAGTTTTTCAAAACTTCCCTTTTTTGTGATTTATTTTCGCAGTAATTATTCAATTACTATACGTTTAGTAGTTTTCTTTTGACCATTAGATATGGTGATTAGATAAACTCCTGAAGAAATATTATTCAGGTTAACTTCCTGATTGAATGTTCCGTTATTAACGTATGATCTTTCAAAGATTTGTCTTCCTCTTAAGTCATACACATCAATATTGATTTTATCATTTGTTTCAGGGTCAAATTTAACCGTAAAGTTTCCTTTGTTAGGATTTGGGTACAATGAGAAATTGTCAAATTCAAAATCATTATTTGAAAGAGTATTTATAGCAAATTTATGTTCAACTTGGTTCTTGTGTCCTCCTCCTTCAAAAATTTTATTGTTATTCTGATCATATAAGTTGTAATAACCATCTAAGCCATTTGCGTCATAATTTAATCCATCTCCATAAGTATCAATAACGGTTAATGTATAACAGCCGTTTGGTAAATTCCAATTGTAAGTTTTTAAAGTTGAATCACCAATATCATATTTTGGACTAGATTGTAAGATGTTTCCGTTAATGTCTTTTAAATTCCACTCAATTTCATCGGCATAATGATCAGGTTTAAGGTTAAAAACAACGTTGTTTCCAACAATCACATTAGGTGAGTCAACTATTTTGCCAACTTCGTTATTAGTGATGTAACCATCAGTAATGTTATTTACCTTTTCCAATGAAGCATAAAAAGATTGAGACGTATTAGCTAAATACATGCTTGGTAAATTTATATTTGTTGAAGCATTAGGAGCTAAATTTCCTGTCCAATTGTATGTTTGTGTTCCTACACCATCAAAGTCGAAAAGGATTTGTGCTGATGTGATATTGTTTGTTCCGTAATTTGTTAATTTTAGAACTGTATTTAAAAATTTACTACAAGGATTTAGGCCTATATCTTCAATTGATAGACTTCCTTCAGTTGGTAAATTTAAGGGTACTAAGGCAGGTGAAGATAGTAATTCTTTTCTTCTTAGTGAGTTGTGCATTACTGCTATAACTCTATTTTTCTGATCATTTGTAAAAATATTCATACATGCATCATTAGTGTAATCCATGTAATTCTCAATCATGTCATTGCCTTGACCGTCAGGACAAGAATCTACAGGATCACATGTATAGTTAGCTTGTCCTGCATTAGGTGTGTCCGTGCAATAATCATCAACAGAGCAATCTCCATCACCCCAAATGTGTCTGAGTCCTAACCAGTGACCTATTTCATGAGTAACAGTTCTGCCTAAATCATATCCTGCTAAATAAGTTCCACCTGGGTGGATATCTCTAGAACCAAATGCTTCATAACGCATTACTAAACCGTCTGTCAAAGCAGGAGAAGGGGTGGTTGCATCATCTCCTCCATAAACACCAATTAGATTTGAACCTTGGGGAAATTGAGCATAACCTAAAGTTTGATTCCAAGGAGATTTACCTCCTATATTTATAGTCCACATATTAAGGTACTTAGTTGGATCCCAAATAGTGGTAGACTTCATAGTTTCTACATTAGCCATTGAGTTATATGAAACTGTTTTTGTGCTGACTCTGTCAATACCTGTTGTAGAGGTTCCATCAGGTTTTCTTTTGGCTAAAACAAACTCAATTTCTAGATCCGCTCCAACGGGATTTGTATTATAGCCATTTGTGTTAATCATTTTTCTGAAATCTTGATTTAGTACTTCTATTTGTGATTTTACTTGCGCATCAGAAATATTTTCTCCGGAACCCAAAGCATCTCCATTGTGCATTACATGTACTACTACAGGGATACGAATAATTCTAGAAATAGATCGGTTGTTTTTTTTATTTTTTTTGCCCTCTTTCACTTTTTCAACAATAGGCGCAATCCATTTTTCAAATTCAGAAATTGAATTTCTTTGTTGAAACTTTGCTTTTAAACTTTCTTCATATTCAATAGAAGAACAACGAATAAATTTTGATTGTTGATCTTGAGCGTTGGATAGAAAACTAGCCATTAAACTTATTGTTATTAGCTTTATCTTTAAGTATTTTTTCATCATAATTTATTATGGTTTATAATTTGATAGCTTGCAAAAATAGTACTATAGTGTAATTATTTAACAAAAAAAACATTTTTTTTTAAATAATCTTTTTTTTTGGATTTAACCCTATTTGATCCCATGAGCCTTATATTAGTAAAAAAGAAGAGGCAGAAATTTACCTCTTCTGATTCCATTATTTTATTTGTTGTTATTCCACAACGATTCGTTTGGTTGTTTTTTTGATTCCATCATTTATATTAACTAAATAAACACCAGAAGTAACGTTTTTCAAGTTAATTTCTTGGTTGAAGAAACCATTATTCGAATAAGTTTTTTCTGATATTGTTCTTCCTCTTAAATCAAAAATTTTCACCTCAATGTCTTTGCCCGATTCCGAATCAAACTTCAGTGTAAAGTTTCCTTTATTTGGATTTGGATAAAGGGAGAAATTTGCAAATTCGAAATCTTTGGCATCCAATGATTGTATTTCCTGATAACAAATTTCAATACTAAAAGAATTTAAAGTTCCTGAATTTTCTGAAGGAGGATTCACGGTGTCTATATCGGCAATTCTGAATTTCCAAGTTCCATTAGAATGCTTCCCATTAAAAGAAGCTAGTGTTCCTGAAGGTTTTATTTTTGTAGTAGTGCTTATATCAGCAATGGTACAATCAAATACAGCTCCTGCATCATCAAAGGTTGCTAATAATTGATTAGTTTTATTTCCGCATTTTACACTTGCACCTTCTCTTTTTGAGGTTGGTGTATTGTATAATACTACAGCTGTTCCGTCTGGGTGTGAAATTCTAGTGTATAATTGGTTTGGTCTATGAGAAATGTCCGTCATTACATTAACATCTTTTATGATAACATCCTGCGGAATGTTTAAATTAAACACATCGTAGGCCAATGGGTTGTGCTCTACAATCGTGGCATTTAGATTTCCTGATGAGTACGTAACACATTGTTGAGTAACGGTGTAACCAATAGCGAAATCTTTGGTGTTGATTGCATAAAAAACATTAGCGGTGGGTTCTACTAAAATACGACAAAACGGGGCAGAGACTCCGGCAGGTAGGGTGATGTTTTCAGTACCGTCATTTAAAGTATTGCTGGCCAGAGTGTATGGGTAGGTTAGCCCGCCATCAATAGATAGTTTAATGTTGACATTGGCTGCACCACTTAAGTTGTTGGTATTGTTTACATTCCATTTTACGGAAGTTGTGGCTCCAACCAAATAGGTAGTTCCAGTCGTGGCTTGTGAAGTCACTTCAAAAGGGCCTGCCGAATTACTGAAGGTAACAGTCATATCATCACTGTTGTTGCTTCCTCCGCCAAGTTTGTTATCTCTTACGGTAAATCTAAAATTAAGCGTACGGGCTACGTTTGGTACTAGTTCCCATTTGTTCCCATTAAGGCCGTTTGCCAGATGGTCTTCTAGTCGAGGGAAGTTTCTTGTAGGTGATATTGTGGCAGTGAAAGTTCTGAAATTAGGTCCTGAGGTCTTCGTTGTACTTGGGTATGTCGTAGTGGGAGTTCCATCGTCAAATTGTTCCCAAATATAAGTCAAAGCATCTCCCGGATTTGCATCCGTTCCAACACCAGTAAGTTTAAAAGCAGTCCCTTTCGGAAGAATTAGATCGGCTCCGGCATTTGCTGTTGGAGTAGCATTGCTGATGTTGGTGATGGTTGGGCATGATTTCGTTTTTATGTTTACGGTAACTTGTTGAATACTTACTGCGTGAAATAAAGCGTCACTGTGAGCCTGAACATCTGTAGCTCCTGTAATGCCGGCATATCCCATGATAGTAGAACCTGATCCGGGCTCTTTTTGAGCAATTGTACCTTCGCTGCTGAATGTGAAAGTATGATTTCCGCCAAATTGATGTCCAAGTTCATGGGCTACATAATCGATATCGAAATTGTCTCCTGAAGGAATACCATCCGCCGGAGAAGTGTATCCTCTTCCTTTTTGACCATCAACACAAACGCATCCGATACACCCTGCATTTCCTCCACCTCCAGTAGCTCCGAACAAGTGACCTACATCATAATTGGCTTCTCCAATAACGTTGGTAAGTGTAGTTTGTAGTTGGTTGTTCCAATTCGTCATGTTTGCTGCATCGGAGTATGGATCGGTTGCTGGATTGTAATAAATTACATTGTTGTTATTAGCAATAATGATCATAGTTGCATTGAAATCCATTTCAAACACTCCGTTTACACGAGTCATGGTTGCGTTGTAGGCGGCATTTACATTGGCAACTTGTGAGGCATTGGTTGCTCCAAAGTAATTCGCGTATTCAGCAGTACAAGATAATGCGAGCCTAAAAGTTCTTAATTTACCATCGTCAGCATTTTTAAGATTCACTCCTTGTCGCAATTGTTGTGCTAAATTATTAGCATCATCATCCGTAGTACATGTAAACTTTCCATCCGCTTTTTTGGAAGATTTGTAAAAGACTTTGTAGGTTGAGGTGTTTCCTTTTTCAGTAGGGTCAATAATGATAGTTTTTCCTGATTCACCCGAGCGAATTATTGCACTTACACCGTTGTAGGGAGAAACGCTGAATGCTGCAATAGTAGCGGGATTTTTCAGACTTTGACCTCTGTAGGATCGTATTTCCGGAAATTTGGCTTGTAGTTCGGGTTCAAAAACAGAAGATTCTACGATTCTGAATTCTTCTAATTCACCTGAAGCATTAGGGAGTGTAACAATTACATCATTGTTTTTTTTAAAAGCAGTTTTTAAGGGTGCTTTTTTGAGTTGATTTTGAAATTCATTCAGATTTAAAGAGAATACCTTGTATTCTTCGATCTTTAATTCTCGGGCGTTTTCTTCTATATTAGTTTCTTTTACATTTTCTAAATGCCATAACTTTTTAGTTTGAGCATTTAAGTAAAAATTGCTAAAAATACAGAAAGAAAAAAATAGTAATTTTCTTTTCATAGATAGGAGGGTTAAATTCAATACCAAGTTAACATTTTTTTTAAATTATCTAAACTTTATTAACTAAAATTTTGAAAATGATTCAGTTAACAAAACTTTTTTTAAAAAACGTTTTTTACAGTGATAAAATTTAATTTAATTGAATAGTTTTGTGTTGATACAAATAAATTGTTATGAAAAGTGCCCAAAGTCTATTGATGGTTATGGTTTTACTGTTTTTAAATTTTGCTCAAGCGCAACAAAAGCAGAAGGTTTTTTCAAAAAAACCAAATCATACAAATGTTATTCGTTGTTTTTCGGTAGAATATGAAAATTATATTCAACAGAAAAATCCCAACAGATTATCGAATGAGCAATTCGAAAAATGGTTAAACCCTATCGTAGAGAATTATAGAAAAAACAGATCAGAAGCAGGAAGTATTATTACCATTCCAGTTGTGGTTCATGTTGTTAATAATGGAGAAGCATTAGGTGTGGCTCCAAATATTACAGATGAGCAGGTGCGCTCACAAATTACTGTGATGAACAACGATTTTAGAAAAAAAATAGGAACTCCGGGATATAATTTGAGCCCAGTAGGAGCAGATATTCAAATTCAGTTTGCCTTGGCTCAAGTTGATCCTAAAGGGAATCCAACCAACGGTATTCATAGGGTTATATTTGATAAATCATCTTGGTCAATGGACGAAATAGAAACCATTTTGAAGCCCGAGACAATTTGGGATCCTGGTCAATATCTAAATATGTGGTCGGTTAATTTTAGCGATAGCTCTTTGTTGGGATATGCACAATTCCCTGATGCATCTGGTCTACAAGGTTTGGATCCTTCAGGAGGGTTGGCTTCTACAGATGGAGTAGTAGCAAACTATGGAACGTTTGGTTCAAGAGAGATTTATCCGGCTGGTTTGTATAGTAACACAACGTACGATAAAGGAAGAACCATGACCCATGAGGTAGGGCATTGGTTAGGATTAAGACATATTTGGGGTGATGCTACTTGTGGAGACGATTATTGTGCGGATACTCCAACAGCACATGATGCTAATTATGGCTGTCCTACAGTGCTAAGTTGTAATAATTTAGAAAATGAAATGGTGCAAAATTATATGGATTATACCGATGATTCATGTATGAATATTTTTACTCAAAATCAAAAAGATAGAATACTTACAATTATTAATAATGCTCCTAGAAGAGCTTCCCTAAAGGCTTCTACAAAGGATCAACCTATCAATTTGTTTGCTAATGACGCAGAATTGAAAGTGGAAAAAGATGCTTATGGCATTCAAGCAAGTTGTGGAGCCTCTGTAGAATTGTATAAGAAAGTAACAATAACCAATCGAGGAACTAATTTGTTGACAAATGCTGTTTTAAGTTATTCCATCAATGGAGGAGCTACTCAGCAATATAGTTGGAGTGGTACTTTAGGGACTCATCAGTCTGATATTGTAAAAATTCCTATTAATATTGACGCGCAATCAACTTTTTCAGTAAATATTGTCTCAGTTAATGGGCAAACAGATGAAAGAGCTTCCAACAATGCTTCAACAGGAACTGCTTCGTTGCCGAGTTTTGCTAATTCAGTACCTTCTCAGGATATTACTCTGAAATTGCAATTAGATAATTATGGTTCAGAAGTAAGTTGGAGTTTAAAAAATAGTAATAATGAAGTGGTTTATGCATCACCGGTTTATCAAGACAGCCCGAATCAGCTACCAGCATTGATGACTTACAATTGGAAATTAGCAAAAGACGAATGCTATGTGTTTGAAATTAATGATACAGAAGGTGACGGAATTTGTTGTGATTATGGTGAAGGATACTATACATTATTGAGTGGTGAACAAATTATTGCTTCTAGCGGTAATTTCGGTAGTAACGAAAGTACTCTGTTCTCTATAAAACCAATCCTGATCGGGCAAGATATATTATTGAAAAAGAACCCGGTAAATGAGCAATTGGCCTTCATTGTTAACCAAGATTTTGGTAAAAATTGTAAAGGCTACATCTATAATATTTCAGGTGTAAAAGTTAATGAAATGCTAGTGCAAAATGCTGTAGAAAATACAGTTGAGGTTTCATCCCTGCAGACAGGAGTGTATATTCTGAAGGTTGTTTCCGATCAAAAATCAACATTGGTTAAATTCATCAAAAATTAAAGAAATGAGGCTCAACGCCTCATTTTATTTTGTTTACATTTGCTGAAACTTTATTTTGTGAAAGTATATCATTCCATATTTGATTTTATTGCTTCAGGAAAAAGCGTGGTAACGCTTGGGACTTTTGATGGAGTACATGTTGGACATAAAAAAATCATCGGTAAACTGTTAAAAAGTGCACAGGTAGATCAGTTACAAACGGTTATGATTACTTTTGCCCAACATCCACGTAATGTGCTAAATAGTTCAGATTCTATAAAACTTTTGAATACCACTGAAGAAAAGATTCAACTTCTAGAAAAACAAGGGATTGATCATTTGGTGGTTTTAAATTTCGATTCTAGTTTGTCGGAACTCACAGGAGAAGAGTTTGTAAAGAATATTTTGGTTGATAAACTTAACCTTCAAAAAATTATCATCGGTTACGACCATCGTTTTGGTAAAAATAGAGCCTCTGATATTCATGACTTAATTTATTTCGGAAAAAAATATCATTTCGATGTAGAGCAAATTTCCGCCGAAGAAATCAATGAAATCACTATTAGTTCCACTAAAATTAGACATGCTATTTTGGAAGGAGAAATTACTTTGGCCAATCAGTATCTTGGATATGAATATAGCTTTTCTGGAATTGTTGTAAAAGGCAATCAGCTAGGAAGAACTATTGATTTTCCAACGGCTAATATTCAAATGAATAACAGTCAAAAAATTATTCCAAAGATAGGGGTTTATATTGTACAAGGTAGCTGGGATGGAAAAGTAGTCAGAGGTATGATGAATATAGGTACTAAACCTACTGTCGACGGAAGAAACATTTCGATTGAAGTCCATTTTTTTGATTTGAATGAGGATTTGTATGACAAAGAAATCACGATTTCTGTTTTGAAATACCTTCGTGAAGAACGAAAGTTTGACTCTATTGAAGCTTTGAAGGGGCAACTGACTTTAGACCAACAATCAGCGGTGTCTTTTTTTAAAACATTAGAATAAAATATTTAAAGTAAGGAAAAGTTTTATTCAATAACACTATTTCCGGAATCCTAACGTCTTTTGTTGGTGTTATTTTCAGTGTGGCGCTTGCTTGTCTATTTCTTATTTAAAGAAGGTGAAGCTCATTAATATACTGTGATGTCTCAGTATTGTTCAGATTTACTTTTTGAAGACAGGGCTTCTTTTGTTATTGTCAATTTCAAGTTGATGCAATATTGGAAATATAAAAAGTAAAGAGTTTTTTGAATTAATAGAATCTTTTTAAAGAATGTTTCCATGGCAATTGGGAACATTTTTTTGTTTGTGAGGATTTTTAACTGGAATTACTTACTTTTGGCGAACAAAAATCTAGTTATGAGTATCACAAGAAACAATTGGACTAAAGAAGAAATTATTGCGATATACAATAAGCCTTTGATGGATTTGTTATATGAAGCGGCTACGATTCACAGACAACATCACAACCCGAATGTTGTTCAAGTTTCCACGTTATTATCTATAAAAACAGGTGGTTGTCCTGAAGACTGCGGATACTGTCCTCAAGCAGCACGTTATCACACAGATATCGAAGGAAACGATTTGATGAGTGTTCAGCAAGTTAAAGCTCAGGCATTAAGAGCTAAAGCATCCGGTTCCTCTAGAGTTTGTATGGGCGCAGCATGGAGAAATGTAAAGGATGGTCCAGAATTCGATCAAGTTTTAGAAATGGTTCGAACCATTAACAAATTGGATATGGAAGTTTGTTGTACCTTAGGAATGTTAACCGAAAATCAAGCACACAGACTAGCAGAAGCAGGATTATATGCTTATAATCATAATTTAGACACTTCGGAGGAATATTATAAAGAGGTTATCTCAACTCGTGGTTTTGAAGATAGAATTGAGACAATTAATAATGTTCGTAAGACCAATGTAACGGTTTGTAGTGGAGGAATTATTGGTATGGGAGAAAGTATCGAAGATAGGGCAGGAATGTTGGTTGCTTTGTCTACTCTAAACCCGCAGCCGGAATCAGTTCCTATTAATGCTTTGGTATCAGTTGAAGGAACGCCTCTTGAAGAAGAACAGCCGGTAGAGATTTGGGAAATGATTCGTATGGTGGCAACCACGCGTATAGTAATGCCAGAAACACAAGTTCGATTATCGGCGGGTAGAACTAATATGTCTCGTGAGGGTCAGGCATTGTGCTTTTTTGCTGGAGCAAATTCTATTTTTGCAGGAGATAAGTTATTGACGACTCCTAATCCGGACGTGAATGAAGATATGAAGATGTTTGAAATGTTAGGTTTGCAGCCTCAAAAATCATTTATTAAGAAGATGCAACCCCAAACGGTAGAGGCTTGTGATTCGCAATTCGAAGCATTGGGCGAAAAACCAAGATGGTCAAGACCAGGACATGAAATAGGGAGAAATATTGAAGCGTCTTTGAAAAAGAAATAAAAATAAAAAAGAGGATATTTACTAAATATCCTCTTTTTTTATGATTTTAAACCTAACTAATAAATAAAAAATTAGTTTTAAGTTTAGCTATTTTCTTGCTTTTTAAATGTCTTCTTCTTTAAGATGAAAAAACTGTAAAGTATACCCAACACCACTAATACAATTCCATTCTCATTTATAGGTACTCCCGGAGGGAAAGGTGGTGCAAGAGATGGAGGTGGAGGAGTAGGACCTCCGCTACCAGCAGCAAATGTCGAAATTGACACTAATAAAGTGAGTGCAATTATGATGGTATTTTTTGGAGCTATTTTCATGTTTTAAATACTGTAAAAAATGTTTTTCGAATGTCAAATTGAATTGAGACAATTCTTAAATTTTGTACTTTGCAATATTAACAGATTTTTTTGATTTCACCAATTAATTAGTGTAAAAATATGGTTATTTTTTTTGATTATCAGTCAGCTATCGATGTTTGATTGTTAAATTTATAGAAGTGAATAATTGGATACAGTATAAGAATCCTCTTTAAAATAGGCTGTTTTAATTTTGTTTTATTTAACAAATGTTATGGGTTGCTGATTCGGTAAATCATAACAAATAAAAAAGCCTTTTCGATAACGAAAAGGCTTTTCAAAACTGAAGTGGTCCCACCTGGGCTCGAACCAGGGACCACCTGATTATGAGTCAGGTGCTCTAACCAACTGAGCTATAGGACCAGTTTTGAGGTTGCAATATTAAGATATTTTTTCTCAACTTCAAAATTAATTAGGGATTTCTTGGCATAATTCAATCAGTACTCCATTGGTGCTTTTAGGGTGTAAAAAAGCAACTAATTTATTATCAGCACCTTTTTTCGGAGTTTCGTTTAAAACGATAAAGCCTTCTTCTTGCAATCTTTTTATTTCGTCATGGATATTTTCTACGTCAAAAGCGATATGGTGGATGCCTTCACCTTTTTTTTCAATGAATTTTGCAATAGGACTTTCCGGATTGGTAGCTTCTAATAACTCTATTTTGTTCGGACCGTTCATAAAAAAAGAGGTCTTTACACCTTCGCTCTCGACGGTTTCTTCTTTGTAAGCGGGCGCTCCGAATAATTTTTCGAAAATAAAGTTAGATTCATTCAGATTTTTTACGGCAATACCGATATGTTCAATTTTTCTCATTTTTTTAATTTTTGAGGTAAAGTTAATGAAAAATCATCCATGTGTTTTCTAGTCTTTAAAAAGGTTTTTTATGAGATGGTTTCGAATGAAGAGTAGTATTAATGAAGCTAATTGCTGAAACATTCGTAACTTATGAATGTAAAAAATTGTAAATTTGCCACATGGAAACAAATAGACAGAAAAAAATAGGAAGTGTTTTACAAAAAGATTTAGTGGATATTCTGCAGGGTGAAGTACGAAAAAACGGAATTACAAACCTAGTGATTTCGGTTTCTAAGGTAAGTGTTACTACTGACTTGTCTATCGCAAAAGTATTTTTAAGTGTATTTCCACAAAATAAAGCAGAAGAAATTTTGGAGGCGGTGAGATCTAACACGCCTTTGATAAAACATGATTTGTCACAACGTGTAAAACTTCAATTGCGTAAAGTGCCGAATTTGATTTTTTATATCGATGATAGTTTAGACTATATCGAAAAAATTGACAATGCACTTTCAGGTAAAGAAAATCCAATTGAGAACCCGGATTTATTAGAAAGAAGAAAGAAATCGTAAATTGAATTTTCAATTATACATAGCCAAACGCTATTTGCTTACCGTAAGCAAGAACAACGCTATTAATATTATTTCAGGAATAGCGTCTTTTGGTATTGTGGTAGGAGCAATGGCTTTGTTTGTGGTGCTTTCGGTTTTTAGTGGATTAAAAGATTTTAGTTTGTCTTTTGCTAATAATTTTGATCCGGATTTAAAAGTCATGCCTAAACTTGGAAAATCTTTGTTGCTTACAGAGGAGCAAGATAAGAAACTTCTGAGTATTGAAGGGGTAAAAAAGTATTCTAAAGTTATAGAAGAAAAAGTACTCTTTGTATATAAAGGCAAGGAGCAGGTTGCTTATATTAAAGGTGTTGATAAGGACTATCCTCAAGTAAATCATATTCAAGAGTCTTTATTTCAAGGACATTGGTTAGCGCCTCAAACCCCTGAGGTCGTGGTGGGAAATGGAATTTCGCATAAACTCTCTATGGGATTATTTGATATCAACAATACTTTTGAAATTTTTGTTCCCAGACCAGGAAAAGGAGCAATTACCAATCCTGAATCGGCTTTTAATAAATCCAATCTCATTCCCATAGGGATTTATTCGATCAATGATGAGTTGGATTCTAAATATGTTTTTTCCGATTTGCAGTTGGCTCAAGAGTTATTAGAGTTTCAACCGAATCAGATTTCGGCCATCGAAATTAAAATCGATTCCTTGCAAAGCGAAACTGCTATTGTTGAAAAAATAAAAGATGTTTTTTCGGGTCAAGTAATTGTAAAAAATCGAGCGCAACTCAATGATAGTTTACATAAAATGCTCAATACTGAAAATACCGCGATATACTTAATTTTTACGTTGGTGATTGTTATGACGCTTTTTACATTGGCAGGCGCAATTATCATGATGATATTAGATAAAAAACAAAATCTTAAGACTCTTTACAACTTGGGGAGCACCATAAAAGACATTCGGTTGATATTTTTATTGCAAGGAACCTTGGCGACAGTTATCGGAGGGATGATTGGAATAGGACTAGGTGTTGTGATAATCTTAATTCAGCAAAAATTTGAATTGTTAATGATTACCAATACTTTGGCATATCCCGTTCGTTTTGATTTTCAGAATATTCTTTTGGTATTTCTTACCATAGTTGTTTTGGGATTCATCGCTTCATACATAGCGAGTAGCCGAGTGAGCAAGAAATTATTCGAATAATCACAAATTTAATTTCCCTACTTCATTTACATCATTTATCTTTGTGAATACCTAAATATTTTGAAAAAAATGTCACAAGATAAAAAACGCAGAGAAGCATTATTGTATCATGCAAAGCCCACTCCGGGAAAAATTCAGGTAGTTCCAACTAAAAAATATGCCACACAAAGAGATTTAGCCTTGGCTTATTCACCAGGTGTAGCGGAACCTTGTTTGGAAATTGAAAAAGATGTAAACAACGTTTATAAGTATACTGCAAAAGGAAATTTGGTAGCCGTAATTTCTAATGGAACAGCGGTTCTTGGTTTAGGAGATATCGGACCAGAAGCATCTAAACCAGTAATGGAAGGAAAAGGTCTTTTGTTTAAAATTTTTGCAGATATTGATGTTTTCGATATTGAAGTTGATACTAAAGATGTTGATAAATTCATCGAAACAGTAAAAAATATTGCTCCTACTTTTGGAGGAATTAACCTTGAAGATATTAAAGCTCCGGAATCTTTCGAAATAGAAAGACGTTTGGTAGAGGAATTAAACATTCCTGTAATGCATGATGATCAGCATGGAACCGCTATCATTTCATCTGCCGCTTTGTTGAATGCTGTAGAATTAGCAGGAAAGAAAATGGAAGAGGTGAAAATGGTTGTTTCGGGAGCGGGTTCTGCCGCTATTGCTTGCGCGAATCTTTACGTTTCTTTTGGTGTTAAGCCAGAAAATATTGTAATGTTTAATAGTAAAGGGGCTCTTCGTAAAGACGATCCGAATATTTCTGAAGCGCAACGTAAATACGCTACCGATAAAGAATTTGGTTCTTTAGGAGATGCTATGAAAGGAGCTGATGTATTTATTGGTTTGTCTTCAGGAGATATAGTGACTCCGGAAATGTTGCTAAATATGGCTGATAACCCGATTGTTTTCGCCATGGCAAATCCGAAGCCGGAAATTAATTACGATGTTGCGATTGCGACTCGTAAAGATATTATTATGGCAACGGGTCGTTCTGATCATCCTAATCAGGTAAATAACGTTCTTGGTTTCCCTTTTATTTTCCGAGGAGCCTTAGATGTTAGAGCTACCAAAATCAATGAGGAAATGAAAAAAGCTGCCGTTGTTGCTTTGGCTAATTTGGCTAAAGAATCGGTGCCTGAACAAGTAAACATTGCCTACGGAGAAACTAAATTAACCTTCGGACGTGATTATATCATCCCAAAACCTTTTGATCCAAGATTGATTGCAGAAGTTCCACCTGCTGTTGCAAAAGCAGCTATGGATAGCGGTGTGGCTACGGCCCCAATTACCGACTGGGATAAATACCGTGATGAATTATTAGAGCGTATGGGTTCTGATAATAAAATGGTGCGTTTGTTAATTAACCGTGCAAAAACAGATCCTAAAAAAGTAGTGTTTGCAGAGGCAGATCATTTAGATGTGTTAAAAGCAGCTCAAATTGTAAAAGAAGAAGGTATTGGTGAACCTATATTGCTTGGAAATAAAGAAACGATCGTTGAATTGAAAGCAGAAATAGGCTTCGATGATGATGTGGTAATTATCGATCCAAAAACGAAAGAGGAAGAAGAAAGAAGAAATCGTTTTGCGAATGTTTATTGGGAATCCAGAAGACGTCGCGGAACGTCATTGTTAGATGCTCAAAAATGGATGCGCGAACGCAACTATTTTGCCGCAATGATGGTTAATGAAGGTGAAGCAGATGCTTTAGTAACGGGTTATTCTCGTAGTTATCCATCGGTAGTAAAACCAATGATGGAATTAATACCGAAACAACAAGGAGTTACCCGAATTGCGACAACCAATATGATGATGACCAAACGCGGTCCAGTGTTTTTAGCGGACACGGCAATTAATCCTAATCCTTCAGCGGAAGAGTTGGCTAAAATTGCTATTATGACCGCCAAAACAGTTCGAATGTTTGGTATGGAACCTATTATTGCTATGGTGTCTTTTTCGAATTTTGGTTCTTCTTCTGATGAAAGTGCCATAAAAATTAGAAAAGCAGTAGCTATCTTACATGAGCAATATCCAGATTTAATTGTTGATGGTGAAATTCAAACCGATTTTGCATTAAATCAAGAAATGTTGGCAAGTAAATTTCCTTTTTCGAAACTGGCAAATAAAAAAGTAAATACATTGGTTTTCCCGAATTTGGATGCCGCTAATATTACTTATAAAATGTTGAAAGAGTTAAACAAGGTTATGTCGATTGGTCCAATCATGATGGGATTAGACAGACCGGTTCACATTTTCCAATTGGGTGCTAGTGTAGAAGAAATGGTAAATATGGCTGCAGTAGCGGTGGTAGATGCTCAAGAAAAGGAAAAACGCAACAAAATTGCAAAAAAGGAACTTTAAGTTTTAATCGATAAATCAGGTAGTTGGTCTGAAAAATAAATCCTAATTAAAGAAAATTAGTATATTTGGAGGTTAACCAAGCTAACTATGATTGCACACATACAAGGAAAATTAGTAGAAAAATCCCCTACAGAGGTTGTAATTGACTGTAATGGAGTGGGTTATTTAATTAATATTTCGTTGCACACTTTTGGTTTATTACCAAATACGGACTTTATAAAACTTTTTACCTATCTTTTGGTAAAAGAAGACAGTCATTCTTTATATGGTTTTGTTGAAAAATCAGAAAGAGAAATTTTTAAGCTATTAATTTCGGTTTCGGGCATTGGAGCCAACACTGCCCGAACCATGCTTTCTTCTCTGGAACCCAAACAAATTATCAATTCTCTAGCTTCGGGAGACGTAGCGACCATTCAATCCATAAAAGGAATTGGTGCCAAAACCGCTCAACGAGCAATCCTCGATTTAAAAGACAAAGTGTTAAAACTGTACGATATAGCTGAAGTTTCAACACTATCAAACAATACAAATCGCGATGAAGCGTTATCTGCTTTAGAAGTACTTGGTTTTGTGCGCAAAGCATCTGAAAAAGTAGTAGACAAAATTATCGCGGCAACTCCGGATGCAACCGTAGAAACTATTATCAAACAAGCCCTAAAAAACTTATAATCCTTGGAAAAGTATAGTAATCAGTACAATAGTTTGTTTTGTAAATTTGTTAGTTTTATACTATTTGGGTTTGTTTCTGTGAGTTCCTTTGCTCAAGAGGAAAGAGATACTGTTAAAGGGTACAATAAGGGAATCCTAGAATTACCTAATCCGAATAGTGTAGTAGAAGCATATATCTATGATCCATTAACCGATCGTTATATTTATTCAAAAACTTTTGAAGGATATAACATTGATTATCCTATTGTTCTAACCCCTGAGGAATATCGAAAATTAATTCAAAAAGAAGCCATCAGAGATTATTTCAAGAAAAAATCGGATGCGGTTTCTGGAAAAAAAGAAGGGAGCAAAGACGCAAAAAAAGATTTGTTACCGAGATATTACGTTAATTCTAGCTTTTTTGAGTCTGTTTTTGGAGGGAATACTATAGATGTTAAACCTACAGGAACAGTAGAAATAGATTTAGGAATGCGTTATTCCAAACAAGATAATCCTTCCTTTTCACCTAGAAACAGAAGCTCTTTTACTTTCGATTTCGATCAGAGAATCAGCCTAAGTTTAATGGGGCAGGTGGGGACAAAATTAAAAGTGAATGCGAACTATGATACCGAGTCAACGTTTGCTTTTCAAAATCTGATTAAATTAGAATACACGCCTACGGAAGACGATATTCTTCGAAAAATTGAGGTGGGTAACGTCAGTATGCCGTTAAACAGTACTTTAATCCGAGGAGCACAAAGTTTATTTGGGGTCAAAACCCAACTACAATTTGGAAAGACTACAGTTACCGGTGTGTTTTCTGAACAAAAATCGCAAACCCGCAGCGTGACATCTCAAGGAGGTGGTCTGTTGCAAGAATTTGATTTGTTTGGTTTGGATTATGATGCTGACCGACACTTTTTCCTCTCTCAATATTTCAGAAATAAATACGATAAGGCTTTGGCCAACTATCCTATTATCGATTCACGCGTGCAAATAACGCGTATGGAGGTTTGGGTAACGAACAGACAAAATAGGGTGACGGCAAACAGAGATGGAAATAATCTGCGTAATATTGTGGCTTTGCAAGATTTAGGAGAAGCACAGTTAACGGGTCTTGCAGACTCAGAAGTGGTAAGTACAACGCCGCTTCCGGGTTTTTTCAATCAACCGCCCGATTCGCCTACCGCTAATAACAATAACGGATTTGATCCTCAAAAAATAGGAAGCGCAGATAGCAATTTAACAAGTGCTATTCGTGATGTTTCTACTGCAGGTTTGGGGTTTAAAAATCTTGCCAGCGATCCTATAGAAGGAGTAGATTATTCAAAACTTGAGAATGCCCGAAAATTAACTCCTAACGAATATACTTTTCATCCGCAGTTGGGTTATATTTCATTAAACCAAAGGTTGACTAATGATGAGGTGTTGGCTGTTGCGTATCAATATACCATAGGTGGCGAAGTTTACCAAGTGGGTGAATTTGGAACAGATGGTGTAGATGCTACACAAGTTGATACAAATAATATTCCTTCATCTCAAGCGTTGATTTTAAAAATGCTGAAAGGGAATTTAACCAATGTGAACAAGCCGGTTTGGAATTTGATGATGAAAAATATTTACCAAATTCCAGGAGCTTATCAGTTGGATCAAAATGATTTTAAACTAAATATCCTATACACGGATCCTTCACCAGTGAATTATATCTCTTCGGTTTCTGGTTATTCTTTTCCATCAAATCCAACTATAGATAATGAAGTGGAGAAAACACCATTGTTGCGAGTATTCAATATGGATCGATTAAATCCAACTAATGACCCTCAAACCAGAGGAGATGGTTTTTTCGATTTTATTCCAGGTTTGACAGTCGATCCTCAAAATGCGCGAATCATTTTTACAACCGTAGAGCCTTTCGGTAAGTTATTGTTCGATAAATTAAAGGACACCAATACTATTCAAGATTACAACGACGAGACAACCTACAATCCTAACCAGAAGAAATATGTTTTCAGAAACTTGTACAAGAAAACACAAGCTTTGGCTTTGCAGGATAGTGACAAAAATAAATTCCAATTAAAAGGAAGGTTTAAGTCTTCTACGGGTCAAGGAATTTCATTGGGTGCGACTAATGTGCCTAGAGGTTCGGTAGTGGTGACGGCAGGTGGACGTGTACTTCAGGAAGGAATTGATTATAGTGTGAATTATCAATCGGGACGTGTAGAAATTCTGGATCCTGCTTTACAGGCTTCGGGTGTGCCCATTAATGTTTCGGTAGAAAACAATGCGGTTTTTGGTCAACAGACTAGAAGGTTTGTTGGGGTTAATGTTGAGCATAAATTTTCGGATAAATTCCAATTGGGAGGAACAATTTTAAATATGTCCGAAAGACCATTTACTCAAAAAACAAACTATGGTCAGGAATCGGTAAACAATACCATTTTTGGTCTGAATACTACTTTTTCTACAGAAGTACCTTTTTTCACGAGATTGGTGAATAAACTACCGAATATTGATACTGATGTGCCTTCTAATTTATCGTTTAGAGGTGAAGTGGCGTTTTTAAAACCAGGAACACCAAAAGCGGACCGTTTCCAAGGTGAGTCAACGGTATATGTAGATGATTTTGAAGGTTCTCAATCAACGATAGATATGAAAGCGCCTCTAGCTTGGACCTTATCGAGTGTACCGGACGAATTTCAGGATAAAGCCAGTGGAGATGTTTTAGGCTATGGTTACAAGAGAGCAAAATTCTCATGGTATACAATAGATCCAATTTTTTACACGGTACAAAGACCTGCGGGACTTAGCGATAATGATATTTCTCGTTACGACACCCGTAGAATTTATAGTAGAGAGTTGTATCCACAAACCGATATTGCAGCGGGACAAACAACAGTTATTACTACGCTCGATTTAACATATTATCCTAAAGAACGTGGACCATACAATTATAATCCTTCATCTGTTAATAATTTATTGAGCAACCCTCAGGAAAATTTTGGAGGGATTATGCGTCCTATTACCTCGACTAATTTCGAGCAAGCCAATGTAGAGTATATTCAGTTTTGGGTTCAGGATCCATACTATGAAACTGGAAGTGCTGCTAGCCCTACGAATACTGGAAAAGTATCTATTCATTTAGGTGAAATTTCAGAAGATGTTTTAAAAGACAATAAAAAAGTATACGAAAATGGTTTACCTATTCCTGGTTCAAATCAGGCGGTATATGAAACCGATTGGGGCAAAGTTCCGGCTTCACAATCATTAATTTATGCATTTGATACAGATCCGGGTAATAGAAAGCAACAAGACGTAGGGTTGAATGGTTTGAACGATGCTGAAGAAGCGGCTAAGCATCCTAATTTTGCTAGTGATCCCGATCCTTCTCAAGATAATTATGAGTATTTTTTAAGCGCTTCAGGATCTATTACAGATCGGTACAAGAGATACAACGGTAACGAAGGAAATTCACCAGTTGAGGTAACAGATACGAATAGAGGTTCTGTGACTACACCTGATGTGGAAGATATCAACCGCGATAATACGATGAATACCATTGAAGCGTATTATAAATTTGATGTAGATATTAAGCCTAACATGAAAGTAGGTGATTTATATGTTACCGATGTTAGAGAAGGCGTAGAAACTATGGCAAATGGGAATACAGTTCCTACTCGATGGATACAATTCAAAATTCCTATTGATGAAAATGGACCTAAATACGGAGAAATTTCAGATTTAAGATCGATTCGTTTCATGCGTATGTTGATGCATGGTTTCAATGATAAAATAACATTGCGTTTTGGGTCATTAGATTTAGTAAGAGGAGAATTCCGTAAGTATTTGTCTTCATTACAACCGAATGTCGATGGTAATAATGACGACGATCCAACAGGTTTCGATGTTCAGGGAGTCAATATTGAAGAAAATACTAACCGAAGACCTGTTCGTTATGTTACTCCTCCTGGTGTGGAACGAGAGCAATTAAATAACAACAATACCATTATCAATCAAAACGAGCAATCACTTTCATTGCGAGTGTATGATAAAGATAATGCTCAATCGGGCACCAAAGGTTTAGAAGGAGGAGATTCAAGAGCTACGTTCAAGAATGTGAATGTAGACATGCGTCAGTATAAAAAATTAAAAATGTTTTTACATGCTGAAGCATTGCCAAGTGATGTAACCAATAGTAATTCGGATGTTTTAAGTAGTTTAAGACAGAAGAAGATGTATGGATTCTTGAGATTTGGTAATGACTTTACAAATAATTTCTATCAAGTTGAAATCCCATTAAAAATAACAGAATTTGGACAAGGGGAAGTTACCGGTACTTCACAGCCTATTTCTGATCCCAGTTTAATCTGGCCAGAAGAAAATCAAATAGATCTTCAATTGAGCTTACTTTCTAAAATTAAATCGGAGAGTTTAAAAGCAGATCCAAGTAATCCGAATTTTGACGAAAACGGAATCTATTATATCGAAGTAGATGGTCTTCGAATTGGAATCAAGGGAAATCCTAATATCGGATTTGTAAGAACCATGATGCTCGGGGTTAAAAATGCTAACAATAACCCTAATGACTATATTCGTGGAGAAGTATGGTTTAATGAGTTGCGTTTGGCAGATATGAATAGCGAAGGCGGAATGGCGGCTATTGCTAGTTTAGATACCAATTTAGCAGATTTCATGACGCTTTCCGCTACAGGTCGTATGAATACCATTGGTTTTGGTGGAATAGAACAAAGTCCAAACGAACGTAGTCGCGAAGATGCTAAAATTTACGACATAGTGACTAATGTGAATTTGGGTAAATTGTTACCTAAAAAATGGGGAATTAATTTGCCGATGAATTATGCCGTTGGTGAGCAAATAATCACGCCGGAATACGATCCATTGTATCAAGATTTAAAGCTCAAAGATGTTTTAAATGCCACTACGAGTGCTCAGGAAAAGGAAGCAATAAAGAAAAGAGCTGAGGATTTCACCAAACGTCAGAGTATTAGTTTTATTGGTGTAAGAAAGGAAAGAGGTCCAGACCAGAAACAACATTTTTATGATCCAGAAAATTTAACTCTTTCATATTCTTTCAGTCAGATGGAACATAGAGACTTTGAAATTGAAGGCCTTTTAGATCAACAGGTTAGAACATCGGCAGATTATAATTATTCTTTTAAACCGAAACCTGTCGAGCCTTTCAAGAACACGAAGTTTATGAAAAAAAGCAGTTATTGGAAATTACTGAGTGATTTTAATTTCAATTATCTGCCTACCAATGTTAATTTCAGTTCTTCCATCTTAAGACAGTTTAACAAACAAGAATTCAGAGATGTAGATAATGTGCAAGGAATTGGTCTTCAACCTTTGTTCAAGCGAAATTTCTTGTTCAATTACAACTATGGATTCAATTTCAATCTAACAAAATCATTGCGTTTAAATTATACAGCAACGACAGGCAACATCGTTCGTAATTATCTAGACGAAATGAATCAGCAAGATCCGGAGTTTACGATCTGGGATGATTATTGGAATATCGGTATGCCGAATCAACACAATCAACAGTTAACTGTAAATTACGAGTTGCCGGTAGCAAAGATTCCTTTCTTGGCTTTTGTCAAATCTGATTACACTTATACGGGAGATTACTCTTGGAATCGTGCTTCATTTCAAGCTCAGGATTTTAACGGATATAATTTAGGGAATACAATTCAAAATGCAAATTCTCATAAATTAAACACCAGTTTTACTATGAGCACTTTTTATAAGTATATAGGATTGGTGAAAAGTTCGGAGAGGGTGAAAAAACCGAAGACTGCTGCAACTCCTGTAGTACCGCCAAAACCAGGTGAAAAGATTGTAGCCAAACCTAAAGAAAAAGAAGTGAAACCTAATATTTGGCTTGACGGTTTGATAGGTGTGGTGACTAGCGTTAAGAATGTGCAGATCAATTACACGGAAACCAATGGTACAATGTTGCCAGGATATTTGCCTTCTATTGGCTTCTTGGGTTCGTCAAGACCGTCATTGGGATTTGTTTTTGGTATGCAAGATGATGTTCGTTTTGAAGCCGCTAAAAGAGGTTGGTTGACGAATTATCCAGAATTCAATCAGAATTTCACTCAAATTAATAACAAACAAATTACAGCAACCGCTAATATGGAGTTGTTCCCTGATTTAAAAATAGATTTGAGTGCAGATAGAACCATGGCGGAGAATTTCTCTGAGCAGTTTGATGCGGTTGGCGGTGTCTATAATTCGCGTTCTCCTTACAGTTTTGGGAATTTCTCTATCTCAACGAATATGATTCGAACCGCTTTTTCACAAAGTGATGAGAATTATTCGGAAGCTTTTGAGCAATTTAGAAACAACCGATTGAAAGTCGCAGAACGATTGGCAACCCAACATTATGGAAGCAATTCTTTTAATCGATATGGCGATGCGGCATATCCAATACCTACTGACACGAACGATCCAAACTATGCTTTCTATTTAGCCAATCAAGGTTATCCTGTAGGTTTTGGTAAAAACAATCAAGCGGTATTGTTGCCTGCTTTCATGGCGGCTTACACTGGCGGCAATGCTTCGGGAGTTTCGTTGGATGCTTTCAGAAACATACCTATTCCTAACTGGACTTTACGATACACGGGATTTATGCGTTACAAGTTCTTTAAAGATAAATTCAAGAGGTTCTCGATTCAACATGGATATAAAGCGGCTTATACTTTGAATTCTTTCCGTTCGAATTTTGAGTACGATAAAGACCCGGGAGGACAACAGAATGATACTTGGAACTTTTTCAATAAGACGATTATTGCCAATGTCAATTTAACAGAACAGTTCAGTCCTTTGATTCGTTTGGATTTCGAAATGAAAAACTCTGTGAAAATCTTAGCAGAGATGAAAAAAGATAGAACTTTATCACTGAGTTTCGATAATAATTTGCTTACTGAAATGAGAGGTTTTGAATATATTTTCGGTTTTGGTTACAGAATCAAGGATGTGAAAATTAAATCTTCTTTAGCAGACAATCCTACAGGAGTGGTTAAGAGTGATATCAATTTAAGAGCTGATTTTTCTTATAGAAATAACAAAACCATTGTTAGAAATATAGATTACAACAACAATCAGTTAGGAGGAGGGCAAAATTTGATTTCTGCTAAATTGACGGGCGATTATAATTTTAATAAAAACTTAACGACTTCGTTTTATTTTGATTATTCGTTCTCAAAAGCTGTAATTTCAACCGCTTTTCCATTAACTAATGTGCGTTCCGGATTCACATTGCGTTATAATTTTGGTAATTAGGAAATGAAATCACAATAAAAATAAACTTGTGAAATAGTAGTAATATTGATCGATTAATTTTACATTTGTTTAGAAATTTAATTTATTGAAAAAATGAACATACCAACTAACTTGAAGTACACAAAAGACCACGAATGGGTAAGTGTTGAAGGAGATATCGCTACGATAGGAATTACAGATTTTGCTCAGAAAGAATTGGGTGATATTGTGTACGTTGAAGTAGATACACTTGACCAAACCTTAAGTAAAGATGAAGTTTTTGGAACAGTGGAAGCGGTGAAAACAGTTTCTGATTTATTCTTGCCTTTGTCTGGTGAAATTGTAGAATTCAACGAAGAGCTAGAATCTAACCCAGAGTTAGTGAATTCTGATCCTTACGGAGCGGCATGGATGATTAAAGTTAAAATCTCTGATGCTTCAGAAATCGATAGCTTACTTTCAAGTGAAGATTATAAAGCGCTTATCGGAGCCTAATAAATTCTCTTTTTGGACCGCTCTTTGCTGGACTTTTCTAATATTCTATCTTAGTTTTAAAGTTCCTTCAGGTGTTCCAAAATTCGAATTGCCTTATGCTGACAAAATAGTCCATTTTGGATTTTATTTCGGTTTCGTTTTTTTATGGTATCGTTATCTTTACTACAGAAAAATGATAAAATCGAATTTCAAAATGTGGTTACTATTGTTATCTGTTTCTTTAGGTATTTTTATTGAAATTGCTCAAGGAATGTTCACCTTAAATAGACAAGCCGATTTTTTTGATGCTTTATCCAATACTTTTGGAAGTGTCTTAGGATTAATAACGGTATCCCAGCTAATGAAGCAATAATCTGCTAAAGCAAATATTTTAAAATAATATCCCACTTCGGTGGGATTTTTTATATTTTTATATTTTATTAAAATTTGAATAAATGAACATTAAACAATATTTAGATTCTACCTATTTAAAAACTGCAGAACAAGCGAATTTAACAGAAAGCGAAAATAAAGAAGTCGTGCGTCAAGCCATTCAGGAAGCAATCGATGAAGGATTTAAGTTGATAATGATTCGTCCAGATATGGTGAAAATGGCAAGAAAAATGATTGCTGATGCCAATTCTAATGTTTTGATCGGTACGGTGATTGATTTTCCTGGTGGAATATCTTCGATAGAAGAAAAATTAAGCGAAGCTGAACAGGCCATTAGTGATGGGGCGGATGAATTGGATTATGTAATAAATTACGAAGCGTTTAAACGTGGAGAAATACATCAGGTAAAAGAAGAGGTGTTGTCATGCACTCGTTTAGGTTTACTGCACAATAAAGTCGTGAAATTTATTATTGAAGTAGCGGCATTGACTGATGAGGAAATCATAAAAATTTCATCGTTAATTAAAAATGTGATAGTTGCTAATTTTGACGAAGACCAATATCATAATGTTTTCGTAAAGTCTTCTACAGGATTCTATCAAACTAGAGACGGATTGCCTAACGGGGCCACAGTTCCTACAATTACTTTAATGTTAGAAAATGCTAATCCTCTTCCGGTTAAAGCGGCGGGAGGCGTTAGAAATTTGAAAGAAGCATTGGAGATGATTAATTTGGGTGTAAAAAGAATAGGTACTTCTGCTGCTAAAACGATTGCAGACGGTAATGTTTCCAACGAAAACTATTAATTCATGAGAAAAGCTCTTTTTCTGTTTTTTTTTATTTCACAGTATACGATTGCTCAAGTTGGCAATTCAGAAAGGTTTCCTGTATTTCCATCTTGTGAAAAAACGTTGAATCAAGATCTTGAGAAATGTTTCTATAATCAGATTCAAGATTTCGTGTATGCTAATTTTCAACTTCCTGAAGTAGTAAAACAGAAAGAGTACAAAGGAAAAGTAATCACACTTTTCGAAGTGGATACTTTGGGGACTTTTAAAGTGTTGTATGTAGATGCTTTTTATCCTGAATTGGCTGCAGAAGCTAGAAGAGTTTTCAATTCATTACCTCAAATAGAACCAGCCACGCACAATGGAAAGCCTACCTATGCGACTTACAGAATGCATATAGCAATTCCTTTACAGAGTGCTGCCGATTTACAAAAGCAACAACAGTTCATTCAGTCAAATGACATATCTCGATTGAAAAATAACGAGAATAACGAATTCGAAACGATTCAAAAAGAATACGTTAAATTTGATAATCCGCATTTAGTCAGTAATTTAAATATTCCTTTTTCGCATAGTTTTTATTCGCAGTTTGATGATGAAATGAATCAGATAGGTACTAATAGTCATACAGGTTCAAAGCCATTTACGTATGCTGAAGTGTCTAAATACTATGATTTGAATCAAGCGTATGAAAAAATAAAGTTGAACAAGACCAGTTGGATTGGCAGAAAATTATTCAACGAAAATCTAGTGGCTATCCAAGGCAATGATTATTGGTTTACGATGAACCCAATAGTAGACTTACGTCTTGGTAAAGCAGATCCCAGCTCCGAAAGTTACACTTTTGTGAATACTAGAGCCATTCAGATTCAAGGAGGATTAGGAAAACAATTTAACTTCACGGCTAGTATATACGAAAGTCAAGGAGTTTTTGCAGATTACTATAACCGTTATGCGATGTCTATAAAGCCTTCGGGAGGAAATCCAGCTATAATCCCAGGAATAGGAATTGCAAAAGATTTTAAAGAAACCAATTTCGATTTTCCTTCCGCTGAAGCTAATATTACTTTTGCGCCAAGTAAATTTTTTAATCTGCAATTAGGTTATGGTCGAAATTTTATTGGTGATGGTTACCGTTCGTTGCTACAAGGAGATGGTGCGAGTCCTTATCCTTTTGTGAAAATCAACACGACTTTTTGGAAGATTAAGTATACCAATACCTATATGTGGTTAAAAGATGTGCGTCCTGAAGTGACTTTAGATAAAACGTATGCCACTAAATTCATGGCGAATCACTATTTGAGTTGGAATGTCTCAAAAAAATGGAATTTAGGTTTTTTTGAATCGGTAGTTTGGACCAATACCAATGATAGAGGTTTTGATATGAGTTTTGTGAATCCTATTATATTTTTCCGTTCGGTAGAATTTACTTCGTCCTCTAGAAGCGGTAATGCAGTTTTGGGATTAACGTCTAAATACAAATGGAATAATTTTATCAATTTATACGGTCAGTTTTTATTGGATGAATTTAGTTTGGGCGATGTAAAAGCAGGGGAAAAGAGCTGGAAAAATAAGTTCGGCTATCAGTTAGGAGCTAAATATTACAATGCTTTTGGTGTGGAAAATCTCTTTTTACAAGCAGAGTACAATCATGTTCGACCTTATACCTATGCTCATAGCAATCCGTTAACGAATTACGGTCACAACAATCAAAGTATGGGACATAATTGGGGATCTAATTTTAATGAAATGACCGGAATTGCCCGTTACACCAAAGGAAGATGGTTTGCAAACGCACAATTAAGTGTTGGGGTTCGTGGTTTTGATTTTGATACTGCTACAGATTCTTTTAACTATGGTTCCAATATTTATAAGGATTATGAAGAAGATAGACCTTACGATACCGGAGTGAAAGTAGGGCAAGGAAATAGAGCTAAAATGTTTATAGCTGATTTTCAAGCTGGTTATTTAGTGAATCCACATACAAACTTGAAGGTTTTTGGAAATATAATGTACCGTACCATTCAGCCGAAAGTAACAACCCCAAACCTTTTCAAAGAAAATACTTCATGGTTTAGTGTGGGAATTAGGGCTGATGTTTTTAACTGGTATTTCGATTATTAAAAAAATAGAAATTTAGTTTTGAATTTTATCTTTGCTTATTCCTATCTTTGCAGCTGTTTTTAAATTTAAAACCTTGAACGAATCTAATTCATCGTCGATTAAGACAATTTTCACTGATTTCAAAGAAATTACTAAAGCCGGCTTGGCTCTTAGTGTGGTTTTTTCTTCCATAGCAGGTTATTTGTTAGGAGTAGATGAATTGGGCGCAGACCAAATCAAGGTATTGCTGATGTTGGCTATTGGAGGTTATTGTATGGTAGGAGCATCTAATGCTTACAATCAAATCATCGAAAAAGATTTGGATGTGTTAATGGATCGTACGAAAAACAGACCGATTCCTTCAGGGAGAATGTCAACCAGAACAGCTTTTTGGATTGCGGCAACTTTAACTTTAATCGGAATAGTCATTTTATATATGATTAATCCGAAATCGGCCATGTTTGGTGCTATTTCCATTTTCTTGTACACGAGTGTTTACACTCCTCTAAAAACTAAAACGCCACTTTCTGTTTTTGTGGGCGCGTTTCCAGGCGCAATTCCTTTTATGTTAGGATGGGTTGCGGCTACAGATGAGTTTGGAATAGAGGCGGGAACCTTATTTTTAATTCAGTTTTTTTGGCAGTTTCCTCATTTTTGGGCTATTGGTTGGTTTTTGTATGACGATTATAAAAAAGGTGGCTTTTTTATGTTGCCAACAGGGAATAAAGATAAAGCGACTGCGATGCAAATTATATTGTATACCTTGTGGTTGGTCGTAGCTTCAATTTTGCCTACCTTTGGCTATACAGGACAATTGTACTTGACCACCGTGTCTACAGTGATAGTTCTTTTGTTAGGTGTTTGGATGTTGTTTTATGCAATGCGTTTGTATCAACTCCGCACGGATAAAGCTGCTAAAAACTTGATGTTGGTTAGCGTTACTTACATATCATTACTTCAATTGGTATATATTTTAGATAAATTTTTAAGATAAAATTATGGATTTGACAATTCAGGAAGAAAAAGAAAGAAAATCACGTTCGGCTAAATTGTTGCTTTATTTTGCAATGATTAGTATGATCATGATGTTTGCAGGTCTTACTAGTGCTTATTTGGTAAGTGCTTCGCGTAAAGATTGGACGCATGAAATGCATATGCCTTCCGCTTTTACGTTTAGTACATTAATCATTTTAATCAGTAGTGTGACGATTCATCTTGCATTAAAATCGATTCGTCAAAATGATAGAAGCAAAACTTCTTTATACTTATGGTTAACTTTGTTATTGGCGATAGGGTTTGTGTATACTCAATTTAGCGGATTTGGACAATTAGTAGATCAGGGATTTTTCTTTACAGGTAGTGGAAGTTCAATCACGGCAACTTTTTTATATATTTTAGCGCTTTTGCATATGGCGCATTTATTTGGGGGTGTAATTTCTCTTTTAATTATAATTTATAATCATTATAAACAAAAATATAATGCTTCTCAAACCCTTGGTATTGAGCTTGGTGCGATTTTTTGGCATTTTCTCGATATTTTGTGGATATTTTTGTTTTTGTTTTTATATTTCGTGTAAAAAGAAAAAAACGTAAATTTGACAACTTTTTAAAATTAATTCTATGGCAACGACAGTTACTACAAGTACTGAAGGTAAAGTTTGGGGCGGCGGAAACGAGCCTATGGGAGCAAGCTACGGTAAAATGATGATGTGGTTTTTCATCGTATCCGATGCGCTAACATTCTCTGGATTCCTTGCTGCTTACGGTTTCTCAAGATTTAAATTTATCGAAACTTGGCCAGTGGCCGATGAGGTATTTTCTCACTTTCCATTTATGCACGGTGTGAACGCTCCGATGTATTATGTGGCATTGATGACTTTTATTCTTATTTTCTCCTCTGTAACAATGGTTTTAGCTGTTGATGCAGGTCATCAAATGAATAAGAAAAAAGTAACTCTATACATGTTTTTGACAATCATTGGAGGTTTTATTTTCTTGGGTTCTCAAGCTTGGGAGTGGAAAAACTTCATCAAAGGTGAGTATGGAGCAGTTGAAACTCATGGTGGTGCGTTATTACAATTTGTAGACAAATCAGGAAAAAGAGTAGCATTGGCAGACTTTGCTTCTACAACTCCAGAAGAAAGAGTACAACACAAACGTAGTAACGGTTTGTGGTTTACAGATGAAGGTGCTTTACCGTCGTTTTCTGTAAAACAAGTAGTAGATGGATTCAAAGCAAACGAAAACATTTTAATTCGTTCTGAAAAAATCGATCCAGCAACTAAACATAAAATTGTATTATCTCGTGAAGAGTCTTTGGCTTTGATTGAAAATTCAAAATATGTAGTAGAAGGTGCTAACTTACACCGTAACGAATATGGTAATAAATTATTTGCTGATTTCTTTTTCTTTATTACAGGTTTCCACGGATTCCACGTTTTCTCAGGGGTGGTAATCAATATTGTAATTTTCTTCAATGTTTTATTAGGTACTTATGAAAGAAGAGGTAGCTACGAAATGGTTGAAAAAGTAGGATTGTATTGGCACTTTGTAGATTTAGTGTGGGTTTTCGTATTTACATTCTTCTATTTAGTGTAATTAAAAAAGTTTAAATTATTATGGCACACGAATCACACGAATCAAACGTAGGTAGAATCTGGAAAGTTTTTGGAATTTTATCTGTTATTACTATAGTTGAAGTTATTTTAGGTATTGTGAAACCTCACGGTTTGCATTTTACTAACTTATTTGGAATGAATTTGCTAAACTGGATTTTCATTATATTAACTATTTGGAAAGCTTACTACATTATGTGGGCATTCATGCACTTAGAAGGAGAGAAATCTTCTTTTAGATGGACAATAGTTGCTCCTTTAGCTTTTTTAATTGTTTATCTAGTTGCCATCTTATTGATAGAAGGTGATTACATTTTCGAAGTTTTCAAAAATTCAACAATTAAGTGGAATTTTTAACAACATATTATTAGAAATTTAAATCCCGATTCGTCGGGATTTTTTTATTTTTGTCTATTCATAAAACATTCTTTTCTGATGCAGAAAAAATTCATCTTAATTCTTCTCTTGGCCTTACCCATAGTGATTTATTTAGTCTTTGCAACCGCAACTCACAATCAGTTGTTTTTACCTACTATTTCTAAAAACAATCTTGAACTTCCGCAATGGAAAAGTTTAGATGGAAAGCCAGTAGTTTTAAAAAATAAAATCACTATTCTTGGTTTTATTGGTAATGATGTTATAAAAAATCAAGGAAATGTATTTAACCTAAATCAAAAGATTTACGACAAATATGTTGGTTTCAAAGATTTTCAAGTAGTTTTAATTGCTCAGAAAAGTGCAGAATTGCAAGTTAAAGAGTTGTTTGAGAAATTGGCTGGATTCACGGATAATATGTCTGGGTATCGGTTCTTGTTTGCTGAACCGGAAGAAATCCAAACGTATTATGATTCCTTTCATCTGAAATCTAAACTTAGTGCAAATGGCAGCACTGCAGAAGTGATTATTATAGATAAAGATATCAATCACCGAGGGCGTAAAGGTAAAAACAAAGAAGGGAAAGAAGAATATAGAGAAAGTTACAATACCATTTCAGCAGCAGATTTGCACAATGAAATGACTGATGATGTTAAGATTTTATTGAGAGAATACCGATTGGCTTTAAAGCGAAACAAAACGAAAAGCGATTTTAGATTGCATGAAAAAAAATAATTATGAAGAATAAGTCGTACATAGGATTATCATTTATCATTTTGGTTTTTGGAATTATTTTTATTCCTAAAATAGTGGATCGTATTAAAAATAATGATATTGTAAAAGGAGATAGGCTCAATAGAGTAGAAGCAGATGGTTCTGTAAAGAGTGATCTGTTTACTGTTGGAAAAGCTCCCGAATTTACTTTTGTGAATCAAGACGGTAAGACGATAAGTAATGAATTTTACAAAGGGAAAGTATATGTAGTTGAGTTTTTCTTTTCTACTTGTCCAACAATTTGTCCAATAATGAATAAAAACATGAAGTTTATTCAGGATAGCTTTGCTTCTAATGCCAATTTTGGAATTGCTTCTATAACAATCGATCCGACAACAGATACTCCTGAAACCCTAAAAAAACATGCCGAAGAAATTGGAGCTAAGGGAATGAATTGGAATTTTTTAACCGGTGATCAAGACAAAATTTACGAATTGGCCCAAAAAGGGTTTAATATTTACGTGGGTCAAAACAAAAAAGTGGCGGGAGGTTTCGAGCATTCAGGTCTTTTTGCTTTGGTTGATAAAGAAGGAAACATTCGTTGTCGTAAAGACGATTTTGGTAATCCAATTGTTTATTATGACGGTCTAAAGGATGAAGGTGTTAAACAAATTAAACAAGATATCTCAAAATTATTAGCAGAATAATGGAAAATACTACAGAAAAAAAATACAACGTTTGGATTACTATTTTATCGATTGCAATTCCTTTAGTGGTTGCCCTTTTATTTAAGGTTAAATTAAAAGACTTTGGTTTTGATGTTGCTCCTCTTTCTTTCTTACCTCCAATTTATGCCACTATTAATGGAATAACGGCTGTAGTATTAGTAGCCGCTGTATTGGCTATTAAAAAAGGAAATAGATTGTTACATGAGAGATTGATGAAAACAGCTATTGTTCTTTCTGTTGCGTTTTTAGGGATGTATGTGGCATATCACATGACAGCCGATTCAACTAAGTTTGGAGGAGAAGGGACAATTAAAATGATTTATTATTTTATCTTAATTACTCATATAGTGTTATCTGTAGTAATTATTCCTTTGGTACTAGTTACTTACGTTCGTGCTTTATCGCAACGCTTTGATGCGCACAAGAAATTAGCAAAAATTACTTTTCCAATTTGGTTGTACGTAGCGGTAACCGGAGTTATTGTGTATTTAATGATTTCACCTTATTATGCCAATTAAAAAATCCCAATCCAAAAATTTTATTTCCCGTTTTTTCATAGGAACTTCTCTAGTATTTTCTGGAATGTCAGGTTATGCCCAATGCGCCATGTGTAGGGCTTCTCTAGAAAGTAGTGGAGAAGTTTCTCAGGCAGAAGCCGTAAATGATGGGATTGTGTATCTAATGGCGATTCCTTATATCTTGGTGGCTGCCTTGGGTTTTGTTATTTATAAAATGTACCGAAAGAAAAAACAGTAACTACATTCCGTTTATATTTACGCTAACATTTCCGGTTATATTCAAGAATGCAATAATAGAAGAATTGGTTAATTCAACTTTGTTAAAAACTAAGTCTTTTAGAGTTCCGTTGATAAATACTCCAGGCATAGGGGAATAGTTGTTTAAATACCGAAGAATGTTCTTTTTGCCTTCTTCTAAATTAGGCTGAATGGAGTATCGACAATTAGCTTTGAGTTTTTCTAAAACTAAACTCTGAAATAACCAGTTGGCAGATTTCATTAACTTGCTTTTGGTTTCAAAAGCATAGTCTAAATCGTCAAAATAGAGTTCTTTGCTTTCGTTGTTATATTTTGGAAATCCTGCCAGATAAATTCTTCCGTTTAGGCTTCCAATCATATCGAGAGCAATAATCATTTTGCCTTTTTTATGCCAAATTTCAACATTTTGAATCGTTATTTTTCGCTTGCCTGAAGAAAATACTTTTCCTTTAAAATTTTCTGTCATGATTCGTGAGGCATCTTGGTAGGTAGATACCGCAACAATATTTGCGTTTACTTTATCGGGTAATGTGGTAATTGATTTTAAAACCAATTTGTTTTTATCGAATGTAGGTTTGGGTTTTTGTCCAACGTAGGATTCCATTAAGCATTTTAAGCCGACATTCATGCTGACCGCATTGTTTTGTAAAATAGCTTTGGTAGCATACAATTCCTGAGGTGTCACTCTTAACCATGTTTGATAGGTGGCACTCATTTCAACAGGTTGTGCTGCCTTTTGCATCATTTCTAGAATATTCGATTTAAAATCCAGTGTTTTGTTCATCGAATTATCAATGAGTTTTTCAATTTTAGATCTGAAAAGACGAATGGTCGGATTGATCAAGTAGGTAATTTTAATATCTTTTCCACCAATCATTACCGTAGGACTTTCGTTCCATTCAAAATCTTCTAAGGAAGTTTGCGTGGTAACTTTCCAATTACTCAAAGAAACATCACTCAATAGCGTAACAGTACTATTTAAATTAAATTCTCTTGTGTCGTAGAGGTTTATCCCAAGTGCAGAAGTTCCATATCTGACTTTTGCCCATATTTTCAAAGGGACTATAGTTTTTAGTTTATTGTTTTCTTCGGAGATTTGAATTGGCGCACTTTTCCAGATTTTTACTTCCGAATTGTCATCTCCCAGAATACTGTCATTGTAAATAAGACCTATCAAGGCTTTGTTGGTTTGTTTTTCAATGTCTTTTAGAGTTAACTGAATTGGAAAACTTACGTATGATGAAGTGATAGGGTATTTAATAGAAGCCGCATTGTCTGGTTCCGGTTTCATTAACTCAATCTTTCGAGTAGAGGAACAACTATTAAATAAAAATCCCATCATTATTAGTTGAATTATAAATAAAATTCTTTTCATGATTTGGTATTGTATAACAAATGTAGAACTATTTTAAAAAAATAATGAGAGATTACTGTAACAAAATAAACCGCTTAGAGTCTTATTATTTAAATAATTAAATTTGTAAGTATAGTTGTCAAACTTTCAATAGAAATGATATTCCTAAAAAAAAACATAGTTGTATTGGTCTTGACGTTTAGTGCTATTAGCAGCTATTGTCAAGAAAAAAAATGGACCTTAGAGGAATGCGTAAATTACGCATATCAAAATAACATTTCTATCAAACAGTCGGAGCTAGATTCTAATTCATCAGACATCGATAAACTCGAAGCTAAGGCTGCTTTTTTGCCTTCACTCAATGCTAATGCTACTTATAGTGTAAATACTGGAACGAATATTAATCCAACTACCAATCAGTTTTCAAATCAAACATTCAGGTCGTTTAGTTCTGCTGCAAGTATGGGAGTTAATGTTTTTAGTGGTCTTAAAAATTGGAAAAAGCTACAAAGAGCGAAGTTAAGTAGTGTTGCTAATACTTATAAATTAGACAAAATGCGTGATGATATAGCTTTAAATATTGCCAACGCCTATCTACAGATTCTCTTTAACAAAGAGCAGGTAAAAGTTTTTAAAAATCAAATATCAATTACCGAAAAAAATATAGAAAGAACCAAACAGCTCATCGAAGCCGGAAATTTACCTGCGGGTGACATGTATGAATTGGAAGCGACTTTAGCCAGTCAGCAACAACAATTAGTGAATACTGAAAATACGTTGTTGATTGCTAAAATCAATTTAAGTCAAATGATGTTGTTGGATGACTATGCTAATTTTGATATAGCAGATCAAGAGTATCCGGTGCAAATCTCTACCATCGAAAATGAAACTCCTGAAGCGATTTTATCCAAAGCAAAAGAGTCGGTTAAGGATATTAAAATAGCGAGTTATAACTTGGAATTAGCTAAAAAAGATGTCGAAATTTCACGTGCGGGTTACTATCCTACTCTTACGGCATTTTTAGGGTATAATAATAGATGGTCGAACAATATCCCTTTGTCTTTTAACGATCAGATTACGATTTTTGATGGTACAGCGTATGGGTTACAACTTAACGTTCCCATTTTGAATGGACTTGTTTCTAGAACAAGAGTACAGCGAAGTAAACTAAATGTGGAGAGAACTGATTTAGCTTTAAAACAAGCGGAACTCGATCTAGAGCGTAATGTTTTTCAGGCTTACAGTGACGTGATAAATGCTAGAAAGTCCTTCGAATCAGCCCAAAAAACATTGGAAGCTAGAGAAAAAGCAAATGAATTTTCAAAAGCGAGATACGAAATAGGAATGTTGAATGCTTTCGATTTTGCTCAAACTACTTCCGCCATGGAAAGAGCGCAATCTGAAGTGTTAAGAACCAAATACGATTATATTTTCAGAATTAAAATTTTGGAATTTTATTTCGGAATACCCATTATTAAAAATTAATTATTTATGTCTGTTAAAACCAAATATCTTTTATTGGGTGGAGCCTTAGTTGGTCTAACCATCTTTTATTTCTTGGGAAAAAATGGAGTTCTAGGTGGTGGCAAAACAGAGGCTATTGTTGAAGTTGCCCGTGTTGAGCAGCGAACCATAGTAGAAACAGTTTCGGCAACAGGAAAAATTCAGCCCGAAGTAGAAGTGAAGATTTCTTCTGAGGTTTCTGGAGAAATTATTGATTTACCTGTTAAAGAAGGCCAAATCGTTAAAAAAGGAGACTTGTTGGTTCGTGTGAATCCCGAATTGTATGTTTCCGGTTTAAAACGTTCTAAATCGGGACTTTCGAATACCAAAGCCAATTTAAGTCAAGCGGATGCTCAGTTTAACGAAGCCAAAGCTAGTTATGAGCGCAATAAAAAATTATTTGAAAAAGGAATTATTTCTCGTGCAGAATGGGATAAATCGGTAGCTGCTTTTGAAGGAGCTCGTGCTGCCAAAGAAGCGGCATACTTTAATGTGCAAAGTGCTTCGGCTACGGTAAATGAGTCGAAAGAAAACCTGGGGAAAACCTCGATTTATGCGCCATTGAGTGGAACTATATCACGACTTGATGTTGAATTGGGTGAGCGTGTTTTGGGAACTCAGCAGATGGCTGGTACAGAAATGATGCGTGTAGCAAACCTTAACAATATGGAGGTGGAAGTTGATGTGAATGAAAATGATATAGTTAAAATCGAAATAGGAGATGAGGCCAAAGTAGAAGTAGATGCGTATTTGAAAAAAGAGTTCAAAGGGATCGTGACCAGTATTTCCAATTCAGCGAGTACTGCTTTGTCAGCCGATCAGGTAACGAATTTCAAAGTGAAAGTAAGAATTGTAAAAGAGTCATATGCTGATTTACTAGAAGGGAAATCATCGAATTATTCGCCATTTAGACCGGGAATGACCGCAACGGTTGATATCATAACTACTCGCAAGGAAAAAGTAATAGCTGTTCCTATCAGTGCGGTGGTAATGCGTAAAGATACCACTGCGAATCATAAATCATCTGATGATACCGAAAAAGAGGTGAAAGAAGGCGCTCTTGTGGAGGAAACAAAATCGAACAACGAAAAGCGTTACGAATGTGTTTTTGTAAAAACAGATGATAAAGTGGTAATTCGTGTGGTAGAGACAGGTATTCAGGACGATACTTACATAGAGATTTTATCTGGTCTAAAACAAGGGGAAACCATCGTGGTAGGACCTTATAATATGATTTCTAAAGAATTGAATCCCGGCGATAAAGTTAGAGTTAAAACCAAAGCCGAATTAGAAGCAGAACGTAAAGGAGCTAAAGAGAGTTAAATTTAATTTTTCTTAGGTGCTTTTAAGTCATTTATAGTTGATTAATTCTAAAAAAAGCTCAAATCATGTTACCGTTTGAGCTTTTTCTTTTTTACCTATCTTTGTTACTTAGAAAATACAGCGATGACTTACATTTTATCCATAGAAACAGCAACTAAAAATTGTTCAGTATCGGTATCTTTAGACGGCAAAACTATTGCTTGCAAAGAAATAGCAGAAAATGGCTATTCGCATGCCGAAAAATTACATGTTTTTATAGAAGAAATTCTATCCGAAAATAATCTAACATTCAAGGACTTAAAAGCAGTTGCTGTGAGTCAAGGACCAGGATCGTACACCGGATTGCGTATCGGGGTTTCTGCAGCCAAAGGATTGTGTTTTTCATTACAAATTCCATTAATAGCAATTGACACTCTCGAAACGCTAGCAAGACAGTTAGAGGTCGACAATGGAACTATTGTCCCAATGATTGATGCCAGAAGAATGGAATGTTATACCGCTTTTTTTGATTCACAACATCAAAAAACTCGAGAGATCATTTCTGAGATTATTGATGCTGATTCTTATAAAGATATTGATGCTGTGATGCATATTATTGGTGATGGTGCTGAGAAATGTAAAACGGTATTGACCGATTCAAAATTCATTTTTCATGACGATATTGTCTTTCCATCAGCGAAAGATATGAATGCTCCAGCCTATGAGAAATTTCAAAAAAAGGAGACAGTCGATGTCGCATACTTTGAGCCTTTCTACCTAAAAGATTTTCTTATCGTCAAATAGTTAATTTCTGATATAATTTCTTATTTCTTCAAGTATCTCTGATTTTGCCGTTGAAGCATCACTGTTTCTAGTCCATATTTGGATGGTAAAAGTTACCGAAGTATCCGTAAAACTCGATAGATTGATCTCAGGCTTAGGATCTTTCAAAATCAATCCATGATTATTAATTACAGTGTGAAGTTTGTTTTTGAATTCGTTAAGATTTCCGTCGTGACTGGTGGTAAAATCGAAATCTGTTTTTTGTGTCGGAAGTTGAGAGAAATTTTTGATTTTTCCGTTGGATAAAATTCCGTTAGGTATGTAAACGACATGACCGTGATCAGTGGTTATTTTAGTAGAAAAGATTTGAATTTCTTCTACCGTTCCAATGTCTCCTTGTGCGTCGATAAGATCACCAACTTTGAAGGGTTTGAAAAGTATGATAAGGATTCCACCGGCAAAATTAGATAAAGAGCCTTGTAAAGAAAGACCAATGGCTAAACCGGCAGCACCAAGAATGGCTACAAAAGAAGAGGTTTCTACTCCTAGTTTTGATACCACAGCAATAAAAACAATTACACGTAAAGCCCAAAAAATAAGATTACCTAAAAATTAGAGAGGGTAGGTTCTATGTTTCTACTGCGCATTATTTTTTTGAAGGTTCTTGTAATTAAACTAGTAACCCATAGTCCTACAAAAAGAATTAGAAGAGCAGTTATTATTTTAGGTGAAATTTCAAATAGAATTTTTTTTATTGCTTCAATGTAAACGTTCATTTTATGGTTGTATTAAAAGAAGAAGAGGTCAGCAAAACCAACCTCTTGTTTGAATTGTTTGATTAAATTATTTTGATTCTTCTTCGCTGTTCTCCGTTGTTCCTTCTTCGGTATGTGATGTTTCCGTAGTTGTTGCTGCCTGATTTTCTTCTGTATGAGAATGAGTGAGATCAGCCACTTTTTCTTTAACTGCTTCTACAGCATTATGTGTAAATTCTTCAACTTTATCAATCGCTACTTCTGCTTTCTCTTTAACGGTTTCTACTACATTCTCCAATGTCTCTTCCGCTTTAGGGATAAATTCTTTGACTTTTTCTGATGCTTGTTCCGCTAGGTCTTCTGCTTTTTCTACTAAAGGTGCCGTGGTTTCTTTAGCTTGAGCAATAGCGTCTTCGGCAAATTCTTCTACTTTGTGTGTGATTTCTTCTACTTTTCCTTTCGGACCAAATAGGTTTTTAAAAAAACTTCCAATTCCCATTTTTTAATTGTTTTTTTGATTAGTATTACTGTAATATTACAAAAAAAATCTAAGTATTACTAAAAGAGCGTTTCTTAAATTGAAACGCTCTTTTAATATAAGAATTTGCTCTTATTCAATTTCGAAAGTTAGTTTTACATTTACCCTGTATTGACTCACTTTACCGTCTACAACTGTGGCACTCTGTTCCTGAACATACACGGAACGGATGTGTTTTACCGATTTCGATGCTTTTGAAACGGCTTTTGCTGTAGCATCTTCCCAACTGGTTTCCGAGTGTGCTAACACCTCGATTACTTTTAATACTGACATAGTTTTTTAGTTTAAATGATTATTATCCTTAAAATTAATCATTTAAAATCTTAAAAACAAATGTTAGCCGTTCAGTGCTTCAACTCTAATATCTTGATCTTGAAGCATTTCCTTAAGCATATTCTCTATTCCGTTCTTTAAGGTAAAGGTGGAAGAAGGGCATCCGCTACAAGCTCCCTGAAGTACTACTTTTACTTTTTTATCGGTTTCTGAGAAAGAATCGAAAAGAATGTTTCCACCATCGGCTGCTACAGCGGGTTTAATGTATTCTTCAATAATATTGATAATTTTTTGAGAGGTTACATCTAATGTATCAAAGTTTTTGATTTCTTGTTTGTCTTGTTTTTCAGATTTGACAACCTTGGTCTCGTCAACGGCAATGTTTCCATTTTCGATAAATTCTTTAATGAAAGTTCTAATTTCATTCGTGATTTCTTGCCATTCGCTTACCGCGTATTTGGTAATAGAAATGTAATTTTCATCGATAAAAACCTCCTTCACGTAAGGGAATTTGAACAATTCTTTTGCAAGTGGAGACGCTTCAGTTTCGTCTATGTTTTTACATTCTACAATGGTTTTTGTAAGTAATCGACTGGCTACGAATTTGATTACCGCCGGATTCGGAGTGCTTTCTGCGTAAACAGTAACAGGAACTTTTTTAGGAGCTTCTTTTGGTTTGATTACTTCTCCGCCAGCATTGACGTAGTTTTCTATTTGATCAGCAACTTCATGTTTCACATCATCCCATTCTACAATGCTGAATTTTTCTATGGCTATAAAATTGCCAGAAATGTAAATAGTTTTAACAAATGGTAGGTAAAATAATTGTTGCGCCAAGGGAGAATCGGCACATTCATCAATGTTTTTGAATTCGAAACTTTGATTTGGGCTAATAAAGTATGAGAATTCGAATTTTAAGATACTCGGATTGTTTGTTTCTTTTATTGTGATCAGTTTCATCTGTTTTTTTTGCAAAGTTACTAAACAAACTATTAGGAAATTAAACTTGTTTTTTTTTAAATTTTTATTAACGTTTATCTTTGAAATAATGTGTTTTTTTGAACAAAAATTATATCTTTGACCGTTTTTCAATTTCTTGAACCTAAGTTTGTTTTAGCAAGATTTTGAAGTTTCTAAATCTATCAGACATGAATTTAAAGAAGATTAAATTACTTTTCCTTTGTTTAGTTAGTCAGCTTTCTTTTTCACAAGAAGGAATTCCGGTTTATTCGGATTATTTGACCGATAATTATTACCTTTTGCATCCTTCTATGGCTGGTGCTTCGAATTGTGCTAAAATAAGACTAACAGCAAGAAATCAATGGTTTGGAAACGATGATGCTCCTGCTCTTCAAACATTAAGTTTTAATAGTAAAATTGGAGATCAAGGTTCTGCAATTGGTGCTGTTTTATTTAACGATAAGAATGGTTATCATTCACAGAAAGGAGCGAAAATCACCTACGCGCATCATTTGATGTTTTCAAGAAGTGCAGCCGATTTAAATCAGTTGTCTTTTGGATTAAGTGCTGGTTTAGTACAAAATCAATTAGATGAAACTAGCTTCGATTTGACAGATTTTGATCCAATTATCGCAGGAATCATTCAGCGTTCTACTTATTTCAATATCGATTTTGGTGCTTCGTATAATTTCTTAGATTTTTATGTACACGGTACGGTTAAGAATGCTTTGTTTAGAAGTCGTGACTTATACACCGATTTTGAATCGGATAATTTGAGAAAATATATCTTCAGTACAGGATATGTTTTTGGAAATATGCAAAAGTTGTCTTTTGAACCTTCTGTGATGTTTCAATTAACGGAGCGTACTAAAGAAAAAGCTATGGATTTGAACCTTAAAGTTTACAAAGAAGTTGATTTTGGAAAGATTTGGGGTGGTTTGTCTTATAGAAGAAGTTTTGATGGTACTCAATATCGAGATGGAACGCAAATTAACAGTCAAAAATTACAATATATCACTCCTTTGGTGGGTGTAAATTATAAGAAATTTATGGTGGCTTATACCTATTCCAATGTGATGGGTGATATTAAGTTCCAAACAGGAGGTTTTCATCAAATTACCCTTGGATTTGATTTTTCTTGTAGAAAAGAGAAATATAGTTGTAAATGTCCTGCAGTTAATTAAAATATATAACATAATGTCCCGATTTATCGGGACTTATTATTTTTAGATGATGCTTATAAAAGAAGTAAATGGAAAGTATCCTCAAATACCAGAGGATTGTTACGTGGCCGAAAATGCTACTATAGTGGGTGATGTCATTTTTGGTGAACAGTGTAGTGTTTGGTTCAATGCGGTAATCCGTGGGGATGTTCATTTTATTACAATTGGTAATAAAGTTAATATTCAAGATGGAGCAGTTATTCATTGTACGTACCAGAAACATCCAACGATTATAGGGAATAATGTTTCTATCGGTCATAATGCGATTGTACATGGTTGCACGATAAAAGACAATGTTTTAATAGGGATGGGAGCTATTGTTATGGATGGATGTGTCATCGAAAGCAATGCTATAGTAGCAGCCGGAAGTGTAGTAACTCAAAATACAGTGGTAGAATCAGGGACTATCTATGCCGGTATTCCTGCAAAAAAGGTGAAAGATATTGATCAGAGTAATTTTGCTGGTGAAATTGAAAGGATTTCTAACAATTATGTGATGTATTCTAGTTGGTTCAAATAGAATACAAATGCATCAATAAAAATGAAAATATTCTTTTTAGGAATACTTTTTATTTAAAAATCCTTCTCGAAAACATTCTCAGAAAATCCTAAGATTTTTTTCAAAACTGAGGCATCGCTATTAGTATAAAAAGTAGCGTTGCCTTTTTTATTTTCTTTATTTAACAAGTCTAGTTTTTCTAAAACAGCTTTAGTTTGTTTGGCTACGGCTTCCCCTGAATCGATAATTTTAATATGCGGTGGCAGTATTTGTTTTATTTTAGGAATCAAATAAGGATAATGGGTGCAGCCTAATACCAAATAATCTATATTGCCTTTAATCATTGGCCTTAGGTATATTTTGAGTAGATTCATCATTTCTTCCGAATCAATTTTTCCTTCTTCAATGAGCTCTACTAAACCGTAACCAATTTGTTCAAATATTTTTACGTTGGTAAAACTTTCGATTCTTTTGTGAAATAATTCACTATGTAGCGTTCCTTTGGTTGCTAATATCCCTATGGTTTGAGTTTCGGATTGATTGGCTGCGGGTTTGATGGCTGGTTCAATTCCTATGAATGGAACTTGGTACTTTTCTCTTAACTCTTTAATCGCATTGGTGGTTGCCGTATTACAAGCCACGACAATCATTTTGCAATTTTGTGCCAATAGAAAGTCTACATTTTTACAGCATAGGTCTATGATCTCTTGCTTGTTTTTTTTGCCGTAGGGAGCGTTTTTCGAGTCGGCTAAATATATGGTATTTTCGTTTGGTAGCAGTTGATGAATTTCTTTCCAGATGGAGGTGCCTCCTATACCGGAATCAAATAGGCCTATAGGGTTGGTGTTACTCATAAAACAAATATAAAAAAAAACTGCGTTACTCATTAACGCAGTTTTTTAAAATTAGTTTTGTATGGAATTAGAATTTCAATTCTTTTTTAACGTCTTCGAATAAGTTTGGACCATCAGCAACAATTAAAGTAGAAGCGTCCATTACATACTGATATCCTTTTGCTTTAGCAACTTTAACGATAGCAGCTTTTGCTTTATCCATGATTGGCTTGATGATTTCTGTTTCTTTGTCTTGTAATTGTTTTTGAGCATTGTCTCTGTATTGTTGAATACGTTGCCCCATGTCCTGCATTTCTTTAGCACGAGTTTCGTTTACTTCTTTTGTAGCAGTTTCTGCTTCACTTTCGTATTTTCTCATTTTTGTCTGATATTCAGTTACCATAGTAGAATATTCAGTTTCGAAAGTTTTATTTAGTTTGTCTAATTGTGCTTTTGCAGATGTCATTTCTGGCATTTTAGACAATAATTCTTGTACATCTATATGTGCGGTTTTAGCTTGAGCATTCATTGAACTAGCCCCTAACATCATTACTGCAGCAATAAGTAAAGTTTTAATCTGTTTCATCATTTTAGTATTTATAAGTGTAATTAATTTTAATTGTTTTTCTTTTTTAATTCTTCTTCTTTAGCCTTTCTAGCGGCTTCTTTTTCTTCAAGGATTTTTTTTCTTTTTGCTTCCAATTCTTTTCGGCGATCGTCTAATGCTTTTTTATTGTTTTCTATTGCTTTCAGTCGCTCAGCCTCTTTCGCTTTTTTTACTGAATCTTGAACTGTTTTGTTACTTTCAGTATTGCTTGTGTTTTTTGAAACATTCTCTGAAACGTTGTTGTTTTCTGTTTTAGAAGAATCAATTGTCGTGCCAGAATTTTTTTTGTTACGTTCTTCAATTAGCTTCTTGCGATTCTCTTCAAAGGTCTTTCTTTTTTCTTCAGTTGTTTTGCGACGTTCTTCTAAAATCTTTTCTCTTTTAGCTTTCTTCTCATCTAGTAAACGTTGTCTTTCTGATAAAGCAGCGTTGTCAGCAATTTCGTCTTGTTGTTCTTCCTTTTCTTCTAATTGTCTTTGCTGCTTTTTGCTTAATTCTTCGCGTTTCTCAGCGCGTGTTATTACACGTATTACTTGGTCACTGATGTCAAATTTTTTCGAAGAGAAAAGCATAGTCATATCAGAAGATTTGTCAAAGATGAAATCATATTGTTTGGCAGTTGCAAGATCTTGTACCGTATTGAAAACTTGATCTTGTACCGGTTTGATAATCGTTTCTTTTTGAATGGCTAAATCGCCACGAGGACCAAATCTTTTTTGTTGATAATCGATAAGGTCAGTCTCAAGAAATTTGATTTCTTCTTCTTTTTCCTCAATTAATTCTTTGGTATATAACGCTTTTTCGTTTTTTAAAGCCTCTTTTAGTTTTTGGATTTTGTTTTTTCGTTCTTCAATATCCTGTTTCCATTTTTGGGCTTTTTGTTCAAGTTGGTTTTCTGCTTCTTTATAATCTGGTACATTTTCAAGGATATAATCCATGTCAATGTAGCCTATTCTTATTCCAGCTTTGCTTTGTGCGATGGCAAAATTCGAGGCGGTAAAGAATGCGATTAATAAAAAAAGCTTTTTCATAGTTTGTTTTTTATGTTGATTGTGATATCAAATATAACTAAAATTGTTGACCTATGATAAAATGAGTTTCCCAACCGTTTTTGGCTCCGTTTGGTGTGATGGAGTCAAATCCATGAGCAAAATCAATTCCTAATAATCCAAAGGCTGGCATGAATACACGAATACCAACTCCTGCAGATCGTTTTAGGTTGAATGGATTATAGCTCTTAAATTCAGAATAAGCAGAACCTCCTTCAACAAAAGTCAATGCATATATTGATGCTGCTTGTTTTAGTGTAATAGGATAACGCAATTCTAGGGAGAATTTATTGTATATAGTTGCACCAATTTGTTCTCCTCTTGCATTGGATGGGGTTAAGGAATTATTAGGATAACCTCTTAACTGAATAGTTTCACGACCATCCATAGAGTAATTGGCCATACCGTCTCCTCCTAGATAAAATCTTTCAAAAGGTACAAGTCCTCTTGCCTGATCGTATGCGCCCATGAAACCAAACTCTCCTAAAGAACGAAGCGTTAATTTTTCGTAAACTTTGGTATACCATTCGGCTTTGAATTTGATTTTATAGTATTCTAACCAATTGAATTTTTTCTGATCCACTAACGATCTATCTGCTGCAGCTTGTTGCCAAGTTTCTGCGTATTGATAAGTACCAGAACCAGGAGTAGATTCTTTTAAATAATCACCTTCTTGTAATTCATGTATCCCGTCTGAAATAATTTGGTAACCTCTTGAATTTTGACCGTATTTTAATTTATAATCTTTTTCATTCTCAAGGTTAGCATAATCTACACCGTTGAAAAGAGAATAAGGAGGTGTAAATTTAGCAGTTACACTAAATTCAGAACCGTAAGTAGGGAAAATTGGGTTAACACCTTTGTTATTTCTAGATAAACCAATAGTATAACTTAAGTTTCTTGAAGTTCCGTTTCCAAAAGTAAACAAACCAATGTTGTAGTTGTTTAATGAATAGTGTTGGTAACTCAATGAATTAGATAATACAAAGAAATCATCCGGTACACGTAATCTCTTAGCCAATCCTAAAGAAGCGGTAAAGATGTTAAAACTTCTAGATTTATCTACTTGATTGTAAACAAAGTTGTTTGAAAATTGTTTACTGTATGAGATCGATCCGAAAAGCTGAACAGGTTTTTTACCTCCAAACCAAGGTTCAGTAAAAGAGAAACTGTAAGTTTGGAAATAAGTACTTCCTTGTAAACGCAATGACAATTTTTGTCCATCACCCATAGGTAGTGGTTTGTAAGCGTTTTTCTTAAATATATTTCCGATAGAGAAATTATTGAAAGATAATCCTAGGGTTCCGATGAAACCACCGCCACCGTAACCTCCTTGAAGTTCGATTTGGCTCGCTCCTTTTTCTATTAGGTTGTATTTGATATCTACCGTTCCCGCTGCAGGATCAACATTTTCAAATTTAGGATCTATAGCTTCCGCATCAAAGAAACCTAATTGTCCAATTTCACGGATTGTTCTTACCAATAATTCTTTGCTGTAAATTTCTCCTGGTTTAGTACGTAATTCACGGTAAATAACTTTATCGTTTGTTTTATCGTTTCCAGCAACCGAAATTTTGTTGAAGTAAGCCAATGGACCTTCAATAACACGAATTTCCAAGTCGATGGTATCATTAACTGTTTTAACTTCTACAGGGTTAATGTTAGAGAACAAATAACCATTGTTTTGGTATAAGTTGGTAATGTCTTCTCCGTCTGGCTTAGATTTATCTGCAATACGTTTATCTAGTAAGACTCCGTTGTAAACATCCCCTTTTTTAATTCCTAATATTCTAGATAAAACTTGGTCGCTATAAACAGTGTTTCCTATGAAATTGATATCGCCAAAATAATATTTGTTTCCTTCTTCAATGTTTAAGTTGATAGTGATTTCATTTTGTTCTTTGTTGTATACCACAGAGTCAGAAACCACACGTGCATCACGGTATCCATTTTCTTTGTATTTATCAACGATAGAAGTTAGGTCTTCTTTGTATTTATCTCGAATGAATTTAGAAGCTTTGAAGATGCGTAAAGGATTGTATGGACTTTTTTGTTTGGTGTTTTTCATAGCTTTACGCACTTTTGCGTCGGCCATTTTTGAATTACCATTAACATTGATTTTCTTGATTTTTACTTTATCTCCCTTGTCTACATTAATAATCATGTTCACATGATTAATAGTTGTAGTGTCCTCTACAGTAGTGATGTTTACTTTTGTGTTGAAAAAACCATCTTTTTTATACTTATTTTCTATATAGTATTTAGTAGTGGTGATAAGATTTTCATTAACTATTTTTTCTGGAGTTAATGCGTTGTCTTTCGTTAAGCTTTCTATAGCTCCTTTTTTAACACCTACGAATTTAACTTCCTTTAATTTAGGAAGTTCGTTTAGGTTAAGTTCCAAAGAAATACTATCGCCTTCGATTTGATCTACATAGAAATTCACATTGTTATACAATCCCAATTTCCATAGTTTCTTAATAGAATTACTGATTTCTTCCCCTGGTACAGTAATAGATTGCCCTTTCTGTAAACCAGCAAAAGTTACAATGGTTTGTTCATTGTAGGTTACTTTTCCAGTTACCGAAACTTTTTTTAGTATATAAACTTTTCCTTGATCAAAAGGAACCCTGTCTTGTGCATTTATAATCGCCGTTTGGCTTAATAAAAAAAACAACAATCCTAATTTAAGGTTGTTTCTGAATCGTAATAAATTATTTAATCTGCTCACTTGTTTTTCCAAATCTTCGTTCTCTTTTTTGATAGCTAATGATGGCTTCATATAAATGTTCTTCTGTGAAATCTGGCCACAATACATCGGTAAAATAAAATTCGGCATAAGCAATTTGCCATAGTAAAAAGTTACTGATGCGGTGTTCACCACTGGTTCGTACCACTAAATCTACATCGGTTAGATCATGTGTGTAAAGATGATTATTTAATACGGTTTCATCAATAGAATCAATTGAAATTATATTATTTTTAACTTTATCTGATATTTTTTTAACAGCATTTAAGATTTCTTCTCTAGATCCATAACTAAGCGCTAGAGTTAAAGTCATGCGGGTGTTCATTTTGGTCTTTTCGATAACTTCCAAAAGCTCTTTTTGAACTACTTTGGGTAAATTGTCTAGATTACCAATAGCGTTTAGCTTAATATTGTTTTTGACCAACGTTTCCAATTCTTTTTTTAGAGAGGAAATTAAAAGTTTCATGAGTAATTCAACTTCTAATTTTGGGCGATTCCAGTTTTCCGTAGAAAAAGCATAAAGCGTTAGATTCTCGATGCCTAATCTGGCACAAGCTTCCACAGTTGTTCTTACACTTTTGGTGCCGTTTTCATGGCCAAAAGCACGTAACATACCTTTTTGTTTGGCCCAACGGCCATTCCCATCCATGATGATGGCTAAGTGCTTAGGGAGGTTGTCTGTGTTAATTTTATTTAATAAGCTCATGTATTATTCTCTGCAATAACAAGGTTTCTGACCAAAAGTATAGGTTAGTGTAGCCCCCGTAAATATATACCAATCTTTACTATTGATGTTGCCAAATTTGTACGGCTCTAACGAGTTGTTTTTGGGCAAACTACCATCAATATCATCAGCAAAAGTATAACGGGCACCACTTTCTAATCCTAGAATTAAATTGGGCGAAATCTTCATTTTAATACCTGCAATAATAGGTAGAGCAAAACTACCCGAATTATCGTCGGTTTTATATTGTTTGTTCATCACATACAAATTATCGTATAAAAAATAATTTATACCCGATGAAAGATAAGGGCTCATAAAAAAGCCTGATTCGTGTTGGTCAAAATCAAAAAAATTGAATTCAAAACCTGCTGAAAATTCTGTTATAGTGTTTTCAAACGCTAAATCTCTTTCCACTCTCCCAGAAATATCCGAATCCGAATCATCTCCTGAGATTTTTGCTCGCGTAGCGGAAAACCTCCAGGCAAAACGCGGACTCTTGTTCCATTTGTATAAAATACCAAAAGCAGGCTCGTTAGGATGAATGTAATTGGTTCGTCCCACATCGCCTACAAAATTGCTTCCGCCTGCAAATATACCCAATTCATGAATTTGTGCATGAGCAAAAGGTACTGTTAACAAAAGCGTTATGATATAATAAACTTTCTTCATTTTTATAATAGGTTGCAAATATACTAATTATGACCACTTAACAAAGTGAAAATTGAGAATCTCCTACAATTGTTAGTAATTTTATTCTACTTAAAACGAAAAAGTATCTTATGTAGTATTTTTTGGCTCCTAATTACGTTTGTCTTCTCCAAAAAGTAATTTGTTGCGTAATGTTTTTAGGAAGGTCTCTTCGGGGATTTCGACCATGTTTATTTTAAAGGAGGTTTTTTTTATGGTAATGGTTGAATTGTTTTTTACCGCTGAAATTCTCGAATCTAAAGAAACCAAATAATTTTCTTCTCTTCCGGAAACTTTTAATTTGATTACGGTGTCGTCCGGAATTACAATAGGTCTAGCGTTTAAATTATGTGGTGCAATGGGGGTTAAGACCAAACTTTCAGTAGTTGGTGCTAGTATTGGGCCTCCACAACTTAACGAATAGCCTGTGGAACCGGTGGGAGTAGAGATGATTAAACCATCGGCCCAATAGGATGTAAGGTACTCGTCGTTCAAATACGTGTCGATTGTAATCATCGAAGTAGTGTCTTTTCGATTTACAGTGACATCGTTCATGGCAAAATTTAATTGTTTGAAAGCATCGATTTCGGGTGAGCAATCTAAACTGAGAAGGGTTCTCTTGGAGATGGTGTGTTTTTTTTCTAAAACCAGTTGTAAAAAGCGTTCTAAATTTTCCTGTTGTACCGTGGCCAAAAAACCTAGTCTCCCGGCATTAATTCCTAGAATGGGAATCCCTAAATCACGAACAAGGGTTGCGGCACGTAAAAAAGTTCCATCTCCTCCAACACTAATCAGCATGTCGTAACTATGATCTAAATCGCTGTAAGAGGAAAAGGTAGGTATCGAAAAGCTAATCGCATTATGGTCTTGAAGCATTTTTAGAAAAACAACTTCCATGCTGAATTCTACCCCGTTGTTTTTCAAAAATTGTAAAAGTCGCCCAATGATAGGCGAAGTAGAATTTTGATAATACTGACCGTAAATTGCGACTTTCATTAATTTTTAATTTTGAGGTTAATCGATACAAAAGTATAACAGAAATAATTATATATTCAAATATTTATCCAGATAATCGGAACGTTCTTTGAGTGTTTTTAGATGTTCATCTTCCTGATGCTCGGAAATAATTTCGTATTCGTAACGGCGAAAAGTTTGAATAATGTCGTTAATGCCACCTTCTCCTAATTTGATGGTGATTTGAACTTTTTCTCTATCGGCATTAGAAACAAAAGCTCCTAGAAATCGACCTCTGTTGCCTTCTACTATTTGTGCAATTTGGCTGAAAGAATAATCGTTTATTCCTTTTTCAACAATAATGATCGCGCCAATTTCTTTTAGGAAAGGAGTTTCGTTAAAAACTTTTACTACATCTTCTAATTTGTAGTATCCTATATAATTGTTGAGTTCATCGAGTATAGGAATAATGTTGGTCTCATTTTTGGCAAAATCGTCTAAAACATCTAGTAAAACCGAATTTTTTCTAGTAAAAAAGCCTTCGAAATTATATTTATAATGAGATAAATTTCTGTCGAAATCAAGTGTTTCTGCATCTTCAGCGGCAATATTTCCTATGAAAACACCATCTTCCACGACTGGAAAATGTGAAAAATTCATATCGGCAAAAAAATCTTGTACTTGTGATATCGTTTCTTTACTGTCGAAAGGTTTGAAATCCTGATTGATATAATCTAAAAGTGTATTCATAACGGTTCGGTTATTCCAATGCAAAATAATTAAAAAATAAGAGAATGACCTTGTTTAAGTTCGTATTTTTGTGCCATCACAATAAAATGTATCTAAAATGACACCGAATCATTGTAAGTTAAGTGTTAATATTAATAAAATTGCCACATTGCGTAATTCGCGTGGTGGTTCTACACCGAATGTGGTTGAAGCTGCTAAACGAATTCAGAGTTTTGGGGCGCAAGGAATCACGATCCACCCTAGACCAGATGAAAGACATATACGCTATCAGGATGCACGAGATCTAAAAAATGTAGTGTATACAGAGTATAATATAGAAGGAAATCCTCAGCATAATTTTATCGATTTGGTTTTAGAGTGCAAACCCACTCAGGTGACTTTGGTTCCTGATGCTATCGGTGCTCTAACTTCTAACGCGGGTTGGGATACTATTCAGCATAAAGCCTATCTTAAAGAAGTAATTGCAGAATTTCAACGCAATGGTATTAGAACTTCTATTTTTGTGGATCCAGTTTTGGAAATGATTGAAGGGGCAAAAGAAACCGGTACCGAGAGAATTGAATTGTATACTGAAGCTTACGCCTATCAGTATGCATTGGGCAACAAAGATGGTATTCTGCCTTATGTAGCTGCAGCGAAGTTAGCTAATGAGTTAGGTTTAGGGATTAATGCAGGTCATGATTTGAGTTTGGACAATATTCAATTTTTTAATCAGAATATTCCAGGTCTATTGGAAGTTTCTATTGGTCATGCTTTAATTTCCGAATCTTTATATTTGGGTCTAGAGAATGTAGTACAGATGTATCTTCAAAAATTAAAATAAAATGTTGTTGCATTCAAAAATTGAAGGGAAAGGGAAACCGTTACTCATAATTCATGGTTTTCTGGGTATGTCAGATAATTGGAAAACCCTAGCGTCACAATATGCGGGAGAGGGCTATGAGGTGCATGTGCTAGACTTACGAAATCATGGAAAAAGTTTTCATTCGGAAGATTGGGGCTATAATTTCATGGTTGAAGATGTAGTAGATTATTGTAAGCATTATAATTTGACTGAAGTTGCGGTTATAGGTCATTCCATGGGAGGTAAAGTAGCCATGTTATTGGCAACAACGTATCCAGATTTGGTTGAAAAGTTAATTGTAGCAGACATTGGACCTAAATTTTATGCTCCGCATCATCAGACAATTTTAGCAGCGTTGAATGCTGTTGACTTTTCAAAAAAACCGTCTCGTGCAGAGGTTGAAGCCATAGTTTCTGAATACATAACTGATTTTGGAACACGACAGTTTTTGCTGAAAAATTTATACTGGGTGGAGCCGGGACAATTGGGTTTCCGTTTCAATTTGAAAGTTTTTACCGAAAACCCTTCGGTTATAGGTCAAGTGCTGCCTTTTGAAAATCAGTTTGATAAAAAAACGTTATTTTTACGCGGAGATAAATCGGATTATATTTTAGATTCAGATTTCGAAACAATTTATCATCATTTTCCCAATGCCCAAATAGAAAGTGTTTCTAATGCAGGACATTGGTTGCATGCCGAAAATCCAAAAGAATTTTTTGAAAAATCAATACATTATTTAAATCTTTAAAAAGAAACAGATGAACTTATTAAAAAGACTTTTAATTTCGACAATCATAGTAATCTTGCTATCTTATTTTATGCCTGGCGTGCAAGTAGATAAAATCACTACTGCGGTTGTTGTTGCTGTAGTTTTAGGATTGTTGAATACTTTTTTGAAACCTATTTTGGTGTTTTTTACCATGCCAATTACGTTTTTTACACTTGAATTATTTCTTTTAGTCATCAATACAATTATTGTCTTATTGTGCGATTATCTTGTAGATGGCTTTGATATTGACTCTTTTTTAACAGCCATGTTTTTTAGCGTCTTGCTTTCTGTTTCCGAATGGGTATTGTATAAGTTTATAAAAGACTAAAAATTAACAGGTTAAAATTCAGTTAAATAAAATTTGTTGGGTGGTATAAATTATGTAATTTTGCCACCCAATTTTAGTACGTAAAAAACTTAATAATGAATATTACAAAAACGAATATCGATGCGTTAAACGCAGTGGTAACTGTAGAAGTAGCAAAAAATGATTATGCAGAGAATGTAGAGAAAGTTTTGCAAAACTATCGTAAAAGCGCTAACATACCTGGTTTCCGTAAAGGGCAAGTGCCGATGTCTTTGGTTGAAAAGCAATATGGTAAAGCCGTGTTAGCTGAAGAAGTAAACAAATTATTACAGGAAAGCTTAAACAAGTTTTTAGTTGATGAAAAATTAGATATTTTAGGAAATCCACTTCCTAAATTCACTGAAGACTTCAATTGGGATGCAGATGATTTCAAATTTGAGTTTGAATTAGGTTTGGCTCCTCAATTTGATGTAAAGTTAGACGGTAAAAACGATTTAACGTATTTCAAAATTGTTGCTGATGACAAATTGTTAGACGAACAAGTAGCTAGAATCCAAAAACAATTTGGTAAAATGATTGCCAAAGAGGTTGTGGCTGAAGATGATGATATTCGCGGTACTTTTAACAATGAAGAAAAAGGAATCAATGCTCCGGCACAGATTACTTTAGATATTTTTAAAAACAAAGAGGCTGCTAAAGCATTTATCGGCAAAAAAGTAGGTGATGTAGTAACATTACAAACTAAAGGTTTGTTTGAAGACGATCATAAATTAATGGATTACATGGGAGTTTCTCATGATGAGGTTCATGGTTTAGAGGTTGATGTAGACTTCAAAATTGAAGAAGTAACTACTAGCGAACCAGCTGAGTTAAATCAAGAATTATTCGATAAATTATTTGGTCCTGGAGCTGTAACTTCTGTTGAAGAAGTAAAAGCTAAAATCAAAGAAGACGCTGAAAAGCAATTTGCTCAACAAGCAGATCAAAAATTCTTCAATGATGCAACGGCTTTCTTATTAGACAGCCACCAAGTAGAATTACCAGCTGATTTCTTAAAAAGATGGATTCAGACTGTAGGAGAAAAACCGTTAACTGCAGAAGAAGCTGAAGCAGAATATGCAAAATCAGAAAATGGTTTACGTTATCAATTAATCGAAAGCAAAATCATCACTGAAAATAACTTACAAATCACTTTTGAAGAGTTAAAAGCTTATGCTGGAGATGTTATTAGAAAACAAATGGCTCAATTCGGTCAAGTAGATCCTTCACAAGAAGATGTAGACGGAATTGTGGCGCGTGTATTGTCTAACCAAGATGAAGTACGTCGTTTGTCAGAACAAGTTTTAAGCGAAAAAATGTTGAACTTCTTAAAAGAAAACATCAAATTTAAAACTAAAGAAGTTACTTTCGAGCAATTTGTAAAAGAAATGTACGGAGAATAATCCGTAAAAAATCCTTATATTTGAGCGTCAGATTGTATAATTTGACGCTTTTTTTATAGACAAAATGGCAGCATTCAAAAAAGGTATAACTTTTGACGAGTACATAGTCTATAAATTGAACAAGTTAACGTACAAACTCATAAATACTTTAGAATGAATTACGGTAAAGAATTTAAAAAATATGCAACTAAGCATCACGGGGTTAACAGTATGTACTACGATAAAATTGTAAGTAGTATGACTCCGTATATCATTGAAGAACGTCAGTTGAATATTTCTCAATTAGATGTATTTTCTCGTCTAATGATGGATCGCATCATTTTCATGGGAACTGGTGTCGATGATTACATGGCAAATATCATTCAAGCGCAATTATTGTTTTTGGAAAGTGTAGATGCTGCAAAAGATATCCAAATTTATATCAACTCTCCAGGAGGAAGCGTTTATGCGGGTCTAGGAATTTATGACACGATGCAGTATATTAAACCTGATGTAGCTACTATTTGTACAGGTATGGCTGCTTCTATGGGAGCCGTGTTATTATGCGCCGGTGCCGAAGGAAAAAGGTCAGCATTACCACATTCAAGGGTGATGATTCATCAACCTTCCGGAGGAGCACAAGGAGTAGCAACCGACATGGAAATTAATTTGAAAGAAATGTTGAAGTTAAAGGATGAATTGTACGAAATCATCGCACATCATTCTAAACAACCATTTGAAAAAGTATACAAAGATTCCGAAAGAGATTACTGGATGATTGCAGAAGAAGCAAAACAGTACGGAATGATAGATGAAGTGTTAAGAAGATAAATCAGTTTGCAGTTTTAGTTTATTTTAACCGAAAGCTATTCGGAATATAAAACTGCGGACTGCCAAAAAGAAAAAATGGCAAAAGAAATTTTAGAATGCTCTTTCTGCGGAAGAAAGAAATCCGAAACCAATTTATTGATCGCCGGAATTAATTCACACATCTGTGATAGATGTATTGAGCAAGCGCATGGAATTGTTTTGGAGGAAATTAAGTCGAGTGGTGGAGTGAAACCCAGCGTTGATCTCGTACTGAAAAAACCCAAAGAAATCCGAGCTTTTTTAGATAAATATGTAATTGGTCAAGAACAGACCAAAAAAGTAATGTCAGTTGCGGTATACAATCATTACAAGCGACTGATGCAACAAGATCATGGTGATGACGTAGAGATTGAAAAAAGTAACATTATCATGGTAGGTCAAACAGGAACAGGAAAAACATTGGTAGCTAAAACTATCGCCAAAATGTTAGATGTTCCGTTGGCAATTGTTGATGCGACAGTTTTAACGGAAGCAGGTTACGTTGGTGAAGACGTGGAAAGTATTCTTACCCGTTTGTTGCAAGCTGCTGATTATGATGTTGAGAAAGCGGAAAGAGGTATTGTTTTTATTGATGAAGTTGATAAAATTGCACGAAAAAGCGATAATCCATCTATTACGCGAGATGTTTCCGGAGAAGGGGTACAACAAGCCTTATTGAAATTGTTAGAAGGTACTGTAGTTAATGTACCGCCTAAAGGGGGACGTAAGCATCCTGATCAGAAGTTTGTAGAAGTAAATACCCAAAATATTCTATTTATCGCAGGAGGAGCTTTTGATGGCATAGAACGCATCATTTCTAAGCGATTAAATCGTCAAGCAGTCGGTTTTACAGCTTCTAAGGAAACAGACAAAATAGATGAGGCCAACTTATTGCAATACGTTATCCCTAAAGATATAAAAGAATTTGGGTTAATCCCTGAGATTATTGGTCGTTTACCGGTTCTAACACACATGGATCCGCTAGACAAACCAACTCTTAGAGCGATTCTAACAGAGCCTAAAAATGCTTTAATCAAACAATACAAAAAGCTATTCGCAATGGACGAGATAGATTTTTCTATCACCGATGAAGCTTTAGATTTTATTGTAGACAAGGCGATGGAATATAAATTAGGCGCTCGTGGATTACGTTCTTTGTGTGAAGCGATATTAACTGATGCCATGTATGAAATTCCAAGTTCTGATGTTAAGGAATTGCATATCGATAAGCATTATGTAGAGGAAGCGCTAAGTAAAAATTTATTGAAACGATTAGAAATTGCTTCTTAAATACAAAAAAAGCTCTCGAATTCGAGAGCTTTTTTTATGTCTATATGTGATTTTTTATTTTATTGAACAATGATAAATTCAACTCTTCGGTCTTTTTCAAACTCTGCTTCAGTACATTTGTCTTTACAAGTCGATAAAGGCATGGTTTCTCCGTAACTTTTTGAATTTAAACGATTTTTGTCGATGCCTTTTTTGGTTAAGTAAACTAAAGCGGAAATGGCTCTTTTCTCAGATAAGATTTGATTGTATTGATTCGAACCTCTGCTGTCAGTATGGGCATTAATAATGATTTTCATCTCTGGGTTTTCTACTAAAACACTGTAGATTTTATTCAAAGACAGCGTTGATTCTTTCTTCAGTGTTGCTTTGTTGTAATCAAAATAAATTTTTTCTATTACAATTTCCTTTTCGGTAACTTCTGCTTTTTTCTGTTCTAATGCTAAAGGAACGGCAGCATTTCTTTTATTGGTGTTTGCGGAAATTGTAGTTTCAAAATAACCATCTTTAGAAGCTTTAATACCATAGGATTCTAGTGGGTCTATATCAAATTGGAATTTACCTTCTTTAGAAGTCAGTTGTTTTGATATGATTTCTCCTTTTTCATTGGTTAATAGTACTTCAGTGTTAGGTAAAACAATTTTAGAATCTTTTTCAAAAACTAAACCATTAAGGTTAGTTGATTTTTTAACCAAATCAAATCTGTAAATATCAAAAGAACCTTTTCCTCCTTTTTTGTTACTGCTAAAATATCCTGTAGTACTGCTCGATAGGATAAAAGCCACTTCATCAGCAGAGGTGTTGATTGTTTTTCCTAGATTTAAAGGGGAAGAAAACCCGTCTTCTTTTATAGCAGCTACAAAAAGATCTAAATTCCCATAGCCTGGATGTCCGTTAGATGAAAAGTACAAACGTGCTTTCACTGGCGAACTATAAGGGAATTTTTCATCTCCAGCGGTGTTTATTTCATTTCCTAAATTTTTTGGATTGTGAGGAATGCCATTTTCATCGATATCCGCAACATATAGATCGTAACCGCCATAGCCACCGGGCATGTTGGAAGAAAAATATAATTTCTTTCCATCAGGTGATACATTTGGATTCTCAATCGAATATTCTTTGCTGTTAAATGAAACTGGTACTTCTTCAATCCATCTGCAACGGCATACTTCGTCAAACTTTCTTTTGTATAACTGATAATTTTTAGAATATTCTGTATTGCTTTTGGTGTAATAGATTCTGTTTTCATCAGGAGAGAATGATACTCCTGTTTCGTTTCCATCGGAATCTAAAACTTCAGCAAAGAAATAAGGGTGACTTAAATTACCATTCTTATCAATATCTGTGCAATATATGGTTTTGTATGGTTCGTTGGTATTAGGGTCTTTTTTCGCACCTATTGCTCCTGTTTTTCTAGAGGAATAAATGATATATTTTTCCATAAAAAAGGTAGAACCTATATCAGATAAAGGAGAATTGATACTGGTAGTATGAATAGTAAAAGTATCTGGTGCTTCATGGATCTCTTGGGTCGAAAAAGGGGGAATGGTTTTTGTTGATACCGAAGAATTTTGTGCAGTAATAACGTTATTTATTATCAAGAACAAAAAGAGTAATCTTTTTATCATAATTTAAGGTTAAGTTAACTTTAATTCTGACAAAATTATAAGAAAACAATTGTTTAATTCTGATTAATTCGATGAAAGACTGTAAAAAACGATGAAAAGCAAGACGTGGAAATTTTGCTTAAACTCGTATTTCGGTTTTTCTTTTTTATTGTTTTTGAAGCACAAGTAATTGTTCTAAATAATCTCTCTGGTTAGAGAGCCTCGGAATTTTATGTTGCCCCCCTAATTTATCTTGATTTTTAAGCCAATCGTAAAATAAATTGTTTCTGGCAACATTCACGATTAATGGATTTAACGTCATGTTATTATAACGTTTGGCTTCATAATCGGAGTTTAACGCTTGAATGTTTTGATCTAACAATTGAGAAAAATAGTTTAGATCTTCCGGTTTTTTTCGAAATTCAATAATCCACTCATGTGCTCCTTTTTCCTTTCCACTCATAAACACAGGAGCAACGGTATAGTCAGTAACTTCTGCGTTGGTGGCTTGACAGGTTTTTGCAAGCGCTTGATCGGTATTTTCGACCATTAATTCTTCGCCAAAAACATTAATATGATGCTTGGTTCTTCCTGTTACTCTAATACGGTAAGGTTTTAAAGAGGTAAAACGAACCGTATCGCCAATGAGATATCGCCACAATCCTGAATTTGTAGTAATGACGATCGCATAATTTTTATTGAGTTCAACTTCAGCCAGTCTGATTATTTTCTGATTAGGAGTTCCAAAAGTCTCCATTGGAATAAATTCATAAAAAATTCCATAATCTAGCATCAGTAATAAATCGTTGGAATTATTCAAATCCTGAATAGCAAAAAAACCTTCCGAAGCATTATAAATCTCGTAATACCTGAATTCTGGTTTTGGTAAAATATTTTTGTATTGAAGGCGATACGGATCAAAACTAACGCCTCCGTGAAAATATACTTCCAAGTTAGGCCAAATTTCCAGTAAGTTGCTTTTTCTAGTTTCTTCTAGAAGCTTATTTAAAAGCACAAGCATCCAAGAAGGTACGCCGGCAAAACTAGTAACATTCTCTGTTTTGGTTTCATTAACAATGGCTAAAAGTTTGGTTTCCCATTCGCTCATCAATGAAGTTTTGTTGCTTGGGGTACTACTAAATTCAGCCCAAAATGGCATGTTGTCAATTAAAATGGCTGATAAGTCTCCAAAAAAAGTATTATTGTCTTCATACAATTGTTTGCTTCCACCCAAGCGAAGACTTTTTCCTGTAAAAAGTTGAGAATCTTCGTTGTTATTCAAATAGAGACATAACAAATCTTTACTTGCTTTATAATGGCAATCTTCTAAGGCTTGATTGCTTACCGGAATAAACTTGCTTTTTGCATTAGTGGTACCGCTGGATTTAGCAAACCATTTGATTGGTTCATTCCAGAACACTCCTTGTTCTCCTTTGCGGGTTTTTTCTATGAAAGGTTCTAGGTCTTCGTAGGTAGAAACCGGAACGCGTTCCTGAAAAGTGTGGTATGTTTTTATAGAACTGAAATCATAGTGTTTTCCTAAAAACGTAGTTTCCGATTGTCGAATTAAATTCATTAATAATTCTTCCTGAACTTCATTAGGGTATTTTAAGAACAATTCAATCTGATGAATACGTTGTTTTAAAACCCATGAAGCAATTGAATTTATAATCGGTAGAGGCATTTTTTATTATGATTTTAGAGTTATGAGTAATAACTTTACCAAAAATAGAAATTTAATCTAAAAACCAAAATTTAAAAAACCAAAATCTTTTATGTTTTACGAAGGTGTTTTAACAAAGATGCAAACCGAATTTGCCAATCCTATTCAGTATTATTTAGTATTTGAAAATAGTTTTCTGAATGTAAATCAATTGATAGGGAAGGAGTTCGAGATTGCATTTCAAGGATACCAATGTTTGGAGTGTGGTAAAAAGAAAAAGATTTTCCGACAAGGTTTTTGTTATGATTGTTTTATGAAAAGTGCTTCGGCTGGGGACTGGATCATGAAACCTGAACTCAGCACGGCTCATTTGGATATTGAAGACCGTGATTTAGAATACGAAAAAAGAGTACAGTTACAACCCCATATAGTTTATCTTGCACTCTCTAGTGAGGTTAAGGTGGGTGTTACTAGAAAGACTCAAGTTCCCACACGATGGATAGATCAAGGAGCCGTTCAGGCTGTTCCTATAGTTGAGGTTCCTAATCGTTATCTTGCCGGTATAACCGAGGTGGCGCTTAAGAGTCATTATGCAGACAAAACGAATTGGAAGAAAATGTTGAAAAATGATGTTTCTCATTTGGATTTATTGCAGGAGAGATTGAAATTAGAACATTTGCTTCCTCCTGAAGTTTCGGAATATTTCTACACTACTAAAGACGATCTGTATAAATTAGAATATCCTGTACTAGAATATCCTGAAAAAGTGAATAGTTTAAATTTAGATAAAACACCAGCATTCAGCGGTAAATTAATGGGTATCAAGGGACAATATCTCATTTTTGCCGACGGGACGGTATTTAATATCCGTACTTTTGAAGGTTATGTAGTGAAAATAGCTTAATAAAAAAAGAGTTCTCCTACGAGAACTCTTTTTTTAGTAATACTTTATTGTTGTTTCTTTTTCTTACCGAATAAGCCTTCAATTAATTCACCGGCTTTATTTTTCACTTCCTCTTTTTTGGTATCGGTAGTTTTAGTAGTATCGGTTTTTTTCTTGCCTCCAGTAATAATGTTGCTTAAAGCATCAGTTCCTTTGTTAAGGTATTTGTCTTTTTGCATTTTTGCTACTTGCATCGCCAAATTAGAAGTAGCTTGCTTCATGTCGGTACTTACTTTAGGATTTTTAAAGTTTCCTGTCATTAAAGCGGTAATTGGTACATTCTCAATTTTGGAGGCTTCGCTTGGTGTCAGTTTTGCTAATAATTTGTTTGCTTCTGTTCCTAGGTATTTTGCCGGAACATCAAATTTCAAATTGTAATTCATACTCTGATCAAAACCATGTGTTCCTCCAATTTCTGCAGTAATGTCTTGGTATTTAATCTTAAAAGGTTTCACGACTACCTTGCCATCTTTGAAAGAAATAGCTGCTTTAATATCGTTAAGATTTAGTTTTTTCATATCGATAAACTTAATCTGCGATCCTAAAGCGTTTAACATTTGTGAATTGTTAGGATTTACGGTTGAAGAAAGTAATTGCCCTAATAAATCTCCCGTTAAACTTGGTAAAATCGGTGTCATTTCAACAGCATCTAAATTTCCGTTCAGTTTGATGTCAGAATTTAGTTTTCCTGCAACGACTCCTGCAATAGGTGCAATGGCTTTGAGCATATCTAATTGGGTAAAGGATTGCGCAATGTCTACCTTGTTTAGATTTAAATTCATATTGAATTTTGGAGTGTTGCCTTTGGTTGAAACTACACCGTTGAAGCCAATTTGCCCATCGAAGATATTTGTTTTAACGTTTTCTAATCTTACGGCCTCATCTTTAATAATCATTTTTCCTGAAACCGCTTTTAGCGTTAAATTATCATAGACTACCGTATTTGCTTTGGCTGTGATGCTACAATCCAAGAAAGCCGGAATTTTTACTGCTTCTTTTTTAGTAGTTTTAGTAGAAGTACTTTCGCTAGTTGTGGTTTCTTTTTGAGTTGATTTTGCTGTTGCCGAAGCTGGTTCCATGAAATCGGACACTAGGAATTGGTTCGAATTCATGTTAAAATTACCTTTTAACACTTGATTACGAAATAAGAAACCGTAGAAATTGTCTAGTGTCCCGTTAAGTTGAATGTCAGAATTACCAGTTTTTAAATCTAATTTATTTAAAGCGATATGGTTGGTGTTAAATGTTACCGCAGCTTGTTTAATCTGAACTGGTTTTGCCATTTCTGGACCAGAATAATTAAAACCGGTTAATGAAACATGCCCAGAGTTTTGTATGTTTTGGTATTGACTTTTCTCTACCGAAAGCATGTCAAATTTCGTTTTTACATCTGCATTCAAAATACCGGAAAGCGGTTTGTCTAATTTTACGGGGTAAGCTTTGGTTACATTTCCTAAATTAATAATTCCCTTCAATTCGGCATTCACCAAAGCGTTGGTTGCTACATTGCGAATATTGGCTTTGGCATTAAAAACGTCTTGATCTATTTTAAACGACAATTGGTCAAGATTCACATAAGTATCATTCATTATACCCGTTTCATTCACAATTTTAGTGTCAATAATGATATTTCGTACCGATTTTGGTAATTCAGGGTATTGAAAAGAAGCATTTTGCGAGGCAAGGCCAATATTGAATTTAGGAACGGTAGTGTCACTTAAGGTTCCTTTTACTTTACCATTAACAGAGAAATTTCCTGTTGTTTTTACCGTACTTAGATTGCCTGCATAAGCAGAAGGAATGAGGCCTAAAAAGTTTTTAAAATCAGAAGTAGGTGTTTTGAAACTCAAATCATATTCTTGTCCGTTTTCTAAAAGTTGAATAAAACCATCAAACTCCAAAGGCAATTCGTTAATTTTTGCTTTGTTGTGCTTGAAACTGTATTTGCTTTTTTCTAAATCGATTCCCAAGATGGCATCTAATGATAAACGGACATGGTTCATGTAATTCATTTTATCCATATCAATAGAAATCGTAGCAGTAGATTTAGTGTCTAGATCAAGTTTTTGTGTGCCAAAATTTCCTTTTCCGGTGTGATTTAAACTATCAATCACCATTTTTATTTTGGAACGTTCATCATAATATTTGAAACGGAAGTGCTCCACTTCATAATTTTGAATGTTCATGGAAAAAGGTTTGCTTTCTTCTTTTGGTTTTTCTGGGGTTTCTCCCTTCAATGCAATATCGAAGTTGCCTATTCCGTCTTTATTGAACAAAATATTAGCCAATCCATTTTTTACAGAGATAGATTCTAAAGTCATGGGCTCATTTCCTTTAAAAATTTCGGTAATCGCCATGTCGAGACTCAGTTCTTCAAATGCAACTAAAGTATCTCCTTCGAAAGGAGCCTTATTGATTACAAGTAATTTTTCAATGGAAACATTTGCATCAGGAAAACTTCTAAATAAACTCAAATTAGCATCTGCAAATGAAACCTTTGCATTTAAGTTGTCATTAATAGTTTGCTGGATTTTTGCTTTGATTTGATCTTTAAAAAATAAAGGTATCGCAGCTAATGTTCCTAACACGACTACTAGAAATATGCCAATACCAATAAAAATTTTCTTTTTCATATAGGTTAAATTTATATAAAGATAGCAAATATCTTTCCGTTATTCTTACAAAAGTAAGACATATGTGATAAGGTATGGTAAAGTTTTTATAAAAAAAAATCCGCTCTATGCAGAACGGATTTCGAGGTTAATTAGTATGTAAAGTTATTTGATTTCTATTACAAAAGGTAAAGAAGCCTGTAATCCTTTTTTACTATTCAATTCTTTGATGCGTTGAATCATTTGATAATTTTCTTCGCCTAATTCTTCTTTTAATAAAGTTTCTCTTGTTTTTAAGAAACTGAAGAAACCACTACCTCCAAAGATGTCTTCAAAGTCTTTTTCGTATTCAGGGAATTCTACCGTCGCATAGTCTTTTACTTTTGACATATGAGCAGCATGCGCAATAGCATCATCCATACCGCCTATTTTGTCAATCAATTTTAAACGTAAAGCTTCGGTTCCGCTCCAAACACGGCCTTGTGCAATGGCATCAACTTGTTCAAAAGTCATCTTACGACCCGCAGCAACACGGCTGACAAAGGTCTTGTAAATTTGTTCTACACTTTCTTGAGTGAAATTTCTAAAATCGGTATCAATAGGAGTGAAAGGACTGTATTCCGATGCGTTTTTGTGTGTTTCAACCGATTCTGAGTTAACCCCATATTTCTTTGTTAATTCAGAGAAATTAGGCAACATTCCAAATACTCCAATAGAACCAGTAATAGTGCTAGCTTCTGCGAAGATTTTGTCTGCGTTACAAGCAATGTAGTAACCTCCAGAAGCGGCTAGGTTACCCATAGAAACTACAACAGGTTTTACTTTTTTGGTAATTTCAATTTCTCTCCATATTAAATCTGAAGTCAAAGCGCTTCCTCCGGGACTATCAATTCTAAGTACAATGGCTTTCACATTGTCGTCTTCGCGAGCTTCTTTCAAGGAACGACGCATAGATCCTTCGCCTACCACATCGATATCTCCTTCGCCAGAACCAATTTGGCCTTGAGCATAAATAATCGCAATTTTATCTTTGGTTGAAAATTCATTCTCAAAGGCAATATCTCTAGCATAGTCTAGAATGTTTACTTTATTGTAGTCTTCTTTGTCATCAACCTTTAATAGTTTTTTAATGTCTTTGTGGTAAACATCCTCATAAGCTACAAGATCGACTAATTTGTTGTTTTTAGCCATTTCTGGAGTTCTTGCCAACAAATCATTTGCAATTACATTGAGTTTGCTTACTGGAATATTTCTAGATTTAGAGATATCTGTAACCATGGCATCCCAAATAGAATTTAGAAAACTAGTGATTTGCTCTCTGTTTTCAGGACTCATTTGGTTGGTAAGGAAAGGTTCTACGGCACTTTTGTATTTTCCGTGGCGAATAACTTCCATTTTTAAACCGGTTTTATCTTGAAAATCTTTGAAATACATGATTTCAGTTGAAAGTCCTTTAAAATCCATTTCACCCACAGGGTTTAGGTATATTTTGTTAGCCACAGAGTTTAAATAATATTCTTTCTGAGTTAAAACATTGTCATAAGCTAAGACAAATTTTCCTGACTTTTTGAATTTTTCTAATTCGTCACGTAAGGCTTTTGTTTGTGCCACTCCTAAATTTAATGAGTTGTTTAGGATTGAAATTCCTTTAATTTTATCATCGGTAGCTGCAGCCTCGATAGCTCTTAAAATGTCCGACAATCCATCATGTGTTCCTTTTTCATTCAAAAAAGGCATGTCTTTGTAGTTGAATTTTCCGCCGTAATCTTGGGTTACTTTTTCCAGATTTAATTCTAAGACAGAGTTCTCTTTGACGATTGTTTTTTCTTCTCCTCCAAATAAGGCTCCTAAGATGATAATTCCGAAGAAAAACAGGAAACAGAAAAGGAAAAGTCCTACAATAGTGGACAATACATTACTTAAAAATTTCATTCTATTAATTTTTTTATTATCCATTAGTAGTCTAAAATGGTTTTTTGTTACATTAAAATAGTTATTAACACTTGCATAAATATCCTGTTATTCTACAATTCTTTTTAGTTAATTTGTGCCGATTATGGATTTGCAACAAAAAGTCATTCTTTCTTTAGGAAGTAACATCGGAAACCGACGTGAAAACATCGAGAACTGTATTCAATTAATTCATCAGAAAATTGGATTGGTTTTGCGGGTGTCTAAATTATACGAAACTCCAGCTTGGGGTTTCGAGAGTGATGCTTTTTATAATTGTGCCTTGCTGGTGCATTCTTCTTTTTCTCCGGAGAAAATTCTGAGAAAAATAACATCAATTGAAAAGCAAATGGGACGTACCCATAAAACAAGTACAGGTTACGAAGCAAGGATTATAGATATTGATATTGTTGCTGTTGGAGATAAAATCGTTCAGTCTGAAAATCTGAAAATCCCACATCCGCAGATGCAAAATCGTAAATTTGTATTACTGCCGGTTAAGGATTTGAATTTTAAATGGGAACATCCTATTTTACATCAAAATATTTCAGAACTAATCACTAATTGCGAAGATACAGGTTCGTTTGAACTAGTTTCTGAATTGACAATTCCGAGTATCGATTTTAATTTTAATAAAATAAATTACATCGCAATCGAAGGGAACATTGGTGCCGGTAAAACGACATTGGCAACCAAGATCTCTGAGGATTTTAATGCTAAGTTGGTGTTAGAGCGTTTTGCGGACAATCCTTTTTTGCCTAAATTTTATAAAGATCAGAATCGTTATGCTTTCCCATTGGAAATGTCTTTTTTGGCCGATCGATACCAGCAATTAACAGACGATTTGTCTCAATTTGATTTGTTTAAAGATTTTGTGGTTGCCGATTATCATATTTTTAAATCTCTCATTTTTGCCAAAGTAACACTCCAAGAAGACGAATATCGTTTGTATAAGACTTTATTTGATATTATGTACAAAGAGATGCCTAAGCCCGATTTGTATGTTTATTTGTATCAAAATACAGACCGTCTTTTGAAAAACATCAAAAAAAGAGGACGTAGTTACGAGCAGGAAATTCCTTCGGAGTATTTAGAAAAAATCAACAAAGGATATTTGGATTATATAAAAACCCAAACCAATTTAAATGTAATCGTGATTGATGTTTCTGATTTCGATTTTGTAAAACAACAAGAAGATTATTTGTGTCTTTTGAATGAAATTCAGAAAAAATTAAACGAATAAGTGTTTTAAATCGTTATTGATTTTTCAACTTGCAAAATAAATCCCAAATAACAATTCCTGCACTTACTGATACATTTAAAGAGTGTTTCGTGCCTAGTTGAGGAATTTCGATAGCGCCGTCGCAACGTTTAACAGCTTCTTGATTTACACCAAACACTTCATTACCCATAATTAATGCGTATTTTTTGTTGTGCTCTGGTTTGAAATTATCTAAAAAAATGGCATTTTCTACCTGTTCTACAGCATAGATTTCAACCTCTTCCTCCTTCAGTTTTTGAATTACTTCTAAAACATCCTTTTGGTATTCCCAAGCTACGGTTTCAGTGGCGCCCAAGGCTGTTTTGTGTATTTCTTTATTGGGTGGTGTTGCAGTGATGCCGCACAAATATATTTTTTCAATTAAAAAAGCGTCTCCAGTTCTAAAAACAGAACCGATGTTGTGCAAACTTCGGATATCATCTAAAATAACGATGATGGGTGTTTTTTCGGCTTGCTTGAACTCTTCTATCGATTTTCGGTCTAACTCGTTGTTTTCTATTTTTCTCATGTCGCAAAATTACATAAAAACTAAAATAATGCTAGTTTTCTTTCAAGGCGCTGAATGGAACAAAGTAAAGCGAAGGCTTACGGTTGAAAATGAATTTAGAAATGTTTTCACTAGAGAGATAAAGCCCTTCTGAATTGATAGCGATTCCTTCAATTTGTCCAATGGTCAAGACAGAGCCCAACTTGAATTTTTTAGGAGGATTGGAGAAAAACAAACCATCTGAGTTCTCATCGAAAATAAATAAGAAACAGTTTCCTTTTTTGTTGTAACCAACAAGGTATAGTTTTTTGTCATAAAAAGCGGCGTCGGTCACTAAAAAGTTCGTTTTATAACTTTCCAACTTTTGAAGAATCTGTTTTTCTGAAGCGTTGGGATTAATAAGGTAACGAGATGTCGCTTTATTTTTCCATTCTTTGGTAAACAAATGTAATTTTTGGTGGTGATAAATTAAGGCTTCAGCATCAAAATCGTGTTTTAGATTCTGTGGTTCATAATTTTTCGGAAGTTGGTATTCGAAATTTATCTTCAAGAAGTTTTCGTCTTTGGTGTTTTGTGAAAGGGAAAGTTTATAAATACAAAGATCTTGTCGTTTGCCTGAGTTATTGCCGAAATCGCCCAAGTAAATAAAAGTACTGTCTGTTGCGATAGCTTCCCAGTCAATATTAGGAAACGAAGTCGGGAGTTTTTGAATAATTTTTCCAGTTTTTTTGTCAATATGGTACAATTCGTTGGGATTTCCACCATCATTAAAAGTATGTAGTTTCTGATTTAAAAAACATAAGCCCGAAGTTTCTTTTAAAGAGTCGCTCAAGAAAGCAACGCGGTATTTTCGCAACGGAATCTTGATGGTTTGAGCTGAAACTATCACAGAAAAAAACATACAAATCCAGATACAGAATTTTCTTGTCATAAGGTTAAAAAAAAAAGCCCTCTAGAAAGAGAGCTTACTTTTATGTTAAAGTCTTTTTAGCTTTTTGGAGCTTCTGCTGCTTTAGCATTAACAGTTCCTTTGATTGTTAAAATCTTCGAGTTGCCTGAAGTAGCATTAGAAGTGATAGTAACTGTTTTTTGGAAAGGACCAACACGGTTAGTGTCATATTTTACACCAATCACTGCAGTTTTGCCTGGTAAAATAGGTTCTTTTGGAAAAGTAGGAACGGTACAGCCACAAGAGCCTATCGCATTGGTAATGATTAACGGTTGTGTTCCGTTATTAGTAATCACGAATTCGCGTGCACCATTAGCGCCTTGGTTGATGGTTCCATAGTCAATAGTTTCATTTTCAACGAATAAACCAACACCATCAACTTTAGGTAACTGTTTTGAAGTTTTAGCTTTTTTAACTTCTGCTTTTTTAGCTTTTACGTCCTGAGCTGAAGCGGAATAAGATCCTAATAATGCAGCAGCAGCGAACATTAGTATGAATTTTTTCATAAAAATTTTATTTGTTGATTAAACAAATGTATAAATAAATTGGTACTCTTTTTTAATTTTTGTTCAAAAATTGTTGTTAAATATTTAATCAAATATTGGGCCAAAATGAGTAAATTCGTCGCCTATATTTTTAAATTTTTTAGTCTTGGCAGCAAAAGAAAAAGCACCGAAAGAAACTCCATTGATGAAACAATACAATGAAATAAAGGCAAAATATCCGGATGCCTGTTTGTTATTTCGTGTCGGAGATTTTTATGAAACTTTTGGTGAAGATGCTGTTCGTGCTTCAAAAATATTAGGAATTACTCTCACCAAGCGTGGTGCAGGGACAGAATCAGAAACCGCATTAGCCGGATTTCCTCATCATTCTTTAAATACCTATTTGCCAAAATTAGTTAAGGCCGGGCTTCGTGTAGCAATTTGTGATCAATTGGAAGATCCGAAAATGACTAAGTCTATTGTGAAAAGAGGGGTTACAGAATTGGTTACTCCCGGTGTGTCTATGAACGATGAGGTTTTGGTTTCTAAATCTAATAATTTCCTGGCTTCTGTTTACTTTGGTAAGAAACAATTAGGAGTTGCTTTTTTGGATGTGTCAACGGGTGAATTCCTAACTTCGGAAGGGAATGAAGAATATATAGATAAATTGTTGCAAAACTTCAGTCCTAGTGAAATTTTGGTGCCAAAACAAAATAAAAAAGATTTCCTGGCGGTTTTTGGTGACCATTTTCATGCGTTTTACCTTGAAGATTGGGTATATAAGGAAGATTTTGCTAAAGAGAGTTTAATGACGCATTTTCAAACCAATTCTTTGAAAGGTTTTGGAGTGGAAGAATTGATGCATGGAATTATTGCTTCGGGAGCTATTTTATATTATTTGTCCGAAACGCAACATAATAAAATACAACATATAACCTCTATTCATCGTATAGCTGAGGATGCCTATGTTTGGATGGATCGATTCACTATTAGGAATTTAGAATTGTATCATAGTTACAATCCTAATGCGGTTACGCTCTTAGATGTTATCGACAAAACATTGTCTCCAATGGGAGCTAGATTGCTAAAACGATGGTTGGCACTTCCGTTAAAAGATAGTAATAAAATAAAGGGGCGTCACGAGGTAGTATCGTATTTAAAGGAAAATCAAGAGGTGCTGCAACAAATTCAACAGCAAATCAAGCAAATTTCCGATTTAGAACGATTGATTTCTAAAGTAGCTGCCGGGAGAGTTTCTCCTCGTGAGTTAGTGTATCTCAAAGAATCGTTAGATGCCATTATTCCGATAAAAGAGTTGGCGCTAAAAAGTCCTCAGGAAGCAGTAAAAATTATAGGAGACAGTTTGCATTCTTGTGAGTTGTTGCGCGAAAAAATTCAGAATACTCTACATCAAGATGCACCTGTATCTATACACAAAGGCAACGCTATTGCAGTTGGAGTGAATTCCGAGTTGGATGAATTGCGTAATATTTCCAATTCTGGAAAAGAGTTTTTGGAAGCCATAGAAAAGAGAGAGTCGGAAGCAACGGGCATTCCGTCGTTAAAAATTTCGTTTAATAATGTTTTCGGGTATTACATAGAAGTCCGAAATACGCACAAAGATAAAGTACCTTCGGAATGGATCCGAAAACAAACTTTGGTAAATGCAGAGCGTTACATCACAGAAGAATTAAAAGAATATGAATCGAAGATTTTAGGAGCTGAAGAAAAAATTCACCAATTAGAAGTTCAATTATTCGAACAGTTGGTGGCATGGGTGGCTACGTATATCAAACCCGTTCAAATGAATGCGAGTTTGATTGCGCAATTAGATTGTTTGGCATCATTCGCACAACAAGCGATAGACCATCATTATGTTTGCCCTGAAATTAACGATTCGTTCGTCTTGGATATTAAAAACGGTCGTCATCCGGTAATTGAAAAACAATTGCCAATAGGCGTTCCTTATATTGCTAATGATGTTTATCTGGATAGAGACCAACAGCAAATCATAATGATTACCGGACCAAATATGTCGGGAAAATCAGCTATATTGAGACAAACGGCTTTAATTGTGCTTTTAGCTCAAATGGGAAGTTTTGTGCCGGCAGATTCTGTGGTGATGGGCTTGGTAGATAAGATTTTTACTAGGGTTGGCGCTAGCGATAATATTTCAATGGGGGAATCGACTTTTATGGTGGAAATGAATGAAACGGCTTCTATTTTAAATAATATTTCCGATAGGAGTTTAGTTTTGTTGGATGAAATCGGACGTGGGACCAGTACCTATGATGGGGTGTCCATTGCTTGGGCCATTGCAGAATTCCTGCATGAAAACCCAGCACAGCCTAAGACGTTGTTTGCTACGCATTATCACGAGTTGAATGAAATGACGGACAGTTTGCCTCGAATTCAGAATTATAATGTATCGGTAAAAGAATTGAAAGATACTGTTTTGTTTATACGCAAACTGGAAAAAGGAGGTAGCGCCCATAGTTTTGGTATTCATGTAGCTAAAATGGCAGGAATGCCACAAATTGTGATTCAAAAAGCTGGTAAGATTTTAAAAAAATTAGAGAAAAATCATTCCGGTGAGGTTTTAAATGGTTTAAAGACTCAAGATAACTCGAACCTAAAGGGGGAACAGGCGCAGCAAATGCAGTTGAGTATTTTTAATTTGGATGATCCGCTTTTGGAAGAAATAAAAGAGGAAATAGTGAATTTAGATATTAATACGCTAACACCAGTCGAAGCTTTGATGAAATTGAATGAAATCAAGAGAATGATTGTAAAAAAATAATAAGGATAAATAGTTGCAAAACAATATTTTAAAAAATAGTTTTATTTTTTTTCAAAAAAGTACTTGCAGAAATGAAATCTTGTAGTATATTTGCACTCGCAATACGGAAGTAAAGCGAAGTTCTTAAAAAACGCAACGCGAAAATAGCTCAGTTGGTAGAGCGCAACCTTGCCAAGGTTGAGGTCGCGGGTTCGAACCCCGTTTTTCGCTCAACTACCAAAAGTTAAAAATATTTGCTCGAGTGGTGGAATTGGTAGACACGCTGGACTTAAAATCCAGTGAACATTTCGTTCGTGCGGGTTCAAGTCCCGCCTTGAGTACAAAAAGCTTCAAACTATGTTTGGAGCTTTTTTTGTTTCAGCAAGTTTCATTTGTAAACATGTCTTTTTAGATTTTGTTAAAACATTTTTGAGTGTTTTTTAAAATCGTATTTCTAATAATTATATATTGCCATGCTTTGAAATTTATTCTTCAAAACACATACTTTGTTTGTATTCAAAGCGTTTAAAAAAGAGTAACACAATTAAATTTATTAAAAATGGGGGTTTTTGTCATTACCAAGCGCAATGATGATCGGTACAAGTTTGAATTTGTCTCACGTAAAGGAAAGACGATTTTTACGAGTAATAGTTATGAGTTGCGTTTTGAATGTGAAGAAGATATAGAGAAATTGAAAGAACTGCTTCCTGAGGCTGTATTTATGAAATTTAAGACTTCTAGTGGTAAGTTTTATTTTCGTTTGATTATAGACAAGAAAGAGATGGCTACGAGCCGGAAATATACTACGCAGCTTCTAATGCAACGTGGTATTGATGAAATAGTACGTTCTGCGGGAACTTCTGAATTATTAGATTTCTCGGTAAACGATTTTGTTTTTCCAGAGATAGAAGCTTTTCAGGATTGATGTCAAAAATAAAAAAGCTCCGCATTGCGGAGCCTTTATTAAAAAACTAGATATTATCTAATTATTTTTTTACTTCTTCAGCAGCAGCCTCAGTAGCTTCAGCAGGAGCAGTAGCAGAATCAACTACAGCAGCAGCAGAATCTACAGTCTCAGCAGTAGCCTCAACAGCTTCTTCCATTACTGGAGCTTCAGCAGGAGCCTCAGCAGCTTGATCTTTACAAGAAACGAATGCAGCAGCAACGAATGCTAAGCTTAAAACAACTTTTTTCATCTTACTTAAATTATAAAAGGTTAATTATTAATTCGAGGCAAAGATATAAATTTTTTAATTGTAAAATTCTTTTTTAAATTTTTTTTTCAAAATTTCATCGGATGCCTTTTGCATTCGATTTTACAAATTGTATGCCAAAAAATAAAGCGACTGTCTTTTTAGAACAATCGCTTTAAGATATTGGTTATTAGTTTTTTGTCTTTTTTTTAGACTTTACAATTTTCATTTCTTCAATAAGGTTTTTGGCGCCAGCATATTTATCAATGATAAATAGAATGTAACGAGCGTCAACCATAATATTCCTACAAATTTCTGGACTGTAATAAATGTCGCTCATAGTACCTTCCCAAACACGGTCGAAATTACAACCAATCAAATTACCATTAGCATCCAACGCAGGTGATCCTGAGTTACCTCCTGTGGTATGGTTTGTCGCTATGAATGCTACTGGAACTTTTCCGGTTTTATCAGCGTATTGTCCAAAATCTTTAGCATTGTATAAATCGATTAATTTTTGAGGAACATCAAATTCATAATCGCCAGGAACATATTTTTCCATCACACCATCTAAATACGTGATTGGAGTGTAAGTAACCGCGTCTGATGGTTTGTATCCTTTTACTTTACCATACGTTACACGAAGTGTACTATTGGCATCTGGGAAAATACGAGCCGATTTTGGACTTAATTCCATAATAGCTTTCATGTAGGTGCGTTGTAAAGCGATGTTTTTTAAGTTCATTTCATTAAACTTTGGAGCTACATTGGTGTCATAAGCTTCGGCAATCGATTTTACTAATGCATAGGCTTTGTCTTGGTTTATTTTTTCTATAACCGATTTAACATCACCATTCAATAATTCTTTAAGCCCCTCAAAAGAAGTTAATTTTGAATTTTTGAAAACCTCTGAAGCTAATTGCGAAGCATTAATGTTGTGTAAGGTTGTTGGTAAAAATTGTTTCGGTGATTTTGTTGCGTAGATATTGATTAATTGCTCGAAAACTTTTTCGTCAACACTAGCGTTAAAATCTTTGTATGATCCTTGTAAACCTGCAATTAGATTGTTTTTTCTATCGTTAAAAGCTTGTTCACCTCTGGTTTTTAATACTTGTTCTAGTTGATATAAACGATAACCAAAAGTTAGTATTTCGCAGTTACGCATTACTACTTCCGTGTAATAATCACGTGCAATAGCGTATTCGCGAATGTTAGCATAATTGGTTTTGAATTCGTTTAAAAGGTTTCCGTATTCAGCTTGTTTGCCCGCTTTGTTAATTTTTTCAGTTAATTCAGTTTCAAATTTCTGTTTTACTGCAACTGCATTCGATTTTTTTAAACCTTTGGTTTCACCGATCCATTTTTTCCAATAATTTGCAACAGATGCGTATTTTGATGCATATTGAATTTTGATCGCAGGATCTTTACGCATAAAACCATCTTGAACTTTTAATGCTGCATCACGAACCTCGATTTTGGCAGGATTCAGATCGTTCATGATTTGTTCTACGGCATACGATGGTAAGTATTCTTGTGTTCTTCCCGGATATCCCATTACCATGGTGAAATCATCTTCTTTAACTCCATTTAAAGAAATAGGAAAGTAATGTTTTGGAGTATATGGTACGTTGTCTTTAGAATATTCGGCTGGACGATTATTTTTGTCGGCATAGATTCTAAACAAAGAGAAATCTCCGGTATGACGTGGCCAAACCCAGTTGTCTGTATCAGAACCAAATTTACCAATTGAACTTGGTGGAGCTCCAACCAAACGAACATCACGGAAAGTTTCGGTTACAAACAATAGGTACTGATTACCATCGTAAAAAGTTTTAATTTGGTTTTCTTGCCAAGCTTCTTTTGGTAATGTTTTAGATAAGATTGCAATGTTTTCTTGAATTTTTTTCTGCTTGTCTGCTTCTGCTGAAATTGCAGTTACACCTTCTAAAACTTTAGTAGTAACGTCTTCGATGCGAACAATGAAAGTCACGAATAAATCCTTATTAGGCAATTCTTCTTCCATTTTGTAAGCCCAAAAGCCATGGGTCAAATAGTCATTTTCAACGGTAGAATGACTTTGGATATTGTCGTAACCGCAATGATGGTTAGTTAGTATTAACCCTTTTGGTGAAATTACTTCGGCAGTACAGCCTCCATCAAAATGAGGTACAGCATCTTTTAAGCTGGATTTGTTTACCGAATAAATATCTTCGGCAGATATTTTCATGCCTAAATTTTTCATTTCGGTTTCGTTCATTCCTTTTAAAAGAGAAGGAATCCACATCCCGCCTTGTTGTGCCAAAGAGGGTAGTGCGAATAAAATAATAAGTAGTCTTAAGAATTTCATTATTCTAATTTTTGATTTTGAGTTTGCAAGGTACAATTTTTATAAAAATTGATTTTTTATTTAAGGTTTTGTTAAGAAATTAGCTGATATATGAAGTGATACTAAACCAAAATTTCCATTTTCCATTTTCTTTTCTATATAGTTTCCAGCCTCCACCTGAATTTTCTGGTCCTTTGTAGCTTGATTTGTAAATAATACAGATTGAATTTTCTCTAAAAAAAACCGGATATGAAAAGAAACTTATGTAATTTTCTTTTGAAGGTTTTATAATGGAAAATAATTCTATTTTTGAATTAGGTTTTATATATTTCTTTGATTTTAAATTAGAAATTTTTTTAAACTCATTTTTTAAATATTCAATTTCTTGTTCTGTTAATTCAATTTTATCTTCAATAAACATGTCTACGGAATGGATAGTTTTATCATCAATCATTTTGATTATTTGATCTAAAAGTTGATTTTTTAGTGAAGAATTTTTATTTATATAATAAATTTTATCACTTAAAATATCATCAAAAAAAGATTGATTTTCTTTAATTTGTGAGAAGATAGTGAAATTTGAAAATAAAAATAGAAGAGTAAAATAAAGTTTCATTTTAATTAAAATTGTGAGTTTTAAACTCAAATAATTTATAAATGTCCAAGAACTCTTTGAGATTTTCTTTGCGTATCAAATCACAAAATTGAAGTTTTTGATAACCGTCGTATGATTTGTAATTAGATAAATTATCTAGGTTTGATATAATAATTCCTTTGGTTGGCATATCTGAGTTTCCATCACAACGGAATTTGTTGTTTGGATTTTCGTAGTAGAATTCTTTGGGATGGTATGTTATGAATTTGCTCTTTAAAAGATTGTTTGATTTTTTTAAAAAAAGCTTTTTTTCATTAAGTGTCATTTTTATTTGCTCGAATGAGACGAGCTTTTTGTCTCTAGATTGTTTTTCAATATATTTTTCAACATTGTTTTGAGAATTTATTATGTAATGATGAAGTTCAGTCAAACTAATAAAGCCGTGAATGTAATATATTGTTATTAAGAGTTCGTCTTTTTTAATTGTCACATTTCTTAGTAATTCTGAGTTTCCATTGTTAATTTCAAATAGTTTTAATGCATTATTGTTTTGTGAAAATAAATTAACACTAGAAAGAAGAAAGAAATACATTAATATTCTTTTCATTTTCTTCTCTAAATTAAATTTAAAATTTTCTCTGTAGCTCCTTTGTTCATCTGTACAAACGTGCTGCAAATATGCCCTTTTTCATGACGTTCATCAAGATTCTGAACTAATAAATCTAGTGCTTGGTTCATTTCTTTTTGATCCTTAATGGAAATACATCCTTCTTGATGAACTAAGGCAGTAGCTTCAGCAAAATGACTATAATTCGGACCAATAACTATGGGTACTCCAAAAGTAGCCGGTTCTAAAATATTATGAACGCCGGGGTGACCAAAACCACCTCCTACATAAGCAATATCAGCATAGCTGTATATTTTGGTTAAAATTCCAATCGTATCAATAATGAAAATATCATACTCGGAAAGTGGTTTTCCTGCCATTTCAGAAAAAAGCACTGTTTTTTTTGTGATAGCTGTTTTTAGCTTCTCAATTTGTTCCGATTTAATGTTGTGTGGTGCAATAATGAATTTTAGGTTGTGTGTGGTTTTGTTAATGTAGTCAATTAATAATTCTTCGTCTTTAGGCCATGAACTACCAATGACTATTGTAGTTTTTTTAGAATCCGGAGTTGAATTATCACAAAAACTTTCGATGAAATCTAAACGGTTGTCTTTTTCTAAAATAGTTGCTACGCGATCAAAACGGGTATCTCCGGCAACGGTTACATTATTAAAACCAATGCTTTGTACCAATTCTTTAGAGGTATGATTCTGAACAAAAAAATGATGAAAAGTTTTTAAGGCATTTCGATAAAAACCTCCATACCATTTAAAAAAAGCTTGATTTTTTCTAAAAATCCCCGAAATCAAAAAAGTTTTGACATTTTTTTTCTGGAGCTCTTTTAGATAGTTAGGCCAATATTCGTATTTTATAAAAAAAACCATTTCAGGCTTCACCAGTTTTAGAAAGCGTTTTGCGTTTTTTGGCGTGTCTAATGGAAGATAAATCGTGACATCTGCTACGGCATTATTTTTTCGAATTTCATAACCTGATGGGGAAAAAAAAGTAAGCACCATTTTATGATTAGGAAATTTAGTTTTTACTTGCTCCATAATGGGTAAGCCCTGTTCATATTCGCCAAGGGAAGCTGCATGAAACCAGATGGTTTTGTCCGAAGGTGTTATTTTGTTGCCCAGAATCTTGAATACGTCTTTGCGACCTTCGACAAAGAGTTTGATTTTTGGACTAAAAAGTGCAAAAAGGTGTAATAATAATTCGGCAAAGTAAGCCACTAAGTTGTATAAAAAAAACATAGGCACAATTTTGTGATGCTAAAATACATTAGTTTTAGAAAACTCATGGAAATAAGTCATTAAATTAGTAGTTTTGCTTGAATAAATTTTTCGTGATGAGAAAACTACAAATGGTTGACCTAAAAAGTCAATATGATAAAATTAAAGACGAAGTGAATGCTTCGATTCAGGAAGTTTTAGATACTACGACTTATATTAACGGACCTTTAGTACATCAGTTTCAGGCCGATTTAGAGAAATATTTAGATGTTAAGCATGTTATACCTTGTGCCAATGGTACCGATGCCTTGCAGATAGCAATGATGGGGTTAGGTTTGAAACCTGGTGATGAGGTAATTACGGCTGATTTTACTTTTGCTGCTACTGTTGAAGTGATTGCGTTATTGCAGTTGACTCCGGTTTTGGTTGATGTTGATATGAATAATATGAACATTTCTATTGAAGCTATCAAAAAAGCGATAACTCCAAAAACTAAAGCTATTGTACCGGTGCATTTGTTTGGTCGTGCGGCCAACATGGATGCCATAATGGAAATTGCACGTGAGCATAATTTATATGTTATTGAAGATAATGCACAGGCTATAGGAGCCGACTATACTTCAAAAGATGGTTCTAAGAAAAAAGTAGGAACTATTGGGCATGTTGGAGCAACTTCATTTTTTCCTTCTAAAAACTTAGGTTGCTATGGAGATGGAGGGGCTATTTTTACAAACGATGATGAATTAGCGCATATTATTCGCGGTATTGTAAATCACGGTATGTATGTTCGTTATCATCATGATGTGGTAGGTGTGAATTCCCGACTAGATAGTATTCAGGCAGGTGTTTTGAAGGCGAAATTACCTCATTTGGATGAATATAATAAAGCGCGTCAAAAAGCTGCAATGAAATATTCTGAGGCATTAGGTGTTAATCCAAAATTATGGGTACCGACCATATGTGACGCCTGTGATTGTCATGTGTTTCATCAGTATGTAATTCGAGTTTTAAATGGAAAACGAGATGCTTTGTTAGAACACTTACAGGTTAAAGGAATTCCATGTGCTATTTATTATCCAATACCGCTTCATAGTCAAAAAGCGTATGCTGATACTCGTTATAAAGAAGAAGATTTCCCAGTAACGAATCAATTGGTTACCGAAGTAATAGCTTTGCCAATGCATACTGAATTAGATGACGAACAGATTAAGTTTATTACGGATACTATTCTGGAATTCTTAAAATAATAATAAGAAATAAATTAGAGCATAAGATTAGTTTTATGCTCTTTTTTCTTTTTAGAAAATTCAAAAAAAATGAAAATATTAGTTACAGGAGGATTAGGTTTTATAGGTTCTCATACTGTTGTTGAATTGCAGAAGGAAGGTTTTGAAGTGGTGATTGTAGATAATCTCTCTAATGCGTCTTTAGAGGTATTGGATGGAATTTCAAACATTACGAAAAAAACTCCTGCTTTCGAAAAACTAGACTTGAGAGATAAAAAAGCAGTACAAGATTTTTTCAAACGCCATCAAGATATATCGGGTGTGATCCATTTTGCGGCCAGTAAGGCAGTGGGAGAAAGCGTTGAAAATCCTTTGTTGTATTACGAAAACAATATTAGTGCTTTGGTTTACCTACTTCAGGAGTTACAGCAAAAAACAGAAGCTCATTTTATATTTAGTTCGTCTTGTACGGTGTATGGTCAAGCATCTACAATGCCAATTACCGAAGATGCTCCGGTGCAAAGTGCTATGTCTCCTTATGGAAATACAAAACAAATAGGAGAAGAGATTATTAATGATGTGGCTAAGGTTTCATCGATTAATGCTGTTTTGTTGCGTTATTTCAATCCTATTGGAGCACATCCTTCTGCGGAGATTGGTGAATTGCCTTTGGGAGTACCTCAGAATCTAGTTCCGTTTATTACTCAAACGGCTATAGGATTGAGAAAAGAATTGATGGTTTTTGGAGATGATTATCCTACGGCAGATGGTACAGCTATTCGAGATTATATTCATGTGGTAGATTTGGCTAAAGCGCATGTTGTGGCTTTAAAAAGACTCATAGAAGGAAAGAATATCGAAAAAGTAGAAACTTTCAATATAGGTACCGGAAAAGGAAGCTCTGTTTTAGAGGTGATTGCTGCGTTTGAAAAGGTAACCGGTCAAAAATTACCATATCACATTGTGGGGCGTCGTGAAGGAGATGTGGTGGAAGCTTATGCGAATACAGATAAAGCGAATTCTGTTTTGGGGTGGAAAGCCAATTCCTCTTTAGAAGAAGCGTTGTTAAGCGCCTGGAAATGGGAACAAAAAATTAGAAATAAATAAAAACTAAAAAAACCGAGCTAAGCCCGGTTTTTTTATTGTAAGATCTGTTAAAAATTATTTTTTAACTTCTTCAGTAGCTGGAGCAGCAGCAGCAGTGTCAACAGCAGTAGCAGCAGTATCAACAGCAGTAGCAGCAGAATCTACAGCAACAGCAGCAGTGTCAACAGCAGTTTCTTCAGTTGCAGCAGCTTCATTGTTTTTGCAAGATGTCATTAAAGCAGCTACGAAAGCTAAGCCTAAAATTGCGTTTTTCATTTTCTTGTGTTTTTAGAATTAATAATATTGAATTTCCGCGCAAAAATATGAAAATATATTTCACAAAAAAATTTTTTGTTGAAATAAGTAAGAAAAAAGCGCGTGATGTTAAATTTTGTGTGATTATTTGAGATAATAAATTATTTTTTTGCCTCTTCCTTTGCTTTTTTTGCAGCCTCTTCTAGCTTAGCAGCACTAGCTTCTACCGCATTAGCCGCTTTACTAGTAGCTGAATCTATAGCTTCCTCTGCTTTAGAGGCAGTAGAATCGACAGCTTCTTTTAATTCGGAAGCAACAGCATTGGCGGCTTCGGCAGCTACTTCTTGTGTCTTTTCTTTGCAAGAAGTCAGTAACAAAGTGATAAAAGTCAAACTTAAAATTGTTTTTTTCATGGTTTTTTGGTTTTTAAATGAATGTGAATTTTAAATTTATGAGTTTTTTTTGAAAAAAGGAGGCGTATTGAAAAAAATATGCAAATCTTTTCTACAAAACTAGCTCCGAATACAATTTTTCAAAAGTTTCATCTAAATTATCACTAAAACCAGGGTGTGGTCTTGAGGTTTGAATACTAGAGCTTCGAACTGCGGTAAGCCATCTGAAGCGTTCGGCTATTTCAAATTCGGCAATGGGACCACCTTCTTTTTTTCCTGAGCTTATTTTAGTAAAAGATTCAAGGTTTATTTCTAATTGTTCCACATCGAAGTCAGGACAAAGCAATTGTATTTTTGCTGTAGGTAATTCATGTGCAATTCGTAAATATTTTTTTCGTTTACAAAACAGAATCAGGCCAACGTTGATGAATTCTTCGCGTTCTACTCTAGGTACCACACGAATCACGGCATATTCATATAAGTGTTTTTCGTGCATCTTGAGCTTGTTTTAAAAATAATTCAGCGTTTGTTAATCTAGTAGATAAAAATTGAAAATAAACCTCTTTAATTTCATCTGGTTTCAAACTTCCATCTTCCCATTGCAGCCATTCTTCGGGAATTAAGTTGACGATTTTTCTTAAAACATCCGGATTTAACTTTTGAGTAAATTCGGAATGTACTTCATCCAGTTTTGAGGCTTTTGCCAATAGTACATGGTCTTTAATTAAAGCAAAAGGAGTTTTAGCGCTATTTTCCCAATTATTCCATGAGTGGTGAAAATAAAAAGCTGCACCATGATCGATTAACCAAAGTTCTTTGTGCCAAACTAATAGATTGGTGTTGCGAAATGTTCTGTCTACATTGGTAATAAAAGCATCCAGCCAAACAATTTTGGAAGCAAGTGTAGCTTCGCAATCATTAACAGCAGCGTCGTAAGTTATAGCGCCTGAAAGGTAATGTAATCCCAGATTTAATCCTTGACTGAATTGTAATAGATCTTGAATTTCTTCATCAGCTTCGGTTCTACCAAATGCTTCGTCTAGAGTGGCAAATACTAATTCGGGTACTGGTAAGCCTAGAAATCGGGCAATTTCGCCACCTAATAATTCGGCAATCAGCGCTTTCACTCCGTGCCCTGCACCTCGGAATTTCAGGACATATTTAAAATCGTCGTCTGCTTCAGCGAGAGCCGGTAAGGATCCTCCTTCGCGCAAAGGTAGGATGTAACGCATAACGCTAACGGTTCGTAAACTTTCTGGATTCATCATGATAGAATTCTTCTATGGCAAAGATATTATAAAAAAAACTCCAAGAGAGGGGACTTGGAGTTTCTATGGTTATTGTTTCAATTTATGCAGAAATAGTTTCTACTTCTTTATTGATTTTGTTTACTAAGCCAACGAGTACTTTTCCTGGGCCAACTTCTGTGAAACTTGTAGCGCCATCAGCAATCATTTGGTTAACAGATTGTGTCCATCTAACAGCACCAGTTAATTGTGCAATTAGATTTTTTTTGATTTCAGTAGGATCAGAAACTGCAGCTGCTGTTACATTTTGGTATACCGGACAAGTTGGTTGAGAAAATGTAGTGGCTTCAATGGCAGCGGCTAATTCTTCTCTAGCAGGTTCCATCATAGGAGAGTGAAAAGCGCCTCCTACAGGCAGAATTAAAGCACGTTTCGCACCGGCCTCTTTCATTTTTTCACAAGCTTCTTCAACCGCTTTCAATTCTCCAGAAATTACCAATTGTCCAGGGCAGTTGTAATTTGCAGCCACTACTACACCATCAATGGAAGCACAAATGTCTTCTACGATTTTATCGTCTAAATTTAAAACGGCAGCCATAGTAGAAGGTGTAATTTCGCAAGCCTTTTGCATTGCCAAAGCACGTTGTGAAACTAGTTTTAAACCGTCTTCAAAAGATAAGGCTCCGTTAGCTACTAAAGCAGAAAATTCTCCTAATGAATGACCGGCTACCATATCAGGTTTTATATCTAGAACTTTGGCTAAGATTACTGAGTGAAGAAAAACAGCTGGTTGAGTAACTTTTGTTTCTTTTAACTGTTCTGCAGTTCCTTCAAACATAATATTGGTAATGCGGAAGCCTAAAATCTCATTGGCTTTTTCGAAAAGTTCTTTGGCTATAGCTGAACTTTCGTATAAATCTTTACCCATTCCGGTGAATTGTGCACCTTGTCCAGGGAAAACGTATGCTTTCATTTTATTTGATTTAGTTTAGTGTACAAAAATAGTAATTTTTTTAGAGCAAGTTATGTGTAGTTTTCTGGTGCTCAATTCTTGTGTTTTTTAATGTTGTGTTGTCTTTTTAGATGGGCTTTTTTAGGGTTTCTCTCAAATAGATAACCCTGTATCTTTACAAAGAAAATACAGGGTTATTCGTGAAATAAACTAAACTAAACTTAAACTATTATTGGGGGATTTATTGTTTTAAAAGCTGTAATTCGATTTCTAATTTTACTTCTTCACCTACTAAAACACCACCAGTTTCTAACGCAGAGTTCCAGTTAAGTCCCCAGTCTTTGCGGTTGATTTTTCCGTAGATATTTAAACCTGCTTTAGTGTTACCCCAAGGATCAGTCATTAAACCACTGAATTCTGCAGGAAGTTTTACGAATTTTGTTACGCCTTTGATCGTTAAATCACCTGCAATTTCGTAATTTCCATCTTCAACTTTGCTCAGTGAAGAAGCTTTGAAAGTCAATTTAGGGTAGTTTTCAGCATCAAAAAAATCAGCACTTTTTAGGTGTCCGTCACGATCAGCATTTCTAGTATCTATAGAATTGATGTCTGCAGAGAATTCGATGTTAGCGTTGGTGAAAGTATCATCTTCAGTAGTAACAGATGCTTCGTAAGTGTCAAATTTACCTGAAACGTTTGTAAACATCATGTGTTTTACTTTGAATCCTATTTCTGAGTGTGTTGGGTCGATTACCCATTTAGTTGTTGCCATAATTATTATTTTTAAAATTTTATTTTATTTTGATGAGACAAAGATATTGTAGCCTTGTATCTGACGCTCTTAATCTAGATTAAGAAATTAAAAGTGGTTGTTAATTCATTGGGATTTCCATGAGTAAAACTTCAGCATCACTACTTGCAGTAATGGAAACTTGATTGGTATTCCAGATACCCAAACCGTCTCTCATGTTAAGTTCATGATCGTCGATTTTTACGTCCCCTTTGATTACAAAAACATATAAACCATTTCCTTCTTTTTTGAATTGATAAGGGGTCGAAAAACCAGCATCCAAATTCCCCATATGAAACCAAGCGTCTTGATGGATCCAAGTTCCTTCGTCTTTTGAATCTGGAGAAAGGATTTGTTGTAATCGATTGTGTCTCTCACTTACATTAAGTGTAATCTGATCGTATCGAGGCGAAACATTTCTTTGATTTGGGAATAACCAAATTTGTAAAAGGTTAGTTCTTTTGTCTTGGTTAGGATTAAATTCGCTGTGTAAAATTCCAGTACCTGCACTCATAACTTGTACATCACCGTGTTTGATGGTTTCGGTGTTGCCCATGCTATCTTTGTGAGCCAAATCTCCTTCAAGAGGAATAGTAATAATTTCCATATTGTCATGTGGATGAGTTCCAAAACCCATTCCTGGCGCAATGATATCGTCGTTTAGAACACGTAAGACTCCAAATTGTATTCTGTTAGGATCAAAATAGCTAGCAAAGCTAAAAGTGTGGTGCGCGTCTAACCAGCCATGATTAGCATGACCTCTGGTGTGTGCTTTATGTAAGACTGTATTTGCCATGATGTAGTTGTTTTAAATTTATATTACAAATTTACAACTACAACTTAGCAGAACTGCTTAATCTGGATTAAGAAATAAAAGAAACCTAGGATTGTTTTTTTAGCAAACGGGCTTTCATTTTGCTAAAAAACTCTGGAGTAACTCCAATGTATGAAGCAATCTGTTTTTGTGGTAGGCAATGGATTAAATCTTTATACTTTTTTGTGAATTTATCATAGCGTGCTTCCGCAGTGAAACTCATATTGTCAATCAGTCGCTGTTGGTTAGCCACCAATGAATTTTCGATTAAAATTCTGAAAAAACGCTCTAGTTTAGGGACTTCTTTGTATAGCTTTTCCTGATTTTCTTTCGAAAGTAAAACGACATCGGCATCTTCATTTACTTCGATATATAATTGTCCAGGACGTTGAGATAAATAACTGTACATATCAGCAATCCACCAGCCGGGACAAGCAAAACTTACTACGTGTTCTACTCCGTTCTCATCGATAGTATAACTTCGAAGGATTCCTTTAATGACGAAAAAAGAATGTGTACAAATATCACCTTCTTGCAGTAAAATCTTTTTAGACTTAAAATGCTCAAGAGTTACTAGAGATAAAACACGTTCTTGTTCTTCTTTTGTAAGGGAAACGTGTTTGGCTATATTTTCAAGTAATAAATTCACTAGTTCTTTTTAGGTTTGTTTTTGTTTTCAATTAATTTGAAAGTTGTTGCTTTAAAACGACCTTCAACAATTTCACCTGTTACTTCGGCTTTTCTTACGGTTGTGCAAAATCCATCTTCGGCATGTGCATCTCCATGAGCATCTATGTTGGTGCCATCAACAAAATAAACATTGCCGTCTATTTTAACCGCTAAATCGCATCCATGGCCTTCCATTTTAAATTGACATTGTCCGCAAGAAGCGTCTACGACCTGTGTTTTGGTGTTTGTTTCTTTTTCTTGGGCGAATAAAGGGAGGGAAAAAAGAATGAAGAAAAGACCAATTGTATTTTTCATAAGGACTGATTTAAGAGTAAAGTGTTTTTGAAAAGTTGTCTACGGTATTATTATGTCTTACTTTTTGAAGTTCACATTTTCTATTGGGGCCGCATCTTAATCTTTTTGGACCGCAAGAAATTAAAAATATTCCTGAGACTAAAATAAGTAAAATCCTTTTCATTGCAATGAATTTATAGTAACTAAAAGTAATACTTTTTCCCTTATGGTTGTTGGTTTTTGATGAAGTTTTTGTCGTAACCAGCAAGACAAGCTTATTTGTGATGATAGAAAAACTCTACATCCAAATTTTAAAAGTGTTGTCCGGTTGAAAATAAAAAAAAGCCTCAAGAGAACTCGAGGCCTATGGTAGATTATGTTAACGCAACTTTGATTCTTCGAATAGCTTCCGTTAGTTGTTCTTCGCTAGCCGCATAGGATAGGCGAAGGCAATTAGGGTTTCCAAATGCATCTCCGGTTACGGTTGCTACATTAGCTTCGGCTAAAAGATACATGGAGAAATCTTCGGCATTATTGATAGTAGTTCCTTTTAATGTTTTACCAAAATAATAAGAAACATCTGGGAATACATAAAACGCACCTTCAGGAACATTTAATTTAATTCCAGGGATATCTTTCATTAGACTAATTACTAAATCTCTTCTGTTTTTAAAAGCAGAGACCATATTGTTCAATACACTCGGATCAGCTTCAACAGCAGCAATTGTAGCACGTTGTGCAATCGAGTTAGCTCCGCTCGTTACTTGTCCTTGCATTTTTGTACAAGCTTTAGCAATAAATTCAGGAGCGCCAATATAACCAATTCGCCAACCGGTCATGGCAAATGCTTTGGCTACACCGTTAACAGTAATAGTTCTGTCGAACATGCCTGGTATAGACGCGATGCTGCAGAAGGTTCCTGAAAAGTTGATGTGTTCGTAGATTTCATCAGAAACAATAAAAATGTTTGGATATTTTTCCAAAACCTTCGCTAAAGCGGTTAGCTCTTCTTGGTTGTAAACTGATCCTGAAGGATTACAAGGGGAACTGAACCACATCATCTTTGTTTTAGGTGTGATTGCTGCTTCTAGTTGTTCAGGAGTCATTTTAAAATCACTTTCTACTGAAGTAGGAACTTCAATAGGAATTCCTCCTGAAAGTTTGATGATTTCGTAATAACTCACCCAATATGGCGCCGGAAGAATCACTTCGTCTCCTGGATTGATCATTACTTGAGCAATGTTGTATAGAGATTGCTTGGCTCCTGTAGAAACTACAATATTAGCAGGCGTGTACTCTAAATTATTATCACGTTTGAATTTTTTACAAATGGCTTCTTTCAGTTCTACATATCCGTCTACTGGCGTGTAAGTGCTGTAATTTTCGTCGATCGCTTTTTTTGCAGCTTCTTTAATAAAATCAGGGGTGTTGAAATCGGGTTCTCCTAAACTTAAACTGATTATATCTTTACCTTGAGCTTTTAATTCTCTGGCTTTAGCTGCCATTGCTAGCGTTTGGGAGGTGGATAAATTGTTGATTCTGTCTGAAAGAAAATTCATGATGTTGTTATTTAATATGTGTGTTGTTCTCTTAAAAATTATGTTAGTTGAGGTTGTTTTCCTAAATTTTTAAGATGTGAAAAATGAGAAAGAATTGCTGCTCTAGTGGTTTCAAACTCGTAGTATGGCAGATTACATTCTTTAGCGGTTTGTTTTACAATTTCACCAATTTTTGAATAATGAATGTGACTGATATTCGGGAAAATATGGTGCTCAATTTGATGGTTTAAACCTCCTGTGTAGAAATTCACTAACCAGTTTTTAGGTGCAAAATTAGCTGTGGTGTACAATTGGTGAATGGCCCAAGTGTTTTCTATTTCTCCTTCTTCATTAGGAATAGGATTAATGGTTTCGGTTACCACATGTGCTAATTGGAAAACAACACTAAGGATTAATCCGGCAGTGTAATGCATTACAATGAATCCTAAAATTACTTTCCACCATGTGATTCCCATGATCATAGGGATTACTAACCATATAGAGAAATAGATGATTTTAGTGATGATTAAAGTCGTCCAACGAATAACTGGACTTTTAAATTCACCGTAAGATAAATTTCTTTTCAGGTAACGTTTCATTTGTATAAAATCTGTTGTAAGAGCCCAATTAAAGGTCAATAAGCCATACAAAAAGATAGAATAATAATGTTGAAACTTGTGAAAAGAATACCATTTTGCTTGTTTACTGAATCTTAAAATTCTTCCAGCTTCCAAATCTTCATCATGGCCTAATATGTTGGTATACGTGTGGTGCAATACATTGTGTTGTACTTGCCAGTTGTATACATTACCGGCTAAAATATACATGCTTCCACCCATTAGTTTGTTCACCCAAGATTTAGAAGAATAAGCGCCATGGTTCCCATCGTGCATCACATTCATTCCGACACCTGCCATTCCTATACCAATCACAATATTCAATAATAAATACACCCAAAACGGCATATCCATTGCAATAAGGAAAAAGTAAGGAGTTAGGAAAATCGAAAACATGATAATGGTTTTTACATGTAATTTCCAATTACCTGTTTTTTCAATATTATTTTCTTTAAAGTAATTGTTAACTCGGGTATTTAAAGTTCTAAAGAACTTCATGGAATCATTTCTGGAAAAAGTTGGTCCTGTATTCATGGGAATTTTAATAAAATACAAATGTAATTATTAAAAGACTCAATTGGTAATCATTAACTAAATTTTAATCTGTAAAATGTGTAATTTTGCAAAAAAATAGTTTATGCAAGAAATACTACAGTATTTTCCTGATTTATCCGAAGTGCAAATAGCGCAATTTCAAAAATTGGAAGTTTTATACAAAGATTGGAATGCAAAAATCAATGTAATTTCTCGAAAAGATATCGATGAATTGTATGTAAAGCACGTTTTACATTCGTTAGCCATCGCAAAAATTCAATCGTTTAAACCAGGAGCAACTGTTTTAGATGTTGGGACAGGAGGCGGTTTCCCCGGAATACCGTTAGCTATTCTTTTTCCTGAAACTCGATTTTATTTGATTGATGTTATTGCTAAGAAAATAAAAGTGGTTCAAGCTGTAGCCGAAGCTTTGGGACTTAAAAACGTAAAAGCAGAGCAGATTAGAGCCGAAAATGTAAAAGGTGATTTCGATTTTATTGTAAGCCGAGCGGTGACCAACATGCCTGATTTTGTGTCATGGGTAAAAGATAAAATAAAGAAACAAAGTAAGCACGAACTCAAAAATGGAATATTGTACCTTAAAGGAGGAGATTTAACTGAAGAGTTGAAAGATTTTCCTAAGGCAACTGAATACAACATTGCAGATTTTTTTGCTCCTGATTTTTTTGAAACTAAAAAGGTAGTTCATTTACCTTTAAAATTTAAACCATAAAAAAGAGGCTGTCTAAATGAGACAGCCTCTTTTGTTTATTGTGAGTTAGAATTTATCCCAAGAATGGATATCTGTAATCTGTTGGAGTTACAAACGTTTCTTTGATAGTTCTTACTGAAGCCCAACGCAATAAGTTTTGAGCAGAACCCGCTTTATCATTGGTTCCAGATCCTCTTGCCCCTCCGAATGGTTGCATTCCTACTACAGCGCCAGTTGGCTTATCGTTGATGTAGAAATTTCCTGCTGCATTTTGTAACGCTACAGTAGCTTCTTCAATAGCATAACGGTCTTGACTGAAAACAGCACCTGTTAGAGCATATTCTGAAGTAGAATCCACTAATTGTAAAGTTTCGGTCCATTTTGCATCTTCATACACATAAACCGTTACCACTGGTCCAAATAATTCGGTTTCCATAGTGGTGTATTTTGGATTAGTAGTTAAAATAACCGTTGGCTCTATAAAATACCCTTTCGATTTATCATATTTTCCACCAATAATTACTTCAGCATCAGCATCTTGTTTTGCTTGATCTATGTAACGCGCCAATTTATCGAAAGAACTTTCAGAAATCACAGCAGTGATAAAGTTGCTCATGTCTTCAGGAGATCCCATTTTCATTGAAGCTAAATCAGCCTCTAATTGAGATTTAACAGTTGGCCATAGACTTTGCGGTACGTAAACACGAGAAGCGGCACTACATTTTTGTCCTTGGAATTCGAAGGCACCACGAGAAATACCTGTAGCAACTTGAAAAGGATTAGCAGAAGGATGAGCGATGATAAAATCTTTTCCACCTGTTTCACCTACAATTCTAGGATAGGTTTTGTACTTGCTGATATTGGTTCCGATTTTTGCCCAAATATCATTAAATACGCCTGTAGATCCAGTAAAGTGAACACCAGCAAAATCAGGACTAGCTAATAAAGTTTCTGTCACCATACCTGAATCTCCCATCACCATGTTGATAACACCATCCGGTAGACCAGCTTCTTTGAACACTTGCATGATTACATTTGCAGAATATACTTGTGTTGCTGCCGGTTTCCAAATTACAACATTCCCCATAAGTGCAGCACTTGAAGGTAAGTTTCCTGAAATAGCGGTAAAGTTGAAAGGAGTAATGGCATACACAAATCCTTCAAGCGGACGATATTCTACACGGTTCCACATGCTAGAATCCGATTTCGGTTGATCCGCATAAATCTGAGTCATGAATTCTACGTTATAACGTAAGAAGTCAATTAGTTCACATGCTGAATCTATTTCGGCTTGGTGAATAGTTTTCGATTGCGCGATCATGGTAGCAGCGTTGATTTTTGCTCTGTAAGGTCCAGCAAGCAATTCAGCAGCTTTCAAAAAGATTGCAGCTCTGTTTTCCCAAGAAAGAGCAGCCCATTTTTTACGAGCTTCTAAAGCTGTGTCAATGGTTTTTTGAATTAATTTTTGATCCGCTTGGTGATATACACCTACCACGTGTTGGTGGTCGTGTGGTGCTGACATTTTTTTTGTATCACCCGTTTTAATTTCTTCGTTACCAATGTATAGAGGAACTTCAATTTGAGAATTCCACATTTGTTTATAAGTTGCAGCTACTGCTTCTCTTTCTGGAGAACCCGGGGCATATGATTTCACCGGTTCATTAACTGCTTTAGGTACATTAAAAAATCCTTTTAGCATCTTTATTTTTGTTAATTAGTTAGACTACGCTTTAAAAAGTTAGTTACAAAAGTACGAAGTTTTTTCTATAAGATTAGAGTGAAAAAGAAAGCTTTTCTCAATCGAAATTTTAATCAAATTTGAGGCAAAAAACAATCAGAAAAATCTTTTGTAAATATAGGTGGACGGCGTGTTGTTAAACTAAATTTTTAATTTAATGCAAATGGAGCACTTAATTTAAAAGGAGGGATAATCACCTCGAAAGATTTAGTTGAAGTGAAATTGATCATAGTAAAATAACCTTGCATTGTGCCAAAAGGGGCTCTTAGTAAACAACCAGAACTGTAGGTGTAGATTTCACCAGGTTTTAAAACAGGTTTTTTACCAACTACTCCTTCACCATCTACTGTTTCAAGATCATTTAAAGCATCGAAAATTTCCCAGTGACGTGCCATCAGTTGTACTGAATCTTTACTGTGATTTTCAATAGTGATATGATAACTGAAGGCAAAATGCATGGCGTGATTCTTGAAGTAAGTTCCTTCAAAAGTTGTCATGACAGAAATTTTTATACCTTGTGTAATTTGAGTTACCATACTTTTAAATAGCTGTATCTTTCTACAAAGTTAGAAAAATTATAAAGACGAAAGTTTTATAAAGTTGTTAAATTTTAATTGATAATATTAACGGAAGAAGCTTCTCCTTTGCCAATAACTCTATCGTAACGTTCTCCATTGGCTCGGTAATATACCAAGACATTATAAATGTTTTCGGTTTCAAAATAATTGCCGTCGATGGCGTTTTTCTCGTCTAATTTATTTTGATTGTCCAATAAAGTGTAGCAGTAATTGTTAAATCCTTGTTTAATCAAGATAGCTTTTTCAAAAACACCTTTTTCTTTGTTGTAGTCCATTTTATTATCGTCCGTTAACAGATAATTGTTGAACATTCCGGTAACATAAATGTTTGCTTTTGCAGGATATTCCGGAGCAAAAAGACTAAAATAAACCCATGCATAATCGGCTTCGACTTGGCTATTTTGGGCAATCAGATTTCGATTTATAAATCCACCATTAATGTCTGGAAAAAATGTATATCCTTTGTTTTTTCTGGCAGAGTCAGTATACAAATAAGCACTATATAAACCATTGCTGGCATCTACTCTTAGAATGGTATTGGTAGGTACTCGAATTTCTTTGTTGTCAAAATTTAAGTATTCATTTCCAGCAAAAAATTGTGTTTCGCTGTTATACTTATAAATCAGATCATTTCCAATGTTATACTGTGGTTTGATATCTGCAATACGGTTGTTCCATTTTCCATTCTGAAATAAAACTACTTTAACATTTTGGTTGGGATTTTGGAAAAGAATCTGCTGCGATTTTACTGCGAAATCTACATTTTGTTTTTCCTTAATATCAGAAACATTTCTTGAACGTTTTATTTGTACCGGCACTTCCGTTAGATCCTCGTAGATAATAAATTTCTTTGAAAAAACTACTCCTTTATCGTTGTATACCGAAACAAGGTAATTGCCGCTTTTGATGATTCTGAAAAAATTGTTTGGAAATTGTAATCGGTAATGAGAATACAATTGTAGTGTGTTAAATGAATTCTCGTAATCTTGAACTCTTTGATTGTCAGTTCCCGAAAGGTATTCGGCTTTAGATAATTCTGAGGGTTCCCAATTGTAATTGTGATGAGTGATGGAGAAAAAATAATCTTCCTCATTTCCATATAAATCATCAAAACTCAATTGGAAGGAGTCTCCTAATTTAAAAAAAGGAAATGCATTGGTTCCGTTTTGGGTGAAAGTCACCGTTTTGATATTAAAGGGTGGAGCGGTTTCTTCGACAGCTTGTCCCTTCACTAAAAAAGGGATTAGGAACAGAAAAAACACTATATATTTCTTTGAGATCATCTTATTGAGTGTAAAAAAACGGAATTAAAAAAGGTTGTTTTTTCTCTAAACCTAACATTTTTAAATTTTCGTGTTAAATTTCTTAAAAAAAACTTTATCAAATATACTTTAGTTTATAGTTTTACAAAAATTAAATAAACGATATGAATAACTTTAAAACAATCACCTTAGGGTTTTTATTGTTTTCCGGTTTTGCTTTTGCACAGGAAGTCGATTTGTCACAAGACATTCCTTTTGATGCCTCCGTAAAAACAGGAAAATTAAAAAATGGCTTAACCTATTACATCAAGAAAAATGCCAAACCAGAGAAAAAAGTAGATTTACGTTTGGTAGTAAACGCAGGTTCAATTCTTGAAGATGACGATCAGCAAGGATTGGCTCACTTCATGGAGCACATGTGTTTCAACGGAACTAAAAACTTTCCAAAAAATCAGTTGATTGATTATTTACAAAGTATTGGGGTGAAATTTGGTCAACACTTGAACGCCTATACTAGTTTTGATGAAACGGTTTATTTCTTGCCTATTCCATCGGATAATCCTGAAAAACTAGAAAAAGGGTTCCAAATCTTAGAAGATTGGGCTTTTAATGCAGTTCTGACTCCTGAAGAAATTGACAAAGAAAGAGGGGTAGTTTTAGAAGAGTACCGTTTAGGATTGGGAGCTCAGAAGAGAATGATGGGAAGATTTTTACCTAAGGTAATGCATAATTCTCATTATGCTAACCGTTTGCCTATTGGTCAGAAAGAAATTTTAGAAAAATTCAAACACGAAGCATTAATTCGTTTTTATAAAGATTGGTATCGTCCTAATTTAATGAGCGTGATTGTGGTAGGTGATATCGATGTGGAAGAAATGGAGAAAAAAATTATAAATCATTTTTCCGGTTATTCGAATCCTACTAATGAAAGAGAGAGAAAAATTTATGAGGTACCTAATCACAAAGAAACTTTTGTAGCTATCGAAAGTGATAAAGAAGCCACTTCTACACAAGTACAATTAATGTACAAAGATTTGGATACTCCAAAAGTCATGAAAAAAGTAGCTGATTTTAAAGAATATCTTATCGATAATCTTTTTACCTCAATGATTAATGCTCGTTTTGAAGAGTTAACGAATTCAGCAACGCCGCCATTTACTTATGGATATTCTTACCATGGTTCTACTTGGTCAAGATATAAAGAAGCATTCCAGTCGGTTGCTATGACTCAAGAGGACAAGCAATTACAAGGGTTAAAAGTGTTGGCTACAGAAAATGAAAGAGCTCGTAAGTTTGGTTTTACTTCATCAGAATTAGACCGTGCAAAAACTGAGTTTTTAGCCAATGTAGAAAAAATGTACAACGATAGAAATAAGACGAATTCCGACAGATTTGTGGGAGAATACCAGTCACATTTCTTAGAGAACGAACCGGCTCCTGGCATCGAGTGGACCTATCAGACGGTTAAAAAAGTATTGCCTACGATTACATTAGAAGAGGTAAATGCTTTTATGAAAGATTTTATTAAAGAAGAAAACCGAGTTATTCTTCTTACCGGTCCGGAAAAAGAAGGATTGAAAAAACCTACAGAAGCTGAAGTGTTAGAAGCAATTAAAGTTGATGCTAACATTAAAGCCTATGAAGATAAAGTAGTAGCAAAAGGACTCTTAAAAACGATTCCAACTCCAGGAAAAGTAGCCAAAAAAGAGCGAAATGAGAAGTTAGGTGCAACTACATTAATCTTGTCTAATGGAGCAAAGGTTACTTTCAAGAAAACCGATTTTAAAAATGATGAAATTGTTTTTGAAGCATTGAGTTTTGGTGGTAGTAACTTGTATTCTGATGCAGATTTCAAAAAAGTACAATTTGCTAATGGCGCATTAACGGAAGCAGGATTTTCTGGATTAAAATTGAATGACATTAATAAATTCATGACAGGTAAAATGGCATCTGTAAATCCTTATATTAGCAATGCCTCTGAAGGATTAAGAGGAAGTGCTACGCCAAAAGATTTAGAGTATTTGTTCCAAATGACACATGCTTATTTTACCGCATTAAACTTTGATCAGGAATCTTTTGAAGCTTTCAAACAGAAACAGACCTCTTTCTATAAAAATTTAACATCGCAACCTGCCTTTTATTTTCAACAAGAACTACAATCGTTCTTAGCTAAAGAAAATCCTAGATTTAACGGTATTATTCCAACTGAAAAAACTTGGTCTGAAACCGATTACAAACTAGCTTATGACAAATTCAAAGAGCGTTTTGCTAATGCAGGTGATTTTGAATTTTTCTTCGTAGGTAATGTTGATGAAAAAGTAATGGAAGAACTTGCAGTTAAATACATTGCTTCATTACCATCGCAATCAAAAAAAGAAACATTTAAAGATTTAGGTTATAGAAGTATTAAAGGATCACACAAAAAAGTTGTTAATAAAGGTAAAGATCCAAAAAGTACTGTAAATATTTTGTTTTACGGTGATGCAACGTATTCTCCTAAAGAAGCATTGGCTCTTCAAGCGGCCGGTGAAGTGTTGACGATTAAATTGATTGAGCAGCTTCGTGAAAATGAGAGTGGAGTTTATGGTGTTGGTGCTAGAGGAAGTATGAATAAAGTGCCTTACGGTTCGTATAATTTCAGTATTTCTTTCCCTTGTGGTCCAGAAAATGCAGAAAAGTTGACGGCTTCTGCCTTAGCGGAATTACAAAAACTAATTGATAACGGTCCTGAAGAAAAAGATTTAGTGAAATTTAAAGAAGGAGAGATCCTTGACTTTAAGAAAGAATCTAAAGAAAACAAATTCTGGTTAAGTAACTTTACAAGAGCTTATATGAATAATGCAAAAGCAGAAGAAGTGTTAGCTTTTGAAGCTAAGGTGAATGCTTTAACAGCAAAAGAGATTCAAGAAGTTGCTAAAAAATATTTAACTAAGGATAAGATTATTGCAATGTTGATGCCTGAAGAAGGGTCAAAATAGTAAAGTTAAATTCATAAAAAAAACTCCTGAGAAATCAGGAGTTTTTTTGTGGTTTATTTGTAACAAACCGGTATAATTTCACCCGGAGCCAAACAATATTTTGTAACTAATTCTGCCGAGATTTTACGTGTATAATCTTCTTCTACAACTCTAAATCCTATGCTTCTTAATTTGTCAAAATAATCTCTTCCGTAAACTCGAACGTGATCATATTGACCAAAAATTTTGGCGCGTTCTTTAGGATCGGTAATACTGTCATCTGTAAAGGTAGTAGCTCGGTTTAAATCTTGCGGAATTTGGAAAATACCCCAACCACCCGGTTTTAAAACACGATACAATTCTTGCATTGCTTTGGTGTCATCAGGAATATGCTCTAAAACATGATTGCACAATATGATGTCATACGAATTGTCTTCAAAAGGCAAATTACATATATCTGCTTTTACATCCGCTAAAGGAGACAGTAAATCGGTAGTTGTATACTCGAGATTTGTTTGTTTCTTAAAACGTTTGTAAAATTCTTGTTCTGGAGCAAAATGAAGGACTTTCTTTTTTGTTGATGAGGTAAAAAAGTCGGTTTCATTTTGAAGGTACAACCAAAGCAGACGGTGTCTCTCCAAGGATAGTGTGCTTGGGGATAAAACATTGTTTCTTTGGTTTCCGTAACCATAAGGTAAAAACATCCGAAAACTTTTCCCGTCAATAGGATCTGTAAATCGGTTCCCTTTTAAGACAATAGCTAATATGGGACGAACCACAATACTCAAACGAATCAGTATTGGACGCGGTATGGTATTTAATACGAATTTAAACAATGACTTCATTACAGTACTAAAGGTTGTTTTCTAAATTCATCCTCTTCGTTAGAAGTAATGCCTAAAGCTTTATAAATATATGCGAACGTCGATAACAATTCTGGCTTTCCGTCTATGATTGCTACATCATGCTCAAAGTGCGCCGAAGGTTTTCCGTCGGCAGTGGTGATAGTCCAGCCATCTTTATGTTGCTTGATATTTTTAGTACCCAAATTAATCATAGGTTCTATAGCCACAACCATTCCTTCCTGAAGTAATTTGCCTCGGCCTCTTTTTCCGTAATTAGGCATTTCTGGTGCTTCATGCATTTTGGTTCCGATTCCGTGTCCAACTAGTTCACGTACTACTCCGTAACCATGTCCTTCACAGTATTTTTGAATAGCATATCCTACATCTTCTGTGCGGTTTCCGGCTTTTAATTCTCGGATTCCCACATATAAGGATTCTTTGGTAACTTTTAGAAGTTTTTTAGTAGCTTCGTTTACTTCTCCTACTTCAAACGTGTAGGCATGGTCTCCGTAGTAACCATTTTTAAGAGCTCCACAATCTACAGAAATAATATCTCCACTTTCTAATGGTTTATCATTAGGTATTCCATGAACTACTTGAGAATTAGGACTCATGCACAGAGAATTAGGAAAGCCATACATTCCTAAAAAAGCAGGTTCAGCACCGTGGTCTCTTATGAATTCTTCTGCTAATTTGTCTAAATATAAGGTAGTTACGCCTGGTTTTACTTCTGAAGCAAGCATTCCTAATGTTTTAGAAACAACCAACGCGCTTTCACGCATTAATTCAATTTCTTCTCTTGTTTTAATTATAATCATAACCGAAATTTCTGCTGCAAAAGTACGAAAAATGTTGAATCAAAATAAAACTCCCGTTTCAGGAGAAACAGGAGCGTTGTATTATTCAGGATTTGCAATTGTTTTAAAGAGTTCGGCATGGGAAAGATAAAATCGATTATCTATGTTTATGCGAGAAAGTTTGGCGCTAACCAAATTATTCTCACGGGTATTAATTAAAAAAAGTGAACTTTCCCCAGCGCCAAATAATCGCTCTTCGGCTTGTACTAGCTTTTCATTGTCATTGACTAAGCTTGTTATGATGCCCTTTTGCTTCGAAATAGTTTGGATTTCATTTTGTTGGGCTGTAACTTTATTTTTCAATTGTTTTTTTTCTAGCTCTAAAGTCAGCTCTTGAACTTTTATTTTTTGTTGTGCTAATTTCAAAGCGCCCCGTTCTTTTCTTAAGAAAATGGGGAAATACGCATTGATGCCAAATTTATAATCTTCAAACCGATAATTTGAAAAAGCATCCGGTTCTGAAATATAGGAATACCCCACATCAAGCTTAGGTAGTAGCATATTGGCTTTTAATTTTCGATCAATATTTAGCATTTCAATTTTAGTTTCTAGCGCATTTATTTTTGGGTGTGTTGCGACAGAAAATGTTTCAGTTTGTAAGATATTGGTTTTCAGTGTCAACCCTATGGATTGCTCTAAATTTTCTTCTGGAATTAAATTGTCTTCCAATTCTAGCGGTAAATTATCATTCGTCCACAAAAAATTAGAAAGTTCTAATTTAGCTTTCAGTAATTTAAAGCGCGATTCTTCCAAGCTGAGTTGCCTGTTTTTCAATGTAATTCCTGCTTCAATACTGTCAATAGCGGGTTTGTCTCCTTGTTCAATTAAGGTTTGAATTCCCTTTAAACGGATGGAAGCATTGGCAACATAATTTTCATACAAACGTACTTCCTCATAGTTTTTTTTCCAATTAAAATAAGCTATGGAAGCATCATACATAATTTGCACCGCTTGTAATCTTCGTTCGGCTTGACTCAACTTAATTTGTGATTTTGCTTTTCTAAGATCGGCCATACGTTGGTTGATCACTAATCCTTGTAAAACAGGAATTGATATGCCTACAGCTGTTAGTCCATTAGAAGGGACCGTGTTTTGCGGATTTAAATAATAGCCTTCGTTATTTTCAAAAGCAGCTTTTAATTCGATTCCATACCAAGTAGGAATCTTAAAACTTCCATTAAATACTGAAAAATATTCTTTGTTCTGATATTCTTTTTTGCTAAAATCGGCTTCAATTTTTGGATCGAAAGCACCTCTGGCTTGTAATAAATTGGCTTGCGCTTGACTTATTTCTAAGTCGGCCATTTTGGCAATAGGGTGGAATCGTTTAACAAAACCCAAATATTCTGCATAGGTAAATTCATTATTTTGTGCCTCTAAATTGAAACTGAAAAAGCACAGTAGAATAACCATTTTGAATAGGTTGTTATTTTTTCTCCTTTGTAGCATTTTTCTCTGTTTTTGATTGATAATAATTAGGAGGGAAACCATTTAAGGTTCGCCATATTTCATACCAAATAGGAACATTTTCTAATAAGGCTATGGTTTGTGCTCCTGAACCAATACTTAATTGTTTTGGCCAATTTTCTTCCTTTTCATCTGGGGCAATTAAAACACGATACTTACCATTGTCGCTAATGAAATTTTCAATGGCTACAATTTTACCACCATACGTTCCGTAAGATAAGCCTGGCCAGCCTGAAAAAACGATTGTTGGCCATCCATCAAACCAAACACGAACGCGTTCCCCTTTTTGAATCAACGGGAAATCCATGGGAGATACATAAGTTTCAACGGCCAATTGATATTTTGAAGGCATAATGCTTACAATGGCGGTTCCTTCCTTAATGTTTTCTCCAATACCAGATTGCAGTGCACGGTTCACATAGCCATCTTGAGGCGCCGTGATATAATACATCCCATTCCTAATTTTGTAATTAGTGTATTGATTTTTTAGTTTATTTACTTGTGCTTCTGTATCATATTGGCTACTCAAGGCTGTAAATTGATCACTGCGAGCTTTTGATACTTTTTCTGTATATTCAGCATTAATTCGGTTCAGTTCAACTTTGGAATTAATTAATTCGTTTTTACTGGCTAATAATTTATTTTCTTGTGTAATGATTTTAGCCTCCACTTCTTGTAGTTTTAATCTTTTTTCTTCTACGTCTGTAAGCGGTTTTAACCCTTCCTTATTTAATTGAACCGTACGATTAAACTGTGTTTTTGCAATTTTTAATTGGGTTTCAACGGCAGCTAAATCCATACTATCGCTCGTAATTTTTAAGTACGATTGTTTTACTTTGTTTTTAGCTTGTTCAAATTTCAGTCTACGTTCCCTTTCAATAGCGCCAATTTGTTCTGATAATGAATTTACTTTTCCGCCATAAGATTCTACCGATTGTTGTTTGGCAGTAAGTTGTGCCTTTGTATTTTCTACTAGATTTGGATCTAGATAATCCTCTTTGATCTCGGAAATAAATAAAATGGTATCTCCCTTTTTCACAAAATCACCTTCACGAACATACCATTTCTCTATTCTTCCGGAAATTAATGATTGAATGGTTTGTGGTCTTTGATTAGGCATTAATGTAGTTACATTGCCTTGACCAGTAATATTTTGTGTCCAAGGTAAAAATAGAAACAACACAACAACAATTAAAAAGCCAATAAGTATTTTGTTCAAAACTTTGTAATGAGGTCTAGAGACGAGAGATTGAATCGTTGAGTATTGCTCTAAACGAGTGTAATTGGGTTTGTTATTTTTAGATAAGTTTAGCATAGCTTTATATTTTTGAGTCTGAACTTATTTTTCCGTGTTCCATCATAATAACGCGTGTGCCTGGTTTTTTCCATTTTGGGTTTTTAGAGGCAACCACTAAGGTCCAATGGCGTTTTGAGTCGGTTAAATATTCAATAATTTTAGTAGAAGTTTCTTCGTCCATCTTATCGGTTGGGTTTTCTAAGAATAGAATTCTAGGTTTACTAATAATACATCTTGCCAGTAGTATTTTTTGAGCATTGGAAGAAGAGAGTTGTTTGCCTTCCGGATGAATTTTGGTATCCAGTCCTTCCGGTAAAGTTTTAATAAATGAAGTCAAAAGCACAGCATCTAATGCGGTTTTAATTTCTTCATTACTTACCGTTTGTCCAAAAGTTAAATTTTGAAAAATGCTCCCTTCAAATAAAGTTTCACCTTGAGTTAAGCAGGCAATATGGGCTCTGTATTGCGCTAAATTGATTTTTCTGAAGGTGTCGTCATTGATATACAAAGCACCATAAGTGGGTTGAATAATTCCGGCTAAAAGTCGAATCAAAGTAGTTTTTCCCGAACCATTATCTCCATCAATACATATTTTTTCTCCTTGTTCGATAGTTATATTAATGTTTTCCAATACATTTTCATTCGAGTCAGGGAAATGAAAACGAATGTTATCTGCTTCTAATGAAATGGAATTGTAACAGTCGTTTTGACTGATATAGGTCTCTTTTTCAATTTCCAGGTCTGTAATTTGACCTATTTTTTCTATTGAAGTCAATACATCATAAAACGTTTCTAAACCCAATATGATTTTTTCAACAGAATTTATTACTAATAAGATGATGATTTCAGCCGCCACAAATTGTCCAATATTCATCTGCTCATTTAGAACCAAAAATCCGCCTATTAATAGCAAGCTAGCGGTTATAATTACTTTGAATGAGATTAATTGGATGAATTGTTTTCTGATTATACCAAAGTGTTTTTCCCTGTAATTTAAATAATCTTGTACCAAATGATCTGTTTTGCCTAAAGCAAATTCATGATGGTTCTCTCTTTTGAAACTATTTGAATTTCGGGCCAATTCCTGCAACCAACTAGCTACTTTATATTTATATTTCGACTCTTTTAAACTGCTTTGTAATCCTGGAGTGTACGAAAATTTAAAGATGAAGTACAATAAAAACATCAGTAAAATCCCAAAAACAATAAAAAATGGATGATATAAGGAGAGTAGAATTAATCCGAAGGTAATTTGTAATACGGCTGCAGAAAAATCGATTAATAATTTTGAAGTTCCTTTTTGAATGGAAAGAGTGTCAAAAAAGCGATTGGCAAGCTCAGGAGTATATTTACCATAGATTTCTTCGAATTTGAATTTTGGAATGCGATACGCAAATTCAAAAGAAGATCTAATAAAAATTTTTTGTTGAAGATTTTCAGTAATTCGCAATTGCATTAATGATAATATGCCTACAAAGACTACTCCAAGGACTACTAAAAATATTAAAATTATCCAGGAGACACTGATTCTGCCGGCTTGTATAAAATTGATAATGGCTTGTATTCCTAAAGGCAAAGACAGACTTACTATACCGGCAAAAACAGCATAGAATAGGATCTGAATCACATCTTTTCGATCTAATCGCAATAGATTTATGAATCTTTTTAACGGTGTCATGATTTATTTTTTTAAAAGATTTTCGATTAAATGGATATAAAAATCAGAGGGACTAGTTTCCTCATTGCAGTTGGTGATTGTTTTTAAATGATCTTTTAAAAAATGCTGATGCAATGCTCCTTCTACAATACCGGATATTAAGCTTTTGCTGAAAGGATAATCGGGATTTATATCTTCGACCATCGCTATGATCCTATTGATAACTCTTTTGTAAATCAGGAAATAACCTTCTTTGTTTTCATGATCCACTTCTTTGGTTTGTAGCGTTTTGGTGAATTCTTTAATGATGATTTTATTCAGAACAGCTTCGTTGATATAGCTTGTGGTTTCATCATCTTCAACTTTTTCGGTTACTATCGTAATTGCTTTTTTTAACCTTGTCATTTTGTTTTCAATATTGGTTGTGGCAAAAACTAATTTGTATTCAATCCAGCTCCAGTACCAACTGGATAAGTAAACCAATAGTTTATGTTTGTTTTCAAAATAACGGTAAATAGAACTCTCGTTAGAACCTATTCGGAGACCTAATTTCTTGAAGTTAAACTCCTCAAAACCTATTTCATCTAATAGCAAAATACTTTCTTTAAGAATTCTTTTCCCTAAATCGGAAGTTTCAGGGTCTTTTACGTAAACTTTACTACTGATATTGAATTTTAAATTCGAGATAAATATATTCATTATGATAGTATTTTATACAAAACTAATAGTATTGCTTTTAAAAATAATCTTTTTAACATTTATTTAATGACGTGTAATACACAAGAGGAACCCCTATTTTAGAGAAAATGTTTTATAAATTTGTTTAAAGACTAATTATGGGGAAATATGTAACGGCGGCGGAAGCTGTCAAAGTAGTTAAATCTGGCGATAGGGTATACGTTCAGGCTGCTTCAGCAGCACCGTCGATTTTAACTAAAGCTTTAACAGATAGGGCTTCAGAATTGAAAAATGTAGAAATATGTCATTTGCATACCGAAGGAGAGGCTCCTTATGCAAATCCGGAATTGGCCGAAAGTTTTCATGTCAACTCTTTTTTTATTGGCGCAAATGTTCGGCATACGTTATTAGCGGGTAACGGATCTTATACTCCTGTTTTTTTGAGTGAATTACCTTTGTTATTTCGCAACAAAGTGGTTCCCTTAGATGTGGTTTTTATTCATGTTTCTCCTCCCGATAATCATGGGTATTGTTCTCTTGGAATATCTGTAGAGGCCACTTTGGCAGCTATAGAAAATGCCAAAATTGTGGTGGCTCAAGTAAATCCCAGAATGCCCAGAACTTTTGGTGATGGTATTTTACATGTTTCGGAGATTAATTATCTGGTAGAAGTAGACATGCCTATACCGACGCATGGAAAAGGAGGAATATCTCCCGAAGAAGAAAAAATAGGGGATTTAGTAGCGAGTTTAATAGAAGATCGAAGTACTCTTCAAATGGGGATTGGTTCTATACCCAATGCGGTTTTAGAAAAACTGAAGAACCACAAAGATTTGGGATTGCATACCGAAATGTTTAGTGATGGGGTAATCGATTTGATTGAACGTAACGTGATTAACTGTAATTATAAAGGAGTCGAGCGCGGAAGGACATTGGCTACTTTTTTAGTGGGATCGCAGCGACTATATGATTTTGTGGATAATAATCCGTTTATTGAAATGAAAGAATCTTCGTATGTTAATGATACAGCAATTATTCGTCAAAATCCAAAGATGGTAGCTATCAATTCTGCTATTGAGGTTGATTTAACAGGGCAGGTTTGTGCCGATTCGATAGGTTCAAGAATGTATTCTGGTGTCGGAGGGCAAATGGATTTTATTCGAGGTGCTTCTTTGAGCGAAGGAGGGAAGGCTATTATTGCACTGCCTTCGATTACTAAAAAAGGTGAAAGTCGCATTGTTCCGTTCTTAAAACGTGGTGCAGGAGTGGTGACTACGAGGGCTCATGTGCATTATGTGATAACCGAAAATGGGATTGCGAATTTATACGGTAAAACTTTAAAACAACGCGCTGCAGAAATGATTAAAATTGCACATCCTGATCATCAAGAACAAATAGATAAAGAATATTTCGATTACTTTAAAACTATATAATAAAAGCTCCAAATGGAGCTTTTATTTATTTTTAGGATTAAAACGGTTTAGATGATTTATTGTTTATCTGAGTAAAGAATGTCTAGTCATGACTTCTGGTTTAGGAACTCCCATCAACTCCAATATCGTAGGAGCAATATCGCCTAAAACACCATCTGAAACATGTTTTACATCGTTGTCTATCAGAATGAATGGAACTGGATTGGTAGTATGCGCCGTGTTTGGACTCCCATCAGGGTTAATCATCGTTTCGCAATTTCCATGATCGGCAATGACTAGTGTTGTGTAATGATTTTCTATAGCGGTTTCTATCACTTCTTTTACACAATGATCTACTGCTTCACAAGCTTTAATCGCCGCTTCCATAACTCCTGTATGTCCCACCATATCGCCATTGGCAAAGTTAAGGCATACAAAATCTACTTCTCCTTTCTTAAGTTCTGGGACTAAAGCTTTGGTTAATTCGTATGCGCTCATTTCTGGTTTTAAGTCGTAAGTAGCCACTTTTGGCGAAGGACAAAGAATACGACTCTCACCATCAAAAGGTTCTTCACGACCACCAGAAAAGAAAAACGTTACGTGTGGGTATTTTTCTGTTTCGGCAATACGGATTTGTTTTTTATGGTGTTTTGCTAAGACTTCACCAAGAGTTTCTGTGATATTGTCTTTGTCATAAATTACGTGTACATTGTTGTAAGTATCATCGTAATTGGTCATGGTAACATAATACAAATTGAGTTTGTGCATGTTTTCCTCATGCAGGTCTTTTTGCGAAAGAACTTCGGTTAATTCTCTACCTCTGTCGGTTCTGAAATTGAAGAAAATAACCACGTCGCCATCTTTTATGGTAGCTAGTGGCTGGTTATTTTCGTCTATCATGACAATCGGATCGATGAATTCATCGGTAACGTCTTTAGCGTAACTTTCTAGAATACTCGATGTCGCATTTTTAGAAGGAGTTCCTATTCCGTTTACCAACAGATTGTATGCTTTTTTTACACGTTCCCAACGTTTGTCTCTGTCCATAGCATAGTAGCGTCCGATGATAGAAGCTATTTTTGCGGATGATTTTTTAGTGTATTCGTTTAAATCTTCGATGTATTTAGCTCCCGATTTAGGATCAACATCGCGACCATCGGTAAAAGCATGGATAAATACTTTGTCAAGACCAAAATCATGAGCAGCGTCTAATAAGCCTTTAAGGTGATTGGTGTGTGAGTGTACTCCGCCATCTGAAACTAAACCTAAAAAATGAATAGGTTTGTTGTTCTCTTTGGCATAAGTGAAAGCATCGTGTAAAACTCTTTCCTGATTTAAGGTTTTGTGTTCAACGGCCAAGTTAATTTTTGCTAAATCTTGGTAGACAATTCGTCCTGCACCCAAATTCATGTGGCCTACTTCAGAATTTCCCATTTGCCCTTCGGGAAGACCTACGTTTAGACCGTCGGTACGCAATTGAGCATTGGGATATTTTGTATATAAACTTTTTATGAAGGGTACGTTGGCATTATCGATAGCTGATACTTTAGGATCAGGTGATTTTCCCCAACCATCAAGAATCATTAAAATTACTTTTTTGTTCATGAGATACAATTTTAGCCCCGATGGCAATGACATCCTTTTTTTGCTAAAAAAAAGATATAATGAACAGCGGGAAATAGCTCCAAAATTAAAAAATTAAATCCATTTTTAATTCCGTTCTTGTTTAAAATAGCTCGAACAAACTAGAAAAGAGATAGTTTGCAGAAAAGAGGATTTTAGAGAGCTCAGAAATAAAGAAGGATTGTAAAGTATTAAGGCTAGTTTGGATATTTAGGGCTAAAAGTAGAATTTTTATATAATATTTTTTGTAATTCGTTGTTTATGAATATGTTTTATGTTGTTATTTGGAATAATATGTATGAAAAATCGTATTGCAAATGAATTTTTTTATTCTTTTTAAGGCCAATTGAAATTAGTCTCAGAAGACGTGAAATTCCTTTTAAATAAAGGGATTTGAGTTTTTTTTATAATGATCTTACGGTATAAAAATATCGATGAACTATGTTAAAACATCGATAAAATGCATGATAAATTTGCAATCAACTTTTTTTTTAACCATATTTGTAATGTTTAAGTTGAATTATAATTGAAAGAATATCAATGATTTACAAGTTTTTACCTTTGTTATTGTTATTTTTTGTGTCTTTTGCCCCAAAGTCTACGAATAATACAGATCCGAAATTGTTGGCCAATACTAAATCGGCTAATTTGGCTGTGAGAATTGAAATGATTTACAATTCTTTAGATGCAAATAGTTTTGCATTGCCTCAAGTGGAATGTTTTAAACGGGCTATGACTGGTTTCTATGCCTTAAAACAAAAGGGAGTCATAGAAAAAGATATCTTAACAGTTATAGATTTTAGCATGTCTTCCACAAAGAAAAGAATGTGGATTATAGATTTGGTTTCTAACAAAATCTTATACAACACAGTAGTTTCCCACGGTAGAAATTCAGGTTTAGAATACGCTACTAGTTTCTCAAACCAAAGTAATTCTTATAAAAGTAGCTTAGGTTTTTACACTACTGGCGAGACGTACTTCGGGAAACACGGTTTGTCTCTAAAATTAGATGGTCAGGAAAAAGGAATTAATGACAATGCAAGAGCTAGAGCGGTGGTAATTCACGGTGCGAGCTATGCTAATCCTTCCATCTTAAAAAACCAAGGATACCTAGGTAGAAGTCAAGGATGTCCTGCGATTCCAGAAGATTTAAAAAGTGAGATCATCAATACAATAAAAGGAAAATCTTGCCTTTTTATTTATCATCCTGCTAAAAGCTACGATATTGTAAGTAAACTAGTTTCTTAATTTTGAATACAACTCAGAATCATAATTGTAGATATCATTTCTAAATTGTAATTCTTTAGTATCATACCAAGCTGTAAAGTAGAGCAAATGAACCTTGAAGTTCTGTTCTAATTTTACAGTTTTTGTTTTTTTACTTTTAATGATGGTGTCTATTTTGCTCAGCGAATAGATTGGTTTTTCTATTAAATCGCCGTTTTCTTGTTTTTTTTTGTATGTTTTTGATTTAAGTAAAAACTCGGCAATTGGAAGTGGTTTTTCCACACGAACACACCCCGAACTTAAAGCACGGGAATTTAGATTGAAGAGTTCTTTATGATTGGTATCGTGCATATAAACCAAATGGCTGTTAGGGAAATTAATTTTCACAACACCAAGGGAATTGTTTTCACCGGGTTGTTGAACATAGGTGTATTTTTTGGCATCTTTTGGTCTCCAATTTCTTACCGCAACTTTATTGCCTTTATGATCGAATATTGTGATTCTGGTTTTATGAAAATATCCTCTATCTCTAGTAGCATCTGGAGTTAAATCTTCTCTAATGATTGTGGGAGGGACGGTCCAAGTAGGATTGAAAATGATATTATTGGCAACCGATGAAAGGATAGGTGTTTTTCTAGCAGGTCTTCCTACGATGACGCGACGACTAGTAATCGTATCGTTGTTTTCAACCATATAAAACTTGAAAGCAGGAATATTAATGCTTATAAAATTGCTTCCTAAATCTTCAGGAAACCATCTCCATCGTTCTAAGTTGGCTATAATTTGTTGTCGTCTTTCTTCTTTACTAAAGTTTAAAGCTTTAAGAGTTCCGGGTCCAACGACACCATCAGTCTCTAGTCCGTGTCTGGATTGAAATTTAAGCACGGCAGTTTCCAAATTTTTATCGTATTTGGTGTTAGCCACGGTATCTGAAGCCTCTAAATCGCCCCAATAACGCAATCGTTCCTTTATTTTGGCTACAGTTTCACTCTCGTAGTCCAGTTTAAATTTTTCTTTGGTAACAATAGTAGTCCAATTGTCCTCTGGCATACTATTTATTTTTGCTAAAGCTTTTTTTAGGTTAAGATAGACAGCATGTTTGGGTTTGTGACTTTCAAGAGTGCTGTCTATTTTGTTTTTGTACAAAGCAATTGATAGAATAGTGTCTGGTTGAATTTTCTTCGGTTTAATGTCCCAATCGCTGTACATTTCAAGCGGATTGACTTTTCCGTTCTTTAGATCAGAAAGGTATTTAATGTAGGCCGTCGTAAGTAACTCAAAATATTTTTCTTTGGTATGAGGAAGAAGGATGAGGTTGTTTTCGTAGTCTGCTAGTTTACTATATTGATAATCTTCTGGAAAAAGACCTTCTTTATCGGCTTCCTTGATAGCGATAAGCAATGCTGTTCTGTTTTCTTTGTTGTCCCAGCCTTTTTGTATTTCTTCATTTTGTATGGCATTGGCAATATGTTCCTCTGTTGTAATGATGCGAGGAGAAGAGTTGTTACCACAACCGATGTACAAAAAAATACCGAATAATAATATAGTAAAAGTGTATCTCATAACATTATAATTGTTTCCACATAACATAGTGTGGTCCTACATTTGGAATATCAAATAGTGTACCCAAAATGGTATATCCCATTTTTTGATAAAAATTAACTGCTTTTTCTCGAGCGTTAAACCAAATGATTTCTATTTTATTTTTATGTGCTAGTTTTTCTACTTCTGTAATCAGCAAATTACCATATCCTTTATTTTGTTCGTTTTCCAGAATTGCCATACCTCGTACCTGAAATTGTTTTTTCGCTTCGAAGTCCTTATGCGTAACTTCGAAAACAGAAACTACTCCTATAAGAGTTTGTTCTTTAAATAGTCCAAAATGGGTGGTGGTTTTCAGATCATCACCTTCAAATTGACAACTTTCAATAGGTTTCCCCGGTCTTAACACGGGTTGACGTACTGCATAGGTTTCTGTAGCGGTTATTTTTTTTATTTCAATCATAATTTACAAAAATAAAATTAATTCTAAAACTTTAATTATTAGTCAGTTGCTTTTGTGTGAAATAGCATAATAACTAATGTTTAATTTTTTTCTAAAAAATTTGTGCAAAAACAAACTTATTATTTATATTTGCAACCTCAAAAGAATAACACAAAGTTGCTCAAGTTAGTAAGATTGTGATTCAATTGCGGAAGTAGCTCAGTTGGTAGAGCTCCAGCCTTCCAAGCTGGTTGTCGCGAGTTCGAGCCTCGTCTTCCGCTCTAAAACAAGAAAAGTTTTAAAAATTACACCTGCGGAAGTAGCTCAGTTGGTAGAGCTCCAGCCTTCCAAGCTGGTTGTCGCGAGTTCGAGCCTCGTCTTCCGCTCCAAAACAAGAAAAGTTTCAAAAATTACACCTGCGGAAGTAGCTCAGTTGGTAGAGCTCCAGCCTTCCAAGCTGGTTGTCGCGAGTTCGAGCCTCGTCTTCCGCTCATAAAAAAACCTCACAATCAATGTGAGGTTTTTTGTTTTTATAAAAAGTTTAAATTTTCTCCTGGCGCCATTTCTACAGCAAATTCTCCAGACCTAAAAAGTCTTGCTGTTAACGGACCGCGAAGAAAAACATCTTCTCCATAAACTTCTAACCAGCTTCCTTCTCGTAATCCTAGAACAGGAATTTTGCTTACTGTGTGAAATTCGTTTATGCGTGTTTCTCGCGTCTCTCCCATATGTGCTAAGCCTTCAATTGGATCTAAATAATGTGGATTTAAATTAAAGTTGATTATTCCCAAAGTAGTGAAGCTTTTTGGAAGTACTATAGGCATGTCGTTGGTGTTGTTTATTGTAAGACCAGCAATATTGCTACCAGCACTAGTTCCCAAGTAAGGTGTTCCGGATTCAATAGTAGCTTTCAAAGTATCTATTAAATCCAATTCGTAGAGATGAGAAACTAACAAAAAAGTATTTCCTCCACCTGTAAAAATAGCTTCGGCTTTTTGGATCGCTTCTTTAGCGTTTTCAAATTCATGCAATCCTTTTACAGTTATGTTTATTGGGCTAAAGGCATTGCCAACTTTATGAGTGTATTCTTCGTGAGAAATTCCACCGGGTCTGGCATAAGGGATGAAAAGTAGTGTTTTTACATTTTCAAAATGTTGCTTTAAAACAGGCAACAAGTATTCTAGATAACCTCCGTTATATAGTGTTGAAGTACTTGCAAGTATAACTTTTTTACTCATGGTGTTTGTTGTGGTTTTAAGTGGTGAATTTACGATTTTATGCTATCAAAGTTGTTTACAATTAACAAATTTTTACCAAGTCCTTAATAATAAATTGGGACTCAATACTTTTACTTTTACCACTTAATCTTTGGTTATGAAATCAATTTTCTTTTTTCTGCTATGCAGTGCTTCGATGGTTTCTCAGAATTTTTTGAGCGGTAAGGTTGTTTTGGAAACACCGACTTTGGAAAAAATTTACATTGTTAATTTTTCTGCTAAAAAAGAAACCGTTGCAGACAACCAAGGATTTTTTAAAATTGTAGCCCAACCTCATGATACCCTTGTTATTTCGGGAGTGAATATAAAAGGAATACAGATTGTTTTGAAGCCCACCGATTTTTCTGCTGATTTGTTTTTTGTAAAATTAAAATCCCAGCCCTATGTGTTAGATGAGGTTGTGGTTCAGAATTTTCCAAGAATTAATGCAGTCGATTTAGGAATTGTCTCTGGCAAAACCAAAAAATATACTCCTGCCGAACGTAGGTTAAAAGTAGCTAGTGAATCTTCTGTTCTAGGGAATACCGATGGTACTACAGGAGGTTCTATAGGCATAGACCCTTTATTTAATGCGATTTCTGGAAGAACAGCAATGTTGGAAAAAATAGTTGAAGTAGAAAAAAAAGAAAAACTTCAAGGAAGACTACAACAAATGTTTTCAGAGGAATTTTACACCAAAGTCCTTCGTCTTCCTTTGGAATATATCAAAGGTTTTACGATTTACGCATTGGATGATAAGGATATTGTAGCCTTATTAAATACAAAAAAGACTAAATTAGTCGAAAATTTACTCAAAGAAAAAGTGATGAACTATTTAGAAATAATTAATGCAAAGGAATAATTACCTAATAATCTTTACTTTGTTTTTATTTCAAAGTGTGTTTTCTCAATCGGATTTGAAAGGAAAGGTAATTTCAGAAGTGAATCCTGATGGGATATTGGTAGTTAATTTTACCAGCAAAGCCTCTACAATTACATCAGATGGGGGTTTCTTTACTATTGCAGCAGCTCCGGGAGATGTTTTGGTCCTTGCAGCAAAACATATAAAAGGAGTTCAGATCCGATTGGATTCGCATTCTTTTAAAAAAGATATTCTGAATATTCTAGTAAAGCCGAAGGTGAATGAATTGGATGAAATAAAAGTGAAATCCATAACTGCAAAATCGACTGGAATAGTTTCTCAAAATGTAAAAGAATATACTCCCGCTGAACGAAGACTGAAAACAGCCGGGAAATTAAAATGGTACAGTCCATTACTGATTCCGATAGGAGGAATGAGTGTTGATGGATTAATCAATCAATTAAGCGGAAGAACTTCGCAACTAAAAAAAGAATTGGCTGTAGAGCAAAAAGAAAGATTACTCTCCGATTTCAATGAAATGTATACTGAACAGTTTTATGTAGAAACTCTCGAAATACCTCAAGATTATATCAAAGGATTTCAGATTTATGCTTTAGATAATGTTAAGTTTGTACAGGCATTACAAAGTAAAAATAAAACTTTGGTCACCTTTTTGATAGGAGATATTGCAACCGAGTTTAAAACGCTCATTATTAATGAAAATAAATAATTACATTAGATGAAATTTTTTTGGAAAACAACCCTTTTTTGTTCTTTGTTGATGGTTTTGTCGTCATTTTCGATTCATAAATTTTATGTATCTATTTATCAGATCGATTATGCACAAGAGAAAAAAATGCTACAAATTACCTCAAGAATTTTTGTAGATGATCTCAATACGATTCTCAAAATAAAGTACAATCAAACTACCAATTTAGGAGAGCCTAATGAGTCGCCAAACGATATTGTTTTACTGAAAAAATACCTTTCGGAGAATTTTAGCATTAGAGTCAACGGACAAACCAAAACAGTGAATTTAGCCAACAAAGAAATGGAAGGCAATGTTTTAATTTGTTACTACAATGTGAAAGATATTTCAAAAATAAAAACCCTTGAAATTCAAAATTCTGTACTGCATGATTTTGCAGGAGATCAACAAAATATAATACACACTAACCTTTATGGTAAAAAGCAAAGTTTCCTATTAACACCGGGAAATGCAAAAGCTTTGTTAAAACCATAGTTAATTCTTTGTGAATTTAAAAAAATAGCTATTTTTAGCAATCAAAATTGTATTTCTGTGATGAAAAATTTTAAATTTTTAGCATTAGTATTGTCTTTCTCCGGTATGATGATGGCGCAGGTTCAAAATCAACCGAAACAAGAAGGACATACTGACACCAGTAAATTCCGTCAAATGTATGATTTGATGGCAACACCTAACATGTACCGTACGGCTTCAGGAGCTCCAGGTCCAGAATATTATCAGCAAAGAGCCGATTATAAAATGGACATTGAATTGGATGACAAAAATGCTCGTTTGTATGGTGTAGAAACAATCACGTATACTAACAATGCCAAAGAATCTTTGGAATATTTATGGGTACAGTTAGACCAGAATTTATTTGCTAAAACTTCAAAATCACCATTAGTTCGTAGCGAAAAAATGGATCCAGCAATCAGCGCTGCGGCATTTTCTAGAACATATATTGAAGAAAAGTTTGATGGTGGTTTTAAAATAGAATATGTAAAAGATGCCTCAGGAAATCCTGTTTCTTACACCATAAATGAAACGATGATGCGCATCAACCTTAAAACACCATTGGCAAAAGGTCAAAAATTTGTGTTTTCAATTAAGTGGTGGTACAACATCGGAAATTACATGGTAGATGGTGGACGTTCTGGATACGAACAATTCAAAGACGGAAATCGTTTGTATGTTTTAGCTCAGTTCTTTCCAAGAATGGCAGTGTACAATGATGTAGAGGGTTGGCAAAACATGCAATTCTGGGGGCAAGGTGAATTTGCATTGCCTTTTGGAGATTATGAGGTGAATATTACCGTGCCGGCAGATCATATCATGGAAGCAACAGGTTCTTTACAAAACAGAGCTGAGGTTATTTCTCCTGCACAATTACAACGATACTTATTGGCCGAAAAAACATTTGATAAGCCAGTGATTATCGCTACACAAGCAGAGGCAATTGAGAGAGAAAAATCATGGTCAAATGCTAAAAAAACATGGAGATTTAAAGCAGAAAATGTTCGTGATTTTGGTATTTCAACTTCAAGAAAATTCATCTGGGATGCAATGGCTGTCAAATTGGGAGAAAAAACCGTAATGGCTACTTCTGTGTATCCTAAAGAAGGAAACCCTTTGTGGGAAGAATACTCAACAAGAGCTGTGGCGCATACTTTAAAAAGTTATTCAGAAAAAACTTTTGACTATCCTTATCCTAAAGCAGTGTCTGTAAATGCTCAGGATCAAGGAATGGAATATCCTATGATTTGTTGGAATTTTGGACGTCCTGATGAAAAAGGAGTTACTTCTGATCGCGTGAAATATGGAATGTTAGGAGTTATTATTCACGAGGTGGGTCATAATTTCTTTCCAATGATTGTAAATTCAGATGAGCGTCAGTGGACATGGATGGATGAGGGATTAAATACCTTCCTAGAATATTTAGCAGAAATAGAATTTGATCCTAATTTCCCTGTAGATAGAGGTCCAGCGAAAACAATTGTACCTTATATGAGAGGCGATCAAAATTGGTTAGAGCCAATCATGTCTAATTCAGAAGTAATTAAACAGTTTGGTAATAATGCTTACGGAAAACCGGCTGCAGGATTAAATATTTTGCGTGAAACAATCATGGGACGTGAGTTGTTTGATTATGCTTTCAAAACATATGCAAACCGATGGAAATTTAAACATCCAACACCTGAAGATTTCTTCAGAACGATGGAAGATGCTTCGGGCGTAGACTTAGATTGGTTCTGGAGAGGTTGGTTCTATACAACAGATTACACTGATATTGGAATAAAAGAAGTAAAACAGTTTTATGTTTCTAACGACGCTCCAGCTAATTTTAAAGCGCAAGAAACTAATCGCAGAAACCGATTCAGAAATGCAGGACCGTTAGTGTATTTAATTGAGGGAAGTAGCACTGATTTAAAATCTAACAGCAAAAAAGCTTTGGATGTTAAAGAGGTTAAAACCTTGAACGAATATTTGAATACAAACTTTAGCGAAGCGGAGAGAGCAAAGTTACAAGCTCCTAAATATTTTTATCAAGTAAGCTTTAATAAACCAGGAGGTTTAGTAATGCCTTTAATCGTAGAGATTACGTATGAAGATGGAACTACTGAAAATCATAAATTCCCAGCGCAAATCTGGTTGAAAAATGAAAAAGAAGTTTCGAGAGTTTTTGCTACTCAAAAAGAAATTAAAAAAATCACAGTAGATCCAAAAGAAGAAACTGCAGATATCGATGTGTCCAACAATGTTTGGCCTAAAGAAGAGGTGAAATCGAAATTTGAATAACAGTTTGGATTGAGATAATTAATAAAAGGCACAGAGTAATCACTCCTGTGCCTTTTTTAATACTAAAGAGGTTAAGTTTTTTATAAAAAATATTTTACACGACAAATTCTTGCTAAATTTGTCGCAATTATACAGAAAATCTATAATTATGTTTGGAATAGGAGGCGGAGAATTAATTTTAATCATATTAATTGGTTTAATGTTATTTGGATCTGAAAAGATTCCTGATATTGCTCGTACTTTAGGGAAAGGTATGGCACAGTTGAAAAATGCGACAAACGAAATTAAATCGGAGATTCAGCGTAGTGCTGATCACCAAGAGTTAAACTCATTGACTCGTGATTTTAATCGTGAAGTAGAAGAAGTTAAAAGTGGTTTCAATGCCATGGTAGATCAGGAAACCCAAAAAATAACGGGAGAAAACCTAAATCCTTTCGATGTAACTTCAGAAATAAATGAAGCAAAACAAAACATTGAAGACTTAACCGGACCCATTAAAAGACAAATGTAATTTTGGAACAAATTATTCAATTAGACAAAGAGCTTTTTATATTTTTAAATAATCTAGGTTCTGAACCTTTTGATAGTCTATGGTTGTTTATTACCAAACAGCTACATTGGACACCCTTTTTCTTATTTGTGTTTTATCTTCTGCAAAAGAAAATTGGTTGGAAAAACTTCGGAATTGTTGTGGTATTATTAGCATTGATGATCACTTTTACGGATCAAATGACTAATTTAATGAAGAACAGTGTTCAACGACTACGTCCGTGTAACGATGAAGAGTTGAAAGGATTAATACGTGTGGTAAAAAGTAGTAAGTCTTTTAGCTATTTTTCAGGACATGCTTCCAATTCTATGGCAAGTACCGTGCTGATTTTTGCGATACTTCGTCAATATTACCGACATGCTTATTTACTGTTTTTATTTCCTTTGATTTTTGCTTATAGCCGTATTTACCTAGGACTGCATTTCCCAGCAGATATTCTTTCAGGATATGTGTTTGGTGCACTGACCGGTTTTGCTTTTTATAAAATCTACATTTTGGTGAAACGTAAATATTTCCCTCAATTATAATTTATAACTTAAATTCAACATAATCAAACGCGGTAAAATAAAAGTTCGTTGATTACTAATTAAGTAATCCGAGAATGAATTATTTACTTTGATTTTTGTGTTAAATAAGTTGTTGGCGAATATTTCAATTCGTAAGGGACTATTTTTCTTTTGATAACTTAATGAAGTGTTCGCGAGATCAAAATAATTCTTCTGGTTTGAACTCGAATTTTTGAACTTTTCATATTCAAATTTAAATACAAACGATTTTTGGAATGGAATTACAACCTGTGCATTAAACTCATCGGTTTGAAATGAAGAATGGGTTTGACTTTTAAATTGATTAAATCCTTTTTTGTAGCCTACTTCAAAGTCAGGCCATTTTTTATAACTTGTTTTCGCTGAAAAACCTAAATTTTGATTGTTGCGTTCAACGGTTTCTGTAATATTATTGACTGTTTGAATGTATTCGAACCAATTGAAATTAGGAGTGAATTTCAAGGTAAAGCGATATATTTTTTTAGAAAGAGAACCGACTATTCGCCAAGTAGTTTCTGGATTATTGGTTACTACGGGAGTAATGAATTGATTAATCCCTGCCAATTGAACTTGATTTCTGATGGTTTTCGTTTTTTTCGAATAGTTTACAAATGCATTCAGCATAATTCCTCTATACATATTCGATTTTACATACCTCAGGCCAGCATTGTGAAATTGTTCGTTTTTCAACAAAGCATTTCCTTTAAAAACCAAATTATAGTTTTGTAACGTATATTGATTAGCATATTGAGAAACCTCCGCAAATGAATTATTCAACTTGTAATTAAAGCTTACGTTTTCTGCTTGGCTGAATTCGTAATCACTATTAAACTGAGGTTGTATTAAGAATGTGTCGATAGAATTCGTTTCATTTTGCTCCGTTTTCAAATGGTATTGATGAAAATAAATACCCGGTTTGTTTGTCCATTTCCCGATTTTAAATTTATATTCTAATCCCAAATACGAATCGTTAAGTAGGTAAGTAATTGCATTGCCAAAACCTTTGTTACTGAAATCATTAATAGTACCATCCGTTAGAAGTTGTTCTTCATGAGTTCGAAGTTTTGCTTTGCCAAAGTTGTTCCCTAAAACAGTATATAGATGATTGAAATTATTAAAGAGCCAATAATGTTTGAACAGAGCGTCAACGGTATGGTTTTCTACTTTTTTATTCTGCAATACTTTATAAAAACTATCATTTTCTAACGGAATAAAACCCGCTAAAAATTGTTGATTGGTATTCCATTGTGTTGATGGAGTACTTTTTTCAAACGAATTATTCACAACAAGGGTAGTGGTATGTGAGTTATTGATGCTTTTGTGCCATTCTATATACTGTTTTATCGAAGTATTATCGGCTTTATTGATGGTTTCAAATAACGAGCTATTGTTGTTGGTTATTGAACTTAATTGACTATTTCCTTTGTTATTATTCGCTTGCCATTGAAAATTATAAAACCACTTTTCATTTTTTGAAGGTGAGTAATCTAGTTTTGTATTGATAATCCCTAGAGTTGATCGATTATTTCTCTGATGATTACTGATTTCAAAAATACTATTGTCATTCAGAATATATTGATTGTTATTTTCAATAATTTTTTTGGTTATCCCTTTTGAAAAAATACCATAACTATTGATGGATAGTTTTTTAGAGAGTTCAAAACTAGAATTTATTGCCGAAAAGTTAGATTTGTTTTCTAGAACATCCGTATTGTCTGTTGAAAAAAGCATAAGATTGGTTAATGGTTTTCGTCCTGATAAAAAACTACTAAAACCACCATCAAAACGCATCAAATCATCAAAGGTAAAAGTGCTTTTACCAATATTGTTGCTGTCGCCAATAAAACTCAAGTTGGTTTTTGGACTATAGTAAAACAGTCCGGTATGGGCTAAATAAAATCCGTTATCATTGGCAATTTCGGCTCCGGCTTCTACATCGCCAAAAATGAAATTCTTTTTATCTGCTTTTAACTTGACGTTCATTGCAAGGTCTTCACTATCCGATACTTTTTTCATGAAACCCACTTCGTTAAAGTGATCTATGACTTCAATTTTATCTAAAGCATCGGCAGGGATGTTTTCTACGGCAAGTTTACTCCCACCACCAAAGAATGATTTACCTTCGACTAACATCTTGGTAACTTTTTTGCCTTGTACAGTAACTGTTCCTTTTTTATCGACTTCAACACCGGGCAATTTTTCTAGGATTTCTTTCATTTTACGTTCGTTTCCATTAGCGAAACTTTTGATCGTAAAAGTCATAGTGTCTTTTTTGATGACAACGGGTTTGTACTCGTGTTTTATGACAATTTCCTTGAGTTGCTGTCCTGTGCTTTTTAAGACAAAATTGTGTGAAGTAAGGCTCGAGTTGGGTTCAATAACAAGACTTTCTTCCTTATATCCGATATAAGAAACAGTAACTTTATACTTTACTTCTTTTTCTAATTCTAAACGGTAACGCCCTTTGTTGTCGGCAATGGCAAATTTAAGTTGGACTTTTGTATCGAAAGGATTGGCAATAATGTTGGCATTTTCTAAAGGTTTGTTTAGAGTGTCGCTAACAATGCCGGTTATGGTTGTGGTTTGTGAGAAACTGTAAACCGAAAATAAAAAAAACAATAAAATAATACGCATTACATCCCCATTTGATTTTTTAGCTTGTTGTCGTATTCTTCATGAGTAATGGTCTTTCCTTTGGGGAAATCAATAGGAATTTGTTTTTCTGATATTTCTATTTTAGAAGCTAGAAATGTGGTGCTGTTTCTTGTAAGTTCTAATATCAGTCCCGGTAAACCGTAATAAGTTAATGGCCCAAAATTATAAGGTAGAGATGGTGCAAACCATGCTGTAATTGTTCTGCTTCCTTGTGTTCCATCTCTTCTTGGAAAGAACTCTTCAAAAGTAGCTTTATAACACAAATAATTGTCAATTTTTTTCGATTCGTTAGTGATTTTCCATGCGTAAGAATCATTTTTCTTTTTTATTAGAATATCTTCATAAGTTCTTTCAATAGTTTCCTTCTCAGAGATGTTAGTGAAAACTTCGTTTCTGGCGGTAAAAGCAGATCTTGAAATTTTGTACATTTTTGCTTCGTATTCGTTTTTGTCAGTTAATTTATTCTGAATATTGAAATATGAAGCCGTTCTGTTGAACACTAGAATGAATTCTTGTGTTCTTGCTATTTCTATTAACTTGTTATAGGTTTCCTTTATATCTTCTTTAATTGCTTTGTCATTAGTACTTATGTTGACACTGTAGGTTATGGTTCCGCTTTGCGAGAAAATCGGAGTTGTCAATGTGATAAATAAGACTAGAAGTAATTTTATTTTAATCATTTTATTTCTATTTTAAGAGTCATCAAAAAATGATGACTCTTATGTGGTTTTATAAAGAGCAAAGAGCCATTAAATCATTCAATAATCCTATGTCATCTCCTCCACATGTTGGACTACCACAATCCGCATCTATCAAGGTTTCATAAAGAGCTGCTGCATGCTCAGTACAATCATCGCTTTCGTCGGTTTTTGTAGTTTCAATAACTATAGATTCTGATTGAGTTTCTTCGACTGTATTTCCCATACTAGTTCCTGCAAAAGCTACTAATGCAATAGCTGTAAAAATCATTTTTTTTATTTTAAAGTTGTTTTTTTAATTAATACTTTTAGTTTGTTCATGAACTTTTACAAATAGAAAAATCTAATTGATGACGACAAAATTATAAGAAAAATTGTAAGTGAATATGAGGGAAAACCGTAATAAATGTTAAAGTTTTAATTACAAAACTCGACTAACGGTTAACCCGTCTCTTATAGGTAATAAGACCGTTTCAACTCTTGGATCGTCTTTCAGGAGTTGGTTGTATTCCAGTAAGATTTTGGTGCTTTTGTCGTTGGCTTTCACGGTTTCTAATACTTTTCCGCTCCACAATACATTATCAGAAAGAATGATCCCTCCTTTATTCATCATAGGAACAATCATCTGGAAATAATTGATGTAATTTTCTTTATCAGCATCAATAAAAACTAGGTCGAATTTTTTATTTAGTGTAGGAATAATTTCAAGGGCATTGCCTAAATGTTGATGAATTTGATTGGCCCAAGGAGATTGATCGAAATATTTTTTCTGGAAATCGAATAATTCTTCGTTGTTGTCAATCGTGTCTAATGTTCCGTTTTCGGATAAACCTTCCGCTAGGCAAAGCGCTGCATATCCTGTATAAGTGCCAATTTCGAGGATATGGTTTGGTCGAACTAATTTTGAGAGCATACTCAACACTCTTCCCTGAAAATGACCACTTAACATACGAGGTTGCAAGATTTTTTGATGGGTTTCTTTGTTTAAACGAGCTAATAAATCGGGTTCGTTTTCACTGTGTTGCGCCACGTAGTTCTCTAGTTCTTCAGAAATGAAATGCATAAAACAAAAATTAGTCCTGCGAAGTTACAAATTACCGCTAAACTTCTATAAAAAAGAGCGAAATCTTTACTTTTCGCTCTTTTAAAAAATTAATGGATTAAGTTGTCTATGATGTTTTTTACAGGCAAAATCGCTTTGGAATATTCTATTGAAGGTCCGGCAACCCAAACGGTTTTATAGGTTGCTTCGGTAGCTGCTTTTGTCACGGCATTGTTACCAATCATGAATCGGATAAGTTTAGCCCATTTTTTTAATTTTTTGTTTTTATTGATCAGTTTTTCAAACCAACTTAACTTGGTGCCAATTTTTTTAACATACGGAGTATTAATAACGGTACAAGGCGTTCCTGAAATTTTCTCAGTCATCACAATGTCATTGCCTCCATAGTCTACACAAGCTTGTTTGTATTCCTGAGAAACATTTGATTCTACAGAAGGAATAAATAAACTACCAACAGAAACACCTATTGCTCCATAACTCATCATTGTATCGATATCTGCTTTACAACCTACACCACCTGCTGAAATTACAGGAAGTGTGGTTTGTTCGTTCAGCAATCGGATCAGTTCCTCCGGTGCTATGTTGCCACGGTGCCCTCCGGCTTGATTGTTTACCGCGATTAAAGCATCGGCTTTCAGACTTTCTACTTTTTTGGCAAAACTTAAATCGGTTACATCACAAAAAACTTTAATACCGGCTTTGTGAGCTTCGCGAATAGTTTCTTCTGGGCTACCCAAAGAGGTGATGATGAAATCTACTTTTTCCTCGCATAGGGTTTTGAGTTGTTCTCTATATTTAATATTGGATTTGTTAACAATAAGATTGAAACCAAAACTTCCGCCTTCTACTTTTGCAGCTTTTAGTTCATTTATCGCAGCCTTTAACTCTTCTATAGTTCTGTAATTTAAAGCGGGAATACAACCAGCTACACCAGCTTTCATTCCTTCAATTACCATAGCCGTATTAGATACTAAAAACATCGGAGCCATTATAATGGGATGTTTAATGCCAAGTAGGTCGGTAAGATTCTGTTTTTCCATAGATCTATTTTTTTCAAATATACTAAAAAATACTATGCATGCATATTAAGTGGTAAAACGTAATTGTTAAAATTATGTATTGCTGAAATACTTACTATCTTTGCACTATGCAAATGGAAAAGAAAGATATACGAGCGTTAACCAAAGAAGAATTACGCAATTTTTTTGTAGCTAACAACGACAAAGCCTTCAGAGGAAATCAAGTCTATGAATGGTTGTGGCAAAAAAATGCACATACCTTCGAGGATATGACTAATATTTCGAAGGAAACTCGAGCCATGTTGGAAGCTAATTTTGTGATAAACCACATCAAAGTCGATACAATGCAACGAAGTAGTGATGGAACAGTGAAAAATGCGGTTCGATTGCATGATGATTTGGTGGTTGAATCGGTTCTTATTCCAACAGAAACAAGAACAACAGCTTGTGTGTCAAGTCAAGTGGGATGCAGTTTAGATTGTAATTTTTGTGCTACAGCACGACTAAAGCGAATGCGTAACCTGAATCCCGATGAAATATACGATCAAGTAGCCGCTATCAATGCTGAAAGTCGTTTGTATTATAATCGTCCTCTTTCCAATATTGTTTTTATGGGAATGGGTGAGCCTTTAATGAATTATCCTAATGTGATGAAGGCTATCGAAAAAATAACTTCGCCGGAAGGCTTGGGGATGTCGCCGAAGCGTATCACCGTTTCTACTTCGGGCATATCCAAGATGATAAAAAAAATGGCTGATGATGAAGTGAAATTTAAGTTGGCCGTTTCATTGCATTCGGCTATCGAAGAAATTCGCAACGAAATCATGCCTTTTACTAAAAACTTTCCGCTGACAGATTTACGTGAGGCATTGGAATATTGGTATAAAAAAACCAAAAGCAAAGTGACCTATGAATATGTGGTCTGGAAGGGGATTAATGACGACAAAAAATCGATAGACGCCTTAGTGAAATTTTGTAAATATGTTCCTTGTAAAGTGAATCTTATCGAGTACAATCCTATAGATGATGGAATGTTTCAGCAAGCGTCTTCGCAAGCGATTGACGCTTATATTAAAGCATTAGAACAGCACGATATTGTTGTAAAAGTACGTCGAAGCCGAGGAAAAGATATTGATGCAGCTTGTGGTCAATTGGCCAATAAAGAAGCATAATGTCCAATACTTTGCTGTTTATTCATATATTCAACAGTTAATTTTACAATAAATTAGTATTGATGATTCTTTCTGGTGTTGGATTAGAGGTTTAACACAGAATTAGATTTTAACCATTTTTGATTCCGAAGAAATATTATATCTTTGGGATCTCAATGGATATTACTTCTAAAATAAAAAAGCCAATCATTGAAGAGATGGAACTCTTTGAAAAAAAGTTTCATAACTCTATGTCTTCCAAGGTGGCGCTTCTTAATCGGATTACTTACTACATTGTAAACCGTAAGGGGAAACAGATGAGACCTATGTTTGTTTTTCTTACTGCTAAAATGATTTCTGGAGGAGAAGTATTAGAACGAACCTATCGCGGAGCATTAGTCATTGAGTTAATCCATACTGCTACTTTGGTGCATGATGATGTAGTAGACGACAGTAACCGTCGTAGAGGCTTTTTTTCTTTAAATGCGCTTTGGAAAAACAAAATAGCCGTTTTGGTTGGAGATTATTTGCTTTCAAAAGGATTGTTACTTTCTATAGATCACGGTGATTTTGATTTGTTGCGAATTATCTCTGTAGCAGTTCGAGAAATGAGTGAAGGTGAGTTGCTCCAAATTGAAAAAGCCCGTCGTCTGGATATCACCGAAGAAGTATATTATGAAATTATCCGACAAAAAACGGCAACCTTAATTGCGGCTTGTTGCTCGTTAGCAGCTTGCTCCGTAAAACCGGAAGATGCGGAACTTATAGAGCGCATGCGTAAATTTGGAGAGCTTATTGGTATGGCTTTTCAAATCAAAGACGATTTATTCGATTATTCCGAAGAAGCTATTGGTAAACCAACCGGAATCGATATTAAAGAACAAAAGATGACATTGCCATTGATTCATGTTCTGAATCATTGTTCGGAAAAAGACAAAAGGTGGTTAATTAATTCTGTAAAAAACCACAATAAAGACAAAAAGCGTGTCAAAGAAGTCATTGCTTTTGTAAAAAACAATAACGGTTTGGCTTATGCCGAACAAAAAATGATTCAGTTTCAGAAAGAAGCACTACAACTTATAGAATCATTCCCTAACTCTCCCTACAAAGAAGCCTTAGTTTTAATGGTTAATTATGTGATTGAAAGAAAAAAATAATTTTTTTTCAACCTCATGCAACCTTTTTCTCATTTTACTCGTCTATGGTAATAGAGGGTAAATAATAATGCAATTATTCTCAAGTTAATTAAAGAATAACAGTATAAATTTGTTTTGAAAGTCATTCGTTTACATCAGGAAGAAAAGAAAATGATTGAGCTAGCTGTCGGTAATAACCGCCAGGCGCAACAGCAAATCTATTCGCGGTTTTCTGCCAAAATGTTAGGGGTTTGTCGTCAATACATCAAAGATTTGCATCAGGCAGAAGATGTAATGATTATGGCTTTCATGAAGGTTTTTTCCAGTCTTCAAAATTTTGAACACAAAGGGAGTTTTGAAGGATGGATTCGAAGAATTATGGTAAACGAGTGTATTTCGCATTTGCGAGTACAAAAACAAGTCCGTTTTATTGAAGACGAAACGTATTTAGAAGAATCGGATAATACCATTGAAAGCCAATTGTCTGTCGATGAAATTCAATTTCTAATTGATAATTTATCTGAGGGGTATCGCATGGTTTTCAATTTGTATGTAATCGAAGGGTATAAACATCAGGAAATAGCCGAAATGTTACAGATAAGTGAAGGTACTTCTAAGTCTCAATTATCACACGCCAGAAGAATATTGGCAAATCAAATCACCCAATCAAAAAGAACGTGTAATGGAACAGAATAATTTTGAAAAACACATAAAAGAAGCTTTGGATGCGAGAGAGATTTCGCCTTCTTCACAATCATGGGAACGTTTAGAAGCCATGCTTTCGATTCAAGAAGAGAAGAAAACCAAAAGAAGATTTTTTTGGGTACCAATTGCCGCTAGTTTTTTGGTGTTAATGACGATTGCTCTTTTGCTAGTAGATAAGGAGCAACAAGTTAATCTTCAAGAAACCCCTTCAGTAGTTGAACAAGATTTTAATAATAGACAAAATAATAACAATTATATTGATTCAGAAGATTCTGGTATTAATACAGAAATTGAAATTTTAAAAAATGAAGCGCTAGTAAGCCATCAAGTTTCTGAGCAAAAAAAAGTGAAAATGTCCAACTCTTTTAGTAAAAAAAGCAATTCAGATTCTAACTTAATAGCCATTAATCAAGGAAATGAAAATTTAAACAATCTTCCGGTAGTCGCGGATCATCAAATACAACAGCAAAAAGAAGACAAAACAGAGGAATTACTGTTGGCTGAGGTAGAAAAACCAAAAATGGAGCCAAAAGCAAAAGTGAAAATCAATCCAAAAGAGTTGCTTTCACAGGTAGACGGAGAGATAGAATTAACTTTCCGACAAAAGGTTATACGAACTATAAAAAAGAATTATCAGGAAACAAAAGTAGCTATTGCTACGCGTAATCAAGAATCATCATCAAATCATTAATCAAAAAACGAAAATTATTATGAAAAATTTTATTATTTATCTGGCAGTGTTTATAGTCTCAAGTATTGCAAAATTGTACAGTCAGGAAACATTTGAAGAACAAGTGAAAGTGATTTCTCAGGAGATAGAAAGAATTACTAAGGAAGAAAAAGCACATTTGAAAGAATTGGTCGAACAAGTAAACAGTAAGATGGAGCAAGGAATCATTAGTCGAGAGCAGGCTAATGAAGAAAAAATAAAATTGGCTGAAGCTACTGCGGACAATATAGAAAAAAGAGTTGAAGCTCAAGAAGAAAAACTGACGTTATTGGTTCAACAAAAAGTTGAAGGAAGAATTGCTTCTTTGGATACGGTAAAGAAATACGGAAAGTCCTACGGTAAAGGTCTTAAGGTTGTAATAGGAGGAAAAGATACAATTCAGTACCGTGAGAAACGTACAACCTCACAACTTGTTTTTGCTCTTGGGGTGAATAATCTAGTGACCAATCAATCAGTGGCCAATTCTAATTATCGTTATTGGGGTTCTCATTTTTACGAATTGGGTTGGACGTACAATACCCGAATTTTTAAAAATGATAATTTGTTGCATTTCAAATACGGTTTGTCTCTTCAATACAACAATCTGCGACCAACAGACAATCGATATTTCGCGGTTCACGGACCACAAACTCTTTTAGAAACTTCAGCCATTAATCTAAAAGATTCAAGATTACGAAATGTGAATTTGGTTATGCCATTATATCTAGAGTTTGATACACAGCCTAAACAAGTTAAAAATAATAAGGATGTTTATAAAATTCAAGAAGGATTTCGATTTGGATTTGGAGGTTTCGCAGGAGCAAATTTAAAAACAAAGCAAATTTTAAAATATAACGACGCTAATGGCGATCGTGTAACCCAAAAAACAAAAGGAGATTTCAATGTTAATGATTTCATTTACGGTCTTGGAGCTTATATTGGTTACAAGGAGACGAGTCTTTACCTGAAATATGATTTGAACCCTTTATTTGAGGATAACCAAGAAAAACAAAATAACATTTCTCTAGGGGTACGCTTCGATTTAAACTAATAGTAAGAGTTTCATACATTATCATGCTAAAAAGTGTTTCTATTACAGGAGCACTTTTTTATTTATTAATTATGGTATAGTATTTGTTAAATGTTTAACATAATTTAACTCTCTGATTTTTAGTATTACAAATCAAGTTAGTATTTTTGCGATTCCATCGAAAACAAAATAACCTCAAAAACAAACAGCATGAGAAATCAACTTTTACTTTTTTTATTGGCTTTTTTTTCTGTAGCAACAGCACAAAATACACACGGAATATATGGCGACTCGAATTGGTTTAATGGTTGGACTAATTTCAGACCCAAGCAAGCAGAATACAATCAAGCAACCCAGATATTAACAGGAGTAATTTCCGAAAACACAACTCTTAAAAGAACTACTTATTTAATTATGGGTACAGTTTATGTAGCAAATAATGCTACATTAACGATAGAGCCTGGTGCAGTTTTAAGAGGTGATTTTAATACCAATGGAACTTTAGTGGTTACTAGAGGTTCTAAATTGATTGCAGAAGGGACAGAAACAAATCCAATTGTTTTTACTTCTAGTAAAGCAAGTGAAGAGAGAAAGGCTGGTGATTGGGGAGGTGTCATTTTATATGGTGATGCTCCGTTGAACAGATTAGGAGGTGTAATTTCATCTATTTATGATTCTAATCCAAAATACAATCTTTTTGGAGGGAACAATGAAGATAGCGATGCTGGAATATTAAAATATGTTCGTATAGAATTTGCCGGAAAAAAAATCAACGATAATATCATGCTAAATGGACTGACTCTAGGTGCTGTAGGTAAAAAAACCAAAATAGAGTATGTTCAGATCAGTTTTGCAAAAGACGACGCTATTGAAGTAGTAGGCGGAAATATAGATATGAATAATATTATTTCATTCAGAAATGCGGATGATGATATCGATTATTCTATGGGCGCTCAAAGTCAGGTTTCAAATTCTGTGATTATCAGGAATCCATTTATTTCCGACAATACTCGCTCGCGTTGTTTTGAAATTGATTCCTATGATAAACTAGAAAATTTTGATCCTACGAAAAAGAGAACTGTAGTTAAATTAAAAAATGTAACTATGGTAAACAATGAGGAAAATACTATGGGATTGGTTAAAGAGGCCATTTCCTTAAAATCAGATTCTTATCTAGAAATGGAAAGATGTTTAGTGGTAGGTTTTGAAAGTTTTCTAGCATTAGACGATAAGTATTTAGATATGAAAGAGTATCAAAAAATTAAAATTTATAATTCAATCATCGATAGTTGTACTTCTGTAATTTCAAACGAAGCCTTGTTTAAAGCTGAAGCTCCTTCTAACTGGTTTTTACAAAGTGATAAGTTAAATCGAATTAGTAATGAAGGTATTTTAAACTTGTTTTACAGCAATAACGTAAACAAGAAACCAGATTTTAGAATGAAATAAAATTGTTTTTCAATAAAGTGCTTCTCCAACGAAGCACTTTTCTTTTAGTATCAAATGCCTTTAAGTCGTATATTTGAATCCTATTTTAGTTTTTTCAAATGATTTCCCAGAATACTATAGATACTGTTTTTGAAACCGCCCGTGTTGAGGAGGTAATTGGTGATTTCGTGCAACTTAAAAGAGCAGGGAGTAATTTGAAAGGATTAAGTCCTTTCTCTGATGAAAAATCACCCTCATTTATGGTCTCGCCGGTGAAACAAATCTGGAAGGATTTTAGTTCTGGAAAAGGAGGGAACGCAGTAACTTTCGTTATGGAACACGAACATTTTTCGTTTCCAGAGGCGATTCGTTATTTGGCAAAAAAATACAATATAGAAATTGAAGAAACCGTACAGACAAACGAAGATATCGCACAAGCCAATGAAAAGGAAAGTATGTATCTGGTTTCTGAGTTTGCTCAAAAATTTTTCCAGTCCACTTTACTTAACACTGACGAAGGTAAAGCTATTGGATTGTCCTATTTCAAAGAAAGAGGTTTTAGCCAAGAAACCATCAAAAAATTTGGGTTAGGCTACTCTCCGGAAACTTGGGATGCTTTAACTAAAGAAGCGCTAGATCAAGGGTATAAATTAGAATATCTCGAAAAAGTCGGACTCACTATTGTTCGAGAAGATGGAGGGCATTTAGATCGTTTTAAAGGACGTGTTATGTTTCCCATTCAGAGTATGTCCGGACGTGTTTTAGGTTTTGGGGGACGTATTTTAACTAATGAAAAAAAGGCCGCAAAATATCTTAATTCCCCAGAAAGCGATATTTATCATAAGAGTAAAGTGTTGTATGGTATTTATCATGCCAAACAAGCCATTGCCAAGCAAGATAATTGTTATTTGTGTGAAGGTTACACAGATGTGATTCAAATGCATCAGGCCGGTATTGAAAGCGTAGTTTCTTCTTCTGGAACGGCTTTAACTACAGACCAAATTCGTTTAATTAATCGATTAACCAAAAATATAACGGTTCTTTTTGATGGTGATGCTGCCGGATTGCGCGCCTCAATACGAGGAATAGATTTGATTCTGGAGGAAGGAATGAATGTAAAAGTTTGTACTTTCCCTGACGGTGAAGATCCCGATAGTTTTGCCAGAAAAACACCTTATGACGAATTGTTGCGTTACTTGAATGAAAATGCAATGGATTTCATTCAGTTTAAAGCTTCTTTATTGATGAAAGAAGCTAAAAACGATCCTATAAAAAAGGCCGATTTGATTCGAGATATGGTTTCGAGTATTTCTAAAATTCCAGATCGAATCAAGCGTGAGATATACATTCAGGAATGTTCCAGAATTATGGATATTTCTGAAGAGGTTCTTTTTAACACTTTGGCGCAGCTATTACAGAAAGATATTTCAGAAGCGCTTAAAAAAAATAAACAAGAGCAGAAAGCTTTTGAGGTACACAAAACAGAAGAGATTGGTGTAAAAACCAAGGTTGATGTACTCTATGAGTTAGAACGAAAAATCATCGAAATTTTACTATTGTATGGAAACGTAGAAGAAGATTTTGAAGATTATGTGTTCAAAGCTACTCCTGAAGGTGAGCTAAAAGAAGAAAAAGAGATTAATCGATATAAAGTTTATCAGCGTATTTATCTAAGCTTACAAGAAGATGAGGTAGAATTAGCTAATCCTGTCTTTAGAGAGATTTATAACACAATAATCAATCATTTTAATACGGCAGAGAAATTTGAGGTCGAACATTACCTTATGATGCTTTCGCCGGAATTAGCGCAGGAAGTAACTACGATTTTAATGAACGACGAAAAAGCAACGTTGCATAACTGGGAAGCTCAACAAATTTTTGTTAAGCAAAAAGAGCAAACAATTAGCCAGTATGTAACGGAAACCATTTTGACATTGCGTTGGTATTTGGTCAATCGTATTATCGAAGAAATAAAAACATCCATTTCAAGAGAAATGGATGCTGATAATTCTGAGAATCTTTCCTTAGTGATGGATTATTCTAAATTGATAAGTAATTTTTCTAGCAAATTAGGTAGGGTAATGTCTAGGTATTAAACAATTTCAAGTGTTTTGGCCTTGTTAACCAAATCAACTAGATTCGTAACATTTAGCTTTGCCAACAATCTTAATTTATAAGTACTGATGGTTTTTTCGTTTAAATTCAAAGCTTCAGCGACTTCTTTGTTTTTCTTTCCTTTAGACAAGTAGCGTAAAACTTCAACTTCTCTAGACGATAATTTTCTATACAAACGCTCGGATTTAGCTTGTTTAGAAATCAATGCCATGTTGCGTTTCACAGCTTCGCTAAAAATAATAGCACCACGATTTACTTTAATGATCGTAGAAGCTAGCACATCAAGCTTTTCCGATTTTTGAACAAACGATGAAACTCCTGCTTTTATCGCATTTGGAGCATACACTTGCTCGTTTAAATTAGAAAATAATACAATCTTTAATTTAGGGTGGGTTTTTAGTAGTGCTTTAATTAAATTAATGCTTGAAAGTCCTTCTAATTCTAGGTCCATTACTAGGACATCAACTTCTTTTCGTTTGAGCATCTCTTCGACCATTTCGAAATTGTCAACAATTCCTACTAAGGAAATGTCTGAATGCTCTTTAAAATACGATTTTATGCCATAATGAACAACGGGGTGGTTGTCGGCAAGTCCTATCTTAACCATAACTTTAACATTTTTAATTGAACAAATTGGGGACGATAAAGTTACGGAAAATTTTTATGAAATTTGTTGAATCTACTTTTTTTATTTGTAATTTTCAGGAATTAAGCAAACGGGTATTGGATTCATTTTGTGTTGGTTAACAGTATTCAAACGTTTGTAAATTTCGAAGACCTCTCTTTGACGACCTTCAAAATCTTCGGCCTTTTTACCCGAGTTCAATTGTTCCATAGCCCACTCTAATTCTGGATAACTAGCGCCTAATTGGTCTTCATCGCTTCTGTCATCTCCAAATAAACCATCGGTGGGTTTCGCATTCAAAATAGATTGCGGTACGTTCAAATAAGCAGCTAAGGCTTTGACATCCGTTTTTAGTAAATCCGCAATCGGACTTACGTCCACACCACCATCTCCATATTTAGTAAAAAAACCAACACCGAAATCTTCCACTTTATTTCCGGTGCCAGCCACCAATAAACCGTTAATCCCTGCCAAATAGTATAAAGTAGTCATTCGTAAGCGTGAACGAGTATTAGCCAGCGAAAGTTCTAGTTTTTTTTGATCGTCAGTGCTTGGAATTTCGTTTTTTAAACTTTCAAAAACGGGAGTCAAGTCTACTCGAGTTTCAAAAACATTAGGGAAACGTTTTTTTAATTGCGCAATGTGTTCTTGTGCTCTGCTTACATGACTTTCAGCTTGATGAATGGGCATTTCCACACATAAAGTATGTAATCCTGTTTGTGCACACAAAGTAGAAGTCAGCGCCGAATCAATACCGCCTGAGATACCAATAATAAAACCATTCACTCGTGCTTTTTCGGCATAAGTTTTTAACCAATTAACGATGTGTTCATTTACTTTTTCAGTATTGATAGTGCTATTTTGTTGCATAACGAGGATAGTATTAAAAACGAATGTATATTTGCAAAAATAATAATTTTAAGTTCATTTCGTTTGAGATGTTAAATAGTAATTTAATGAAGAAATTCTTGTGTTTTTTATGTGTTTCCATGTTGGTGGTTTCATGTAAAAAAAATGATAAAATAGTGAAGGATGCCGAAGAAATTCCTTTAACCATAGAAGTAGACCGATACGACAAAGCCTTCTTCGAATCGAAACCTCAGGATTTACCCAAGCTAAAAGCGAAATATCCTGATTTTTTTCCGTCGGGAATAGATGAAAAATATTTGGCCGAAAAGATGGTGCATCCGATGTGGCGTCAATTGTACCAAGAGGTTGAAAAGCGATACAGTAATTTCGATGCTCAAAAAACTGACATAGAAAAATTATTTAAGTACATTAAGTATTACTATCCTGAAACTAAAACACCTAAAGTGATTACTGTGATACAGGATATGGATCCGGATTATAAAGTGATTTACTCCCGAGATAAGAATGTACTAATTATTTCTTTGGAGCTTTATTTGGGTAAAGACCATAAATTTTATGAATATCCAAACTACCAGAAAAAAACTTTCGAGCCTACTCAAATGCTACCGGATATCGTAGAAAGTTTTTCACATTACATTGTGAAACCGCCTTCAGAGCGTGATTTTTTGTCGCAAATGGTGTATGCGGGCAAGCAAATGTATTTAAAAGACGTGTTGTTGCCTGAAACTTCAGAGGAAGATAAAATCTGTTACACAACTGAGGAACTGAAATGGTGTGATGACAATGATGTAGAAGTGTGGAAGTATTTTGTAGAAGAGAATATGTTGTATAGTACAAGTTCAAAATTGACTCAAAATTTCATTGCACCAGGACCTTTCTCTAAGTTTGGGATGGATAATGATAAAGATACTCCGGCTAGAATAGGTGTGTGGTTTGGTTGGCAAATCGTACGTTCTTTTATGGAAAATAATAATGTTCCGGTTCAGAAATTAATGCTGATGGACGCTAAAGAAATATTTCAAAAATCTAAATTTAAACCTACTAAATAATGGCAATAGTTAAAACATCCAACATAGAATTTAAAATCGCCTTAGATGAAAATAATGTTCCAGAAAAATTACAATGGACGGCAGCTGACGGTGGCATAGAAAATGAAGAGGCAAAAGCATTCATGTTGAACATTTGGGATAGCAATGCGAAAGAAACCATGCGTATCGATTTGTGGACAAAAGATATGCCGGTTGATGAAATGAAGATTTTTTTTCATCAAACATTGGTAGCAATGGCCGATACTTTTCAGCGTGCCACCGCTGATGAAAAAATGAGTGCTACCATGCGCGATTTTTGTGAGTATTTTGCAGAAAAGTTAGAATTGAAGAAATAAAAAAATGTTCGCCTTGGCGAACATTTTTTATATGAAGTTTTCACTGTTTTTAAAAATTTCCTGATTAACACTGTCTATATATTCTAAGACAGCATCTCTACCGGTTGAATCTAAGGAAGATGTGATAAAATATTGTGGCATTTCTTCCCAGTTATTCGCTAATAGTGCTTTACGGTACGCTGCCACATGTTGTTCTGCTTTGCCTTTGCTTATTTTATCAGCTTTCGTAAAAATAAGACAGAAAGGAACATCGGTTTCCCCTAAATAGGTAATAAATTCTAAATCTATTTTTTGAGCCTCGTGGCGAATGTCAATCAGTACAAAGGCGCAAACCAACTGTTCTCGCTTTTCGAAATAATCAGTTATAAATTTCTGGAAGGTTTCTTTGGTTTTTTTGGAAACCCTAGCATATCCGTAACCGGGTAAGTCAACTAAAAACCAATTATTGTTAATTTTAAAATGGTTGATTAATTGTGTTTTCCCTGGTTTGCCGGAAGTCTTTGCTAAATTCTTATGATTGGTCAGCATGTTAATCAGGGAAGATTTTCCCACGTTCGATCGACCAATGAAGGCATATTCAGGGATTCGATCGGTAGGGCACTTGCTAACAATCGAATTACTTATAATAAACTCGGCGGTATTAATTTTCATTGTTTTTAAAAAATAAATTCCCCTCACGAAGAGGGGTGAAAGTTTTTATTTGTGTTCTGCTTTGGTATTTAACCATTCTTCTAAAATTCTATTGAATTCATCAGGATGCTCCATCATAGCTGCATGACCACATTTGTCAATCCAATATAAGGTTGAATTGGGTAATAATTTGTGAAATTCTTCTGCAACATCCGGAGGAGTAACCTTGTCTTGTTTTCCCCAAATAATGGCTGTAGGAACATGCATTTTCGGAAGATCCTTGGCCATATTATGACGAATGGCGCTTTTAGCAATGGTTAAAGTTTTAATTAATTTGATTCTGTCGTTTACAGTAGCAAAAACATCGTCTATAATTTCTTTAGTAGCTATCGCAGGATCATAAAAAACATCTTCTGCTTTTTTCTTGATGTATTCGTAATCACCACGCTTAGGATAACTGTCTCCCATAGCGCTTTCATAAAGCCCTGAACTTCCTGTTATTACTAAACCGCGTACTCTTTCCGGATACATTTTGGTAAAATATAGAGCAACGTGTCCTCCTAAAGAATTTCCTAGTAAAATAGCCCTTTCAAAACCTTTATGATTCATGAAATTTTTCACATAAACAGCAAAAGATTTCACGTTGGTTTTTAAAATGTTTTGGGTGTAAAGGGGCATTTGAGGGATAACAACTTTATATCCTTTTTGTGGGAAATAATTGGCTACTCCATCAAAGTTGCTCAATCCTCCCATTAATCCATGCAATATAATAATCGGAGTACCTTCTCCTGCTTCAAAATATTCGTATTTACCGTCTTTTATCAAGTTCTTCACAACTTTCTTGAGTGTTTATTATGAATTCACAAATATATAATTTTTTGACACAAATTGTAGGCGCTAAAGGGATTATATGGTTTTAGATGTTTTAAAGTGTTGATAATTAAAAAATTACTGCTTTGTACTAGTGTTTTTTTTAAATATTTAACGATTAAATGTTGATAAACGTAATGTGGAGTCTTTTTCCTTGAACTTTCAGAAGCCTAATAAAATCAAATTGTTTCGATTTTTTTTGGCTCTAAAATGTTAAAACTTATCAACAAAGTGGTAATTTGTGGTAAAATGTGGTAAATAATTTTCTACATTTGTACAGTATCATACAAAAAGTGTAACTCATTGAATGCCATAATAGGAACATACGAATGTAAGGCGGATTCGAAAGGCAGGTTAATGCTACCTGTAGCTTTAAAGAATCAGTTGGCTTCATCATTGCAGGAAGGCTTCGTTTTAAAACGATCGGTTTTTCAGCAATGTTTGGAGTTGTATACTATGGCTGAGTGGGATTTAATGATGCAAAAAATCAATGGATTGAATCGTTTCAATAAAAAACATAATGATTTTATTCGTCGATTTACGGTGGGAGTTCGGAGGGTTGAAATTGATTCGACTGGGCGTTTACTAGTACCGAAAGATTTAGCTGTTTTTGCTGCTATAACAGGCAATGTAGTATTGTCATCCGCAGGAAATATAATTGAAATCTGGGATAAAGAATTGTATGAAAAAGCAATTGATGATTCTGAATTTGATTTTGCAGAGTTGGCACAAGAGGTAATGGGGAATATAAATAATGATTTAAATGGAATATCATAATCCAGTATTGTTGAAGGAAACGGTTGATGGTTTAAATATTAAGCCTGATGGGGTTTATGTTGATGTGACCTTTGGTGGAGGTGGACACTCGAGAGAAATTTTGTCTCGTTTGGGTCCTAATGGAAAATTGTTTGCTTTCGATCAGGATGAAGATGCTTGGGCTAATGAGATTCCTGACGATCGATTTACTTTGATAAAAGAAAATTTCAGATATATCAAAAGATTTCTTCGATTTCATGGGATTAAAAAAGTGGATGGGATTTTAGGAGATCTCGGAGTTTCGTCCCACCAGTTCGATGTTCCTGAACGAGGATTTTCAACGCGATTCGATGCCGGACTGGATATGCGCATGAGTAAAAAAAATGAACTAAGCGCCTATCAAGTGGTAAACGAATACGACGAAAAAAATTTACGTCGTATTTTTTTAGAATATGGTGAACTAAAGAATGCGGCGGCTTTGGCTAGAACTATTATTGAAGCTCGCGAAAAAGAGAATATAGTTAACACAGAAGATTTAAAACAAGTTCTGAGTCGTTTTTTGCCGGGTCATAAAGCAAATAAAATTCTAGCTCAGATTTATCAAGCTATTCGTATAGAGGTGAATCAGGAGATGGAAGTGCTTAAGGAATTTCTGGAACAAACACTAGAAGTTTTAGACAAAGGAGGGAGATTAAGTGTTATATCGTATCATTCGTTGGAAGATCGATTGGTAAAACGTTTCATTAAAAATGGAATGTTTGAAGGAGAGCCGGAACGCGATATGTTTGGTCGATTTGAAGTGCCTTTTAAGTCAATCGGAAAGTTAATTGTTCCTTCGGATGAGGAAATTGCGATTAACAACAGAGCGAGAAGTGCTAAATTAAGAATTGCGGAAAAATTGTAATGAAAGGGAAGTTATTCAATTTATTAAAAGCAAGATTTCTAGTTAACGAAGATGCAGTAAAAAACTGGAGGTTTATTATTTTCTTGATCTTCTTAGCTATTGTTATGATTGCGAATACGCATAGTTATGAAAAAAAAGTATTTCAAATAGCCGAATTGAATAATGAAGTGAAAGAGTTGCGTTCCGAATTTGTGGATAGACGTTCGGAGCTCATGAAAATAAAAATGGAATCGACGGTGGCTCAAAAAATGGAAGAAAAACAAATTTTTCCTTCTTCGGTTCCACCTAAAAAAATAAAAGTAGCAAAAGAAAAAACAGCTTGGGAAAAGCTATGGCAGTAGAAACTAGAAACATATTGAATCGTGTTTATATTGTGGCCTTCATTATTTTAATGATGGTTTTGGCTATTGGTATCAAGCTTACAAATATTCAATGGGTCGAAGGGGAGTATTATCGCAAATTGGCTAAGGAACGTACTGTAAAAAATTTTGTTATTCCCGCCAACAGAGGTAATGTATATTCTTCCGATGGTAGTTTGTTAGCGACATCTATTCCAGAATATACCATTCGTTTCGATGCGCTGGCACCTTCTAAAGAAAATTTCGACAAACATGTTAAGTCCTTGTCGGATTCTCTTGGTGAGTTTTTAGGAAGATCTTCTTCTGCTATTCTGAATGATTTTCGAAAAGCTCGTGCCAACAAAAACAGATATTTTTTAGTAGCTAAAAAATTAAGCTACACACAGTATATGACTATCAAAGGTTTTCCTTTATTCAATCTAGGAGGATATAAAGGGGGAATCATTGTAGAACAAAAAACAGTCCGTGAACATCCAATTGGTAAAATCGCTAAGAGAACTATTGGTTACGAGCGTTTTGATGAAAAAGGAAGATTGTTGCCAGTAGGTATTGAAGGCGCTTTTAGTCGTTATTTGAACGGAACTGACGGAAGAATATTGAAACAAAAGATAGCCAAAGGACAATGGAAGCCTATACATGACAATAATGAAATAGAACCTAGAGATGGTTATGATATTGTTTCTACCATCGATGTTTATGTTCAGGATATTGCTCATCATGCTTTGTTAAAACAATTAGAATATTATGAAGCAGATCATGGATGTGTTGTGGTTATGGAAACGAAAACCGGTGCGGTAAGAGCAATTTCTAATTTAGGAAGAGATGATGATGGCTCTTATTATGAAACGGTAAATTACGCTGTTGGTGAATCGCATGAACCGGGTTCTACCTTTAAACTAGTAGATCTGATTGCTTTGTTAGATGATAAAAAAATTGATACTAGCGAAGTTTTTGATTCCAAAGGTGGAGATATTGTTTATCGTGGCCGACATGTACGTGATTCAAAAAAAGGTGGATATGGTAAAATTTCACTTGCCCGTGGTTTCGAATTGTCTTCAAATACCGTTTTAGTACAAGCGGTATACGATCATTATAAAACCAACCCAAAGCAGTTTGTAGACCGTATTAATAATATGGGGCTCAATAAGCCGCTTGGTTTACCATTTAAAGGAGAGGGTATTCCCAGAATACCACAACCTGGTCAGAATGGCTGGAGTGGGATCTCTCTTCCTTGGATGGCGTTTGGGTATGGAGTATCGATGACACCATTGCAAACATTGACATTATATAATGCGGTGGCCAATAACGGGGAAATGGTAAAACCAGTTTTCGTTCAGGAAGTCAAAGAGTGGAACAAAACCATTAAAAAGTTTGATAAAGAAGTCATCAATCCTAAGATTTGTTCAGATGCTACCATCAAAAAGGTAAAAGCAGTACTGGAAAATGTGGTGAAAAGAGGTACAGGAAATAAATTGTATTCTAAAGATTTTTCAATGGCAGGAAAAACAGGAACTGTGCAGGTAGATTATCATAAAGGAGATAGTAATATGTATTACGCGTCTTCTTTCGTAGGTTATTTTCCTGCGGATAAGCCAAAATATTCTTGCATTGTTGTGGTGCACAGGCCTAATGCCTCTGCAGGATATTACGGAGCAGATGTAGCAGGTCCGGTTTTTAAACGTATTGCACAAAAGGTGTTTACTGATGTGCCTTCAACAAATGAGGTAAAAGACCTTAAAAGAAAATTTAAAAACCAAGAGAGTAATTACTTGACGTACAATGAAAAACTGAATAAAAAACCAGCAGTGATACCGAATCTGAAAGGAATGCCGGGTATGGACGCAGTAGCTTTGTTGGAAAATTTAGGAATGAAAGTAAAAGCAATCGGAATTGGTAAAGTAAAAAAACAATCGATTTTACCAGGACAACCAATTCTGAAAAACAACACTATAATATTGGAATTATCATAATGCAAAAGTTAAAAGATATATTATACAAAGTTAGTATTGAGGCCGTTCACGGATCTACAGATGTACCTGTGAATGCGATTCATTTCGATTCTCGTAAAATTGCTGAAAACGATGTCTTTGTAGCTATTAAAGGTACCGTGTCAGACGGGCATGCCTTCATAGATAAAGCCATTTCTTTGGGAGCAAGCATAATTGTGTGCGAGGAATTGCCGACTTCTATTTTATCGCAAATCACCTATATAAAAGTGAAGAATACTAGCGAAGCTTTGGCTTTCATGGCGGCAAACTATTATGATAATCCTTCACAAAAATTACAATTGGTTGGAGTTACCGGAACGAATGGTAAAACGACTATTGCTTCTTTGTTGTACCAGATGTTTAAGAAAGCGGGCCATAAAGTAGGATTGCTTTCTACTGTGAAAATCATGGTAGACGAAACAGAATACAAAGCCACTCATACTACTCCAGATTCATTGACCATCAATTATTACTTGAATCAAATGATCGAAGCAGGCTGCAAGTATTGTTTTATGGAAGTGAGTTCACACGGTATCCATCAAAAACGAACTGAAGGTTTGTATTTTGCAGGAGGTGTATTCACGAATTTGTCGCACGATCACTTGGATTACCATGCTTCATTCGCAGAATACCGCGATGTTAAGAAAGCTTTTTTTGATCATTTGCCCAAAACGGCTTTTGCCATCACGAACATCGATGATAAGAATGGCACTGTTATGCTTCAAAATACACAGGCTAAAAAATTGACCTATGCCCTAAAATCTTATGCGGATTATAAAGCAATTATTCTCGAAAATCAATTGTCTGGTCTTCAGTTGAAAATAAACGAACAAGAGGTTTGGACTCGCTTAATCGGTAATTTTAATGCCTATAATTTATTAGCCATTTATGCGGTTGCCGTAGAGTTGGGAATCGAAAAATTAGAAGCACTTCGCTTACTATCTGAATTAGAAAGTGTATCAGGAAGGTTTCAATATATTGTTTCCAATCATAAAATTACGGCGGTCGTAGATTACGCTCATACGCCGGATGCTTTGGAAAACGTGTTAAACACCATTAATGATATTCGAACCAAAAACGAAAAACTCATAACCGTGGTAGGCTGTGGTGGTGACCGCGATAAAACGAAAAGACCTATAATGGCTAAAATCGCAACAGAGAACAGCGATCACGTTATCTTAACTTCCGATAATCCACGAACAGAAGATCCTCAAGTGATTATTAATGAAATGGAAGCGGGAATTTCTCCTGAAAATTTTAAAAAATACGTGTCTATTCTGGACAGAAAACAAGCAATCAAAACGGCTTGCCAATTAGCAGAACCTAATGATATTATTGTCATTGCTGGAAAAGGACATGAGACGTATCAAGAAATCAATGGAGTACGCCATGATTTTGATGATATGAAAATTGTAAAAGAAATCTTAGACCAACTAAATAAATAAAAAACTATGTTGTATTACTTCTTCGAATACTTAGACAAAGCACTGGATGTCCCTGGAACTGGTGTTTTCCAATATATTACGTTCCGATCTGCATTGGCTATTATTATGTCTTTGTTGTTGTCGACTATTTATGGTAAAAGGGTAATTGGTTTTTTGCGCCGTCAGCAAATTGGAGAAACGGTTCGTGAACTTGGTTTAGAAGGTCAGACTCAAAAAGCGGGAACCCCAACTATGGGAGGAATCATTATTATTTTTTCTACGCTGATTCCAGTTTTTTTGTTGGCAAAATTGAATAACATTTATATTATACTCCTAATTGTATCCATGTTATGGATGGGACTTATTGGTTTTTTAGATGATTATATCAAAGTATTCAAAAAAGACAAAGAAGGTTTAAAAGGGATTTTTAAAGTTATTGGTCAAGTAGGTTTAGGTGTAATCGTGGGAGTTACTTTGTATTTCCACCCAGACGTAACTGTTCGTAAAGAAACTAAAATACCTACTAAAATAGAAGTTGGAGTTACTCAGAACACGATCAATCCGATTTCTCTAGAAGAAAAATCGACAGCTACAACCATTCCGTTTTTTAAGAACAATGAATTCGATTATGCTGAACTGCTAGCTTGGACAGGTCAAGGATATGAAAATTGGGCATGGTTGGTATTTATTCCAATTGTCATTTTCATTATCACAGCCGTTTCTAACGGAGCAAATCTTACAGATGGTATCGATGGCTTGGCCGCTGGGACTTCCGCTATTTCGGTTGTTGCTCTGGGAGTGTTCACTTTCGTTTCGGGGAATATTATATTTTCAAATTATCTGAACATCATGTTTATTCCTAACTCGGGAGAAATGACTGTCTTTATTGCAGCTTTCGTAGGAGCTTTGGTCGGATTTTTATGGTACAATAGTTATCCAGCAGCAGTTTTTATGGGTGATACAGGAAGTTTAACTATCGGAGGAGTAATTGCGGTTTTGGCTATTGCTGTTCGTAAGGAGATGTTAATTCCAGTAATCTGTGGAATTTTCCTAGCTGAAAATCTATCGGTGGTTTTGCAAGTAGCCTATTTTAAATATACAAAGAAAAAATATGGAGAAGGACGACGCATTTTCCTAATGTCTCCACTTCATCATCATTATCAGAAAAAAGGATACCATGAAAGTAAAATCGTAACTCGATTCTGGATTGTGGGTATTCTCTTAGCTATTGTTTCAATTGTAACCCTAAAATTAAGATAATATATGCGATTAGTAGTTTTAGGCGGTGGAGAAAGCGGTGTAGGTACTGCTATTCTTGGAAAGAAAAAAGGATATGAGGTTTTTGTTTCTGATTTTGGAAAAATCAAAGACAATTACAAGGAGGTCTTATCGCTTCATAAAATAAAATTTGAAGATGAGAAACATACTGAAGAATTGATTCTCAATACTGACGTAGTCATGAAAAGTCCCGGTATTCCGGATAAGGCTCCGATTGTAAAAAAATTAAAAGAGAAAAATATTCCTATACTTTCTGAGATTGAGTTTACCAATCAATTTACAGATGCGGTTACCATAGGAATAACAGGTAGTAATGGTAAAACCACGACTACGATGTTAACATATCATCTTTTGAAACAAGGTGGGTTGAATGTGGGTTTGGCGGGGAATATCGGTAAGAGTTACGCTTGGCAAGTAGCTGAAGGAAAATATGATACTTATGTGTTGGAACTGAGTAGTTTTCAGTTGGATGGAATTGAAACGTACAAACCACACATTGCCATTATTACGAACATCAGTCCGGATCATTTAGACCGATACGACTATAAATATGAAAATTATATCGCTTCGAAATTTAGAATTACCATGAATCAAACAGAAGAAGATTTCTTGATTTATGATGCCGATGATGAAGCCATTAAAAATTGGTTAGAAAACCATCAAACGAGAGCTAAGTTAGTTCCGTTTTCGATAACGCAACCATTAGATTTTGGAGCTTTTTTAGAAGAAAACAATATTAATATCAATACCACAAACGAAAATTTTGTTATGCCAACAAATCAATTATCATTAGAAGGAAAACACAATGTTAAAAACGCCATGGCTGCAGCAACAGTAGCTCAATTATTAAAAATAAGAAAAGATACTATTCGCGAAAGTTTATCCGATTTTCAGGGAGTAGAACATCGCTTAGAAAAAGTGCTTAAAATTCAAAATGTACAATACATCAATGATTCTAAAGCTACTAATGTTAACGCTACATTCTTTGCCTTAGATAGTATGACAACTCCAACGGTTTGGATTGTTGGTGGGGTTGACAAAGGGAATGATTATGCAGAGTTAATGCCTCTAGTGAATGAAAAAGTAAAAGCAATTATTTGTTTGGGTGTCGACAATAAAAAAATTATTGATGCTTTTGGTGGTGTAGTAGATCTTCTTGTTGAAGCGTCTTCCATGACCGAAGCTGTAAAACAAGCGAATAAAATTGCTGAAAAAGGGGATACAGTATTATTATCGCCAGCTTGTGCTAGTTTCGATTTGTTTGAAAGTTACGAAGACAGAGGTCGTCAGTTTAAGCAAGCGGTGCAAAATTTATAATTAGCTTAATTTTTTAGATTAAATGAAATCGCTGGTTCAAAATTTAAAAGGAGATAAAGTAATCTGGGCAATGGTAGCACTATTGGCCTTAATCTCTTTTATACCAGTGTATAGTGCAAGCAGTAATTTGGCGTACCAGAAACACGGAACGGGAAATACATTGGTGTACTTAATTAAGCATTTGATTCATATTTCGGCTGGTATTTGGATTATGTTTCAAGTGCAAAGAATACCCTATCATTATTTTAGGAGTATTTCAAGAGTAATGTTGCCTATTGCATGGGTATTGTTGGCTTATACCATGTTTAAAGGAACAGTAATTGATGGCGCCAATGCTAGCAGATGGATATCAGTACCCTTTGTAGGGATTACTTTTCAGCCATCAGCTTTTGCTGCTATTATTTTGTATTTGTTTGTAGGACGGTATTTATCTAAAACAGAGGTGGAAGACATGACGTTTCAAAAGTCATTCATAGAACTTTGGATACCAGTGTTCATCACTCTGGCTTTAATTTTACCTGCAAACTTTTCAACTACCGCACTAATTTTTAGTATGGTGTTAATGCTCACTTTTGTGGGGAATTACCCTATTAGAAACAGTGCTGTTATTGTAGCGATGGGAGTGCTTGCTTTCGCATTTTTTGTATTGTTAGCCAAAGCTTTTCCGGATGCTTTCCCCAATCGTGTAGATACTTGGATTAGTCGTATAGAAAATTTTACTTCTGATAAGGAAGAAATGGACGATGATGATTACCAAATCGAAAAAGCAAAAACAGCTATTGCCTCAGGAGGCGTGTATGGTCTGGGACCAGGTAAAAGTGTGCAGAAAAATTTCTTACCGCAATCCTCTTCCGATTTCATTTTTGCCATTATTGTGGAAGAGTTAGGGCTTGCAGGAGCATTTTTCATCATGATAATTTACTTGATTTTGTTTATTCGATTTGTAATCGCTTCGTATAAAGCACCAACTATTTTTGGAAAGTTAGTCGTCGTCGGACTCGGTTTTCCAATCATATTTCAAGCGTTTATTAATATGGGAGTTGCTGTGGAATTATTACCCACTACAGGGCAAACCTTACCTTTAATTAGTAGTGGAGGTACTTCAATTTGGATGACTTGTGCGGCTTTGGGAATTATTTTAAATGTGACCAAAAAAGAAGAGGAAATTGCTCAGGAGAATATAGAAAAGCAACAGAGGGAAGAAGCCTTGCAACGTCTTATTGATAGAGAGCTAGAGGAACAAAATCGAATAGAAGAGGAGATTGATAGTGATTATTCGATAGAAGAAAAAGTAAATCCGATGACTGCTGTTATGGATAAGTAACAGTATTTGTAGTTAACGAAGTAAAAATGAAAGAGAATCCAAAATTTATAATCAGTGGTGGTGGTACAGGAGGACATATTTATCCTGCCATTGCTATTGCAAACGAACTAAAATCACGTTTTCCTAAAGCGGAGATACTTTTTGTGGGAGCCAGTGATAAAATGGAAATGCAAAAAGTGCCTCAAGCAGGCTATCCTATTAAGGGTTTGTGGATTGCAGGAATCCAGCGCAAATTGACTTTGCAAAATGCATTGTTCCCATTAAAGTTGGCCTCTAGTTTGCTTACCTCTTTTGGGATTCTTAAAAGTTTTAAACCCGATGTGGTAATTGGAACAGGAGGTTTTGCTAGTGGTGCGGTTTTAAAAGTCGCTTCTATGCTTGGGATTCCGACAGTGATTCAAGAACAAAATTCATTTCCGGGAATCACAAATAAGTTGTTGGCTAAAAAAGCGAATAAAATTTGTGTGGCTTACGAAAATTTGGAACGATTTTTTCCAAAGGAAAATATGATAATAACCGGAAATCCGGTGCGTCAGGATTTACTTTCAGTAAATGATAAAAGATCTGAAGCATTAGATTATTTTAAATTGGATACTTCCAAACAAACCTTGTTGGTTTTAGGAGGGAGTCTTGGAGCCAAACGAATCAATCAGTTAATTGCTAAAGAAATTGACTGGTTGCTGGGTCAGAACATCCAAATTCTCTGGCAGTGTGGGAAATTATATTTTGAGGAATATAAACATTTCAACAACAAAGAGGGAGTGCAGGTGTTGGATTTTGTAGAAAGAATGGATTTTGCTTATGCAGCAGCAGATATTGTGATATCTAGATCTGGAGCTTCTTCAGTGTCAGAATTGGCTATTGTAGGGAAACCCGTTATTTTTATTCCTTCGCCTAATGTGGCAGAAGATCATCAGACGAAAAATGCGCAAGCTATTGTAAATAAACAAGGAGCTGTTCTTTTGAAAGAGAAAGAATTAGACGAACAATTTGAAGGGGTATTTCAAAATTTATTGAATGACAAGCAACAGCAGCAAAGTTTAAGCGAAAATATAAAAGCTTTAGCCTTGCCTAATGCCACGAAACAAATTGTAGACGAAATAATAAAATTAGTCAAAAGTTAAAAAGTCATCCATTAAAAATGGCTTTTGAAAATTGGAAACGTTGAAATTAAAGAAAATGAATCTAAACCAAATACATAATGTCTATTTCATAGGAATTGGCGGCATCGGAATGAGTGCCTTGGCTCGTTATTTTAAATTTATCGGAAAGAATGTAATTGGTTACGACAAAACACCAACTATGTTGACTTCCGAGTTAATAGCCAGTGGAATTGCAATTCATTTTGAAGACGATGTTCGTCAGATTCCAGCCGATTTCAACACGGAAAATACTTTGGTAATAGTTACTCCAGCAGTTCCTAAGTCTCACTCGGAATGGAATTATTTTTTAGAGAATAATTTTGTTGTTAAAAAACGAGCAGAAGTTTTAGGGATAATTACTAAAGATACATTCTGTTTTGCGGTAGCAGGGACTCATGGTAAAACAACGACTTCCAGTATTTTAGGTCATATTTTGTACGAAAGTGGTGCCGATGTAACAGCCTTTTTAGGTGGTATTGTAGAAAACTACAATTCAAATTTAATTGGTAATGGTAAAACAATTACTGTCGTAGAAGCCGATGAATTTGATAGATCTTTTTTACATTTGCACCCCGATTTAGCCTGCATCACGTCAATGGATGCGGATCATTTAGATATTTACGGTGATGATGCTTCAATAAAAGCTTCATTTCAGGAATTTGCTAATAAAGTCGAAGATAAAAGCAACCTTTTTGTAATCAATGGTTTACCGCTCGAAGGTGTTACGGTAGGGGTAAATGATGATTCAAAATTTGTAGCTCATAACATAAGAATTATAGACGGTTGGTATGTGTTTGATGTGAAGACGCCAACCGAAGAAATAAAAGATTTAAAATTTGGATTGCCAGGAAAACACAATTTAACCAATGCGTTATTGGCCTTGGCTATGGCCTCAACTTACGGGACTCCCATAGAGGCTATTGCTAAAGCACTAGTAACTTTTAAAGGAGTAAAACGTCGTTTTTCATTCCAAATCAGAAAGCCGGATTTTGTGTATATCGATGATTATGCACATCATCCAACAGAAATAAATGCGGTACATCAAGCAGTTCGTGAGTTGTATCCCGGAAAAAAAGTGTTGGCTGTTTTTCAACCGCACTTGTTCAGCAGAACTCGTGATTTTGCAGATGATTTTGCTAAAAGCTTATCGCAATTTGATGAAGTTTTGTTAATGGAGATTTATCCAGCACGTGAATTGCCTATTGAAGGAGTTACTTCTCAATGGCTGTTGGATAAAATAGAGAATCCAAATAAAAAATTAGTGCAAAAAGCAGAATTAATAGATTGTTTAACAGCCTCCGATGCTCCGGTTATTGTAACCATTGGGGCAGGAGATGTAGGGGAAATGGTGCCGGAAATTAAAAATGCGTTAGATGCGTAAAAATTGGTTGCAAAATATTCAGTTACTTGTCATTTTCGGATTGGTGATTTTCTTGTATTCGTTTACAGCAAAGAAAAACGAACTAAGAAAAATTTCTAAACCGGAGATCGAATTTGTAAATGCTGAAAGTCCTTTTGTAACCCATGAGATGGTTAATAACTTGTTGATAGAAAATTTAGGGGGAGCTACGAGCATTAAAAAAGAAAATTTAGATTTGAAGAAATTGGAGCAAACTCTCAATCAGCATAGCCTCATCGAAAAATCTGAGGTATATGTGGGTATTGATGGTAGATTGAAAACATTAGTTACGCAGAAGACCCCAATCGCAAGAGTTTTCAATAACAACACATCCTTTTATATTGATTATAAAGGAGATGCTATGCCGCTTTCAAATAATTTTAGTGCCAGAGTACCGCTAGTTTATGGTAAAGTGGAAACTGTCAAAGACAAACAATTTGTAGCTCTGTTAAAAATGATTTATTCTGATGATTTTTTGAGAAAAAATATCATCGGAATGAAGCTTTTGGAGGATGGTAGTGTTGTTATGAAAAATAGAAATTATAGCTATGATATAGTTTTTGGACGAACAATCCATATGGAAAGAAAGTTTAATAACTATAAGGCGTTTTTTCAAAAAGCAGTACAAGATACTTTAATCAACTCGTATAAAGCCATTAATTTGAAATTTACGACACAAGTAATTTGTACAAAATAATACGGTATGGAAAGAGAAAGAATAGCAGTGGGGCTTGATCTAGGTACGACAAAAATCGTAGCAATGATCGGTAAGAAAAATGAGTATGGAAAGCTGGAGATTTTAGGCATGGGTAAGTCTAAAAGTCTTGGCGTGGCTCGAGGTGTGGTAAACAATATCACACAAACTATTCAGTCCATTCAGGAAGCAATTAATTTAGCAGAAGAAGATTCTGGTTTTAAAATCAAAGATGTTGTAGTGGGAATTGCAGGACAGCATATCCGTAGCATTCAACATAGCGATTATATTTCAAGACCTAATCCCGAAGAGGTGATTAGCGAAAAAGATATCGATATACTGATCAATCAGGTTCAAAAATTAGCCATGTTACCCGGCGAAGAAATTATTCACGTATTGCCACAAGAATTCAAAATCGATGGGCAATCCGAAATTAAAGAACCAATTGGGATGTATGGTGCTAGATTAGAAGCGAGTTTTCATGTTGTAGTGGGACAAGCTTCTTCCATCCGAAATGTAGGAAGATGTATAAAAAGTGCAGGCTTAGATTTGTCAGGATTGACTTTAGAGCCATTAGCTTCTGCAGATGCCGTGTTGAGTCAAGAAGAAAAAGAAGCTGGGGTTGCCTTGATTGATATAGGTGGAGGTACAACAGATTTGGCAATTTTCAAAGACGGAATTATTCGTCACACGGCGGTAGTACCTTTTGGTGGAAATGTAATTACAGAAGATATTAAGGAAGGTTGTTCTATTATAGAGAAACAGGCAGAATTACTTAAAACTAAGTTTGGTTCTGCTTGGCCAGGGGAGAATAAAGACAATGAAATTGTTTCTATTCCTGGTTTACGAGGTAGAGATCCTAAAGAGATTTCACTGAAAAATTTATCTAAAATTATTCATGCTCGTGTGGTCGAAATTATCGAACAAGTTTATACCGAAATTAAAGCTTACGGACATGAGGATCCTCGTAAGAAACTCATAGCCGGAATTGTGCTGACAGGTGGAGGTGCGCAACTAAAACATATCAAGCAATTGGTAGAATATATTACGGGTATGGATACTCGTATTGGTTATCCGAATGAGCATTTGGCAGGAAATTCTAACGAAGAAATTTCAAGTCCGCTATATGCTACCGCAGTTGGATTAGTAATGAATAGTGTTCGAAATAATACTGTTAGTGCTATTCCTAAAGAAGATTACATTCCGGAACCGGTTTTAGTTCAAAAGCCATCTGTAGAAGAGCAAGAATTAATAGATCAAGAAGCACAAAAGGCTATTGAAGAAGCCAAAAATGAAGAATCGAAATCGACTGAAAAGACCATTCGAAAATCGTTTTTTGATAAGTATATAGATAAAATTAAAGATTTTTTAGACAATGCAGAGTAAATCTAAATTGTCGATAGTAACACAATAATAAGATAATATTCACGTCTTTTAAGATTTGAAAAAAAACTAAAAAACCAAATAGTATGGAAAGCAACTCAGAATTTGGAAACATAGCATTCGACTTGCCTAAAAGCCAATCGAATGTGATTAAAGTTATTGGCGTTGGTGGCGGCGGAAGCAACGCGATCAACCACATGTTTAAACAAGGAATCAAAGGGGTAGATTTTATTGTTTGTAATACCGATTCTCAAGCATTACAAAATAGTGCCGTACCTAATAAGATTCAGTTAGGAGCTAATTTAACGGAAGGCTTAGGGGCTGGTGCTAATCCTGATGTAGGACAACAAGCTGCGCTGGAAAGCATTGAAGACATTGAAAAGATGCTAGACAGCAATACTAAAATGGTTTTTATCACTGCAGGTATGGGTGGGGGTACCGGTACAGGTGCTGCTCCGGTAATTGCACAATTAGCTAAAGAAAAAGAAATTCTTACTGTAGGTATAGTAACTATGCCATTCCAGTTTGAAGGGAAAATACGTTCTGAGCAAGCATTGCTTGGAATTGAAAAATTAAGAAGACAAGTAGATTCGTTAATCGTAATCAACAATAATAAATTAAGAGAGGTTTACGGAAATCTTGGTTTCAAAGCTGGCTTTTCTAAAGCGGATGAAGTGTTAGCTACTGCCTCTCGTGGAATAGCAGAAGTGATAACTCATCATTACACTCAAAATATCGACTTGAAAGATGCTAAAACAGTTTTAGCAGATTCAGGTACGGCTATTATGGGTTCCGCTATGGCAGAAGGAGAAAACAGAGCCAAAGAAGCTATTGTTTCTGCTCTAGATTCTCCATTGTTAAATGATAATAAAATTACTGGTGCTAAAAACGTATTGTTGCTTATCGTTTCCGGTACCAATGAAATTACTATCGACGAAATCGGCGAAATTAATGATCATATTCAGGCCGAAGCCGGATTCAACGCCAATATTATCATGGGAGTTGGTGAAGATGAAAGTCTTGGAGATAAAGTTGCTGTTACTATTATTGCTACAGGTTTCTGTGTTGAACAACAAGCAGAAATTGTGAATACGGAACCTAAAAAAATCATTCACTCACTAGAAGATGAGCAAAAATTGGTGCAAAACCTGACGCAAAGTTTTGAAGCAAAAGGCTTCGATTTTTCAACGCCAGTAACACCAGCTGCTCCTGCTGCACCGGTAGTTGAAGATAAAATAATCTTTTCTTTAGAGGAAGAAAACGCGACCCCAAATGTAACAGCGCCTTCTTTTTCTATGGATTTAGTTCCAACAACTGAGTTTATCAAGGATTTGGATGTAACTTTCGAAATCGTTTCTGCCAACCAAGTAAAAGAAAACGAGTTTTATTTTACACCTCCTCAAGTAAGAGAAATGGTCGTGGTAGAACCTCAATTTGTAAAGGCAGAACAAGAGCAGATTTCATTTACATTTGATTTGCCGATTGCAAAAACAGAAGAGCCAAAAATCAATACGGAACGTTTGGTTTTCGATTTGACTAATGAAATCAGAGATATTAAAGTGAACGAAGCGGTGCATTTTGTTCCAGTAACTGAAGTAGCTCAAAATGGTGTAATCCGTCATTCTTTGGAGGAATACATGCAAAAAGAAGATCAATTTGTTCAGGCGAAGAAGGTAGAGTCAGTGGTAGAAAAAACACCGGAAGAATTAAACATCACGATAAAGCATGTTGAAACTCCAGCGTTTACACAGCCTATCTCGCAGCCAATTGCTAACGAAATGATTTCTCCAACAGAAATGTCTATTGAAGAATCGTTGAAATTAAGAGCAGAGGAGCGTCGCCGTAAGATGAAAGAATTTAATTATAAATTTCATAACAACGCCGCTCGTGTCGATGAGTACGAGAAAGTACCGGCTTATAAACGAATGGGAATCGATGTAACGCAAAATCCTATTCAAAATAACCAATCAAGAATGTCTTTAGGATTAGATGGAAATGACGAAGTACAATTACGCTCTAATAATTCTTTCTTGCACGACAACGTAGATTAATAAAATTAGAATAATATATAAACAACCCGAAATTTCTCTCGATTTTTCGGGTTATTTTTTAACTTTGCATTCTGATTTTTCAATCAGAAGTTTGAATTAATAATTGTTTCGTAGGTCTTGATAATTACACGATCTACGCCTAAAATTTTAAAGATATGAGCTTATCAGCACAAATCATGGATGAAATGAAAAACGCCATGAAAGCAAAAGATACTGTTGCATTAGAGGCATTAAGAGCTATCAAATCGGCTATTTTGTTAGCACAAACCGAAAGCGGAGCCAAAGAAGAACTTTCTGCTGATGAAGAAATTAAATTGTTACAGCGTTTGGTAAAACAACGTAAAGACAGTGCTAATATTTACACAGAGCAAAATCGTCCGGATTTGGCAGAACCAGAGTTGGCACAAGTTGCGGTAATTGAAAAATTCTTACCTGCTCAATTATCGGAAGCCGAAGTTGAAGCGGCTGTAGCAAAAATTATTGCAGAAGGTGGTTTTTCAGGAATGGCAGCCATGGGACAGGTAATGGGTGCTGCTTCTAAAGTTTTGGCAGGACAAGCCGATGGAAAAACGATATCTAACATCGTTAAAAAATTATTGTCATAATACAATATAGATAGAGAAAGATATTTTCTCTACAAGGCTGCGTAGTTCAACTGGATAGAATATCAGATTTCGGCTCTGAGGGTTGGGGGTTCGAATCCCTCCGCGGTCACTAATTAACACTACATATTAAATTTGTTTTTAAACTATTGAGAAAAGTTTGTAGTGTTTTTTGTTTTTTCTCAAAAGTTAGGTGTTTTTTGTTTCCTGAAACAATAATTGTTTAATTCCAGTGAAGGGTTCTTTATTATATTTATAAAACACTTGATTTTAATGTTTTCATTACATGCTTACTCCACTGAAGAGCAATTTAAAAATGACGCTATTGTTGCTTCAATTTTACTAATTGTCTTCGGATTTTTTTTCTTTATTTATTTCTTACAGGTTGTAGAAGTAATGTATATCAGAACCACCAAAAAACCACTCATTGTTTATACCCATTGGTTTCCCAGAAAAGTAAAACCGTATCAACGAGACTTGTTAATTCAGAATTTTACTTTCTACAATCGATTAAAACCTAAATACCAAAACTATTTCGAACATAGAGTTGTGAAATTTGTTAAGAAATATCATTTCGAAGGTCGAGGAGTCGATATTACAGACGAGATGAAAATATTGATTGCAGGGGTTTATGTAAAACTAACTTTTGGACAAAGACACTATTTCAATCGGATGTTTGATTCAATTGTAATCTATCCTGATATATATTTTTCAGAAATATCCGAACAATACCATAAAGGAGAGTTCAATCCTATGAAACGATGTGTTATTTTTTCTTGGAAACATTTCCATGAAGGCATCAGTATTACCAATGATAATTTGAATTTAGGTTTGCATGAATTTACGCATACCTTACATATCGAATCTAAAAAAATAATATCTTTTAAAACGGTTCTTTTTAAAGAATCTTTACAAAGCTTATTTGTAATCTTACAAAACGAAGACTTAAAACACAAACTTATAGCTTCAGGAATGTTAAGGGAGTATGCTTACGAAAACCAATTTGAATTTGTAGCGGTACTTTTAGAACACTTTTTCGAATCTCCTGAGCCAATGAAAGCACAATTTCCTGAAATATACACACAAGTTAAAAGAATGATTAATTATAATGAAAATCATTTTATCTCATGAGGTAAATTCATTTCAGGAAGTCAAAAGTGATTGCTAATATAATGTTAAATAAAATCTAATCGTTTAAGAGAACTAAATTTTTCCAAGTAGTTTTGTTGAGTAATCCATTTAAAATAGATATAACTATACTTACTCGTTATGAAATTAAAACATATCATTTATTTTCTTCTGGCTGTTGTTATAGGCGGAATGATTTTTTATAGAATAACCGCTAATAGTAGCAAAGAAGAAGGAGGAAAAGAAAAAGGTAAAGGCGATAAAAAGCCAACAAAAGTTACCGGAATAGTTTTAAAATCTCAAGTTTTTTCAGATAATTTATCGCTTTCAGGTTCTATTGAGGCTAACGAACAAATTGAAGTTCGAAGTGAGGTTTCAGGAGTTGTAGAAAGTATCAATTTTCAAGAAGGAAGTTATGTTTCCAAAGGACAGCTATTGTTGAAAATTAACGATTTAGAATTAAGAGCTCAACTTTCACAAGCTAAAACGAAACAAGCTCTAGCTTCTGAAAATGAAAGAAGAGCGAAACTGTTATTGCAAAAAGAAGCGATAAGCCAAGAAGAATACGATATTGCTAGTGCCGATTTTCGTTCGGCTCAGGCTCAAACGCAACTTATTCAAGCGCAAATTGCCAAGACTTCTGTTCGCGCTCCATTTTCTGGGAAAATAGGTTTACGTTCTATTTCTAAAGGGACTTATGTTACACCAACGACAGTGATTGCCAATTTGGTAAATACCAGTCAGGTAAAAATTACCTTTTCTATTCCTGAAAAATATGCAGCACAAATGAAAGTGGGATCAGTTCTTAGTTTTACCATATCTGGAGGTAAGGAAGTGTATTCTGCAAAAGTTTATGCCATAGAACCAGAGATCGAAGAGACTACTAGAACCTTAAAGATGAGAGCTATTGCGCAAAATCCGAATGGAAAATTAATCCCAGGAACTTTTGCAAATGTTTCTTTACCACTAGATAAAATCAATGATGCTATTTTGGTGCCAACCGAAGCTTTAATTCCGGTACAAAACGGTAAAAAAGTGTTTATTTCTGTAAACGGAATGGCAAAAGAAGTTATGGTTGAAACAGGAGCTCGAACTGACAAAGAAGCGTTGGTAATTTCGGGCTTAAAAGTGGGTGATACACTATTAACCAGCGGAGTTATGACTCTAAAAGAAGAATCTCCGGTAAAAGTTAACATCAAGTCTTAAGTTATGAGTTTATCTACTTTAAGTATAAAAAGACCGGTTCTAACGATTGTACTCAATTTAATGTTGGTACTTTTCGGGATTATCGGATACACCTTTTTGGGGGTACGAGAATATCCTTCTATAGACCCAGCACAAATTTCGGTTCAAACCAATTATTCAGGAGCCAATGCAGATATTATTGAATCCCAAATTACAGAACCTCTTGAAAAAGCAATCAATTCTGTTGATGGAATTCGAAACATATCTTCTTCTAGTAGCCAAGGAAGAAGTAACATTACCGTAGAGTTCAACTTAGATAAAGACCTTGAAGAGGCAGCGAACGATGTTCGAGATAAAGTGTCTCAAGCGGTGAGAAGTTTACCGCAAGATATCGACGCGCCACCTGTGGTTTCTAAAGCGGATGCAGATTCAGAGCCTATTATTACTATGACGGTTCAGAGTGATAATAAGAATGTTCTGGAACTAACCGATTATGCAGATAATGTATTGTCTCAACGATTACAATCTATTCCTGGGGTAAGTAGTGTTCAAATATGGGGTCAACGAAAATACGCTATGCGTTTGTGGATAGATCCTGTAAAATTAGCTTCATACGGATGTACGGTAGCCGATGTTAGAAACGCACTTAACAAACAAAATGTGGAGTTGCCTTCAGGAAAACTGACGGGAGCTAATACAGAATTAACCGTAAAAACAATTGGGAATCTTTCTACTGAAGAAGAGTTTGATAATATTATCATTAAAGCGGAAGGTGAAAAAATCGTCCGATTGAGTGATGTGGGTAAAGCAGCTCTTGAAGCAGAAAACTTAGAAACTAAATTGTCTGATTCAGGTCAGCCAATGATTGGTATGTCTATCATTCCGCAACCGGGGACCAATTATTTGGATATTGCTGAGAAGTTTTATGAACAATACGATCAGTTACAAAAAGATTTACCAAAAGATTTCAAATTGAATATCGCCATAGACAATACGGTTTTCGTAAAGAAAGCGGTTTTAGAGGTAGCCGAAACATTATTGTTGTCGATCATTTTGGTGGTACTAATCATTTATTTCTTCTTCCGTGATTGGGCAATCGCGTTTCGTCCATTAATCGATATCCCAGTATCATTGATTGCCACTTTCTTCATTATGTACATTTTTGGTTTTTCCATTAATGTATTGACTCTCTTGGCTATTGTTTTGGCTACAGGTCTTGTGGTAGATGATGGTATTGTTGTAACGGAGAATATATTTAAGAAAGTAGAAGAGGGCATGACTCCTATAGAGGCAGCGATTAAGGGTTCTAATGAGATTTTTTTCGCAGTAATATCGATCTCAATTACATTAGCTGCTGTATTCTTACCAGTGATTTTCCTAGAAGGATTCGTAGGACGTTTATTTAGAGAATTCGGTGTCGTCATAGGTGCGGCAGTATTAATTTCAGCCTTTGTGTCGCTGACCTTAACTCCTATGTTAAATGCTTATTTAATGAAGGCTGGAGAACAAAAGAAATCGAGAATGTATGAACTTACTGAACCATTTTTCCAAAAAATGAATTCCTCTTATGCCGAAGCGTTGTCAGGATTCATGAAAAAGAAATGGTTAAGTTTTCCTATCCTGATTGCTTGTTTTGGTCTGATTTATTTATTCTTTAACGTACTTCAAAAAGAAACAGCTCCTTACGACGACCGTAGTTTCATTAGCGCTAGAGTAACCGCTCCAGAAGGTGCTTCTTATGACTATATGGACCGATTCATGAATGAGTTGACAGAGTTAATCAATGATTCTATCCCTGAAAAAAAGGTGAGTTTAATTGTAACTTCACCTGGTTTTGGTTCATCTTCAGTTAATAGTGGTTTTGCTCGAATCGCGTTGGTTCAGCCCGATGAAAGAGAAAGATCTCAAAAAGAAATTGCAGAAGGCTTGACTAAGTGGACTAAACAATATGCTGAAGCAAAAGTTTCGATTTCAGAATCGCCAACAATTGCGGTGAATAGAAGAGGTGGATTGCCAATTCAGTTTGTAATTCAGGCTCCAAATTTTAAAAAATTACAGGAAAAAATTCCTCAATTCATGGAGGAGGTTTCTAACGATCCTACTTTTTCAAATTCTGATGTAAACTTGAAGTTCAACAAACCAGAAGTATATGTGACCATTGACAGAGAAAAAGCGCAGAGTTTAGGTGTTTCTGTTATCGATGTTGCTCAGACCTTACAGTTATCCTTAAGTGGTCAACGTTTTGGTTATTTCATGATGAATGGAAAACAATATCAGGTTATGGGTCAGTTTGACAAAAAAGACCGTAATGCTCCGATGGATTTGACGTCTATTTTTGTGAAAAGTGATAAAGGTGAGTTGATTCAATTGGATAATCTTGTGACTATGGAAGAGCAAAGTAGTCCACCACAATTATACCATAACAACCGATACATGTCAGCTACAGTTTCTGCTGGTTTAGCACCTGGAAAAAGTATTGGCGATGGAATTGAAGCAATGGAACGTATTAAAGGAAAAGTTTTAGACGATTCTTTTACGACCGATTTGAGTGGAGAATCTAGAGATTTCATGGAGAGTAGCTCAAATACATCTTTTGCTTTCGGACTAGCATTGTTGTTGATTTTCTTGATTTTAGCAGCACAATTTGAGAGTTTTATCGATCCGTTTATTATTATTTTAACTGTACCGATGGCTGTTGCTGGAGCTTTATTTTCGTTGTGGTTGTTCGGACAAACGTGGAATATTTTCAGTCAGATTGGGACCGTTATGCTTATCGGATTGGTAACCAAAAACGGAATTTTAATTGTTGAATTTGCTAATCAACTTCGCGAACAAGGTAAATCTAAATATGAAGCCATTTTGGAAGCTTCAGAATCCCGTTTGCGTCCTATCTTAATGACAAGTTTAGCGATTGCTTTAGGAGCACTTCCAATTGCTTTGTCATTGGGAGCAGCTTCAACAAGTAGAATGGGTATGGGAGTTGTAATTGTTGGAGGAACACTTTTTTCTTTGGCTCTGACTTTATTTGTGATTCCAGCAATCTATTTGATGTGGTCTCGTGAAAGAAAACACCGTCCGGAATTTGATAACATTGAAAAATATAAAGCTTAGGTTTATGAAAAATATATTCTTTTTAATAATCCATCTGGTATTTCTGCCCAAATTGATGGCTCAAGAGCTATTAACCGTGGAACAAGCAGTTAAAATTGCCTTGGAAAATAATTATGAAATTAAAATTGCACAAAACGAGTTAAGTGTAGATAAAGTAAACAATAGCATTGGTAATGCGGGGATGTTACCACAGGTAGATGCTTCTTTAAATAAGAATAACAGTATACAAAATTCGAAACAAACTCAGACAAATGGTGTTGTAAGAGAATTAGATAATGCAAAAAACAACCGTTTAGAATATGGTGTAAATTTAGGTTGGACTGTTTTTGACGGGTTGAAAATGTTTGCTAGACATGACCAACTCAAAGAACTAGAAAAGCAAGGTGACGTTCAACTGAAATTGATGGTTCTCAATAAAGTAAGCGATGTAATGACTACGTATTACGATCTAGTGCAACAACAACAGTTAATCAAGGCATTAGATACTTCGATTGTAATTTCGAAACAACGTTTAAAAACTGCTGAAAACCGATTTTCTATTGGGAAAGCCGCTAAGTTAGAAGTATTGAATGCACAAGTCGATTTGAATACGGATGCGTCTGTTTTATTGAAACAAAAAGAATTGTTCGGTATTACTAAAATTCGCTTGAATGAACTTTTAGCGAGAGAATTGTCTACTGATTTTTTAGTAGCTGAAGAAGTTACTATTGACGACAAATTACAGTTGACAGAGTTAAAAACTTTAATGGAAAAGCAAAATCTTCAATTGCAAATGGCTTTAATCAATAAGCGAGTAGCAGAATTAGATTTGAAACAAACCAAAGCCAATCGTTACCCTACTGTACGTTTGAACACTGGATATACTTTTCTAGAAACAGAAAGTAGTTTAGGGTTTACTTCGGCTACTTCAAGTAAAGGTTTGAATTATGGAGTTACAGCAACGATGCCTATTTTTGATGGTTTTGCTCAGAATAGAAACGAAAAAATAGCCAAGTTACAGGTGGAAAACTCTGCTTTAGCAATCGAGCAACAAAAACAAAGTGTTAATGTGCAATTGGCTTCGGCATATCAGACTTACCAAACCAATTTAGAATTAGTTAAGTTAGAAGAAAGCAATGAAGCTATCGCTAAAAAAAATCTTGAAATAACCTTAGATAAATTCAAAATAGGAACAATCCCTACTATTGAATTTAGAAATGCTCAAGAAAATTACATTAATGCGATCGCTCGAAATAATAGTGCTAGATTTCAGGCTAAAATTTCCGAAATCGTCTTACAACAAATTGCAGGAAATATTGCTTTTTAATATTGCAAACTGATTTAAATCAGGTATAAAACGGTTTTTTAGTTGTAAATTTAAGTAATCTTAAAAGTTACAATTATGAAACAGCATGTTCCAGTTTCGACTATAATGTCTAAAAACGTTGTGAAAATTACGTTGACAGATAATTTGACAAAAGCAGAATCTCTGTTTAAAAAGCATAATATTAGGCATATTCCTGTTGTAGAAGGCAATAAAATTCTTGGGATACTTAGTTATACTGATTTGCTTCGAATTTCATTTGCTGACGCAGTAGATGATGAGGAAGTGGTAGATGTAACCGTTTATAATATGTTTACTATAGAGCAAGTAATGTCTAAGAATTTGGTAAAAGTCTCTCCCGATACAACAATAAAGGAGACTGCCGAAATTCTTGCTTCAAGAGAGTTTCATGCTTTACCAGTTTGCGAGGGTGATTTGCTAGTGGGTATTGTCACCACAACTGATTTGATACAATATCTAATCGACCAATATTAGATTAACGTTCAATTTTGGTGAAGAAAGAAAGCAATTCTTCCGATTTTTCCGGCGAAACAGGAATTTCTTGTTTGTTTTTTAGAATAATAGTTCCGCCGTCTGATTTGCTATAACATTCTACAAATTTTGTATTAATAATGTACGATTTATGGCATCTGAAGAATTGCTTGTAATCTTTCAAAGTTTCTTCAAAATTTCTCAAGATTCTGCTAGTGATGTGTTTTTTTCCGTTTTCCAAGAAAACTTGCGTGTAATTGCTATCCGCTTTTAGATATATGATTTCTTCGGTAGGAATAAGTTGTAACATGTTGCCGTCAGGAATGGCAATTTTTGTTTCTTTTATCAAACTTTCATTTAGTGAAACCAATTGTTCGTATTGCGGAATCTTATTTTTTTGTTTGTAGCGGTTTATGGTTTCTGTTAATTCTTCTGGATCGATAGGTTTTAGTAAATAATCTAGAGCAGAAGTTTTGAAAGCCTGAATAGCATATTGGTTGTAAGCCGTGGTAAAAATAATCGTAAATTGAATTTCATGGGCTCCAAAGAAGTTAACGATTTCCAATCCGCTGTATTTAGGCATTTCGATATCTAGGAAAACCAAATCAGGATTGTGCTTTCTGATGGCAATTACTCCAGAAGGCAAATCGTCGCAAACCGCCACAACAGTTATTTCAGGCGCTATTTGTTCGAGTACTCCTTGTAAATAAATCTGCGCTCTTTTTTCGTCTTCAATAATAATGGCTTTCATTATACTTTTATTTTTATGGTTACTAGTGTTCCACTGCTTTCTAAATTATCATCATACAAGTCTTGATACTCTACCTCAATTTGATATTGATCTTTATTCAATAACATGATTCGCTCTAAGTTTGCTTTTGTAGCAAATGATTTTGGCTTTGAGGTATTTAACTGATTCAATGCTGCAGATTTTACTCTTCCAATGCCGTTATCGTAAATAGTGCCTATTAATAGGTTTGGCGCTTGCCATTGAAATGCTATTTTCAACTTTTTGTCTCTACTGCTGTGTGATAATCCATGAAGAATGGCATTTTCTACATAGGGCTGAAATAACATGGTTGGAATTTTAATTTGTTCAAGATTTGAGATCGTACCATAGGTAATTTCAAATTTCAAATCTTTGAATCGCATTTGTTGCAATTCTAAGTAGAGTTGTAGCGCGGCGATTTCCTCTTTTAGCGAAATAGAGTCTACATCTGAAAATTCAAGGATTTTTCGAGTTAATTTTGAAAACTTGGATAAGTACGTAGCAGCTTCTTTAGTTTCATTCGTAAAAATATACGATTGTATGTTGTTGATGGCATTAAAAAAGAAATGAGGATTCATTTGCGATTTGATTAATTGCAGTCTAGATTCTTTCAAATTATTCTCTAGGGTTAATTTTTCGATGGCTTTTTCATTTTTGGTTTTTATTTGTTTGATTTTCCATCGGTAAATAAAAAAACTAATCGTGCTTAGTAAAGCAATACTACCTACCAAAAACCAAGTTCGCTTCCAAAATGGTGGCAGAATCTCAAAAGAAAGGCTATGAATGAATTCAATCTGCGAAGTATTTTTATTCTGTATCCCAATTTCAATGAAATACTGTTCAGGCGCCAAGGAAATAAGCTTGATGTTTTTAGAATTGTGGTTCAGATTTTTTAAAGCGCCATTAATGCGATACACCAACTGATAATCGCTGTCAAAATTAAAGTTTAGTACGTCAAAATTGATTTGAATGTCGTTTTCACTAGCTTTTAATTTTTGGTTATGAATCGATACATTCTTCTCGTTTACCCAAATGTTCTCCAAAATTATTTTTGGCTTCTGATATGAATTTTCAAAGGAATTTTCTTTGTCAATGCGAATGATTTTGTCTTCCGTAACTACAAAATAATTCCTTTTAAAGGAAAGTAAATCTTTGATTTTTAAAAACTTGCCAACCGAAAAAAGTTTCGTGATCTTATCGTTCTTTAAACGAAATACAGTGTTTTTATCTACCAGTAAGGTTTGGTTTTGGTCTTTTTTTAATAGCGTAAAGAGGCGTTTGCTCTTTATCTTTTGAATTGTATTTCGTTTGATTTCAAATAATTCGCCTTGGTTGCTAAGTGCAATGATTCTTTGGTTTTCAGGGATTAGGCTTTTGATAAATAGCGTTTTGTTGCGATAGGTTATCGAATGAGGTTTGCCATTTTTTAGGGCTAACAATCCATTATTAGTGGCAACGATAATCTGTTTACTTGTCTTATCAAAAACAATGGATTTTCCTCTGATGTTCGTTAAGATATTGTCTTTCCATTCTATGGTAGGATGGGTTGCGATAGTATTTACAAAGCCTGTTCCTGTAGTAAGAAAAGAATTGTTCTCATAAGGGATGATTTGTTTTACGGCACTGTTAAAGTGCGTTACTTTTTTATCTTTTTTGTTTAAAACATAAAAACCGTTAGCAGAAAAGAAATTGAAACGGCTGTCTGCATTGAAATTAAGGTAATATATGGGATGTGAATCTTGATTTTTCCAATAGACTTTGTGATTTAGTTCTGCGTCTAACGCCAATATTTTGCCCGAACTTGAACTGACAAACAATTGATTGCCATCGGAAGTTATTGTATTGAACTTTTCATTTGGAAGTTGTAATTCCCAAGTGTTGAAGTTTTTAATAATGAAAATTCCTTTCGATAACGAAGTAAACCAATACACATTATTAATGTCTTTGAATACTTTAGATATGTCTTCGGCGGGAAGTCTTGAAGTAAAAAGCAATTCCTCGCCCTTCATGGTGTAAGCATGAACTCCTTTTTTGGTGGATATCCAGATGGTGCCGTCAATAATTTCGAAATTCTGTATGTTGTTGTCGATGTTAATTGAGGCTACCGGTAGAAAATTGTTTTTCGAAAATTGGTAGAGCTTACATTTGAAATCCGATTCTTGGGTAAGAAAGTAAAGATTGTTTTGCTTTCGAAAAGATAGAATTTTAGGGGCTATTTTAATTGCTTCATTTTTCACGTTTTTTCGATTCCAATTTTTCAATGAAATGCTCTGCGTGTTGTGGTTACCGAAGATAATTTCATCATCACAAACTTCTAAGAAACTCGTTTGTATTTCGGGGATTTTGATTTCCTTTTTAATTTTTAGGGTTTTTATATCCCTCACTTCAATTCCGTCCCAAGTCGTTTTGATTAAATACTGATTGGTAATCACAAAGTTTACGAAGCCAATGTTGTTTTTTTGGGTGAAGGTTTGCATTTGGCCTGTACGATCCACAAAGAATAAGAAACCATCAAAGGTTTGGTACCAAATTCTTCCCCATGTATCTTCTTTAATATTGGAACCCGATTTAGCATGCAAGTCAGGATGCGAATACGATTTGAAATCGAAACCGTTGTATTTTAAAAGCCCTTCGTCTGTAGCTATCCAAATGAAACCTTTGGAATCTTGAAAAATATCATAAACAACAGATGAAGGCAAACCACTTTTTATATCTAATTGGTCATAAAAAATAGTTTGACTACCACTTGTCAAGGTCCAAAAAAAGGATAGAAAATGGATGAGTATATTTTTCAATTTAGAAATTTTTGCAAAGGAATTAATAATATAGAAGTCAAAAAATATTTTCACTCACTCAAAACAGGGTTTCATTTAATTTATTTAAAACCTTGTGTGAATTTCCAACATATTTGTGTCAAATTTAACAAATTAAAATATGAAAAAATTATTACTCACTTTAATTTTATTAGTGCAAGTAAGTTGGTCACAAACACCAATTTATGAATTTAATTTTAATAATAGTCTACTGGCCAAAGGTAGTTCAACACTTGGTTTTACTTCCTATACTAATGGAGCGCCTGGAACCACATTTTATTATCCAGATAGATTTGGAGCTAACGAAAGTACGTTAATTAGAACTCCTAATAACACTAATTATTTTGTTTCATCAACATTACCCGATTTACCCGTTGGAAATCAAGCAAGAACCATTTCCTTTTGGGTAAGAATGACAGATGTTACACAATTTGATATTCAACATTTGGTTGGATATGGAGAAAATGTTAGTGGAGAATCATTTGGGTTTAGTCATGGTCCAAACAATACCATCAGAAATTATTATTGGGGAAATGAAACTAACTTTATACAGTTTTTAAAGTTTGGAATGTGGTTTCATATTGCTGCAACGTATGACCCTACTTCTGCTACTGAAAAAGGAAAACTATTCATTAATGGAAAATTAGTGAGTACTTCCAATATATCAATCAATACAAACGGAACAGACAAAAAGATTTATATAGGAAGAACATCTTTATCTGGTCTTACTTCTGATAAAGGATTTCAGTTAGACGATCTTAAAATTTATAATACTGCCTTAACAAATCAGCAGGTTTTTAACGATTATCATGGAGCAAATACAACATCTTATCCAACGAATAATTTATTAGCATATTTTAATTTTGAAAACAATTTAAACAGTCATAATGGGACTTATAAGTTTCAAGAGGCAAGTAATAATAATATTCCTTACATAAATGCAATTAATGGGAATGGAGTGTCTTTTCAACAATCATATACTCTTATGAACAGAGATGGCATCAGTGGAAGTGCTAATCTTTCGAATGATCTTGGCAATACTGAATTTACAATTGCTTTTTGGCATTACACTGATAACATAACAGGTACGGTTCCATATCCAACTTTATTTGAAATGAATGAAAGATTATATTATAGGCATCAAGAATTATCAACAAATTTACGCGATGAATGGGGATGGTTAATGTCTAATAATGTTTGGGCATCACGTGATGTGGGTTTTGGAATTGGCGGATGGCATCATATAGCCATTGTTCATAAAGCATCTGGTTCTAATTTAGTAGGAATGAAAGTGTATTTTGATGGAGTAGATTATGGTATGAATACAGCTGGGTATAATGTGTTGCCATTAATTACTACAACTTTGAAATCAATTTACTTAGGAGGAGGAACTTCTTCTAATGGAACCGTTATTGCCAATAATAAACGCTTTAACGGAAAAATTGACGAAGCGTTTTTTTATAACAGAGCTTTAACTCAAGCAGAAATTATACAATTAAAAAATTATAGAACCTTTACTTGCCCCACAGGTAATGTTACTCTAACAACTCAAGCAGAAGTAGATGCACTAGCAAGTTGTACTTCTATATCAGGAAATTTAACCATTAATGGAGGTGGGAATTCTTTGAACTTAGCACCGTTAAATAATATTACAAGTATTACTGGGACTTTGTTTATTACTGGTTTGTCAAATAACCAAGTAAATATATTTCCTAATTTAACTACAGTAGGAAATGGTATTGCAATACAAGGTAATACCTTTCAACAATTTGGAGGATTGAATGCTTTTACTACTTTAACAGCAGGTAATATTCAATTTATTGGAAATTCTCAGTTAACTACTATTTCGGGTTTTGGTAGTTTAAATAGCTTAACTTCGGGTAATTTAGGTTTTGCTACAAACACTAATCTTGAAACCGTTAATGCTTTCTCAAATTTGCAAACGGTAAATGGTTTGTTGATTAGAAATACTAAGTTGACAAACTTAAATTTTCTCTCTTCATTACAAACCAACAACGGTCAATTAAGTATTGATAGTAATCCTTTACTTACCAATGCCACTTTTCCTAACATGGTAAACCATAATTTTTCTAACGGGACAACTGGTGCTAGATATTTGAGAATTCAAAATAATTCTGCTTTAACGACCATTGGCAATATTGATTTTAATGGTTCAAGTAATTGTGAATCTATGATTATTACAGGTGCGTTGATTAATAATGTATCTAATTTGGGTTCTGCAAGTTTTACAGTAAATGGTTTAGTACAGATTGCTAATACCTCTTTAACTAATTTAAATTTTCTTCAAAATTTAACTAGTTGTGGTAGTTTGCAAATTTCATCTTGCAATCAATTAACTAATCTAAATGGATTAGCAAACTTAAATGCAATTAATGGACAAGGTTCAAATATTGGATTGTCAATAACATCAAATACAAATATTATTTCTTTAAATGGGTTATCAAGTAATCTGATTATTTATTCGTTGCCTGTAAATATTAATAATAATGCAAGTTTAACTAATGTAAGTGCTTTGAATGTTATAGATGTTTCTGGAATTACAACATTAGCAATTACATCTAATCCTAATTTAGCAGCATGCGCAAGTACATGGCTGTGTGATTATATAGTTACAGGAAAACCTTTAACGGTTTCTGGTAACGCCACAGGTTGTGAGTCAGTTGCAGCAATAAATACTGCATGTGCCGCTTTATCTAATTCAGATTTTAATTTAGCAGAGGTAAGTTTATTTCCAAACCCAACAGACGCAATATTTTCAATTGAAGTGCCAAATGAAGTAGTCAAACAAGTTAGAATTTTTGATGTAACAGGAAAAATGCTTTTAGATTCAAATCAGTCAACTCTAAATGTTAGTTCGTTTGCTTCTGGAATTTATATGATAAATATCGAAACAGAATCAGGAAAAATAGGAGTTAGTAAATTGGTTAAGAAATAATGAAAAAAATAGAATTTTACAAACTCGAGATTACTTTATTTATTTTATATCTATTGCTTTTCTCTATTGGGTTGTTAGTTTTTTAATCAAAAAGCCTGTCAGGAAAATTTCTGACAGGCTTTACTTTTAATATAAATAAATTAAATTATTTCGTAATCTGTTTCAAATCAGCAATAGTTGCTATGGGGTCCTGAGCTCCAAAAACATAACTACCCGCTACTAGAACATCAGCACCAGCATCAGCTAATTGTTTGGCGTTTTTGTTGGTAACACCTCCGTCAATTTCAATTAAGGTAGAAGCATTCTTTTTGTTGATTAATGCTTTCAGCTTTTCTACTTTCGAATAAGTATTTTCGATAAAAGATTGTCCTCCAAAACCCGGATTTACACTCATGATACAAACCAAATCAATATCTTGAATAATATCTTCTAATAAATCTACGTTGGTATGAGGATTCAAAGCAACACCTGCTTTCATGCCTTCTGCTTTAATAGCTTGAAGTGTTCGGTGTAAATGTGTGCAAGCTTCGTAATGAACCGTTAAAACATCAGCACCTAATTTTTTGAATGTTGTAATGTATCTGTCAGGATCGACAATCATTAAATGAACATCGATAGTTTTTTTTGCATGTTTGTTGATAGCTTCTAAAACGGGCATTCCAAAAGAAATATTCGGAACAAAAACGCCATCCATAATGTCAATATGAAACCAATCAGCTTCACTATTGTTAATCATTTCAATGTCGCGTTGTAAATTAGCAAAATCAGCCGCTAAAACTGATGGGGCAATCAAAGTGTTTTTCATCTTGTTGAAAATTGTTGTTGTGTTGTGGTACAAAATTAGTCTATTTGTTCCTTTTCCAAATTGTTTCTTAGAAATATTTATGATTTGACGCTTTAGTAAAAAATAAAACTCCGGAAACCCGAGCGAAGCGAACAGACTGGAGTTTTATTTCCAAAAAAAATAAAACTCCGGTAATCAGCCGGAGTTTCAATCATCAATCAAAAAACGAACAGTCTTAGACTGTTGTTACTGTAATTTAGGGATTAGCCTAAATATGTTTTCAAGATTTTACTTCTTGAGGTATGTTTTAATCTACGGATAGCTTTCTCTTTAATTTGACGAACACGTTCACGAGTTAAGTCGAAAGTTTCACCAATTTCTTCTAAAGTCATAGGGTGTTGATCTCCTAAACCAAAATACAAACGAACAACATCTGCCTCACGTGGAGTTAATGTTTCTAATGAACGCTCGATTTCAGTACGTAAAGATTCATGAATTAACTCACGGTCTGGATTAGGTGATTCCCCAGAACGTAATACGTCATATAGGTTCGAGTCTTCTCCTTCTACCAATGGAGCGTCCATTGATAAGTGTCGACCAGAATTTTTCATAGACTCTTTTACGTCGTTTACGGTCATGTCTAATTCTGCGGCTATTTCTTCAGCGGAAGGAGCACGCTCATTAGATTGCTCTAATAGAGCATACATTTTATTGATCTTGTTGATAGAACCAATTTTATTTAAAGGTAAACGCACAATACGAGATTGTTCTGCTAATGCTTGAAGGATAGACTGACGAATCCACCAAACGGCATAAGAGATGAATTTAAATCCACGAGTTTCGTCAAAACGTTGAGCTGCTTTAATCAGACCTAAATTTCCTTCATTGATTAAATCGGGTAATGTTAAACCTTGATTTTGGTATTGTTTAGCAACTGACACTACGAAACGTAAATTAGCTTTGGTTAATTTTTCTAAGGCACGTTGGTCACCTGCTTTAATGCGTTGCGCTAACTCAACTTCTTCATCAGCAGTAATAAGATCTACTTTACCAATTTCTTGTAAATATTTGTCTAAGGAAGCAGTTTCACGATTAGTTACCTGCTTTGTAATTTTGAGCTGTCTCATTGAATAGGTTCCTTACTTTATAAGTTTCAGTAGTTATACGTGTGAAATAGCAAAAAGGTTACAAAATGTTTTGAATTAATTTACATTAAATGTTTTTGTTACTAAAACTGGTGTGCCCATCGATGAAAAACCCTCTATCCTGATTTCAAAGTTTCCAGAAACATCCGATGTAAAGAAGTTGATTTCCTTTTTCAAATCTATTTGAGGAATCCATAATAGCTGATGTCTGAAATCTGGGATTCGATTCAAGTTTTTTGCTTGTAGATAGTTAGGAAAATAATATTCTTTTTGGGGAATAGGTCTCAATACTTCAGGTTTTATGATAAAATCTCCTTTTAATTTGCTCTCATAATCGAAAGATTTTGTGGTAAAGGAAACGATACCATTAAATAGCATTGTACCATATTGATAACCACCATAGACCACTTCTATTTTTTGGATGTTTTTGGGGTCGTAGGAAAATAATTCATTAATATCCGAAATATAAAGTCCATCAACTAGAACCAATGAAGGCATTGGTAGTTCATTTCCTTCGTTATAATCATCTAGATAGATATAACTTTTATTTTCTTGTTGTTTGAAATAAATTCGAGGAATAATTTCGATAATTGTTTCTTTTATAGAAGAAAATCTAGTGTAATTGTCGAGAATATATTCTTTAGCTAAATGATCATAAAAAGGTTTATTATAATTGGAAGGCATTATTGAATCTTTTTTTACCGAATAGTATGCGTTTTCTATTTGACTGGCAATTAATCTTTGTTCCAATGACTCTTTCATTGCTGAATTAAATGAAAGATTATTTGGAAAAACCAATTGGCTGTAATCGAAGTTTTTTTGTTTTGTAACTTCTATGGTATAATCGTATAGATCATTGCCTACTAATTGTATAATTATATTGGAATTTTCATAAGGTTTGTCAAGAAGAAAGATGAAATTACCGTTACGGTCTGTTTTGGTAATTTTAAAGGCAAAAGAATTTCCAGGAATAGATAAAGCTATATTTTTTCCTTCTACGGATAAGTTTGTGTTTTTAGGAGTGATCTTTCCCTGAATAATCTCGCCTCTTAGCTCGGGCAAATGGATACTACTCAGGTTTTCTACTACAGAAGGAGTATTTTTTCTACTAGAAACAAAAGTTAAAGGATTCCAATTGGAATTTTGTTCTAGATTATCTTTTTTACGTACAGAAATAGAGAAGTTTCCCTCTTTTAATTTTTTATTTTGAATATCGAAAGTAACGTTAACCGCTTCTCGATGTGAAAATTCAGTTTTATTTAGCTTAATTGTGATTTCTTCTGAATTATTCTCTGTGGTTTTATTTGCGAGCGTGTCTAAGGATGTATTAATAGCTTTGTTGCTGGGCTTATATGGATTATATATGGTGATGTCATTGGCAAAATAATCAGATTTAAAATTCAACATCCAATTGGTATAGGCAATTAATTTGTAATTTCCAGTTTCCCATGTTGTAGGGATAAAGAAATCTCCTGATCCACTTCCATTGTCTAAAAACACTTTCTGTTTCATGACACTTTCTTTATTTTCATTGACTAATTCAATGTAAACGATCTTACTTAAATCGGATTTAGAGATATGTTCTTTATCTAAAGAATAGATTTTATAAAATATAGTTTCACCAGTAATAAACGCAGTATTGTTGATGCTAACAAAAACGGTTTCATTGATCTGACGATCTATTGTTGTGATTTCGTTTGGAGAAATACTGTCCTGAGCAAATACAAAATGTTGTGTTGCTAAAGAAATAATGATGTTGAAAATGAGTTTTAATCTATCCAAAATGAAGGTCTTATGTTCGACGAAAATGAAGTACAATCTCCGCAAGGAGTGTCTAAAAAGTATAAATCGGGTTTGTTTCCATAATAATAAACAATTTGATTATTATTTAGGTAATAAATAATGTCTTCACCGACACATTCAGGTGAGGGACCAAAGCAAAAAATCATGTTGAAAGGTTCACATTTGTAAAAATATGGAGGAAATGGTTGATCAGGAAAGTAGTCAGTAAAATTGAAAAAAATTCTCTTTTCTGATACCGAACTTATATCAAAAAAACCGATGACTTTTTCATCTGGATCTGTTTCACATTTCAGATTTCCGTACAAAAAACCAGGTTGGTTTTGCGAAAGGATTCCTTCGCTGCCCGATATTTCTTTGAGTGTTTTGTAAAAAGTGTGAGCTTCTAGATTCTGTACGTATTGTTTAACCAATATGCTATATCTATGAGCAATGATTGGGTTTTGGTCACTGATGAATCGTATAGGAAAATTTACTCTATCTTCACTCTGTTCGTTTGTATTGGTTACAATGATGTCAGTAGATTTTTCGGTACTATAACACACTCTGGCTTCGGAGTCCCTAAATACAAAATCTATGGAAGTAGGACCCGTAACAATGGCTTTTTTATAAACCCAATTTGGAGCTTCAACCCTATAAGTTTCTTCATATTCATACCGATAGTATTTAGAGGTATTGGTTGGGTCATAACTTTTTACAAACAACTCTAATCCTTTAACTCCTTCTTTAGTAGTAACTGTTGGAACAATATCTTCAATGGTATTTTCTGTGGTTAATTTTTCTAATGTTGATGAATACTCTTTGTTTTCAGCAATGACTCTGAGTTGATAGGTTCTTCCGGTAACAGCTTTGAAGGGATTGACGGAGACATATTTGCCAGCATCCTGAACAAAATTGTACATATTTCCTAGATCGTCTTTTATAAAAACAGTGGCGTCAGTTACATAGGTTGGCCCTGCATCTTCAAATTTATAGGTTTTAGAAATTTTTATTTCATGTCGTTTCAACTCATTGGTTATTGTTGCTTCTATAACTATAACTTCTTCAAAGGTATCTGTTTGAAGAGCCATAGGTTCCGTGCAACTTATAATGAATAAACTTATGAGTAGAAATAAAGAAAATTGAATTATTGTTTTTTTCATAATTTTTAGAACTTAAAATTATAAGTTATGGTGGGTACCGGTATTCCGAAAATAGATGTTTTATAAGCTTTTATTTCCCCTTTTGTTGTGATGAAATAGACCGAATATGGATTGTTTCGACCTAAAACATTATAAATGGAAATATTCCAAAAGCTATGTGCCAACTTATTTAATTTATGGTTTCCTTCGATGTTAAAACCAATGTCTAAACGGTAGTAATCTGGAATGCGGTATTTGTTGCGATCGCTATAGAGTGTATATTCGGCCCCTCCATAAGTATATTTCCCTATGGGATAGGTGATGGGTCTTCCGGTTTGATATACAAAATTTCCTGATAAACTGTAACGTTTCGTGAATTTATAGTTTAGAACTGCACTAAAATCATGAGGTTTGTCAAAATTAGCAGCAAAATACTTTCCATTATTGACTCTTTCTTCTGCAAATTTACTATTCGTTTTAATGAAGGTTCTAGAGTAGGTGTAACCAACCCAACCGTTTAATTGGCCCGTTTGTTTTTTAATTAAGAATTCCATCCCATAAGATTTTCCTTCTCCTTGAAGTAATTCTGTTTCGATGTTTTCGTTAAGAAGTAACTGGGCTCCTGTTTTATAATCTAGTATATTGTTTGATTTTTTGTAATACCCTTCTAGACTGAATTCTAGATCTTTAAATGCAATGTTTTTAAAAAGACCCAATGAGAATTGTTGTCCGTTTTGTGGTTTAACATTTAAATCTGAAAGTTTCCATGTGTCTGTGGGAGATTGTGTTGTGTTACTAGATAACAAATGAATATATTGAAAAGTCTTATCAAAGCCTGCTTTAATCGAGAAATCTTCATTAAACATATAACGCATAGAGATTCTCGGTTCAAATCCACCATAAGTTTGTATGATTTCATTGTTTCCGTATGTTTTTTCACCAACTACTGTGGCATCATTTTTTGGCTTTCCTTGTTCGTATAATCTTTGGGTAGAAGCTCCTAATGCAGCAAATATAGAGTAACGGAAACCGATGTCGAAAAGTAGTTTTTTATTGATTTTAAGATTATCACTTACAAATAGTGCCGATTCTAAACCTTTTTCCTGAGGAATAGTAATTGCGTTTAAATCCGATTGTGGGTCTCTTGGAGTGAAGTTACCTGGATCAATAGTGTAAAGTTTACTGCTTATTCCATACGAAAATTTGTTTTTGTCGTTCAAGGTGTAGTTAAACTTCATAATACCTTGTGTTTCGTTGATTTTGTATCCGTAATCAAAAGCATTTGGATTATTTGAATTGTAAGCGATGTTGAATTTGTACTCGCTGTTAGTTATATTAAATTCTCCTTTGTTTTTCTCGTTAAAAGTATGTTTCCATTTTATTGAAGCCATTCTGTTACTGTATTTATAAACAGAATCAGAGGTGATGCTAAAAGCATCTTTGCTGTAGTAGAATGTAGCTTCTACACTGTTTTTTTTGTTCAAATCATGATGGTATTTTATGATTCCATCATAGAATGAAGCTTCACTTTTTTGAAGTTGTTCTTCTTTTAAACTCCTGAGAATCCATCCGGAATAAGTAGCTCTAAATCCGCCCAATAGGCTAGCTTTGCCTTTGACTAAAGGAGTAGAAATCGTTAAATTACTTGTTACTGGGCCTATACCGGCCTCTCCTGCTATTTTTTCTGTATTTCCGTTTTTAGAAATGATGTCGAAAACAGAAGATAATCGTCCTCCATATTCAGTAGGAATACTTCCTTTGTAGATGTCAACTTTGTTGGTTGCATAAGGGTTGATTGCCGAGAAAAAACCAAAAAAATGGGCAGGATTATATAGTGTTCCATTGTCTAATAATATCAGATTCTGATCTTCTTTTCCTCCTCTTACGTTAAATCCTGCTGATCCTTCTCCCGCTGTTTTTATACCAGGAATGGTTAAGGCAATTTTTAAAACATCTCTTTCCCCTAAAACTAAAGGAGTATTTTTAATGCCTTCTGCTTCAATGGTAGTTACTCCAGTTATTGAAGTTCTAATATTTTGTCTGCGTCTTCCTTTGACAATTACTTCGTCTAATATGTTTGTATTGTCTTTTAATTGTAGGTCTAAATTACCATTACTGTAAACCATAATTTTTCTGGATACTCTTTTGTATTCTTCAGTTTCTGTCTCAATTGTGATTAGCCCTTGAGGAACTTTAAGAGTATAATACCCCTGGTTATCCGTTGAAGTGGTATTTTTTGTGTTTTTGACTTTAACAGTTACATTTTGGATTGGTTTACCGGTTTTAAGGTCTTTGATGTAACCTTCAAGAGTGTAAGATTCTGTGTCTGAACCTGTGGATTCTTTTCCAATTAATGTAATGTTGTCAGTATTTTTTTGTTCAATTTTTTTTATAGAATCAAACTGACGAAAAAAGATAGGGTTTTTAACTGTTTTGTTTACTATGTCTTGATTGTTGAAATAATTTTCTGGTAGTTTATCGTAGATGATACTGTTTTTCGTAAGTATAATTCGATTGTTTTCTAAATAGAAATTAAGATTAGTTTTTTTTAGAAGCTCATTTAAAATTTCTTTTATTGGTTTCTCAGAATAATTTCCTGAAATTAATTCTTTGTCTTCTTTAAACCAATCTTCAATGTAATAGACTTGAAACCCATGTTCTGTTTCCATTTTTTGAAGTACTGCTTCTCTTGTCAAATCGTTAAATGAAATAGAAATGACTTTATTAGTGCTGTTTTGTGCTACTAACAAATTAAAGAAGAATAAAAAAGTGAATAGATAAATATTTTTCATTCGTTTATTCCGTTTAACGATTTTGTTGTAATGCTGTTTATATATTGGATTAATTGTTCCATGAATCTTATTTTGTTGTTTTTTTCCAGATTCGTATTTGAAGTATAGAAAGCATTAATTTTTTCTTTAATATCTGGAAAAATACGAATGACGTCCTTTTTAGAATGTATGATAAAGAAATTGTCTTTGAATTCGAGGATGAAATTTTGGTAATAGTCGTATTCTCTTAAAATTCGATCATTTTTTATGAGATCCCTTTTTTTCTTGTAATGTTTGATGTAGAGTGAAAGCTTTGGGGAAGTAAAATGTTCAGCATAAAAACCTTTTAGGAAAGAATTTTTATTTTTATGATGGTCTAGATTTACAAATTTTGTTTGATTTAGAATAAAATACAAGATGAGATCTTTCTTTGTGTTTATAGCAATCTTATAATCTTGATTTTGCGGCATCAAAATTAATTCGTCTTCTAAGATGTCATATTTAATACTGAGATTATTGAATACTTGATTATCGTAGTTAACAGTTCCAGTTTGGAATTCGTTTAAAATCCAATAGCGGTGATGATTTTCTGAAGTTTTATCATAGTTTAAATGAATACTTCCATTATATAGAGGTAGGCTAACTAATCCGGTTTGTGTGTCAAACCAATTATATAAAGTATCCTTTTTAATCTGACTATAGGAGGTGAGGTTAAAAAAGAAAAGATAAATGACAGTTAATACTGTTGTTTTGTAGTTCATTTGTTGATTGATAATGTAGAAAGTACAATATTAATGTTATTTTTTTCATCTCGTGAGAAAATTAACATAAAAAAAGATGAATTATTTAATAAAGATATACTTTGTAAATTAAAAAACCCCCAAAGAATATGCTCTGGGGGTTTGACTCACGAATTAAAAATATTTAATTAACCTTGTGATTTATCCTTATTCTCGTCTTTCTTGTCTTCACGAGGAGGACGAGGCAATAATTGTTTTCTTGATACTTTCTCTTTACGAGTTTTTGGATCGATACCTAAATATTTCACCATAAATACATCACCAAGATTAACAACGTCAGATGGTTTGTCTGTACGTTCCCATGCTAATTCTGATACGTGCAACAATACTTCATTTCCAGGTGCTTTTGTGTATTCTACAACAGCTCCAAAGTCTAACATTTTAATGACTTTTACTTCGTAAGATTCTCCTACTTCTGGTTTGAAAACAATTGAATCAATCTTAGCGAGTACTTTTGCAATTCCATCCGGATCTGTTCCAAGAATTTCTACAACACCTTGTTCGTCTACTTCGTTAATCACGATAGTAGTTCCCGTAGCTTTTTGTAATTCTTGAATTACTTTTCCGCCAGGACCAATTAACGCTCCGATGAAGTTTCCTGGAATAGTGCGAGTGATAATTTTTGGTGCTTTAGGTTTTACTTCTGCTCTTGGTTGAGAAAGCGTTTCCATGATTTTACCCAAAATATGTAAACGACCTTCACGAGCTTGGTTCAACGCTTGTTCCATGATGTCGTAACGTAGACCGTCAATTTTGATATCCATTTGACAAGCAGTAATACCATCAGCAGTTCCTGTAACTTTAAAGTCCATGTCTCCTAAATGATCTTCATCACCTAAAATGTCAGATAGAACGGCAAATTTTTCACCATCTGTAATCAATCCCATAGCAATTCCTGATACAGGCTTGATCATTTGTACTCCAGCATCCATTAATGCTAAAGTTCCAGAACAAACTGTTGCCATTGAAGACGATCCATTAGATTCTAATACTTCAGAAACTACACGGATGGTGTAAGGGCAATCAGCAGGAATCATGTTTTTTAAAGCTCTTTGCGCTAAGTTACCGTGTCCTACTTCACGACGAGAAGTACCTCTTAAAGGTTTCGCTTCTCCAGTTGAGAAAGGAGGGAAGTTATAATGCAAGTAGAAACGTTCTTCGCCTTGTTCTGATGGTAAATCAATCACATTGGCTTCTCTAGATGTTCCCAAAGTAACGGTTGCCAAGGCTTGAGTTTCTCCACGGGTAAAGATAGCAGAACCATGTGCTGAAGGCAAATAATCAACTTCAGACCAAATTGGGCGAATTTCTGTTGTTTTACGTCCGTCTAGGCGAACACCTTGTTCAAGGACAACATTTCTTACAGCCTCTTTTTGTGTTTTGTATATGTATTTCGATACTAATTCTGCTAAATCTGGGTTTTCAGCGTATTCTTCTTCTGAAAACAATGCTTTAACTTCTTCTTTGATTTCAGCAAATTTTTCACCTCTTTCACTTTTTGCAGAAGCTGCTTGAGCTACTTCATAATATTTTTTGTAAGAAGCCTCTTTTACTTTTGCATAAACAGCATCGTCAGTTTTTTCAGTTTCATATTCTCTGTAAGTTGGAGTGCCTACAGCAGCTCTTAAACGCTCTTGAGCCTTGATCTGAATTTTGATAGCTTCGTGTGCAAATTTGATAGCTTCGATCATTTCTGCTTCTGAAATTTCTTTCATTTCACCTTCCACCATACAAACAGAATCGTCAGATGCACCAATCATCATGTCAATATCTGATTGTTCTAGTTGTTCTCTGCTAGGATTGATGATTAGCTGACCGTTTACACGACCTACGCGTACTTCGGAAATAAGATTGTAAAAAGGAATATCTGAAACAGCAAGACAAGCAGAAGCTGCTAAACCTGCTAAAGCATCAGGCATAACGTTTTCGTCATGAGACATTAATTGAATCATAACTTGTGTTTCCGCGTGGTAATCGTCCGGGAATAATGGACGTAAAACGCGGTCAACCAAACGCATCGTTAAAATTTCGCTGTCGCTAGGTCGGGCTTCTCTTTTGAAAAATCCGCCTGGAAAGCGACCTGCTGCCGCAAATTTCTCGCGGTAATCAACAGTTAGAGGTAAAAAGTCTACCCCAGGATTTGCAGTTCTTGCTGAAACTGCCGTTGCCAATAACATTGCATCGCCCATACGCACAACTACAGACCCATCGGCTTGCTTGGCTAATTTTCCAGTTTCGATACTGATGCTTCTTCCGTCACCTAAATCGATAACTTCTTGGAATACTTTTGGAATCATAAATAATTCATTTGTTAATTAAACAATGGGTTTTAGTTGTGTTGTTGTGTGTTGTTGTGTAGTTGTTTGAAACCCAATGAAAAACCAAACTTTTTCTGTGTAAAAAATGCAAAAATAAAAAGAGGCGCGCAGGCACCTCTTTTCATCTTGATTATTTTCTGATGTTTAATTCTTTGATAATCGCACGGTATCTGTTGATTTCCGTATTTTTTAAGTAATCAAGAAGTGATCTTCTTTTACCTACTAATTTTACTAACGAACGCTCAGTGTTGTAATCGTGACGATTTCTTTTTAAGTGTTCTGTTAAGTGGTTGATTCTGAACGTGAATAAAGCGATTTGCCCTTCAGCAGAACCAGTGTTTTCAGCTTTTCCTCCGTGTTTAGCGAAAATTTCAGCTTTAGTTTCCTTTGTTAAGTACATGCTAATATTGTTAAAATGATTATTATGCAGATTGAGATATCTCAATTTCCTGCAAAGGTAAACTTATTTTTTGAAGTAGCAAACTTTTATTTATTTGTTAAAATAATTTTGCAACTTGTTCATTTACAAATTCTAAGAAACGTTCGTCCGCTTCGGTGAAAGGATCTAAGACATGGCTGTCAATATCAATTTGGCCAATGTTAACTCCGTTGACGAACAAAGGCACTACGATTTCTGACTTTACGGTTAAGCTACAAGCTATATAATTGTCTTGCGCCTTAACGTCCGGTACTACAAAGTTGGCATTAGATTCAGCAACTTGTCCGCAAATTCCCTTTCCGAAAGGAATTACGGTATGATCGGTTTCTGCTCCAACATAAGGGCCTAAATGTAATGTTTTGGTTTCGTGATTGGCAAAATAAAAACCAACCCAGTTGTAGTAACTGATATTGTCTTGTAACAGTTGGCAGATATTCAATAATTTTTCATCTCTAGTTAAAGAGGAGTCAGAGGTTATTTCTACTATTTTAGGTTGTAATGCTTCGAAAGTCATTTTATTTTCTTTTTTATTACAAAAGTAGACAACAGCTGTTTTAAATTTTATATAAATTTGTTAAAAAATCGATTTGAAACAAGTTTTACAACAATATAGACCTTTTCTGCTATTTTTAGGGAAATTTTTTCTGTCTTACTTTGTGTTGACAGCAGTCTATCGAATGTATCTTTCTTCTTTTGGTAAAAATGTCGTGGACGGGATTACTAGCAATGTTTCTTTTCTGACACAAAAATTAGCAAATATCTTAGGGATAAAAATTGCAACCCAATCTTTTCAGGATTATTATAAAATCTTTTATGAAGGGGAGTATGTCGCTCGAATCATTGAGGGCTGTAATGCAATTAGCGTTATTATTTTATTTGTTGCATTTGTGATCGCTTTTTCAGGAAGATTGAAGCCTACTTTGTTTTTTGCTGTCGGTGGCGGTTTGTTCCTTTATATAGTAAATGTATTCCGAATCATTATTCTTGCTGTTTTACTTTTTTCGTTTCCCAATCAAGTTCATTTGTTGCACGGTGTTTTATTTCCATTGCTTATTTACGGAATGGTTTTTTTGTTGTGGATAGTTTGGGTTAATAAATATTCTGTTTATGCTTCGAATCATAAAAAATAACATCGCAAGAACTTTTCTTCTGTTTTTTTTCGTTATGCTCTTGGTTTTAGTGAGAGTGTTTGAAAATCATCTGTTTTATGATCCTTTTACAGATTATTTCAAAGCAGAATTTTCTAACTTACCCTATCCGGAGTACAACAGTTTTTCGCTTTATTTTAATTGGATTCTGAGATATTTCATTAACGGATTGCTTTCACTGTTGATTCTTTATGTTTTGTTTAAAGAAATAGCTATAGTACGATTTTCAGCTGTTTTATTATTGTTTTTTTTAGCGGTTCTCCTTTTATTGTTATTTGTTTTTCTGAATTGCTTTGATGAAGATAAGAAAATGACCTTTTTCTACATTCGAAGATTTGTTATTCATCCTTTGTTTTTATTGTTATTTATTCCTGCATTCTTTTACCAGAGAAAAAATTCATAATTATTTTCTGTATCTTTATGAAAATTATGGATAGCCATGAAAATTATTAAGCATTCTGGAGATGTAGTTGATTTTGAACGAAAGAAACTAGAAAGGTCTTTACTGAAATCAGGCGCTACACCTTCTGTTGTTAAAGAGGTATTGAAACAAATTGAAAAGGAACTCTACGAGGGTATTTCAACCAAGAAAATTTACAAATTGGCTTTTGAGCTTTTAAAAGAAGAATCTTCTTCTACGGCGGCAAGATACAATCTTAGATTGGCATTAGAAATGTTGGGACCTGCTGGATTTTATTTTGAGAAATATATTTCACATTTATTCAGACATGGAGGATACAAGACTAAAATCAATCTTAATTTGAAAGGTCGATGTGTTTCTCACGAAGTAGATTTATTGGTGAAAAAAGGAGAAGAACTTAAAATGATCGAGTGTAAGTTTCATACCGACCGTGATATAGTTTCTGATGTAAAGGTGCCAATGTATATTTTATCAAGATTCAATGATTTGAACAGTCAGTTGTTTGATGTTTTTGATGAGAAAGAACGCATTAACAAGTGTTTGATAGTCACCAATAATAGGTTTTCTGAAGATGCTGTTCGATTTGCTCTTTGTTCCGGTATTGAATTATTGAGTTGGGATTTCCCTAAGGATAATAACTTACGCAACAGAATTGATAATATTCATTTTTACCCCATCGCTTGTCTTACCACTTTGTCTTTGGCAGAAAAAGAACAACTCTTATCGCACGAAGTGATTTTAGTGGATGAATTATACAAAAGCTCGGAAATTCTCGAAATAATAGGACTCAGTCCCACAAGAATAACCAATGTCTTGAAGGAAGTTTCCGAATTATGTCTTAAAACAAAATAACTATGAAAATACAGTTTTTAGGAGGGGTAGGAACAGTAACCGGTTCCAAAACGTTAATCGAATCCGATAATGGTATCCGAATATTAATCGATTGTGGACTTTTTCAAGGAAATAAGGAAACAAGACAACTTAACTGGCAGCCACTCCCGATTTTACCATCCTCTATAGATTATGTGTTATTAACGCATGGGCATTTAGACCATTGTGGATGGTTGCCTAGATTGGTCAATCAAGGGTTTGAAGGAAAAATTTATTGTACTAGTCCCACAAAGGCTATTTCTCAGTTAATTCTTCTAGATTCAGGTAAAATTCAGGAAGAAGAGGCTGAAAAAGCGAATCAAGAGCATTATTCTAGACATATACCCGCAGAACCTCTATATACTGTAGATCAAGCTGAAAAAGTATTCCCTTTTTTTAGAGTGATTCAGTTGGACAAAACATTTGATTTGGATGCGGAAATTTCAGCTAGATTTTTTTACGCGAGTCATATTTTAGGCGCTTGTTCTATCGAGTTAAATCTAGAAGGTAAGACATTGGTTTTTTCAGGAGATATTGGTAGAGATCAAGATGATTTGTTGTTTAAACCAGTGAAGCCTAAAAAAGCAGATTATGTGTTTTTAGAAAGTACCTATGGTGATAGATTACATCCCGCGAATATTCCTATGGATGATTTGGAGCGATGTATTAATGAAACCATCGCAAGAGGGGGTAACGTGATCATTCCTAGTTTTGCAGTCGAGCGAGCCCAAACTATTATGTTTCTGCTCTGGAAATTGAAGCAAGAAGGACGTATTCCGGAAATTCCTTATATTATTGATACTCCAATGGGGATCAGGGTAATAGATTTGTTTACAGAAAACAGGACTTGGCACAAGCTAAAACTAGAAGATTGTGAGGCTATGTGCAGTATGTTTTCATTAATTACCGATTTCGAGGAAACTATTGAAACGATTTACAGCGATCATCCCAAAGTAGTTATTGCAGCTAGTGGAATGGTAACCGGAGGAAGGGTGTTGAGTTATTTAGAACGTTATATTGTTGATGATAAAAACACCGTACTGATTGTAGGTTTTCAAGCAGAAGGGACAAGAGGTAGAAAGCTAATTGAGGGCGCTAAAGAAATAAAAATATACGGACACTATTATCCGGTGAATGCTCAAATTATAGAAATTGAAGGTCTGTCGGCTCATGCTGATCAAGAAGATTTATTACAATGGTTGTCGGAGTTGGAAACGAAACCTCAGAATGTTTTTCTAGTACATGGTGAGCAACCTTCATTACTTACTTTAAAGAATATGGTGGAGCATCGTTACGGTTTCAATTGTGAGGTTCCTTACCTGCAACAGATGATAGAGATTAACTAAAAAAAACCATTGGGTTTATAATCATATAATTTCTTTAACTGTTTTCAGGGTTTTGTTGGTTTTCTTTTTAAGTTTTAAGAGAACTGACAAAACCCTTTTTTATTGAATTATCTAAGTTTTTTTTTACTCGGGCAGGATGCTTTTTTTGGCGTGATTTGTCCTTGTTTGCGAGTTTTAATCCTATTTTTCTTTTAATGGTTCGTTTATTTTTTGCTTTTTAAAATTGAATATTAATCGCTTTGATGGTGATTTTTTTATGAAATTTTTAAAAATAGTAAAACAAAAATTAGTAGTAATTAAAAATTATTGTAAATCATTAAATGAGGAAGATTGCCCACTTTCTATCAAAAGGAACCTTTCTAGTGTTCGGTTTATTTTTTAGTATTAACAGTTTTGCTCAGGAACAGGAGCAGAAAGAATTTCAGAATCCTCCAATAAATGTTGAAACATTGGTAGGTGACAGAGGAGTTTCTTTCCAAATGATTATTGATAAAAAAATCAAAAGTATTCCACGTCTTGGTTTTTTTAGCGTTACAGATATTAACTCTGATTGGGGTGTTCAAAATTTACAGGATCACATGACGCAAGCTAGCTTAACAGTAGATTTGTTTAAAGGGTTAAAATTGGGCGCAGGTTTTCATAATACACCTGTTACCGGTATCCGACCATCGGCTAGTTTAATTTATGCTCATGCAAGTGAAGATTGGTTTTTTATCGTTGTACCTCGTGTAGATCTTAGCAAAGATGCTAACTTAGAAGGTCTTGCTTTGGTTGAGTATAAACCGAAAATCAGCGATCAATGGCGTTTATATACTCGTTTGCAGGGAGTTTACGCGCATACGATGTCGCAAGATTTGCATGCGAGAAGTTATTTTAGAGCTAGAGCAGGAGTAAGCTATAAAGAATTTGCTTTCGGTTTGGGTTCAAATGTAGAATATTACGGACCATTAAAACATAATGAAAATAATTTTGGAGGCTTTGTTCAAGTGTTGTTGTTTTAATTTAACATAATAAACAAATAAGAAATGTCATTGGAGTTTTTAAAGCTTTAATGACATTTTTTTATTCAAAGAGGTAAAGCAATGTTTTCAAATCAATTAACAAATTATTGTCAATTTTGTTTGAACAATTTTATACTTTTGCTCTGATGAAATTCAAAGTGCAAATAAATATTATATTAGCCGTACTCATTTTGGTATCCAATGTGGGGTTGGCATTCAATGTGCATTATTGTGGAGATAAAATAGCCGGTATCTCTTTTGATTATAAAATCAGCGACCCTTGTGATCAGAAAAAAAACGAGGAAGAAAAGTCGTGTTGTGCAAAAAAGAAAAAAGAAAGTAGTTGTTGTAAAAACAACAAAATAGAAATAGAAAAAACGACTTCTGAAAATGTTCTTATAAAAAGTTTTCAGTTAGATCTTACGTCTTATATTCTAGTTCATGAGTATCAATCTTTATCATTTCCTTTGCTTAAGGAAGTGGTTAAAAAAAACGAAAACCCTTCGTTCTATTGTGATACCCATGCCCCTCCTTTATATAAATTGTATTCCCAGTATATTTTCTATGCGTAGTTGATAATTTCAAAAACTAAGGAACTAATTAGTTCTGAATTTTGTTATTATTAATTAAATGTAGATACAATGAAAAATACGTTCTTGTATTTTCTTGTTTTTCTGTCTTATACTGTTTCAGCGCAAATACCAGATACTTTGCAAACAGTTAAAGTAGAAGCAAAACGAGCGAAAATACAAAAATCACTTATTAAAGCAACAAATACCACTGTATTGTCTAGCAAGGAATTGCTAAAGGCCGCTTGTTGCAATTTGGCCGAAAGCTTCGAAACCAATCCTTCAATTGATGTGAATTTTTCGGATGCTTTAACAGGTACCAAACAGATTAAAATGCTGGGATTAACCAGTCCTTATTTATTAATAGCTGAGGAGAACATTCCTTCTGTTCGAGGCGCTTCACAAGCATTTGGTTTGTCGTTTACACCCGGAACTTGGGTCGAAAGTATTCAGATTACCAAAGGAGCAGGAAGTGTGATTAATGGTTTTGAGAGTATTTCGGGACAAATTAATACCGAATTGCTAAAACCCGCCAACGACATTCCTTTCTTTTTGAATGTTTACGGTTCTTCTGATGCTCGTTTCGAGTTAAATACACATTTTACCAAGAAATTAGACAGTTTGTGGTCTACTAGTTTATTGGTTCATGGCAATGCTCGTTTGGCTAAAAACGATATGAATGAAGATGGCTTTTTAGACAATCCGCTGGGAAATCAGATCAACATTCTCAATCGTTGGCAGTATACTAATCCCGAAAAAGGATGGGTTACTTTTTTTAACCTTCGTTATTTGAATGATCAAAAGCAAACGGGTGAAGTAGCATTTGAACCGGACCAACATAAGTTTTCTACGACCTATTGGGGTTCAGAAATCAATACTGAAAGATTCGATTTTTCTTCTAAAATTGGATATGTTTGGAAGGATATGCCTTTTCAGAGTATTGGTTTTCAAAATGCGTTTACCTCACACAATCAACAATCTTATTTTGGTTTAAGAACTTACGATATCAAACAAAAAAGCGGGTATTCTAATCTGATTTTTAATTCGATTATAAACAATACGATGCATAAGTTCTCCACAGGATTGAACTTTACCTTCGATGAATATCAGGAAAAGGTAAATGCTATTGATGTGAGTCGAAAAGACAACTCATTAGGTACTTTTTTTGAATACACCTTCGATAATACGGATAATTTCAGTTTAATTTTAGGAGGAAGAGCGGATTATCATAATCGTTTGGGCTTTTTTCTAACTCCTAGGTTGCATGCGCGCTACAATCCTTGGCAAGATGGTGTGCTTCGTTTTTCAGCAGGAAGAGGTAAAAGATCCGCTAATATTTTTGCAGAGAATCAGCAGTTGTTCGGAAGTTCAAGAACTTTTAATATTTTAGATACCAATGGTAAAATTTACGGGCTAGATCCTGAAATAGCTTGGAATTACGGGGTTGGATTTTTGCAAAAATTTCAACTTTTCGGAATGAAATCAGATGCATCTGTAGATTTTTATCGTACGGATTTTCAAAATCAAGTGATTATAGATGTATACCAAGGAAGTAACCAGGTGGATTTTTATAATTTGAAAGGAAAATCATTTGCTAATAGTTTGCAAGTGGAGTTTAATACCGAAATCATCAAACATTTGAATTTCCGCTCAGCTTACAAGTTCTATGATATACAAAGTGATTATAATATGGGACGTTTTCAGCGTCAACTTCAGGCCAAGCATCGTTTTTTTACGAACCTAGAATTTGAAACCCATATCAAAGAAAAAGGGCAACAATGGCGTTTCGATTATACGTTAAATTGGATAGGAAAACAGCAATTGCCTAACTCAGGGGGAGAGTTACCTGCCATGTCACCTTCTTTTGTGGTAATGAATTCGCAAGTTACTCGAACCTTTTCTCCTGTCTTTGAAATATATGTAGGAGCTGAAAATTTAGGAAACTACAAACAATCCAAAGCTATTATTGGAGCAGATAATCCGTTTGGAACAAATTTTGATTCTTCTATCATCTATGCACCGGTTTTTGGTAAAATGTTTTACGCAGGGTTGCGTTATAAAATTAAGTAAGTGTATAATTTAAAATTAAATAAGATGAAAAAAATAGTAATGTTATTGATGTTAATGATTGGTTTCTCTACATTGGCTCAGGAAAAAAAGAATAAGAATGCTAAATATGGCGTTGAGGTGAATGGGAATTGTGAAATGTGTCAAAAAAGAATACAAAAAGCCGCTATGTCTGTAGCAGGTGTTAAAACAGCGAGTTGGAACGTAGCTTCACAAGAATTAAGTTTGATCCTTAACGAGGAAAAATGCAGTATGTTAGATGTTGAAAAGGCAGTAGCCAAAGCCGGACACGATACTAAAAACGTTAAAGCTACCGACGAGGAGTACGACTCACTTCACGGTTGTTGCCGATACGAAAGAGTAAAATAACTATTAAAAAGAGCCTTGACGAATTGTTGAGGCTCTTTTTTTTCTATAAGAAAATGTTAAGTCCTTGGGTGTTTTTTTTCAAAATAGTATTTTTGCCAAATGAAATTTTTTACCAAGATAGTTTTAGCAGCGTTTATTCTGTTTCAGTTCTCTTCTATGATCCTTTATGTGATTAATGAGAGAAATGAAACAACCATTGCTTTTAATATCACGGAAGAAGAAGAACATCACAAGCACACCAAAAATAATTTCGCAGAGGTTGTTTTTGACGAAAGTATGCTTTACGATTTCTTATTTCAAAATAATGCTTCCAATAAATTTGACTTCTATTTGTTAAAGGATTATTCTTTAACGTTAATGGCGTTCTTTCCGCCACCCGAACAAGTTTAAAACATACCATTCAAACTCACAGGCTGTTGGTCTGTAGTAAAATAATGTTTTAAATTTTAAAGGGATATGACAAAAAAAACAAAACTTTTGGCTAACCTTGGTTCAGATTTTCCTGCTGGGCTAGTGGTTTTTTTGGTCGCACTGCCGCTATGTTTAGGGATAGCATTGGCATCGGGTGCACCGTTGTTTTCAGGAATTATATCAGGAGTCGTTGGTGGAATTGTAGTTGGTTTAATTAGTAAATCACATTTATCTGTTTCGGGTCCTGCAGCCGGTCTTACGGCAATTGTTTTAAGTGCAATAACTACTTTAGGCGGTTTTGAGATTTTTCTTTTGGCGGTTTTTTTAGCTGGAGTATTGCAATTAATCTCAGGGTTTTTAAAAGCGGGCTCTATTTCCAATTATTTCCCCAATAATGTCATTGAAGGTATGTTGGCTGGTATCGGGGTTATTATTTTTCTAAAGCAAATTCCCCATGCTGTTGGTTATGATGAGGATTATATTGGAGATTTAGCATTTCTTCAGCCCAACGGACAAAATACTTTTTCCGAATTGTTTTCTGTTATTGGGAACGTACATTTGGGAGCTGTTCTAATAACTTCAGTTTCATTACTCATTTTAATTGGCTGGAATAAAATTTCTTTTTTAAAAAATTTGAAATTAATTCCTGCTGCTTTGATAGCGGTTATAGTTGGAGTAATCATTAACGAAATATTCATCGTAACGGAGAGTAGTTTAGCAGTAACGGCAGATCATTTGGTGAAATTGCCGGTGCCAAAATCTTTTGAAGAATTCCAGCAAATTCTTGTTTTTCCTGACTTTTCGGCAATTGTGAACCAGGAAGTTTGGATTGTTGCGTTTACCATTGCTATTGTTGCTTCAATTGAAACACTGCTTTGTGTGGAAGCCGCGGATAAAATGGATGTTCAAAAAAGACATACAGATACCAATGTCGAATTAAAAGCTCAAGGTATAGGAAATATTATAAGTTCTCTTTTAGGAGGATTGCCGATGACCTCTGTAGTGGTAAGAACTTCTGCCAATGCTAATGCTGGCGCCAAGTCGAAAATGGCAACGGTTATTCATGGGGTACTTTTGTTTGTAAGTGCTCTGGCAATTCCTTTTTTGCTTAATAAAATTCCTTTGGCAACCTTAGCAGCCGTATTGTTGTTGGTGGGTTACAAATTGGCTAATCCTAAAGTAATTACTCATTTTTATGAGCAAGGGAAATATCAATTTATACCTTTCATAGCAACTTTACTAGGAGTTGTGTTCACGGATTTATTAAAAGGTGTAGCTTTGGGGATGATAATCAGTGTTGTTTTTATTCTGAAAGGGAATATGAAAAGAGCCTACGATTTTAAGAAAGAACAATACCATGAAGACGATATAATTCATATCAAATTAGCTCAGGAAGTCTCTTTTTTAAACAAAGCAGCGATTAAAAAAACACTCCAAGAGATCCCGGAAAATTCGGTGGTAAGAATCAATGCTTCCGAAACGGTATATATTGCACATGACGTTTTGGATTTGATTAAGGATTTTAAGAAAGTGCAATCAAAGGATAAAAATATAAAAGTAAAACTAGTGGGTTTCAAAAAAGCATATGAGCTTGAAAACACTAAAGAAGAAGAAAAACATGTATTTGTTGAATCTATAAATTAAAAATATGAGCGAGTTTTATAAAAAAATATTAGACAATAATAAGAAATGGGTAGAAGAGAAGTTAAGTCAAGATCCTAATTTTTTCAAAGATTTATCACAAGGGCAAACCCCGCCGCTTTTGTGGATTGGATGTTCTGATAGCCGCGTTCCTGCCAATGAAATTACCGGAACTAAAGCAGGGGAGGTCTTTGTTCATCGTAATATTGCCAACATGGTGGTGCATAGTGATATGAATATGTTGAGCGTTCTAGATTATGCGGTGAATGTTTTGAAAGTGAAACATGTCATTGTTTGTGGTCATTATGGTTGTGGAGGAATTAAAGCCGCGATGGGGAACAACTCTTTTGGAGTTATAGACAATTGGATTCGACATATCAAAGATATTTACCGATTAAATAAAGAAAAACTAAGCTCTATTGAAAACGAAGACGAGCGTTTTAACAGATTTGTGGAGTTAAATGTAAAAGAACAAGTATTGAATTTAGCAAAGACATCCATCGTGCAAGGTGCTTGGAAAGAAGGACAGGAATTATACTTACATGGTTGGGTATATGGTCTCAATTCTGGTTATGTAACGGATCTAAATGTTAATTTTTCTAAGAACGAAGATTTGCATGAACTGTATCAATTAGATATTTAATTTTAATAATAATTTATCATTTTAAAATAGGGCGATTGTACTAAATGTAGTACTTTCGCCTTTTAAAATAGTATGTTTAAGTAATGGAAGAATTTAACTGGTTGCAATTATTAAACCCCGAATTTTATATTTTACTAGAGTTAGGAGGAGTTAAGATTGGATTGTTCGTAGTATTATTTATTGTTTTCGCAGAAACAGGCTTGTTGGCTGGTTTCTTCTTGCCTGGAGATAGTTTGCTTTTTTTGGCAGGAATTTACAGCGAAGGTCTCATGAATCAATTTTCGACCCATAATGATTTCTTGAACGTTACCATTTTTGCACTATTGGTTTCCTTAATGGGAATTTTGGGTAATATGACTAGTTATTGGTTTGGTGCCAAAAGTGGAGGTTATCTCTACAGTCGACAAGATTCATTTTTTTACAAGAAAAAATACTTATACCAATCTAAAGAGTTTTTCGAAAAATACGGTTCAAAAGCTATTGTTTTTGCTCGTTTTTTACCTGTAGTAAGAACCTTTGCACCAGTGATTGCCGGAATTGTAGAAATGGACAAAAAGAAGTTCATGTTGTACAATATTTTAGGATCTTTATTGTGGTCTTTTTCTATGATTTTTTCTGGACATTATCTTCACGCGTTCTTTTTGAATGAGTTTGGAGTGGATTTAAAACATTACATCGAGTACATTGTGATCATTATCGTATTGTTTACAACGGTGCCAGTACTTTGGAAAATTTTAAAGAAACAAGCACACATCGAAGAATAAGCATTTTCAAAAAATAATTCTTTTAGCAGGACTAAAAGTTAAGCTAAATAATATTGAGCCAATTATAGAAGAAATTCTGTAATTGGCTTTTTTGTTTTCTAAATATTGAAATTTAATTCGAAATCGTACTACTATGTATTTCGTTTCAGAAGATTTAAGAATGTACTGTAAATCTGAAAAATGAATTGTTAATTTAAAACTTTATCTCATTTGCCTTTTCGAAATTCATGATTTCAATTTAAATCCAAGTTCAAGATATTTCAACGCTTTTGAATAGTTGGTTTTGGGATAAGATTTAATGAAGAACATTAGTAAAACGATTGCTATGATAGTGGTCATAATAAAAAACAAACCCCGAAAAATAGCTTCTTCGGGGTTTGTTGTAGTAATTTATTTTTGTGAGATGAAGCGATTACATCATACCAGGCATTCCGCCTCCCATTGGCATTCCGCCTCCGGCATTTTCTTCTTTAATGTCGATTAAAGCACATTCTGTAGTTAGAATCATTCCTGCCACAGAAGAAGCGTTTTCTAAAGCTACACGTGTAACTTTCTTAGGATCGATGATTCCTGCAGCCAACATATCAACATATTGGTCAGATTTAGCGTTATAACCAAAACTTCCTGTACCTTCGGCAACTTTAGCTACTACTACAGAACCTTCTAAGCCTGCATTTTCAACAATAGTACGTAAAGGAGCTTCAACAGCACGAGAAATGATTTGAATACCCGTTGCTTCGTCTGCATTTTCTGCTTTAAGATTTGCTAAAGTTGCTTTTGCTCTCAATAAAGCTACACCACCACCAGCAACAATTCCTTCTTCAACAGCAGCTCTTGTAGCGTGAAGTGCATCGTCTACGCGATCTTTTTTCTCTTTCATTTCCACTTCAGATGCAGCACCTACATAAAGAACAGCTACTCCACCTGCTAATTTTGCCAGACGCTCTTGTAATTTTTCTCTGTCATAATCAGAAGTAGTTGACTCCATTTGCGCTTTGATTTGGTTTACGCGGTTTTTAATCATTTCCGCATCACCAGCACCGTTAACTACAGTAGTGTTATCTTTGTCAATGGTCACTTTTTCGGCTGTACCTAACATTTCTAAAGTAGCGTTTTCTAAGTTGTATCCGCTTTCTTCTGAAATTACTGTACCACCTGTTAATATAGCGATATCTTCTAACATAGCTTTTCTACGATCTCCAAATCCTGGCGCTTTTACAGCGGCAATTTTTAAGGCACCTCGAAGTTTATTTACCACCAAAGTAGATAAAGCTTCACCATCAACATCTTCAGCGATGATTAATAGAGGTTTTCCAGATTGTGCAACTGGCTCTAGAATTGGTAATAATTCTTTTAAAGAAGATACTTTTTTGTCGTATAATAAAATGTAAGGTCTTTCTAATTCAACTTCCATTTTTTCAGTATTAGTTACGAAGTAAGGAGATAGGTATCCTCTGTCAAATTGCATACCTTCTACAACATCTACATAAGTATCGGTACCTTTTGCTTCTTCAACAGTGATTACACCTTCTTTACCTACTTTACCAAAAGCCGTTGCAATTAATTCTCCAATTACTTCGTCATTGTTTGCAGAGATGGAAGCTACTTGTTTGATTTTTTCGGTAGAAGAACCTACTTCTTGAGCTTGTTTGCCAAGATCTTCTACAATTGCTTCTACTGCTTTATCAATACCACGTTTTAAATCCATTGGATTAGCGCCAGCAGCTACGTTTTTTAGTCCTTCTTTAACGATAGATTGTGCTAAAACAGTTGCCGTAGTTGTACCGTCTCCCGCTAAATCATTGGTTTTAGAAGCTACTTCTTTAACCATTTGTGCTCCCATATTTTCAAGAGTGTCTTTCAACTCTACTTCTTTAGCCACTGAAACACCGTCTTTAGTTACATGTGGTGCACCAAAAGATTTAGAAATAATTACATTACGTCCTTTAGGACCTAAAGTTACTTTTACTGCATTAGCTAATGCGTCTACCCCGCGTTTTAATCCGTCGCGTGCTTCAATATCAAATTTTATATCTTTTGCCATTTTGATTTTTATTTAGATTTTTTGAGTTTAATTATGTTTAAGGTTTTTCAGAAAGTTTGAATTTGAAACCTGAAACTTAGAATTAAATTATTGCAAGGATATCGTCCTCACGCATGATTAAATAATCTTTGCCTTCAAATTTTAAATCAGTTCCAGCATATTTTCCATAAAGAACCGTGTCACCAACTTTTACGGTCATAGGTTGGTCTTTTTTACCGTTTCCTACAGCTACCACAGTACCTTTTTGAGGTTTTTCTTTAGCTGTATCAGGAATAATAATCCCAGAAGCTGTTTGAGTCTCAGCAGCTGCCGGTTCCACGATAACGCGATCTGAAAGTGGTTTAATGTTTAATGCCATAATTATATTTTTTTAGATTATTAAATTTTGCTGCTTTGCTTTTTTCAGAAATTGTGCCAAGCTGAAAATTGTGACAAAATTGCCAAATAAAAAATGCCAGCACTGACAGGCTGGCATTTTGTGTAATTATTTTCTGTTGAAGATTATTTCTTAGCTTCTTCTGTAGGATTAGCTGTTTTGTCATCTGCAGCTGGAGCAGACTGAGGAGCAGCAGGTATTGAAGGAACAGAAGTTGTCTCATCAATGATCTTAGATCCTGTATCGCTGTTGCTTCCAGTAAAACTTAAGCTTGATAATAAAATAAGTACAATTAACGTACCTGCTAAATACCAAGTACTTTTATCTAGGAAATCAGTTGTTTTTTGAACTCCACCCATCATTTGTGAACTACCAAAAGTTGATGATAATCCTCCACCTTTAGGGTTTTGTACCATAACTACCACGATTAGTAAAAAACAAACTATAGTGATTAAAACTAAAAAAATTGAAAATGTACTCATTGTTAACTATTTGTTATTTTGTTGTAATTCTTTAATTTCTAATATTCGGTCTGCAAATAAACTACTTTTTTCTGGATATTTCAAAATTAAAATTTCATAAGCTTGAATTGCTTTGCTGTATTTTCTTTGTTCCAGATAAATTTTAGCTAAAGTTTCGGTCATCAGATACGATGTGTCCTCGTTTTTTTGTGTATAGGCTGGTGGTGCAATATTCTCTTTTGGAGGTGATATTTTTGGATTTGATTCGATGAATTTATCAATCAAATCTATTTTTTCAGCCAAAGTTTTTGATTCTACTTTTACTTCAGTCGATTCATTTCTTTCAATAGGTTTTAGCTTAGATAATTGTAACCATTCTTGAAAGGAATGTGTTTCGGAAGTGTTAAGTCCAACAGGTTTTTCATCTGTTGCGACAGATTCGGAAGCTGTTTCCTCAGCCTCTATTTTTTCAGTTTCAGCAGAGGGTACTGCAGGAGTTGCTTCCTTAATAGAAGATAAAATAGATTTTTCCAAAGAGTTTTCAGAAACAGTCTTTTGAGGAACTTCTAGAGTTTTTTCTTCAATTAAAGATGGTTCCGTAGCGATAGCGACAGTTTTCTTCTCGGGTTCTTTGTCTTCCGAGACTTTTTTTAGAGTTGGAGTGAAATATCCATTAATAAAATCGAATAATACCGTACGATCAACAGTGTGCGCAGCCGTTAATTTTAACGCTTGGCTATATTTAAAACTATCGTGGGCATGTAAACCTTTTAATTGAATAGTTCTGGCACTCTGAAAATATGGAAAATCGGCTAAGATTTTATCTAAGTCGTTAATATGGCTATAGTTTACAGCACCGGGATTATTAAGTAAATGTATGTATTCGTTAAGATTCATAATTACCATTTAGCTAAGGTGTCGTTAAACATATCCTGAGTAATTCGCTCGAAAATAACATCCAAAGCGGATCGAAGCTGTGCTCCAGTTAATTGTTGGTCTCCCGGGTAGTCGTAAAAAAACGAAAAACGCTTCTCAAAGTTTTCTTGTGGTTTGTTTTTATTCGAAAAACGTAAGTTTACTGAAATAGTCAAACGGTTTTGGGCAGCGGTAAGGTCAGCAGTAGCTGTCATAGGAGAAATACGGTAATCTGTAATTTCACCTTCATAAACTAAATCGCCATCAGTAGGAGTGAGACTCAAATTAGTCTGATTTTGAATCAAATCCTGTAATCGAAGGGTAAAGTCTCTATCGATTCCCGGTTCAACCAATTCAGATACATTTTGAAAATAATTTACCTGAAACGTTTTTGCATTAATTGGACCCGCACCAGTAAAGTTATAAATGCCGCAACTGTTAAGTAATAACAACAAAGCAGTGAATAGTATGTAGGATATTTTTTTCATGTTTCAGTTTTCCAAAGATATAAAATGGAATTTTATAAATCGAATTGTTTTATTTTTCGGTATAATGTTCTTTCAGAAATACCTAATTCGTCTGCAGCAGCTTTGCGTTTCCCTTTGTTGCGTTCCAGTGCTTTTTTGATGAGTTCTATTTCTTTTTGGTCTAGTCTGAGCGAATCTTCTTCTTCTACAGTATCGGCAAAAATATAATTACCGTCGTCTTCATCATCTAAAAACTCTTCCTGTTGAATTTCTGGATTTTGAGTTGGAATCACCGAAACACTCAAATCTTCATTAGCATAAGGATTTATCTCGTCTTTCTGACCGTAGATACGCTGAATCAATCCTTTGTTGGTTTCCTGAACTTTAGAACTTCCATTTTGCATTAATTCCAAGGTTAATTTTTTTAGGTCGTTCAGGTCGCTCTTCATGTCAAAAAGAATCTTATACAAGATTTCTCTTTCTGTTGAAAAGTCGCTATCCGCTTTTTTGTTGACTACTTGTGGAAGATTTGTTCCTTCGTTAGGCAAATAAGAAGCCAAGGTTTGGATCGAAATATCTCGATTGGTTTCTAAAACAGAAATTTGTTCAGCAACATTTCGTAACTGACGAATATTTCCATTCCAACGGTATTTTAATAAATATTGAATCGCTTGATCCTCTAATTTAATCGGAGGCATTTTGTATTTATGCGCAAAATCAGAGGCAAATTTTCGAAATAGTAAATGGATGTCTTCTTTACGCTCTCTCAATGGAGGTAGCCCAATTTCAACTGTACTCAAACGATAGTATAAATCCTCTCGGAATTTGCCTTTTTCGATGGCGTCAAGCATGTTTACATTGGTCGCCGCTACAATTCGAACATTCGTTTTTTGGACTTGAGAAGAACCAACTTTGATGAATTCCCCATTTTCTAAAACACGTAATAAGCGAACTTGAGTAGTTAAAGGTAATTCACCCACTTCATCTAAAAATATAGTACCGCCATCAGCTACTTCAAAATAACCTTCGCGGGTTGCAGTAGCTCCGGTAAAAGATCCTTTTTCGTGACCAAATAATTCACTATCAATAGTGCCTTCGGGAATAGCACCGCAGTTTACAGCGATATATTTCCCGTGTTTTCTGTGGGATAGAGAATGAATAATTTTAGGAATACTTTCTTTACCCACACCACTCTCACCGGTTACCAACACCGAAATATCAGTAGGGGCAACCTGAATGGCTTTTTCAATTGCACGATTGAGCTTCGGGTCGTTCCCGATGATCTCAAATCGTTGTTTTATGGCTTGAACGGATTCCATTTGTAATTGTTTTATGTAAACTTTAAATTCAAAAATTAAAGTAGCTTGTGTTTAGAATTTGAAGCGTTAAACTTTAAATTAATTAACTTGCATTTCAGAATATCCAACCGCTTCACCTATTAATGTAGCAGTAGTACAGTCGGTTACTTTGACCAATACGAAATCTCCCGGTTTGTAATTTTCTTTAGGAAAAACAGTAACAACGTTTTCTGAATTTCTTCCAGACCAATGAGCGTCAGATTTTTTCGATTCTTTCTCAATGAGTACTTCTACTGTTTGATTTAGGAATCGGGCAGTACGTTGCGCACTCAATTTTTGTTGTAAATCAACAATCTCTTGCAAACGTCGCATTTTATCAGCCTCCGGAACGTCATCTTCCATCTTACGTGCTGCAAGTGTACCTGGTCTTTCTGAGTAAGCAAACATGTATCCAAAATCATATTCTACATATTCCATCAGACTTAAGGTGTCTTGGTGATCTTCTTCCGTTTCGGTAGGGAAACCGGTAATGATATCTTGTGAGATTGAACATCCAGGGATAATACGTTTGATTTTGTCAACCAACTCCATATATTCTTCACGAGTGTGTTGACGATTCATTTCCTTTAAAATTCGGGTACTACCAGATTGAACCGGTAGGTGAATGTAGTTACACACATTGTGATATTTAGCAATAACGTGGAGCACTTCTTCGTGCATGTCTTGCGGATTTGATGTTGAAAAACGGAAACGCATTTTTGGAAACTGTACAGCGCACATCTCCAATAATTGTGAAAAATCGACAGCAGTAGCTTTTTGTATTTCACTAGCTTTATCGAAATCTTTTTTTAATCCGCCACCGTACCAAAGGTAACTGTCAACATTTTGTCCTAATAAACAAACTTCTTTAAATCCTCTATTCCAAAGATCTTGAATTTCTTCAATAATAGATTGAGGTTCACGACTGCGCTCACGTCCTCTGGTAAAAGGGACCACGCAAAAAGTACACATGTTGTCACATCCACGTGTAATCGAAACAAAAGCATTGATTCCATTACTTTGTAATCGGACTGGTGAAATGTCTCCGTAAGTTTCATCTTTCGATAAAATAACGTTTATAGCATCACGTCCTTCTTCTACTTCTTTCAAAAGATTAGGTAAATCTTTGTAGGCATCTGGACCTACAACCATATCTACAATCTTTTCTTCTTCAAGAAATTGACTCTTTAGGCGTTCTGCCATACAACCCAAAACACCAACTTTCATTCCTGGATTGATGCTGCGTTTTACAGCATTGTATTTTTCTAAACGTTTGCGAACCGTTTGTTCCGCTTTGTCTCGTATGGAACAAGTATTTACCAGAACCAAATCGGCTTCTTCTAGTTTTTGTGTTGTGTTATAACCTTGTTCAGTTAAAATTGAAGCTACGATTTCGCTATCGGAAAAATTCATAGCACAACCATAACTTTCTATAAAAAGTTTTTTTGTATTTCCTTCTTTTTCTTGTAAAACTAGACTAGTGCCTTGTCTTTTTTCATCAATTTCCTTTTCCATAAATTGCCTTTGCGTAAAATGTGCGTGCAAAGATAATACTAAATTTGATTTTATGACAAGATGTCAGATTTCTTTAACATTATTTCAACTCCTAAATATAGGTATAACATCGATGAAACATTTTCTTTCGTCCTAAAAAACCTTTCAAAAATTCTATATTTAAAAAAAACCCATACTTTTGCCGAAGAAATAAAATGGTAAATGGCAAAGAATTTAGTGATCGTTGAGTCGCCTGCAAAGGCAAAAACTATAGAAAAATTTTTGGGAAAAGAATTTCAAGTGGAGTCTAGTTATGGGCACATTGCCGACTTACCTTCTAAGGAAATAGGGGTAGATGTGGAAAATAACTTCAAGCCTAAATATGAAGTTTCTTCCGATAAAAAAGCTTTAGTGAAAAAACTCAAGGATTTGTCTAAAAATGCCGAAACGGTATGGTTAGCATCCGATGAGGACCGCGAAGGGGAAGCGATTTCTTGGCACCTTGCGGAAGAACTTAAACTAGATCCAAAGAAAACCAAACGTATTGTTTTTCATGAAATTACGAAGACGGCTATTCAAAAAGCAATTGAAAATCCGCGTGGAATTAATTACGACCTAGTAAATGCACAACAAGCTCGTCGTGTGTTGGATCGTTTGGTTGGGTATGAATTATCGCCTGTACTTTGGAAAAAAGTAAAAGGAGGCTTGTCTGCGGGTCGTGTTCAATCGGTTTCGGTACGTCTGATCGTAGAACGTGAACGTGAAATTCAAAACTTCAAACCAGAAGCTTCCTACAGTGTTACTGCTGAGTTTACTAATGAAAAGGGTAAAATAGTTAAAGCCAAATTGCCGAAGAATTTCTCAAGTAAAGCAGAGGCTGAAAAGTTCTTACAACAAAATATTGGTTCGAACTACAAAGTTGCAGATTTAGAAACCAAACCGACAAAAAAATCTCCAGCGGCTCCATTTACGACTTCTACCTTACAACAGGAAGCGGCTCGTAAATTATATTTACCGGTAGGAATCACCATGCAAATCGCGCAACGTCTTTACGAAGCGGGATTGATTACGTACATGAGAACTGATAGTGTGAACCTGTCTCAAGAGGCTATGAATGCAGCTCAAGCAGAAATTAGCAGTTATTATGGAGCAGAATATAGCAAGCCGCGAAATTATAATACAAAATCAAAAGGAGCTCAAGAAGCTCACGAGGCTATTCGTCCAACCGATATGTCTCGTCATACTATAGAGGCAGATAGAGATCAGGCTCGTTTGTATGATTTAATCTGGAAACGTACCCTGGCATCTCAAATGAGTGATGCGCAATTAGAGCGCACCAATGTTAAAATTGAAGCCGACAATCATAAAGAAATTTTCGTAGCTACAGGAGAAGTAATCAAATTCGATGGTTTTCTGAAAGTGTATTTAGAAGGGCACGACGAGGAAGACGAACAAGAAGAAGGAATGTTGCCTGCTTTAAAAGTAGAAGAACGTCTGAAAAATAATTTCATTACTGCCACGGAACGTTTTTCAAGGCCAGCGGCTCGTTACACCGAAGCTTCTTTGGTGAAAAAATTAGAAGAATTAGGTATTGGACGTCCGTCTACTTACGCTCCAACGATTTCGACTATCATCAATAGAAATTATGTTGAAAAAGGAAATTTTGAAGGTCAGGAACGAAAATACAATCAGATTACTTTAAATAATGGCGAAGTAAATGCGCAGGTTTTAGTAGAAAAAGTAGGTTCTGACAAAGGGAAATTAGTTCCTACCGATATTGGTATGATCGTGAATGATTTCTTAGTAAAAAACTTCGAAACCATATTAGATTATAATTTTACCGCAAAAGTAGAACAAGATTTTGACGAAATTGCCGCAGGAAATGAAGATTGGGCTAAAATGATGCGTGATTTCTACAATCATTTTCATCCGAATGTTCAAGATGTAGAAAAAAATGCCGAAAGAGAAAGCGGTGAACGTATTTTAGGTACAGATCCAAAATCAGGAAGGCAAGTTTCGGTTCGTTTAGGAAAATTTGGACCTATGGTTCAAATTGGAGAAGCGGATGATGAGAATAAACAATTCGCAAGCCTTCGCGCAGAACAAAACATAAGTACGGTTACATTAGAAGATGCGTTAAACTTATTTTTATTGCCAAAGAATTTAGGTACTTACAAAGGGGAAGAAGTCGAAGTGAACAATGGTCGTTTCGGTCCGTATGTTCGTTTTGGTAAAACCTTTATTTCCTTGCCAAAAGGAGAGGAACCTTTGGATGTGACTTTGGAAAGAGCACAACAATTAATCGATGAAAAGAATCAGGCGGATGCACCGATTGCACAATACAAAGGAATGGATGTGCAAAAAGGAGTGGGTCGTTTTGGGCCTTTTATTAAATGGAACGGAATTTTTATTAATGTTAATAAAAAATATAACTTCGATCATTTGACCCAATCGGATATTGTAGAATTGATTGAAGATAAATTGCAGAAAGACATCGATAAGGTGATTCATAATTGGGAAGAAGAAGGAATCAAAGTGGAAAAAGCACGTTGGGGTCGTTCTGTAATTACCAAAGGGAAGATCAAAATTGAGTTGAATAAAGATATTGATGCTTCTAAATTAACTTTGGAAAAAGTGAAAGAAATGATCGAAGCCAAAACGCCTGCTAAAAAAACTGCAGCAAAGAAAACGACTACTAAAAAAGCAACTGTAAAAAAGAAATAAAATATGGTTTTCGATTTCTTTAGACCTATAGATTCGGATCTAATAAATTTCTTTCAGGATTTACCTGCTCAAACGTTGGGTCGTAAAACTATTTTTCATACCCAAACTGATTTTCCGAAAATTGAATTGGCTAAAATTGCTATTATTGGTGTTTTGGAAAATCGTGGTTTAGACAATGGTCAGGAAATCGATATTACGCTCATCAGAAAACAATTTTATTCGTTATATGCCGGAAACTGGTCAGCTCAGATTGTAGATCTAGGTGATATTGTTCCCGGGAATGAAGCAGAAGATACGTATTATGTGTTAAAAAATGCAGTGGCGTATTTAATAAAAAATAATGTTATTCCTATTGTTCTAGGTGGTTCTCAAGATTTGACCTATGCCATGTATCGTGCTTACGACCAATTGGAGCAAATGGTCAATGTGGTTTCGGTAGATGCGAAATTCGATTTTGAAAATGAAAAAGCTTCCAAGGCCGATGCTTATCTCACCAAAATGATAGTAGAAGAGCCTAATAATCTATTCAATTATAGTAATATAGGTTATCAGACCTATTTTAATTCGCAAGAAGAGATAGATTTGATTGAAAAATTGTACTTCGAGGCCTATCGTTTGGGAGAAGTTTGTAGTAATTCCACAATTGCAGAACCGATATTTCGTGATGCAGATTTAGTTTCTGTAGATTTATTATCTATAAAGTCTTCAGATTCCGGTAATTTTAGTAAGTTTGTACCCAACGGATTCAACGGAAAAGAAATTTGTGTGTTGTCCCGTTATGCAGGAATAAGTGATAAAACTACTTCTTTTGGGATATTTAATTATTTCAATTCAGAAAATGAAGCGGTTCTAATTGCGCAAATAATTTGGTATTTTATAGAAGGATATCATTATCGTTCTAACGAATATCCCTTTGGAACAAAGGAAAATTATATAAAATACATTGTTACTCTAGAAGAGGAATTAGTTTTTTATAAGAGCAATAAAACAGAAAGATGGTGGATAGAAATTCCTTATGTAGCAGGACAAAACAATAAATTAAAAAAAGCTACGTTATTTCCGTGTACACATGAAGATTATTTGTCAGCATGTAACGGTGAGTTTCCCGAAAGGTGGTGGAAAGCACAACGAAAAAATATTCTCTAGAAAGTTCTGAAAAGAGCGGTTAGAGGTTTTAAGATTTTTTTATGAAAAAAAATTGTTTTTTAGAAAATAAATAAATAGGTTTACGCCTTAAAATTTTATGAATACATACATAACCCCAATTTATATGAAGAAGTTCATTTTATTAGCAGTATTAGTCACATTTTTATACAGCTGCGGATCAAAAGACAATGGTCAACTGGTAGGTGTGAAAGGGAAACCTTGGCATCCAGAAAAGCCTTATGGTATGACTTTGATTCCTGGAGGTGCTTTCATCATGGGTAAATCTGATGATGATTTGGCAAATGTTCAGGATGCGCCAACAAAAACAGTAACGGTTCGTTCGTTCTATATGGATGAAACTGAAATTAGTAATAGCGAGTACAGACAGTTTGTGCACTGGGTAAGAGATTCAATCGTAAGAATGAGATTGGCGATTACAGCGGATGAGTTGGGACAAAAAAATGATCCGAAATCTAAGTCTAAAAAAGGTGGTAGTATTGCAGATTACGCTTTCTTAGATGCTGATACTACTAATATGAGTGTGTACGATAAGTATATGTATGATAACTATTACAGCTTAGGAACTGCTGATGATCCTTATGCGGGTAGAAAGTTGAACAACAAAATTCCATTAAAATGGAAAACAAGTGAATATCCTGATGCATACTACACAGAAGTAATGGATTCAATGTATACTCCAATTGAGGAAGCTTACAATGGTCTTAGAACTTTGAGAGTAGAGAACTTGAAATTCCGTTATTCTTGGATGGATATTCAAGCTGCAGCTAAAGCTAAAGTAGGTAAAAGAAAAGAATTTATTCGTCAGGAAGAAGTAGCGGTTTATCCAGATACTACTGTTTGGATTAAAGATTTTGCTTATTCTTACAACGAGCCTATGCACAATGATTATTTTTGGCATCAAGCTTATGGGGATTATCCAGTTGTTGGGGTGAGCTGGAAACAAGCAAAAGCATTTTGTGCATGGAGAACTTTATATCATAATATAGCTAGAAAAGAGCGTCGTCAAGATTTTGTGAATCAGTATAGATTACCAACTGAAGCGGAATGGGAGTATGCGGCTCGTGGAGGTCTTGAATCAGGTACGTATCCTTGGGGAGGACCTTATGCGAAAAATGATCGTTCTTGTTATTTAGCGAACTTTAAACCAGTACGTGGAGATTATGCAGCTGATGATGCTTTGTATACTGTAGAAGTTGATGCTTACGAAGCTAATGATTACGGTTTGTACAACATGGCAGGTAACGTTGCAGAATGGACAGACTCTTCTTATGATCCAACAGCATACGATTTCGTTTCTACAATGAATCCAAACGTATCAGATCAAAAAAATATGCGTAAAGTAACTCGCGGTGGTTCTTGGAAAGATGTTTCTTATTACTTACAAGTGAGTACTCGTGATTTCGAATATGCTGATTCTGCAAGAAGTTATATCGGTTTCCGTACTATTCAAGATTATATGGGAACAGATGTAACAGGAGGTTCAAAATCTGTTCGATAAAATTTTAATATTAAACCAAACACAAATATTTATATTAACTTAACTTAACTTAACTTAAATTTATTATTATGGCGATTTTAAGCAAAAAAACAATGAACTTCGCTTACGGTATGGGAGCAGCAGTAGTAATTATTGGAGCATTATTCAAAATTACTCACTTTGAAATTGGACCTTTAACTGGAACTTTAATGTTATCTATTGGATTATTGGTAGAGGCAGCAATTTTCGCATTATCTGCATTCGAACCGGTAGAGCATGAATTAGACTGGACTTTAGTATACCCTGAGTTAGCAGGTGGTCAAGCTAAACCAAAAGCGAAAAAAGAAGAAGCAACTGATGCTCAAGGATTGTTGTCTCAAAAATTAGACGCAATGCTTAAAGAAGCTAAAATTGACGGTGAGTTAATGGCTAGTTTAGGAAACAGTATTAAAAACTTCGAAGGAGCTGCAAAAAGTATTTCTCCTACAGTTGATGCTATTGCTTCTCAAAAGAAATATGCTGAAGAAATGACTACTGCAGCAGCTGCTATGGAATCATTAAACGGATTATACAAATTACAATTAGACAGTGCGGCTCGTAACGCTGAAGCTAACAAAGAAATAGCTGAAAATGCTGCCAAATTAAAAGAACAAATGCAATCAATGACTTCTAACATTGCTACATTAAACAATGTTTATGGAGGTATGCTTTCTGCAATGAGTAATAGAGGTTAATTAGTTTTAACTAAATCATAATCGTATTTATTAACAAAACTAATTAAGAGAAAATGGCAGGAGGAAAATTAACCCCTAGACAGAAGATGATTAACCTAATGTACTTGGTTTTCATCGCGATGTTGGCAATGAATATGTCAAAAGAAGTTTTATCTGCTTTCGGTTTGATGAATGAAAAATTCGAAGGTGCTAATGAAGCTTCTAAGACTACAAATGAGCAAATGTTACTTGCTCTTGATACTAAAGCAGCAGAAGCTAAAGGAGAATTCGCTGCAGCAGCAATTACGGCTCACAAAGTAGAGGCTGCAACTAAAAAATTCTACGATTTTGTTGGAACTTTAAAAGTTAAAGTTTTAGAAGGAGTAGAAAAAGAAGAAAGCGGAAAATTGCCATATGAAGCTATGGATAAAGGGGATAACCTTGATAATGCATGGTTCAGTGGAGAAGGTTACACTAAAGAAGGAGAGGCAGTTATTGCTGCTATTGAAGCTTACAAGGCTGAAATGAAAGCCGCTTTAGGTTCTGAGAAAAAATATTCTGCGATCTTAAACGAGGTAACAAAAAAATTCGATGTATCTGATGTGCCAAATAAAGAAGGTTTAAAAGACAAATATTTAAGCTACCACTTTAAAGGTTTCCCTGCAATTGCTTCATTAGCGAAGTTATCTGCTTGGCAAAATGATGCTAAAAAAGCGGAGTCTGATGTAATCAGTGCAGCTTTAGGAAAAGCAGCGGTTCAAGCAGCTTCTTACAGCAATTACCAAGCTATTGTAGTTCTTGAGAAAAATGCATATTTCCAAGGAGAAAATGTAAAAGGTAAAGTTGTTTTAGGTCGTTATGACGAAAACACTAAACCAACTTCTTTCCAAGGTCCAGGTAAATTAGAAAACGGTCAAGCTGTAATTTCATTAACAGCAGGTAGCGTTGGAGAGCAAACTATCAACGGTCAATTTACATTCTTAGAAGATGGAAAGAATATTCCTTTGAAATTCCAAGGTAAATATGTTGTTGTTCCTCGTCCAAATTCAGCTACTATTTCTGCTGATAAAATGAATGTAGTATATCGTGGAGTACCTAACCCAATGACTATTTCATTTGCTGGTGTTGGTTCTGACAAAGTAAAAGCTACTGCTCCAGGTTTATCACCTGCAGGTGCCGCTGGAAAATATGTTTTGAAACCAGGTCCTGGAAACACTGTAATGATCAATGTTAGTGCTACTTTACCTGATGGTAAAACAGTAAATGATAAGAGAGAATTCAGAATTAAAGGTTTACCTGCTCCAACTGGAAAAATCCGTGGTGAGGTGGCTGCTAAAGGTTCTAAATCTAACTTAGAAGTGTGTTCAATTTCTGCAGTAATGGAAGATTTCGATTTCCCTGTAAATGTTAACGTAACACAATTCAATGTTAAAGTTCCTGGACAACCTACAATTGTAGTTTCTGGTAACAAAATGGATGGAAGAGCTAAAGCTGCTATTCAAAAAGCACAAAGAGGTGACGTAGTGGTGATTTCTGAAATCAAAGCTAGTTTCTCTGGAATTGATCAAGTAGCTAAGAGAGTTTCATCTTGTACTTACGAAGTACAATAACAAAATGTATATTTCGTTTAAATTATTTTAAACGTCTCAAATAATAAAAATTATGAATTGGAGAAATTTATTATTAGTTGTTTTTTTATCTGGTAGTGCGGTATCTTTCGCACAATCAAATTTATTGAATGCTAAGACTCCTAAAGAAATAGGGCTTAAGTCTGCAGCTCAACAATTAAAAGATAACGACAAACCATTAGAGTACGGTTATGTAGATGATCGTGATATCTTAATGTCAAAGAAAGTTTGGGAAATTATCGATCTTGATGAGAGAATCAACTTTCCATTATACTACCCAATAGATACTATCAATATTGGTGCTGATCGTCGTTCATTATACGATGTATTAGTGAAAGGAATTAAATCTGGTAAGATTACAGAGGTTTATTCTGATAGTTATTTTAGAGAAAAGAAAACATTAAAAGATATTAATGCTTCATTAACTAAAATTGATACTACTGATGCCGGTAGAGAGGAAATGAATACTGATATTGATGCTTACCGCTCTCGTACAGTTGAAGTTCCTATCTATGAAGGAAAAGGGAAAAAAAGAAAAAAAGTTGGTGTGGAAACTAAAGTAATTCCTGCTACTAAATTTATCTCTCCTGAATATATCAACAAAACTGATTTAGCTTCAATTGATGTTTCTGATTACAAAATTGTTGGAGTATGGTATTTTGACAAAAGACAATCAGATCTTCGTTACAGAATCTTAGGAATCTGTCCAGTTATTCCAGACGTTTATACTATGGGTAAATCGGAAGAAGAAAAAGATTACATCGAATTATTTTGGGTTTTCTACCCAGATGCACGTGAATTATTACACGAGTGGAAAGCATTCAACGATAAAAATTCATCAATGCCGGTTTCTTACGATCATTTGTTAAATTCTCGCCGTTTCAACGCCTTAACTTATAAGGAAGAGAATATCTACAATGATAGAGAGATTGCAAGATACATGACAGATAACTCTTTAATGCAGTTGTTAGAATCTGAAAGAGTTAAAGATAAAATTCGTAATTTCGAACAAGATATGTGGAATTACTAATAGTTAATTTCTCCAAATTCATAAAAAACTCCAGTTTAAAGCTGGAGTTTTTTATTTTTGTACCATGTTAGATTATATTATAGTTGGGTCTGGTATTGCCGGTATTTGTTTTGCCGAATTGTGTTTACAAAATAACAAGAGTTTTGTAGTAATAGACGATAATTCCACGTCGTCTTCTAGAGTGGCAGGAGGGTTGTATAACCCAGTAATTTTAAAACGATTTAGTGAGGTGTGGAAAGCTAAAGAGCAAATTGAATTAGGTCTGCCTTTCTACAAAGCAATAGAAGACAAAATAAAAATTCAGTTTGATTTTCCTATTCCGGTTTATCGCAAATTTGCTTCTATCGAAGAACAGAACAATTGGTTTCAGGCGGCTGATAGACCTAATTTAGCTCCATTTTTATCCTCTACGATTATTCAAAGAAATTATCAGTCTATTGATTCTGAATTTGGATTTGGTGAAGTTTTGCATACGGGCTATGTTGATACTTCTCTGTTATTAGATCATTACAAGGAATTTTTAATTCACAATAATTCTTTTGATACTAATAGTTTTGATTATACGAAACTTCTTATTGATCAAGATTTTGTTACTTATGATAATTACAAAGCGAAAGAAATTATTTTCGCAGAAGGTTTTGGATTGATTAAAAATCCTTGGTTCAATTTTTTACCGCTAGATGGCACGAAGGGTGAATTACTAATTATTAAGGCGCCTGAACTTAATCTAGACGTGATCTTAAAATCGAGTATTTTTATCTTGCCCATAGGAGATCAACTATTCAAAGTTGGAGCTACTTACAATTGGGAGGATAAAACAGATCTGCCTACAGAGGAAGGGAAGAAAGAGCTGATTAATAATCTTAAAGAACTAATTGATTGTGATTTTGAAATAATAAAGCATTTTGCAGGAGTACGTCCAACAGTAAAAGACAGAAGACCTTTGGTTGGGACTCATTATCTTTATGAGCATCTCCATGTCCTAAATGGCTTAGGAACGCGAGGGGTAATGTTAGGACCTTGGTTGGCTAAGGCCTTGTTTGAGAAGATAGAATCTAATATTGACTTAGATCCTAATATTAATATAGAACGATTTTATAAAAAACTAGGAATTAGAAAAAAAGAATAGGCTTTTTCGAAAACACCTTCCGTTAGTTATGACTATGGAAGGTGTTTAAAAAGATTTTAATGTTTGTGTTCTTTCCAGTCTTTATCATAACTAACGAAAAAGTTAATCCAGATGTTTCTAGACAAACGCATGATTATAGGCATAAATCCTAGTAAAGTACCACAGATACCAATAAACGCTGTTTTTAAGTCAGATTTTAAGAAAAAATAAAAAATCACAAAAGCAGCTACACCAAAAGCTACACCTACAGCATAACTCACGTACATCGCCCCATAAAAGAAAGAAGGCTCAATTTTATAATGAGTTCCGCAATGACTGCAGCTTTCATTCATTTTAATAGTATAGTTGGGATTATACATGTTATTGCTAACATACATACTTTCTTCTTGGCATTTTGGACAACTTCCTGTTAAAATGCTATTTAGTTTCGATCCTTTTTTTAACATTTGCAAAAATTTTAATCAAAGGTACTTAATTTTATTAATTGCCTAGGTAATCTTAGTCACAAAAATATGCTTAATATACACAATTTGTCCGTTTCTTTTGGTGGTACTTATTTGTTTGAGGAAGTAACGTTTCGTTTGGGTGCAGGGGATCGAGTTGGTCTTGTTGGAAAGAATGGTGCGGGAAAATCTACGATGCTTAAAATTCTTGCTGGTGACATCAAACCAGACTCAGGAAGTATTGCAACTGAAAAGGAAGTGAAAATTGGTTTCTTACGTCAGGATATCGATTTCGTCAAAGGAAGAAGTGTGCTTGAAGAAGCTTATCAGGCTTTTGAAGAGATCAAAAAAGCGGAATTGCGTATCGACGACATTAATCATCAATTGGCTACCCGAACAGATTACGAAAGTGCTGAATATTCAGAATTGATTGAGCAATTGAGTGACGTGCAACACCATTATGAAATATTAGGTGGTTATAATTATGTAGGTGACACAGAAAAAATTCTTTTAGGTTTAGGTTTTAAAAGAGAAGAATTCAATAATCAAACGGATACTTTTTCGGGAGGATGGCGTATGCGAATTGAATTGGCTAAATTATTGTTGCAATCAAATGATATTTTACTTCTTGACGAGCCTACGAATCACTTAGATATAGAAAGTATTATTTGGTTGGAAAGTTTCCTGAAGTCTTTTCCCGGTGTTGTAGTGATTGTTTCTCACGACAAAATGTTTTTAGACAACGTGACCAACAGAACTATTGAAATTTCCCTTGGAAAAGCTTACGATTTCAATAAACCGTATTCTCAATATTTGTTGTTACGAGAAGAGATTCGAGAAAAACAATTGGCGACTCAGAAAAATCAACAAAAGAAAATAGAAGAAACAGAAAAGTTAATCGAGAAATTTCGTGCGAAAGCTTCTAAGGCTTCCATGGCGCAATCGTTAATTAAAAAATTAGATAAAGTCGAACGCATCGAAGTCGATGAAGATGATAATTCGGTTATGTCCATTTCATTTCCGGTTTCCGTAACACCGGGTAGAGTAGTAGTGGAAGCGGAGCATGTTACCAAAGCATATGGTGATAAAACTATTCTGAAAGACATTTCGCTTTTGGTAGAAAGAGGTAGTAAAATAGCTTTTGTTGGGCAAAACGGTCAAGGGAAATCAACCTTTATTAAAGCTATTGTCAACGAGTTTGAATACGATGGAACCATTAAATTAGGACATAACGTACAATTGGGATATTTTGCCCAAAATCAGGCGGAATACCTAGATGGAGAAAAAACCTTATTAGATACTATGTTGGAAGCAGCGACCGACACAAATCGTTCTAAAGTTCGAGACATGTTAGGTGCTTTCTTATTCAGAGGGGATGATGTCGAGAAAAAAGTAAAAGTCCTTTCAGGAGGCGAAAGAAATCGTTTGGCATTGTGTAAACTATTGCTACAACCGATTAATGTATTGTTGATGGATGAGCCTACCAACCACTTAGACATTAAGTCGAAAAACGTCTTAAAAGCAGCGTTGCAAAAGTTTGAAGGAACATTGCTCCTGGTCTCTCACGATCGTGATTTCTTACAAGGAATGGCAAATACCGTTTATGAATTCAAAGATCAAAAAATAAAAGAGTATCTAGGAGATATTAACTTCTTTTTGGAACAGCGTAATGTGGATAATTTCCGCGAAGTGGAAAAAAAGGACGTGCCATCTGTTAAAAAGGAAGTAGAAAAGAAGGTCGAGAAAAAAACACTTTCTTACGAAGAGCAGAAAGCTCAAAAAACATTGCAAAACAAATTGTCTAAAATTGAAAATCAGATTCAACAGTTAGAAAATGAAATTCAAAAGGATGATAAGGCATTGGCTGAAAATTATGAAAAACTAATGCAAGATGCTTCTTTCTTTTCGGCTTATGAAAAGAAGAAAAAAGATTTAGAACAATTGTTAGAGGATTGGGAAATGGTTCAAATGGAGTTGGAAGGGTAAATAGCGTAAATCCAACTAAACAAAAGGATGTCGCTGTTGCCAAACGGTTTTAGGTTCCAATTGGTTAAAAATTTTACCAATAAATCGATTGATGAATGTATTGGTGTGAAAAATGAATCCAGACATTGTTTCGGGTTGGGCCCCAATAGAACTTTTAATCTCTAGAGCGGTTCTTCCAAAGATGATTTTCTTAAAATTATTTTTAATACCGAATTCTGTCATCGCATACAGCATGTTCAAATAGAGCATTTTGTCTTTCTGAAGATCTTTGTCGTATCCCAAAAAGTAGGTTTCTAGAATCTCACCATTGAGTAAAAGCGTGTGAAAACCAATGAGTTTTTCGTTGAAGAAATACCCGTAAATTAAAAACTGATTGGAAAGTTCTTTTTTAAACGTCGAAAAATGATGTTTAGCAAGGAAAAAAGTATTAAATGGTGCGTTTTTGGCTACATGATGATACAACTCATATATTCGCTCTTCGTGCTGAAGAATCTCATCGATTCCTAATTCTTTAATAGTAATTCCAGTAAATTTATGAGAGGCTCGCTTGTATTGATTGCGGTATTTTTTTGAAAAATCAGCGACATAATCCGATTGTTGTTTCCACATAGGATTTAGTTCAAACACCATATTGGGTTGTACATCAAAATGAAATAATGGTTTAAAATGATGTTTTTTTAAATAGACTGCTTCATTTTGGTGAAAGTCTTTAAAACAAACAAGGTGAATTGGAGTGTTTTTTTTCTTGAAATAGGCGACAATCTCCTTGGAACACTGCCAAAGTAATTCACTAATGCTTCTTGGATCCAAAACCCGATTAAAGGCATACATATTTTGACCAGTAATCATATTATTACCTAAAATCAAAACATTAGAGGCAAACCTTTTAAAAACAAAGTTTCTGATGGTGGTTTTTATACATCGGTCTCGTTCTCCAAAAGATTCCAGTTTGTTGACTTCAAGAAATTGTGCTAAAACGATGCCAAGTAATGTTTCTTGTTCAAAAATGCCTATGAATAAGCATTTCATATTTGTGGGTGCCGATTTTTCTAAAACTTTAAGATAAGACTTTTCCAAGAAAATATTCCCGGAAGCAGTTTCGTTCCAGTTTTTAGGTAATTCGTTGGTAGAGGTATATATAGTATAGGATATTGGCTTCAAACTCAAAACAATTGTTTTGCAAATGTAGGGGAAAGAGGTTGTAATAAAATGTTAAAGATTTATTGCCATCCACAAATGATAGCTCCCATAATGCCTAGAGCGATAATCCAATAACCGGCATTAATCAAAATATATTTCCAAGATTTTTGTTCGAATAAACTATTGATGGTAATAACAGGAAATGCGAATAAGACTCCAGCCATGATGCCGTGGAGAAGTCCATGTTTGAAACTGAGAAATTTTCCGTGATGTGCTTTTAAGAATTCTTTCAGTGCAGGATCGTTAACATTTCCTCCAGCGGCTTGAAGCGCTCCAATTTCATGATTTACAATTTGAGTAAGCATAAAAGAAAGCAAAAAAGAATAGAGTAGAGTCAAACCGAAAATTTTAATCAGATTACCTTGTTTCGCTTTTTCTTCGGTCATTCCAGTTTCCTTCATCCAAGCGGTTCCAAAAACTTTGGGATGATACCAGATGAATCCAATAAATAAAGTGACTAAACTGGCTACTACTAAGGCTGGGAAATTTACTGACATGCTTTGTTTGTTTTTTGTTAGTTACTCAAATATAACAAAAAAGACTTTCAGTTATTGAAAGTCTTATGGCGTTTTGTATTCTTAGAGATTAAACTTCTGTGTTTTCTCCCGTTTTTCTGTAAATATAATTCCCGTAAATATGACGTTTGGCAAATCGATTTGGAGATTCGGCATTAATCATTTTGATGTATACGTTTTTTGGAACCCCAATATACTCGTACGACATTCCATTTAGATAAGTGATAAACAGTGTTTGTTTTTCTAGATAAAATTCTAAAATGCTCGAATTATTAATGGTTTCCTGATATTCGGGTAGATTTTTTTCAACCGTTTCTGGTGCTATACTTACTAAAAAATGATAGGCGTTAATGATGGCTTTACTTTTTTCTTCAGCAGCAATTTTGTTTTCTTCGTCATTTACAAAGCGGTCAGGATGCGTCTCTTTCATACTGTTTCTGTAAATGGTTTTTAATTCTTTCAAAGTGACATTTTTGTCTACTTCAAGTAATTTTCTAGCCTCAACAACTCTTTTCATAAATTATAATAAATAAAAAAGCCACTCAAATAGAATGGCTTTAATTTGTAAGTGGGAATAGGATTCAAATCTTTGTCCGCCGCGGCGGATATGAGTCTAGAAACGTTATAATTGAGAAATAATCTCTTTTATAAACTCTCTTCCTTTTCCTGATTTTAAGTATTTCTCTCTTTTTAAAGCCTCAGATTTTTCTGAAAAAAAATCAACATGTATTACTTTCCAAGGTCTGTATTTGATAGTGTATCCTTTTTTGCCTAAAGCATTGTGAGATGCAAATCTTTCAATCAAATTTGAAGTAAAACCAACGTAAGTTTTACTGTGAACCTCAGAGAATAATATGTAAACTACAAATTGATCCATGTTGATACAAAAAAAGCCACTCAAATAGAATGGCTTTAATTTAGTAGCGGGAACAGGACTCGAACCTGTGACCTTCGGGTTATGAGCCCGACGAGCTGCCTACTGCTCTATCCCGCGATGTACGGTTGTAATTCAATATTTTTTTCTTAGTAGCGGGAACAGGACTCGAACCTGTGACCTTCGGGTTATGAGCCCGACGAGCTGCCTACTGCTCTATCCCGCGATTTTCGAGTACAAAAGTACAACGATTTATTTAAAAAGCAAGCGTATTTTAAAAAATAATCTTTTATTTCGTCTATTGGCCTGATATGACTACCTTTGTAAGCTAAATTTTTTTTTTCATGTCACACAAAGCAGGCTACGTAAATATCATTGGAAATCCTAATGTGGGTAAATCAACTTTAATGAATGCCTTAGTTGGCGAGCGATTGTCTATTATAACTAGTAAAGCACAAACTACTCGTCATCGTATCTTAGGAATTGTAAATGGAGAGGATTTTCAGATTCTTTTTTCGGATACTCCTGGAATTATTAAACCAGCGTATGATTTGCAAGCCTCTATGATGGATTTTGTCAAAAGCGCCTTTGAAGATGCAGATATTCTGATTTATATGGTTGAAATAGGAGAGAAGGAACTTAAAGATGAAGCGTTTTTCAAAAAAATTATTCATTCTAAAATCCCTGTTTTGCTGTTGTTGAATAAAATTGATAAGTCCAATCAGGAACAATTGGAAGAGCAAGTAGCCTTATGGAAAGAAAAAGTGCCTAATGCAGAAATTTTTCCTATTTCAGCCCTAGAAAACTTTAATGTGCAGGCTGTTTTTGATCGTATTCTAGAATTGTTGCCGGTTTCACCACCTTTTTATCCTAAAGATGCATTAACCGATAAGCCTGAACGCTTTTTTGTTAACGAAACGATTCGTGAAAAAATTCTTTTAAATTATGACAAAGAAATTCCGTATGCGGTAGAAATTGAAACGGAGGAATTTAAAGAAGATGAAGATATTATCCGAATTCGTGCCGTAATTATGGTGGAAAGAGATACACAGAAAGGAATCATCATAGGCCATAAAGGGGCTGCGATCAAGAAAGTAGGTATGCAGTCTCGAGAAGATTTAGAAAAATTCTTCGGAAAACAAATTCACATCGAATTATACGTTAAGGTTAATAAAGATTGGAGAAATAATGCGTACCAACTAAAAAGATTCGGATACAATCAGAAATAATCAAGTTAGAATTTTATTCATCAATTCTTCTAATTCTTTCATTTGTGGAACGCTATGGTGGCGGTTGCTTCTACCAATAAGATAAAGTAAACCCCAAACCACAACCATTAATGACATGATTAATAAATCGTTTTTGTAAGGAAGCTTTAACGACCAATTGGAGTAAGCAATCATGCTGAAAATAAGGAAAATCCCGGCAATAATAAAATGTAGAAACATAAATAATGTCCAAAGAGTTTGGTTGGGTCCAAATAAACCTCTAACATGGGTGTGATTGTTTTCTCGATGTTCTAATTCCAGGTGTAAATGAGGAGAATAGAATTTTTTGTTTTGTTCTCCAATATATAACCAAATATGATTGCCAGAGGTTTTGATGCTGTAATTAGGTTGGACTTCTTTTTTCAGTTTTTCGCAACGAGATAGAATCTCTTCGATGGGTTGTACTAACTCTTTATAAAATCTAGGTCGCAGTGCAATACTTTTGTCAGGTTCCATAATTCTTATTTTGGTTATTCTAAGATATACATATTTTCATTAAATCACGTTTTTTAAATAGCAAATCATTAAAAATGAATATTTTGAAACGAAAGTTTTACGATGAAATGCAGAATTGATGTCTTTAAAAGTATTGTAACTGGTTAAAAAAGTGTAATTTTGCCAACTCAAAAAAAATAAAATGAACAATATAGTAGCCATAGTAGGGAGACCTAATGTAGGAAAATCGACTTTTTTTAATCGCTTAATTCAGCGTCGCGAAGCTATTGTAGATTCAGTTTCGGGAGTGACCCGTGACCGTAACTATGGGAAAAGCGAATGGAACGGAAAGGAATTTTCAGTGATTGATACAGGCGGTTATATTAAAGGTTCAGATGATATTTTTGAAGGAGAAATTCGAAAACAAGTAGAATTGGCTATCGATGAAGCGGATGCAATCATTTTTGTGGTAGATGTTGAAGATGGCATCACTCCAATGGATGAAGAGGTAGCAAAATTGTTGAGAAAAGTAACAAAACCTGTCCTTTTAGCCGTAAATAAAGTTGACAATGCAATGCGTCAGCAAGATGCTATCGAGTTTTATAACCTAGGATTAGGTGAATATTTTACCATTGCCGGGATGAGTGGAAGTGGAACCGGAGAATTGTTAGACAAATTAGTAGAAGTGTTACCAGAATTACCAGATGCGGTAGAGGAAGAAAATCCGTTGCCTCGTTTTTGTGTAGTGGGTAGACCTAATGCAGGAAAATCATCTTTTATAAATGCGTTGATTGGAGAGGATCGATTTGTGGTGACTGATATCGCAGGAACGACTCGCGATGCTATCGATACAAAATACAACCGTTTTGGTTTCGAATTTAATCTAGTTGACACGGCTGGTATTCGACGCAAAGCGAAAGTAAAGGAAGATTTAGAATTTTACTCGGTGATGCGTTCTGTTCGTGCCATAGAGCATAGTGATGTATGTATCCTAGTGATCGATGCTACCCGTGGTTTTGAAGGTCAAGATCAGAATATATTTTGGTTGGCTGAAAAAAACAGAAAAGGAATTGTAATCTTAGTGAATAAATGGGATTTGGTGGAAAAAGATACCATGTCGACAAAGCGTTATGAAGATGCTATTCGCAAAGAAATCGAACCGTTTACCGATGTGCCTATTCTTTTTGTGTCTGCGTTAACCAAACAACGTTTACTGAAAGCTTTAGAAACAGCAGTACAGGTATACGAAAATCGTAAACAACGCGTAGCGACTTCTAAATTGAATGAAATCATGTTGCCTATTATAGAGCACATGCCACCTCCAGCAGTGAAAGGAAAGTATATAAAAATTAAATTTTGTATGCAATTACCTACACCTGCGCCACAATTTGTGTTTTTCGCGAACTTACCTCAGTACATTAAAGATCCTTACAGACGTTTCGTAGAAAACAAGTTGCGTGAGAATTTTGATTTTGAAGGAGTGCCAATCGATGTTTATTTTAGACAAAAATAAAACCAAGAGACGGAAGTTTTTACTTCCGTTTTTTTATGTCTTATATTTTGTATCTTGTCGTTTCAAAAATAAAGTGTTATGAAATTAGACAATAAAGTTGTCTGGATTACTGGAGCTTCTTCAGGTATTGGAGAAGGATTAGCGTATGCTTTGGCAGAAAAAAAATGCAAGCTAATTGTATCGGCTAGAAGTATTGAAGCATTGCAAAATCTCAAAAAACAATGTCAAACTGAAGTTGAGATCTTACCTTTTGATTTGGCTGATTTAGATTCGATGAAAGAGCAAGTGGCAAAAGCGATTTCTTTTTTTGGAAAAATTGACCTTCTGATTCTCAATGGAGGTGTAAGTCAACGTTCTTTAATAGCAGAAACTGATTTTTCAGTAGATCGAAAATTAATTGAAGTCGATTATTTGGCTAATGTAGCCTTGGCAAAAGCTATTTTACCACATTTTATAGAAAATCATAGTGGTCATTATGCGGTAGTAACCAGTCTAATGGGAAAATTTGGTTCACCGTACCGTTCCGGTTATTGTGGTGCAAAACACGCTTTACATGGTTTCTTTGATGTCATGCGCATGGAACATCAAAAAGATGGAATAAATGTCACTCTTGTTTGTCCTGGATTTATTCAGACCAATGTAGCTAAGAATGCTTTTGTTGGAGATGGATCAAAACAACTTACGGATGATGAAGCCACTCAAAATGGTATGACGGTTCCGGTTTTTGCTCAAAAAATGATAAAAGCGATAGAAAAACAAAAATTTGAAGTGTATATAGGAGGAAAAGAAACGCTTGGTGTTTTGATAAAGCGTTTCTTTCCTACTTTTTTACATTATTTTGTGATAAGGAGTAAAGTGAAATAGTGTTTCGCGATTGATAAGAAAAATTACCAATCACCGCTAGCTCCACCGCCACCGAAGCCACCGCCGCCACCAAATCCTCCCCAGCCACCGCCAGAAGATCCCCAACTGCCACCTCCGCCGCTGCCTCTTCCAAGGCTGCTAAGGATAATGATGTCACCTAGATCTAATCCGCCGGAATTTCCACCATTACGGTTTCCTCTACCTTTAGAAAGGATTAGTAAGATTAGAATTACCAAAAATACCAAGAATATGAATCCTGAGCCATCACTTTCTTTTTTGGGTTCGCCTTTGTATTCACCTTGGATAACTTTAAAAATAGCGGTAGTTCCTTTGTCGATGCCTTCGTAGTAATTCCCGGTTTTAAAGTACGGTTTAATCTCTTTTTCGATGATTCTTCGTGAAAGCGCGTCGGTAAGTAAATGTTCGATGCCGTATCCTGTTTGAATGGAAATTTTTCGGTCATTTTTGGCAATTAAAACGACAATTCCATTGTCTTTGCCTTTTTGGCCTATTCCCCATTTTTGTCCTAGATCAGTGGCGTAACGAGCAATACTTTCTCCTTGGGTAGTGGGAACAATCATTACCAAAACTTCGGTAGAAGTACTGTCGGAGTAAATCTTTAACTTTTGATATAGGTTACTTTTCTGACTTTCAGTCAAAGTATTGGTGCTATCTATTACAGGAGGTATAAAAGATGGTTTGTTAGGAATTTTAAGTTGTGCTTGTAATGCAACTGTAAACAAGACACTGAATAGTAGAATAATTCTTTTCATTATCCTCTTGAGATTTCGTTCGACAATTCATTGCTATCGCCATCTTCAAAAGGGAAATGTTTTTTGAGGCGTTCTCCAGCTCTCGAAATTCCGCTTACCAAACCGTCTTTGTATTTGCCTTGTTTGAAATGCGAAATCACAGTGTCTTTGGTACAATCCCAAAAATCAGCCTCGACCACATCATTAATTCCTTTATCGCCAATGACTGCGAAGTTTCTACTTTGCATACAAATGTAAAATAGGACACCGTTTCGAAGTTGGGTATTGTCCATGCCTAAAAGATGAAAAACCTCCTGAGCTCTTTCGAGAGGAGGTTTAGTGCTATTTTCTTCTATATGTATGCGAATTTCTCCCGAAGTATTTTTTTCGGCTAAAATAATAGCTTCTACAATTTCTTGTTCTTCGGCTTTGGTTAAGAAATCTTCGGTTTTAGACATTATTTAGTTTCTTTTTTGTTGCCAAAATCAAAATCTACTTCAGGAGCTTTTTCAGCACCTTCTTCAGCTTTGAAACGAGCCATCTCATTAAATCCGAATAATTTTGCAAAAATTACGGAAGGGAAAGTTTTGATTTTTTTATCATAAACATTAACGGCATCGTTAAAACGGTCTCTTTCTACATTAATACGGTTTTCGGTACCTTCTAATTGAGATTGTAATTCTAAAAAGTTTTGGTTGGCTTTTAAATCAGGATATTGCTCTACAGTAACCAATAATCTAGATAAAGATCCTTTTAAACCGTCTTGTACTTGTTGGAATTGAGCTAATTGTTCTGGAGTAACGTTGGTTGGGTCTATTGTTATAGAAGTTGCTTTGGCACGCGCTTCAATAACAGCGGTTAAGGTGCCTTTTTCGAAATCGGCAGCTCCTTGTACAGTTTTAACCAAGTTTCCAATTAAATCGCTTCTTCTTTGGTAAGCACTTTCTACTTTAGACCAAGCGGTTTTAGCATCTGCTTGAACCCCTACAAGTCCATTATAGGATGAAATTGCCCAAAATACTAATATTGCAATAATTACGGTTGGAATAATCCATTTTCTCATGATTTGCTATGTTTTAAGTTTTAGTTATTCAATTTGATAATTAGACGTAAAAAAAGAAAAAAAGTTACGAAATAGTTCGATTAATTTTTGAGGAGATTAAGTCAAAAAAAATTCTACGACCATGAAATTTCAAGAATTAAAGAGATTGATTTTTTTTCAAGGACAATCGAAAAATAAATGGAAAGTAAAAAGGTTGCTTTTTTGAGTTTAGATTAAATCTGTTGATTACAACTCTTTTTTAATGTTTGTTAATTGTGTTTTGATGGCTTCCAGTCTTCTGATGATCTCAAATTTATCCATCGTTGCTTTTTGACCTTCTTTTAAATGTACTTTGGCGCCTTCTAAAGTAAATCCTCTTTCTTTTACCAAATGGTAAATCAATTGAAGATTTTTTATGTCTTCAGGACTAAACATACGATTGCCTTTGGCATTTTTTTTAGGTTTTAAAATGTCAAATTCTTTGTCCCAAAAACGTATTAAGGATTGGTTAACACCAAAAGCGGTGGCTACTTCGCCCATACTGTAATAACGTTTGTTTTCCGGAAGGTTTATATGCATTTCGATTATTTAAATTCTTTTATATACTATTGAGAACAATAAATATGACCTAATCCTAGTCAAATGATTGATTTTCTTGGGTTGCCATTTTTGCAATAGCGGTGTATTCTACAGCAGAAATATCTCCATAGTAGAAGTTGATAGGATTGACTACTTTTCCGTTTTTATGGACTTCATAATGCAGGTGTGGTGCCTGACTTCGACCGGTACTTCCAACAAAACCTATGATGTCTCCTCGTTTTACTCGTTTACCAGGTCTACAATTGTATCGGCTTAAGTGAGCATAGACCGTTTCGTAGCCAAAACCATGATTAATTACAATATGATTTCCAAATCCTGAGGCCCCAGCATCAGCTCTTCGAACAACACCGTCGCCCGTAGCGAAAACGGGAGTTCCTGTTGGTGCAGTAAAATCCATTCCTTTGTGCATCTTACGCGCTTTGGTAAAAGGGTCACTTCGGTAACCATAACCGGAAGCCATGCGTTTTAGTTGTTCGTTTTTAACGGGTTGTATGGCGGGAATAGAAGAGAGAAATTTCTCTTTGTTTTTAGCTAATCGTAAAATTTCGTCTAGTGATTTCGATTGCATTGCTAATTCTTTGGCAATTTTGTCGACTCTTTTATTGGTAAAATTAATAATTTCCTGATTGTCGTAGGTTAACAATTGCTTGAAGGTCGCCTTAGCATTAATACTATCTTTCTCGTCTTTTTCAAAACCGGCCGAGTTAAAATAAACTTTGTAGATATTATTGTCACGCTCTTGCATTGCGGCAATAACTTCATCCAATTGATCAATTTTTTCATTCAAAAGAGCATAATTGATCTTCATGTTTTCGATCTGACGCGCTTGGATTTTATCTTTTGGCGTTTCAAAATAATTGGAATTTGAAGCGATAAAAAATGATAAAAATCCAAATAACGCCGAAGCGATTAAAAACAAGGCAATGTAACCTATATTTCTACCTTTTTTGGGTTTGATTTTTCGGTAGGCTAAATTTTCGGTGTCGAAATAATATTTTACTTTCCCCATTCTTTAAAAATGTACTATTTTTGCACACATTATTACAAAGTAACAAAATATTACCCAAAAAGATAAATTTTTTTAATGCTTGAACTTTAAGAATCGGAATGAAATTCTTAGCTGAGTTTCGTTGTTTTGTATTCTAATGTATTGTTAATCAGATTGCTTCCTTGGGATTTGTTATGGTCGGGATTATCGATAAAAAATAAAAGTATTTTTAAGGTTGACTAATTTCAGTTTTTGACCTTAAGCATTTAAACAAAAAGTATAAATGAAATCACAAGACATTCGTAAAGCGTATTTAGATTTTTTTAAAAGTAAGGACCACTTAATTGTTCCTTCTGCACCTATCGTTTTAAAAGACGATCCTACCTTGATGTTTAACAATTCAGGAATGGCGCAGTTCAAAGAGTTTTTCTTAGGAAACGGAACTCCAAAAAGTCCACGTATCGCCGATACTCAAAAATGTCTTCGTGTTTCAGGAAAGCACAACGATTTAGAAGATGTAGGTTTTGATACGTACCACCATACCATGTTCGAAATGCTAGGAAACTGGTCTTTTGGCGATTACTTCAAAAAAGAAGCTTTAGCTTGGGCATGGGAATTCCTAACGGAAGTATTGAAATTAGATAAAGATCGTTTGTATGTTTCGGTTTTTGAAGGAAATCCATCTGAAAATGTACCTTTTGATCAAGAAGCTTTCGATATTTGGAAACAATATGTGTCTGAAGATCGCATCATCTTAGGAAACAAAAAAGACAATTTCTGGGAAATGGGTGACCAAGGTCCATGTGGTCCGTGTTCTGAAATTCATATCGATTTACGTTCTAATGAGGAAAGAGCGAAAGTTTCAGGAAGAGACTTAGTAAATGCCGACCATCCACAAGTAGTGGAAATTTGGAACAACGTATTTATGGAATTCAACCGTAAAGCCGACGGTTCTCTAGAAAAATTACCAGCCCAACACGTAGATACCGGAATGGGATTTGAGCGTTTGTGTATGGCGATGCAAGGCGTAACGTCTAACTATGATACTGATGTATTTACGCCACTTATCGAAAAAGTAGAGCAAATCACAGGTTTAAAATATACGAATAACTCTGTCACCCTGAGCGGAGTCGAAGGGCAAGAGCAAAACAAAGTTAATATTGCGATTCGTGTAATTGTAGACCACGTTCGTGCTGTTGCTTTTGCAATTGCAGACGGGCAGTTGCCTTCCAATACAGGTGCGGGGTATGTGATTCGTCGTATCTTACGTCGTGCGATTCGTTACGGATTTACATTCTTAAACAAAAAAGAGCCATTCATTAATGAGCTAGTTGCAGTTTTAGCAACACAAATGGGTGAGTTTTTCCCTGAAATTAAAGCTCAACAAAATTTAGTAACGCAAGTAATTCGTGAAGAGGAAGCTTCGTTCTTAAGAACTTTGGAGCAAGGGTTACAATTATTAGAAAAAGTGGTAGCTGAAACAGCCGGTAAAGAAGTAAAAGGGGAAAAAGTATTTGAATTATATGATACTTTCGGTTTTCCTAAAGATTTAACGGCTTTAATTTTAAAAGAAAAAGGTTATTCATACAATGAGGCAGAATTTGATGCTGAATTAGAAAAACAAAAAGCGCGTTCACGTGCGGCTTCTGAAGTTTCTACGGAAGATTGGAAGGTCTTAATTGAAGGAAATGTAGAAACTTTCGTAGGGTATGACCAAACGGAGAATGAAGTAAAAATCACCCGTATCCGTAAAGTAGATTCTAAAAAAGATGGGGTATTGTACCAAATTGTTTTAGATAATACGCCGTTCTATCCAGAAGGCGGTGGACAAGTAGGAGATAAAGGTGTTTTGGTTTCGGCTAATGAGACTATTGAAATCATTGATACAAAAAAAGAAAATAACTTAATCTTACATTTTGCTAAGCAATTACCTGAAAATGTAAATGCTATATTCCAAGCCAAAGTGAATACGGAATTACGTGCTTTATGTGCGAGTAATCACTCCGCTACCCACTTATTGCATCAAGCCTTACGTTCTGTTTTAGGAACGCATGTGGAGCAAAAAGGATCGTTAGTAGCTCCAAATTATTTACGTTTCGACTTTTCTCATTTCGCAAAAGTAACTGAGGAAGAATTGAAACAAGTGGAGAATTTTGTAAACGCTCGTATTCAGGAGCACTTACCATTAATTGAAAGAAGAAGTATTCCGTTTGTGCAGGCAATTGAAGAAGGGGCTATGGCTTTATTTGGAGAGAAATATGGTGATAATGTGCGTGCGATTAAGTTTGGTGAAAGTATGGAATTATGTGGAGGAATCCATGTGAAAAATACAGCAGACATTTGGTATTTTAAAATTGTATCAGAAGGAGCTGTGGCGGCAGGAATTCGTCGTGTTGAGGCGATTACTAATAACGCCGTGAAAGAGTTCTTTGCTAATCAAGAAAGCTTAGTTGCTGAGGTAAAAGAAACCTTAAAAAATCCACAAGATATAATCAAATCGGTGGTTTCGCTACAAGAAGAGAATGCCAAATTGAAAAAACAAGTAGAGCAATTACTTAAAGAAAAAGCGAAAAACTTAAAAGGGGAATTAGCGACTCAAATACAAAATGTAAACGGAGTAGATTTCTTGGCAATTCAAGTGGATTTAGATGCTAATGGAGCTAAAGACTTGGCTTACGAATTAGGACAAAATAAAGATAATTTATTCTTAGTTTTAGCTACAGTAAGCGATGACAAACCAATGTTAACGTGTTATGTGTCTAAAGAATTAGTGGAAGCTAAAGGTTTAAATGCCGGTCAAGTAGTTCGTGAACTTGGGAAATATATTCAAGGAGGTGGTGGAGGCCAACCATTCTTCGCAACTGCAGGGGGTAAAAATCCAGCAGGGGTAAAAGAAGCGTTGGAAAAAGCTGTTGATTTTGTGAAGTAATTTATACTATTAATATTTTAAAACCCACTAAGAGATTAAATTCTAGGTGGGTTTTATTATTTTTTAATCACTGCAATTGCTTCAATTTCAATCAACCATTCTCGATTGCCTAAAACAGTTACTCCAACTAAAGTACTCGCAGGATAATAAGTTTCACCTAAAAAAGAAGCACGGACTTTTCTAAAAACGGGTAAATCAACCTGTGGATTAAAATTAACGATATACGTATTCATTTTTACCACGTCTTTAAAAGTCGCTTGGCATTGATGTAACAAAGTTTCTAAATTTTTAAAAGTAGAAATACTTTGTTCTTCTAAATTCGTTCCCGTTCCAATTTGTCCTGAAATATAAAGCGTTACCGTTTCATTGGTTTCTACTTTCACGACTTGTGAAAAACCTGCGTTAGGTTCTAAATATTCTTTTTTAAACATCTTATTTGCGTTCTCCTATTTGTTGACGCCACATGGCATAATATAATCCTTTACTGTCTACTAAATCTTGGTGTTTTCCTTGTTCTATAATGTGTCCTTTTTCCAAAACAAAGATTTTATCGGCATGCATTATCGTAGATAATCGATGGGCGATTAATATCGTAATTCGCTCTTGATTAGAAATGGATTTGATGGTTTCATTGATGGCTTCTTCGGTAATTGAATCTAGGGCTGAGGTAGCTTCATCAAAAATCAATAGATTAGGATGTCTAAGTATCGCTCGTGCAATAGATAAACGTTGTTTTTCACCACCTGAAACTTTAATTCCGCCTTCACCAATAGTGGTGTTTAATCCGTTTTCAGCACGGTTTAATAAATTTTGACAACTCGCTTGTTCTAAGGCATGCAACAATTCTTCATCGGTTGCATTCGGTTTTACGAAGAGTAAATTCTCACGAATAGTTCCCGAAAATAGTTGTGCATCTTGGGTTACAAATCCTAATTGTTTTCTCAATTCTAATAAATCGACTTCTTTTTCATCAATGTCATTATAAGCTATGGAACCTTCATTAGGTTTGTAAAGTCCAACTAATAATTTTACCAGAGTAGTTTTTCCAGAACCAGATGGCCCCACAAAAGCAACGGTTTCTCCTTTTTTAATGTCAAAGGAAATGTTTTCCACCGCTTTGAAATTGGCCGTTTGGTGTTGGAAACTGACGTTGGAGAATGTCAATTTCTCAATCGTACCAATTTTAGTTGGATTAGCAGGTTTGTATTCCGATTCTTTCTCCAATAGATTTTTAAAATTATCTAACGAAACTTTAGTTTCATTTTTGACAATGATAAACTGACTCATTTCTTGCAACGGATTGAAGATGAAGAAGGTGAAGAACGTCATGGTCAATAAATCACCCACGACTATTTTGCCTTGAAATACAAAATAATATAAAGTAAATACCACCAAAGTACGCATAAAATGTACGGTCGTACCTTGAATAAAACTCAAACTTCGGATGTAACGAATCTTTTGTAATTCAAGTTTTAATATTTTTAAAGTATTCAGATTTAAACGGTTTTCTTCCTGATGAGTTAAACCTAAACTTTTTACTAATTCGATATTACGTAAACTTTCAGTAGTGGCACCCGCCAAGGCATTAGTTTGTTTAACAATCGTCTTGGAAACTTCTTTGATTTTTTTACCTAAATAAGAACTTACGAAACCAATAATAGGAGCCGTCACGATGAAAATGAATGCAATTTTCACATCGATTTGGGCGATATAAATGAAAACAAATACAAATCCGACTACTGTTTGAAAGACTAGAGAAATAGAGAGGTTGATTAGTTTTTCTGAATCAATTCGAACTTTTTGTAATTTGTTTAATGTTTCTCCACTGCGTTGGTCTTCAAATTGGGCAAAAGGTAAATCCAATGACTTTTTAATTCCTTCTGTATACATAGCCGCTCCCGTACGTTGAATCACAATATTTGTAAAATAATCTTGGAAATTTTTAGTGATTCTGGAAACCATTGCAATAACAATAGATAGTCCCAACCAAAACGCTACGGCTTTGATGAAACCGAGTTCATTTCCTTTGTATTTAGCAATTCCCACGCCGCAATCTTGCATTAATTTACCTGTGATAACAGAGTCACTTAGGCTAAAACAAATATTCAAGGCAGCCATGAATAAAGCGAGGAATAATAAGGCTTTGTGATTTTTTAAATAACTATATAGTAATTTCATAAAATTTTAAGAAGTAGCGCTAGGGCTTGTTTTGTCATGCAAAAATATGAAATTATAGAGGTAATAAATTGTTAAAATACTAAGCTTAATATTTTGTATTTTTGATAAAATTATTGCCCTAATGCAGTTTAGAACAGAAATACCGGTTGCTACAAGCGATTTTCAAATTGATTATCAGTCAGACCTTCTGTTATTGGGTTCTTGTTTTGCTGAAAATATAGGACGGAAGTTGGACTACTATAAGTTTAAAAATAAAGTTAATCCGTTTGGGATAGTTTTTAATGTAGTCTCTTTAGAAAAATTAGTTGATCGAACGGTTCATCAAAAGTATTTCACAGAAGAAGATGTTTTTCATCATAATGATTTGTGGCATTGTTTTGAAGTACATTCTGAACTTTCACATCCCAACAAAGAAATTTTCTTAGAAACACTGAATCAATTACTAGATTCAACACATGCTTACATTGCTACAATCTCTCATTGTTTAATTACTTTGGGAACCTCTTGGGTGTATCGATTTAAGGAATCTGATAAAATTGTGGCAAATTGTCATAAAGTTCCTCAGAAAGCCTTTACTAAAGAGTTGCTTTCGGTGGCTCAAAATGTTACGAGTTTGCAAAATATAGTAACGCTGATGCAATCTATTAATCCGAAGGTGAAATTCGTATTTACAGTTTCGCCTGTCCGTCATATTAAAGATGGTTTTTTTGAAAATAATGTGAGTAAAAGTCATTTGTTTGCGGCATTGTATCAGGCTTTTGATTTCAAAAATCCAACCTTTGATTATTTTCCTTCCTATGAAATTGTAATGGACGAGTTGCGCGATTATCGCTTTTATGATAGAGATTGGTTGCATCCCAACACAGTAGCAATCGATTATATTTGGGAATGTTTTAGTAGAATGTATTTTAATGAATCTACTTTGTTAACGCTCAAAGAAATTGAAACAGTACAGAAAGGATTGCATCATAGATCTTTTACACCTGAATCAGAGGCGCATCAAAAATTTTTAGCGAATCTTCAGGAAAAAATAAATACTTTAGTGAATAAGTTACCTCATATTTCTTTTTAATTATGGTAAATCTTTATAAAAAACTTTTCTTCGGGCTATTATTCTTGATTTTAGCTTTTTTTGCCTACCAGTATATCTTTTCAGAAGAAGAAAATTCTACGGAATACAATTCGAATTTAATTCAGGAACAAATCAAAAATGTTGGAAAGCTTGTAGTAACAGAAGGTCACTTTTCTCAAGTGCTTACATTTAAAGATCAGAATAAGTATTTTGGAGGATTGATTTCCTTTGATAAAAAAGCGTTGGTCATTGTGAATTCCGATGTGACTGTGGCGTATGATTTACGTCAAATGAAGTACGAAATAGACGAGAAAAACAAGTTAATCAAGATCATAAATATTCCTAAAGAAGAAATTAAAATAAGTCCGGATATTCAGTATTATGATATTGAACAAAGTAAATTCAACGAGTTTACTGGAGCCGATTTTAATAATATAACGAAAAAAGTTAAAGCCGATTTAGCCAAAAAAATCCAAAAATCAACGTTAAAAACCAATGCTAAAAATCGATTGATTAGCGAATTGTCAAAAATATTGTTAGTGACCCATACTGTAGGGTGGAAGGTAGAATACCAAGGTCAGGAAATTAAAACGGAAAAAGAATTTAAAATATAAAAGGCTGTTATTAAACAGCCTTTTATATTTTTATGATTATAGTTTAGCTTGTAGGCTATCCCATCCGCCACCGTTAATACATTCGATTCCGTGTTGTTTTAAAATTGATGTAGCTTGTCCACTTCTCATTCCGCTTCTGCAACAAGCAATGACAGGCTTGTTAAGCTTTTTAATTTCGTTAATTTTAGACGAAATCGTATCTAATGGAATGTTTTTCGAGCCTTTTATATGTCCCGATACGTACTCGCCTGGAGTTCTAACATCGATAATTACAGCTCCTTTTTCTACAAATTCTTTGATATCGTTGGTTTTATTTCCTAAACCGAATAAATCTAAAATGCCCATATCTTAATATTTTTTATCAAAGATACGGGCATCGATATAGGAAAGTCAGTAACTTTTGTCACTAAACAGTTTCTTTTTCAAAAATAAGATCTAAACCGCCATTAATTAAATGTGCCACTTCGGGTCTAGTGTGTTTTAGTTTTTCAAGGTGTGCTAAAACTTTTTCAGTCAAATCGGTCAAATTTTGTTGATGCGCCAATTCTACTATCTCCACAGAAAGTAACCAATCGTAAGGATGATTCGCAGATACTGCTGCGAAAGCTTCTTTAAGAGTGATAGTACTAGGTTTGTTTTCGCGGATATTTCTAACATTTTGATACAATGTTTCCAATTCTTCTCTTTCGGCCGATTTTTTGGGTTTTATAGTTTGGCTAGAAGGAACATGGCTAATCATATCAAAACTTTTTACATCAGCCGGTCCTGAAAATGCAGAAACAACTTCTTTTCCTACTGCCATATCGTATATTCCCCATTCCGGTTGAAACAATACAGTTTCTCTATGAGTAACGGTGCAGTTCTTGAACTTGATTAGTAATATTTTGCCTTGGATATTTCGGGTTCCGGTTATAATTTCACCAGAAACTGTAATATCACCTTCAAATTCCAAAGTAACTTGTTCTCCTTCGTGAATGTCATAAGCACTTAAATCTCTCGGACTCATATCTTCAATGGCAAGGTTGATTCCTTTTAATTTTCCAATAGGAGAACCATAGCCTTCTGCATGGTATTCGGTTCCATGACCGACCAATTCTTTTTCTCTATAGGATAGTGCAGTTTTTCCCGCTGTTTGAATATATACGGGTTTGCCTTCACATTCAATTACATTTGAGAATATTCCAGAGATTTGTAAACCGGTGCTTAATTCAATAGTACCTAAAGATGTAGAGTCGATTAGTTTTTTTACACCAGACAAACCTCCGGTACGTAGTGCCATTTTGTTAGCAAATTCTTCTAAAACCATACTCAATTTGGCAAAATCTGGAGTAACAAATAGTTGAGGTTGCGGTTTTGTAATGTCGAAACTCACATCGGCAGCTTGAATGTCGTAAGGGAGTTTCTTTACGTTATCGGTCATACACCAAGCACTCTCCCCGATAGAAGAAAGTAATCCAGCGCCGTATATTTTAGGATTTTCAAGGGTTCCAATTAAACCATATTCAACTGTCCACCAATGTAAATTTCTGATGCGCGACATTTCTGACAATTCGCCCATATTGTTTTGTAAATAATCGACACGCTCCTCGGCTTTTCTGATTTCTTCGGCTGGAGTATCTTCAGCTTCTTTTAAAATGGAAAGCAAACGAATCGCTTCATACAATTCATAATCACGAGCGGATGAAATGGCTTTGCATCCAATTTCTCCAAAACGTCTTAAATATTCTGCATATTCCGGGTTAGCTATAATTGGAGCGTGTCCAGCTCCTTCGTGAATAATATCCGGTGCAGGGGTGTATTCGATATGTTCTAATTGTCTGATATCGCAGGCAATAACCAATACGTTATAGGCTTGAAATTCCATGAAAGCATTGGGAGGAATAAAACCGTCTACGGCCACCGCAGCCCAACCGATTTCTTTGAGAATTCGATTCATACCATACATATTCGGTATATTATCGATGGAAATACCGGTTTGTTTAAGACCGTCCAAGTAAGATTCATGTGCGACTTTGCCCAGATAGTCTACGTTTTTACGCATTACATAACGCCATACCGCTTGATTAATAGGAGTATAATCCTCATAGTTTTGAGGTTTGATGAACTGCTTTAAATGATCCGGTAGTCTGTCAATCAAAGGATTGCTTTCAAAATGCGTTTCCATGCGATGTATTCTTTTATTTTGTAAAATTAATAATTGCGCTACATAGTGGCAATATATTTAAGGGTTAAAATAACAAAATAAAACCGGGAAGAAGGCTACTGCTTCTGGTTGTTTAGAATGTTATTTCTATGCGCTCTGTTTTTTAGGACATTAATGTAGCGTAAAGCTAATTTATCGCCGTAATCGCTGTAAGATTTGGCTGCCCATTCGATTGCTTTTTCGATGTTACCATTAATTTCACTGCTGATGGCCATATTATAGCAAGCTCTTCCTGCAATTTTTGGATTAGAGTTATTCACTTCCTTCACCCAAAGTTCTGCGGCACCATCCCAGTTTCCAGATTGTGCTCTTCTTTTTGCGATTTCAAAATTGGGTGTGCCTCTTACGTAATAATCTCGTGACACTCTAATATTATAAGGAAGAGTCTTGTAAGCATATTCTTGCCCGTTTTTATAACTCAAATCCAATACGCTTTCTTTTCTTCCAACGATAGCTTCTATGGCTTTAGCAGGATTGATTCCTCTTCCAACAGATGTCACACCTTTATGAAGTACAGATTCATCTACTATGATTTTGTTTTGGGTATCGTAGATGCGCCATCCATTTTTTATAATCGTATTTACCGTGGCCTGATGTTCTATAATAGGGATTTTTAAACCACCTATAGCGCTAGCTTGCGAAGTGGTGGTTTTATAATCTACTTTAGTATCAGTGTCTAAAAAAGATAATTCCAAGAGATAGTCTATATTGTTTTGTTGTGCCATTTTGGTAATAGTTTCCCAAGATAATGCAGCAGGAAAAATATCCAAGCCACTGTTTTTTACACTAGAATCCTCAACAATTTTTACTTCTTTGAAACCATTATTTCTGATTAGTTCTGTTTGTAATCCAGAGATGATGCGTTGCGAAGCTTCTGCATCTATTTTTTTTCCTTCTAACGATAAGATCTTGTCAATTTCATCCAAAGTTTTAGTGTCTTTAGAAGGTTCAGTCCTGTTGATAATACCAACGGTCTTTCCTTTAGATTCCAAGTAAATTGGCGCAGGTTCAGTGACACGTAAAGTCATCAGATTGGTAGAGCTACAACTTAGTAAAGAAATAGAAAATAAAAAGAATAATGAAAGAGTAGGTAATTTTATGTTTGTCATAAGTGGGACGGCTTAATGATGGTTAAATAAGAGGTTTATGACCAGCGGCTTTAAAATATTCTATTTTATGATGAAACATTTCCGCCATTTTTTCGGCGCGCCATTTCGCCTCTTCTGCTTTTTCTCCTACAAAAAGAGAATCTACAGTGTTGATGAAAAGTAAAATCCAACGCTCGAAATGAATTTGTTCTATAGGCATTTTGGCATGAGGAGGGAAGGGACTTCCGGAATAGCTGTGCACATCTAATAATACAGTTTCCCAAAAACCATACATTTTTTGTAAATGTTCTGGCCATCGATCTTTAATTACTCCATTAAATATCGGACCAATAAGCGGATCTACTTTTACCTTGTCATAAAAAGTGTCAACCATTTGTTTGATATCATCTAAGTTTTGAATGTCTTTCATTGTAAAAATAATTTGAGCAAATTTAAAATTTCATTTTCAGATGAAACATGATAAATGTTATTGCCACACCGTTGGAACAAGTGTAATAAAAAATAGGATTAGAATCGAGTAATTCGAATGAACTTATGTGTTTTATCGAATTTCAAGCGAGTAGTGAAAAAAAGCTATCCCCAATTGTTTTGGAGACAGCTTTATAATTATTTTTTTTGTGGAGGAAACTGAGACAAGATTTGAGTTACAAATTCATTCGCTCTTTCGTCTTTTTTCTCGGTGTCATGTGACAAATATCCGGTGCCTATTCCTTGCCAGATTAACTCTTTGCTTTTAGCATCAATCAGGTCAATGAATAATGTGCCTTCGGTAGAAGAAGAGACATAGGTTCTTCCTCCCCACAAATAAGGATTCCACCCGTAGCTCCATCCGTAACCCCAACCATTGTAGTAGGTGTTTACATCAACTTTTTCTCTTTCTTTGGTGAAAATATTTACCAATAAATCAGGAGTTTCACTTTTGGTAAACCCCTTGGCGGTCATTTGGGCATCAATGGCACGTAAAATTCTTTTCTTGTCTAAATCAGAAATTTCAGCTTTATCGATACCGCTTTTGTGAAAAGCATACGTTTTGTACTGACTAAAATTAATATTTTTATCGTAGTCAGCATTTACTCTTACCGAACTACAAGAGGTAAGAATAAATAAAGTTGCTAAGGAAAGTAAATTAATTAGTTTCATTTTGTAATATGTTTGATTAATAAATTTACCGCAAAAATCATACCGAATATAGGCTAAAAAACTGTTATTCAAGTTATAGTAAATTTTCGTCAACAAAATTAGGTAAAGTAACTTTTAGCAAAGGTTCCACTTGCATTGCTCTTTTTATAGAAAATACAGCGCCTTCGTTACGTGCCCAACTTCTTCTTGCAATTCCGTTATTCACATCCCAAAACAACATCGATTTTAAGCGTCTGTCAGCATCGTTACTTCCATCCAGTAACATTCCGAATCCTCCGTTAATCACTTCTCCCCATCCAACACCACCGCCGTTGTGAATAGAAACCCAAGTAGCTCCTCGGAAACTATCTCCAATAACGTTGTGAATAGCCATATCGGCTGTAAATCTTGAGCCGTCATAAATGTTAGAGGTTTCTCTATAAGGAGAGTCGGTTCCAGAAACATCATGATGATCACGACCTAAGACTATTGGGCCAATTTCACCTGAAGCAATGGCTTGATTAAAGGCTTCGGCAATTTTCATTCGACCTTCTGCATCAGCATACAAGATTCGGGCTTGTGATCCTACAACCAATTGGTTTTCTTGGGCTCCTTTGATCCATTGAATATTATCGGCCATTTGTTGTTGGATTTCTTCAGGAGCGTTTTTCATCATTTCTTCTAAAACAGCGCAAGCAATTGCATCCGTTTTTGCTAAATCTTCGGGTTTACCTGAAGTACAAACCCATCGGAAGGGTCCAAATCCGTAATCAAAACACATAGGTCCCATAATATCTTGAACATACGAAGGGTATTTGAACTCTCTTCCTAATGTTGTATTTTCAGCCATAACGTCAGCTCCAGCTCTAGAAGCTTCTAGCAAGAAGGCATTACCGTAATCGAAGAAATAGGTGCCTTTTGCAGTGTGTTTATTGATTGCTGCAGCATGTCGGCGTAAAGTTTTTTGTACTTCTTCTTTGAATTTCTCGGGGTTGTTGGCCATCATTTCATTAGATTCTTCAAACGAAATGCCTACCGGATAATAGCCTCCAGCCCAAGGATTATGAAGGGAAGTTTGATCCGATCCCAAATCGATGGTTATGTTTTCCTCGTCAAATTTTTCCCAGACGTCTACAACATTTCCTAAATAAGCAATGGAAACGACTTCTTTTTTAACTATTGCTGATTTTACTCTTGTAACTAATACGTTGAGGTCTTCAATAATTTCGTGTATCCAGCCTTGTTCGTGTCTAATTTTGGTGATTTTTGGATTTACCTCTGCGCAAACTGTGATACATCCAGCAATTGTTCCTGCCTTTGGTTGTGCGCCACTCATTCCTCCTAAACCAGAGGTGACAAACAATCCGCCTGTTGGATTTTTTTTGATTTTTCGGAAACCATTTAAAACGGTAATGGTGGTACCATGCACAATACCTTGCGGGCCAATATACATGTAACTTCCTGCTGTCATTTGACCGTATTGGGTAACGCCTAAAGCATTAAATTTTTCCCAATCATCCGGTTTAGAATAGTTGGGAATCATCATACCATTGGTTACTACAACTCTTGGTGCTTCTTTGTGTGATGGAAATAAACCCATAGGATGTCCCGAGTACATCACTAAGGTTTGTTCATCGGTCATCTCCGCTAGATATTTCATAGTCAGACGATATTGAGCCCAATTGCTAAAAACAGCACCGTTACCGCCATAGGTTATTAATTCATGCGGGTGTTGTGCTACTGCATAATCCAAGTTATTTTGAATCATAAGCATTATCGCTTTGGCTTGCTCACTATTACCAGGATATTCTGAAATAGGGCGAGCTTTCATCTCATAATCTGGACGTAGTCGATACATGTAGATTCGACCATATTCTTGAAGCTCTTCTCTAAATTCAGGTATTAGTTCTTCGTGATGTTTCGCTTCAAAATAGCGTAAAGCATTCTTAAGAGCTAATTTCATTTCTTCGTCTGATAAAATTTCTTTGCGTTTCGGAGCGTGATTGATATGAGCTTCGTATGCTTTTGGTTTGGGTAAGATTGAAGGGATTCCTTCTAAAATTTGTTCTTGAAAAGTCATTTTTGATCTTTGGATTATTCTGTTTATTTAATCAAGTTGTTCTTCATCTGTTTTTTTTTTAAAAAACTATGGGTACCGAATATCCGACCTGTGATAGGACTTATCTATTTTGATTTTATATTTAAGCAAAAGAATGTCCACTGTTGTGTTTTATAAATGTTTAATGAGGCCGGTTTTTTTATCAAATCCATAGGGACAATGACGGCATCCACTTTTACAACAATAGCCTCGTTTTAAATGGTAGGTTTCTGTAAAACATTTATAACCTTCAGGGGTGTAATAAAAATCTTCACCTTCCTTTAAATTATTTGGATGTAAATCATGGTTCATGTTTACAAATTTATCAAATTTGTGGTATATGATTCTGATTGTTTTTAAATATTTGACACCAAAAGGTTTTAGAGGAATCACCATTTACCCATTTGTCTTTTTGGCTAACAAAAGTGATCGAAATGATCTAGTATTTGTGAATCATGAACGGATTCATATTCGTCAGCAACTGGAAATGTTGGTAATTCCTTTTTTTGTTTGGTATGCAATAGAATTTATTTTCCGATGCATACAATATAGAAATGCTAAAATGGCGTATTATAATATTTCTTTTGAAAGAGAAGCTTATGCAAAAGAAAAAGACCTTGATTATTTGCAATCAAGGTCTTTTTGGGCATTTTGTGATTTTCTTAAAAAATAACTTTTTTCGTCACTATTGTACCATTTTCTAAAGTTGCTTTCACTAAAATTACGCTATTGGTAGGGCGTAAAGCATTAGCTTGGTATTCCTTTTCGCTAATGTTTTTGGCATGTAATAATGTTTTACCTAAAACATCGTAAACCGTTACGTCTTTGATGGAGAACAATTCCGATTTTACGGTAAGCTGTTCTTTGCCAAATACAACGACACTATTACTGAATTCATTGTCCGTATTGGATAATTTCTGATCGTTGAATTTAATCACAAAACGGTTCTTAAAAATTCCTTTGTCAGAAGTAAAAGAATACGGACTTACAGTCAAATCATGAGTGGTGTTGGTCAATAAATCTTCCACATAAATTTTTTGACCTTCCGTTTTAAATAATCCATCCACATCGGCAATGGCAATTTTGTAAGTAGCATTGGCCGGTACTTGAATTCCAAAGTTGATTTTATCGTTGGGATCAAAAGGAAGGCTTCTTCCTTGGATGACAAAAATATCGTCACTTTGATCCAACATGGTAAAAGCTTTCAAACTTTCGGAATAGTTGGTTGTAGCATCGTACAAATGGTCTTTCCCATGAGTAGCCCCTTCAATGTATCCAGCCATAAAACGGCTAGTGTTCATGTTGCTATCAATTAAATCCAACCAAATGCGGTGTTTTTCCGGTTCTGTAGTTGCTGTTTGCTGACTACTAGTTCTGTAAAACTGTCCATTGTTATAGGCATTGTTAGAACCATCAGTACGCATGCTGTTATTGAAAGTAATGTTGCCTGAACCTGCTGCTCCGTCGATCATTTTTACAAAGAAACCTTGTCCGGCAGCAATTTTTCCGTTAAATCCTTTTGTAGCCCCAATATTGTCACCGCTCCCGTTATAAGTTACGTAATCGTTTGATTTGTAATTGTAGCTAAAAGTTTGGTAGTAAGGACTCGGATTGGCAGTTGAAATTGCCGAAGAATGGGTCCATAAATTTACTTCTCCTTGTATAATGCTACTGTTGGCAGTAAGAAATTCAATGGCATCGATAGCCGAAGGATACGGGTTCCCAACTAAGTTCCAGTTGTCGTCATAAGTCGTAATAGGTCCATTGGTTCCGGGAATGTCATTAGCAACAACAGTAGGTCCTCGAAGTACACCTTTGTTGATTACTCCATTATGAGGTTTTCCGGCAAAAGTAGTCGAGAAAGAGGTGTTACCATTAGGTACTCTTACGATGTATCCTTTACCGGCTACCATGTTTTCATTCACATTCAACCAATTGCCATAACCATAACCCGAACCGTTATAATGAGTGGTTACCCAATGGTAAATTTTACTGGTTGGCGTTAGAGGGGAAACATTTGTTACGGTAAAGTTTTCTACCGGAGACGACCAATATACATAATCGAACAAGTGGAGGTTATTAGCCGTTCTGTCCATAGTAATGCTGCCACTATTGGCAACATTATTAGTTTGGATTAAGTTAGCGCTGTTTCTCAGGTTTAAAACTCCTCCTGAATTCACATTTATAAAGTCTGTTACATGAAGATTACTACCCGAAGTGACCTCTAGTGTGCCTCCGGATAAAATAGTTAACGAATTACAATTAGCATGAGTGGTAGTTGCAGTGACTATGATAGGTTTGTTTGTCGTGTTTGGAATGGTAACGCATTGGATTGCGGTAGGTACTCCCGAAGGACTCCAGTTATTGGCATTGAACCAATCGTTATTTACAGTGCCGTTCCATGTTTTGTTTGGTGAATTTATGACTACGGTAGCTATGTCAGAGGTACAACCCGCAGCATTGGTTACAGCAAAATTATACGTTCCCGTTGCTAAGCCAGTAATTGTTGCGTTGTTTCCTGTACCTGAAATATTTCCAGGGTTTATAGTCCAATTTCCTGTAGGTAAATTGCTCAGCGATACACTACCTGTGCTCACCGAACAGTTGGGCTGTATAACAGCATCGACACTTGGTTTAGCAGGTTTAGCATTTACTAATATGGTAATAATTTCAGAGTTGCTGTAACTCGTTCCGCTGTAGGTCATAGTACAAGTAAGCGTAGCTTGATAGGTACCGGTTATTGCGTTGGGAATTACAGGATTTTGTGAATTTGAAGTGCTTGTAACATTGTTAGGATCTTTTATAGACCAAGTATAAGTATAAGTAGGTTTAGTACCAACGACTCCTCCTACATAACTGCCCGATAAATTGATAGAATTCCCTGCACAAATCGGTCCGTTAGAAGCGGCTACAGCATTCAATGTACCTCCAGCCTGCATAATTTCATCAAAAGTTAAAGCGGTACTGCCTCCTCCTTTACAATAAGCATAAACTAAAGTACCTATTTTTATATCTTGATTGTGGCTACAATCTCCAATTAGCCCATTGTAATCTGGGTTAGGAGTAGTATCTGTTTTTACTTGCAATACAGCATTGGCTGGTAAAACTAATTCCACCTTGTTCTCAAACTGAATGGTCCCGATGAGTGGCGTCACCGTGATGGAAGAACTATTAATATTATAGGTTGTGGTTGAAGAAGTATTGCCGTTTAGTAATAAATTGCCGTTGATTGTTATGGAAGCGATAGGTTGAGTTGTTATTCCTGCACCTCCAATAGTTACTGTATGTCCACTAGCAATAGTAACATTTCCTGTTGTGTACTGTCCTGGATACCCTTGCGGATTAGTGCCTGAGGGTGTTACCCAAGCGCTTCCGTTATAATATTGCCATGTACCTAAAGTAGTCCAATTTCCACTTACAACAGATCGATAATCCCCAACGGATTGAGCGAATACATTGCTATTGAAAAGGAATAATTGAAAAAGAAGTAAAAGGGGTAAGATTCTTTTTTTTAATAAGTAGTTTTTTTGACCCATGTTTAGTTTGTTTTAGTGTGTTACGTATTTGTACAAATAAACAAAATGTATTACAACAAATGTAGAAAAAATATATTGTCTTTTGATTAACAGATAGATAAAATTAGGATTTGTTTAAGGTCAGGTGGAATTTTCTAATTTGGTATTACTCTATTTTATTGGGTTTTTGAAGTTTGTTATGAGTTTCTAATGAAACTGTCGGAGGATGACGTTTTATTTTTTGAGAATAAAAAAAGAGGCGGTAATCTTAAGATTACCGCCTCTTTTTTTGTTTGTTATGGTGTTAAAAAATAACTTTTTTCGTTATTACGGCACCATTTTCCAAGGTTGCCTTTACCAAAATTACAGTATTGGTAGGACGTAAAGCATTGGCTTGGTATTCTTTTTCGGTAATGTCTTTGGCATGTAACAATGTTTTGCCTAAAACATCGTAAACCGTTACCTCTTTAATGGAGAACAATTCTGATTTTATCGTAAGTTGTTCTTTGCCAAATACAACGACACTATTACTGAATTCATTGTCTGTATTGGATAGCTTCTGATCGTTGAACTTAATCACAAAACGGTTCTTAAAAATTCCTTTGTCAGAAGTAAACGAATACGGACTTAGAGTCAAATCATGAGTAGTGTTGGTTAATAAATCTTCCACATAAATTTTTTGACCTTCCGTTTTAAATAATCCATCCACATCGGCAATGGCAATTTTGTAAGTAGCATTGGCCGGTACTTGAATTCCAAAGTTGATTTTATCATTGGGATCAAAAGGAAGACTTCTTCCTTGGATGACAAAAATATCGTCGCTTTGATCCACCATAGTAAAAGCTTTCAAACTTTCAGTATAATTGGTTCTGGCATCATACAAATGATCTTTATCATTAGTAGCCCCTTCAATGTATCCGGTCATAAAACGACTCGTGTTCATGTTGCTATCAATTAAATCCAACCAAATGCGGTGTTTTTCCGGTTCTGTAGTTGCTGTTTGCTGACTACTAGTTCTGTAAAACTGTCCATTGTTATAGGCATTGTTAGAACCATCAGTACGCATACTGTTGTTAAAGGTGAGGTTAGCTGTACCAACGCCTCCGTCGATCATTTTTACAAAGAATCCTTGTCCGGCAGCAATTTTTCCGTTAAATCCTATTGTAGCACCAATATTGTTACCGCTGGCGTTATAGGTTACATAATCGTTAGATTTGTAGTTATAGCTGAACGTTTGATAGTAAGGACTCGTGTTGGTATTCGAAATCGCCGAAGAATGGGTCCATAAATTTACTTCTCCTTCTATGATTCCACTGTTGGCGGCAAGAAATTCTATGGCATCGATAGCCGAAGGATAAGGGTTTCCAACCAAGTTCCAGTTATCATCATGGGTAGTAATCCATCCATTGGTTCCTAAATAATCAACACCAGTATTATAAGGTCCTCGAGCAACACCTTTGGTAATCATTCCATTATGAGGTTTTCCCGTAAAAGTAGTCGAGAAAGAAGTGTTGGCATTAGGAACTCTTACGATGTATCCTTTACCGGCTACCATATTTTCATTCACATTCAACCAGTTACCATAACCATAACCCGTACCGTTATTATGAGTGGTTACCCAATGGTAAATTTTACTGGTTGGCGTTAGAGGGGAAACATTTGTCACGGCAAAGTTTTCTACCGGAGACGACCAATACACATAATCGAACAAATGGAGGTTGTTAGCCGTTCTGTTCATAGTAATGTTACCACTATTAGCTGGACTTGGTGTATCATTCAATTGTACCAAATTTGCACTATTGCGAATATTGAAAACTCCACCGTTTTCCACTTTAACCCAGTCAGTAACGATGAGGTTTTGGTTGGTTTGTAGTTCTAAATTACCTGTTGGTGCCTTAACGGTTAGGTTTTTAGCCAAGGCCGTTGGGGCATTGATAATTTTTGAAGAAGTTCCTGTTGGGATAATCACACAAGTAGTAGCATCCGGAACGCCTGCCGGTAACCAATTGCTGGATACATTCCAATCGTTAGAGGTCGTACCTTTCCATACTTTAGATTTGTTGGTTACGTTAATGGTTGCACTTGTGGTACAGCCATTGGCTAAATTCGCATTTGCCGTAAAAGAGTAACTTCCTAGTTCCAATTGGGCTAAAGTTGGTTTAATCCAAACAGTGGTTCCTGCTAATGCTGTTCCTGCCGTATAAGGAATAGTACAAGCAGCATCGGTATAGGCATCAACAGGTGTTCCTGTCCAAGTGAAGTTAGGGACTAATGGGCGTGAGCCGTATAGTCTAATATCATCCACTGCCCATCCGTTTCCTCCTGTAGATTCGTAGCTAAATCTAATTTTTAAAGTTGTTATGTTTAAGCAAGAAGCTGGAAGCGAAATAGTTTCAGTTTTGAATTGTCCTGCTTCGCCTTGGTCGGATTGAAAATGATAAAGGTTAATCCAAGAAGCACCATTATCGATGGAGTATTGCACATAACCATGGTCACCTGGTGATGCATAATAAGAGAAATAGTGTCTGAATGTTAACGTAAGACTTGTGAAAGTGGCAGAACTTAAGCTGTTAGAAATTAACCTAGTTACAACATTTTCAGAAGGCATATTACAGGTTGTATATGCGAATTTATTACCAGCTTCTCTTGAGTTGATAGCTGGTCTCCACAAAGCAGTTCCTGTGGGTATGAATGTACTTGCTTTGGTGGTCCATTCATGTCCGGTAGCAGTTGCGTTAGATGTAGTTAATACGGCTGGTCCTTCAAAATCTTCGTAAACTAAATCTACTTCTTCATTACCCCCAGCAGCATCAAGTGAAATTATGCTTTCCTCACCACAAACAGTTGGTGAAGCTGTAGTAAAAGATAGGCCAGCTATAGGTTTTATTTTTGCTACAACTTTTTTTCTGAAATAGGATTCACAACTTCCGTTCCATGCGGCTACCCAATAAGTAGTTGTTGTAGATAGCGAAGGGGTTGTCCAACTCGAAGTGTTAGAGGAACCGGCAAGTGTTCCGCCTGTTTCAGCAGTATACCATCTCCATTCAGTTGTTCCCGCTGTTGCATTAGCAGATAAGGTTACCGTTCCGGTATCACATCTTGCCCCATCAGTTACGCTTGTTATTTTTGAAGAGCAGTCCGGTATGATGGTTATTTTGTAGTCTTCTGTTTCTCCGTTAGATAAAGCTCCACAAGGTTGTAATGATGTTAATCCTTGATCATAAGCGCGGACTCTCATTCTATAAGTTCCCGGTGTTGTAGTTGTTGGTACCACGAAACCAAAACTTGTTGATTTTCCTAGATATGATCCTGTATCATAGACTCTTTCAGTTGTGTCATTAAATACTCCGTCTTTATTCCAATCAACCCAAGCTTTGAAAGAAACCGAATAAGCTAAATCATATTTTGCAGTAATACCACCACCAGGGATTTGAGTTGTAGTGGGTAGATTCGTGTAGTCTGTGTAACCTGAATTTGTATACCCTGTGCCTGAATTGGTCAGATTGGTTATATTACCAACTGTTTGAAAACTATTGATATAAACTGAACTTGAAGTAGATGTGGCTGTATTACAATAATTTAAACTCACCGTTAGCGTAGCGGCTGTAGAATAGGCCGATGCCCCACAACCATTAGTAGCTCTGACACGGTACTGGTAACCATCCATAGAAAGTGTCGCTCCCGTAATATTTAAAGTAGCTGTGGTGGCATTGCTGTAAACACCTCCATTGGTTACAGTGCTCCAAGTGGAGCCGCCATTGGTGCTCACTTCCCAAGTGTAACTTGTGGGGTGGTTAGAGGCCACTACGGTAAAAGACGTATTCCCGCCTGCTGCTACAGTAGCGTTAGCTGGGTTGGTCGTGATAGCCGGTACAGCTGTTGAGGTTACGGAAGTAAGACTAGCTACAGGAGTTGAGTCTTCTAGTCCAGTTATTATGCCAGAACCACCAGATCTGTAAATGCTTCCGGTACTTGCGGCAGTTGTACCGCGTACTTCAATCCCGGAAATGGTTACTTTATCTAGTTCATTATTTCGAAAAATTTCACTACTAGAGTATGTTATTGTTATTGCTGTTGCAGTGACATTAATAGAGATATTTGTTATATCTTCGTCTGAATCAGCAGTTACTGCCCCAGTGTTTGGTTTAAACTCAAAATTTGTAGGGGCTGTTAAAACTACACTATAAACTTTAAATATATTGGGTAATGAGAAATCCTCTGTATCTTTCTCAGTAATAACTATATCTCCCAGCGGATAATAATCCGTAGGAAAACCACAATACGCAGTTACCGTAAGACTAGGTTTGGTAATGGTGACTTGCCCCCACGAAACACTGGAGTTCAAAAACATAAAAAAAAGTACCGTGGCGAGACCACAAAATTTTCGGAAGTGAGAATAAAATTCCTGCATAGGCGGAGTGTATTTAGGGGGTTATTCTTAATTTTTTTAATGATAAAATACTAAAATATAGTAAGTTGCAAAAGTATGCAAATAAATTATTAAAAAAACACAAATAAATTGTTTTCATCGATTTTTTTTAACATTTTATCGAGTAAAAAAAGCATGGTAAAATTTCTTTTCGTCAAAATTCCAGTAAAAACAAGCGTTCGCCCTGTTTTGGGTAGAGGTGGCCGTTTTTCGCTGCCTGGAAGGCTCTTGTATTATAATTCTTATAAGTGTGCCTTTGGGATAAGTTGGTTGGCTTTTCCTTTTTAAGGTTGGACGATTTTACTGTTTCAACGCTAAGAATTTAGCGTTCAGTAGGTTTTTAAAAGTAAGGCAAAAGGTAAGATTTGTTTTGCTTCACAAAAAAGCGTAAATTTGACAAGGCATAACTTTTGTTCTATACAATATGAAAAAAATAGGTTTCGGATTGTGGTTGGTCCTAGGGTCAATACAATTACTGCAGGCACAGTTGTATGTGTCACCCACTTCTTATATCTATGCAAACAATCAGTTGGTATACGTGAATCAGGAGGTAGAATTGAATCAAAGCGACAGTTTTTTTTATTTAAGAAACGGAGCGCAATTGCTACAAGGAACCATTGGGGCAGGAAAAAATAAAGGCTTGGGGGCTTTGTCAGTCTTTCAGGAAGGTACGGTCAACAATTATCAGTACAATTACTGGTGTTCACCGGTAGGAAATGTCAATTCCAATACCACCGTTAATAATCCTTTCGGTATTCGGCAATTGGGAGCACCAACTACGGCTACGGCTACAAATCCGACGACTATCTTAGCCTACCCGGCACTCGATGGGACTTCGGCCGCAGGAAGTGTGTCAATCGCAGAACGTTGGGTGCATGTGTACAGAGGGGGAGCAATCTATAACGATTGGGTTTATGTGGGAGCCAACTATAACGTGCAACCCGGAGAAGGCTTTATTATGAAAGGAACCAGCGGAACGGATGCTACGATTCCTCATACCGGTGCGGGAGAGAACAATCCGGGGAGCAAGCAACGGTACGATTTCCGCGGGAAACCAAACGATGGAACTATTACGAATGCTGTTTCGGCTACCAAATATACCTTAATTGGGAATCCGTATCCGAGTGCGTTAGACCTAGATGCGTTTTTATTAGATCCGGCCAACGCGAGTGTAATCGATGGTAAAGCGCTGTTCTGGGATCAGGTGGTGAGGAATTCTCATTATCTTAATCAGTATCAGGGAGGTTACGGAACCTATACGCCGGGTGCCGGATATACCCCGGCAGACTATTGGAGTTTTAATGGCGATGGGACTTATAATTCCTCTTTGGGAACCTTCGGAGCCGTTTATCCTAGAGCGATTCTTCCCATAGGTCAGGGTTTTATGGTGGAAGCGGTAGCGGATGGAGTGATAACCATGAAAAATGCGTTCCGCGTATACAAACAGGAAGGAACAGAATCGGTTTTTACCAGACAACAATCCGGTGACAAAAGTCAGAATGAAAATGCAAAAAACACGGGAGCCAAAGCGTCACAAGGATATGTGCCACAGTTGCGAATTAATGCTATGTTTAATAAAGGAGGCGTGACACCAACCACTTTAGGATTCGCAGAGACTACCACCGATGGTTTCGATTATGGTTTTGATGCTTCTTCTTTTTCGACCTCAAATCCCTATCGTTTCTTTTATATGCTGGAAAACGATCCGAAAGAATATTTGATTTCGGTAACTAAATTTGATGTGAATAAAAAAATCCCGGTGGGCTTGGTGTGTACCGGTACTACGGATACCAATTTTAGGATTAAAGTAATGGAGACTTTATATGGTTTTGATGCGAATCAGCCGGTATTCATGCACGATAAGGAAACAGATGTGTATTACGATATGAAAAACGCTTTCTTCGATATCACGTTACCGGCAGGAGAATACAAAAACAGATTCGAAATTACCTTCCGTGATTTCTCTTTGGATAACAATGAGGTGACTTTTGCCGAAATAGGAATGTATCAGAATAATGTGTCAGGTCTTTTAATGATTAAAAATCCAACAAGAATCGATTTAGCCACTCTGATACTACATGATGTTGCCGGCAAGCAAATGATGCTGAAAAAAGATTTAGGAAAAAATGAAAGTTATGAATGTGCAACAGCTATGTTATCGGAAGGGGTATATATTGCTAAAATAACCACCAAAGACGGAAAAGAAATGACCAAAAAAATTGCGGTCTCAAGAAAATAGTTTTTTAAATAAAATACACAAGCTCCGTTTTTGCGGGGCTTTTTTTATTACCGTAACTTTGTAGCAATGGAAAAAGTAATAAATCAGAGGGTTCCGGTACCGGACAATACGGTCACGCTGTACATGAAGCGCGAGGACCTGATACATCCTTTGGTGTCAGGCAATAAATTCAGAAAATTGAAATATAATTTAGCGGATTTTCAGGAGACAGGTTACGATACGTTGGTGACCTTTGGTGGTGCTTTTTCCAATCATATAGCTGCAACGGCTTATGCCTGCAAAGAAAAAGGAATCAATAGTGTAGGGGTTATTCGGGGCGAAGAACTTTGGAAAGCCATCGAAGTTAACCCGACATTAAAATTCGCACAGCAATGTGGTATGAAATTTGAGTTTGTAACCCGGGAACAATACCGACAAAAAGAAGAACCGACATTTAGGAATAGCCTGAAATCAAAATACGGCCACTGTTTTATTTTGCCCGAAGGAGGAACAAACGCGTTGGCGGTGAAAGGCTGTCAGGAGATCCTCACGCACGAAGACGCACAATTTGATGTCATTTGTTCGGCCGTAGGAACCGGAGGAACAATAGCAGGAATAAGTAACGCGGCACTCCCGCACCAGAAAGTTTTGGGTTTTCCTGCCTTAAAAGGTGATTTTTTACAAAACGAAATTCGTAAGTTTGCAAATAGAGAGAATTGGAACCTGATAACAGACTATCATTTCGGTGGGTACGGCAAAGTAACACAGGGATTAATCGATTTTATGAATCTTTTTTATCAACAGACTCAAATTCCTTTAGATCCGGTCTATACCGGGAAAATGGTCTTCGGGGTCTTCGATTTGATTCGTCAGGGGTATTTTCCTCCTCAAACCAAGATTCTTATGATTCATACCGGAGGCCTGCAAGGAATTAAAGGAATGAACCAGTATCTAGACCAAAAGAAAATGAATAAAATAATCTACCATGAATAAGATTTTTTACCTGATCCTGTCCATAACCTTATTCGGGTGTGGTGCTTCAAAGCCTAAAATACAAACCACCAAAACGGTTCATGCACACAAACCAAAGAAAAAAATCACACCGGAGGATAAAATTATCATCGACGAAACCGAAAAAAGTTCGGAAGAGTTGGTCGCTACTTCAAAAGTAAAAGTAACCGCAGCGGTTGTTGCAGCCTACATCAACGATTTTAAAACGGTGGCCAAAGACAATATGATACGACACGGCATCCCGGCTAGTATCACCTTGGCTCAGGGGATTCTGGAATCTGGAGCAGGAACCGGTCGCTTGGCAACGATTGCCAACAATCATTTCGGGATCAAATGCCACAAAGAATGGAAAGGGGAAAACGTGAGTCATGATGACGATGCACCGCAGGAATGTTTCAGAAAATATGTACACCCCCAAGAATCTTTTCGCGATCACTCCTTGTTTTTAACGAGTCGCCCATGGTATGCGCCCTTGTTTAAACTGCCCAAAAACGATTACAAAGCCTGGGCTTACGGACTAAAAAAAGCGGGGTACGCCACCGATCCCAAATATCCTAATAAATTAATCAGCTTAATAGAACGCTATCAGTTGCAAAAATACGATGCTGAAGTTTTAGGGATAGCTTTCGAAGAGCCAACTCAAACGATAGCCAAAACAGAGGTGAAACCCCTAGAAAAACCGAAAGAGATAACGGCAGATGCTACTCATACCGTAGCGCAAGGAGAAACCTTGTATTCTATTTCAAAAAAATACAATACGACAGTAGATCAATTAAAAGCAATCAATAACTTGGCAGATAACGCCATTTCAATAGGACAAACTTTAATTATAAGATAAATAAGGAGCCCATCTTTGGGGCACTTTTTTAAACGAAGTTCCCGCTGTTCGTTGCAATCTGTCCAGGCTGTTCGCCCGGACAGGATTTCCACTGCCATCGGGGCTATTGTAAAACATTTAGGAGAAAAATATGATATACCAACGTAGTAGCCAGCTGTTTGCTGAAGCAGAAAAAGTAATTCCGGGAGGAGTCAATTCTCCTGTTCGAGCGTTCAAATACGTAGGAGGAACGCCAATTTTTGTAAAAGAAGCCAAAGGAGCTTATTTGTACGACGAAGACGGAAACCGACTCATTGATTATATCAATTCGTGGGGCCCTATGATTCTGGGGCATGCCTACGAACCGGTGGTCAATGCCGTAATCGAAAAAGCCAAAAAAGGAACGTCTTTCGGGATGCCAACAGAAATTGAAACTGAAATTGCACAATTAGCAGTGGCTATGGTGCCTAATATCGATAAAATTCGTTTCGTAAATTCTGGAACCGAGGCATGCATGAGTGCGATCCGTCTGGCTAGGGGTTTTACCGGAAGAGATAAGATTATAAAATTCGCGGGATGTTACCACGGTCACTCCGATTCGTTTCTGATTCAGGCGGGAAGTGGTGCCATAACTTTTGGTTCACCAAACAGCCCTGGCGTAACGCAGGGAACAGCAAAAGATACATTATTGGCCCATTATAATGATATCGAAAATGTGAAATCTTTGTTGGAAGCCAACAAAGAGGAAGTGGCAGCCATCATCATAGAGCCGGTTGCCGGGAATATGGGATGTGTGCCTCCCAAAGAAGGTTTTCTGGAAGCCTTACGTTCATTATGTGACGCACACGGCACTTTGTTGATTTTTGATGAAGTCATGACCGGTTTTCGTCTAGCAAAAGGCGGAGCTCAGGAATTATACAATATTAAAGCAGATATTGTTTGTTTCGGAAAAGTCATAGGAGGAGGCTTGCCGGTGGGGGCTTTTGCAGCTAGAAACGAAATTATGAATTACCTGGCGCCACTGGGACCGGTCTACCAGGCTGGAACCTTGTCAGGCAATCCTTTAGCTATGGCTGCAGGATTAAGAATGCTGCAGGAGTTAAACAACGATGTGGATATTTTCAATCGTCTGGAAGAAAAAACAGCGTATCTAGAAAAAGGAATCCGGGAAGTACTAACGGCGAATGGGATCGAATTTACTATAAACCGTGTAGGATCGATGATTTCGGTGCATTTTGATAAAAACGAGGTGTATGATTTTAATACGGCCAAAAACGGAGACAATCAATATTTTAAAGATTTCTTCCACGGTTTGGTTAAAGAAGGGGTGTATATTGCGCCTTCAGCCTACGAAACTTGGTTCATAACCGATGCCTTGACTTATGACGATTTAGATTTTACAATCAGAGCTGTAGAGAAGGTAACGAAAACTTTATAAGAATAAAAAACTCCGCTTCGGCGGAGTTTTTTTGTAAAATCCCCAATCGATTATTCACTTTGGGGTTGGTTTTTCGATGGATGCGTTCTTTTCATCTTACGCATTGCATGTTGTCTTTTTTGGGTAGAGGCTTCCCATTTTTCAAATTGTTTCTCGGTTAAGATTTTCTTCATTTTGGCTTTATAAGCAATTTGTTCGTCCAGCATTTTGTTTCGCAATGCAAACTTTTCATCGGCTGAAAGTTCTTTTTTAGCATCCTGTTGTGTAAGTCTCTCCGCTTTTTTAGCCTCACGTTTGGCAGAGGTTTCGGCAAGGAGTGCCGCCATCTCTTTTTGTTGGGAAGCGGTTAAATCCAATTCCAGAGTCATTTTTTTTAGTTGTAGCTGATTGCGTTGCTCAAGGCTTAAAGGTTCTCTCTCAGCGCGTTGCTTTCTTGGCGCGTCCTGAGAAAAACCATGCATTGAAAAGAATAAAGTAAGAACAGTGGTGGTGAGAAATGTTTTCATGTCTTTTAAAGTTTAATTTACAGATATGACTATAAAAAAAAGAAAAGGTTTAATATGATTTTTGTTAGGAATATCAAGATTTTGTTTTTTACCTTTGTGAAGTGAAATACCTTTTATCCATAATTGCCCTGTTATTCTTAGCTAAGCCCGTTTTGCCGGTGGTCGATTACGTGGTGAATTATGAGTACATTTCAAAAGTGCTTTGTGAAAACAAGGCAAAACCCGAATTGGAATGTAACGGTAAATGTCAATTGATGAAAGAATTGGCAAAAGCTTCCGAAGAGGAAAAACCATTGTCATCGGATAAAAAAAATACAACTCCTGTATTCGAAATTTTGTTTTTTCAGGAAATAAATGATTTCAATTGGACTCAGGTTTATTTCCAAGACCGTAACGCGACCTTCAATCACTATTCAAATTTATATTGCTATTTAAATAGTGATACCGTTTTTCATCCTCCTGTTTTTATTGTTTAAAGTAATCAAAAATTAGGTCTTCTGTTCTGCTTAGAGCAGTAAAGACTCATGTATCTTATCTGGAACTTACGGGCTCCGGAGGATCTTTTATAAACTTTAATTAATAAAATAAAATGAAATTTATATTCAAAAATGTAATTGCTGCACTAGTGGCAAGCCTAACTATTGTTTCTTGTAATGATGCGGATGATTCGGTAAAAATAAACGAATTGGAGGGTTTGACTAAAATTAATGAATTTTCAAACGATGTTCATACCATAGAACTGTATACCAACAAAGCAGGATTAGAACAAGGCTATAATGAGGTAATGTTCCGAATTAAAAATAAGGTAGAGGGCAACTATGTGAAAAATGCAACGGCCAATTGGTTGCCGGTGATGCACATGACAACGAAATCGCATTCTTGTCCTAAATCGGCGATCAGCAAACCGGGAAATAACGAAACGCTTTACAAAGGGTATATTGTTTTTCAAATGCCTCAAAATGATACAGAATACTGGGATTTGAAAATAGATTACGCTATTGAAGGAAGCGACTATTCTGCAACATCGGTGATAAATGTACCGGCTGCTGCAAAAAGAACAGTAACGACTTTCACAGGAACCGATGGGGTTAAATATATCATGGCTTTGGTAGCGCCAACCGCTCCCAAAGTAGCCGTAAACGAGATGAAAGTGGGTGTTTTTAAAATGCAGGACATGATGACATTTCCGGTGGTAGATGGTTATACCGTTAAGATTGATCCGAGAATGCCAAGTATGGGAAATCATGGTTCACCAAATAATGTTAATCCGGTACAAGCCGTTCAAGGGGGACTATACGATGGAAAGTTGTCGTTGACCATGACCGGATATTGGAAAATCAATCTCCAATTGGCGAACACTACCGGAACAGTTGTGAAAGGAGAAGAAATTACCGATACAGTAGAATCAAGCAGTATTTTCTTTGAAGTAGAATTTTAATTAGTTTTTATAAAGGTCAAAATCTTCGTTTTGACCTTTTTTTACCTTTTATATGAAAAAAAATACAATCGTTTGGGGATTGTTGTTTTTTTCGATTTCAATGCTATGGAGTCAATCGCCCATAGTGGATTCACTTAAAACAAAAGAGTTAAAAGAAGTGATAGTGATTGGGAAAAATAACCATCCGGCAGACAAACAGGAAAAACCATTAGCTACTGTAGAAGAATATCTGCAAAAATCACATAAAGTAGGCATGATAAAACGAGGCGCGTATGCCTGGGAACCGATGCTGAATTCTATGGCTACGGAACGAACAGTACTCACCATTGATGGAATGCGGATTTTTGGAGCTTGCACCGATAAGATGGATCCGATGACTTCGTATGTGGAGATTTCGAATTTGTCGGAGGCAACCATACATTCCGGCCAGGAAGGTGCGCATTTTGGAAATACGATTGGAGGATCGGTCGATCTGAAACGGACAAAGAGTAATTTTGACCAAGGAGGTTGGAAAGGAAGTCTTCAATCCGGTTTCGAATCTAATAATTCTCAAAAAATCATCGGAGGAAAGCTGAATTTTTCCGATAGTACATTGTATGTGGGTTCAAATTTTATGTATCGGGACGCAGAAAATTATAAAGCGGGTAACCATAAGGAAGTACTGTATTCGCCTTTTACAAAATGGAATCTTTCACTCACTACCGGAGTTAAAATCGCAAAGAACAAAGTGTTGGAAGGCTCCGTAATCTATGATAAGGCTGTGGATGTGGGTTATCCGGCTTTACCGATGGATGTTTCTTTGGCAGAAGCCATTATTACGTCGTTAAGATATGAAGTGCAGCCGTTAGGATCATCAGTAAAGCAATGGGAAACCAAGATGTATTTTAATAGCATCACGCACAAGATGGATGATACTACGCGTCCCGACGTACCCATTCATATGGATATGCCGGGATGGAGTAAAACATTCGGGATGTATTCGATTCTCTCGGGCACAGTGAAGGAACACGATCTTCAATTAAATCTGAATTCTTTTTACAATTCAGCCTTGGCCGAAATGACTATGTATCCTAAGGATCCCAACGAATCGGAAATGTATATGTATACGTGGCCCAATATAGGAACTTTCTATACCGGTGTATTTGCAGAAGACCGCTGGTGGCTGGAGGATCATCAGAGTTTGAAGTTTTCTTTGGGCTTGGCCAGTCATAACAATACCTTTAGAGATAATCTGGGCAGAGAAACGCTTCAGATTTTTTATCCTGATGTAAGTAAAACCAAGGCAAGACTATTGGTAAGCACTTCAGTGAATTACCAACAAGAGAAAAATAAGCTGGAATGGGGCGTAGGCTTGGGGTATGGAGACCGGGCGCCTTCCGTTTCAGAAGGGTACGGATTTTATCTTTTTAATAGTTTTGACGGATTTGATTATATTGGTAATCCTAATTTAAAAAATGAAAAAGCGCTGGAAGGGAATGCGTTTCTGACATTCAAAACAAAAGGAATCAAGAGTAAATTATCGGCGGCCTACTTTCATATTTATGATTACATCATAGGAATACCTCACAAGACTTTAGTTCCCATGACAATTGGGGCCAATGGAGTTAAAGTATATACGGCTTTGAAACAGGCTAAACAATTTTCTGCCGATTGGAGTACAGAAATCAGATGGGGGAAATACATTCTTGGAAAGGCTCATCTAGGTTATAGTTTTGGGGAAGGGAGTAAAGGAGAAAAATTACCACTGATACGACCGTTGAGTTATAATTTTTCGCTGCAATACGCTCAAAAACAATTCAACGCCGAGATAGAAGTACAAGGGAATGGGGTGCAAAACAATTACAACCCTTTCTTTGGAGAAGACAAAACGGCGGATTATGCTATTTTAAATGCTACGATAGGCTATCGGTTTTCGGTGTTAAAAAATCAAATGATGTTGAAAACAGGGATTGAAAATATTTTAGACGCTTATTATACGACTTATTCCGATTGGAAGAATATACCTCGGAAAGGGAGAAATGTTTTTATACATTGGACCTTTGAGCTATAAAAAAACGGAACTCTAATAAGAGTTCCGTTTTTTATAAGTTTAATTTTTATTTCTGAAAATAGTTCCAATTAACTTAAAACGACTGTTTTTTGATCGCCGTCTACAACAACTTTTGTCAAACCATGTTTTGCCAAACCTTTCATGGCAGCATCCCATTTTTTGCCACTCAATCCGGTTTTTTCTTTCAAACTGCCTAGTGGTTGATGGTTTTCGACTTTCAGTAAATTGATGATTAGTTTTTCGTCTTCACTCAATTCAGGGCCTTTTTTCTCGGGACGCATCTGAGGGAAGAATAAAACTTCCTGGATGGAAGCATTATTGGTCAGGAACATAATTAAACGGTCCATGCCGATTCCTAAACCGGAAGTAGGCGGCATACCGTATTCCAAAGCTCTTAAGAAATCCTGATCAATAAACATCGCCTCGTCATCGCCTCTTTCCGACAGCGCCATCTGTGCTTCAAAACGTTCGCGTTGATCAATAGGATCGTTCAATTCGGAATACGCATTGGCAATTTCTTTCCCACAAACCATCAATTCAAAACGTTCGGTCAAATCAGGGTTGTCTCGGTGCGATTTGCAAAGGGGCGACATTTCTTTGGGATAATCTGTAATGAAAGTAGGCTGAATAAAGTTTCCTTCGCATTTTGCTCCGAAAATTTCGTCAATCAGTTTTCCTTTACCCATGGTTTCATCGACTTCAATTCCCATCCCTTTGGCTGCTTCAAACAATTCGGCTTCAGTTTTACCGGAAATATCGAAACCGGTAAATTGTTTAATCGCATCGGTCATCGTGATACGAGCATAAGGGGCTTTAAAGTTTACGTTGTGTTCTCCAAACGTAGCTTCGGTGGTACCGTTTACCTGTAAAGCACAATATTCTAACAAGTTTTCGGTAAACTCCATCATCCAGTTGTAGTCTTTATAAGCTACATAGATTTCCATGGCCGTAAACTCAGGGTTATGGGTTCTGTCCATTCCTTCGTTACGGAAGTTTTTCGAAAATTCATAGACTCCATCAAAACCACCCACGATTAATCTTTTCAGATACAATTCGTTGGCAATTCTCATATACAATGGAATGTCCAAGGCGTTGTGATGCGTAACGAAAGGACGCGCAGAGGCTCCTCCTGGAATAGATTGCAAAATTGGTGTTTCAACTTCCATATAACCCGCTTCGTTAAAGAAGGTTCTCATGGCATTGAATAATTTTGTTCTTTTATAAAAAACCTCTTTCACCTGCGGATTCACCACCAAATCCACATAACGCATACGATAACGTAATTCTGGATCCACGAAAGCATCAAAAACATTTCCTTCGTCATCGGTTTTAGGAAGAGGTAATGGTCGTAAAGTTTTACTTAAAAAAGAAAAAGTAGTCACACGAATACATTTTGCTCCTACTTGAGTAGTAAACAATTCACCTTCTACACCAATAAAATCTCCCAAGTCGGTCAATTTTCTAAAAACTTGGTTGTATAGCGTTTTGTCTTCTCCAGGACAAATTACATCTCGGTTTAAATACAGCTGAATTCTTCCTTCACTGTCTTGCAATTCTGCGAAACAAGCTTTCCCCTGATCACGCATACTCATAATACGTCCGGCGACAACCACCTTTTTGCCTTCTTCAAAATTGTCTTTCACCTGTTTCGAAGTGTGATCTACAGGGTATAAGTTGGCAGGATAAGGGTTGATGCCCAGTTCGCGTAATGCGTTCAGTTTGTCTCTTCTGATAATTTCTTGTTCCGAAAGTTGCATAACAATAATTTTTTAAGCCTGCAAAGATAAGGCATTTTAGTTCAAGTTTCAAGTCTGATTTTTAACGATTCAGGAGCGATTTGTCATAGAAAATCAGTGGAGCCTATTCCCGCTTTCGCCTTTAGTTGCTCATAGCTTTGCAAGCTATCGGCTCTATCGGGGCTAATTGGCAAACTATTCGTATATTTGACAAAATTATGATGGTATGAAAAAAATCCTTTTTTTACTTGTTTTAACCTTAGGTATAACAAGTTGTACTTTCACGGAAGAAATTATGATTAACCCAGATGGGTCGGGAAAATATATTTTGCAAATGGATGGTTCTGCTTTTATGGCTATGATGCCTAAAGATTCGGTTTCGGGCAGCATGGGAAAATCCATAGATTCTGTTTTTTCTTTTAAGAAAATTCTCGAAGAAAAAAAAGACAGTATCACCAAGCTCTCATTGAAAGAACAAGAGCGTTTGAAAAAATTGGAGAATTTTAAAATGCACCTGAAGATGAAGGAAGACTCAAAAGAATTTTTGTTCTCTCTCTTTTCGCCTTTTTCATCCGTTGCCGAATTGCAGGAAATGACCAATAATATAAAGGAGTTGAATGCGTTGGATAAAAAAACGCAGTCCATAGGGCCAATGTCGGATATCGGAATTTTCGGAAATAACGGGGCCACCATGAATTATACATACAATGGCAAGAAGTTTACCAGAAAGGCAGTGGCAAATCAATCACAACAAAAAGACTTAAAAAATGATTCGTTAAATTCCTATCAGATGATCTTTGAATCGTCCAAATACATTGTTAAATATCATTTCCCAAAGGCGGTAAAAAAAGTGAATAATCCCACCGCTTTATTTTCGGAAGATAGAAAAACCATCACTTTAGAATATTCTTTCAATGAATACAGAAGAGAGCCAGAAAAATTAAACTTAGAAATTGAGTTTGTAAAATAATTTAAAATGAATAGAAAAATCCAACTCAAAGATTTGGGTACCAGAGATTACAAAGAGACTTGGGATTTTCAGGAATCGCTTTTTGCGGACATTGTAAATCAGAAAATGCAAAAAAAAGAAAATCCTGAAATAGAAACGGCTAATTATTTTCTTTTTGTAGAACATCCTCATGTGTATACTTTAGGGAAAAGTGGCGATATTAGTAATTTGTTGCTGTCTGAAAAACAATTGGAAGAAAAAGGAGCTACTTTTTATAAAATCAATCGGGGAGGAGATATTACCTATCATGGCCCGGGACAAATCGTTGGATATCCTATTCTGGATCTGGAGAATTTTTTTACAGATATACATAAATACTTGCGTTTGTTAGAGGAAGCGATCATTCTGACGCTGTCGGATTACGGTTTACAATCGGAAAGAAGTGAAGGAGAAACAGGTGTCTGGTTGGGAGTAGGAACCCCTTTTGCCCGAAAAATATGCGCTATGGGCGTAAGAGCTTCGCGTTGGGTTACGATGCATGGTTTTGCGTTAAATGTGAATGCGAACCTGGGCTATTTTGATAATATTATTCCTTGCGGGATCAAAGGCAAAGCAGTGACCTCAATGCAGGTAGAGTTAGGACATGAAGTGGATGAGGCGGAAGTAAAAGAAAAAATTCTAAAACATTTTCAAAATCTTTTCGAAGCAGAAATGATTAAGGCTTGATTTTTTTAATGACTGGTAAAGTTATTATAGGACGGGGCATATCCATGCCTATCCCATACCTATCCCATACCTATCCCATATTTATCGTATAGTATAGTTGAGGTTTTTAGGGAACACACCCCGTATTCTTGAAACACTCTTTACTTAAAAATCAAAACTCAATTGTTCCGGTAATAATCTGAAAGACAAACGATGGTATTTGCTGGGGCCATATTGGGCAATGGCTTCGCGATGTTCTTTGGTAGGGTAGCCTTTGTTTTTATTCCATCCGTACATGGGAAATTCTTCGTGAATACGATTCATGTATTCGTCTCGGTAGGTTTTGGCTAAAACAGAAGCGGCGGCAATACTCAAATACTTGCTGTCCCCTTTAATAATACTTTGATTGGGAATAGATTGTAATAGTTCAATTTCTTCTTTAGTAAAATTATATCCGTGTTGGGTGTTAATTCCTAACTTACTAAAAATAGGACGATTTCCGTCTACAATTAAATACTCAGGTCTTGTTTCGAGTTTTAAAATACTTTCCTGCATGGCTTTCATGGAGGCATTTAAAATGTTTATTTCGTCAATTTCTTGGTTGTGGATATGTGTAAATGAGAAACAAATAGCTTTCTCTTCAATCAAAGGTTTTATTTTTTCTCTGATTTTTTCAGATAATTGCTTCGAATCATTTAGTTTTTCTACAAAAAAACCTTCCGGGAGTATAATAGCGGCTGCTGTAACAGGTCCGGCAAGGCATCCTCTTCCAGCTTCGTCCGTTCCGCATTCAAATACATTATTGCTAAAACTTTGATGTAACATAAAGTTAATTTTGACAAAAATACTGCTTTGGGGGGAATATCCTGAGAATTTAGTTGCTTTTTTAATAAATGTTTAATGTGTTTTGATTCTTTCTTGTGTTAATCTAAAAAAGATTTGACAATTTTATATTTGGTAAATTAAGAAATTATTAAGAAGTTTGCGAAATAACTAACTCAAATAAAAAAAATATGAGATCAAAGTTCAAATGGATTTTTACACTATTTATGGTGTTTACGATGCAGTTTTCTTTCGCTCAAGAGAAAACGGTTACTGGAGTTGTATCTGATGCCTCAGGTCCACTGCCAGGAGTTAACGTTGTGGTAAGAGGAACTCAACGTGGAACAGCAACAGGTTTTGATGGTAGATATTCGATCAAAGCAAAAGAAGGTGAGGTTTTAGTATTCTCCTTCATGGGTATGAGTGATGTTTCAAAAACAGTTGGGGCTTCTAACGACATGAACGTTACCATGAAAGATGAATCTACTAAACTTAATGAAGTAGTTGTAGTAGGTTATAGTACTACTAAGAAAAGAGATTTTGTCGGTTCGATTAAAGAGGTAAAATCGGAACAACTATCCAAAAAGAATGTTTCGAGTGTTACGCAGGCCTTAGCTGGAGAGGTTGCCGGTGTTAGAGTTATTAATACATCTGGTCAGCCAGGTACAGTTGGAACGGTACGAGTTAGAGGTTTAGGATCTGTAAACGGTAACAGAAGTCCACTTTATGTGGTTGACGGTGTGCCTTACAGTGGTCGAATTGAATCGATTAATCCAAACGATATCGCTTCTACGTCGGTTTTAAAAGATGCTACTGCAACTGCTATTTATGGTGCTAGAGGTGCCAATGGGGTTATTTTAATAACAACAAAAAATGCTAAAAAAGGAGAGTCTTTCGTAGAAATAGAAAGTAGAACAGGTTTTAATTTTAGTGCTTTGCCTAGATATGAAACTATTAAGTCTCCTGAAGAATATATTTCTCTTGGCTGGGAAGGTCTTTACAATCAAGGAGTTATTATAAATAATGCTAATCCACTTAATTATGCTAATAATAATTTATTCTCTGGTTTAGGAGTAGCTTCTGCTTATAATATGTGGAATGTAGCCTCTGGGGCAGATTTGATTGATCCGGCTACAGGTATGGTTAGAAGTGGTGTTACAAGAAAATATAATCCTGAAAATTGGGAAGATTATGCTTTCCAAAATTCAATAAGAACAGAGACGAATCTTAGTATGGGTGGAGCCTCTGAAAAATCAAGATATTATTCGTCTATAGGTTATTTGAATGATAAAGGATATTCGATTAATTCTGATTTTGAAAGAATTACAGGTAGATTAAGCTTGACTCAAGATGTGAAAGAATGGTTAAAAGCATCTACTAATATTGGTTACACAATGTCAACAACTAACCAGGGTGGACAGTCTGAAGATTCGGGTAGTGTTTTCTGGTTTGTAGACAATATTCCTTCAATTTATCCTCTATTCATGAGAGATGCTAATGGAAATATTCTTAATAATATTTATGGAAAGCCTGCGTATGATTATGGAGAATCAGGAAGAGGTTTCGGAGCTTTAACTAATGCTATCGCTGATGCATATTATACTTTAGAGCGTGCTAAACGTCAAGAAATTTCAACTAACTCTTCATTTGACGTGAAAATTTCAAATGATTTGACTTTTGAAACAAAAATAGGAACTCAGTATTATGAAAGAAAATTTGATAATTTGAATAATAAATATTTTGGACCTAGTGCTGGTACAAACGGTTCGATATTTAAAACAGATATTCAAATGTTTACTTATAACTTTTTAAAGTTATTACGTTATAAAAAGGTTTTTGGAGTTCATGATTTAGAAGTTTTAGGAGCTCATGAAAATAATTCATATGAATATAAATATTTGAGCGCTTCTAAGAATGAGATGGCATTGCCAATACCTGAATTTGAACAAGCTGCTGTTAATATCGGTGCAACTTCATACACTGATAACGTTAAGTTAGAGAGTTTCTTTTCTCAGTTGAATTATAACTTCGATAAAAAATATTTCTTCACAGGGACAATTAGACGTGATGGAAGTTCAAGATTTTTAAAAGACAAATGGGGTAATTTCTGGTCATTAGGTTTAGCATGGAATGTTACTAATGAAAACTTCATGAAAGATCAAACCTTATTTAGCAACTTAAAAGTGAAAACTAGTTATGGTTTAACTGGAGAACAAGATGGAGTAGGTCTTTATCCTGGTTATGACAGATATAATACTGATACTGGTGCAGGAGGTACTATCTCTTTTCCATTTTCATCTAAAGGAAATCCTAATTTGACATGGGAAACTTCTAAAATGTTCCAAGCAGGTGTGGAATTTGATATTAAAGACAGATTTGAAGCTAGTATAGATGTTTATCGTAAGTTAACAGATGATCTTTTATTTCAAAGAAGAGTTGCAATTTCTGATGGTTATGCAATTATTAATGTTAATGATGGTCAATTAGAAAATAGAGGATTAGAGTTTGATCTAACTGGTCATATCTTAAAAGGAAAAGATGGTTACCTTGATCTTTCAATTAACGGAGAGATTTTAGATAATAAATTATTAAGAATGCCTATAGACCCTTCTACTGGTAAGGAAAAAACAATTGATGTACAAGGATTATATGGTCGTGCGGTAGGTCATTCAATATATGATTTTTATTTAAGAGAATGGGCTGGAGTAGATCCTGCTACTGGACAAGCAATGTGGGTTCAACATTATGATGATGCTAACGGTAATGGTGCTGTGGATACAGGAGAAGGTATTTTGTCTTTAACTGATTATTTAACTAAGAACCCTGATAGAAAAGATTTTATAGAAAAAACTAATGTAACAAATTATGCTTTAGCTACTCAGAAATTCGTAGGGAAATCTATTATTCCTGATGTAAGAGGAGCAGTTAATTTATCAGCAGGTTACAAAGGATTTGATTTCAGTGTTCAAATGTTATATAGTTTTGGTGGATATGCATATGATAGTGCTTATGCCAACTTAATGAATAATGGTCAAGCAGGACAAAACAACTGGCACGTTGATATTAGAGACAGATGGCAGCAACCAGGTGATGTTACTAATGTTCCAAGATTATCTAACAATCAAGATGCTAACGTAGCTTCTGCTTCAACAAGATTTTTGACAAAAGCTGATTATATTAACTTAAACAATATTCGTTTAGGATATAATGTTCCTAAAAGATATACTGAACAATTAAAATTAGCTTCTTTAAGTATATTTGTGTCAGGTGATAACCTATATCTTTCTGCATACAGAAAAGGTTTCAATCCAACTGTTTCTGAAACTGGTGCATCTAGTCAATATACTTATTCACCTTTATCAACTATTTCTGGTGGTGTAAGATTGAAATTTTAAAAAAGATAAATTATGAAAAAGAAAATATTTATAGGACTTTTTTCAAGTCTTGTTTTAATCGGCTGTTCTGAAGATTATTTAGAGGCTAAGCCTAATGAGTTTGTAACTCCAGAACAAGTAGGAGAAGTTTCAGAATACGATCCTTCAATCTTAAATGGATTTTTAAGTGGGGTTTATTCTACAATGTATACTGATGGTGTAGGTGGAACAGATGGCGATGATGATTTTGGACAAAAAGGTATTGATATTTATACTGATATGTTGTCAGGTGATATGGCTTTATCAAGATCTGCTTATGGTTGGTATAGAAATTTGACACGTTTGACAGCTACAGAAGATTTTACCCGTACTGAGAATTATGTGCCATGGCGCTATTATTACAGAATTATTTTTGGTGCAAACAATGTTATCAAGGCGCAAGGCGGAAATGATGCTCAACCAACTACTGATGGTGGTAGATATGCCTTAGGTCAAGCTAAAGCATTAAGAGCTTACGGACATTTTTATTTGCAACAACTTTATGCTAATGAATACATACCAAGTGATAAATCGATTCCTTTAAAATTATCTTCTGATAACAATTCTCAGCCACGTGCCACTTCTTTAGAAGTAATGACACAAGTAGTTAAGGACTTAGAAGAGGCTATTGTTTTGTTAGATGGTTTCTCAAGACCTAACAAAACCTCAATCGATGCAGATGTAGCCAAAGGTTTAGCGGCTTATGCTTATGCTTATATAGGTGATGCAGCTAGCTTGGCTAAGGCTAGAGATTATGCTAAAGATGTTGCAGATAATTCAGGTTATTCTATTTTGTCAAGAACAGAAGCTGTAGGTGGTTTTAACTCTGTTGACTCTAATAGTTGGATGTGGGGAGTTGATTTGACTACCGATATGGGATTTAATTTGGTTTCTTGGTGGGGTCAAGTGGATCTTTTTACATACAGTTATCAATGGGCTGGAGATAGAAAAGCTATAGACAATGGGTTATTCGCTTTAATTAACAATAATGATGTTAGAAAAACTCAATTTAATACTTCTGTAGCAACAACTAACTCACGTTATTTATTACCTTCGAATAAATTCTATCACCCGGGTAGAGCTGAAGGAGGACAAAGATATATAGAAACTGATATCGTTTTTATGAGAGTGGAAGAAATGTACTTGTTGTATGCTGAATGTGCTGCTAAAACAGGTATGGAGTTAGAAGCGAAAGATTATCTAAAATTAGTTCTAGCAAATCGTTTTTCTAATGCAGCTGATTATGCTTACATTGATTCATTAACTGGTCAACCTTTGTTAAATGAGATCTATCTTCAAACTAGAGTTGAGTTTTGGGGTGAAGGAAAGAGCTATTTAGCGATGAAGAGAAATAAAGCTACTATCAGTAGAGGCTCAAATCACTTGTCTTTCCAAGGCGTTCCTATGCCTTATAATGATCCAAGATTAACATTTGAAATTCCACAAGCTGAAGTTTTAAATAATCCTAATTTGTAAAACTTAAACTCCCGCAATTTGCGGGAGTTTTTTTATGCTTTCTTTTTCGCTTCATTTGTGTATTTTTGTAGCGATGAAGAATTTTTTTAGTATAATCATAGTAGTGCTCTCATTTTCTGTTTATGGACAAGAAAATGATTCTCGTTTTTCAAAAGATACAATCCGAAGATCATTACGAGCAACGCCTAAATCTTTTCCCAAGGCTACCCAAGACATGTATAAAATAGTCTCTTTGGAAAAAGATACTGTTTTTGTAGATACTTCTTTGACTATAGAGTCGGATTATAAATTTAATTATTTAAGAAAAGATAATTTTGGTTTGCTGCCATTTGCTAATGATGGTCATACTTACAATACTTTAGACTTTGGATTGAATTCCTTCGAGGTTTTACCTAGATTCGGATTTAAAGCGAAATATTTTAATTTCTACGAATCGAAAGATATTCACTATTACAATGTAGCAACACCTTTGACAGAATTATACTTTAAAACAACTCTAAAGCAAGGGCAAAGTCTTGAGGCATTTATAACATTGAATACTTCGAAAAATCTTAATTTTTCAATCAGTTATAAAGGATTAAGATCCTTAGGACATTATTTGAATTCCTTGTCTAGCAATGGAAATTTCGTCTTTACTACCAGCTATAATACTTCGGATAAACGGTACATTGCCAATGTACACTTTGCAGGCCAGGACTTTCTGAATAATGAAAATGGAGGCTTACTTAATAAAGCCGATTTTGAATCGGGTGACCCCGAATTTAACCAACGTGCTCGATTAGAAGTTAATTTCGAAGATGCTTCGTCGGTCTTAAAATCCAAAAGATATTTTATAGATCATTCTTTTAGAATCAATAAAAAGGATATGGCTAATAATATATTATTAGACCATCAGTTTACTTATGAAACTCGTTTTTTTGAGTTTAAAAAAACTACAGCGACCGATAAATTTGGTTCTTCTTACGTAAGTAGCAATTATAATGATTTTGTAAAATCAAATTATTTGTACAATAGGTTAGGGGCCACTTTTAGTAACTCTTTGGTAGGTAAATTCAATGTGTTTCTGGAGAATTATAAATACAATTATTTTTACGACAGATATACATTGTCAAACAATCAGGTAATTGTTCCTAATTCGAACAATAATTCTTTGAATGCTGTTGGAGGAAAATATTTTTACAATAAAGGCAAAGTCAAAGGCTATGGATTATTTTCCAAAGCTTTCTCGAATCAGACTTTTTCAAAGTTAGATCTATTTGCACGTTATGAATTCAACCCGAAAAACTCGTTTAGTGCACAATATCAGAATTTGAGTAAAGTACCGGATTTGAATTTTACTTTATATCAGAGCGATTTTGTCAATTATAATTGGCATAACAGCTTCAGTAACGAAAAAATCAACGAATTAAAAGTTTCTTTCAAAACACAATGGCTGAATGCAGAAGCAAAATTTACAGTCTTAAACGATCATTTGTATTTTAGTAATGATGATGCCTCTGGACAAACCATAGTGATGTCTCCCAAACAATATACTGGTACCATTAATTATTTGTCTGTAAAAGCGAATAAAGAAATTAAATTTGGCAAGTTTGCTCTGGACAATACTTTGTTGTTTCAACAAGTAGGACAAGATGATGAAATTGTTAATGTACCGAAGATTCTGACTCGCAACACTATCTATTTTACGGACTATTTTTTTCAAAAAGCTTTATACCTTCAAACAGGTTTTACAGTTCAGTATTTTACTAAATATTATGGCAATAGCTACAACCCTTTGATGGCAGAATTTTATGTGCAGAATCAGGAAAAAATTGGAGGTTTTCCTCTAGTTGATTTTTTTGTCAATGCGCGAGTACGTCAAACCCGGATTTTCTTGAAAGCAGAACATTTTAACTCAAGCTTCACAGGATATAATTATTATTCGGCACCAAACTATCCGTATAAAGATTTTGTGATTCGTTTTGGTTTAGTTTGGAATTTTTTCGATTAATAGCTTCAATTAGTTAACTTTGTACCCTAAAATTTTAAAAATGCAATACGCAAAAAACATACTAGAAACAATAGGAAATACTCCTTTAGTAAAATTAAATAAAGTGACAGCCGAGGTAGATGCTTTGGTTTTAGCTAAAGTAGAAACGTTCAATCCAGGGAATTCCGCGAAAGACCGTATGGCTTTAAAAATGATTGAAGATGCAGAAGCAGACGGAAGATTAAAACCGGGAGGAACTATTATCGAAGGAACATCGGGAAATACCGGTATGGGATTGGCTTTAGCCGCTATTGTGAAAGGATATAAGTTAATTTGTGTGATATCGGATAAACAATCAAAGGAAAAAATGGATATCCTTCGTGCGGTTGGTGCCAAAGTAGTGGTATGTCCCACCGATGTAGAGCCTACCGATCCTCGTTCGTATTACTCTGTTTCTAAACGTTTGGCTGAAGAAACTCCCAACGGATGGTATGTAAACCAATACGATAATCCCTCTAATACCCAAGCCAACTATGAACAGACAGGCCCTGAAATTTGGGAACAAACTGATGGTAAAATCACTCACTTTATTGTAGGAGTAGGAACAGGTGGAACGATTTCAGGAATTGCCAAATATTTAAAAGAGAAAAACCCTAATATTAAGATTTGGGGTGTAGACACTTACGGATCTGTGTTCAAAAAATATCATGAAACAGGAATCTTCGATGAAAACGAGATTTATTCTTATATCACAGAGGGAATAGGGGAAGATATTTTGCCTAAAAATGTTGATTTCTCATTAATTGACGGATTCACGAAAGTAACCGATAAGGACGCCGCTGTTTATACACGTAAAATAGCATTAGAAGAAGGAATTTTTGTAGGAAACTCTTCAGGTGCAGCTATAAAAGGTTTGTTGCAATTAAAAGATCAATTCAAACCAGATGATGTTGTGGTGGTTTTATTTCATGATAGCGGTAGCCGTTATGTAGGTAAAATATTCAATGATGACTGGATGCGTGAGCGCGGTTTCCTAGAAGATGAAATAACAAAAGCGGAAGATTTGATTAAAGACCACTTAGACAAACCTCTAGTTGTGGTTCGCACAGAAGAATTGGTTTCTCACGCTATAGAGCGCATGCGTAAATATAAAATTTCGCAAATTCCTGTTATCGATGTGAATGGTTTTGCAGGATCAGTAGACGAATCTGATTTATTTCAAGCGTTTATTGCTGATAAAGATGTTGCCGATAGACCTATACGTGAAGTAATGGGTAAACCATATCCTGTTGTGAAATTAGGTACTCCGGTAGAAGAAGTCTCTAAATTGATTAGTAAAGATAATCAAGCTGTATTGGTAGATTTAGGAAATAATAAATATCATATCATCACAAAGCATGATATTATTAATTCGATAAAATAATTTTCTATAATCATAATATAAAAACCTTCGGACAAAATATTGTTTGGGGGTTTTTCTTTTTTTTGTATTTTTGATCTGTTTATAAGCCATTTAGAATTTTACACGCCACATTATGAAAGAAGATTTTTTGCACTACCTATGGCAATATCAGAAATTTGCCAACACCAATCTACGAACCACGCAAGTAGAATCACTTCAAGTTTTATACATCGGACAATATCTACAGCAAGCAGGTCCTGATTTTTTTAATGCCCAAATCGTTATTGGAAATCAAAAATGGGCAGGAAACGTCGAAATTCATATAAATTCTTCCGATTGGTACTTGCATCATCACGAACGGGATGAAAATTACGATAATGTTATTTTACATGTTGTATGGCAACACGATACAGAAGTTTTTCGAAGGGATAATACCGAAATTCCGGTTTTGGAGTTACAGCATTATGTTTCTCACGAGTTACTCCATCAATACAAGAATTTAATCCGTTCGAAAAAATGGATCAATTGTGAAAATGAGATCCAATCTATCCCACAATTAGTAGTCAAAAATTGGATGGAGCGATTATTTTTCGATCGTCTGGAACGAAAATCAAAGTCTATACAAGAAGTATTGAAGAATAATCAAAACGATTGGGAAGCAACTTTTTTTACTTTGATAGCTAAAAATTTTGGATTAAACAGTAACGGAGAAGCTTTTTTGGAGCTAGCAAAATCGATTCCTTTTTCGGTGATTCGAAAAGAAGCTTTCGATGTGCAATATTTGGAAGCACTTTTCTTTGGGCAGGCAAATTTATTACCAAAAGAACCTCAAGATCATTATGTCAAAGAGCTAGTAGATTTGTATCAGTATTTAAAAATAAAATATCAAATAGAAGAACAGTCATCTTTGTCTGTCCATTTTTTTAGATTAAGACCAGATAATTTCCCCACGATTCGTTTGGCTCAATTGGCAATGTTATACCACAAACAACGAAATTTGTTTTCTCAAATACTTCAAGCCAATGAACTTGAGGAGTTTTATAAAATATTTAATGTTTCGGTTTCCGAGTATTGGTTGTCGCATTATAATCTTGAAAAACCGTCTCGATATAAAGAAAAACCGTTATCTAAATCATTTGTAGATTTACTAATTATTAATACCATCGTTCCTCTGAAGTTCGCTTACTATACTAGCTTAGGAGAAGAAACCACAGAAAGTTATATTCGTTTACTGGAAAAAATAATTACTGAAAAAAATGCAGTGGTTGAGAAATTTAAACACATTGGTATTGTAGCCCAGAATGCATTTGAATCACAAGCTTTGTTGCAATTAAAAAATGATTATTGTGATCAGAATAAATGTTTACAATGTGCTATTGGTGTTGCTGTTTTAAAAAATTAAAAAATATTGTAGCTTTACAGAAAATGTAAAAATTTTACATATGTCTTTTGTACTGAAATTAAAGTATTTTTTTGAAGAACAAGGTTTTCATATTGCTTCGCGTTTGGCAGAAAAGCTCGGAATGCGAACCAATAGTGTGAGATTGTTTTTTATTTATATTTCTTTCGTGACTGCGGGTCTGTGGTTTGGGGTATACCTAACCATAGGTTTTGTGATGAAGTTAAAGGATTTGGTTCGTGCAAAGAGAAGTTCAGTTTTTGATTTATAGTCTATGAATTTTAAAGACCTTCTCAATTTTAATCGCGAACAACGTATCGGTTTAGTTATTTTAGTGGCTATTATTATTTCTCTTCAGCTAAGTTACTATCTCATTGATTTTTCTTCTACTAAAAAAATGACTCCAGAAGAAGAAAAATGGTTGTCAATGCAAACGGCTATCGATTCTCTAAAAAATAATTCAGAGGAGAATAGTTATAAAATGTATCCCTTCAATCCGAATTTTATTACCGATTTCAAAGGATATAAGTTAGGAATGAATGTTGAAGAAATCGATCGGTTATTGGCTTTTCGTAAAACGGGAAAATTTGTCAATTCAGCCGAAGAGTTTCAAAAAGTGACAAAAGTTTCGGATTCATTGTTGGCTGCCATTTCTCCTTACTTTAAATTTCCGGATTGGGTTAAGAATAAACAATTATACGCTAAACAATATCCAAAATATGAGGCGCAGTCTTTTTATAAAAAGGAAAAGAAGATTGTGATTTTGGATATAAATCAAGCTTCAAAAGAAGATTTGATGAAGATCTACGGAATCGGGGATGCCATTTCAGATCGAATATTAAAACAGAAAGAACAATTGGGCGGATTCGTAAGTATGGCGCAAATGGAAGATGTTTGGGGACTTTCGCCCGAAGTTATTGCGGAACTGAATAAATATTTTAGAGTAACGGTCATTCCTGAGGTTCGAAAAATTGACATCAATAATGAATCGGTAAAAAATTTAGCGAAGTTTCCTTATTTTAGATATGCCTTGGCACGCGAAATTGTAACTTATCGCAGTATGAACAACGGGATAAAATCTATAGAAGATTTAACAAAAGTTCAAGGTTTCCCAGTTGATAAATCAAAAATTATTGCCCTATATTTGGACTTCTAAAAACAACACATTTTTTAAAACATTTTTAGTATACATGAATTCAATATATTTTACAGAAGAACACCAATTATTCAGAGAGAGTTTTCGTGATTTTTTACAAAAAGAAGTAGTACCTCATATAGAAAAGTGGGAAAAAACAGGACAGGTAGAACGTTTTATCTGGAAAAAATTCGGAGAAATGGGGTTTTTCGGGCTAAATTATCCTGAAGCTTACGGAGGATCAAATTTAGATTTGTTCTATACCGTTATATTTTTAGAAGAACTTCAAAAAATCAAATCGTCTGGATTTGCTGCAGCTATGTGGGCTCATGCTTATTTAGCCATGACACATTTGAATGCGGAAGGTGACGAGCGTATAAAAAAGGAATACCTTGCGGCAAGTATTGCTGGTGAAAAAATAGGTGCTTTGTGTATTACAGAACCTTTTGGAGGAAGTGATGTGGCAGGTATGCGTACAGTAGCGGAGAAAAAAGGAAATAAATACATTATCAATGGTTCTAAAACCTTTATTACTAATGGAGTTTATGCTGATTATTATGTTTTAGCGGCTAAGACAAATCCGGAATTGGGTAATAAGGGTATAAGTATCTTTTTAGTAGATGCAAAATCAAATGGTATTTCAGCTACAAAATTAGATAAACTGGGTTGGCGAGCTTCCGATACTGCGGAAATTGCTTTTGATAATGTAGAAATACCTGAAGAAAATTTAATGGGTGAAGAAGGAAAGGGCTTTCCTTACATTATGCAACATTTTGCGTTAGAGCGATTAGTTATGGCTATCAATGCGCATGCAAGAGCAGAATATGCTATTGATTATACTCTAGACTATATGTCACAACGAGAAGCATTTGGTACAAAAATAAATCAGTTTCAAGCTTTAAGACATACCTTAGTGGAACACGCAACAGAAGTTGAGCATTGTAAAATCTTCAATTATTTGGCTGTTTCTAGATTAGTAAAGGGCGAATATGTGGTGAAAGAAGCTACTATGGCCAAATTAAAATCTACTAAAGTTGCCGATCAAGCGATCTACGATTGTTTACAAATGTTGGGAGGTTATGGATATATGGAAGAATATCCGTTGGCTCGTTTGTTTAGAGATAGTCGCTTAGGCCCAATTGGAGGAGGAACTTCTGAAATTTTGAAAGAAATTTTGTCGAAAATGATCATCGACAATAAAAATTATAAGCCAGCAGTAAAATAGTTTTTAATACAATATTGGTTTTCTTCAATTAGTAAAAGAAGGCCGTGATATATAGAAGCCAAGAAGTAATACGATTTCTTGGCTTTTTCAATTTTAGGCCTCAAACTTTATGAATTTCTGTGTTTGAAGTGTTTAATTCTTTTCTTTTTCTTTAAAAAGAATTTGTAATCTAAAATAATTTCATACTTTTGCAGCCGTAAATGAGAGGAGGTGTCTAGATTATGTTAATTATACCAATTAAAGACGGAGAAAATATCGATAGAGCGTTAAAACGTTACAAAAGAAAATTCGACAAAACCGGAGTTGTACGTCAGTTAAGAGCACGTCAGCAATTTACTAAACCTTCTGTAACAAGAAGAGCGCAAATTCAAAAAGCGCAGTATATCCAAGGTTTGAAAGATAGCTTAGAGAGTTAGTAAAATAATTTCTCAAAAATAAATACGTTAGTAATAGAAGTTTTATACTTTTATGCTAACGTTTTTTTATGCAATCCAATCAACAAAAATTTCTCGATTATCTCATTAAAGAAAAAAAATATTCTTTGCATACGGCTTTGGCTTATGGAAAAGATTTGGAGTTTTTTCAGCTATTCCTCAATGAAAATTTCGAAGGTACTCAATTGGAAGATGTGTCTTATACACTTGTTAGAAGTTGGGTGGTGTCAATGGTTGATTCGGGAATGAGTAATACTACCGTAAATAGAAAAATAGCTTCCTTAAAAGCGTTTTGTAAATTTCTATTAAAAACTAAGCAAATTGAAATAAATCCATTGGCTAGGCATAAAGCTTTGAAGACGCCAAAAAAAATACAAATTCCTTTTTCGGAAGAAGAGTTGGATTCAGTCTTGAATCATATTAACTATGAACAGAATTTCGATGGAATCAGGAACAAATTAATTATAGATCTGTTTTATACTACAGGAATTCGGCGTTCTGAATTAATTGGTTTGCAATTGCATAATGTAGATCTTGAAACTTCGGTGATCAAGGTTTTAGGAAAACGCAATAAAGAGCGTGTAATTCCGCTATTGCCTTTAATGAAAGAGCAGTTAAATGCATATTTGCATGAAAGAAAATTACTGAAATCAATAATAGATGTGAATTATTTATTTCTGCTTTCTAACGGAAATAAATTGAATGAAACGTTTGTTTATCGATTAATAAATGATTACTTTAGTAATGTATCAGAGAAGGTAAAAAAGAGCCCGCACATGTTACGACACACGTTTGCGACTCATATGCTTAATCATGGTGCTGATTTGAATTCAATTAAAGAATTGTTAGGGCATTCAAGTCTTGCGTCAACCCAAGTTTATACTCAATCTAGTTTAACTGAGCTTAAAAAAGTATATCAAAATGCGCATCCAAGAAACCAAAATGATTCTTTATAATGTTTAATTAAAAGTTTTTTATTATGAAGGTAAATGTTCATGCAGTTAATTTTAACATTGATAGAAAGTTAGTTGATTTTATTGATGAAAAAGTGAATAAATTAGAGAAGTTTTATGATAGAATTGTTTCCGCTGATGCTTTTCTTAAAGTGGAACAAACCAGTGAAAAAGAAAATAAAGTGGTAGAATTAAAAGTGATTGTGCCTGGTGATGAATTTATTGTTAAAAAAACTTGTAAAACATTCGAGGAAGGGGTGGATCTATCGGTAGAAGCACAACAAAGATTGCTTTTAAAACGTAAAGAAAAATTAAGTGAGCATGCTTAATGAAAAATTTCGTCAAAAAAATTTTGATTAATAAAAATAATACATACATTTGCAGTCCGTTAGAAATAGCGGACTTTTTTAATGAGTCGCCGGTGTAGCTCAGCTGGCTAGAGCAGCTGATTTGTAATCAGCAGGTCGTGGGTTCGAGTCCCTCCATCGGCTCTTTTGAAATATTGCATTAAGGTTAGGGGAGATACTCAAGCGGCCAACGAGGACGGACTGTAAATCCGTTGGGAAACCTTCGCAGGTTCGAATCCTGCTCTCCCCACAATAAAAGTTTGAAGAGTTTTGGGTTTTAAGTGATTTGCAAGAAACATAAAGCTTAAAACGTAAAACAAAAAACTTTACCGCCGGTGTAGCTCAGGGGTAGAGTGCTTCCTTGGTAAGGAAGAGGTCACGGGTTCAAATCCCGTCATTGGCTCAAATTAGTTTAAATTTTTGAACACTAATATATAACTAAGATTAAAAATTAAGTAAAATGGCAAAAGAAAGTTTTAATCGTTCGAAACCGCACTTAAATATCGGTACTATCGGACACGTAGATCACGGAAAAACTACTTTGACTGCTGCAATCACTAAAGTATTATCTGATGCAGGTTACTGTCAAGCAAAATCGTTTGATCAAATCGATAACGCTCCTGAGGAGAAAGAAAGAGGTATTACTATTAATACATCTCACGTAGAGTATGAAACAGCTAACCGTCACTATGCTCACGTTGACTGTCCAGGTCACGCGGATTACGTTAAGAACATGGTTACTGGTGCTGCTCAAATGGACGGTGCTATCTTGGTAGTTGCTGCTACTGATGGTCCAATGCCACAAACTCGTGAGCACATCCTTTTAGGGCGTCAGGTAGGTATTCCTCGTATCGTTGTATTCATGAACAAAGTGGATATGGTTGATGATGCTGAGTTATTAGAGTTAGTAGAAATGGAAATCAGAGATTTATTATCTTTCTATGAATATGATGGAGATAATGGTCCTGTTGTTCAAGGTTCTGCTTTAGGTGGATTAAACAACGATCCGGTATGGGTTCCAAAAATTCTTGAATTGATGGATGCTGTTGATAACTGGATTGAAGAGCCAGTTCGTGATAACGAAAAACCATTCTTGATGCCAGTTGAGGACGTATTCACAATTACAGGTCGTGGTACAGTTGCTACAGGTCGTATCGAAACAGGTGTTGCTAATACTGGAGATCCAGTTGAAATCATCGGTATGGGTGCTGACAAGTTAACTTCTACTATTACTGGAGTTGAGATGTTCCGTAAAATCTTAGATAGAGGTGAAGCTGGTGATAACGTTGGTTTATTATTAAGAGGTATTGACAAAGCTGATATCCGTCGTGGTATGGTTATCTGTAAGCCAGGATCTGTTAAACCACACGCTAAATTCAAAGCTGAGGTTTATATCTTGAAAAAAGAAGAAGGTGGTCGTCACACTCCATTCCATAACAACTACCGTCCACAGTTCTACGTTCGTACAACTGACGTAACAGGTACTATTTCTTTACCTGCAGGTGTTGAGATGGTTATGCCAGGTGATAACTTAACTATCGAAGTTACTTTATTATCTCCAATTGCATTAAACGTAGGTTTACGTTTCGCTATCCGTGAAGGTGGTAGAACAGTTGGTGCTGGTCAGGTAACTGAAATCTTAGAATAATTATATAAGTAATTATAGAAATCCAGCAGTGTACCCTGCTGCTGGATTTTATTTACGGGCGTAGTTCAAGGGTAGAATAGCGGTCTCCAAAACCGTTGATGGGGGTTCGAATCCCTCCGCCCGTGCAAAAACAATATAGAATGAATAAAGTTACTAATTACATATCTGAAGCTTTTGAGGAGTTAAAATCAAATGTAACTTGGCCAACATGGGAAGAAGTGCAAAAACTTACAATAGTTGTTGCGGTTTTTTCTGTGATTATTGCGTTAGCTACATGGGGTATCGACACTGTTTTCGGGAAAGCAATTGCTGGTTTTTTTAACTGGATAAAAGGATAATTTTTTGTTATGGCGGAGACTGGTGTGAAAAAATGGTATGTTGTAAGAGCTGTAAGCGGACAAGAAAATAAGGTTAAGGCTTATATTGAGCAAGAAATTAACCGTGTGGGAATGTCTGACTATATTTCTCAGGTTTTAGTGCCTACAGAAAAGGTAGTGACTGTTCGTGATGGAAAAAAAATTAGCAAGGATAGAGTATATTTTCCTGGTTACGTAATGATTGAAGCTAATTTAACGGGTGAAATTCCTCATATCATCAAGTCTATTACAGGTGTAATTGGTTTCTTAGGTGAAGTTAAGGGAGGTGATCCTGTTCCTTTGCGTTTGTCTGAAGTAAATCGTATGTTAGGAAAAGTAGATGAATTGGCTACTACTGTAGATCACGGAGCTATTCCTTACACTTTAGGAGAAACAGTGAAAGTAACAGATGGTCCTTTCAATGGATTTAATGGAACTGTTGAGAAAATAAATGAAGAAAAGCGCAAGTTGGAAGTAATGGTGAAAATCTTCGGAAGAAAAACACCTCTTGAATTAAGCTTTTCACAAGTAGAAAAAATATAATTTTTGTTACATATAACTCACATCAATCGCTTCCAATTGATCGATGTGCTAAATTTTTAAACAATGGCTAAAGAAGTTAGTAAAGTAGTTAAACTACAAGTAAAGGGAGGTGCTGCGAACCCATCGCCACCGGTTGGACCTGCTTTGGGAGCTGCTGGGGTTAACATCATGGAGTTCTGTAAGCAATTTAATGCTAGAACACAAGATAAACCTGGCAAAGTGTTACCAGTTCAAATTACTGTGTACAAAGACAAATCGTTTGATTTTGTTGTAAAAACTCCACCTGCTGCTATTCAATTATTAGAGGCAACTAAATTAAAATCAGGATCAGGAGAGCCTAATCGTAAAAAAGTAGCTAGTGTTACTTGGGATCAGATTAAGACTATCGCTGAAGACAAAATGCCTGATTTAAATGCATTCACAATTGAAAAAGCGATGAGCATGGTTGCTGGAACAGCTAGATCTATGGGTATAACTGTAACTGGAGATTCTCCTTTAAAATAAGAGAAAATGGCAAAATTAACAAAAAAGCAAAAAGTTGCAGCTTCAAAAATTGAGAAGAATAAACTATATTCTTTAAAAGATGCTTCTGCATTAATCAAAGAGGTTGCTTCTGCAAAATTTGATGAATCTGTTGATATCGCTGTTAAATTAGGAGTTGACCCTCGTAAAGCGAATCAAATGGTTAGAGGTGTGGTTTCATTACCTCACGGAACTGGTAAAGATATGAGAGTATTAGCCTTAGTTACGCCGGATAAAGAGGCTGAAGCTAAAGCGGCTGGTGCTGATTATGTAGGTCTTGATGACTATCTACAAAAAATCAAAGACGGTTGGACAGATGTAGACGTTATCGTTACTATGCCTGCAGTTATGGGTAAATTAGGTCCATTAGGTCGTATTTTAGGACCTCGTGGTTTAATGCCAAACCCTAAAACCGGTACAGTTACTATGGAAGTAGGTAAAGCTGTAGAAGAGGTTAAATCTGGAAAAATTGACTTCAAAGTAGATAAAACAGGTATTGTTCATGCTGGAATTGGTAAAGTGTCTTTCGATGCTCAAAAAATTCAAGAGAACGCGCACGAAATTATTCAAACATTAATTAAATTAAAACCAACTGCTGCAAAAGGTACTTATATTAAGTCAATCCACTTATCTAGTACTATGAGTCCGGCTATCGCTTTAGATCCTAAAGCAGTATAATTGGTAGTTAAAAGTTTTTGATATGACAAGAGAAGAAAAATCAATCGCTATTGGAGATTTAACTGCACAATTGGCTGGAGCAAATATCGTATATCTTGCTGATATTTCTGGTTTAAATGCAGATACTACTTCAAATTTAAGAAGAGCTTGTTTCAAAGCAGGTATCAAATTAGAAGTTGTTAAAAACACTTTGCTAGCTAAGGCTATGGAAGCTTCTGATAAAGAATTTGGTGAATTACCATCTACTTTAAAAGGAAACACTTCAATTATGATTGCTGACATTGCAAATGCTCCTGCAAAAATTATTAAAGAATTCCGTAAAAAAGGTGATAAGCCAGTTTTAAAAGGTGCTTACATCAACGACGAAATTTATATTGGTGATAACCTATTAGAGTCATTAGCTTCTCTTAAATCTAAAGAAGAAGTTATTGGAGAAATCATCGGATTATTACAATCACCTGCTCAACGTATTATTTCTGCATTACTTAATAATGCTGAAACTAAAGGTGAAGCAGCAGAATAATTAGCGCACTAAATAAATTATATAAATTACAAATCATTTTAAAAGATAGAAAAAATGGCAGATTTGAAACAATTCGCAGAACAATTAGTAAACTTAACTGTTAAAGAAGTTAACGATTTAGCTACAATATTAAAAGATGAATATGGTATCGAGCCAGCTGCTGCTGCTGTAGTAGTTGCTGCAGGTGGAGGTGAAGCTGCTGCTGCTGAACAAACAGAATTCACAGTAGTATTGAAAGATGCTGGTGCTTCTAAATTAGGAGTTGTTAAAGCGGTTAAAGAATTAACTGGTTTAGGTCTTAAAGAAGCTAAAGATTTAGTTGACGCTGCTCCAACTAACGTAAAAGAAGCTGTTTCTAAAGACGAGGCTGAAGGTCTTAAAAAAGCTTTAGAAGAGGCAGGAGCTGTTGTTGAGCTTAAATAAGCTAACATAGTTTAGAATACAGGTTTAGGCCTTGAGTATAGCACTCAAAGGCCTAAACCATTTTTCGTATAATGAATTTATTACTTTATTTAGATAAATTTTAACACGAAAATTTTTAAATCAATACGAAGGCAAAAATAAAAACTTACTTCATTTTATTTTCAGAGATGTATTGGTTACAAAAAGAAGTATGAATAGTTTTTAATTGGTTGTGTTTTACACAAAAATTACTTTTTTTTAATCAAAATTTTGTCCATTGATGATAACAAATCAAACTGAAAGATTGAATTTTGCCTCTACAAAAAATATTCCTAATTATCCAGATTTCTTGGATGTTCAGGTTAAGTCGTTTAAAGATTTTTTCCAATTGGAAACCAAATCTGACGAAAGAGGTAATGAAGGTTTATACAACACCTTCATGGAAAATTTCCCAATCACTGACACTCGTAATCAATTCGTTTTAGAATTCCTTGATTACTTTGTTGACCCACCTCGTTACACAATCGAAGAATGTATAGATAGAGGTCTTACTTACAGTGTACCATTAAAAGCACGTTTAAAATTATACTGTACAGATCCAGAGCACGAAGACTTCGAAACAATTGTGCAAGATGTATACTTAGGTACTATCCCTTACATGACGCCTAGCGGTACTTTCGTAATTAACGGAGCTGAGCGCGTTGTAGTATCTCAGTTGCACCGTTCTCCTGGTGTGTTCTTTGGACAATCTTTCCATGCAAATGGAACTAAATTATATTCTGCCCGTGTAATTCCTTTCAAAGGTTCATGGATTGAATTTGCTACCGATATCAATAGCGTAATGTATGCTTATATCGATAGAAAGAAAAAATTACCTGTTACTACTCTTTTCCGTGCCATTGGTTTCGAAAGAGATAAAGATATTTTGGAGATTTTTGACCTTGCAGAAGAAATTAAAGTTTCTAAATCTGGGTTAAAAAAATATGTTGGAAGGAAATTAGCTGCTCGTGTTTTAAATACATGGCATGAAGATTTCGTTGACGAGGATACTGGTGAAGTAGTATCTATCGAGCGTAACGAAATTATTTTAGATCGTGATACGATTTTAGATAAAGATAATGTAGAAGAAATTGTAGAATCTAATGTAAAATCAATCTTATTACATAAAGAAGATTTAAATACGGCTGATTATTCAATCATTCACAATACATTACAAAAAGACCCTACGAACTCTGAAAAAGAAGCAGTAGAACACATTTACCGTCAGTTACGTAATGCTGAACCGCCTGATGAAGAAACGGCTCGTGGAATTATCGACAAGTTATTCTTCTCGGATCAACGTTACAACTTAGGAGATGTTGGTCGTTATAGAATGAACAAAAAATTAGGTCTTGATATTCCTATGGATAAGCAGGTGCTTACTAAAGAGGATATCATTACTATCGTTAAATATTTAATCGAGTTAATTAACTCTAAAGCAGAGATCGATGATATTGACCACTTATCTAACCGTCGTGTACGTACAGTAGGTGAGCAGTTATCGGCTCAGTTTGGTGTTGGTTTAGCTCGTATGGCTCGTACTATTCGTGAGCGTATGAACGTTCGTGATAATGAGGTGTTTACACCAATCGATTTGATTAATGCAAAAACATTATCATCGGTGATCAACTCATTCTTCGGTACGAACCAATTATCTCAGTTCATGGATCAAACCAATCCATTAGCAGAGATTACGCACAAACGTCGTTTGTCGGCTTTAGGTCCTGGTGGTTTATCTAGAGAGAGAGCTGGATTCGAGGTTCGTGACGTTCACTACACGCACTACGGTCGTTTATGTCCGATTGAAACGCCGGAAGGACCAAACATTGGTTTGATTTCTTCTCTTGGAGTTTATGCGAAAGTAAACGGAATGGGATTCATTGAGACTCCTTATCGTAAAGTAACTAATGGAAAAATTGACCTTACAGAAGATCCAGTATACTTAAGTGCTGAAGAAGAAGAAGGTAAATTAATTGCTCAAGCTAATATTGCAATTGATAATGAAGGAAAAATAACTGAGGATAAAGTAATTGCTAAACAAGATGCCGATTTCCCTGTAGTTGATCCAACAGAGTTAGATTATGCCGACGTGGCACCGAATCAGATTGCATCTATTTCCGCTTCATTAATTCCATTCTTAGAGCATGATGATGCGAACCGTGCTTTGATGGGGTCAAACATGATGCGTCAGGCCGTTCCATTATTACGTCCTGAATCGCCAATTGTAGGAACCGGATTAGAGCGTCAAGTAGCTTCAGATTCTCGTGTATTGATTAATGCAGAAGGTAATGGTACAGTAGAATATGTAGATGCTAACATGATTACTATTAAGTATGAAAGAACTGATGCGGAAAGAGCAGTAAGTTTTGATACAGATGAAAAATCATATAACCTTATTAAGTTTAGAAAAACGAACCAAAGTACTTCAATAAACTTAAAACCTATTGTAAGAAAAGGTGATAAAGTGGTAAAAGGACAGGTGCTTTGTGAAGGTTATGCCACTCAAAACGGTGAATTAGCATTAGGTAGAAACTTACAAGTAGCTTTCATGCCTTGGAAAGGATACAATTTCGAGGATGCTATTGTAATTTCTGAGAAAGTAGTTCGTGATGATATCTTTACTTCAATCCATATCGATGATTATTCATTAGAAGTTCGTGATACAAAATTAGGTAACGAAGAGCTGACTAATGATATTCCAAACGTATCGGAAGAAGCTACTAAAGATTTAGATGAAAATGGTATGATTAGAATTGGTGCCGAGGTAAAACCTGGTGACATTCTAATCGGAAAAATTACACCTAAAGGAGAATCAGATCCTACTCCAGAAGAGAAGTTATTAAGAGCAATCTTCGGTGATAAAGCAGGTGATGTAAAAGATGCTTCATTAAAAGCGTCTCCTTCATTACACGGTGTAGTTTTAGATAAAAAATTATTCTCAAGAGCTGTAAAAGATAAACGTAAGCGTTCTCAAGACAAAGACGAATTGGCTGCTCTTGAAATGGAATTCGAAACTAAATTTGTTGAATTAAAAGACAGATTAATCGATAAGTTATTTGCTATTGTTGATGGTAAAACTTCACAAGGAGTAATGAACGATTTAGGAGAAGAAGTATTACCAAAAGGTAAGAAATATTCTAAAAAGATGTTACAAGCTGTGGAGGATTTCGCTCACTTAACCAAAGGACAGTGGGTAGCTGATGACGAAACTAATGCAATGGTTAATGATTTAATTCATAACTATAAAATTAAATTAAACGACCTTCAAGGAGCGTTACGTCGTGAGAAATTCACTATCACTGTAGGTGACGAGTTACCGTCAGGTATATTGAAATTAGCGAAAGTTTACATCGCTAAGAAACGTAAATTAAAAGTAGGTGATAAGATGGCAGGACGTCACGGTAACAAAGGTATCGTTGCACGTATCGTTCGTCAGGAAGATATGCCATTCTTAGAAGACGGAACACCAGTAGACATCGTATTGAATCCACTTGGGGTACCTTCACGTATGAACATCGGTCAGATCTATGAAACAGTTCTAGGTTGGGCAGGGAAGAAGTTAGGGAAGAAGTTCGCTACACCAATTTTTGATGGAGCTTCTTTAGACGAGATCAATGCTTTAACTGATGAGGCAGGAGTACCAAGATTTGGACATACTTATCTATACGATGGTGGAACTGGAGAACGTTTCCATCAACCAGCAACTGTGGGTGTAATTTATATGTTGAAATTAGGTCACATGGTAGATGATAAGATGCACGCTCGTTCTATTGGTCCTTACTCTTTAATCACGCAACAACCATTAGGTGGTAAAGCACAATTTGGAGGTCAGCGTTTCGGAGAGATGGAGGTTTGGGCACTAGAAGCTTATGGAGCATCAAGTACTCTACGTGAAATCTTAACCGTGAAGTCTGACGACGTAATCGGTAGAGCTAAAACTTACGAAGCAATCGTTAAGGGTGAAACAATGCCTGAACCAGGTTTACCGGAATCATTCAATGTATTAATGCATGAATTAAAAGGTCTTGGTTTAGACATTCGTTTAGAAGAATAAATATATTTTCAGTAATCGGTTCCGATTTTTCGGAACTGATTGCTTATTAATTCGAGTTTTTAGGATTTAGCCCCGTAAACCGTTCCGATTTTTTATAAAACAAGGTTTTATAACTAGCACTTCTAGAGAGGTTTAGAAGTTTTGAGAAGTAATTCGTGGGAGTTGGCAAGTTGTATTGCCACTATTAAATCAATTTTAATTGCAAATAAATCAATAGTAGAAACTATGATGAATAGAAACAAAGACAAGAATACCATTAAACGATTCGATAAAATTTCGATAGGTTTAGCTTCACCAGAATCCATTTTGGCAGAATCTCGTGGAGAGGTATTAAAACCAGAAACTATCAACTATAGAACGCACAAACCTGAACGTGATGGTCTTTTCTGTGAAAGAATTTTCGGTCCAGTAAAAGATTTTGAATGTGCTTGTGGTAAATATAAAAGAATCCGATACAAAGGAATCGTTTGTGACCGTTGTGGGGTTGAAGTTACTGAGAAAAAAGTACGTCGTGACCGTGTAGGACACATCAATTTAGTGGTTCCAATCGCACACATTTGGTATTTCCGTTCGTTGCCAAACAAAATTGGTTACATCTTAGGATTACCATCTAAAAAATTAGATATGATCATTTACTATGAGCGTTATGTAGTTATCCAACCGGGTATCGCTAAAAATGCTGATGGTGAATCATTACAAAAAATGGACTTCCTAACAGAAGAAGAATACTTAAATATTTTGGATTCTCTTCCTATGGAAAACCAATATCTAGACGATACAGATCCTAATAAATTCATCGCCAAAATGGGTGCTGAATGTATTATGGATTTATTAGCGCGTGTAGATTTAGATGCTTTATCGTATCAATTACGTCATGCGGCTAATAATGAAACGTCTAAACAAAGAAAAACAGAAGCTTTAAAACGTCTTCAAGTAGTAGAATCTTTCCGTGAAGCAAATCAAAACAGAGAGAATTTACCAGAATGGATGATCTTGAAAGTAATTCCTGTTATCCCACCTGAATTACGCCCGTTAGTTCCACTTGATGGAGGTCGTTTTGCAACTTCAGATTTAAATGACTTGTACCGTCGTGTAATTATCCGTAATAATCGTTTAAAACGATTAATGGAAATTAAAGCTCCTGAAGTAATCTTACGTAATGAAAAACGTATGTTACAAGAGGCTGTAGATTCATTATTCGATAATACAAGAAAAGCTTCTGCGGTTAAAACAGAATCAAACAGACCATTAAAATCATTATCAGATTCATTAAAAGGTAAACAAGGACGTTTCCGTCAAAACTTACTAGGTAAACGTGTGGATTATTCTGCTCGTTCGGTAATTGTCGTTGGACCTGAATTGAAAATGTATGAGTGTGGTTTGCCAAAAGATATGGCGGCTGAATTGTACAAACCATTCGTTATTCGTAAATTAATCGAAAGAGGAATTGTTAAAACAGTTAAGTCAGCTAAGAAAATTATTGACAAAAAAGAGCCAGTGGTATGGGATATCCTTGAAAACGTAATTAAAGGACATCCAGTATTACTAAACCGTGCTCCTACGTTACACCGTTTAGGTATTCAGGCATTCCAACCTAAACTAATCGAAGGAAAAGCGATCCAGTTACATCCATTAACATGTACGGCGTTTAACGCGGATTTCGATGGTGACCAGATGGCGGTTCACTTACCATTAGGACCAGAGGCTATTTTAGAGGCTCAGTTGTTAATGTTAGGTTCTCACAATATTTTGAACCCTGCTAACGGAGCGCCTATTACGGTTCCTTCTCAGGACATGGTATTGGGTCTATATTACATGACCAAAGAACGTTTATCAACACCAGAACATCCTATTTTAGGAGAAGGCTTGACTTTCTATTCTTCAGAAGAAGTACATATTGCTTTAAATGAAGGGAAATTAGAGTTGAATGCTAGAATCAAAATTAGAGCAAAAGACTTTAATGAAAATGGTGAATTAGTTTATAAAATTATCCAAACTACTGCAGGTAGAGTATTATTTAACGAAGTAGTGCCAGAAGCAGCTGGATATATCAATGAGGTTTTAACTAAGAAATCATTACGTGATATTATTGGAAAAATCCTTGCTGTAACAGATGTTCCTACAACAGCAGCTTTCTTGGATAACATGAAAGACATGGGATATAGATTCGCTTTCAAAGGAGGTTTATCATTCTCTTTGGGAGATATCAAGATTCCAGAGCAAAAAGAAGCATTAATTGCAGAAGCAAGAGAGCAAGTGGATGTTATTTCCATGAACTATAACATGGGTCTTATTACCAATAATGAGCGTTACAACCAAGTTATTGATATTTGGACTTCTGCCAATGCACAATTGACGGAGTTAGCGATGAAAAATATCCGTGAGGACCAGCAAGGTTTCAACTCGGTATATATGATGCTTGATTCTGGAGCCCGTGGTTCCAAAGAGCAGATTCGTCAGTTAACCGGTATGCGTGGTTTGATGGCTAAGCCTAAAAAATCGACAGCTAGTGGTGGAGAAATTATTGAAAACCCGATCTTATCGAACTTTAAAGAAGGTCTTTCCATCTTAGAATACTTCATCTCTACGCACGGTGCTCGTAAAGGTCTTGCGGATACGGCGTTAAAAACGGCGGATGCGGGTTACTTAACTCGTCGTTTACATGACGTAGCTCAGGATGTAATTGTAAACCAAGTAGATTGTGGTACATTAAGAGGAGTTGAAGTTACTGCTTTAAAGAAAAACGAAGAAATCGTTGAAACTTTAGGGGAAAGAATCTTAGGACGTGTAGCATTACAAGATGTTATCAATCCATTAACTTCTGAGGTAATTGTAGCTGCTGGTGAACACATCACGGAAGCAATTGTTAAAGAAATTGAAGCTTCTCCAGTTGAAAAAGTAGAAGTACGTTCTCCTTTAACTTGTGAGGCTGAAAAAGGTATTTGTGCTAAATGTTACGGACGTAACTTGGCTACAGGAAAAATGACTCAAAAAGGTGAAGCAGTAGGAGTTATTGCAGCACAATCAATTGGTGAGCCAGGAACACAGTTAACACTTCGTACGTTCCACGTTGGAGGGGTTGCAGGAGGTTTGTCAGAAGAGTCAAGTATTGTTGCTAAATTCCCAGGACGTTTAGAAATCGAAGATTTAAAAACAGTTAAGGGTGAAGATAATGAGGGTAATGTTGTAGATATCGTAATTTCTCGTTCAACAGAATTAAAATTAGTAGATGAGAAGACAGGTATTTTATTAAGTACTCATAACATCCCTTACGGATCTAGCATTTTTGTTGCTGATGGTCAATCAGTAGGAAAAGGTGAAGTAATCTGTAAATGGGACCCTTATAATGGAGTTATTATCTCAGAATTTACTGGTAAAGTAGGTTACGAAGATTTAGAGCAAGGACAATCGTTCATGGTTGAAATCGACGAGCAAACTGGATTCCAAGAAAAAGTAATTTCTGAAGGTAGAAATAAAAAATTAATCCCGACTTTACATATCTATGGTAAAGATGGTGAATTAATTCGTTCTTATAACTTACCAGTGGGAGCCCACCTTATGGTTGAAGACGGTGAGAAAATTAAAGCAGGTAAAATTTTAGTGAAAATCCCACGTCGTTCTTCTAAAGCAGGCGATATCACGGGAGGTTTACCAAGAATTACTGAGTTATTAGAAGCTCGTAACCCTTCTAATCCAGCGGTGGTTTCTGAAATCGATGGTGTAGTATCATTCGGTAAAATTAAGAGAGGTAACCGTGAGATTATTGTAGAGTCTAAATTTGGAGAAGTTAAGAAATACTTGGTTAAATTATCTAATCAAATCTTAGTTCAAGAAAATGACTTCGTGAGAGCGGGAATGCCTTTATCAGATGGGGCTATTACTCCAGAAGATATTCTAAGAATTCAAGGTCCTGCGGCGGTTCAACAATACTTAGTGAATGAAATTCAAGAGGTATACCGTTTACAAGGGGTAAAAATCAATGACAAACACTTCGAGGTAGTGATTCGTCAGATGATGCGTAAAGTTCAGGTACAAGATCCTGGAGATACGTTATTCCTTGAAGAACAATTAATTCATACTAAAGATTTTATCGCAGAAAACGATAAATTATACGGAATGAAAGTGGTTGAAGATGCAGGAGATTCGGTTAACTTGAAACCAGGTCAGATTGTATCAGCTCGTGAATTACGTGATGAAAATTCATTGTTAAAACGCGAAGATAAAAACTTAGTAGTAGCACGTGATGTAATTACTGCTACAGCGACTCCAATACTTCAAGGTATTACAAGAGCATCGTTACAAACTAAGTCGTTCATTTCTGCGGCATCGTTCCAGGAAACTACTAAAGTATTGAATGAAGCTGCAGTTGCAGGTAAAATTGATACGTTAGAAGGTCTTAAAGAAAATGTAATTGTAGGTCACAGAATTCCTGCCGGTACAGGTATGAGAGACTACGACAATACAATTGTAGGTTCTAAAGAAGAATATGACGAATTAATGATTACAAAAGAAGAATTTAACTACTAGTAATTAAATTTCTGATTATATTTATAAATCCTAACAGTGCATACTGTTAGGATTTTTTTAAATCAATTATTATCTCCTCACGTTATCATCTTAGAGTGTGCATCGTAGAAGGAGAACTTTTAAAATAGTGAAACATGAACAATCAGAACAATCCAGAAGGACAAATTAACATTGAACTAGATGAAGCTACAGCAGATGGGATCTATTCCAATTTAGCTATTATCAATCACTCTAATACAGAATTTGTAGTCGATTTTATTAACATCATGCCAGGAGTTCCTAAGGCAAAAGTAAAGTCTAGAATTATCTTGACGCCACAACATGCTAAAAGATTGGTTAGAGCTTTGGCAGATAATATTAATAGATTTGAAAGTACTCACGGAGAAATTAAAGAAACAGAACAAGCACCAATTCCGTTGAATTTTGGACCAACGGGGCAAGCATAATTTTTTCTCTACAAAGAGTGACTTATAAGAATAATAAAAGCGACCTTTTGGTCGCTTTTGTTTTTATTTTGAGAATGAATTGAATTATTCAAATTCAGAGGTGAAAAACAATTTCACACTTGGGTATTTACTTTGCGTCATTTGAATAGAAAAATCCGAATCGGCTAAGAAAACCAACTGACCGTATTTGTCCTTAGCTAAGAATTTTTGTTTGATTCGTTTAAATTCGGCAAATTCTTCATTTTTAGGATCTTCAGGTTTTACCCAACACGCCTTATAAGCGGGGAAATTTTCGTAGGTACATTTTGCACCATACTCATGTTCCAGTCGGTACTGAATTACTTCATACTGAAGAGCTCCAACGGTTCCGATAACCTTTCTGCCGTTCATTTCTAATGTAAATAACTGAGCAACACCTTCGTCCATTAGCTGATCTACTCCTTTTTCTAACTGTTTCGATTTTAATGGATCGGCATTGTTAATATATCTGAAATGTTCCGGAGAGAAACTAGGAATACCTTTAAAACTCATTTGTTCCCCTTCTGTTAAGGTGTCACCAATTTTAAAGTTTCCAGTATCGTGTAATCCAACAATATCACCAGGATAAGAAATATCTACAATTTCTTTCTTTTCAGCGAAAAAGGCATTTGGACTCGAGAATTTTAAATTTTTTCCTAATCGAACATGTAAATAAGGTTTGTTTCTTTCAAAAGTTCCAGATACAATTTTTATGAAAGCCAATCGGTCACGGTGTTTTGGATCCATGTTGGCGTGAATCTTAAATACAAACCCAGAGAATTTCTCTTCTTCTGGTTTTACTTCTCTCGTATCCGAATCTTTAGGACGTGGAGAAGGTGCAATTTCAATGAAACAATCTAATAATTCACGAACCCCAAAATTATTCAACGCAGAACCAAAGAAAACCGGTTGTAAATCACCTTTTAGATAAGCTTCTCGGTCAAAAGGAGGATAAACTTCACTAATTAATTCTAATTCTTCACGTAGTCTATTAGCTGGTTTTTCACCAATGATGTTTTCTAGTTCAGGACTGTTTACATCTTCAAAAGCAATGGTTTCTTCAATATTCTTGCGGCTGTCTCCTTCAAAAATATTAATATTCTTCTCCCAGATGTTGTAAATTCCTTGAAAATCATATCCCATACCAATTGGGAAACTTAATGGCGTTACATGAAGTCCTAATTTCTTTTCTACTTCATCCATCAAGTCGAATGCATCCTTACCTTCACGGTCCAATTTGTTGATAAACACAATCATTGGAATATTTCGCATTCGACAAACCTCTACCAATTTTTCAGTTTGTTCTTCGACACCTTTCGCAACATCAATCACCACAATAACACTATCCACAGCAGTTAAAGTTCTGAAAGTATCTTCGGCAAAATCTTTGTGTCCTGGAGTGTCCAGAATGTTGATTTTTTTGTCCTTATAATTGAATGCTAGAACTGAAGTAGCTACGGAAATCCCTCTTTGGCGTTCAATTTCCATAAAGTCGGAGGTGGCTCCTTTTTTAATTTTATTGCTTTTTACGGCTCCCGCTTCCTGAATTGCACCTCCAAATAATAATAACTTTTCGGTCAAAGTTGTTTTACCCGCATCGGGGTGGGAGATAATACCGAAGGTTCTTCGGCGTTGTATTTCTTTTAAAAAACTCATAATGACATTGTAAAATGGTTTGCAAAAGTACTATTTTTCGTTAATAAATTTTTGTTAATACATGTTATTATAGTTGGATAATATCTCCGAATTGCTATTTTTGTTCGTTATTTGAAAAATAAATTAAAAAAACAATTGTTATACACTAATGAATATGACGTTCAATAAAATAATTTTAAGTTTGTTATTGGCAGTAAATACCTTCTCTTTTGGACAACAAGTCAAAAAAGAAGTATTGTTTTCTATTGATGACAAGCCATATTATACGGATGAATTTGCTAGAGTTTACAATAAAAATATTGATTTAGTTAAAGATGAATCTCAAAAAGATTTGAATCAGTATTTAGAACTTTTTTTGGGATACAAATTAAAAATTAACAAAGCGAATAAATTAGGTTTACAAAATGACCCGAAATATATTAGTGAATTAAAGTCTTACAGAAGTCAACTTGCTAAAAATTATACTTCGGATATCAAGGTAACCAAAGCGCTTATTGATGAAGCTTATGCCAGATCGCAGAAAGAGGTAAAAGCAGCTCATATTCTTATCATGTGCGACGAAAATGCTTTACCATCTGATACATTAAAAGCGTACCATCAAATTCTTGATATTCGTAAAAAGATAATTGCAGGAGCTAATTTCGAAGAGATGGCTCAACAATTCTCTCAAGATCCATCGGCGAAAGAAAACAAAGGGGATTTAGGTTATTTTTCAGCTTTCAGAATGGTATATCCTTTCGAAAGTGCAGCTTATAAGACCAAAGTAGGTGAGGTTTCAATGCCTGTTAGAACTAAGTTTGGTTATCATTTGGTAAAGGTTAATGATTTACGTGATAATAGAGGAGAAGTGACAGTGGCTCACATCATGATCTTAAAGCCTAGAGCAGAAGGAGAAACTCCTGTGGATACAGAAAAACAAAAGGCTACCATTCAGGAAATTTATACCAAATTAAAACAAGGAGAAAATTTTGAAAGTTTAGCGACACAATTTTCAGAGGATCAAAACTCGGGTCCACGTGGTGGTGTATTGCCTAAATTTTCTTCGGGACAACTTAGTTCAGAAGAGTTTGAAAATGTTGCCTTCGGATTAAAAAATCCTGGGGATTATTCAGAGCCTTTTGAAACTGCATTTGGATGGCATATCGTGAAGTTAGTTGAAAGACATCCGCTTCAGCAATTGGAACAAATGGAGCGTGAATTAGAAAATAAAATTCGTCGTGACGATCGTTCTCGTTTAATCGCAAAATCACTAACATCTAAACTTCGTAAAAAATACACTGTTAAAAGAAATGATAAGCTGTACAAGTCTGTAAAAGCTACAGTGACAGATGATTATTATGATAACAAATGGACGTTGCCTGCGAACACTAAAGATTTTGAAAAAAAATTGGTGAAGATTCAAGACAAATCAATCAGCGCAACCGCTTTCTTGTCAGAGTTGGAATCACAACAAAAAGCGGGTCTAAAAATAAAACCTATAGGTAATTTGGTGGATTATTGCTATCAAAACTTTGTTGATAATCAATTAAACACCTATTACAACGATCACTTAGAAAGTGAGTTCCCGGAATTCGCTAACATCGTTGAAGAATATCGCGATGGATTATTATTGTTCGATTTAATGGAGAAAGAAATCTGGAACAAGGCGAAACAAGATAGTGTTGGGCTAAAAGATTTTTACAATAAAAATATTGATAAATACCAATGGAAGAATAGAGCAGAGGTAATTATCGTTTCTTCAACTAAAGAAGATGTAGCTAAAAAAGCACGCAAGATGTTGCTGTCTGGCGATAGTACAGAGGCTATAAAATCAAAATTTAACACCAAAGAAGTTGTAAATATTATGACCAAAGAGGAAGTGGTGGAGGAAGGAAATGCAAATTCGCCTAAAAATTTAATGTTCCAAACAGGAGTTTCAGAAGTGTATAAAGAAGGTGACTCTTATTTTGTGAATAAAGTAGTTAAAATAATTCCATCGGGTCCAAAAGCTCTAGACGAAATCAAAGGGCGAGTAATCAATGATTATCAACAGTTTTTAGAGGATAATTGGGTTTCGGAATTGAAGAAAGAATTCAAAATTACAATCAATCAGGAGGTTTTTGAGCGATTAAAAGCCCAAATGAAAAAATAATTAATGCCAATATAAAAGAAAGAAAATGAAATTTTTAAACGTTAAATGTAATGTGATCATCGCGACTTTGTTGATGGCTTTTGGAGCATCAGCTCAGGTGAACAAAACCAAAGTAGATGGTGTGATAGGAGTTGTGGGTGATTATATCATTTTAGATTCTGACATAGATAAAACTTATTTAGAACTGAAACAGCAAGGTGTAAATACAAACGAAATTACACGTTGTCAAATGCTAGGTAAGTTGTTGGAGGATAAACTTTATGCGCATCAAGCTATTCAGGATAGTATCATTGTTACAGATACAGAGGTTAATCAGAAATTAGAAGAACAATACGCTTACATGGTTGAGCAGTTAGGATCTGTAGAAAAAGTGGTGCAGTATTTTAAAAAAGCAAATGAAGAGGATTTAAAAACGGAGCTTTTTGAAATTATTAAAACTAACAAGTTAACTTCAGAAATGCAGAAAAAGATTGTTGATGAAGTAACTATCACACCGGAAGAAGTTCGTGATTTCTTCAAAAAAATTCCAAAAGACGAACTACCGGTTTTTGGTGCGGAAATGGAAATTGCTCAAATTGTGGTAAAACCTCAAGTAACCAAAGAAGCTGAGCAAAAAGCTATTGATCAATTAAAACAATTGAGAAAAGATGTTTTAGAAAACGGAGCGAGTTTCTTCAGTAAAGCAGTACTTTATTCGGAAGATCCTGGATCTCGTTCTACCGGTGGATTTTACAAAATGAACCGTAAAACACAATTCGTAAAAGAATTTAAAGACGTTGCTTTTAGTTTGCAAGAAGGTGAAATTTCAGAGCCTTTCAAAACAGAATTCGGGTATCATATTATTTATTTAGAAAAAGTAAGAGGACAGGATTTGGATTTACGTCATATCCTAATCACTCCAAAAGTGTCTGATGAGGTTTTGAAAGCTGCAAAAGAAAAAGCGGATTTAATCAGAAAAAGAATCCTTAACAAAGAAATTACCTTTTCTGAAGCAGCTAGAACGATGTCAGACGAAAAAGAAACGCGTAATGATGGAGGTTTGCTAACCAACCCTAAAACACAAGATACTCGTTTTGAATTAACTAAAATGGATCCATCTTTATATAGCATTGTAGCGAACCTTAAAGAAGGAGAGGTTTCTTTACCTATGGCGGATGAAGACCGTTCAGGAGGTAAATTTTACAAGATTATGACAGTAACTAATCGTTTTGATGAGCACACCGCTGATTATTCTAAAGATTACACTCGTTTGAAAGAATTAGCTTTGAAAGAAAAACAAATCAAAGCTATTGCCAAATGGACAGAAGAAAAAATTAAAGAAACCTACGTAAAAATCAATGACGAATATCGTGATTGTACTTTTACCAATAATTGGTTGAAAAAATAATTATTTTAGTATTTCGAAGAAAAGAGTTAGTTTTATGAATTCATAAGACTAACTCTTTTCAATTTAAATATAGTTCAAAATGTCTGACGTTGCAGCGATTCAAAATTTAGTTCAAAAGCAAAAAGAGCTTAAACAAGAAATTTCAAAAATTATTGTAGGCCAAGAAGAGGTGATTAATCAAATCGTTTTGAGTGTTTTCTCCGGTGGACATGCTTTGTTGGTGGGAGTTCCTGGTTTGGCAAAAACTTTAATGGTTAATACAATATCTCAGGCGCTCGGATTGGATTTTAAACGTATTCAGTTTACTCCGGATTTGATGCCTTCAGATATTTTGGGAAGTGAAATTTTAGATGAAAATCGTACGTTTAAGTTTATCAAAGGGCCTATTTTTTCCAATATCATTTTGGCAGACGAAATTAACCGTACACCACCCAAAACACAAGCGGCCTTGCTAGAAGCAATGCAGGAAAAAGCCGTAACCATTTCGGGGCATCATTATAAATTAGATTTGCCTTTTTTCGTTCTAGCTACTCAAAATCCAATAGAACAAGAGGGAACCTACCCTTTACCTGAAGCGCAGTTGGATCGTTTTATGTTCGCTATAAAATTAGATTACCCTTCGTTTGCAGAAGAGGTTCAGGTAGTGAAAAGTACGACTACCGATTATAAAGTGACGGTAAATTCGTTGTTTTCGGCTCAAGAAATCATCGATTTTCAACAGTTAATTAGAAGGATTCCAGTGCCGGATAACGTAATTGAGTATGCGGTAACTTTGGTTTCCAAAACGCGACCGGATAATCCTTTGGCGACAGAGTTTGTTAAGAATTATTTAGATTGGGGAGCGGGTCCTAGAGCTTCACAGAATTTAATTTTGGCTGCCAAAACACATGCAGCTTTAAATGGGAAATTTTCTCCGGATATTGAAGATGTTCAAGCAGTAGCCATTGGAATATTACGTCATCGTATTATTAAGAATTACAAAGCGGATGCTGAAGGAATTTCCGAAGAAGTAATTATAAAAAAACTGTTTTAAAAATTCATTTTTTTTAATTTTTGCCATTCTAATTGAATTTTCAGTAGTTTTTATAGTCTTTTAGATGGTTTTTCTGAAAAATAAAAAGCTTAACAAGATATTTGCTTTAAATATTTTAAAAAAGTGTGCCTATTTTGTAAATTTGGGCAACAAATAAAAACCTTATACTCGATATCAAAATGAATTTGTATACAGAATATCTTGCTGAAATTGAAGAGCGTAAAGCGCAAGGATTGCACCCAAAACCTATCGATGGTGCAGAATTATTAAGCGAAATTATTTCGCAAATCAAAGAGGTGAACAATCCTCACAGAGAAGCTTCTCTTAAATTTTTTATTTACAATACATTACCAGGTACAACACCTGCGGCTGGAGCTAAAGCTAAATTCTTAAAAGAAATTATTTTAGGTCAAGAAGTAGTAGCTGAAATCACGCCGACTTTTGCTTTTGAATTATTATCCCACATGAAAGGTGGTCCATCTATCGTAGTATTGTTGGATTTAGCTTTAGGAAATGATGAGGCAATTGCTAAACAAGCGGCTGAAGTTTTAAAAACACAAGTTTTCTTATACGATGCCGATATGGATAGTTTAAAAGTGGCTTATGAAAATGGAAATGCTGTAGCAAAAGACATTTTAGAAAGCTATGCGAAAGCAGAGTTCTTTACAAAACTTCCAGAAGTTCCGGAGGAAATCAAAGTAGTAACGTTTATTGCTGGAGAAGGTGATATCTCTACCGATTTATTATCTCCAGGGAATCAAGCGCACTCGCGTTCTGACCGTGAATTACACGGAAAATGTATGATTACGCCTCAAGCGCAAGAAGAAATCAAAGCTTTACAAGCACAACATCCGGATAAATCGGTAATGTTAATTGCTGAAAAAGGTACGATGGGTGTAGGTTCTTCTCGTATGTCGGGTGTAAATAACGTAGCACTTTGGACAGGAAAACAAGCGAGTCCTTATGTGCCATTCGTAAACTTTGCTCCAATTGTAGGTGGAACAAACGGAATTTCTCCAATTTTCCTTACTACAGTTGACGTAACAGGTGGTATCGGAATCGATTTGAAAAACTGGGTTAAAAAAACCGATGCTAATGGTGAATTAGTTCGTGATGAAAATGGAGAACCTGTTTTAGAGCAAGTATATTCAGTTGCAACGGGAACGGTTTTAACTATCAATACAAAAACAAAAAAATTATACAACGGTGATAAAGAATTGATTGATATTTCAAGATCATTCACGCCACAAAAAATGGAATTTATCAAAGCAGGTGGTTCTTATGCTATCGTTTTTGGTAAAAAATTACAAACATTTGCAGCTAAAACTTTAGGAATTGAAGCACCTCTTGTATACGCTCCTTCAAAAGAGATTCACAACGAAGGTCAGGGATTAACGGCTGTTGAGAAAATCTTCAACAAAAATGCTGTTGGAACTATTTCTAAACAAGTGTTGCATGCTGGTTCTGATGTTCGCGTTACCGTAAACATTGTAGGTTCGCAAGATACTACAGGTTTAATGACGGCTCAAGAATTAGAATCAATGGCAGCTACCGTGATCTCTCCAATTGTTGATGCAGCGTACCAATCAGGTTGTCATACAGCATCGGTTTGGGATAAAAAAGCACAAGCCAACATCCCGAAATTAATGCAATTCATGAATGATTTCGGATTGATTACAGCACGTGATCCAAAAGGTGTTTATCATCCAATGACCGACGTAATTCACAAAGTATTAAATGATATTACAGTTGATGAATGGGCTATCATTATTGGCGGTGACTCTCATACTAGAATGTCAAAAGGAGTAGCGTTTGGCGCAGACTCAGGAACTGTGGCTCTTGCTTTAGCAACTGGAGAAGCTTCAATGCCAATTCCACAATCGGTAAAAGTGACTTTCAAAGGAAGTATGCCAGATTATATGGACTTCCGCGATGTAGTTCATGCTACACAAGCGCAAATGTTACATCAATTTGGAGGTGAAAACGTATTCCAAGGTAGAATTATTGAAGTTCATATCGGAACTTTAACAGCTGACCAAGCGTTTACATTCACCGATTGGACTGCTGAAATGAAAGCAAAAGCGTCTATTTGTATTTCAGAAGATGAAACGTTAATCGAATCATTAGAAATTGCAAAAGGAAGAATTCAAATCATGATTGACAAGGGCATGGATAACAAAAACCGTGTACTTCAAGGATTAATCGATAAAGCAAACCAACGTATTGCGGAAATCCGTTCAGGTGAAAAACCAGCGTTACGTCCAGATGCTAATGCAAAATATTATGCAGAAGTAGTGGTAGATTTAGATCAAATCGCTGAGCCTATGATTGCTGACCCAGATGTTAACAACAAAGACGTTTCAAAACGTTATACACACGATACGATTCGTCCGCTTTCTTTCTACGGAGGTGAGAAAAAAGTAGATTTAGGATTCATCGGTTCTTGTATGGTTCACAAAGGCGATATGAAAATCTTAGCACAGATGTTGAAAAATATTGAAAAGCAACAAGGTAAAGTGGAATTCAAAGCGCCTTTAGTGGTAGCTCCTCCAACTTACAACATTGTGGACGAATTAAAAGCAGAAGGCGATTGGGAAGTATTACAAAAATATTCAGGATTTGAATTTGATGATAATGCTCCAAAAGCAGTGGCTCGTACTGAATATGAAAACATGTTATATTTAGAGCGTCCAGGTTGTAACCTATGTATGGGGAACCAAGAGAAAGCGTCTAAAGGAGATACCGTTATGGCAACATCAACACGTTTATTCCAAGGGCGTGTAGTGGAAGATTCTGCAGAGAAAAAAGGAGAATCTTTATTGTCATCTACTCCAGTGGTTGTATTATCGACAATTTTAGGAAGAACGCCTTCAATTGAAGAGTACAAACAAGCGGTAGAAGGCATTAACTTAACTAAGTTTGCTCCATCACACAAATTGTTAGTAGGATAATTGAAATACCTATAGATTAAAATGAAAAGCCTAAGTTTTTACTTAGGCTTTTTTGTTTTTTATCTGTTTGAATTTTTGTAAATTAGTAAGATTAAATAATAAATTTAAAACACACAACTATGGCATTTGATATAGAAATGATTGAAAAAGTGTACGCTACCATGGCAGAGCGAGTGGATAAAGCACGCGAGTTGGTTGGACGTCCTTTGACTTTATCGGAGAAAATTTTGTATTCGCATTTATGGGAAGGAATGCCAACACAAGCCTTCACAAGAGGAAAAGATTATGTTGACTTTGCTCCAGACAGAGTGGCTTGTCAAGATGCAACAGCCCAAATGGCTTTATTGCAATTTATGCATGCTGGAAAAAGTAAAGTAGCGGTTCCTACAACCGTACATTGCGACCATTTAATTCAAGCAAAATCGGGTGCGGAAGCTGATTTAGCTTTCGCGAATAAACAATCAAAAGAGGTTTTTGATTTCTTGTCATCAGTATCTAATAAATACGGCATTGGTTTTTGGAAACCGGGTTCAGGAATTATTCACCAAATTGTTTTAGAAAATTATGCATTTCCAGGTGGATTGATGATTGGAACCGATTCTCATACTGTAAATGCAGGTGGTTTAGGAATGTTAGCTATTGGTGTTGGTGGAGCAGATGCAGTAGACGTAATGTCGGGCATGTCTTGGGAATTAAAATTTCCAAAATTAATCGGTGTAAAATTAACGGGTAAATTAAACGGTTGGACCGCACCAAAAGACGTTATTTTAAAAGTAGCTGATATTTTAACCGTAAAAGGTGGAACGGGAGCTATAGTGGAATATTTCGGTGAAGGTGCTGAATCGATGTCGTGTACTGGAAAAGGAACCATTTGTAATATGGGTGCGGAAATCGGAGCTACCACTTCTACTTTCGGTTACGATGATTCGATGCGAAGATATTTAGTAGCAACTGGTCGTCAAGATGTGGTAAATGCAGCGGATAAAGTAGCTTCATATTTGACAGCTGATGCCGAAGTTTATGCGAATCCTGATAAATATTTTGATCAATTAATTGAAATTAACCTTTCAGAATTAGAACCACATATTAACGGGCCTTTCACCCCTGATAGAGGAACGCCAGTTTCTAAGATGAAAGCCGAAGCTGAAGCGAATGGTTGGCCGATAAAGGTAGAATGGGGCTTAATCGGTTCGTGTACCAATTCGTCTTACGAAGATATGTCGCGCGCCGCTTCCATTGTGAGACAAGCTGTGGCGCATGGTATTACTCCAAAAGCAGAATTTGGAATTAATCCAGGTTCGGAACAAATTCGATACACCATTGAACGAGATGGAATCATTGCCGATTTTGAGAAAATGGGAACTAAAGTGTTTACGAATGCTTGCGGACCTTGTATTGGGCAATGGGATAGAGAAGGAGCGGACAAACAAGAGAAAAACACCATCGTGCATTCATTCAACCGAAACTTTTCAAAAAGAGCCGATGGAAATCCGAATACACACGCTTTTGTAACCTCTCCTGAAATGGTGGCAGCCATAGCCATTGCAGGGCGTTTGGATTTTAATCCCATCACTGATACTTTATTAAACGATAATGGAGAAGCGGTTAAATTAAATCCACCTATTGGCGATGAATTGCCAACCAAAGGTTTTGATGTAAAAGATCTTGGTTTTCAAGCACCAGCAGCTGACGGTTCTAGCGTAGAAGTTGTAGTTTCTCCGACTTCAGACCGATTACAGCTATTAGCGCCCTTTGATGCTTGGGATGGTAAAAATATTACAGGCGCCAAATTGTTAATAAAAGCGTTCGGGAAATGTACGACTGATCATATTTCGATGGCTGGACCTTGGTTGCGTTTTCGTGGCCATTTGGATAATATTTCGAATAACATGTTGATTGGTGCGGAAAATGCATTTAATGGAAAAGCGAATTCGGTGAAAAACCAATTAACAGGCGCTTATGATGAGGTGCCAAAAGTACAAAGAGCTTACAAAGCAGCTAGAATACCTTCTATTGTTGTGGGCGATCATAATTATGGTGAAGGTTCTTCACGGGAACATGCGGCTATGGAACCAAGACATTTGGGCGTGAAAGCCGTTTTAGTGAAATCATTCGCGCGTATCCATGAGACCAATTTGAAAAAACAAGGAATGTTAGCTTTAACGTTTGCCAACGAAGCGGATTACGATAAAATTCAAGAAGACGATACCATCAATTTCTTAGATTTAACCGACTTTGCGCCAGGTAAACCACTGACATTGGAATTTGTTCATGCTGATGGTTCTAAAGACATTATCATGGCAAATCACACTTATAACGAGGGACAAATTGGATGGTTTGTGGCCGGTTCTGCTTTGAACTTAATTGCTGCCGGAAAAGCGTAATAGCTAATCATAGTAAATAAAAACTCCCGAGAAATCGGGAGTTTTTTATGCTTTTTTAGGTGTTTATCTAATCCTTTGAATTGAAAAAAATGACTCGGTATTCTTCCCAACTAGATTTATAGATAATCCTAGTAAACCTGCAACTAAATGAAACTTTATTTTTTCACCAGCATTCAAATAAACCACAGTATTAATTTGTCTGTATGGAGTTATTGCTAAGGTTGTAAGAGGTGGAATAGATATAGTAGCATTTACAGAAGAGTTTCTGGCAATTTCAGTGTATGATGTACCCGCGACGTTTCCCTTAAGTATTACTACTCCAAAATCTGTATCTACCGTTACAAAGTTTTCATTTTTAAGTTGTACACCAATATCATAATATCCTGCTTCATTGGCGGTAAATATAGAACTATTAAACTCATTTCCTAAATCAAATTCTTCTGTAAATGGAATAAGCCTTGTAGTATTGAATATATCTCCTAAAAGAGTTAGAGAAATAAGACCTCCTGTACTTAAACTGCCTTTTACTAGTGTTCTTCCACTAAAGGTATTGTTTACTAAATCACGCGCATTTACTCTCTTCACTACACCAGTGGTATTGGCAACTAAAACACTGTCGGTTACTGCCCCGGTGGTCCTAGTTCTTACTCTTAGGCTTCCATTAATATCAAGTGTTTCAGATGGAGTTATGGTTCCGATACCTACTTGTGAAAAAACTTGCGAACAAGTTAATAGTACTATAAGGGTTGCAATCTTTCTCATGATATTAACAGTTTTTCTTACATAAATTTAATTGAAATTTATGTAAGAAAAAAGAATAGTCTGTCAAGATTTATAAAAATTCGATGAAATGCATATATCTGATTATCAGCGAATTTGTTTTCGATTAAAGCATTCTAACCATTAAGGAAAAATGTATTTTCTTATAGTCTATTTTGTTAAAAAATTTAGGGATGAATATTCGTGTTTTGAATTAATTGATTTGATTGGTGAAAGCCGCTTTTATCTTTCCTTCGAAAGAAAATACCATGATCAGTTGGTTTAATAAAGGATTATAATCTAAATCAGACATTCCTTTGGTGTTGGACAAAAGTGTTTTGGGTTGTTTGGCTGTTTTTCCAAATTGTAAAAGCTTACTTGTTTTCCAATCTTTTGACCAACTCGTCACATACATATTTCCTAGTTTGTCTACTGCCAACCCATCGAAATTACTATAATTAGTGGCAAATTGAGAGATGATTTCTCCGCTTTTGGTATCTACGGTGTAAATACTGCTATTGTCGACCGTATTACAAACTAAAAGGACTTTAGAGGCTTTGTCGTAGTATAAACCATTGGGACATTTAATACTGTTGGGTTTTAATAGTTTATTGTACTTTTTGTCTTTTATATTGATTTTATAGATGTTGTGATCTCCTTTGTCTGAAACAAATAGAGTCCCATTGCCATCGGTAGTGATATCGTTTAACTGTTTTGCTTCGTTAATAGCAAAGGTAAAGGTGTTTTTTTTGGTTTTAATGTCGTACCCGAGTATTTGGTCATCGGCCACTACAAATAAAGTATTGTTGTGAATTGTTAATCCTAAACACTGAGCATCAACTTGCGCAAAGACGCTTTTTGTTCCTTTTTCGTTTTGTTTGATGATGTTTTTACTTTTTACGTTAGAGATGTAAAAAGATTTTGTTCCAACGTCGTAAGTAGCACTTTCTGGTAGTTCTAATTCTTGGGAATAAAGACGTGCGGTTGCAAATAAAAAGGCATGTAGAATAAAGTAATAGTTTTTCATTTTGTATTAGTTTGTATTTAGCTTGTAAAAAAAGCTAAAATACAATAATGACTAATATTATTTATTAAAAAACTATTTTTTAAGTTAATTTTTTATATAAAACTATTTTATATAGCTTTATGGTTTCAAAAGTTTATTCTTTGCTATAAAAAAAGACCTCAAGTGAGGTCTTTTAAAATTATTGTTCTTCGGATGCTTTTCTCTTTTTTAAATAATCCGAGAATTTTTTTCCGTATTTCGATTTAGCCACTTCGGGAGTCATTGATTTATGAATAGTGTCTAAAAATTTAATTTGCATGTCGTAAATATCCGTAAGGGCAATGTATGGAGCAATTTCTTTGTTCGCATTGGTTAAAGCATAGTTAGCCGCATACAAATAGCGTTTCTTTAATAGTGCTTCTTGTTTTTTCTTGTTTTCTTCGGCAGAATATTTTTTAGCACCTTTTTGTCCTAAAATTTCTTCTTGGATTAATTCTAATTGCTGGTCATTAAACTTAGAGATGATTTTTTTGTATTCTTCGTAAAGTTCTTGGTTTTTAGACCCTGTGATTTTAGCATTGGCGAAGAAATAATCTACATCAGTATCGATATTGATTTTTCCAGGTTCTGCAAAAAACAATAAGTTGTTATCGATAGAATTGGATACACCACGATCTACAAACAGATACAACATTTCTGGTGAATCAATGTTTAGGTGACTTTCAAACGTTGAGGTTCCGTTTAACACAATAGTGTCTAGTGCTACCAATGTGGTATCTTCTATTTTTTGAATATATAATTTACCTTTTTTAAATCCTTTAATGTTTCCGGTAATTTCTAAGTTTCCTTCGTTTTTTTTCTCACTGCATGAAAGTAAAACAGTTAGTGATAACGCGGCAAATAATATTTTGTGCATAGTTTCATAAATTTGGCGCAAAATAATAAAAAAATCCTCAATTTAAATGTTAAACTGAGGATTTATGATGAGTATATTTTAGGAGGTTGTTTAACCTTTTAACCAAGCGTCTCGAAGTGCTTTTTTAGAATCATCGGTGGCTTTGTAACCTAGTACTTCTTCGTAAGGAAGTTTTACTTTTCCTTTTAATTCCATCTCTTTACCCGAACGTTTTATTTTTACTTGAATGGCATCGTTTTCTTTCCAGTTTTGACTTTCTCCAATCAAGTCATAGATATTGTCTAGATTGTAATTTTTACCATTAATAGCCGTAATGATATCTTCAGGTTTTAGTCCGATGGCTGAATAGAATTCAGGTAAAGGAATGCCTGGAATTACGATAATTTCTTTTGTTTGAGGGTTTACTGAGATAAAAGGCGCTTGAGAATTAAAAAACGGATTTCCTGCTATTTTTGAAGTAGCTGTGGTAACTCCCATTTTTCCAAAAAACTGATCGTATGGTATAGGCGTTGGTCCTTCTACATACGTTTTGAAGAATTCACCTACTTTAGGATATGTTAATGAAATGATTTTATCGAATAATTCGTCATCTTTAAATGGTTTTTGAATGCCGTATTCATTGTTTAGTTTTTGCATTAAATCTAAAATACCGCGTTGACCATTACTTTCTTCTCGGATAATGATATCCAAACACATTCCAATTAAAGCTCCTTTTTGATATACATTCAAATATTGGTCTTTGTAAGGTTGTTCCAATACGTTGGCACTCATTTGAGTGAAAGGCATTGTGTCATCCATTACAGAGGCTTGACGGATTTTTTCCGACATTCTTCCGTAGAATTCTTCTTCGGTAATTAAACCTTGATTGATTTGGAATAAGTTAGCAAAATACTCCGTAACACCTTCATACATCCATAAGTGCTTCGACATTTTTGGAGCATTGAAATCAAAATAATGAATTTCGTTAGCATGAATCCCTAAAGGAGTAACAATGTGGAAAAATTCATGCGAAACAATATCTTTTAGTTGTTCGTCCATCTCTTCCGCAGGCATTTGTTCTGGCATTACTACTGTTGTTGAGGTGGTATGCTCTAATGCTCCAAAACCTTTGGCATCATTTTTTTGCATATCGGAAAGATAGATCAATACTGCGTATTTTTTGGTATTATTGATTGGACCCAAGAATTTTTTCTGAGCAATCATCATTTTTTCCATATTAGGAGTAATATCCGCCGCTTTGAATTTTCCGTTTGGCGAATACACACTAATGATGATATCCATATTTTCTACTTTAAAAGTAGTGTAGTCGGGTTTGGTATACATAATCGGATGATCCACCAATTCTGCGTATCTGCTTGTTTTAAAGGTGTCGCTTGTGCTGCTCGGATCAAGATCTGTCATAGCGGTAGCACCAAATAATTCTGCTGGATGGGCAATATTTAAACTATAGGTAGCGTCTTTTTTATCAGAAAAATAACCAACGAAACCATGTGTGTTTATCATAAAACAATTAGGATCGATATTCGTCCCCGCTGGAGAGAAAACATCTTTTCCGCCTAGACCTCCTGTGGTTTCTTGATCATAGGTGTCGTTTACCCAATATGTTACTTTGTTAAGTTTTTTAGCATCGGTAATACGCCAAGTATTGTCATCCATTTTGGCAACTACTAAAGCTTTTCCTTTTGCATCGTAGGCCTTTAAATTTTCGATATATTTCCCGTAATTGTCCGTTGAATACGTTCCAGGAACTGTTTTAGGAATATTATACGTGATTACGTCCTGATTTATCTTCGTAGGTAAAACCGTTACCATTACTTTGTCGTCTTTAATAGTGTTCAGGTCGATGTTTACTTGAACATTCGAACTTACTTCAGCGGAAGTTTGAGCCGTTTTACAGCCTAGCAGAAGAAAAGCAAACGAAGCTGCAAGGAGTATCTTTTTCATTTTATTGTTGATTAATTAATGTCTATAAGTAGTATTTTTCGTGTTTTTGTTACAAAAAAAACTCCTGATTTTCTCAGGAGTTGAAAGTCAATCAAATTTATTTTTTAAATAGTATTTTCCGTCTAAATCTTCATCGAAATCATCAATGTTAATAGGTTTTGGCTTTGGTTTTGAAGCGGTGACCTTTTTTTTCCAGAGCTCAAATTGATCTTTGGATAAGCGCTTACGCATTAGTTCTGTTACTTCGTTTTCACTAATGCCAAATTCTTGTTTAATTGTTTCAAAAGGTTTGCGTTCCTCTTGCGCCATACTGATTAGCCTTTCTAAAGTTTCTTTGTCTAAATCAGCTATTTTACTTTTTCTCATTTATAAAACATTAATTCAATATAAACTTCTGCAATACTTATACCAATATTACTAAAATATCGTTAAGAAAAAAAATATTTTAGTGCTCTGGATTACGATATTTTTGAAATGGAATGGATAATAAATTCTTTAAATTGTTATTTTCCTCCATTTTCATGTGAGTGTCAATGCCATAAAGGATTTCTTCACGGTTCATCACTTTAAAAGTTCCAAACAAACGATCCCAAATCGAAAATATATTTCCGTAATTACTATCGGTATAAGGTAACTTGTAGTGGTGGTGAATTTTATGCATGTCCGGGGAAACAATCAGGTAACCAATGTATTGATCCAAGAGTTTTGGCATTTTCATGTTAGCATGGTTGAATTGTGAAAAAAAGACCGAAAGAGATTGGTACAAGAAAAATAACCAAATGGGAGCTCCGACTGTAAAAATAGCTAAAACGGTGAACGAGAATCGAATAACGCTTTCTCCGGGATGATGCCTGTTAGCGGTGGTGGTATCTACCCAAGTATCTGTGTGGTGAATTAAATGGAAGCGCCAAAGAGGTTTGATTCTGTGCTGAACCCAATGGGCTAGATAGGCGCCTATTAAATCCATAATCAGGAGACCAATGATAGCCTGTAGCCATAAATTGTCTAGATGTAACCAATAGATCAAACCGAATTGATTTGTCGTAGCCCACACCGAACTTTTGTACAATAAAAAGGCTAACGAAAAATTGACCAAAATGGTGGTTGCGGTAAAAAAGAAATTTAGCAGTGCATGTTGCCATTTCTTGTATTGGAATTTGAATAAGGGAATCCCATTTTCAATAAACCAAAAAACAGTAATACCTCCTATTAATATTGCACTTCGATGCGAAGAAGGTATGTTTTCAAAATAGTTAATAATTTCATTTATCATAATTTGGGTTGGTTTTTACCAAATATAACAAAAAAATTATTTAATAATTCTAAAGGTTAAGTTGATTCTAGGACCAATTTTTGTCTTGGTTTTGGGAATTTGATGTTTCCAGAAGTGTTGTGTGGTGCCTTTCATTATTAGAAGGCTTCCGTTTTGTAATGTGATATTTTGCTTGTTATCTAAGGTGTTGTGTTTAAGTTGGAAGATTCTCTCTGCACCAAAACTTACCGAGGCAATAATAGGATTTCTGCCTAATTCTTTTTCATTATCCGCATGCCAACCATTACTATCTTGTCCGTCACGGTATAAATTCAGAAGTACCGTGGTGAAATTTTCATTACAAATTTTCTCTACCTCTTCTTTTATATACATAATTAAAGGAGTCCAAGGGTTAGGTTGCATGACAATATTAGAATAGCCATACGGTTTGCCCTCGTTTCCATAGAGGCAAGTCAATCTTGGTTGTGCGTGCGTTTTTCCAAAAACAGTAATATAATCTTGTTGCCAGGGAGTTTCTTGGAGTAATTTTTGAAATAAATCATGCGCGTCAACTGAATTTATGAACTGAGGAAAATAGGTTATTTCCGCATCAGGTAAATTGAAAACAATATTTTCCTCAGGAAATAAACTCATAGTTACGTATATAGATAAGCCCAATAGAGCAATACCAACTGCAACGGAAGACGAACTAGTCTGATCCATTTGGGTAGTCCTAAACCAGCTTTTTCATTTTGGTACATATACACATTGGCAGGAAAGACCGCAATCAATAAAATAATTATTCCCCAAGCCGATAGCTTCGAAACTTGTGGGAATAATAGTCCAATACCTAAAACAATTTCTGCCAATCCACTCAATTTGTTTAATAGTGAAGGATTAGGGAGGTAGTTGGGAATTATCCGTGTATATAATTTAGGGTTTCGAAAATGATTCAAACCTGCTAGAATATACACGGTGGCCATTAGATATTGATGCCAATGGTGTGCCATTTATTTTTTAGAAAATTGTATGTTCATAATCACAATCGCTAAGATAATTAAAATAATCCCAATCCATTGTGAAAATACAACGGTTTCATTTAAAATCATAAATGCCATCATTACAGAAACCGGTAATTCTAAAGAAGAGACAATACTTCCTAATCCAATGCCTGTGTAAGGGAATCCTGCATTCATGAGCATAGGAGGAATAATAGTGCCAAATAAGGCTAATATGATACCCCATTTTGCGAAAATGGCCATGTTAAACGGAGTAACTTGTGTGGCGATAGTAAAACCAAATACAATTACAGCGCCACCAAGAAGCATGTACAAACTACGTTGTGCTGAAGAAATACCTAATGCAATTCTGTTGGCAGTAAACATAGTAGTGGTGAACGAAGAGGCTGCTAATACCCCCCACATAACTCCTCTCCAGTCTAATACAATAGATTTGCTAAACAGATTGGTTGCTAAAGCTGTACCCAATAAAACAATTGCTACAGAAATTATTTTTTGCAAAGAGGGAGCTTTTTTATCTAAAAACCATTCTAAAAGAACGCCCATCCATACGGTTTGCATTAATAATACGATTCCAATTGAAACAGGAATATATTTTACGGCTAAATAATAAAATACACTTGTCATTCCAAGAGAAGTTCCAGCCAACATTAAATCGAAAATGTTTTTTGGTGTAGCTTTTACAACAGCTTCTCCCTTCTTCACTTTTTGAAATAAATTGATGATTAAGATTCCTAGGATTCCTAAGATGAATTGTGAAGAGGTAACTTCGCCGGTAGTGAATTTTTCATCATAGGCTAATTTTACAAAGGTAGCAAGCATTCCATAACTGGTAGCGCCTAAACCCACAAGCAAAACGCCTTTTAATAAGGTATTTTTCGTCATTTTTTCAAATTTAAAAAGCCGGCAAATATAGTTTATTAGTTTAAATTTTGATTAAAATATCAGAATTTTATTGAATCTTCACGATAAGCAAATTGTTTTATTCGCAATTCTGTTTGATTGTAACGCTTAAAGAATAAAGAAGTTTTTTGTGTAAAGGAATAAAAAAAGACCTGAATCATGGTAGAAACAGGTCTTTCTTAATTAAAGAGAAAATGGTTTAGGATAACGATTCGAAACTACGTTTTACAAATGCAGTTAACTCTTCACCTTTTAGTAATCCTTGAGATAATTTCGCTAAATCTAAGGCTTGTTTAACCAGACTAGCTTTTGATTCTTCGTTTTCGGCATGTAAAATAGTTGAAGCCAATTCCGAATTAGTGTTTACAACTAAGTTGTACATGTCAGGGAAGTTGCCCATTCCAAACATTCCTCCGCCACCGGTTGCGCTCATTTCTTTCATTCTTCGCATGAACTCAGGCTGTGTAATGATGAACGGAGCAGAAGTACTGTCTAAGGCTTCCATTTGAACAGTGTAATTTTCTTTTGGTACAACTGCTTCAATGCTTACTTTTAGTTTTTCTTTTTCTTCATCAGATAATTTAGAAATTTGATTTTCTTCTTTCTGAATTAACTTATCAATATGATCTGCATCCACGCGACTGAAGACTAAATTCTCGTTATCAGCTTCTAATTTTTGAATCAAATGCGATACGATTGGTGAATCTAACAACAATACTTGATACCCTTTTGCTTTGGCAATATCGATGTAGCTGTGTTGTGCATCTTTATTGGAAGCGTATAACACCACTAATTTTCCGTTTTTATCTGTTTGAATAGGAGCAATAGCTTCTTTTAATTCAGATAAAGTGAAATATTTTTCATCAGTTGTTGGGTACAAAACAAAATCGCCAGCTTTTTCATAGAATTTTGGTTCCGATAACATACCGTATTCTAAGACAATCTTAATATCATTCCATTTTTTCTCGAAATCTTCACGATTTTCATTAAATAATGACTTTAATTTGTCCGATACTTTTCGGGTAATATAGTTAGATATCTTCTTCACATTTCCGTCGGCTTGTAAATAAGAACGAGAAACATTCAACGGAATATCCGGAGAATCTACCACTCCTTTAAGCATCATCAAGAACTCAGGAACAATACCTTCTACATTATCCGTTACAAATACCTGATTTTGGTACAATTGAATTTTGTCTTTTTGGATTTGTAAATCAGAAGACAATTTAGGGAAGTATAAAATACCGGTAAGATTAAAAGGATAATCTACATTCAAATGAATGTTGAACAACGGATCTTCGAAGTTCATTGGATACAACTCGCGATAGAAGTTTTTGTAGTCCTCATCAGTGAGATCCGAAGGTTGTTTAGTCCATGCCGGATTTGGGTTGTTGATGATGTTATCTACTTCTTTGGTTTCTGGTTTTACATCTTCAGCAGCACCTTCTGGAACAGGGATTGTTTCTGTTCTGGTACCAAATTTGATAGGAACCGGCATGAATTTGTTGTACTTGGTCAACAATTCACGAATTTTATAATCTTCTAAAAATTCTAGAGAATCTTCAGCAATGTTTAGAATGATTTCTGTTCCTCTTTCGGTTTTAGAGTGAGGCACTAAAGTAAATTCAGGGCTTCCGTCACAAGTCCAATGAACGGCTGGTTCGTCTTTGAATGATTTTGTGATGATTTCCACTTTGTTAGCTACCATGAAAGCAGAGTAGAATCCAAGACCAAAATGACCGATAATACCTGAATCTTTGGCAGAATCTTTATATTTTTCCAAAAATTCTTCGGCACCGGAAAAGGCAACTTGATTGATGTATTTCTCTACTTCATCAGCAGTCATACCAATACCTTGGTCGATAATGTGGATTCTTTTGTTTTCTTTATCTATTTTGATTTCGATAATAGGATTGCCGTATTCAACTTTGGCTTCTCCAATATTGGTTAAGTGTTTTAATTTTAAAGTTGCATCGGTAGCATTCGATACTAACTCACGAAGAAAAATTTCGTGGTCGCTATATAAAAACTTTTTGATTAAGGGAAAGATGTTTTCTACCGAAACATTAATTTTTCCTGTTGTCATAGTATGTCAAATTTTATTAGTAAATTTATTATCTCTTTATTTCTTTCAAAACAAATACCAAATCTTCCTCAGGTGACAAAATGACCGATTTATAGCGTGATGAATCAGAAAAATTATACTAAGACGATTAGAAAATCGTTGTAATTTTGTATAACGAGAAACATAAATATATTCGCATATGAAAAAAATGATGTTGTTTTTTGCATTGCTAGTAACCCTAGTAAGTTGCAAAACAAAACAAGCTGCTGCTACAAGTACAACTGTTGATAGAAAATCACAAACCGCTATTAAAGGTAATTGGACATTGACTTCGGTTGATTATATAGGTGAAAATCTTTTTAAAGTGAATTCGTTTCAAATTGCCGATTCCAATTGTTTCGAAGGAAGTAGCTGGACTTTCGTGTCTAATAATGATAGCGGAAATGTAGCGTTGACTAAAGGGGGGTGTCCTTCTTTTAGCGCTGCTATTAAATGGTATGTTACTAAAGAACAACAGTTTGTGTTAAAGTTCCTAAATCCTGATGACAAAGCCAGAAAAGTTACTCAAGGTTATGTTTTAGCCTTGCGCAATCAAACGGAAGATTCCTTTCAGTTAGTGGATAGGGTAGATATTGGTGGAAAACTGACGGATATCGTTTATCAATTTCAAAAGAACAAATAAAATAAGACCTTATGAAAAAAGTAAGTATATATATCGTTACAGGATTGTTCTGTACAGGATCAATCTTAACTAGTTGTAATGCAGTTAAAAATGCAAACAATACTCAAAAAGGAGCAGCTATTGGTGCTGTTAGTGGTGCTGTTATAGGAGGTGTTTTAGGAAACAACCTTGGTAAAGGAGGAAAAGGTGCTATGGGTGCTGTGTTGGGTGGAGTCGTTGGTGGAGTCGTTGGTGGAGTTATTGGAAACAAGATGGACCGTCAAGCCCGACAAATTAATGAACAATTACCGGGTGCGCAAGTTGAAAGAGTAGGAGAAGGGATTAAGTTAACTCTAGGAGAAAATTCGGTAAACTTTGATTTCAATAAAGCTACTTTGACCAGTAAAGCCAAAGCTAATCTGGATAAATTAGTGCCGGTTTTCAAAGAATATCCGGATACAGATATTCAAATCTTTGGTTATACTGATAGTAAAGGAACCGATAGTTATAATTTACAACTATCAGAGCAAAGAGCTGCTGCTGTGAAATCGTATTTGGTATCCAGAGGCTTGTCAAGTTCACGTTTTAATACTTTGGGTATGGGTGAAGCCGATCCTATAGCAACGAATGATACCGAAGCAGGAAGAGCATTAAACAGACGTGTAGAATTTGCCATAACAGCCAATCAGAAAATGGTTGAGGATGCTAAAAAAGAAGCAGGACAGTAAAATTAATGCTAATTTGTTGAAAAAGCTGCCCGAAAAAGCCCTTTTTTTAGGGTCTTACTTCGTAAATTTGTCCTCCATAAATGCTGAATATGCTTCGAGTTGAAAATTTGTCTTTTGGTTATACCGATAAAAAGATTTTACATAATATTAGTTTTGATATACAAAAAGGCCAAAATATTGCTCTTCTGGGTGAAAGTGGCTGTGGGAAAAGCACCCTGCTAAAACTGATGTATGGATTGTATGATTTGGATGAAGGGAACATTAGTTGGAATAATACTCCGATAACGGGACCTAAGTTCAATTTAGTTCCAGGGATGCCTTTTATGAAATTTATGGCTCAGGATTTTGGTTTAATGCCTTATGAAACTGCGGCTGAAAGTGTTGGAAAATATCTAACCAATGCCTTTACAGCTTTAAAAAAACTAAGGATTCAGGAACTCTTGGAAATAGTTGAAATGACAGAGTTTTCTAAGGTCAATGTTAATCTTTTGAGTGGAGGGCAACAACAACGTGTGGCATTAGCTAGAGTTTTGGCGCTTGAACCAGAGGTATTGTTGTTGGATGAGCCTTTTAGTCATATCGATAATTTTAGGAAAAATGCGTTGCGACGTAATTTATTCGCCTATTTAAAAAGTAGAGGAATTACGGTAATTGTAGCAACTCATGATAGTACTGATGCCTTATCGTTTTCTGATGAGACGATGATTTTGCAAGGAGGACAATTGGTAGCCAAAGCCCCTTCTAAGGAAATTTATAAAAATCCTGAATCAAAATACATTGCGTCTCTTTTTGGAGAAGTTAATGAATTAGCGATTAGTAGAGATGGGAAAACAGAAAATATTTTGGTATATCCACATCAGTTAAAGGTTACAGAAAATGGTCCTTTGAAAGTAACGGTAAAACAATGCTATTTCAAAGGGAGTCACTATTTAATTAAAGCGGCTTTTAATGGTAGGCCTCTTTTTTTTCAGCATGACTCGGAACTGGAATTACAATTAGATGTGACACTTGAAGTAAAGAAATAAAATAAGCCCCAAAATTGGGGCTTATTTATGTTTAATTTTTAAGATATTTGTCTAAAAACTGCTCTTGTTCCCACAGTAAATGAAAAATATTTTCTTTGGCTGCATAGCCATGAGATTCTTTTGGTAAGATCACCATTCTTACCGGTGCTCCTAAGCCTTTTAATGCCTGAAAATAACGTTCGGTTTGTAACGTAAAGGTTCCTGGGTTATTATCTGCTTCTCCATGAACCAATAGCATTGGAGTTTTCATTTTGTCAGCCGTCATAAAAGGCGACATGCCATTGTAAATCGAAGGAACTTCCCAATAATTACGTTGTTCACTCTGAAAGCCAAAAGGTGTCAATGTCCTGTTATACGCTCCACTTCTTGCAATTCCGCAAGCGAATAAATTGGAATGGGTTAATAAATTAGCCGTCATGAATGCGCCATAGGAATGACCTCCTACCGCTACTTTTTTGCGATTGATGTATCCTAAATTGTCTACCGCGTCAATAGCTGCTTCGGCATTAGCTACTAATTGCGGAATGAATGTATCGTTTGGTTCTGTTTTACCTTCTCCAATTATTGGAAAAGAAGCATCATCTAATACAGCATAACCTTTGGTCACCCAATAAACAAATGATCCGTAATAAGGAAATGTGAATTCATTCGCGTTCTTATTATTCTGTCCCGCCGAGTTTTTATCTTTAAATTCTTCCGGGTAAGCCCATATCAATAAAGGAAGTTTTTCTTTCTTGCCAACACGGTCGTAATTTGCCGGTAAATATAGAGTTCCGGATAATTCTACACCATCTTTTCGTTTGTATTTGATCACCTCTTTATGAACATTTTTTATACTTTGAAAAGGGTTAGCGAATGTAGTGATTGGAGTAATTTTATCTTTCGATTTGATGTTTCTAAAATAATAATTTGGGAATTCGGTTTTTGATTGAATTTGTACCAAAACTTCTCCTTTTTTGAAATCTTCAATAGATAAAATTTCTTCTTTTTTGTCTTTATAATTACTCTGATACAGACGCTTTTTTTGTAAGGTATTTAGATTTAATTCATCTACAAAAGGAAATTGACCTTCTTTGGTAAATCCATCGCCTATTAAGTAGAGGTTATTGTTTTCTATAGCCAAAACATAACGGCCATATTCATTTTTTTTGGTTTCGAAATTACCGGGATCAGCATAAATATCTTGTTGATTTCTATCGTTAATTACTTTAGGTTTTTCTGAAGAATTGGAGGGGTTAAACAGATAGGTTTTCATGTTTCTGGTGTCGTACCAGTTGTCATACGCAATGGCTGTAGTAGCATTCCCCCATGTAATTCCTGCAAAACGCTGAGGTGTTTTTAATATTGAAACAGGTTCGGTATTAAAAGGGGCTTTCCAAAGGAATGCTTCATCTCTATAATCTACTTTTATAGCAGGGTCACCGCCGTCAAGAGCTTCCACAAAGAAGAGTGTTGATGGTTCGTCGTTTCTCCAGGAAATCGATCTTTTTCCTTTTTTAACAGCCATAAAACCCTTAGGCATTACTTCGTTTAGTGGAGATTCGTTGATGATTTTTACTAAATTGGCCTTCAAATCATATACTTCGGTTGTGATTGGAAATCGGTTGTAAGGAATAATATATGAAAAAGGTTTTTTTATCACATTGGTTAATAGATAGTTACCGTCCGGAGAAAATGACTCGCTGGCATATAAATCAGCTTTTTTGAATAAAGTGGAGCTGCCATCTAAACTAACTTTATGGTATTCAGAAGTAATCAGATTCTCGAAGTTGGCTTCGTCAGTAGGATTTTTCAATAAATCCTGATATGTTCTGTTTTGAGAGACTTTTCCATCAGCAGTAGAAACCACAGGTCCTTTGGGTAAGTCTTTCTTATCATCTATGAGTGCAGGACGTTGTGGTACCAATTGTTTTACTAAAATATGTTTTCCGTCTCTGAACCAAGTGTAGGGCATTCCCATATTGGCATTTAAAATAGGATTGGTCAGTTTAGAAGCTGTTGCCGAAGCGATGTCTAGAACCCAAAGTTCTACCCCCGAAGAAACGGTGTTGGTAAATGCTACTTTAGTTTCGTCGGGAGACCATGAGATGTAAGCAATTCTTGGATTGTTTGGAAGTCCTTTGACTTGAGTTTCTACCTTGTCTCTTATTTTTCTGATTTTAAGGTTATTGTTATAGGTTATTGTACTAGAAATATTAGTCGCGGGGTTGATACGTAATCCGCCAAGACGCATTTCTACTTGATTTAAATCGTCCAGCGTTTTGTAAGTATCACGATAGGTGAGTAACATGTATACTTTTTTGGTATCCATCGATACCGATGGTGCTCTTTCAAATTCAGCTAGGGCTAAAATTGGAGCCGAAGGTTTTTGGTAGGTAATGTTTTCTTGAGAAAACCCCACATAACTTGCAATAAAAAAGCAAGTGGTTAATAGTGTTTTTTTCATTTTACGAAAGTTTATTTGTGTAAAAATAGGTTAAGGGAATTTTCGAGAATAAAAACTTAACAAATTTTTATAGTATTCCTAACATCATTAGTATTCCAAATAGAATTAATGTTACACAAACAATATTTTGTAGTGATTTTATGGTGGTTTTCTGCAATAGTTTATTTCCAAAATATACTCCTATAAATGCAGAAAGTGTGGCTAGAGTTATTAGTTTATAATCTAAAGTGACTTCATTGTTCAGAATTTTAGGAATGTAAATACTTAAACGCGAAAAATCTACTAAACAGGCAATCACAACTCCTGAAGCAACAAAAGTTTCCTTGCTTAATCCCGAACGAATCAAAAAAGCACTGCGTAACGCCCCTTGATGTCCTGATAATCCTCCAAAAAAACCACTCAATATTCCTCCAACCGACAAATATTTTTTGTCAAATTCAAGATTTTTAAATTTGGGAATGAATTCGAACAAAGCAAAGATAATTAGAAGTAACCCGATGGATAATTTTAAATAAGTGACATCTGTATTTTTACCGCTTATGATACTGTAGGTAATAAGAGGTTTAGTATGGGTGAGTAAGTCTAAAACATAAGCGCCTGCAAAGGCAAACAAAATAGCGGGAATACCAAATTTAAGAATGACATTTTTATCCGCTTTTCTTCCAAATAATATTAATTTGAGCATATTGTTGGCAAAGTGTACCAAAGCGGTCAGGACAACGGCCACTTCAATAGGGAAAAACAATCCGAAAACGGGTAGTAAAAGGGTGCCTAACCCGAAACCAGAGAAAAGTGTTAATCCGGAACCCAATAGCGCAACAAGACAAATAATAAAGTAATCCATCGTAGAATTATAAATATTTCAAATTTAATAAGATTTTGTACTTATAATTCATAAATTTTGTTTATTTATGTTGTCTGTATTTGAGTTAAACGTAAATTTGCAGACTTAATTAACAAATTGATTAAAACATGTATCATTCAAAAATAACAGGATTAGGATATTATGTTCCTGAAAATATAGTGACAAATGATGATTTGTCGAAAATTATGGATACCAATGATGAATGGATTCAAGAACGTACCGGGATAAAAAGAAGAAGACACGTAAATAGCTTAGAAGACACCACTACTTCCATGGGAGTAAAGGCAGCAAAAATTGCTATTGACCGATCTGGTATTGCTAAAGAAGATATCGATTTTATCATTTTTGCCACATTAAGTCCGGATTATTATTTTCCGGGACCAGGGGTTTTAGTTCAAAGAGATTTGGGATTAAAAACAGTGGGAGCTTTAGATGTTCGTAACCAATGTTCAGGTTTCGTGTATGCTATTTCCATTGCCGATCAATACATTAAAACCGGGATGTACAAAAATATATTGGTAATTGGTTCCGAAGTACATTCCCGAGGATTAGATTTTACCACACGTGGTCGTGGAGTTTCTGTTATTTTTGGAGATGGTGCCGGTGCGGCAATTTTATCCAGAGAAGAAGATTTAACCAAAGGTATTTTGTCTACTCACTTACATTCAGAAGGTCAGTATGCAGAAGAACTAGCGGTAATCGCACCGGGTATGGGTAAAAGATGGGTAACCGATATTATTGCAGACAACGATCCTAACGATGAGAGTTATTACCCGCACATGAATGGCCAATTCGTATTTAAAAATGCGGTGGTACGTTTCAGTGAAGTGATTATGGAAGGTTTAAAAGCAAATGGACTGGAAATATCTGATATAGACATGTTAATTCCTCATCAGGCCAATCTGAGAATTTCGCAATTCATTCAACAGAAATTTAAACTGAATGACGATCAGGTGTATAACAATATCATGGAATATGGTAATACCACTGCGGCTTCCATTCCGATTGCTTTAACAGAAGCATGGGAAAAAGGAAAGATCAAAGAAGGAGATACCGTGGTACTTGCCGCTTTTGGTTCTGGATTTACTTGGGGTAGTGTTATCATTAAATGGTAATTGATGCGCCAATCTATCATCATAGTAGCCTTGTTGGCTTTAGGTTGTAAAAACAATTTTAATGCAAAATGGATGCAGGAAAAATCGCCGGAAACTTTTCAGGCCCGTTTTGAAACCACTAAAGGAGATTTTGAAGTAGAATTTAATAGGGATTTATCACCTTTAGCGGTCGATAGAGTTTACCAACAATTACGACATCATTTCTACGATAATGTTCTTTTTTACAGAGTTGTACCAAATTTTGTAGTCCAATTTGGATCTATGGATTCGACAAAAACTTCACATACTTGGGATCAATTCAAGGTAAAAGATGAAGTGGTTAAAGGGAGTAATGTAAAAGGAGCTATTAGCTATGCGCGTTCAGGACCTAATACTCGTGGTAATCATTTGTTTATCAATTTGAAAGATAATACAAGATTAGATACGGTGTCCTATAATAAAGTAAAAGGATTTCCTGCTTTTGGAAAAGTCACAAAAGGGATGGAGGTTGTAGAACAGCTTTATTCTGGATATGGTAATGAAACCATGAAAGTTTACGATTCTTTAGCTACAAAGCGTTTAGAGTTTATCTCGAGATTTCCACAATTAGATGCCATTAAGAAGGCTTATATTATTAAAAAGTAATAGCGCTATAAAAACAAAAACCTCGAAATGTAAATTTCGAGGTTTTTTTATATTGTTTTAGTGGTTAAAACATACCGCCACTGTTTTGTGTTTCATTCTGATCACGTTGTTTTCGTTGTAAGGCTTTGTTTTTCCCCACTCCGAAGTTGTAATTCAACCCCACATAAAAAGTTCTGCTTTCCCAATAAAAAGCACCATATTGTCTGTAAGGAATATTACCATCAAAAGCAAAGTGCATGTTTTTAAAGATATCGTTGTATCTCATGGTTAGTGTTCCTTTACCTTTAAAGATGTTGTAGGTGGCACCAATGTCCGCTTTATACATAGCTTTTCTTTCGCCTTGCAAGTTTAAATCGCGACCACGATACATACCAAACAATTGGAAACGTAATTTTTTGTTAGCCGTGAACGTATTGTTCATGCGAGCATTAAAGGTATTGGCATCAATTTCTTTACTTTCGTATTCGCCAGTGATTCCGTTTTGAACAATACCTCGTACGGTTTTAAAATACGTGTCTGCACTTAAATTAGCGGCCCACCATTTAGAGAATTTTAAATTCGCAGAAGCTTCAATACCATAAGCATTATTGTCTTTGAAGTTGTCAAAAGACATGATTCTTCTGTTTTCGTCATTTGGATCAACGTAAGTAACTCTTGAAATTTCATCATTAATTCTGCGATAAAAAACTCCGGTAGTTACAGTACCCAATTTCATTGTACGAGTATAGTTCAATTCAAAAGAGTTGGTGAATTGTGGTACTAGATCTGGGTTACCTCTTGATTCCATGGTTGGAGTAGTCCATTCACGAATAGGGTTAATTTGCCCGATGCTTGGACGGTCTACTCTTCTAGAATAATTCAAGTTGAATGAATTTTTATCGTCTGGAGTATAATTAAGGAATGCTGAAGGATATACCGAAAAAATATCGTCAGTAACACTTTTTTGGATATTTTCGGAAGTGATAGTAGAGATACTTTCAAAATTAGCTTTTAAATCATATATCTCAGCTCTTAATCCTAATTGAGCACTCCATTTATTCCATTTTTTACTGTAATTGGTATACACAGCGTGAATATTTCGGTCAAAATCGAAATTATTTTCAGCAGAACTTGTTTGTCTGATATTATCAAAATTACTCATCGTATTTTGTAATCTCGACTCGTACCCTAATTCTAACTTTGTAGTTTCAGAAAGCGGATTAGTATAATCGATATTGAACTGTGTATAATCGGTTTCAGTATTGATTCTGTTTTGAGAATTACTAACAACCGTTGGACTAAAAACAGTATCAATATAATTCGTGTTTTCAGTATTGTTTGTGTTTGAATAATTTACCTGAAACTCGATGTTTTCTCCTTTTTTGTCGAAATCATGTTTGAAAACTAAATCATAGGTCTGATTTTTATTTTCATTTTCGTTTCGTGACATTTGATTAGAATCTCGATTGGTTCTTTCGATATAGGTATTAGGATCGTTAGGATCTACGCCTCCAGGAACTGCGGGATTGTCGTCTAGATAAACCGTTGTGTTGTCAAAATAATCTACATCGCTTTTACTCTGACCGTCTACGTGTGTTTGGTTACGATTAGTATAAAACGATAAAGTGTTTTTTTCGTTGATGTAATAGTCAAGACCTAATTTTAACAAATGAGAATTGTTTCTGTTTCTAAAACTGAAATTCTGCTCAATTTCTCGTGTTGGATTTTCTGAATTTACATAACCATTGTTAGAATTAATACCGTGGTTGTAACCATAGTTACTGTAAATATTCACTTTCCCAACTTTGTAATTTAGGTTCAAAGCAGAATTGGTTTTAGGAGTGATACCAAAAGTAGTTCCGGTATTAATGCTTCCGTTGAATCCTGTATTGGCGTTTTTGTGCAAGATGATGTTAATGATACCACTCATTCCCTCAGGATTGTACTTAGCCGACGGATTGGTAATTAATTCTACTTGCTTGATGGATGAAGATGGAATTTGCTGTAATAATTGACCTACTTCAATATTAGAAGGTTTTCCGTCTATTAAAACTCTTACATTACTGTTGCCTCGAAGAGTGATCTCTTTAGTTTGAGCATCAACACTCAACGTAGGTATGTTGTTAAGCATTTCAGAAGCGGTTGTTCCTGACGCTACTAAATCTTTACCTACATTCACTACTTTTCGGTCAATTTTTTGTTCAATCGTAGATCGTTCTTTTACAATCGCTACCTCATTTAACACTGTAGCTTCTTCTTCAAGGCTGATGGTTTTTAAAGAAATACTCTTGTCTTCTTCAGATAAAGTAAAAGTAGATTCGTATTTTTTGAAACCTATAAATTGAATTTCAACGGTTAAATTCTTTAAAGGTAAATTGTTCACTGTGAATGTTCCATTATCTTTTGAAATAGCTCCAGAAATTACTTTTCCCTCATTTTTCACAGAAATTGTTGCGTATGGAATGGGCTCTCCAGTTTTTTTCTCGATAATTTTACCGGAGATGCTTCCATTAGCATTTGATCCAGTTACCGAATTTTGGGCTTGTACTGATATGAATTGTACAAGCCAACAAAAAAATAATAATTTAAGTTTCATTAGATTAATTTTGATTACGATTGACGATTTTCGCCACAAATTTATAATCACTAGACTCAGGTATGGGTAAAGTGTTACAGATTTAAGAAATGTTTAACACGAAAAAAACGCTCCCGTAATTTTCATACGAGAGCGTTTTAAAAATAACCTAACTCAAACTATTGTTAAAAGAGACCGCCTCCTTGTGATTCGTTTTGCTCTCTTTGTTTTCTTTGTAATGCTTTATCTTTTCCACTACCGAAGCGGTAATTGAAACTAAGATTTACATTTTGGCTTTCCCATGAAAATTGTCCTCTAATAGTATCCGGATTATTACTGTAAAAACTCGATTTCATGGTTTTAAATATGTCATTAAAACGCAGGGTCAATGTGCCTTTTCCTTGAAGTAAATTCAGTCTTGTTCCTAAATCGGTTTTCCACATGTCGTTGTTAGAGAACTGAAGCCCTTTTTCACTTCCGCGATACATAGTAAACCATATCAAACGTAAATCTTTATTTATTTTAAACGTATGATTCATTCTGGTGTTAAAAGGAACTGCTAATACTTTATCTTCATATAAATTTCCATCGGGATCTTCTACAAATCCTTTCAAGTTTCTGAAGTAGCTGTCGGCACTAAAATTCACACTCCACCATTTTTTTAGATCCAAGTTCCCTGAGATTTCAACTCCATATTCTGTATTTTGGTCAAAATTGGTATAGGTTAACAATTTTTTGTTTGCATCTGTTGGGTGCGAAAGAATTACCTGTGAGATATCATCATTAATATATCTAAAGAAGGTTCCTGCAGTGAAAGTTCCTATTTTTACTTTTCTGGTATAGTTTACTTCAATCGAATTGGTGAATTGTGGTTTCAAATTTGGATTTCCTTCTTGGTCTATAGTTGGGCTGCTCCATTCTCTAATCGGGTTAACTTGTCCAAGATTTGGTCTGTCAACTCTTCTGGAATAGCTAAAGTTGAAAGCATTTTTCTCAGAAGCATTAAAGGTTACAAAAGCCGAAGGATACATTGTAAATATATAGTCTTTAAACTGTCCGGGTTGTTCATTCACTTTTCTGAAATTCGCTTCTGCATCATAACTTTCCAAACGAAGACCTAACTGATAACTCCATTTATTAATTTGTTTATTGTAGTTACCATAAACGGATTGGATGTTTCTTTGGTAATCGAAATCCGAATTGTAATTATAATCAAAATTTAATTTGTTATCGGTACCGTCAAATCTGCTTTCTGCTCCTAATTCTAACTTAGTAGTTTCATTGATTGGATTCACAAAATCGGCATTAATAATAAGATTATTTCCGTTGGTGTAGGCCTGATTCGTATACAATAATGTTTTGTTTTCATCATAGTATTTGCTGTCTTCTGGATCAGAATTTAGACTGTAATTCACTTCTACATCTAATGTTTTATCGGGTTTGTCAAATTTTAAACGATAGGCCAAGTTATACGTTTGATTTTTTCCGTCATTTATGGCACTCTGAATCAGCGTTCGATCGGTTAAAGGTCCTGTACTAAAATCCATAGTATTACTAAAAGTCCCTGTAGATTTAAAAAACGATTGAATGGTGTAAAATGATAAGGTGTTTTTCTCGTTTAAATAAAAATCAACACCGGTTTTAGTGTAATGACTTTTGTTGAAGTTTGTAATATCAAAATACGAAATATTGTTGTTTACATTGTAATAATCTACCCAATCAATGATGCCATTATTGATACGTTTACCGTGATTGAGAGAATAATTGGTGTAAAAGTTAAATTGATTAATACGATAATTTAGATCAATAGCGTTGTTTGTTTTTGGAGTTTTAGCAAAAGTTACTCCCGTGGTTACATTTCCGTTAAAACCCAATTGCGCATTTTTGTTCAAAACAATATTAATGATTCCGCTCATTCCTTCAGGATTGTATTTAGCTGATGGGTTGGTAATCAATTCAATTTGTTTGATAGATGTCGATGGAATTTGTTGTAAAGCCTGAGCTGCCGATAGGTTAGAAGGTTTTCCATCTATGAAAATCTTCACATTTTCATTTCCGCGCAAGCTTACCGTATTGCTTTGTGGGTCTACACTTACCGATGGGATGTTGTTCATAATATCTGCTGCGGTGGCACCCGCGGAGATTAGATCTTTTCCTACAGTGATGACTTTTCGGTCTATTTTTTGTTCAACGGTAGATTTTTCTCTGACAATACTTACTTCGTTTAGTTGCTTAGCTTCTTCTTCCAGTAAGATGTTTTTAAGAGTAGCATTTTTTTCGTCTGATCCAAGTTGTACTGTAGTTTCATATTTTTTGTATCCCATGAAAACAACTTCAACATTCAGACTTTTAAGAGGAAGATTTGTAATCTGGAAAGTTCCGTTGTCTTTGGTAAATCCGCCTGTTAGTACTTTTCCGTTTTCTTTAATAGTTACGGAAGCGTAAGGTAATGGTTCATTGTTGCTTTTGTCTACAACTTTTCCGCTAATGGTTCCTAATCCAATAGTAATTGCAGGATTATTGGTAACCGATGTTTGAGCTTGTATGCCAACAGTACATGCCAGCATACAAATTAAAAGAACTTTTAATTTCATTTTGATGATTGATTTTGATTGATGATGATTGTAAGCCAAAATTAATATTTAAAATAATACTATGCAATACAAAGTACTGTTTTATATTAAATTTAACATTTAAGAAATTTTAACTTATGTTATACTAGTCGACCATTAGATTATTTTGTTACAAGAGAATAAAAAAATAGTCACTTTTTAAAGTGACTATTTTTTTGAATGTTAGCGTTTTAGACTGAAATGGGCTCTAAATGTTTTAAAACTTCCTTTCTCGGAGTAATCAACCGTAAACCAATAATCGGTCGATGGGAGAGGTTCTCCATTATAGGTTCCATCCCATCCCGGACCGCTTGGAGTAATTTGTTTGATCAGTTTTCCAAATCGATCGAAGATATTAATTTTTGCATCAGGATTGGTTAACGCTAAATTTGGAATGTTCCATGTTTCATTGTATCCATCGGCATTTGGTGTAAAAAATTTAGGATAATTAATTATAAAAGCCTTTAATGGTGCCGGTGAGCAATATCCGTCTTTATCTCTCACAGTGATGAGGTGTTCACCCGGTGAAACATTATAAAATACATTATTATCTTGATACATTCCATTATCAATTTGGTATTCGTAATGACCAGAACCAGCTCCCAATACATTCACCTGAATAAAACTAGGTGTTTCAAAAGCATCGCTGTAAATGATTTCTAGATAAGGAGAATATTTGGTCACTTTGGTAGAAAAAGTTTCAGAACAAAGTGTTGTATTGTTAGTAATGGTTACGGTATAATTACCAACCTGATTTGTTGTGATAGCCCCTGAATTGTTGGTAAGGCTCACACCGTCTTGTGTCCAATCAAAAGTATATCCCGTGCGTAGCCCAGTATCTAGCGTGACACTGTTGAGAAGCGTTCCTGTTTCGTAATCTTCACAAATAAAATATTCTGACGCCAAAGTGGTTTTTGGTAAAGGATTAACTCTTAAATCTACTCGAACAATGTCGTAACATGGATTTATACTTGTGTTGTTACTTATTCTTACCCAAATAGCATCGTTGTAAGGTGTTTCATTTTCATAAGCTGAAGGATTTACTATAGCATTCAGCCCAGTATTCGCATCCGCTGAAGAAGTATAATAATCAAAAGCAAAGTTTGTAATAGGTTGTTGAGCACCTAAAACCTGAGATTGTACCTCTGTGATTAAATCGAAACGATAAATTCCATCATTCACGCCGTAATCGTCACATTTTGATGCTATTGAGGCAGGATTAGCTACTGGTCTGGCAACAATATTTATAGTAAAATCACTCTGATCTTGACAATATGGGGCAAAAGGAGCATTACCTCTTATGTAAATAATGTTAGCGCCTGGAGTATTAATGATGGCGTTGGAAGCTAATGGATTTCCATTTACATCGTAATAATTCTCACCTACTTTTAAAGCGGTGGGGTCGAGTTGATAACTATTGCAGGTATTAGGAAGATCGGTTAACTCAGTAACATTGTATAAATAGATCGGGATTTCTTTTTCAACCCAACAATTTGGTGTTGTACCCGTTTCTGCATATACAAATACAGAAGAAGGCGGAGGGTTATTTACATCATAAGTAGTTATGGGTATTTCTACTCTTCCGTTGGGTACGTTTACAGATTGATTGTAATATTTCCCTATACTAAGTGCTGGTAACGTAAAAGTATCACACGAATTAAAGGTAGCGGGTAAGGAAGTATCTAAAGATGGCGTATTGTTTATAGTAATCGTAAAACTACTTTCATCTCTACATTTAAAACGAACATTAGTTTCGGTATAAATATAAAGTGGTGAAACAACATTGCTGGAAGTATAGGTTGTTCCTGCTGGAATAATATTTCCCGGATGCGGATTCAAGGGATTGGGATCCATGGGCGCATCATAATAAAAAGTATTGGCAGGTAAAGGCGGTAGGGTATAACTGTCACAATGTACCTGTGGATCAAAAACCGGCGCTCTGAAACTGTCAAAATCAATCTCAAATGAATTTTGACTAAAACAAGTAGGATCATTTGGATTGGCAGCGTAAATGTAGATAGTCTTGATTAAATTCACCAAATCGTCATTTGCATTTAGATCTGAGGCATCGATTACAAAATCAGTGATAGGATTTTGTCCGTTTGGATCATCATAATAAGCACCTACCGATAAGGGTGTTAAAGTATAGCTGTAACATACTTCTTGACGGCTTCTCGAATCTATAACAGGTTTTTGGTAAATGGTAATATCCCATGGAATTTCATTATAACAAATTGGAGTAAGTGCTGTAGAAGATTCTTTATAAATCCAAAGGGTACGGCTATTGGTAATCGTGCTAGTGTTGGCAAATAGTTCTGTGTTCCCTGATACAGTTGGGCCGCCAGGTTGTTCAAAATAGCGGGCGCCATCAGGGTTAACAGGCAGGGTATAGTTTTCACAAACAGCTACCGGATTCTGTGGTGTTAACAATGGTTGATTGAAGGTGATAGTAAAAAAATCATCATCGGTACAACTGAAGCCTGGGACATAATGATAAATTATGCTATTTTGATTAATGATTGCCGGTGTAGTGATTCTATTTCCTCCGCCATTGGGAGCATCGCGATATTCTCCGATAGGAGGAGCTGTTAAGGTATAAGGTGCGGAACAAAGGTCAATGTTAGGTAAATTCAAACTACCTATATAGACTGTAAAAACAGAAATAACAGAACGACAAATATTATTATCGGCAAAAGCATGTATTTCCGTAGTTGTGGTGATAGGAAAAGTTAAAGGGGTATAAGTATTGGTTGCAGCATCGTAGGTGTAATAATTTGCTGTACCTACATTAGTATTTAATGTTGGTAATGAATTAACCTGCACACAATCAAACAGATTAGAAAAAGTATTGCTCAGCACTGGGGTTTGATAAAGGGTAATATCAAAATCACTAGTTATTGGAGGACAAGAAGCATCGGTAAAAGTAAAATAAACATACAAAGTAGTGGTTCCTAAATTAGAAATAACTTCTCCCGGTACTACTTCAATATTGTTGGGAACAGTCGGACCTCCCGGTAATTTAAAATAGCGCATCCCTTCAATAGGATAGCCTTGTATCACATAGCTGTCACAAGCAGTGACACCGGGTGGAGTAATATCGTTCAAATCAACTATAGTAACAGTGAAACTGTATTCGGAAGAACAACTGGGAGAGCCTCCGGTTTCATGATAAATATAGATCACAGAGTCAGTCGTTATGGCTGTACCGGCATTTAAAATGCTTCCTGTTTGATTAGGTCCGGTATAGTAAGTACCCGGATTGATTAGGTTTGGTAATATATACTCAGTGCATACATACTGATTTGGGATAGTATCTAATATAGGTCTTGGTTTTACAATTAAATTAATACTGGTAGTGTTGAAACAGTTGGCGTCTGTATTGTTTTCAATACGGATAAAAATGCTGCTGTTTGAACTTGTGTAATCAGTATTAATGTCTATGGGATTGTTGTCATTATCAGCATCAGATTGAGAAAGATGATAACTAACCGTGTAGGTTGCAGAAGATTGGGTGCCTAATACAGTTGGGGTTAACGAAGCTAGATCAAAAGATCCTAGACCAGATCCCATTGCTGTTTCACAACTAGTGAAATCTCCTGGATTATTGGCTTGAGGCGAGGCCGTAAGTCGCAAAAAGAATGATTTTACAGCATAACAACCGTTGTTTGGATCTGTTATTCTCACCCAAATTTCTTTCGGTAAATCAGAGGTGTTAACACTGTATGATAATGGTAAAGAGTTGGTATTGATATCAGCATTAACCAAAGTTTCGTGATAGCTTAATTGATATTGACCGGAAGGATTAATGACGCTATTATTTTGATTCAAATCAAAAATATAAGTAGCAGCGCCGTTGTCACACTTGTAAAGATCAATAGGATTGGGAGTGTTCGGCGGCAATTGATAATTAATAATAATATCGTTCGTTGCTACTTCGCAATTAGTAGCTTGAATATAATACGTTAGTTGATATGTTCCGGGTTGATTAACTGTTAAATCGGGTCCTGTAGCTCCGGGAATAGGATTACCGTTGACATCTTTCCAGACAAAATCAAAAAAATTAGGGTCCAGACCGGAGGTGATGGTATAAGGTTCATTAACCCCGTTGTTGTTGCATAAATTGGAAATATCAGGTCCCAATACATCTTGGCTGAAGTCGAAACTGCTCCCTCCAAGGAACAGTGCAGAATCAGATAGATTGTCAATACCATCTGCAATGACTATTCGAATATGATAGGTTTGTCCGGGGATCAAATTAGTTTTTGTAGCATTCATTAAAACCGTTTGTCCATTAAAATTCGAGGCAGAGCTTGTTGCCGAAGAACCACCATTAAAGGAACCAAAATAACTGGTATTTTCAGAACTACAATCCGAATTAAATAAATTATTTCGTATGGTTTGTACCGAAATGGGAGTAGTAGTCGAAGGGATAACGGCTAAATTTTCTGTAGAACCTGAAGCATCCGTTAATAAAAAAGCAAAACCATCAGTAGATTTACATTGATAAGTTCCGTACTCTTCGGAAGCAAAAATAAATTGGAAGTTGAAGTAATTAGAATACGTAGTAAAATCAAATTCTAAAACAGTTGCATTTTTAGAGTTCATCGTAATACCCGAGGCCGCCAACGTTGTTTCCAATTGAGTGTCTCCCAACCAAGCTAGGCTACCATCATTTAGTTCCGAGGTGTTGGGGCCAACTGCGTTGAGAACATTTCCGGTGGTTAACACAACACCATTAGCAAAGGGGAATGCTGGATTCGTGTTCTCAAAATATCCAATCCCATTAGTCGATCCATAGTTAGTTCCGGTTCTAGAACTCACATTGCTAATATTCACACACGGACTGTTTACCAGTACATTATTCACTAGCCCGAAATCATTGTAGGTTGAGGTGTTTACAGTTATGGATTGTGAATAACTCAAATATCCTAATAATGTAAAAGCTAGGGATAATATTTTTTTCATATACTTTTTTTAGGCTTAATACTAATTGATTTTGCGGATCTCTATAAAGATGAAAATTTGCGAGTTACTGATACAGGGGCTTTATCAGTAAAAACAATATTGGTTTTTATTTCCAATAACTTTACAATGTTCTACAGGTTAAATTTAAAGAAATTCTATTAAAATAGTATCTTTGCGGCTTTAAAAAATAGTTATGATGACACTAACACAAATTCTTACGCCAAAAATTCAGGAAGCTATTCAGGCTTTGTTTGCTGTTTCACTTGATAAAGTAGAGTTTCAGGCAACACGTAGGGAATTTGAAGGCGATATTACCATGGTGGTTTTTCCTTTGTTAAAATTAGTAAAAGGGAATCCGGTTGAAATAGGAACTAAAATTGGCCAGTATTTGGTTGAAAATGTTCAAGAGGTTGAAAAATTCAATGTCGTACAAGGTTTTTTGAATATTGTAATCTCGGATGCATATTATTTAGATTTTTTCAATGCCATAATCCCTAACGAAACTTTTGGTTTTCAGTTGCCTAAACCAAGCGATAAAGCCATTATGGTCGAATATTCTTCGCCTAATACCAATAAACCATTGCATTTGGGGCATATTCGTAATAATTTATTGGGTTATTCTGTAGCTGAAATCTTAAAAGCTTCTGGTAAAAAAGTATACAAAACACAGATTATCAATGATCGTGGGATCCATATTTGTAAGTCAATGTTGGCTTGGCAAAAGTTTGGTCAAGGTCAAACACCAGAATCTACCGGATTGAAAGGAGATAAATTGGTTGGAAATTTTTACGTTGAATTTGATAAGCAATACAAAAAAGAAATCAACGATCTAATTAGTCAAGGGAAAACCGAAGAAGAAGCTAAGAAAATGGCGCCGTCTATCTTAGAAGCTCAAGAAATGCTTCGTAAATGGGAATCAGGCGATGAAGAAGTGGTAGCGCTTTGGAAGAGAATGAACCAATGGGTTTATGATGGTTTTGAACAAACCTACAAAAACCTAGGAGTCGATTTTGATTCGTATTATTATGAGAGTAATACTTACTTATTAGGGAAAGAAGTTGTACAGTTTGGTCTTGAAAAAGGAATTTTCGAAAAAGATCCAGATGGTTCAGTCTGGATTGATCTTACTGCTGACGGTTTAGATAGAAAAATTGTTTTACGTTCAGATGGTACTGCGGTATACATGACACAAGATATCGGTACCGCAATTCAGCGTGTGAAAGACAATCCTGATGTTGGTGGAATGGTGTACACCGTAGGGAATGAGCAAGATTACCATTTTAAAGTTTTATTCTTAATTCTTAAAAAATTAGGTTTTGATTGGGCGGAAAGTTTGTATCATTTATCGTATGGTATGGTGGAATTACCTTCAGGAAAAATGAAATCTCGTGAAGGAACTGTAGTTGATGCCGATGATTTAATGGCGGAAATGACTACAACAGCACAATCAATAGCTGAAGAGTTAGGAAAATTAGACGGTTATACTGATGCGGAGAAAGTTGAACTATATAAAGTTATAGGTCTTGGAGCACTTAAATATTATATGTTAAAAGTAGATCCTAAAAAGTCAATGATGTTCAATCCGGAAGAATCGGTTGATTTTAATGGTAACACAGGACCTTTTATTCAGTATACTTATGCACGTATTCAATCTATTCTTAGAAAAGCGGACTTCGATTATTCTGAAAATGTGAAGATGACTGCTCTTCATGAAAAAGAAAAAGAACTAATCAAGCAAGTAGCTCTTTTTCCTGAAGTGATTCAAAATGCGGCAATCAATCATAGTCCTGCTTTAATAGCCAATTATACCTACGATTTGGTTAAAGAATATAATTCTTTTTACCAGTCGGTTTCTATATTAGGTGAGGAGGATACTGTGAAAAAAATATTCAGAGTCCAATTATCCAAAAAAGTGGGAGAAACCATCAAAAATGCTTTTCAATTATTAGGGATTCAGGTTCCGCAAAGAATGTAAATTTTAAAACAAAATATAAATTATCCTTTTCAAAGTAGCTCTTAGTAGCTACTTTTTTATTTTTATTTTATATTTGTAATTAAATAAATAAAAACAATTTAGAAAGTTTTTTACTTTCAATGTGGAATCAAGTGTAAATCTTGAGCTGACGTGCAACTGTATTTTTCTTTTCAGAAAATGAGCCAGATACACAGAATTGATTTTTGTTTGAGCATCACGAGAAATGCTTAAGCTGTTACTCTTCATTTTTTCGAAATGAAAGCTGGTTTATTCGTTTTCTCCAATTTAAAGTGAATAACCATGAATGGACCTCTAGAAAAAGCATACGCGCAATATTACAGTAAACTCGATTTAGTTTCTCTACCGTTAATCTGCTGGGATTTGTTTGCAAGTCATGATTACGATTTACAACAATATAATATTTTGCAAAAAGATTGGAAATCTAAAGAAAGTTTTCGCAACATCGTTCATCAGTCCAACAGAGAGATTATTATTACCGATCCACAGCAACAGATTGTGTTTGCTACACAAGGGATTTACCAGATGAATGGTTACAGACCCTTTGAAATTATCGGGAAATCGCCCAAAATTTTTCAAGGTGAGTTAACTTCCTCCGAGACTAGGATTAGAATCAGACAAGCAATACAAAATCAACTTCCGTTCAAAGAATTGGTCCTCAATTATAAAAAAGATGGTTCTACCTATCAATGTGAAATTGAAGCTTATCCAAAATTTAATAAAGAGGGAAAACTTTTAAATTACATTGCATTAGAAAAAGCAGTATAATAAACGAATTTCATTTATAATCGGTAATAATCAAAGTAGTAAAGCGGTTTTTATCATCTTATCAGATCGAAGCTAAATCATCTTATCAGATCGAAGCTAAATCATATTATTTTTAAAAATAGATACCTCAAACAAAACGATTAGTCCTTATTGAGACTGCTTTGTGTTTTTATAAACTTTGCTTCATTTAGTAGGCTTCAATAGTAAATCAGAGTTTGGATTTACTAGCGAAAAAATAATTTTTTAAAAATTTCAGAAAATTGCTATTTGTAGTATCTTTGCCACTTCATAAAAAAGAAGATTATGTTTAATAATTTATCCGATAAACTAGATAAAGCGTTCCATATACTAAAAGGACATGGTAAAATTACCGAGGTAAACGTTGCAGATACTTTAAAAGAAGTGCGTCGTGCCTTGTTAGATGCCGATGTCAATTTTAAAATAGCTAAAGATTTTACCACTCGAGTAAAAGAAAAAGCGTTGGGACAGGATGTGTTAACTACATTACAACCTGGTCAGCTTTTAATTAAAATTGTTAAGGATGAATTAACCGAATTAATGGGTGGTGATGTCGCTGGGATTAATCTTTCGGGAAATCCTTCGGTGATATTAATGTCTGGTTTACAAGGTTCGGGTAAAACTACATTTTCAGGGAAATTAGCTAATTTCTTAAAAGAAAAAAAGAACAAGAAACCGTTGTTGGTAGCTTGTGATATCTACCGTCCGGCAGCAATCAATCAGTTGCATGTAGTAGGAGAACAAATTGGTGTTGAGGTATATTCTGAACCGGAGAATAAAAATGCAGTAGAAATTGCATTGAATGCTATCAAACATGCCAAAGCAAATGGCTTTACAGTGGTTATTATCGATACCGCTGGTCGTTTGGCAGTTGATGAAGAAATGATGACCGAAATTGCGAATGTGCATAAAGCAGTTCAGCCTAACGAAACTTTATTTGTGGTAGATGCCATGACAGGTCAGGATGCTGTGAATACGGCGAAGGCATTCAACGATCGTTTGAATTTTGATGGTGTAATACTTACAAAATTAGACGGTGATACTCGTGGTGGTGCGGCGATTTCTATTAAATCGGTAGTAAATAAACCTATCAAGTTTATTGGTACGGGTGAAAAGATGGATGCGATCGATGTGTTCTATCCATCACGTATGGCGGATCGTATTTTGGGAATGGGAGATGTTGTGTCGTTAGTAGAACGTGCCCAAGCGCAATATGACGAAGAAGAAGCGCGAAAATTACAAAAGAAAATTGCTAAAAATGAATTTGGTTTCGATGATTTCCTTACCCAAATCCAACAGGTAAAAAAGATGGGTAATATGAAAGATTTAGTAGGAATGATTCCGGGTGCTGGAAAAGCATTAAAAGATATCGATATTCCAGACGATGCTTTCAAACACATCGAAGCGATTATTTTCTCAATGACGCCAGCAGAAAGAAGTAAGCCTTCTATTATTGATGTGAAACGCAAAAATCGAATTGCCAAAGGTTCTGGACGTAAGATTGAAGAGGTGAATCAGTTGATGAAGCAATTTGATCAAATGAGTAAGATGATGAAAATGATGCAAGGAGCGGGCGGAAAAAACTTAATGAAAATGATGGGCGGAATGAAAGGAATGCCTGGAATGAGATAAAAATTTAGGCGCGGAGGTTTTCGCGCCTTTTTTATTGTACAAAAAATAAGAATTAATAATAAACAACACAACACAACAATGCAAATTTTAGACGGAAAAAAAGTCTCGGAAGACATCAAAAATGAAATCGCCGCTGAGGTTCAGGAAATGAAGAATAAGGGCGAAAAAGTACCTCATTTGGCTGCTATAATCGTAGGGAATGATGGGGCTAGTTTAACTTATGTAGGAAGTAAAGTAAAGGCTTGTGAAAGAGTGGGTTTTGAATCTACGTTGATTAAAATGCCTAGCACAACTTCGGAAACAGAATTACTTAAAAAAATAAAGGAATTAAATGAGGATGATAATATCGATGGATTTATTGTTCAGTTGCCACTTCCAGATCAAATTGATACTCAGGAGGTTTTAATGGCAATCGATCCTAGTAAAGATGTTGATGGGTTCCATCCTGAAAATTTCGGAAAAATGGCTTTGGATATGTCTACTTTTATTCCGGCTACACCTTTCGGAATCCTAGAATTGTTAGAGCGTTATAATGTTGAAACTAAAGGGAAACATACGGTAGTTATTGGTCGTAGTCACATAGTAGGAAGACCGATGAGTATTTTAATGGGTAGAAAAGGTTTTCCAGGTAATTCTACCGTAACTTTAACTCACAGTCATACCAAAAACATCAGTCAAATTACGACTCAGGCCGATATTATTATTACAGCTCTTGGGGTGCCCAATTACTTAAAAGCAGAAATGGTTAAGGATGATGTAGTAATTATCGACGTAGGAATTACCAGAGTTCCAGACGAAACAAACGAAAGAGGATATGTCATTACAGGAGATGTTGACTTTGAAAATGTGTCTAAAAAAGCATCTTTCATCACGCCAGTTCCCGGTGGTGTAGGTCCTATGACGATTGCAATGTTGTTAAAAAATACGTTATTAGCGCGAGAGCAAAAAAGAATCAAATAAATGGAAATTATTACGGCAACCAAAGAACAATTGCCTATTATTCGAGATTTAGCTTACAAGATTTGGCCGGATACTTACGGTCAAATTTTGTCTTCGGAACAACTCGAATATATGTTGCTTAATTTTTACAACATTCCTTCTTTAGAAGAACAATTTGATAATGGTCAGGTGTTTTTGTTGGTAAAAGAAGAAGAGAACTTCTTGGGTTTTGCAGCCTACCAAATTAATTGTAAAACGGAAGGAAAAACGAAATTGCATAAAATTTATGTTCTGCCCGAAACACAAGGAAAAGGAATTGGGAAATTGTTATTGCAAGAAGTCGAAAATAGAGCACGATTGCACGGGAATACTCATTTGTTTCTGAATGTCAATAAATACAATAAAGCCCAAGAATTTTACAAGAGTCAAGGATTTGTCGTAGTCTTAGAAGAAGTCATCGATATTGGTCATGGATATATCATGGATGACTACGTGATGGAGAAAGAATTATAGTTTTAGAATATTAAGAAATTGCTAAAAATAGTTAAATCTTTTTTTGTTTGATTGATTTTAACTATATTGCAATAATTAAAATCAATTCTATGTTTTCGAAGCCTTACTCTCTGTTATTATTATTGTTATTTACGTTTAAAGGGTTTTCTCAAGAGAAAATCAAACATGTTGTCTCTGAAGGTGAATCAATTTATAGTATAGCAAAGAAGTATGATGTAAAGGTGTCGGAAATCTATCAACTTAACCCGAAAGCAAAAGGAGCCGTTTTGTCTCTAAAGTCGGTTTTGTGGATTCCTTCCAAAGAAAATACTGCAATCACTTCCACTCAAACGGTAAAAAAAGTAGTTGACCAAAAAAATATTACCCACAATGTTTTGCCAAAAGAGACTCTTTACGGAATTTCGAAAAAATATAAAGTTACAGTAGAAGCTATTAAGGAGAATAATCCTCAGGTAGAAAAAGAAGGACTTGGAATAGGAATGTTGTTGCAAATACCGGTTACAGAAGAAACGTATGCTCAATTGCAACAAGAGACAGCCAAAAAAGAAGTAGTTTCAGATGTTTTGCCATCAAATAAAACTCAAGAGGTTTCTTCAACTGTTGCAACTGATCTTATAAATGAAGAAATTGAAAATATAGCCCACACTGTAAAAGCAAAAGAAACCAAATACGGTATCGCAAAGCGTTACGGAATTTCTATAGCTGATTTAGAACAAAAAAATCCTCAAGCCAAAAACGGTTTACGCATTGGTGATGTACTTGTTATTAAAGGTGAATTGAAAAATGAGGTAGCAGAAACGAATTCTGGTTCTAATGTTCCAGGAGCTTTAGACGTTGCTTCTTCGGAGAATGCACCAGCCTCGATGCTTTCTCTTTCTGCTGAGGCGATGATGAAAGCCGATTTTTTAATTGCGAAAGCGTCTGAAAATATTGGAGTTCGCTACAGAAGTGGCGGTACAACTCCAGAAGGTTTTGATTGTTCAGGTTTGATGATAGCAACCTTCAAAAACATAGAAATGTCTTTGCCTCGTTCTTCTCGTGATATGGCAGCAAACGCAGGTGTAAGAATTGAAAGAAGTCAAGCGCAAAAGGGAGACTTAATCTTTTTTGCCACTCGTGGACGTGGTGTAGGGCACGTAGGGATGATTACAGAAGTAACGGAAAACGATATCAAGTTTATACATTCTTCTACTTCAAATGGCGTGATTATTTCTTCTCTGAATGAGCCTTATTATGCTAAGAGATTTATTCAAATTAACCGAGTACTATAATTAAAATTATAAAATCGATTTAGTTTTACAGTAATACAAGTATTTAATTTTTGAGAGTTATAAACATAAAAAAACCGCTTCTATTTAGAAGCGGTTTTTTTATTGATTCTATCTAACCTATTAATAATAAGTGTAACGTCTTACTTTAGCAATGTATTTCGCTAATCGAACTACTTGGTGACTGTATCCATATTCGTTGTCATACCACACATACATTACCACATTTTTACCATCAGGAGTAACAATAGTAGCATTGCTATCAAAAATTGCTGGTGAAGAAGTACCAACGATATCAGAAGAAACTAATTCGTTGTTTAGAGAATATTTAATTTGTTCTACTAGTTTTCCTTCTAAAGCATATTGCTTCATGATATTGTTTAAATCTTCTCTAGAAGTTGTTTTAGAAACTTCAAGATTTAAAACTACTAATGATCCATTTGGAACCGGTACACGAATAGCATTCGAAGTTAACTTTCCAGCTAAACTAGGTAAAGCTTTAGCAACGGCACTTCCAGCACCCGTTTCAGTGATTACCATATTCAAGGCAGCCGAACGTCCACGACGGTATTTTTTATGCATGTTGTCCACTAAGTTCTGATCGTTAGTGTAAGCATGAATAGTTTCGATGTGACCTTTAACCACTCCTAAGGTTTCTTCCATAGCAGCTAGTACAGGTGTAATAGCGTTAGTAGTACAAGAAGCTGCTGACCAGATTTTTACTTCGTCTGGGTTGTAATCTTCGTGGTTTACACCGTATACAATATTAGGAACTCCTTTTCCAGGCGCTGTTAATAAAACACGATCTACACCTTTAGAAGTCAAATGACGGCTTAAAGCCTCTTCTGTTGTAAAAGCACCTGTGTTATCAATTACTAAAGCATCATTGATACCGTATTGTGTATAATCGATTTCTTCAGGGCTATTGGCTGTGATAATATGAACAGTAGTTCCGTTAATGATTAAAGCATTGTTTTCAGGATCAGCTTGAACTGAACCATCAAAATCACCGTGCACTGAATCGTAACGCAACAAAGAAGCACGTTTTTCTAATAATACCGCATCGTTTTTATCGCGAGTTACAATAGCGCGTAGTCTTAATTGTTGTCCTTTACCAACTTTTGACATTAATTCGCGTGCCAACAAACGACCAATACGACCAAAACCATACAGAACCACGTCTTTAGGTTTGATTTCGTAAGTGTTTTTAGCGTCTTTTAATTTGTCAATTACAAAAGCCGTAGCATCATTGTATTTGTTGTCTTCTAGGTGGTACTCGTAAGTTAATTTTCCAATATCCAAACGAGAAGGTGGTAAATCTAATTTTTGAATAGCTCTTAAGATTTCAACAGAGTCAAAGATATTTATTGGTTTTTGAACGAATTCAACAGCATATTCATGTAAATTCATGATATCACCAACATTTCGGTCAATTAATTGGTTTCTAAAAAGAACCATTTCAATTGATTTGTCGTACCATAAATCACTCACAATCTTTATAAATTCAACGGCTGCCTTTCGTCTGTCTGCCTGAAAAGCTAATTCTTTTTCGTAAGTCGCTGTGTTGCTCATTTTTATGAAAATGTTTTTTGTTTTTTAATGAGGCAAAAGTAGTTATTTCAAACGTTTTCGTAAAATTTTTAAGGGTTATTTTTTTTAAATAAAAAACCTCAGGATAGCCTGAGGTTTTTCAGAAAATAAGTACTTAACCAATTTATAATAACATTCGTACTTGTTCTCCGTTTTGAGTCAATATCTCAATTCTAAATTTATCGGATCCCGATTTAGAGTTTAATATTTTTGAAGCTTGTTCCATTGACGTGATTTTGATGCCATCTATACTTAGGATGATACTTCCGACTAACTCATTTTTGTACTCCATGAATTTTTCATTAGTAACATCTTTAATTTTAACACCGTTATTCAATCGAAAGCGTTTTTTGTCAGCAGCTTCAAGATCTTCTAATTCAAAACCATTGTATTCGTAATTAACCAATTCTTTTTTAGTTAATTTTACCGGTAAAGTCAATTTTTCGTTGCCTCTCAAAATTCCAACTTGTATTTGGTCATTAGGACGTTTGGTGTTTATGTACGAAGTTAAATCAGCAAACCCTTTAATTTTCTGATTGTCCAACTGTACAATTACATCACCTTTTTTCAATCCACCTTTTTCAGCTCCAGAATTTTTGTATACCTTATTAATGTAAAAACCTTGTGTTTCTTTCACGCCAAATTCTTTCGAAGCAGCATCATTCAACTCGCCACCTTCAACACCAAGTACCCCACGTTGTACATTACCATATTCCATTAAGTCTTCAACAATTTTTCGGGTAATGTTAGAAGGTACCGCGAATGAATAGCCGGCATAACTTCCCGTAGGAGAAGAAATCATCGTGTTTATACCTATTAACTCACCACGGATATTAACCAAAGCTCCTCCGCTGTTTCCAGGATTTACCGCCGCATCGGTTTGAATAAACGATTGAATTCCGTTGTTCGATAAATCTCTCGCCTTAGCAGAAACAATACCTGCCGTAACAGTCGAAGTTAAATTGTAAGGATTTCCAACAGCTAAAACCCATTCACCAACTTTAATGTTGTCAGAGTTTCCAAAAGTAGCAAAAGGCAGTTTTTCATTAGATTCAATTTTAATCAAGGCAATATCCATCTTACTATCAGTACCAATCATTTTAGCCTTGTAGGTCTTGTTGTTATTCAGAGTAACCTCCAATTCGGTAGCGTCTTTAACCACGTGATTGTTAGTTACAATGTATCCATCCTCACTAATTATGACACCGGAACCTGTTCCTACTTGTTTTTGTTGTGTTCCACCTCCTTGGTAGCCATAAAAGAATTCCATAATAGGATTATTAGGAACATTATAAACAGTAACATTCTTAACGTGTACTACAGTGTGAATTGCATTGTCGGCAGCCGTTGTAAAGTCTATATTTTCAGCGCCAAGTCCCACATTTCGGTTAAAATTTTCTGAAGCAATAGATAATTTCGAGCTAGGGCGATCGTTCTCGATTAATAATTTGTAAGCCCCTAGTGTTGTGGCTCCACTTAATAAGGAAACCAAAAATAAATTTCCAAATCGTTTCATATTTCTATTCATTTTGTTCATAGTTTGTGTAGTAAAATTATAATTTTCCGTTCTGCTAAAAAACTGTTTAACGCTCGTTTAACAACATTTAACGTATCATTAATATTTTGTATTTTTGTGTTTTGGAGCACATGAATAGGGTTCCATCACATACTAACTTCCTGCTGTCCGCTATTACAAGGTATCGCTGCCATCAGGGCTATAAATCAGCTATATTGTCCTCTCATGAACTATAAATTTTACAAATATCAAGGAACCGGAAACGATTTTGTCATAATTGATAATCGTTTAGAAACATTTCCCAAAAAAGATGCCAGCTTAATAGCAAAGTTATGCGACCGTCGTTTTGGCATTGGAGCCGATGGCTTAATGTTGTTAGAAAATGACAATTCGACTCATTTTAAAATGGTGTATTATAACTCCGATGGCAATGAAAGCTCGATGTGTGGTAACGGAGGACGTTGTTTAGTCGCATTTGCAAAACAATTACATGTTGTAGAAAACGAAGCGGTTTTTATGGCGGTCGATGGGTTACACCATGCGTCTTTTGGAGAAAACGGAATCGTGTCGTTACACATGAAGGACGTAGACAACATAAAAAAAGAAAAAGAGTATACTTTTTTAGATACAGGTTCACCACATCATGTTCAACTAGTTGACGATTTAGAGCAGCTCGATGTGAAAACTATAGGAGCTCAAATTCGTTATGGTGAATTATACGGCAAGGAGGGAAGTAATGTTAATTTTGTGAAACAAATCGGTGACAATGAATTTGCTATACGTACTTACGAGCGCGGTGTAGAAGATGAGACACTTTCCTGCGGAACAGGCGCTACAGCAGTGGCTATTGCGATGCATGCTTTAGGTAAGACAAATGCAGACAGAATAAAAATTAATGTAGAAGGGGGTAAATTAGAAGTAGCATTCAAAACGGCGAACGGAAAATATACTGACGTACATCTTATTGGTCCAGCTCAGTTTGTTTTTGAAGGAACTATTAATCTGTAATCGCAAAGTAAAATTTTTATGATTACATTAAAAGGAGAACTTATTTATTTGCGAGCCTTAGAACCCGAAGATTTAGAATTTGTTTATCGAATAGAGAATGATGAATCCATATGGGAAGTAAGCAATACGCAAACACCATATTCACGTTTCTTAATCCGTCAGTATCTTGAAAACGCTCACCAAGACATCTATGAAGCGAAGCAGTTGCGATTGGCAATTTGCAAAAACAATACTTTCGAAGCGATTGGTTTGATCGATCTGTTCGATTTTGATCCGCAGAACAAAAGAGCAGGAGTGGGGATTCTCATACACCATCCTTTAGAACGAAACTCCGGTGTAGGAACCGAATCTTTGCGACTGTTGATTCAATATGCATTCAGCCAATTGAATTTACATCAGTTGTACGCAAATATTAGTCTTCAAAATGAACCAAGTTTAAAGCTTTTTGCTAATTTTGGTTTTCAAAAAATTGGAGTGAAAAAAGACTGGAATTATAGAAATGGTGTTTTTTTCGATGAAGCATTATTCCAGTTAATTAATACAAACGCTTAAATACAAAACATTGAATAAAAAGAAAATCTTAATCGTGTTCGCTGTTGTTTCAGTGGCATTGGCAGTATTTGCTTATAGCAAACTTTTTTTAAGTAATACAAAATTTGATAAAGACCAGGTTTATGTTTTTGTGCCTACAGGTTCCACTTATGAGGATGTGTTGAAAATTATTTCTCCATATGTGAAAGATGTAGATAATTTTAAAATGATTGCTCAATTGCGTTCGTACGATGAGAATGTCTTTCCGGGTCGATTTTTATTCAAGAAAGGAACAGGAAGTTTAGGTTTGGTAACCGCTTTGCGCCGCAATCAGCCTTTAGATTTAGCCTTTAATAATCAAGAAAGTTTAGAAAAATTGGTTTCTCGAGTTTCTTCCCAAATTGAAGCTGATAGTTTGAGTTTGATGAAGGCTATCAAAGATTCTGCTTTCATGGCTAAAAATGGTTTTAATGAAGAAACAGTTCTTGGAATGTTTATTCCCAATACCTATCAATTTAAGTGGAATACTTCAGCAGAAAAGTTCAGAGATAAAATGCTAAATGAGTTTCAAAATTTCTGGACTGATGAAAGAAAGGCAAAAGCGAAGGCTTTAGGGTTAACGCCAATCGAAGTAATTACTTTGGCTTCAATTGTTCACAAAGAAACAGTAAAAATCGACGAACGTCCGACAGTAGCAGGAGTATATCTGAATCGTCTAAAAATTGAAATGCCTTTACAAGCGGATCCTACCATAATTTTCGCAATGCGTCGTCAGACAAATAATTTAGATTTGGTAATCAAACGCGTAAAAGGAGATATGCTAAGAATTAACTCTCCTTATAATACTTATACCAATGTAGGTTTGCCTCCGGGACCTATCGCAATGCCTGATATTTCTGCAATTGATGCAGTTTTAAACCCTAAAAAACACGATTATATCTATTTCTGCGCTAGCGTGGAACGATTCGGTTATCATGATTTTACGGCTTCTTACGAAGAACACATGGCTAATGCTAGAAAATATGCGGAATGGGTAAGCAAATTAGGTATCGAATAGTTTTTTGAGGACTTTTTTACACATACTAATATCGCTCTTTTCGGTATCGCTCTGTGCTCAAGTCGGAATTAATTCTTTTTTGAAACTGTCGGATTCTATTAATAAAACCAGAAAAAATACGGTTTTAATTGCAGAAATTGGTTTGGCCACGACGGCTCTAGTGGGTTTGAATCAGTTGTGGTATAAAGATTATCCTCGGAGCGATTTTCATTTTATCAACGACAATTCCGAATGGCTGCAAATGGATAAATTAGGCCATTTTTATTCTGCGTATCATTTAAACAGAATTGGCAGTGAAACCATGAATTGGGCCGGGGCATCAAAAAAACAACAATGGGTATACGGTTCGGCTTTAAGTCTAGGTTTTTTGACTACCGTTGAAATTTTTGACGGTTTTTCTGAAAAATGGGGCGCATCCCCGGGAGATATTATAGCTAATTTGTCCGGAACGGGATTATATGTTTCTCAGGAATTATTGTGGAAGGAGCAACGAATTGTGCCTAAATTTTCATTTCATACTACTCAATACGCTGCCATGCGTCCCGATGTTCTGGGAGCATCTTTTCAAGAACAAATACTAAAAGATTATAACGGACAAACCTACTGGTTGTCGGTCAATTTGCATTCTTTTTTTAAAAATTCGAAAATCCCAAAATGGTTTAACTTGGCTCTGGGATACGGAGGCGAAGGAATGGTTTTTGGTGAGGATTTCGCAAGTAACGATCCAAATTTATCTTACATAAAAAGGAAACGTCAGTTTTATTTGAGTTTTGATGCTGATTTGACAAAAATCGAAACGAAATCCCATTTTTTGAAGACTTTATTCTCAATTGTTAATAATTTAAAAATCCCCGCACCTACTGTAAAACTAGGCTCTGACAGAGATGTTGACTTTTACGGTTGCTATTTTTAATCGAAATTAACAGATTATTAAGGATTTACGTCGTATCTTTGCTGTCTATTAATTTTCTGGCGATGATAGAAATTCCTAAAAATACGTTCGGATTTCTTAGTTAGAAGAAAATTATTATCATGACAAAAAAACAAATATTCTATCTTGGATTATTTGCCTCAATCATCACATTAAGTTCTGGTTTTAGACCATTTCAATCTGAATTATTTCCTTGGTTTCATGTATTTGAAAAGGAAATTACCTACACAGTACCTACCGAAGTAGAAGTTGGCCAAACATTTTTTGATATTCCTTTCACGGGAAAAACTTTTGTTGGTTTTCAGCAACGTTTAGCTGTGCGTGAATCGCAAGGAAAGTATCATAAAGTGAATACATTTGGTTATCTTGGTAAGTACCAATTTGGAACCCAAACTTTAGAAGAGTTAGGGATTCATGACGAACAAAAATTCCTGAGGAGTAGAAAACTACAGGAAAAAGCCTTCATAGCTTATTTGGCACGTAATAAATGGGAATTACGCAAAGAAATTGCTAAATATTCCGGACGCGTCATAGGAGGTATTACTATTACTGAATCAGGTATTCTAGCTGCAGCTCACTTAGGAGGACCAGGAGCTGTAAGACGTTTTTTACGATCGGAAGGCCGTAGAAAATTTGTAGACGGTTACGGTACTTCGGTTACCGAATATCTTCGTGAATTTGCGGGTTACGATACCAGTTTTATAGAGGCAAATAAAAGAGCAAAAGCAAAACACTACACGTATTAGTAGTTTTTGTGAATGATGAAAATACAAGGTCGGTTATGTAAATCGACCTTTTGTTTTTTCCAGTCCTTTACCGCTAATGTTTTGATATATTCTGTTGGAAGGGTAATGTCACAAGCGATGCAAAGATTAGTGTTCGGTTGTAATATGTTTAAAAGGTCTTCAAGCAATTTATTGTTTCTGTAAGGTGTTTCGATGAATAATTGCGATTGATTTTTGTCAAAAGATAATTTCTCGAAATTTTTTAATGCCGATTTTTTCTCTCCCTTATCAATCGGTAAATAGCCATTAAAAGCGAAACTTTGTCCGTTCATTCCCGACGCCATTAATGCTAATAGTATTGAACTAGGACCTACTAAAGGCACCACTTGAATTCCTTTTTCGTGGGCAAGTTTTACGATTACCGCTCCGGGATCAGCGACACCAGGACATCCAGCTTCGCTCATTAACCCAACGTTTTGTCCGTTCAGTAAGGGTTGAATGAATTCTTGAAACTCATGGCTTTCAGTATGCTTGTTGAGTACCGATATTTTTAATTCAGGTTGTTTTTTTTCAGGATGAATACTTTTAATGAAACGACGTGCCGTTTTTTCGTTTTCAACAATGTAATGATCTACAAAATCGATGGTACGCTTAATAGTTTGTGGTAAAACATCTTCAGGGTTCATTTCGCCCAAAGTGGTGGGAATTAAATATAGCTTTCCTAAAAATGTAATAGGTTTCATAAATTAAGGATTCAGAAGTTTTTTAGCAATACTATCACAAGCTTCATCCAACATTTTAAACACTTTTTCAAAACCATCTTCCGATCCATAGTAAGGATCAGGTACATCGACTCTTTCCCCTGGAAAAATTTCTTCAAGGATCAATTGAACTTTGTTTTGATGTGTTTCGTTAGAAGCAAGATTTATTACGTCTTTGTAATTTTGGTTATCCATAACAAAGATGTAGTCAAAAATGTCGAAATCTTCTTTTTGAAATTTTCGAGCACGTTGTTGAGTAATATCAATCCCGTATTTTTGAGCGATCTGTATAGAACGCTTATCGGGTAATTCTCCAGCATGCCAGCCTCCAGTGCCAGCCGAGTCGATATGAAACGTATCGTTTAATTTCGAAAGCAAGATGCCTTCAGCAAGTGGGGAACGACAAATGTTTCCCAAACAGACTAGGAGTATTTTTTTTGACATTATAACGATAATTTTTTATTGATATCGTCAACAAATTTTTTGAATTGTTTGTCTGTGGTAACCAAATTGTCTACTGTTTTACAAGCATGTAATACCGTTGCGTGATCTCTATCGCCAATTTGTGAACCAATATTAGCCAACGAAGCTTTAGTGTATTTCTTGGCAAAAAACATTGCCAATTGCCTAGCTTGTACTACGTGACGTTTTCTAGTTTGAGATTGTAAAGTAGAAACATCCAATTGAAAATAATCAGAAACTACTTTTTGTATATAATCAATAGAAATTTCACGTTTTACATTCTTAACAAATTTCTCAACAATTTGCTTCGTAAGATCTATGGTAACTTCCTTTTTATTGAAAGAAGATTGGGCAATTAAGGAAATGATAGCTCCTTCGAGTTCTCGAACGTTCGATTTGATATTGCGTGCTACATATTCTATAATATCTTCTGGCATTTGCACACCATCACGATATAAAATGTTTTTTAAGATAGAAACTCTAGTTTCGTAATCCGGTTGATGTAATTCTGCTGATAATCCCCATTTGAATCGAGATAGTAAGCGTTGCTCAATATCTTGCATATCTACAGGTGCTTTATCTGAAGTCAAAATCACTTGTTTTCCGTTTTGGTGTAAGTAATTGAAAATATGGAAGAACACATCTTGAGTTCCTGATTTTCCAGATAAAAACTGTACATCATCAATAATCAATACATCGATTAATTGATAGAAGTGGATGAAATCGTTTCGGGTATTTTTCTTAACCGAATCAATATATTGTTGTGTAAATATTTCAGCTGAAATATACAAAACGGTTTTTTCAGGATATTTATCTTTAATTTCAACACCAATAGCATGCGCTAAGTGTGTTTTTCCCAATCCAACTCCACCAAAAATTAACAATGGGTTAAAAGAAGTTCCTCCCGGTTTATTGGCTACAGCCATACCCGCACTACGAGCCAAACGATTTGAGTCCCCTTCTAAGAAATTGTCGAAACTGTAATTTGCATTAAGTTGTGATTCGATTTTTATGTTTCGAATACCAGGTATAATGAAAGGATTTTTTAATTCCGGATTTTTTTGTTGAACCGGAACGTCAATTTCCTGAGTTTTTACAGGTTGACGGGTTGCACTTGGTAATTGTTCTGTAAATGGAAGTTTATTACCATAAGTATTTTCCATTTTGATTTTATACAGTAACTTCGCGTTTTTACCAAGTTCTTTTTGTAATGCTACCTTTAATAATTTAACATAGTGTTCTTCTAACCATTCGTAGAAGAATTTGCTGGGTACTTGAATATAAAGTGCGTTGTCTGTAAGCTCTACAGCCTTGATTGGTTCAAACCAAGTTTTGTATGCTTGCTCCTGAATATTATCCTTTATGAAAGATAAACAGTTTTCCCAGACTGATTCTGCAGTTTTATTCATTGTATGCATTCTTATATCGTTAGTTTTAAAGGTTTTACTTGGCGAATTTTAGGCCAAGATTTTTTGTAGATTGGGATAGCAAATATGGATTATAAAAAGTGTAAAAAAAAATTTTTTTCGTATTGATTTTATGGAAAAAATGTCGTAATGAGTTTTATTGGTGTTTCCGAAAGGTTATTAAAAAGTAAATATTTGGTTAATGAAAATACATGAATTAAAAGTTAGGGTTCGTTATGCTGAAACCGATCAAATGGCAGTTGTTTATCACGGTAATTATGCTCAATATTTCGAGATGGGTCGCGTGGAATGGCTTAGAAATCTTGGGGTTTCCTACAAATGGATGGAAGAAAACGGGATTATGCTTCCAGTAGTTTCTCTGACGATGAATTATAAAAAACCAGCGCGTTATGATGATGAATTAACGGTAAGAACAATCTTTAAAAGTCAGACGTCGGTGAAGATAGAATTTGAATATGAAATTTACAATCAGGAACAAGAGTTATTAACAACTGGAAGTTCAGTGTTAGTATTCGTAGACATGAAAACAGGGAGGCCAACTTTGCCGCCGGATTATGTTTCTGAAAAATTAGCTGGGATTTAAATTTCGGAAATTTCTACTTCAAATAAATTCGTAAAAATGTCGAGAACCATCTCGGCATTTTTTTTTCGGGTGGCGATCTCTATCTGGCAGTTTTCTTCCATTTTCTGTGATACTATTGTGAGGTTTTTCTCTTTAATAATACGCATCACTTTGTTCATGTTTTTGTAATCAAAAGTTACAAGGAAATGGACATCGATAGTTTTTTCGATGATTTCAGAGGCTTCAATTGACATCTTGGCGCTTTCACGATAAGCGTTAATTAATCCTCCAACACCTAGTTTTATGCCACCAAAGTAACGTACCACGACAATGAGGATATTCGTTAAGCCAAAAGATTGAATTTGTCCATAAATAGGCATTCCGGCACTGTTGTTGGGTTCTCCATCATCATTAGCTCGATACTGAATTTTAGTAGTGCCTATTTGGTAAGCATAACACCAGTGTCTGGCTGAAAAATGCTCTTTTTTTAGTCTTTCAAGGTGGTGTTTTACTTCGTCTTCGGAAGTTACAGGAAAAGCATAGCCGAAAAACTTACTGTTTTTTTCTTTGTATAATGTTTCGGTCGAAGCGCTCGCTATTGTTTTGTAGGTATCCAATGAAGTTCTTTTTCGGCTTCAAAAATACTTATTTTTTAAAATTTAAACAGGAATTTCTTTTTTGGAAAACAAATCTACGACATCTTCCTCTCCAACTTGTAAATTCCAAACGTGCATTCCTAAAGAAGAAGCAATGTCGGTATTTTCTTTTTTATCGTCAATGAACAAGGTTCTCTTCATGGATAAATCGTGCTTTCTGATGATGTAATGGAACGCTTCCGGTTCGGGTTTGCGTAAACCGATTTCAAAGGAAAAGTAGATTTTTTCGAAACATTGATAAAACTCTCGTGCAAAGGTGTGTCCTACTTTGTGTTCAAATTTTGCAATGTGAATTTCGTCAGTATTGCTGAGTAAAAATAATCGGTATTTGTGGGATAATTTTTGAAGAAATTCGAGTCTGTAGAGTGGGAAATCCAACAAAATGGAATTCCATGCCATTCGGATGTCATCAATGGATGCATTGGGCATCATCTTTTTCATTTCGATCATGAATTGAGACTCTGTTATTTTTCCTTTTTCGAGTTTTATATTAAGTTCATCCAATTCACTGTTCCAAGAAGGGAGGCCTAGATTTTGTAAGGCATTCAGGGAAGCATTTTTGTTAAGATTTATTAATACATCGCCAAAATCAAAAATAATAGTGTTAATCATAGTCTAGAATAAATTAAGAGTTGGTCACATCCTATTTTTTGTTCCTTTATTATTTTTCCAGTGATTTTTGGGGCTATGGTTCCACTTGAAAAATGCGTAATTCCTTTAAAAACTTTTGCTTCATCCCACAATTGGGCATCGATAAAAGTTTGAATGGTTCGACTTCCTCCTTCAATGATAACCGATTGAATTTCCTTCTTAAAAAGGTAATCGCAGACTTCTTTGGCAAGGTTTTGCGAGAAATTTATTTCCTTTTCTGTGATTAAAATCGTAGGAGCCGAACTATCAAATATAGCATTTTCTTTTGAAATTCGTTCTTTTTTGTCTAAAACTATTCTAACAGGATGCTTCCCTTTCCAATCGCGTGCGGTCAAGGAAGGGTTGTCATCTATGGCAGTTTGCGTACCTATCAAGATTCCTTGTTCTTCGGTTCTCCATTTGTGTACCAATTGTCTAGAATACGAATTGGTAATCCAAACAGGTTTCTGTTCTTCTTTACTATCCGGTGCAATATAGCCGTCTTCTGTTTCGGCCCATTTTAGTATAATGTAAGGACGCTTCTGATTGTGGAAGGTGAAAAACCGTCGATTGAGTTCGTTACATTCGTCTTCCAAAACACCTACGGTTACATTTTTACCCGCTTCAATCAGTTTTCTAATGCCATTTCCTGCTACTTTGGCAAATGGATCACGAGTGCCTATAACAACATTAGGGATATTTTGAGCTACTATTAAATCGCAACAAGGCGGGGTTTTTCCAAAATGACTGCAAGGTTCTAAACTAACATAAATTGTTGATTGGGAGAGCAAAGACTTATCTTTTACAGAATTGATCGCATGAACTTCAGCATGAGGTTCACCCGCTTTTTTGTGCCAACCTTCACCAATAATTTTTCCGTCGTATACGATAACACTGCCCACTAGAGGGTTAGGATAGGTGGTTCCTAAACCATTTTTGGCCAATTGAATGCAGCGTTTTATATATTTTTCATGTATCTTCACCACACAAAAATAACTATTTCTATTTATAATGAGTCAGCCTATAATAAGAGAAATCCAAAAAGAAGATAACCCTCACGTAGCCCGTTTAATTCGTAGTATTTTTGAAGAGTTGGGAGCGCCTAAAGTAGGTACAGCTTATGCGGATCCTCAGTTGGATTTTATGTTTGAAAATTACGATGTTCCCAGTGCTTCTTATTTTGTAATAGAACAAGATGGAGAAATAATTGGAGGAGCTGGTGTGGCCGCTTTAGAAGAAGGCATGCCCGAAATTTGTGAATTACAAAAAATGTATTTTTTACCTCAGGCCCGTGGTCTAGGATTAGGAGCTAAGATGATGCAAACATGTCTGGATCGAGCTCGAAGTTTTGGTTTCAAAAAATGCTATCTAGAAACATTACCTATGATGGAAGCGGCTCAGAAACTTTATGTTAAATCGGGTTTTGAATATTTGAAGGAACCTCTAGGAAGTACTGGACATTCGAGTTGCCCCGTTTGGATGATTAAAGAGTTATAAAATGCTATTAAGAACATATAAAAATCAGTTCTTTAAAGAGTTGTCTTCGGTTTATGAGGAACAGGAAATAGAAAGTTTTTTTTATATTTTGTTGGAAGCCTTTCATCAAATGAAACGGGTTGATTTGGCCTTGAATCCGGAGACAGAATTGGATGCCATACAATTGTTGCAATGGGAAACGGTTTTGTCGCAACTCAAAGAGGAAAAACCCATTCAATATATCTTAGGTGAAACGGAGTTTTTCGGATTACCATTTTATGTTAATGAGCATACGTTAATTCCACGTCCTGAAACGGAAGAATTGGTAGAGTGGATTTTGTCTCATAGCCAACAATCCAATTCCAAAGACATTAAGATTTTAGATATTGGTACCGGAACCGGTTGTATTGCAATTTCTTTAGCCAAACATATAGCTAATGCTCAAGTATTTGCTTTGGATGTTTCTGAGAAAGCATTGCATATCGCTCGAAAAAATGCCGAACGAAACAAAGTCGAAATTACTTTTTTGCATCAGAGTATTCTAGAAACCGAAGACTTAGGACAAGTGTTTGATATCATTGTTTCTAATCCACCTTATGTAAGGAATTTGGAAAAAGAAATGATGAAGAAAAATGTGTTACAATACGAACCTCATTTAGCACTATTTGTAGAAGATCACGATGCATTGTTGTTTTATCGAAAAATTACAGCATTAGCGACTCGAAATTTATCTGAAAAGGGTCAGTTGTATTTTGAGATCAATCAATATTTAGGAACAGACATGGTTGCTTTGTTAAAGCATAGTGGATTTGAAAATATCGAATTGCGAAAAGATATCTATGGTAACGACCGAATGATTCGGGGTGTTTTAGCGTAAACGGTTTAGAATAATTAATTTTTGTTTCCTGGTCAATATTTTAAAAATTCAAGTATTTCACTCAGGAAAAAGTTGAATTTTAGAAATCTTAATTTTAAGTAGTAAATGTAGATTTGAACATTACTTCTCAATAAGAAGCCTATTCATATCGTAATGCTTCAATAGGGTCTAATTTTGCGGCTTTCATAGCAGGATAAGAACCGGAAACAACCGCTACAATAAAACAAACGATAAAAGCGGAAAGGATAGCAAGCCAAGGAATAGTAAATTGAAAATCTATGGCAGTAGCAATTCCAAAACCAATAAGGATTCCTAAAACTACACCGATAAGGCCTCCCAATTGTCCTATAACCATAGTTTCAATAAAAAACTGCATAGCAATAGTGCTTTTTTTAGCGCCTAAAGCCTTTCGCGTTCCGATTTCTCGGGTTCTTTCAGTTACCGAAACTAGCATGATATTCATTAGTGCAATAGTAGAACCAAAAATGGTAATAACACCGATGACCCATGCTGAAATTCCTAGATATTGAGTAATCCCTAATATTTTGTTAATCAAATCATCACTACGAGAAATAGCAAAATTGTCTTCTTCTACAGGATTCAATTTGCGTACTTTTCGCATCGTTATAGTAGCATTATCAATGGCATCGTCTAGGAGTTCTTTACGATCCACCATCACGCTCGTTGTGTAATTAATGTTCGGTGCTGTAAACAATGTTCTAGCGACTTGAATCGGAATCAAAACTCTTAAATCTTGACTGTTCCCAAAGGTAGATCCTTTTGCTTTCAAAACACCAATAACTTTAAACTTGGCGCCTCGAATAGAAATAGTCTGATTAATAGGATCAACATCTTTCAAGAGTTCCTTTTCAAAATCGGAGCCTAAAACGCACACATAACTATTGTTTTCAATATCAAAAGAGTTCAGGTTTCTTCCCTTCACCACTTCAAGTCCAGAATTAGGAATATAGTTGTCATCTACACCTATTACAGATACTTCGGGATCTGTTTTGTCATTTTCAAATTTTACTTCCGCATTGGCTGTGGCTGTAAAAGAAATGGAAGTGTGGGTAAACGGATAAGTAAATCGTTCTCTAAACGCTTTTGCTTCGGGGTAAGAGATAATTGGATTTATTTTCTTTATTTGTCCACGACCTTCAGTTCGTATCAAATTACTGTATTGATTTACCGTAAACGTATTGGAACCCATCGAGGCAAAATCTTTCGAAATCGTGTTGTCTAAGGCAGATACCACAGTCAAAATCCCTACCAAAGCAGTAATTCCAATGGCAATGATCAAAACGGTTAAAATCGTGCGTAGCAACTGCGCTCTAACAGAGCCCAAAGCAATTTTTACGTTCTCTTTAAATAATCCAATCATACATAATAAGTCACGAGTTCTTGTTTTTTGTTACAATCGGTTTCAAAATTTTAGTATTCGTACAAAATGTAAGATATTTGCGAAGAATTTCAGGAACGAAAAGTCCGGGCATTTTTGCCGTCCCTTTTCCTGCTTTCGCCTTAATCTGTCATTACATGACAGGATATCGGCTCTATCAGGGTTAGTTGGCAAACGTCTCGCATTTCCTTTTTATCTAAAATTCGAAGAAACTAAATTAGTCTAAAAATCTGAACAATGGCCCAAAAACCAAGCATTCCTAAAGGAACCCGTGATTTTTCTCCAGCCGAAGTGGCAAAGCGCAACTATATTTTCAATACCATTCGCAAACATTTCGAATGTTTCGGTTTTCAACCTATCGAGACACCTACTTTTGAAAACTCGGAAACGTTAATGGGTAAATATGGAGAAGAAGGGGATCGTCTTATCTTTAAAATCCTGAATTCAGGAAACTTTTTATACAATAAAAATAAAATAGAACTACCAAGTTCTATCCAAGAATTACAGACCAATTCCGCAGAAACAATTACGTTGGAGCAACGCATCGAACTCAATAGGTTTACTAGTCGTATCTCGGAAAAAGCATTACGATATGACTTAACGGTGCCTTTTGCCCGTTATGTGGTGCAACACCAAAACGAGATTGAATTTCCTTTCAAACGTTATCAAATTCAACCGGTTTGGAGAGCGGATAATCCGCAAAAAGGACGTTTCAGAGAGTTTTATCAATGCGATGCGGATGTGGTTGGATCTACTTCTTTATGGCAAGAGGTTGAATTGGTACAATTGTACGATGCTGTTTTTACCGATTTGGGTTTAAAAGGGGTGACTATTAAAATCAACAATCGTAAGATTTTGTCGGGAATCGCCGAAGTCATTGGTGCATCGGATAAATTAATCGACTTCACTGTAGCCTTAGATAAATTAGATAAAATCGGTGAAGAGGGAGTGAAAAATGAAATGTTAGGCAAAGGCATTTCCGAAGAAGCAATTCAGAAAGTTCAACCTCTATTTGGTTTTAACGGGACTATCGCAGAGAAAATAGAACAACTTTCATCGTTATTGGCTTCTTCACAAGAAGGATTAAAAGGTGTTGAGGAATTGAAGTTTATCTGTGAAAATGTTGCTGAAATCGGATTGCAATCGGCTCATTTAGACCTAGATGTTACTTTGGCAAGAGGATTGAATTACTATACCGGTGCTATTTTCGAAGTAGCAGCTCCTGCAGGAGTGGCTATGGGCTCTATTGGCGGCGGCGGTCGTTATGATGACTTAACAGGAATCTTCGGTTTAAAAAATATGAGTGGCGTTGGAATTTCTTTTGGATTAGATAGAATTTATCTAGTGGTAGAAGAGTTGGGCTTATTCCCAGAAACAGTAACATCAACGTCTAAAGCTATTTTCTTGAATTTTGGAGAAACTGAGGCTAGATATGCTATGAAGGCTATTGCTAAACTTCGAACAGAAGGAGTTAAGGTTGAAATGTATCCTGATCAAGCTAAAATTGGAAAACAATTTCAGTATGCTGACAAACGTGGTATTCCTTATGCTGTAATTGTAGGTGGAGAGGAAGTTGAAAACAATCGTTACACTATCAAAAATTTAGCTTCAGCAGAACAACAAACGGTTACTTTTGAAGAGTTATTAAAGTTATTGAAATAAATAATGCATCACCAATACATGAAAATTTTAATCATGTATTGGTGTTTATTTTTTGTTTCTGGGATGAAAGGTCTGCATGACTTGGTTCAAATGTTTTCTGTCTACGTGCATATATATTTCTGTAGTGGTTATAGATTCGTGACCGAGCATGAGTTGAATGGAACGCAAATCGGCACCATTCTCTAATAAATGGGTAGCGAAGGAATGCCTGAAAGTATGTGGACTAATGTTCTTGTTGAGGTTGATTTTCTTGGCTAAATCTTTGATAATCGTAAAAACCATCGCTCTAGATAATTGTTTTCCCCTTCGATTTAAAAACAATGTATCGCTAAATTCTTTTTGTATCGGGAGATGTCTCCGCACTTCATTTTTATAGATCGTTATATATTTTTGAGTTAACGGACTTATGGGAATAAATCGTTGTTTGTTTCCTTTTCCGGTTACTTTGATAAAACCTTCGTCAAAAAACAAATCGGAAATTTTAAGAGTAACAAGTTCCGAAACCCGTAAGCCGCATCCGTATAAAGTTTCGAGCATGGCGCGGTTGCGCTCTCCTTCATTAGTGCTAAGATCTACGGCGCCAATAAGATTGTCGATGTCTTTAATACTGAGCGTGTCCGGTAATTTTCTTCCCAAACGAGGTGCTTCAATTAGTTCTAGAGGATTATCCTGGCGATACTCTTCAAAGATGAGGTAATTAAAAAAACTTTTCAGTCCCGACAACAAACGTGCTTGACTTCTGGGGTTGATTTGTTTTGAGGTATGGTAAATAAACTCTTGTAAGGTTTCTTCTTTTATATTTAGCGGTGATACCTCGATAGCATTGTCGATGAGGTAGTGTTGAAGTTTTTCTACATCTAATACATAACTTTCAATGGAGTTTTTAGATAATCCCCGCTCGATTTTTAAATAGGCTTCAAAGTTTTTAATGTAACTACTCCAATTCATAGGGGCAAGTTAAGAAAAAGATAGGCATAAAAAAATCCCGAAAAAATCGGGATTTCGTTTGTTTTGTATGTACAAATTAGAATTTGTAAACTAAACCAAAGTTGATATTAGTTAAATCTAAACCAATATTGAATCCGCTGTCAGCTTTAGCTCCGCTTACATCCATTTTTGAATTTGAATAACCAATAATTCCAACTGAAGTTTCTAATGCAAAGTTGTCAGAAATGAAATAGTTGAAACCTGGTGCTACATTAGCAGAGAAAGTGATAATATCTGGAGAGTTAACACCAATAGGAGCTACTTGTCCTAAAAATCTAACATACTCAGTATTAGTATTTGCATAGTTTACATTTAATTCAGCAAACGGAGCAAATTTTGAAGTTTTCAAATAATATCTACCAAAAGCACCAAAAGAAGTTGTTTTGTTTTCTATTTTTTGATTGTTACTGTTTGCTTTGATTTGAGAGTTGCCAAATCCTAATCCTACTCCAACTGCAATATTTTCTGAAACAAAATAACCAAATTTTGGAGCTACTACAAAAGAAGTTTCTTTTGCATCTAACGATTTTAAATCATTTGTACCAAATGAAACAGTACCTGATAAAAACATACTACCTTTTCCGAAACCTTCTGCAGAAGATTCTTGCGCATTAACAAAACCAAATGCAAATACTGCAACAGCAGTGAATAATAATTTTTTCATAAGTTTATTATTGTTAAATAAATTTCCGCAAAAGTATAAAAGATCTTGAATTTATAATTTTTTGGAATAGAAAGTTATTAACATTTTTAAGGTGTTTTTAATTAGTTAGGTTTATAACTTTTCTAGATAAAAAAAAGGCCACCTTTTGGGTAGCCTTTAATACATTGTGAAATATTTCTAATTAGAATTTGTATCCAACAGATAAAGATAAAACATTACTTTTTGAATCGAAATCATTCTCATCGATAATGTTAGTCATTCCTAAATTGTATCTGATACTACCAAAAATATTTTTAGTAAAATCATAACCAGCACCTAAGTTTAAAGAGATTGCAGTAGATTTTGAATCGTCTTTAAAATCTGCAACAGTCTCACCGTCGAAAGTAGCTTCAGCTTTTGTTAGAAATCCGATTTGAGGTCCAGCTTCGATGCTTAATTTTTCAATTGGATAAAACTTTGCCATAACTGGAATATTAACATAAGCTAAATCCCAAATCAATTTTTCACTTTCACCACTAACGTCTTGTTTACCACCTTCAACAGAGTATAAAATTTCTGGTTGTATTGCAAATTTATCAGATAATTTTATTTCTGCAAAACCTCCAGCATTAAATGATGTTCTCATTTTCATGTCTGAGTTTACAAAAGCATTTTCAAGATCTCCTGTTAGAGTTCCTAAGTTTAAACCAGCTTTAACACCAAATTTAACATCTTGTGCATTCGCAAAACCAAATGCAAATACTGCAGCTGCAGTTAATAATAATTTTTTCATAGTCTGTTTTTATATTAAAATTGTACTGCTAAAATACTAAAATTCAGGACTTTGATGTGTAGCTTGTTTCAAAGTTATTAACAATTTTAACAGGTATTGTCATACATCGAAATAATTGGTATTTTATCGATAAAATCACCAAAATTAAGGAGGTGATTTTTTTAAGAGTAAATATTTTTCTGAATGATTTTTTATGTTAAAATTAAATTTGAAAGTCAATTTTACCTTATCAAATACAATAAAAATACTTTTTCGGCATTATTTTCGTTAAGGTTGTTAAAAACAAGTGTTATGAAAAAATGGATTTTTACAGGATTGTTGGTAGTGGCATGCTCCACTATCGGTCAGGCTCAGTTGTTAAAAATAGGAATTAAAGCCGGAGCTAATTATGCGAATTTTTCTGGTTCCGACTTACAAACAGATGCAATTACGAGTTATCATGCGGGATTGAGCGCGCAGATAAAATTAGGAGATTCTTTCTCCGTACAACCGGAAATTATGTACTCGACGCAAGGGGCTTCATATGATAATTTGAGTGAAGAGGTAAAAGCAAAATTGGGATACGTTTCTCTTCCATTAATGGCTCGTATACACATGGGGAAAACAGTGAGTTTAGATTTAGGTCCTCAATTCTCTTATTTACTTTCAAAAGATGTCGATTTTGATACCGATATTAACGAGTTTGATTTTGCGGGAGTTGGTGGTTTAACAGTGAATGTAACTGAAAAAATCTTTATTCAAGGAAGATATGTTTTGGGATTAACTGAGATTTCTAAAAATGCTGATGCAAAAAACTCCGTAGGACAGTTATCCGTAGGATTTGTGTTTTAAATTAATATAATATTGAAGACTAACCATTCTGAAATACGAATGGTTTTTTTATTTTTACCAAAAATCAACAGCATGAAAATCTTAATCATTAACGGGCCTAATCTTAATTTACTAGGAAAACGTGAACCTGAAATTTACGGTAATCAAAATTTCGAATCGTATTTCAGAACTTTACAATCGAAATTTTCAGGTGTAGTGTTAGAATATTATCAGAGTAATATTGAAGGAGAGTTAATCGATAAGTTACAAGAGGTTGGATTTAGTTATGACGGAATTGTGCTTAATGCAGGAGCATATACCCATACTTCTGTAGGGATTGGTGACTGTATAAAAGCCATTCAAACGCCTGTGGTGGAAGTGCATATATCCAATACGTTTTCAAGAGAAAGTTTTCGCCATCAATCGTATATTTCCCCGCAAGCCAAGGGCGTGATTATTGGTTTTGGCTTACAAAGTTATGATTTAGCCATTCAATCTTTTTTCTAACTTTTAAAGAAAATATCGTAACTCAATCGGATTAAAGTACCTATTACTACAATCAGGAAGAAGATTCGAATGAACTGATTTCCTTTTTTGATGGCTAATTTGGCTCCTAGCCATCCACCCAATCCGTTGCACACTGCCATCGGTAAGGCAATCAACCAGATGATTTTCCCTTTGATGATGAATAGGGTCAAAGAGCCTACATTGGAAGCCAAATTGACTAACTTGGCATTGGCTGAGGAATGTAAAAAATCAAACCCTAGGAGAGAGATGAAGGCCAAAATTAAGAAACTTCCAGTACCCGGACCAATGAATCCATCATAGAACCCTATGACAGTGCTAATGAAGATTCCTAGAAAGATCATCTTGTTTTCGGAAAGTTCTTTGGGTTGGTGGGTTCCAAAATCTTTTTTCAGAAAAGTATAAATCGCTACTCCGATCAGAACTATAAAGAGTAAAGGTTTCATGAAGTCATTACTCACTAGAGTTAGAATATGACTTCCTAAAAAAGCAGCCAAACCAGAAAAAAAAGCCATAATCAGTAATAGTTTCCAGTTCATTTCTACTTTTTTCAAATATTGCAAAGAAGCAATACTAGTTCCTGTAAATCCCGGTATTTTTAACGTTCCCATAAGATTTGATACGGGCTGGTGAGGTAATAAAATTAAGGCTACAGGGGTTTGTATTAATCCGCCACCACCGGCAATAGCATCGATAAATCCTGCCAAAAATGAGGCCATGCAAAGAAAAATGATAATGTAGGTTTCCATTGGATTGGGTTTTAAAAGTAAAATTCCAAATTCCAAGTCGGTAAAAACTGGAATTTGGAATCTTATACTAATACATTTAATTATAATTAAGCTCTAACAATGTTTGCGCCTAAAGCTCTCAAACGTTCGTCAATGCGTTCGTATCCTCTATCAATTTGTTCAATATTCTGAATAGTGCTTGTACCTTTAGCGGTCAATGCAGCAATTAATAAAGAAATACCCGCTCTAATATCCGGAGAACTCATTGTGGTTGCTTTTAACTGCGATTGGAAATTATGTCCCATTACCACCGCGCGATGCGGGTCGCACAATAAAATTTTAGCTCCCATGTCAATCAATTTGTCCACGAAGAATAAACGACTTTCGAACATTTTTTGGTGAATAAGTACATCTCCTTTGGCTTGAGTCGCTACAACTAAAACAATGCTCAATAAATCTGGAGTAAATCCTGGCCATGGCGCATCGGCAATAGTTAAAATAGAGCCATCAATGTCGGTTTTAATTTCATAACCATCATTATGAGCTGGAATGTAGATATCATCATTTCTCTTTTCAAGAGTAATTCCTAATTTTCGGAATACATTTGGAATAATTCCCAAGTTTTCCCAAGACACATTTTTGATGGTAATTTCGCTACGGGTCATTGCCGCCAAACCAATCCATGAACCTATTTCGATCATGTCTGGTAAGATTCTGTGTTCGCAACCTCCAAGGCTTTCAACTCCTTCAATTGTTAATAGGTTAGATCCAACCCCGGTGATTTTGGCACCCATTGCGTTTAGCATCTTACATAATTGTTGCAGATAAGGTTCGCATGCCGCATTGTAGATGGTTGTTACACCTTCAGCAAGAACAGCAGCCATAACAATGTTTGCGGTTCCTGTCACCGATGCTTCATCTAAAAGCATGTAGGTTCCTTTTAGACGTCCATCGACTTCAACACCGTAAAAGTGATCTTCTCTTTCGTATCTAAATTTTGCTCCCAAATTGATGAAACCTTCGAAATGGGTGTCTAAACGACGACGGCCAATTTTGTCTCCTCCCGGTTTTGGAATATAACCGCAACCAAATCGAGCTAATAAAGGACCTACAATCATGATTGATCCCCTTAGGCTTCCTCCTTCTTTTTTAAAGGCTTCGGTTTTAAGATAATCTATATTAACTTCGTCTGCTTGGAACGTGTAGTCTCCAGGACCATTTTTTTGGATTTTTACCCCTAAGTTTCCTAAAAGAACAATAAGTTTGTTAACATCAATGATGTCTGGAATATTAGTAATTCTTACTTTTTCCGATGTTAATAACACGGGACATAATACTTGTAATGCCTCGTTTTTTGCTCCTTGCGGATATACATCTCCTTTAAGAGGTTTTCCTCCTTCTATTTTAAAAGTACCCATGCGTATATTTAAATTTTGAATTAGAATTTGGTTACAATATGACCTAATCTAATTAAACTTTATTGTTTATTTTGGTTTTTATTAAATGGTTTTTTTCCGATATTTTTCGGAATAAATTTTTGTTTACCGCTATTGGTTTGAATTTTGTTAGACATGCGTTTGTTGGTACGCATTAAATCTTGAGTATTCGATAATTCTTCGGTGGTACTCATTAAATTTAACTTGCCTTGTGAAAGTTCATACAAGTGCTCAAAAATTACAGCATCGGTAACAGTGTCTTTGTTCCAGCTTAAGTAGGATTTTTTCATGTGATTAGCAATCACTCTCACTAAAGCTTGTTTCATTTCTCCTTCTTCCCATTCATTCGCTTTTTGGATCATGTAAGTAATGTTATTACCATAAAAACGATACTTAGGGAAATTTTGCGGATATTTTAAAGGCTCCGGTTTTTGATGCAACACCTCTTTAGAAGGAATCGGGTAAGGTGAATCAACATCTAATTCGAAGTTTGCCATGATAAATAGCTGATCCCATAACTTATGTTGGAAATCTGGAACATCACGTAGGTGTGGGTTCATGCTTCCCATTACCGAAATGATATATTTTGCCAATTTATTTCGTTCGTCACGGTCTTTCATTTCAACCGCTTGATCGATTAATTTATGCAAATGTCTGCCATATTCAGGAATAATTAGCGGTTTTCTTTCCGCATTGTATTCCAAATGCTCTACCACATCATTGGCGTTTTCTTTAGTATATTGTGTAACCATTTATAATGAGATTATACCTTCAATAGTTGAAACTTCTTGGTATTTTTTAATGATTTCGTCTGCGCTTGGCATGATTACATCCACCGAAATACTGGTAAAATTACCATTTTTAGATTGGCGTGTATCTATAATTGCTCCCATACAGTCAAATGCTTTTTCAACCGTCTGAATCTTTTCCTTATCGGTAGGGACTATAAATTTATATAAATATTTAGAAGGCCAAACTTTGTTAACGGTATTTAATTCTTCTTTTAAACGAATGTAAAATTCTGTAGTCTTTTTATCCATCTTCCGCATTAAAATAAACGCAAATATACGTTTTTTGACGTAACTAAGTTGTTTCTGTGGATTTGAAATGCTAATATTTTAATTCAATTTTCAAAAACCAAATAGTTTATTTAAGTTTGCACCCTGAAATTCGGGTTTTGAAAAAAGAAATAATTGTTATCACTGGCGGTCCCGGTACCGGTAAATCTACAATAATCGATGCGTTAATCGAAAAAGGATACTCGTGTTATCCTGAAATATCGCGTGAAGTAACTTTGGAGGCAAAAAGACAAGGAGTAGACCAGTTGTTTTTAACAGAGCCTCTCTTATTCAGTCAAATGTTATTGGATGGAAGGTTAAAGCAGTATCAAAACGCTCTTCAAGAATCTAGTTCTTTAGTTTTTATCGACCGAGGGGTTCCAGATATTTTGGCTTATATGCATTTTATTGGTGATGATTACCCGGATCATTTTGACCATTCTTGCCAAGAATGCCGTTATTCTAAAGTTTTTGTCTTACCACCTTGGGAAGAGATATACGAAAGCGATGAAGCTCGCTATGAAAACTTCGAACAGGCAAAAGTAATCTACGATCATCTTAAAAGTACCTATGCTAAATACGGTTATAACCTAACCGAAGTGCCAACAGGTACTGTGGAAGATCGAATTCATTATATTTTAAAGCATTTACAAGAAAGTTAAAAGCCGTAAAGTTGGAAGTTAAAAGTGAAATTAATTACCTTGCTGACTTCAAATAACAACGATACACTTTAAATGAGGGAAGAAGCTTTAAAAAATCTTCAAAAATATTGGGGTTACACTCATTTCAGACCTGTTCAAGAAAGTATTGTACGATCTGTTTTAGAAGGTCATGATACTTTTGGACTAATGCCTACTGGCGGAGGAAAATCTATCTGTTTTCAAATCCCCGCGTTAACATTTGATGGAATCTGTCTAGTTATTTCTCCTTTGATTGCTTTAATGAAGGATCAAGTGACTCAATTGCAACAGAGAGATATTAAAGCCATTGCGTTAACTGGAGGTATAAAGTCTGACGATTTAATTCAATTGCTAGATAATTGTCAGTTTGGGAACTACAAATTTCTCTATTTATCGCCTGAACGATTAGAGCAGGATTGGGTTTTAGAACGTATCAAAGCCTTACCTATTTCACTCATTGCTATCGATGAAGCGCATTGTGTTTCCCAGTGGGGGAATGATTTTAGACCTTCTTATTTAAAAATTAAAAATCTTAAAACTTTTTTTCCTGAAATTCCATTCATTGCCTTAACTGCCTCAGCTACTCCAAAGGTTCAAGAGGATATTATTGGCTTATTAGGCTTGAATGAACCTAAAGTTTTTAAACAGTCTTTCGCTAGAGAAAATTTAGGCTATCATATCTTGAAAGCTGAAGATAAACTCTATAAAATTCAACAAATTTTAAAAAAGAATCCTCAGCCTTCCATTATTTATGTTAGAAATCGAAAAAGTTGTCACGATTATGCTTCAAAATTAAAAGAGTACGGATTCCATGTTACGTTTTACCACGGAGGTTTACCTCTGAAAGAAAAAGAAGCCAATATGAATTCTTGGATGAAAGAAGAAAATCCAATCATGATTGCTACTAATGCTTTTGGAATGGGAATCGATAAGCCTAATGTTAAAACGGTAATTCACGTGAATTTGCCAGAAAGCTTGGAGAGTTACTACCAAGAAGCAGGAAGGGCAGGGCGAGATGGGTCTAAAGCGTTCGCAATTCTGATTCATTCTCCACAAGATGTTTTACGTGCGGAAAATCAGTTTTTAGATGTTTTGCCGGATGTTCTTTTCTTGAAACAAGTTTATGTGAAGTTGTGTAATTATTTCCAAATTGCTTTTGGAGAGGGAATAAACGAAGAGTTTTCGTTTAGTTTAAATCGGTTTTGTGTCAAATATCAGTTTCCGGTACTCAAAACATTTAATGCGTTACAATTTTTAGATCGTCAAGGAATAATTGGTTTGTCTAATGAGGTTTCGGAGAAGGTACAAATACGATTTCTTTTAGAATCTAAAGAAGTAATTCGCTACATTAGTTTGCATCCCGAGGAAGAACCAATTATTACAGCTATTTTAAGGGCTTATCCAGGTATTTTTGATCTTCAAACCAATATAAACACGGCTTTTATAGCAAAAAAAGCAAATGTAACCGAAGCGAAAGTCTTAACTTTGCTTGAAAAATTGGGACAAATACAGCTTTTAGAATATTTTTCTCAACAAAACGAATCTAAAATCACATTTTTAGAAGTTCGAGAAGATGATAGGACAATTAATAGGGTAGCCAAATACCTTGAAAAACAGAATAAGGTTAAAAAGCAACAGCTAGAATCGGTTATTCATTATGTTTCAGACGAACAGCATTGTAAAAGCAAGTTGTTGTTACAGTATTTTGGGGAACAAATCGCGGAAGATTGTGGGAAATGTTCATATTGTCTGCAATCTAATAAGAGTAGAAATCCGGAACAAGGTTTACAACAGCGGATTCAAAATCTTTTATTGGAAAAAGATTTGACGTCTAGAGAAATTGTTGCAACTCTTTCATTTGATGAAAAGGAAGTTCTAAATACTTTGAAACAAATGTTGGAAAATCATTTGGTATCGATTAATACAAAAAATCAGTTTACATTACAGAAATAATGGAAAAGTTAAAAATAGTTTTTATGGGAACTCCAGAATTTGCCGTGGGAATTCTTGATTCAATTGTACAACAAGGAAAACATGAAGTGGTAGGAGTTATTACTGCGGCGGATAAGCCAGCAGGACGTGGACAAAAAATTAAATATTCAGCAGTAAAAGAATTCGCGCTTGCTCACGGATTAACATTATTACAGCCTACTAATTTAAAAAGTGAAGAGTTCCTGTCTGAATTAGCTTCTCTAAAAGCTAATTTACAAGTTGTCGTAGCTTTTCGAATGTTGCCGAAAGTGGTTTGGGCAATGCCTAAATTCGGAACGTTTAATTTGCATGCTTCGTTGTTGCCTAATTATCGAGGAGCAGCGCCAATCAATTGGGCTATTATTAACGGAGAAACTAAAACGGGTGTGACTACTTTCTTTATTGATGATAAGATAGATACGGGAGCCATGATTTTGAAGAAGGAAACTCCAATAGGAGAAACAGAAAGTGCGGGTCAGTTACATGACCGATTAATGAATCTTGGTTGTGAAACTGTTTTGGAAACCTTGGAACTTATTTCAGAAGGTAAAGCCACAAGTACTATTCAGCAAGATACACCGGATATTAAAACGGCTTACAAATTAGACCGAGAGAATTGCAAAATTGATTTTTCTAAATCGTTGGAAGAGATTTTTAATCTAATTAGAGGTTTGTCGCCTTACCCTGCGGCTTATTGTAATTTTAAAGATGGTGATTCGGATTGGAATGTCAAGATTTATGAGGCTGAAAAAGTATCAGAATCTCATTCTTTAGAAAACGGAAAAGTAGTTGTTACCAAAAAGGAAATGAAAATAGCAGTTAACGGAGGCTTTATAAAAGTTTTGTCTATACAGTTTCCTGGAAAAAAGCGCATGAATATTCAGGAATTGCTTAATGGGATGGTGTTTTCTGAAGATGTAAAAGCCTATTAATAGCTTGATAATCTTTAAAAAAATCAAGTTTTGTTGTGGAAACATGAAATTTTATCAACAAAAATCCGAAGTTATCAACAAAATAAGCAAAAATAGCGCTAAGGTGTTGTCTAGTAAGGAAATCCTGCTAAATTTGTAAAGCTAACAATTAGTATTAACCAATCATTAATAACAATTATTATGAACAAATCAGATTTAATCGATGCTATGGCTGCTCATGCAGGTATTACAAAAGCTGCTGCTAAATTGGCTTTAGAATCATTCTTGGAAAATGTTGAAGGTACTTTGAAAAAAGGTGGTAGAGTATCTTTAGTAGGATTTGGATCTTGGTCAGTTTCTTCAAGAGCTGCAAGAGAAGGAAGAAACCCTCAAACTGGTAAAACAATCAAAATTGCTGCTAAAAACGTAGTAAAATTCAAAGCTGGTGCTGAATTAGAAGGTGCAGTAAACAAATAATAGTTTATTGAAAAGTTATAGAAAACCACGCATTGCGTGGTTTTTTTATGCCTTTTACCGATTTAATTTGTTTTTTTTACTAAAAAATAGTTAAATTTAATTCTAAAATTTAGCGATATGATAGCTGTAAAACCAAAAAAAGGACATTTGTTAGTTGCGGAACCTTCAATAGTGGGAGACTTATCTTTCAGTAGATCAGTGATATTGCTGGCGGATCACAACGATGAAGGTTCAGTTGGTTTCATTCTGAATAAACCCCTTAATTATACTCTCCATGAATTAATTCCTGAGATTAAGGCTACCTTTAAAATCTATAACGGAGGGCCAATTGAACAGGATAATTTGTATTTCATACACAATATACCGCATTTAATCACCGGGAGCATAGAAATTGCAGAAGGAATCTATTGGGGTGGCGATTTTGAATTGACTAAGAGCCTTATTAACGAAGGGAAAATAGGGCGTAACAATATTCGCTTTTTCTTAGGTTATTCAGGTTGGGATGCAGAGCAATTACAAAATGAATTAGAATCTAATTCCTGGATCATTTCTGTAAATAATTTACGCAATAAAATCATCGCTAAATCTCCAACGGACTTTTGGCGACAAAAAATCATGGAGCAGGGTGGAGATTATCTGATTTGGTCTAATGCCCCAGAAAATCCAATGTATAATTAGCCTAGACGAATTTTTGCGTTTATTTTCATAACCAGATTTTCGGCCAAAGCAGTCTGAAACTCCTTTTTACGATATTTTGTGATGGGTTGTATTCCTCTGATAGTATTTGTTATAAATAATTCGTCAGCTTTTTGTAAATCAAAAGGAGAAATTATAGCTTCTTTAACTTCAATAGATTCGATAGTTTTAGCGATGGCTAACACTTGTTTACGCATAATTCCGTTCAAACAGCCTTCTGAAAGAGGTGGAGTACTAAGGATGTTGTCTTTTAAGATGAAAATATTTCCATTCAAAGCTTCAGCCACATTTTTGTCATCATTTAATAAAATGCAGTTGTCTAATCCGTTTTCTTTCGCATAAATACTACCTGTTACATTAATGATTCTATTGGTAGTTTTTAGGGTAGAAATTAACTGTTTTGAGACATGAAAATCTTTGTAGATATCAACTTCGTAGGTTTCATTGTGCAACTGATACATTGGATTCTCGATTTTGTTAACCGAAATAATGAAATCAACTTCGTTTTGTTCGGGTAAGTATAAACCGTCTCCTTTTCTAAACACCGTGATTCTAGCTCTTGCAGAAGCCGCACAATCATTTTTATGAGCTTCTTCTAAGATAATGTTTTCAAAATGTTCCAGAGTAAAATCCATCGGGATCTCCATTCGCAGAATACGCATGGAGGCCATGAGTCTGAAATAATGGTCTTCTACAAAAAGTATTTTTTGATCTACGATTTTTACCGTTTCAAAAACGGCATCTCCAAATAAAAATCCTCTATTATTTTGTAATGAGTCGGTTTGCATAAAAAATCCCACTTCGTTGTTTGAACAAAGCGGGACAAATTTAAGTTTTAATATTTGGAAATCCTATACAGAACCAATAACGTGTTTTAGGTCTGAAATTTGGTTTTCCCAAAGCATTTTAGCTTCTTCTAAACCATCCTTTTCAGCAAAGTCAACTACCATTAATGATACATCTTTAGTGATGTCATCTTCGAGGATTCGTAATTCGAAGAAATATTCAGTGTCTTTGTTGTCTTCATCAATCCATTTGAATTTAACTTTTTCATCTGTTTTTTTTGAAAAAAGACGCGCTTTTTCTTCAGAATCATCCCAGCTAAAAGTGAAGAACTCACCTCGAGAGTTAACATTGTCTGCAAACCATTCCTGTAACCCTGAAGGAGTTGAAATATATTGATATAGTAATTGAGGCGATGAGTGGATTGGAAATTCCAATTCGTAACGTATTTTACTATCCATAGATGTTATTTTTTTTGGAAATATATAGAAATTACTTATCAAAAAAAAATATTTTAGAAATAAATATTTTTTCTTAAAATAAATTTGGAACAAACAATTTTAGTCTTATATTTGCACCCGCATTCAGCAAGGATGTGATACCAACATTTGGCGAGGTAGCTCAGTTGGTTAGAGCGCAGGATTCATAACCCTGAGGTCACGGGTTCAACTCCCGTCTTCGCTACAAAAAAAGTAAAACCTAACTATTTAATTAGTTAGGTTTTTTTTGTTTTTATACTTTTTCTATGATTTATAAATTCATGGTTTATCAAATAATGTTCTCAGTCAATCGATTGCGTTTGAGAGTGAGGCATTGTTTCTCTGTTTTTAATTTAAAATTTTTTTTATTCTTTCCCGCTAAAGGTTTTCAAAATATATTCAGAAGGCTATTTTTTGCTTTTTATAGGCTTTTTTAGGGAATATGCGGTATGTTTTAAATAAGAGAAATAATTAGGCTTAAATTTGCGTCTTAATTTATGCCGAACTAAAAATAGTATTTCGGAAAGAAAATCATTCTTCTATGAGTCTGTATAATGGCAAAATCAAATTGTAAAGATAATAGATTAAAGAAGTTTGCTGGGTATGGAATAATCTATTGGGTTTCTTATAAAAAAATAGACCGCAATCGCGGTCTATTTTATATTGGATTAAGCTTGTTTTATTTTGCAATATTTACAGCTCTGGTTTCTCTGATTACAGTAATTTTTACTTGTCCAGGATACGTCATTTCCGTTTGAATTTTGTGTGAGATGTCAAAAGATAATTTGGCAGCCATTTCATCGGAAACTTTTTCACTTTCTACAATTACGCGAAGCTCTCTACCTGCTTGGATTGCGTAAGCGCTTTTTACTCCGCCAAAGCCGTAAGCAATATCTTCTAAATCTTTCAAACGTTGAATGTAAGAATCTAATACCTGACGTCTAGCTCCTGGGCGTGCTCCAGAGATGGCATCACACACCTGAACAATTGGTGATAACAACGATTTCATTTCTATTTCGTCGTGGTGTGCTCCAATAGCGTTGCATACTTCTTCTTTCTCACCGTATTTTTCAGCCCACTGCATACCTAATAATGCGTGTGGTAAATCGCTTTCTGTATCTGGAACTTTACCTATATCGTGTAATAATCCGGCTCTTTTAGCTAACTTTACGTTCAAACCTAATTCTGCAGCCATTAAACCACATAATTTGGCAACTTCACGAGAGTGTTGTAGTAAGTTTTGTCCGTAAGAAGAACGGTATTTCATACGACCTACAATTTTGATCAATTCAGGATGTAGTCCATGAATTCCAAGATCGATGACAGTACGTTTACCAACTTCTACAATTTCGTCTTCAATTTGTTTTTGAGTTTTTGCAACTACTTCTTCAATACGTGCCGGGTGAATACGTCCGTCGGTTACTAATTTGTGTAATGCTAAACGGGCAATTTCACGACGAACCGGGTCGAAACATGATAAAATGATAGCTTCAGGCGTGTCATCAACAATAATTTCTACACCAGTAGCCGCTTCAATAGCACGAATATTACGGCCTTCACGACCAATGATTCTTCCTTTTACATCATCAGATTCAATATTGAAAACCGATACGCAGTTTTCTACGGCTTCTTCGGTTCCTACACGTTGAATAGTGTTGATGATGATTTTTTTTGCTTCTTGTTGAGCCGTTAATTTCGCCTCTTCAATTGTTTCCTGAATGTGAGCCATAGCGCTTGTTTTGGCTTCGGCTTTTAGACTTTCAATCAATTGTTCTTTGGCTTCTTCTGCAGAAAGACCAGAAATAGCTTCTAGTTGTTCTACTTGAGCACGGTGCATTTTTTCTACTTCTGCAGTTTTTTTCTCTAAATTTTCAATTTTAGATTCGTATTCCGCAGTTTTGGCTACATACTCATCGTTAATTTTTTTAGCTTTCGATAATTCGTTAGAAACTTGAGATTCTTTGTCTCTGATTCTTTTTTCAACTTCAGCTACTTTTCTGTCACGGGCAATAATTACCTGTTCGTGTTCGGCTTTTAGTTCAATGAACTTTTCTTTAGCCTGTAAAATTTTGTCTTTTTTGATGTTTTCGGCTTCGAAATTAGCGTCTTTTAAAATAGAAGCTGCTTCTTTTTTGGCATTTTTAATCAAGTTAGAAACATTGCTTTTTTCAATGATTTTCGCTATTCCAAAACCACCTGCTATACCTATTACAGCTGCAATGATTATTGTTACAATTTCCATAGTTTGTTTGAGTTATATATAAAAAAAACCTACATTAGAAGAGATGTATAAACTCGTAAAGACAAGTTTTGAGTTAACTCAGTGTTCAAGCTTCCTACTGAAAGGCCTGCTATAGTACCGAAGATTCACTCATTTTAATTTGTTAGTGTTGAGTTTATCAAATTATTACTAATGTAGGTAGTATTGTTAGTCTATGTAAAGAACGTTTATTGTTTGTCGAGATGTTCCGTTAATAAATTGTTTAATCGCTCTAATTTTGTTTTTGTTGGTCCTTCAATAGTTGTTTTTTCTATCTGCTTTTGTTCAACCTGAGCGGCAAATTGTAAGGCACACATTGCTAAAACATCTTGTTTGTCGCGAACGGCATAATTTTGTTCAAACTGTTTTATCATTGCATCTATTTTTTTCGAAGCATTGATTAATCCTTCTTCTTGGCTTGCGTCTACAGTTAATGGATAAACGCGGTCTGCAATTGATATTTTTATTTTTTGTTTTTCACTCATTATGCTTTCTAATCAGAAAGTTGTGCTATACAATAGTCTATTTCTTTTATTAAAGAATTTATTTTGAGCTTTGTTTCTCTTTTATATTCGTCACTACCTAATAATGAATTTGTAATTTTTACCGAGTCGAAATTAGATTTTAATGATCTAATTTCTTGACTTTGTTCTTGAATTATTTTCTCTGATTGGTTAAGCTTCAACAACAATTCTTGATTCGATTGTTGTAAACTTTCTAAGTTTTTCAAAAGTTTGTGAATCTTAACTTCAAGAGAATCAACTATTCCACCAACGTCACTCATTGCAATAAAAAATTCATTACGTACTTTACAAAGTTAGTATTCCTATTTAATTATAGCAAAATGTTTTTAAAAAAAATTAATTTTTATCATTTTTATTTTCTAATACACTCATCTTGTTAGGCTTATCAATATTGTGTTGGCTGATTGTTTATTAAACAAATTCGTTATATTAGCACAAATGTTTTTTATGAGAATTTTAGGTGTCTTTTTATTCTTTTTTGTTCAGGCTCATTGTCAAAATAATTATCCTAAAGATTATTTTCGTTCACCCATGGATATTCCTTTGTCTTTGTCGGGATCCTTTGGTGAGTTGCGCCCAAATCATTTCCATGCGGGTATCGATTTCAGGACGCAAAAAAAAGAAGGCTTGCCTGTGTATGCTGCGGCAGATGGTTACATTTCCAGAATTAAAATATCTACCACAGGTTTGGGGAAATGCATATATATAGACCATCCTAATGGTTTTACAACGGTTTATGGACATTTGCAAAAAACTTCGGATACCATTCAAGCTATTTTGAATAAGGAACATTATTTGAAACAAAAATATGAAATAGAAATTTTTCCTAAAGCCAACGAAATTTTGGTTAAAAAAGGAGAGTTAATTGCTTATTCAGGGAATACAGGGAGTTCTGGCGGTCCTCATTTGCACTTTGAAATTAGAGATACAAAAACAGAAAATATTATAAATCCATTGTTTTTTGGTTTCGGAGATCAGGTTAAAGACAATATTAAACCGCAATTAAACGGGGTTATTGCTTATGCTTTAACGGATTCTTCTTCTGTAAACGGTTCTTTGAAACCTGTAAATTTACCTTTCACCTTGCAAAAAGATGGAAGTTACACTGCCGATAAGGTGAATGCAATGGGTAAAATTGGTTTTGCTTTGAATGCGTTTGATACTTCCAATGACAGCTATGGTAAAAACGGGATTCATAAATTAGAGGCTTTTATCAATGGAACATTGTGCTACTCGTATGAATTTGACACTTTTTCCTTTGATGAGACAAGGTATATCAACGATTTTATTGATTATCCTAGATACAAACAGTTGCACCAACGCTATCAGAAACTTTTTGTTGGACATTTGTACCCAAGTATTATAAAGACGATAAAGGACAAAGGAATTTTGGATCTGTCTTCCCGTTTTAATTTTACATATAAAGTTGTTTTGGAAGATTTTCACGGCAATAAAACAGTGATTAATATTCCTGTAGCCTATGATGACAAAGCTATAGCACAACCTTTACCAGTCGAGAAAACGCCTTATTTCCTTAATGCGCGAAAGGATAATGCTTATGCCAAAGACGGGATTGTGGTATTTTTTCCTGAAGATACTTTTTATAGTGATTTTTTCCTGAAGTTTGATGTCGTAAATAAGGAATTGCTGTTGCATGACGACAAAGTAGCTGTTAACAATCCGTTTCAAATTACTTTTGATGTTTCTGAAATTCCAACAGAAGCCAGAGAAAAAATGTTTATTGCCAATCTAGTCGGTGAGAAAACGGAGTTTAATTACACTTTCAAAAAAGAGAATCAATTTTCTATTAAAACTAAAAAACTTGGTAAATTCTTTCTTTCTAAAGATGAAACAGCGCCAAAAATTTATGCTCCAAACTTTAAAGAAGGTGCCAATTTGGATACTTTAGGTTATTTAAAAATATCCATTTCCGATGATTTATCAGGAATCAAGGAATACAATGCTTATTTGAATGGAAAATGGATTTTAATGGAATATGAACCCAAGCTCAAAAGACTGACACATAATTTTTCTGATGATATATTCGATAACGGAAAAAACGATTTTACCATTGAAGTAAAAGATCAAATGGGAAATGTAGCAACATTCCAGTCACATTTTTTTAAAACCAAAAAATAAATTTTGAAAACTAAAATAGCCTTATTTTTTTTCTTTTTTTCTCTGTTTTCTCAGGCACAGACCGCCAGAATTAAAGGAATTGTTTTTGATGAAAATCAACAACCTGTTGAAGGGGTAAATGTCACTTTTCAGGACAAAAAAACAACGACTAACGAAAATGGGTTTTATGCGTTGTCGATTCCGGCTAATGTAAAATCAAATCTGAAATTTTCACATGTTTCTTTAAAAGCAGCGGTAGTCACATTGCAACTGAAGCCTAATGAAGATTATGAGTTTAATATTGTGTTGAAAAATACCACCGAGCAATTAGGAGAAGTAGTCATAAGCAACAATAGAAAGAAGAGGGTTGAAGGAGTGACGACTATTTCGCCCAAAACAGTTCGATTGATTCCAGGCGCCAATGCGGGTGTGGAAAATATACTAAAATCGTTACCAGGGGTGAATTCTAATAATGAATTGAGTACACAATATGGTGTACGAGGAGGGAATTATGATGAGAATTTAGTGTATGTAAACGAAATTGAAGTGTATCGTCCTTTCTTGATTCGTTCTGGACAGCAAGAGGGTTTGAGTTTTACGAATACGGATTTGGTTCAATCGGTTGATTTTTCAGCAGGAGGTTTCCAAGCAAAATATGGAGATAAGTTATCTTCAGTCTTGGATATTACTTATCGTCGTCCTGCAAAATTTGGAGCGGCCTTAGAGGCTAGTTTCTTAGGTGGAAGTTTTTCTTTGGAGAATGCTTCTAAAGACCAGAAATGGACATACATTACTGGAGTTCGTTACCGTGATAACCGAATGCTAGTGAAAAGCCAGCAAACCGAAATTGATTTTCGTCCTCGTTTTGCAGACATTCAAACCTATATAACTTTTACCCCGAATACAAGATGGCAGCACAGTTTCTTGGGAAATATTTCTCAGAACAAGTACGATTATAAACCATTGGTGCGTCAGACTAATTTTGGTACGCTCAATGACCCTATTGCTTTATTGGTGTATTATGAAGGTCAAGAAAAAGACAAGTACACGACTTTTTTTGGGGCCTACAAAGGAATTTTTGAAATCAATGAAAATTTGGTGCTTAAATTTATCACCTCGGCTTATCATACTCAAGAACAAGAGTATTTTGATATTTTAGGGCAATATCGTTTAGGGGAGGTGAATGGTAATTTAGGAGATGAGAATTTTGGCGAAGTAGAATTTACAAGAGGGATTGGTTCACAATTAACGCATGCTCGAAATGATCTTGATGCACTTATTTATAATGCTGAAGTAAAAGGAAGCTACAAGAAAGATAAAGATCAATTGGATTGGGGAGTAAAATACACCCGAGAAAATATCAGAGATCGTATTCGTGAATGGGAAGTGATCGATTCGGCTGGATTTTCACTGAACAATCCTATATTAGATTATCCTGTAAATGAACAACCTTATACTTCGTATACTGGTCCTTTGGCTCCTTATAATAGTGTAAGAGCTATAAATTTTACAAACATCGATAGGGTATCGGGGTACTTTCAGTGGAATCGTCGTTTCATGTGGGGCGAACATGAAGTTTTTACTAGCATGGGAATCAGAGGACATCAGTGGCAAGTAAGCGGAGATGATATTTCTGGCAAAAGTCAGTTCACTATTAGTCCAAGAGCTCAGTTTGCCATTAAGCCAAATTGGGACAAAGACATGTTGTTTCGATTGTCTGGAGGATGGTATCATCAGCCACCATTTTACAGGGAATTAAGAGATAAAGATGGGGTGGTGCAGCCTGATGTTAATGCGCAACAATCGATACACGTGGTTTTGGGTAATGATTATAGTTTCAAGATGTGGGAGCGCCCTTTCCGATTGGTTTCCGAAGCGTATTATAAATATCTAACCGATGTCAATCCGTATACCTTAGATAATGTTAGGATTCGTTACCAAGCGAAAAACAACGCAGTGGCGTATGCCCAAGGTTTGGATGTGCGTTTGAATGGCGAATTTATTCCTGGAACAGAATCATGGTTGAGTTTTGGTTACATGAAAACCGAAGAAAACATCGATAACAGAGGCTATATAGCGCGCCCAACAGACCAACGTTTAAAATTTGGAATTCTATTTCAAGATTATATGCCAAATATTCCGGCTTGCAAAGTTTATCTTAATTTAGTGTATAACACTGGTTTGCCTGGAGGATCTCCTTCTTACGCGGATGCTTATGATTACCAACTTCGTTTGAGAGATTATCGTCGTGCCGATGTTGGGTTTTCTTATGTTTTTACGGATAAAATTCAAGCGAAGGACAAAAACAGTTGGTTGAACAAATTCAAAGATTTGTCGGTTGGTTTAGAGATATTCAATATGTTTAATAACCAAAATGCAATTACCAATACTTGGGTTCGAGATGTGTATACTAAATCACAGTACGGCGTGCCCAATTACTTAACTTCTCGGGTTTTTAGTTTGAAATTGAATGCTAAATTATAAATTGAAAATAGTATATTTGATATAAAATCAGAGTCAACAATGAAAAAGCTATTCTATATCTTACCTTTTCTATCGTTATTATTGAGCTGCAAAGAAGAGGAAAAGCCTAAAGTGATTTATGAAGAGTCTACTCAGAAAGTGACCAAAAAAGATTCTTCACAAATTAAAGTAGCTGATTTGCCTATTCTTATGGAAGGTACTAAGTATTTGTTGCATCCTATTGGAGATGTACAAGTAGCGTATGAGAGAGGAAATTATGGTTCGGCAAAAACGAATGTTGGAAGTTATGCTTTATCGAATTATAATAGCTTTGAATTGACCGGTTATTTTCAAAATATAAAATTCCAACATATTGATTCCACTGCTTTGCATCCGTTGACCGATAAACAAATGCAAATTCAAACTGCGACCTACCTAAATACGATAGCGCTTAAAACCAAAAAACAGATTCTGATTTATTCCTTAGTGGATACCGATACTAATCGCGATGGTAAAATGGATAGTAACGACATAAAATCATTGTATGTTAGTAATATTAACGGATTAAATTTTCAGAAACTTTCAGGTGAATTACAGGAGTTAATCGATTGGAATGTCGTAGAATCGTTAAATCGTTTGTATTTTAGAACGATTGAGGATATTAATAAAAATGGAGCTTTCGATGAGAAAGATAAAGTGCATTACCATTATGTGAATTTAGCTTCTGAAGATTGGAAAGTGGAAGATTATTCGCCAGTCGAGTAGTTTAAATTAAGATATCACTTTCTAAATCTGATTTTTCTATTTCAAAATCAAATCCAAGCTTTTCCACCAATTCGATTACTAGTTTTTTATACCAGTTTTCACTTTTGGGATGAATGTATATTTTTTCAATTAAAGTATTAATATCTACATTAATCTTTAGTCCTTCGTTGAGTGATAAATTGTGTTTGGAGACATTGGTGATTATCCGAATTTCTCGTTCGTATTGGAAACTTTTTCGTTTAAAAAGAAAAGGGAAAAAATCATCATCAAAAGGAATGTATTCTTTTTTATAATCGATGTAATTCACTTCACCAATATATTGTTCGAAAGTTCTTTCAGGCTCTAAGGCTTCTTTCAATCTTCCAATGGTAGATTGTATGGCCAAACCCTCATTATTTTTGGTGAAAATCTGCCACATCGCAAAACTTTCATATTCATTTGCATGCCAACTACTAATACTTACCTTTTCACGATTTAGTTTGTAGTTGTTTAAAAAGGGACGATTGTTTTCAGCAATCTTTTTAATCTCCTCGTAAGTAGGTTCGCTGAAAGTTCCTTCGTATTGATCTTCAAATTTATCGGACCGAGACATGAACATTTTTCCCGAAAGTAGAATGTCTAAAAATTTAGATAAATCTAAGTACTTCCAAACAATGGTGTCCGGATTTTCGGGAATACGAATATTGGGATTGCTTACATACATTTTAAGTTCTGAAATTACAAAAAATAATTTAAACTTAGATGTAGTTTTTCAAGGCTAAATTGAATTTATTCGAAGGATTGCATCATCACTAATTTCGAATAAGTACCATTTTTCTCCAATAATTCATCATGAGTTCCTTGTTCTACAATTTCTCCTTTTTGCATCACAATAATAGTGTCTGCTTTTTGAATGGTAGATAAACGATGGGCAATAACGATAGAAGTTCTGTTTTGCATCATGTTTTCAAGGGCCACTTGAACAAATTTTTCACTTTCGGTATCCAAAGCCGATGTCGCTTCATCTAAAATCATTATCGGTGGATTTTTCAAGACGGCACGAGCAATCGATAAGCGTTGTTTTTGTCCCCCAGAGAGCCTGCTTCCAGAATCACCAATAGAAGTTTCTATTCCCTCAGGTAATTCTTTGACAAATTCATATGCATTGGCAATTTTTAAAGCTTCAATGATTTCTTCATCTGTAGCAGAGGACTTTCCAATTAATAAATTATTTTTAATAGAATCATTAAATAGGATAGAATCTTGGGTTACTAGTCCCATTAATCCTCGTAGTGAATGGATTTCGATGTCTTTAATGTTGATTCCATCTATACTAATCGTTCCTTCGTTTACATCGTAAAAACGAGTCAATAAATTAGCAATGGTACTTTTTCCTGAACCGGATTGACCAACCAATGCAATAGTTTTTCCTTTAGGAATGTCTATTGAAAAGTTTTTCAAAACACTTTCATCATTTTGATAAGCAAAATTAATATTTTCTAACCTGATTTTATCATCGAAAGTGTTCTTTATCAATGCGTTAGAGTTTTTTTCTAAGTTATTGGTCTCTTCCAAAACGCTAAATACCCTTTCGGCTGCGGCTAAACCAGTTTTTACTTGGTATGATGCTCTTGAAATAGCCTTTGCCGGAGTTAGAATCGTATAAGCTAAAGCAATGTAGGCGATAAAGGTAGTGGGAGCTAAGGATTTATCAACAATCACCAATTGTCCTCCGTACCAAAGTAAAACGGTTATGGTTAAAATGCCAAGAAATTCACTTAGCGGCGAAGCTAAGTTGTTTTTGTTTCCAATACTGTTAGAGAGACGTAAAAGTTTGTTTAAAGAAGCATTGAACTTCGAAATGAATTTATCTTCTGCATTGAAGCCTTTCACTACTTTCAATCCGCTTAAAGTTTCGTCTAATATGGATATTTGTAGACCGTTTTCTTCCTGAGATTTGGTAGATTTTGATTTTAGGCTTTTTCCAACTCTGGAAATAAGAAATCCTGAAATTGGAATAAACAAGAATACAAACAAAGTTAATTTTGCGCTAATCACAAACATAGTTACGATAGAGAAAAGAATGGTCAACGGTTCTCGAACGACCAATTCTAATACTTGAAAAAAAGAGTTTTTGACTTCGTTTACATCTCCCAACATGCGGGACATGACATCTCCTTTTCTTTTTTCGGAATAGTATGAAATAGGCAAATAAATAATAGTATGATACAATTTTTCCCTTAAATCTTTTAAAACACCATTTCTTAAGCGTGTTACGTGATAAGAAGCAAAATAATTGGTGATATTTTTTAAAAATGCAGTAATTATGATGATTGAAATCACAAAGATTATCGCGTATTCAAACCCTTTGTTTTCTGTTAACTGCGTTACTTTATAATTCAAATAGTCTTCAGAAAAAGATTTAATTTCACCAATTCCTCTAAACGTTGGCTCCGTGGTAATTTTTTTATTCAAACCGAAAATCACATTTAATGTTGGAATCATAGAAACCATCAATAAAGTTGAAAAGAGCGCATAAAAAATGTTATAGACAATATTTAAAATAATGTCTTTTTTGTAAACCAGCGCAAAGGGAATTAATTTTTTGAGATTGTTGTCCATTAGTTCAATTGCATTTCAGCAATGATATTCTTAATTTTTGTGTCTAATTGTTTTTCTGCTTCAGGGATATCGGCAATGCTATCTACTGCACAATTAACGCTGAAATAGAATTTGATTTTTGGCTCGGTTCCGCTCGGACGGGCACAAATTTTACTTCCGTCTTCCAAATAATAGATTAATACGTTTGATTTCGGAATGGAGATTTCAAATTCTTCCTGATTCATGAAGTCCTTTCCTTTAGACGATTGGTAATCTTCTATGCAAACCACACGTTGTCCGTTGATTTCTTTCAGAGGATTCTGGCGTAGATCAATCATCATTTGTTTTATTTCGTTGGCTCCTTCGATACCTTTCTTAGTAATCGAAATCAAATGTTCTTTGTAGAACCCGAAATCAACATACATCTGTAATAATTCCTGATATAAGGTGCTTCCTTTTTCTTTTGCCTGAGCAGCGATTTCGCAAACTAGTAAGATAGCAGCTACGGCATCTTTATCGCGTACAGCATCGCCAACCATAAAACCAAAACTTTCTTCTCCACCGCCAATATACGTTTGGTTAGGGAAATCTTTAATGAATTTGGCAATCCACTTAAAACCAGTCAGACCCACTTTGCATTCTACACCATAAGCTGACGCCAATTCTAGCATCATTGGAGTAGAAACAATGGTAGAACCTATAAACTCGTTACCAGTCAGTTTTCCTTGTTTTTTCCATTGTTCTAATAAGAAAGCGGTCATGACCACCATGGTTTGATTTCCGTTTAGTAAAAACATTTTTCCATTAGTATCACGTACTGCCACTCCTAAACGGTCAGAATCAGGATCGGTGCCCACAACAATGTCGGCATTGATTTTGTCTGCAAGCTCCAAAGCCATCGTTAAAGCTTCGGGTTCTTCCGGGTTAGGAGATACCACTGTAGGGAAGTTTCCATTAGGGTCAGCCTGTTCCGATACGATATTCACGTCGGTGTAACCGGCTTTTTCCAAAACACCTGGAATTGCTTTTATCGAAGTTCCATGTAATGAAGTGTAAGCGATTTTTAAGTTTTTACGCGCTTCGGCAGAGGTGTCGAAACTCGCGTTTTTGATAGTAGAATCTCTAAAAGCCTCATCAACAGCAACATCGATATATTCAATTAAGTCTTCATTGGCATTAAAGTTAATGTCGCGGTATTCTAGACTTTCTATTTCTGCAATAACTTCTGCATCCTGAGGAGGTACAATTTGTCCTCCATCTTGCCAATATACTTTGTATCCGTTGTATTCTGGTGGGTTGTGAGAAGCAGTAAGTACAATTCCTGTATGACAATTAAGATGTCTCACTGCGAATGATAATTCAGGCGTAGGTCTCATGTCTGAGAACAAATAAACCTTAATTCCATTTGCCGAAAAAACATCAGCGACTACTTTTGCTAATGTGTTGCTATTGTGGCGACAATCGTAAGCAATAGCTACTTGTAATGCTTCGTTAGGAAAACTTTTCTTCAAGTAGTTTGCCAATCCTTGTGTGTTTTTGCCTAGGGTATATTTGTTAATTCGGTTGGTTCCAACACCCATAATCCCACGCATTCCTCCGGTTCCGAATTCTAAATTTTTATAAAAGCTGTCTTCCAATTCTTTGGGAGACGATGTCATCATATCCTTGATGATTTGTTGTGTTTCATTATCAAAATCTGGGGAAAGCCAGATGTTTACTTTATCTAAGATTGCTTTATCGATGTGCATTTTTACCGTAGCATTAATGATTTATAAATTAATTTCTTCCGAAATTTTATAACGTTCCTCATTGTTTTTGGTACGAAGTATAATTTCTCCTAAAAAACCGGCAAGAAATAATTGAGTTCCAATGATCATGGTAGCCAGTGAGATGTAAAACCATGGATTATCTGTAACCAAAATGGTTTCTTGGTTGGAAACATATAATTTCCAAAGTTTCATAATTCCAATATAACCAGCCGAAACAAAACCTATAAAAAACATGATGGTTCCTAAGAGTCCGAAAAGATGCATAGGTCTTTTTCCGAATTTAGAAAGGAACCAAATGGTAATTAAATCTAAGAATCCATTAACGAAACGATTCATTCCGAATTTAGATTCACCATATTTTCGGGCTTGATGAATAACTACTTTTTCACCTATTTTTTTAAAACCTGCATTTTTGGCAAGAACAGGGATGTATCGATGCATTTCGCCTGAAACTTCAATATTTTTTACCACATTTTTTCGGTAAGCTTTTAGTCCACAGTTGAAATCATTTAACTGAACACCAGAAGTTTTTCGGGCAGCCCAATTGAATAATTTAGAAGGTAAATTCTTGGCTACAACACTATCATAGCGTTTTTTCTTCCAGCCTGAAACCAAATCGTAACCTTTCTGGATAATCATGTTGTACAGTTCAGGAATTTCATCCGGACTGTCTTGCAAATCGGCATCCATCGTGATGATTACGTCTCCTTCCGCTTTGGCGAAACCAGCATGTAAGGCTTGAGATTTCCCATAATTACTCAGAAATCGTATTCCTTTGAATGCTGAATTTTTTCGGGATAAATCTTCTATGATATTCCAAGAATTGTCAGTACTGCCATCATCAATAAAAATAACTTCATAGCTATAATGATTGGCGTCCATGACTTTGGTAATCCATGAGCTTAATTCAGGTAATGATTCTTGCTCGTTAAGTAAAGGGATGATTACGGAAATATTCACTTAGTACTGATTTGATGTTTTTGTTTTGAAAATAGCTGCCAAAATTAAATTAAAAATTGAACTTATTAAAATAGAAAAAACAGCTCCTTTAAATAAAGTGCCAAAGGCGAAATTGTCGAAATTCAGAATCTGGTCTTCATCGAGATTGCCTTTATTGAACATTTTTTGAATGTCTAACTGTTTTAAATTCATGAATTTATTTACTTCAGGTTTTAAATCAGTTGCAACAAAATTATAAAATACGTAGTTGAAACTCACCGAAATTAAGATTCCAATAGAAGTCGATATTAATAAAGTAGTGAAAACTTCTTTGAGAGTAATAACATTATGCAGTTCTTTTTTGGTTTTGTTGGCCTGGTAGATTCGGATGACCCAGTACAAAGTAGTAAATAAAAAACCTAAATAAACATTTTTGTATAGTGCTTCTCCAGAAACGTAAATGATTATTTGAAATAAAATAGCTACAGTTCCTATAATAATTCCAAACAGAATTCCGTTTTTCTTAATAATTTCGTTCATGCGATAATTTCATTTAGCTTACAAATATAGGAATAAATAAACTTTTGTTTATTGAGTGTGTAAAATCAAAAAATCTGACGTAATGATTTGATATTTAAAAAATAGTTGTAAATTTGCACCCTGAATTAAAACAGAAGTGTAATAAAAGTTACTGTAAATCGATACCTTTTAGTTGAAAAAAAGCATCAAGATCCAAGGTAACAAAACATAACAAAGATTTATCATGAAAAAAGGAATTCACCCAGAAAATTACAGATTAGTTGCATTTAAAGACATGTCAAATGATGACGTTTTTATTACTAAATCTACAGTAGAAACAAAAGAAACCATCGTTCACGAAGGTGTAGAATACCCAGTATTCAAAATGGAGATATCTAGAACATCTCACCCTTTTTACACAGGTAAATCTAAATTGGTTGATACAGCTGGTCGTATCGACAAATTCAAAACCAAATACGCTAAATTCCAAAAATAATAAGGAATTCAAAATATTTTTAAAGCTCTGCAATAGCAGGGCTTTTTTTATTTGATCTAGTTTTCAAAATTTGCGAATGATTTCAAATGAGTATTTCAGAATTTCCTTATTTTTGATTTCTTTAAAATGAATTACAATGAACTATATATTATTTGATGGAACGGTTAGAAACGCACTGCTTCCATTTACTTTTACTCGTCCAGTAGCTGATATCCGTGTGGGAATTTTAACAATTCGTGAGAAATGGGAAAAGCATTTGGGTTATACTACTACAACGCTAACGGAGGAATATTTGATGGATAAATATCCAATGGTGGAAATGGAAGAAAACATTATGATTAATGCTTCTTTTTTGCCCAATGATATTTTAGTTGAAATGATCAAAAACCTTGAGGTAAATCAGGCGATTTTTTATAATGACGAAGTAATTGCTTTTTACAGCAAAGAAAATCAGGAAATCGATTTTGAAACCTTTGATATCATTGATTACACCAAAGATTGTATCCGAATTGAACATACTTGGGATATTTTCTCTAAGAATGATCTTGCGCTTCGTGAAGATTTCGATTTAATTACTGAAGGTAGATTTTCGCAGCCGATACCGAAAAGTGTTAATGTAATAGCGCCAGAACACATTTTTATAGAAGAGGGGGCTAAATTAGAGTTTGTGACTTTAAATGCTTCTACAGGACCTATTTATATTGGTAAAAACGCCGAAATAATGGAAGGTTCAGTCATTAGAGGCCCTTTTGCTTTGTGCGAAGAAGCGCAAGTGAAACTAGGAACGAAAGTCTATGGAGCCACAACAGTAGGGCCTCATAGTCGCATTGGAGGAGAGGTTAATAATTCGGTATTATTTGGGTATTCGAACAAAGGGCATGATGGCTTTTTAGGAAATTCGGTATTGGGTGAATGGTGTAATATTGGTGCCGACAGCAATAATTCGAATTTAAAAAATAATTATGAAGAGGTTAAGTTGTGGAGTTACGAAACCGAGGGATTTGCTAAAACAGGCTTGCAGTTTTGCGGATTAATGATGGGAGATCACAGTAAATGTGGTATTAATACTATGTTCAATACAGGAACGGTAGTAGGAGTGTCTGCCAATATTTTTGGTAGTGGTTTTCCAAGAAATTTCGTGCCTAGTTTCTCTTGGGGCGGTGCGTCTGGATTCACAACATATATGACTAGCAAAGCTTTTCAAACAGCTAAAATAGTAATGTCACGTCGGAATGTGGATTTTACTGAAGTAGACGCGAAAATCTTAGAGCATGTTTTTGAAGAAACGAAGAAATATAGAAAGGAGTAATGTTATTTTTAAAAACACAAAAAATGCTAGCTTTAAAAAGCTAGCATTTTTTGTGTTTTTAAAATCTTTAATTATTTTTTGATAAGTAATTTTTTTGAAAGAATTATGGAACCATTTAATCCTTTTACAATATACATTCCATCAGCTAAATCTTCTACATTTATTTTATTTTCAATGTTTGATTTTACCATTATAGACTTTACGGTTTGCCCTAATTGATTTACAATGATAATTTGACTATCAAAAGTTGAATTTATATATATAAATTCGTTTGTTGGATTAGGATATATCATAAAATCATTATTTAATGTAAAATATTCGTTTCCTAAAACTGTCACAGTTTCACAAGCTGATTCAGTTACGCAAAAGCCTACAGTTATTTTTACCTTGTAATCACCTGGAGTTGTTGGTGAAAAATCTTGATTAGTTTCGCCTGTTAGTAAAGTATTTGGGCATTCATACCATTGATAAGTTGCACCAGTTTGATTAGCAGTTAAAACACCAGTCAATTGTGTGATATTATTATCGATAGGATTCACAACGACTTGAATAACATTTGAATATACTATGGTTCCACAGGCATCTGTTGTTTTTCTTCTAAACCAAGTTGTTTGAGAGATTGTTGAAGGGTCGTAGGTTGAAGATGTTTCACCTGCAATGGAAGCAAACCCTGAATTATTACTTGTTATAGAGGCTTCCCATTGGTATGCCAAAGTTGGATTACCACCAGAAGAAACTACAGAGGTGTCAAAACTACCAGGATCTGAACCAGCACAAACTGTAGTTGCATTTGAGATACCGCTAATTGTGTTTGCAACTAATGGAGAATTAGTAGCCAATACGCTTAGTGCAAAATCTCCCGCATTAACATTAAATCCCTCTACAAGGATAGTATATGTACCTGGACATAGTATTATATTAATAGTTGAAGTAATTCCACCTCCGTAGTCATCATTGAATGCTATTTGTGTGCCACAAGAAGTAGAATCATACAATCTTAAATAAGTGTCAAAATTAGTTCCAGCGTTAGCTGTTGAAATAATTACAGTACTAGTTTTAGTAACGGTAAATCGGTAATAAACATCAGGTGCAGTATTACCAAGCAAATTAGTATAACCCATATTAGCACTAGCTCCTATTGGTGGTGCAAGATTTGCGTTAGTATGCGTTTTTATGACACCCGATGTCAGAGTACCAAAATCAAGGGCATTCTCACAGGAGTTGCCGTTTGTATACCTCCAGACAGTTTTGGCTGAAAAATCTCCACTTTGGCCAGTTACAAAACTTGCCACATTGACAGTTCCGTTATTAGCCCAAAATCGATTTGGTGTTTTAGTAGCACTTTTAAATGTAATATCCCAATTACCAAAGGATTGACATGCATCACCAGACGGATCGCAATCATAGCTACCATCTTCCTCCCAAGAACTATGATTAATTGTGAATGAATTTGCATTATTAGTCCTGTCAAGACAACTATAAAGTAATGTGTTGCTATTTGTTACAGTTGAAGGAGCATCAGCTTGCCATCTACGTACATAGTTATTACCTCCACATGTTGCTCCATTGCCGCCACTAGTCCAACTTGCTGTGCCACCAGTATTATTATCAGATGTTAGGCCAATTCGAACTTCGTTATCATCGGTGCTTAAAACATCATTATCACAAGTTTGCCTCCATTGGTCAACTCTTAATTCATAATTTATTTGATTATTAGAAATTTGTCCAGTTATCATTTGGACAGTTAAAAGCATAAAGGTTAATAGGGTATTTTTTTTCATAAATTAGTAATCTTGGTTAAAATTGTTGACGAAATTATTTTTTTTAAAGTGATTGTATTTTGTTACCGATAAATCAATATTGCTATTTATTAATTCTTGAGGTTTGTGTTGATTTAATTCAAACAATGATTTACAGTAGATTTTAACCTCTTTATCTTCGTATTTTAAAACAGCATCTTTTTTTAATTTTTGAGATAAAAGCCAAATTAAGTAGGGATCATGGTAAGCATGATAAAACTGTCTATAAGTCAATAATTTTGAAAAATCTACATGATAGTTTAAATTGGGATTTTCGAATGAAACTAAAAATTGAAAATAGATAGGCTTATAATTATTTAGCATCATACGCCAAGTGAAATTGTAACCTTGACGATTCCAAGCGACATCCTTGCCGAAGATAATGGGTCTCAGGGGATAAATAATTTGGATAGTAAAAAAACAAAATAGCGTTATCGATCTAATGGAGTTAATTTTTATAGGTCCAATCATTTCTATAAATGAGTGTTTTTTCAAGAATTTTGAAATTACTAAAAATAACGGCCAAGTTGCTAGCATTACTAGAGGAAATTCCCCAATATTAAATAGGAAATAATTAGATAAATGAAAACTTATTACAATAAATATAAGTAATTTATTTTTTGGAATATACCACAATAAAAAAGCAATTGATAAGTCAAATATTAATCCAAAATAGCTAAAGAAGTAACCAAGAAAGTCAGGATAAGGATAATTCTTTGAAGATGTCATTAATCTCATTGGATATCCCTGTAACCAATCCATATTTATTTTTGCGATTCCACCATAAAAATATACAATTGAAATTAGCAAGCCAAAAACGACATAATTTTTTATGTCTGTTTGAAATGCAAGATCTTCTTTTTTATGAAATTTCCATATCGGTAACCAGTTTTTCTGATCAACTATAAGAAATAAAAAGGCTATCAAGCACCATAGGTAATAATGGTTATTGTAAAAAGAAATATCTATTAAGAAGAGATAGCTAAAGGTTATTAAAAAGCCCATTGCTCCTAATCTTGGAAATTTACCTAATCCTAGTAAAAAGACGCTTAAATAAGATACTCCAGCAACTATGTCAATAAAGGTGTGACTATAAGCTTCAATAAAATCTAATCCTGGGTAGTGAAATACAATACAAGAATTTTCTAATTCATGAATATGAGGTACAAGATTATAAATCTGAGGTATCATTAGAACTGAAAATGCAAGTCTGAAATAACTTATATATCTTGAAGAGACTAATTTTTTGGTTTTTTGCATTTTATAGCGCTAATTTTTTTAAAAAGAAAACAATAAAAGTATAAATATTTTAACTTTTCACAAATGTAGTATTATTTTTATTTAAATTTTTTTAACTTCAAAAATATGGTCAATTAGAAGTACAGTTAAATGGTAAAAAAAGGCTCAATAAAGTTTACCAAATAATTCTATGTTTTTTTCTTTTCTGGTTTTTTTTCGATTGCCACTAACATTTCAAGTGTAGTCTTAATATCTACGTCAGTATAAATTTCTTTAGTTACAATATAACCAATACCATCCATCTCTACTATGTAGTTTGCTTCTTTATGCTTTGTTCTTTACGAACTTTCAATTACATGCATCATTGAAACTTTACTACCCATATCTTTAGTCTAAATGATATGAAACAAAATAGTAAAAGGCTAAAAACAAATAAAGCAATATTATTTACGAATTTGTGGTGTCTTTAATTTCAAAATTATAGTTAAATTTGCAACCTCAATTTTTTGACAACGATTTCATTAATTGAGCTATTCTATGGTAAACAAAAAGAAAGTAGCCTTTTATACTTTAGGCTGTAAATTAAATTTTTCTGAAACTTCTACTATTGCCCGTAATTTTCAGGACGAAGGTTTTGATCGCGTTGATTTCGAAGAGGTAGCTGATATTTACGTTATCAATACTTGTTCGGTAACAGATAATGCAGATAAACAATTCAAGCAAATTGTCAAAAAAGCGATGAAGCTTAACGATAAAGCATTCGTGGCGGCTGTGGGATGTTACGCTCAGTTAAAACCAGAGGAGTTGGCAGCTGTAGATGGTGTTGATTTAGTATTAGGTGCTACTGAAAAATTCAAAATCACAGATTATATTAATGATTTGACGAAAAATGACATGGGAGAAGTACATTCCTGTGAAATTGAAGAGGCTGATTTTTATGTAGGGAGTTATTCTTTCGGAGATCGTACTCGTGCTTTTTTGAAAGTTCAAGACGGTTGCGATTATAAATGTACTTATTGTACTATTCCTTTGGCTAGAGGTATTTCTCGTAGCGATACGATGGAAAACGTCATGAAAAATGCTGCCGAGATTTCTGCAAAAGGAATCAAAGAAATTGTTTTAACCGGAGTAAACATAGGAGATTACGGAAAGGGAGAATTCGGTAATAAAAAACATGAGCATACATTTTTAGAGTTAGTCCAAGCTTTGGATAAGGTAGAAGGTATTGAACGTTTGCGAATCTCTTCCATCGAACCTAATCTACTAAAAAACGAAACGATAGAGTTTGTGGCTCAAAGTCGCACTTTTGTACCTCATTTTCATATTCCTTTGCAATCAGGAAGTAATACAATTTTAAAAAGAATGAAGCGCCGTTACCTGCGTGAACTTTATGCCGATCGTGTAGCTAAAATACGAGAGGTCATGCCTCACGCTTGTATTGGTGTAGATGTAATTGTTGGTTTTCCAGGAGAAATGGATGAGTTGTTTTTAGAAACTTATAATTTCTTAAACGAATTAGATATTTCCTATCTTCATGTTTTTACTTACTCAGAACGTGACAATACTGAAGCTGCTGCTATGGAAGATGTAGTTCCGGGGAACGTTCGTGCCAAGCGAAGTAAAATGTTACGAGGATTGTCCGTGAAAAAACGCCGCGCTTTCTATGAAAGTCAAATTGGTACCCAACGAACCGTATTGTTTGAAGGAGAAAACAAAGAGGGATATATTCATGGATTTACCGAAAATTATGTGAAGGTAAAAACTCCTTGGAATCCAGAATTAGTTAATACGCTCAATGAGGTTAATTTGACTAAAATTGATGAAGATGGAAGCGTGCGTATTGAATTTCTTAATGCTTTAGTCTAAAAAAGCAATTGAATTCTAATGATTTACAAAATGTGGGTTGATCCAAATGATAAATCAATTAGTATTTATAGTGAAATCGAATTTTAGTAATTCTAAAAATAGTATCTCCTAATTGTTCGATGAATTCAAATTTATTTCTGCCGGTTTTGGTCAGTGCAACGATAGAACCGGCATCCATTTCATAATACATACCGTTTCCTTCCAACATGAATCGATCTCCTTGAGTTCTATAGGCGGATCGTATCAAGTGAAATTCGAACAAATTCCAAGTTGAAAAATCAGGATTAAAACTAGAAGATTTACAAAGACCTTCGGTAATTTCTGTTTTGCAGCCATAGTATTTTTCAATGGTCTCGAAAAAATCTAGTATTTCTTGTCTTGTTTCCTCTGAATTCATGTTCTAAAAATACAAATTCTGCCACAGTAAAGGAAAGAGATTTGTAAAAAAGAGGAACAAACTAAATTTTAATACCCGGAGGTAAAAAGGTTTTGTATTTCGGGTTTTTTCTAAAGAAACTCGCTACTCTTGGGTAAATCGGAACAATTTTCCATTTTTTTTCTTCGGCTAAATCCAAAATTGTAGTTAAAAAACTATCAATAAACGACTCGTCTTCAAAATTTTCAGGAATATTGATTCGGGTTAGAAACAGTTTTCGTTCCTGAAGCGTGTATTCTATACTAACCAAACCTTTGGCTGAGTTGGCTTCAAATTGTCTGGAAAAGGTATTGTCTTTAATCTCCATAGTTTATACTAAAATTTTCTTTGCTATTTTAATCTTAAAAAATTGATAATTTTAAGAAGTGACTAATTCTATACGCAGGGAAATAATTACTTTTATGCAAATTTCGGGAAAATCTTATTTGTAAATAATTTTTATGTCTAAAATTCATGTTTATTTTATGCCTGGAATGGCAGCGAGTTCGTTAATATTCGAAAAAATTGAGCTGCCTTCAACTGATTTCGAAAAGCATATGTTGGATTGGGTTATGCCTGAAAAAAAGGAAACATTGCTACATTATGCCGAACGAATGGCAAAGGAAGTCAAACATGAAAATGCTGTTTTGGTTGGAGTTTCTTTTGGTGGAATCCTGGTACAAGAAATGAAACGGTTTTTAAATCCAAGAAAAATAATTATTATTTCGAGTGTGAAAAGCAATCAAGAGTTGCCGATTCATATGAAAATTGCAAAGGCAACCAAGGCTTATAAACTGTTACCGACAAGTTTGGCTCAAAACATTGATGCCTTGGCTAAATATGCTTTTGGAACGGAAATTGTTAAACAGCGATTAGAGATGTATAAAGTTTTTATGACACGAAGAGAAAAAGAGTATCTCGATTGGTCTATAGAACAAATTATTAATTGGGAACGAGCAACGGTTGATCCAGAAGTGGTTCATATTCATGGAGATGCAGATGAGGTTTTTCCTGTGAAATACATCAAAAATTATATTAATGTAAAAGGAGGTACGCATGTGATGATTATTACTCGTTACCGCCGTTTGAATACTTTATTGCCAAAAATTATTTTAGGAGAAAATGTAAATGATTGATTATGAAAAAGATTTTTTTATTATTGGGAGGCATTGCCATTTTAGGCTTATTTATGAATGCTAAAACTGATTTCGAATTTCCTGAAAGATTAGATTTTGCCGGAGAAGAAGTACCTTTACGTATTCCGGATGTGAAAGAAAGAATGGATAGGGAATTAGTAGTAAATACGCAAATGCACGGTTCTACCATTTTAATTCTTAAGAGAGCTAACAAAGTATTTCCAATTATAGAACCAATTTTAGCAAAATACAACGTACCTGACGATTTTAAATATTTAGCAGTTATCGAAAGCGCTCTAGTTAATGCGGTTTCTCCAGCCGGAGCTCGCGGTGTATGGCAATTTATGCCGCAAACTGCGAAGGAAAAAGGCTTAGAAGTATCCGAAACGGTAGATGAGCGTTACCATCTTGAAAAATCGACGGAAGCCGCTTGTAAGTATCTTATTGCTGCAAAAGATAAGTTCGGATCATGGACTTTGGCAGCCGCTTCTTACAATGGTGGAATGAGTGGATTACAATCTCAAATTGATTTTCAAGGAGTAAATGATTATTATGATTTGTTGCTCAACGAAGAAACTTCTCGTTATGTTTTCAGAATTATTGCTTTGAAAGAAATCATGAGAAATCCTAGAAAATATAATTTTATAGTACCGGAGAGTCAGTTGTATCAGACTATACCTGTCAAAAAAATCACAGTAGATAGTACGGTAACCGATTTGGCTAAATTCTCAAAAATACAAGGGATCAATTATAAAACTTTAAAGTATCATAATCCTTGGCTTCGTGATAAAAAATTGGATAATCCAACCAAAAAGAATTATGAAATTGAGATTCCTCAAATAAACTAAAAATGAAAAAGATGACAGCAAATATGATTTTATTATTAGCGCTAATTGGTGTTTTAGCGGGGATTCTTAGTGGTTTGGTAGGAGTAGGAGGAGGTATTGTGATGGTGCCGTTATTGATTTATTTCATGGGTTTCAATCAACATCAAGCGCAGGGAACAAGTTTAACGGTTTTGGTGGTACCAGTGACCGCAGCAGCAGTTTATAATTACTACAAAGAAGGCTATGTAGATTGGCGTTACGCCGCAATTATCGCTTTGTTTTTTGTAATCGGAGGGTATTTCGGCAGTAAATTAGCGGTGAATATAGATCAAAAAATGCTGAAAAAGATTTTTGCTGTAATTTTGATATTTGTCGCAGGAAAGATGTTGTTGTCTAAAAATTAATTTTGCAGGTAGTCGGGATCATCGTCTAAATTTCTGTTGATCAATAAGCTGCTCAATCCATTTCTGAAAATGGAATAATTCATAGAAAACGCTTTGTCGTAAGAACTGTTACTGTCGGGTTGGGCGCCTCCTCTTCGAATGTTTACAACCTGTAGATTTTCGTTTAAAAAAAATGAAGTGGGAAGTCCAAGCGTGTGTTTCAAATGAGCCACAATAACTGCATCGTTTTTATAAGATTCATTCGCATAACACACCGTAATATGTTGATCGAATTCTCGGGCTACTTTTTGTACTAAATGTTTTTTGTCCCAAAATAAAACAATAAACTGTACTTCATCAGAAAATTTTTGAGCTAACCTATTCAAAGCAGGGATCTCTCCTTCGCTAGGAATGCACCAAGTGGCGTAGGTTAATATAAAAAGCGGTTTTTTAAAACTACTTAGTTTGATTTTTTTCTTGTTGATTTTTTTTAAGGTGTAATCTTCAAATTGCGTACCGACCAAGTGATGGGTAACTAAAGAATCAAAAAGAATCTGACCACGTTCTAGATCTCGATTATTGTAGGCATCATCGCTTTGGATGTTGTATTTTCTTAAATGAATTTTTAAAGCTTCAGGGAAACTTAGGGTGTCATTCTGACTTAATCCAGAAAAACTAAAAAGAAGAAATATATAAATACTGTAAAGTTTCCTCATGATGTGTTCCCCAAAATATGAAAAATGAATTCATAGACTATAAAATTAGTATTTTTTTTCAATTCACAGAGGAATAACACTAATATTCTTATTTTAATTTAACGAAAAAAGCCGTACTTATTGTACGGCCTTTTAAAATATAAAATAAGGTAGTTATATTTTTTTTAATTGCTCTTTCATCATCGCAATCTGATCCTTCAGCATATTGTGTTTGTCTAGTTTCTTGGCTTCATTCAATAACGAAGTAGCTTCTAGTTTTCTTCTGCGACTCATAGCAATTCCTGCCAAATTTAATTTAGCTAAGGCTAAATCCTGATCCATTGACAATCCTAAACTAATTGCTTTTTTAAAGAATTTTTCAGCTTGGTTTAGGTTTGTTTGAGAAACCATCAATCCGTTAAGATAATTGTAATAACCTTGCTGTTTTTGGATTAAAGCCGATTCTGGATTTTTGATTTTGTCTAACCATTTTTTAGCACCAGCAAAATCTTGACTTCTTAATTTTAGAAAAGCTAATAAAATATATTCGTTTCTAAAGTATAAGAATATAGGTATGATGGTTAATAGAATTAAAAAAATTCCGTTTCCGATATTACTTTCCGTAAATTGCCAAATCCCAGTAATAAATAATAATCCGGCGATAATTAGTTTGATATTTTTATGAAACATACTAGTGTTTTTTATATTGTGTTGCAAATATAGAAAAAGAATTAAAATTATTTTTATAAAACCTCTTGCAAGAAAAAAAAATCATTGTATATTTGCACTCGGTTTTCAGAAAACCCAAAAGTTAGATATTTATACAAGATTTTAAAGATACAAAGTTATGAGTAAGAGAACGTTTCAACCATCGAAAAGAAAAAGAAGAAATAAACACGGATTTATGGAAAGAATGGCTTCTGCTAACGGAAGAAAAGTTCTTGCTCGTCGTCGCGCGAAAGGAAGACATAAATTAACTGTTTCTTCTGAACCAAGACACAAAAAATAATGATTTAAGAACAATCATAAAGCAAGGCGTTACTTTTAAAGGTAACGCCTTTTTTTTAAAATGTTCATAAAAAACAAATAATTCCTCGCTACTCTTAAACAACCTTCTTAATTTTGCATAAGAATAGCATTTTTAACAACAACACACTTTATAATGCCAAAAGACAATTCAATTAAATCGGTTCTTATTATTGGGTCAGGTCCCATAATTATTGGTCAGGCTTGCGAGTTTGATTACGCAGGTTCTCAATCTGCTCGATCTTTACGTGAAGAAGGGATTGAAGTTATCTTGATTAATTCCAATCCAGCAACCATTATGACAGATCCTTCTATGGCGGATCATGTTTATCTGAAACCATTAACTACAAAATCTATCATAGAAATCCTAAAAGCACATCCGCAAATCGATGCTGTTTTACCCACCATGGGAGGACAAACGGCATTGAATTTATGTTTAGAAGCGGAAGACAAAGGAATCTGGAAGGATTTTGGCGTGCGTTTAATAGGAGTCGATATTAATGCTATTAATATTACCGAAGACCGTGAGCAGTTTAAACAATTATTAACGAAGATAAATGTTCCTTTTGCTCCGGCTAAAACGGCTAATTCTTTCTTGAAAGGAAAAGAGATTGCGCAAGAGTTTGGTTTCCCGTTGGTAATCCGACCTTCTTTTACTTTAGGAGGAACTGGAGCAGCTTTTGTGCATAAGAAAGAAGATTTTGATGAACTTCTGACACGCGGTTTAGAAGCTTCTCCTATTCATGAAGTGTTAATAGATAAAGCGCTTTTGGGTTGGAAAGAATACGAATTAGAATTACTTCGTGATAAAAACGATAATGTTGTAATTATCTGTACCATAGAAAATATGGATCCTATGGGGATTCACACTGGTGACAGTATAACAGTGGCGCCAGCCATGACTTTATCGGATACTACTTTTCAAAAAATGCGCGATATGGCCATTTTGATGATGCGCAGTATCGGAAATTTTGCAGGAGGTTGTAACGTTCAGTTTGCAGTTTCACCTGATGAAAAAGAGGATATCGTAGCTATCGAAATTAACCCACGTGTATCTCGTTCTTCTGCCTTGGCTTCTAAAGCTACAGGATATCCTATCGCTAAAATTGCTACAAAACTAGCTTTGGGATATCATTTAGATGAATTGGAAAATCAAATTACAAAGTCAACCTCGGCTTTGTTTGAACCGACTCTAGATTATGTGATTGTTAAAATACCAAGATGGAATTTCGATAAATTTGAAGGTGCTGATAGAACTTTAGGTCTTCAAATGAAATCTGTAGGAGAGGTAATGGGTATTGGACGTTCTTTCCAAGAAGCACTTCACAAAGCTACTCAATCTTTAGAAATTAAGCGTAACGGTCTTGGTGCCGACGGTAAAGGGTATAAAAACTACGAGCAAATTATAGATAAACTAACGCATGCTAGTTGGGATCGAGTTTTTGTGATTTATGATGCCATTGCAATGGGAATTCCGTTGTCTAGAATTCATGAAATTACCAAAATCGACATGTGGTTTCTGAAACAATATGAAGAGTTGTTCTTGATTGAAAAAGAAATTGCAAAATATACCATCAATACCCTTCCAAAAGAGTTATTGCTAGAAGCCAAGCAAAAAGGTTTTGCCGATAGACAAATCGCACATACTTTAAATTGTTTGGAAAGCGAAGTACATAAGCTTAGAGAAGATCAAAATATCAAACGTGTTTTCAAATTGGTAGATACCTGTGCAGCCGAGTTCAAAGCGCAAACGCCTTATTATTATTCTACTTTTGAAGCCGAAATCGAAAAAATTGATGGAACAAAATACGTTCATGACGAAAGTATTGTTTCAGATAAGAAGAAAGTTGTGGTTTTGGGTTCTGGTCCTAACAGAATTGGTCAAGGAATAGAATTCGATTATTCTTGTGTTCACGGAGTTTTAGCTGCTAAAGAATGTGGTTACGAGACCATCATGATTAACTGTAATCCTGAAACCGTTTCAACTGATTTTGATACTGCAGATAAATTGTATTTTGAACCTGTTTTTTGGGAGCATATTTACGATATCATTCAGCACGAAAAGCCAGAAGGAGTAATTGTACAGTTGGGAGGTCAAACGGCTTTAAAACTTGCTGAAAAATTATCAAAATACGGAATTAAAATTATAGGAACTAGTTTTGAAGCTTTAGATTTAGCAGAAGATAGAGGGCGTTTTTCTGAATTATTAACAGAGTTAAATATCCCTTTCCCGAAATTCGGAGTGGCAGAAAATGCAGAAGAAGCGGTTAAACTGGCCGATGAATTGGATTTTCCATTGTTAGTTCGTCCTTCTTATGTTTTAGGAGGTCAAGGAATGAAAATTGTGATTAACAAGCAGGAGTTAGAAGAGCATGTTATTGAAATTTTAAAACATATTCCTAATAATAAGTTGTTGCTAGATCACTATTTAGATGGTGCCATTGAAGCAGAAGCGGATGCTATATGTGATGGAGAAAATGTGTACATCATCGGTATCATGGAACACATCGAACCTTGTGGTGTGCATTCGGGCGATAGTAATGCTACTTTGCCGCCATTCAATCTTGGTGAGTTTGTGATGCAGCAAATCAAGGATCATACAAAAAAGATTGCTTTGGCTCTTAAAACTGTTGGACTTATCAACATACAGTTTGCTATCAAAGATGATATTGTATATATTATAGAGGCTAATCCTAGAGCTTCAAGAACGGTACCGTTTATTGCAAAAGCGTATGGGGAACCTTATGTTAATTTTGCAACCAAAGTGATGTTGGGTGAAAATAAAGTAACCGATTTTACATTCAATCCTAAATTAGACGGTTATGCGATCAAGCAACCAGTGTTTTCGTTCAATAAATTCCCTAATGTGAATAAGGCGCTAGGGCCAGAAATGAAATCTACAGGAGAGAGTATTTTGTTCATTGAGGATTTAAAAGACGACCAATTTTATGAGTTGTATTCCAGAAGGAAAATGTACTTAACTAAATAAATGAATCCCGAGCACTGCTCGGGATTTTTGTTGTAATATTGTTTCTGTGCAGAACATTTGATAATGTAAAGTTAACAGAAGGTTTTTTAAGAATGCTTTTCGTATTTTTACCCGGTAATAAAAACGTATGACGGAAGAAAAAGTAATATTGGTTAATGAGAAAGACGAGCAAATAGGACTGATGCCTAAGTTGGAAGCTCATGAAAAAGCGGTATTGCATCGTGCTTTTTCTGTTTTTGTGTTAAATAGCAATAATGAGATTATGTTGCAGCAACGTGCACATCATAAATACCATTCTCCTTTATTGTGGACCAATACTTGTTGTAGTCATCAGCGCGAAGGTGAAAGTAATATTCAAGCGGGAACCCGACGTTTGTATGAAGAAATGGGATTTACGACCGATTTGAAAGAACTTTTTCATTTTATTTATAAAGCTCCGTTCGATAATGGTCTTACCGAACACGAGTTAGATCACGTGATGATTGGTTATTATGACGGAGAGCCAAAAATTAATAGTGATGAGGTAGAAAGTTGGAAATGGATGGCGATTGATGCGGTAAAGACTGACATAGAGAAAAATCCCGATTCTTACACCGTTTGGTTTAAAATAATATTTGATGAGTTTTATCATTATCTTGAAGAGCACAAATTATGAAAGTAACTATAAGTCGTAAAGCACATTTTAACGCGGCACATCGTTTGTATCGTAAAGATTGGAGCGATGAACAAAATCAAAAGGTTTTTGGGAAATGTAATAACCCAAATTTTCACGGACATAATTATGAATTGATTGTTAGTGTTACGGGAAATATCGATCCTGAAACGGGTTATGTGATGGATATTAAAGATCTGGCTGACATTATTTACGAAGAGGTGGAACTTCCTTTTGATCATAAAAATCTTAATTTAGATGTGCCTGAATTTCAAGATTTAAATCCTACCGCTGAAAACATTGTAGTGGTGATTTGGAATAAAATTAGAAATCGTATAGCGGCAAATAATGATTTAGAGGTTGTTTTGTACGAAACTCCTCGTAATTTTGTGTCCTACAAAGGAGAATAATCAAAGAATGTGGTAGTTTGATTTTTTCAACAACTACAACAAGAAAACATTATTGAATGAAGAATGAATTTTATCCCTTATTATTTGAGCCTATTTTTAAGGACCGCATATGGGGAGGAACTCGATTGCAATCAGTTTTAAATAAAAATATTCCCAATACTACTACAGGAGAAAGTTGGGAGCTCTCAGCCGTTCCCGGTGATGTGAGTGTGGTGTCCAAAGGAGCTTTTCAAGGTAAGGGGCTAGATGTTCTTCTTGATGAATTTCCCTCAGAAATTTTAGGAACAAAAGTATACGAACAATTTGGGAAACAGTTTCCTTTGTTGTTTAAATATTTAGATGCTCGAGAGGATTTGTCGATACAGTTACATCCCAACGATGAATTGGCTCAAAAACGCCATAATTCGTTCGGAAAAACAGAAATGTGGTACGTGTTGCAAGCAGATCCTGATTCACGCATTATCGTAGGATTCAAAAATCCATCTTCACCAGAAGAATATTTACAGCATTTAGAGGATAAAACACTAGTTTCGATTCTGAATGAAATCCCTGCCCAAAAAGGAGATGTTTTCTTTTTAGAAACAGGAACAATTCATGCCATAGGATCGGGAATCGTTATAGCCGAAATTCAGCAAACATCAGATATTACATATCGTATTTATGATTTTGATAGGAAAGATGCCAACGGAAATACAAGAGAGCTACATGTAGATTTGGCCCTAGAAGCAATCAATTATAATACAGTTGAAGCGAAAAAAGAATACAGTCAAACACTGAATAAAAGTAATCCGGTGGTGAGCTGTCCTTACTTTAAAACCAATGTGTTACCGCTTGAAGGAGTTGTCTCAAAGCATAAGACTAATGAATCTTTTGTGGTTTATATGTGTACGGATGGAAATGTCGATATTCGGGTGAATAATCAAACGTATTCGTTTCAAAAAGGAGATACCGTTTTATTGCCGGCTATAATTACTGATTACCAATTAATTGGTGAAGCTTCTCTTTTGGAAATATTTATTCCTTACTAGGATATCTCAAGATAAATAGTACCTTTGCAAAAATTTATAAATAGGAAACTATGGCAAGTGTAAAAAACTTAAAAAAAGACATCAACTTTGTAATTGGTGATATTATTGAAGCAGTTTATTTGTATGAAATGACTACTACTGGTAAACCAACTGATGCTACTAATGCTATCATTGAAGAAGCAATTGGAACATTTGATGCTTTAATTCAAAAAGTAAATGATAAAAAAGTAGAGAATAGAAAAGCTCACTTAAAACAAGTTAATAAAGATTTGGAAGTTGCTGCTAACCAATTGGTTGATAAAATCAACGCTTTATAGTAGTAAAAAATAGATAAAATTTAGGGTGTAAGTCTTTGGAAGTTTAAAAAACTCTATTATATTTGCACCCGAATTGAGTCGCCGGTGTAGCTCAGCTGGCTAGAGCAGCTGATTTGTAATCAGCAGGTCGTGGGTTCGAGTCCCTCCATCGGCTCAAAATTTAAAAATACTGTAAATACACTTTGCCGGTGTAGCTCAGCTGGCTAGAGCAGCTGATTTGTAATCAGCAGGTCGTGGGTTCGAGTCCCTCCATCGGCTCAAAAAAAACTCCTAAATGTTATTTAGGAGTTTTTTTATTGCTTTTTTTGAGCTGTTGTAAATCACAACCAGATTCTTTCTACTATTGTATATTAACGTTTGTTTCTGTTTACAGTTGTTCTAGGTAAACTAGCTTCTTCTGTTTTACTTGAAGGAGCAATTAGAGTGTTTAATTCTTTGATTTCTGCATCCGTTAAATCGCGATAACGACCTACAGGAATATCTAATGAAATATTGATGATTCTAATGCGTTTTAAGGCGGTAACTTCATAACCTAAATATTCACACATTCGACGGATTTGTCTGTTTAAACCTTGAGTTAATACAATTCTAAAAACAAATTTACTAATTTGTTCTACCTTACATTTTTTAGTAACTGTATCTAAAATAGGAATACCATTCCACATACGCTGAATAAAACGTTCGGTTATGGGTTTGTTAACCGTAACAATATATTCTTTTTCGTGGTTATTTCTGGCGCGTAATATCTTATTAACGATATCACCATCATCGGTCATAAAAATAAGCCCTTCACTGGCTTTGTCTAAACGACCAATAGGGAAAATACGTTTGGGGTAATTGATGTAATCAACGATATTGTTTTTTACATTCTGATTGGTAGTGCATTCAATTCCTGCCGGTTTGTTGAAGGCTAAATAGACTGGTTTAGAGGTTTTCTCACGAATTAATTTACCGTCTACACGTATTTCGTCTTCAAGGGAAACTTTGGTGCCTAATTCGGGTACTTTTCCGTTAATGGTAATTCGGCCTTGTTCTAATAGTTTATCGGCTTCTCGTCTGGAGCAATAGCCTGTTTCCGATAGGAATTTATTAATACGTGTCTTATTCTCTTCCATACGGTAAAAAAGTGTGTTTAAGGATAAAGGAGGGTGTAATAATTAAGCCTTTCTTCTTAAATCGGCCATTTTAATCGCAGCAATAGCAGCTTCGGTACCTTTGTTTCCGTGTTTTCCGCCACTACGATCAATCGATTGTTGCATGTTGTTGTCGGTTAACAGACAAAAAATTACTGGTACATCTGTTTGTACATTCAAGTCTTTAACTCCTTGTGTTACGCCTTCACATACAAATTCAAAATGCATGGTTTCTCCTTTGATAACGCAACCAATCGTGATCACGCAGTCAACAGCTTGTGATTCGATCATTTTTTTGGCTCCATACACTAATTCGAAGCTTCCAGGTACATTCCAACGTATAATATTTTCAGGGGTTGCTCCACAGTCAAGCAAGGCTGCTTCTGCACCTCTGTATAAATCTTCTGTAATGGTATCGTTCCATTCTGAAACAACAATCCCAAATCGAAAATCTTTCGCATTTGGGATTGTGTTTTTATCGTAATTCGATAAGTTTTTATTTTCTGTAGCCATCTTTATGGGATTGCAGGATTAAGAGTATTTTCAACTCTTAACACTTTGGTCTAAAATTACTGAGCTAGTCCTATTAAAGCATCAATGTTTTGTGCTTCAGGAGCATCTTCGAAACTTTCTTTAATTTCTGTGAAATATTGTAAAGCTTCTTCTTTTTTTCCTAGCGCTAAAGCAGTTTGTCCTGCTTTCAATAGGAAACGAGGTGTCGTTACTTCGTTTTTAGTGCTTTGAGCAGCTTTAACGTAAGATTCAAGTGCTTCTTCAGGTTTATTCAACTCTGATTTTGCATCACCAATAGCTCCGATTGCGATAGCATTTACAAATTCATCTTTAGTTGAAAAATCGGATAAATGAGTAATAGCTTTGTCGAATTGCTTAGTGTTTAAATAAGCGATTCCAGCATAATAATGTGCTAAATTTCCTGCGTCAGTACCAGAATGGTTTTTAATGATATCTAAGAAACCTTGTCTTCCTTCACCACCATTTAAAGCTAGGTTGTAAAGAGAGTCATTTTTTTCTGTAGCATCAACAGCTTGTTGGAAATATTTTTGTGCTTGGTACATATCGCTTGCTGCTTCATTTTCAGAAGGACCAGCAACAAATTTTTGATACATTATATAACCTGCTACTAATAAAGCAATACCACCAACAACTCCTAGGATGATGTTTTGGTTTTTAGCAACAAACTCTTCAGTTTTTGAAGCAGTTTCATCTAAAGTGTTAAATACGTTAGCGGTGGTGCTGTCTTTTTCATCTATAGTAACATCTTGTTCTAAATCAGCTACGTTTTCCACTTTTTCAGCTTCCGGTTTCGGAGCTTTGTATCCTCTTTTATTGTAAGTTGCCATTTAAATTTTAAATTAGTGAGGTGCAAAAATAAAATTTTTATTGAAAAACAAAACATGTTTTCGTTATATTTTTAATAATTTGCGTGCACCTTAGCAATATTTATTGCAAACTCTCAATGATGCGTATTTCATGTACTTAAAAAAAATTTCAGTTTTAAATTTTAAAAATTTTGAAGAGGTCAGTTTCGATTTCGAACACAAAATCAATTGTTTTGTAGGAAAAAACGGAGTTGGTAAAACCAATGTGTTGGATGCTATTTACCATTTGGCTTTCGGTAAAAGCTATTTTAATTCGGTTTCTGTTCAGAATATAAAGCATGGAGAAGATTTTTTTGTGATTGATGGTGAGTTTGAAAAGCAAAACCGCACGGAACAAATTTTGTGTAGTTTGAAAAAGGGACAAAAAAAAATCCTGAAGAGAAATGGAAAACTATATGAGAAATTTTCAGATCATATCGGGTTGATTCCGTTGGTTATCATTTCACCTACAGATGCTGATTTGATTCGAGAGGGAAGTGAAGTTCGCCGAAAATTTTTAGACAGTGTTATTTCGCAGTTGGATAATTTGTATTTGCATCATTTAATCAATTATCAGAAAGTGTTGGCGCAGCGTAATGCACTTTTAAAATATTTTGCATTAAACAGAGTTTATGAGCAGGAAACGCTTGAAATTTATAATGAGCAATTGGCGGATTTAGGCACGGCGATTCATAATAAAAGGAAAGCTTTCTTAGAAGAATTTATCCCTGTTTTTAATTCGTATTATCAGGATATTTCGAATTCTTCAGAAACGGTGCAGCTAGTTTATCAAAGTCAATTGCTTGAAAAGGATTTATTAACTCTATTGAAAGAAAATATAGCTAAAGATAGAGCTTTACAGTACACTAGTGTCGGAATTCATAAAGATGATCTGTCTTTTGAGATCGAAAATCATGCGATTAAAAAATTTGGTTCTCAAGGTCAACAAAAGTCTTTTTTAATAGCATTAAAATTGGCGCAATTTGAATTTGTAAAACAACAAAGCGGCGAGCAACCTCTTTTGCTTTTTGATGATATTTTCGATAAACTAGACGAAATTCGCGTGTCGAAGATTGTGGCCATGGTCAATAGTAATCATTTTGGTCAGTTATTTATCTCAGATACTCATCCAGAAAGAACCGAAAAGATTGTCAAACAGACGCATCAGAGTTATAAAATATTCAATATTTAATTCATATCTTAGCTAAAAATTTATACAACATGAAACGAATAATTTTAATGGTTTTTTTTGCATCAAGTTTGTTGTTAACTAGTTGCAAAGGGCAAAATGGAAAAGGTATTAATGAAAATATAGAGCCGAAAGCTTTTGCAGAGAAGGTTGCTGATCCTGGAGTTCAGTTAATCGATGTGAGAACACCGGATGAATATGGAAACCAGCATCTTGATAATGCTAAAAATATCAATATTAACGATTCTAATTTTGAGACTCAAGCTGCTCAATTGGACAAAAACAAACCGGTTTATGTGTATTGTTTGAGCGGCGGAAGAAGTGCTAAAGCTGCTGATAAATTAGCTTCAATGGGTTTCAAAGAAGTTTACAACATGGCTGGAGGTATTACTAGATGGAATGCTGAAGGTTTAGGGAAACCTGTAAACAAAGGAGGAATGACTTTGGCAGATTACCAAAAAGCAATACAATCGGACAAAAAAGTATTGGTTGATTTTTACGCAGAATGGTGTGGTCCATGTAAAAAAATGGCTCCTTATTTAGCAAAAATGAAGGAGGAAATGAAAGGGGAGTTGGTGATTTTAAAAGTAGATGCTGACCAAAGTCAAGAATTAGCAACTCAGTTACAAATTGAAGGTTTGCCAACACTTATATTGTATAAAGACGGTAAAGAAGTTTGGAAACATTTAGGTTATATATCAGAACAAGATTTAAAGAAAAAACTGTAAATGTTTACCCAAGAATCGATTCAATTTCTGGAAGACTTAAAATTTAATAACGCTACGGAATGGATGCATGCCAATAAGAAGCGTTATGAAGCTTATAAAAAAGACTATCACCATCTTATTGAAAAAGTTCTAGAATCTATGAAACCATTAGATTCTTCTTTAGAACCTTTGGAGGTTAAAAATTGTACCTTCAGAATCAATCGAGATATTCGTTTTTCAAAAGATAAGTCGCCGTATAAAACAAATATGGGGATTTGGCTGAGTACTAATCGGAATCGTAAAAATGGAGCCGGTTATTACATTCATTTTGAAAAAGGGAATTCGTTCATTGCAGGAGGGATTTGGTGTCCTGAACCAGAAGATTTGAAAAAAATCAGAAAAGAGATCGCTTTTTTTTATGAGGATTTAGAATCGGTAGTTCAGGATCAGGTTTTTGAAAAAGAATTTGGAACTTTTGATATTGAAGAAGGTAATGTTTTAAAATCGGCACCTAAGGGATATGACTCTGATCACCCGGCAATTGAGTTTTTGAAATTGAAGAGTTTTACGGTGTCAAAGAAAATTGAAGATCAATTGTTTTTTGATGAAGATTTTGCTTCGAAAATCGCTCAAAAATTGATTCATATCAAACCTCTGAATGAATTTTTAAACAGAGCATTAGAAACCGAAGAATAAATCAGTTCTTTAATATTAGTATTTTAAATAAAAAGTAAGATCTCTGCTTTTCTTTTAGAGCTTTCAGATCAGATTAATATAATGGAAATTCAACATTTTTTTTCTCTTAAAAATTACAATACATTCGGAATTGATGCCAAAGCAAAAGAGTTTGTGTCGGTTCATTCCGTTGAAGAATTGAAGAAAGTTCTAAAAGAAAACGCTTCCAAAGAAAAATTTATTCTTGGCGGAGGAAGTAACATGCTTTTAACTCAGGATATTGATGCTTTAGTCATTCATGTTGCTATAAAAGGTATCCGAATAGTAGAACAAGACGAAGATTTTGTTTGGATAAAAGCTAATGCCGGGGAAAACTGGCATGAGTTTGTTTTACATACCATCGGTCATAATTTCGGAGGCTTAGAAAATATGTCGCTTATTCCCGGTAATGTTGGGACAACACCAGTGCAGAATATCGGAGCCTATGGTGCTGAAATTAAAGATACTTTTGTTTCCTGTGAAGCGGTGAATATTGCAACGCAGGAAACTAAAGTATTTACTAAAGAAGAATGTAATTTTGGGTATAGAGAAAGTGTTTTTAAGCAGGAACTCAAAGGTAAATACATCATTAATTCGGTAATGTTTAAATTAACTAAACGCCACCATAAAATTAATGTCGGGTATGGTGATATCCAGAAAGAATTAGAAAAACAAGGCGTTACAACGCCTACTCTCAAGGATGTGAGTAACGCTGTTATTGCTATTCGTCAAAGCAAATTACCTGATCCTAAAGAATTAGGGAACAGTGGTAGTTTCTTTAAAAATCCTATTATAAGTCGAGATCATTTTAATAAGGTTCATTCGAAATTTCCTGACATGAAGTTTTACGAAGTTTCCGAAAATGAAATTAAAGTGCCTGCAGGTTGGTTAATTGAGCAGGCTGGTTTCAAAGGAATCCGAGTGGGTGATGCAGGAGTTCATAAAAATCAGGCTTTAGTATTGGTGAATTACGGTAACGCTACAGGAAAAGAGATTGTTGATCTTTCTAAAGAAATTCAAAAAGCGGTATTAGACAAATTTACAATAGCTATTGAAGCCGAAGTAAATATTATTTAAAAAAAATACTCTTTGCTTATCAATGGATAGGTGTTAAGTTCGATCTTTTTCTGTAATTATTAATTCTTCTTACCTATGTATATTCCTGATATTTATAAAAATGAGTGCCAATCAGAAATAGAAGAATTTATTCATGAGAATGGATTTGCTATTTTGATTAACCAGGCGGATGGGAAGTTCTGGGGAACACATGTGCCTCTTTTTTTAGAAAAGGTAGAAGGAAAATCAATACTAAGCGGACATATAGCAAAAGCAAATCCTCAAGCGTTAAACTTCAAAGAAGAACAAGAGGTTTTGGTTATTTTTAACGGGCCTCATTCTTATATTTCTTCATCTTGGTATGACCATGAAAATGTACCTACTTGGAATTATCTAGCTGTTCACGTTTACGGAAAACTTCGACCGTTGAATCATGAACAAACGATAAAGTCTTTAAAAAAGTTGGTCGATAAATATGAACAAAAGCAAGAAAAACCAATTCGAGTAGAAGATTTGTCCTCAAGAACCATGCGAGAAGCCTTGGGTGTATTCGCTTTTGAAATTGAAATTTCTGAGATTCAAGCACAGAAAAAATTATCGCAAAACAGAGATGATAAAAACTATAATAATATCATTCACCATCTAGAAAAATCTGAAGATAGTAATGATCAAAAAGTGGCTTTCGAAATGCGAAAAAACAGAACAAATCTATAAACGGCTTACCGTAAACTTATAACTTTTTATTACCTTTGCACCACATTTTTCAGAGAGTTTTATGGAGCAATTTTTACTTGTTTTACTTATCTTTTTTTTAACAGTGGTGACCATTCAGGTGGTGTATTATTTGTTTGTTTTTGGTAAATTTTCATTTGCAAAAAGTGAAAAAGTAGCGCCAAAACACCTGTCGGTTTCGGTAATAGTTTGCGCTAAAAACGAGGAAGAAAATATTAAAAATTACCTTCCTTTACTGCTAAATCAAAATTATCCTAGTTATGAAGTAGTGGTAATTGATGATGCTTCTAGTGATGATACTCGTTTTTTGATTGAAGAATTTCAAAAAACACATCACAACTTAAAATTGGTTAAAGTTGAAAACAATGAAGCCTTTTGGGGAAATAAAAAGTTTGCTCTTACTTTAGGAATTAAAGCAGCTTCGAATGAGTATTTGTTATTCACCGATGCCGATTGCTATCCTGCTACCAATGAGTGGATTGCTGAAATGACTTCGCATTTTACGATGCATAAAACCTTTGTTTTGGGTTATGGAGCGTACGAGAAAATGTCTGGTTTTTTAAATAAATTAATCCGTTTTGAAACTTTACTAACCGCTACGCAATATTTTGGTTGGGCAAAAGTAGGCAAGCCTTACATGGGTGTTGGACGTAATTTAGCTTATAAAAAAGAAGAGTTTTTTAGAGTAAACGGATTTATCAATCATATGAAAATTCGTTCTGGTGATGACGATTTGTTTGTCAATGAAGCGGCACATAAAAACAATACAACCATTTCTTTTAATCCTGAAGGTTTTACGTATTCTCGACCTAAAGAAACTTTTGGTGAATGGTTTATGCAAAAGCGTCGTCATGCTTCAACGGCTGTTTATTATAAGAGTTTTGATAAGTTTCAATTGTCATTATTCTATTTTACACAATTGTTTTTTTATCTTCTTCCTATCCCTTTATTGGCATTGCAATTCGAATGGATTGTTGTTTTAAGCGCAATAGCTTTCCGATATTTAGTTTCTTGGATTTCGCTCGGATTTTCAGCAGGTAAATTGGATGAAAAAGATGTAATCTACTGGTATCCGGTATTGGAAATTATTCTTATCTTCACGCAGATTAATGTTTTTTTTAGAAATCTTTTCTCAAAACCAGTTACTTGGAAATAAAGCAGTATATCGAAAAAGCCATCAAAGGAGATCAAGTGGCATTCACGTACTTATTGGATAAGTATTGGAATGAGGTGTATGCCTTTATGTTGCAGCGAACCGAAAACGAAACAGATGCCGAAGATATTACTATTGAAACTTTTTCAAAGGCTTTTGATAAACTTGCTACGTATAATACTGAATTTCAGTTTAATACTTGGTTGATTGCTATAGCGAAAAATGTTCATATCGATTTGCTTCGAAAGAAAAAATCAAGTCTGTTTATCGACATTACTGATGAAGAAGATCATATAGCTTACGGAGTGGCTGATGATACCCCGTCTGCCGAAGATCAAATTATCACAGAGCAAAATCTAAATCGTTTACTGCAATTTATTAAGAAACTGAAGCCTGCTTATCAGGAAGTAATTCAAATGCGATATTTTCAAGAGATGACGTATCAGGAAATCGCGGAAGAACTTCAAGAACCCTTAAACAACGTTAAAATTAAGTTGTTGAGAGCCAAAAAATTATTGGCCGAAATCATTTCTAAAGGATAGTTTTTATCTTGTTGTTTGGGTTGCAACATAATATTTTTCTGAATCCATAATTTTTTAAAACTTTTTGGAGAATCATTGTTAATGCTGATGTTTACTGCCTCAAGCGAGTATTTGGTGTGTCTGTCGTCACAATATTTTTAGATTAATTTCTATATTATTGTTTTAAAAATAATAAAATTGTTAATTTATTTAAATATTTAATTGTTTTAACAAAATTTTGGCATGATATTTTCACTTGGTTAATAATAAGGTTGAAAGATTATTAATTAACTATAAAAATGAGAAATTATGTCAAAATTAAACATTACCAAAACCGAATGGTTAGAGCTTGTTTTTGAAGGAAAAAACAAGGAGTATGGTGCTTATCAGTTAAGACGTGAGCAGGGAGAAACAACACTTAAGGCATTTTTTACTGCTTTGGTTTTTTTAGCAAGTCTGATTTTGTTGCCCGTTTTGTTGAGTTCATTTGTAGAAAAAGAAGTGATTCCAGAACCAAAAATTATTATTGATGAAAGGATAGTCGTTGCAGATTTAAGGGAGATTAAAGAAATTCCTAAAAAGAAAGAAGAGTTTGTAAAAAGAAAAGCTGCTGCAGCACAAGTTCCAATCACTACACAAAATTTGATTAATCCCACAGTGGTGGAAGCTTCGCAAGCACCCGAAGTCGAGTTTACTAAACCTCAAGATATAGGAAAACCGACTTCTGAAGATGCTAATGCTTCACTAGGATCAGGTGCTTCATTTGTGAATGGTTCAGGTACCGATTCTGTTGGAGAGACTGTTAAAACGCCTGAAATCATGACTACGGCAACTGTAGATAAAAGCCCGTTGTTTCCGGGTGGGATTAACGCTTTTTTGCAAATAGTAGGAAGTCGATTTAAAACTCCTGAAATGGATGAAGGAAAAACGGTTCGTGTTGTAGTTTTCTTTGTGGTGGAACGCGATGGAAGTTTGTCTGGTATTACCGTACCTAAAAATCCTGGATTTGGATTAGATCAGGAAGCGATTCGTGTGTTAAAATCTATCAAAACAAAATGGGAACCCGGAATGTATCAAGGGCAAACGGTAAGAACACAATATTCTTTACCTATTGTAGTCCAAATGCAATAATTTTTAAATTTTTATGAAGTCATTCGATCTTAATTGTTGAATGGCTTTTTTTCTAAAATCAAGTTAAATATAACTTATAAACAAATCTTTCAATAAACAACAATCCGTATCTTTGCAATGCAAAATTTTCGATATGGAAACAGCTACGCAATCAAATATACTTCCGGTAGGAAAACCAAAATGGTTAAAAGTTAAACTGCCAATAGGAGAAAAATATACAGAACTCAGAGGTTTAGTCGACAAATACAAACTGAATACTATTTGTACTTCAGGAAGTTGTCCAAATATGGGAGAATGCTGGGGAGAAGGTACCGCTACTTTCATGATTTTAGGGAATATCTGCACACGCTCTTGTGGGTTTTGCGGTGTTAAAACAGGTAGACCTGAAGATGTAGAATGGGATGAACCAGAAAAAGTGGCTCGTTCGATAAAAATTATGAAGATTAAGCATGCGGTAATTACCAGTGTAGATCGTGACGATTTAAAAGACATGGGGTCTATTATTTGGGCAGAAACAATTAAAGCGATTCGAAGAATGAATCCTGAAACGACCTTGGAGACATTAATACCTGATTTTCAAGGTATCGAACGTCATTTGGATCGTATTATTGAAGCCAATCCTGAAGTGGTATCGCATAACATGGAAACAGTACGTCGTTTAACACGCGAAGTACGTATTCAGGCTAAGTATGATAGAAGTTTAGCGGTGCTAAAATACCTAAAAGAAAAAGGTATCCGAAGAACTAAGTCTGGTATTATGTTGGGCTTAGGAGAAACAGAAGAAGAGGTAATTCAAACCATGAAAGATCTTCGTGAAGCTAATGTTGATATTGTTACGATTGGTCAATACCTACAACCTAGTAAAAAACATTTACCGGTAAAAGAATACATTACTCCTGAACAGTTTGCAAAATACGAACAAATAGGAAAAGAGTTAGGTTTCCGTCATGTAGAAAGTGGTGCCTTGGTTCGTTCTTCGTACCATGCACAAAAACATATTTTATAATTCAAATTTCCGAGATGAGTAACGCGCAAACAGCTATTAAGGCTACCTATTTTAGTCTGATTGGAAATGCGGCCTTAGCTGTTGTTAAAGGCTTGGCGGGTTTTTTTGGAAATTCGTATGCTCTTATTGCCGATGCCATAGAGTCTACAACAGATATATTTTCTTCCTTTTTGGTGCTACTTGGACTTAAATATGCGAACAAACCTGCCGATGAGAATCATCCCTATGGGCATGGAAGAGCAGAAGCTTTAGTAACGTTTCTTGTCGTTGGCTTTTTGATAACTTCCGCAGGAATTATTGCGCATGAAAGTATTATCAATATCCAAACGCCACATGATTTGCCTAAATCTTGGACACTCATTGTTTTAGGAGTGATTATAGTTTGGAAAGAAGTTTCGTTTCAAATGGTGATGAAAAAAGCCAAAGAAACCAATAGTTCTTCTTTAAAAGCAGATGCTTGGCATCATCGTAGCGATGCGATAACTTCTGTAGCAGCAATCATAGGAATTTCTATCGCAATCTTTTTGGGAAAAGGATATGAAGCGGCCGACGATTGGGCGGCATTGTTGGCTTCATTTTTTATTTTGTACAATAGTTATTTGATTTTCAGACCAGCTTTGGGAGAAATAATGGACGAACATTTGTATGATGATTTAATTGTAGATGTTCGAAAGGTGGCACAACAAGTAGAAGGAATTGTTACTACTGAAAAATGTTTTGTCAGAAAAGCCGGAATGGTCTATCACGTAGATCTTCATGCCGTAGTGAATGCTCAAATTACAGTTAAGGAAGGGCATGATATTGCGCACCAACTCAAAGATACTCTTAGAGATCAAATACCTCAATTAGGACATGTTTTGATACATATAGAACCACATGAATAAAACAAAAATAGCAATTAACGGTTTCGGAAGAATCGGAAGAAATCTTTTTCGATTGTTGTTAAATCATCCCACCATTGAAGTCGTGGCAATAAATGATATAGCCGATAACAAAACCATGGCTCATTTATTAAAATATGATAGCATTCATGGTGTCTTGTCGAATCAAATCTCTTGTAATGATAATGCTATCATCGTTGATGACAAGCCTTATGTGTTTTTTCATGAAAAAGAAATCAAAAACTTAGATTGGAAATCGTTAGATATCGATTTTGTCATTGAATCAACAGGAAAACACAAAACGTACGAAGCAATTTACCAGCATATTACTGCCGGTGCTAAAAAAGTTATTCTTTCTGCTCCTGCTGAAGTTGAAAAGATAAAAACGGTGGTTTTAGGGGTTAATGAAACGATTTTAGACGGTAGCGAGTTAATTGTTTCCAATGCTAGCTGTACCACGAATAATGCAGCTCCGATGATTAAGGTTATTCAGGAATTGTGTGGGATAGAACAAGCTTACATAACAACAGTGCACTCTTATACAACCGATCAGAGTTTACATGACCAACCCCACAAAGATTTACGTCGTGCTCGAGGGGCAGCTCAATCGATAGTGCCTACAACGACTGGGGCAGCAAAAGCATTGACTAAAATTTTTCCTGAACTTGAACAAAAAATTGGAGGATGTGGAATTCGTGTTCCGGTTCCGGATGGTTCACTAACGGATATTACGTTTAATGTGCAGCGACAAGTGACCATTGAGGAGATCAATGAGGCTTTTAGAACAGCTTCAGAAGATTCCTTAAAAGGTATTTTAGCCTATACCGAGGATCCAATTGTTTCGGTTGATATTTTAGGTAATCGTAATTCTTGTTTGTTTGATGCTCAGTTAACTTCTGTTATCGATAAAATGGTTAAAGTAGTTGGATGGTATGACAACGAAATTGGCTATTCTTCTCGAATTATTGATTTAATTGATTACATTAATAAAAAATAATTATATTTAAGGAATTTTGTACTATCGCTAAAATATGTCTAAAAAGGCCTTACTTTTTTTTATGAATCTATTCTGTTTATTGGGGTTTGCCGCCAATAAATTCGAAGACGATTTTGCTATCGATAGTTCTTATTATTATTCCGAAACAGCGGTTTACTACAAAAATAACAAGATTTTTGACAAAGCTCTTGAAAATGCCAACAAGGCAATAGTGTATTCTAAAAAGCATACTAATGAGCTTAGTTTGGCTAACAGTTATTACACCCTAGGAATAGTTTATGTTGAGCTGAAAAAATATGAAGAAGCCATAGAAAAATTAATCAGGGCTGTTTCTATATACAATACTTTGGAACCCAGTGCCAAACAAGCGCTTTCTTATTACAATCTTGGTGTTTGTTATATGCACAAGAGTAATTTCAGTAAAGCCGAATCATATTTCAATAAAGCCAATATGGTTTATGAAACAATGAATCTAACCAATGGTAAAAACATGGTAGATTTACAAAAGGCTTTATTGTATTTAGAAAAAAATGAAGTTAAAATTGCCGAATCTGCTCTAAATAACTTGGTTCGTATGCCTTCAAAAGGCAAGGATACTTTCAATCTTCAATCGGAAGCCTTTTATCAACTTGGGGTAATCAAAGATGCTAAAAATGATAATGAAGAAGCATTACAGTATTTAATAAAAGCTTTTGATATTAGTGTTGCCAGTAAAAATATACAACAACAATTAAAAGTAGCTAAAAAGCTGAGTGAGCTTTACGAAAAAATAGGGATAATGAATAAATCCCTAGATTATCTAAAAATTCATACCAAACTAAAAGATTCGCTTGATGTTATAGCTTTAAACCAGAAAAAAACCTTGATTTCAGAACAGGTTAAAGTGGGAGATATCATGCGCGACATGGAAAAACTGGACAAAGAGCGAAGAGAGCAAGAAAAAGCCGGGAAATTTTCAAGATTGATTAATATTTTAAGTATTGCATTAATTACAATTTTGTCCTTATTGAGTTTATCCTTGTATAAAAATAATATTATTCGTAACAAGTCCAATGAGTTGCTTCGGGAGAAAAACTTAGAGTTGGAAGAAGCTAAAGAGCGAATCGAAAAAGCTTCACAAGCTAGAGCAGAATTCTTGTCAACCGTAAGTCATGAATTGCGAACACCACTAAACGCGATTAACGGAATTACTCATATCTTGTTGGAAGATAGGCCGAAAGCGAGTCAAATAGAATATTTAAAATCGTTGAAGTTCTCTGGAAATTATCTTCTTACCTATATTAATGATATTCTCGAAATAAACAGAATTGAATCTAATAATATCGAAATTGAAAAAATCAATTTCAATGTTAGAGAACTGCTACAGAATATTCAAAATTCATTAAAAGAACAAGCGAGTCAAAACAACAATGATTTTGTTTTAAGAATAGATGATGCCGTTCCTGACTTCTTGGTTGGTGATACCACAAAACTGTCGCAAATTTTTATCAACCTTATCAATAATGCGCTTAAATTCACCAAGAATGGAAGCATCATTGTTGCGGCAAAATTAGTGAGTAAAGACGAGGAAAATTGTAAGTTAAGTTTCGAAGTGCAAGATACCGGTATTGGTATTCCGCGAGAAAAACAAGAATCTATTTTTGATAGTTTTTCACAAGGATCGGTCGAAATCAATAGAAAATATGGAGGAACTGGTCTTGGTTTGACCATTGTGAAAAGACTGATTGCTTTGATGGGCTCTCAAATTAGCGTAAAGAGTGAAGTAGGTGTTGGGTCGACTTTCTACTTTGATCTCGAATTTAAAATAGGAGAGGAAGTAGTGACTAAGAACGCGGATGAAATTATAGATGAAAAAGTATTTATTAATAAGAGAATTTTATTGGTAGAGGATAATAAGATCAACCAAATGATTACCAAGAAAATTCTTGAAAAGAAACGTATGATTGCCGAAATCTGTGAAACCGGAGAAGATGCTATCGAAATGATGCGTAAAAATAAATACGATTTGGTTTTAATGGATGTTCATTTGCCGGGTATCAACGGTACTATAGCTACGGAACAGATTAGAACGTTTGATGCAGTGACTCCTATCATAGCCTTAACTGCTATATCCTTGAACGAAAATAGAGAAATGTTACTTTCTTACGGTATGACCGATGTGATTACCAAACCATTTAATCCCGATAATTTTTATAAAATTATCGAGACTAATTTGGTTTTTGAATACTAATATTGTGTGATTAATTCTTTAATTAACTGACGAACATGAGGTTCAGCTCCTCGTGCAGCCTCTAGGACTTCTTCGTGTGAAATTGTATCGATACTTTCTGCATCTCCCATATCAGTAATTACAGAAATACCAAATGTTTCCAATTCCATGTGGCGGGCTACAATAACTTCAGGCACAGTCGACATACCAACGCAATCACATCCCAAAGCCTTAACCATTCTGTATTCTGCTAAAGTTTCAAAAGTTGGTCCTTGCAATCCTAAATAAACGCCGTCTTGTATCGTTATGTTTAATTCAGAAGCAATTTCTTTGGCTTTTGCCATCATTTTTCGGCTGTAAGGCTCACTCATATTGACAAATCTAGGGCCGAAACGCTCGTCGTTTTTGCCACGTAGAGGATGTTCAGGCATCATGTTAACATGGTCTTTGATAATTACAATAGAACCTACTGTATAATTTGGATTTACACCACCCGAAGCATTGGATACAATTAGTTTTGTAACTCCTAAATATTTCATTACTCTTACCGGGAAAGTAACTTCTTTCATGCTGTAGCCTTCATAAAAATGAAAACGTCCTTGCATGGCTACTACTTTTTTTCCGTTTATATTTCCAAAAACCAAAGCGCCTTTATGGCCTTCAACGGTAGAAATAGGAAAATTAGGAATTTCACTATATGGTAAGATGAATTCAATTTCTATATCATTGGTAAATCCTCCCAAACCAGAACCTAAAATTACTCCGTATTCTGGAGAAAAATTAGTTTTATTCTGGATGTAATCAACAGTTTCCTGTACTTGTTCCCACATACTCTAAAATCTTTTTGTCAAATTGGTTACTACTGGTTACAAACGATGATTTTATGGGTAGATAATATAATTGTTCTGAAGGTAATTTGCCTTTTAAACGCACAAAATCTTTTTCGGTTGTAACAATTTTTTTTCCGTTTGCTGTTTCTAAAATCAATGCGATATCTTTTTCCGAAAACTCGTGATGGTCAGGAAAAACCATCGTTGATTTTTTGGCAGCCTGCAAATATCTGAAAAAAGGTTCAGGTTTTGCAATGCCTGCAACAATTAACTTATCAACAATTTGGAAATCAGAAAACGAAATCTTTTCTGTTTCGGAATAGCAATAATCGTCATATTCTATAAAGGTAAAGAATATTGGAGTTTCTGATTTTACCCAATGGTTAATTTTTTTTCGAATTTCTTCTTGTTTTGCTTCCGAAATGTTTGGTGGACATTTAGTGACTATGATAATGTCGGCGCGATGACTTCCAGAACGACTTTCTCTTAAATTTCCTGTGGGTAGAATATAATCATCACAGAATAAATCATCATAGGCGGTTAGAAGGATGTACAAACCGGCTTTTACTTTTCTGTGTTGAAAAGCATCATCTAACAAAATTACCTCTGGTTTTTCTTGTTGAGAAAGCAGTTGCTCTATTCCGTTTTTCCGTTGCGCATCCACAGCTACTTGAATATTCGGGAATTTACGGTAAAACTGATACGGTTCGTCGCCTAGTATTTCTGGAGTTGTTGTATTGTCGGCTAAGACAAAACCTTTGCTATTTCGTTTGTAGCCGCGACTCAGTGATGCGATGCGGTATTGATTAGAAAGTAATCGAATGAGGTATTCTATTTGTGGTGTTTTTCCTGTACCTCCTACACTTAAATTTCCAACAACAATGGTTGGAACAGAAAAGGAATAGGATTTTAAAAAACCTTTGTCGTATAAAAAATTACGAACGCTAGTAATAAAATCATATAACACAGCAAATGGGAACAGTATTTTTCGTAATAAAATCATGTTACGAAAGTAGGATTTTTTATCTTTATATTAAAGTTGTGAGGTTTATTCGTTACTTTGTTAATTCAAAATAATGCTATGAAAATTAAAGAAATTCTTTCGATATTAGAAGAAATGGCTCCCTTGGCCTATGCCGAAGATTTTGATAATGTAGGTTTATTAGTTGGAAATTCGGAAGTCGAAGCTACAGGAGTATTGGTCTGTCATGACGCTTTGGAGTCGGTAATTGATGAGGCAATTGAAAAACAATGCAATTTGGTAGTTTGTTTTCATCCTATCTTGTTTTCGGGGATAAAAAAAATTACGGGAAAGAATTATGTAGAGCGTTCCGTATTGAAAGCCATCAAAAATGACATTGCTATTTATGCGGTGCATACGGCTTTGGATAATCATCAGCAAGGGGTCAACAAAATATTTTGTGATGCCTTAGGATTGACCAATACTAAGATTTTAATACCAAAATCCAATTTTATTTATAAGTTAGTAACTTACACAATTCCTGAAAATTTTCAAGAATTACGCAATGCCTTGTTTGATGCTGGGGCCGGAAAAATTGGTAACTATGAGGATTGTAGTTTTAATTCCAAAGGAATTGGGACTTATTTAGGTAATGAAAATAGTCATCCACAAATTGGAGAACGTTTCGAGTTTGTTGAAGGAGAAGAGATAAAGATTGAGGTGACCTTTGAAAAATACTTGCAAAGTAAAATTCTAAAAGCCCTTTTTAAACACCATGTTTACGAAGAAGTGGCTTATGAAATTTATGCGCTTCAAAACACCCATCAAAATATTGGTTTAGGAATGATTGGCGATTTACCTCAAGAAATGAACGAATTGGAGTTCCTCCAAATGGTGAAACAAAAATTAGATTGTGGCGGTATTCGTCATACGGAATTTTTAGAAAATCCTATTCGCAAAGTCGCCGTACTTGGAGGTTCAGGAAGTTTTGCTATTTCCAATGCTATTCAGGCAGGAGCTGATGTTTTCTTGACAGCCGACTTGAAATATCATAATTTTTATGAAGCAGAAAACAGAATTGTCTTAGCGGATATTGGTCATTTCGAAAGCGAAAGATTTACAAAAAACTATATAGTTGATTATCTTACGAAAAAAATTCCTAATTTTGCAATCGTTTTATCACAAATAAATACAAATCCAGTTAAGTACTTATAAAATATGGCAACAAAAGAATTGAACGTTGAAGAGAAGTTAAGAGCGTTGTATGATTTACAATTAATAGATTCAAGAATCGACGAAATTAGAAACGTAAGAGGGGAATTACCTCTAGAAGTGGAAGATTTAGAAGATGAAGTTGCTGGGTTAAGCACTCGTTTAGAAAAACTTAAAACGGACATGGAAAGTATCGAAGAGCAAATCAAAGTAAAGAAAAGTGCTATTGATGAGCATAAAGAAGCGATTAAGAAATACACGGCGCAACAAAAAGAAGTTCGTAACAATCGTGAATTTAACTCTTTAACAAAAGAAATAGAGTTCCAAGAATTAGAAATTCAATTAGCGGAAAAACATATCCGTGAGATGAAGGCTTCTATTGAACACAAAAAAGAAGCTATTACTCAATCTAAAGAAAGATTAGAAGCAAAATCTACTCACTTGAAGCATAAAAAATCAGAATTAGACGCTATTATGGCGGAAACTGAGAAAGAAGAAAAATTCTTGACTCAAAAATCTGAAGAATTCCAAGCGCAAATTGAAGAGCGTTTATTAAATGCTTATAAAAGAATTCGTTCAAGTGTTCGTAACGGTTTAGCGGTTGTTTCGATTGAGCGTGGTGCTTCGGCTGGTTCATTCTTTACCATTCCACCACAAACTCAAATGGAAATTGCCTCTCGTAAAAAGATTATCACTGATGAGCACAGCGGAAGAATTTTAGTAGATGCTGCTTTAGCAGATGAAGAAAGAGAAAAAATGGAGCAATTATTTGCAAATATTTAATTAACTTAATCCCGAGTAACTTCGGGATTTTTTTATGCGTAAAATTACCTATTTCATATTGGTTAAATCCATCGCTTGGTATATCAAGCTCATCGCTTTTTTGTCTCATAAAAGAGCTTCTTATCTGGCGTATCGTTTCTTTAGTGAGCCTCGAGAAGGGAAATTATCCAAAGATAAGTTGCCTAAAGTTTTGAAAAATACTTTTACGGAGACTTTTACAGAGGAAGAAACGCATTTTCAAGTCTATGTATGGGAAGGAAACGAAAATACGGTTTTATTGGTACACGGTTGGGAAAGTAATGCTTCTCGATGGGAAAATTTATTGCCGTTTCTTCAACGTTCCGGGAGTACCATAGTAGCCTTAGATGCTCCAGCTCATGGTTTATCAGGTGGAAAGATTTTTAGTATTCCGCAGTATGCACAATTTATTCATAAAACCGTAGAAAAATACCAGCCTCAATACCTTATCGGTCATTCAATTGGAGGGAAGACGTGTTTGTATTATCAGTATTTGTATCCCAATAATAGCATTCAAAAAATGGTGATTCTGGGAGCTCCAAGTGATTTTACTATTCTAATTAAGAATTTTGCGAGAATTCTCGATTTAAGTAATGCTATAGTGGCTGATTTAGAAGCCAGATATATAGAATTTTTCCAGCAACAATTAGAAGATTTTTCAGGACAAAAATTTGCGTCACATCTTAAAGTCAAAGGATTAATTGCTCATGATGTCGATGATGACGTTGTTTCGGTTAAAGAAGGTTTGAAAATAGCTCAGGCTTGGAAAGATGCGCAATATATTGAGACTAAAGGACTAGGGCATAGCATGCACAATGAAGCGCTCTACCAAAATATCTATGAGTTTTTGTTTATTCAGTAAATTGTTCAGAATTGTCAATAATTAAGAATTTATTGGCTATAAAAACCCGTTGCTTTTCCTTATTTTTGACGTTCGATTCTTCTGTCAGAATCTAGAAACTAGAAAACTCTAAACTAATTCAATGTCAAGCATAATACAATTACTTCCTGATCACGTAGCTAACCAAATTGCTGCCGGAGAAGTCGTTCAGCGACCCGCTTCTGTTGTAAAAGAGTTAATGGAAAACGCCATTGACGCCGGAGCTACGGATATTAAGTTGATCTGTAAGGATGCCGGAAAAACCTTGATTCAGGTTATTGATAACGGTAAGGGGATGAGTGTGACCGATGCGCGCTTGTGTTTTGAGCGTCATGCTACATCAAAGATTCGAAAGGCAGAAGATTTATTCGATTTACATACTAAAGGGTTTCGTGGAGAAGCTTTAGCATCTATTGCTGCTATTGCTCACGTGGAATTGAAAACCAAGCAAGACCAAGAAGAATTAGGAACGCATATTATTATTGAAGGAAGTAAATTTACACAGCAAGAGCCTGCGGTTTTGCCCAAAGGAACTTCATTTGCGGTAAAAAATCTTTTTTTTAATATTCCGGCCCGTCGTAATTTCTTAAAATCGGATACTGTAGAACTTAAGCATATTATCGATGAATTTCAGAAAGTAGCAATGGCTCACGCGAACATTCACTTTACGTTGTATCACAATGGAAGTGAGTTGTTTAATTTGCCTCAATCGAATTTGCGTCAACGTATCGTGAATATTTTCTCAGGTAAAACCAATGAAAAGCTGGTGCCTGTTAAAGAAAATACTGAGATTGTTACCATTGATGGATTTATAGGAAAACCAGAATTTGCCAAAAAAAATCGAGGCGAACAGTTCTTTTTTGTGAATGACCGATTTATTAAGAGTGGTTATTTGCATCATGCCATCCTTTCGGCCTACGAAGGTTTGTTAAAAGAGGGAACGCAACCTAGTTATTTTTTATATCTAAATGTTCCACCGCATACTATCGATATCAATATTCATCCTACAAAAACGGAGATCAAATTTGATGATGAACAGGCTTTGTATGCGATTTTGCGTTCGACTGTAAAACATAGTCTAGGACAGTTTAATGTGGCTCCTGTATTAGATTTTGATCGCGATGCTACATTAGATACACCTTATGATTTCAAAGGTAAAGAAGCAACTTACCCTACTATTCAGATAGATAGTACTTTTAATCCTTTTGCGGAGGAAAAAAAATCCGATGCTAAAACTTCGGGGAGTAATTTCTCTTTTCAACCAAGGAAAGAAGCACAACCTCATTGGGAAAGTTTGTATGTCGGTTTAAAAGATACCTTCGAATCTCAGGAAATGCAGTTCGAATCTGATGTAGTGACTAGTTCTTTGTTTACCGATGCTGAGGTAGAACAACCCAAAACGGTAACGTATCAAATACACAAAAAATATATTGTTAGTCCCATTAAATCTGGAATGCTGATTATCGATCAGCAACGGGCTCATCAACGTGTGTTGTACGAGCAGTTTCTAACCAATATTACCGTACATCAGGCCAATAGCCAGCAATTGTTGTTTCCATTGACTTTGTATTTTTCTGGAAATGAAATGGCTTTGTTACTTGAACTGATTCCTTCTTTGGAAAACACGGGATTTGTTTTCGATGAAATAAATTCGGATTCTCTTGTGATTTCAGGACTTCCAGTTACTATTTCGGAAAGTGAGGCCTCTATTGTTCTAGAGCAATTGGTGGCCGATTTGCAGGATGAAATTCCAGAGAGTAGCTTTAGTCAAATGGATAGTATGGCAAAATCTATGGCTAAGAGTTTAGCGGTCAAAACGGGAACTTATTTGACTGAGAAGGAGCAAGAAAATTTAGTAAATAACTTATTTGGATGTAAGGAAAACTCGGTTTCTCCATTCCAAAAACCTACTTTTATTACTTTAAGTATAGAAGATATAGATAAAAAATTTAGCGTATGATGCCTATAACTCCAACTGTAAAACAGTTACTGATTATTAATATTCTTTTCTTTGTAGGATCGCTTGCTGTTCCTCAGGCTACAGAACTTTTAGCGTTGCATAATCCTCAAAGTGATAATTTCAGAATTTGGCAAATTATTACCCATATGTTCATGCATGGTGGTCCGGCTCACATATTCTTCAATATGTTTGCGTTGTATTCTTTTGGATCGTCTTTGGAACATTTTTGGGGTGGAACAAAATTCTTGTTTTTTTATATTTCTTGTGGATTAGGAGCTGCTTTATTGCAATTGGGAATTAATTACTATGAATTACAACAAGGATTGCAAATGGCATCAGATCTAGGTTTATCGCAAGAGACATTGCATCAAGTGTTAAATGTTCAATTTAGTGATGGAACCATGTATCGAGGCGATTTGTTTGAAAATGCAGTGAAACCTATTTTAGAACAAACCGATTCTTGGAGTAAGGTCAATTATGATAATTTAAAAGCGTTATTTGATTCTGCGATTAAGTTGGATTATAAAATGGTCGGTGCTTCAGGAGCTATTTATGGTTTGTTGGTTGCTTTTGCTTTTATGTTTCCAAATGCAGAATTGGCTTTAATGTTTATTCCTATTCCAATTAAAGCGAAATATTTTGTACCAGGATTATTATTAATAGATTTATTTTTAGGATTGAAAGGGAATTCAATTTTTGGAGGAGGAACTGGAATAGCTCACTTTGCGCACATAGGAGGCGGATTGGTAGGGTTTTTGATGATGTGGTATTGGAAGAAAAATTCTTTTAACGATCGCCGTTGGAACTAATAAATAGGAGTGAGGGTATTGTTTAAATATCGAAAATTAAATAACAATGAGTAGTATATTTCAGGATTTAAAGCAGCAGTACAAAGTAGGCGATATGGCTACTAAGTTAATTTTTTGGAATAGTTTTCTTTTTATTGTTCCTTCTCTTATTGCTGTTGTATTGTATCTAGTAAATATACCTTTTGATTATAAAGATTACGTCGCTGTACCCAGTTTATGGAGCCTATTTGTTTTAAAGCCATGGACTTTAGTTTCTTATTCTTTTTTTCATAACAGTGTCCTTCATTTAATTTTTAATATGATGATGCTCCATTTTTCCGGAAGATTGTTCACCACTTTTTTTACTCAAAAACAGTTGTTTGGACTCTACTTTTTGGGTGGTCTTTTTGGAGGTCTTTTGTTTTTGTTAGGTTATCAATCAATTCCTTCTTTGCAAGGACAAAGTACTGCACTTATTGGTGCTTCGGCTTCTGTAATGGCTATTTTAGTGGCAACTACAGTATATCAACCGGATTATAATTTACGTTTGTTGTTTTTCGGAAACGTAAAACTGTGGCATGTGGCTCTTGTGTTCTTGATTTTGGATGTTATTCAGTTGCCTTTTGATAACACCGGCGGACACATAGCACACTTAGGTGGTGCATTGTTTGGTTTTGTTTACATTCAGTTTCTTAAGTCAGGAATCGATTTAACGTCAGGTTTGAATAGCTTTTTGGATACTTTGATGAGCTTATTTTCAAAGAAAAAAACAACACCTTTCAAGAAAGTACATCGCAATGTAAAACCAAAATCACAACCTTCAGGCAGTCGTATTGTAACAAAAGATAAAACACAACAACAAATAGACGAAATATTAGATAAAATCAGTCAGTCTGGTTATGATAGTCTAACGAAAGAAGAGAAAGAGTTCTTGTTTAAAGCTGGAAAATAAGGGTGTTTTCAGTATAAAAGTTATGTGGGTATCCATTTTTAGAAAGAGCATGTCGTATGAAAAAACTGTCTTGGTTTAATAAAATAATATTTTTTTTTAATGCAGTGGTAACTGTACTAACGTTTGTTGCCTATTTGCTACCCTTTCTGGCGCCAAAATGGTTTCCATTCTTGTCGGTATTGACTTTATTTCTGCCTTTTTTTATAATAGTCAATGTACTTTTTTTTCTTTATTGGTTGGTACAAATCAAAAGACAATTGGCTCTTTCAGGCTTGGTTCTCATTTTAGGAATTACCTTCATTAATAAATACTATAAGTTTTCTGGCAAAGAACTGCCAACTTCCGATAAAGATTTTTTAGTGATGAGTTATAATGTTCGTTTGATGAATCTTTTTAATTGGATTCCGAAGGAAAATGTAGCAGAGGATATTTTAGAGTTTGTCAACGAAAAGAATCCCGATGTTTTGTGTATTCAAGAGTATTCTACTTCGGCTTCTGCTAAAATTGATTTGAAGATTTATCCCTATCGTTCTATTTTTATGTCAGGGGATAAAATTAAAACCGGTAATGCCATTTTTTCTAAGTTTCCAATCGTAGATGAAGGGAAGATTGATTTTCCAAAATCTAATAACAATGCCACTTTTGCAGATGTGAAAATCGGCAAGGACATTGTTCGTTTTTATAACATTCATTTGGAATCCTTAAAAATATCTCCTGATGTTAAGGATTTAAGCTATAATGTCGATAGTATTAAAAGCAAAGATTCGAAGCTCATTGTAAAGCGAATCAGTGATGGTTTTACCAAGCAACAACAACAAGCCGAAATTATCATGGAGCATAAAAAAGACTGCAAATACCCGATGATGGTTTGTGGGGATATGAATAACAGTGCCTTTTCGTATGTTTATCGTGTGATTAAAGGTAATATGCAGGATTCTTTCGAGGAGGCGGGGATAGGTTTTGGGAAAACGTATAATTTTAAGCATTATCCCGCTCGTATCGATTATATTTTCGCAGACACAAAAATGAAAGTTAAGAGTTTTGAGAGTTTCTCAGATTTTATTAAGTCTGACCACATGCCAATTATGGCGAGAGTCACCATTAAATAAAATTGTTCTTTAACTATTCTTTAGAAAGCGATTATAAGCTTTGTGCTAACAAATACTCTTTGGCATAGCGCCCTTCATTGAATAATAAATCCAATATACTTAAGTTGTTTAAATAACCGTGTTTTTCTTCAAAAACTTGGGTGTACGACTCAAAAGTAGACGTATCTTTTTTACCATTGGCAAGCAGTCTTAAATCTAACAATCCGGGTACTTCATGAAAGTATTCCGAAGTTTTCTGAGCTTCAAAAGTTACTCCCAAACACTTTTTCACAATCTCGATGGTTTCTAGATTTAAATCCATTAAAAAGGTGTGTTTTTTGGTAAAAATTGGAGAGATCGCATCTTCGAAATATTCAAAGAACGGAGATGTTCTATAAGCCGCCTCCAAGGATTTAAAATGTTGTTTTTGCCAGTCGAAAGCTGTTTCCAATCGAACGTCTTTGGTTTTCTGATGTGCTTCTTTAGAATGTTTAATCGGGATATTTAGGAGTTGTACACCATTTGGACTATAAATGTACATTCTGTTTCGATTGGTTTGTTTTTGGAAATTATCTTCCATTTCAAATGTAACCGAATTGGCTTGTGCCATGGCTACGAAGTGACTAATGGAAGGGAAATAAGTTGGATGTATGAGGATATTATTCATCTGTTTTATTGATAAAAAATGCTAAACTGGATTACAATTTAGCATTTGTTTTATTTATTTTTTTAAGCTTTTTTGGCTTTTCTTCTTTTAAACCAGTCGTAGCCAAACCACGCTACTAAAGCGATTAAAAAGTATTTGAAATACGATACCGGTTGTCCATCACCGCCAACGGTACAAAATAATCGGTCCCAACGGATCTTATCAATTGCTTTGCTCCAAGGAACATTCGGATCAACACTCCACCAGATAAATACTGGTTTACCTACTACGTGATCAAAAGGTACAAATCCCCAATAACGGCTATCTTCCGAACGATGACGGTTGTCTCCCATCATCCAATAGTAATCTTGTTGGAACGTATAGTTAATGGCTTCTTTATCGTTGATGTAAATTTTACCACCTTTTTCTTCTAATTTATTCCCTTCGTAAACGGTTATAATTCTTTTGTAGAAAGGTAAGGTTTCTTTGTTTAAAGCAATCGTTTTATTTGCTTCTGGGATATAGATTGGACCAAAATTGTCTTGAGACCATTTTTGGTTGTGAGGGAAGATAAAACGATTAATCGTTTTTGGCGCAGGTTCTATATCTTTTACTACCGATTTGATGATCGGAAGTTGTTTTATTCTTTCAATATTTTCATCGGTTACTGCCGCAAAATAATATTCGTTGGCATTATCCGTAGCTCCAATACCATCTGTAATTTTTAATTCGCCGATAAGGTATTGTGCATAGTTGTCTAAAGGTGTTCCGTCTGTTGTAATTCGGTAGGAGAATTGCGGTTTTGCTCTTTCCGGTAAGATCAGCCTTTTGTTATCAATATAAATTTCACCATTTTTAATAGAAAGATTATCTCCAGGTAAACCCACACAACGTTTTACGTAATTAGAACGTTTGTCTAACGGTTTGTCGATGTGTCTTCCGGATCTGTCGAAAAATTGATATACCGTATCGGCAGGCCAATTGAATACTACGATGTCGTTGCGTTTGATTTCTTGTATGCCAGGGAAACGGAATGATTGTAGTTGTGGCCAACTAGAATACGATTTTCCTTTAACGACCATTAAACTGTCGTGAACCATTGGTAATGCAACCGCTGTTTTAGGAGTTCTAGCACCATAATGAAATTTACTTACAAAAAGGAAATCACCAATTAATAACGATTTCTCCAAAGAAGAAGTAGGAATGTTGAATGGTTGCATCACATAAGTGTGTACTAGCGTCGCTACGACCACTGCATACAGAATAGAACTAATAGTGTCTCCTATTTGTGTTGTAGCCACAAGACTTCTGTCTTTGATATATTCAACTTTTTGTGTATAGTTAACATAATACAAGTAGAAACCTAAAGAGAGTACTCCCAATAAGGTGTCTTTGGTAGTGTTTTTTCCGAAGCTTCGTAAGGTTTCCACCCAAACCACTATAAACATGATAAGGTTTACTACCGGAACAAACAATAAAGCAGTCCACCAAGTAGGACGATTTATAATTTTCATTAAAATGATAGCGTTATAAACCGGAATAAAAGCTTCCATTGGTTTTCTTCCTGCTTTCTCGTATAATTTCCAAGTTCCTAATCCATGAATAATTTGAAGGATTAAGAAAAATATGAACCATTGTAATGCCGTCATTTTTTTACGTTTATTCGGTTAATATATTATTTTAATTATCTGAATGGTTTTGTTCGAAATGTAATGATAAATTTAAGATGAGTTTCCTCTTTTATGTCAGATTTAACACGTCTTTCATTGTGAAAACACCTTTCTTACCCATTAGCCATTCTGCTGCTACAACAGCTCCTAGAGCGAAACCTTCACGACTGTGGGCCGTATGTTTGATTTCGATTTGATCTACGTCGCTGTCATAAAAAATACTATGAGTACCTGGAATGTTTTCTATGCGTTTGGCTTCGATGTGTATTTCTGAATCTTTAGGAGTTTCCATGGTCCAAGAAGCATAATGCGAATTTTCAATAATTCCTTGAGCTAAAGAAATAGCTGTACCACTTGGCGCATCTAATTTTTGCGTATGATGGATTTCTTCCATGGATACTTTATACTCCTTCAAATGGCTCATCATTTTGGCTAGATAGGCATTTAATTCAAAGAAGATGTTTACTCCCAAACTAAAGTTTGAGCCATAAATGAAAGCTCCTTTTTTTTCATTGCACAAAGCCACCATTTCGTTGTACTGTTCTAACCAACCGGTAGTACCACTTATGATAGGAATGTTAGAAGCTAAGCATTCTGAAATGTTATTCACGGCGCTATCAGGTACACTAAAATCAATGGCTACGTCTGCCTGTTGTAAACCTTCGAAGGTATCGTTACTCGATTTGCGTAAAACAATTTCATGGCCACGTTCTAAAGCAATTCTTTCGATTACTTTGCCCATTTTGCCATATCCTAAGAGCGCTATTTTCATGATAATTTAGAATCTGTAATTTAGAGAAAGTCCAACATTTTGTTTGTAGTTGATTTCATCTTGCTGAATTTCAGGTGCAACAGTTAGTTTACTGTTTACATTGAATTGTTTAAGATGGGAGTCTACATTGGCATCAATAATGTTTAAGGCATAAAAAGCCACGGTAATAAGCAAAGACAAATCTTTGTTTCGTTGGTGGAATTTTTGAGCCTGAATTAATTGATTGTTACTTAATCTGTCGTATTTTGGATTCAGATTAATGTCGTTGGCCAATCTTTTTTTGTATTCTGTTCTGTAACTGTCGTACTTGTTTTTATTCCAAGAATAGTAGTAAATACTGGTTCCCATAGCACCCCAAACGATAGGTGCTTTCCAGTATTTTTTATTGTACACCTGTCCCATGCCGGGAAAAATGGCGGAGTAAAAGGCAGCTTTAGAAGGAGCTAACGGATTAATAGTGTTAGTAATCGTATCAGCCGCAGTAATATTCAGCGTTTCCTGACCCAATCCGGTAAAGTTTCCGAAAGAAGTACAGAAAAGCAGTATGTAAAACCAATATTTCACTAACCTTTAATCAATTTGATAATTCTATTGAAATCTTCTTCCGAATGGAATGGAATAGTAATTTTTCCTTTACCATTAGCGGCTACTTTTACGTCTACTTTGGTACCAAAATATTCGTTGAAAGTTTTCTTGTCTTCGGTATCTACTTCAAAGGCTCCGCCTGAGGTTTTTATAGTTGTTGGTTTCTCAGGAGTTCCTTCGTGATAGGCCTTTACCAATGCTTCGGTTTCACGAACGGATAGGTTTTGGCTCACAATTTTCTGATAGATTTCTGTTTGGGCATCGTGATCATCAACGTTGATAATGGCACGACCGTGTCCCATAGAGATAAATCCGTCACGAATACCGGTTTGAATGATGGGATCCAATTTTAGTAAGCGCATGTAATTGGCTACTGTAGAGCGTTTTTTTCCAACGCGATCACTTACTTGTTCTTGGGTTAATTGAATTTCGTCCATTAAGCGTTGGTACGACAAGGCGATTTCAATCGGGTCTAAATCATGACGTTGGATGTTTTCAACCAATGCCATGGTTAGCGATTCGTTATCGTCGGCTAAACGGATATAGGCCGGAACGGTCTTCAATCCTACAATTTTAGAGGCGCGTAAACGGCGTTCCCCTGAAATTAATTGGTATTTATTGAAATCCATTTTGCGGACAGTAATAGGTTGTATTACGCCCAATTCGCGAATGGATGTTGCTAATTCTTGTAAAGATTCTTCGTTAAAGTTGGTTCTTGGCTGGAACGGATTGATCTCGATAGCGTCAATCTCTAATTCAATAATATTTCCTACTACTTTATCTGCATTTTTATCCGATACTGATTTGATATCATTTTCAGGATCTTTTAATAATGCCGATAATCCGCGTCCCATTGCTTGTTTTTTTGCCAGTGCCATAAATCCTCCTAAATCTTAACTGTTTTTTTTAATAATTTCTTCTGCTAAATGAATGTAATTGACTGCTCCTTTGCTTGTTGCGTCATAGTTGATGATGCTTTCACCATAACTTGGGGCTTCACTTAATTTGATGTTTCGTTGAATCACCGTTTCAAAAACCATATTGTTGAAGTGTTTTTGAACTTCTTCCACTACCTGATTTGACAAACGTAAACGAGAATCGTACATCGTTAGTAATAAACCTTCGATGTCTAGTTCCGGGTTGTGGATTTTTTGTACACTTTTGATGGTGTTCAGTAGTTTTCCCAAACCTTCCAGAGCAAAATATTCGCATTGAATAGGAATCACCACACTATTAGCCGCAGTAAGGGCATTTAATGTTAGTAATCCTAATGACGGCGCACAGTCGATAATCACATAGTCGTATTGATCGATTACGCTTTCCAATGCTGTTTTAAGCATGTATTCGCGGTTTTCTTTGTCGACCAACTCAATTTCGATAGCCACCAAGTCGATATGAGCCGGGATAACATCTACATTAGGAGCCGAACTTTTGATTACTGTTTCTTCCGGTGTCGCGCTGTGTTCTAAAATCTGGTATGTACCCAATTCTACTGATTCTACGTCGATACCAAGACCCGAAGTAGCATTAGCCTGAGGGTCAGCATCAATTAGTAACACTTTTTTCTCTAAAACACCTAAAGCGGCCGCTAAATTAATAGAGGTAGTTGTTTTTCCTACTCCACCTTTTTGATTGGCAATTGCAATGATTTTACCCATTTGATTTCTGAAATTTTGAGCCGTAAAAATACAATTTATTATGGGATATGAAAATGTATTTTGTTAACAAAATAACAAAGTTGTAACTTATGACCTAAGCCTCAGTGATTTTGCTATTTTGACCTTACTAACGATGTAGTTGCGCTATCGGAAATTTCGGAAATGGGATCCGATTTATACTTGACAGAGTTTTTGTGCCGCTGCGATAAGTGTCTCATCGGTTTTCGCAAAACAAAAGCGAAGCATCTGCCTGTCTGTGGCTTCCTTGTAAAATACAGAAATAGGGATGGCCGCTACTCCGTGTTTTAGGATTAATTCTTTGGCGAATTCAACATCGTTGGCTGTGCTGATGTTCTTGTAATTTACTACTTGGAAATAAGTGCCGTCACAAGGCATGAGTTCGAAGCGACTGTCTTTTAGTAAGGATTGAAACAAATCGCGCTTTTTTTGATACATCCTAGACACTTCACTAAAATCGACTACCTCTAAGTATTGTGCTATGGTGTGTTGTGAAAAGCTATTGACACTAAACACCAAAAACTGATGGATTTTTTTTATTTCTTGCATCAGGTGTTCTGGTGCTATTAGATATCCTATTTTCCAGCCAGTTACATGTAGTGATTTTCCAAAGGAAGAAGCAATGATGGTTCTCTGGTTTAATTTTTCTCGGGTATGAAATGAGATATGCGGTTGTGAGAAGGTGATGTATTCGTAAACTTCATCTCCTAACACGAGAATTTGAGGATGTTTTTCCAAGATGGTTTCCAATGCTTCGAAGTCTTGTGAGGTCCAAATTTTTCCGGTTGGATTATGAGGATTGTTTACCACAATCATTTTGGTTTTGTGGGTAATCGCTTCTTCAATTCGATTGAAATTGGGAGTATAATCTTCGTTAAGCGCTACCCTAACCGGGATACCGCCGCCAACTAAGACTGAAGGTTCATAGCTGTCATAGCTTGGGTCTAAAATCAGTACTTCGTCTCCCGCACCAATCAACGCATTGATCGTAGTGAATATTCCTTGTGTTGCCCCAGCAGTAATCAACATTTCGGTGTTGGTATTTACGGTTCTTCCGTATTGCTTTTGAGTTAACAAGGCAATTTTTTCCAATAGCGAGGGTAAACCAGCCATTGGAGTGTATTGGTGAATATTTTCTCTGATGATGCGTTCGGAGATCTGTAATAATCGTTCGTCTTCCGGAAAATTCGGGAAGCCTTGCGAAAGGTTTATGGCTCCGTGCTGATTTGCTAATTGCGACATCACAGAGAATATACTGGCGGAATTGTTGGGTAACTTTGACATTATAGCGAGGCGTCTTCTTTCTTTTGTTTTCCTAATTTACTGTTTTGTTTCCCGTAAAGATAATAGATTCCGATTCCAATTCCTAACCAGACAATTAATCGGATCCAAGTGCTTAATGGTAGGGAAACCATCATTAGTAAACAAGTAATTATTCCTAGTATGGGCACTACCGGAACCCAAGGTGTTTTGAAGGGTCTAGGTGCATTGGGTTCTTTTTTGCGTAAGATTAATATTCCGACACACACCATGACAAAGGCCAAAAGCGTTCCGATACTCGTCATTTCGCCTACAACACTGATAGGGACTAATCCGGCAAAGAGGCTGATAAAAATACACAACACGATATTGGATTTGATTGGAGTGTTTAATTTGGGATGAAGTTCCGAAAACATTTTAGGGAGTAATCCGTCTTTACTCATTGCATAAAATACGCGGGATTGTCCTAATAAATCTACTAGGATTACAGAAGTGTATCCAATTAAAATGGCTATGATAACCGCCGTAGCCAGCCAAAGGTATGGTGTTTTAGCAATGGCAATAGCTACGGGAGCTGCACTGTTTTTGAATTCTGAATAGTGTGCCAATCCGGTCATAACATATCCGAAAGCGATGAACAATATAGTACAAACAATAAGGGAACCTAAGATTCCGATAGGCATGTTTTTTTGAGGATTTTTTGTTTCTTGTGCCATCGTTGCAACGATATCAAAGCCTATGAATACAAAAAAGATCACTCCGGCACCGCGTAGTATGCCCGACCAACCAAACTCTCCAAACTTTCCGGTATTTTCAGGGATAAATGGGTAGTAATTTTCTGGTGTGATGTATTGCCATCCTAACCCAATGAATAATAATACAACTCCTACTTTTAGGGTTACCACTATAGCGTTGAAGAATGCAGAACTTTTGGTTCCTCGCATAATAATCAAGGAAATAAAGACGATGATCAGTACTGCCGGCAAATTGATGATTCCGGTTATGGTTTCCCCGTTGGGGCCTATGGCTTTTTCAAACGGAGACATGATTAATTGAGGAGGAATGTAGATGTGAAACTTTTCCAAGAATTTGACTAAGTATTGCGACCAGCTAATTCCTACGGTTGCCGCTCCTACGGAATATTCTAGGATAAGATCCCATCCTATAATCCAAGCAAATAGTTCTCCGATGGTTGCATAAGCATAGGTATAGGCGCTTCCTGAAACGGGAACCATTGACGCAAATTCTGCGTAGCACAAGGCACTGAAGGCACATCCTACGGCGGCTACGACAAAAGATAAGATTACTGCAGGTCCAGTGTTGTTTGCGGCGGCGATTCCGGTTAGTGAAAATAGTCCAGCGCCAATAATCACTCCAATTCCAATCATGATTAAATTGAATCCGCCTAGACTTCTTTTAAGGCTTCCGGCATTGTTTTCTGAAGCTTCTCGTTGTAGTGCTTCTATTGATTTTTTTAGCATCGTTATGTCTGTTTTTGTCATTTTTTGAGATACACTTTTTTAAAATCCTAGTGTTATGCCTCAATTTTTCGCAAAAGTATTTATAAAAAAATAGAGTGTTTTGACGTTATGTAGATGTTCTATCGGTGAATAGAGGCGTGTGGTGCATTTTTTTTCAAAAATTCATTTGTTTTTTGGAAATAAAACCATTGAAATGTTTAATGGTAGAATATTTTACTAAAATTAATGGTTTGTAATTGTTCTTGTAGAAATATTTTCGCTATGAGCTTTTGGTTGGACGTGTTGGGATAGTGTTTTTTGTATTGTTTTGGTGAAGAGGAGCGTCTTCTTCCTTAGCCAAAGCTTTAAGTATGTATACTATAATTATACGACAACTATATGATAACTATACTATAAATAAAGATTTTTCTTATATTTGAATTGCTAGTTAGGTATTTATGTTATATGGCAAAAGTTAAAGGTATAGTGCAATTGGAAGGCACTTTGGGAGAAATTACCTTCTATCGAATGGAGGGAAAAGTGATTGCGAGGAAAAAACGGGATATTTCTAAGAAGACATTTCAAAAGGCTCCCAATTACCAATCGTTTCGCGATGCGGGTAAGGAGATGGGGCAAGCGGCTAAGATGAGTTCTGCCTTTAGGAAGCCTTTAGCACTATATACTAAAGGGATTGCTGAAAACCGAATGTATAGTCGTGTGAATGCTTTACTGCGTCGGTTGATTTTGTTGGATGGCGTTTCCTTGCGCGGTGCACGAACGGTTGCTCAGGGTTTGGCAACCCTAGAAGGGAAACAGTTGGTGAAAGGCTTTTCGTTTACGAAGCATTTGTGTTTGTCACATGTTTTGTTGACCGACTTTAATTGGGATGCGACAACAGTGACGTTTGGGATTCCTCATTTTGAGCCAGCGCAACATTTGAAGTGTCCGATTGGGGCAAGCCATGTAGCAATACAGTTGTTGGGGTATGATTTTGATTTTGCAGATTCCTCGCATCAGTTGTTTGTGAGTGAAGCGTCACACATTGCTACTGACGCAACTCCGATGTCGTTGTGTTTGCGTTTGCCGGATTTGCCTAGTCCGCAAGGTTTTCGTTTTTTTATGTTGCGCATCTTGTTTTATCAGGAAGTTAATGGACAAAGGTATCCTTTGCGAGGTGATGATTGTGGCGTGATGGAGGTTTTGGAAGTGGTTTGATTGCTATTAGTAAGGAATCAATTTCTAATTTGGGTACTCAAGCCAATGCGGATTGTTTTTAAGTAAGAGTTATACCCGTCAGGTTTTAAAAACCTGACGGGTATAAAATGAGCAGTAAGTATCGATTTTGGGGTCAAAAGAACCTTTTAATAAAAGCTAAGGATAATTATTTAAAGCTTGTGGGAGATGCTCGCTCAGGTTAAGTAACCGTTTGTCTTTAGAATTACTTGAAGTAATCCGCGCTATCGATGTGGGTTTAAAATATGAATATTAAGTTATTATATTTGATTTATTGGAGTGGACGCGGATTGTAAATCTGCACTATCGGGGTTAGAACAATTAATAGGTAAGTATAGTTCAGATTTGAAAAAGTTTGTAATTAGTTAAAATGGACAATATCACAATCTATAAAGGAAAAAAATACAGCTTAGAGTTAGATGAAGGTAAAGCTAATTTGTTTTCATATAACTTAGAAATGTATCCAAGCATAAGAGGTTTAAATACTGAAGAGATAGACTATGCATATAAAACAAGAAAATGGGTTAAAATTCGAGGATATGAAGCATTGTACAATGGAATTAATGAGGGTTTTGTATTATTGGATGTTCGTCCAAGTATTGATGTTGGTATATTAGAAGCGAAACAAGTGGATAGAGACACATATCATGCTCGTTTACCAATTTCTGAGATAGAATCTATGTGGGAAGAACGAATGCCTTTTTTAAATTTTCCTTTTCCAGAGGGGCTTCCTTTAAGGCAAGATTTAGAAATACCTAGCTAGTTGTTATCCCAGTTGGCACGAGCATCTTGCTTGTGTCAATTGGAATAAAAAAATATTTTAATAATAGAATTTAATTTCAAAACATATTAAAAACTACTACATTTAATTTATGAGTAGGGAATATAGTAATGCATAAAATTATCACCCGCTCCCATGCGAATCCTTTCGCGCGACAGCGAGGGGATGTGCTAGGAAAAAACAATGTGCTTGCGGTAGTTTGCTCTCACAATATCCATAGGTTGTTCAGGATACCTTTTGCAAAAATCAGGAATTCACTATCTTTGAAAGGTTTATGGAAAAACTTTATCGCAGAATCCCTTATTTATTGACCATTGTTGTTATTATCACAATAGCAATGCAATTGTTTTGGGGATATTCTGAGTACCAAAAAAACAGTGCGGGTTTCAAAAGTGAGATTCAACAGGCTTTAGATGTTGCCCTTGATAATTATTTTGTAGCATTCACAAAAGAAAGCTCGATTTCTGTTAAAGCTAAAAAAGGGCTTGTAACCGAATCGAGTATAATAAATGTAACGGGAAATAACCCCAAAAAAATTATTGATAAAATCCGTCCGGAAAGTATCAATGAAATAAATGTAAATAAACTGTCCGATAGCCTTAAAATGATAGATGAAATAAAAGACATCTACATATCTGTTACTAAAGATTCCATCAATTTTAAAAAACTGAAGACACTTTTAGATGGCGAACTGAACAGAAAAGGGTATGCTATTCCCTACACGCTTAATTATTATAAAAAAGACTCGCTTTTTGCAACTGCGAACAAAGGAACTTCATTTTCAAAACACTTTTCTATAAATGGAAAATCCACTTATTTAAAAACAGGCGAGCGCATTGAACTACAATTTCCAGATGCAGTAGTAATCATACTTAAAAAGAGTTTGTTAAGTGTTTTTCTTTCACTTTTATTAACGATTGCTATCCTTTTTGCGTTGTTTTATATGCTTTGGATAATGAAAAAACAAAAACAGCTTGCAGAAATAAAAAATGATTTGATTAGCAATATTACCCACGAGTTTAAAACGCCAATTTCTACCATTGGGGCGGCATTGGAAAGTATTCGGAATTTCAATGCAAATAATGACATTGAAAAAACCAATAGGTATTTGGATTATTCCAACCAGCAATTGGAAAAACTTGGCAAAATGGTAGATAAGCTTATGGATACAGCCCTTTTGGATACCAACAATTGGGTGCTAAACAGGCAAACTATCGATGTAAAAGATTGGGCAACTGCCATTGTTGAAAATTATAAGTTAAATTCCGCTGAAAAAAACATCGTCTTACATTTTTATGATAATTCTAAAAAGGAAGCTTTTATTGACCCGTTTCATTTGGAGAATGCTTTTGGTGCTTTGCTGGACAATGCTTTAAAATATGGTGGTGACCAAATAGAAATTTCGGTTGAAAACAAAGAAACTTTTTCTATTTCTGTATCCGACAACGGAAATAGCCTAAACAAAGAACAAGCAACAAAAGTTTTTGAAAAATTTTATCGTGTGCCACAGGGCAATATCCACGATGTTAAAGGTACTGGAATTGGTTTATATCACGTGAAGAAAATAGCTGAAAAACATCGCGGTACCTCAAAAGTATCTTTAAAAAACAACGCCACAACTTTTACTATTTCAATACCTAATGAATAAAAAAACACACATATTGTTGGCAGAAGACGAAACCGCTCTAGGGCAAATCTTGAAAGAAAGCCTTGAAACCCGCGATTTTGTTGTACAACTTTGCCACAATGGGGAAGAAGCCTTTGAATTGTACCAAGCCAACCAACCCGACGTCTTAGTGCTTGATGTTATGATGCCCAAAAAGGATGGTTTTACCTTAGCACAACAAATTAGGAAAAACGATGATGATACGCCTATTATTTTCCTTACCGCAAAATCGCAACCCCACGATGTGGTAATGGGCTTTAATACCGGTGGCAACGATTACTTGAAAAAACCTTTCAGCATTGAAGAACTTATCGTTCGCATAAAAAACCTGTTGAATAATCGAAAAACACCCAATAAAAACAATGACATTTTAATTGGTCATTACATGTTCAGTCCAAAAAACCAAACCCTTCAATATAGAGAAGAAAAAAAAGAAACCCTTACCAGTAGGGAAAGTCAGTTGTTGTTGTACTTGGCCCGGCATAAAAACGATACGATAGACCGAAATGTAGTTTTGGCTCAATTGTGGGGCAACAGCGATTTTTATTCGGCCAGAAGTATGGACGTGTTCATCAGTAAATTACGAAAACGATTATCCAAAGACAAATCCATTAAAATACTAAATGTAAGGGGTGTAGGCTATAAATTGGTTGTGTAATTAACAAAATTAGAACCTGTATTTTATATTGAAAAGCACATAAGCAGGCATTAGTTTTATACGCTTTTCATAAGATGTAAAAGTATTGATTTGCTGAACAAGGTATTCTTCTTCATTTAAAAGGTTGTTGAAATAAAGCGTTCCAGACCACCTGCTCTTTTTGGGTTCGTAGTTAATAGTTGCATTTAAAAAAGTGTAATTCTCGTTGTCCAGTATGTAATATTCGTTGTTTACGGTAGCTTTTAACGATTCCGAAATTTTTAAGTTGAAATCCAAAAAAGCTTTTTTGGCTTCAAAAGAATTCAAATTGCCTTCCACTTTTGAAGATGAAAAACGATACGAAACACCACCAGAAAAATTAAACCATTTTTTAAAGTAAGAACTTGCAGAAAAAGCATAGCTTCCCGAGTAGTTTTTAAGATTGGTAATTTCAGATTTATTGACCGAAAAGGGCGACTGAATAAAACTTTGGTCGGTTTCCCATTTGGTGGCTATTTTCAACGTACTGAAATAGTTGGTCAGGCTTGCATTGGCCAGCGTATTTTCTCCTCCTGCGTATGACATTAAACCGTTAAAAATAAAATTGCTGTTAGTGTAAGTGTTTGGTGCATAGCCCGAATGGGTAATAGTATGAAGCACAGAACTGTTTATGGAAAACCCTTTAACATCGTTATAAAGACTGTAATTAAATGATAAAACAGAGTTTTTCAGTTTTACTATCTCATTTGTACCGCTTACAAAATCTTGGTATGAGTTTAATGCAAAACCCGATAAGAGCATTTGGGTTTTGGGTAAATCTTCTTTATAGTTATAGCTTAATCTAATTACACCTATATCATTCAGTTTTTGCCTAAACGTAAGCGAAGCGTTTTTCAGTAAATAATCATTATTGTTGAACCAATTTTGTGTGAACGTAAGGCTTCCTTTTATATAATTGTTCTGTTTCAGTTTTAATTTTAATGCTTCTGAAATCGAGAGAAAATTGTTGTCGATTTTCAAATTATTCATATAGTCGTCAAAGCTATTTTCATTTTCTGTAAAAAGCCGGCTCGATGCATTTTCATTTTCAAAATGGGCGTGAAATTTCAGTTGGTTTTCCCATTTGTTCCGCTTGGTTAGCATTGTACTTTGCAGGCCGTAATAATTGAATTTGTTATTGACATCTTGAAAAAACGGCTCTATGTTTTCCGTTTCCAACAAATCGTTCAATAAAGGATGTGATATTTCGGCATTTTCGTGCGAAATACCATATCCAGCATACAAGTAGTTGTACAATGTGGAGTTGTTTGTTAAAAGGTGTGTGTGTTCCAAATGGTTATAAAACGTTTCTGAGAAAGCATCGTTTTCTTGTGAAACGTCCACATTGCTCAACATTATGCCATTGATTGTATTATGAGGATTTCGGTTGTATTTCGTAGTATTTACAATGTAATTTTTAGCGTTTGGAGCGTATTTAAGTTCCAATTCCGTAGCACCAATCCTGTTCTTGTTTTCGTAATTGCTTATTTCCGAAAAAGTTGTGGTGTTTCCCCCTGTAATGTATTGGGTTATGGCTTGATAATCTTGTTCTGTTTTGTCCGAAATGAAGCTTGCAGACCCCCTAACAGTCAATTTGTCGTTTACTTTTGAAGATAACCCAAGTGAATGAAGCATTGATGTATTGAAAATACTTCGGGAATTGAAAACGTTTTCTTCTTGTTTATCTATTGAAAAAATTGAAAAAGGCTTTTTCTCTATTTTTTGAAACATTTGCGATAAATCAATCACAATATTCTCGTTTTGTAAGAAGTTGGTCGCCTTGTTCCCCGTATTGTTTATGTTGCTGAACTCCAATAACTTTATACGTTTTTTCAACAAGCCCAAAGTTAATGCAGATTGGTAGCGGTTTTCAAGTCCGTAGCCCACTGAAACATTCCCAAACCAGATGTTTTTAAAATCACTTTTCAACTTTAGATTTATGGCTACTTTTTCTGAATTGGAAAGACTCTTGAAAATGGGATTTTCTTCGTAGTTGTCCAAAATTTGGACTTCCTCCAGTGTTTTTGCATCTAAATTTTTGGAAAGGATTTTATAGTTTTTATCCAATATGTTTTCTCCTTCTACCAAAAGATTTTCAATAGGTTTTCCGTGAGCTTTTATACTGCCATCAGGTAAAACCTCTATTCCGGGCAACCGTTTCAGCACATCTTCAACTGTTTGCTCGGTTTTGGTGGTGTATTGCGAAACCCGAATAAAAGTAGTGTCGGCATTTACTTTAATTTTTTGATGCGCTTTTACAACAACTTCTTTCAGGTATTTTGTCTGTTCTTCCATTTTAAAGTTGATATTGTAGGTGGTAGTTTGGTCCTCAACGCTAACTTTCCTTTCAATGGTAGCATATCCTAAGCTTGAAACTTCAAGCAAAAACGATCGCCTATTGCCCAATTCAAATTCTATTTTATAAAATCCTTTTTCATTGCTGTAGCTGTAACCCAATGCTTCATTTTCTTCGCTTTTGGCTATTACAACAACACTTTCAATCGGTTGCAGTTGGTTATTGGTTGTTAAGCCCGAAACAGCAATAGTTTGAGCATAATTGCCGGCCGATATAAAAAGAAAAATAAGGAGCAAAATGGATTTCATAAAGTAGCTGTAAAAAATGAGGCCTCACTCTTATATGGGGTTTTTGACCAATCTAAAATAATTTAAAAATTAGTTAAACAACTCTACGCTAAGCGTCTCAACACCACCTGAATTTACCTCTACATTGCTCCCAATTTGTTTGGCAATCAATATAGCTTTGGTTTTGTTCTTTTCCACTATTTTTTCAAGCAGTTCTTTATATTCGTCAATTGAAATCCAATTGTATTTATGATCTTCTTTGGGTTTAACGATTGACCCCACTGTTAAATTGAGTTGAGTAGGATATTCAACCGATTTAAAATAAAGGTACATTTCCTTTTTCTCGTCGTAGGCTTCAAGAATTAGTCCCGGAAGCCCTTGAAGTTTCCACGGCCCGTAGGGCAATGGTATTTTTTTTGTATACCAAGCCGTATAGGTTTTCCCCCTGAAAAATCCTGTGGCTTTATGGCAGGTAAGTCCACCAAAAGTTTTAGTTTCAGTTTCTAGTTTCCAGTTTATTTTTTCTCTTTTTTCACGTCCGTAAACGGGTTCCTTATATTTTTTATTCCACCAAAGGCTGTCTTTTTGCCGATTGTAGTACACTTGTTTGCCTTGTGGTAAAGTGTGTTTACCCAGATAAATTTCGGTTTTTCCGTTTACTTCTTTAGTTTGTTGTTTTTCCAATTCAGATTGGTTTTCAAGCGAATCTTTGGCCGTTACATAGTAAGATGCTTCTTTGTTAAAAGCTAAATAAGCGTTGAAATCAAGTCCTGCTGGACCGCCTTTGCCGGGACTTTCTATATGCCCATAATAAACAATGCCCTGACTTTGGGCATTACAAACTGAAATTGAAGCAAAAAAGTAGAAAATTATCAAAAATCTCATAGTGTCGTAATTGTTTTTAATTTAATAAAACCCGTCTCGGTAAAGCCGAGACGGGTATGTAGTTTTAGCTACACAAAGCTATTGCAATATTTATAAGCTGAGAAGTGGTGCAAGTGTCACAACTTACAATGTAAGAAGAGCCATCTTCACAGTTTACTGTAATTTGAGCTTTTACAGCACTATCTACTGTTTTTGAGTCTACAGTTTCTAATCTGTTTTCGATGGTTTCTACGTTGGCTTCAGGAAGTTTTAGAGCTTCTTCCCCATTTGAGGCGAAAGCCCCAACGGACATTAGTCCGAATACTGAAAGAAAAACTAATTTTTTCATTGGTTAGATATTTGTGATTAATAATGCTTCAAAACAAAGCATATAAAAATTAAAAAACTGTTAACGAGTGTTATTTAGTGTTAAGAAGTGTTAATTGACGGGGAAAAAATCCCAAAAAGAGGAAGTCGGTCGTAGTGTTTTGGGTGGTTTGATTTTGGTGTCCGCGTTGGCAGCACAGGCTCTTTTGTTTTTTTTTGTGCCTGTTTTGAGCGTTGGTTTTTTTCAACCTTGTGCCTAACGTTCTGCCGACTTTCTGTCAGTGGTGGTTTTTTATTACTGACGTTTATAAATATACCGAAAAGTAGTAAAGAAAAAAACCTGATCGCCTAGATATGCGTAAACAAAATCTAAGCGATATCGTTAGCGCAGCATTGCATTCTGTGCCATAGTGGCGTGAGGATCTTACTTTTACCAATTTGTAAAACAAAATATTTTAATAGCATTTAGTTTTAGGATATATTAAAAAATAGCTACATTTAATCTATGAGTAGGAAATATAATAATGCACAAATTATCGAAATGATAATGATCCTACTTTAGAAATTGATACGAACTGATTTTTATACGAGCGAGACGCTCGCGCCAGCAGTGGGATTCGTTACACTATGGTTTGGGCGGTTATGTATGGGAATTGTTAGGAAAGAAAATCCCTGTTATAGGTGTTGCTAAAAATACATTTCATAGTAACAAGTCAACGGTGGAGGCTTTGTATCGAGGTGATAGTAATAAGCCTTTATATGTTTCAGTTCTAGGAATGGAAAGAGCTGTGGCTGTTACTCATTTGCAAAATATGCATGGGGATTTTCGGATTCCATCTATCTTGAAAGTATTGGATACTATTACTAAAATTAACGATTAGGTTTTGTGAACTCCTCCTATATATTTTTAGGCTTTTTATAATGTACAACGAAAAAAGGTTGTCTCATTTTCGAGACAACCCTTTTCAAACAAAAAAAAATAAAAAAAACTAACCCTGAGATATTGTTAGATTTAATTCCAACCGCCTCCCAATGCTTTGTATAAATGGATTACCGCTAAGAACTGTTTTTCTTTGGTGTCTATTAAAGCGGTTTTAGCTTCTAAAGCATCACGTTGTGTTAATAAAATCTCCATATAATCCGCTCTGGCCGATTGAAATAATTGATTGGCAATGACAATGGACTCATTCAGGGCCGTCACTTGGTCGTTCTTCAGTTTGAAAGATTGATCCAAATTATCAATATTGGATAATTGGTTCACGACTTCGGTATAGGCATTTAAAATGGTTTGTTCGTATTCATACACTGCCTGAATTTGTTTGGCCGAAGCGTTTTTATATTGGGCTTTAATCCCATTTCTGTTAATTAATGGCATCAAAGCCTCGCCCGCTAATGAATACAATAATGATTCTGGCGAATTGAGTAAAAATTGCGGTTTGAACGCTTCATAGCCTATACCTGCTTTTAAACCCAATGATGGATAAAAGTTAGCTTTTGCTACTTTGACATTCAGTTTTGCCGATTCTAATTCTAATTGGGCTTTTTTAATATCAGGTCTGTTTTCTAACAAATCAGCAGGGAGCCCCACACTTATCACTTTAGGTTGTGTGTTCATGAAATTATCAGCACTTCTTAGCACGGGTTGGGCTGTCCTACCGACTAAAAAGTTAATTTTATTTTCAGCCACCACAATTTCTTGTTTGATGTTGTAGATTTCACTCTGATTTTTTTGTACTTCAGCTTCAAAACGTTTTACGGCTAATTGCGTTGTTCTTGCCGATTCTTTTAAAAGTTTTACCACTTGTAGAGCATTCTTTTGAATTTCAATATTTTGCTCAATATTTTTTAATTGATTATCCAGAGCAACTAATTCGTAATAGGATGCAGCGATTTCGGCCACTAAATTGGTCACTAGATAGTTTTTACCTTCTTGGGAAGCCATGTATTCCATTACCGCTGCTTTTTTAGCATTGCGCAACTTTTTCCATACGTCTATTTCCCAAGTACTGTAAAGTCCGAATTTGTAGTTCGTAAATGGCTCTGGAAATTTAGTATCTTCTTTAATAGGAAGATTTTCTTCCACGGCACCATTTCTTGTAAATTCTCCTACTTTGTCAAGGTCAGCTCCAGCATTAAGGTTTAAAGTGGGTAAATATTCCCCTTTTCTAGTTTGAATTTCATTTTGAGCCATAGTTACTTTTTGCATCAAAATGTTTAATTCTTTGTTGTTTACCAATGCAGAGTCTATGAGTTGTTGCAAATATTGGTCTTCGAAAAAATCTTTCCATTTTATTTTTCCAGTACTCGCCTCACCATTTGATGAATTGGTATAAGTAGCAGGTAGCTTCACCTTGCTCTCTTGAGTCGTAACTTTTGGTACACCGCAAGAGTGCATGATGAGTATCATGCCACTTGCGATTACACCTTTTAATACATTATTTCTGTTCATTTTTCTCTTTTTCTTTACCACTATAATTATACTCTTCCGTTAATGGTTTGAAATCTTCGTGTTTGATTAATTTTCTGCCTTCTGCCATTTTACCAAAAATGTAATACAAGCCTGGAATTAATAATACCCCGAAAATGGTTCCAAACAACATTCCTCCTAAAGCTGAGGTACCAATGGTTCTGTTACCAATTGCTCCAGCTCCTGTAGCTTTTACTAAAGGAATAAGCCCCGCAATAAAGGCAAAGGATGTCATTAGAATAGGGCGAAAACGAACCTTAGCACCTTCAATGGCTGCCTCTAGTATTGACATGCCTTGCTGCGTCTTCTGGACGGCATATTCGACAATCAATACGGCATTTTTACCCAGTAGACCTACTAACATTACTAAACCTACCTGAGCGTAGATATCATTCGCCAATCCAAATAATTTAAGTAATAAGAATGTTCCAAAAATTCCTGCAGGTAGGGATAGCACCACAGCCAATGGTAAAATGAAACTTTCATATTGTGCAGCTAATACGAAATACACGAAAATTAATACGATACCAAAAATGATGATTCCTTCATTTCCTCTTCGGGCTTCATCAAAAGACAAACCTTCCCAATCTACATCATATCCATGAGGTAATTTTTTTTCGGCTACTTCTTGTATCGCTTTAATCGCTTCTCCTGTTGTGTATCCGTTGGCTGGAACCGCTCTAATCGCAGCTGAATTGTATAAATTATAACGCGTAATCTCATTGGGGCCTTGACGTTTTTTCAAGGTCATAAAAGCCGAATAAGGTACCATTTCGCCTTTATCATTTTTTACGTAATAATTCAGTAAATCACTTGCGTATCTTCTGAATTCAGGACCCGATTGTACATATACTTTGAAGAAATTATTGAATCGAATGAAACCTTGTTCGTAGGTACTACCAATGAGAATGTTTAGATTTTCCATAGCATTACCTATAGAGACTCCTTTTTGCATGGCCGCTTGATTGTCAATAATGATTTCGTATTGAGGATAATTGGCTGCGTAGAAAGTAAACAATCCTGTGAGTTCTTTGCGTTTGCCCAATTCGTTCATGAAATCTTTATTGATTTTGTCGAATTCATGGTAATTCTCGCCGTTTGTCTTGTCTAATAAACGCAAGGATAAACCTCCGGCAGCCCCATAACCAGGCACTGCTGGTGGTTCAAAGAATTCAATTACAGCACCAAAATCTTTGGATTCTTTTTCTAGTTCTTCAATGATTTCGTGAACGGAATGTTCTCTTTCTTCCCAAGGCTTTAAGTTGATTAAACACGTACCTGCGTTGGAACCCCTTCCTTCTGTTAAGACTTCATATCCTGCTAGCGAAGATACTGATTGAATGCCTTCTACTTTTTTAGTCAATGCTTGTAATTTACGAGCCACCGCATTCGTGTTTTCTAATGTAGAACCCGGAGGTGTTTGAATAATGGCATAAATCATCCCTTGGTCTTCACTGGGAATGAAGCCCGCAGGTAATGTTTCATTGACAAAAACAGTCCCTAAGGCAAAACCACCTAAAACCAAGAATGTTACTACTCGTCTATCTACAATCTTCGTTAAAATATTTGTGTATCGCCCCGTTAGTTTTTCAAATCCTCTATTAAACGCATCAATAAATATGTTGATGGGTGATTTTTTTCTAGGTTTTCCGTGATTGTTTTTCAAAATCATGGCGCACAATACAGGTGTTAGTGTTAATGCGACTATTCCGGATAATACGATTGAAGACGCCATGGTAATGGAGAACTGTCGGTAAAACACTCCTACGGGTCCTGACATGAATGCGACTGGAACGAAAACCGAGGTCATTAATAAGGTGATAGCAACAACAGCACCACCAATTTCACCTAATACTCGTTGTACCGCTTTGTATGGGCCAATATGGTCTTCCTCCATTTTAAGATGGACGGCTTCCACGACGACTATGGCATCATCGACGACCACTCCAATTGCTAATACTAATGCGAATAGCGTAATTAAATTGATCGTTAAGCCAAACATCTTTATGAAAATGAAGGCCCCAATTAATGAAATAGGTACTGCAATAATTGGAATTAAAGTTGATCTCCAATCTCCAAGGAAAATAAACACAACGATAGCTACCAGCACAAAGGCTTCTCCTAAAGTATGAATCACCTTTTCTATTGAGGCATCAAGGAAGGTTGATACGTCATAACTCACTTCATATTTCATTCCAGGAGGGAAAGAACCTTTTAGTTCTTCCATTTTGTGTTTTACCTGTTCAATAACCTCACTGGCATTACTTCCGTAGACCTGTTTTAATTGAATGGCGGCAGAAGGATGCCCGTCTTTATTTGAGTAAATGTCGAAGAATTCACTACCAAATTGGACTTTCCCGACATCTTTTAATTTGATGATTTCACCTTCAGCATTGGCGCGAATAATGATGTCTTCATATTGTTCGGGTTTATTATAACGTCCTTGATAAATTAAAACATATTCTAAAGCTTGTGCTTTTATCCCTGTTGCTTGTCCTAATCTACCCGGTCTACCGATAATACTTTGTTCTGCCATGGCTTTCATAATTTCATCTACAGAAATTTTGTAAGCACGCATTCTATCAGGGTTTAACCATACACGCATGGCATAGTTTCTGTTTCCTAAAATTTGCGCTTGCGATATACCATTGATACGTTGTATTTCAGGTATGATATTGACATTGGCATAGTTGTACAAAAACTTCTCATCAGAATTTTTGTCATTGCTATAAAGATTAATGTACATTAACATACTGGGTTGCACCACGTTTACAATAACCCCTTCTAGTTGTACTAAATGGGGGAGGTTGTTAATGACCTTGTCCACACGGTTTTTAACGTTAACCACCGCCTGGTTAGGGTCGGTACCGAGTTCAAATACAATCTGGATGGTCGCTTCACCGGCACTAGTTGCGTCAGAAACCATATACTTCATGCCAGGAACCCCATTGATTGAGCGTTCTAGCGGAATTAAAGCCGATTTTACCAATACATCGGCGCTGGCTCCTGGATAGGCTAAAGTAACAATTACCCTTGGTGGCGCAATTTCGGGGAACTGTGATATGGGTAGGGTTTTGATAGATAGTAACCCTAGAAATACTATAATGAGCGATACTACAATCGCCATTACTGGTCTTTTGATAAAACTCTTAAACATACGATGTGTTTTTTATGTTATTATTCGGCCTCCACCTGTAATGTTGAGAATACTTTTTTAGGGTTCTGATAGTCAATTTCGATTTTTTGACCCTCTTTTACCTTGCGTAAACCGTCTAATAGAATTCTATCTGTTGCTGCTAATCCTTTAGTTACTATGAATAGATAAGGGATTTCTTCTTTTGCGACTGTAATTTCTTTTTGTCTTACGATATTGTTTTTGTCGACAATGAAAACATATTTTTTTTCTAGTACCTCAAAAGTTGCTTTTTGTGGTATTAGAATAGCATTTTTATAAGCGTTTTTCACAATAATATTTCCCGTTTCACCGTGTCGTAATATTCTTTCGGGATTGTTAAAAGTGGCTCTAAAGGCAATATTTCCCGTTTCGTTGTTAAATTCCCCTTCAATGGTTTCAACAATTCCTTCCTGTTTGAAAATGGCTCCATTAGCCATTTCTAAGTTGACTTTAAGCATTTCATTTTTAGACTTTTTAGTCATATAGTTTAAATACTCCGCTTCAGGAACATTAAAATAAACCCACATTTTGGAATTGTCGGATAAGGTTGTTAGTAGTTCGCCTTCTTCTAATAGACTTCCTTCTCTTGCGTGAAAGTGATCTATGATTCCTGTAAATGGTGCTTTGATGTTGGTAAAGTCTAAATGGGTTTGAGCTAGTTTTACTTCAGCATATGCTTTGTCAAGTTTTGCTTTAGCAATTGCCAATTCGTTTTTAGAGACTACATTTTTCTCTGCTAACGTTTTTGTGTTTTGGTATTCAATATTGCTAGCGCTAGCTTCCGCTTTTGCTTTTAACAATTCTGATTGATAAACATTTGGCATGATTTTGAACATCAGTTGACCCTGAGTCACTTTTTGTCCTTCGTCTACAAATATTTTTTGTAGATATCCTTGTTCTAATGCCCTAAGTTCGATATGTTTTATGGAATGAATTTGACAAACATATTTACGCTCCACCAGCGTGTCGGTTTTTATTGGGTTAGAAACCAAATACTTTGCTTTTTCTTCCGTTTCTTCTTTGTGTGAATTACAACTTATTAGTAACCAAGTACTAATTAAGCTCAAAAGCATAAAAATCTTTTTTGCCATGATAATAGAATGAAATTTTTTAAAAATGATCAATAGAAAATTGTAGTTAATGAAGATTAACTATTTTGTAGCTTGAAAATTTTAAAAAATCAAATTCTATAAACGCAATTGAGAATGTGTATGGGTAGAATTGAAGCTAGGAAATTGTTATAAATTCCTGCTTTTAGTTCCTTCTGATTGTTTGTATTATTCTTTAAGAAATGAGTGTTGAGGTACTCAGAATAAAATGTATCAGAATAAGGAAAGGATATTCTCTGAACATCAACCTCTTCAATTTCTGTTTCTGAAATGTCCGCTTTGTTTTGTTGTAAGTCAGAATTGAAGATGGATTTTACAGTAAGTAATTCCTTATTGATTTTTTGAGGAAGAACATACTCTTGTGGATTTGATGCAGAGGATGAAATAGGATTAGCCCCTTCAATTCGTATAGCGTTTGCCCAAAAAGGAAAACTTAACACAAAGAAAGTAAAAAACAACAAATGATATTTGGTCATCAGTTTTTTCATCGATGCAAAGCTAAATAAAAATAGACTTAGAAATTTAAAAAATAAGTTAAATGAATTGATCTCAAAGCTATTTAGATTAATCTTATCTGGGGGTAATTGTATTTTATAAAGTTATTTTGTAGCTATGTGTTTGTATTGTAGTATGATAGCTTGAGGTAGAGGTGTGTTTTATTTAAGATGAAAATCATCTGAAAAAGCGCTAATGTTTATGAATCGTATTCCATTAACAAGATAAGAGAATAGGAGAGGAAGTATTAAAGGGTTTTAGACTATGATTTTTAGGATTAGCGCGTTGGGTAAATAATTATCTTTGCCCCAAAAACATTTTGAACATCATTATCCTTACCCCAATGGAGATTGAGCGAGAGAAAGTTTTGGAAGCTCTTGCCAAAATAACTAATAAAAAACATACTTACGAAGTCATCGTTTCCGGTATTGGACGCGAAAGTACCGCAAAAGCGATGATGCAATTACCCGAACATGCTGTTTGTGTATTGATGGGCTTTGCGGCAGTTGTAGGGAAAGCGTCTCATTTACCGGATTATTTACAATTGGGAAAACCTATCGAAATTACCCATGCTTCCCTTTACGGTTATGAAGGCGGCTTGTTTGAAAATGGCAAACCGATTATCAATGCGCCTCGATTGAACTTACCGTGTTTGTCTTCTTTGACTTCCGATAAGTTTGTACGAACCACCGATTTAGCCGAAAAAACGGTGGTTAATATGGAAGATTACACCTTCATGTATTTGAAAAAGCCTCAGGATTGTATTGTTCGCATTATTTCTGATTTTTTGCCTCACGAAACCGAAATCGACTTTTTTGAAGAAGTAAAAGGGATTGATTTTTTAGAAGGTGTCATGGCAGTGGAAGAGATTTAATTTTATAACTGTCAAGTCTCGGTTAAAAAATCTTTAGAACGCATTTCAAGGATTTATTCGGTATGAATCGTTGTTAATAAAAACGACGTGGATTCTATTTTGTATTTTTACGACATAAATTTTTAAATTAAACTGTTTTGAGAAAGAAGTTTTTTGTTTTAGTGGCTTTAGTGCAAGTGGTTTTGGTTTTTGGGCAAGAAAAATTTCATGTAATCCATTTTAAGAAGAATAGTGATTTTAAATCTTTTTTCCGTTCTAAGGAGAATTTTTATCCTATTGTAAGTGCGCATCGTGGAGGTCCCACTACTCATTTTCCGGAAAATTGTATTGCTACTTTTGCCAATACTATTCGATACAATCCTGCCATCATTGAAACGGATATTGCCATGACTAAAGATTCTGTTTTGGTGATGATGCATGACAACACCCTTGATAGAACTACGACAGGAACTGGAAATATTAACAATTATACTTTTCAGGAATTGCAACAGTTTACGTTGAAAGACAATCAAGCGAATGTTACTTCATATAAAATAGAAACGTTGGATGCGATTTTACAATGGGGGAAAGGGAAGGTCGTTTATACCCTCGATGTGAAGCGAGGCGTTCCTTTTAAGTTGGTTGTTGATGCTGTGAGAAAGAATAAAGCAGAGAATTATTCGATTATTATCACTTATAATGCTAATCAAGCGGCTGAAGTGGCTCATTTGGCTCCTGATTTCTTGGTTTCTGTTTCGGCCAGAGGGAAAGAAGATGTAGAACGTTTAGAAAGCATGGGCGTAAAAGCTGAAAACATGATTGCTTTTGTGGGTACATCGTTTCCAAAACCAGAAACTATGGAGTATATGAAAAGTAAAGGGATTACTTGTATCTCTGGAACCATGGGGAATATCGATAAAAGTGCTGTGGCTAATGGGGATAAGGTTTATTTAGATATTGTAAATTCTGGAGTTATGATTATTTCCAGTGATCGTCCAGTGGAAGTTGCCCAACAGATGCATCTTTACATCAAGAAAAATAAATTGAGATCTTCTTTTATTAAGAAAGTTAGAAAGTAATATAGTTTGAAGTATATCCAAAAAAAAGAAAAACACCAACATTGCTGTTGGTGTTTTTTTATTTCTAGATGCTGAAATCGAAGATTCAACGAAGTTAAACGAGTTCAGCATGAACTGTGTTTATTTCCAAATTTATTTTAGTTAATTTTCACTGAATAATATTCTTTTTTTGTTGCAATCGCAAAAGCTTGTTTTAATAATTTGTTTACAACTGCAATTAATGCAAGCTTTTTTGATTTTCCTTTTTCTACCAATCTATCATATAATGCTTTGCAAGTTTCATTGCATCTTTTTGCTGACCAAGCGCACATGTAAAGTAAAACTCTAATTTTACTCATACCCATTTTACAAATTTTAGATTTCCCTTTAACACTTGTTCCTGATTCAAATATTCTGGGCGATATTCCAATATACGAAGCAAGTTGCTTGTGATTATTAAACTTACTAAAGCCTCCAGATATCACAATTAAAAGTAAAGATGTTTTACTGCCCATTCCTGGTATACTTTTTAGTTGATCAAACATTTCTTGATGATGAGTTTTTATTATTAACTCCATTCTTTTCTCGATTTGCTTTATTTCTTGATCTATCGTTTCTATAACAGAATTAATACTTTTATCAAGTGTTTCACTTTTAATAGGGTTTTGATTAAAAGCTTCTTTTTGAACTGTAAATGCTGTTTTGTTTTTATTTAATTGCTCTAAATAGGCTTGCATCTGTTTAAGCTCTAAAACATAGGCTGCTTCTGGTTGCCATAAATCAGGTTTTTCTGTTTTTCCATATTCTGCAATAAGCATAGCGTCTTTTTTATCTGTCTTTGCTCTACTCATTCGCATCTGAGAAAATCTTCTAATTATTAATGGATTTACAACACAAACATCTATTGCTTGCTCTGACAAAAAAGTGGCTAATTTTAAATAATATGGACCACTAGCTTCCATTATACAAATTGATTCAGAGGCGTTTAAATGTTCTAAAAACATCATAAAACCTTCATGATTGTTAGCAAATTTTAAATGCTTATACTTGTCTTCAGAACTAGAAATAGCTACATCAAAAGTTAATTTTGAAATGTCAATTCCAACATAATTGTTACTTTTTTTCATACATTTGTTTTTAAGGAAATTAAAGTAAACGGAAGAAATCTGCTTGAGACTTATCAATCCTAAATGCGGTCTTTGTGACCAATGAACTGTCCAAGTTCAAAAGCAGAGAGAGAAAGGAACTAGCATGCTGAACAGTCTTAATTGACCAATGACAAAATTTAGCTTTTATCTTTCTCTTTCTTCTGTTGAAATAAATTTATAAAATTTTCAAAGAACTTCCTTTTACAAACATAGGATGACAA